>OY969784.1:1972500-2485618 GCA_963703055.1 uncultured Alphaproteobacteria bacterium | reverse complement strand
CATGCAGAGCGCTTGCTCGAGCTCAGCGATGAAGTGAGACAGATTGCGGGTTCGCTAGCGGAACGTTTGACTATGAATGGGCAGGTCCATTGCGGATCCGACTTGCCGGAAACGTTTGCGAGCGAGGTTCCCGAGCAAACCGTCAAATGGGTCATTCGAACGAGGCGCGAACGCGCACGCCACTTTCCCAACGAACTGTTTGCCGATCCTGCGTGGGACATTCTGCTCGATCTTTTCCAGGCGGAGCTGATCGGTTGCCGGGCGACCGTCGGGAGCGTGTCGGCTGCAGCAAACGTGCCTTCAACGACAGCACTTCGGTGGCTCAAGACGCTCGAAGACCAGAATTACATTATCAGAAGCACCGATCCCCACGACCGTCGGCGGATTTTCCTCGAGCTTACTCCTGGCGCAAGCAGTGCTCTCCAGCGCTGGTTCGCAGAAAGCTTCGGGACCCATACCTAGATGTTTGTCCAGCGAGGGTCCGCGCTCAATTGCAATTGGCCCCTTTGGGAACAGGCCCGCCACTTCGAGCATGGCTCGCTGTTGAATTGCGCGATCACGGACGCGATTCCCCCGCTGCGCATTGGGGAACTCGGAGCCCATCATGCCGGCTGCTGGGAATGCGACCTCGAGGGCAATGACGCCCTCACCTGGTCGGGCGGAGTTTATGACATTTTTGGTCTTGAGCGCGGCACGCCGATCACTCGCGAGGACTGCATCACTTTCTATAGCGAAGACTCCCGAGCGAAAATGGAGCGGCTTCGCGCCCATGCGATTCAAAAGGGAACCGGCTTTACGCTCGATGTCGAAATCCTTCCTGCCATCGGCGGAAAGCGCTGGGTGCGGTTGATCGCTGCGCCGGTTGAGGTTCGGGGCCGGATCGCACGCCTTCATGGATTGAAGCTCGCAATTTGAACACCTCGCGCTTCCCGTATTTTTGGCGGTGCGATCATCGAGCCCATTCAAAGGTCGAAACAACGGGAATGGATCGCGCGCAGGTTTGACGGAGTCGCTAGCATGCTGACGTTCGATGATTATCCAATGATAAGGGTTATAAAATCAATTACTTAGCTCTTGGATTTAACGCTTTCGTAACCGCACTCCAGCTAACTTGTGAAGGTTCCCACTTGGGACAACCACAGAATTCGAGTTGAACCTTGGAGTTGATCATGAGCAAGTTTCTTAAGCTGATTAAAAACCAAAAGGGTGCGACTGCCATTGAATATGGTCTCATCGCAGCTCTCATCGCAGTTGCCGCAATCGGTGCCATGCAGGGCATCGGCAACAAGCTCAATTCAACCTTCAACAACGTGTCGAATTCGCTCCACTAAGTTAAGCGAGCAGCTTCGCAACTTGGGTCCAACAAAGACGGCGGTGCCTTTTCAATAAGGCGCCGCCGTCTTTTGTCTCAACTCTTTTCGTTCGAAGCTTCAGAGCTCCATTCGAATTTCCAAAAAGAGTTCAAAAGAATGCATTTCGATCCAGCAGGTAACGAGTTTGCAATCCCTTGCATGGTAGCTTTGGCTTCGCTTCCCCATCCAAGGGCTCGGGGATCAGTAAAGCCAGTACGAGATCGATTGCGCGATGATGAATTCTGCCCGACGCAAAAAAGCTTCAGACACGAACTCCCGGGCCGGCGCCATTGCTCTTATAGCCTTGATAGCAACGATTGCTGCAATACGTCTCATTGCATCCCATGAGTTCAAGCCCGCTTCGGTCTCTATTACAGTGAAGCTACCGCCGGCACGATCCGCGGTGCCCAGTCCAGGCTTTACCTTTGCATCTTGAGGCCCCGAGGGATTTAGACCGCCGGATCGAACTTGCCGACGTACTCCGGATCCGATTCCAGGACCGTTAGTCTCAATCGTTCGACAATTTCGGTAAATCCTGCGAGATCGGCCGTGTTCTTTCCATCTGCGAGCCGATATGCGCCGACCCTTGCGACATGGTCTGCATATTTGAAGGCGCGCTCGACATGCCACCCCAGACCCGCTTGCTTCAATGACCGGCACAATCCGATGAGGATGGCCTGTGTCGCCATTGTTTCACGCATGATTTCGAAAATCGTTTCTTCCATGATGCCTCCGCTGCGCGCATCTGACGCTCAGCTGTTACTCAGCGTTCAAGGTCTTTGGCGCATCGAATCCGAAGCGCCCGTGAAAAATCGAATAGTGAACTTTTCAAGCGCAGATTAGCAAGAAGCGGACCGGCTCTTCCTTTATCAGGGCTCGTACGACCAATGCTATCGCAAGACCGGAGCCGGGTCAGTACTGGACTATTTCGCTATTAGTTACGCTGCCAAGGAGGCGGCTACCGAGTATGATTACCTCAGCGGCGAGGAGCCCTATAAGTTCGAGCGAACGTCTGAAGTAAGAGCTCTCTTTCACCGAGCCGGCCACGCCCGCAATGTGCGAGGATGCTTGGCATATGCCGCACTATTGGCGCGGCGGTGGAACTTTCGAAATCTCCAGCTTGCCCGAAGAGTTTATTATAATGCGAAACGACTTGTCGCTCTTATTGGGACCATTTCGAGAAACGCTTCGAAACACTATCGGTTCGACAGCCACGAGCGCGACAAGCTCGAGGAAAATAAGAAAGCGAGTTAGGCGGTTGGAAAAGCAAAGAAGCCCGTTAGAGCCATTATTCGATAAGGCCGCCGACAGCTGCGCGACGAGCCAACTGTACAGACTACAGAATATGAAGAGCTATCGGCGAACGCGAGATTAGTCACTGGCCGAAACAGAAGTATGCCGAGATTTCGATAAAAATCACTTCGATCCGTCCAAGGAACCTCAGCAGGTCGAAGCGCCGGTCCCAGAAATCGAAAAATCCGTTCGCTGGCGAACGACATAGGCCGCTTCGTAAGTGACCTGGGGGTGGCTGAACCAGCTGTTCGGAATGATCGGATGGTAGTTAAAATAGACTTCAGCATACATGAAAGCGCTTCCAGGCTGCGCAGTGAGCCCGCCGATACTCGGCAAGGTTGCGTCATTCTGTCCTTTGCCTTGAACCCCGTATTTGGACGCAACCGTTAGCGACCCATAGCAGCGCTGCCAGCAAATCCACTGTCCGGTCCCAGCCGTGTTATTCTGAACCGAACTGATAATCACTCGGCCATTGTCTTGAAAGTCGATGTTGGATCCCGCCTTTTGAACGCCCTCGAACAGCTGGTTCATGTAAGATTCGGTCATTGGTGTCTGGAGGCGACTGGCATTGTCTGCAGTCATCGTCGCGATGCGGTTGATCTCCATCTCGACCAGGACATAGTTCGTGAGCTCCATGCCGCCGACGATGAAAACCAACAGCACCGGCAGTGTATAGGCAAATTCGATGAGCGCGACGCCACTTTGACAGCGCAGACGAGCAAGTGCCAAGCGCAAACTCGATATGATTGCGCGAATATTTTTCATGGAGAAACACATAATGTGGGAGGATCGCTCGTAACTGGCGGCGCATAGGGCTCATTGCTAAGCAGAGTATTGGACTCGATGGTAGTGATCGAGCCAAGCCCGAACATTTTCTGCGAAAATGGGAAAAGGGTCGGATAGGTCGCGGTCACATCATAATAGACGACGTCATCCGGGTTCCCGAGGCCCGTTGTTCCCTGGTCCGCGTCCCACTGGCCGTTGCCATTCACGTCGACATAACAATAAGTCCCGCTTGCGACGGACCCTGAAGTCACCGGCTCCGCTACGCCCACGCCTGTAAAGTCGCTATAGCTTTTCTTTACGATCGTCACTGTCGCGTTATGACGAAAGCTCTGAATGGCGCCTGTAACTTGGCTGTCGATTTGCGCCCCGGTATACTGGCCCGTCGATGCCATACGTGCAGCATCTCGCAGCGCACCGTTGACCACAGCCATCGCATAAATCCGGTACCCGAGCTCCAGTGTGCCCATGATGATCATGCAAAGCGGCAGCAAAATGATTGCAAACTCCACGAGTGTTGAGCCCTTCTCGCATTCGAGAGGCTGCTGAAGTTTGCGAAGGATCATTTTGAGAGCCTCAGCGCGCCAATGTTCTTCCCGATCTGAACAAAGGTGTTGATCAGCGTCGTACTGTCTGCAGCGACCGCATATTGATCAGAACTGCTGGCACAGGATTGAAGCACGGGATCCGATCCAGCGCTTGCACCAAAATCGATTGCCCAGATGGAAACTCCCATCGCCTTGGCGGCGTTGCATGCCATTTCGAAGCGGACGACATGCCGGCCATCCGGATCCGAACCGCTAGCTCGACCGGTCACCCGTCCATCGATCCCCTCAAGTCCATAACCGGAGTAGAGGGAACTGCAGCTGCCCGAGACCGGGACACACTTGTCAGTGTCCATGAACCCATCCGTCATAAAGATGATAAAGCGGTGAACCGGACGATCGTTGTAGGTCGAAGGGTTATCCGAGCCGAAGATCCCGTCGGGAGACAAGAACCTCGCACCCCAGATCATCCCAAGATCGTGGTAGGTTCCGCCATCGGCATAGAGAGAATTCACATAAGTCTGGAGAGAGCTCTGAGTCATAACTGCAAGCCTGCTTGCCTGCTGCGGACACGCCTTTTGGGTGTACCCGGTATAATCTGAACTCGTCGTGTAGTTACTTGTCGTCGGCCGATAATATTCCGCGCTCGAATAGGATGAGTAGGAGCTCGCAAGATAAGGTTTCCACTGCGTTGCCGAGCTCGACGGAATGAGATTGATGTTGAGGTCGTTGGCTCCGCTGGGGATTGTCGCGGGCGAGGTCGTGTCGGTAATCGAAGTCGTGGTCTGGGGCTCCTCGACACATCCGCCCCAACTCAAATTGACGTTTGCTCCGCTGCTTCCAACGGGTGCAGTCAAGGTTCCCCCGGTGACATACGAACTCAAATTGTAAGTGACTGGCTCGTAGGTCCAGTTTGAAAAAGTCGTCCTGCCGCGAGATGTCGTGAAGTTCGGGACACGCGATTGATAAATCCAGCTGGTGGCAAGATAGCTCGGGTTGACTGCATAAATCAGCTTCCCGACGTTTACAGCGCTTGCATAGGGAACCACCGCGTATCTTAGCCTCAGACCCTCCGCGGCAAGCTGCGTTTGAGCACTACTGAGCTGGTTATAGAGCGACATCACGGCTTGCCGGACTCCGGATATCTTCGACCCGCTTTTTTCCGTGGAACAGAAGGTGGTTGCCGAGTCAGATGGCAGGCAGTTCATGGATCCGGTTGTATCGAGTACGAGGACGATATCGAGATTGTCGAAGTTCTGGGTCGCGTCGCATTCGACGCTCACCGCGATGTTCGAGTATCCGAAAATTCTCATGAGAGTTGTCGGAGTCTTCGTCGATGCGTCAATCTGGACGATTCCGGTGGTGGGCTCCGTGATCGACGGCGTAAACGTCGAACTACCCATGTAATTTTGCGGGAAGTCGTGGTTGAAGTATTTCGTCGCTTCCGATTGAGCGGTCGTGATGTCGTTGTTCGTCATCGCTCGCCGACCCGCAAGTGATGCGGCGTCGCAAGCTTCGTTAAGCCGCGCCTTGACGAGGTATGCGCGCGAAATATCGAGGCCGCCACCAATCGTTCCGACGATTGGCAAGATTGCGATGGCGGCGATGATCATCGCGTTTCCGCGTTCGTTGCCCATGAGTGCGCGAGCAAATTGCGCTGCACTCCGAATTGGCCGCAACACGGCGCGGATTGTGCTCATCCCAACCATAACTCATCCTCTGCAAGACGCCCCAGGATGCAAAATTGCGGTTAAGATGGGGTTCAAGCGTAAGGTAAGGGAAATCTTACCGTTTGAATGAAGAGAAATGGGAGATGCGATCGCTGCGAAACCTAGCTCACCAACTCCTATTTCGAACAATTATCCGCCGTCCAGTCGTATTCAATAGTCGTCAATCGATTTTCCGCGTCGCCTTGTTGTTATCGAGATTTTTAGAAACTCATAATATCCGGCGCTAATGGCGAGTGCGAAAATCAAATATCATTGGGGGCCAGGAGAAGAACAGGGCGGCCGTGGAGGCACGCCTAAATGGTTCTTCGCTGCTTTGGTCATCTTAATGAGCAGCGCCGCCTTTGCATTGGTGATGGTTCTGATTTCCCGAATGCTCGTGTTCAAACCGACCTAAGCTTTGTGAAGGTCGACCGTGTTTTATTCCCGAAAATGAGGTCGTCTTCGGCTGCCAGAGGAAGAATTCCGGTGGCGGCCGCCGTCTCTATCCTTTTGTGCCTATGGGAGGATAACTTTCTTAACCGATTAGCAGCTACGCCGCAGCCAGAGGTAGAAGTTCTATGAATATGCGGACCATTTTTGCCATGTTCGCAGTCGGAGTCATCGTGCAGCCTTGGTCGGCCTTGATCCGTCCAATGCTGATCGAGCAAGGTTAAATCGGCCCTCGCGTACGCGACAGGAATTTATCCGACGCGCTCTTCCTCTTTCGCATGAACCAATAGTGCTAACCGCTGCGAATTTGTCTCAATCAGACGAGAACTTTCAGAAGCCGGCGACGGCCTGCCCGCGCCGGAACTCCCGAGCGGGGATGAGGCATTAGATGCTACGAACTCCAAGCCAGGCAGTCAAGGAGGCTTCGAACCTTCAGTGGCTCCTCACCGCTATCAATAAAGGGAGGACGCCATGCTTGGACGACAGAGCTCCGGGCAGCCGATCTCATCGCCAGTTGAGTGATCCCCGAAGCCCATGGAACTGCTTTCCTGCGCTTAAAGGGCGGAGCGGTCCAGTTGACGGCCTTTTAACATCGAAGCTCTTGCACCCCGGATTGCAATCGCAACCACGAACATTGGTATGATGATTTGACAAAGCTCGGAGATTTGCCGGGCAATAACTTCGGCAAGGAAATGCGACCATGGGACCGGCGAACTGTGGATCGGCCTCCAATCGGCAAATAAGCGGACTGAACTCAAAGGCCACAAATACGCAACGGGCCGCCCCAAATCGGTCATCATGTCGAGAATTCCGTGGCTTGCCATTGCAGCGGCGACCGCGACCCCTCCAACCAGTGGTCGAACACGGAGCCTTTTCGAACATAAAGCGGCAATGAGGCCGACGACGATCGCAAGCGACAAAGAGTGCGCTGCGCCCCGGTGGGCGTAGATCGAATAAGTTGAAAGCCCCCAGGTGTCGTTCCAGACTGGATTGGTCAGCCCATCAACATCAGGAGCTCCCGACGCGATCGCCGCAACTAAGATAAGGCGCCAGGGAACCGGCTTTTTCACAAAGGCGAGCGAAAATGCGATCGGCACGAGCGCATGCGTAGTGGTCAGCGGCATAAGCAATCCGGAAGGAGTCGTTCAGGCGGAGCGCGTGGTGTTGAAAACAGCTCGTTCCAAATTTTCGTCATGGCTCGATCACTTGGCACACGCTAAAAATAGCTCCCGGTTCATAAGCCCTAGCCCATAGGGCATTCAAAGACAGAATTTTCTCTCGCGCGCTTGGGAAGGGCTAGGCATGGGCGGTAAGGACATTCCCGCTGGCTGATGATATGACCGCTCTTTAGCAGGATGGGGGAAACCATGCCGCACTTTGTCATCGAGCGGGAAATGCCGGGTGCGGGGAAGCTTCTCCCGGAAGACCTAAAGCTTGCCTCGCAGACGTCATGCTCTGTTCTTCGTGACCTCGGGCCCCAGATCCAGTGGGTCCATAGCTACGTCACGGACAATAAGATTTACTGCGTTTATCGTGCCTCCGATGAGGAGATCATTCGGGAACATGCGCAGCGAGGCGGATTGCCCGCGAATAAAATTTCGCAAGTTCGAAGGATAATTGATCCGACGACTGCGGAATAGGTCACGCACTGCAGATCCCCGCGAATGTCACAGGTGAAGCGTGACCAATCTCGCCCAAGCATGAACATCGGAATCACTTAAGGAAATGGCCTTTTCAAGATAGGCAGCCGCATCGGCAAGACGGCGCTGTCGCATCGCAACCCTGGCGGCCTCTTTGTTGACCTCCCATGAGTGCGGATCGAGACTAAGGGCCGCCGCCATTTCCGCATCCGCTTCATCAAATTGTCTGCGTTCCTCAAACCTTCGGACGATCGGGAGATGAGCTTCTGCAATATTCGGGTCGATCGTTTGACGATGGATATGCAGCAGCGAACTCGGCCCTCATCATGCGCTCGGAAATGAATCGGCGAAGAAGGTGGCGGCGGAAGCCGTGATCGCTCTTGCCGAACAACGGCTTTCTCAAGACCCAAGCAACGGATCAGTACTGAGCTTCGGAGCGGGCGCCTATGCGGCGCTCGGACAAGTACAGCGCTCGCGCGAATGGATGGAACGCGCCCTTTTGGTCGATCCCGATAACCTCAGCATGCGGTTTAATTTCGCCTGCGCGCTTGCGGCATTCATCAAAGACAAGGAGGCGGCTCTGCGCCACCTGGAACGCTCGCTGGCAACAGCCGGGGCATTCCACCTCAACCAGATCGAGTTCGATCCGGATCTCGATAGCTTGCGCGAAGAACCTCGTTTTCAAATGATGATCGAGCGGGCGAAGAAAAAGCTCGGAATCGAGCAGTCTTCGATGGCACTAGAGACGTAAAGCTTTTTGAGGCTCGAGCGGCACCTCGAGTAAGCCAGTTCGTAGCGCTCCTTCGTTCATGAGCGGGGAGCTTCATTTTGGCGCAGCAGCGCTTACCAGCGAATTGATTTCGCTAGTCCTTCACAAAGCCCTTTCCAGTCGGACCCAAGGATCGAACATCGTCAGACACGTTATGAAAGATCCGATCGCGCTTCGATTTTCATGGGAAGACGAGTGTGAGTGAAATTGGGTTTCGTGGTGCGTGACGATGGTTTTATCCAAGTTTCCAAAAGACCCACGCAGCTCTCGTCGTCCCAAGCTGGGACAGAGCGGTTCAACATATGGTTGAGACCGACCGAGCAAACTAGGCTCGATTCATGCGAGATTTCACCTCAATTGCTTCTTTGCTGCCAGACCTCGCCGCAGGCCCCGGATTGCAACTGCGGTTCCAATGTTCCTGAGCTCGTCCGCTCGAGTCCGCGGCATGACGCAGCCAGCGGCGATTACGGTAGATATTGCCCGGGACATACCAGCCTTCGACGCGCTCGAAACTGAATGGACCGAGCTCTTTCAGCGTGTACCCGCCAATCCCTTCCTCAATTACGCCTGGACTCGGGCCAACTTCGATCTTGGTGGCCGAAATACGAGTCCTTTTATCATTACAATACGCGAGAACGGAGAGCTTCTCGGGGTGGCGCCGCTGCGCATCGAAAGCCGATGGGGCCTGCGGGTGCTAGATTTCATAGCGCATGATCGCTCGGACTTTCTAGGGTTCCTTTGTGCAACGACGCGCGGCGTCGAAGAGCGTCTTCTCCACGCAATCATGGAGGTAGGCGAGGAGTGGGATCTCGTCATTCTCCGGAAGCTTTCGGCCCCATTCACTCAACTTCATCTTGAACCTCATCCCGTGTCTTGCCGATGGCATTTGAAGAGATGGACAGCTGCACCCTTTTGCGCGTGGACCGGTGACTGGAACGCATTCCATTCCAGAGGACCAAGCTGGCTCCGGGAAATGGGACCGCGTTCCCGAAGGTTCATTAAACGGGGAGGGATCGCTCAGCGCTTCACAGGGCCGGAAGCGGCTCTGCGCGTCAACACCGTCTGCCGGATCGAAGCGAACTCGTGGAAGCACAAAGAGGGCGCGACACGCTTGCAAACGAGTGGCTCCAAAGCGTTGCTTCGGCGAGCATTCGTAAAAATGCCGGACGTACTTGAACTGTGGCTGGCGTATGTTGAAGGTCGCGCCGTAGCCTTTGCTATCAACCTCCTCGTCGCCGGCCGGCTGTTTCTTTATCAGGGGTCATATGAGGAACAATTTCGTAAGTCCGGCGCTGGCTCGGTACTTGACTACCTAGCGATTGCTCGTGCCGCCGGCGAGGGCGTCACCGAATATGATTACCTCAGCGGCGAGGAGCCATATAAGTTCGAACGGACCACTGAACTGAGAATAGTCCATCATCTTGCGGGCCATGCCCGTAGCCTTCGCGGGTGGTTGGCATATGCCATTCTCCTCGCACCCCGATGGAACCTTCGCGATCATCACACCAGTCGAGCAGTCTATTACACGGCAAGGCGATTTCTCCGGGCCTGCATCAAAAGATTGTAGGATATCTGCCTTGAGAGGACCCCGCGCGCGGTCGGCCAGCATCGACAGTGATGAGATTAGGATACGAAAACGCATTGATGGGGTCGTTTACCGTGGGAAAGGCGCCTGAACGCGGGTCCACTAAGGGTGTTGTGCCAATTCAAAAGAGGTTAGGTTTTTCGTTTAGTTCCCTTCGCGCTGGACTTCGGCTTTCACCTGCGCATGATTGAGAAGGGCAACGAAGATCACGCCCCCGATCGAGTTTCCGATCACCGCTGGAAGGATGAAGCGGAACAGATAATCGCCCCAGCCAATTGCTCCGCGCATGGCGGCAAACGCCGTCTCAACCGAGCCAGCAATCACATGACTAAAGCTCGCCGCCGCGATGAGCCAAGTCACTGCAACAATGACTAAGAACCTAGCCGACGCCGCAGCCGGCAGAAGCCAGACCATGAGAGCGATCAGCCAGCCGGCGAAGACGGCTTTGATCAACGTAATCAAGAAACCATTGGAGGCCGCGCTCACGCCCAGGTTGGTAAATGATCGCACGGTTTCCGGCTGAAACAGGCCCGGGATATTTGCTGCAGCCGCAAATAGCAGCGTCCCAATGATGTTGGTCGCAAAGACGATGCACCAATAGCGAAGGACGTCACGTTTGGCGTGGGTTCGATGCAGAACTGGAAGTACGACCGTGAGGGTTGTCTCAGTAAAGAGCTGTTGGCGCGCCATCGTTACAAAGACGAACCCTGCACTGTAGCCGAAGCTTGAGATCAAACGTGCCCAGGGCGCGCGAGGAAGAGCGGTCTCGAGCAAGCCCTGGGCGAGCATTGAGCAGCCCATCGTGAGCCCGGCAGCAAGCCCCGACCACGCGATCGAAGAGGAAGGTCTCTCGAGCTCCTCGGTTCCCTCGAGGCGGATCGCTTCGTGGACGACCTTTGCCGTGGTGCTGGAGCGCTGGTCCGCTTCTTCAACTTCGCGATCCGACAAAGGCGACACACGCTTTTCGCGCTCGATCATTTGCTCGCGGTCGGCCATTCGGTTTCCTTTTTGATGGGGCTGCAACGCGCTTGGGACGAACAAGCTGCCTTGGTATGATCTAAAGAGGAACGGGCCTGTCGGCTTCTTAGCGTGTCGTGGGTGAAGCAACTGGGTCGAGCCAGCTTTAATGAGACAGCCGCACAGTAGCTGACGGTTCGAGCGGACACGGAAATTCGCCACTTGGGAGAACCTGAATTATCAGTCCAGCATAGCCACGCGATCCCCATACCAAAGGATTGGGGGGATCGAAGGGCATGAGATTTTGAGGTTTCAAAATTTGACTTTCGTGCCCCGCAGCCCGAACGGCTCCTTTTTTGAAGAGTTGATCTTTAAATTCACCTTGGTTTCCTCAGCCGATGGTCTAGAATTGAAAGATCGCTCTCACCAAGGAGCCCGTTACAATGGCCAGAAATATCGGACCCGAAGATCGTGTCGTTCGAATCGTTGTTGCGCTCGCTCTTGCGGCGCTCATCTATTTTGCGCCGCTCACCGGCATCGCAGCAATCCTTGTCGGCATTCTTGCCGTCTATCTCTTGATCACAGGCCTCCTTGCTCGGTGCCTTTTCTATAAACTCATCGGCGTTGACACGAGCATCCAGGAACAGCCTTATTCGACGAGCGACGACAGCATTTAAGCGTCGAACCAGGCGAAAAACGCGTGCCGGTCGGTTGATCGTCGCGGCACGCGCCATCCTTTAAACACCGAGCTCAAAATCTCGCGCACGTTTGGCCGCGTTCCGAAGGCGTACCTTTAGCTTCGCGCGATGAACCTCATCACGGCTGCGGAACCATTGCGCCTTATCAACGATTTTGCGTTCCAATCAGCAGTATGAAGGATCAATAGTTATGCGTTCCATGTTGCTATGGCTCATCGGCATTCCGATCCCGATCATTCTTCTTCTCGCGCTTTGTACGCACCACTTTTAAACCGATGACACGGTGTTGATCGCTCGTGTGCGGAGGGCGAAGTCATGAGCGAGGCCGGTAACACCAGCGAGCTCCTGCCCGAGCTCCCCAGCGCCACTCGTACCAAACGGCGCCTTCTCGTAACGCTCGGACGTCTTGGCCCTGGTCTCATCACCGGGGCCGCGGACGATGATCCGAGCGGCATTGCAACCTATTCGCAGGCGGGAGCCCAATATGGGCTCAATCTCCTGTGGTCGGTGATCGCGGCCTATCCGCTGATGGTCGCAGTTCAGGCAATCAGCGCCCGGGTCGGACGAGTGACCGGAAACGGGCTTGCCTATAATTTAAGGCAGCTTCTCCCGACATGGGTCGTCACGCTTCTCATTCTCTCGCTGTTTGTCGCCAACACCATCAACATCGGCGCGGACATCGCGGCCATGGGCGCATCCGCAGCGCTCCTTGTCGGGCGCGGGCAGATGATCTTCACGATCATCTTCGCAGCGGTGTCATTGTTGCTACAAGTGATGGTCCCATACCGGCGATACGTGGTCGTCCTGAAATGGCTGACACTTGTCCTTCTCACCTACATTTTCGTCGCCTTCACGGTGAAGATCGACTGGGGCCAGGTCGCTCAACATGTCGTCCTTCCAAAACTCTATGGGACGTCGGCCTGGGTGACGGTCATCGTTGCGGTCTTTGGAACGACCATCAGCCCCTATCTCTTCTTCTGGCAAAGCTCGGAAGAAGTTGAGATCATGGAGGTCAAAGACAAGTCGCCCTTGACCGAGACGCCGCCTCCAGCGGCCAGGCGCGAACTCAATCGGATCGGCTTTGACACGATCGTTGGAATGGCGGTGTCCGATGGGATCGCATTCTTCATCATTCTGACGACGGCCATTACGTTGAACAGCCGCGGCGTCACCAATATTGAAACCTCTGCTCAGGCCGCTCAGGCGCTCCTCCCGATCGTTGGACGAGCCGCCTTCATCATCTTCAGTTTGGGAATCATAGGGACCGGACTTCTTGCCGTTCCGGTTCTTGCGGGTTCGACCGCCTACGCGGTTGCCGAGACCTTCGATTGGCAAAAGGGGCTCGAAAGAAAGTTCAGCGAAGCGCGGGCCTTTTATGCCGTCATCATCGTCTCGATGGTGATTGCCGTTGGCGTTCTATTTTCGCCGCTCGACCCGATCAAGGCTTTGTTCTGGAGCGCGGTCATCAATGGAATCATCTCGGTTCCGATCCTTGCGGCAATGATGCTGATCGCCAGCCGGCGCGATGAAATGGGCGTGTTTGTCGCAACCCGGGCGCAGCGCATTTTTGGATGGCTGACAACTCTCGTCATGGGCGTTGCAGTCGTTTCGATGTTCGTCCTGTGAAGAGGAACACGAAGCGGCTTTCGCTCGCCGCTTTCACGCTCCCCCTCTTTGTTTGTTCAGCTCCGTCTCTTGCCGATCCGCCCCAACCCCTTCCTGCATTTGCAATCGCAGGCCGTGAGACGTTCGACGCGTTCGATGTGCCCACAGGCACCCGTCCAGGGGCCGCCATCCTCAATAAGCTCCAGATCTCGGCAACACTGAGGGGCGATGATTTTGGCCTTAATGGCTGGCTTCTCCATGGTCAGATCTACCGGTTCGATGGACAATCCTTGTCGAAGCGTCTCGGTGACATTCAAACCGCCGACAATATCGAATCTTCCCCTCCCCACACGCGTCTGTTCGAAGCCTATCTCGCCAAGATGTGGGGAACCGACAAAAGCTCGCTTGCGGTTCGATTGGGGCTCATCGATCTCAACAGCCAGTTCGATTCGGTTGATCCTGCAAGTCTGATGCTCAACAGCTCACACGGGATTGGCCCCGATCTCTCGCGAAGCGGTCCCAATGGTCCTTCCATCTATCCGGTGACAGCGGTCGGATCGACGCTGACCTGGGTCCAGTCTCAGACCTTTACGTACCGCTTGGGGATCTACGATGGTGTTGCTGGAAATCCCACCAGGCCAGCCGCCTTCTTCGATGAGAAACTGAGCCCGAACGATGGACTCCTCGTGATCGGTCAGGTCGATTGGCAGATGACCAAGAACAGTCGATTGGAAGGCGGGGTCTGGGGTTATACCGCAGCGCAAAACGGGCCTCTTGAAAAGGCCCATGATCATGGCGCCTACGTGTCCTATGAAGCGCCGCTCGATGTCATTCCGCATCTCAATTTCTGGCTTCGGGCAGGCCTTGCCAATGGCGATGCCCAGCCGATCGCAGCCTATCTCGGAGCGGGGCTGGTCGATCAAGGGCTGCTTCCGGGACGAAAGGACGACCGGATCGGCATTGCAATCGCCCATGCCATCATCGGAGATCCCGCGGTCGAGGCCTTTGGGATCCATCACTCCGAAACGAGCTTCGAGGTGACATATCAGGTCAAAGCGAGCAGCCGGTTCGTGATCCAGCCGGACCTTGACTATATCCATCATCCCGCGGGCGTCGCGCGCGCTCCCGACAGTTTGGGGGTCGGGCTTCGCTTCGTCTATGCAACGGCGTACCCCATTCGAATGGCCGCAAGTGATCCAGGTGATCCAACCATTCCTCCAGATGGAGCGCCCTCCACTTCACAATGATATTCGGGATCGACCCGAGCTCTTGAAGGAGTTCTGATCTGCCCGATCATTTTTTTGCGGCAGAGTTGATCGCGAGCACCATCAATCTTTGATCATCATTTGGCGCTCGAACGCCGTTTCCCTAAGCGGTCGCTCGATTTGGTTATCGAGCGACCGCTTAGCACGATCTTCGCCAAAATTATTGTTGCGGCTGTTGATCCTTTGGGGCGTGCTTCTTGTCCTTTTCCCCGTGAGGCGGCTTTTGAGGATGCGGCGCCTGCGTGGGTCCATTCTGCGCGCGTGATGCCTGAGAGGCTGCTGCATGGGCATGGGCACTGGCTTGAGCCCCAAGTTGCTGGGCACGAGCGCTCGCCGCAGCTCTTGTCTGAGCAGCTGCATTTTCGCGCTGTTGAGCAGCAGCTGCATGCTGCTGAGCGTGCGCCGCCTCGGCGGCTCGTGCCTGAGCGACCTGAGCTTCCTGACGTTTTGCCTGCGCGGCGGCCTGCTGTGCACGACCGGCCTCAGCGCGTTGCTGGTTGGTTGCGTTAGCAGCAGCGCGCGCCTTTGCAGCTTGCGCCTCGCGCTGCTGCGCAGCGGCGGCCATTTGCTGCGCGCGCCCTGCCTGGCCAGCTTTCGCCTGTGCCACTCTAACCTCCTGCTGCTTTGCCTCAGCCGCTGCTTGCTGGACGTGCGCCGCTTGAGCCTCCTTGGCCTGCGCAACATTTGCTTGATGGCGCTCGCTCTGAGCAGCGACTGTCTGAGCATGCACGCTTTGGGCTGCCTTTGCTTCGACGATTGGCGGCTGCGTCTTTTGGGTCGGCGCGCTTGCTTGCCCCGTCATGTGAGCTAAGGGCGCATGTCCCTCCCCGCCAAATCCGGGTTTTGCGGATTGCGGTGCAGCTCCAGACGCCTGGGCTTGGCCGTGGTTCGCATTCCAGCTTGAAAAATAGGCCGCCTGTTTTTGCGCAACCGCCGTCGGATTGGTCGATCGATGACCATTTGCAACCGCAGCTCCAACCCCAATTCCGATCGCTGCTGCATAGGCAAGGCGTTGATCGCGCTCCTGATGCCATTGATTATCCTCGGCACCTTGGTGCTGGTCATGCCATTGATGCCAGTCCGGATTGCGCGCCTGGTCTTGCCCCCACTGTGATTGTTGCATGCGCAACTGATCTTTGCGCATCGCCCATTCCTGTGCGTAAGGGGACTGCCGGGGAGCCGAGTCTGCAGCGTGATAGACTTGACGCCCGCGATCAAAATAGCGCGATGCTTGATCGTCAAATCTTCGTGCGCGGTTCCCCTGAAGTTCAGAACCATCGGGCCCATAAACCGCGACGAGAGCTCCATTTCGATAGGCGTAACTATAGTCGGGATCCGTTACCAGGAACGGGTAATCCTCGCCTGCATCATAATAATAGACGCGTTCGCCGCGCGGAAGCCGCTCAACGATCCGGTAAGCGCCGTTTCTGGCGCGCCAGATCCACGGACGAGTTCCTTCATAATCGACGGCATAATCGGGTGGAGTGTCGGCAAAGGCCTGACCCATCGCATAGGCTTGATCGATGTAGGAATAAGCTGCCTTCCCTGCTGCTGGAGCGTATCCCAATTGTGAGGTTGGTGGCGGCAAGGAAGCGGCTGTCGGCGCAGGTGGAGGGGCCGCTCCTGATGTTGCGACCATTGGAAGAGCCGCGATCGGCGGAGCCACCGTCGCGGTTCCAGTCGGAGACGCGTTTGGCTGTTTATTGCATCCCCCAATTGCAACAGCCATCAGGCCCACCCCGGCAAGGAATGACATGCTTAACGGCAAGCTTCTGGCTTTCATTTTCATTCTCCTAATCGGGCGTTTTGCGCCACGCGGGTGCACGGCAAATGAAGCCGGCATCGTCCGCAAGTGCTCGCGAACGTCCGTGAGGTTCAGCTTTGAGAAGGAGAAGCGAATGAGGAGGCTTAGGTATCCAAAGCTTGGCAATTCTTAATCATGCCATGTGCGCGGCAGATCACAATATACGCTCCTAGAAGCCAAACCCTTTCATTGCGGAAAGCGCGTTTTGAACGTTGACATGCTGCGCGATCAGCGTCGGATCGATCCCGATCATGAGGTTCATATTGTTGATCGCGACGACATTATTGCCCCCGATCACGACATTTTGCCCCAATTGTCCGAGCGATCCATTGACCCCTTGCTGAACGGTTCCGGTTTGTCCCGAAAGAGCGAGTCCGAGCTGATTATTAGTGTAGGTGAACTGGAGCGTTTCTCCATCGCTGAAGCTCTGAGTCTTATTCCCCGTCAGCGCTGTCATTCCTGCCGTGTTGTAGGCCAGCGATCCAGCAGGCACGATCTCGATCGACATCGCGTTGCGCGATTGATTGTCCGATCCCGCGATCTGCTGGCTTTGGACGACGCCGTTGACCGTGTTGAGCGAGCCAAGCGGAATCGAACCACCGTTGGTAACTGCGACATAGCTGTTTCCCGACGACGGACTGAAGTTGGTGACATCCATCGAACTGTCGCCGCATGTGGCACATGCGTGAGACCAGCTGATCATGACAACCGGCATGCCATTGGATGATCCGTTGGCCGCGGCTTGGAAATTGATGCTGAACAGCAAGGTTGCGTCGGTCGTTACCCCATTTGCTCCCTGCCAGCTCGAATTCATGAGAATGCCGAAATAAGCGATACCGGAGGGCGCGACATATTTGCCGCGCATGTCGCTAAGGGCCTCATCAGAGACCGGTTTGCCAAGGCCTTCGAGGCCCGATGTTGGTTCCGAGGCGAACGACGGGCTCGCAAAGGTGAGGCTTGCGAACAGTACCGCAATTGCGAGCAAGACGCGCTTCATCATGGCGAAGCCCTCATTTCCTAAAATCTCAACGTGTTTACGGTCGTCCAACCAAAATCCATCAAATCGGCGTCCCAGGTGGGGCTGCGCTGCTCGAAGAGGCTTCGAGCGCTCAATGGCGCTGGCGGATTGTCGAGTGCATTGTCCGGGATCAGTCCTTTGCCGACGATTACGAACACCACATTATTCCATGCGCGTTCAAAGTCTTTGCGGGTCATTACCCGGTTGCCGAGCGCTGGATCGCCCACCTGGACGAGATCGTCGGTCACTTTCCGGACAACGACGAAATGATGATAACCCCTCAAATTGAGAAGTACGATGCCCGGGACCTTGAGGTGGTGGAGGGCATCGAAATTGACTTGATACCCTTCCGCTGCGAACCCGACGTCGTTGACATATTTCTTCATGTCGAGAAGCGAAAATCCCTTGTCCTTGACGATCGCTGGATCGGCGATCTTCAGCATGTTGACGAGGACTTGGGCTTCGGTCGTATGCTTGCCGTACGCGTCATTGAAGACGGTCGAGAGGACGGCTGCTCCACAGCTGAAATCAGTCCGCTGGCGAATAAGGCCATCGAACTTCATGTCTTTCCAGCTGCGCAATGGTTTGGAAACCAGAAGCTGGCTCCCGGAGATCGTTGGTGCAAGCCAGACCGCACTGTTTTGCGGAGAATCGGACAGTGCCGGTCCAGCGATCGTTAGACCACTCAAAAGCAAAAAGTATCGAAATCCACGCATTTAAAACAGTCTCGAACAATGGGAAAAAATGGGAGGGGCGAAAATCGCCCCTCCCGAACTAAAAACGACAATTAGATCGCGGGGCCACCGGTGCCGCCAGTGCCGGCTGTACTCGTCGAATTAGACACTGCTGCTGTCAGCGCGTTTGCTTGCTGGTTTCCAACACCAGCGGCGATGTTTACGCCGATGTTGCCGCTTCCAGTGATTGCGCCGCTCGTCGCGCTGTTCGCCTCATTCTGAACCCCAATCGCGTTGCAACTTGCGGTCTGCCACAGGGCAGCGCTTGACTGCGAGAGGATCGAGTTGTTCGCAACCGCAATCGTCAGCATGTTCTGCTGCTGGTTGAATGCGCCGGCTGCGACATTTTCTCCAACGTTGCCATTGCTACCAACGGCACCGCCCGTTGCGCTGTTCGATCCCAATAATTGTAAATCTCGGTATTATTCCCACCGGGCTGCGAGCCGTCGGGCGTCCCGTAAGAAGTCGAGCTAAGGGATTGATAGCCAACCGCGTTTGCAGTGGCTGAACCGCCCATTGCCGTCGTTCGATTGTCTCCCGAGACCGACAAGTTGGCACTATTTTCTTGCTCGTTGTACTGGCCTGAAGCGACGTTGACGCCGGTATTGCCGCTGGCCGTCACACTGGCCGCAGATGCGGTGTTCGTGACGTGCCCTGGCTGGCCGGCATCTTCGTCGGCATAAGCACCAGTCTCGGGGAACTGTGACGGATCATCAAAAGCTCACCGAATTGTACGAAGTGATCTGCTTAAGGTCGGTATCCGCGAAAGCAGCGCTATCAGGCGTGATATTGCCCGAAACGGTGATACTTCCATCGAGATACGTATCAGCAGACGTCGCGAAATAGTTGTCGATACTCAGCGACACAGAATTGCTGAACGACAAGGACGTGTCGGTGTAACCGCCGTTTTCGGCAAAAGCCGCCGTCGGCACAATGGCGAGTGCAGTAGCAACGCCAGCTAATAGAAGATATTTCGTCATCTCATTCTCTCCTTTACTTCGTTCACGTCAGTCATTGGTTCGCCCCCGCTGAATCGCTCAGCGTGAGGATATTGGCGGAGGAGTTCCTATCGCCCCCGATCAGATTGACCTGGATGAGACCACTGCTATTGGCGAAAGCTCCGCCGCCGATGGCGACTGATCGATCGCTGGAAGCAGCCCCCGGGCCAGGGCCCCCTGTCGGTTCGTGTGGCGCGTGAGCCTGGCTCAGCGCTGTGTCGCTAAGAGCGGCACCAATTGTTCCCAAAGCAATCACTGCAAGGTTCGCCTGCTGATTGCCGCTTCCGGCAACCCCGTTGATTGCAAGCCACCCTGAAGATCCTGCAAAGCTGCCGGGAGCGACGCGCGTGGCGAGCTGCCCCTGGGTGTCAAAGGCGTCGTCGGCCAACTGAACGATGTTTGCAGTCGAGCTCGACATTCCTCCCGTTGCGATCGAAGCGGCATTCGCCTGTTGATTGATGTTTCCGGCAGCAATATTGATGGTCGCCACACCGGTGACGCTTCCTCCGGTGACGGTCACTGTGTCATTGCCGGCATGGGCAGCCCCAGCGCCAAGAAGCGCAAGGACTGCAAAGAGGGGAGATCCGATTCGGATCAAAGCCCACCTCCTCCGATGGAACCGAGCGCGGTTCTAAGAGCGCTAACGCCCATTTGAACCGCTCCCGCGACGGTGCTCCCGCTACCAGACTCGCTCGAGCGTTCCGGGGCGAGGCCTCCAATCATCGCCTGGGAGCCTAAGACTGTGCCAAGCGCCCCCGCGACGATTTGCCCCTCTCGAGACCCAACGGATCCCGTGACGGTGGCTTCCTGGGCATCTGTGAGGGGTCCACCGACGCCTTCTATCGTCGCGAAGACGCTTGACGCGAGGTGCTGTTTGTACCGCTAGCGCGTCACCGGCACCGGGAATGATTGCATTGCGGGCGGGAACCTCGCGCAGAATGATGAGATTGCCCAGCGGGACCTGTTGCGCGCCGGGCTGAGTTGATCCTGGATAACCTGCAAATGCTGGTGTCGCTACGCCAAGCGCAAGAACACCAGCGATCAAGATTTCAAAAAGTCTGTTTAACCCCACGCCAGCGTCTCCAACTCTTCCTGGGACACTATCGGCGGGTCGTGGTCAGAAGACTATTGGCTTGAATACTAGGTATATTGGGCACGCAAAGAAGCGAAGAGAATTCACTAAGTAAAAATACGCAGAAGAGGCGAAATGGGACTCGGTGAATAAAAACTTAACAACCGGAGAAATTTATAGTATGCAGAAAGAGTTGGCGCGTTTTTGCCGGGTGCTACTTCTTTAACGGGGCAAAACCCAATAAGCGCTGGAGGGGCACATGCGCTATCTTGGGCGCGTCGATGACGCGCCACACCTGAGCTTTCGAGAGCATCAGATTGTTGAGCTCGTCGCTCAAGGCCAATCTGCTAAGGAAGTTGGTGCGGAGCTTGGAATCGCGCACAGAACCGTCGAACGGCATATCGAGAATGCACGCTACAAAATGCGTGCTCGAAATAAGACTCACATGATCGCGAAGGCCGTGATTTGTGGTGAGCTCGTGCTTTCGGTCGCAGTGTCTGACGATGCCGAGCTGAACGCCGCCCCAAAATTCTTTTTTGGAAATCAGCAGATGTAAAAAGAGTCGCAAGCGCTCTTGGGCGAGCGTTTTCCCCGGGGGGTTCTATCGTGAGAAACAAACGGATCTTATCGCTCGCTGCGCTGATCGCGGCTGTCATCATTCCTATCGAGGCAGCGGCGGCCGACCCGGCACCCTCTGACGTCGACGCCCTGCGCCAGGAGCTGAACGCGCTCCAACTCGAACAACGAGCGACGGACAAAAAAATCGACGATCTGGAACAGCGGATCAATAAGCTCGATGGCAATACCGCACTGTCGAGCGTTTCCCGGGTTTCCGATTCGAGCGCCGCCACGATGCGGGGTCGAGGCGTTGGATCGGATATCGACGTCGACACGTCCGCACAGTCCACCGACACCGGCTCAAGCGACGATCAAACCCGCAAGACCCCGGCAAAGAGCGAAGCGGTCGAAGCTGTGACCGACAACCAGCAGGGATATTTTGGGCACAGCTTTTCGATCGACCCGGGCTTTAGCTACTCCCACTTCAGCACTGCCCAGCTCAACTTGAACGGATTTCTGGCACTGGACTCAATTTTTCTCGGGACGATCAGCCTTGACCAGACCGATGCCGATGTCGCCACGACTGATGTGACGGCTCGATATGGCGTTGGACGGTTCCAGGCAGACGTCAACGTCCCCTATCTCTACCGACAGTCGACGTTCCGATCGGGCGGCGCAGGCGGCAATGCTTCGGGACTTATTGAAGGGACCGTTAAAGGCAGCGGTCTTGGCGACGTCAGCGCTGGGCTAAGCTACCAGCTGGTTAAGGAAACGACGACCACACCCGACATCGTCATTAGTGTCCGCGCAAAGGCTCCGACAGGAATCAATCCGTTTGGAGTAGGGCTGATCACAGTCCCGGGAAGCCAGGGCAATCTTATGATTCCGTCGCGCCTTTCGACCGGCACTGGGGTTTGGGGATTTTCCGAGGGAATTTCTGTTCTGAAGACCATTGATCCGATGGTGGTGTTCGGAAGCTTCACCTATTTCCATAATTTTGAGAAGCATTTCCCGGATATCGACGAAGCACAAGGGAACCAACCTGGTTCGGCAGATCTTGGCGATGCATTCCAATATGGTTTTGGAGTTGCCTTTGCATTGAATGACCGGTCCTCGCTCGACATGTCGTTCACCGAGCGCTTTGTCCGGCGATCGTGGCTGAAACTTGATCCAATCTCGCCATCGACCACGTCGATCTGGCAGCCGGTCATTGGAAGCGAAGCCAACGTTGGAGTTCTCAATCTGGGAGCGACATTCTCGTTGAGCAACCGGCTGACACTTCTTACCAATCTCGGCGTCGGAATTACGCAGGATGCTCCCGACATGAGCCTGACCGTGCGTCTCCCCTATCAGTTCTAGGAAAGGCCGCCTCGAGTGGCTCTTGAGCCGCCGCTGATCGTTGTAAGCCAATGCTGCTGGCGTCGAATTGATGGTCTACTGGCCCGCTCGATTGTTGAGCGTGACTTCTAAGACGCGCTGTCCTGGAGCTTGTGACGCTTCAGCGCATGACGAAGCTGATCGTAGCTCAAGTTGAGGGCCGCCGCAGTTGCACGCTGGTTGAAGCGGTTTTTGCGAAGACCATCCTCGAGGAGCTGGCGTTCATAGGCTGCAACTGACGCTCGAAAGTCGTTCGAATTGGCCGCAGGCGGAAGGGCCGGCGGCGCGGCTTCGAGAGCAGGTTCGCTCTCACCCATTTGCGGATCATCGGAACCAAAGTTGCGCACCGGAGCGTCCGAGGCTGCAGGAGCCCAGGGAGAGTGAAACGGGTTGAAATTGATCTGATCGATCGGCCGTTCCGGATCTTCGTGCCGATAGACCGCACGTTCGACCACATTTCTCAATTCGCGCACATTTCCCGGCCAGGAATAGGTTTCCAATTCGCCAAGCGCACGCGGGGTAAATCCGGGCCAATTGGGCCAATCGAGTTCGACAATCATCTTTCTTCCAAAATGCTCGGCAAGAAGCGAGATGTCGCCCTGGCGCGCACGAAGCGGCGGTAAGGTAATGACTTCAAAGGACAGGCGATCGAGAAGATCCGCGCGGAATTTTCCCTTATCGACCTGAGTGGGAAGATTTTCGTTGGTCGCAGCAACGATCCGAACATCGACATTGATCGGCCTTGAAGCCCCGATCCTGGTGATTTCGCCATATTCTACCGCGCGAAGCAAACGATCCTGAGCAGGCATCGAAAGCGTTCCCAATTCATCGAGAAACAACGTTCCTCCGTCGGCTTCCTCAAACCGCCCATGACGCGTCTTTGAAGCGCCCGTAAAGCTCCCCGCTTCATGACCGAACAATTCGGTTTCGATGAGATTTTCAGGAAGCGCGGCACAATTCATGACAATCAGCGGCGCTGCCCATCGCGACGACAGATGGTGAAGCCGTTCCGCGATCAGCTCTTTGCCAGTGCCACGCTCGCCGATCACGAGCACAGGCCGGTTGAGCCCGGCAGCGCGACTTGCGCGCTCGACTGCATCGAGAAAGGCAAGACTTTGCCCAATGAATTGCTCGGAGCGCTCCACGCGCCGACTGTTGGTGGCAAATCCCATCATTTGGCAAGGATTTTCGCATCAATTCCGGTGGGAAAATGCGATTTTTCGCACAACTTTACGATTTTTATCAAACTGGCATGGCTCTTGAATAGCATTTGGCAAGTTCAGGGCCCTGATTTTTGAATTTCGGAGTGAGTGGATGAGTATCTTTTCCCGGACGCGGGATATCTTCGCGGCGAACATCACCGAGATGCTCGACCGTTCCGAAGACCCCGCGAAAATGATCCGAATGGTGATCCTCGAAATGGAGGAGACGCTGGTCGAAGTGCGCGCTTCGGCCGCGCGCTGCATCGCCGACGGCAAGGAAATGCGCCGAGCGCTTTCGCGTCTCGACGAACTGCAGAGGAATTGGACGGAAAAAGCCGAGCTCGCATTGTCGAAGGATCGCGAGGATCTTGCCAAAGCCGCATTGATCGAACGCCAGAAGGCGAGCGACATGGGCGAAGGTCTTCGCGAGGAAATCAAGGTTATCGAAGATACGCTCAAAAACTATGAGGGCGACATCGCCAAGCTTCAGAACAAGCTTCGCGAAGCGCGCGTTCGCCAGAATGCGATTGCAGCGCGCTTCGAAAGCGCGGTGACGCGCGCTCGGGCGCGCGAACTCGTGAACGGCAACCGGACCGAGGATGCATTTTCCAAGTTCGAGATTCTCGAGCGCCGCGCCGACTTTGCCGAAGGCCGTGCAGACGCACTTGGAATGACGGGGCCAAAAAGCCTCGAAGAGGAAATTGCCGAGTTGAAGGCAGCCGAATCGGTGGATGCCGAGCTCGCCGCGATGAAGGCAGCTTTGAGAGCCAGAGGGAAGTAAGCACTTATGGACGACGTACTTGGCTATATGGTGGGTGCCATTGCAATCATTGTGTGTTGCTTTGGCCTGCCGTGGTTGATCTTCCACTACATCACCAAATGGAAGACCGCGAAAACGCTGACCTCAGGGGACGAGAAATTGCTCGACGATCTTCATGAAACGGGAAGGCGGCTCGACGATCGGCTGTGCACGATCGAGCGGATCATGACCGCAGAAAATCCGAACTGGCGGCAACAATGCATGCCAGGCCGCGAACGCGAGGGAAGCCATCACCTGCTGGCGGACGGAGAGTAAGTCCAATGGCTTATGATCGCTATCGTCCGGTATATCGGTCGAACCAGCCTCAGCGGATCGAACAGCCGCGCCGGGATCTCGACAGAGGCACGAATTATGTCGGCGAACAGCCGGCGAGCCGAACCCGCTTCTATCGCGACAAACAAAACGGCAAGGTCATGGGGGTGTGCGCCGGAATTGCCGATTATACCGGCTTCGACGTTTCCCTTGTTCGGGTCTGTTTCCTCGCCGCGGTGTTCATAAGCGGTGGCTCGGTTCTTCCCTTTTACTTTATCGCTGGATGGGTTGCGCCCAAGCGCCCGCTCGAACTTTACGAGCATGGAAGGGAAGAGCGCCAGTTCTGGCAAGGCGTTCGTGCATCTCCCACAAGGGCGGCACGCGACATCCGCTCGCAATTCAAGGATATCGACCGGCGTCTTGCCGATATCGAAAGCTATGTGACGACCGAAAACCGATCACTCGCAAAAGAGATCGAGCAGCTTCGCTAATTTCGTTTCAAACAAGGGGGAAGATTATGGACCCGGACATGCTCGCCGTGTTCGATTTCGTCGGAAAGATTTTTCCGATTGTTGCAATCATCGTTGTGGTCAGCGTCGGCGGCTCGATCCTCAACAACTGGCTCAAGATCAGGAACGGATATCCTTTGTCCAATTCGTGGGGAATGCCGCTTCATCCCAAGAAGGACGGCGAAGCAATCGAGCGGATTAGGCTTCTTACCGCTGAAAATGCGCAGCTTCGGGCCGAGCTCGGATCGATCAAGGACCGTCTCGAAACTCTCGAGCGGATCGCGACTGATCGACCGTCCAAACTTGCACGCGACATCGAAGCACTGACGATCGACAAGGGAGGAAATGCATGACCGGACCGAGCGCAGTGATGCTCGCATTCATGGTGGTCGGAATTCCGACGATCGTCATCGGAGGCATCATCATCCGCCTTTTCAAATGGCGAGAAAAGAAACTCGAGGTCGAAGCGCTAATTGCGGCCGGAAAGGCCGCGCAATTCGGAGCGCTCAACCACGACCTCGAAGACAGGGTTCGCGTTCTTGAACAGATCATCACCGACGCCGGAGCACAGACCGCAGCGCAAATCGAAGCGCTTCGCGATCCCAAGGCATTGAAGGGAGCCTCTCGAAGACGCACATCGAGCGCGACCGGGGGAGCCAATTAAATGATTTTGGATCACGCGACGATCTGGGTTCTGATCCCGCTTGCTGCGATCGCGATTGCACCGTTCAGGATGTGGCTGCGATTGAAAGAGAAGCAATTGACCGCCCAGAGCAGCCTCGCCGCGGAAAAGAGCGCCCAATATGCCCAACACATGGAGCGGGTCGAAGCGCGCCTTCGCGTTCTTGAGCAGATAGCGACGGACAGTGGCGCTCAGACAGCATCCCAGATCGAAGCTTTGAGGACCCAGGCAAGAATTCCCAAGGAGGATTCGACCCAATGAATGGGCCAGAGCTCATCGTTGCCATCGTCTTCATGGCACTTGTTTATCAGATCATTCGCCACAGGCTTGGGATCCAGCCTCGAAGCCGCGATGAGTTCCAGGCCGAACCTCGACGCGATTATGAAAGCGAGCGTCTAAAAGGCCAGGTCCAGCAACTTCAGGAACGGATCCGGGTATTGGAGCGGATTGTCACCGACCGCGGCCTTGAGACCGCGGCCCAGATCGAGGCATTGAGGGAAAGCGATGCGATCAAACAGAAGGATCAGGCCTGATGGATAGCGCTCACCTGACGGCAGTCCTCATCGTTGCGATCGTCATGATCGGATCCGTCATCCGCGCAAAATATGGCTATGGCCGGTTCGGTCCGATTGGTCGAAGAGGTCGCATGTCCCGCTACCAGGACGATCATGAAGACAGCGTCCAGAACCAGGCGGAAAATTTAAAGCTTCGCGACGAGGTCAAGGAATTGAAAGAAAGGATCAAGGTCCTCGAGCGGATCACGGTCGAAAAAGAGAATAGCCTCGCCAAGGAAATCGAGTCGCTACGCGACCGATAAGAGATTAGTGCCCTTAGCCCATGGCGGGCCTTCAACCACTTCATGAGATTTTGGAAGAATATCAGCTGGTCGAGGCCGAAGACCGCTATCGACTTCTGATTGATCTTGGCCGGGAGCTTGAACCCATGCCCGATGCCTTGAAGACCGAAGCAACCAAGGTCCGGGGTTGCTCCGCTTCAGTCTTTCTCTATCCGACAGTCAACCAATCGCGTCTTCACTTCCTTGCCGACAGCAATGCCGCAATTACCAAGGGGATTGTCGCGCTCATCCTTTCGGCAGTTCAGGACAAGCCCGCAGCCGAAGTTGCGGACCTCAATATCGAAGAAGCACTTGCTCCTTTTGCTCTTGGAAAGCACTTGAGCGCGAACCGAACGCAGGGGATCCCAAGCATGATCGGGCTCATCAAGGCGACCGCCGAGCGCTATTTGGTTGCGTGATTTAAACTCGAGGGGTCGATCTTCTAAATCCCTCATGAAAAAGAGCTTTTGGAGTTCCCTGCTCAACAATTTTGAATGGACTTCGGGATATGGGGTTGCCTTCGGACTAGTCGCGCTCGACCGGACCTCCTTTAGACGCACATTGAAGCCGAGCGCCTTCCATTTGGGCGCGCTTGCTCGAGCGAACCTGATCTAGGGAGAAAAGAATGCGCGACGCGGTAATCGTTTCGACTGCCAGGACGCCGATTGGAAAGGCGTATCGCGGAGCGTTCAACGCTACGCCCTCGCCGACCTTGGCTGCCCATCCCATTCGGGCCGCGATTGAGCGCGCTCGAGTGGATCCCGCTGAAATTGACGACGTGATCATCGGGGCAGCCCTTCAACAAGGAGTGCAAACCACGATTGGCCGCACGGCCGCTTTGCGAGCTGGGCTTCCGGTCACCGTCGCTGGCATGTCGATCGACCGACAATGCGCGTCAGGCCTTATGGCCATTGCGACGGCCGCAAAGCAAGTGATTGTCGACCGGATGGATGTTGTCGTCGCTGGCGGCGTCGAGAGCATCAGCATGGTGCAGACTAGCGAGATGCGGTTGGGTCCGGATCCTGAACTCCTTTCGCTGCACAACGGCATCTACATGCCAATGATCGACACTGCAGAAGTGGTTGGCGAACGCTACAGCATCGCTCGCGAGCGGTGCGACGAATATGCGCTCCGCTCCCAGCAGCGTACTGCCGAGGCGCAGCGCTCCGGGAAATTCGATCAGGAAATCATCCCAGTCACTGCCACCATGACCGTGAAAGACAAGGAAACAGGTGAGATTTCGATGCGTGATGTCACGCTCGAAAAGGATGAAGGCAATCGTCCGCAAACAACTCTTATCGACCTTGCCAAGCTCGAGCCGGTGCGAGGACCGGGGAAAGCGATTACGGCGGGAAACGCAAGCCAGCTCAGTGATGGCGCGTCGGCATGCGTGATCATGAACGGCGAACTTGCCCAAAAGCGTGGATTGGATCCTCTGGGGCGTTACGTCGGCATGGCGGTCGCCGGGACCGAGCCTGACGAAATGGGAATTGGTCCAGTTTTTGCGGTTCCAAAGTTGCTCGATCGGTTTGATCTCACGATGGCGGATATCGGACTTTGGGAATTGAACGAGGCATTTGCCGTTCAGGTTCTTTATTGCCAGGACAAGCTCGAAATCCCAGACGACAAGCTCAACGTTAACGGAGGCGCAATCGCGATTGGCCATCCTTACGGAATGAGCGGCGCGAGACTTGTTGGGCATGCGCTGATCGAGGGGAAACGCCGCGGGGTGCGTTTCGTCGTTGTAACCATGTGCGTCGGCGGCGGAATGGGCGCGGCCGGACTGTTTGAAGTTCTCTAGCTTGGCTCAATCCCGCTGCTCAAAACTTCAACTGCGATTGGACGCAGCCTCAGCCAGTTGGTAGGCGCTTTTTTCGAAGAAGAAAGCGCGTGATTCACCCATCTTGAGATCATCAAAGAGGCGTTCCCATAAGTAAGACCATTTCAATCGCCATCATCGAGCCTGCGGCGGCCAGATTTCAATGATCAGCCAGGAACAGCTCAGGGAAGAGTTTTACGTCAATCCGGTGATGGATTGCGACTTTCCCGATCCCGCAGTCATCCATGCGCCCGACGGCTATTATTATGCCTATGCGACCCAAACTCTTCGAAACTCCACATGGTGCAATATTCAGGTCGCCCGATCGTCCGATCTGGTTCACTGGGACCATCTCGGCGACGCCCTGCCGGAAAAGCCCGAATGGGCGATGAAAACGCAAGACTTCTGGGCGCCTTCCGTCATTTTCGATGGCTCGACCTATTTCATGTATTATTCGGCTACGCCCGACGTCTGCCATCGCCACGAGCGTGGCCATGCGCTTGCCGTTGCAACCTCAACCTCGCCCCAAGGGCCATTCGTCGACATGGGCATGCCGATGCTTCTTGGAGCAGGCTTTGAATTTATCGATCCAATGGCGTTCGATGACCCCAAGACCGGCAAACACTATCTTTATTGGGGATCGGGCTACCAGCCGATCAAGGTCCAGGAGCTTGCCTCCGATCGGCTATCCTTTGCTGCCGACAGCGCGCCAATAGATCTCGTCTGGCCCAACGGAAAAAATGGCGCCTTCCCGCGCCTCGTCGAAGCCTCGTGGGTCATTTTCTACGAGGATTTATATTATCTCTTCTATTCGGGAGACAATTGCTGCGGGCCCCACGCCGATTATGGAGTGATGGTCGCGCGTTCTTCGCACCCGACAGGCCCTTTTGAGAGCCTCGAAGACGCAAAAGGCGTCCCTCACAGCCTGATTCTGTTCAAGAACGATCGCTGGATTGCTCCGGGGCATAATTCAATTGTGACGGACAAGGCGGGAACGGTCTGGATCGTCTATCATGCGATCGACATCGCTCGTCCACGTCAGACCCAGGAGGACGAGATCAACAGCCGGCGGATTCTCCTCATTGATCCGATTGAATGGCATGAAGGCTGGCCATGGATCGGAACGCCCTCGGTCGAACGTCAGCTCGCGCCTTCGACTTAGGAGCGGGCGCCCGCTGAAACAGCGACCCGGCGAGGCTTTTGCGCAGCGGCGGCAAACAGCGCCCGCTGCGCCTCGATTTCCTCATAAAGCCGCTCATGCACGTGCCGCGACCCTTCCAACGTCACGCTCGACAATAATCCTGCTTCTGCATGGCGGGAGTTGTCCCAGCCGGGATAGGCAGTGATCGGATACCAGCAGATGCCCCTTACATCGGCACCTTCGCGCATCGCGTCTCGAACTTCGCTTGCGACATAATGCAACCATGAGGCTCTCCCGGTTCCTTCGGCCCCAGTTTCGGAAAGGAAGATCGGCTTTTGATAGCGGTTCGCGACTTCGACCAGCATATCGGCGAGCGCTCGATATTCATGGTGGCCGAGCGGGATCGTCGGTCCGTCAAAATACCATTGATTGTGCGGGTAGAAATTCGAGACCGACCACATCGACGAGCGAGGGATCGCCGCCAAGTTCGGGGGCTTTAAGGCCAGTCAGCCAATCATAGGCCTGGAACTGGCCCTGGCGGGCGCCTTCGGCGGTTCGAACGTCGCCCCGTCGGTGACTATGGGGCGCGATGTGAACCAGGGGCTCGGCCCAGACGATGACCGCCTTGCTCCACTGGCTTTTGATCGCTCGGGCTGCATGAATTGCGGTTTTGACGAGCTGCCGCTTGAACCAGCCGACCTCATCGGGACCAACATGAGGGAAATAGCCGACTTCCACTGCCCAGGACAGAAAGTTGATTTCGTTTAAGGGACAAACGAGCGGTGGCCGTTTGGAAATCGATTCCTGAACTTCGATTGCTGCAAGCGCAAAGTCGGTGAACCTTTGCGGGAAATCCTCGCTCGCCTGATCGACATGATCGGGCGATCCATAATGAAACAGATCCCAGATGATCTGAACCCCGAGGCTCTCGGCAGCCTCAAGCGCCGGCATCCAGCTCGACCAGTCGTATTTGCCGGGCGTCTTTTCAATGAGGTGCCAGCGAAGCCCGTCCCTGAAGGTCTTGAACCCAAGCGACTTTAAAAGCCGATAATCCTCGAGCACATGCCGATCGTGTCCGGTTGCCCGGATCAAGTCGAGACGAACGCCGTCGCGGCGCCGGTGCGACGAACATTCAAAGCCAGCCATGAAGAAACTGTCGAAATTCATCAGCAAACCTTGGAGGGAATTTCGGTTAACAATGCCTGAGGAACGAATTTGAGCCCAATTCCTTAAAGTCAGACTGCCTTCCCGTTCTTTCTCTCTTCGGATTTCTTCAAGACATCATAAGCGGCCTGGACGCTTTTGAACCGCTTTGCAGCTTCGACATTTCCAGGATTGGCGTCGGGATGGGTTTCTTTGACAAGGCGCCGGTGAGCGGCCTTTACCGCTCCAAAATCCGCATCGCTCTCGAGCTCGAGAACATCGAGCGCTCGCATTTCATCGCGGCTTCTGCTGCCGTCTCCAGGACCCGCCCATTTCCACTGAGCAGACTGACGAAAACCAGAATTCTCATTTTCTTCCTGAGCTTCGCGCCGTGCGGCCTCTTCAGCGCTAAGCCCCGCAAAATAATTCCAGTTGCGGTTATATTCGGCCGCGTGCGCCTGGCAGAAATACCAGCGCTCGGGGCTGTTGGGGGCCTTGGGCGCGGGCCGATCGCCCATGTCCATGCAGCCGTCACGGTCGCACAAACGCACTTTGGCGGCCGAGCGGCCCTTGTCGCCGTACGAGCGCCAGCGTGGGAACCCCCAGTCGTTCGATCTCTTTTGCCCAGGCATAGACCTCTCAACTAGCCATGGTTTGCTTCAGTTTCGAGCCGCATGAGAAAGAAATTGTGCCAGAGGGCCTGTAAGCCGGGTTCTGTCCTCCGCCCATATCGGCGGATGTGCGGCCATTCCTCTAGGGGGCAGGTTGCCCCGCCCCTCAAGCAACCAACCCGGACGCCGGGCCGGAACAAGGCCCATGTGGCGTCCCTATTCGGTCTTGCACCCGGTGGGGTTTACCTTGCCGGCCCTGTTGCCAGAGCCGCGGTGCGCTCTTGCCGCACCCTTTCGACCTTACCCGTCCGAAGGCGGGCGGTGTCCTTTCTGTGGCACTGTCCCTGATGCTCCATGGCCCCTTTTGAAGGGAGCAATGGTCACCGCCGGGCGTTACCCGGCACCGTTGTTCCGTGGAGCCCGGACTTTCCTCGTAAGACAAGTCTCACGCGGCCGCCCGGCCCTCTGGCATATCGGCATATGATCTATTGCGGGCGCGGCAGCAACAGAGCGAGAAGCTTCGCGCGACATTCACCGTCGATGATCCCGTCGATTAGGTCGGGCCGAAAGCGCCTCTGAAACGCGATCACGGCCTTTTGCTCGTCGGTAACATCATAGCCGAACCGCTCGAGCGCCAAGCAGAAATCCGGCATCCGTCCAATAGGGATCGATGAGTTCGCGCGTCGGGCTCGGAAGCGCGAGCCTCGCTTTGCAAGCGCGTCCCAGGGAAACAGCTCGCCGGGATCCTCCTTGCGCGCCGGAGCGACGTCGGAATGTCCAACGACATCTCCCCGCCCGATCCCGTGACGCTCCTTGATATCGGCAACGAGCGGAATGACCGAGGCCATCTGTTCGTCGGGAAATGGCCGATAGCCAAATTCGTGACCCGGATTGACGATCTCGATCCCGACGCTTGCTGAATTGACGTCGGCAATCCCGCGCCAGCGTGACTTGCCGGCATGCCAGGCCCGCTTGTTTTCGTCGACCAGCCGGTAGATGGTCCCATCTTCATCAACGAGATAGTGCGCACGAGACCCGCGCTTGAGACGATGTCAGCCGATCGAGCGCGCTCTGCATGTCGACCATTCCGGTATAATGAAGGACGATCATCGAGACCGGCAGCTGCCGCTCGTCGAAATTGGGCGAAGCGCGTTCGATGAACTCGAAATCCACAACGCATAATGGCGCACAGCTATGGCGCTTGGGTCAAGCCCCTATCGACGTGTTGCGCCGGTCGATCCCCAATCGCTTTTCGACGAGGCTTCCATCTCCGGTGAGCCGATAAAGGCCACGCGCATTCAAGTCAGCGCCAAGCCTGGTCGTCTGACCAATCACGGTTTCTCCAGCGCCAAGCATCAGCCAGCCGTCTTCGGCGAGCGCGCTCGCAAGCCTGTCGAACGCCTGGGTCTTCTTCTCCGGGCTCAAATAGAGAAGGACGTTGCGGCAAAGGACGATGTCGAAATCTGCCGGATGAGGGGGCTTTTCTAAAATGTTGTGGACCTGAAATCGCAACGACTCGCGCAGCGGCTCGACCGCGCGCCATCCTTCGGGGCGCTCCTCGAACCATTTGATCATCTGATTGATTCCAAGCCCGCGCTGGACTTCGAACTGGCTGTAGGCGCCGGTCCGTGCGCGATCGACGCAGGAGGTCGAAACGTCGGTCCCAAGAATATCGATCGTCCATCCGCGCCACTTTTCGGGCTCTTCGGCAAACAGCATCGAAAGCGAATAGATTTCCTGGCCGGTTGAACAGCCCGCCGACCAGATCCTCAGACGCTTCGATTTTGCCCGTCGCTGCATCAGTTCGGGAAGTGCGAAGCGCTGAATCATGTCGAACGGGGCGCGGTCACGAAAGAAATAGGTTTCGTTGTTGAGCAATGCTTCGACGACCATTTGAGACAAACTCGGCTCCTTGCCCATGACGAGAATGGTAATGAGTTCGTCGAAGCGTTGAAATTCCGCGCTCGCGAAGGAGCGAGGAGAGTGCGGTTTCAATTCGCCACCTTCGGCTCATCGTCAGCTGCTGACCCGTCCTTGCTTCAAGCAGGCCTGCAAGAATTCGGGTCGAACTGTCGCTTATTTGCACGCGCGCTCCTCCACGCTTCGCGAAGCGATCCGCTTGAGCAATCCTTGTCAGGGGGAAGAACGGCGCAGGCGAGACCAGCTTCGAGAACCGCACGCGGCATTCCAAAGACGGCCGAACTCGCCTTGTCCTGAGCGATGATCGATCCTCCGCACGCGACGATCGTCGTTGCTCCTCGATACTCCATCGCGGCCCATTCCGGTCAGCACGATCCCAAGAGCTCCAGTGCCATAGATTGCAGCGACCGATCCGAACATCGGGTCGAGCGATGGCAAGCAACCACTCGAGCTTCGCCCGTGGCTCAATCTGACGACCGCGCCATTGTTATGAGGTTCAAGCGTCAAATGTGCATCGCCCGGCGCAACGACGATATGGTCGGAAAGGAGGACCATCCCGTCTTCAGCGACCAGTGCGCTTCGATGCGCGATCACTCCAAGCTGACGCGCAAACACGCCCATGAACGCGCTTGGAAGGTGCTGAGTGACAAGGATCGGCACTCCGATCCGCTTGTGGAAGAGCGTGAAAGAAGGCGCCAAGCGCGTGAATTCCACCGGTTGAAGCCCCGATTGCAAGAATTTCGATCGGTTCCGATGCTGCCGGCCTCAAAGGATAATGGCCAAGTGTCGTTCTTGAAGCATAACCGGAGCTTTGAACTTCCGGCGGCTGCGTGCCCGAGCATCTTCAATTTACTGAGCAAAATTTCCGAGAATTTGCCATTGAAGCGGCCGATGCCAGGTTTTGGCATGGTATCGGTCGCTCCAAGAGCAAGCGCTGCGATTGTCTGCTCGGCGCCTTCTTCGGCGACCGAGGAGACAATCATGATCTTTGCTCCGCCCCCGGCAGCAATGATCCTTGGAATGGATTTGAGGCCACCCACCCCCGGCATTTCAAGATCGAGGATGACGATATCGACGCGGCAGTTGAACAAGGCTTCGACTGCATCTTCGGCGGATCCTGCAACGGCGACCAGTTCAAAGGCAGGATCGCTTTCGACCATGCGCGAAAGAACCGCGCGAGCGACGGTCGAATCGTCGACGATCATCAGCCGGATCCGGCGTTTCTTGGAGCCTGGATCGAGCGCGCGGCCCCGCGATGTGGCGAGCGCCTGCTCCACACTTATTCCTTAAGAAACGCCGACGAGCTGAAGCTTGATGTGCAAAGTCTCGCGATCGAACGGCTTCATCACATATTCGTCCGCGCCCGCTTCAAGAGCCGCGCGGATATGCGCCATATCGTTCTCGGTCGTGCAGAAGACCACTTTGGGCTGATTGCTGTGACCACGCTGACGAAGGAGACGGAGAAACTCCATTCCGCTCATGACCGGCATGTTCCAGTCGAGCAGAACGACATCGGGCATCCGGGCTTCGCAGCGGGCAAGGGCTTCCTGCCCATCTCCCGCTTCGTCGACCTCGAATTCGAGCGTTTCGAGAATGTGCCGCGCAACTTTGCGGATCACCTTGGAATCATCGACGATTAGGCAACTCTTCATGACTTTGAGCTTTCCCGCTTTCCACTAACAACCCTACTAATCGTTAAGGGTAACGAAGACCTTAAGCAGCCTTCGCTTCCGAAGCCCCGGCAATCAGCGCTGCAATATCAACCATCAGCAATGGTCCGCTTTCGCTTTCGATCATCCCAAGCGACACTCGCTCCCACCCTTCGCCCATCGTCGAACGCACGGCCTGGGGCTCGCCGACCGCTTCGACGACATCCTCAACGAGATCGACGATCAATGCATAATGATGACCGTCGAACTCAACGACGGCAGCTTCACGAATGCCTTTTGAACAATCGCTTGTTCCAAGTTCGAGCGAGCGTATGCAGTCGATGACCGTCAACACCCGGCTTCGAAGCGCCGAAAGGCCAGCAACATGGGGCGCCGCGCGCGGAACCGCGATCAGGGTATCGAGTTCGACAACCGACTCGACCGCAGCCGCAGGGAGCGCAACGCGTTCGCCCGCGATTGTCACGACAAGCAGAAGCTCGTTCATTTGCTGTTCCCTCCGCCAACGGATTTGAGCGCCATCAAAAGACCCGCGCGATCGTAGCGGTAGATGCTTTCATCCTTTTTGCCTTCAGGATCAGGATCGACCCTTAGCCAGATGATTGTGCTTGGCCTCATCGAGAGGAACTTCGGATCCACGCGGGGCGACCACGAAGATCCGCGCCAGGGCCATGATCTTCGCCAACAACCTTGTAGCCTGCCGCTTCGATCATTGGACGAAGCATGTTCTGCATCCAGGGATCATCGCTTGGAAGACGACACACCAGCGGTTCCTTGGCGCGCTGAGCGGCGCCAACATGATTTGCAAACAGCCAGTGCGCATCGATGATTTCGGCAGGCTCGCCGTTGATCAGCGATACGCCGCTGACTTCTCCCTGACGATCGGAATGAATGATGTCGGCATCGATTAGAGCGAAGTCGATCACTTCGGAAAAGGCATAACCGATTTCGTGTAATCCATCGTTCAGTCTGAAGAACCGTAGCTTATTTGCCTCGAAATCGGATCCGGTCGAGCCTGCAAGCGGCAGAATGGAATTGCCAACTTGAACGCGAAGCTGGCCAGCAGTCTTCTTGACTGCGTCTACCGAAACTTCCTCGATCCGGTCGACGACCGCGAGACGAAGAGCCCGGCGGCTTCCGTCGAGGCCACGGAACAACAGGACTTCGCTCGAAACTGAGCTCGGGCCCGAGGTCACATCGACAATCCGGCTTGAACGCTCGTGAGTTTCAAGCTTGATCCCGCCAACTTCGGCAAGCCCTGCCGGGTCAAACAGCAGAATTGGACTTCCGTCGTCGGCAAGCGTCGTCCCGGCGTAAAGCCCGGTCGCCATGACTGCGGGCGCGGCCGGTTTGACCACCAGCTCCTCATGGTCATGGATCTTGTCGACCGAAATTGCATAAAGATCGGCACCCGCGGGTCGAAGAACGATGAGGGTGCGTTCGTTTTCTTCGACGGTGCTGTCGATCCCAAGGATCTGTGCAAGCGAAATCGCAGGAACGCGCCGACCGCGAATTGTCGCAACTCCAGCACCGCCGACATGCTCAAGGGTCACGCTCTCGCCGTTTGCGCGAACGATTTCCTCGATCGCCGATCTTGGAATTGCAAAATGATGATGATCGATCGAAACCGTCAGCGCTGGAATGATGGTGAGTGTCAGCGGTACGCGAAGGGTCATTCGCGTCCCTTCGCCAGGCCTGCTGTCGACTTCGACAATCCCTCCGATCCGCTCGATGTTGGAGCGAACGACGTCCATTCCAACGCCGCGTCCCGAGATGGACGTCACTTCCTTTGCAGTCGAAACTCCGGCTTCGAAAATGAGTGCAAGGCGTTCGCGCGGCGCTAAGTTCGGCGGCAGAATCTTTCGTAAGCGCGCCTGTCGACACAGCCTTTTCGACGAGCTTCTTGCCGTCGATCCCGCGCCCGTCGTCGTGAATGTCGATGAGGATCTGGTTTCCGGACTGGCGCGCCGAAACCGACGAGAATTCCGATTTCGCGCTTTCCGGCCTTCAAACGTTCAGAAGGCTTCTCGATCCCATGATCGACCGCGTTTCGAATGATATGGGTCAAAGGATCGCGGATCATTTCGATCATTTCGCGATCGAGTTCGACGTCGCCGCCCTCGATATCGACCAGCACCTGCTTTCCAAGCTCGGCCGAGAGATCACGAACCATTCGCGGCAAGCCTACGAAGAGGTTTTCGATCCGCTGCATGCGCGTTCGGGTGATGGCATCACGCATATCGGCGATGATCCATGAAAGCCGTTCAAACGCTCCATCGACTGCAACGTCGCGGTCGCTTTCACGAAGGCGCCGTGCGAGTTCGTTCCGTGCCAGCACCATGTCCGAAACCGTGCTCATCACTCTGTCGAGAAGTTCAACCGATAAGCGGATTGTTCTTGGTGCCGAAGACGCGCGGCCCTGACCATCTGCGGGCGCGACTGCAACTGGAGCCGCGACATTTTCTGCATTGGGCGAAAGTGCCTCGATCAGCGCGCTGTCATCGCCTCCGGGCATATCCTCGCCAGCTTCGATCGAAGCGACCATTTCTCCAATGCGATCGATGATGGCAAGGACCGCAGTGACGAGCGAGGGGTCGGCCCGTCTCCTTCCCGAACGGACGTCGGCGAGCGCATCCTCGGCTGCATGGCTGAGCGCCTCGAGCCGCGGAAATTCAAAAAAGCCACAATTGCCTTTGACGGTGTGAACGAAGCGAAAGATGCTATCGAGTCGTGCGCGATCGTCAGGCCGCGCTTCCCACGCAACGATTTCTCCGCCCAAAGATTCGAGCATTTCGCGGCATTCGGCTACGAAATCGGCAATAAGATCGTCCATTAGCTTTTCGCCGCTCCTAAAAGCGCTTTTTTTCCGTCCTTAAACCGGTCTTATGGCGACGATGGGTTAATGCGCCGTTAGGAACGAAGCGGCGTTGATAATAGAGCGAAGCGATCTCGACATTGCCGCCGCTGATGGAACAACTCGAAGGCTAATTGCCAAGTGGTCCGCATAGCCGGTTTGGGTCGACTTTGACCGTCAACTCACTCCGGTCAGGGGCGATCCGCAACTCGTCGAAGCGAGAAAAGAAATAAGGATAGTTTTCCTGCCGCAGTCGAAGTTCGGCGCGCGCCTTATAGAGGAGTAACGGAATCTGCCGACGGTTTTCCGGCTGGTTGGCGGTCGCGAAGAGACCCGATAACTGCAAGACGTTTGTTCGCTGAATATCGAAGTAATTCCTGAAATTGTCGATCCCTGCATAAAGGCTCGCGTAGGTCAGTCGCTCGCGAAGCGGCAGCTGGTTGATCACCGGGTTGCTCTTGGCGATGTCCCAAGCGCTCGAATGCATCGACCACAAAAAAAGAGGATAGGGATGTTGAAGCGTGGCGTTCAAAGGCGCGGTCGCGAGCCAATGGTCGAGCGCATCGAGCCGCTTCGTCGCGCAATCGTCAGCGGCGCGCATTTCTTCCCATCGCGCGCGGCTGTTCGCAAGCTCGGCGCGAAGTGACTGGCGAAGCTGATCGACCTCGCTCCGCTCGTGGATTGTTTCGACCAGTTGCTCGGCGCCAAGTGCGATCAAGACGCCAAGGACGATGATCCCGACCTCGCCAAGAAACGCTCGCCAGCCGTGAAGCGGCTTAGGTAAGTGAAAAAGCAGGTCAGCGCCTGTCGAAATTATCTGTCATCTTAAACGCTAACATGCAGCTCCCCCGAAACTTGCGCTTCATAGACAGCATTTCAGCTATTTCATTGTCAACTTACGTGGTTCGAAAATTGCAACTTTTAGACCAAGTTCGGCGAGAAGCTGCTTAGCTTGTGGTGGAATTCGACCAACCGGCCGTCATCCGATCAAAGGTCTGCAAAGCTGTTGCACGTCGACGGGACCGGGCAGACCGCGTGGGTCCGCCTTGATTCCAAGATCATTGAGCCGTTCAAGCAACAAGCGGGCATTCCTCTCGCGATTGGCAAGATGAAGCCTTGCGCTTGCAACTTCGCGCTCAATTTGGTTGCGATTTTCCGGCTGATCGGCGCTGGCGAGCGTCGCAGCGAGATCGGTCCAGCCTGCCAATTCGTCGAACAAGTATCTTTGCTCATTCGCGATCGCGTCATAGGCACTTGCGAACGTCAATTGCTCCTTCAAGGAGAAATGGCCGACGACCGGACTTGTTTTGGCGATATCCCAGGTGCTCGTGTGGTAATTGGCAAGATATGGTCGGCCCGCGTTTGCAATGCGCGCACTTGCGGGTGTGGAAGCTGCCCAGCGCAGGATCGCCTCGAGACGCTCGTTCATACATGGATCCTGGGCAAGATTTCCCTGGATACGCTTCAGGTCGATGGCGAGCTCAGCACGCATCGCGCTTCGCATCTGAGACACGCTTTCGCGCCAATGGAGTGCCTCGACGATCTGTTCGGCGCCAAGCGCGATCAGAACGCCGAGCACGATAATCCCAACTTCGCCAATCAGCGCGCGCCAGCCGTGCAACGGTTTGGGCAGATGGAAATGCATTTTGTCGGCCCCCGAAGACGCAAGCTATCAGATGATGGTTTGTCTGCAATGGCGCGAATGCGATGCTTCGAGCGACTTGCGAGCTAAAAGCCGGACTTGCTGGAAACCGGAGATGTGGTGTGGCAACTTGGGTGTGATGGTACCATTTTTGACAGGACTTCTCATTGCGGTGAGCCCGACCGCTCAGTTCGGCCAGCTATCCGCGTTCGTTTCACGAAGATTTGGTACCTCGCACTTCAGGCGCGCCGAGGCAGACTTGAACGGTGACGGTCGTAAGGAAATTTTCGTCTACATTACCGACCCATATTATTGCGGCAGTGGCGGCTGCTCGTTGGTCATCCTTTCGCCCTATCGCCACAGCTTTCGCGTTGTCATGAAATCCACGATTGTCAAATTGCCGATCAGACTATTGTCGACATCAACGCACGGTTGGCGCGACGTTGGTGTGACTGTTCAAGGGGGTGGAATTATCGGTGCCTACGAAGCGCGAATGCGTTTCAACGGACTGCAATATCCGAGTAATCCCACTTTGCGACCCGCGATCCGATTGAAGGCTCCATCCGGCAAGATCTTGATCGGACCATGACAATCCACGAACGCGCAATGCTTACTCACCTAACTCTTGGTTACCTACTAGTTGTGATCGGTAGCGATATCGAGTTCGGCCGGACCCGCGCAGGGTCCATAGATTGATCGGGTTCGCCGCACTTCATAATCCATTTCCGCCTTTGTTAGACGATTGCCCGAATCCAGGCCGCTTTTCAGAAGTAACCTCTCCGCGAGCTCAGTCCGATGCTGCAGTTCACCAGCTTGGCTCATGACCCGCTGATACGAGCCCGCCTCGTCAACCGAAACTCGATGTAAACCGCCGACAAGAGGCTGCAGCTCAGCGGCAAGCTGGTGAAGTTGAACGATATTGCCCTTAAGTTCGGTTGGAAAGAAGTAGAGCCGAGAATAGGTTCGCATAATTTGCGGACCCATGCGGTCGGCAACTTCAAGTGATCGCGCATTCAGCCAAGCATCGTCGGTGAACAATCTCAACGGCGGATCATAGGGGCTAATCGGGGCAATCTCGCCAGTTTCGCGCGCCTGGCGAACGGCGAGCTTAGCCGAGTTGAGCTCTCCCTCCAGGCACCGATGAACCGTAAGCCAACTGTAAGCACTTAGCTCGTCATCATGCAGTTCCTGGTTCAATTCATGCTCGGTTCGATTGACCTTCTGGTGCCATCGAACGTCCTCAATGACCTGCTCTGCGCCAAGCGCAATCAGCACGCCCAATACAATGATTCCGACCTCGCCCGCGAACTCGCGCCAACCGTGCAGCGGTTTGGGCAAATGAAAATGCATGAAATGACCCCCCGGCTTCAAACGCGAGCGTATCAGATGAGGTCATGTCCGCAAAAAGGGAGGGTCCGAGCTGCCCTCGGACACTCCCTTATCGAGCGACAAAATTAGTTCGCCAATGTGATCCGAAGCACCTGGCCCGGCCCGTTCGGAAGTGACGGAGGCGGTCCAAAGCCCCAGTTGGAAACATAAAGCGCTCCATCGGGGCCAAACGTCATCGCGGTCGGCAGTGCAAGTCCACTCGCAACGACCTGCTGGCTTCCGTTGGCGGCAATTCGAACGACCTCGCCCATTCCCGGCGTCGGGAATCCCGAGTTCACCGAATTTTCAAGGACGTACATCCGGCCCACTTTGTCGAACGCAACGCCAACCACCGTCGTCAGTCCGTTGACATCGTTCAAAGCGACGCCGGTCCTCGTCACCCGCAAGACCTTTGAAGACCCTGGGACGATCGGGAAGGTATTCAAATTGCCAACGTACAAATTGCCACCCTTGGTGGCGATTGCGGTTGGCACGATATGGCCCTGGTAGGCGCTGATATCGGAAACTCTGGTGATGTTGCCAGAGGGCGAGATCTGATCGACCTCTCCATGATTGGGTTCGACGGCATAGAGCAGGCCACTGATCGCAATCATGCTGTACCACGTCCCGTCAGGCTCATAATCGCCGGGATTGGGATGAGCGACCGGATGGGCTTTTTGAAAATTGCTGAGATCGGCAATCATGGTCGCGCTGCCATTCGTGATCCGGTAGACGCCATTGTCGGTATTGACGACGCCATGCGAACAGCCCGCACCCGCAGTAATTGCATAGAGCGTGTTTCCAATGAACGCGATGTCGCCAATGCCACTGATGAGATTTCCCTGATCAGGCGACGTTTGGCTCGACGGAAGTGTGTCGATCACGGTCGTGCGCGCGCCAGTCGCACTCACTTTGGAAATTCGGCCGCCTGTCGGCGAACCGGTATAGGGTCCGACGGGCGAAGGAACTTGCTGGCATAGGCCGATGGTCGAGTTGGATCCGCCAGGCCCTCCTTCAGCAACATAAAGCATGTTGTCCGGACCAAATTTTAGTCCGCGTGGATTGTTGAAGCCGGAAGCATAGACAGTAATGCTTGCAGCCGCGGCGCCCTTCACGATCCTTGGCGCATACGCCCCGCTCGCAACTGATGGTGTCGCAACAATTGCTCCAAGCCCTGCGAACGCGAGCGCCGACGCTCCAAGACGTGCCCCAAATCTCTTAGTCATACCCAGTACTCCTGCCCCAGATTTCTTTGCCAATTTGGCGGTGCCGCTCAGTAAGCGGGCGACCAACCAATCTAAAAAATCGCGGGCACTGCTGCGTCCACATCAGCGCAATTTCTGGCTCATGCGTGCAAATCCTAGTGATTTCGATTATTAAACTGGATCTTAGCTAGCGACGGGGGCCGCGAATGCTCGAGTCAGGACGTGGCGGAAGCCACCATGTTCCGCGTGTACTCGTGTCGACCCAAGGAATTGCTTCCTCGGATCGCGTGGATTTTTGGCGCGAGCAAACCGCACAGATCGCCTTCCCGCTAACGCTTCGGGACTGGGCCGAAGACCAGCAGTTTATCATCCGGCCGCTCGGAGCGGTCGCGATGATCGATATGGCTTGCCAACTCACCGAGCGCAGTCATTCGGATATCATCAAGAAGTCTGGCGATTGCGTGGTGATCGCGCGCCAGTGCAGCGGCGAAACTCTCCTCGAAGGTCGGAATGGAAGAGAGCCGGTCCTATTGAAAGCCGGCGATGTCGCCGCGGTCGATCCGGATCAACCGTTCATTCACGCCAGCAACCAAGGCGTGTTGCGGGTTTGGGTCTTCCCTCGGGCCGTTCTCCCGCATGTGCCAACCCTTCTCGATCAATGCGGCGGCATCATGCGCCTTCGTGACGATGGCGCTGAAAAGATCGCCAAAACATTCATTGATGAGCTTGGGTTGCAGATCGACAAGCTTGGACCATCCGAGGCTGAAGCCTTCGGTGTCGAGGCTGCGCAAATCATTTCCATTGCTTTGTCGGCGCGAATGAAACGCGAACCTGGAGAGGCCGCGCGAAATGTCCCGTCTTCTGCACGCCTTTTGCATCTTAAAAACGCGATCGATCGGCACCTTTCCGATCCCCTCCTTTCGGCAACGCGGACTGCGGCCGAGTGCGGAATTTCGGCCCGCACCGTCCATTATGTGTTCGAATCGAGCGGGGCGAGTTTTGCGAGTTATGTTTTGGAGCGAAGGCTCGAGACGGCAAAGGCTGTCCTCTCCAATCCGCGAAACGCCTTCACCTCGATTGCCGAACTCGCTTTTGCCTGCGGGTTTAACAGCCTGTCGAACTTCCATCATCGATATCGCGAACGCTTCGGTGAAGCTCCTGGCCAGACCCGCTGCCGCAACCTCGATAGCTATTGCGATTAGCTGAGCGACAATCGGCACGAGAGTCTCGCAGCAGAAATTTGGACGCCTGTTTCGACGAGCGACGACCCCTGGAATAGCTTAAGGTCGCCTCCTTTTCATTCGTTCCAGGACGAAAGCGAGAGATCGCGAGTGACGAGCGCTCGAACCGGCCAACCCGGTCGAACCTTGATTGTCGGCTGAACGTCGAGGTTATGGCTGGTGATCGAATTGCCGGCATTTGCGCCATTTTGCTGGACGGATTGGCGGATTGCCCGAACAAGGTCGCCTCCTCCGCCAATGCTAAGCTCGCTTCCGACGCCGAGCAGGCTTGCAACCGCAACGCCCCTGAGGAGCTGCCAGCCGTGCGAATCAACCTTGTCTTCAACGCCTGAAAACCCTTGAGCGTCGGTTGCCGCGAGATTGTCCAGCATGACCGACGACCCGTCGGGAAGAACAATCCGTTTCCACACGAGAAGCGCGCGGCGCTGTCCATAACTTACCGAACTGTCGTAGCTTCCGATCAGCCTCGCGCCCTGGGGAATAAGGATCGTTCGTCCTGTCCTGCTGTCGCAGACATTTTCGGTAACCTGAGCGATGACTGTACCTGGAAGATCGGAATTGAGGCCGGTGATAAGGCTTGCGGCAATGACTGTTCCGGCACTGAGCACATAGCCACGACCAGCCGGAATCGATTGGCCCCAATTGGAATTGCCATTCCCTGACCGAACGAATGCGATTTTTTCCGGCTGACCGGCGACCACTGGGTCCGATGCTGGCGAAGGCTCGACTGATTGAGGTCCGCTTTGGCCATGATCGTCGATCGAAGGACCGTCGCGAGCGCCTTGAAGCGATACCATGACCGAAGACGAACGCGCTTGGCCAGCGACCTCGCGCTGCTGCTCGGCTTTCTGGCTTTGCTCCGTCAAAAGATCGTTCGCGTTTGTCGGCACCCCCTGGTTTGGCCCGCTGGAAAGGCTCTGCTCCTTTTGAAGAATGGGAACGCCAAGATCACCCGGGAGCGGAGGCCCAAGTCGAGGAACATCGGCATAGGTTTTGGGAACGTCCGACAGTGCTTCTGCTCCAGAATTGTGGATCGGATCATCCTCTTCAACGAGCGCTCCAGCGGATCGAATTTTGGGCGGATCGAGCGCGAACCACGAAAGAATGAGGAGAATGCTCAAGACGCCGCCGGCGAGAGCGATGATGACTTTGCGCTTCATGCGAACGGCGGATTTGGGTTGTCCGCGAAGGACGAAGCGCTCGGGGTCCTGTTTGGGAAGCGGAGCGTGAGGAAGATCTAACCGGTCGCTCATGACCCTTTCCTCCCGCCCGAACCATTTGCAACGCGAATGATCCGAACGATCCTTTGGTGTTTTTCTCCCAACCTCAGTTCCGCCTGGCCGAACAATCGGTCGACAATATAGTAGCGGCCGCGGACGCGATAATTGACGAGCTCGGCTTCGCCATGTTCGCCGCTGACGAACAGCGGCGGTGCTTCTCCTTCTCCGATCGATGCTGGAAATTCGATGAAAACCTGATGCCCGTCGTCAAATGCCTGAAGCGGACGCCAGGCGACTTTGTCGCCTTCAATTCGATAATCAAAGTTGAGAGTATCGAGCGAAAAATTGGCGGTCGGATCGGGCGCCGCGCTTGCCACGCTTCCTTGAAGAGCAAGCAGTGCATCATCGGGATAGGTCCACGAAACCTGCGACATTGCGGTTTCCTGGGTACTCAAAGCCTCGACATGATAGACGCGCCTGTTGGTCGCGATCACGAGATTGGTCTTCAAACCGACGCTTGATGGCTTCACCAGAACATGAACCCGCCGGCTGCTTCCCGATCCGCTCGACGTATCGCCAATGATCCAGCGGACGGTATCGCCAGCGGCAACGGAGACCAGGGTTTCGCCGGGTTGAAGCGCAATGTCGCTGACTTCTTCAGGAGCGGCATAAAGCCGATAAAGCGCGCCCTCACTCCAGGGATAGATTTGCGCTGCTCCAACAAACGCATTGGGATCAGGCTCACGAACCGCGCTTCGATTGACGAGATCGACCGATCGTGATCCTTTTGTTCGATGGCGAGGCCGTCGCCTTTTCAAGACAATTGACCGTGGAGCTTTGTCCCGAGCCTCAGCGCGACTGATTGTCAGTCCAGCTGGCGTCTGCGTCGATGCACCCCCCGAAGGAGCCGTCTGAGGAGCCGTCTCAGGCTGGGCGCCGCTGATCGGATGAGCGGCGGCAAATGCCGGGCTTGACGCGAGCGCCGGAGCAGGCGTTCCTGCCACAAGAAATCCTGCTCCAGTAATGACAACGATCCGGATCATTGCTCACTCCTTTTCCAAATGTGTTGGATCGATCGCGAGCCTCGGTTTCACCGGATCCGGTCGGTGATTGGCCCGGGCTCACAATTGCGTGGTGGATGATTGATTGAGGGGATTCTGGTGCCGACGGGATCGGGTCGAGTTCACGCGACCAGTCGATTGCATCGACATAGATGCCGAGCGGATTCTTGCGCAAAATGTCGGCCGATTGCGGCGGCTTTTCCACAATCGTCAGGATTGCGGTCCAGTGACTTGAACCTGCGAAATTTCCGCGTTCGAACAGGCTTTCGACCCATTTGACCTCGAACGAGCGATCCGACGCTCTGACGATGCTCGTGATCTGGATCGACCGGGTCACTCTTCCGACATTCGAAAATGGATTGGCCGAGCGCGCGTAATCGTTGAGGAAGCGCGCTCCTCGGTCGGTCACAAAATCATAGGCCGAAAGCCAATTGTCCCGCATGACGACGGGATCGAGCGCAATCGTTCGGACATTGCTGATGAAGTGTCCAAGGTGCCATGCGATCTGAGGATCGGTTGGCTGATAATCTTCCACCGCGGGCGAGACGGCTTGGGCTTGCCCCAGATGATCGACCGCAACGACATAGGGAGTAATCCGGCTGTGATTCGATTGCCAAAGAAGCCCGGCAAGAAGCGCTCCTGAAAGACCAAGCGTCCCCAGGGCCATCAAGCGCCAGTTTCTTGCCTGAACGCGGGCGCTTCCGATCCGATCGTCCCAGATCTGGCCTGCGCGCTGATAAGGCGTTTGAGGATCCTCTGTCCGCCCATAGCGCTGGACTGCGCGCTTAAACGTCATCGCCTTTAGTCCTCCTTTTCCTTGATGTCGGGATTGGCTCCTGAAAGCCCGCGGTCGCCTTCGCGAAGCGCCTGGAGGGCAAGTTGGCGGTGATGGCGGGAGCGCTGCTCGGAGCGCAATTTGCCGATCCAGTCGGGGACACCTTCGCATGGCGGGGCGGCACCCTGCGTTGAGCCCGCGAACAGCGCCGAGCGCTCGCCCCTTTCCTTCGCCTCGGCGATCCCAAGGCCATCCCTGATCTTTTGTTTTGCCGCCGCTCCTGCAGCGCTTGCAACGCCCTTTAGACCTCCGCCGATGCCGTTCGATCCCCCGGTTTCCTGGCCGAGCCGATAAGCACTCGAAGCCGCCGCTCCCATCGACGTTCCAGCGCGCACTGCGCCAACCGCGCCGCTGGTAAGCGCGCGCGCTCCACCCAAAGCTGCAGCGCCTCCAAGTGCGAGAGTTCCACCGCCGGCGATTGCGGTTCCAATTGCTGCGCCCGCTCCAAGCTGAGGTGCGCCGGCAACCAGCCCCGATGCAATGGAAGGCGTGAAGATCCCAAGACCAAGGAGCGCAAGGCTCGCCAGGACAAGGCTCATCGCTCCTGTGAGATCGACCTCCTGACCAAAGGGAACCGTAAACTCGCTGAAAAAGCCCGATCCGATGCCAACGATCATGGCCAGAACCATCACCTTGATGCCCGACGAAATCACATTCCCAAGAACCCGTTCGGCAAGAAAGCTGGTGCGGTTCCAGAGCGCGAACGGCACGAGCACAAAGCCCGCAAGGGTCGTCAGCTTGAACTCGATGATCGTGACGAAGAGCTGGATCGAAAGAATGAAGAAGGCGAGGATGACGAAGATCCAGGCGATCATCAGAACCGCGATCGTCAGGAAATTTTCAAAGAAGCTCGTCACTCCCGTGAGCTGGCTGATCTGATCGAGGAGCGGCTTTGCGGCGGTAAATCCGGTCGACGCGATAAAGCCCGGTCTTAACAGATCGTCGGCGCTAAGCTTCCCGCCACCTGCGGTAATTCCAAGACCTTCGAACGAGCGAAAGAGGATGTCGGCAAGGCTCGAGAAGCTTCCGATGATGAGAGCAAAGGCGCCGACATAAAGGATCTTTTTCAAGAACCGGCCGACGACGTCATTTTCGCCGCCCATTGCCCAGAACAGGCCCGCAAGAGTGATGTCGATCCCAACCAGGGTCGTGGTGAGAAAGGCGACGTCACCGCGAAGAAGTCCAAAGCCGCTGTCGATGTACTGAATAAAGGCCGACATGAAGCGGTCGATGACATTCAAGTCACCCATGACACGACCGCTTTCCTGCTAGATCTGTTTGAAGAGAACTCGGTCTGTGCTCAGATTCAGAAGTGAACCCATCGGTGCTTTGGCTTTCAGTTCTTGGGCGCGAGTTCGCCGAGGAACTGACGCGTCGTCATTCGAGCGTCCTCCTCGTCCTGGACCTCTCGCGCGCGTTGAAGCGCCTGCTCGCGAAATTCCGATGCCATCAGATTTTGAAGCTGGAGCTGCTGTTTGACGCTAAGTGCAAGCAGCTGGTTTGTGGCCTGCTGGGCCTGGAGCGCGCCTTGGGAATGTACGCTGGTTGCGGACAGCTTCTCCAAAAGGCGCGCGTCCTCGCCGACATTTTGAGCGACCTGAGCCTGGACTGTGATCGACTGCTGGTAGGCCAAAATCGCCGAATTCAGTCTCGACTGAGCATTGCTCACCCGCTCATCGGATGTCAGGGCATGTTGAAGTTGACCCGGAAAGAGCGACTGGACCCGCTGATCGAGCCCATCGACCTGGAAGTTGATTGTCTGGGCCTTTCCCATCAGCCCATCAATTTGCTGCATTGACGCGGTCATTTGCTGAAGCTGCGGGAAGCTTAGGGTCTTTAAATTGCGAGCCTCGTTCTCAAGCATCGTCGCCTGGTTCTGAAGTGCCTCGATCTGATTGTTGATTTGCTCGAGCGCGCGCGCAGCCTGAATGATGTTCTGGGCATAATTCCCGGCATCGAACACCGGCATGGCCTGAGCCCAAGTCCTCGATGGAATGACGATAAGGAGTGTCGCAACGATTGCGGTGGACGCTAGGCCAAAGCCAGCAAAGGCTCTCATTTTCCCTCTCCCTGATTTGCCGGAAATGAAAATTGCTCGAGCGCCGGAAGTGCCCAGGTCAGCCCTTGCGCTTCGAGAAAATGCTCCAGAAAATTGGAGCCGCCAGTTTCGCTCAAGATGTGATCGATGAGGCGCTGGGACGCGGGGTCTGAAGCGCCGCAAAGTGCAAGACCGATCGGCCCGAGCGCCAAATCGAACAGGCGATTTCCGCGCCGCGACTGAAGATAATAATCGCGCTTTGGAGTTGCTCTTGCAACCAGCTCGATCTGCCGGTCATTCAGCCCAAAGCTTTGATAAGCCGATGTCGCCTGAGGCTCGACCGCTCGATCATTGGGAAGGAAGATCCGTTGCGGACAGCTTTCGATGATTGCTGGCGCAATGCTGCTTTGCGAAATGTCGGCAAGCGACTGGGTCGCAAAAATGACCGCAACATTCTTCTTTCGAAGAACCTTCAGCCATTCACGAATACGCGCGGAGAAAAGCGGATTGTCGAGGAACAGCCAGGCTTCGTCGAGGATGACAAGCGTTGGCCTGCCGTCGAACTTTTCCTCGAGGCGATGAAACAGATAGTTGAGCACGGGAGCGACCGCTCCCGGGCGTCCCATAAGGGTCTCGGTTTCAAAACAATGGACATTATGAAGCTCAAGACCGTCCTCGGCTGCATCAAGAAGAACGCCGAACGGACCCTCAAGCGTATAGGGCTGGAATGCGGCCTTGAGCCGGTTGGACTGAAGAAGGAGCGTAAGCCCGGTGAGGCTCCGCTCGTCGATCGGCGCTGAAGACAAACTGAGTAGCGCCGACCAGATTGCGTCCTTGATTTCAGGAGTGACCGGTTCGTTCTCCTGGTGGAGGAGTTGGACAAGCCATTCTGAAGCCCAGCTTCGCTCGGCCGCTTCATCGATCCGTCGAAGCGGCTGAAAGGCAAGCGACAAGGGTTCACTTTCGCTCCTTGCGCCAAGTTCATGATGAGCGCCGCCCATTGCAAGGACTGCGCCCCTTGCCGACCAGCCTTTGTCGAAGATGAAGATCTGAGCGTCGGGATAGCGCCGGAACTGCATCGCAAGGAGCGAGAGGAGAACGGATTTTCCTGCCCCTGTCGGTCCGACGATCAGCATGTGGCCGACGTCTCCAACGTGGGTCGACAAGCGAAACGGTGTCGAGCCGGCGGTTTCGGCGACGAGCAACGGCGGACCGTGAAGATGCGAATTGGACGCCGGTCCCGCCCAAACGGACGAAAGCGGCATCAGATGGGAAAGGTTGAGCGTGTGAACGAGAGGCTGGCGGACGTTGGCGTAGACTTGTCCCGGAATACTTGAGAGCCAGGCCTCGAGCGCATTCAAGCGCTCGCGCTTCAACGTGAACCCAAGGCCGTTGACGATCCGCTCGACGATCCTCAGCTTCTCGTCCACCGCTGCGGGGTCTTCATCAATGATCGTGATCGTCGTCGTCAGATAGCCAAATGCGACATCATCGAGCCCCAGCTCCTGGAGCGCGCAATCGGCATCCGCGACCTTGTTGTCGGCATCGCTGTCGAGAAGTTGGACAGGTTGGTTGTACATGACTTCGCGAAGAAGAGAGGTCACGGACTTGCGCTTATTGAACCATTGTCTTCGAATGCGCGTCAGCGTTTTGATCGCTTCGGTCTTGTCGAGCGGAATGAAGCGGGTCACCCAGCGATAGGCAAAATCCTGATGATTGAGCGCGTCGAGGATTCCAGGTCGGCTCGTCGCTGGAAACCCAAGCAAGGTTACCGTTCTTAAGTGGCGGTTTCCAAGCATCGGCTCGAGCCCCGCGGTCACAAGCGTGTCGGCAAGGATCGCGTCGAGATAGACTGGCGTTTGGGGAACCGCGACGCGGTGCCTCGTCGCCGACACGCAATTGTGAAGGAAGGTGAGCGTCTCTTCGTCGCTCAAGCCTCTCACCTCGGGCATGAAGCCCGACAGAAGGTCGAGCGCGCGGTTGGTATCCGCGACAAATCGCGCGAGCATGTCGCGCCAGTTGCGCTCTGCCTGGGGTGCGCTGCTTTCAATTAAGGCCCGCTCGGTGCGCGCTTGGGCATCTGGAGGCGGAAGCCAAACCAGCGTTAGATGGAAGCGGCTTTCGTAATGATCTTTTGCACCTTCAAAGCTTGCCTGGCGCTCCTTGTCGAGGATCCATGAGGCAGGATCGGGAAAGACGCTTTGTGGATGGCCCAATGCCTCCATCCGCTCAGCATCGAAAAACAGCGCCCAGCCAGAACCAAACCGTTTGAAGACGTTGTTGACCCGCGCGCAAACGCCGATGAGTTCCGCTTCGGTCGCGCTTTCAAGATCGGGGCCACGGAAGCGGAAGCTTCGTTGAAAACTGCCGTCCTTGTTGAGGATCACGCCATCTTCAATGAGCGCGGCCCAGGGCAGATGGTCGGCGAGCCGATCGGCCCTCGACCGATATTCAGCCAAATTCAGCACGCGAGTGTTCCTGGCTGCTTCAAATGTCTCAGAACCACCGGCGCGAATTGCGGGTCATGGCGTGCAGCAATGACCGCGAGCGAGTGGCCGACGGCCCAGACAAGAAGACCGCCGATCCATTGCTGGAGCCCAAGACCCAGGGCCGCAGCGACCGTTCCATTTAAGATTGCGATTCCGCGCGGGGCGCCGCCAAGAAGGATCGGTTCGACCAGCGAACGATGAATTGGAACTTCAAATCCGTTCCTGAGCTCAACTTCATTCACGAGATCAGCGCCCCGCCACCGAAACTGAAGAAGCTGAGGAAAAAGGAGGACGCTGCAAACGCGATCGAAAGACCGAAAATGATCTGGATGAGCCGCCGGAACCCGCCTGCGGTCTCGCCAAATGCGAGGGTCAGACCCGTGGTAATGATAATGATGACCGCAACGATCTTTGCGACCGGCCCTTCGACCGATTCCAGGACTTTTTCGAGAGGCTGTTCCCACGGCATGCCAGACCCTGCGGCGCTTGCTTGGGCGCTTGCACAAGCCGCCAAAATTCCGATGATCGCGGATCGAGGAAATTGGATGCTTCTAAATCTCATGACCGGCCTCCACTGCTGCAATCGTCGGTTGAAAGAAGGCGCAGAACGTAGTCGCCTTGAGGGTCGAGACCCTCGACGGCTTCGATCTCGGCGATTCGGCGCGCGGGACCCCGTCCCTCGATGAAGACGATGATATCGATCGCTTCGGCGATCAGTCGCCGCGGAACATTGACGACGACTTCCTGGACGAGCTGCTCGAGGCGATAGAGCGCCGAGCGGGCACTGTTGGCGTGGACCGTCGCAATTCCGCCGGGATGACCGGTATTCCAGGCCTTGAGCATGTCGAGGGCTTCGGCGCCCCGGACCTCCCCGACGATGATCCGGTCCGGCCGAAGACGAAGGGTCGAACGAACCAGATCCGACATGCTGACGACGCCCGGCCGCGTTCGAAGAGCGACCGTGTCTTTGGCTGCCGACTGAAGCTCGCGGGTATCTTCAATGATGATAACTCGCTCGTCCGATGGCCCGAGTTCAGAAAGAAGCGCATTGGCTAGCGTCGTCTTCCCAGAACTTGTGCCTCCGGCGACGAGGACGTTTTTTCGGGTGCGAACGGCATCTTTGAGAAGTTCAGCAGAGCTCTTCGAAATCAGTCCGTCGCTCAGATAATCGCAAAGCGTGTAAATGCGCTCTGCGGGTTTTCGGATCGAAAAGCAGGGCGCCTTGGCAACTGGAGGAAGAAGACCTTCGAAGCGCTCGCCTGACCGGCCATCGTCGAGCGGTGGAAGCTCCGCGCTGACGATTGGGGCTGAGGCATGAACTTCGGTTCGAGCGTGACTTGCGACAAGCCGAATGATCCGTTCAACCTGGAGGGGTTCGAGAATTTCTCCGGTGTCGAAGCATCCCGAACCCAAACGATCGAGCCGAAGTGCTCCATCGGGATTGACCATGATCTCGATGACTGACTTGTCGGCAAGAGCGGCTCCGATCTGAGGTCCCATGGCCGTGCGAAGCATGGTGCGCCGCCGCTCAGCGGATTTTGCACCCATCATTTTGTTTCGCCCGACTGAAACGTCGAACGGCCGCTTTCCAATTGCCGGGCGACCCTAGTGATGAACGCTTCGAACCGATCGCGCCCAATCGCTCGCGATGCTTCGTCGCTCTCGGGAGGCGGCGCATGGATCGTGAGCATGTAACGAACGAACAATGCCAGGCTCTCAAGCCCGATTCGACCGTTGCGTTCGATCCTCTCGAGCTGGTTGGAAATCCGATCGAGCCGCTTTGCAAAACGAACATCGAGCTCGTTGCTGCACTTGCGCTCAAAGAAGCTTGCCAATGCTTCGTTGACGATCCGGCGCACCACAATTGGAGAACCTCCAGCGACTTCATCGAGATGCTTGCTGAGCTCTCGATCGAGACGAAACATTCTCTGAATTCTGTCGGAAGTTTGCATTTCTCACCGCCTTCAAAAGCTCGGCACGGGTTCGATGTCTTGGGAGGATCCCTGGTTGATCCCGTCTGCGATGAGGGGTGGGGCGAGCGCTCGCGGATCCAACAGATATCCTGGGGCAAATTCGTCTTCGTCTTTCCCGAGGCCGAGGGGATCGGTCGTTTCCGGCGTTGACGAATTGACGGCTTGAAAGAGATCCGGCTCGCGCGCCTTTGCAAGCCCCTCGCCGACCGTGTGATCGATGTTGCCTGAGATCGATGGACGAGGAGCCTCGACGATCGCTCCGATCCAGTCGTGAGCGCGTTCGGCTGGGCGATCCTCGTATGTGGTTTCGAACAGCGTCGGCGGCGGGAGAACACGCGCCTTTAGGCGGCGATCCTCGAAATAGCGCAGCTTCTTCGCGCGGATCGGCGGCATTCCCGAGACAAGGACGAGCGCGTCACTTGAAGGAAGCTGCATGACTTCGCCCGGAGTGAGGAGCGGTCGCGAGCTTTCCTGTCGACTGACCATCACATGGGCGAGCCACGGCGCCAGTCGATGGCCGGCATAATTGCGCATCATGCGCTGTTGGGTCGCCGTCCCGAGCGCATCCGAAATCCGTCTGGCGGTCCGCTCGTCGTTGGTCGCGAAGGCGATCCGCACATGACAATTGTCGAGGATCGAATTGTTCTCGCCGTAGGCCTTGGCGATTTGATTTAAGGATTGAGCAACGAGAAACGCCCGGATTCCGTAGCCCGCCATGAACGCGAGCGAAGTTTCGAAAAAGTCGAGCCTGCCGAGCGCTGCGAACTCGTCGAGCATCATGAGAAGCTGCCGCTGGTCAGCCTTGTGGGTCGTTGGCAAGCGTTCGGTAAGACGACGACCGATCTGATTCAAAATAAGTCGGACCAGCGGTTTGGTTCTCGAAATGTCGGAAGGCGGCACGACCAGATAGAGTGAGACCGGGCGGTCCGCACCGAGGAGATCCTCAATTCGCCAGTCGCTGTCGGACGTCACCGTTGCGATCGTCGGGTCGCGATAGAGACCAAGAAAGGACATGGCGGTCGAAAGCACGCCGGAGCGCTCGTTTTCGCTTTTGTTGAGAAGTTCGCGTGCGGCCGACGCAACCACGGGATGAACCTTGAAACAGCCGCCGGTTCCCAAATGATCGGTCGACATCATCACCTTCAAGGTCGCTGCAAAGCTTCGTTCAGGATCGGAAAGGAACGTTGCGACGCGCGCCAACGTCTTTTCCTCATCGGCGTAGAGAATGTGGAGGATCGTTCCGACGAGCAGCGAGTGGCTGGTCTTTTCCCAGTGATTGCGGCGCTCGAGAGCGCCTTCGGGATCAACAAGAACGTCGGCGATGTTCTGGACGTCGCGGACCTCGTTTTCGCCGCGGCGAACTTCAAAAAGCGGATTATAATGTGCCGATTTCGTGTCGGTCGGATTAAACAGCAGGCAATGCGAAAATCGGGAGCGCCAGCCAGACGTCAGCTCCCAATTCTCGCCCTTGATGTCATGAATGACCGCCGAGCCCGTCCAGCTGAGAAGCGTCGGAATGACGAGGCCAACGCCCTTGCCGCTCCGGGTTGGAGCGAAAACCATGACATGCTCGGGCCCGTCATGCCGCAAATAGGATGGTCCAAGAGACCCCAGGAAGAGTCCCGCGTTCGAAAACAGACCGGCGCCCCGAACCTCACGATCGCTCGCCCAGCGAGCTGAGCCGTATGTTGAAGGCGCTCCCGATTGCCGCGCACGGATCAGGGAACCGGAGACTGCCGCGGCGCATCCCAGAAATCCGCTGGCCGCTGCAAGAGCACCGGCCCGGTTGAAAACCGAGGGTGCGTAAGCGTTGAATTGGAACCACCATGAGAAAAGCGTCCAAGGTCGATAAAAGCGCATTTGTCCAAGCTCGAACCAAGGGGGTCCGAGAAGGCTCTGATAGGCAAGCATCGAGGCTGCCCACTGGGTCGCGGCCCAAAGTCCGCTCGCAATGATGATGAAGACCAAAAGGATCTGGCCGATCAAGATTTTCGTTGGGGTCACGTCGGAATTTTCCTCGCTCCCGCAAGCATTTGCGGCGCGATCAAGCTGCTCCGAAACCACGATTTAAAGATAGTACGATTTCAGCGCAACTCAGTGCAGCTCGACGCATCTCGAACGCTGAGCCAATTTTTTGCTCCAGGATTGTCGCAGCTGCGGCCTACGCCGAGATGACGCAGAACTCGTTCAGCGGTGCGATGATCGGCCAATGATCTCTTGCGCTTGTGAAACACAATTATAGGGTAGCCCGGGATCTCTGCAGAAGTCCGGCCAACGCGCCGTGCGACGCCAATAATCGATCAATTTGAACCTTGCGGCCAAAGCCATGAACCTTGGATCGTTGCGCAGCGCAGCAGCTTCGGGCTGAAATAAGAAGGATGGAGAATCGCTATTGCCTGGATGATAATTCGCCGCGACGGTGAATGCGTCGTCTACAAAACCGAGCATGGCTAGGCGAACGATTGCCGTTTGAGGGTCGGTGTTGGATGAAGTCATCAGTTCTTGTCGAAGAGCATTGCGTTGGACCGGGTCGCTGGATTGAAGAGCGGTCATCAACCTGCGCCGGCTCACCACCCAACTCGGCGAAATCGCGGCCCCGAAATTGCCGGCCGTATCGAGCAGCTTGAGCCCGTCGCTCCACCGCTTCTGTGCTGTCAGACTTGCCATTTGCGAATCCCAGACGACAACATCATTGGGCCACAGCTGCGCAATTCGCGCCAACTCCCGATCGGCTTCGGCGGCCTGACCTGCGTTGACCAACCCGTCGACCGCTTCAATCGTCCAGTCGATGCTCTGAGGATTGACCGCTGCGGCGCGTTGATAGAGCGTCTCGGCATCCTGAAGGCGGCCGACATCGGTCATGACATTGGCGAGAAAACCGTTGGCATGCGGCCAGGCGGGATTTGACGCGAGGGCCAGTCGGAAAAACTTCTCTCGTTGCACAAAATCGAGTTCCGGCGCGAGCAGGCCGAACGTCACGAAAGCGTCCGGATCTTTAGGATCCAATTCGAGCGATCGACGGGCTTCGCGTTCTGCTTCGGTGCGAAGCGCCTGATCGGGAGCAATATCGGTCGCCACAAAGGCAAGATGCTTTGCTAGCATCGAATGCCCGGCAGCAAATTCGGGCGCCGCATTGCTGGCCTGCCGCATCGCCTCAAGCATTGCGTCGGCAGCGCTTGCACCGGCAAGGCCATGGTCGCTTGTTTCGGAGAGTTCGCACGCGTGAAGAAACGCCTGCAGCGCTGCATCCGTCATCCGCACCGTGGGCGCGAGGGCCTGTGCCGAACAATTGAGGACGGCAACTGTAAGCGCACCGACGCGAGCCTGAAGTTGGTCGGATTGTGTGGCGGCCTGCGACATTTCTGCAGTCCATAGCGTTGCATGTTGAAGCGGATCATCGAGCCGCATGCTCACCGCGATGTCAGGGTCTTTCGCTTGCACCGTTCCGCTGAAGAGGAGACCCACTCCAAGTGTTTTGAGGCGGCTGTCGAAGTCAGTCCCTTTGAGCCCTTCTTCCTCAGGCGCGGACAATGTTTGCAGCTGGTCCTGAGTGAGGACATTTTGCAAACTATTGGACAGCTCTCGGGCAACGTCTTGCAAATGAGCGGTACCGCCAATCGTCTCAAAGGGCTGGATTGCAATGCGCTCCCCGCGCACCGGTTCGTGCCACAGCTTCCAAAGATATGTTCCCCCGCCGGCTGCAAGTGCAAAAAATGCGATCATCGCCAATCCAAAGGCGTGCGTTCTTTGAAGTCGCGCACGTACCCAAAGAGGCTCGCGCGTCTCGTTCAGTGGGGCTGAGTTCGGCGCGTTCATGATAGGGAAAGTGTCCGACGTGAAATGTCGGACGCTCGCCAATATTTTTTGCCATTGAGGGTCGCTTGCACTGCCATTCCAGCGGCGAAGATCGGCGGCCTGGAATTGATTGAACGGCAGCGGGATCATCGACTGATCGATCGTCACCTGGATGAGCTTATGGTCCAGGCGACCAAGATCCGCTTCGGCCCGGACCCATTGCGATTCAACCGCCGCCTCGGACCAGATCACCACGACCGCCTTGGCGGCCCGGATCTCGTTCTCGATGATTTGTGCAAAGCGATTGTGGGGAAGTAGCTCGCTGTCCCACCAGACCGAAAAACCGGCAGCGGTCAGATGTTCTGCGATGCGTCGCGCTGACGGCTCGTCTGCGCGCGCATAGGACACAAAGACATCAGCCAATTTGCCATCCCTGTGGAATGAGCCCCACCCTCGCAATTCCACCAAGCGGCGCGAGCGATGACCTAATCCCAACCATGAGACGCGTAAACCATGCGGTCAAGGAAAGGCGCAATCCGCTTATGTTCGATGGTCGATCCAATGAACCGGGCGAATTTTCGAGGCCGGCCTGGCGAGCCCCGCCTCTGAGCTCGCAAGAGGGATGGTGGCCCCGGCGCATCAACAGTGCGAACGGCCTTGTTGATCGCATCGAAGGGAATGGCGTCGAGCAGCGAATGGAGATCATCCAATGCCGCTTTCATAATTAGGTGTTCGGGATTAGCTCATGATTGGTGACTTTCGTCAGCGAAGCGAAGCAGCAGTAAGGAGTTCCTTACCCATTCTAATTCGCGCTGCAGCTTAACCGGCAAGCGTCTGATGCGACGTGGCCGACTGCGATAAATTAAAGGCGCCGACCGATCTCCCTTGGTTGCGGCCACGCCAGCGCTGCTGTTGCTGCTACAAAAATCAGGAACGCAATCTGACTCATCATGAAGATGCTAGATGTGACGTTTCCGACCAACGATCCGCTACGATGAGCAGCCGTGAACCACAAATTGTGCGCAACATCGGAAACGATAATAAAAGCGGTGAGTGCGATTCCTATGCGTGGACGAAGGAACAGCAGGATTGCTGCGAGCGGGTCAAGAACGGTCAGACTGCTCCAATAGAGAGCAGTTGCGAAAGGTAAGCCTTCTGGCAGCCAACCACGCGTTAGCACTGCGCGCACATGATTGAAGGTCGCTCCGACCAAGCAAACCGCATAGACAATCCGGATCGAAGCACCACGCTGCAACATTTCCGGTCATTAACATGATCGCAAGTACGGGCAATCCGCACTCTGTGCCAAGATCCTTGTGAGGTTGCCTTCGCGCCCCCTCCTGGAGCCGGTGAAACCTACGAACGACAAACACTGGAGAGGGCCGTTGAACTGGCTTGGACTGGGTGTCGATTGAAAGTAACAACGAAGAAAGTCCCCCGCGCCAGAATTTAAAATTGAGTCAGCCTTGCCTACTCGCGCGCTGGGAGATCGAATTCTCGTTCAAGTTCATTGCGCCAGGGAACGAGGGTGAAGGATTGGCCGTTTTCGACCAGCGCATAGCGGCCGGATTTGAGGTCGAATGCGCTTCGAATCCGCCCTTCGGCTGAAATGGCGTCATCGCCAGGCAGGAAATCAAAACCGGTCTCGTTTCGAAATCTCGCGACCGCTTGAGCAATCTTTGCCTGTTCAGTGTTTGAAAAACTCAGGGATTGCCCAAGGCCGTCAGTGATTTTACGGCGCTCGCCGAGCTCCTGAAGAACGCGTTCGAGACCCTCGTCGAGCCTCCACCGCCCTTTGCCCAGATCTTGCGCAAGTCCGAGGCTCGCAAGTTTTTTGAGCCGCCCGATTCTCATGGCCTGATCGAAGGTTTCTGGAGCAAATTGCTTGACGACCCGATCTTCGTGAATTCCATCCAGAAGACTGATGTCGAGTGACGTTAAGCGTTCCGCCCCAATCTCAACCAACCGCCGGCGCTCAACTTCGAAATCGGTTTCCGGACCAAGATCGATCGAAACGATCTCGGCCATCCGGTGGGCGAAGCCCGAGTTCATATATTCAGGCGAAATGACGAGATTCCCGCCGCGATCGTCGGTCCCCTTGAGCATGATGTGGCAATGGGGGTGCATCGTGTCGAAATGATCGCCCGCAATCCATTGAAGGCTGGTCCCGAGATCTTTCTCAACGTCAGACATGAACCGGCGAACCAGGCCTCGAAGATGGTCATATTCAACGCCGTGATCAGGCGAGACAATCAGACGGAAATTGTGCCGGTCGTCGCGCGATGATCGCATGAAAGCCTTCGAATCCGCGTCGTCATCCGTTGCTGAATAAAGTTGCCCCGGATCATGCTCGCTTCGATACGAGCCGCGTTTGATATAGCTAAGGTAATCACGGGCATTCGAGAGCCCGCTGCCTTGGAGCTTGAAGTAGCTCGTTCTCACGATCGCCCGACGGGACCGAAGACCTGAGTAGCGATCGCTCAATTTGAGGAAGCCCGCCGCGACCGCGCCTCTCCCGATGCGCGTTCCCTTGAACAATCGTCGTTTGGGCCGATGCATCAATCGACCGCCGCTTGTTTCGTACAGGATCGCGCTGAGATAACTTCTTTTGGCGCGAGGGCCGCGACTGCGAGACCGTCCCAATTTCGGCTCGAGCTTTTCGCTCATAAGCTCTCAATCCCAAGGGGCGGCCTCATTCGCCAAAGCTCGCACAGGTTTTGAAGAAGTGAAAAGTGCCGTTTCGACGAATCTCGACGCAAGTGAGGCTCAGCGCGCGAACCCGCCTGTTCGGTTCCGATTGCTATTTGGGATGGACAATCACCTGGTAGGTTTCGAGCGTGATCGTGTCGACGGGATTTTCAAGTTCGCCAGTAATCGTGACGTCGACCTTCTGACCAGTGTCCACTCTCGAGGAGTTGGCGTTGTTTGAAACGCCAACGAGAGCGCCGGTTGAGAGCAATCCAAAGCCCGAGCCTTCCTGGACGTCGGCGCCGCCTTTGTTGCGGACTTTGAGTTCAAACCGCCACCATTTCGAACTCGTCAGTGACCCTTGGAGATAGGTGACATCGCCAAACTTCACCTTGACGATTTTCGCTCGCGAATTGTTCGAATAGGAAACCCGGCCTTCAACCACAATTCGTCCGTTCTTTCCCATCGCGTTGGCGGGAAGAGTGATTGTTGCAAGCACAACCTCGCAAGTTTCGCCGGTATGCTTTACCGGCGAAGCGCTTTTGCGAAGAATGCGTCCAAAGGGCGCATGGCTGGACTTGCGAAAAAGGGGCTTCAAAGGCTCATCAATCAATCCCAAGTGTGTTGGCTCGTGTTCAACCCGAAAGAAAAAATTCGGCTGTTCCCGATGGCAATCGTCGAACGAACGCGCGCTTTTACCATTCCTTCGCGCCCAATTGACGAAGCTTGAACGAGTGTGTCGCGACTTGGGACGCCTTAAAGATCGCGCGCCCACCGGGAAAGATTGAATTTGAAGGCGATTTCAAGCCCGGGGGCCGGGTGCCAACTTCACCGCAAGCCGGTTCAAAGTCGACTGGGACGCCTATTTGTCGGCCGCCGCCTCGTCGCCCGCCATATAGTTGGGAATCATCATCGCCGGAGATTTTCCCGAAGCCTTCTGAAGCTGCTGGAGGAGTTTTAAATTGAACTTCTCTTTGAACTGCACTCCAAATTGGGTTCCCTTGGTCCACCGCACTTCGGCTGGGATGAGGCCTCCGGCTGCAAAATCAAGCTGGATGTCGGCGCCGACCGGGACCGGCTCACGGCATTCGACGAGCGCTCCTCCGCTCGAAATGTTTCGAAGCCGGGCGCCTTTGACCTGACCTGCGTAATGGAGAAGTGCCGCACGAATGATCCGGATCCTGGACTCGCGCGCTTTCAAAAACCCATCGGGGCGGATCGGAGTTGCTTTCGCTGCAAGTGCGCAAGCGTCTTCCGGGGGCATCGGTCTGCCGAAAATATAGCCCTGGACGAGCGAGCAGCCGAGTTGGCGCACCAGAAGAAGCTCGTCCTGCGTTTCCACGCCTTCTGCAGTCGTTTGCATGTCGAGGTCGGACGCGAGCGCAACCATTGCGCGAATGAGCGCCGCATTTCGGCTCTCTGGATCCGATGCTCCGCGAACGAAGCTCTGGTCGATCTTGATCTTATCGAACGGAACGCGCTGAAGATAGGAGAGGCTCGAATAGCCGGTCCCGAAGTCGTCGAGCGCCAATTTCAATCCGATATTCTTGAGGCTCGCGATCATGTCGTGGACATGATCGTCGTTACTCAAGAAGACGCCCTCGGTAATCTCAAGTTCGAGACGCTTTGCCGGAAGGTCGGCTTCGGCAAGGATTGACCGAACGATCGCAGGAAGCGCGTGCGACCGAAATTGAACCGGCGAAAGGTTGACCGCAACGGTAATATGCTGTGGCCATTTTGCAGCCTCCTTGCATGCCGTTCGAAGGACCCATTCGCCAATCTCGTTGATGAGACCGATTTCCTCGGCAAGTGGAATGAAGACCGCCGGACTCATCGGCCCATGCTCAGGATGATGCCAGCGAATGAGCGCTTCAAATCCCGTGACCGTTTCGGTCTCGGAATCGACGCAAGGCTGGTACATCAGCCTCAGCTCGTCTTTTTCGAGCGCGAGGCGAAGATCGGATTCCATGAGCTGACGTTCGCGCGCAGCTTCATGCATCTGCGCTGCAAAAAATCGGAAACAGCCCTTCCCCGCTGCCTTTGCTGCATAGAGCGCAAGGTCCGCGTCGCGCATCAGATCATCGGACGTCCTGTCGTCATAATCGGAAGTCACAATTCCAATCGATGCGCCGATGGAAACCACGGTGCCATTGATCGTGTAGGGCCTCGAAAGCCCGTCGATGATCCGCTGAGCGAGGTTCGAAAGCTCGCTTTTCGACGATGCTGCCGGAAGCACCACTTCAAACTCGTCGCCGCCAAGCCGCCCGACCTGTCCAAGTTGTCCAACTTCATCGCGCAGTCGTAATGAGACGAGCCTCAGCAGCGTGTCGCCGGCAGGATGGCCAAGCGTATCATTCACTGCCTTGAACCGATCGAGATCGAGCAGGAACACCGAGCAGCGATGTTTCCTTCGAACGGCGCTCACAAGCGCATCGTCGAGCGCTCGCCTTAGAGCCTCGCGATTGGCTAGACCGGTCAGCGAATCCTGGCGCGCGAGCCGATCGAGCTCGACTTCCGATTGCCGCATCTTGGTAAGGTCGGACGCAAACCCTCGAAATCCGAAGAACCGCCCGATCTCGTCATGGACCGGGCGCCCGCTGATCGACCACCAGATTTCGTTCTTTGTCTTCGCTCGGACGATGAGATCCTGGAAGGCGACGTGGGAGGAAAGATAAAAGCCGAGCGTTCGTTCAGAGGTCGCGCTTCCGTCGGCAACCTCTGTCGAGATGAGGTCGGTGAATGGTCGGCCAAGAAGATCTTCGGGGCCACGAACCAAGGCTCCAGCAACGCTCTCGCTGATGTAGGAAAGGGCACCCTCCCTCGTCGTTTCCCAAAACCAGCCTTTGCCGCTGGCCTCGAATTCCTTGACGAGGGCATCCGAGCGCGCGCCGTCGTTGCGCTGCTCCTCGGGAGAGGAGTTTGCGCCGCTTCTCAAAATGCGTCCAATGGCTCCCACGAGAATGAGCCCTAAGGGGCTTCTGGTTTATATTCCGTTAGGTTTACTTGATCGGTCGTCGAATTATTTTGGACGAGCCCTAAAAATCGACCGCGGGACGATAAACCTTTGCTTGTCACGAACCCATGAAATCGATCAGCGCGTTGGCTCAAATATCATGAGCTCGAGCGTTCCCGGCCTGACTTTCGGGCGGCCGTTGGGCGTTGGATTGGGATCGGTATCAGCCGCAGCAACGAAGAGGTCGCCCGATTTTGGATCGAGAGACATCGTGCGTCCGCTGACTTTGGTCACGATCGAACCCAAATCGCGGTAGCGATCGGCCGAAATCTCCTGGTAGGCGCTAATTGTTCCGTCGGATCCGTTCGAGCTGAACACCCGCTTGCGGACGGGATCGAACGCGACCGCATCATTCCCGCGACCGATCGGAAGGGTTGCGACCATCCGACCGTTCAAACCGTTTACCACCACCATCACGCTGTTGCTGCAGCCCATGAACGCGCGGTTGGTTCGCGGATCAAATGCGAGACCGTGCGGATGCGTGCAGCCAGTCGTTGGCCAGCGTCCAACCACTGTGTTTGTGCGGGCATCGACCTTCAAAAGATTGCCCGTTTCGACGCCTGCAACATAGATCGAGCCATGGCCATCGCCTTCAGCATATTCGAGTTTTTCACCGGCGTTGATGGTTGCAATCGGCGTATCGCTTTTGGGATCGATGACCGTGATCGATTTGGGATCGCCGTCAATTACGAAAACGTGACCGGTGAGACGGTCGAACGCGATCGCGTCCGCGTCGGGGGCCGCAGGGATTTCCCTGGTGATCTTCAGACTTTGAAGATCGAACGCGACGGCCTTTCCATTTTTACCATCGTCGGTGAAACCCTGATGTGTGGCGAGCGAGATCGCGGTTCCGTGAGTCCCTCCCGAGATCCCCTGAACTTCGCCAACGAGCTTTGCGGTTCGTGCATCGATGACCGCAAGACGGTCACCATGAGCCACATAGACGCGGTCCTGCTGGTCATCGTCAACGACATAATCCCAGCGGTCGGGCGCGCCCAAGGGGACGGTCTTTGCAAGCCTATATGGCGCCTCGGGAGCAGCTGGCGATGCGCTCGCGGATGCTGCCAAGATGATCAGTCCAACGGCCAGAGACTTCACCAATACTTCTCCCTTTTAGAAATCGAATCGAGCCACGGCTCTCTTAGAGTAGAAGCCAAAACCTCGTGGGCGGCCGCTCCCATCGCACAGCCCAGACCGGCTCGGCAATCGTCGGTTCGACGAACAGTCGAACCATCGTTCGTCCAGGGGAACTGTTCTTCAAATCCACGACGCGCTCGAAACGCTTGGTTCAGCACTTGCGCGGTCTCTTTTCTCCGGCAAGGGCTTTTGAAGATGTTGGCAATTATCAATCTTGGATCGAGCGCTCGAAATGCGTGAACCCCGTCGTTGGCATAAGCAATCGATTGTGTGGCGCTGGTTCGTCCGGCGGCATTTGAGGACCTCGCTTCCCAATGCAAGGCGCCGTCTAGCAACAATTTTGGGTGCCGTTTTACTTGCCGTCGTCGCCCTGGGATTTGCGCGATCGGCCGATGCGGCACAGGCGATCTTCAACAAGATATTCGCGCATCATCACTGGCTTCCGCTTATTCTCACACCGCTCGCGTTCGCGATCGTGGCGTTTGCAACCGCGCGCTGGGCGAAGGAAGCACGGGGCTCTGGAATTCCCCAGATCATCGCGGCTTCAGAACATCCCGAAAGTCTCCACTCCGCTCGCCTCATTGATTTTAAAGTCGCGATCTCGAAACTCTTTCTAACGCTCCTCATGCTTCTTGGAGGAGCCTCGGTCGGGCGCGAAGGTCCGACGGTTCAGGTGAGCGCTGCCTTCATGGTCATCGTCCATCGGATCTTGAAGGTTCCAATTACTGCTGGAGTCCTCATTGCCGGCGGAGCCGCAGGCGTTGCTGCCGCCTTCAACACACCCCTTGCGGGCGTTGCCTTTGCGATCGAGGAACTTGCCGCTGCCTATGAGCAGAGGGTCGCGCTCCTTGTCATGGCCGCGGTCATGATCTCGGGTTTGACGATGATCGGAATTGCAGGCGACTATGTCTATTTTGGAGCCCTTCGAAGCGCGATCGGTCTTTCTCAAACCCTGATGATCGCTCCTGTGGTCGGGATTGCCGGAGGAATTGCGGGCGGACTTTTTTCGCGCATTGTCCTTCTCTTCAGCAATCCTGCTACCGGGCTCGCTTCGAAGATTAAGGCAAGACCGATCCTCTTTGCCGGCGTTTGCGGCCTCATCGTCGGGCTCGTTGGAGTTTTCTCCGACGGAACCACCTGGGGGACCGGCTACGTTCCTGCAAAACTGTTGATTGAAGGCGGCCATCTCTCGCGTTTGTTCGGCCCTGAAAAGTTCATTGCATCGATCTTCACCACCTTGAGCGGAACTCCAGGAGGGATCTTTTCCCCATCGCTTGCCGTCGGCGCTGGTCTCGGAAACGCATTGGCGGGCCTCTTTCCGGATTCGCCGAGCTCGGCGATCGCTCTTCTTGGAATGGCTGCATATTTTGTAGGCGTCGTTCGCGCACCCTTAACGGGTGTCATCATCCTGATGGAAACGACAGCCAGTCGAAGCATGATCCTTCCGCTGTTCGCGACGGCCCTTATTGCCGATGCCGTAAGCGCACTCATCAGCCCCGAGCGGATCTACCAGGGTCTATCGAAATCATTTCTTTCATCTGAGCCCAGAAACTCCGGGCCGGATGACGCGCTCCAAGAGCCCCTCTCGCCTGTTCATCGAGATCGCGAATAACTTTTGAGGCCGTTACGGCTGAAACCTTGAATGAGAAGGCACTAACCCGATCAGAGCGCGCGCTTTGCTCCAGTCGCCCGGCGATGTTGGTTGCGTCGATCGTTCGGTTGCTCGACCGCAACTTTGGCCGGAGCTTCGACTTCGGGAGCAACTTCAATCCCGAAGGTCGCCCGAATAACCTCGGCTGAGACGGCCTTGCCGAACAGCCAGCCCTGCCCATCAGAACAGCCGAGCCGTTTCAAGCGATCCTTGGTTCCGTCATCCTCAATGCCCTCGGCAGTGATCGGAAGATGAAGAGCGCGTCCCAATGACAGAATAGTGCTGACGATCGCATCGCTCTGCGCATCGGCGAGAAGCGAGGAGACAAAGCTCTTGTCGATTTTGATCCGGTCGAACGGAAGCGACTGAAGCTGCGATAAGGACGCATAGCCGGTTCCAAAGTCATCGAGCGAAATCGTGACGCCCATGTTCTTGAGGCTTTCGACGATGGTGAGCGCCGTTTCCCGATCCTCGAGGAACGAGGATTCGGTGATTTCAACTTCGAGCCGAGAACCCGGAAAATTCGTTTCGGAAAGGAGCTTCAAAATGCGTTCGGCAAGCTGCGAATCCCTGAACTGAACAGGCGAGATGTTGACCGCGATCTTCAAATTGGAAGGCCAGTGGCGGGCCTCCTGAAGCGCCTGTCTCATGACGCTGAACGACAAGGCCGAAATGAGGCCCGAGCCTTCTGCGATGGCCATGAAACTTATCGGTTCGAGCAAGCCTCTGGTTGGCGAATGCCATCGTGCGAGGACTTCAAATCCGGTGAGGCTGCCGCTGCCGAGATCCATTTGCGGCTGGTAATAAGGAACGAACTCGCCAGCAGCGATCGCATCGCGCATTTCTTCTTCAAGGCGGGTTCGCTCGATAAGGTCGAGTTCCATCTCCTTGTCGAACCAGATCTGGCGATTGCGACCGGCGCGTTTGGCAGCGTACATCGCGATGTCCGATCGGCGAAGGCATTCTTCGGCCGCCATTCCGCGTTCGACGCGCGAAATCCCGACCGAGGCCGAGACATGCGCGGTTGCAGTTCCAAGAACGATCGGCTCAGCAATTCCTGCAATGATCTTCGAAATGACATCTTTCGTCTGTGCATCGGGATAATCGGGAATGAGGATTGCAAACTCATCGCCCCCGAGCCGCGCGCAGCACGAGCCGGAAGGCGCAAGTTTGCACAGGACTTCCGAAGTGCTCTTGAGGACTTGGTCGCCAACCGCGTGGCCGTAAAGGTCATTGACCTTCTTGAAGAAGTCGAGGTCGAGAAGGAGAAGTTTGCTCTTTCCATCAAGAGCGCTCGCTTCTGAAAGAAGACGCATCAGCTCGCGGCGGTTAGCAAGGCCGGTCACATGGTCGAGGAACGCATTTTCGTGTGCCGATTGCTCAGAGACTTCGTTCGCAGCAAGCGCGTTTTTGAGATCCTTTGATCGACGCCACGCGAACAGAATGATCGCGATATTGAGAAGAAAGGCGACAGCCGAACGGCGATCGACGCCCTCGTTGAACGACCCACTGACCGCCGCTGCAACGATGTGCTGCCCAGTTGGAATGAACACGAATAATGCGGCGAGTGCAGCGCAGCTCACAATGAGATGACTGCCCGCAAGTTCGCGTGCGGTGTTAAAAGTTGATCGATGATTCAAGATCCAAACCCTTTGCGAAGGCTATTGCTTCTGAACCATGAAGATGAAGTAAATGTGACCCCGACGAAAATCGGGGGCTCTAGGCGATCTTGGGCAGCAATTGCGAAGCGATTCCCCAATTCTTCAATTCCAATCTTTTCGCGCGTTTTAAAAGCTTTTCCACGTCGGCGACGGTGAATTCGTCCGAACGTTTAATGGCTTTGAGTTCGTCCCATCCGACCGGCGTTGCGACAGGCATTCCGGACCGCGCCCGGGCGGAATAAGGCATGATTGCGGTTGCAGTTCGCTGGTTGCGAAGGAAATCGAGAAAGATCTTGCCGATGCGATTACGTTTTGGAAGCGCAACGGTGAACTTGTCGGGAGAGGTTTCTGCCAGCGCGGTACAAAATGTTTTTGCGAACAGACGAATGGCATTCCATTTCGCCGAAGGCATGAGCGGCACCACAATATGAATGCCTTTGCCGCCGGTTAACATGGCATAGCTCTTGAGGCCGATGCCGTCGAATGACTGATGAATTTGAACGGCGGCGTCTTTTACAGTTTCGAACGGCAAATTCGGATCGGGATCGAGATCGATCACAATGCGATCTGGCATCTCGAGGGTTTCGACGCTGCTTCCCCAGCCGTGAAACTCAACCGACTGGGCCTTGGCGCAGGCAATCACCTCCTCAGCGGTCGTGAGGTAGAAATATTTTTCGGTCCGGCCGTTCTTCTGGATCACCGACTCCAATTGAACCAGGCTGTCGAATTCACCGGCCGTCGGAGGATGATCACGGTTGCGCTGGAAAAAACATTTTCCCTCGCGGCAGCGGAAAAGATTGAGCAGTCGTCCCGAAAGATAGGGAAAGATGACGGGCGCCATGATTTGATAATAGAGCGTCGTTGAACGGACGCTGATATCTGGTTTGTCATAGCTCGGCTCGCCGGCCCAGTTTCGCTGCGAAACGCCCACAATTGCCTCAACGCAAGGCGCGCGCGGGATTTCCACGAATGACCCAGAACCACGAAGCGAATTGGTATTTCGGGGCGTTTGTTGACGACGCGCTTCAGTAGCGCTTGTGTTTCGCGATCTCGTTCTCGAGGATGCTCAATCTTCTGGCGAATGTTTCGATCGTGCTCCAGTTGGGAGTTGAGGCATCTTTGAGCAAGCTGAGTTCAATTGCCAGCTGATCACGTTGCTCGACGAGATTTTCAAATTCCGGGTTGGGAATATGGCGCCTGTTCACTCAGCTTCCCCCATTTTTGTTCGTCACCAAAACTCGCGCGGTCGCCCCCGATTCCTTCTCGCCCTCTTCGTCTCAACCTAAAGCTCGACCATCCGGCACGGAATTGGCGCGCCTTCATCGATGATGTAGCTCGCACAAACCCGGTGATATCCGTCGGCGATCACGAGAGAATGCGATTTCTTGAGGTTCCCACGGATGAGAAGAACAGGGGAAAGCCTTTCGCCTTCTCGAATCTTTTTCAAGTCGTCGTTGACGTGAGGGTCGTCGTTGCCCAGCAGCGGCAGTTGCGCTGCCCGAAGAATGTCCTTGCCAGCGCGCTCAATGGTTTCGGCTTTTTCGAGACGATCGATCAGGTTCTTTGCACCTTTTTCGGAGCACAGAAGCGTGAGGAAATCCATCACCCCTTCATAATCCTTATCTTTAGGAGAGGTTTTCCACTCGATCTTCTTCGACATGATATCGTCCTTTACGCCACATCTTGCCGCCAGCTGCACGCCCCCCTGCTTCGCTTCCAGGCGCCAGGCTCCCTAATTTCGTTCCACTTCATCTTACTGTTACCCGCGCTCCTGAGCGAGTGGAACCGGGTTTCGTCTCGGCTTCGTCCTTCGCTTTCTCGATTTCGCGCCTGTCATCGAGGTGGGATTTATAACGACAGCCCATTCCAACGATCGAGGTTAGCATTCCGATGACCAGCGCTGGATGATACCACCAGGGCGGACTTTGCTTGAGCCACGCAGCGCAGCCCAAGAAAAACACGCTGACGATTGACGTCAGATATCCAGCGCCTTTCCAATCAAACCGGTTCGACGGGGGAAATCGCTTTGAACTATCCATCATCGCGCGAATTGGATCATCGGTCGCCGCGGTCGCCCTCGCCGCGTTTGGGCTTGGTCTTCGAATCATGTTTCTGGTCTTGGGCAAGGCTTCGACCGACATCGTCGGATTCCTTGAATTGCCCCTTGTTGTCGCGGCGGACGTATCGCTTGTCCGTGCCAGTATCAATCAGCTCACGCGGCATTGGAAATCTCCTTCCGAAGTTTACCCAATCGATGGTCCTAAGAAACCGCGAAATTGTCGTTTGGTTCATGTTACGCGCGCATCGATTGTCGCGAGTCAAAGGCTGTCGTTTCTTGAGCGTCGGCACACGCGAAATCGCTTGGTTCGCACCACCCATTTTTGAGTGCTCGCGAACGATCCGCGAATAGGCTTGAGCGAGCTCCTGGTGAACCCAGCGAGCGTGCATCGAAGTCGCCCGCTTCGCCGCCATCCTTTCGGCAAACTCCCGAAGGCGGCAGTATTCGAGCCATTCGGGATCGTTGGGTTCGGGCCCCTCAGACGGCCGGTTCTTGAAAGCCCAGGCTTCGCTGAATGCAACGATCGAGCCCCCGTCATGACAGATGTTCACTTCGGCCTCGGCATACGCATACTCGTCTCGTCTAGGTTCGTTTCCCAAGGATCCTTGAATAATACTTTTGCGCGCCCCGAGTTTCCCGGACATTTACTTGGGTTAGGAACATTTTCACGGGAGGCCCTGAGTTAAGCCCCCCAAGCGTGATCGGCTTCGCCCTGTCGGCAACAATTGCGCGACGGTCGGCAACAATTGGGCGGCGCCATCCTTTTGATTTTTATCCTCTGTGTTCCATCAGCAAGTAATCCGGGTCGAACCCAGCCGCTGATGCAAGTCGGCTCCAATCCTCGATGATGACCATCCGAGCCTGCGTGCGGATCAAATTTTCGCCGCGCAAAATCTGCAACACGCGGTTCACGTGAACAGAGGTCAATCCAATCGCGTCCGCCAGATTGCTTTGCGAAATATCGAGCTCGAACTCATTACGGCTGCCGAGCCCGGCTGCTTCAATTCGAACGGCCATTTCGCAAATGAGATGTGCAATCCGAGCGCGAGCGTCCCTCCGACCCACGTTTCCGAGCCACTTTGCAAGGATCGAAGCGTCAGTGACCGTATCGCGCCAGAAAGCGAACGCAATTGCTGGGTAGGAACGCGTGAGCTCCCGCAAATCCTTGTGCCTGACATAGAAAATTGCGGTGCTCGTCAGCGCGACGATGCCCCAGGCCGCAGTCGGGCTGACGACTGAATGGAGATCCGCCATATCGCCTTCGATATGAACTGCCGTGAGCTGGCGTTGGCCATCTGCCATTTGATCATAACGGCCGGCAAGACCATCCGCGATGAGGCAGGCATGATCGACCGTCTCACCCGGCGAGACGATCCCCTGATTGGCTCGAAACTGCTTAACGGTACCATTGAGGCCAAGAATAGCCGCCTGCTCCTCCCTCCCAAGTACCGAACGAATGAGCAATCGATTAAGAAACCGCGACAGGCCGGATTCACTGGAAGCCATTCGAGCGCTCCTGAAAAAATGCCTTTGGGAAGATTGATGCCTTCAGCCATCTCCTGAGGCAAACTTCTGTCGTAGCATGATCTCGAAGCGCGAACCTATTTCGCGCAATCGCTACCATTCGTTTGATGCCCGCTGGCAGGGCAAAATGCCTGAAGGCGATCCTTTCAATTGGGTACCATATGAACTTCCTCACGGACTAACCACAAAGCCCATCCGATCGTCGATATCCGCTCGCCATCGGCGGAACTTGAAACAGTCGATCATGTTGACGCTGGCGAAACGGAGATTGCGAAAATGGCGGTCCGAACAGAGTCCAAGAACAGCAGCAAGGCATTGATCGGTGCCGGAATTGCGGCAGCGGCCGCAGGGACCGCTGCCGCATTCTTTTTTGCGCGACGAACGGGAGGCGGAGGCGCGCCAATCGATAATATCAGTGACGCGCCCGATCATGTTTGGCGGCGGGGGACCGAGCGTTACGACCCGCAGTCTCTTGGAAATAGCGTAACGATCGGCCGCTCAAGCGACGAGCTTTATGAAAAATGGCGTGATTTTACGAGCTTTCCAAAATTCATGGAGAATGTCGAACGCGTTGAGAAGCTCGATGACACGCATTCGCGCTGGACGATCAAGGCGCCAGCCGGAAGCTCGGTCCACCTCGTGACGAGGATCACTGAAGAAAAGCCTGGAAAAAGCATCGCCTGGGAAAGTGATCCACAGTCGCAGATCAAGACCGAGGGACGTGTGGAATTCCTTGACGCGGGGCCGGGCCGCGGAACCATGGTCCGTCTCATAATGCGCTACGATCCGCCGGCAGGAATTCTTGGAAAAGGCATCGCCAAGCTGTTCCAGCGCGAGCCCAAAATCCAGTCCCGGCGTGATCTCCGCCGATTTAAATCACTCATGGAAACTGGCGAGGTGGCAACCAACGCATCGCCATCGGGACGCAGCAGCGAATCCGCCATCGAGCCACGGATTTAGGAGAATTATCGATGCGCGCATTGACTTGGCATGGGCGCCACGACGTCAGAGTGGAAACCGTTCCGGATCCAAAGATCGTCAATCCCCGCGACGCGATCCTTAAAGTAACCTCGACCGCGATCTGTGGCTCGGATCTTCACCTTTATGATCATTATATCCCGACGCTTCGCGCGGGCGACATTCTTGGTCACGAATTCATGGGCGAAGTGGTCGAGGTCGGCCCCAAGAGCACACTCGCGAAGGGGCAGAGGGTCGTCGTTCCATTCACAATCAGCTGCGGTGGCTGCTTTTTCTGCAAAAAGGAGCAGTTTAGCGCCTGCGACAATAGCAACCCCGCCGAAACGTTCGATGCCTCACGGCTTTTGATGGGCCATCCCATGGGCGCTGCGTTCGGTTATGCCCATCTCACCGGTGGTTACGCCGGCGGACAGGCAGAATATGTCCGCGTCCCCTACTCGGACGTTGGTCCGATCGTCGTTCCGGACCATCTGGAGGATGATCAGGTACTATTCCTCAGCGACATTCTTCCAACCGGCTGGATGGGCGCGGAAAATGCGCAGATCGAACCTGGCGACACGATTGCCGTCTGGGGTTGCGGCCCGGTCGGACTGTTCGCAATCCAATCGGCGCTGATCATGGGGGCGCACCGAGTGATCGCGATCGATCATTATCCGCACCGTCTTCAACTTGCGAAAAACCTCGGCGCAGAAATCCTCGATTATCGCGAGGTCGATGTTCGCGAGGCCCTCGACGAAATGACCGGCGGCATCGGCCCCGACGCCTGCATCGATTGCGTCGGAATGGAGAGCCACGGCCTCACCATCGACAATATCGCCGACACGCTGAAGGCGCACACCTTCCTTGGGACGGACCGTCCGCACGCTTTGCGACAAATGATCCTAGCGTGTCGCAAAGGCGGCCGAATTTCGATTCCAGGAGTTTATGGGGGCTTTGCCGACAAGTTCCCGCTCGGGCAGCTTATGGAAAAGGGCTTGTCGGTCAAATCCGGTCAGACCCATGTTCAGAAATATACCAAATTCTTGCTCGAACTGATCGAGCAAGGGAAGATCGATACGACTTTCCTCATTTCTCACCACGCTCCGCTCGAGCAGGCCGCGGAGATGTATCGGCACTGGCACGACGAGCAAAACACTTACACCAAGATCGTCCTCAAAACCGAAACGGTCACGCCAAAAATGGACCAGAAGGAGCAGCACCATGAGTTCGCGTAAACTCGCCGTTGTCACGGGCGCATCGAGCGGTATTGGCCTTGAAATCGCAAAGCTCGCCGCGGGTGAAGGCTATGACCTCATCGTTGCTGCAGATACCCCCTTCGTCGAAGCCGCACCGGCGCTCAAAGACTTGGGAGTGACGGTCCAGGAGGTCGAGACCGATTTATCGACCAAACATGGCGTCGATCGACTGTTATCGATTGTTGGCGATCGCAAAGTCGATGTCCTCGTCGCGAATGCCGGGCACGGCCTTGGTCATGGCTTTCTCGACCAGAGTCCCGATGAGTGGCAGCACGTGATCAATACCGACATCACCGGCACTCTCATGCTGGTCCAGCCGATTGTTCAAAAGATGGTCGAGCGCGGCGAGGGTAAAGTCCTCATTACCGGTTCGATCGCTGGGCATATGTCGGGCGCGTTCCAGGCGGTCTACAACGGGTCAAAGGCGTTCATCGACAGCTTCGCTGCCGCTCTTAACGAAGAAATCAGGGACAGCGGCGTCACTGTCACCTGCCTCAAACCTGGAGCGACCGAGACGAATTTCTTCCATCGCGCAGAGCTCGACGATACCAAGGTCGGACAAGCCAAGAAGGACGATCCTGCCGATGTCGCGAAAACCGGCTGGGATGCGATGAAGAAGGGCGAACCCGCAGTCATTCACGGCTTCAAAAACAAACTTCAGGTAGCTGCGGCAGACGTCATGACCGACGCTCGAACCGCCAAGATCCACCGCGCTCATGCCGAACCCGGGAGCGGCCTTAAGACGTAGCGACCGCGCCTTCTGGACAAAACCTCATTCGAGCGCTTCGCCTATCGAATATGGATGCGTTCGGGAAACTGAAATGCCGTGGTCGGGAGTCTTTTTTAGGCGTGCGACAAACGTTGTCGGTCTTGATTTGCCACACCCGACATCGTCTTCACTGCCCTTACGGCTTATTCATTCGGATGCCGAGAGCGGCGATCCGCTCAACCTCTTGATATTCTGGCTTCGTCAACTCTTCTCCAAATACATCCGGATCGATTTCGTGAACTTCAAGTTCAGCGCCGACCTCTGAAGAAATTGCGCGGATGCGATCGAGAAGCGGCGATCCACCGCCGATAATGGCTGCGCCTGTATAAAGCAGCATTGAGCCACCAGGTGCCAATGCCTGAAGGGCGCCGAGCGCCCACTTGCATGCGATTTCCCCGCCGTAAATTTTGCCGCCGTCGCGGTAAGTTCGATGAGCGCTATCGATCATATAAGGCGGGTTCGCGATGATGAGGTCGCATCCCTTGGGCAATGTCGGAGAAACCGCGATTTCGGCGGTGACGCCCGAAGCTTTGCAGTTGAGCTCGCTAAGGCGAGCAGCGAGCGGATTAATGTCCAAGAGCGTGAGCCTTGCATCTGGCAACAGCTTTGAAACAACGATCCCGCCAGCTCCTGAACCCGCGCCAAGATCAACGATCCAGGATTTCGGGCCCAAGCTTTGGAATTTGCGATTGGATGAAGACTGCGAACCGGTAGGTATCGGGACCGAAAAATACTGCGTTCAAATCGTCGGTCGGATAGGACGAATGAAGGAAGAGGTCGTCTCCCAAACTCGAAACCCGAATGAGACTGCGCAAGTTCCCGGAGACATCTTCGACGCATTGCGATGTTTTGAGCCAATCCAAAAGTTGAGGGTCGAGCGCGGCCTTTTCGAATGGCCTGTTCCAGCCGAAAATGTCGCGCAGGGTCGGCCTGTCGGGGTTCGGCCGCGCCAGGATCTGCGCGTGGGTCGACGGCGTCACCGTCGTAAAGCGATAGTCACGCGTTTTAAGTCCATTGACTAGGCGAACGAGAGCTTCGTCTTTGGTCACCAAAGTTCGCGGCGGTAGCGATCGAAGCAACTGGCGCCCCGATTGAGCCGAATGAGTGCCCCTTCGGCAATCGCGATCGCTCGGCTGGGATCTTCCTCGACTGCCGGAGCGATGGCCTCGGCATTCCAGGCTGCGCTGTGTTTGACATCAAGCGTCGCATGGAGATCGAAATAGAGCCTCGTTTTTGCGTCGATCTTGAGACGCTTGAGGCCGGCCGCAACCGCAGCCGATCTTAAGGGTGCGGTCAGCTCGATAACCCCGAGCGCACCGATCGCATGCCAAGCATAGTCGCGCCTCGTCGCCATTGCGGTCATTGAGTTCGCCAATGCGAGGCTTTCCCAAACTGTGCCCTCGGGGGTTGGATCAAGACCAAGCGCCTTCACCAGCCGGTCCAGCATTGGTCCATGCATTCCCTTGGCATTGCCGCGCCCCATCTCATCCCAGTAATTTCGCGCAAGCTCCAGTTTTGCGCGTTGCGGAAGCTTGACCTGGGCATAGGCAGTTAAATCATCAAAACCGGCTTCCCCGGCCGCCTCCTGCTCAAGATACCAGCGCATCTGATCGAGATCCGCTTCATGCTCGATCCAGAAAAAGAGGGGATCGTTTTGCCCGGGGCCGATGTTTTTCAGGCGTTCAAACCAGGCGACAAACGCATCGGGTTCGCTCGGCACCGATGCGGCCTCGCCTGCGACTTCAGCTCTTAGATATTCGAGGAATTCGCCCTCAAGGATGAGCATTTGGGCATCGTTTCGAACTCTCGCCTGCCAATCATCGTCAGGAAGCCTGGGCTTCAGACGATCGCGATTCCAGCGCGCAAGCTGGCGCTGACTATCATCGCATAAAAGCTCGGGAGGTTCGATTGAACGCCGCAATTTGATTACGCTTACCATCGCGGTCTGAAACAGCTCTTAGCGTTGGCCAGTTCCCTGCTACGAGCAGGTTCATGCGTATCCTAGGCATTACGGAAACCTGCGATCTTGGCTCCTTATATCTGCGGTTGATCGAAGAGGGTCACGACGTGAAAGTGACCATCAGCGAGCCGCTCGCTCAAGGGACGATGGAAGGACTGGTGCCACGCGCTCAAAGTGTTGAGCAGGAACTCGATTGGCTCGGGAGCGATGGGATCATTCTCTTTGAAGCGGTCGGCTTCGGCGATCTCCAGGACAAGCTTCGCCGCGACGGATTTAAAGTCATTGGTGGAAGCAGCTTTGGTGATCGCCTCGAAAGCGATCGGGCCATGGCGTTCGAGCTGCTTGAGAATGTCGGGCTCAACATTGCGAAGGTGAGCGCATTTAGGAGCGTCGAACAGGGCGTTGCCGATCTTCGCGGGCGACCGCGCCGATGCGTCTTCAAACGGTGCGATTCCCTTGGCGATACCTTTGTTGGAGACTTTGCCGACGGAAGCGATGTTGCGGCATTCCTCGAGGCCCGATCCAGTGGAGACGATGAAGAGTTCATTCTTATGGATCATGTCGAGGGCGTCGAAACGGGCGTCGGCGCCTATTTCAACGGGACCCGCTTTTTGCGCCCCGCATGCCTCGACTGGGAACACAAGAGATTTTTCGCTGGAAATATGGGTGAGCTCACCGGCGAGATGGGGACGGTTGCGACATTTACTGGATCGGACCGACTGTTTGAAACTGCGCTCCTTCCGCTCGAAGAGCAGTTTCGCAGCGCCGGCCACGTCGGCTGGATCAACCTTAATACCATCATCAATGAAGACGGCGTCTGGCCGCTCGAGTTCACGTGCCGCTTTGGCTACCCTGGATTTGCAGTCCTCGAGCCGCTTCAGGCAATCGAATGGTCCGCGCTATTTGAATTGTTGTTATCAGCGAATTCGGCAGAGTTTCCAACGCTCAACGGATTTTCAACGGGCGTGGTCATTACCACGCCCCCGATGCCGCATTCACGCAAGGAGATCGATGCGCCAATTGGGCTTCCGGTCATCGTTGGCGACCTTGATCCAAAACACCTCCATCTTGGCGAAATCGGCAAAACCGAAAGCGGGTTGGTGACAGCGGGACTCTACGGCTGGACGGCAGTTGTCACCGGGACCGGGCGCCACCATCGAAGATTCCAGGCTTGCCGCCTATGCCAATGCCGCCAAAGTTCGAACCACGAACATGCGCTATCGGCTCGATATCGGAGAAGCGCTCATCAACGGCGAATTCGGCCGATTGTCGGAATTGGGTTGGATGAAGTCGTTGCCGTCAACCCGCATGGCATCGCAAATCGTTCGATAATCGCTGGTGAGTTCGGTGCCGGCGGCAATATCGACTTTGCCGCGACATCATCTCCGAATGCGACGCCCAACGAGCGGGTGTTGGGTGTGTCCGAATGATTGAAGTGCCGCCCGTTGTCCCCGCATAGAACCCAAAGCCCCAGATCGCGGTGAAAGGTCGAATAGGTACGCAGGAAATGGCGAAGCTGCTCGGGCATACCCTGAAGCTCCTCGTTGCTGAACACGCGATCGATCCGACTGTCGAAACGCCAGATGAGGTCGCCGGCGCGAACCGGGGCGCAGAGGTACACACCGATGCCGTGTATCTCGCTTGGACGAAGCTCGGTTTCGACCATCATCATAACTACGCTCCACACTCGGTCGGCCACACTCGGTCGGATTTGACGGCGCAACGAATGTTGAGGCGAAAGGCTGCGATTCCGGACCGAGCGGCGATGAGCAAACATTCAATGATCATCGGTCCCTACGATAAATGTCGATTTCCTCTTTGTAATTGCGAAGCATTTGCAACTCGCATCTCATGCTTGCTTTCTTTACCTTGACGCCCGCCGTCCTCGCCGCTCCCCGATCAGCCGAGTCGAAACCGTTTTCACGTCAATGATAAATTGCCGGGTGAACCATCGCTAAGCGCGACGCGGATGAGGAAAATTTCCTCAAAGACATAGAAAAATTTTGAACGTGCAAATGATCTACTCCAAATTGGGGTCGCAATCATTTGAAATGGGCCGAAGCGCCGGCACTGAAAGAAACCACGGCATTGCGCTGCGCCAAACGCATCGGGTCCACTGATGCCAACAGAGCGAAGTCGAGCTTTCTGCTCAGCGCTTTTGAAATTTCTGTTTTCGAAGAACGTCGCTAGCGAATGAAGTAGCCGTCGACCTTCCAGCCCGCAGATTGAAGGCCAAGCACGACCGTTTCCACAGCGTCGGCCTTGTGCGCGAATTTCGTTTGAAACTGCACGATCTCGTAATTTCCGTCGGGCATTCCGGGAAGCGATGTCGCTTTCTTAAGGGCTTTGACCGTTCGTGATTGAACTGCGCCGAGCGGAACTCGAACGGGCGCAATCCCCGATGAAAATTGCGATTGAGGAACCCTCGATTTCAGGAAAGTCCCGGCGGAATTCCAGCTTTCATGCCACTCTTGAGCATCGGTCATCTTGACCCAGGTTTTTGCAACCCTCACGGCTTCGTCCGGCGCGGGCGGAGCCATTGCGCCTGACATCATCAGCGCCGCCGCAGCAACACATGCAATCAACACCGGCTCCTTTTTCGAAAAAAGCGGTAACCCGAGCGGAATGAGCTTGTGCATCAAATGAGGTCCGAATTGCAAACCGTGGGAGCGACGAGTTTGGCAAAGGCAGGCACCTCGTCCAAAGCCCCCGGGCGCGATCGGAATTCGAATTTCTCACGGAAAAAAAGGGCGAACCGAAAATTGATCTTGTGAAGGCTCGACAAGCGACAAAATCGAAGCCACTTTCGATTTTGCCATGGTGTTTTTTAGCCTGTTGCTCGCCGCTTCGAGCGCGACAGCTCCCGTCCCCAATATGACCACCGATTGGTGGTCGGACTATTATGATTGGCCAACGCAGGGGCTCGCGCCAAACGAAATTTCGGTGGTTGTCGCGGACATCGAGGTCAACACCTACGGAGGTTTTGCTGGCTGTGTTGGTCATTCTTTAATCGGCAATCCGCAAATGGGCGCCTATGTCTGCAGTCGCCTTAAAATGCGCGCCACCTTCAAACCCGCTCGTGGACCCAATGGCAAAAAGATTACTGGGGTTTATCGCAAGGTCATCACGGTCGCCAATGTTCGCAATGAAACCCGCTTCAAGATCCCCAATTTTGGAATCCGAATCCACCAAAGCGCTGCAAACGGCGGCGACAATCCGTTCGAGATCCAGTTTTATCTCGATTCAAACGGCGCCGTCTCGGATTGCAGCCTGATCGATTTTGTCGGGATTAATGCCGAAAAGCACAAGCAAATCGCCGACCCGAAAGCTGTCGATGAAGCTTGCGCCAAAATCCCAGTCTACGTTGAAGCCGGTTCCTCCGGCCGACAAACATGGACAACCCGTCCCAAGCGCTCAAAACGCGATCGTGGTCCTTGACGGCGAGATCAACAACCTCAGAAATCAATAAGGATTTGGGCGGCCCGCAGGCACAGGGGTGACAAGCGGGCCGCCCCCGGTTCAGCAGCAACAGCATAGCGCCAAACCGGAGCCAAAACATTGGCACTCGCCGGAAATGCCCGGCTTAAAAAAATATCTCTGCCGGGAAACGCCATTCGCTTCGCTTACAAACACCTATCCATTTGTTCATGGGGCACCGGAAAAGAGCCCAACCCGATCCGGCAAATTTCGTTATCCCATAGTTGGTTAAGGGGCGGGCCGGCGCGCGAGCCCTCACACCTTATCGAAAGTTGAGGACAGCAAGAGTAAGCGGAATCTGAAATCAACGTCCCACATTTTCCTGTTGGCAGGTCGGAAAACTTGGGGTTTTGTAATTTTTGTGTCGTGAAGCCGACGCATACTGATCGTCGCGAGGCCAGCTCTGCCCCAAACCCGGGGCTAGCCTCCGGCTCGGCGGCAGACCTCTGTCACCGAGCCGTTTTTTTGCTGACGATTTGGTTCCAAGCTTAACACAAGCTATGTCGGGTCCCACGAGCTTGAGGCGCTCGAAAATGGATCAACAGTCGAAACGCGGCGCCCGGATTACGGTTGAACAGCAGGTCGAGCTGATAACATCCGATGGCCATTTGCTGCCGGTGACTCTGAAGGACATTTCGAAGGATGGCTTCAAGATCGAACATCGCGGAGCCGATCTTCTGGTCGGCGAAATCGTGATAATCCGAACCGGTCGCTCCAATTCGCGCGCTCAGCTTCAATGGGTGACCGAAAAAGAAGCGGGCGCAGCCTTCCTCGATGCTTCGGGGGTCGCGATTGATCGCTGATTATATCGCCCACTTTCCACTGACACCCCTGGGCGGCTGCTTCTTCATCGGGATCGGATTGGGCGTGGCTCTCGGAGCCGCGCTAATTCGCTTTAGAATGTGGCTCGTCGCATTGGGTATCGCGCTTGGAATTATCCTCATTTTCTTATGCGCCGCACCATTGTCGCACGGACTTCCCCGCCCCCACCCCTATGCTGCAATCAGCATCATCATTGCGATCATCATTGAAGCGATCGCGTTTCGGATCATCATGCCGCGCGTTCGGCCGCTCGGAGATCGACAAACAGGCCTTACAACTCTTGCGATCGTTTCTTTGCATTTTCTGATCATGATTCCAGCTTTTGGTCCGGTGATTGCGCTTTTGACTGCCCTTGGGCTCATCAATGTCTGGCTTGGATGGAAGCGTTCCGATCTTCGATTGAATCGGATCTGGCTCATCGATGGCGTTCTCAAAATCGCCTTCGGGATCGCGATGGTTGCAACGGCTCCAGTCATCGGTTGAGGATCACTAAAGGCGACTTGTCGCATTGATGAGAATCAAGAACGATTTCCAACGGCGCTCGAAATCTTGGCCTGCGCAACCTCTTCCACATTCGCAGCGTTCAGCCGCCAACCGGGGCAAATAATCTCCTCCCCGAACCAGGCCATGCCGTCCCTCAAGCCACGGCAGAAGCGAGGGGTGTTCAATGTCGAAGTCGATGCTCGACCGCCGGAATTTTCTCTTGGCAGGAGCTGCCGCTGGAACTGCCGGAAGCGCAGCCCTTGCAGCACTTCATGATGGTGAGCTTGGAGGTCCTCCGCAGATCATCCAGGGCGGAATGCCCTGGACCGAAGGATTGGCGGACGCGCCACCTGGAGCCGCAGGATCGGGCTACAGCTTTTTCTCGGGAGCGGAGGCTTCGGCGATCGAAGCGATCGTTGATCGGCTCATTCCGCCCGATGCTACCGGACCTGGCGCAGTTGAAGCTGGAGTTCCATTCTTTCTCGATCGCCAGCTTGCTGGTCTTTATGGGCGCGGCGACCATTATTTCCTCGGCGGCCCCTGGCCCAAGGGAACACCCGAACAGGGCTATCAGACGCGCTTCAGCCCGGCCCAATATTATCGCGCCGCACTTTCGGAAATCGACAAATATGCATCGAACAATTTCAAGGGTTCGGTCTTTGCCAAGCTCTCGGCGAGTGATCAGGACAGTGTCCTAAAAGGGCTCGAAAGCGGGTCGATCAAGCTTGGCAATGGCGTCGAGAGCAAAACCTTTTTCACGCTCCTTCTTCAAAATGTGAAGGAAGGCTATTTTTCGGATCCGATCTACGGCGGAAACAAGAACATGGCCGCGTGGAAGATGATCGGGTTTCCAGGCGCTCACTATGATTATCGCGAATGGGTTCCCCGCCACGGGGTAAAGGTTCCGTTTGCGCCCGTGAGTTTTATGGGACGCCCCGGCTGGAAGGGAGGCGCCTGATGGCCCGGACCCTTCCGGCGGTCGACGTGGTTTGCGTCGGCTTTGGCTGGACCGGCGCCATCATGAGCCAGCAGCTGTGCGATGCCGGCCTTAGCGTTCTTGCGCTCGAGCGCGGACCGTGGCGCGACACTCCGACGGATTTCGCCACCACATTTGCCCAAGATGAGCTCCGCTACATGTGGCGGCAACATCTGTTTCAAAATGTCTCGGACGACACGCTGACGATCCGAAACAACGTCAACCAGCAGGCGCTTCCGATGCGAAGGCTCGGATCTTTCCTTCTTGGAACCGGGGTTGGATCGGGCGGGGTTCACTGGAACGCACAAATCTGGCGCTTCCTCCCATCCGACCTCAAGGCCTACAGCCACAATCTCGAGCGCTACGGCAAAGACGCGGTTACGGCTTACGACATGACGATCCAGGACTATCCGCACTCCTGGGAAGAGCTCGAGCCCGGCTACGATCAATTCGATAAATTGTGCGGAACTTCAGGAAAGGCCGGCAACCTCAAGGGTTCGATCCAGGCTGGCGGAAATCCATTCGAAGGCGCGCGCTCAAGCGAATATCCAACTCCGCCGATGCCCTGGCCTGCAAGCCCAGCGATGTTTGCAAAGGCTGCAGAAAAACTCGGCTACAAGCCCTTTCCGCACCCAAGCGGAAATCTCTCGCAACCCTACGTCAATCCCTTGGGAGCCGAGCTTGGTCAGTGCACTTATTGCGGCTTTTGCGAGAAGTTTGGTTGCGGCAATTATTCCAAGGCCAGTCCGCAAACGACGGTCCTTCCCTATCTCATGCCGAAATCGAATTTCGAGCTTCGAACCGAAAGCGAAGTCGTAAAGATCGAGCGGTCCTCCGACGGCAAGCACGCGACGGGCGTCACCTATATCGACGGCTCGGGCGAGGAATTCTTCCAGCCCGCGCAGATCGTCATTCTCTCGGCCTATGTCCTCCACAATGTCCGGCTGTTGCTTCTTTCAAAAATCGGACAACCCTATGATCCCTCGACCGGTCAGGGCGTGGTTGGAAAAAATTACGCCTATCAGATGATGGGTTCGGTCAATGCCTTCTTCAAAAGCACGATCATGAACCCGTTCATCGGAGCGGGCGCGCTTGCCTCCGTAATCGACGAATTCAACGGCGACAATTTCGATCATACCGGATTGGGCTTTATCGGCGGCGGTTATATTGCGAGCATGACCACCGGCGGTCGGCCGATCGAAATGGTCTATACGCCCGAAGGAACTCCAGCCTGGGGCCTCGAATGGAAACGGGCCGCGGCACAGAGCTATCTTCGATCATCCTATATCAGCTGTCACGGAAGCGTGATGTCGCATCGCGGCAATTATCTCGATCTTGACCCGACCTATACCGACAGGTTCGGCCGCCCGATGCTTCGAATGACGTTCGATTTCACCGACAACGAACGCAAAATGAGCAATTATTGCGTCGACAAGGCAGGCGAAGTCGCAGCGGCGATGGACGATATCGCTGGGATCAAGAAGAATTACCGCAAAGGTTCGTGGAGCGTGGTCCCCTATCAGACGACCCACAACACCGGGGGCACGATCACCGGCGACAATCCCAACAACAGCGTCATCAACAAATATCTTCAAAGCTGGGACGTCCCCAATCTGTTCGTAATGGGTTCTGGCGCCTTTCCTCAGAACGCCGGCTACAATCCCACCGGAACGGTCGCAGCACTCGCCTATTTTTCCGCAGCTGCAATCAAGGACCAGTACCTCAAGAACCCTGGCCCACTGGTGCAAGCATGAGCGAGGTCGATCGACCGCGAAGCCGAGCGCCCGCGCTCCTTCTTCTCATCGCGATCATCATCCTCATTGCCGTCATCGTCTGGCGGATCCTCAATCCCGAAGTGCTTCCCGCCCAGCCGGTTCCGGCCTTGTCCGCAGCCGCAATTCTCACTCAGCCCATTCCCGACACTTTACCGAATGCCGCTCAAATTCGTCGCGGCCAATATCTCGTTCGGGTCGGCGATTGCATGTCTTGCCATGTCTCTGCAGGCCATCGGCCGTTTGCGGGCGGTCTTGGCCTCAATACGCCCTTTGGGATCATTTATTCCGCCAACATCACCTCGGATCAGCAGACCGGAATTGGCGGCTGGACGCCCGATCAATTCTACCGCGCAATGCATGATGGCATCGATAATGATGGCGACAGGCTTTACCCCGCATTTCCCTATCCCTGGTTCAAGATTGTCAGCCGATCCGACAGCGACGCAATTCTTGCCTATCTCAAAACCACCACTCCGGTTTCCTATACGCCGCCTGCGAACCGACTTCCGTTCCCGCTCAATATTCGTTTGAGCGTTGCAGCTTGGGATGCGCTTTATCTCAAACACACCCCCTTCCAGCCGCGATCGGACGAGAGCGCGCAGTGGAATCTCGGGTCCCAGATCGTCAATGGCCTTGGCCATTGCGGCGCGTGCCATACGCCAAAGAACATGCTTGGAGCCGATCTAACCAGCCAGTTCCTAAGAGGGGGCGATCTTGAAAACACGGTTGCTCCCGATCTTACGGAAAACTCAAGGACTGGGCTTGGGAATTGGTCGATCCCGGACATCGTCGAATACCTCCATACCGGCCGGAATGCTCATGCGTCCGCTTCGTCGCAGATGGCTGACGTGATCAGCTATTCGACGTCGCTAATGAGCATCAGCGATCTTCAAGCGGTCGCAACCTACCTCAAGAGCCTTCAGCCAAGCCCCAACGGCAATTTTGCAGCGCCCGACGCGGGTTCAATTGAGCGCGGCGGACAAATTTTTTCCGACGCATGCACCGGATGCCATCTCGAGGCCGGCCGCGGTCAGTCGAAGTTCTTCCCGCCGCTCCAAGGGTCCGCAGTCGCTCAGCAGTCTGATCCGACCGGAGTCATTCATCTCATCCTTGCAGGTAGCCGGGTCGGTCCAAGTCCGAGGCTCTTAACGCCGCTTTCGATGCCAAGCTTTGCCTGGAAGCTCGACGATCAGGAAGTCGCCGATGTCGCAAACTATGTCCGTAACAGCTGGGGTAACAGGGCTGCCCCGGTGAGCGCGAAAGAGGTTCACAAGCTCCGCGGAAAGCTTGGGCTCCGGACCCTCAAACTCACCCCCAATTCAGGAGATCACGATCCAAGCGAAAGGACTGGGGAATGATCCGGCTATCGGCACTCGCAACCTGCCTTGGGTTTGCGCTTTTGGTTCAATCCACGGGAGCTTTGGCAGGCGTTCACAAGACAACGCTTCAGTCGCAGGACTTTCCATCGCCAATCTACCGAACAGTAACGGTCGATACCTTGATCGATCGCGGCGATATGGTTGCACCTCACACCCATCCGGGATTGGAGACCGCCTATATCGTGACCGGGAAAGCCCGCCTCAAAATCGCCGGCGCTCCAGCCAGAACCCTGACCGAAGGACAGAGTTTCGCCATTCCTCGAATGACTGTTCATAGCGTCACGAATATCGGAGCAACGCCCTTGCGGATTGTCTCGACCTACGTGGTCGACAAATCCAAGCCGATTTCGTCGCCGGCGACCATGCCTCGCTAGAAAAATCGGACCAAGCGCCTCCTTCCTTGGGCTTTTGACACAATCGTCATGGAGCAAAAACGAAAACGGCGGGTTTTCCCCAATGCGCATGGTTTCGCGCGAAGGGATTGTCGATGGCGTCGAGATGTAGCGTGTGCGGTTCAGCAGTTGAGCTCCGGGCTCAACGATGCGCTTCATGCGCAAGACGGGCTCGAGCAAGAGCGATTTCGCTCCCGGTAACCTCGCGCAATCTTCTTTCCGTCCCTGTCATCGCCATTCTTGCCATGGGCTTCCTCGGAGCGGTTCTGTTCGGTGACGGAAAGCCAAGTCCAGCCCATGCTCGGGCAGCCGAGGCCGCAATTTCTCAGACGATCGACACCCAACAGGTCAAAGTGAACGGAACTTCGATCGCAGTGCTCGAACAGCAATTGTCATCCTCTCCGAAGGAGGGTGCAGCTCACCACTGAGATCCTTATTGGGGTGCGTGTAGCGTGTTCGACAATTCTATGCTTATCGACATTCTTTCGAAGCGAGAGGGCCCTCCTTTTTGAGGAAGGCGAATGGTCTTCTGATGGTTCATGAGACTTCACGAGCAATTGTGGTGATCTACATCGTCGCGATGGTGATCGTCATCGTCGGGATGGACTTTGCAATCTTCAGGCACAGGTTTCTCGAGCGACTGCTCGCAAACCTCGGTCTCGTCCTTTTGTTTGCAGCCTTCTATCTCAGATTTCTAAGGCCGCCTTCATGACCCTTGGCCAGACCACTGCAATCGTCTGCGCTTCTCTTCTTTCCACCCAAGGAATTGCCCAGTCTCAGCCCGCTCCGGCTGTTTCGGCACAGCCCGCTGCGCCCGCGGCAGCTCCTGCTCAGGTCGGCCAGGCGCCGATGAATTCGGTCATGCGTCAGGCTCAAGGTTTAGGGTCGCAAGCGCCCTCGATGCCGGTTGCCACCATTCAGTCCAGCCCAACCAATGCGATGACCTTGACCTTACGCTCGTCGTCTCAGCCTTCGGATCAAATGGGTTCAAGCCCGACAAATCCGGGTTCGGCTTCAACCAACGGCGTCAGTTACGATTCCGAAGGCTTGCGGACTTCCGGAGCGTCTCAGGGCTCAACCTCGCAGCAATCTCAATCTTCCTCGAGCCAACCCCAGATCCACTGACCCCCTCAGTCCTTGGGAATGGTATAAGCGGGCGCCGCATACCCCGCTTTTGGAATTTCGAGCGGCAGACCCTGCCAGCCGCCGCCAAGCGCCTTGTATAGCGAGACAAGATCTCGCCTCTGCTGACCTTCGGCACTTGCAAGACCATCTTGGTCGGCAAGGACCGCTCGGCGAGCAAGAAGAACGTCGCCATAGTCGGTAAGGCCAACCTGATAGCGCGCTTCCACCGATCGCTCAGCAGTTTCGGCATCGGCGAGCCCCATTCCAAAGCTCACGCGCTGGGCATCGTCGGCGCGGATCCGGATCAAGGCGTCCTCGACATCGCGAAGCGCTCCAAGAACGGTCTTTTGATATTGAAAATAGGCTTCGTCGGCTTCGGCGCGCTTCTCGGTGACAACGCCCTTCTTCCGTCCAAAATCGAGCAGCGGGAAAGTCGCGCTCGCGCCTGCGTTGATCTGGAGGCTGTTGGGAGTGAAGAGGTTCGCAAGCGAGGTCGAGATGAGTTCGGCAACGCCGGTTAAACTGAACTTTGGAAAGAGGTCCGCAACCGCAACCCCGATGTCGGCGGTTGCAGCAGCAAGATTGCGCTCGGCGGCCTGAACATCGGGTCGTCGTCGAAGGAGGGTCGAGGGAAGACCAGGCGGAACGGTCGGCGGAATGGTGAGCGGAGAACGGGGCTGCGACAGTTCGACGATGAGCGAATCCGGAGTTTGTCCAACCAGGGTCCCAAGCGCATGCATTTCTGCTTTACCCTGAGCAACAATCGGATCGACCGCGGCGGTCGCGCTCGCAAGATCGACCCGCTGACGGACATAATCGCTTCGGGAAAGAAGACCCGCCTCGGCGGTATGACGAGCGATTGCAAGATAGCGCTGCTGGCGCGCAACTTCATCGCGCGCAATGTCTTCGCGTTCCTGAAGCGAGCGAAGCGCAAGATAGGTGTCGGCGACTTCGGCAACGAGCGAGAGCTGAGCATCTCTTGCATTCCACTCTGCGGCTTCGCGGCGCGCTCGAGCACCTTGAACCTTTCGCGTTGTGCTTCCGAAAAGATCGATTTCCCAGCTGGCGTCGAAGCCCACCGAATAGGTCGTGATCGATCCGCCCGGAAGAGCAACCCCGCCGCCCGAAGCTCCCGATCCCCCGCTCCCCGAACCTCCGCTCCCCGAACCTCCGCCCGACGAGCCGCCGGAACCTCCCGAGGTCCCGCTCCCCGCTCCTCCACCGAACAGCGAGGCAAGTGATGAAAATCCGGCATTCTTGCTGAACCGGGTATAATTGACGCCCGACGTCGCATCGACTTCAGGAAGACCGGATGCGCCTGCGATACGCTCGGCAGCGCGGGCGTCCGCAATGCGCGCGGTTGCGATCGCGATGTCTGGATTTCCTTGAAGCGCAAGTCCAATCAACCGGCTGAGTTCAGGATCCCGATAGACGAGCCACCAGCCGGAAAGATCGGGTGCCGGCTGAGTGCCGGTCACGCTTTCGCCGAACTGAGCTGGAAGCCGACTATCCTCGGAAGGCGGGCGATAATTGGGACCAACGGTACATGCCGCAAGAACGGCTGCAAGCGATAGGGGCGCGATAAACTTCATGCATGGGCTCCCTTGGCGCTGCCCTGGCGCAAAAACATTCCCAAAGGCGCGATAATCAAAATGACGATCATGAGGACATGAAAGACGTCGAGATAGGACATCATTCGCGCATGCTGGGAGACCTGCTGATAAAGCATGGACAAGGATGCGACGTCGCCACCATTCCCGATCGACTGATTGATACGATTGATGCCCTCGACATACGTTGGGTTGAGCGGATTGAGCCCCTCGACGAGGCGGGCCTGATGGAACTGGCTTCGGTTGAGAAGAATGGCCTGGGCAAGCCCGATTCCAAGACTTCCGCCAAGGTTGCGGGCGACGTTGAGAAGCGCCGAAGCGTCGTTGGTCTGATCGCCCCTTAACCCGACATAGGCTGCGCTGTTGATTGGAATGAACAGGAACGGAAGTCCGACTGCGGAAATCAGTCTTCCCATCGATGCATCGTGGAAGCTGATCTCGGTGTTCCAGCCGGTCATGTACCACAGTGCTCCGGCCTGAAGCAGAAGTGCTGGAATGAGGAGAACGCGCGTGTCGACCCGGCCTGCGAGCTGACCCACGATCGGCATTGTGATGATCGTTGCAAGCCCGCCCAGAGTGAGCGCGAGACCGGCGTCTTCGGCGGTATAGCCAAGAACGTCCTGAAGCATTTGCGGAATGAGAGTGGTCGTCCCGAAAAGAACCGCGCCTGTTGCAGTCATGAACATCAATGTGATTGCGAAATTGCGGTTTTTGGCGATCTTCAAATTGACGATCGGATGACGGTGCTCGAGCTCCCACCAGACGAGGAGTGCGAGCGAGAGCACCATGATGACGGTAAGGATGAGAATGAAGTTGCTTTCGAACCAGGCGTCGCGCGGCCCTCGCTCGAGGAGAAGTTCAAGGCTTCCAAGTCCAAGAACGACCAACGAAAAACCGACATAATCGATCTTGAGCCCGCCCTTGAGACGTTCATGGCGCTCCTTTTCGAGGAGCTTGGGTTCAACGATCAGCGAATGAACGAGAAAAAGCGAAGCGATCCCAACCGGCACATTGATGAGGAACACCCAGTGCCAGCTCGAATGGTCGGTAATATATCCGCCAAGCGTCGGTCCAAGGATTGGAGCGACGATGACCACCACGCCATAGGCCGCGAAGGCCTGGCCGCGCTTTTTTGGCGGAAACGTATCGGCGAGAAACGATTGCTCTGATGGTGCAAGCCCGCCGCCGCCGATCCCCTGGATGATCCGGGCAATGATGAGAAAGCTTAGATTTGGAGAAAGACCGCACGCGAGCGAGGAAATGGTGAACAGCGCTACCGATGACATATAATAGCGCTTTCGCCCGATGACGTCGGACAGCCAGCCCGAAATCGGAATGACGATCGCGTTTGAGACGAGATAGGAGGTTAAAACCCAGGTCGCCTGATCGGGACTTGCAGCAAGGCTTCCAGCAATATGGTTGAGCGAGACGTTCGCGACCGAAGTATCGAGAACCTCCATGAAGGTCGCCATGGAGATAACCGCGACAATCACCCAGGGATTGCGATTTCCCGCCGCAGATCGTTCATTGGTCCAGGCCGTCACGGCCTGATCGTCACGGTCGGGCTTACCGACATCCCCGGTCCGATCATGAACTTTCGCCAGCTATTGTCATTGAACCGGATCCGAACCGGAACACGCTGAACGACCTTGACGTAGTTGCCCGTGGCATTTTGCGGTGGGAGCAGCTGGAAGATCTGGCCCGAGCCACGCTGAATGGATTCGACGTGACCATTGAATTTCTGATCGGGAAAGGCATCGACCTTGATGCTGACCGGAAGCCCCGGACGCATCAGAGTAAGCTGCGTTTCCTTGAAGTTCGCAGTGATCCACATGTCGTCGGGAACGATTGCAAGAAGCTGCTGGCCAGGCGCGACATAGGTCCCGACATTCACTTGCCGGTTGGCGATCGTCCCATCGATCGGCGCTCGAATCGTCAGATAGGACACCGACACATTGGCCTGCGACACCCGTGCCTGAGAAGACCGTCGCTGGGCCTGCATCGCACTGACCTGCTTCAACGCCGATCCGATATTGGCTGAGGCCGTGTCGATCTGCTTTCGCGCGGCCAGCGCTTGAGCATTGGCGGCTTCGGCTTGTGAGCGCGCCTGCGAAATTTGGGTTGGAGCCGCGGCCGACGGGTCGATCCGTCGAAGCTTCAGATAGCGCGCATAATCCGCCGACGCGCGATCAGCTTCCGCCAGTGGAACTTTCGAATTTGCAATCGCAGAAGCAAGATTGGCGCGAGCAATATCGACCTGTGCCTGAGCCTGTCCGATCTGGGAATCGGCCTGGGCAACGCTCGCCTTTGCTTCTGCGAGCGTGGACTCCGGGGCTTCCGGCGCGATCGTTGCAAGAATTTCGCCGCGATGGACTCGGTCATTGTCGAGGGCCGCGACATAGGTCAGCCGCCCTGTTGTCTCGGCAGCGATTCTGACGATATGCGCGTCGACGAATGCGTCGTCAGTCGATTCATATTTGCGGGAGTGGAGGTAATAGAGGATGCCGCCGACAAGAACGATGGCTCCAACCCCTAGAACGATGACCCAGAAGATCGGTCGTTTGTAGAGCGGAGGCTTGTCGTCCCCCTTCGATCCATTTCCCTGATTTTTTAATTCCTCGTCGCCATCGCTTCCAGTCTTGGCGTCTGGCTTTTTCTGATCGGAATGATCGTCTTTATCGGCCTTCCGGTCGGGGTCGGAAGGCCCGTCTGATCTGCCGGTGTCCGGCTCCTCGCCCTGTTGGGAATCTTTCGTTCATCCAGACCTACCATCTCAACCCCCCGGTCGAGAAGGAAAGCCCCGTAAGCGATTTGGAAGCCAAGAGCTACAAGGAGTTGACCAGGGAAATTGGTTGCCGCTTGCGGCGTCCCGAATGAGGACAGGTGCAACGACCGGTCTTTCATTGCCGCGAACGGCCGCGACGCTCGAAATTTAAGCATCCGCACGAATGCGCAAGAGGGCCCCGGAAAGCTGAGGTCAGACCGGCGGAACCTTGAGTTTGGCATTCTCATTATCCGAGAATGCATTGGTCGCATTGAGGGCCGCTCGCGCTTGATCAAGCGTGCTCCAATCGATCGAATGAGTGTAGCGCTGTGCGACATCGAGCATCCGAATGACGGGCTCGGTCAGGCCCTTTTGAGAGATCGCTTTGAGCGCGCTGATATAGTCGGTGCGATAGGCGATCGGGATGATGATCCGTTCCTCTTCGTTCGCCGCGAGCTCGGCGTTCATCATTACCCTTGCGACGCGGCCGTTGCCGTCGACGAAGGATGAACCTCGCTCACCAGGAACATCATGAACACCGCTCGGTGAAACGGCTCTCCGAAGCCCTGAAGGAATTCGAAACCCAGTTCGAGCGTCCCATTGACGAGATCCGGAGCGACAAAGACCGTGTTACCAGTCTGGTTTTCCTTGGTCTTGAAGCCGCCCGGCGACTTGTCCAGTCGGCTTCGGCTTTTTGGAAATTTTCGCGAGTTAAATATCAGAATCCGGTAATTTTTGCGAATTAAGCCTTCAAATTCCGCAAATCGATCGCGGTCGGGCATTAGGTCTGAAGCTTTATAGAGCGCAACAACCCGAACGTCCCCGGCAAGGCAGACGAAAGGGCAGCTTCGTTTCGACCGGCGAAAGGACGCCGTTCGGCAGATGCGCCCTTTTGTCCTGGCGGGCTATGCCGGCGACGGAGGGAATTCACCGGATCGAGCGGCGGTGAGCTAATTTGACTCGGCTGTTAGGGAAAGTTGACATTCAGCCATTTGGTTCTCCTCCGTGGCTACCTAGAGCCATCTTCGAACTCAGGCGCATGTTCAATCGACGACCATGCCGAGGAAAATGTCAGTAAGACACTCTTGGTGACATTCAGTTTGCCATTTTGAAGACAGAGCGAAGCATCGCTATGATCGAAATTAGGGGATGCAGCTCGAACTGGTTGAGCCAATCAATGATTTTTCTAGATCTTGCTCAGAGCGTTTAGTAACCCGCCGCCCAGATGGGCAAAAGGGCGATAGCAATCGCGGCAAGCTGCAAGCCCAAAAGAAGCAATGGTCGCGAGCTGCGCCAGTCCGCGGACAACAGAAAAAACGCAATGATCGGTGCCTGAAGGGCGATCAGAATCTGGAAAAGGTGAGCGCTTGCGTTTTCATCCGTCTGCGGTGGAACTCCAGCAAGGATGTTCGCTAGAACAATGAGAAGAGCTGCGGCCGAGAAAACGAGCGGCACGATCAGAGAAAGACGATTGAGAATTGCGCGGGTCATTGTCTGTCTCCCGGATCGCAATCTATCATATTTCTTGGTCATTGGCTTCTCGGGCGCGCTCTTACAGAGTCATTGGTCGCCCAACACATTCAAACTCGGCGCAAGCACAGTGCTCCTTATATGTGCGTGATTTTGAATTGGATTTGCGATCCACAATTATGAAATGCGGGAAGATATCCTGACACTCGGCTGGAGCTGGGAATGATCGCGATTACGTTCCGACACGCGAACGAAGGCGACGCGACAGCGCTCGGCGTCGTACATGTTCAGTCCTGGCGAGAGACTTATACCGGGCTCCTTCCGGACGAACTGCTGGAAAGCTTATCGATTGATGAGCGATCAGCGATGTGGAGTGCCACCCTCCGGACGCCAGCGTGCGATAGTGCGACCGTGTTCGTCGCAGAAAGTTCGGACGGAATTGTTGGGTTCGGCGCTTGCGGACGCCAGTGCGACGAGACGCTCACCGATCTTGGCTTTGCTGGTGAAATCTACGCGATCTACGTGCTCCAGTCCCATCAACGCGCGGGAATTGGAAACACGCTGATGCGAATGATGGGCCGCTGCCTCCTCAACCAAGGCCATAGAAGCGCGAGCCTATGGGTGCTCGGCAAAAACACTCCCGCCCGGAATTTCTATGAACAATTGGCTGGAAATATTGTCAGCGAGCGAACGATCGAACTGAGTGGGGTGATGGTTGACGAGCTCGCTTATGGTTGGAGCAATTTGGCGGTCTTCGGCGGACCGACTGAGTCATACCCGCGCGCTCAGGAGCGAATAAAACCTCGGTAACAGAGCTAAGGCGTTCCAGCCTCAGTCAATGTTATAAACTGATTAACTCGGAATGACTGTCATAACCAACTTTGCTCTGCAGATTGTGTTTCCGCGGATATTTAACGACTTAATGACGTTGCCAAAAACTAGCGCGCGGCGGAATTCCCAAGCTCAACGAAGAGCGTCTGAGCTCCCTTTTGTTCGAGCAAAGGGTCGTTCGACTTCTCGGTCAAAGCATCATCGTTCAGCACGAAAACCGCTTTGGGAGCGGAGCTTTGCATCGGCCGCGGACGGCTTCCAGTTGCAGCGGAAAGATAGGCCCGCGTTTCAGCGGGAAGATCCTGTCGGCGAGCCAGATATTTCGAATAGCGTTCGGGGCCGGCATTATAAGCAGCGAAGAGGCCCGGAAACCCAAAGCGATCGTAGAGGATCTTCAAGTAAGCTGCGCCAGCAAGGATATTGTCGTGGGGATCGAATGGGTCGGACCCAAGGCGAAGCAATGCCTGCATGTCGCGCCAGGTGCCGGGCATGAGTTGCATGAGGCCCATCGCTCCAGCCCGGCTCACAATCTTCTTGCCATCAATCGTGGTTCGGCCGCCGCTTTCAATTGCCATCACCCGACGGATCCACTGTTCCGGAACTCCAAAGCGCGCAGCGGCATCGGAAATTTCGCGCCGGAATTGTTCGATCGGATTCGCGTTCGCACTTGATGCTTGAACCATCAAAAGAGCGACAGTGAGGGTTTTCAAATTCGCCACAGCAGCAGCCCCCGGCCGATAATGTCCTTAAGGTTGGTCGTTCCGAAATAGCGCCCGTCGAATGCGTAAGGATTTCGAGCCGAAAGCAGGAAGATCTCGCCCGATCGGAGGATGTGGCAGCCTGACCACCAGGGCATCGGACGAGCCGAAGGATCCGCGATGAGACGCTGCGCGACTTTGTGCCCATCGATGAAAACCCGAGTCCGATCCGCGCAAATCCGTTCGCCCGAAACAGCTGCAATGCGTTTCACAAGGGGAACGTCAGCAGGCAGATAGCGCCGGTTTGAAGCGAGGTGACGCACGGCTTCTGGCGGCCAAGCAATGGCCATGTCGCCGACGCCAAGATCATTTGGAGAGCTAACGACGTAAAATCCCATCGGACTGCTCGGACTTGCGTTCCAAAGGAGCAGCGGGACCGGCGGCGACACCAAATTCCACACGAGGGCAATTGAAGCACTAGCGCTCAAAAAAGCGATTAACCCCCGTTTGATGCGCCGCCGCTTTTGAAAACGCGCCAAGACGAAAGCGCTTGCCTCATTATCAGCCATGATGCGCTACCAGGCTGGTTTCATCGGACCAGGTATCGAGATCATCGATATGGTAGCGGACATATCGACAGTGGCGGCGAAACGCCGGACCAATTCCGGTGACGCGCATTGTTTGAAGAGTTCTTGGGCTCAGCCCGAGATAAAAGGCCGCCTGTTCGGTTGAAAGGAAGGGACTCCCCCGCTTTGCCCTTCTTGCACGGTCGACGTCATCGTCCATTTTCGCCTCCTTGTCCGGAGGCGTCGGTCCATGCGAGCTCGCATCGAGGTAACGGAACGCGTACCCGTTGCGAGCATCGCTCGCGCATCATGCCCAGCGCGAAAAGGAATTGAGTCTCCATCGCGCCTAATGGAAACGCAATTTTAGTCTTGAAGCTATTCCCCCATTTGGGGGACTGGACTTTTCAAAATACGATCCACGAATCGCGAATCGCATGAGCGATCAGCTGTGCTCGACTAACCGCGCGGTAGGTTGTTCGAGCTCGTTTGACATATTGGTGCACGGTCTCGACGCTGATGGTGAGGATCTGCGCGATTTCCCAGTCGGTCTTCCCGCGCGCAATGAGCGATAAGCATTCGACTTCGCGCGGGGTGAGCACCGGGCGATGGGCCGGCGTCTCGGCATGGCGGAGGCGGCGAGCTGCCCGAAGCGCGTGCGCTCCAACAATTTCGGTGCATCGCAGGCGCTGAAGGGGAAGCTTTTCACCAGCACGAACGACGAAGGAGCAAGACTGACTGGGCTCACCTCGAACATTGGATGGAATTGTAAATCCTGTTCCAAGCCCATGCCGGCGGCTTTTCGATAAAATCCGCCTGTGGGTTCTCTCGAGGCTGATCAGCGACGGAAGTTCACTCCAGCCAAAACCGGTGTTCGCGTGAAGGCACGCAAGGTGTACCGGATCATCCTTGGTGAGATCGGCTTCGATCAGTTCGTGAACCCATTCTTCGGGATAGTTATTGATCCGCATCGGTGGGAGCGTTCCAAGAAGCTCACTTTCGTGATCGACAAGTGCGAAAAAGTGGAACCCAAGCTCAAACGTCACATCACTCAACAAGGCTCGAAGTTTTGGAAAGGTCGGACAGGTCCGCGCTTGTGCAACGAAGCGATCGCTGACCCGCATCTTAAGGCCTCCTTCCAACCTCGCTGATCCCTCAAAGGACCAGGTTCGCACTTCTTCGATCTCCCAATCCTTCGGGATATATTTTGCCCACTCCACGCAAATTTTGCCAATATAATCAGACGTATGGATATGTCGCTAGGCACGCCAGCTGCTCGCGGTCGCACCGGCGGCTGCGGACGACCCACTGGTCGAACCGGCCGACGTGCGGCCGCCCTGCTCGTGTTGCGGCGGACGCATGGTGGTCATCGAGATCGTTCCGCGCCGCTACCAACCGCGCGCGCCGCCCGTGTCGCCAAGTTGAACCGGGAGACAGGCGCCGTGATCCGGCATGGCTCACCTCTACAACCCTCGCGGCAACCGCGCTCCGGGGAACGGGCGAGTCTGCATCGACCCTGTCCAAAAGCAGACGCCGCTTCCCCAAACTCGGACGGTTTGCATTTACGACGTCCGCATTGCCGCCCAAAAACAGACGTCCGCTTTCCGATCTGTCTGCTTACCGGCGATCGGACAAGACTGCTCGGACCGGCCGAAAATCCAAATCCCCATAAGTGATGCCACCCACCCCGCGGGTTCGGGCACCGACGACTTTCCGACGCCTCGCGGCGTCCGAAACTCTAAACGTTAGGAGACGGTCTGCTTTTCGGACCTCGGAAGCGAAAGCTGCCTTCATTGAAAGGTGTGGAACCGCCGGCTTCGACGTTTGCTGACCGTCCGCTTTGATTTAAAAATCGTACATCGGTTGCTCGGCTTCGGCCCCGTGTCCATTGGCAAAGCTCGTCCGGATCGTAGCGTCGGTCTGCGCCCTCCACGGAAAGACGCATTGCCTGGTTGTCACGCTGCATCCGAAGCGGACGATTTCACGCCAGTCAGACGGTCTGACTAGGACGTCCCGGACGCATGACGACAGTGTCGACAATCAAGGTTTACGAGATGGTCGATTCGTACGTTCACAGCGAACATTCGCGCATTTTCGTGAACTCGACGCTTGGGAGCGGTTTACGTTTGTGGTAGAATGTACGTCGTGAACGCACAAAGAGCAGACCGGTTAAACCAGATGCTGCGCCGGCTCCCACCCGGCATACTCGTCGATTCAGCCTGGCTCAAAGACCAGGGTCTCTCGAGAAGCAGCATCCATGGCTATGTCGCGCGAGGCTGGCTCGAACATTTCGCGCCGCGAGTGTACCGCCGGCCAACCGACCCACCTCAATCCGGCCCAATGTCCTGGGAGCTAGCAGTCGCTTCCGCCCAAGTGCTCGCCAAGAAGCCTTTCCACGTCGGAGGCGCAACGGCCATCGATCTCCTGGGCCTCAGCCACTACCTCAGACTGAGCAAGCGGCGCGCTTGGCTTTACGACCCGCATCGAACAATTCCCTCATGGCTCGAGAAACTTCCGCTCGACGCAGACATCGTCATGGTCCGCCGCAAGCACTTCGACACGGAAGAGGTCGGCCTCGAATTCAGGCCGCTCGATCTTGCCTCACGACGGATCGGCCTCCCCGTCGAACGCCCCTCAGAAGAAGGGTTGTGGCGTCAGTTCCTGCGCATGTCGGCCGCTGAGCGAGCGTCTCTGGAACTCCTTGCGGAAGTGAAGTCCGAGACCCAGTTCGAGGCGGCGGACAGGATCTTCGAGGGGCTCGCAAACCTTCGACCGGAGGTCCTGAGACGCGTCCTTCGCGCCTGCACGAACGTTAAAGCGAAACGGCTCTTCTTCTTCTTTGCCGACCGCCACACGCACGGCTGGGCGAGGACAGTCGCTGCCGATGACTTCGACCTCGGCAGCGGGAAGCGCCAAGTGGTTGCCGCAGGACGTCTCGACGAGAAATATCAGATCACGATTCCCCGCGGAATGATGCGCAGCGAGGATCATGACCGCTGAGCGCTACATCGCACAGGTCCAACTCCTGCTGCGGGCAATCCCGGAAATCGCGCGGGAGGAAATGTTCGCGCTGAAGGGCGGCACGGCGATCAACCTCTTCGTCCGGAACCTTCCCCGCCTGTCAGTCGACATCGATCTCGTCTATCTGCCGGTCGCCGATCGGACGAGTTCCCTTGCGGCGGTGCGCGACGGACTTGGCCGCGTCGGCGACCGCCTCGAAAAGCTAGGCCTCAACGTCACTCGGCAATTGCTGAAGGCCGGGAAGCGCCTCGTCGTCTCGGAAGGGACGAGTTCAATCAAGGTTGAAGTTTCGCCGGTCCTTCGCGGGACCGTGTTTGAGCCGAAAGTGCTCGCGGTTAGCGAGGCGGTTCAGGAGCGTTTTGGGTTCGCTGAGATGCCAGTCGTCTCGATGCCCGATCTCTACGCGGGAAAGATCGCGGCCGCGCTGGACCGGCAGCATCCGCGCGACCTGTTCGATGTTCACTTCCTGCTTGAAAATGGCGGCATCGACGAGGACCTCTTCCGTGCGTTCCTCGTCTATCTGGTCAGTCACGACCGGCCGGCCGTCGAGCTCTTGGACCCGAACCTTCAGGACCTCGCCGCCCAATATGACGAGGAGTTCGTCGGCATGACCCTCGAAGCCGTGACCCTCGACACCTTGCTCGCCTCCCGCGACCGGTTGATTGCCGAAATCCAGAAGCGGGCTCGGAACAATGCGCCAAAGCGTTTTCTCACGAGCTTCCAAGTACTCGAGCCAGACTGGCGAGCGATCGGGTTTGAGGACGAAATCGGCGAGCTGCCTGCTGTGCGCTGGAAAGCGCTGAATCTCCAAAAGCTGCAGGATGCCAACCCTGCCAAGTTTGACACTGAAGCGGAGCGCCTCTCACGCTTTCTCGGCTAGCGAACATCGATACTCGATCCCGGGCAGCCAAGTTATCCGACCTTAAAAGCTGGAAGCAATGATCCAGTGCAGGTCCTGCGCTACGACTGAGTGGGCAATGCCCATTCGCGGCTGGAAGTGGGTAGCGGAACGGCGGGTCTTCAGCTCGTATCCGCATATAGTGAACTTTCATACCAAGGACGGGAGCGTTTCACGATCGCGACGACGGACAGCATGAGCGGCCCCACGACCGATACGCCGACAACAGTGGACAGTGCCGCTCCTTATGTTGCGCCAGGGCTGCGTGAGAGCCGAAACGCAAGACCCTCCCTTTCAGACGGACTGCTGCAACTTACATTTCTGAGGACCATTGCGCTTGCGCAGCAGAGGGATCGACACATGCAACGGGGTACGGCTCGCGCCGGCGGCGCGGCGGCGGGGAATGCCGCAGCACATCGGGCAGCGCTCTACTTGCGCTTCCCGAAACCGGCGGAGACGGCTTTGAAGGCCTGGTCGGCGGAAGTCCGGGCTAGCACGAGGCCTCGGACAAGGATGGGCTCGCTAACCCACATTCTAAAGTTTTTGATTATCGGCGTGCGAAAGAGGCAATTCGTCACAAACGATTCGTGAATTTTCGTCATTCCAACGCACCCTTCAAGCGCGATGAGGGTTTGTCCTAAATGCCAAAATCACTGCCTGAGGACCCCAGATGGAAGCGTCGCGGATGCACCCTTTTTGCGGTCCTAGCCGTCATTTTCATGTTTTTGCTGATCGCGATCAGTTCTGGATGGCTTGGGGAAATCGACACGAACAAGGTGACGAGGATCATCCCGATCGGCTGACGTTTCGCTCGATCAACGGTTACCGCCCCGCTCTTATTCTGAGATCGTCAGATCCGGCTCGTTCCCATCATGCTTCTGAAGGAGTGGAAGAAGGGTTTCGATAAGCTTTTGGCCGCCCGCAAGCGAGACGACCGGCCGTTCCGCGATCACTTGCCCGTCTTTAAAGAAGAGGACTTTGAAAGCCATCCGCTCACCGGGCGTTGCAACGATCTTTGCAGTCGTAAGCACGTGCGAGATGTCCTTGTCTCAGACGAGACCTTGTTCTTTCAAGGAAACGCAAATGCGCTTGCCCTCGAGAAACCCATAGTTGATCCCAAGCGGCTGAACGAAATGAAACTTCGTTAAGCTGGAGGCGGACGGGTCAAATCTGTCCCGTTGTTGGAAAGCCAGACCGGCCGAGGGGAACGCCGTTGGGAAAAATGCGTTCTTAAGATTGTGCCGCTTCCCCCCAAGCGGCGGTTGATAAGGGCGGCCCGTGTCGAGCTTCGGACCGCCCTTTTCCATTGCGCGACAGACAACAACCATGCGACGACCTCTGGTCAGCCGCGATGGAGGCGCTCATGCGTCGAACTTCGTTAAGCAGTTGGGTCTTTGCGTTTCTCATCCTTGGAACTGGGATCTGGGGCCTCGTTCAGGGCGGGTTTGTTTCCATTTGGGCGCCGGGGATCGAACCAAAATCGCTAAGGCCAGCGATTGCTCTTCTCTGCTCAATCCTTTCAATTGTGACTGGCGCCGGTCTGCTTTGGCCGCGGTCGGCTATGCTGGCGTCGCGCCTGCTCATGGCGTTTCTTCTGGTGTGGCTCATCTGGTGCAAAGGCGTTGTTCTGATCCATGCTCCAGCCGATACCGCGTCCTGGGAAAGCCTTGGCGAAACTGCCGTCGTCCTCGCGGCCGCCTGGGCTCTTGCTGAACCATTCGAAGGCCTTTTGCGAAGCAGGCTCGGGGTCGCGGGCATGGGCCCTCCAATCCTTTTGGGCTTCGCCCTCATTGCCTTTGGGATTTCGCACTTTGGTTATGCCGCACTGACTGCAAGCCTCGTTCCCTCCTGGCTGCCGTCGCATTTCTTCTGGGTCTATTTCACCGGAACGACCTACACTCTTGCAGGGATTGCGCTCGTTTTTGGCATTTTGCGAAGGACCGCAGCCTATCTGGCAGCGCTTCAGATGGCGCTTTTCGGAATTCTCGTGTGGCTTTTGAAGATTGCCTTGGGAACTTGGGATATCGACACCCTGAACGAAACTGCGATTTCCTTCGTGCTCGCCGCTTCAGCCCTCGTCATTGCGTCCCATTTGAAACGGCAAGCTTGGTTCAAACGCGATGAACCCTCCTCGCTCACTGAAGCGCAAGTCACGGAGTGAATGATCAAGACGCGCCCTGCACGGGTTGAGGTGAACAAAGAGCTTAGAAGATTTGTTGAACTTCCTGCCGATGAGCATGAATCCTCCTTAGCGCTGCCGCTGCAATATTCGGAAAGTCGCAGCCGCGGATCTATTAAATCCAATCCTGAAGTTGGCGTTGTACCGTAGTCAATTGTTCGGTTGTCACGTAACGTGTCGGTGCGATGATCTGCATACCGTCCCCCCGCCCGCCGGGCGGCTCCAATGTGCGCTGGCGGATAAGCGGAACATCTCCCTACTTGGGCGAGCTCCTCGGATGCCGGACGAGACTCGTTCGAAGTGCCTAACAGGTGAATGTAAAGGACCTGTACGTGTTTCCTCGGTTCATCTCAGGGCGAAAAAGTCGAGGTCCTATGGAAATTCACTCTTCCGCCTTGGGATTTCGCGGCGACCCGTATCTCACGCGCTCATTGGATTGAGGAAAGTCAAATGCACGTTGCGCGCCACTTAATAGGTGGCCGCCCCTGATCCGCGCCGCTACTTGCTCAGCAATGTCGCGGAGCCTCGGGGAGAATCCAGTAAAGCGCGGGTTGTGGATGGTCGTCGCCGCTCTCTTGGTCGCCGTGCCAGCGGCAGCCGGAGCGCACGGCAACGAGATTTACGTCGGCGAACCGATTACGGACATGTGGCAATTCGAGCCTGAGATCGTGGTCGGGCTGCTTATTGCCGCTGCGCTGTACATCGGCGGCGCACGTCGAGGCGCGGCTGGCAGATGGTGGCGCCACCTGCTCTTCTTCGGGGGTCTTCTTGCGCTTGCGCTGGCCCTGCTCTCGCCCATTGAGCCGCTCGCCGACCATGTTTTCGCGATCCATCAGGTCGAGCATATGCTGCTACGGACCATCGGGCCGATGCTGCTTTTGCTTTCTCAACCGCAGGCGGCACTGATCCGTGGCATGCCCGAGTGGCTGCGGCGCGGGGTCGTATCTCCGATGGTCGGAAGCGCAGGTGTCCGTCGCGCTTTCAGCTTCTTTAGCAAGCCGGTCATCGCCACGGGACTCTTTGTAGGGGTAAGCTGGTTCTGGATGATTCCAAGATGGCACGATGTCGCCATTTTAAATGAGGCGATCCATTATAGCTGGCATGTCAGCTTGCTGCTGACAGGCCTATTCTTCTTTTCGACGATCTTCGATCCGCGCCCGGCCCCGGCCGGAGCCAGGCTCGGCACTCGCTTAGCCATGTTCTGGTGCGCCGCAATGGGAAACATCCTCCTCGGCGCATTTCTGACGTTCAAGACGATGCCACTCTATAACGCCTACGACGTTATGGGGCGAATGTTTGGCCTCAGCGCCGTTACTGACGAACAAATCGGCGGCCTGACGATGTGGATTCCGGGATGTATGATGTTCGCCATATCTGTGATTCTGATTTTGCACCGGTGGGGACTTGATGAGGAACGGACAGCGGAGCGCCGGCGACGGATGGGCACTGAACAAGCCCACGCGGAGATGAAAGCTGCAAACCTGACCAGGTCAAACCGCGCCGTGGCGGTGGGCCTCGGGTCGTTTGTGGTTTTCGTGCTGTTCGTGGCACTGACCAGCGCGATCCTTTACGATCATGAACTTGGACCCGCCGGCAGACCTTTTGTTTTCGCGTCCTCTGACCGGAACGCTCTTGCCAGCCCGTGATAGGCGCGCTCTCAACTCATCGGACCATCGGTCCGCTTCGGCGATCAGCGAAGTCGCAAATACCGATAGGATCACGCTCTGGCTCGCTATTGCCTCCGTCAGTTGTCCGAGCGAATATTCGAGCGGTGACACACATACTTAAGTCCGGATTCTAAAATCATGCGGGCCGGTACTGTGCACAGGAGGACAGCCGCCCAAGGCTCTGCTGTCAGTCCCACACCAGTTTTCTGAACGCGCTATCCTAGCAACCAGGAAAACGCGCGCTGCAGAAAGGCCTCACCACCTGTCCTAACGACCTGACCATGGGCCACAATCACGTGGACCGGATGTTCTTCGATCAACGCACGAAATCTTGGGTCGCGCGTTTGCCCGGTGACGAAAACTCAGTCGGTAATCGATCGGCGGATAACCCCAACCCTCGACCATCTTGGAAATCCTCGCGATCGGCCGCATCCAAAATGGCCAGTGGCTCTTCAGGAAATCGCCGCTGAAGGTCTGCGACAAGTCGGCGATGATCGCTGTACGCGAGGCGCGGTGATAAAAGATGAGCTCATCCAAAAAGCGGGAATTTTTAAAATAGAACTGATCGATCTGTCCTATCCATTCAGCCGGTGGCTCATCGCCCAACGCTCCGTAAAAACGAAGATCATCGCACTTCGCGATCGTCGCCGCTGTTCCCCACAACTTCGCTTCAGGAAACGCGGTCTGCCACTCTTTCAGAAATAGATAGTGCAGCTTGTTCGGGCTGACGATGTGCCGAACGGGGCCGAGCGCGCGAACCTCCTCCTCGATCGCTATGCTCTTCTGGGTCGGCGACCACAGCCACAGCCCACCGTTGTCGAGGCGCACGAGGACCGTTCGAGTCGGATAGGCAAATCCATTGAAAGAGACGATTTCACCATCTGCAAACCATAGATTGTCGCCAAGCTGTTCCAGCATAGGTCCAAATTCTAAGCTCCCGAGAGAGCGCATTCCACCCATGCCGGACCCAAAACACAGAACGTTTCTCGCTGGGAGACTGCAGTCGCAAGTACGCGTCGAGCCTCACTAGAGCCAGGAATGGTCGGTGTGGCGATGAGACGGGATGCGTGAGCAGCTCCAACGAAAAGGTCATGCAGTTGATTGCAGCGGGCTTCCCCGCCCGTGCGGCACAGGAGCTTCTTTTGGTCCTCGAGCCTGCCGCGCCACTGACCGCGTAGGAGGGAGATGGTGGTCATCCATCCAGCGAGCGGCTGCGACAAACAGCGCCTATTTTAGCTGGTGCGGTACAAGTGTTCGGCTACAGGTGCGTTGAACCTCGCCCAGGCCGAGTTTCACGATGTGGTCGGTGTTTGTATCGCCACTTTGTTCTTTATCTGGCAGATCATCGGCTTCCCTGTTTTTAGATCGGTGCCGAATGCCAAGATTTGGTTCGTTGAGCGTTGATCGTGGGCGGCCTTGTGGTCGCTTTCGCCAATCCCGCTGGGATCCGCGTGCGCCCTTCAGGTTCAAAAAAAGCCATTTTTTTTCCGTCCTCCGAAGCAGCATTAAATTACAGCGATGTTCGTCGCTGGCGGTGGTGGTCCGCAAACTTTGCGCAGATTGGTCAAACCCATGACCGACCGAAGCCTTGTCATGATCGGCGCGATCCTTGGCGGCCTTGCTGTCGTCCTTGGAGCAATCGGAGCTCATGCCCTGCGATCCCGGCTCGGTGCAGACGCAATTGGATGGTGGCAAACCGCCGTCCAGTTCCAGATGTGGCACGCGCTCGCAGTCCTTGGCCTCGGTTTGGCAGGATCACGGTTCGGGCGACTTTCGCCCTATCTTCTTCTTTTTGGCGCCATCCTTTTTTCTGCGTCACTCTACGCACTTGCACTTGGGGCACCGCGCTGGGTTGGTGCGATCACGCCGCTCGGCGGACTTCTGATGATTGCGGGCTGGCTGGTCCTTGTCTGGCGCGCGAGCCGATCCGAAGCGTGATCGAGCGCCGTGCAATTCAAGTTTTGCAAAAACCATCCCTGACCCATTCCATCGCGATCCGTTCGCTCTCAAGAATGTTTGAAGAGATCTTGACAAAGATCACTGCAACTTTGGATTTGCGAGCAGATGGACCTTAAGGCTCCTAGTCAGAACATTCCGGCCAATCTTCTGGGTGGCCTGTCGCTCACTGGCCTTCTTATTCCTGAAGCTATCGCCTATTCCGCGATCGCGGGCGTCCCTTCAACCTTCGGGATTGTCGGCGCGATCGCTGGGCCCGTCCTTTATGCAACCGTCGGACGAAGTCGGCTCGCCGTCATCAGCGCGACGAGCGGCGCAGCAGCACTCCTTGCTGCAGGGATTGCGAGCGCTGCTCTTCCCAATGTTTCACGGACCGATTGTGCGATTGCACTGACAATCCTCGTCGGTCTCTTTTTTCTGTTGGGCGCAGCGCTTCGCATTGCTTCACTCACAAGCTTCATTTCACGTTCGGTCCTTCATGGCTTCGGGCTTGGTCTTGCGATCACGATTTCCATTCGCCAGCTTCCCGCGCTTCTTGGGGTCGCATCGCACGGAGCGACTCCATGGGAGACACTCATTTCGCTCATTGGCGACGCGCGCGACATCCACCTGCCAAGCGTCGCCTTAGGAGCAATCGCACTCATTTTCCTTGGTGTTTCGAAGCGATTGAAGTTTGCGAGTGCGGGTCTCATCCTCATAGTTGCAGCAACGCTTTTGATGCGTTTGGGAAGTGCCTCCCATTTTGGGATCGCAACTGCGGGTGCTCTCAATTTTCATTTGCGTGTTCCTCAGCTCCCGGCGATCGAACCCAGGGACTGGTTGAGGCTCGCCCAATTTGCATTTCCGATTGCGATCGTCCTTCTCGCAGAAAGCTGGGCAACGATCCGCTCGCTCGCAAGCATTCGGGGCGATCCGATCGTCTCCGAACGCGAGATTGCTGCGCTCGGTCTCGCCAATCTCGCATCAGGAATCTTAAGAGGCTTGCCGGTCGGCGCGGGCTTTTCAATCGGCAACGCCAACGCTCAAGCTGGAACGACGAGCCGGATTGGCGCGCTGTTCGGTGCAGCCGGAGTTGCAATTCTCGTGGTCGCAGTCCCCAATTGGATCGCGCTGATCCCACAACCCTTGCTTGCTGCGATTGTGATTTCGGCTCTTTCGCACGCGCTTTCGCCCAAGCCCATCATTGAACTGTTTCATCTCAAGCGGGACCAATGGCCCGCATTGGCTGCGGTCGTTGGAGTGCTTGCGCTCGGGATTACCAATGGCCTTCTCGTCGCTGTCGCTCTCTCGCTCATGGGCCTGCTTCGACGGCTCGCGGACCCGAGTTTGAGCGAACTTGGACGCGTTCGGGGCCACGATTTCGTCGACCTCGCAACTCATTCCGATGCCAAGGCGATTCCCGGGATTTTGATCATCCGTCCGGACGCGCCCCTGTTCTTTGGCAATGCGGATTTGGTGCTTGGGGAAGTTGCCAAACGCGCAAATTCCGAACAATCGCGAACGATCGTCCTTAGCCTTGAAGAGAGCGATGATCTCGACAGCAGCGCGTTGGAAGTTCTCGTCGAATTCAAGCGCGCGATCGAAGCTCAGAGCCGTTCGCTGATTTTGGCGAGGGTCCACGATCGCGCTCGAGGGGTGCTCGAGCGCGGCGGCCTTACCGAGCTTGCAGCGACGTCGACATTCAGCGTTGACGACGCGGTTCGAGCTGCCAGTGGATCTGGCATCGCGAGTTCGTCATCGAACCCATCGAAGACCAATGAAAAATCATAAGGAGGGCGGCACATTGAAGGACAATCGCGATCCGCTTCTTAGCCCTGTTCGAATTCGGTCGCTAAGGCCGACGCAGATCACGATCGGGCTGAGGGAAGTCGGTGAAAAGCGCAAGCAATGGGACAAACTTGGTGACAAGAAAGGCGCGTATCTTGGCCATCACATGATGCCCGTCGTGATCGGCCCAAAAGGCCATCCTTACGTGATTGATCATCACCATCTTGCCCGGGCGCTCGAAGACGAAGGCCAAACCGAGGTCCTCATTCAACCAGTCGCCAATCTTGAATGCCTGTCACAGGAGCATTTCTGGAGGTTTCTCGATGCCAAAGGATGGGTTCACCCGTTCGACCAACATGGCGAGAGGCGATCCTATTCGGACATTCCCAAGAAGATCAGCCAGCTAAAGGACGATCCGTTTCGCTCGCTTGCCGGCGCTGTCCGGACCGCCGGCGGCTATGCCAAGGAAACAACGCCGTTCATGGAATTCGTCTGGGCGGATTATTTTCGAAGATCGTTCAAGGCGCGCGAAATCAAGGATCACTGGAAACGAACGCTCGATGATGCGGTCGCGCTCGCTCGCAACCACGAAGCGCACTTCATGCCGGGATGGTGCGGCCCGAGCTAATCCGGCATTCGAGCCATCGCGAAGAATTGGGCTTAGCTAACTGGCGTCGGACGAGCCGATTTTTCCTCCTCGTTCTTCGTGGCGACATAGTCCTCGACTTCACGCATTGTTTCTCGCTGGATTTGGGGGAGCTTCGTAAAAAGCTGAGCGGTCATGCGCCCGGTGGCAGCCTCGACATCGGGATCTTTGAGGAGTTGGGGAGCCCGCTCAAAATAGCGTTGGCCGGCGGGCGTTTTTACAAACGCCAGAATTGCAACGAGATCGTCATGTGAGAAAGAGCGCGCATAAGCGCGTTCGAAACTTTTAAAAATGTCCGGAAGCGAGCTTTCGACGCTTGTTTTCATCGCCTCGAACATCCGCTCGGATGACCGATCGAGAAGCGTTTGAAACTCCTTGTCACCAGACTTGACATGACTTTGGACGTTCTTGCGAGTTTGCTCGACGACTGAGTCCATCATCGATCCGAACATTTGCGAGCGCTTTTCGGGCGGGAAGGCGATCGTGACGATTTGATGGGCGAGCGCGACTGAGGCGGGGTCGAGAGGAGCGTCCTTTTTCGAAACTGTGCTTGAGTCCGCAAGGTTCGGGCTCTTGATCGGGGCGGCCATTTTCGGCGCTGCATTCGCCGACGTCGTAGCGACAAGGAACACGATCGCTATTTTGCCAAAAGACTTTTTCATGTCCTCAACCCCAAAACCCAACTCAATAAAATATTGACGCTCCAAGCTCATCGAATTGAAAAGGCACGAGCCCCCTTGTGTCAATCGAGCATTGAAGAGCCAATGTTGCGTTTCGACTGAATTTCGAGATCGAGCGTCAATGCCGACACCACATAGCGGCGACGAAATCCGCATTGCCGCGACAATGACATCTGTTAGCTTTCCGACCGGGGGAATTTCGCATGCATTTCCATTTGCCAAAGCCGCTTCATGGGTGGCGCGAATTCATCGGGGAAGTAGCGATCATTGTCCTTGGCGTTTTGATCGCATTGAGTGCCGAAGCAGCGGTCCAATCGATCGAATGGGGAAACAAGGTCGACGCCGCTGTTTCCGACATGAATAATGAACTCAGTTCCGGGGACGGGCCGGAAGCTTATCAGCGTCTCGCCATGCAGGATTGCGTGGCTCAAAGGCTCGACAGCCTTCGAGCCTCGGTCGAAAAAGGGGATCGAGCCGCGAGCCGCAAGCTAATCGATCAATTCTGGGTTCCCGATCGAACCTGGGACTCGCTTGCCCGTGACGCCGCCAATACCGCGGATGTCGCTGCGCATATGCCGCACGAACGGATGCTCCAGTACCGGATTGCCTACGAGGTCGTTCCCGACATGCAGCGGCTCTCCGAAAAGGAACTCGCGGATCTCGGCCGCTTCCGCGCACTTCCATCAAGCGGCGGTCCCATCACCAGCGAAGAAAAGCTCTCGGAGCTCGAAGCAATCGAGTCTCTCAAAGTTGACAATCAAACGTTTGCCCGAGAATCCACTTTCCTGCTGCTAAGAATGAGCATGATGGACATTGGTTTGTCCGAAGCCTTTGTCCAACGCGGTGCAGAAGTAGCGCGAGCGCATTTTGGTTCGTGTCTCGTCACTCCAAAACTAAGATCGAGCCATTCGCAGCATACCATCGTGGATTAGGCGCGTCGCTCTTTTCCGATGGGCACTGTTCGTCCAATTCAGAAAGAACGCACGACGGACACTTGCGCCTTTCCTTTCCCAATCCGCCATGTTTCGCAACAGCTTTTAACGCTTCAATATCGGCGCTAATGTCGGCTTTCGGACTCGGGGGAGCGACATGGCAACTTTAGCTGAACAGCCCTTTGTGCCTTCGCCCAGCCTCGGTGATGAGCGCTTCTTCCTTCGCGGAGCGATCGTGATGACGATCACGATCATCAGCGGATTTCTGTTCGCCTATTTAATGGGCCGTTCGACGTTTGAAGCACCCTTTCGAGTTCAACTCCATGCGTGGGTGTTCATGGGGTGGGTCGGCATCTATCTGCTTCAGAATATTTTCGTCGCGACGGGCAGGCTCCATCTCCATCGCCGCCTCGGATGGATCGCTGCTGTCTGGCTTATCCCGATGATCGTGATGGGCATGGTCGTGACCAACGCGATGGTCCGAGCGGGCCACGTCCCGTTCGTCTTTCGACCGCTTCAGTTTCTGGTTTTCGATCCGATAACGGTTCTCACGTTCGCTGGTCTCACCGTCGCTGCCATTCTGATGCGTCGCCAGACCCAATGGCACCGCCGATTACATTTTTGCGGAATGTCGATGCTTCTGATGCCGGCCATTTCACGCATGCTTCCATCGCCTATGTTACAACCGTGGGCATACGAATCCGCCTTCGCTCTTGCCTTGTGTTTTCCGCTGGTCGGAGCATGGGTCGATGTCCGTCGCAGCGGACGAGTGCATCCCGCCTGGCAATGGGGGATTGCGACCATGATCGGGTCGTTCGTTTTGATCGAAGGGATTACGTATAGCCCGGTGGGGACTGCCCTCTACAGTGCAGTCACCGCAGGCTCCAAAGGAGCGACGATCGCGCCGCTCGAGTTCCCTCCGCCACCGCCTGGCCCGCTGATCACAGGACGCTAGCGCGTCCACTCGGCTTTGAACCCGATGCCCGTCTAGGGCGGTTCCACCGAACGCGATGGACGGGCCAAAGTCGATGCCATCCGTTTCGGCCAGATATCATCTTTTGAAAGACATTCTGGGCCTGAGGGGTTTGTCATGACGTAGTTGGCACCCCCGGCGCGAAGGTTGAGCGGATATCTTCGCGTCCACCAATGAAGCTCTGACACCCAAGGCTTGGCAATCTTCACAATCAAAATATACCGACCCCGCGGAAGGTCGGCGCACAGCTGCTCGGCATCATCAAATCGCTTGTGCGCCACGACCTTTCGCGAAATCTTGGAACGGATGCTTATGATCGTAGGTGAGATATTGAGGCTTCCGTTCTGTTCTTCGCGTTCGATACAGACCCGCGAGGAGCCCATCGTCGCGAAAGCCGCGTTCAACGGAGGGCGCAGAATCAAGACCACACAGACCATCGATGATCGCATGGCGCGCGTGCGCCTAAGCAAACGTGGAAACTTCCACTGATTGCAGCTTGGTACTAAATGTCAGTCCAAGACGCGGTCTTTAGCGTCCTCCAAGATTATCCGTCCGCCGAATGAAATTCGCGACATCGTCGTGAAGCCGGTGGAGCGAATCCTGGTTCGCATAAACCATGTGGCCCGATGGGTAATAATGGAATTCCATATTGCCCACGAGGTTGTTGGGTAGCGGGAGGTGATGCATTTCGTACCACCCTTCATAAAAGGGCGTCGCAAGATCGAAATAGCCGCCGGCAACAAACACTTTCAATTCCGGATTATATTTGAGCGCGGACGCAAGATCGGTCATCACGTTGGTTGAACCCGGGAACGCGACCTCGGCGCCAGGCGCCTTATGTTTGAAATCCCAATATTTGAAAACGTCGATTTCGGGCTTGTAGGTTTGATCACCGCCGTAGTGCAGCTGCTCGCGTGCATAGTCATTGAATGCAGAAACATAGGCCGAGCTGATGTCGGCCGATTGGGGATCATAGTCTGCAGTCTTGCTGAGCGGATCCATGGTCGGTCCGACAAAACGCGAGTCGAGCCGGCCCATCGTCAGGTCCTCATTTCCTTCGAGGTTCTTTTCGAATTCGCCGCCGCTGATCCTCAGATTTGCTCGCAAAATGTAGGAGACTGGAAGTCCTGTGAACTGTGCCAGTTTCTCGGCAACCGCCTGCTTTCTAGCGGGGTCAAGTTCGGAACCCTGCTGGAGCGCCTCGGCATATTCGGTCGTTGCGAATTGCTCGACCTGGGCAAGGAACGGCTCCAGTGCCTCTGGTCGCTGGCCGGGTAACCGGTTGTGGTACCAGGCGGTCGCTGCATAGGTCGGAAGAGCGACGACATAAGGCTCGTCCATCCCTGGGTTGGCCTCGGGACCGTCAACATCGAGGTCGAAATTGAGGATCTGCGAAAGAAGCATGACGCCGTTGAAATCAACCGAATCGTCAGTCTCGAGATCGTTGACGAGAACCGCAGAACGCGGCGTCCCGTAGCTTTCGCCGAACAGATATTTCGGGGAATTCCAGCGCCCATATTGCGACAGAAAACCCATCACGAACTGACTAAAGGCATAGGCATCGGGATCCACTCCGTAAAAGGACTTTTCCTTGTCCTTTCCGGCAATTCGGCTGAAGCCTGTTCCAGGCGCATCGACGAATACGAGATCGCTCGCATCAAGTAGGCTGTAGTCGTTATTGGCCAGCGCATAAGGGGCGGCCGGCGTATGGGCATGGTCGTTCGTGATCACGCGCCTCGGACCAAAGGCTCCCATGTGCAACCAGACCGTCGATGAGCCCGGGCCACCATTATAAAAGAAGGTGATCGGCCGATTGGCGGACGGAGCTCCGTTCTTGAAATAAGCGACATAAAACATCGATGCTTCCGCGTCGGGATTCTTGTTGCTGTCATCACCACTCGACTTGTCCCCATTTTCCTTGGCAAGCTGCTGTTCTCTCCAGGTGGCATCATCCCAGCCCTGGGGGTGCACGATGATCGTCCCTGCAATCGCACGATAATCGATCCGTTGTCCTTCGACATCGACGATCCCTTCGCTTGTGACACTGGTGGGATGAAAGAGGACTCCCCGATTGGGCGACGCTGTGTCGAGAGCGCTTGGCTTGTCGCTTTCTGCGGTAGCCGAGTGCGGCTCCGAAGACCGTCGCGATTGCTGAGCGATGGCCTGAACGGGAATGATCGACAGAATGGAAGCGAGGAGAAGAGCTCTCTTCATTAGGAGGTCACTTTCATCTCAAGAGGTACGAAGAAAAAACAACAGCATTGGAGGAATAAGCGAGCTCTACCCCAAACGAAAAGCCATGAGCACGTTCGTTCGTCGAAATCTTTGCGCTGCTGCGCAATGAGAGTCGTCCTCAAAACTTGGGCTTAAGAGCAGCCTCAATTCGCGGCCGATCCTCCAAAGTTCACGACTGAGATTTGCCCGTCACTTCAGAAATCCGGCTGGCACCCCCGTCCTGCCCCAAGAGGTCGCTCCATCGTTCGCCTACAATGTGTCAACGATAGCTGCGACGAGAAGGAGCTTAACGAGCCAGCCTATCGCGTGACTGAATGTGACTCGTGGATCGAGTTTGATGAAAAGGTGATTTCCATACAAAAGCGGAAGCGGTCCGATGAGCCAGACCAGCGCCGCAATCTCGAGCGCCGATGCCAAAGACAATGGGCCAACGAGTCTCGTGAGACAGACGAAACCAATCACGGTCAAAACACAGTTGATCTGAGCAAAAGCAATTCGCTGCTTTTCACTTCCACCGTCACGCCAGACTTCGGGGAACCGTTTATACTCTTGGTGGAACAGGACCCCCATGAAGATCCAATCCGTGAGCGACCCGGCGACAAAACCAAGAACAATCGCGATCAGAAGTCTGATCATGGTCCCCTCCCTTGATGGGTCGCCTGGCGTTTAGCGGCGAGCCTTTTTGCAAACTGATCATTGCTCGAAATTCATCAGACTTAATCGATCCGACCGATTGCGCGCTTTGGCTCAATTTCACTTGCCAAAGCGCGCAAGGGATCTCCCGATGTTACGACTGCTTGTTGGCAGTCCAGCGAGTCGTTGAATCGTTCAATTTGTTGACGCTCACTCCGGTGAGTTTCCCGTCGGCTCCCGCGGTCACCGTGGTGACACTGACGACCTTCCCGCCGCGCTTGTCGGTCTCTTGATAGCTATTGTCTCCGACCTTCTTCACCGAGACCGTGGTTCCGGCGATATCGCCTTTGATCGGAACGTCGCCTCCGCCGATCGTTGCCTCGAACGACGTCCCGGCAGGCGATGTCGATTGATAGGTGTCGCCGTTGACGTTGAGCGTTACTGTGAGTGCGGCATCATTATAATTTGCAAGCTTGGTCGGCTTCCACTGCCCTGAAAGGGCGTGGGCACCGGCGGGTCCTGCGGCAACTCGGGTTTCGATAAATTCGCCCTTCTGAACAGCGCCAGGAGCGGACGAGTCGGTAAACTGTCCATCGAGCGTCTTGCCGTCAGCCGAGACGCTATAGGTGGATGACCCAACCTCACGCCCCGCCTTCTTCACCGTTTCGGTGACGGTGTGATCATCGACCACCTTCACCGAATCGCTGTCGGCATAGGGAAGGCTGACCGGATGAAATGCACCATCTGCAGGGACGGAATAGGGCGGCGTGCAGGACTTGCACGAGAAGGAGCCGTTCTGAACGAGAAATTCGTCGGGCTTGGAGTTGAACTGAACAGTGTTGACGTCGGCCTTCCAGGTACCGTTGATGGCATTTGCTGCGCTGCTGCTGTTGGCCGCCGACTGCTTGTTGCACGCTCCAAGCGCAATGAGAGACGCGGTCGCGACAATTCCAATGATTGCCTTTTGCATGGAAAAACCCCCCTTGTTCGTCAGCTCCTCGCGGCCGTGATCGGCCGTTCAAGCCCGCTCGACCCCTCGCTTGCGAACTGGCACGCGATGGAGTCGCGGGAGAGACCGTAATAGCGCGATCGCGAAAACGGCAATAGATTTCGTTATTCCACTTGGTGCCCGCCAGAAATTAACGAGAGCCAGCCAAGCGGTTGAAAAGGCTCAAGGTGCGTAGGATGGCGGAGCATCCCCGATCGCCGAACCCCAGCCGGCATCGGGGCGCGAGGACAGCGAAAAATCCAAAACTCCGCCTTGCTTCACGAATTTTTCGTCGAGCCAGGGGCGTTTCAATACCTGTCTGTCGAGCTGGAGCCCATGAACATAAGGAGCATCGGCTGCCGCTCGCCTTGCAATGATATGGATGGGCGCAATTGGACGATTGATTTCAATATCCTTGAACAGCGGGCTTCCAACCACAAGGTCGGCTCGTCCCGGATACAGCGGGTAAAGCCCCATCGCCGACCAGACATACCAGGACGACATTTCGCCAAGATCGTCATTTCCCGAAATGCCGTCGGGACGATTGGTCCAGATCTCGCGCATCGCTTCGCGAACGACCGCCTGTGTCTTCCACGGCGCTCCCACAAAGTCATAGAGCCAGGGCGCACCGATCGAGGGTTCATTGTTAAGCTCGGGATGGAGCGGCCCTGAATTGGTGACAGCCCAGTGTCCATTCGAATCGTGGAAGAACAGATCCATCGCTCGCATGGCCTTGGCGCGCCCCCCAAAGCGCCAATCAATCCTGCCGGATCGAACGGAACCATCCACCGATATTGAGCCGCGCTTCCTTCGACGAATTCGTCGTCCGAGGCTGGATCGAAGCTTGGCCATGAGCCGTCCGAGCGACGCGGTTGGATGTACCCTGACGTGGGATTGAAGAGATTGCGCCACCAGCCCGAGCGCTCGAGAAAGTTTCGCTCATTGGCCGTGTCACCGGTCATTCGTGCAAGCTGTGCAACGGCAAAATCTGAAGCTGCGAGTTCAAGCGTGTCGGCGGCCGAGCCCCAGCCAGGAGCGCCAACCGGCATGTAATGATCCTTCAGCCAGAGATCGAGGCCGGGTCGCTCGCCGATGCAGAGCACCGGACAGCCCGTTCTGCTCAAATCCTTATCCGTTGGAACGCTCGCTGCCCGAAGAAGCGACCGATAAGCGGAATGAACGTCGAAGTCGCGGCCACCAAAAGCATAAATGGCTGCAATCGCGGGTGCGGAAGGATCTCCGTTCATCACTCCGGTCGCGCCGGTGAGATGGGTCCAGCGATCCCATTGGCCATATTGATTGGCCTGATTGAGCAGCGATTGCGCAATGTCCGATCCGATTTTGGGCTCAAGAAGAGTGATCAGTTGGAGCTGCGAACGATAAACGTCCCAACCCGAAAAATTGGCGTATTGCGCGTGCTGTTTGAGTTCCAGTCGGTGGATCCGACCATCCATTCCGCGATAGCGCCCATCGCGATCGCTTGTGACGCTTGGGTCGATCAGCGAATGATAAAGAGCCGTCGTGAACACGGTGCGCTCATCTCGAGTCCCACCCGCGATCGCGATCCTTCCAAGCTCTCCATTCCAGGCTGCTCGCGCCTTTGCCCACGTGCTCTCGAGCGTTGTTCCTTCGGGGCTCTCCGCATCGAGATTGGCGCGGGCGCCAGCTTCATCGACGTAGGAGATGCCGATGCGCATCGTAACGATGGGGGTTTTTTTTGGATCAAAGCTGATCCACCCACCCGAACCTTTGCCGGCTACGGGAAATCCATCGTCTCCATAGCCTGTGCCCCCCTGCGCACTCGTCGAACCCTGAGCGACCGCCTCGTCTTTCCAGGTTCCACCAACGCTGAAATCCTGATCGAAATGCGCGACGAAATGGAGCGTATAATAACTCTGCCTTCGATCCGGCGAGAGATACCCGCAGAAATTGCCGCTTGTGACGCTTCCCGAAACGGTCCGATTAGAAGGATCGATATGAATGGAGGCATCGCTTGATCCAACTTCGGTGTCCGAGGTTCGAAACAATAGGTTCGCCGGACCATCCTTTGGGAAAGTGAAGCGAGCGACACCGGTTCGAAGCGTCGCCGAGATCTCGACCGCGACCTTGTTTCCAAGTTCGACCGAATAAAAGCCCGGGCTCGCTTTTTCCTTCGAATGGTCAAGATAGGCGGAATATAAGGAAGTGCCGCGGCCCGCTGACGGCGACGTCTTGATCTCGCGGGTCACCGGCATGATCGGAACATCGCCGCCGGCACCTGCACAGCCGCTTCCCGAAACATGAGCGAGGCCAAATCCGCGAATGCCGTTGGAGCGCCATTCATAGCCTCCTGGCGCCGCAACGATGAGCGCGCTTCCAGGAAGCGGCGCTTCTTCAGGACTGAACGAAATCATTCCAAACGGAAGCACCGCACCTGGGAAAAGATTGCCGCCGTTTGTTGTGCCGATGAAGGGATTGACGAGTGCGCAAGGATCGCTCGTTGCTGCTCCGCTCGCAGGTTCCCCTGCCAAAGATGCAAAAAGAAGGACCGCCGTGGCGCAATGCCTAAGGCACCCTCCAATCCATTTCCTCATTGGGCATCCTCCAATCACGAACATCGCCTAACAGAAGTTCATGTCGGCCAGATAGAGGGTTGGAAAAGCGCGGTCCTGATGAGCTGAAGACCATCAAACGCGTGCGCAGATTGCTGCGCCAGCGATGTTTCGATGAACATGATTGGAGGGCCATCGCGAAAAAATCGCTGACCAGGCATGGAAACTCCCGCCGCGAATCGCGACGGGAGGAGCGAGGGACGTCTAGACGTCGATAATATCGCCGTTCAATTTGCGCTCGAGCTGCGCTCTCACAATTCGCATGTTGCGCTGATTGACCCTGAAGAAAGCATCGAAAATATCGCCGACAAGTGGGATCGATCCGACGGCAGCGTGAACGGCAAGATTTGCAGCCATTCGGCTGATCGCAAACTTCGATACTCCAAGATTGCGCGCTTCCCAGATGATATAGCTCGATAGGACCGTCGTCGCGATGTCTCCAAGACCCGGGACGAGCCCAATGATCGCATCAATTCCGACGCGCTGCTTGGTGCCTGGAATGACAAAGGCGCTGTCGAGGAGGTTTGCGACAATTTGCATGCGTCGAACGGCGTGGTCGCGCGAGGGCGAAGCCGCTTTCAAGGCATCGAACAAGCCCTGAGAGGGCATGGTACGAACAGGCATCGAAATCCTCCTAAGCGCTTGACTTGCCTCGATAGGTCGTGCGCCAGAGCCCATTGTTCAAGCCCAGCGCCGGCAATCGTGATGCGTTTCTCGAAGAGAATGATCGGGAACGCGTTTGAGCTCCACGACTAAACTCAGCGGGTTGTCGTTTCGGCGTTATTACGAAACGTACTGAGGGCACCCGCGTTAGAGGTCATGTGAGTAAGGCATATTCGCGCTCACGAATGTTCAGCGAGGCTCGCTATGTCAAAAACTGTATTATTGATCGCAGCTGCAGCCGCGACGCTCATCACGTCGCCGGCCAGCGCCCGTCACCGGCACTACCGCCATTACGGGTATCATCAACATTATTATAGCTATGGGTACGGCTATTCGCCTTACGGTTACCCGGCTTATTATTCCTACCCCGCCTATTATTCATATCCGGGCTACTACGGCTACCCATCCTACGGCTATCCAGCCTTGGGAGTCACGATCGGGATTGGCGGATATCGCACCTATCATCGCCGCTACAGGCGCTGGTAGCGCCCCCTTTAGCAAAGCCGCCGTTGCGGCTTGACGCTTAAAGACGGATCTTCGCTTTTTTGAAAGGAGCGCAGCAACGGCTGAGGTCGCTTGCTTGCGCTCCCCATGGCGTTCCAAGGATCCTGTCTGATCGATTGTTCCTGCGCGCATGCGATGAGTGTTAGGGTCTTTTCCCATGACACTTTCCTATCTCACGGCGCTCGCCTTCTTCGACTATATCGGGATCCTCGTCTTTGCGGTTTCAGGCGCCCTTGTTGCCGCGCAAAAACGCCTCGACTTCATTACCTTTGTCTTTTTTGCGGTCATTGCGGGCGTTGGCGGTGGAACCGTCCGGGACCTTCTCATCGGTGCTCCAGTCTTCTGGGTTCATGAAAACTGGATGCTCATCATCTGTCTGATTGCGGCTTTGATCGTCTGGTTTGCGCCAACGCGTTTGTGGGGCGGACAAGGTTTGATCTGGGCGGATGCAGTCGGAATTGCGGTCTATGCAACCTATGGCGCCGCAAAGGGCCTTGCCTATCATGTCGCCCCGATCCCTGCGATTGGAATGGGTGTTCTAACGGCCTGTCTTGGAGGCATTGTTCGCGACCTCCTTGCTGGCGAACCCTCGATCCTCCTGCGCCAGGAATTCTATGTGACTGCAGCCGCCGTTTCGGCAATCACGATGGTCGCTCTAACTTTTCTGGGACTTCCGGTTTTAGCCGCTGCAGCGCTTGCAGCGAGCATCGGCTTTGCGCTTCGCGCTGCAGCGATCCTCAGCGGCTGGTCACTCCCGACTTACGAGCGATGATGATGACCCCTTAATCGGCCGGTTCGATTAAAATTCGCGGGGGGTTGCTGGAAGCTCCGAAATCCTCAGACGGCTTCCTTAGCCTTCGAGCGCTCTTCCGTCGGCTTTCGTTTCTGCCCGACAGCATCGATCAGCGGCTGGAGCCCGGCACCATATTTCTTCCAGCGTTGAACCGAGGTTTTGTAGATCGGCCGTCGAACCTGAGCAACGCTCGCCGTTTTGACGGGGCGGTCGGACTTGTAGAAGTCGACGCATCTTTGGTCCCAGGGAAGGCCGAGAAAGGCGATCAGGCGCTTGGCTTCCTTTTGGGTGTCCGCAACCACATCCTCATAGTCGACGTTCGTCATGAAGCCTTCTGGAAGCACCTCCTCCCAATGTTCCATGAGCTCGCGATATTTGTCGTAATAGCGCCCAAGCTCGGCAAGGTCGTAGCTGTGGGGCATGTCGTCCGCGAACAATTTGGTAAATCCACTGAGGCAAGTGTCGATCGGATCGCGGCGCGTGTGAACGACCTTGGCGTTGGGAAACAGAAGGTTGATGAGACCAATGAAGAAATAATTGGTCAAAAGCTTGTCGGTAATCCGTTTCGCGTCGCCCGCACTTTGAGCAAGCGTCTGCTGATAGTTTTTTCCAACGATCTCGAGCTGAGGAAGAGTTATCTTCTCCATCATCGCGGGATATTTCGGAAGCGATGGAAAGCGGTCACGAAGCTGTCCAAGGGCCTGCGCCAAATATTTGACTTCGCCGGCCCCATAAATGTCGGGGTGGCTCGACAGGATCTGCTCAACGAGAGTTGAGCCCGATCTTGGCATTCCGATAATGAACACCGGCCGATCGTCACTCAAACCCGTAAACTTGCGATTTTCGAACACCTCCTTCGGAAAGGCGGCCCGGATATCATCGAAAAAGCCGTGCATTTCGCGCTCATTATAGTCGAGCTGAGCACGCTTCATCCGGCCGCCGGTGATATAATGTTCAAGGGCCTTTTCGTGCTGGCCGCGATCGTCCAGCCCCTTTGCATAGGCAAATTGCAACGCGAGAAACTGCGGAGCTTCAGGGTCAGGGATCGCTTCAAAAACGGCTTCGATCCGGTCGAACAATTCCGCTCCGATACCTTCTGAAAAATCGATAAGGTCGTGGAGATTGGCATAGGCCCCATACATCGAATCGTTGATCGAAAGCGCTTTCAGAATATTCTCTCGAGCCTCGTCGAGACGACCGACGGATTTCAAAGCGACGCCGTAGAAGTTGAGCGACTGCGCATTTTGCGGAGCCTTTTCGAGCGATCGCTCGAGCACTTCGAGCGCCTCTTCATAACGGTCGGTTTCGTGAAAGACCTGGCCCAAAAGCGCAAGCGCCTCGGCATTTTCAGGTTCTTCCTGAAGCGCGAAACGACTTGCTTGTTCGGCAGATTTAAGATTGTGCCGCTCGAGCTGGATCCTTGCGGTGAGGAGAAGCGTCGGGACATTCTTGGGCGCAAATTTGAGCGCGTCACCAAGAATTCTTAAAGCTTCGATTTCATTCTTCTGTGAGAACAGAAGTGAAGCAAGATTGGTGTGCGCTTCGACATAATTGGGACTTTGCTGGATCGCTTTGCGAAGCGCGTGCTCGGCTTCCTCGAACTTGTTGTCCTGCTGGAGAAGGGTTCCGAGGTTGTTGTAAACTTCGGGGTAGACGATGCGTTGGGTGAGAGCTTCCTGATAAGCATGGAGCGCACCCTCGACATCGCCCGTCATGCGCAAAGAATTGCCAAGATTGTTATAGGCCTCCGCCATTTGGGGACGCTGCGCGAGTGCTCGCCGATAGAAGTCGGCGGCGGCTTCGAAATTGCCCCGCTCGTATTGAATGATCCCAAGATTGTTGAGCGCGGCGCAATTGTCAGGCTCGATCGCAATAGCCTGCTCTAGCGCGTCGGATGCTTGGTCGAGCTTTCCTGAAAGCCTCAGCACTTCGCCAAGATTGGCATGGTAATTGGCAGCCCCGGGATTGAGTTCGATCGCCCGTCTGATTGCGGCAACGCCCGCCTCGTGATTGCCGGCCGCAGCCAGCGACACTCCAAGAATATTATGCGCGTCGGAATTTGCAGGAAGCGTCGCAATGATTTGACGGCAGACGCGCGCCGCCTGAGCAAATTGACCGCGCGAATAGAGCTGGCCCGCCATTGCGATCGCTTTTGCTGGCGTGATGTCCACGCGCCCCTGCTGGGCTTTCGCGATCGCCTCCTCCATCGTCGCGGGCTGAGCCCTCGATTGCTGAGGAATGTCTTGCGTTTGTGCAACAGGGGCGGCGTTTTTGCCGGCGCGCTTTCCCGCGCCTTTTTTCTTCGCTTTGGCCATGTGCACTTCTAGCCTTGGTTTCCATCAGTGACAGCTCAAAATTTTCCGAGCGAGATAAAGGACGTGCGGATGCCGCGCACCTGCCTCTGAGTTTTATTGGGCCTCCTTGAACCCACTCTTGTTGTCCGGATCAGGGCAATTGCGTTCGGATGATTGCCGACGAGAGGCTCTTCAACCGCTTTGTCTTAAAGTCAGGAGCGGGGTTTTGCAGGCCTCGAGACCGACGACCATCGCTTCGATTTGGCCCTTTTCCCGCCAAGCGTCACATCGCCAGAGCGCGTAATCGTCGACCAGCCGACACGGGGACCTCTCACTGCCTGGATGAGCGCTTTGATCACGACATAATACATGATCTGGCGATAGCCGAAGCGCTGAGGAACCAGCCAGAACATGAGGCGCCAGTTTTCGCGTCGCTCGAGCGCCATTGCGACAAACCCTGCGGTCAGATCAATCGCAATGAACAGCAGCCAGAAGAAGGCGACATGCTGGAGATCGCCTTTGACCGCAGTGTAGCCATGCTCGTGGATCGACGTGATCGTGCTGACGATATTCACGACGAGCGAAAGATCGATGATTGGAGAAATGACTGCAAAAAGGAGCTGGAACATGATGGTTTGCGGAAGACCGATGAAGGCAAGGCCCGGCGGTTTTCCAGCCGCAATGATCCGCTTGTGCTTCCAGACGCACTGAATGGTCCCGAACGCCCATCGGAAGCGCTGACGAGCAAGCTGTCGGAACGTCCTTGGAGCTTCGGTCCAGGCGATCGCGCTCTGGTCGTAGGCAACCTTCCAGCCCGCGCTCTGGACTGCGATCGTGAGGTCCTGGTCTTCCGCAAGGGTTTGGCCGGGATAACCTCCGACTTCGACAATTGCTTCCCTACGCCAGGCTCCCACTGCGCCCGGGACCACGGTCATTGCGCCAAGTCTGGCAAGGGCGCGCCGCTCGACGTTCTGGGCCGTAATATATTCAAGCGCCTGCCATTTGGTCGCAAGGTTGACCCGGTTTCCAACTTTGGCGTTTCCCGCAACAGCTGCAAGTTTCGGATCGGCGACAAGCCAGCGCGCAAGCCGAGCGATCGTATCGGGTTCGAACTGCGTATCGGCATCCAGTGCAATCACGAGATCGCTCTTGGCCACTTCAAGACCGCAGTTGAGCGCTCGCGCCTTTCCGCCATTGTCGACCCGAATCAATCGCACCCGCGGGTCACTTGAAAATGCGGCCGTGACGACGTCCGAAGTCCGGTCCTTCGATCCGTCGTCGATGACAATGACGTCGAGTTTAACGCTTTTGCTCGCGAGCACCTGATCGACGCATCGATTAATCACCTTCTCCTCATTGAAGGCGGGAATGAGGACGCTAACGAAGGTATCGGGAAGAATTGGCGGCCTGACGATCCGGCGCTCCCTCGAAGCGTTGACGAGTGCCAGGGTCGAAAGAACCACTGCGCGCCCGATTCCAAGAGTGATTGCGACCCCGAACAGGAAATTGAGAAGCCTGATCGAAAAGCCAAGGAGCTCGAAGACTGCAAGATCGACTTCCGCGGCCGCGTGGTCCGAAGACGACAGCGGCGGCATCGCCTGTTCTGGTGAAAGTCCTGCAAGCTCGGAGACCGGAACGAAGCGATAGCCGCGTGCCCTTAGAGTATCGATGATGATCGGAAGAGCGACCACGGTTTGAGCGCGATCGCCGCCCGAATCGTGGAGTAGAACGACATTGCGGCTGCATTGAGCGTCGGACTGGTCGTTGCAGTTGGATGGTCCGCTCTCAATTCTCGAGACGACGTTATTGATGATCTGGGCAACCCCGGGGCGCTGCCAGTCCTCGCCGTCGACATGCAGTCCGACCGAGATGTAGCCACGGTTCTGAGCTTCATAAACGGGAATGACTTCGTCATTGGTCGTCGGCTCCGCGTCGCCGAAAAACGGTGCTCGAAAGAGCTTTAGCGTTCGTCCCGTGAACGCTTCGAACAGCCGCTGAGTGGCGTTCAGCTCGAACAGGGTCGCGGTTTTTCCGACGGTTGCAAGATTGGGATGGGTGTAAGTGTGATTCCCGACTTCATGGCCTTCGGCGATCATTCGCTGGAGCAGACCGCGTTCGGTCAGCGCGTTTTCGCCGATAATGAAAAATGTCGCCGGAACATGCTTGGCTTTCAAAATGTCGAGAATCTGGGGCGTCCAGTGCGGATCCGGTCCGTCATCGAATGTGAGTGCGACCAGCCCTGGCCTGTAGCCGGTCCTGGTAATCGTAAACGGACGGGGCACCTGGACGAATTCCACATTCGCCAAAAGACCGTTCTTCTGAAGCGTAATTTTCCTTTGGCCCGGGGTCGGCAGTGCAGTGACCCTTAGGATTTCTCCGGGTTCCTCGATGTCGACGTTGGTGCTTTCGGCGATGTGCACAAGGCCGCGTGGATCGGGTGGAACAGACGCGCTTCGTCCGAAGATCGACCAGAGTGCCGGATCCTCTCGCCCGACCTGCCACAAGGCGACCTCGTGGATCCCAATCCGGTTGAGTACCGTCAGTTCATTGAATGCACTTGCCGCATCGAGCATCCAGACAACGTGCGATGACCCGTCATCGTCCGTGTAGCTGAAGGTCGAATTGCCAGCGATGCGATCGTAAATCGGAGGCGACGCATTGTCGCCCGCATCCACCCAGGATTCTTCAACATTCTTGGGATCGCCCGTTCCGTTATGCCAGTCATAGGCATAATTTCCGATCGCCACGATCAACTTGTTGCGCGGGATCTGACGAACCCCTTGAGCAACCACCGTGGCCCACCATTGCTGCGATGCAATGGGACCCGCCGGCCCGTCGTTCGAATGCTCGTCATAGGCCATGAGAAAGACCTTGTCGGAAAGAAGCGCGAACCTCGGGAGGTCCCAGCCCTGATCGACCGGCACGGCGACCGTAATGAGCCATTTATGTTTTGCGAAAATCGGCCGCGCTTCGCGAAGCAGCGCCTGGTAGTTGAACTGGGACGCGCGATCGAGCTCCTCAAAGTCGAAAACCGCTCCCGAACCCTGGTTCGCGGCCACAAACTGTTCGATCTGGGCAAGCAGTTTGTGGCGAGCTTTGGGGTCGGCAAGGAGCGACGTGACACCCGGCCTGTCGACGTTTCCATTGGAGAAGTTTTGAACGACGGGAAGAATGAGCGGACGATGGGTCGATGAGTTGATCACTGCCCGACCGATCCGGTCGGGGATGATGTTGAAATCGTGATTGGGGCCAGTAACCGTCACCCAAACGGGAGCTAACCAATCGAGCTGATTGATGTGTCGCTCGAGCGATGAGGTCGCGCTTTCGTCCCAGGGCCCATAAAAACCCACGTAAAGCGGGGCGTTGAGCGCGGTCACTGCAGCGACGGCTTTTCGCGCTCCCACCTGCCTCGCATTTGGCGCTCGCATCCCAAGAAGCTGGCCTATCGCTCGGTCGACGCGCCGGGTTGCTCGGGCAAGAAGCGTGGTTTTGGGCTGAGGCCGGGCCGAGCCATGCTCGAGCGCGACTGGAAGTGGAGCCTCGGCCGGGACTACCCGAATTGTTGCAAACAGCGCAGCAGCGCTCAGCAAAATGAGAAGCGCAACGAGAGCGACCGCGGCCCGGAATCGTTTCCGCCGCCGCCCCGAGGGGTCGTGAAAGATCTGACGGTCAGCCATGTCGAAGAATTAACTTGGCGATGGTTCGAACTGTCAATGATTTTACTTCACGAAACGAGGATCCGACCAGCAATAGCGATCGAAGTGATCAGTGCAACGAGTGCGATTGGAGGAATGATCCATCTTCGTTTGAGAACCGACCTTCTCTTCCAGATTTCCCCAGCAACAAGGAGCGCTGCAACCGCGCCTCCGCTCAACGTCCACATATAATAGCGCATGCCGGTCGCAACTCCGACGAGAAGATAACCCATTCCATAGAGGAAGGCGGATGAAGCGATTGCAAGCTGGTCTTTGGGAAGGCGCGCCGAGAGTGCGGTAAAAACTGCGCCAAGGGCAACAGCAATCCAGAAGATCGGCCACCCAAGTGGGGTTTTCGCAACCCCGTTAGTCACAGCGGTGATTTGAGCAAGAAGGGGATTTTGAACGACCTTGAATCCCCAGGGATTTGAAGCCGACTGGCTCCAGGCGGTCGAATCGGGTCCGGAAGCGACGAAGAACCAGGTCGAAAGATTGAAGTGCGTCAATCGGTGTTCGAGATAGGCAATGGGATGATGAAGGATCGAGCGAACCCACAGGTCCTTTGCGTTCACGTCGCCATTATCGATCAGCGACTGGAATGGGTCGAACCCAAGTGGACAGGGCGTCTTGGCCCAGCTTGAATAGGAGTCCCAGCCCTTGGGATCGTAACAGTGATGATTAACCGCAACCGGATTCCTGACATTGAGGTCCGGGAACTGACTGACCTTCGAATGTTCGGTAATCCCGCCAAGGTCAAAAATGATCAGCGAAAGCTGAACGTCGGTATCCTCGGCGTGAAGAACGGCCGCGATCAATCCGGGAATAGCGAGAAAGAGAAGAGCTGAACCGACAACAGCTGCAAGGAAGCGCGGCCATGTCCGTATCCAGCTTCCCGGAATTGCCGCAAGAAAGAGCGGAATACAGGCAAAGAAGGCATTGAACCGAAGCGCCGCAGCGAAGGCAAGGCCCACAATCGCCAGCACGACAATGAGCGATCGCACCACCCGCGACCAAATATGCTGCCGCCACAGGATCATGCCCGTGGAGAAAAGCAATACGCCGTCCATTAGCGCGTCTTTGGTGACGGTCCCCGAAAGCGCAAAGGGCGCGGGCAGGAACCCCGCGCAAAGCAGCAAAAACGCAAGTCTTGGATGGCCGCGATGGTGCGCCGAGGATGCAATGAGAGCGATCCCCATCCAGTAGAAAGCGAGTTGAAGAACGAGCATCGGCGAAGGCCCTGGCTCAAGGACCGTGAGCTTGCGCCAAATCCACGCCATCAGCGGCGGATGCCAATTCTCATAGGCGTTATCGAGAGCCTGCTGATACTGCCAGCGGGCGTCGTCGATCATGACGCCTGGCCAATAGGCCTGCATGATGAGAAGTGCGCCGATGAGCGCGATCCCGCCAATGATGACAAATTGGAACGGATTGGGGCGCGTGATCCCGCTCTTCGCATTCGGGGCGCCCGGCGGCGCCGCGCCCTTCAGCTCGGAAACCCCCGCCGTCAAACGGCTTTCACTCGCTCGAGCGCCTGTTCGATATCGGCCAGCAAGTCTTGCTTGGCCTCGATCCCGACCGATATCCGAAGAAGTCCGGGCCCGATCCCGGCACGTTCGCGATCTTCCTCACTCACCGCTGCATGAGTCATGGTTGCCGGATATGCAATGAGGCTCTCCACTCCTCCAAGAGATTCCGCAAGCGTGAAGCAGCTTAGACCATCGACAAAAGCCACGACAGCATCTTCGCTTCCAAGGTCAAGCGAGAGCATCGCTCCAAAACCCGACTGCTGGCTGCGCGCAATGTCATGGCCGGGATGGGTTGGAAGGCCAGGGTAATAGACCGACGACACGCACGCGCTTGTCGACAGCCGCTCGGCAATGGCCTGCGCATTTTCCTCCTGGATTTTCATGCGAGCTTCGAGCGTTCGAAGCCCACGAAGCGTGAGGTAGCAATCGAACGGCGATCCGGTCAGTCCAAGGGAATTCGCCCACCATGAAAGTTCATCGAGGATCGCTTGATCATTTGCGATCACTGCGCCGCCCACGATGTCGCTATGTCCATTGATGAATTTGGTCGTCGAATGGATGACGATGTCGGCGCCAAGTTCGAGCGGGCGCTGGAGCGCTGGCGAAAGAAAGGTGTTGTCGACGACAACAAGGGCGCCAACGCTCTTGGCGCGCCTCGTGACGGCACTAAGATCGGTGATCTTGAGCAACGGATTGGAGGGCGTTTCGACCCAGATCAGGCTGGGCTTTCGAGCGATCGCTTCATCGAGCGCTTTGGGATCGGTGAAATCGCAGCTCTCGAGGAAAAACGAGCCTTTCTCGCCAAGCGCGCTGAACAACCTCGAGCTTCCGCTGTAACAGTCGTTCGGAAACAGCAGGCGATCGCCCGGCTTTAAGATCGCGTGGATGACGAGCGCGACCGCTGCCATGCCGCTCGCTGTGACAATTGCGCCCGTCCCTCCCTCGAGCGATGCCAGAGCCTCGGCGAGGAGATCTCGCGATGGATTACCGCTCCGGCTATAGTCATAGCGGCGCTTTCCACTAATCCCCTCAAAGCTGAAGTTTGCTGACAGAACGAGCGGCGCAACGACCGCTCCGAACGCGCTGTCGCAGTCGATACCGGAGCGCACCGCGCGGGTCGAAAAGGCCTTGGTCATTGGGATTTCTCCAGGAACGAGAGGAATTCGGAAACGATTTGCGCGACTGTCTCCTCTTCTTTCAAAAAGGCATCGTGCCCAAAATACGATTGAACATGATGAAGCTTGGCGCCCGGAACCTTTGCCGCGAGAGATTCGACGTCGGCTGAAGGAACGAGAAGATCCGAACTGACCGCAACGAGCGTCATTGGAATAAGGATCGTTTTGGGATCCACGCAATGGAGATCAATCGATTCGGAGAGCCGGCGATAGGCAACCGCGCTCATCCGCTTGCAATGGCGCTGACCTTGCGCCGCAAGATATGGGTCTGAACCCACCCTTATCGACCCATTTTCAATAATTGGAGACTGATTGAAGCGCGCTTCAAATTCGTCAGGAGTGCGATAGGTGAGCATCGCCATTGCTCTTGCGAGCGCAACGCCCGCTTCGCCATCCGAGCATTGTTCGCCAAGCCTTATCGCCTGGCGCTGAAGGGATCTCAGCGCGCTCGAATAGGGGTGCGCGCGCTCAGCTCCGCTGATCGCAAGAAGCGCTCCAATCTTCGCGGGCGAAGTCGCTGCAAGGTGCATTCCGACCATCGCTCCATAGGACGCGCCCAAGAATGCCGCGGCGCTATCGATCGAGAGATCATCAAGAAGCCGCTTGATGGCTTGGGCCTGATCGAGCGGATCGATCGGGCAATCGATGGTTCCGTCAGCTCCGATCCAGTCAATTGCAAGGACACGAAGAGAATTTGAGCTCAGTGTCCAAGCTTGCGATTGCCACCAACCGGATTCTGGAAATTCGCGCGACGAAATCGCGTGGCGCCCGGCGGAAATTCCGCCCGCAACGATGACCAACACTCCTTGCTCAGGCCCGACGAGCTCGTAGCAGACGCTCGTTTCGATCACTCCGCCATGGCGGAGCCTTAAACGTAGCGGCAGTTCACCGCGAACTGCCTTGCAGTTGTCCGGTAGTCCGCCCTCGGGCGCTGCCGCTCCGGTCATCCTCTTTGAGGCTTCGATCAACGCCATATTCTCCCCAGACTTTCGTCCAGCGAGTTTCTGCGTGGGAGCGACCGAAAGTCGGGCCCGCCTCGAGTTCTAGCGAGCCTCAACCATCTGTCGTCAGACCTTCAGGTCCCCGCAGGACTTGGCACCATTGGAACAGCTTTCGCTAATCCCGGTTGCCCCGGCGTCTTCGGGCCTGTCCCTCAGCCGGTCTCGATGGATGATTGATTAGTGAACAGCGAAACCGGCCAAGTCAACCAACGCTCGTTCCAAAAGAATCGAACGGACGAGTGCGCATCTCACAAAGAAAAGGAGGTGGGCTTTTGGCCCACCTCCTCTGTTGGTGTTGGTATTGGTTTGAGCGGTGTTACTGGCCGCGTTCGCCGCGCTCGACCGGCGCCGGTGGTGGCGGCGGCGGAGGCGGTGGTGGCGGGCAGACCGCGGTTGCAAGAATGACCGATCCATCCGCGCAGGTCTGGGTCGCCGGTGGTGGCGGCGGTGGCGGTGGCGGCGGAGGAGGCGGCGGTGGCGGCGGAGGAGCCGCATGACCACCAAGCGGCAGGACGAACTTGAAGTTGCCGCTGTGGCTCGTGATCCCGCTTCCAAACTCGCCTTCGTAACCGACCCTCACATCGACCGGACCAAGCTTTCCGCCGATGCTGATGCCAGCAAGGAAGTCGCCCTTCTTCTGACCCGCCGAGACGACATCGAAGCTGTTCGCGGCATCGCCATCGATGAACCCGGTGAACTGCGACAAATTGCTTCCAAAGCGGTAGCGGTACCCAACGTTGAGTTCCGGAACCACGCCGCCAAGCTGAGTTGCCCACTTCAAGCCGCCGGTGAGGAAGCTGTGGTTGGACTTGGCGCCATCGACCGTCAAAGCCACACCATTGCCATCGTTCTCGGTGAACCCGTCGAGCTTGGCGTTGATATAGTCATAGTCGAGGTACGGCGTGAGGACCGAGTTGGAACTCAGCGAGAACCGCGCGCCGCCATGAAGACCAAAGGTCCACATGCGCACATCGGGGTTCCCGGTCGGATCGGCGATGAACGTTGCTCCAGGAGCCAAGTTCACAAAGTCGATGTGCCGGTTCGAGTGGCCGTTCAATGAGCTGTAGGTGGTGACGCCTTTGAGGAAGAACGCACCCGGATCGTAGACGGCATAGCCGCCGACGGTCCAGCCATCGCCCTTGGCATTGTCGCCGAACTGGTTGTCGTGGAAGCTGTTGTTGAGCCAGCCTGCATCGACCCCGATCACCGCCTGGTTGCCAAGGTTGCCGTCGAGCCCAAGGAGACCGGTGAACCGGTTCGAGCGCGACGAGCCCGCATTGATGTCCCCGCTTGCCCGGCGTGTCTGATAGTCGATCTGACCCCAGACATGGATCGGCGAAGAAGAGCGGCACTCGAGCGCCGAGCCGGCCAAGGCCGGGATCTCGCAGTTGGTGGCATGATCGACGAGATCGTCCTCATGAACACCAAGGCTCGCGAACGAGTTCAAATAGTTCGCATAGACCGAGCCCGAGAGCATGTTGAGCGCGGTGTTGTAGTTGGCCGCATTGGTGAACAGGAACAGGTCCCTGAACATCGCCTGAGTGCCGCCCGTCAGATTGACGTTGTAGACACTGTCGAGACCGGTTCCGACCGCAGCTCCGTTGCGGTTGAGGCCGGTGACCGATTCAAACGGAGCCCGGGTCAATGCAAGATCGACATCGCCGTCGGGATCGTACTGGCACTTGAGGCTCAACAGCAGCCCGCCGGCATAGGCGCCGCCAAGACCACATGAGCTGAACGTTCCGTTCAAGGTGTTGGCATCGATCACCGCACCGTAGAAGGTGGTGTCGAACAGGCCGTTGGTCGACTGGATGTTGGCAACCAGGGTTCCGGCAAGGTTCGCGGTATTGGCGAAGATCTGCGGATAGGTGCCAGGAGCGGCCGTTCCGCCGGCCCCAGCCGGAAGATCCAAGGTCAGCGTGCCGTCCTTGTTGACGTTCAAGGTATTGACGAACGCGTACGACGGACCATCGACCGGATCGATCATCATGTGGAGATTGCCCCCGGCACTGGCGCCATCGCCAATGTTCAAGGTTCCAACCCCGCATGAGCTCAGCGCCGTGCTGTCGCCGCCAGCGGCGGCAACCGAAGCGGAGTTCCCGCACGCCGAGTTGATGATGCCATTGAAGTTGGTCTCACCGCCCGTGACGTTGATCGTGTCGGCATTGCTCGCAAGCTCGATATTGCCCGTGATGTTGCCGGCAAGAAGGTTGATCACGCTCGGGTTGGGAGCTTCGCTGACATCGATCGCTTCGCCGCGATGGAAGGTCGTTCCGCCATCGATCGAATAGAGCGCCGTGATATCGCCCGAGTTGTTGATCGTGAGAACGTCTCCGGCCGCAGGAGCGAGACCGGTGCCGTTGCCCACAACGCGGATGCCGTAGGCCTGAGCCGCACCGCCATTGGTGATCGCAGTGACATCGATCGTTCCAGAGTTGGTGATCGTCGCCGTGTTGTCACCCGATTTGAGCGAGATGCCGGTGGCATGAGCGCTCGAGTGCGGATGCGTCGTCACGACCTTGGAGGTTCCACCACCGGTTGTCGCGTTGGTCACGGTCGTCGCGGTGGTTCCAAGACCGTTGGCCTTGGCAAGCACGTTGATCGTGCCCGAGTTGACGATCGAACCCGAGATCAGCGCCGTATGCAGTGGCACGGTTGCGGTCGAGGGGACCGTTGCAACCGCATTGAACGCCATTCCAACCGCGTTCGCATAAGCGCTCACTGGTGCAGTCGCATGCGCCGAAACATTCATCGTCCCGCTGTTGGTGACGTTGAGCTTTCCAGCAATGCCGTTGACTGCAAGGCCATGAGCGTTTGCCGAGGCATAGCCCGTTGCGCCCGCCGTCTTCGACGTTCCCGTGGCGTTCATCAGCGTGCCCGCCGCAGCAACCGCGTTCGCAGCGACGTCGAATGTGCCGCTGTTGTTGAACGAAGCGCTTCCGTTGGTTCCATTGAGGTCCTGAACGACGCCGGTTGCATTGGCCGACGCATTCGCTCCGACCACGCCAACGGCATGAGCCGATGCAACGACCGAATATTTGCCGCTGTTCACGAACGAAGCGTTGGTCGCGATCTGAACGAGACCAAGCGCGCTTGCATAGGCGTTTGCATCACCCGTTGCGGCCGTTCCGGTCTGGCCCATGCCCGCCGTTGCCTTGGCTAGAGCGGTCACATCAACCGTTCCGCTGTTGGTGAACGTGGCATTGCCAGCAGCCGGGACGGTCGCAGTGCCAGTTCCCTTGGTTCCAGTGCCGGTAACGACAACCGAACCAGAAGCGTGCGCAACCTGGACTGCGCCAAGAGCGACCGCACTTGCGGCTGCACTTCCATTGGCAAGAGCATTGGCGCTCGCAGCAACTGCGATCGTTCCTGAGTTGGTGATCGCTGCCGTGGCATTGCCATTATTGGCCGAGACCAGCTGAACGACACCCGTTCCGATGGCGAGCCCGCGCGCCGAGCCGCTTGCGGCCGTCGCATTGGCCTTTGCAAGCACGGAGAAGGTGCCGGGAGCCGGACCCGTTGCTGCCGCGGTTGGCGCTGTTGCCGGAGCAAGGTTGCTGAATACTGCCGAAGCCGGACCGCTCGTTGCCGTGACATTCTGGACGAGGCCGCCTTGAACGAATGCGGTCGCACCTGCGCCGTTTGCCCCAACCGCTTTGGCAACCGCCTGAAGCTGGATCGTTCCGCTGTTGGTGACATTGGCCGAAGCGTTCGTTCCGCCGTTGACCCTCTGGGCAATCCCGCCGCCATCGGTTCCCATCACCCACGCAAGCGCATGAGCGGTGCCGCCCGGATAAGCTCCGACGTGCTTCGTTCCAGTGCCTGCGAAGGATGCCGCATTGGCGTCGGCCGTTGCTGCAATCACGATCGAACCCGAGTTGGTGATTGCGGCCGAAGCGCTTCCGTCGGCAGCGCCGACGCTTTGAACGATCGCGCTGCTGACGACTGCAGCAACATTTGCACCGCCGCTATGGGCTGTACCCTTCGCAACTGCTCCAACCGTAATCTTGCCCGAGTTCGTGAGCGCGGCCGAAGCGTTTCCGCCAGGTGTTATAACCATGGTCGTTCCACCGCCCGTTGTCGGGTTAACGGCCGTCGTAGCGTTCGCATGAGCGGACTGGAAAACCGCGGCTCCGTCGAAGGCCGACGCATTAGCCGAATTGCCGATCGCATTGGCCGAAACGAGCGCCGAATAGTTTCCACTATTGTTGAATGCGAGCGTCGCATTGCCACCGCCGTTGGCATTTGCCACCTGCAGAACACCAAGGTTGGCCTTGCCATGCGCGTTGGCGACCGTTCCAGTCGCATTCGCAACTGCGCCGATTGTCAATGATCCACTGTTCACGAGGTTTGCACTTGCAGTGAAGCCCGTGGCGAACTGACCGATCCCTGCCGAAACATTGGCTGTAGCATTGGCTATGCCCGATGCGGCGTTAGCATTCGCGCTCGCCATGACCAGCAATGTGCCGGAATTGTTGAGCGAAACCGATGCCGCGCCCGCGCCGGTCCCCGCTCGTTGCTTCAGCCCATATTGAATCCCTGCGAAGGCATCGGCCGAGCCGCCGTTTGCACCTATTGTGGCGGCGTCCTTTGCGGTTGCGTTCGCAACGGCTGCAACCGTCAACGAACCGGTATTTGTAAAGGTCGCGCCGGCGGTGCCCGCTGCTGCTACCGTCTGAACGACGCCCGACGTCATAATCGCGGCAGCACTGGCAAGACCCTTGCCGGTGTTGTCGGCTTTTGCCGAAGCCATAATGCTGACTGTGCCGCTATTGGTCATCACCGCGGTCGCATTCGCCGGAGCCGTCGTCGCAGTTGCTCCGGCTCCATGAACGACCGATCCAGCCGCAGTCACGGCCTGAACGATGCCCGCCTTGACCTTCGCCAGCGAATACATGCCCGCGTTGATGGTGGAGGTTCGAGCGGTCGTACCAACTCCGACATGCTGTGTCGCGGTAGCACCGGCTCCCGTCGCATTCGCAATTGCCGAAACGCTCAAGGTGCCCGAATTGACGAGGTTCGCCGAGGCAGTCCCATTAATCGCGTGGTCGCGCTGAATAACGCCGATATTGGCGGTTGCCGAAGCTCCGATCGCAATGGGGTAGGTGATCGTTGTGGCCGTCGCCCCGGTTCCGACATGCAGCGTCCCAATCGAACCGTTGCCGTGTGCGGTTGCCTGGGCAGCAATTACGATCGAGTTGCTGTTGGTGATCGATCCAGTTGCCGATCCATTTCCAGCGGTGACGTCCTGCTGAACCGCCTGTTCCAGGATTGCGTGAGCAGTTGCCTGACCCGTTGCGTTCCCCTTGGCGATCGCTGCAATCGTCATCGTGCCGCTGTTCGTGAGGCTCGCGTTCGCAGAACCACTTAAAGCGGTCGCATGTTGACCGATCGCGTCAATGTTCTCTGCTGTTGCAAAACCCCCTTTGACGCCTGTCGCTTGGGCGCTTCCAATGACCGAAATCGAGCCAGAGTTGGTCAATGATGCAGATGCGTTTCCGCCACCGGCCGCAATCGCCAACTCACCGATCTGCGGAACACTTCCCGCGCCACCAGTTCCAATAATTCGCCCCTGAGCGGTCGCCGTGTTCAGAGTTGCAATTGCGTGTCCAAGGCCCGCAACCGTGATTGCACCGCTGTTATCGAAGCCCACCGACGCGTTTCCGCCGCCCGACGCGACCGCCGTGTCAAAAATTCCGTTGAACACGTGGCCGTGCGCAAATGCTCCGGTTCCGCTCGCAGTCGCCACGGCAAGGATATTAAGCGTGCCGCTGTTCGTCACAGTTGCAGCTGCGTTTCCGCTTCCATGGGCGACAGCCTGATTAATAATCGCCGTTCGCTCATGGGCGCTGGCGTGAGCAAAACCGCCAGGATTTGTTGCAGTCCCCGTACCGGCGACGTCCTTTGCAATGGCATGGGCCTCAAGGTCCATCGTTCCGCTGTTTGTCAGGTTTGCGGCTGCATCCGCGGTCCCAAGGCCATTCGCAATGTTCAAGATATCGTACTTCGCCGTCGCATGGGCGAAAACGTTCGCACCCTTTGTCGAAGCCGCGATCGTGGCATTGGCCGAGCGCCCGGTCGCCTGCGCAAGCGCACCCATGGTGAGCGTCTTGCTGTTATCGAATGCGGCAGACGCGGTTCCTGCTCCAGCTGTTGCAAACTCGTTGATGAGCCTAAATGCCTGCGCATCAGCGTATGCGGCCGATCCTGCAGCGTGGGCCACTGCCATCATCGTTCCGCCAGCGAGGTTGAGATGGACGGTCGCATTTCCTGAAGTCGCAGATGCCTGTTGAGCGAGCGCACTCGTCATAAACGCCAATGCTTCCGCAACGTCGGTGGCTTTGGCGTTAGCCGATGCCAGAATATCAAGAGTTCCATTGTTCGTGATATCGGCAGTGGCGGACATACCGATGCCAGTGGCAACAGCTACTTGATTAATGCCTCTGTCGACTCTCGCTTCCGCACCAGCCGAAGTCCCGGTTGCGTCTGCAACCGCTGAAATCCCAATCGTTCCATTATTCACGAGGCTATCGGACGCGTTACCGTTATGGGCAATTGCGAACTGTTGAATGCCGCCGAGCACTTCCGCGATTGCCGTAGCGCTGCCCGAAGCGGCAACGGCCTTAGCAGTAGCGTTAATTGCGATGGTGCCCGTGTTATCGATCAAATTGCTCGCGTTTCCGCCGACGGCAATCGCGGTCTGATCAATTGCGCCGTTTGAAAGTGCAGCAATGGCTTCCGCGTGCGAGGCCCCAGAAGCTTTAGCGTTGGCGTCAATGGTCAACGCCCCCTTGTTAACCAAGGAAAGCGCGACGCTGGTTCCAGAACCGAATTGACGGATCGCAGTCCCGATGTTCGCAATTGCCAGAGCCGGGCCGGTGGTGTTGACGGCAGTTGCAATTGCCCCAACTTCGGCGCTCGACCCTGCCGGGTTAGTCAAGCTAAGGGTCACCGCGCCGCCAGTTTGAGACTGATAGATTTGTCCAGCAGTAGTACTATGGACGCCCACGATTTCGGTCGGGGCACCGTTTGCAATTTCCCCAAAGAAACAGGCCGGGTCGCTTGCAAGATTGCAGATCGTAACCGAGCTGCTCGTCGTGCTCGCACCCGGATAAACACCCGTGGAGAGCCCAGTGTGGGGATCGGCAAGCGCTGGAGTCGCTAGACCAAGAGCGACAATCGATGCGCCCGCGAAAAGGGCAACACGACGTTGCGATACATTCATTAGAAAATCCCCTGCCTGAGCTCATGATTGCGAGCTCGTTCGTTTAATCCGTGAGGCTCGAAACTGTACACGGCCGAATCCTTGCAATCCGGCTACCGGTTACGGAGCACTCCTATTGCACTGGCCTATTGTGATGCTGGCCGAAAGGCAAAGAAGAATAATTCGTCTGGAATGCGTGGCTTAGCGTTTTGGAAAACCATGTGGCGAAATTGCAACAGCACTTTTCACGAGTCGCTCGCCCCTGTTGGTCCCTTCACAAAATGCAACCGCAAAACCATTTCTTGGTCATTGGTAATGAAAAGGACCTGGTTAGAGCGGGTCCTTGAAAGTGTTCGGACGAATCGCACGCTAGAGGGTTCAAAAGCGCTCGAGCGCATCCTCGATGGAATCATAGATCTGATCGAGATCGTCGGTCCCGATGCAATAAGGGGGCATGACGTAGATCGTGTTACCGAGCGGCCGCACCAGGACATCATGCTCCGTAAAATGGCGCAGCAGCTCGGGCGCACGCGTTGAAAGATAGTCGCTTTTGCTTTCGCAGATCTCGCAGGCGGTGATCGTTCCGAGCTGTCGCGAATTGAGAGCCTTTGAAAGACGCTCAAGCCCTTTTTTCTGTACGCGCTCGAGATTCTGGATCCGCTCGATGACTGGTTCGTCGCGCCAGATCGCAAGATTGGCGAGCGCAGCTGCACACGCAATCGGGTTCGCGGTATAGCTGCTCGAATGAAAGAACTGGCGCGATCGATCCTTTGAATAATGCGCATCATAGATCGCTTCGGTTGCAAGCGTGACTGCAAGCGGAAGCGAGCCGCCGGTCAATCCTTTCGATAGACACAAGAGGTCTGGGGTAATGTCGGCCTGTTCGCATGCAAGAAGGGTTCCCGTCCTTCCCCAGCCAGTCATGACTTCATCGGCAATGAACAATGTTTGGGATTGCGCACAGACGCCTCGCATCTCGCGCAAGGTTTGAGGCGAATAAATGCGCATTCCGCCCGCACCCAGAATAAGCGGCTCGACGATGAGCGCCGCCGGCCCGACGGTTCGGCAAAGATGCTCGAGCCTGTCGATGGTCTCCTGTTCGTTGCCGGGACTTGGAAAAGGGATCACATCGACGTCGAACAGCAACGGCGCATAAGGTCGGTTGAAGATTCCGCGCTCACCAACGGACATCCCGCCGATCGTGTCGCCGTGGTAGCTCCCTTCAAGAACGATGATCCGATTGTTGGGTTCGCCAAGGTTTCGCCAGTAGCCAAGCGCCATTTTTAGGGCGACTTCGACGCTGGTCGAACCGCTGTCGGAAAAGAACACGTAGCGCAGCTCGGACGGCATCAATTCGAGGAGTTCGCGCGCGACCTGTTCCGCCGGTTCATGGGTCCAGCCGGCAAAGATGATCTGGTCCAGCCGTTCGGTTTGTTCGGCAATCGCTTTCATGATTTTGGGTTGGCGGTGGCCGTGCGTCGTCACCCACCATGACGAAATCGCATCAATGATCCGCCGTCCCTCGGCGGTATAAAGCGCTGCACCTTCGGCGCGTTCGACACAGGGAATTGGGACTTCTAGCCCGTGCTGGGTGAAGGGATGCCAGACCGGTGAACTCATCGAAAATCCTCAAGCGAGAAGTTCGCATGGAAGGCGCTTCTAAGACTTTCCTCATTGAGTGGGTTGAGCCTCGGGAGCCGCCCCAGGCGCTTGGTTTGACCAAAATCGCAGATGGTTTGTTCGCTGTCGCGATTAGAATCGCCAACGAAGGCAATTCCAAGGAGCGGAATTTTCCAGGCTCGAAGAGCTTGGATGGAAAGCAGGCTGTGATTGATGGTCCCAAGGCTTGTCCGAGAGACAAGAACGACCGGGAGTTTCCAGCGCGCAATTAAATCGATGATGAGGATCTCGCGGGTCACCGGGACCATCAATCCGCCAGCGCCTTCGACGATCAGCGGATCGACGTCCGGCGGAGAAAGCGACGCCCAGTCGATCGTTAGCCCATCGAGCTCGGCCGAGCGATGCGGCGAACAAGGAGTCTTCAGACGATAAGCTTCCTGTTCAATCCGGTCGGAAGGAACGCCCGACATTTTTCGAACGGTGTCGCTGTCGGTCTGTTCGAGGCCTCCCGCCTGGATCGGCTTCCAATAGGTTGCACGAAGCGCATCCGTGAGCGCTGCACAAACGATCGTCTTGCCGACATCCGTGTCTGTTCCTGAAACGAAAATCCTCATGCCGCGCATTTCTCGAGGGCGTCTCTAAGTTGGTCGATCCGAGAGCGATCGACGTTGAGCGTGATCGAAATTCGAAGCCTTGCAGTCCCATCGGGGACAGTCGGAGGCCGAATGGCACGAACGTCGAAACCCCGCTCCTGAAGCGCTTGTGCCAATTGAATGGCCGCAAGACTGTTGCCGACGATGAGCGGTAAAATCTGGCTGCCGGTGCAGGCGACTCCAAAAGGCCCGAGCTTCAATTGTGCGAACGAACAAAGCTCGCGAAGCTCCTTTTGAGGCGCGCCATCCCTTTCGAGGCGTTGAAGTGCTGCCCGGATCGCGGACGCCATGAGCGGCGATGGCGCTGTCGAGAAGATGAAGCCTCGTGCACGGTTGACGAGAAAATCCTTCAAAATTGAAGGACAGCAGACCAGCGCCCCTTCACATCCCAGCGCCTTTCCGCAGGTTCTTATCGTCACGACATTTTCGTTTCCGGCGAACGCTTCTGAAAGGCCGCGTCCGCTCGTTCCAAAAACGCCCGTCGCGTGCGCTTCATCAATGACGAGGACAGCATCCTTGGCATTGGCAAGGCTCATGAGATCGCCAAGCGGCGCCTTGTCTCCATCCATGCTGTAGAGACTTTCGACAACGATCCACGCCCGCCCTTTCCCGCCCTTGCTGCGCCAGTCGGAAAGCGAATCCGAGAAGGCAGTCGGATCGTTGTGACGGACTTTGCAAGAAGGCGCGCGCGCTAAACGCATGCCCTCATGGCTGCTTGCGTGAATGAGCTCATCGTAAAGAATGAGATCACCGCTTTGGGGGAGCGTCGAAAGAACGGACGAATTGGCGGCATAGCCGCTCGAAAATAGAAGAGCGCTTTCACAATTGAAAAATCGCGACGCTTCCTGTTCGAGCAATTCATGTTCACGATGATTGCCGCGAAGAAGTCGCGATCCCCCCGACCCGATTGGAACGCCGCGCTCAAGGGCATCGATGATCGCTTGTTTGAGAAATGGGCTCTGAGCAAAGCCAAGATAGTCATTGGAGGCAAAGTCATGACCGCGACGCTTGGTCAAGGAGCGGCGACGATGGGTATCTTCGAGATTTCTGAGATGATCCTCAAAACCGCAAAGTTGCGACTGCTCAATAACGCTTCCCATCGCTTATTGGGAAATTCGGCTTTGAGCGGGCGCCGCTGCGAATAGGCCGAGCTTTGAAAACAGAAGCGAATCCGCTGATGGACCGCAGTTGGTTGTTGTCAGTAGCTTTTCTCCAGTGAAGATCGAATTGGCGCCTGCAAGAAAGCACAAGGTCTGACTGCTTTCGCTCAAGGACTCCCGTCCCGCCGAAAGGCGAACGATCGATTGAGGCATGATAATGCGCGCAACGGCAATCGTTCGAACAAACTCGAGATCGTCGAGCCGCTTTTCCGACTGGTCGAGAAGCTGGTCTCCAAGCCGGGTCCCAGCGATGGGAACAAGAGCGTTGATCGGTACCGACTGGGGCGGCGTTGGAAGGTTTGCAAGAGTGACGAGAAGCTCCACTCGATCGGCTCTCGATTCGCCCATTCCGATAATTCCGCCACAACAGACCGCCATTCCGGCCGAACGAACATTCTCAAGCGTCTCGAGCCTGTCTTCGTAAGTTCGCGTCGTGATGATCTCGCTGTAATAATCTTCCGAAGTGTCGAGATTGTGATTGTAAAAATCGAGACCCGCCTCAGAGAGCTGATCCGCCTGAGGCTTCGTCAGCATTCCAAGCGTCATGCACGTCTCAAGCCCAAGCGCTTTGACCTCGCGCACCATTGCACACAGGGCCGGCATGTCACGGTCCTTGGGTTCACGCCAGGCGGCACCCATGCAAAATCGGCTCGCTCCGGAATTCTTGGCTTCCCTAGCCGAGTTGAGGACAGTTTCGGAATCGAGAAGCTTCGTTGCTTCGAGGCCAGATTTGGAAAAGCTCGACTGGCTGCAATAGCCGCAATCCTCTGGGCATCCTCCGGTCTTGATCGAAAGAAGCGTCGAAAGCTGGATTTCGTTTGGCCGATGCCATTCGCGGTGGACGAGTTGCGCCTGGTACAGCAAGTCGAGAAGAGGCTCCTCAAACAGCGCAGCAACTCTCGAGCTCGTCCAAATTATGCGCTCCATGTTTCTCCCTTCAATCGTGTGAAAAGTCCATTCGAGGCGTCCGGCAGCCGATGTCGGATCATTTCCGACGCCCGTGACGATCCTTTGACTTTCTCGCAAGCGGCAAAGGACCGCGGGGTGATCTCTAGACGAAGAGGAAGGGCAAATCCCCCCGGCCCCTTGAATTCGAGGAATATAATTGATCGTTGGATCGAACAGCGACTAAACGGAACCTGCTCGGGTAACATTGGGGCTGTGCTCGCGGCGATTGAGGCGCTCGATCAGCTGAATTGATGAACGCTGCGGACGTGAAGTGCTTGGAACGCTTCTCAATCTCGTCGCGGGGAGTCCCGGCGCACCATGTTTTCGCGCGTGGAATCATTCGTTAAAGACCTGGAAGAGGTGACCAGTGAAACTGCACTGGCCGAAGCCATGGATTCGGTCGCGACCGATCTTGGCTTCCGCTATTTCGCACTCACTCACCATATGAATGTGCGACGCTCGAGCCGGGCGATCCGGATTCACAACTATCCCGCGGGATGGGCCGAATGGTTCGACCAACAGCAACTTGGCCCGGTCGATCCGGTCCACCGCGCGAGCCATCTGACGAACGTCGGCTTTTCGTGGTCGAAATTGCCGCAGATGATCACGCTCTCGCCGCGCGATGAACAAATCTTGGCAATCGCAAAGAGCGAGGGGATCGGAGAAGGGTTTACCGTTCCCGCCCACATTCCGGGTGAAGTTCATGGGTCTTGTTCCTTCGCAACAGAAACCGGAGTGCCGCTCGACGGCGAACTTCTGCCGCTGGTTCAGCTGGTTGGCGCCTTTGCCTTCGACGCAGCGAGGCGCATTCGAAAGGTGCGCGAGTTTCCCGAACCAGCGGCACGACTCACCGACCGTCAACGGGAGTGCTTGATGTGGGCGGCGCGCGGAAAGTCGGACTGGGAAATCGGGCAGATTTTGGGTGTCAGCCATGAGACCGTGGTCCGCCATCTCAAACAGGCCCGCGAGCGTTACGGCGTTGCCAAGCGCACTCTTCTTACCGTCCACGCCTTGTTTGACGGGAACATCGCGTTCCTCGATATTTTATAAAGTCTATACCCATTTCTGGGAATTTCGCTGGTTCATAAGAACGCCGACCATGGCTCCTAATCAGTCAAGGGAGCCAGATCATGATTCATGTGGAACTGGGCAGCTGCACACCGAAGGATCGCGCAACTCTTCGCGCGATGTTCGAGGCGCGAAAAGAGGTGTTCGTCGACCTCTTGAGATGGGACGTCCCAGTGCTCGAAGGCAGGTTCGAAATCGATGCCTTCGACAATGATCAGGCGGAATATCTGATCATTGCTTCGAGCAGCGGAAAGCACCTTGGGTCCACTCGTCTTTTGAAGACAACTCAGTCCCACATTCTTGGCGACCTGTTCCCGTTCCTTTGTGCGGGCGATGTCCCGAGCGGTCCTGGAATTCTCGAGATCACGCGTTTCTGTCTCGATCGAAATCAGTCTGCGCTTGAGCGCCGGTCAACCCGAAACGCGCTTGTCAGCGCCCTTGTCTCCTTCGCCCTCGAGCGTGGCATCCATAGCTATACCGGTGTTGCCGAGATGAGCTGGCTTCAGCAGATCCTCGCTTTTGGATGGCGCTGCAGGCCGCTCGGGATTCCTCACAAGCTCGATTGCGGCATGCTTGGTGCGCTTAGAATTGAAATCGACGAGAATACGCCAAGGCTCCTCGAAGCCAATGGGATCTGGGTTCCTCAGCCGCTTCACGCCTTCGAACTGGCGCAAGCGGCATGAGTATTGAACCGATGAGAGAACTCGAAACATCGCTCGATCTTTCGATCGGGCATTGGACAGCGGCGCTCAAGAGCCAAGGCTATTGCATCATTCCCGACCTTTATCCGAGTGAGCTCCTTTTGAGGCTCGATACGGATCTTGCCCAGGATTTTGAGAACACGCCGTTTTGCACCGGCGGTTTCTACGGAGAGAGAACGAAAAGGTTCGGCCGCCTTTTAATTCGTTCTCCGTTCGCAGCCTCTCTCGTCCAGCATCCGCTTGTTCTTGGAATTACTCGTAAGGTGCTGTCGCAATGGTGCGACACAATCCAGCTTAACCTGACGCAGGCTCTTGCTCTTTATCCAGGAGCGCCGCCGCAGTTGCCGCACCGAGACCAGGACATGTGGCGCGGTGAAATCGGAAACACGGAATATCTCGTCAACGTGATGTGGCCTTTTACGCGCTACAGACAAGAGAACGGGACCACACTCGTTTGGCCGAACAGTCATGGACGAGCAGCGCTCGACCCCGAGCCCAATCTCGAGCCAGGAATCCCGGTCGAAATTGCGCCTGGGTCAGCCCTGCTCTTTCTTGGTTCGACCCGCCATGGAGCGGGCGGCAATCGGAGCCAGGAAGTTCGTCGCGGCGCGATCATCAGCTACTGTCTTGGATGGCTCAAGCCCTACGAAAACCAGTGGCTCGCCTACCCGCCCGAAATCGCTCGAACATTTACCCGCGAGCTCCAGGAATTGGTTGGCTACACCCAGCATCGCCCCAACCTAGGAAACTTCGAAGGCCAATGTCCCTCGATCCTCCTTGGGAGTGGAATCCCCGAACATATCGGCGCAATCGATGCGCTTCGTCCCGACCAGGAGGAACTCTTAAGAGACTTCGTTCGCAACCAGAAGTGGGACTTCGGAATCCAAAGTGGAGCCGACGCGGTGCAATGATCCGCCCTGGAACATTTGAACGCGTGTATGCAGCGCTCAAGCTCCAGCTTCGGCAGGGGATGTTTCATCCTGGCGACCGGCTTGAGCCCGCGATCCTTTCGAGCGAACTCAATGCAAGTGTCACTCCGGTTCGAGATGCGTTGCATCGCTTGACCGGCGAGCGGATGGTCGAAGCGCCCCGCCACGACGGATTTCGAGTGCCGGTGCTCACCGAAGTCATGCTTCGAAATCTTTATTCCTGGCATCGCGACCTCCTTTTGCTCGCGATCATCAATCGACCGGAGCGCCAGCAATCGATGGCGCCCGTCGGACCGCTGCTCGGTGCCCCCGAACCTCACGAACGGCAAAACGCTCTATTCATTTTTCTCGCAAAACAAACTGGCAATCCCGAGCACGTTCTTGCGCTCGAAAGCCTGATCGAACGGATCGAGCCTGTGCAGAGCCTTGAGCACCTATTGCTCGACGCTTTTGAAGAGGAATCGAATGAAATCATTTCGGCGCTTCAAATGAAAGACAGGAAGCATCTTCGGCGATGTCTCATTCGCTATCATCGCCGGCGGATGCGCATCATTCCCGAACTGCTCGAGCGTCTGCAACAAAGCTGACGCTCGTCTCCAAAAAACAATCCATTTGCCCGTCAGCGAATATGCTCGGGACCTTTGCGTTTCATCTCCTAGGCTGGCACCGCCGCAACTTGAACGGCATTGACTTCCAAAGGAAAGGAAGCATAAATCATGAAAATCGAACGCAATGCCAAGCGTCGTCGCATCGATCGGGAAGAATCTCAACCGACACCAAGGGAGCTCCCGGTATTCACATGGAAAGGACGGGCCTCTTGAATCGTTCATGGTCTGACTAACTGATCCAGGTTGAGGGTGGCGCGGCGATCTGAGCCGCCGCGCCGCCTACAATCGGCGAATAGTCAGCGAATTGAATGGTTACCTTCAAATCGAAGATCATAGCCTTCTTCCCCGCTGCAAAACTCCAAGGCAGCGACAAGGAGATGAATATGAAACAGCGCAACTTCAACCATTGCCGCAAACTTCTCGGCAAAATCTCCCTCTCGACCAAGGGTGGCCTGAAAGGCATGATCGAGCCGATTCGGCTTTCCGTGACGCAACGGACCCACAGCTCTCGTAATCGTTAAGAGAGCGCGTCGGACTTAATCGTCCGGCGCGCCTCATCCGAATCAAAAGCGCTATCGATGCGGATCATCAGCTTCGGAATAGTTGGAGACGAACCCGTCTTCATGGACGTGCGTTGACGGATAACTATTTCTGCCTCGAAAGCGATGATCGCGCTCGCGTTCCTCGAAGATTTAACCGTCCTCGAAGCGAAGTGCCATATCGATCGCGTACAAAAATGGTTCAGCGAACCATGCGAGACGATCTACGAGATCGTCCGAGCTGAACTGCCCAACTCCCGCAACATCCCTGATCGAAGATCCTGCTAAGCGTTAGGCGCTCATTTTCTCGATGCCCATCACGATCGCCCTGACTTTTTTGGAGAGCGAAATCTCCTTATGCGGATCGAGGCCGATCAAATCCGCACTTCGCGACGCGTTTGCTCCGCGTGGCACGCGCTCGCCTTCGACGCCACCTGGTCGAATGACTGAAATCGTTGCCCGAGCGGAGCGCTTCATCGCCGTTCGAAGCGTGGTTCCGATTCGTCGCAATTGTTTGCTGGATTCGCTTGCGCTGCTCGGCTGGCTTGGCGGACCGACAATCGAATGTTTCGTTGATTTTCGGCGTAAAGCTGGACCCGTTTGCGGCGCACTGCTGGGTTCAGTTGAACGATCTTCTTCTTAACGATCGGATCGAGACTGTCGCTGCCTTCACTCCCGTTCGAGTGCTTCAATGCTCGGGCGCTACGCAGTAAGTTTGAGCCGCGGTGAGCGTCGTTCGGCGCTTGATCGAATGGCTCAGAGGCTCGGGCTTAAAGTCCGTTTGGCAACAGGAGATCTATTGCTAGTCGCAGACGAATATACCTTAGCATTTGAAGATCGCGGAACGATCGTTCTCGGCCAGATCTTTGATGCTCAAAATCGGCCGCTCAAAAGCCTTCCGGATTCCCTGACACAACTATCTGGATTCGCCCGACGCCAAAACCGCGCTCGAGCATCATTGGGGCAACTTTGCGCTCTTTCAAAGTGTCGAGCGATGTGACCTCGGTTTACCGCGATCCATCGGGCTCGATTCCCGTTTACTGCCTCAATAATTCTGGTGAAATGATGCTTGTTTCGGATGCCGAACTTGCATCTCGAATTCGACCTTCTGGAAACGCCACAAATTGATCAGAGATTTTCTCGTCCACTGGCTCCAATATCCATTTCTTCGAACCCGCAGGACGGGCCTCGAGCACGTCACCGAACTTATGCCGGGAATGCTCCTGACCGGCGACTGTTCAGCAGCCTGGACAGAAATCGCCAATTTGGCATCCGTCGCGGTTCACAGTCCAAGCGCCAAGCGATCCGCGATCCCGCAAAGGCCACTCGGCTTCTTCGAAAGACCGCACTGTCCGTCGTTCCGGCCCAGGTCCGCAGCGACCAAACCCCCGTTCTTCGATTATCGGGCGGTCTCAATTCCTCGATCATTGCGGCGTGCCTCGCAGCACATGCATATCCGACCCACTGTGCATCAATTTCGCGAACCAAGGCGCGGGATGGTGATGAACGCCACTTCGCGCGGGATGTCACACGCAAATTCAACCTTCAGTTGATTGAAGTGGCCGAACCCGGAACCACGTCTTGATACACTCGCAAGTCCATCTTTTCGTCCGGGTCCCAATCCGCTCCTTGCGCCATCCGAATATGCGGTCGGACGAGGCTCGCGGATTCACTTGGAGCATCGGAACTGATCGACGGTGGTGGTGGCGACAATCTATTCTGCGCAACTACGAGTGCGAGCGCCCGTCATCGATGCATTGATGATTGGCGGGTTCGGCGAGGCTCAGGATGGCAATCCGAGATATTGCAAGAGCGCGCCGATTGCACGATTTACGAAGTCCTCAAAGCCACCGTTCGACGCAATTTCAAACCAAAAATCTCATGGAAGGAAGATAGAACTTTCTTGAAGCACGGAGCTTTTATTCAAGCAGACCCGAACTCCATCCCTGGCTCGAAAATCTCGATACGGTTCCCCGGAAAGCGTGAACATGTCGAGATTCTAGTTCACATCCAGCACTTTCTCGATCGAACGAGTCTTCGAGCACATTGCCTTCATCCTCTTCTCGCTCAGCCGCTCCTCGAGCTCTGCCTTCGGATCCCGTCCTGGTTCTGGATGCGCGGCGGTCGCGATCGAGCAATTGCTCGCGATGCCTTTACAAACATCCTTCCAAATTCCGTGATCAACCGCCGGGTGAAAGGAAGCCTGCAAAGCATGTTTTATCGCTCTTTTTCAAAGCTCCGTTTCGAAATGGCAGAGCTGCTCGAAAAAGGAGAGCTCTCCCGTCTTGGAATCATCGAACCCCAGTCCATCCGTTCCGCTCTTGCCGGAGACCTGTGGATGAAGGATGAAGTCCAGCTTCGAATTAGCGAGATGGTGGCGCTTGAGCTTTGGATTGGCTCTTGGCGCGGGCACCTTCTCCATGGTTCCACCGTGCTCTGAGCGCATCCCATCGGCGATATTGTTCAATCTTTGCAGGGTCAGGGTCTCGAACATTTTCGAGCCAATATTGGAACCAGTCGAAGTTACGGTCGTAAACAGCTGCAAGATGCCGGGGCTCGATTTTCAGATGGTCCTCGTCCGGAAACGCATAAAGTTCGGTGGGCGTGCCTTCCCGATACAGCTGCGCATATAATTCCGGGATTTCGCGGGCTTCCTGTTCCGGCAACTGGAAAAGGATCGGAATTCGAATTTTGTCGGCGTTGAGTGCAGGTGAAACAATTTTCCAACGTCCCGCTGTTAGTTCTGGATCGCCCAAGCCCCACACCTTCAAATCAATCGCAGTAATGTTGCTTCCCGGCATCGAACTCTGCCAATATGTCTGCAGGCTCGAACTGTCCCGACGAAATTGAAAGCGCGGACAGCAGATGCGAATGCACTGCGATCCATAAGGCAGCCTCGCTTCCAAAGCTGAGCCCGCCCATCACGACCTTAGAGCGATCGATAATCCCTTCGCCGGCAAGACGGTCAATCGCCGTTTGAGTAGCCTGAAGTGCGATCGAGTAATCGAGGATCGGATGTTGCGGACCGTAAACCGGGACAGAATTCATGCAGAGGACCGCATATCCCGAAGCAAGAAGTTCCGACACGGGCCACTCATTTCCTGTGCCTCCCCTCAGGAAACCCTCGCAGGTGTAATAATTCAGATAGAGCGGCGCTCGACCCGTGGCGCCGTCGGAAGGCAGCATTAGAACGCCGCCAACCGAGCGTCCGCCGCCGATGCTCCAGTCAAAAAAACGGACGCGTGGGTGATAGGCAGCGCGCAGTCGCGAGTTCGGGTCAAACAGGACTTGGCGCTCGCCGCTCTTCAAATTGAGACTTTCAACTCTCGGCGGCGAAGCGGGACCCGATTCAATGCAAAGAGCGGTCTCGCCTGAAACTGCGCAAGGATAATAATCGTAACGACCGCCATTTAAGAGGCCCTCGGCGGACGCGAGGAACTTGAGCTGCTGCGCTTTCGGACTCCAGCGATAGAGCGACTGGCGACGTTCACGGTCTTTGAAGGCAATGAGAAAGTCGTTCGTTCCTGGAATTGAGGAGATTGTCGAAACGCTCGACGATTTGCAGATGGGATCGGCGCACTGGATCGTGTCGCGATCCTTCAACCGAACGGTGAGCGAGTAGCTCTTGCCGTCCCAGTCGTGGCTCGCAACATCGCCGTCCGCGTCGATTGGGGTATCCAAGGCTAGCACTTTGGTCAAATCAAACGGAGGGACCGTCTGAGGAAGTCCAATCGGCTGATCCTCCCCGGTCTGAAGTTCAACCTGATGTTCCTGGCGGGGCGAGCGCCACAGCAAACCATCGCGCACCCACCAATAACCGACCAGTCGTTGGCTCGCCATCCGACCATTGACCCAAGCGCTGCGGAACATACTCTGAGCCAGGTCGACGGTGGAATCGACGAGGATCCCGGAATCCTTTTCGCGTGTCTCCGCCCGTTCGATCGCATCGCGCGTTGCGCCGACCGTATAGTCGAGCGCCGAACCGTCCTTTGTGAGCGAAAAGTCAATGACGTTCGCATCGGAAACGACGAGCGGCGTCATCCCGTGACCTTCGACATCGGCTTTCCACAAGCCGATCGCACCGTCGACAAGCGCTCGGGTGATTATGGCCTTGTTATCGTCGGTCCAGACCACTTTGGCGGGATAGATCAGGCCCGGATCATCGTAGATCGGCTCTCCCCCGCTTCCGATGTCCCTGACGGTTCCCGCCGCAAGATCGATCGCATGCCATCGAACGACATAATCGTTTGTTCCAACGTCCGCGCGATAGGTCCGGAACACCGCAAAACGACCGTCGGGTGAAATGCTCGGGCTATCAATGTCGGTAAGCTCGATGAGGTCTTTGTTTGTGACGAGATCTTGGCCCGCGGCAGACGGTGCTGCCACGCTGGCTGTCGAACAGGCGAGAAGGATCGCAAGTCCAAATCTGGTCATGGCGATCACCACGTCGCTCTCAACTGGAAGGAAACGAAACGGCCCTCACCACTCGCGTTGACGGGATCATAGCCAAGTCCGTCGGTGTTACCCGGATCAGGTGCGAGATACGGTGGTTTCGTATCGAGCAAATTCTGGACATTAAGTGCAAACCGAAGATGTTTGAGCCAGCCGATGTTCATCGCGCTTCCATTGAGCGAGAGACCAGTGTCGAGGGTGGTAAAGGAATGAACCGGGACGACGACGAGCGTGCGGTTATCGCGATAGGCGGCGGTATAGTTCAAAAATCCGACTGCACCGAACGGTCCGCGGTTCCACGTCAATCCGGCCCGCGCCCGAAATCCAATCGGATTATAGGGAGTGTTGAGCGTATGAATCCAGGGACTGGACGGTGTCAGCTTATTATCGAAGCGGAACACCTTGTTGGCGTTGAGCTCGACCCCGAAATTGTTGGCGCCGGCCGATAGATCGTAATGCAAAAGAAGGTCGAGACCGCTCGTTCGGGTTGCCGCGCTGTTCGAGATTCGACCATCGACGATCGCGAGCACGTCGGCAGCTGTTGCGGTCCCAGGTGCTATAATTTGGCCCCGAAAAATCGAGGACCTGGAAGGCGCCATCCATTAGCGCCGTCACCGCCCCGACGCTGGGGTTGAGACTGACGATCGGAGCGAAGGCGGGATTGCCGATGACCTGCGACGATCGCGCTCGGAAGCGCAATCCGGTTAGTAAAATTGATCGCGTAATAGTCTGCGCTGAATTTCAAATGCGGAACCGTCGGCGGAACGACATCAAGTCCCAAGGTAAAGCTCTGCGACCGCTCCGGCTTCACATTCGGATTGTCTCCGATGAGCACGGCTCCGATCGCCGGGCGGCGCCTTGCTCGGGTCCTGGTAAAGATCGGCGAGCTGCAAAGAGGAACACATTATAGATGCCGTAAGTCTCGCCGAGCAGCGGCGCCCGAAACGATGTCCCATATGAGCTGTGCAAGGAAACGCCGCGAACAGGCGACCACAGCAGCCCGATCTTCGGATTGGCGGTCGATCCGATATTTTCATAATGTTCAAAGCGGCCGGCCGCGGAAAGCGTCAGCTCTCTCGAGCCCCGGAAGACGATTGAGCGAACTGAACAACGGAACGTTGAGTTCGCCATAGGCCGAGCTCACCGTTCGCGACCCGCCGGTCAGCGTTGGCGCGTTGACTGAACCTTGAAAGAGCTTCGGCGAAACGTTCGCGGCGAACGCTTCCACCAAATGCCAGTTTGATCGGTCCGCCAGGAAGATCAAAAAGATTGCCATCGGCTTTCCCAGCGAACTCCCCAAACGCGTTCACGTTGTTTTCGAGATTGAACGAGATCTCCCGGCCTGAGTTTCAAGTTCCGCCGTCTTCGTTTGGAAATAACTTACGCTTGCTTCTGCCAGCCATGACCCGCCAGGTTTCCATTGAAGCGCAGCTGTTCCACCAAAGGAGGTCGAGCGAGCGACGCCCGTAATGAGAATATCCGATCGCGTCCGTGAAATCGCGATCCGTGTGCCGGACTGCGTACATGCCGGAAAGATCGAGATTAAGATTGTCGGAAAGTTCCTGTCCTGCAGTGCCATAGATGCTCTGGCGACGCTCGACCGGCGTGATATCCCAATAGCTTGGAAAATCGATGGTGAAGTCGCGCTGACTGGCCTTGATTGGCTGATCGTCACGATATTCGTAACTCAGCATCGCATGGCCCGTCGACCAGTTCGTCCCGGCGGTGAGCCCCGCCAAAAGCTGGGTTCCTCCGCCATCGGTGGTCGTTCCGACCTGAACCACGGGTTCGATTCCCTTGAAGTCGTCACGCAGAATGAAATTGACGACGCCTCCGACGGCATCCGACCCGTAGATGGCCGAAGCTCCGTCAGTGACGACTTCCACCCGCTCGATCGCAGTGATTGGGATCATCGAAATATCGACGAACGAACCGTCGTCGCTCGGCGCAACTCTTCGGCCGTTGATCAGAACCAACGTGGCCCGTTGCCCGAGACCTCGAAGGTTGATGCCATCGCCATATTGAGTGATTTCCTGGCCCGAGTTGGATTCACTGAAATTCTCTTCATTGACTCCCCCTGCGAAATTCTCCGGCAACTGCCGCATCAGAGCCTGCACCGATGTCGCTCCGCTTTGATCGATGTCCTTGCGGGTAATTTCGATGACGGGGGACGTCGGGGGAGCGCCACGAAGATGCGTACCGGTAACGACGATTTCGGTGCCCTTGTCGTCTTTGGATGCCTCAACTGACGCCGGAACCGAATCCCGAAATCGCGAGATGAAGATCGTCCCCTGTTCTGTGCGGCTTGCAAGACCGCTTCCGGCAAGGAGGTGCCGAAGAGCGTCCTCTGGACTGAAATTACCCGACAAAGGGGGCGCCATTCGACCAGCAATCAGCTGATCGTCGACAGCGAGATTGAGCCCGCTCAAGCGCGCGAGCTGACGAAGCGCATCGCCGAGCGGCATCGCCGGAAGCGCAATTGCAATTTGCCCCGCGGGAAGTTGCTGCGCCTGTGCCAGAGCGGGGATCCCGACAAGGAGCGCAGCGGACAAGACCGACGTCGTCAGCCGATGAATTTTCACGGATATTCCCCCTCTTCTGTCGGGCGCGAGTTGCAGCCCGGCGACGAAGAGACGGATGAGGAGGAGCGATCCCCCTAGTTATTTTGAGGGGAGCAACAAAAGCGCTCCCGAAGGCAATACCGAAAGCCTCAATGAAAATGTTTCGGCAAGCGCCCGGGCAATGGTTTCGCTATTGCCCTTCTGGAATACCGCGGTCACGCGAAGGCCGGAAAGTCCAGGACCAAGTTCAATGCGCGGACCGTCATTGCGCTGATTGATCCGTTCAATCGCGTTGCCGAGCGGTTCTGCGGAAAATTCGATCGCCGAGTTCGCAAGTCCGTTCGGCGCGGCGTTGCCCGCCCTTTGTTCGAAATGGGCGGATGCGCCACTGTCGGCAGATGCGCTTTTTGCGGGCGCGATCGAACCTTGTCCCGAAATCATTGAAGCCTCGACCAGGCCTTTGCGAACCTCAACTTTTTGCATTCCAGCGATAATTCGAAACGGCCGATCATCGTCTTTGACTGCAAATTGAATTCTGCCCTGACGAACTTCGGCCACCCGCTCCGATCGTCCGATTTCGATTTTCACAAGGCTTGTCGGCGCCATGCTGAGTTTGGAGCCGTCGGCAAGCGTGACTGTGCGAGCTTGAGCTCCACTTGAAAGCATTACGCTTTCAAGGGTCACCGGCTCGAACATTGGAACGTGAGAGCGGAGCGCAAGACCCCCAACGATCGCCAATCCTGCAATCGATGCAAAGGCCGCGGCGCGACCCAATGAGGGACTGCGCTTTCTGAACGCCGCTTCGAGGTCTCGATTTTGTCCGATCCGGCTTGCACGAAAAATCCCGGCGGCATCGCGCGTCTCCGATGCGTGATCGAAGGCTTTCCTGTGATCGGGACTTTGCGATAGCCACAATTGAAAAGCATCGCGATCCGCACCGCTGTGAGCATCGCTCAATCGGTTGACCCACGCGATCGCTTCGTCCCGGATCAGTTCGGCTCTTCTTCGGCTCGTCACAGACGATCGCGGTCCCTTGCGCGGTCGAGCAGCTTCAGCGCCTTGTTCATATGTTTTTCGATGCCCTTCACACTTAGTCCCGTTCGCTCCGAGATCTCAGCATAGCTCATTCCGTCTAACCGCTTAGCAAGGAAGATCTCGCGGGTCTTGGGATTCAGTCGAAGCATCGCGGTTTCGAGACGACGAAGCGTATCGCGATGCTCGAGTTCGACGAACGGATTGTGCCAGTCGGACAATTGATTGGACTGCGCGCAATGGCCCTCACTGGTCTTTTGCGCGCGCTTTCGATCGCGAAGGAGATTGACGCAAATCCGATAGAGATAGGCATCGGGGCGAATGACGGCCATTCGCCGTGAAAAGCTCAAGCCAGCCAAAGTCGCAAAAGCCTCGTGAACAACTTCGCGGGCAGCCTCGCGATCGGTCCATGTCGATGCAAAATGTCCGATCATTCGATCGGCGCGATCGCGGTACAAAGCTTCAAGCCCCGATCGCCATTTCTCACCCTCGACATGGTCTTCCGGTGGAAGCGGGTCTTCGTCGAATAGCGGCTCGCAACTTGAACCTTCGCTTGTCATCGCGAACGTCCTTCGAGCGCAAATCGAAACGAAAACTTGCGAACGTATTTCCGACGGTCCGGCAACACTCGGGCGCTCCTCTTGCGCGCCAACGAAGAAACCGGGTGTTGAGAACATGCTTGGAACATGCGCCGGCGCCTTTAACCGCAAGCGGTCTGGACATGCGCACCGGCCACCCGGCAAGAGCCGGTGAGCCTTTCTCAAGCGGAGTTCTCAAGCTCCGGCGCCGCTCATCAGCGCTGATTGAGAGAGTAACAATTCTGACATCAGGCGCAAGTGCTGTTGCACGTTTATTCGTGCCGTATAAACTTAACGGTGAAACGCGGCCAAGATTTTTCGAATGTCCGAGAAGGCTTTGACTTGATATTCTTCACATCTGTGAACGCGTTGGCATCAATTCACAGTTTTGATTTCGGACGCTTTGATTTTGGGCCCGATTATCGCTCTTCGACTTTCAAGTCCAACGCCCGTCATTTAACGCTCTTGCGTAAGAATTCAAAGCGACCATCCCACGCCGTTCGAAATCATCACTGCGGCGGCGCGTTCTAGACACCAAGATTCCCGCCACTTAAGGCCGAGCGATGGCGAATTACCAAGCAATCGCAAGGATGCGTCCCGAAGTTCGTGATTTCATCCGCAACCGGCACTGGGTGCATCGCGGCGACGTCATCACATATGGCGGACACATCCAATGTCCGTCTTTTTCGACCGATCAACTTGGGTTCCGACACAGTGTCTTTGCGGGCAAGACTTTGTCGGTTCCCGAATGCATCAGAAGCGATCGCTACGGTCTCGTCCTTGGGCCAAGCAGCGTTTATGGGTTCGGTCTTGCTGGAAACGAAAATACGATGCCTTCCATCCTTGGAGAGCAATTCGGGTTTCCGTTCGGCAACATCGGTCTTCCCGAAGGCAACAGCCGCAACCTGTTCTCGATCCTTCTTGCAGTCATTGCGAGGTCACCCAAACCTCCGTCCGCGATCGTCCATATCAGCGGCGGGGATTTTACCAATTTCTGTTATACTTCAATCGCCGATCCGGTCTTTGGTTCTCCAAACATTCGTCAAATCGCAATGGTCCTGAAGGAGCGCGGAGGACGGCCCAATGCCGACAATCAAATTCAGCCGCTGCTTGCCTTCACGTCTCTTTGGATTCGGACGATTGCTCAACTTTGCAAGAACATGGCGATCCCACTTGTTCTCGCCAACGACACGACTTTTTTCGAAAAGGCCGAGCCAAGCAAAGCCGATAAGGAGTGCGGGCTAGGAAGGGGATTCAACGACGCTCAGAAATTGCAGTTCGAGACGCATCGAAAGTTTGCGGCCAAATATTTCGCTCGCCGAACGGCGCTCGCTTCAGACCTTTCCGTTCCGCTCGCTGGACCAGGGGAAAGCAATTCGATCGGCTTCGTCGACGAGTTCCATTACGATGAGAAAGGAACGCGTGCCCTTTGCACCGATTTTGCAAAGGCTCTCGAGCCGATCCTCTGACACCCCTTCAATGGAAATTGCGCGGATCGTTGTTCAAGTGAGCGAGCAGTGCGATCTTCGAACAGTTTGAAATCCGCGATCGCCTCAAGCGCGCGGAAATTTCAACACATTAAAAGTGACTGCCGAGGCATTCTAACGATGCGTCGGAACCGCAGGCGGGGGCGGAATGATGGGAGTGATGGTGGTGGTGGTTGGCGCGTAGAGCGGCTTATTGGCCGGGATCTGGTTCGATGGCGCGCCGATATGATGAACGATGTGGGGCGTGACGATGATATAGAGCTCGGTCTTGCTGTTGGTGGTTCGCTCGCTTCGGAACGCTTCGCCAAGAAGCGGGATGTCGCCCAGCAGCGGGACCTTGGATTTGGTGGTCAAGACTTCGTTCTGCGTTAAGCCACCGATCACGAACGAGTTGCCGTCCCTGACGGTGGCCGAGGTTTCCGCCTCGCGCTGGCTGATCGTTGGATAGCCCTGGCTGGTCCCGGTAACGCTCGAGACCACCGCGAACACATGGCTCGAGACGAACCCGTCGCCGCTGACCCTTGGCGCAATCTGCAAGGTCACGCCGACATTCACATATTGAACCTGCTGCGAGACCCCGTTGACGCCCGACAGAGCGATCGAAGTGAGGATCGGAAGCGCGTCGCCGGTAATGATCTTGGCGGTCGATCCGCTCTGGGCCGAGATCCTTGGCCGCGAGACGATCCGGCCATTGCCCTTCTGGATCTGGGCATTGAGCGCCGCCTGGAACTGGAAGCTTGCAAGATGCGGCCCGGCAGTCACTCCAGGCGTGATATATTGCCCCGACTGGAGCGTGAACACGCCAAGCTGGCCATTGGCATTGGTAAAGTCGATCCCCAATGCCTTTAACCCGGTCTCGGTCAATTCGACGAACTGGGTTTCGAGAATCACGCTGTCGACCGGAATGTCGATCGCTGCGATCATCGCCTTTAACTGCTCGATCCGCTCGGGCGAGCCCTTGAGCCAGATCGCATTCAACCGCCGGTCGATCCCGATCGACGCATCGACCGACTGGCCGAGCGGCTCGTCGTTGGCGCCGGGCGCCTGACTCGTCTGCTGGGGCGTATAGGTGCCGCCGGTCAGACTGTTCGACCCGAACGCGGGCTCGCTTGGAATGAAGACATCATTGGATTTGACCGTCTGTCCGTCGGTCAACAGGCCGACGACTTCCGACACATCGGCATATTTTAGAAGAACCAGCGCATAATCTTCCGGCGGCGCATTGGCCGGTGGAAGGCCGGTCTCAACCGGGCCTGCAATATCGGTGACGCCGGTCTTCTTTCCGGTGCTGACCGTAATCTCGATCGTTCGATCGCCCGTCTGAACCGCTGCGACCGCCGCCGCCTGGGTCACCCCAAAGCGAAGGATGAGGATGGTGTCGGCTTGTTCAAAGCTGATGTTTCGAACGAGGCCTTTGAGATTGGAGGGCTGGACCGCGCCTGGTGACCGGGTGGTCAGTGCAAAGCCGATCGAGGGCTGGGTTGGTTGTCCAGCGATTGGAGCAAAGCTTGTGACCTTGGGATCGAACGACAGTTCGAACCTGGATTTGCTCGCGCTTTCGCTGATCAAACGCACATGCATCAGCACCGAAGGCGTTGGCTGGGGACGAAGCTGCGCTTGGGCTGGGCTTGTAAACGCCACCAAAAGAACCAGGGCGCAAAGGAGCTGAGCGCAGCGATGCGCGATCGGCTCAAAGTGCCTCAAGGCTGTTCCCCGCCCCATCAACTTGCGGACTTTAAAGGAGAATTGAGGTGACCCAAAGATGAATGTGCGGACGCCCTTGAAGAAAAAGGACGCCCGCACAGTCTGTAGTTACGGTGATCGATTAGAAAGCAGTCGAACCGTTCGGCGTTCCAAGCCCGGTCGGACCGTCGTAGCCGACGCCCGCCGTGCAGAGATAGGTTCCGCCGCAGCTTCCATTGCTTCCGCTCGTCACGTCATTGAGGTTGGCGAGATGGCCATACGGATTGGACCCGTAATTGATGACCGAAGCGCCGCCGTTGTTTCCGTAAACGCCGGCAACCAGTGGCGATGCAACGCTCGTTCCACCGAACACCATCCAGCCCGAACGCACGGCAGACAACGGTCCGTAAACCGCAACGCCCGTATTGGGATCAGCGATCGCCGAGACGTCGGCAACCATGCGATAAGCACACAGCCGATCGGTCTGCCAGGTCGGCTTTGCGTAGATCGTGCTGCAGCCGCTGCCAGCGCCGGTCCAAGCGGTCTCGGTCCAGCCACGGCTGTTCGAAGCAGGCGACAGGCTCGTTCCGCCAACCGCAGTCACGTGCGGCGAAGAGGCCGGGAACTGAACCCCATAGCCGCTGTCGCCCGAGCTTGCGAGGATTGCGACGCCGGGATGGTTATAGGCGCTCTCATAGTTCTGCGATCCGCCTTCGCCACCGCCATAGCTGTTCGAAACGACCTTCGCACCCATAGCGACCGCTCGGTTGACCGCAGCGGCGAGATCCGAATTGTTGTTCGTCGTAGCCTGGACGAGAATGATATGGCAGCTCGGGCACATCGCGCTGACCATGTCGAGGTCAAGTGCCTGCTCCTGACCCCAGCCCGTGTTGTTGCGCGGGTAGCTGGTGGTCGTGCCGTTTTCGTTCACTTTCTTGAAGCAGCCGTTGGCAGTCGTGCACGCGGAAAGACCATATTGCTGACGATAGACCGCCATGTCTTTTTCCGCGTTCGCATACCCATAGGCATCGACGATCGCGATCGTGTAACCGGTCGCTCCGTTGCCGTTTACACTATAAGCGCTTCGAAGGCTCGATGGACTTAAGCCCTTCGGAGCGACGTTCGGAGCTGCGTTCTGCTTGCCCTCAATGATGTTGCCGCGAGCATCGGTAACGATCTTCGCGAAGCAATGCGCGCTGCCACGCACCGAAGTAAGACCGCAGGCCGACATCGTATAAACGCGACCGAACTTCTGCAGCTGAACCGTCGTTGCAGGTGCAGAGCTCGCTCCCGCAACACCAACCAGCGTCGCGAGCGCGCCTGCGCCCAAATTCCATACTTTCATGATTATACCCCTCCACCATATCCGTCAGGAGAATCGATAGCGCCGATCGGAAGAGGTAAAACCTGAACTTCTCAACGCCTCCAGCTGGACAAATATCTGCGCAGCTAGGCACCCCCTTAAGCGGCCGATCGCAATAAGACAAGAGTTGAAAACACGTCTATCCGATTGGTTTATAATATTTTTTGCGGCTATTCCAATTGCCGGGCCCAACTGTTGCCCCAAGGCCTCATGGCGAATTGGCCATTGGCTTCGTCTGGACCTGAGCTTTCGTTTGAAGCGGCACGCGCCCGAGCTCTCGCCCCACGCATCCAAATAAGGAAGAACCCGCCCATGGCGAGACTTGCAGCAAGATCGAGGCCACCATCGGTTGAATAAAGACCCGTTAGTCCACGGTGCCCATAAGCATGCCCGTCGAGCCACTGCATGTAGACGAGCGGCGCCGATACCGCCGTCTGAAGGAGTGCATATTGAGTGGACGCCACCGGATTATCTTTTCCGATGCTTGCAAGCGTTAGTCCGATCGCCGTTGCAAATGCGGCGGCCTGCCAAATATTCTGAGTGACGAAGGCAAAGGTATAAACTGCCGGGACACGCGGAAGAACAAGGAGAGACAAGGTACTCAGTCCCCCGACGATCCCGACGCCAAGATAAATCATGATGAGCGGAGCCCGCTTGTTGAGAACAGGAACGATGAGACTTCCAAAAACGCCCGCGAGAGTCACACCAAATCCGGCGATTGCCGCAATAAGAGCTTCCGAGGCGTGATAGTCGGCGCCAAGCCCTCCAAGAGTATTTGTGAGTGCAAAACATGCGCACGGAAGCGCAAATAGCAGGAACAGCCGCTGAACGTCCGGACGACGAGCGATCTGCGCAAGCTCTTTTGCAAATTTGCCGAATGTTTCCCTAATTCGTCCCCGTTCGTCACTTGGCGGCTGAACCCAAAGGATGATGAAAAGCGGAAGAAAATCGAGGCCGCCGAGGATCGTTGCTGCAAGCCATTGCGAGGTATGATGGATAAGAACGATGCCGGCGATCGAGGTCACCCCGAAACCTCCGGCGTTTGCGACACTCATCCAGGCGCCGAGCGGAGCGTCATATTCGTTAGAAAGAACTGACCCAAACCAGCCGCCAATCGCCGCCGAGTTCAAAAGCGCGGCAAGGAGAGCCAAGAAAAGCCAGAGCCCAAGGACATTGACTGCCGAAAAGCTCAGAACCGAAATGAAGGTCAAGATGGCAGCCGCCGACGACAGCACCAATGCATAGGTGCGCCTTGAGAAGTGAATGTCGAGAATTGGAGCCAAAATGAAGGACGCGAACGCGCTCATCAATCCAAGGCTCGTGATGTTTGCGATTTGAGCTTCAGGAACGTGCCGCGACGAGAGGACCTGCGGAGCGATGAGAAGCGCAACTGCGCCCGTGGCTCCGATCGGAAAGTTCGCAAGACCCAGAAGCCAAACGGGAAGTTTGCGCCGCACTCGCACCTCCATTCTTCAAAAAAGCCGAGGGATTGTTTGTCGAGCTTAACAGATGGGGTTGTGGGAACAATGGGTCGAAGCGCGCGCGCAAGGAGGGTTCAACGCCAAGAGGGACGCTCCAGTTCTTGCCTCGGATGACTCCCTCCGCAATGGGTAGCAACTCTTCAAATGAATCACCGGATCTAGCGACAACCATAGAAATGGAGCTTCGGATGCGCGCATATGTCATCGTCAGCGGACTTGTCTTTGTTGTGCTCGCCTTGGTCCACGCTGCGCGATTGGTCGCAGAAGGCGCTGGCCCGCTCCACGAGCCGGCATTCCTCGTGACATCGCTTACTTCACTGGGACTTGCGGTCTGGGCTACAATGACCGTTCGCAACCTAAAGCGTTCGACTTCAGATTAGACTGATCGGCACCTTTCTTTTGCGTTTTGGATCCTAATCTCGATGCTGCGCCTGCCGCTCGAAACCGAGTTTGACATCGCAACGACGGTCGCCAAGCGGGCGGGCCTTGGTCTAGTCACGCCCGAACTTCTGCATCTTGGAAATCATACGACCGCAAAGCTTGCGCCCTTACCTGTGGTCGCAAGGATTGCGTCGGGAACGTCGTTCGACTTCTCTTCTGAAGGCATTCCTCGCGAGCTTGGCGTTGCTTCCCATTTGGCCTTGCGAAAGGCTCCGACAATCCGTCCTTCGACCATGGTTGATCCCGGCCCTTATCTCGAAGGCGAATGCGTCATCACTCTATGGGATTTCGTTGATGGCCGAGCGGCTGCTCTACCGAACGACGCGAACTTGGCCGCTGGATCACTCAAGCAGGTCCATGATGCGCTTTGCGACATCGAGATCACTCTTCCGACGTTCATGACAAAAATCGAATCCTGTCATTCGATCCTTTCGTCTCGAGAAGAAGCGCCCGCGCTTTGCAAAGCCGACCGAGACTTTCTTCGCGAAATTTACATTCGCCTTCATTCCGATCTTCAAAATAGAGACTTCAAGTGGCAGCCGCTTCATGGAGACACGCATCTTGGGAACGTGCTCGTCACTAACGCTGGCGCAATCTGGATGGATCTTGAGGCTGCATGCGTTGGGCCGGTCGAATGGGATGTGATCAATTTGCCCGAGGCAGTCTGGCCCGAATTCGGATCCATCGATCCTGCTTTGACGGATTTGCTTTCCGACGTTCGAAGCCTTTGCTTGGCGGTCTGGTGCTGGGCCGAATTCGATCGAAGCGAAGCTTGCAAAGAGACTGCAATTGGCCGCCTCGCGCTTCTTAAGGATCGGTTTCGTTGACACCGTGCTCCAACTCATCTCGTTTCGATCATCAAAAATGAACCCGCGTCGCAAAACGCGTTTATCGAATTCAAAAGCACCTCTGGAAATTGTTCCGACCGCACGCTCGCGGAGTAAAGGCGATGCTGTTCAATTTGATCTGTTTGAAGCCAGAGTTGACGCGAATTCGGAAAGCCGACGGAATTCGAAGTTTCCGAGGCGCGATTCTTCGCTCTCGATGCCCTTCCCCCAGCATTTCTCCGGCAACCAACCGCCGGCTCGATGAACGGAGCGGCGGACGCGATGCTGACCGATCGTGATGACGATCCGATTCGCACGGTCTTTGGCGCGAAGGATTATGAGAGCGGAATCCGCCCGGCTTCGATTGCCGATTGGATGGTGCCGCAAGGAAGGCGCATCTCGCGGATCATCTGAAGAAGGCCCGCATGTTCTCTTGGCGAAATGCTTCCATCGCTCGGCTTTCCACTGCCGATTTCATGGAAAACAAGAATGGCCCAACGGGAATCCCTGACGGCGTGGTCAAGATAATCTTTAATCTGCGATCCGCTTTGGGCATCATATCCGAACGCGAGCGCCTGGAGTTGATAGGGAGCGTCTTCCGTCCACTGCAAGGAATTGGGCGGTCCTTCACTGGTCCGAGCGCGAACCACGCCGGCGCTTCTTAGGAGGTTGGCGTAGCGATCTGCTTGCTGGTTGGGATTGCCTGGCCCGATGTTGGTAACGTCGCACGGATAGGCAAAATCGCGACTGCGTTTGGGGCCCTCGATCCGAGCGAGCCAGTGTTGCATTGGATCGATTTCTTTGTCCTTGAATTGTTCGACGCCTTCGCGCTGAAGATCGCACGGGTGGCTGATCGTGTGATTGGCAAGCTCATGCCCTCGCCGAGCAAGCGCCGCCCAATCCTGGGCTCGGTCCTGCATATTGTTCCAGGTCAGGAAGAACGTGCCGCGGAAGCCCGCGCGCTCGAGCTGCGGGACTGCGATATCGAGTTGGCTCGAAAGACCATCGTCGTAGGTGAGGCTGACATAGCCTTTGGGCCAACCGCGCACCGAGCGCGCGCAACCGGCCAAAGAAGCGGTGATGCAGCCGAGGACAAATGTGCGACGGTCGAGACCGCTCACTTAACGATCGACCCAGCTTGCTTGAAAAGACCAGTTTTGGCCATGGGAAGACCAACGACTTGCTGGTGATACGCTCGCAGCATTTTTGGTCCATTCCACGGGAAGACCCGCAACAGCAATGGTTGATGAAAAAAGTCGAAATCCCGGCTAGAAGTTGTTCGCCTTCACCCTTAGAGCCGGTCGAACCGCTCCTAGCTCAACTGGATAGAGCGCCGGGCTTCGAACCCGGAGGTTGGGGGTTCGAGCCCCTCGGAGCGGGCCACACCTGAAATTCTAAGTTCCGGCCGCCCGGAAACACCTTCGAACCAAGCGGAATGAACGCTGATCGATGCTAGGGGACATCCCGCAACGAAGCTGGTAGGAGCTCGGCCACTCTTAATGGAGGGGCACATGCACGCTGAAATCAGACGATATAAGGGTGACGGGGCGAATGCTCTCTTTGAGCTTCTTGAACAGCGCAAGTCCGAGATCCAAAGCGTGATGCAGACGATCCCTGGATTTGTCAGTTATTCTTTGATGCGGACGAACGAGGGGGGCGCGAGCTTTACGGTCTGCGGCCAAAAGTCAGACATTGAGCAGAGTGCGCGGATTGCGCACGATTGGATCGTCAACAATGCCGCGAACCTCAGCGCAACGGTTCCGGAAATCGTCGAGGGTTCGGTCATCGTTCACATGGCCTGAGGCGCCGCTTGGCGGTTCTTTAGAAAGACAGCCGATGGGCTTCTGACCCGGACGAGATCGCTGACGGGATGGGACGCCCATACCAATGGACGTCCCTGAAAACCTGTCCAAACCCAATGAGGTTATGCGGGCCTGCCCGTTTCCTTAAGTGTCAGAGCTTCTTCCGAGAATTGCGCCTGGCTCTTGGTGTCGGAGGGATTGTACGACCCGGAATTCGCCATGAAGCTGCCGGCTGAGTTCGAGCCTTCAGAGGAAGAATCGCTGTTCGATTCCAACCCTTCGCGCCATTCGCTGATCTGATCGGCAAGGTTTCCGATCTGATCGCTGATCTGGTTCCGGCGCGACCAGAGAAACACGCCGGCTGCGACCGCTCCGCCAACGGCAGCTGCGGTTGCGAGCGGGTTTTCACGCGCTGTGCTCATCATTCCGCTGTACTGGTTGTGGCCCTCGGGATTGTTGTTCCGGCCGCTACTCCGGCTGTTACTTCCGCGACTTGCGCGACTTCCGCCGCGATTTGTTGTTGCCATTTTACGCTACTCCTACTGGTGGTCAGAGTAGAACGCGCGACGCCCTTGGGCGTTTCGAACATTTCCCAAAAGACCATTTTGTGTTGCGGTCGCCCACGACTTGGAAAATCGCCCGAGCGGCTCAGCATGAGCTCAGTGACCAAAAAGAGGGAATGGGCTGGAACCCAACTCGGCTCGCAACGCTTGAGCTCAGCGGGCCCCCAGTGAAGGCGACTCCAGTGGCGCGTACATCCACTTCCTATTGCCGATACCGCTTTCTAAATCCTCCGCCAGCGGATTTGGGCCTTCTGATCGTCACTGCGGAGCCGATGCATGAGTAACCGCGGGATCGGCCGCGCCCGCATCTTTTTGGGCGCCATCCTGCTCCTCGCGGCTGCGATGACCTGGATCATCATTTTGATGATGAGCCCGCACGGACCAGCGAGTGTCCACGGCACTCAGCACCTCCGATCGACCATCGTGACTTTGAAGCGCAACGCAGCGATCGGAACGCTGGTCCTGTGCGCTCTTGGCGGCTGGCTCGAGTTTCCGAGGCGACGCCCGAAACGGCCTGCCCGGGACATAAGTTTGGCTGCGTTGATCGTTTTTCTTGCGGGCAGCAGTTTATATACGCTGGTCTGGAATGAGCCTTCGTTTCCTTCTGGGGCAAAACCGGACGGAAATTACGCAGTCGAAGGCCAATCTGCAGACGCTGGTGACGAAGCCGATCTGCCGGCGGTGATGGGACCATCAACGGCTTCCGCGGACATGAACGTCGCTCCTGCAGTTCTTCCTTCTTTCCACCCTTCGAGCGATGTTCGAAAGGCTCGATCTGAGGACTCGGAAAAACCCGAAGAACGCGCCCAAGCGGTTAACAACGACATTGACGAAGAGCAGCCTGACGCGGCGACGCTGACGCCGAGCAATCCGGAATCAAATGGGCCTTCGAACGCGCCGTCAAATGACGCGGTCGACGATAACCAGCAGTAATTCAAACGTGTTGGCAAAGTCACCGGCAGCCAGCGAATATCAGCGGTTGAAGCCGCTGTTCCAGTCCTCGAAGGCGAGCTTCACTTCCAAGCTTTGAGCATCGAGCCCGGACGGGCGGATTTCCCGCTTCAATCGCTCGACCTCAAACAGCGGGAGAGCAGAATCGAATGCGACTCCGCATTGCGCGCCCTCCGACCACACGACGAGACCAAATGCTCGCAAGAGGTCGATCTTCAATGTGACCGCCTGGCCAAGGGAAGGAAGGTGGGAGCCCTTCAACCGTGCGCCGGTGCTCGACAAATCAGTAAGCACAGCGGTTCGGTTATTCTGGGGGGTGCTCACAAGAGCAGCAGTCGTCACATCTTCCCGGCGCGCGATCCGCCGTCCACCGCCAGTTCTCTTACCGAACGTTGCCATTTCTTGCTCCACCGGGAGCCCACCCGTCCTCCGCGTTTATGCGTCGGGGACTAACGCCAAGTTGCCGCACATGGTTAAGATAAGGAAATGGCAAGTCCATGCGAGCCCGAAAAGAGATTCAAAAACGCCCGCTGTAGGGACGAACCGAATTCCTCGAACGGTGTTTTTTCGGCGTCCTCTCGAAGGATCGGTCGAACTCGCGACCGGCTTTCTCGTAATGCCCATTGGCGCTTTGCAAGACTTATCGACCGATGGTGGACAGTCGTTCAAAAACGCCCCCGTGAATTCGCCGCTCGAATTTCACGCCGCCGACGTGGCCGACCACCCATCGAACCGAACCCTCAAGCGATTCCAGTCCCTCGAACTTCACCCAGACGCGCTCACCCGGCTCGGGCTTTTCCACAAACTCGATTCTGCATCCTTCAGGAGAGAGATCATAAACTCGAGTGTGGAATCCTCTGTGACCCGCACGTCGGATCCCTGCCTCGGCATTTAGCGTCACTCGATCCCCATTTCGAGACTCAGGAGGATCACGCCCCTCGGTACACATAGGTAAAAAGCTATGGAAACTGCGAAGCAATGCAATAATCCAGGTTAGGCTCGTCGGACGGATGGAACGCCATGCTCACTCATCAACGTCACCCATCAAGATGGCTGATGTCCGATCGACAAATGATGTAGCAGTGAAGCCATGCTTTACCTCGCAATCAAGGCTGCATTGTCCGGAATCATCATTGCCACCGTCTCGGAAGTCGCCAAGCGCTATCCGGGCTTTGGTGCTCTGATTGCCTCGCTCCCCCTTGTTTCGGTTCTCGGCATGCTTTGGCTATGGCGCGACAAGCCTGATGTTACGAACATGGCCGCGCATATCGACGCGACGTTCTGGTTCGTTCTCCCATCCCTTCCGATGTTCCTGATCATGCCGTGGATGATGCGAAATGGCGTCGATTTCTATCTCGCACTGTTTATCGGATGCATCGTGACCATTGCACTCTACCTTGCGATGACCTGGTTGGGTCCGCGCTTTGGCTTGCGGCTCTAGGGGCACAGTCGTCGCCGCTTAAAGGCCTTGGAACCTGTCGCTGAGAACGCGGCCCGTTCCAGCGCAGATGGAAGCACCGTCCAAACTCATTGGGGTTCGGAAGGACCGTTTCCGGTCCAATGCGGAGGCATTTGGACCAGACTTAACTGCAATATTTTAACCTTGATTTTCTACGGTGTGCCTATGGCCGGACGTCTCAAACGCGCGAGATTCTGCGGACTGTTTGCAGTGTCCGCGATGACTTCACTTTGGCCAAGTTGCGCGAGTGCATCTGACCTTCAGCTCTTCACGCCTGATAGTTTCGAGCTCGATGGCGACGTCCGACTAGTGGCAGTCGATGGTGAAAAGGGCTGGCTTGACGGGGGTGACGGCAAGCTTCGCTCAGGAAGCTCAGACGGGTTCAAAGTCGAGCCTCAGCTCGGCAATGTAAACCTCGTTTGGAAGCCTCAGTTCACCTGGTCGCTTTCTGCCAACGTCGTTGGCTCGATCGAGGGCGGCCCGCGAACAATGGCGGGCCTTAGCCAGGCTTATCTCGTCTTCCGGCCGATGCGCAGCAATGCAAATATCACCGTCTCGGCGCGGGCGGGCTTGATGTGGCCGCCGGTAAGTCTCGAACATGAAGGGGCCGACTGGCACGTTGCCGACTCGATTACGCCTTCGGCCATAAACAGCTGGATTGGCGAAGAAGTGCGCCCGGTCGCCGGTGAAGCGAAAGTCGACGCAAAGCTTGGCAATCAAACCTTTATTGCGACGGCTGCGATCATGGCTGCAAACGATACCGCCGGCACATTGCTGACCTTCCGCGGATGGGCGCTTCACGATCGCACCACGCTCGCCTTCAACCGCTGGCCGCTACCGCCGCTCGATGGTCTCATCAGCACGATCCAGGCACCCTTCACCCATCCGCTTCTTGCTCTCAACGATGGGTTCGCTCTTCGGCCAGGCTATTATGCGAAAGTCTCTTGGCAGCCGCCGATCCCGGTCCGGTTCGAACTCTTCCGCTACGATAATCGCGCAGATCCCGAAGCCGTTGATCAGGACATGGAATGGGGTTGGAGAACTCGATTCGACGATTTTGGCCTGCTTGCAAATCTCGGCGATGGAGCTGAACTCAAGGCTCAGGCTCTGACTGGCCGCACCGTCATGGGATATGGAATGAACGGAAGTCGGTGGGTTGATAACAATTTTCGATCCGCATTCGTTCTGCTGACCAAGCCTTTTGAAACGGTTCGAATCACGGCCCGAGCCGAAACCTTCGATACTCATAATTCAGGAAGCATCGTCGACGAGGATTATAATGAGACGGGATGGTCAGCGATGATCGCCGCCAAACGCGATTGGAGCCATTTTACCGGGCTCGTTGAACTGCTCCATGTCTCGAGCCGGCGTCAGGAGCGTCAAGATCTGTCTCTTGCACCCCGCCAGCCGCAAACGGAGCTCCAGGCCGAGTTGCGAATGCATTGGTAACCACGTTGGAAGGTCCGGTGTTTACCATGGACGTTTAAATGTCGCCCAATGCGTGGCTTTTTGGCTTTTGCAACAGCTGTGATCTTGGCGGCGCCCGCGGGTGCAGCGCTTAGCGTACGCGTGATCGATCCGGCGGGACATGCAGTGCCAAACGCCGTCGTAACATTCTACCCCTCATCCGGCTGGCGAGCACCAATAACCCATGGTCGCTACGTCGTTTCGCAGGAACATCTCCAATTCCACCCGTTTCTGACCATCGTACCCGTCGGCGCCGATGTCTCATTCCCGAATTTCGATAATACCAAACACCAGGTCTACTCCTTTTCTCAAGCCAAGCGGTTCGAATTGAAACTGTTTGCTAAGGACCAGTCGCGAACGGTGCATTTCGACAAGCCAGGGGTCGTCGCGCTTGGTTGCAACATCCATGACCAGATGAGCGCGTTTATCATCGTTGCCGACAGCCGCTGGACGGCGCGCACCGATGCACATGGCATTGTGACATTCGTCGATGCACCCAATGCTTCCGGAAGGCTCACAGTCTGGCATCCGTATCTGCGAGCTCCAAATGCAACCGTGGAACAGCAGATTTCGGCCGCCCAGCACTCTGCGAGCTTTTCTATTCGCCTGCGGGCGCCGCCGCCCGCGATGCCGATGGATTATTGAACAAGGTGGCGTCGTTTAGATCGCTGAGCACCAGGCTGACCGTCCAGTTCGCCCTTCTTTTTGCAGCCGCGATGCTTGGAGTTTCCGCTGCGCTTTCGAGCCTGATCGCCGGCGCGGCCTCGCAGCAGGTTGAAAGCCAACTCCAGTCATCCGGCGCTGTTTATGATCGCTTGTGGCAACAGCGCTCTCATGAGCTTCAAAATGCCGCGCAATTATTGGCTCGCGACTTCGGCTTTCGGGCTGCTGTCGCGACCGGCGATCAGCCGACGATCCAGTCGGCGCTCGCAAACGCAGCGGGGCGGCTTCGGATCAAGACCGCATTCATTGTCACTGCTGACGGAAAGGTTACTGCAATTGATCGATCGATCAGCCGGGCCGAAGCTGCAAAATTATGGGAGCCGCTCGACGACGGGCGACTGATTGGCGTTTCCGTGCTTGGAAATCGACCTCGTCAGCTCGTTGCAGCTCCGATAATGGCTCCTGTACTGATCGGTTGGGTGGTCTTTGCGCCGGCGCTCGACAGTCGCGAAATGCGATCGCTGGAGCGTCTGTCGGCCATTCCCCTCCACGCGGCAGTCCTTACGCGAAGTGGCAATTCGTGGTCCGAAGCGACAGGCAGCATGGCACGACTTAATGATCAGTCGTCCTCACTCGCGCAAATGCACGTCAGCAACGACATTTCGTTCGAAATGCCGATCGCTGGCGAGAAATCGATCGCATTCGTGAAACCGCTGCCGACGTTCGCCGATCGTGACCGGGCAATTCTCTTGCTCGCCTACCCCAAGGCACAGGCCCTTGCACAAGCGCACAAGCTTCAACTCGCGCTTGCAGGCATGACGTTGCTCGGCCTTCTTCTTATGTCATTTGCGACCTGGCGAGCCGCTGGCCGGATTACTCGACCGCTGGCTCGACTGGATGAGGCCGCCGGTCGGCTCGCAAGTGGCGAACATGCGCACGTGCGCGTGCGGGGGCAGGATGAGCTTGCGCGGCTTGCCTCCAGCTTCAATGAAATGGTCGGGAAAATTGCCGAGCGCGAGCAGCGGATCACCCAGCTTGCGTTCAATGACATGCTGACCGCCCTTCCCAATCGCGCGATGTTTCACCAGCATCTGAATGAGCTTTTCCGCGCGTCACAAGGGCAGGAAAGCCCCTTCGCACTCCTCTGCCTCGATCTTGATGATTTCAAGGTCGTCAACGACACTCTGGGTCACCCAGAAGGTGACGAGATGCTGATTGAAGTGGCGCAGCGTCTTCGTCGAGCCGCACGAGGCCAGTTCGTCGGTCGCCTCGGGGGCGATGAATTCGTGATTCTGCGGAACATTGGCCAGGACCGCGAAGCTATCGACCGATTTGCACGTGACATTCTTCAGGCGATCGCTGCGCCCGTCAGAATTGGCGGTAATGAGTTCATCCCGTCCACCAGCATTGGAATTGCGATCGCGCCTTATGACGGGACCGATGCTGGCACCTTGCTCAGAAACGCAGATCTTGCACTTTACGGAGCGAAGGAAGCGGGTCGGGGAACCTATGCCTTTTTCGAGAAAAGCCTGAACGAGCGGGCACAGCAACGCCACCAGCTCGAATCCGATTTGCGGCTTGCGATCGAACGCAACGAGTTCACGCTCCGATATCAGCCATTGTTCGATCTTGAACAAAACAGGATCTGTTCTTTCGAGGCCTTGATCCGATGGAACCATCCACGACGCGGCCTCGTGTCGCCCGCTGAATTTATTACAATCGCGGAGGATACCGGGCTGATCGTCCCAATCGGCGCGTGGGTCATGCGGGAAGCCTGTGAGCAGGCCGCGCGGTGGCCACGCGACATTCGCGTCGCGGTCAACGTCTCGCCGATCCAGTTCCTGCGTGGTTCGCTTCCCGAAACAATCCTAAGGTCGCTTTCGACCAGCGGTCTCGCACCCGAGCGACTTGAAATCGAAATCACTAAATCGGTATTCCTCGAAGGAAGTGAAGCCACACTGAGACTTCTCCACGGCCTCAAGGCCCTTGGCGTTCGAATCGCGCTCGATGATTTCGGCACTGGATATTCGTCGCTCAGCTATCTCCAAAGCTTCCCGTTCGACAAACTGAAGATCGACCGAAGCTTCATTCAGAACCTTCTCACTCGTGAGGGTGCGAGCGCAATCGTTCGTGCAATTACCGAGCTTGCGCATGCGCTGAACATCGAGACGACAGCCGAAGGGGTTGAGGAAACTGCGCAGCTCGTCGAATTGCGCTCTCACGGATGTTCTTCCGTCCAGGGCTTTCTGTTCGCCGAGCCGATGACAGCCGAAGATGTTCACGAACTCTTCAAGAACGAGAATGGGCCAATTCAAAAGGTTGCCTGATAAAAGTTGCGAAAGCGCGACTAAATTGCCGAACGGGGGTCTAGCTCGCCCGCTTTGAATGAGCTTTGCCAGACCCAATCAACGAACCAGGATCAACCCTTTCATTCCAAACAGCGCGTGGAGCATGTGACTGCACTTCAACGAATAGCGCCCCGCAGCTGGAACTAGCCTGATTGACACCGTCGAGTGAGCAGGGACTTCGATGACGCCCGATCGAACCAGGGCAGCGGAGTTTGGACCGATGCGAGCAGTTGCGAAAAACTCCGGTGCAGAAAAGCTGTGACCGCCCGACGAATCATTGCGAAGCTCCAAAACCACGGGCCTGTTGGCCACGAGTTCGAGATTAGCCGGCGTAAATTTGAAGTTGGTGAGTTCAACGATCGCTGTCGCTGCCTGCGCTTCAACGGCGGTTGAATTAAAACTCATGAGGCAGGCTGCGATCAGCCCGAACTTGAACCCTTTCGAGTTCCTCAGCACAGGAATATTCGAGCCTGCGTTCAGCGGAAAATGCTTGATTCTCACAATCCCAAATCTCCAATCACTCTTTTTGTAAGTTCTGCACAGTCACTCCCAGCAAACGGAAAGGAGCCTCGGATCGCGCTTGCAAGTTCGGGGGCAAGGATCTCTTTCAAGCGCATTCGACTTCTAAAAAGCCTAGTCTTCACTGTTCCAGGAGGAATATCGAGGATCCTTGCGGTTTCCTCATTGCTCAAGCCTTCGACATCGCGAAGGATAAACGCGGTACGAAGGATGGTCGGCAGCTGAGCAACGGCGTGCTCAAGAATATTCCTGATCTCTTCTCGAGCCACGAGAGCGTCGGGTTGTTCGGTTTCGGAGCCTCGCATCAGCGCGTCGCGATAACTGTCCATGTTTGCTACGCCTTCACTCCTGAAGCGTGAAACGCGGCGCTCTTCGATGGCGCGGCGTCTCAGCGCTTCATTAAGAACAATGCGCGTCAACCAAGTCGAAAGGCTGGATCTTCCTTCGAACGAAGCGATGTTGGCAAATGCTGACGCATAGGCAGTTTGAACGGCATCTTCCGCTTCCGATCGGTTTTTAAGGATGCTCCAGGCTGTCCTAAACATCCGCTGGTTGTTTGCATTGAGAACCTGCTGAACAGCGAAGCGATCGCACTTCGCGCACCGCTTCGCGAGGTCAAGGTCGCAGAGCGAAGCGTAATCGATCCCAAGATTTGGCTCCGTTCTCATTTCGCCACCATAATGCCGCGCATGTCCGGATGATACTTGCAGTAAAAGACTGCGCGACCCGCCGAGTTGATGTGCAGCGATCCGCCCGCGCCCGGCAGGAGGTCGAGATTGAAGCTTCCGTTCGACGCGGTGACGGTGTGGCGAAAGAGGTCCTTGTTTTCGAATATCACCGTGTCGCCAACTTCGAGCGGCGGGACAGCGCCATATTTCATCCGATCGATCACAACGACATGCACAGCTGCAGTCACCGACGCAGGCAGGAAAAGTGTAAGCCCAACCAGCGCGCAAATTGTCTGGACGAACATCCGAGCCCGTCCGCCCAGCAATCTCATTTGAGTTTCGCCGCCACCTCTTCGGCGTGCGTCTGATGTTCTTTGAACAGTTTGAGGCCGGTCTCAAGAAGGGATTTGAGCTCCGCATTCTTCGCCGAGGGAATAAGCGTCGACGAAAGCGCAGCATTGACCGTCTTGTGATAGGCGACCTCATTATTGATATATTCTCGGTCGAAGGCTGCGCCCTTGAGATGGCTAAGTTTTGCGCGTTCTGAATCGGCGGCTTTAGTTAGCGCAGCACTTGTCGGGTTCGGCTCGGGGGTCACGTGAAGTTTTTTGACCAGTGCAAGCGCCTTATCATTCACTGCTGTATGATCGCGAACCATCTCCTGAGCGAAATCGCGAACCGCAGCATTGTGTGACATTTTGAGGGCCTGTTTTCCGGCCGCGACATCAAGAGCTCCCGCAGTATAGGCGATGTTCGCGATCTGCGGGTCTGTCGGCGCCCTTGCTTGGAGCGGCGACGCGAATGTGATCGAAGCGGCAGCGGTGATGAAGAGAGTGGCTCTTTGCATTGGGAATTCTCCTGACCTGCGAAAGCTTTGATGATGACAACCGGAAAAAGGTTCCCCAACCCCGAGGCGCCCGGTTAAAACGGCCTACGGCCGATGGTTCGAGACGCTTAGGAATTGTCATCGCTAAAGGCGCTAGGCAGCTTCCAACACCTTCGCGGCTCAGGCTGCCGCCATTCCCTCACCGGCTCCGGATCGCTCGGGGAAAGCGCTGACGGCAGCGACGATTGACGCATCGCTATCCCACAAACACCGGTTTCCGTTTGCGAACTCCTGATGATAGACGACGAACGAGGAGCCTGGATGACGGACGTATTCGTGTCCTATGCGCGTTCGGACGAGCCGCACGCCTGCCGTGTTGCGGAGGCTCTTCGCGCGCACGGATATTCGGTTTGGCGAGACGATGAACTTCCAGCGCACCGGACTTATGCCGATGTCATCACGGAGAGGCTCAAATCTGCCAGCGCAGTCATTGTCCTTTGGTCTGCTGAGGCCGAGAAATCGCATTGGGTTAGGGCCGAGGCCGACACCGCCCGTGGCGACGGAAAACTCGTTCAGGCGCGGCTCGATGGAACGGTCCCACCTTTGCCATTCAATCAGATCCAGTGCGCGGACCTTAGCGGCTGGCTGGGCGACGATCATTCGCCCGGCTGGCGCAAACTGATGGGAAGTGTTCAGGACCTCGCCGGGGCCCCGGCTTTTGACGAAAAAAAACAGGAGCCCTCAACCCGCCGATCGGTCTGTGTCCTTCCGTTCGCTAACATGAGCGGCGACCCCGAACAGGAATATTTCAGCGATGGCATCAGTGAGGACATCACGACCGATCTGTCGAAAGTTTCGGCGCTTTCGGTGACAGCCCGAAACACAGCGTTCCAGTTCAAAGGCCACGCGGTCGACATTTGTGAAATCGCCAAAAAGCTCGGGGTCAGTCATGTTCTTGAAGGAAGTGTCAGAAAGGCCGGAAACCGGGTTCGAATTACTGCTCAGCTGATCGATGGAGGTTCGGGCGATCATGTCTGGGCGGAGCGATTTGATCGTGATCTGACCGATATTTTCGCCATTCAGGATGAACTGTCGAAAGCCATCGTCGACGCCTTGAAACTGAAGCTCCTTCCTGCCGAGCGAAAGGCAATCGAGAACCGCGGAACGGCCAATTCCGAAGCATACAACCTCTATCTGATGGCGCGACAATCATGGATCGTCGGCGACTTCGGCGATCGTCGTCGCGAAGAGAAGGTTATTCGAATCTGCAATCGGGCTGTCGAGCTTGATCCTTCCTATGCCCAGGCCTGGGCACTGATGGGCCTTGCCCAGGCAAACCTAAGGCATGGCTTTACAGGCGACGGTAAAGCCGACGACGGGTGCGCTGCCGCCGAACGCGCGCTGTCACTGGATCCGACCATTGCGGAAGCCCATCTGCCCACCGCGTGGCGACTTGCCGAGGAAGGGCGTCATGGAGAGTCCAATGCGGAAATTGCCGCTGCTCTCGAACTCAGCCCCGAATCCTGGGAAGTGAACAAGGAAGCTGCACGTCTTTTCTATCGCCAGCGGCGATTAGATGATGCAGCTCGCTATCTCGAAAAAGCGACCCAGGTGATGGAAGCCGACTATCATGGCCTTGGAATGCTCTTTGCCTATTATCATTCCAAGGACGATGCCGATTCAGTAAAGCGCGTTGCGAGTAGAACCATCGAGCAAGTCGAAAAGGCGCTGGCGCGCGATTCTGACAATGGAGCAGCGCTCGCTTTTGGCGCAATGAGCCTTGCAGAGCTTGGCAATGTTGATCAGGCAAAGGAGTGGATTGAGCGGAGCCTTCTGGTTGATCCGGACAATCTTCAAATGCGCTACAATCTCGCCTGGGGGTTCAACAAGGTTTTCGGGGATCCAAAGTCCGCGATCGAGATGCTCCGCACTGTCCTAAAGGACGCTGGAGCGAACATCGTCCGGCTCGCTTCAAACGACCCCAATCTCGATAATTTGCGAGCCGATCCTCGCTTTAACGCAATGATGAAAATGGCGGAGGATCGAATAGGTCTAAAGTCTCGAACTTCGAAGCCGGTCGACGAGTGACGCTCCCATTTGAGAATGACGGCCAAAGACGCGTCGCGCGCTCGAGCGGATTTGTCAGCGATTGATGACGTTTTTTGTGCCTTGAGGGACCACATCGAAGACGACGAGCCGCGCTCCCGTCGGACCTGCGCGGCCTTGGTGCCATTCGTCGACCGCTTCGACAAATACCTGGCCGCTCTGAAACAGATCGGTCTTGTGCCGGTTGAAATTCGTCACCCAAAGCGGGCCGTGCTCGACATATACGACCCTCGACCAGGGATGCTTGTGGACGCTCGTTACGCCATTGGGCGCAAAATCCGTAACGGAGGCGACCATTTGTCCGTTGGTCGTTGCCCATTTCAAATTCTGACCCGAAAGCGTTTTTGACGTCCGTAGCAATTCCTTCGTCACAACGCCCGGCCTGGGCGAAGCTTTTGCAATGCTGATCGATGCCGGACCAACCGCGATCAGGAAAGCCGCCAAAGCCATCAAATTTCGCATAACCGTCACCCCTTTTAGGATTTGCCGAATTTTGCCCTGACGCGATTGCTCGAATGTCAACTCGGAACGCGCGCCTTCAATCCTTGCAACATTTGCCCCAACTCGCCCCTCTTATTCATTGAGACCCGCTTGCTGCCGCTACTCCACTTTTCTACGGACGAAACCATGGACACCAACGCGCTTCGCGCCGCAACCTCGTTCCTTGCTCTTCTCCTAATCGCGGCCGCTCCGCCGCCGCCTGCCATCACTCCGATGACTCCAGATGTTGTCGCATCCTACAATCCCATTCTTCCCCAGGCCGATTTCGTCCGACGGGAAGCCATGGTTCCAATGCGCGACGGCACCAAACTCTACACCGTGATCTTCATGAAAAAGGGCGTGACCAACGGTCCGATCCTCCTTTCGAGGACTCCCTACGACGCTAAAGGGAGCACCGAACGCACACCGAGCCTCTCGATCGTCGACGTCTTGCCGATCATGTACCGCGAGTTCGTCAACGACGGCTACATCATCGTCCAGCAGGACATTCGAGGCGTGCACCGCTCGGAAGGCACGTTCGTCATGAACCGCCCGATCGTTGGACCGCTCAATCATACCGGGATCGATGAAAGTACTGACACCTATGACACCATCGACTGGCTCGTAAAAAACATCCCGCAATCCAACGGCCGGGTTGCAACGATCGGCTCGTCCTATCTTGGATTTTTAACGCTTGCCTCCGAGATCAATCCGCATCCGGCGCTCAAGGCCGCAGTGCCGCAAAGCCCGATGGTCGACGGCTGGCGCGGCGATGACTGGTTTCACAATGGAGCGTTTCGGGTTGGAAGCCTCGATTTCGCGCTTTCGCAAAGCACCGGCAAGGCGAGCGCCGGCGCGGCTCTCCCGGTTGGTACTAACGACGATTACACGCGCTATCTCGAAGCCGGGTCGATGGATGATTTTGCCCGTGCCTACGGGATCGAAAACGTCCCCTTCGTCCAGAAGCTGTTTCAAAATCCGGCCTATACCGACTTCTGGTCGCTTCAGGCGGTCGACAAATGGCTCGCCGCTCGACCGCTTACCGTTCCAACCATGCTCGAAGTCGGCGAGTGGGACCAGGAGGACAGCTATGGTGCGCCAGCGGTCTACAAGGCGCTCAAGTCCAAATATGAAGGAACTGGCCTCCTTCACCTCGTGATTGGACCTTGGCGGCATTCGGGAGCAAACCATTACGGCTATGGTCTTGGTGATCTGACGTTCAACGGGGACACCGCGCTTCAATGGCGCACCCAATGGCTAAAGCCGTTCCTCGATCATTATCTCAAAGGAACGCCCGATCCCCACACTCCAACAGCGCTCACTTACGCCTCGGGGATCAACAAGTGGGAGGAAAGCCCGCGCTGGCCGATGGGGACCCCGACTCCGGTTTACCTTTCGTCCTCGAACGGGGTCAGCTTCGATCACCCAACCGCAAGCGGGCACGATGATTATATCTCCGATCCTTCCAAACCCGTGCCCTTCCTTCCACGGCCAGTCAAAATGTCCGACGATGAGCAATGGCACAGCTGGCTCGTTCACGACCAAAGGTTCGTCGATGGGCGTCCCGACGTTCTTACTTTCACGGGACCGGCGCTAGCGAAACCGGTTCACATCATGGGGGCGCCTCAAGTCGATCTGTTCGCAGCAACGAGCGGGAGCGACAGTGACTGGGTTGTCAAACTCATCGATGTCTATCCAACGGAAAATCCCGAAGGCGCAGCTCAGGGATCAAAGCAGGACATGTCGGGCTTTGAACTTCCGATCGGGATCGAAATCTTCCGCGGCCGCTATGTCGACAGTTTCGCAAACCCGCGAGCGCTGAGGCCGGGACGGGTCGAGGAATATCGCTTCGGCCTTCCCAATGTCGACCATGTGATCCTTCCCGGGCACCGGATCATGATCCAGGTTCAGTCGAGCCTCTTTCCGCTCTACGACCGCAACCCGCAAACGTTCGTTCCCAACATTTTCTATGCCAGACCTGGCGATTATCAGAAGGCAGTTGAGAGCGTTTACTTCGGCGGAGCAACGCCAAGCGCGGTGTTCCTTCCGATCGTTCCTTGATTATCGGCGCACGTCGAAGCTCCAGCCCCCAGAATGCATTGGTTGAAGCCTCGATCTCTTTGTCTTGCGGGAGCCTTCGACAACTCGCGTTCAGGGTTTGACGTCGGGAGCGCTTAGCCAAGCTTGACGATGATCAGCGAAACATTGTCCGGAGCTCCGCGCGCGATCACCGTTTCAATGAGATTGTCCGCAGCTTCGTCCGGCGTTGAACGCTTGAGTTCATCAAGCAATTCCTTGTCTTGGACAACTCTCGTGAGGCCATCGCTTGCAATTAAGAATTGGTCGCCCGCCTCGATAGTCCCGCTTACGATTTCGATCTCGAATTTTTCATCGACTCCAACGGCACGCGTCACCAGATTTGCATTTTCGTGACTGTCGGCATCTTCAGCTTTGAGTAAACCCGCATCGACGAGGTTCTGGACAACACTATGGTCATGGGAGAGGCGAGTGAGTTCCTCGCCGCGAAGTCGATAGGCGCGGCTGTCCCCCATCCAGAAACATGAAAAGCCGTTATCGACGATGATGACGCCGACAATGGTCGTCCCAATGGTTTTTCCACGAGCCTCTCCGCCCGACTGGGCGAGTTCGAGCAGTTCGCGGTTGACCGCGCGCAACGCATCGACGGCGTCAGAAGAAAAGACATTGAGATCATGGACGTGAGGTAAGCAGCGAAGGGCATCGGTTGCCATCGCGCTTGCAACTTCCCCAGCGTCATGGCCGCCCATTCCGTCAGCGACGACAAACAGGCCGCGCTCGCAATCGGCGAGGATCGAATCCTCGTTGATCTTACGTCGTAATCCGACGTGAGTCCGGCTGGCGCACTCGAAGCGCATGGTCCTTCGCGGTCCCTCCGAACCCCAGACTAGCAATCGCTTGTCGTTCATGCGATTTTCAAGACCTATACCATCGATCGACGGGGCACGACGATGAACAGACCTTATAGCAATAAAGCACTCCCTCAGGGAACCGTGCTGCGTGAATGGCGCATCGAGGAAGTTCTAGGCGTCGGCGGGTTTGGCATAGTCTACAAAGCCAAGGGCATCTATTTCGATGAACTGGTCGCGATAAAGGAATATTTTCCAAGTTCGATCAGCGAACGCGACGCCGAGGACACTGTCGTTCCGATCGATTCCGAAGCCGAAGAAGTGCACGCGCTTGGCCTCAAGAAATTCGTCGAGGAAGCGAAGCTCTTGTGGAATCTCTCGACCCCGACCCGGCATCCGAACATCGTTAGTGTTCGAAGTCTCTTCGAGATTCACGGCACCGCCTACATGGTCATGGACTTCGAGGACGGAATTTCGCTTTCGAAGATGATCAAGCAGGGCCGCAGGTTCAACGAACGCAGCCTGTGGAACATCCTTGCGCCGATCGCTCAGGGACTCGAAAAGGCGCATCGCGTTGGCGTTCTGCACCGCGACATCAAGCCACCCAACATCCTCATCACCGAAGATAACCGACCGGTGCTCATCGATTTCGGGTCTGCACGGTTCGACACTGCCGAAGCCACGAGCACGAAGGTGACGTTTCACACACCTCCCTACGCGGCCATCGAGCAATATGTGAAAACCTATCCGCAGGGCCCGTGGACCGACATCTACGCGCTCGGGGTTGTGATGTACGAATGCGTCACCGGCCAAAAGCCGCCCGAGGTTCTCGAGCGCCTCCACGCTGGTCTGGGGAAACCGCTCGCGGACGGAAAATGGCCCGGCTACAGCAAACGGTTCTTATCCTCGATCGATGCTGCGATGATCGTCAAGCCCGAGGATCGTCCGCAGTCGATCGGCGAATGGCTTCCGATGTTCGGAAGGGAAATTGAAAGCGAATCGGAGGACGCCGACGAGGCGACTCGATTCTATACCAAGCAGGTTCAGTCTGAAGACATCACGCCGGTCCCGCCAACGCCAAACCAGGACCCTAAACTCGTTGAAACGGGCGTTCCTGCAAACCCAAAGGCGGCGCGGTTCAAGCGCGCTAATGAGGAGACTGGCGCTTCGAAGAAAATCGAAGCCGAACCCGGTCTTTTAGCCGAGGGCGAGGCCGACGCGCCCGATCCCGTGATTGTAGCGCCTGCGGGGAAGCCACCTCTCGCGCCAACGCCCAAAACAAAGCGGAGCCCTGCTCTTCTTGCAGGCGCTGGAGTTGCCGTGCTCGCTCTTGCCGGAATTGTCGGGTTCTCACTTCACGGCGGCTCATCTCCCAATACGTCGACCAATCAAGCCGCAGCTCCAATTGCATCGGATTCGCCGGCAACGGTCACTTCGCTCGGCCCTTCGGCGACCAGCGGAAATACCGTCACGAACTTCAGCGAGAATTCCGCTGCACCGACGGCCGCTCCGACAATTGCACCACCCAGTGCCAGCGAGCAGGCCAATGCCGATGCGGAACTGAAAACCGAAAAGGCGAAGACCGCGGCTGCCGAAGCTCAGCTTACTGCACTGAAGAAAGCCGCTTCAAAGGCTCAAACCGCATCAAATCCTGGAGCTCCGACCGCGACGGCCCGAAAACCCAGCACGAAGGGCTCTTCATCGAGCGAATCGGAATCGCCGGATTCGCCATCGACCGGCGTCTCGCCTGCAAAGCTTTCCCAGTTCAATTCGACGGTCGACGATGCAAGATCGATGGCGAAACAGGCAATGCGCTCGAGCAACGAGCAGAATGTGCAGCTCGCCAAGAACTATGATAAATATTTAAAGACGCTCAAGGATTCGATGCGAGGCATTCAGTCCGACAAGGAAGCGGATAAACTGATCAAGCAGGCGAACCAGACCAAAGCCTATATTCAGTTTCTGATCCGCCAAAACTAGCAGCTCGCACTCATTGCGACCGCAAGGTCGCCAGGACCGTTCCGGTGCGCCGCCAACGCGCTTTGCAAGACTTCGCTGTAAACCCTGGGATCGTGGATCGACGCGCCAAATGGCGCGGCTCGATCGCCGTCGATCAGTGCCCGAACGCGGACCTCGTCGGACGTGTGATCAACATGAATGTGAATGACAGGCGTCGAACTCTTAAGAGCAAGGTCAACGACATTTGCAGTCCCGCCTGGCCCTCGTGCTTGCTCTCCGTCCCAAATCGCGATGAGGATGTCCGCCGTTTGAACGAGCGATTCCCCAACTGCGAGATAGGCGCCTTCGACATCGGAACGCCGGCCCGGAAGCACAAACACTTCGTCGGCGGCCTCGAGTGCCTGTTCGAACATATCGAGCTCCTCGCCGTCGGCGAAATCGACCCGATATTCCGAAGGCTCGAACGGCAGAAGCGCTCGAACGAAATAGCCGCTCGAGCGGGCACAAATGGCTGCAATCTGGTCAGCTCCGCTGGCAAGCGGCGTGTGAAGGCGTAATTGCGCCGAATCCGACTGGAGAACCTTCGTCGCCGCCTCTCGAAGCTGCTGGAAGACGACGTAAACGACCGGTCTTAAAGTTCGAACGAGGGTTGCTCGAAGAGCTGCCGCCCGGTGACCGGTGATCGCGATATTCAGAACGACCGATGGACAATCATTAGACGCAACCACGGTGCTCAATCTCAAAACGGGAAATCAGGAGGCAGCTGCAAGCCGTCCGACATGACCGGTTCCCCGTCCGCCCTGAACATTGCCCTGCGGCCGAACTTCGCCATCAGTTTTGATCGCATGTCTTAGGGAGATTTCTCCGACACGAAGAACCGAACCAACCGGAAGGATCGTCGCTCGGCTGATCCGAACGTCGTCAATGAAGGTACCGTTGGTCGAGTTCAGGTCCGTGACCAGAAGCTCGTCATTGGCCATTCCAACGATGCAATGTTCACGAGAGATGCTCCCGTGAGCAATGACAATGTCGGCGGGCCCCATCCGGCCGATCTTTGCTCCCGAAGAATCCACGATAAACGCTTTTTCGGGAGCCTCGCCCTTCTCAATTACTAGACAATGAAATTCGGTCTCGAACAGTGACGACGTCCCAAGTGGCTTCGGGCGCTGAAGCAGATTTTCGCGGCGCGCGTCGTCCGAAGGAACGGATTCGAAGCTTGGAGCTCGAAGCGGCTGGCGTGCAGATCGCGCCGCGTCCGAAACGCTGCCGAATTCAGCGACAATCGGTGCATGAGATTGATCATTGCCCAGATCCTTTGCCGGGCCTTTTTCGCTCTCGTCGGGCTTGATCAGCCGACCAAGGTCCTCGACGAAGGTTTGCCAACGAACATCGGAAATGTCGCCCTTCCATCCAATGAGTTCGGCCGTATGGGTAAGCTCGAAGATGATCGGTCGGTCGCAGGCATCGATGATCGCCGGAATGAGCTTGTTGCGCCGGTCGGCGAGCGTCGCTTCGGCACGAACCCAGCGCGATGCGACAGAGGCCGGCGACCACAACACCACGACTGCCTTGGAATCTTTAAGGTTGCGTTCGATCACCTCGTCGAATGTTTCGCCCGAGTGGAGCGAAGCATCCCACCACACACTGAAGCCTTCGGCGCGCAGACATTCGGCAATGACGCGCGCCGTCGCCCGGTCCTGCCGAGCATAAGACAGGAAAACGTCAGTTCCCGCCACACACACCCCTTGGTGGTTGCTCATCAACGCTAAACATTTCGATCCGCGCCAGCCCCTTGCCGCGATAAAACGCACAGTCGTAACGAAGAAGCGACTCACGCGTCGAAGATCGTTAATGTCCGTTAACCGAGCGACAAAGTCGAGACTAAAGTGCACATAAGCTCATAAGCGAGCCTAATCCGCTTCGAAGTTTCGCATCGATGCCCAAGCTTTGAGGACTCTAGCGGGGCCGACAGAGCTCAATCATCCATCGATGCTCGTGACCATTGCCAGTCCAGTGATTTCGGTGCGCCATTGATGTATGGACGATCCTGTGCTCGATCAGCTTTCGAATTTGAGCAACGAATTTGACCAGCTTCAACTGATGTTCGAGCGGGCGCCGGGCTTCATGACTCTGCTCGAGGGCCCCGATCACAAGATCCTCATTGCGAACAAAGCGTTTCACGAGCTTGCGGGAAGAACCGATCTTGTCGGCAAGACATTCGCGAGCGCTCTTCCCGAGTTGCTTGAACAGGGGATCGACGAGATCCTCGAGAGCGTCGCACGTTCAGGCGAGCCGTTCGTTGGACATGGAATGTCGCTCGCTTTGACAAGGATCGACGGATCCAAAGAGGACGTCCTGGTCGATCTCGTCTTTCAGCCTGTTCCGCCAAACGATGGCCATGGGCCCACCATCTTCGTTCAGGGGAATAATGTCACCGACGACAAGCGAAGCGAAGCACTGAGATCCGCGCACAACAAGGTGCTCGAGCTTGCAATTGGCGATAGCCCTCTTGAAACGACTCTGACCGAGCTGATCAGGATCGTTGAATCGACCTCGCGGACGGGCGTTCTCGGGTCGATCCTGCTTTTAGACTCGGACAAGAAACACCTCGTCCACGGTGCTGCACCGAGCCTGCCCAAGCCCTATAGCGATGCCATCGAGGGCTTCGAGATTGGCCCCTGCGCCGGTTCGTGCGGCACTGCGGCCTATCTGGGTGCGGCCGTCTTCGTTTCCGATATCGCGACCGATTCACTTTGGGCCGACTACAAGGAAATCGCAGTTTCGCACGGCCTTCACGCCTGTTGGTCGATCCCAATCCTGACCCGCGGCCGACAGGTCCTTGGAACCTTTGCAATGTACCATCGGGAGCCCCGCGAGCCGACGATCCGCGATCTTCTTCTTGTTGACCTCATCACGCAAACGGCTGCTCTCGTCATCGATCGCGACAGGACTCAAAAGGCCCTTCAGAAGATCCTTTCGGCAGCGCAGCAGTCGGCGCTCGAATTTCAACCATCGAACGCGGCGCCCTAGCCGGTCTCTTGAATGTGTCCTTCGAACGCTAAGGATTGAAAATCCGGGCGAAAGCGATTTGCGGACTTCGGCACTGCTGTTAGGCTGAGTGTTGCTGGGGGCCAGTTCGATGCACTTTCATTTACCCAAGCCGCTCCATGGCTGGCGGGAATTTGTCGGCGAAGTCGGGATAATCGTCATCGGTGTTCTGATCGCGCTTGGCGCGGAACAGATTGTCGAAACTCTTCACTGGCGCCACGAGGTCAAGGACTTTCGAGCCGCGCTCCAATCTGAAATCGCGCACAACATCGGGACTTACGACTATCGCAAACTGCAGGATCCTTGCGTCAACAGGCGGCTCGATGAGCTCCAGGCGTGGCTCGACAGCTGGCGCGAAGGACATCCGCTTTCTTTGCACGGCTCAATCGGGATTCCATTTTCGCTTTCGGTATTCAACAGTGTCTGGATGAGCCGGAACGTCGAAATCGAAAGCCACATGCCCTTATCCGACCAACTCGCATATTCGCGCCTTTACGATCGGTTCGCGAACAATGAGGTGCACAGACTTGCCGAGCGCGACGTCTGGCTCCAGTTCAAGGATTATGACGGCGCAACGCGTCTCGACGAACACGATCTTTTGCGATTGCAGGGTTTGATCGGGCAAGCACGCTACCGTGAGGCTACGTTTGATCTCAATGCGACAAATTACACGAAACAGGCCTCGGCCTTGGGCATTCGGCCGACATCGGATCCAAGCTGGCCCAAGTTCGGCCATGATGTTTGCCGTTCAATCCTTGGACCAAGCGCCAGTCCCGATCTGATCGGTAAGGAATGATGCCAGGTCTTCCAGGCGCCGCCGTTGATCAAATGAGACAATTGCCGTGTTTTGCGCTCAAGGTGAGGTTCGGACGGTGACGTTTCAGTCTGCCGGTCTGTTCCTCTGGGGTCTTTTTTATCTTAGCTGGATTATCGCGGTCGCGTGGACTTCGCGTGAAACGAAAAACACTTCGCGATCATCCTCGCTTCGCGATCTCCTGGTTTATCTTATCGGCTTTGGGCTGCTCTTCATCCAAGGTCCATATTTTCACCGGCTCTTGAACGTCCCCGGCGCCATCGCAGCCCTTTTGCTCGCGCTGGAATTTTGTTCGTTCGTGTTCGCCTGGTGGGCGCGAATTCATCTTGGCAAACTTTGGTCCGGCGGGATCAAACTTCGAACCGGCCATCGGATTGTGAAGAGCGGGCCTTATGCGTTGGTCCGACACCCAATCTATACCGCGTTCATTGGTGCGTCCTGGTCGTTTGCACTGATGGTCATGACACCCACAGCACTCCTGGGTGCGGCAATTCTCACAATTCAGATGGCATTGAAGGCAAATCGCGAAGAACGCTTTCTTCGCGCTGAACTTGGGGCTTCCGATTATGACAGCTACGCCGCTCAAACCCCAATGCTGGTCCCGCACTATCGCTCAAAACACCCCGATTAGTTGACCGCCTGAATGGAATTCGAAAACGCACCGGCCACCGGTTCGGTAGGGTTTGTGCGCGCCCAATTTGAAAGCTAGGCGCGAGCAATGGAGCCACTTGTTGTGCGACGTGCCATCGCCGCCGATCTTCCTTCGATCGTTGAGCTTCTTGCTGATGATCCTTTGGGCGCACATCGAGAAGATGCGCGCCTTCCACTTGAAACATCCTATGAGGACGCATTCCAATCGATTGACGCCGATCCTCATCAGCTACTGGTTGTCGCAGTTGATGGAGACGCGGTCATTGGAACATTGCAACTGAGCTTCCTTCGCGGAATTTCACGCAAGGGGGCGCTTCGCGGACAAATCGAGGCGGTACGCATTTCTCGAGCGAAAAGAGGTAGCGGCCTTGGCGAGCAACTCGTTCGATGGGCGATCAACGCGTGCGCTTTAAAGGGTTGCGAACTGGTTCAGCTGACGTCCGACGTCACTCGAACGGATGCCCACCGCTTCTATGAGCGGCTGGGGTTTGAGGCGAGCCATGTCGGGTTCAAATTGACCCTGGGTTGAGAGCATAATTCAGCGATGATCGATGATTGATCTCACAAGGCGGACCTCTCGTCTTACCGCGGGCGGCAGACCCCCTTAATTTTTCAGATCTTTGGAAACTGTGCTATTTCCTCATTGGCAACTGGAGGGGCGCGATGTCGAAACCATTTACCTGGATCGCCTCAGCGATTTTCGCGCTTCTGGCGCTTATTCATCTCTATCGAATTTATAGCCGCTTCCAGATCATCCTTGGATCACATGTCATTCCGATGTGGGCGAGCTATTTCGGCGTCCTTATCGCGGCAGTTCTAAGCTGGATGCTGTGCCGCGAAGCGCGAGGAACGCGCGGACCCTGACCGAGGCGTCGAGACCTTGATAACCAAACCGAACTTGCGGAAGTTTTCGCCTGATCGTTGACGAGCAAAGCGATCAATCATCGCGAAACTGGCACCGGTCCATATTTGTACTGCCGCAAATGTTGATTGGCGTACATTGAGGACCGAGATCGGTTGCTGCAGCCCTATCTGTGGGTGCAGCCCGGCCAACAGCATGGTCGCCGCTTTCCCTCTCTCAAGCTCGAGCAGCCCCAGTCGATGCGTTTGCGCCTCGTCTCCGGCTTTTTCGCGGATTGAATCCAGCAGATCCATTCGTTGCGGGCCAACGGCGTAATATCCTCCCACGTTGCCCGGGCTTCAAAATCCATTGTCAGCGCGTCTTTGAGGTCTTGGGGAAGATCATGGACAACACCGCCTGGAATATCTTTTGTATCATTCATCTGACGTCAGCCCGAGACGGTCTCTCATTCTTGAGATTCGCGTCGATGATGAGAGGCTCTCGGACATAAGTAAAATCCCCGTCGCCCGGCCATTTCTCACCATCAGGGAAACGCAATTCGAGGCCAACAAGGTCTTGAGGATCGGACAGCCACATGTTGACTCCAACCATGGTATTTCCGAATTTGGCAATCGCAGTTTCGGTTAGAACGAAATGGGTCGTCGAGCCGCAGGTTGGGCAGAAGTGGACTTCAGCGTTCGGCTGTTTTTTGTCGGGCCTTGAACAGCCGTTCGTGGTTCCTTCGACGACGACTTCGCCAGGGCCAAAGTAACTCCAGCGCGCGCCCGTCTTTCTGCAAAGTGTGCAGTTGCATTGGTTGATGAACTCGGGCCGTTTTTCGAGCCTGATCTGAATTTGCCCGCATAGGCACGAGAGATTTGTCATTGCTCCCTCGTAGCACAAGGCTCGAAATGTGATCACTCAACCAAAAATCAGAAACGCACCAAGGCGCCTTGTTCAACGCGGCAATAGAAAGCCGGCCCCGTCTCCGATCCAGTGCGCGAGCATGTTCGCCCAGAGATTGCGTCGCCAAAGGAAGAGGATGGTGAGAATAACCCCGCCATAGCCCGCGACGATCAACTGCGCGGGTCCCCAGCTCGAAAGATGCGCGTAGGTAAATGCCGCCCATGTGAGAAGCGCTGCGAGCCAGCGGCTGCCGCTGAATTCAAGCAGTCTTGAGATTGGGTATCCGCGAAACATGAGTTCCTCCGCCACGGCGGCACGCGTAACGAGGATGAATCGATACCAAAATGGCGTATCGAGAAGCTTCTTCATTTCGCCGGCATTCATCGTCAGATGAAGAAGCGGAAACAAAACTGCGTAAATAACAGTGATGCCGACGACCAGAAGAATTCCAGCGACGACCGCAAGCAGAAGATCGCTGATGCGCGGCCGGCAAAATCCGATCGATGCAAAAGGTCGCCGTTCGACAAATGCGATATAAAGAAGAAGAACAACAACAGCGATCCACCACAGGACCTCGCCGCCAAGAAGATCGCCAAGGCCGCTATAATATCGTCCCCAGCGCCCAAGCGGAAGAAGACCAACGCCAAGGCTCAGCAACAGACCGACGATCATTAGTGTGGATCTTTTGCTCTTCAGCACCATCCTGGTGCGCCCTCCTCCAACAGATCGATTTCCAGGCCGCGACACACTTGCTTATCATCGTCAAACGGCAGCCACCACCAACCCGAAGAGATCTTGTGGTTCATCATGTTTTCGTTGGAAAGCCGCATTCCATTGGGGGTCTGCCCGCGCGACTGATTTCTAGCGAAGCTTGGCAATTTTCAGCTTGTCCGACTTCGCGCGATCCTTCACCGATTCTTCGCTTCGGGTGAGGGCTTTGGCGATTGCACGAACTGACATTCCCTTCCCAGCGAGCTGATGAAGTTTCTGAATTTCTTCCTGGCGCCAAGGCTGCCGGTGCCGTTCGAACCGCTCTCCCATTCATCCATGGATAGCATAACAAGGAAGCGTCGCGAATCCGCCTCCTCCATTCGATTGTGCGGCAGCAATTTCGCTCAATCGCGAAAACTTTCGAACGCTAAGGCTGTTTTGGAGCGAAACAACGAACTTTGATGCTCCAAAACCGATTGGAGCTCTCAAAAGTCACGATCGCTTTGACTGGGGTTGTCGCAACGTTCGCTGTTTAGGGGCGAACGTTGCGACGACGCACGATCAGGCAGTCGCGACATTAATCGCGGGCCGATCGAAGTTTCATTCAAAAGGCTAGAAAATTACTCGGAGTTGTTTGCGTTGGTTGCTTCACCTTCGGCCGAATCTTCGGCTGGCTTGAGGTTCACCGCTGCCATTTTTCCGCGACGGTCCTGCTGTAATTCAAAGCTTACGCGCTGATTTTCGCGTAATGTCCGCATTCCAGAATTTTCGACCGCGCTGATGTGGACGAAGGCGTCGTTTCCGCCACCGTCCGGCGCGATAAAGCCATAGCCTTTGCCCTCGTTGAAGAATTTCACAGTTCCGGTCGTCATTTTAGTTTTCCTTCTTGGCGCAGCCAAATGAGCGGTGCGCTTCGCGCTAGGAGAGGCCATGAAGGAAAAAGGGCCGCAAAGCGCCTGTAGACCGTCAGTTTGCGACTAGTAGCCTTCGAACACATAGCCATGTTCGGTTGCAATTGTAAGACTTGGAGCCGGACGACCCGCGCTCCAAGCCTTGCACACGCGCTTTGCGACTTCTCCAACGTGGACGTGATCGATCCGATTTGCGTACAGTTTTGCGGGACTTCTCACGGCAATGTCTGACCCAATTCGTCCCGTTTGCCGGCTTTGGAGCTTCTGCTAGGCTGGCACGGACGAGGGGGCGGCGATTGCCATGCATTTCCGATTACCCAAGCCGCTTCATGGCTGGCGCGAGTTCGCAGGCGAAGTCGGGATCATCGTTCTTGGTGTCATGATCGCGCTTGGGGCCGATCAGATTATCGAGGGGGTTCATGAGCGAAGTCTTGCTCAATCCGCCAGGGAGAATGTGCGGGCGGAAGCGGGAACCAACGTCGGTTTTATCCGCCAGCGATTGAAGACGCAGGCCTGCATCGGACGGCGGTTGGACGAACTCCAGGGCCTCCTTGAGCGAAGCGGCGAGGGTCCGCTCCTATCGCAGCCGACCTGGGTTTCGCGACCACCGGTCTGGCCATTTTTCTTCGGCCGATGGCAGGCGGCAACCGCGAGCGGTCGAAACAGCCTGTTCTCGTCCGACGAGCAGGCCAAGTTCGCGATGCTCTACGCAATCTTCAATCGTTTCGACCAACAGCAGGCGCGCGAGCAGATCGTCTGGTCACAGCTTCGTGCGCTCGAATGGTGGAAGGGGCCTTTGGGTCCGCAAGGGCACCTCGCATTTGCGCAAGCGGTCCAGGAAGCCAAATATCTCGCCTGGGACCTTGAATATGCAGGATCCTTTGCAGAGCGCACTGGAGCGGATATGCATCTTTCAGACGAGCCTCCGCCCGCTCAGCTTCAGTCGATCTGCCTTCCGCTCACAACCGATCGATCCGATGCGCTCAAAGCACTCAAAGATCAGTTCGGAGAACCGTAAACCCTTCTTGTTTCAAACAGGCGTTCGAAGAAATCCAAAATCCAATAACTTTGAGCTTCCGGCCTAGAGGCCGGTTGCAGCGAAGGTATGACCGTCGGGATCAAGATCGCGAAGGTCTCGGCCGCGCGTTTCCTTCCCGAACCAGGCAACGAGCAACAACGCTGCAATTGTCGGAACCATGATGATGGTTGAAACAAGAGAGAGCTTGGGAACGAGCGCAAGAATTGCAAGAAGCTGAGCGAACACTCCGCCAGCCTTACTGCATGCGGCAACGATCCCCGTGGTTCGGCCGCGGATCCGAAGCGGAAAAGTCTCGGCGGCATAAGGAAGAAGCATTGCAATCAATGCGTTGGTTCCAACGATGAGCAAGGCGACGGGAAGCACCGGACTTCCGCTCGCCGTCAGCTCGAGCCTCAAGAACTCCGAGTAGCCCGGCAAATGTAACGAGAAGCGATCCTACCACCGACCATTTGCTGCTTAAGGCACTATAGGAAAAGGCGACGATGAAGACCGTCGGAAACGCAATGAGCGCGGATTCGGCGAGAAGCTTGCTCGACACGCCGACACTATAGCCCTTCGCGACGAGGTCTGAAGGAAGCCACAGCAGCAATCCGAAATTGATCAACCCGAAGCAGATCCCAGCCAAGCTCAATGCGAACAGCTTGCCGAAAAACGCCCGGCCGGTGAGAGCAACGGTCGGACCGCGCTCGAAAGCCATCTGCTCCGCGCGCTTGGTTTGCCGAGCACTCGATCCGAAGCGCTCCATGACCTGCCGTGCTTCCTCGCCACGACCGCGCGAGAGAAGGAATTTTGCGGATTCAGGAATGAGCGTTCCAAGAAGAACGAGGGTAAGGCCGGTCGGAAGGTTCAGGAGCCAGAGGATCCGCCAGCTGAAGAGCGGCTGAAGAAGGGCAGAAAAACCGCTCGCCGCAAAATAACCAGCCGTCGCACCAAGTCCGCCGACCAAAACCAGGCTCCATCCGCGATGCCGGCTCGGCATCATCTCTGCAAGAAGCGCATAAGTAACCGGCAACATTCCTCCGGCCGCCGCCCCCATCATGAAGCACATGCCGATATTCCAGGCGAGTGATGGCATTGCACCGCAAATGGACGTGCCGACGAACATGACGGCCGAAAGAAGAATGGTGGCTTTCCTGCCGTAGATATCGGCAAGTGCGCCCCAGACGATCGATCCTGCGACCGTTCCAACCAATGCGAAGAATGGCACCAGCGAAACAACGGCCTTGGTCTTATGATATTCGCTGATCATCCCGGGAATCGTAAAGCCGAGGCTCGCGGGCTTCATGATGTCAATTGCAAGCGCAATCACGAGGACGAACATCAAAATCCAGTGATGCCAGGAGAGCGGCAAGTCTTCGGGGGGAGAAACGACGATCCTTTGGCTTTGAGTCAATTGATTGGAAATGTTTTTGGGAAGCAAACCATAGGCCGCAATCGCAATCCCTAAGATGATTGCCGCCATGCCGGTGTACATCTCGGCACCCATCGGCATTCCGGCGAGCCTGTAGTGGGTCATTCGGCCCATCAAAAACATCGGAATGTGAAGCAAGACTCCGGCAGTCACCGCGATGACTCCAAGTCCAAACGCCCACAGGCCCTGCCGATCGGAAAGAGTGCTCGAGCTGCGCATCACGCGGGTCTCATAGCATCTCCTGCTCGAGCGTTAAGCAACCCCCTCCTCGAACTCCACATCCGCGCTTTGAGGGACTCCTTCATCGGCTGAATTTTCCGTGATTCCGCGGCGCGCCGGCTCACCGAAAAATGACCAACTCATAAGTGAACTAATCGCTCGTGGGCGCTCGGTTGGAGAATTCGCTCAATTGCTACGGAGCGGCCGATGAGCGGCAACTATCGAAGATGTTTGCTGTCGCGCCTTCGCCCGACCATCAGGCCGCCCTCGAGATGCGCGCACAATGCCGCGTAATAGTCCGAAAGAAACCCATAGTCGTCGCCATCGTCGGCTAAACCGGCCTTGGCGCGGATGGTCCTTGCAACGGTAATGATGGAGTCGTTCTGCTCACTTCGAAGGACATTTTCGAGCGTCTGAAGTTCGTAAATCCCGTAAAGATCGAGAGCAGCGGGCGAAAATAGCCGCCTTCGTCGACGATCGGCGCCCACCAGGTCCCACGACAAATCGGTCTTTTCCGTCGTGACCACCCATGTTCCTGCAACCAGGTCTCCGACACGAAGTCGGTCCTTGTTGAACAATGGGAAAAACAGAAAAATTCCGCTCCACAGCAATGCAAAAATTGTGAGAAAGGTATCGGCGGTTCCCTCAGCAGTTTGAGCGCCGAGAAAGGACAAGGGAAGAAAAACTTCAATCTCCCTCATTGCATTGCGTGCGATCACTGCAGCGCCAGTCAGACGCGCACCGTCCCTCGCGACCACTCGAAGTCCCATGATGCGCTTTCCGGGAGTCGCTCCGCGGCTTCCCATTTCAAACAGTGAAAACCAGCCATTTCGAAGGATGAATGCGCCGATCAACCACAAGATAGCGAGGAGCTGGACCCCAGAAGACGGAGTTCCGCTCGCGGCGAAAAGCACCACTCCACTTACCACCAAGAGGATGAGCGCCACGAACAAGAGATCGATGAGAAATGCGCCGGCCCGGGTGCCTGCCGATCCAAGCTCGAGCTGCAAGTCGACGCCTTCAGGAGTGATGAAGGTTCGCCGAAATGAGCGGATCGAGGACAGGCTACTGGCCATTTCGACGCCGGATTGCCGGGAAGGCGTAGAAATAGGCCAGCCACGCCACGAGGACTGAGCTTCCGATCAACATTCGTAAGGAATCATTGTTGATGGTCTGACGTGCAACACCTTCAAGAAAACCCGCAACAGCGAGCATCAGGATCGTTCCCGCCATTACGGTTGCTGCCGTTCGTCCGGCATCGACCGCAGCGTCCATCCGCGAAGCTCGGCCTGGAAAGGCAATAGCAAGGCCGATCCGGATTCCGGCTGCACCCGAAAGACAAATCGCAAAGATCTCGCTTGTCCCGTGGATCATCAGCCAGCCCAGGAGATTAAGGCCAAGACCCTTTGCGGAAAAGACCGCGAAAATCGCTCCGATCATGAGGCCGTTGTAAAGGATCAATAAGACGGTCGGGACGGCAAAGGCGAACCCCAAAGCAAAGGCGAAGATCGCGATCTGGCTGTTGTGCGTGAACAAAAAGGTCGCAAAGGTTCCGAGCCAGTCCTTGTCCTTGCTGTACAAGGTTGACCTCAAAAACTCGGCGGACGCACTTGGAGTTCGCCCGCTGGCGAGACCTTCAGGAATGATGCTGTAATATAGGCTTGGGTCGGTGCGGATCAGAAAATAGGCAAGGACTGCAGCCCCAAATGTCAGAAGGATGCAGAACAGGGTTTCGCGCCACAAACTTTGAACCGCTTCGGGCCAACCTTTGAGGAAGAAGCGGCTGAGCTGGCGAAGTGGGGGCGTCTTCACTCCATAAATTTGAAAATAGGCGCGAGTGCAAAGCTGTTCGAGATAGGTGATCAGCGCTCGATCAAGAGAGGTGTCGCGAGCAACCGACAATGACGACAAAGTCGTTCGATAAAGGCCCGGAAGTGCGAGGAGATCCTCATCGCTCAATGAGCGAAGCGATTTTCTCTCAATGTGAGAAATAATGCCTTGGAGCCTCTCCCAGTCGCCCTGGTGCGCTTGACGAAAGCGCGTGGCATTGACCATTGGAGTTTCACGCTCAGGGACCGCGATCGTCACAGAAGATTTCGTTTCTTGAGATTGAAATAGCCCTCGACAAGGCGCTCGCCGACCTTGTCATATTCACATTCAATCACGTGAATGCCGAGACGCTGAAGCCTCGTGATGACAATCTGGCGATCTTTGATGAGCTCGCCCGCGGTGACCGCGCGCGTGATATCGTCGGCCTCTAACGGCTTTGAATTCTCGATCGTCTCGAGTTCCTGATCCTTCATGACAACGACGATCACGAGGTGCTTTTCAACGAGCCGGCGAATGGCTCGAAGCATAAAGTCGGCCGAGACCGTGTCCGTAAATTCGGTGAAGAGAAAGATCATCGAGCGGCGGTTAAGACGTGCTCCAAGCGTTGTTAGAGCAAAGGTATAATTGGTTTCATCCGAACTATAGTCGATGCCGGCGGAGATCCGTTCCAGTTCGGCAAATGCTCTTCCACCGGAGACAAATCCGCTTGAAAGCCGCGGCCGTGAATCGAACGCATTGATTGCGATCCGGTCGCCCAGTTTGAGGGCCAGCCACGCTGTCAGAAGGATTGCCGAAACGCAGCGGTCGACCCGCGCCAGCCCCGCGATGGGTTCGCACATCTGCCGACCAGTATCGAGCGCAAAGACGATCTGGTTATTGCGCTCCGTGCGATAATGTTTGGCAACCAGTTTTCGGTGCCTGGCCGACTGTTTCCAGTCGATCGAACGGCGGTCCATTCCCGTTCGATAATCGACGAGCGTGTCGAAATCCGAGCCCCCGCCACGACTGAGCTGAGCAATCATTCCCTCAAGTGCGTAGCGCTCGAAGATCCTTGCTCCCTGGTCGTGCACCAGACGAAGATCCGGAAGAATTGGAAAATTTGCGCTAAGCGTTACGGTCCGCTGATGCCAGGCAAGCCCAAGTGGGCCCGACCATCGAAGCCAAAGCTTTTCGAAATGAGCAATTCCCCTTCGCGCCATCTCGATCGGAATAACGACGGACCCTCGACCGCCGTGAAGCGCAATCCGCGCACTTGCGTGGGCTTCCAATTTTACCTGCGGCGAGGTTTTAAGAGCGACCCAGGCCGTCCGGACATTGGTTGCCTCTGAAACTGTCACCGAACAATCGCGGATTTCGCCGACATAGGCATTGCGCGGAACCTCAACCGATGCGGTCCCTGTTGCAGTCGCTCGAATGGAATCGAGCCCGGTCAAGAGCAGCATCGTCAACGGCCAGACGAGAGCCAGATACCAACGGCCGGGCTCGATGGCTGCAAACGCGAGCGCAAAAGGAGTGCCAGCGGCCGTTACAATGACCGCTGAGCGCGTTGGATAGATCAACGCGGAGCCTCGATTGTCTCAATGATTGAAGCGACGATTTCCTCGACCTTGCGGCCATTGATCTCGGCGGTTGGCGATAAGATCACACGGTGCCGAAGAAGTGCTGGAGCAAGGATTTTCACATCGTCCGGAATGACGAAGTCGCGCCCATCGAGCGCCGCGTGTGCTCGCGCAGCTCCTGCGAGCATTGCCCCCGAGCGCGGACTTGCACCCGATTCAAGTTCGGAATTTTCGCGGGTGCCACGGACGAGGGCGGCGATGTACTGGATGATTTCGGCGACCAGTTTGACGTTTTCGACGGTCTTCAAAGCCTCGTTCAAGACCGCTCGATCCGCCTTCTTTTCAACCCCCCAGACCGAAGGCTCCATCGCCATTTTCTGATTGCCGTGGGACGCAATGATTTTGCGCTCTTCTTCGAGCGTTGGATATTCCATGCTTTGCTTGAACAAGAAGCGGTCGAGCTGAGCCTCGGGGAGCGGATAAACTCCCTGCTGCTCGATTGGATTTTGGGTCGCGACCACCATGAAACGGTCGCTGAGTTCATGGCTTTCGCCGTCGATCGTGACCTGGCGTTCTTGCATTGCTTCGAGCAAAGCAGCCTGCGTTTTTGGAGGCGTCCGGTTGATCTCGTCTGCCAATAGCAGTTCGGTGAAAATCGGACCGCGCGTGAGGGTGAACTTCGACGTTTGAAAATTGAACAAATTCGCCCCGATGATGTCCGCAGGCATAAGGTCCGGGGTAAACTGAATTCGACCGTAGTCGAGACCAACGGCTTCGGCGAAACTGTGCGCAAGGAGAGTTTTTGCGGTTCCGGGAGGACCTTCGAGAAGCACATGCCCGCCGGCAAACAATGCCACGAGCAAAAGATCGACGCTTTCGTCCTGGCCGACGACCGCCTTTGCGATTTCAACCTTGATTGCTTGAGCGAGCCTTTGGACGTCTTCGATGTTCACCGTTGGGCCTCCTCAAGCCATTGATTGAGTGATTGAGCAGAAGCGAGAAGCTCGTCGCGGTTGCGAGCCTTGCGAACGCTTGCTTCCGCTGACGCGAAACTTCGATTGGGATTGAGCGCTTCGATCCGAGCATTGAGAGTGAGTTCATCGCTTGTCGCCGGAAGATGAAAGAGCGCAATCACCCGTTCGCGGATCAGATCAGCGTAGCGGCCGCCAAGATGACGTTCGCGTCCGGCCTTTCGAATCAGAGCCGCGCTATTGTCCACCAGCGCAGCTTTGCCAAAGGCAATCGCGCGCGCTCGCCGTTCTACCGGACCAAAGCGGACCGCCGCTTGCCATGCGGCAAGAAGCATCGCTGCAAAAATCGTAAGAGTGACTGCAAGAAAGGGCGGATCGAAAGCCAGTTTGAGCGGGCTTAGCGATCGACCTAGTCCGTTGGCCGTCACATCAAACAGGACCGAAGATGCCCCGGTACTATTGAGATCATCGAGCAACGCGAGCGCAGCTCGCGCCTGGCGCTCGTCGCCCATGCCATGATTGTTGATGAGGTCCGGCTCTGAAAGAATATAGAGGTTACGGCCCTTCACTTTTCCAAGGATGGTTCGACCGCCTAAATCCGTGATCATTGGCTCAAGCTGGCTGTTGCTCATGCTTTGGACGATTGCGGGAGCCACAAATTGAAGATCCGAAGGGGCTCCCAACTGAACCGTTTTGAGCGGCTGGCGATTGCCTCGAACGCGCTGAATGAAGAGGATGAAACCCGGGTAAAGCGTTCGCGCCGGGTCGACAGCCGGGAGCAGCCCAGAAACGCGCACCCATCCCCTGACGTTGGGGTCGGCCTTAGTGTCCCATTTGGGAAGAACGAGAAGCGTTGCGCGTGGGCCGCGGCGCTCGAGGATCGCCGAAAGATCGACGTTGCCGTGATCCGGCGTAATGACTGCAAGATTTCTCATTGTCGAGGGCATCGACTGAGCGAACGATGACTGGATTTTTGCCCGTTGCTTGGGCCAGGCGAACGAGCCCGCTGAAGCCGGTTGCAGAATTCGAAAGTGCGTGTGTCCCGCCATTTTCTCCGGAGCGAAGGTCCGGCGCATAAGCTCCGAGCACAAGCATCGCGATAAAGGAGAAAGAGCCGATCGCTGCAATGAGGATCATCACTCGCGGGTTGAACGCGCTGTCGCCATCGGATTTGGAAGACAGGATCGGAAGGTTGCTCATTTGTGCCACGAACCCGCGAGCGCGAATTCGGAATAGGCTTGCCGAGCGTCGAGCCACTGGGTTTCATCGACGCTCGTTCCACCGAACACATTCTTTTCAACGACCTGAGCGATTTTGAAAAACAATTCCCGAGCGCGGCTTGGAATGCCCTCGGCAGCGGCAAGTTCGCGACTTGTGAGTGCCGGGCGTACGAGCGCTGGTCGCCGTCTTGAAATATCTTCGACGGATCGGAACAGAAGGCGATGAATGGCTTCGGCAAACTGGCCTTGTTGCGCAAGGGCGTCCGCTTCATCGAGCCAGGAACGCGCTTCGGTTTGCGATGGAGTCCATTGGTCCTCGGCTTGGGACCCCTCGATTGTTTCGTGGGCCCGAAGCCGAAATCGCCATGTCCCAAAGCGGACGCGATTATAGAGCGCGAAAACAAGCGCTGCGGCGCCAAGTGCGATGACGAACCACAGAAGAGCGCGCAGGTAAACGGATTTTGGGAGAAAGCTCAGGATCCACATCCAGAATCGCCCGACCAGCTCGAGCCCTTTTCCGATTTCCTCGAAAAAAGCCTTGAGCCATGGTGGAGCTCGGGGCGGCATGGGTTGCGGCGCCAAATTAAACTGGACTGACGGATCGTGACGCAGTGCGGCATAAGCGCGCGCGAACTGAGCCCCGCCATGACTTTCGCCGCTGATGTTGTCCTCCCTACCCAAAGCTAGGGATAGCGGCGGTCCGAATTCGCGCAAGCCCATGAAAACACTGGACACAGGTTCGCTGTGCGCGCAGCAATGACGATCTCAATCTGGGGGTTAAACTATGGCCACTGCTGCACCAGTTTACGACGACAATCGCATGTCAATCGGACGCGTTTTTCAACGGGCCGCCTCGGCAGTCGCTTCAAATCCGGTCGTGACTTTGGGAATTGCGCTGGTGATTGGAGCGCTTCCCGGCTTGCTCGTGACCGTTCTGTTCATGAGTATCGGCCTGGGTTCGCCGGGGGCGGTCCAGCTGGGCGCCACGTCGATGCGCGCCTTCATTGGCGCAGCCTTTGTGTCGAGCCTCATTGGACTTGTCATTGCGGCGATCGTTCAGGGAGCGCTGACTCGAGCGGTCGTCACCGCGAACGAGGGAAGGCAAGCAACTTTTGGCGAAAGTCTCTCCACGGCTTTGCGAGTTTTTCTTCCACTCATTGGTCTTAGCATCCTGTTCGGTCTTGGAATCATGTTTGGCTTAATTCTTCTGATCGTGCCCGGCATCATGCTGATGGTAGCCTGGGCCGTTGCGGTCCCAGCACTGGTTGTCGAGCGCTGCGGAGTGATCGATGCGTTGCGGCGGAGCGCCGAACTCACCAAGGGATCGCGCTGGAAGATTTTCGGCCTGTTCCTGATCATCCTCGTCATTTATTGGATCGTTTCCGTGGTGGTCGGTTACGTCGGCTTGGCGAGATACGGGGCAACCGCAACGCAACTTTCGATCGCAAACGTCATCGGAAGCATCCTTCTTGGAACGTTCGGCAACCTGTTGTGGGGCGCGATCCAGCCGTCGCTTTATGTTGAGCTGAGGCAGTTGCGAGAGGGCGACGATGTCAGCCATCTCGAGGACGTCTTCGCATAAGCTCGATCATCTTTGAAAGAGAGGTGGCCACGTCTGCTCGTGACCTCCTCCAAGGTTCTCGATCCTGATCGGCAAGTGCGGGAAGGCAAGCGGGATCGCGACCGACAATCGCCCGCTCGGTCACGTTTAGAACTATCCGTTGCGCGGTCGCTCAAACTAAGCGGTGATGTTCGGCGGCCCGAGGTGCTGAAGAAAGTCAGATTTACCGACGCTCACGCCGGCATTTCGAAGGATCGCATATGCGGTCGTCACGTGAAAGAAGAAGTTTGGAAGCGCAAAACCCGTAAGATACTCACCGCCTTGAAAGCGATACCCCATGCCATTGGGAAACTTGATGACGACTTCCCGATCTTCGCTGCCCTTCACAGAATCTGAGTCAAAGCCGTTGAGATAAGCGATTGTTCGATCGCAGCGATCCTTGAGCTCCGCAAAGCTCTTCTCTGTGTCAGGCATCGATGGAGCATCCGTACCCGTCAGCCGGGCAAGCGCATTTTTCGCTGAATCGGAGGCCATCTGATATTGCGCTGGAAACGGTTTCATGTCGGGCGCCAGGCGCGCTTCAAGAATTTCGGACTCGCTGCACTGTTCTGCCGCCTTGTCGAGCCAGTCGCGCATGTTCGTAAGAGAATTCACGAACAATGGTACGGATGCTTCCCAGATTCCAAAGCTCATCATTTTCACTTTCTATCCGATTGAGACCAGTCGTCGGTCCTGAGACCCTTGGCAGACCCCTGTGCGGCCGGCTTTCCTATTGCAAGCGGCGATTTGTTTGTTTGGCGTTGGCCGCACGGAGCGGCACGTTGGAACGATTAAAGTCTCAATGCGGCTAACAAACCGGAGCGAACCGACCCCACACGAGCGACCAGAACGACCGCTTTTATGATCGCTTGAGGAACGCTCGAACGGCCGCCCCGTTGGTTGGTCGCCCCTAACGGAGGAAATCCAATGCTTGGAAGCGCCGACGCAACACCGATGATCGCGGTCAAGGACCTTAGCGTCGCACGCGAATTCTATGAAAACACACTTGGTCTCGAAACCAAGGACCAGATGGGTAGCGAAGTGGTGACCATGAAAAGCGGCGACACGCTGATTAACGTCTATCGGTCCCAATTTGCCGGGAGCAACAAGGCGACTGCGCTCACGTTTCAGGTCCGCGATCTCGAACAGGAAGTCCGTGAACTTAAGGAAAAAGGGATTTCATTCGAGCATTACAACCTCCCCGGCCTCGAAGAAAAAGGCGACATCTATATCGCAGAAGGGTTCAAGACGGCCTGGTTTAAGGATCCCGACGGCAATATCCTAAGCCTTGCCGAGGGACGCGACTAAGAGCTTGCGTCCGGCTTCCTTGTCACAGCGGGACATTGCGACAACCGGACATTCAAAGGACACGGGCGCCTGCGTTCGCCATTAAGGAGCTTGGTGCTGCGACTTTTGCAGCAACTGCAAACCAGAGCGAGGAGGCGTTCCAGTTTGCCCTGCCGTTTTCTGGCATAGGCTCTTCTGGTAGGTTTCAGGCCGTCGTTGAAAGGGCCAGGCGCATGCGTGTTCAAATGCCCAAACCGCTGCACGGCTGGCGCGAGTTTGTCGGTGAGGTGGGGATCATCGTTCTTGGCGTGTTGATAGCGCTAGGCGCCCAGCAATTGGCTGAGAGTATTCACCAGCGCGGCGAGGTGGGCCAAACGCGAAAAGCATTAGATGCTGAACTCGCGCATAACCTTGCAGCCTTCGACAATCGGCTGGACATGGAACAATGTGCTCGTCGCCGGCTGGACGAATTCGACTTGATCCTGACTCATGAGGCTCAGGGACCGGTCGCTCTTCGCCAAAGCTTTGAGGCACCTCTTTCAATCAACCTTCAGTTTGCCGTGTGGGACGCGGCTACCGGTGAAGCGAGATCACTCATCCCATTGGAGCCCAAGCTTCAGTATGCGCAGCTCTATGACATATTTCGCCGCTTCGATCGCTTCAGGGACCAAGAGATTGAGGATTGGGCCAAACTGTCGGACTTGGACTTCACCACTCAGCTAAACGCCGAAGAGATCAAACGGGCAAAAGTCACCGTCAAAAGACTGCGAATTCTCGATCGCCTTCTCCCAGCCTACGACTCCTTTCTAAAGCGCTCAGCTAAACCACTTGGAATCCTCCCAGAGCCGGACATCGATGCGCCTGCAAAGGCGCTCATGGCCAAGAATCGTGCAAGGTTTTGCTCACCACTCATTTGATGCTCGCTTGATGGATTTATCTCGCCGCGGCGGCCGAAATTATTTCGCATCTCTGGTGCGTCATAATCTCGCGCGCAGAACTTCCGCGGCCAATGACGGGAGCACGTCACGATGCGTATCACGTCCGGGTGGAAGAAGGACACTCTATGAGCGGCGGCGGCAAGGTTTGCCAATGCTTCCGAGCTGGCATTCATCGTGTTAACGCCGCGAAGGGGAGAAGATTCATGAACCTTCGGCCATTTGCCGCAGCGGCTGTTCTCGCGATCGGCGCTGGCGCAGGAGCGGCGCCGGTGCTCGCACCACCCCCGCCGCTCGGGCCCGACGTGCAGCCCTACGTCCATGTGCCGGCGGGGCGCATCGCAATTCGCCATTTGCGCATCATCGACGGCACCGGCGTCGCCCCGATCGAGGACGCGACTTTGCTGGTAGACGGCGCAAAAATCCGCGCAGTGTTGCCCCCCGGCTCAGCGGTGCCAACGGGTTACACCATTCTCGAGGGCAGCGGCGAAACGGCGATGCCGGGGCTCGTTGGCATGCACAACCACCTCTTTTATTTGCAGCGTCCGAACCTCGACGCGGCAGGCCATTTCGAGCAGCCGATCATCATCCCTCAAATGACTTTCAGCGCTCCACGGCTCTATCTTGCCAATGGCGTGACGACCATGCGCACGACCGGCAGCGTCGAGCCGTACACCGACCTTAGCCTTAAACGCGAGATCGACGCGGGGCGTTTAGTCGGGCCGCATCTCGATGTCACCAGCCCCTATCTCGAAGGCCCCGGAACCTTCTTCATCCAAAACCACCAGATCAGCTCGCCAGACGACGCGCGAAAGGAAGTCGCCTTCTGGGCGGACCAGGGCGTGAACGACTTCAAGGCCTACATGCACTTGACCCGCGCTGAGCTGGGCGCCGCGATCAGTGAAGCGCACAGCCACGGGCTGAAGCTGACGGGGCACTTATGCTCGGTGACCTATCCGGAGGCGGTTGCTCTCGGCATCGACAACTTGGAGCACGGCTTCTTCGTCAACACGCAGCTTGACCCCGGCAAGCAACCCGACAAATGCCCAGACTCGGTGGGCACGCCGACGCTATTGAAGATGACGCCCGGCAGCCCGGAAGCAAACGCGCTGATCCAGTTGCTCGTTGACCACCGTGTCGCTCTCACCTCGACTCTTCCAGTGTTCGCGCAAAACGTGCCGCTACACGAGCCGCTGCAGGCGCGGCAGATGGATGTGCTGAGTCCAGAGGCGAAGGAGGCGTACCTATTCTCTCGCAACCTCGTCGCCGCCCGGGCGGGTACGCCGCGAGGCAACGAGTTCGCTCAGGCGTACAAGAACGACCTCGGTCTTGAGCGTGAGTTTGTCGCCGCAGGTGGTCTGCTGATGGCCGGCCCCGATCCGACAGGCAACGGCGGCGTGATCCCGGGCTTTGGCGACCAGCGCGAGCTCGAACTGCTGGTAGAGGCGGGCTTCACACCGGTCGAGGCGATCAGGATAGCGACGCTGAATGGTGCGACCTATCTCGGACTTGCCGACCGGATCGGCACGATCGCGGCCGGCAAGGACGCCGACTTCTTCATCGTCAAGGGCAACCCTGCCGCGAACATCAACGACATAGAAAACGTGAGCGTCGTGTTTAAGGACGGCGTCGGCTTCGATAGCGCCAAGCTTATCAACTCCGTTAAGGGCCGCTTCGGCGAATACTAATCGAGCGCCGAGCTCTTCAATTCAGCTTCACCATTTCGTCGACCGCCAGCGCGCCGATGTGATGAAGGCGCGCGACTTAGATATCAATCCTTTGAATCGGGAAATCTCAGTCTCGCCCTCACGCTTCCGTGCCTTTGCAATGTCGTAGCTGTTCTGCATGCGCATCAGTGTGTCCATTGGAACGCCGAATGCCTTCTCGATGCGCAACGCCATTTCCGACGACAACTGCGAATGCTCATTGAGCAGCGTCTATTGGTGACCCCTACGGGACTCGAACCCGTGTTTTCGCCGTGAGAGGGCGACGTCCTAGACCGCTAGACGAAGGGGCCCTGTTGTTCCGAATGTTCCGGAAGAGGCGGCCATATGTGGGCTGCAAAGTCCCTAGTCAATCGCAATGGAAGATCAGCTGTCGCGTTCGCGCTCGCTAAGATAACGCATGAGTTCAGCAAGGGTCGCTTCCATCTGATCCTGCATTTGAGTCACGAGCTCATTCTCGCGCATTCCGACATGGTCGAGAGGCTTTGAATAGCTGTCCGAAAATGCCTGGAGATCCGCGCTGTCGAAAACACCCTTCGCGACCAGCTTTGCAAGAATGACCAACAAGCCGTTTGTGTTGGCAATCGTTCCTGCAACGAGCGCTTCATCGACCATCGAAAGGCGCTTTTCCTCGTCAGCTTCTTCGATTTCATCGGTTGGAATCATGCTAACAATCATGGCGCACTCGCCGCGCGACGCAAGCCAAAGACTCCTAGCGGTTCAAAAACCGCGCCAATTCGGTCCAGACACGCGCCTTTTCGTCAAATGGCTTTGTGTTTGCAGCACTCGAGGATGGGAGATCGACGAGTGTGAGCGCGTGCAAAGCTGTGGGCATGAGCTTGCGACCGACGGAGGCCGCCGCTGCTCCATTGAACGCGATCGCCTGGAGCGAGGGAAAATCCTTCAAGAGTTGAGCGATTTGATTGTGTTCGGCTTCGCGGATCGCCTGGTCGAGGCTTCCGCGCCGATTGGCTGAAGCGATCACATCCCAAAGCCCGATGTCGTGAGCTGCAAGCCGTTCAAGTCGCTTTTCATAGGGCAGCGGTTGGATTTCTTCGTTGATTGCATGTCCGACGAGGCGCCAGAAGTGGTTGGTCGGATGGGCGTAGTAGCGCCCGGCCGCAAGCGAGGCGTCGCCCGGCAGACTCCCAAGGATGAACAGTCGCGCACTTGCTGGAGCAATCGGAGGCAAACCGAATTTGACGGCCACGAATTAACCCCTACAGCCCCTCATCGTGAAGCCGACCGACCTCCGCGTCGCCCTGTTTTCGGGCAATTACAACTATGTTCGTGACGGAGCGAACCAGGCACTTAACCGCCTTGTCGGCTATCTGTTGCGTCAGGGTGTGAAGGTTCGGGTCTATTCTCCAACGACCAACAGCCCGGCATTTCCGCCGATCGGCGACGTTGTCAGTATCCCGGCGGTGCCAATACCGGGACGTTCCGAATACCGGCTTCCAATCGCTCTTCCGCCGCGCGTTCGGCGCGACCTTGCAGAGTTCAATCCCAACGTCGTTCATGTCTCGAGCCCTGATATTGTCGGCCATCGGGCAGTCACATGGGCGCGAAAAAACAAGATCGCTGCAGTCGCTTCGGTTCACACTCGGTTCGACAGCTATCTCGCTTATTATCATCTTCAGGCGCTCGAACCGATTGCGCGAAACATCATGCGGCGATTTTATCATCGCTGCGAAGTGGTGATGGCTCCTGCTGAATTGACTGCAGTCATTCTTCGAGTTCAGCGAATGAACCGCGACATTGCGATCTGGACTCGCGGGGTCGATCGCGAGCAATTCAATCCCGAGCGCCGCGATGTCGAATGGCGACGCTCGATCGGAATTGCCGACGACGAGATGGCGATCGCCTTTCTCGGCCGAGTGGTAATGGAGAAGGGCCTCGATGTCTTCGCCGATGCCATTCATGCATTTGCACCGCGCAACATCAAATACCGGGTCCTGGTGATCGGCGATGGGCCGGCACGCCCCTGGTTCGAACAGCAACTTCCCCAAGCGATTTTCTTGGGCGAACTTACCGGCGACGCGCTCGCGAAGGCGCTTGCGAGCAGCGATTTGTTTCTCAATCCCTCGATCACCGAAGCGTTCGGAAACGTCACCCTTGAAGCCATGGCGTGTTCACTTCCCGGTACTGGCAGCTGAAGCGACCGGAGCAACGAACCTCGTTCGCAACGGCGTGACTGGAACGCTCGTCGATGGAGGCGAAGCCGACGAATTTGCAGATGCGCTCGAAGCCTATGCGCTCGATCCCGACCTTCGGCGTCGTCACGGTGAAGCTGGGCTCGCAATCGCAAAGACGATGGAATGGGATGCCATCAATGCGGCGGTCATTCGCGTCTACCTTCACGCAATTCACAAGCGCGAGCGACTTGCGCGAATGACCGGACGCTAAAATAGGCTTAGCTCAAGCGCTCAATCCGCTGAGCAAATTCGTCGATCAATTCTGCAAGCTGGTGGACAGTCTCATCAGAAATGTCGCCATGACCTAGGCGGTTGCGAATGGCCATTCCAAGGTTGCGCATTGCTCGCCAGACGGGCGATCCTTTCCAGGTTGGTTCGCTCGGCTTCGCGTCCGCCAGTCGCTCGAACAGTTTCTCGACTTCGTCCGAATGCTCTTCAAGATGCGTTCGGCCTTCGCTTGTCACCTGGAACGGCTTTCGAGCGCCCTCGCCTTCGGCTTGTTCGATCAGCCCCATGTCCTGGAGAAGCGTAAGGGTCGGATAGACCACTCCGGGGCTCGGCGCATATTCGCCTCCGGTCAGTTCTTCGATCGCCCGAATGAGATCATAACCATGACGCGGTTCGTCCGCGATCAGCTTGAGAAGGACGAGGCGAAGTTCTCCGCCTTCGAACATCCTTCGCGAGCGCCGGCCGCGGCGACTTCCGCTCCAGCCGTCATTGTCAAATTCAAAGTGGAACGGACCTGCTCCGCCATGCCAGCGGCTTCCGCCGCGCATTGCTAGAAGACCGTCGGGAAGATTGATTTCAAAATGACCGCGCTTTCCGCAGGCATGAAATCGATGGCGCATTGTGAACTCCTTTTTTCGATGCGTCTGAGATATATCTTAGTTGCATCATAAACAAGTCCGGTCGTGCAATTTTCGTGCGCTGTCTTATGTTTGTTTTGAAAATGGCAGACCTTTTCCAAGATCATGAGATCCAAAGCCGGCCCGCCGAGGGTTCACGAGCCAGCGGTCCCCTCGCCGACCGGCTTCGACCGGTCAGTCTCGACGAGATTGTCGGCCAGGAGCATTTGACCGGACCCGAAGGCGCGATCGGCCGGATGGTTGCTGCCGGAAGGCTCGCCTCGATGATCCTTTGGGGGCCCCCTGGAACCGGGAAAACCAGCATCGCTCGGCTACTTGCCGATGCGGTCGGGCTTCGTTTCGTCGCAGTTTCGGCGGTCTTTTGTGGCGTTGCGGACCTCAAGAAGATTTTCGCGGAAGCCAAGACCGCCGAGCGCGCTGGACAGAAGACCTTGCTCTTCGTCGATGAAATCCATCGCTTCAATCGGGCCCAGCAGGACGGCTTTTTACCCTATGTCGAGGATGGAACTGTCACTCTCGTCGGAGCGACCACGGAAAATCCAAGCTTCGAGATCAACGCTGCGCTTCTCTCGCGCTGTCAGGTCCTCATCCTTCGAAGGCTCGACCATCACGCTCTCGATGAACTCGTTGGGCGTGCGGAAGCGCTCGAAGGCCGAGCCCTTCCGGTCAGTCCCGAAGCGCGCGAGGCACTCATTGCAAGCGCTGATGGAGATGGTCGATTTCTTCTGAATCAGGTTGAAACTCTCTTTTCGATCGAGATCGAGGCGCCCTTGGGGCCTTCTGAACTTTCGGAATTGCTTCACCGGCGAGTGCCGGTCTACGACAAGGATCGGGAAGGCCACTACAATCTCATTTCGGCACTTCATAAATCGATCCGAGGATCCGACCCCCAAGCCGCGCTCTATTATCTGGCGCGAATGCTGATTGCTGGAGAAGAGCCTCTCTATCTTTTGAGACGTCTCACTCGTGCGGCAGTCGAAGATATCGGAATGGCCGATCCCAACGCGCTTCTTCAGTGTCTTGCTGCAAAGGAAATGTTTGATTTTTTAGGTTCGCCCGAAGGCGAGATCGGTCTTGTTCAAGCTTGCATTTATCTCGCCACTTCTCCCAAATCCAATGCAACTTACGTCGCTCAGAAGAACGCTTGGAGAAGCGCCAGGGAGACCGGATCGCTGACGCCTCCGATGCATATCCTCAACGCTCCGACAAAGCTGATGAAAACGGTCGGATATGGGTCGGGCTATGCCTATGACCACAATTTGGAGGACGGGTTTTCGGGCCAGAGCTACTGGCCCGAGACTCTCGAAGCCCAACGCTTTTATGAGCCGACCGATCGCGGCTTTGAAGCGCGCATAAAAGAACGACTGGACTATTGGGACAAGCGCCGCAAACAGTTGAATGACGGACCAGTGGGCGGGGGTTAAGGCCTGCCTGGGAGAGGGAGCACAAGCGCCGATGTATCAGGTCGATCAACGCGCCTATTGGCAGACGCAGACCCTATATTGGGCACCAAAGATTCTGATCGCGATTTTGATCCTCATTGTGACCTGGGCAGTCGCTCGAGCAGTCAAATGGGTGTTGCAGAAAGCGATCGACCGCTCGCCTGCCCTCAGGCGCCATGTCAGCGGAACTCCCGAAGAGACGATCGGCCATCAGCTCGGAACGATTGCAAAGCTGATCATCTGGCTCGTCGGAATCATGGCAGCCCTTCGCTTTCTTGGCGTTGGCCAGATCCTCGCGCCAATTAATGAGCTCGTGACTGAGATCTTCGGATTTCTTCCGCATCTCATCGCTGCCGGGCTCATTTTCTTCATCGGCCTCGTTGTCGCAAGGATTGTTCGAAGGCTCGTCGAAACCGTCCTTGTTGCAGCCAATGTCGATGGGCTCCTTGCCCGGATCGGGATCGGCTCGACGGAAGGAACTGTACGGACTTCTCCTGAAGCCGTTCCACCCGGCGCAATTCCTGGATCAACGCGAGCGAGCATTGCGCGAGCCGCCGGCATTCTTGTCTACGCGCTGATCATCATTCCAGTCGCGATCGCAGCCCTTCAGGCGCTTGAGATCAGCTCGATCGCTGCTCCTGCAACGGCAATGCTCGACGAGATTCTTGCTGCAATCCCTCACGTCCTTGCTGCCGCCCTGTGGATCGGAATTGCCTTTGTTGCTGGTCGATTCCTAAAGACCATTATCGAAGCCATTCTTCCGCCGACCGGCTTCGATGATGCGATCCGCTCGATGGGCGTCCTTCCGGCAAATGCCTTCCCGTCGCGGATCATTGCCAACATCGCGATGATTGCAGTCATTCTTGCTGCAGCAATCGAAGCTGCGAGCCAGCTTGGTGGAGGAACGGTTGCAATCTTCCTTGCCCAAGTCACCGAGCTTGGAGGCAAGGTCATTTTCGGAACTCTGATCATTGTCGTTGGAATTTTCCTTGCGCGGATCATTTCGGCGCTCGTCGGAAGCGGGACCGGCGAAGGCGGATACGCCCAGTCGATCATTCGCTATGCGATCATCGCATTGTTCACGGCGATTGGCCTCACCTTCATGGGCCTTGCCGACCAGATCGTAATGCTCGCGTTCGGATTGATTTTGGGTTCAGCCGCGATCGCCTGCGCTATTGCGTTCGGGCTTGGTGGTCGTGATGCGGCAGCACGAGTGCTCGAACGATGGTCCGAACAGACGAATGCTCCAGCAGCGGCGCCTCCGCGTCCCCGGCGGATTCGCCAGGCTCCAGCGCCGCGCGAAGGCGACGAACAGCCGCCGCTCGTCTGATGACGTTCGAGGAGGCCATTGCTTTTGCACTCACCCTTCCCGACACTGAACTCGGGACGAGTTACGGAAAGCCGGCGGTCAAAGTCACTTCAAATGGCCGAGCATTCCTCTATCGAAGTCATGAGCCCGAGAACTCGTTCGGCATCGCGATGGATCTCGACACGATCGAAATCCTAAAAGAGGTCGATCCGGGCAGCTTCTGGCAATCGCCCCATTATATCGGATGGGAGGCAATCCTCGTCCGTTATGACAGCAACGACGGCGAAAAAGTTCGCGAACTCGTTCAGCGTTCGCGTGACTGGGTCGCCTCAAAGCCGGTTGCAAAGGCAAGAAAGCGGCGCTGAAGTCCTTTTCGAGAACCTACACTGACGCGAGCGCGGTGGTCGGGCGCGGCTTCACCGCATTCCTTTGGATTTGGAAATATCAACACAAGTGACCGAGCGTTTTACCTCTTTCGTCGCGATTGACTGGTCAGGCGCCAAAGGCAAACGGCACAAGGGCATCGCGATTGCCGAAGCTCGCGGCAGTGCCGCGCCCCGCCTAGTGAGGCCTTCCCATATCTGGTCGCGAACGGAGGTTCTTGCCTGGCTTCTTCGCAAAGCCGAGCGCGCTCCGACATTGTTCGGCTTCGATTTCAGTTTTGCCCCGCCTCTGATCGAACGCGGCGAATATCTTCCCGGGGAACGCGATATTCCAGACAATGCGCGAGACTTCTGGGCTTATGTCGACAGTAAGAGCAACGATGAGGATCTTGGTGCTGCAAGCTTCCTCGAACAGGTTCACCGCAAGCATTTCTATTTCGGGATCGCCGATGGAGTGAAAAGCGATTTCGTCCGGTTCCGCCAGTGCGATGCCCGATTGAATGCGCAGGGCGGCCGAAAAACCGCGAGCGCTTATGATGCGATTGGAGCAGCGCAGGTCGCCAAGGCAAGCTTTGCAGGAATGCGGCTATTGCATCGTCTCGATGGAAAGGTCGCGATCTGGCCAATGGACAGGCTTCCAAAAAGCGGAAGTGCGGTCGTTGAAATCTATACCCGAATCTACCTCCTCCGGTCGGGTCTCAAAGGAACGAAAATCAGAAGCCTAAGCGAACTCAATTTGGCTCTCGAGGCACTTGGAAGTCGCCCCGCTCGGCTCTGCTTTGAGCCCAATGACCATCAGAGCGATGCCATCGTTACTGCTGCTGGAATGCGCTCGCTCTTCTCGTTTGAGCCGAGAGCATTTTCGCCGCTGGGGCTGACAAACACCATTGCTCAAAGCGAAGGCTGGACCTTCGGCATTCTTTGAATCAGAGGTGGAGCGCGAATTGTCGCACGAGCCACTTCAATGGATGCTGTAAAGCGAAACCAACAAAGTCGAAATTGATGGCAAACGGGCGTTTGGCGTGGCAGCCTTCCACGGATCGCGTTTGGAGAACTTGGATGTTGCAGCGCTCTTTCGCATTAGCTTTTGCAACGGTCATGTTTTCGGCCGCGGTGGCTACAAATGACGTGGCCGAGGCGGCCGGCCGTTCCCACAGCAAAGTGATCGATTCCGTTTCCAGCAAATCGATTGCGGCTGATATTTTCGCGTCGGTTACCGGCTGCGGGACCGTACGGATCAACGTGATCGAATATAACGGCGATCCCTACGGCAAAGGGCTAACCCTCATTTCGGTGAGCGGCGGAGTCAAAGGGCTTCCAAGCGTCGTCAGTGCCAGCACCGTGAAATACACCGCGTTGGCTCCGCATGGCACCGATTCCTTCACGTATACAATATCTGACGGCCACGGCGGTTCGGCGTCGGGGAAAGTTCGCATTACCATCAACGAAGGAATCTGCCAGTAAACGGCAATCTGAATTCCGCCCAACTAATGTTTGTTGTGGCTGCATTGCAGGTCATACACGGCGTTGCTCCCGCTATCCGTCAGCGGCCCATTGCGAACATAGGCCGCCTCGCTAGCTTATCAGGATGACAAGGGTTTGCGACGCAGCGGCTGATACATGGCCCGTCGTCGTCGCTCTCGTCGCGCCTTTCTTATTCTTAGCTGGTTTGACGCTGACCCTGACGGGAACGACTGCTAGATTAGCGGACGACTTCGCCTTGATCGAAAATGGAGACATAGCTTGATATCCGCAGTTGATCGGCGGGTTGTGCTTGGGCGTTTGGATTACTCGCTATTTCCCACCCGCACGGACAGCTTTGGGATGGTCCTTCCATCGTTTCAGGTGACCAAAACGATCTGTTCCTGCCCCGCGGATATAAGATCAGCCGAGCAAGCATCAGAGCAGTTGAAGTGCGACGCAGCTTTTTTCGGAAAGCGGCCTATTTCGGGGGGCGGAAGGGCGCACAGCGGTAAGCTTGCTATTTATCCCATCATCGGCAGACCCCCTGCCTCTCTCGCTTAGGACTACAGAAGTGGTCTCCCAGGAAGATTTTTCGACCCATTGACGGTCGGAAGCAGCCCCCGGCTTCCGCCTCGGGCTCGACAGAAGCTTGCGGAAACCTAAGGGATGAACGGTTGAACAGGCTCGGAGGCACTTATATAGGCCTCGGCCTTGCCGGGCCGGCTTAGCACAGTGGTAGTGCAGCGGTTTTGTAAACCGAAGGTCGGGGGTTCGAGTCCCTCAGCCGGCACCACTAAAATATTATTTTAATACAATTATTTAGGCGATTTTTGAGAGTGGGGTTCTTGTCCCGGCCCCCGGCGCAGGCGAAACCCTCACGCCACTTGAAAAGGAGCTCACAAGACAACTCTGAGTTTTTCGGAAGAGAACACAGGTGCAGAGAAACTCATCGCGTGTTTGTCTGGCTCGCTGTTCCCAAATGCCGCGCTTTTTTTTCAGCGACTGGGATGAAGCGATCGGCGTTCGAGTGACATTTCGAAACAGTGTCGATCGAGAAAAAATCTTCAGGCGAGAAAATCCTGAAGAGAGCGAATTTTTGCGATGATCGCTCGAACAGCCGCTGCCTTTGACGCAAGCACGTCGTCTTCGACTTCATTCCGGTCGTGGTAGCGCCAATGCGAACGACGATCGCGCTCACCCATGGTGTCCCGGTCCTTGTATTTTGAATTCCAGTCCTCTTGTGAGCGGGTCACATAGTGATTGATCCTTAGATCCGACACCGAGACCTGATCGAGCGAGGGCCGGGTAACCGCGTAAGGATCGAACGGGAGGTAGGGAAGCCGAGCTGCGATGTGCCTGAGCCTTCGCCTTCCATTGGCGGACCGGACAATTCGGACTGGCTTTAAGTCTTCGGTGACTAAGGCGCTTCCCGGCTGAACTTTGAACAAATGGGGACTTTGCGGCTCGAGTGCCAATCTTGGATTGACGATCGTCTTGACCCTCCGGTTTCTTGGCCAGTGGGTTCGAGCCCGGTAGGTATAATTTTCGATCGTCAGTCCGTCGGGCCGGGACTTGTGACCGGACGTTCCGTAGCACTGCCAGTTGACGACCACTCCGGCATAACCTTCGAACCTTTTGAGGATGTCGGGCAGCGGCCTTCCCGTCGGCGAAAACAGATATTCATCGATATCGATGAATGCTGCCCACCTGCTGCGACCACGGAGGCGGTGGAGAGCATCGAGATAGGCTTGCTCCTGGGCGCCGGTTTTCCAGGGAACCGGCCAATCGATGAGCTCGACAAATCCCGAAGCGATCCAGGGTTCGAGAACGTCTCGGCAATCATCGCTCGAAAAATGGTTGTAGAGCACAACATGCCCGATCCCCTCGAGCATCGAAAAGGCCAACCATTCGTCGAGATAGCGCGCTTCGTTCTGGAAGATCGCGATTGCGCTCAAATACCAGCGATAATCTTCATCGGGAGCGGCTTTCGCCTGATCGAGGCTTAAGGGGTCCTCGAACTTGAGCGTTTCTGAAGCCATTCGAGCGTCAGGTCGCGTCCTGAACAATTCGCCCATCAAGATCCGTGGCCTTTCCGCCTCGGTGCCCATGAATTGAAACCTCAACGGTGCACGGGCTTTCGATCCATGAGCTGTGGGCCAGACCGACTTGGGCGGCAGTTTCCATTAGATGATAAAGCTGTAATTCGGAACTCTATCGAACTCATCAAGGCTTCAAACGCCCCGTCCGTTGGAATTGTAGAGCTGAGCTCGAAACCCTCAGTCGCTCAAAATCGAGGTTCTGATCATGGCAATGGAAACGAAAGTCGCATGGGCTCTTGGTGCCGAGCTTGGCGAAGGGCCGGTCTGGGTCGAGCGCGACGAGGCGTTATGGTTCGTCGATATCAAGAAACACGAGATCCACCGCTTCGACCCAGTACCCAGTTTCCTCGAAAGCTGGAAGGCTCCCGACCAGGTAAGTTTCATCTTTCCCGCCGAGCGTGGTGGCTTTGTGGTCGGCTTGCCGTCGGGGCTTTTTCATTTCGATGAAACGAACGGCACATTCGATGCCATCGCGAAAATTAGGCCCGAACACACGAGCAATCGCCTCAATGATGGAATTGTCGATCCTGAGGGACGGCTCTGGTTTGGAACCATGGACAATGCGGAGAAGGCTAAAACCGGCGCCTTTTATTGCTTCGTGGATGGAAAGATCGAAGCGACTGAAATCCACTCGATCGCAATTACCAACGGTCCGGCCGTTTCACCCGATGGACGCATCCTTTATTTCGTCGATACGCTCAAAGGAACGATCGGAAAGGCTGAGATCTCAAGCGACGGCTCGCTGAGCCACCCCGAGCCCTTCGTCAGGATCGATCCAAAGCACGGCCATCCCGATGGCCCGACAATCGATTCAGAAGGCTGTCTCTGGATTGCACTTTACGCTGGGTGGGAAGCACGCCGCTATTCCCCTCAAGGCGAACTCCTTGCGACTTTGCGCTTTCCGGTCGCCAACATCACAAAACTGGCCTTCGGAGGTGCTGGTCTGTGCACTGGCTTTGCAACGACAGCCCGGCAGGGCCTTTCTCAGAGCGAGATCGCAAAGCAGAGCGCAATCGGAGACCTCTTTACCTTCACTGCCAAGATCCCTGGGATCCCGTGCCCAAGCGTTCGCTATTGACCGACAGCCCTTTGTCGTCGCTGTCGTTGAAGGACGGCTAACCTTCCATCTGTTCCAGTTCCTTGCCGCGCGTTTCGTGAACGAAGCTTTTTACAAGGAAGAAGCTGATCACCGCGCAGACCGCGTAGAAGGTATAGCTAATCGTCAGCCCGAGCTTTGCAGCCATCACCGGAAAGCTGAACGAAATAAGGAAGTTTGCGAACCACTGGACGAAGCCCGAGACTGCGAGCGCCGATCCACGGATCTGGTTGGGGAACATCTCGCCGAGCATCACCCACATCACCGGGCCCCAGCTGAAGTTGAAAAAAATCACATAAAGGTTGGCGGCAACAACGGCGAGTGTTCCCAGACCCTTTGAGAGCACAAGGTTGTTGTTGGCATCGAGCGTTCCGTGGCTGAAGGCATACACCATCCCAAAAAGGGTGACCGCCATTCCTGCCGATCCGATCAACAGGAGCGGCTTTCGGCCAATCTTGTCGATGACCGCAATTGTACCGAGACAGGCAGCAATCGAGACAGCCCCTGAAATGATGTTGATCGCAAGCGACTGGCTCTCCGAGAAACCCGCGAGCTGCCACAGGGTCGCGCCATAATAGAAGATGACATTAATTCCGACGAATTGCTGAAATGCGGCGAGCATGATCCCGACCCAGACAATCTTTCGAATTCCGCCCGATGGCGATTTGATGTCGGCAAGTCTTGGCCGATGATCCTCACTGTAGGACGCTCGGATTTCGGCAAGCTTTGCGCGCGCAGCCCCTGCTCCGAACAAGCTCGTCAGAACCTCCTCGGCCTTTTGGGTTCGGCCTTTGGAAACCAGAAAGCGGGGGCTCTCCGGGATCAGGAACAGCGCGACAAGGAAGATCGCAGCCGGAATGGCCTGCATCAGGAACATCCATCGCCATGCAGCAATTCCGCCCCAGAAGCGGGCCGTTGAAACGCCAGCGCCCTGAGCGAGGAAATAATTGACGACGAACGCGGCCGTGAGGCCGGTAATGATCATGATCTGCTGAACGGTCGTCAGTCGCCCGCGAATTCCGGCTGGAGCGATTTCTGAAATATAGGCCGGCGAAAGGACGCTCGCAGCGCCGACCGCCATTCCTCCGCAAATTCGCGCGATCACGAAAACGATCTGCGTTTGGGCCGATCCCTGAACCAGCGCCCCTGCCAAAAAGAGCGCTGCGGCCAGAATCAGGGTATTTCTCCGCCCGGCGAGATCGGCGAGCCGCCCTGCAAAGAATGCTCCGATGAAGCAGCCGATCAGAAGCGATGCGACGGTGAAGCCGAGGCCGTTGATTGGTGACCAACTTCCAGGAACGAGATGAAAGGCGCTCGTGAGACCATCCTGAGTGCCGTTTACGGCACCGCTGTCATAACCGAACAGGAAGCCGCCAATCGTTGCAACCGCAACGATCGCTCCGATAAATCCGATATTTGTCCGATCAGCGCTTGTCTGCGTCATGTCCCTCTCCCCAGAGCCATGGGTAGCAGTACAAGCCTTGTTCGCCGATGCGCAATCGATGATGCATTTTTAAACGAAGCATTTTGAGGAGCGCGCGAGAGAGCAAATGTGGCTATAATCCACCTCTTATTTTTGACGGCTGAAGTCCTTGGCGGACGAACGTCGCTTCAAAATCATCGGTGCTGCGGATCTTGAAGGAGGTGCCCCATGAAAGGCTCGATGCTGCTGATCGCAATTCCTCTCCTTGGGTCGTGTACGAGTGATGCGCCTCGCCCTGAAAATGGTTCGAACCTGTCAGCGCTCGCATCCCAAATTCAGGGTCGAACCGCGGAGGCGCCGCGAAGTTGTATCAAGAGCGACTATCAACACAGTCTTGAGGCGATCGATTCCGAGACGCTCGCTTATGGATCGGGCCGGGTCATCTATGTCAGCCATCTGGGAGCGCAGTGCGAAAGCTTGCGCTCGATGGCTACTCTAATCGTCGAACCCTCGATCGCTGGCCAATATTGCCGCGGCGACCTGGTACGGGTGCGCGAAATCGGCGCGCTCATTCCAGGCCCGCCATGCATTATCGGAGATTGGGTTGGCTATCGAAAGAACTGAGGTTTGTTTTAGTGGATGGTCGCCGCCGCCGGTTCCTCGCGCAAGCGAGCTGGCGCTCGACTTGCACTGATCGCAAAAAGACAAAGGATCGCATAGCAGATCGCCGGAACGATGAACGCGGTCACGTAATTGGAATGCTGCGAGACTAAACCCACGATCAGCGGCAGGATTGCGCCGCCGACGATCGAAAAGCACAGGAACCCTGAGGTGGCCTCATCCGATGCGCTTGAGCGCTCGAGCGTGATTGTGAAAATGGTTGGGAACATGATCGAGTTGAAAAGTCCGATCGAAAGCGCGGCCCAACCGCCGGGAATTCCACCGACCGAAAAGACGAACAGGCAAAGCGCTGAAGCGATGAAGGTGAACAGTGCAAGCAGGCGGGGCGCCGGAACTAGGATCAACATCACGGATCCAACGAGGCGACCGACCATTGCGCCGCCCCAGTAAAGACTGACGAATTTTCCCGCTTGCTCGAGTGAGATGTTCCAAACGTTGGTGCTGTTGAGGAAGAGAGTCATCTGGGTTCCGATCGACACCTCCGCTCCGACGTAAAGGAAGATCGCAAGGCCTCCGAACAATGCCCATTTCGACGCGAACGCTTCCGCGATCGTTCCGCCGATCCCGAGTTCAGCCGTTTTGTTGGGGGTCTCGGGTGCGTTCGACCCGATCAATTTGCGCGATGCAAAAATCAGGATCGCAATGAGAATGATGAGACCCGCAATCCAGAAGAATGCCCGATCAATTCCGGCGAGCGAAGCTGAACGCGCCGCGGCCTCAACGTGCGCCCCCTGCTTCACCTCGATCCCTTTGAGGAACAAAGATGCTCCAAGATACGGCCCGATGATCGTTCCAAGGCTGTTGAACGCCTGGCTGAACGTCAGCCGGAAATGGCTGTTTTTGGGATCGCCTAGCGCGGCTGAAAGCGGGTTCGCAGCGACTTGAAGGATCGTGATTCCGCTTGCGAGGACGAATAGCCCGACAAGGACGATTGGATAAATTGCAAGGTTCGAAGCGACGAGCATGATGAGACAGCCCGCAACCATCAATCCGAGCGAGAGAAGGATGCTTGGAACGGATTTCAGCCGCGAAAGAATGACGGCTCCTGGAAGGCTCATCACTCCATAGGCAATGAAGAAAGCGAAGGCCGAGAGCTGGGCTTCGACATCGGACAGATGGAAGATGCCTTTGACCGCAGCAACCAGTGGATCAACCAGCGAAGTGGTAAACCCCCAGGCAAAGAAGAGACAGGTGACGACGGCATAGGCGCCAAGGACGCCCTTTGAAGTTCGATGATTCTGCACGCTTTGGCTTTCCCCAATTTTTCAAAGGCGAGACTGACAGGGCACCATCGCTCGCACAAGACGAGGCGGTCCCATGCGATTTCTGGCTAAGCTTCAGAAGCGCTTCGAAACTCAGTACGGGCATCGCAGCGGTTGAATTGGAAAGTGACGGTCTTGGTGCTTTTAAAGTTCAAGGCTGCGAGGCACTGGTTCTTTCATGCAGGTCGGGGATCGCTTCGATGAGGCTTGAGCGTAACTATGTCGAGAAACCCTGGGGCCGAACCGAGCTCCCGCCGATCTTCGATGCTCCAAAGGGAAAGCGCATCGGCGAAGTCTGGTTTACCGGCGGAGACAATCAGCAACTGCTCGTCAAATATATTTTCACGAGCGAGAGACTCTCGATCCAGGTTCATCCCAATAATCGTCAGGCCAACGAGCGTGGCTTTCCTCGCGGGAAAACCGAGTGCTGGTACATCGTTCAGGCTGATGAGGGGGCAACGCTTGGACTTGGGCTCTCCAGAAGCGTTTCGAAGGATGAGCTTCGCTCATCTGCGCTCGACGGATCGATCGAGCAGCTCATCGATTGGCGCCCGGTTCGAAAAGGCGATTTCTTTCTCGTTCCTCCAGGAACGATCCATGCCATTGGAAGTGGAATTTCCCTCCTCGAATTTCAGCAGAATTCGGACATCACTTACCGGCTTTACGATTATGGACGGCTGCGCGAGCTTCACCTCGAAGACGGGCTCGAAGTTGCTCGGCGAGAACCCTATCCAAACGCATTGGCTCAGCATCTGTCCGATGGGCCCGAACGGGTTCTGGTCGACGGTCCCGAGTTCATTCTTATCGAGACCAACCGCAATGCGCTGAATGACCGCGAGCGGTTCGTCATCCCGCTTGAGGGGATCGTTCGCGATGGCGAGCAGATTGCTCGGCCAGGGGAGTGTCTATTGGTCGCAGCGGGTGAAGATGTGATGATTGAGGGCAAGGCCCTCGTCGGAGCGAATCCCTAAGCGCTCATTGCAAGAGCGATTGCTCCAAGCGGGCCAGCGTCCCGGCCAAGTTCGGGCGGACGAACATAGCGACCAGCGCGAGGAAGAGTGAGATAGTCGTTGAGGCTTTCAACGAGCATGGCTTCGATGCGCTGGAGGAGATGCGGATGGTGGTCAATGACCCCTCCTCCAAAAGCAATCGCGCGCGGCGCGGACGCACACGCAATGGCCTGACAAAGCTGAGCAAGAGCCCAGGAGACCGATGTCCAGATAGGATCGTCCGGCAAAAGCGCCTTCGAGCGCTCAAGACCGACGCGTGCGATGAGCGAGGGCCCGGCCGCTAGGCCTTCGACGCAATCGCCATGAAACGGACAGGAGCCTTTGAAGTTATCATCTTTGAGGCGCGCAACCCGAATGTGTCCAAGTTCGCAATGTGCAAAACCTCGCATCGGAAGACCGTTCGCAATCAAGCCGACCCCGACACCCGTTCCGACCGTCACATAGGCAAAGTCCGCAAAGTTTCGGCCCGATCCCCATTGCATTTCGGCAAGAGCCGCGCCGTTGACATCGGTGTCGAACGCTGCCCGAACTCCAGCGGCTTTGCGAAGCACCCCAAGAACATCGCTGTTCGACCAGCCGGCTTTGGGCGTTGAAGTGATACGTCCATAGCCAGTGGATCTGGGATCGAGATCGAGAGGACCAAAACTTGCAACTCCAAGCGCTTCGAACCCGTGGCTCGATTGCCAATCGGAAAGGGTCCTGGCGATCGTTCCCAATGTCTCTTGAGGAGTAGTCGTCGAAACGCTTTTGCGGGCAATGACCCCGTCCGGGCCATTCCCAAGAATGACAACGCATTTCGTTCCGCCAAGCTCAACGCCGGCGAACATCAGGCTTCAATACCCGCGAAATGCGATGCCAATCTCATGGCTTTCCTGGTGATCGAATTCATGACCTTGGACCTAGCAGCTCGAATGCTCGAACGGCCAGAGCTTCGCCTTAGATCTCGACCTCGACAAAGACCGGCGCATGGTCGCTCGTTTTCTCCCAACCTCTTGGAACGCGATCGACGCCGGCCTTTTTGAGCTTCGTCGCCAGTGTCGGGCTCAAGAGCGCATGATCGATCCGAATTCCGGCATCGCGCTCGAAGCTGTTGCGCCAATAATGCCAGAAGGTGAAAATTCGCTGGTCTGGATGTTGAACTCTGATCGCGTCGGTCCAGCCGTCGGCAATGAGCACCTGATAGCGATCGCGCGCTTCGGGTGCGAACAGCGCGTCTTTGAGCCATCGTTCGGGTTTATAGACATCTTCCTGTGTCGGGATGATGTTGAAATCACCGATGAGAAGCGCCGGCGCCTTGCTTTCGAGTAATTGCATCGCGTGGGAGCGGAATGCGTCGAGCCACTCAAGCTTATATTCAAATTTCTCTCCGGGCTTGGGATTGCCATTCGGGGCATAGAGATTGCCAATGAGAATTCCGCAAATTGCAGCTTCAATGTAGCGGCTCTGATCGGTCCTGGGGTCGCCTGGAAATGTTCGGGCGGTTTCAACCGGAGCTCCAACGCGGCTGAGAAGCGCAACTCCGTTCCAGCTTTTCTGACCATGAACGATCGCCTGATATCCGAGGGCCTCAAGGGCGTCCCTTGGGAAAGCTTCGCTTTGGCATTTCAGCTCCTGAAGAGCGACGATGTCGGGAGCAAATTGCTCGATCCATCGCTCAAGGATCCCGAGGCGAGACTGGATTCCGTTGATGTTGTAGCTTGCGATTTTTACGCGACGCTTGCTCATGAATAGGGGAACCAAGATCTCGCCATTGAGTTCTATTGGATGTGCTTCGGAACCACCGATCGGTGCCTCCGGGGCGGAACCCTAAGCCGAAAGGCTTGGTGGATCGGCTCTGTTGATGGCGCGGATCAATGGATCGGGAGCACGGGAACCCCGTCAGGCTTTAGTCTGGCGGGGTTCTTCATATATGAGGATTGATGAAGGAGCACGCCGTTACGCTTTGAATTGATCGCTATGAACAGAGCGCCTCAGGCTTTGCATCTCCAAGCGACAAGTGCCTCGAGCGATCCGGAAGCGGATATTTGTTTCCATTCGCGCAGTTGAACAAAACAACGCGCTCGCTTCTTGCAACTAGCCCCTCGTTCAGCGCCTTTCGCCAGCCCGCAAGGACGGCCCCGCCCTCGGGGCAAAGAAGAAAACCATCGTCGCGCGCAGCGTCCTCGACCGCGTTCGAAATGGCTTCATCCGAAACTGCGATGGCTGTGCCTCCGCTCTCCCGGACTGCGCGCAAAATGAGAAAATCCCCGACGGCCTTTGGAACTCGAATTCCGGTGGCGATGGTGGCAGCATTGTCCCAGCGTTCGGCAAACTCGTCGCCGTTTTCGAATGCTCGGACCATCGGAGCGCAGCCCTCGGCCTGGACCGCGTACATCCGCGGACGTTTTGAGCCAATCAGCCCAACGGCTTCGAGTTCATCAAACCCCTTCCACATTCCAATCAGTCCGGTTCCTCCGCCGGTTGGATAGAAAATGGCATCGGGCACCTCCCAGCCGAGCTGTTCGACCAGTTCGAAACCCATCACTTTCTTGCCCTCGAGGCGATAGGGTTCCTTCAGTGTCGAACAGTCGAACCACAGGCCTTCCGCGGCGCCTTTTCCGACCAGCGCTCCGCATTCGTCGATCTGACCGTCGGCGACGAACACGCGCGCTCCATAGGCAGCGGTCTCGGTGATATTCGTCTCGGGTGTTTCGGCCGGGCAGATGATGATCGTCTCGATCGAAGCACGCGCTCCGTAAGCCGCCAGGGCTGCTCCGGCGTTGCCGTTTGTTGGCATTGCAATGCGATCGATTCCGAATTCTTTTGCCATGGTAACGGCCATCGCAAGTCCGCGAGCCTTGAACGAGCCGGTCGGAAGACGACCCTCGTCCTTGACGAGAAGTGTCGAGGCACCCTCGCGTTCGGCAGTTTTAGGCAGCTCGACGATCGGCGTTTCCGCTTCGCCAAGACTGACCGGATCGCCATTATTGGGCAAAAGTTCGTGCCATTTCCACATGCCCGGCGCTCGCTCGGCAAGGCTCTTGGGATTGAGCGTTCGCCGTGCAGCCTCGAGGTCATAACGAACAAGGAGCGGCTTTCCCGCCCGGCTGAGGTTGTGCGGACGGCCAGCTTCGTATCGCTCACCCGTCAGGGAACATTCGAGAAACGTTACATTCGCCATTCAACAATCCGTATCCTTAAGGTGAACGCGTTCGACCTGAAGCGTGCAGTGAACAATTCGGAAGCGCTCATGAAGCATCTGACGCGCAGTCGTCAGGAGAATATCCGTCGATCCGATCGTTGGCGCGACGAGATGCGCGGTGAGCGCGGTTTCTGTAGTGCTGAGCGGCCAGACGTGAAGATCATGAACCGTATCGACGCCGCTTAACTGCGAGAGCTCGGCTTCGACTTCTTCCAGGTCGATGCTCGCCGGAACGCCCATGAGCGACATTCCGATGGATTCTCTCAAAAGTCCGATGCTTCCCCACAAAATGACCGCTGCAACAAGTAGGCTCATTGCAGGATCGAGCCACTGCTGTCCGGTCCAAATGATCAATGCCCCGGCGACGACCACCCCTGCGGAAATCGCTGCGTCCGCGGCCATGTGCTGAAATGCAGCGCGGACATTGATGTCGCTTGCCCGGCCTCTTGCAAACATCAGCGCGGTCAATCCGTTGAACAGAATTGCAACTGCTCCGACCCAGATCATCGTGTGCGGTTCGGTGTGCGCGGAAATGATCAGGCGATGGATTGATTCCGAGGCGATCGCTCCAACCGCAATGAGAAGGACGAGCGCATTGGTGAGGGCAGCGAGGATCGAAGCCTTCTTCAGTCCATAGGTGAACCGACGGGACGGCGATCGCTTCGCCATCACCACTCCGGTCAACCCGACAACCAAGCCCAGGCCGTCCGAGAGATTGTGCCCGGCATCCGCAATGAGCGCCATCGAGCCCGAAAGAAAACCGAAGACCGCCTCGATCAGGACAATCCCGATATTAAGAGCAATCCCGACCGCAAAAGCGCTCGTGAAATCGCGCGGATGATGATGATCGTGACCATGGGAATGACCACCCGTCCAATGATGGTGATGATGATCATGAGAATGGCCCATGGCGGTGCCAACTAGCGGACGAGGAGGCGAAGGCCAAACCCAAGCTCGTCCGAACTTCCTTTCCGTTCGACCAAAGGGTTTTGAACGGGCCCTGGACGCTTGCTCAGAAGCCGGTTGCAATTCCGGCATAAACGGTCCGCCCTGCGCCAGGCTCGATCCCGTTCTGGAAAACCCGGTTATAATATTTCTTGTTGGTAAGGTTCGAGATTCCACCAAGAAGCCGGAGCGTTCGGCTGATCTGCCAGTCCGACGACAGATCAAAAACGGTATAAGCGGGAATTTTGGCCGGAATATAATTGACGCTCGCCGGCGTCCCCACGGGAAGATCGGAATCCTGAAAATACTGGCTGGTGAGGCTTTGCCCCGCGAGGCTGATGTCGAAGCGTCCGTCGTGCCTCAAGGTCAATCCGTATTTTGCAGTGACGGACGGAGAAAAAGCGGGCTTTTTCCCGACCTGATTGCCAAGGTCGCTCTTGGTGAAGACAGCATTGAGAAGACTGACGTTTCCGAACATGCTCAAATGGAGGGGTCCGCCGCGAGACGCGAGAAAATCATAGGAGACTTCCCCTTCGAAGCCGCGGCTTCGCGTGTTCCCGCTGTTCTGAAACAAGGACTCCACGGGCGAGATCACGATCGTCTCAATTCTGTTCGTGAAGTCGATCTGGAACAGACTTGCGTCATAGAACAGGCCTTTGACCGGAGTTCCATGGACTCCCGCTTCAAACGAAAGCGATTTGGAAACGGCTGGAATCGCGCCCGGATCGACGTTCGAAAAGGGCGATGCGACATCGAAGAACCGGACCGGGCGATAGCCCTGGCTCACGCTGAAATAGGTTTCGTTCTGGTTGCCAAAGTCAAAGCCCGCCCCAAGGGCTGCCATGGGTACCGTCCGACTGACCGATTGATCGATGAGCGGCCGAACGAGGTTGGGCGGTCGGACGCTTTCGTCGATATCGATATATTCGTGGTCGATCCGGAACGAGGGGACGATGTGCCATCGCCCGGGAAGTCGGAAGACACTTTCAACAAAGATTGAACCATACCAGTCGTCGCGAGCCTGATCGAGGCGCGCACTTCCATCATCGCTCCCAAGCGGGGCCGTAATGTCAGTGCTGGTCCATTGTTTGAACGGAGCATCGTCATGATAGAGGACGGTTCCGAACGTGAGCGCATTTCCCTCGCCCCAGCGCTTGCGCAATCTCCAGTCGAGTCCTTCGCTGTGAAAACTCTCGTCCTGAAGAGTCGTTGTCGTGGGACTTGGCCCCGGCGCTGCAGTCCGTTGATAAAGGTCCTGCGAGGTCATCCACGCTCTCGCTTCGGACCGCCATCCTCCCGGCAGATCCGTGTCGTTTCCGAGCACGAGCGACGTTCGGCGGACCCAGTCATGATTGAATGGAGTGACCGCCTGATCAGGATCTTCGAGATATTGGGCGTAGCTTAACCGCCCTGGATCTCCAGCGCTTGCGTTATGGGCATGGAAATCGAGAAACCAGGTGCTGTTCGTGGTCGGTCGATAGGCGAGATAGGCATCGCCCTGCGCCACGTGCGACTGGCCATTGTCCCTCTGGCCATTGCTCCTCACATAACCAAAGTCGAGCCGGGCCGAGAACGGCCCGCTCGAGCCTTCGACCGTATTGTAGCTCGAAAAAAGCCTGTCGCTTCCAATGACGTTCTCGCTGTAGCCGCCAAACGGCTGGTTTGCGGCCGGGCGCTTTGAAACAAGGTTGACCGCCGGAGCAGGCTCGGGCCCATAGATGAGGCTTGAACCGCCGCGGATGAGCTGAACTTCCTCAAGCGATTGGGGAAGCGGCATGTAGTAAAGGGTCGGAAATCCGATCCAGTCGGTCGAAATTGGAATTCCGTCCTGAAGAACGAGGACATATTCCGATTCCTGCGGGTTGCCGAGGCCGCGATAGCTCATGTTAAACTGGGTTGCGGCCGGCTGTTCGGAGACGAACAGGCCGGGCGTTCGCGAGAAAAGCTCGCGTTGATTGTCATTGACGATGGTCGGAAGAAGAGCGAGTTTGGTGACGCTGGTCTTCTTTGTGACGGTGATTTTGGTCCCGTCGACCTCGGGCATGATATGTTCAAGTTTCGCGGGCGTGTTCTCGTTTGGCGTCCCAATGACGATGATCGTTGGCTGATCACTCAATTGAACGTCAGAAGCGAAGGCTGGGCTTGCGAACGGTAATGGAAGAAGTGCGACGAGCGCTTTTTTCGAATTCGGCATCGTTTGTTACTATTCCCCAATGTTTCTGGTTCGGCAACCGCGAGCCTCTCGTTTTTATGAGTTGGGAAATGCGAACCTGAGCATCGTTTCGACGAAGGGCTTCGACGTTCGACCAAAACTCACCGTTGTTCTTACAAAAAATAGAGGCGATCCGAAGAAGGGGATTTTCCGGATCGCCTCAGATCAGCGCACTGGGGAGCAAAGTGCGCGGGGATTTCATAATCGTCTAGATGTCGATTCCAGCAGCAATCGCCTCAAGTTTTCGAACCCGTTCGCGAAGATCGGCAATCTCGATCCGGCCGCTTGCGGGCGGAAGTCCGCGCTCTCCTGCGATCTGAGTTAATTCCATTTTCTTGAGCTCGAGCCATCCGGCCCAGGCCTTGAGCGCTGCAAGACTTGCACCTCCAAGTCCGACGACCACGCTTGCACTCATCACTCCAATCGACAGCAGGTCCATCACTTTTCCTCCCGGCGGAGCGCCTCGATTTCGCGCGCCAACTCGTCATTCTGTGTCGTGATGTGGTGGTCGATCGCCATTAGCCTTCGATCGGTTTCGTCAAATTCGGTGCGCATGGCATGGACGCTCGGCTTGCGCTTGGAGACCATTCCCATTCGATCGAAGTCGCTTAAGTGCCGATCGGTCGTCATCGACCTTTTCTTCTGAACCGCGAGATAGATGCCGATCGCTGCATAAGCGACGAGCGTCAGTTTGAAGCTGAGGAATATGAGGGCAACGACGAACCCGATGCGGATGAAGGTTGGATCAATTCCGGTCACTCCACCAAGGGTCGAGCAAACGCCGGCGACCTTCGCGTCCTTGCGATCGAGCGAATACGGGTAAATCTTTCGGGCCATTGTTACTCCCCTTCCTTTTCCTTTAGTTCGCGCGCGCTTTGAGCGCGGATTTCATGGCTTGAAGTTCGGCCTCGATGGATTCCGAAGACCCAAGCTGATCGATCTCGTCTTCGAGGCTGGTAATTCCGAGCGCATCGCAGCGTCCTTCGGCAAAGTCGGCGCGGCGATCGAGAAGCTCGAACTTCGAAAAGGCATCTTCAGTGCGGCTGCCGTGAATGATTTCACGAGCCCTTGCTCTCTTGACTGCGCTCTCAAACCGAACGGCAATTGCGTTCTGGCGTGCTCGGGCTTCGCGAAGCTTCGACTGGAGCTTTGCGATATCCGCCTCATAGGAGCGAAGCACCTTGTCCATCTCCTCGAGCTCGCCCTTTAGGCTTTCGGCCATTTCCGAGGCCTTCTGTCGTTCGACGAGCGCAGATTTGGCGAGATCATCGCGGCCTTTGGACAATGCAAGCTCGGCCTTGTCCGTCCAGTCCGACTGAAGCGCATCGAGGCGAGTCACCGCACGGTTCATCTCCTTGATGTCCGCAATCGAGCGAGCGGCGGTTGAACGAACCTCAACCAGGGTGTCCTCCATCTCGAGGATGATCATTCGGATCATTCGCGCCGGATCTTCGGCCCGGTCGAGAAGGTCGGCCATATTGGCTGCAAAGATGTCACGCGCTCGGCTGAAGACTGGACCATTGAACCAGCTTGCAACCGGAGAGAACCGCGACGGCGGTGCCGTTCTCTCCTCAGCGAGCGATGGGGTTCTCACTGGAACTCTTGCTTCGAGAATTGCGAGCTCAGGCATTGAGGCTGACCTTGACACTGTTGGCATTGGCCTGCGCTGGACCGACGGCTGCGCCGACCGCGATGGTGCTCATTGCAAGCGCTGCTGCGATGGCGACGAGCGTGCGGGTGAAAGGCGACTGCGACGACATTTGAATTCTCCTTTTCTCACCTGATCATTGGCTTTCAGGTTGATGCAGCTTACCAATCAAGGATCGTGCCATTCCCGCAAAACTGCGAAAACTGAGTTGGAATCGATGCGATGTGGGAGATTTTGCTACCCAATGGTTGGCGGCAATTCCCAACCGCGCGTGGCAACATTTGCCATTTGCGTGTGGGTGGCCGTGCCAAAGGCGACCTGTGCTGGCCGAACAATCGCGAACAATTGTGCGTGACCGTCATTACGGGAAAAGGATCGGACGCCACGGAAGGAAAGGCGAGCCGGTCCTATTGGAATCGACGAGCTCCCTTTAGGAGTTTTTGCTCTCGTCCTCGGCGGGCCGTTCGAAATAGGGCTCGACCTTGCCCTTCATCTTAATCGTCATCGGTTGGCCGAAACGATCACGGCTTCGACCGGCAGCAACCCGGATCCATCCTTCCGAGACGCAATATTCGATGACGTTGGTCTTTTCCTGGTCGTTGAACTTGATTCCGACACCGCGCGAAAGAAGCGATTCATCGAAATGATCGCTTCGTGGATCGAGCGAGAGTCTGTCGGGTGGCGTATCGTTTTGGTCTTCGGCCATCGCTTCGCCCTACCCCCGACCTCTCTTCAGCGTCAAACATCCAACCCCGTTCGCGCAGAGACAAGGGTGCTTGACTACGCCAGTTGCCGAGGGATCGAGACCGGATTAAGCGCCCCGACAGACTATGAGCGACAAGGATCCAGACCTCAGGCGAAACGCGCCCAAACTCGCACTGCATGTGCCCGAGCCATTGCTCCGCCCCGGCGATAGTCCTGACTTTTCCGCTCTGGAAATTCCCGACCCGGATGCAGCGTCGAGGCCCGATACGCATGTTGCCTCGAACGAGACCTATCCTTTGACGACCGGGTTGATCCGGGTCCTCGACGACAATCACGAAGCAGCCGGAAAATGGAATCCGAAGCTCGATCCCGAAACGCTTCGCTCGATGCTTCGCGACATGGTCATTGTTCGAATCTTCGATGATCGGATGTACCGCGCCCAGCGACAGGGGAAGACCAGCTTTTACATGAAATGTACGGGTGAAGAGGCCATCGCGGTTGCGGCCGCCGCGGCTCTCGATTCCGAGGACATGCATTTCCCGACCTATCGCCAGCAGGGCCTGTTGATCGCCCGCAAATATCCGCTGACCCAGATGATGTGTCAGATCTATTCCAATCGCGGAGACAATCTTCGCGGCCGTCAGCTGCCGATCATGTATTCGGACAAGCGCCACGGTTTCTTTTCGATTTCCGGCAATCTCGCGACGCAATTTCCCCAAGCGGTCGGCTGGGCGATGGCCGCTGCGATCAAGGGCGATACCAGGATTGCAATGGGCTGGGTTGGAGACGGAGCGACCGCGGAAGGCGACTTTCACTCTGCGCTGACGTTCGCCGCAGTTTACAACGCCCCCGTCGTTCTTGCGGTCGTGAACAACCAATGGGCAATTTCGAGCTTTTCAGGAATTGCCGGAGCCGAACGCTCGACCTTTGCGCAGCGCGCGGTCGGTTATGGGATCGCCGGGCTTCGAGTCGACGGGAATGATGCGCTTGCCGTTTATTCGGCGGTCCGCTGGTCTGCCGAACGCGCTCGCTCCAACAGCGGCCCGACCCTCATCGAATTTTTCACCTACCGCGCGGAAGGTCATTCGACCTCCGATGATCCTTCGGGATACCGCCCTGCGGGGGAAGCCAAGGCGTGGCCGTTGGGTGATCCGATCGATCGGCTAAAGGCGCATCTTATCGCAATCGGCGAGTGGGACGAGGACCGCCACTCGACGATGACTTCGGAGGTCGATGCCTTTGTGAGGGCCGCACAAAAGGAAGCCGAAAAGCTCGGAATTCTGCCTCAGCAGGGCAAGGACAATGTCGAAACCATGTTTGAGGACGTCTATGCGACCATGCCTTGGCACATTGCCGAGCAGCGCGACGAAGCCCTCGCGGAGGGGCGTGACTGATGGCCACGCTCAACATGATCCAGGCGCTCAATGACGCTCACAAGGTGATGATGGAGCGCGACGAGGATGTTGTCGTGTTCGGCGAGGACGTCGGATATTTCGGCGGCGTCTTTAGAGTGACCGAAGGCCTTCAAAAGAGGTTCGGCAAAACGCGGGTGTTCGACGCGCCAATCAGTGAAGGCGGGATTGTCGCAACAGCCGTTGGAATGGCAGCCTATGGGATCAAACCGGTGATCGAGGTCCAGTTCGCCGACTATATCTATCCAGGCTACGACCAGATCGTCAGCGAAGTCGCAAAGATCCGCTATCGAACGGCCGGAGAATGGTCGATGCCGATGGTGATCCGAACGCCTTATGGCGGCGGAATTTTCGGTGGCCAGACCCACAGCCAATCGCCGGAAAGTCTATTTACCCATATTGCGGGCCTCAAGGTCGTGGTTCCGGCTACACCCTATGACGCCAAGGGCCTGTTGATCGCTGCAATCGAAGACCCAGATCCGGTGATCTTTTTTGAACCCAAGCGGATCTACAACGGCCCGTTCGACGGACATCATGATCGACCGGTCAAGCCGTGGTCGAAGCATTCGGCAAGCGAGGTTCCCGAGGGCTATTATCAAGTGCCGATCGGGAAGGCCGCCCGAATTCGCGAAGGGTCAGATCTCACTCTCGTTGCTTATGGAACGATGGTCCATGTCGCTCTTGCCGCGGTCGAAGAACAGGGCATTGACGCCGACGTCATCGATCTTCGCACGCTCGTTCCGCTCGATCTCGAGACGATCGAGGAATCGGTTAAAAAAACCGGCCGTTGCCTGGTCGTCCACGAAGCACCGCGAACCAGCGGATTTGGAGCCGAACTCGTCACTCTCATCCAGGAGCGCTGCTTTTATCATCTCGAAGCGCCGATCGAGCGAGTGACCGGCTGGGATACGCCCTACCCTCACGCATATGAATGGGCCTATTTTCCGGGCCCCAAGCGCATGAAGCGCGCGCTAGAAAAGGTCATGGCTGACTGATGGCAAGGTTCGAATTCAAACTGCCCGACATCGGCGAAGGCATTGCCGAGGCCGAGATTGTCGCCTGGCATGTGAAGGTCGGAGAGACGATCGCCGAAGACCAGCAGATTGCCGATATGATGACCGACAAGGCGACCGTCGAAATGGAAAGCCCGGTCGCTGGCAAAATCGTCGAGCTTGCCGGCGAAGTCGGCGACCAGGTGCCGATCGGGTCGGTGCTCGCCGTCATCGAAACGCAAGGCGCCAACCGTTCCGACGAACCGGTTGCCGACAGCAGGGACGAGCGGCCGCTCGGTGACGGCGCTCTTGAGGCAACTCCGGAACTTGCCAAAGAACTTCCAGTGACGGCGAACGACTTTGAAGCCGATGAAGTGGCGACATCGCCTCCGCTCCGAGTTCGAACCCCAAGTCGCAAGAAAAGAACCCTCAAGGAGCCACCTTCTCGCTTCGCCCGCAGTTCGCGCCAGGGCGCGCGACCTTGGAATCGACCTTGGCGAGGTCAAAATCTCTGGCGACCGGGTCCGTCACGCCGATCTCGATGCCTTTCTCCTTTATAACGGAGGAAGCGTCGGCAATCGGCCGCAATCAAAACGCGCAGATCAAACGATCAAAGTCGTCGGTCTTCGCCGCAAGATCGCCGAAAACATGCAGGAGGCGAAGCGGCGGATCCCCCATTTCACGCTCGTCGAGGAGTTCGACGTCACAGCGCTCGAGGACACGCGCGCAATGATGAATTCCGACCGCGGATCGAACCCCAAGCTCACTCTTCTCCCGTTTCTGATCTCGGGGATGTGCAGAGCCTTGGCGGACTGGCCGATGCTGAATGCGACCTTCGATGATGATGGCTCGGTCGTGACTCGCCACGGGAGCGTTGCAATGGGGATCGCGACCCAAACTCCAAATGGGCTCATGGTTCCGGTTATCCGCGAGGCTCAGGACAAGACTGTCTGGCAGCTCGCATCGGAAATTCTCAGGCTTGCCGAGGGCGCAAGAAGCGGCAAGGCGGCGCGCGATGAACTGATGGGTTCGACGATTACCATCTCAAGCCTCGGACCGATGGGAGGGATTGCTTCCACCCCGGTGATCAACCGGCCCGAAGTTGCGATCCTTGCCGTCAACAAAGTCGAGGAAAAGCTGGTCCCCGACAACGGTGAGATTGCAATTAAAAAGCGGATGAACCTTTCGCTCAGCTGCGATCATCGGGTCGTCGACGGCTGGGACGCTGCAAATTTCATGCAAACGCTCAAAACCTATATCGAAAATCCGTTGAGGCTTCTTTCGGCTTGATTGCGAGACCGCTCAAAAGCGGTCTCGCGCAATCAAGTTTTAAAACAGCGGACTAGCTCTTTTTGTCTTTTTTCCCGAGCTCGCGCCAGCTCTTCTCTTGGACTTCCACTCCGAATTTCTTGGCCGCAGCCTTGATCCGCTTCCAGGCTTCGTCCTTCTCGTCGTCGGAAACGCCCTTGACCTGGTCGAACCGGGCGATGGCGTTGCGGACGTGGCTTTCGTCTTCGATCGGCTCCTTGCGCTCCTTGGGGAACGCATATTGGCTGTCCTTGAGGTGATCACGGTCCTTGGTGTCGAGATCGCTCATGATTTTCTCCTTCGCGCAAATAACGCTTGCACAACGGGTCGCGGTCCAAGGAATTGACCAAGTTCATGGCTTCAGTCGGTCAGTGGGCGGCGCTTAAAGACGAAGCGAGAAGCCTTGCGACCTCCCCGCTCCTTACGGCTCTCCAGGCCGCAAGTTGCCGATCGGCCTCGCTCTTGAGTTCGCCAAACTCGCGCTGATCCTCAAGCGTTGGAGCATAATCGCCGTCGTCGACGAGCGAGCCCAATGCCGCGATCATGTTATTGAGCTTGACGGGATAATTGAGAGCATCCTCCGATGCGTGAGCGCGCGGCTGGATGAGCTCTTCTTCGATCGCGGTCATTTTGGAATCGATCGCATCGGCCTGCGCGCCAAGGGCAGGATTGGACGCTTTCAAAGCTTTGATCCGTTCGCGCGTCGCCCGGATGTCGAGCACCGCCCGATCGACGTCGCTCAATTCCGAGTTGATCTGTTGATGAAGCTCGAACTGCTCTTTCAATGCCTCGGGGGTCGAAGTCCCGCGAGGATCGGGGACGATGACAAGCGGCTGAGTTTCGCTTTTCCCATCGACCGTCAAACGGACCAGATATGCGCCTGGAAGAGCGCGCGGACCGCGAACGCTTCCCGCCCAGAGCGGTGCGTGCGGGATCGCGATCGCGCTCGAATAGCGCATGTCCCAGACAAAACTGTTGAAGCCGGAATAGTGGGAAAGGGCCGGCGCTGAAGGCCCGCTGTCCTCGTCCTCATCACCTTGTTCCTCTTCACCCGGGACCGCTTTTGCGGGCGCATTCGGACGAGGCCGGGCGTTCTTGGGCTTGCCTTCCTCGTCGGGCTTGGGGTCGGGGATTGTTCGGATGACCTGACCATTGGAATCAAGGATTTCGAGCTTCATTCTCGAAGCCAGCGGATCGGGAGTGTCGGACTTCTTTGAGGACGCATCCTTCTTATCGTCGGCGGGACGGGGTGTCCCAAAGGCTGGCGAAAGCCAATAGTCGATGACTGCCCCTGAAGGCGGATTGGCTCCGCCAAAGAATCTCAAGCCTCCTCGGGAAGGGAAGACCGTGTGGTCGACTGGGGCCGGCGCGAAAAGAACGGCGGTTGTCGCCCCTGGAGCGCCCGACCATTGTCTCAAAGGCGCAAGATCATCGAGGATCCAAAATGCGCGTCCGTGGGTCGCAAGCGCGAGCGCATTGCCGTGGACTTGAAGGTCGTGGACCGGGACGACCGGAAGATTGAGCTGAAGCGGCTCCCAGGATGCCGCCGTCGTTGAACGAGACGAACACGCCTTTTTCTGTTCCGGCGTATAACAGACCCCGTCGGACCGGATCGGCCCGAACGACATGGACATAGGCATCCTGCGGGATTCCGTTGGTGATCGATGTCCAGGTGCGTCCATAATCGGAGGTTTTGAACGCATAGGGCCGGGAATCATCGAGACGGTGGCGGTCCGCTGCGACATAGGCGGTTCCTGGCCGAGCCGGATCGGTCTCGATCATGTCGACCGTTGCCCATTGAGGCATTTGGGGCGGAGTGATCGCAAGCCAGTGCGCTCCACCATCATGGGTCAGCTGAATGAGGCCGTCATCGGTCCCGACCCAGATTTCGTTTGCGTCCACTCCATCGGCAATCGAGAAAATGGTGTCGTAAATTTCGACGCTGGTATTGTCTTTGGTGAGCGGACCGCCGGACGAGAGCTGTTTGGATTTGTCGTTGCGCGTGAGATCGGGCGAAATCACGGTCCAGCTCGCGCCCTGATCGGTGGATTTGAAGAGAACTTCGGCTCCGAAATATAGGGCGTGCGGCGGATGGTTCGAAACCATGATCGGCGCGGTCCATTGGAAGCGATGTTCAAGATTTTCCGGCGCCCAGCCCATCGAGTTGCGCGCCCAGGGGGTGATCTCCCGGGTCATTCCAGTGCGATGGTCAAAGCGCGTCAATTCGGCGTCATAACCACCCGCATAGACGATCTGGGGATTGGTCGGATCAGGAACGATATAACCGCTCTCGCCCCCGCCGACTTCGTAATAATCCTCGATCCCAACGCCTCCCGACAGACCTGCAGTCGCGATCGAGACACTGCTGTTGTCCTGCTGGTCGCCATAAAGACGGAACGGAAACTGCTGGTCCGTCGCGATGTGATAGAATTGAGCGGTCGGCTGGTTCATCTCTGACGACCAGGTTTCGCCCCAGTCCTGCGAAATAGTCGCTCCGCCGTCATCGCCGTTGATCATCCGTTTGGGATCCTTGGGATCGATCCACAGCTCGTGCGCGTCGCCGTGCGGAAGATGGAGGTTCTTGAAAGTCTTGCCGCCGTCGGTCGACCGATAGGCGGCGGTGTTCATGACATAAACGGTGTTCGGGTCCTTGGGGTCAGCAAAGACCGTGTTGAAGTACCAGGCGCGCTGGCGATAATCATTTTTGTCGTTGACCAAAGTCCAGCTTCTACCGCCATTGTCGGTCCGATAAAGACCGCCTTTCTTGGCTTCGATCATCGCGTAGATGCGATTGGGATTGGATGTCGGAGCAACGTTGACCCGCCCCAAAATTCCCTCGGGGAGACCGTCTCCGGAAAGTCGATTCCAGGTCGAGCCGCCGTCCACGGACTTGAACAGCCCGCTTCCGGGTCCCCCGCTCTCCATAATCCAGGGTTTGCGATAAGCCTGCCACATCCCTGCATAGAGGATTTTCGGATTGCCGGGCTCGAACGCAACATCGACGCCGCCGGTTTTATCATCGACGTAAAGAATTTTTTGCCAGGTCCGGCCGCCATCTTGTGAACGGAAGATCCCGCGCTCGCTGTTGGGCCCGAAGGGATGGCCGAGTGCCGCGACGAACAGCCGGTCGGGATTTTTTGGATCGACGATAATCCGGCCGATGACCTGCGTTTCCTTCAAACCCGAATAGCTCCAGGTTTTTCCGGCATCGGTCGATTTAAAGAGACCGTTTCCAGTCACGACATTGCCGCGGATATTGGTTTCGCCGGTCCCGACATAAAGGATGTTGGGGTTTGACGGTGCAACTGCGATTGCCCCAACCGCGGGCGATGCTTCGGGAAACCTGTCCCACAGGGGCTTCCAGGTCACTCCGCCATTGATTGTCTTCCAAAGCCCGCCCGAGGCGGCTCCAAAATAAAAGACGTTAGGATCGCCAGGAACACCTGCAACTCCGGTTGCCCGTCCTCCGCGAAAGGGACCCACCAGTCGATATTTGAGTCCTTCGAACTGGGACTGAGCAAGCGGCTGTGAGCCGGGAGCACTCGCTTGAGACTGCGTTGAACATAAAAGCGCTGCAGAAGCGAGAAAAAGGGCCGCAAGCCTCGAACGAGAATGCATGGGATTTGAGCCTTTTGCCGCGGGTTGTGAGGCCCGCGGCTTAACATCGCCGTCTTTTCCTGAACAGCGGTTTGAAAAAGGCTTAGCGAAACCTCCCTTTCAGGCAGCCAATCGAACCGTTTCGCCGAGTGCCGCCTTGACCGATCTCATGCGTTCTTCGGGGCTGATGCTCAACCCATCTGCGGCAACGAATTCGGGATCAATTCCGATGAAATTGAAAACACCAGAAAGGTAGGTTTTGAGATGCTCGAGGCTGCTCGCGGGCGAGCCCGGATCATAATAGCCACCGCGCGCAAGAGCGATGATAACTCGCTTGTTCCCGGCAAGTCCCTCGGGACCCTGTTGCGTGTAGCGGAAGGTCTTCCCGGCAATCACAATTCGGTCGATCCACGCCTTGAGCTGCGTTGGAAGCGTGAAATTGTACATCGGTGCTCCGATGACAATCACCTCCGAACTCATGAATTCATCGAGAACCTTGGTATCACTGAACGCCGCGAGCGTGAGGTGGGGAAGCGGGTCGGCGGCAAGATCGCGGTAGATGAATGTCTGCTTTTTGGCGCCCGATCTTAGCTGATCGACGATCGACTTGCTGATGATACGGCTTGCACTGTTTTCGCCATTGATGCTGGCATCGATATGAAGAATGGTCACTATTGCCTCCTTGGTATTGTTTTGTTACCAAGGCACCTTAGATAACCGTAAGAATTGCCCCCACAAGAACGCACGTTTTTGTTTCACACGAACATTTCTGTGCGAAGGTATCAGCAAGGTGACCTACCAATGAAGGATCCCAACAGTCCCGTCTGCCGAACGATCAGCGCACTTCTTCAGCGCATTGGCGACAAGTGGACGGTTCTTGTCGTTCAGACCCTTGGCAAGGGCTCAAAGCGGTTCAATGAGCTGAGGCGCGAAATTCCAAGCGTTTCGCAGCGCATGCTGACCCTGACATTGCGCAATCTTGAACGCGACGGACTTGTGAAGCGAACGGTCACTCCGACCATTCCGCCACGGGTCGATTATGAACTGACCAAACTTGGTCATTCGTTGCAAAGCCCGGTCTGCGCACTCGCGTCCTGGGCGAGCGACCATGTCGCCGAAATTCATGATGCGCAGGCCCGTTTCGACATGAGCCGGGCCGAAGCTGCTTAAGTAAGGCTCGTTCAACCGACCTTTTCAACGTCCATTCCGGCACTCGATACGAAAGCGGCGCTATAACCAGGCGAAGCTCACCGATTTTTCGCGCTCCAATCCGTCAACGCTTTGGAGCGCGCTTTTCCAACTGGCCAAGGTCAGGCTACAGGCCCGTTCCATGCTGAAGCCCGTCGAAACTGATCTTGATGCCTTGAAAATTCTCGAAGAGCGGCTGCGATGGCTCTCTTCCTGGACGATCCATCACGCAAATCATGTCCGATCGAGTGAGGACGGTCTCAAGGTCGGCGGCCATCAGGCGAGCTGTGCGTCGATGACCGCGATCATGGCCGCACTCTATTTTCATGCGCTTGGCCCCAACGACCGAGTTGCTGTGAAACCGCACGCCGGGCCGGTCCTCCATGCTGTTCATTATCTGCTCGGAGGTCAGTCGCAGGGCCGCCTCGAGCAATTTCGGGCTCTTGGCGGTGCTCAATCCTATCCGAGCCGAACCAAAGACCAGATTCCGGTCGATTTCTCGACGGGCTCGGTCGGGCTTGGAGTTGCAGTCACAATCTTTGCAAGCCTCGTTCAGGATTATCTGAGCGCTCGTGGCTGGCTCGAGGATGAAAAACGCGGCAGGTTCGTTGCGCTCGTCGGCGATGCGGAGCTCGACGAAGGCAATATCTATGAAGCGATCATCGAGGGCGCAAAACATGATGTGCGCAATCTCTGGTGGATCCTCGACTATAACCGCCAAAGCCTCGATGCGACGAGCAGCGACCGGATGTTCGAACGCTTCGACGAGATTTTCAGAAGCTGCGGATGGAGGGTCGTTGAACTTCGTTACGGAAAGAGACTTCAAAAGCTTCTCAAAGCCAATCCTGCGCTGAAAACCTGGTTCGAACAGCTATCGAACGCCGAGATCTCCGCGCTTCACTACGAAGGCGGCAAGGCGTGGCGGATCCGGATCGAAGCCGACATCGAAGAAACGAAGCGATCCTTCCTCAAGGATTATGACGACGAGGCTCTCGGGGCTCTCTTTTCCGATCTCGGCGGCCATTGCATGGAGACGATGGTCCAAGCCTTCGACAATGCTCAGGACGATCAGCCGACGTTATTCATTGCCTGGACGATCAAAGGGTTCGGGCTGCCCTTTGCAGGCCACAAGGATAATCACGCAGGATTGATGAACCCCACTCAAATGGACGTCCTTCGAAAGGGAATGAACATCCGCGAAGGGCACGAATGGGAGCCGCTCGAAGGTGTTGGCGACAATCTTCGTCCCGGGATCGAAACCGTGATCGAACGCAGCCGAGTCCGGCGCGAAAAAGAGAAACGCAGTTTCAAGCCCGTGACGATCCCGGCAATCAGTGCACCGACGGGCGAGGAACAATCGACACAGGCGGCCTTTGGCCGGATCCTCCTCGAACTTTCAAAAGCGGGCGGCGATCTTGCCGACAAAATCGTCACGACCTCGCCCGACGTCACGGTTTCGACCAATCTTGGAGCGTGGGTCAATCAGCGCGGGCTGTTCCGGCGAACGGAGATGCCGGATGTCTTCGCAAAGGCAAAAATTGCATCTGCACAAAAATGGAGCGGGCACAATCAAGGGCAGCATATCGAGCTTGGAATTGCCGAGAGCAATCTGTTCCTCATGCTCGGTGCTGCAGGGCTATCGGAGGAGCTCTTTGGAACTCGCCTGTTCCCCATTGGAACGCTCTATGATCCATTCATTGCACGTGGTCTCGATGCCCTCAATTATGCCTGTTATCAGGATGCCCGGTTTCTTCTCGTTGCAACTCCGAGCGGAATTACCCTTGGTCCTGAAGGCGGAGCGCATCAGTCGATCAATCCGCCGCTCATCGCGCTCGGGCAGCCTGGTCTTCGTCATTATGAACCGGCTTATGCCGACGAACTTGCCGCAATGATCGAGGAGGCGTTCAAGCTGATCGCCGAGCCCGACGGAGAAAGCGTCTATCTTCGCCTTTCGACGCGCAGCCTCCGCCAGCCAGATCGGAGCGACGAAAACTGGCGCGATGGAGCCTTGAAGGGCGGCTATTGGCTTCGCGAGCCCGGCCCCAACGCCGAAGCTGCAATCGTTGCCATGGGTGCGATCATGCCCGAAGCTCTGCTCGCTTATGAAGCCCTATGCGACGACAGTCCTGGCCTCGGTCTTCTTTCGGTAACCTCGCCCGATCTCCTTCACCGCGGTTGGACCGGAGCTCAGGCCCAAAGGTGGAAGGGCGAGAGATCGCCAAGCCATGTCGAACACCTGCTTTCCAAACTCCCTCGCCGGGCCGGGCTCGTCACTCTTGCCGATGCCGCCCCTGCAAGTCTGTCATGGCTTGGCGGTGTTCTTGGACAGCGTGTTGCTCCGCTCGGCGTTGAAAAATTCGGACAGACCGGAAGCCTTCAGGATCTTTACTCGGAATATCGGCTCGATGGCGAAGCCATCACTCAGGCCGTTGCCGAGCTTCTTCTGGCTGCCTAGGGAGCGCGCATGGCTGGACGCTATTTTGATGAGTGGGCGGTGGGCGATCGCGTTTCGCACGCGATCACTCGAACGGTCACCGAGACCGACAATCTTTTGATCACGACATTGACGCACAATCCCCAACCCCTCCACCTCGATTATGAAGCGGCGGCCAAATCCGAATTCAAAAGGCCCTTGGTCAACAGCTGTTTCACGTTCAGCCTGCTGGTCGGGATCACCGTCAATGAGACGACGTTCGGAACGCTGGTTGCGAACCTCTCCTATGACAGGATCCTTCTTCCCAACCCGGTATTTGCAGGCGACACGCTCCACTGCGAAAGCGAATGCATCGCTCGCCGTGAAAGCAAGTCGCGCCCCAATGCCGGGATCGTCACCTTCGCACTTCGTGCTTTCAATCAGCGTGACGAGTTGGTGTGCGAATGCACTAGGACCGCGCTTCTTTTAAAAAGGCCGGATTGATGCAGCCGCGAAGCTGGCTTTTCGTTCCCGCCGACAGCGATCGGAAGATCAAAAAGGCGCTCGAAAGCAAAGCTGATGCGATTATTTTCGATCTCGAGGACAGCGTCTCAGAAGGAAACAAGTCGTTCGCTCGCGACCTCCTTAAAAATCTCGAGCCCTCCGGGGGGCCCGAGCGATGGATTCGAATTAATCCGGTCGGGACCAAGTTTCACGATGAGGATGTGAATTTCATCAAGGCCGCGACCATCAGCGGGATCGTCCTTCCCAAGGTCGAAAGCGGGTCGGACGTCGCACGAATTGCCACTCAAGTTGGTGCAATTCCAATCCACGCAATCGTTACCGAAACTGCTGCAAGCCTGTTCAATCTTCTCTCGTATCGGGGGTCTAGCCCGACCCTTAGGGCCATGAGCTGGGGGGCCGAAGACCTTTCGGCGGCTCTTGGAGCTGCTTCCAAATATGATCGAAGCGGAGAGTTGAGCTTTACCTACAAGCTTGCGCGATCGCTCTGTCTTGTCGGCGCAAGTGCTGCAGGAGTTCAACCCGTCGATCAGGTATTTGTGGATTTTCGTGACGAAGCCGGGCTGAAGGCCCAAGCAGAAGCAGCCGCGCGCGAAGGCTTTACAGGAAAACTTGCGATCCATCCCGCGCAGGTTCCAATCATCAACCATGCGTTTTTGCCTTCGGCTGACGACGTTCATCATGCCGGGGAAATCGTCGCGGCGTTCGAAGCTCATCCAAATGCAGGTGTCGTTTCGGTTGCCGGGAAAATGGTCGACCGGCCTCATCTGCTTCAGGCACAGCGCGTTCTGGAAAGGGCGAGTTACGGAGGCGACTAATGTCTGAAGCGGTCCATGAGGTGCCCGGTGGCTTTGATGCCAGGATCGGGCCGGCCGAGCTTGCCGAGCTTCGCGGTCATGCGCACCAGGACCCTGATCGCTTCTGGCTCGATCAAGCGCGCCGCCTAGCCTGGACGAGGGTTCCGACAAAGGCTGGAAACTGGTCCTTTGAAAAGCAAGATTTTCGGATCCGCTGGTACGAGGACGGCGAACTCAATCTATCGGTCAGCTGCCTCGATCGCCATCTTGCCGACAAGAGCGAGCGAACCGCGATCATTTTCGAAGCCGACGAGCCCGGCGAAGGCCAGCGTTGGACCTATCGCGCGCTTTATGAAGAGACCTGCCGTTTCGCTAACCTCCTGAGAGAGCGGGGGATCAAGCGCGGTGATCGCGTGATGATCTATATGCCAATGATCCCCGAGGCGGCGGCGGCAATGCTCGCTTGCGCACGAATCGGAGCGATCCATTCGGTTGTCTTCGGCGGGTTCTCACCCGAAAGCCTTCATGGCCGGATCGTCGATTGCGGCGCCTCATGTGTCATTACCGCCGATGAAGGAGTTCGCGGCGGGAAGGCGATTCCCTTGAAGCGCAACGTCGATACAGCCCTCGAGGAGCGGGATGTCGAGACCGTGATCGTCGTTGATCGTACCGGCCACGAGGTTCCAATGAGGGATGGCCGCGACATTCGGTATTCGGACCATCGCGGCAGGCTCTCGACCTCGTGCGATCCCGAAATCATGAATGCGCTCGATCCGCTTTTCATCCTCTACACATCGGGTTCGACTGGAAAGCCCAAAGGCGTTGTCCATTCGACCGGCGGCTACAGTGTCTGGGCAGCGACCACCTTCGACTGGATTTTCGATTATCGCCCCGATGACGTGTTCTGGTGCACCGCAGACATCGGCTGGATCACCGGCCACAGCTATGTCGTTTACGGCCCGCTTGCGATGGGCGCGACTAGCATCATGTTCGACGGCGTTCCGAATTACCCCGACTTCGGACGGTTCTGGGAAACTGTCGAGAGACTGAAAGTCACAATTTTTTATACCGCACCGACCGCCATTCGAGCGCTGATGCGCGAAGGCGACGAGCCCGTTCGACGATACAGCCGGAATTCGCTTCGGCTTTTGGGAACAGTCGGCGAGCCGATCAACCCCGAGGCCTGGGAATGGTATTGGCGAGTCGTCGGCGACCGCCGCTGTCCGGTGATCGATACGTGGTGGCAGACCGAAACCGGCGGAATTTTAATTTCTCCCTTTCCTGGCGCGACAAAAATGAAGCCCGGATCGGCGACCCTGCCCCTGCCAGGGATTGAGCCTGTTCTTGTCGACCCTGATCACAAGGTCCTCGAAGGGCCAGCGAGCGGCAATCTTTGCCTCGCTACCTCCTGGCCCGGCCAGATGTGCACGGTCTGGAACGATCACGCGCGGTTTTTCGAGACTTATTTCACCGCCTATCGAAATCTTTACTTCACTGGCGATGGATGCCGACGCGACGAAGATGGCTATTACTGGATCACCGGCCGTGTCGATGATGTCATCAACGTCTCGGGCCATCGCATCGGCACAGCCGAGGTCGAGAGCGCGCTCGTTTCTAATCCCAAGGTCGCCGAAGCTGCGGTTGTCGCTTATCCCCACGACATCAAGGGCCAGGCGATCTATGCCTTTGTGACGTTGGTCACGGGAGAAGAGGAAAGCGATGCTCTTCGATCGGAACTGAGGCAGACGGTCCGCGCTCAGATCGGAGCCCTCGCGGCCCCCGAAAAAATTCAATTCACACCTACACTTCCAAAAACGAGATCGGGAAAAATCATGCGCCGAATTCTTCGAAAGATTGCCGAAGGCGCAGATGATGGTTTTGGCGACATCTCGACGCTCGCTGATCCTGCAATCGTCGATTCTCTTGTCGCCGGTCGGCAATGATCCTCCTTCCAGTAGCCATTGCAATCGCCGTTTCAACTCCGGGCCACGCGGTCTTCAATCCGGTCGACTTCTTTCGCGGCCACACTCGCGGTGATGGGACTCTGAAGGTCATTTTCCAGTCCGAAAAAAAGATCGGCGTCGATAGCGTCGGCCGCCCGGACAAGGACGGCTGGCTCACCCTTGAGCAGGTGATCCATGAGCCCGGAAAACCGGCGCGCACTCGGATGTGGCATTTGCGTCAGACTGCGCCCGACCGGTTCGAAGGAACACTGACCGACGCTGCAAGTCCGGTGCGCGTCGATGTCACCAAGGGCGGAGTTCGAATTCAATATACCGGCCAGAACTCGCTCAATTTCGATCAGCTTCTGACACAAGTCAGTGCGACCGAAGTTCACGACCAGATTAAAATCCGACGATTTGGAATCACGGTCGCCCATTTCGACGAAACCATTCGCAAACTGGACTGAACGCTGAGCGCTGCTACCCTTGAGTTTGGAAGGGAGGCAGCCATGGCAACGATTGCGACGCCCGTCGAGCAACGCTCATTCTCGATGGCCCGCGTAATAATCGCGTCGTCGGCCGGAACGACCTTCGAATGGTATGACTTCTTCATTTTCGGAAGCCTTGCACCCGTCATTTCGAGGGTTTTCTTTTCGGCTCTTGAACCCACTCCAGCGCTCATTGCGGCCCTTGCACTGTTCGCTGCAGGCTTTGCGTTTAGGCCATTGGGAAGCCTCATTTTTGGGATCGTCGGCGATCGCTTGGGTCGCAAACGCGCGTTCCTGATCACGGTCAGCTTGATGGGAGGCTCGACCGTTCTCATCGGATTTCTTCCAACCTATGCCGAGGTTGGACCGCTCGCCCCTCTCCTTTTGATCATTCTTCGGATCTTGCAGGGGATTGCGCTTGGCGGCGAATATGGCGGCGCTGCAATCTATGTTGCCGAACATGCGCCGGCCAACCGCCGCGGAGTTTCGACCGGTTGGATCCAGTCGTCGGCATCATTCGGACTGCTTGCAGCCCTCCTCGTGATCGTTGCGACGCGCGATTTAATGGGAGACGATGCATTCGCGCAGTCGGGCTGGCGAATTCCATTTCTGATTTCGGCGATCCTCCTTGCGGCCTCGGTATGGATGCGCGCGAAGCTTGCCGAGAGCCCCTGTTTTGCAAAGCTCCAGGAGGAAGGTGACGTCGCTCGAACTCCGGTGCGCGAATCTTTTGGCAAGTGGCGCAATTTAAGGCGGGTTCTCATCGCCCTTTTCGGGATCATGAGTGCCCAGGGCGCAGTCTGGTATTTCACTTTCTTCTATCTTCAGGTGTTTCTCGAAAAGTCGCTCGGTGTTCCCGCACAAACGAAAGACATGCTGTTGATCGTCATGACGATCGTCAGCGCCCCGCTCTATGTCTTTTTTGGCTGGCTGAGCGATCATGTCGGGCGAAAGTTCGTGATGGTTGGGGGAATGTTTCTCGCGCTCATCCTCTATTTCCCGGGATCCCATGCGATCGCTCGAGCAGCCAATCCCTCGCTTGTCGAAGCTCAGGCCGCGACACCGGTTATCGTCGAAACCAATCCTTCGACCTGCTCGAGCGAATTCGACCCCCTAGGGACGGGAAAGTTTGTTACCGCCTGTGATATCGCGAAAACCAGCCTCATCACCCGCGGCATTTCCTTCACCACTCGAACTTCGGGCAATGGTCAAACGAAAGTCATCATCGGCACCGAAGCCATCCCGGTTGCGGGCGGAGAAGACTTGCAAGTCGCCGATCTTAAAATTCTCAAATCGAGGACCGCGGCGAACATCGACAGCGAACTCGTCGCCGCCGGCTATCCAAAAACTGCGGATCCGTCGCATTCCAACATGGCGCTTCTCATTATCATTCTGTTGGCATTCGTGGTTGCGGCAACTGCGCTTTATGGTCCTCAGGCGGCAGCTCTGGTCGAAATGTTTCCGACCCGGATCCGCTACACCGCAATGTCCCTCCCCTATCATGTCGGAACCGGATGGGTCGGGGGTTTTCTTCCGGTGACGAGCTTTGCGATCGTCGCGGTCACCGGAAATATCTATGCGGGTCTTTGGTACTCGGTCGTCTTCACTGCGATTTCCCTGGTCGTCTCGCTGATTTTCCTGAAGGAAACCGCGGGCCGGCGCCTCGAGGAGATCTAGCGATTTCGTCGCTTGAGTTCGAACATCCCAATCACTTGCACCAGTGAATATCGATCGGCTGTTCACCTTCCGCGAGCACGCGTCCGATGGGAAGCTTTGAACTCTGTCCGTCGGCGATCGCGTGTTCGAGGACGTCGCGCTTTTCATCACCGGTGATTGTGACGAGAAAAGTCCTTGCCCCAAGGATCGAAGCGCGCGTCAGCGATACGCGAGCGACCTCAGCTTGCGCGGGAAGCGGATCGGGAAGGACACCGATAGCGCGTCTCGCCTTTGGAGCATCGAGCGCTGACTGGAAATCGGGCCCAGGAAAGATCGAGGCGGTATGTCCGTCCGTCCCCATTCCAAGCCAGACGAGATCGGGCGGCCAGGGAAGATCCTGAAGACGGGCGTCGGCGGCATTGCCGGCCAGCCGATAGTCTGCCGCGGCCTCGCTCGTCAGCGGAATGACCCGGGCGCCCAGAGGAAGGAAGGCACGCGCCATTTCGCGAACGTTCGAAAGGGCGCTGTCGACGGCGACGAGGCGATCGTCGGTTGGAATGATGGTCACTTTTTTCCATGCGAGTTTCTGTTCGGCGAGCTTGCGATAGATGAGCGGACCGGTTTTCCCTCCAGGGACCGCAATCAGCGATGCATCGCGGGCATCGATCGCACTTTGGATAATGAACGCGATATCGCCAGCCACTGCATCGGCGAGCTCATCAATCGTGTCATAGTCCCACCATTCAGCTTCGATCATCGGATTCCTTCTTCGTTATCGCGGAGCTCGTTGCGCGTATCCGAACCATCCTGCAACTGCCCGCCCCGAACGATTGAGTGCCGGGCTGAATCTGAGACGGGCGTGCGCAAGGGCGCAGATCTCCAAATCAATCGAGGCAAGTCCGCTTCCGTGGTCAACCGCGCACTCGCTGACCAGACCATGTTCGTCGACCCTTAACCGAACGAATACGGTTCCTCCCTTTGGCCACGAGCTCAAAAGCGCATTTGGGAAGTCCTTGCCGGTCAGAACCGGAGTGATGAGGCGGGGAGCCTGTGAAACTCCATTGTCACCGCCGCCCGAACCAGCCCCAGACGTTCCGCTTCCGGTTCCAGTCCCGCTCCCGCCGGCGCCCGTTCCTGGACCCTCAAGAGTCGAAGCCCCCTGGGTCGCTTCTGTTCCTGAGCTGGGACGTTCGCTTGCCGCAATTTGGGGAACCGGCGGGATCTCGATCTTAGGTTTGGGAGCCATGACCGGGCTCGCTTCGCTTTTGATGCTGAGCGGTGCTGACGCCCCTTTGTTTTTCTTGGGTTTGGGGGATGCCTTATGTTGCGGTTGAGGCGGCGGAGGAGGAGGAGGCGGCGGAGCGAGATTGAAAACCCGCATCACACTTTCGCCGTTGGAAAGATCCATCCGCCCCGAAAGGTTGAGCAGCGCAAGTGCAAGGAGAACGTGGACCGCGACGACAGCGAAAATTGCTCCGCTTCGATCGCGAATGCTGATGTTGGTGCGATAGGCCACGGTAACGGAACAACGCGAAGGCGCGCCCGGTGTTGCCCAGGGCCGATCAACCAAAAGCGCGCCGGGCAGACGAAACCCGGCGCGCATTTTCAAAAAGGTTCATCAACGGCTGTTATCGGGCGGAGCTGCTCTTTCGGCCGCCCCCGTGGCTTGCTTTTCCGCCCTTGCTTGCGATTTCGCGCTGTTTTGCAGGGTCCATGGCCGCAAATCCGCGCTTGGAACGTCCGCTTCTGTTGGTCGCCATGGTCGATCTCCTCATGTGTCCAATTGACTCAAGAAGGAAAACGCTGCCGGCTGCCGACAGTTCACAATTGTAATGGTTTGAAAAATGAGCCCTCCGAGCGATTTTGCACCCAACTTTCGACCCGTTTCGATCAGCCGTGTGGAACACACGACCAATGCGATTTTTCGTCTCTCTAAGCCACTGTGCCAGCGTTCAAAAAGGACGCGCGCTTGGGCGCGCAAGACGCTTGGGCTAAGGGGGGCAAAGACATCAAAAACTGACAATTTCAGGAGATGGGGCATTCCTGAATTTATAATTGAAGGCGAAATGCCGGGCGTCGGCGATCTTGCGCCGGCCGATCTCAAATCGACATCGCAGACCTCGTGCTCGGTCCTTCGCGACCTTGGTCCCGAAATCCAGTGGTCAATAGCTGCGTCACAAACGACAATATCTACTGCAGCTATCGCGCGCCCAACGAGGAGATGATCCGCGAACATGCCGAGCGCGGCGGCTTCCCAGCGAACAAAATCTCCAAGGTTCGTTCACGGATCGATCCTACGAGCGCTGAATAAAATCCGAGCGCCATTTTTTCAAAATCGCCTGAAGGGACGGATCTTAGGATTGATGCGTTCGAATAACCCGATGAAAATCGGTTCGATTTGCAACGCTCATTGCCTATCTTCGATCGCGACGGTCGCTCGCCTTGAGGATCGGATCTCCATTGGGTCACCTACGCGACGGAACGTTGGCGCAACGATTGCGTTGGCGCTTGCGACAACTGGCAAAAAGGAGAGGGAGAGATGAGACGGATTGCGCTTATCGTCGTTGCAACCATGGTCGTTTCGGCATGTGCAACGACGCCGCCACCGATGCAGGCCTGCCCGGGTGGGCCTTCGGTTCCGATGGGACAGCCGTGCCCCCCGCCGCCGCCTCCTCCGCCCCCACCTCCGACAGTGTGCCCTGACGGAAGCACGGTTCCTGCAGGAATGGCCTGCCCAACTCCGCCGCCACCTCCGCCCCCGCCGCCGGCGCCAATGGCACCCCCGGCACCAGGACATGCAGGTGAGCGCGGCTAAAAAGCCGTTCTTGTAAGAATGTAATCAAGGATCGCGGCGCAGGGCTTTCGCTCTGCGCCGCGAAACCTATTGCGCGACAATCATCTGGCGAACTGGTTGACGTTAGCGCCCAGTGCTTGTCACCGCGCCGATGGGAAACCCTTGAACATCGCCGCGGTCAGCCGGCTCGCAATGGTTTCGCTGTTCCAATGCTTATCGCCGTCCCTGGTGACGATACTTGCCCGCGCCTGCCACAGGATCTGTTTGGTCGAACGGTCGAGGATCCGGGCCTCAACGTCAGTTTCAATCAGCGGTCCGCGCGGCTTGCTGAGGTCCACCGCGATTGCAATTCCGCCGCCCGCTCCAAAATTGCCTCCTCCGACACTGACCTCTCCGCTGACTGGCCGGTGCGGAGGTTCTGGAGGCGAAATTACGGCGTGGACGACGGAAATCTCGAACGTCTGGCGACTTTGATCCGCTGGAGCCGAGGTTGAATATCCAACGCGACTCAACTGAGCGAGCGCTGCCCCCTCGAAAAGATCGTCACTCTCGCCTTGCGGACCATTGGCCTTGTCCCGGTCAATCACAATCGTGCCATGACCAAGCTCGGCCGAAACCGGTGATCCAAGAAAATGGGCGCTGTCGATCTTTCCTTCGCGCGGATCCTCGCCGAACGACCGCCCAAAGGGGCCGTAGGGCGAAGGCATTGCGCCCCATTGGGGTCCCCACGGGCCAATCGGTTGTGCAATCGCGCCCGTGCCGATCAGCGCCGCGACCGGGACGAGGATGAGACCATGGCTGAGGCGGGTCATCGAATGATCAATCCACTTTTGCAAAACATGTCGGATACGCGCTCGTTTAGAGCGCGTGAAGGTTGAGACTGGAGCCCGGGCTCCAGGCGAATTCGAGCGGTGCGTCGCTGCGACTGACTCGATCGAGCTGGGTTTGCACCACCGATTGAAGCTCCTCGATCGTTTGATTGTCGTTGGCAAGAATGGTGACGATGAGCTGATCGTCGCTTGGAGTTAAGGTCGCAACCGCATTTTCAAAATGGATGACGCCCTGCCGTTCGTTCAACCGAAGCTCCATCATTTCAGCAAAATGCCTGCAAAGTTTCATGACATAGTTTGAAGCCTCGCTTGTCGGCACTCGAGCAGTGGTCTCGATCATCCTTGCGATCCTCTACACCTTGAAAAGGTTCGGCCGCGGCTGGGACGAGGGGAGAGCCGGCGCCGCGGCCGATGGCTCGTCTATCGCGATCGTCTCTTGCAGGCGTATGTCCCAACTGTGTCAGCACATGGCTCAAGTCCGCGATTTTAAAGCTGCTCGATCGGCAGCCAGACCCTTGCGCGAAGGCCGCCCTCGGCACGATTTCTAAGCTCGACGTCACCGCCATGGGCTTTGGCCGCTGCCTTCACGATCGCAAGGCCAAGGCCCATCCCACCGGTTGAACGGTTGCGGGAGCCTTCGGCTCGGAAAAAGGGTTCGAAAGCCCGACCCAGAATCGCTGGATCAAGACCTGGTCCTTCATCGTCAACATCGATGATTGCAGCGCTCGTTCCGCGTTCGATCCTGACCAACGCCCGATGACCATAGACAATGGCGTTGTTGATGAGATTGATGAACATGCGCTTCAAAAGCAGCGGGTCACCGACGATCGTCGCATGAGCGGAGCCTTCGACGCTGACCGGTCTGCCCATGTCGGCAAGATCATCGACGACGCCCTCGACGAGCGAAGCAAGATCGAGACGTTCTTTGACTTGTGGCCTTGCTTCCGCATTGGTGAATTCAAGCGTTGCAGAAATCATCTGCTCCATCTCATCGATTTCGGATTCGGCCTTTGCACGAATGGAATCGGGTGCTTGAGCGAGATGGAATTTGAGCCGTGACAGGGGCGTTCGAAGATCATGGGCGATCGCTCCGACAACCGACGCTCGCTCGAGAACATAGCCCCGGATCCGTGCCTGCATTTCATTGAGTGCTTCGGCCGCCTGCCGGATCTCCGCGGGCCCGCGCGGATCGACATTCTCGACCCGGCGTTCGCGACCCAATCGCTCGGCCGCGGCTCCAAAGGCATGGATTGGCGCCGCGAGCCAGCGTGCGAACAGCCACCCGAACGGGAGCATCAGCGCAAGCGAGACGATAAACCGCACAATGATTCCATTGCGCCAATTGGAAAGCTCATCGGTACTTTGCCGCCAGATGACCTCCCATTGGCCGCCGGGAAGTTTAACCGCGGCTCGAAACCCGCGCGGAGCAAAGGCCTCGAACCGTTCGGGCCCGTAAAGAGCGAGTGAGCGCTTCATTTCGGGTAATAGGAAGGACATGTGCGACGAGAGCGCACCGATTTGCTTGAACCGAACGTTTGCGACGCTTGTTCTAAGGTCCCGGGCAAGCGCGAATTCGGCAAATTGGTCGAACTGTGTGGGCGGCCCGAACACGGGCTGCTGTGACACGCGCGCAAGGTTGACCCTGGAATTGCGCTTGGCGATCGGTTGGCCTTTCAAAAGGCGCGCGATTTCGAACATGTTGAGCGGAGCTTCGCTTGGCGGAGGCCGCGCGAGAATGATGCTGACGTTGATCGCGGTTAGAAGAATTGCGAGCCCGAAAAACAGGAGAAGGGTTCGCCCAAGGATGGTGTCCGGCGCCTTTAATATCGAACGCTTCACCGCCGCTGGACCACGGGAATGAACATATAGCCTTCACTTCGAACGGTTCGGATGAGCTCGCTCGCCGAACGCGAAGACAACTTGCGTCTCAATCGACTGACCTGCGTATCGATAGCGCGATCGAATGCCTCGCTGTCGCGGCCGCGCGAATATTCCAAAAGCTGGTCACGGGTCAGAACCCGCTGTGGACGCTCGATCAACGCCTGGAGAAGAGAAAATTCGCCTTCCGACAAGCTGATGATGACGTCTTCCGGATCGCGAAGAACGCGCCGGACCGGATCGAAACGCCAGCCGTCGAAATGAAATAATTTGCTATGGTCATTATGTTCGTCAGGCGCCTGCTGGCGCCTCAGCACCGCTCGAATTCGCGCCAGGAGCTCGCGCGGCGAAACTGGCTTGGCGAGATAATCGTCGGCGCCAACTTCGAGACCGACGATCCGGTCGGTTTCGCTTCCAAGTGCCGACACGATGATGATTCCAAGACCACGCCGGCTGGACAGCGAGCGCGCAAGAGTGAGCCCATCCTCGCGGGGCATCATCACGTCGAGAACAACAAGATCTACCGGCTCACGATCGAGAATATCGCGCATTTCTTCGCCGCCGTCCGCTTCGAATGCGCGATAACCATGGTCCGCAAGAAAGTCGCGGATCAATCTCCTCAGCGAGGGATCGTCGTCGACGATCAAGATGCTGATTCGCTCCTCCATCATCTTGGTCGTGCCGGACTGGCTGCACCGATCGTCGGACGGACGAGCGTTTTCGGCGCCGGCTGTCTCACACCCTTTGGAAGGGCTTCTTAACGGATGCTGCATGACCGGCCCACGAGATGGAAAGGAAGCCTAAGCTCTCGACCTAAACCGGCGTTGGCAGGTCGCGGCCACGACGGTCGAGGAGCATTGTCGGAAGCGCTTCAGGGCGCAGGATCACGAGCATCCACAGTCTCGCTAATGGATTGAAGAAATTCGGGAAAAATCGAAACATTACGATCAACGCAGCGATTGCAAGAAAGCCAAAAGAAAGAATCAGCAATGGAGTGGCGCGACGCGAATGGATTTTGAACACCGCAACTCCAATGCGATCATGAATTTTCCTTCAGGCTAACTGAGCGCCAACTTTGTCGTGGAATTGACCCAAGTTTTTCAGAGCCGACAAAGTCTCGACATAGTTGATCGTCATGAGCACCCGCCGGCATCTCGCCGATTCGATTTCGATCGTTCAATCCAGCGCCCTTCGAAAGCCTTCGGATCTTTAAAAAAGGGCCTCAAAGGAAAAATCCAAATCGTGGAGGTTCTCAATTTCGAATGCGCGATCGCTCAGTTTTCGAACGACTGGTGCTTGAGATTTCATGAATTGGATATTTGACTTTGAACCACTGCTGCTAATCGAAGGCAGGAGACGATGCGCGGGCGAGCCTTAGAAAGGGCGAACCTGTCGCAAGATGGCAAAGCGGGCGGAACTGAACTTTCGGCGGATTTTCGAGCCTTTTTTGAGTTTGTCCACGAACTCTATGAAGAGCCGGTCAACGACAAGGGAACGAGCGACCAACGATAAATATTGCAGCGGCTAGCTTAATCGCGTCACTTGCCCTGCTGTGTGTTGGTCGAAGATTGAGGAGCTTGAGGATTGGCGAGCAATGCCCAGAGTGCTGGAACGGAGGTCCAGACTTACCCCGCACCGCGGCGTCGTCGCTCGTTCGTCGTCGCCACTGGCCTTCTTCTCCTCCTTCTCTTTATCGCCCTTGGAGCGAGCTGGATCGCCAAGCGCTCCGGCAAGCAGACGGGCGGAAGGCCGCCGGCTCCGGTCAGTGTTCAAAAAGCGACGCTTGCGAATATCCCGGAGACCTTGACGGCTTTGGGAACGGTTCAGCCGGTTGTCACTGCGACCGTTCGAACTCAGCTCGCCGGAAGTCTGTTCAAGCTTTTCTTCCGCGATGGCCAGATGGTTCGCCAGGGACAGGTGCTCGCCCAGATCGACCCGCGGCCCTACCAGCTCGCTCTTGCCCAGTCGAAGGCAACACTTGCGCGCGATCAGGCGCAGCTCAAGGGCGCTGAGGTCGACCTCGCCCGGTATCAGAAACTGCTTCGAGAGGATTCGATTGCAAGCCAGCAAGTCGATACGCAGCGGGCGACGGTCAATCAGCTTGAAGGGACGGTTTCGGCCGATCGTGCAGCGATCGGAACCGCCAACCTCAACCTCAATTACACGTCGATCCGAGCTCCCGTCACGGGGCGAGCCGGCATTCGCCAGGTCGATATCGGCAATTACCTGACGGCGTCCGATACCAGTGGAATTGTCGTCATCACGGTTCTTAATCCGATCGACGTCAGCTTTTCTCTTCCCCAAGCGCAGATCGGAGACATTGGAACCAGCTCCACGAGTGGCATCGGACTTCCGGTCCAGGTGCTCGATCAGAACGACAATCATTTGATTGCTTCGGGCCGCTTCTTAACGCTCGACAACGAGCTCGACACGACCACCGGAACGGTGAAAGCCAAGGCGAGGTTCGACAATAGCTCCAACGTCCTGTTCCCGAACGAGTTCGTCAATGTCTCACTTCTTGTGAAGACCCTGCAGAACGTCGTTTCGGTTCCCGTCAGCGCCGTCCGGCACGGAGCGCCAGGCGATTTCGTTTTTGTTCTTGAGCCTGGACGCACGGTCAAACTAACGACCGTGACGACTGGCCCGAGCGTCGGAAGCACAATCGCAATCCTTTCGGGTCTTTCCGCCGGCGCTACCGTCGTAACCGAAGGCGCTGACGGTCTTGAGGACGGGTCGAAGGTCAAGCTTCCGGGCGACAAGGGCGGCCCGTCTACCGCAGGAGCGGCTGCATCGGGCAAACGCGGCGGCGGGGGCCATCACCGGCACAAAGGGGCGAACGCTAGCGCATGAGCAGCGAACCACCCGTTGAACGGGCGATGCGGCGAGGCGGCGGCCCGTCGCGCCCCTTTATTCAGCGTCCGGTCGCAACGACGCTTTGCATGCTTGCAATCCTGCTCGCGGGTCTGGTCGCCTATCGATCACTTCCCCTTTCGGCTCTTCCCGAGGTCGACTATCCAACGATCCAGGTCACGACGCTCTATCCCGGGGCAAGTCCCGACGTCATGGCTCTTACGGTCACCTCTCCGCTCGAACGTCAGTTCGGACAGATGCCGGGTCTTTCTGCAATGACGTCGAATTCGTCGGCAGGTGCATCCGTTATCACGTTGCAGTTCCGGCTCGATTTGTCGCTCGACGTCGCCGAGGAGGAAGTCCAGGCTGCGATCAACGCAGCTCAAACTCTTCTCCCAACCGATCTTCCGACACCACCGATTTATGCCAAGATCAATCCTGCCGACGCTCCAATCATAGCTCTAGGGGTCACGTCGCAAACGCGGTCCCTGGGAGAAGTCGAAGGGATCGTTGCGCACCAATTTTCAAACAAGATCGCTCAGATTTCCGGCGTCGGACTGGTATCGCTTTCGGGTGGACAGCGACCAGCGGTCCGGATCGAAGCCAATGTTCCGGCGCTCGCCGCCCGAAAACTCTCGCTGGAAACGATCCGAACCGCGATCAGCAATGCCAATGCCAATGCTGCAAAAGGCAGCTTCGATGGTCCGACCAAGAGCTGGACGATCGACGCCAATGACCAGCTTGGGGATGCCGCAAGCTATCGCAATCTCGTGATCGCCTACGCCAACGGAGCCCCGGTCAGGTTGTCGGACGTCGCAAATGTCGTCGATTCGGTCGAAAACGACCGGCTTGGAGCCTGGATGAACGGGTCACCTGCAGTGATTATCGATGTCCAGCGCCAGCCGGGCGCCAATGTGATTGGGACCGTCGATTCGATCCGAGCCTCGCTTCCCGATCTCGAAGCTCAGCTCCCGTCGGATGTTCATGTGACGGTTCTCACCGACAGAACCACGGGCATAAGAGCGTCGGTTTCAGACGTCCGTTTTGAATTGATCATCGCGATCTTCCTCGTCACGCTCGTGATCTTCCTGTTCCTGGGCTCGATCCGGGCGACTCTGATTGCAAGCATTTCGGTGCCGCTGTCGCTGATCGGCGCCTTTGCAGCGATGTATTTCTTCGGTTTCTCGATCAACAATCTGTCATTGATGGCGCTCACCATTGCTTCGGGTTTCGTTGTCGATGACGCGATTGTCGTCCTCGAAAACATCTCGCGCCATGTCGAAGAGGGAATGGCTCCGTTCGAAGCCTCACTCGCGGGCGCAAGCGAAATCGGCTTCACGATCATTTCGCTCACCGTCAGCCTGATTGCGGTCCTCATCCCATTGCTGTTCATGGGCGATGTCGTCGGACGCCTGTTCCGGGAATTCGCAGTCACTCTTGCAATCACGATCCTGTTGTCGGCGGTGGTTGCATTGACGCTTGTTCCAATGCTTTCCGCGCGCTGGCTTCGAGGCCGTGACGAAGAGCGGACACATCGGATCTCGGAACATGCTCAAAACTGGTTTTCAAAACTTTCGGACCGCTATGCCGTCGGCCTCGACTGGGTCCTCGAACGCCGTCTCCTCACCCTCCTGACCTTTGGTCTCACTCTTGTTTTGACGGCGCTTCTATTCCTCACCATCCCCAAAAATCTTTTTCCCGAGCAGGACACCGGGCAGATCGCGGTCACGACGGTCGCGTCCCAGGATGTCAGCTATCAGCGCATGGCCGGGCTCCAGCAGCAGGTCGCCCAGGCGCTCCTTTCAAGTCCGTCGGTCGACAGTTTGAGCTCCGCGATCGGAGTGGACGGACAGAATTCGACACTTTCGCAGGGACGGATGCTGGTCAATTTGAAGCCCCAGAGCGCTCGTCCGGGTCTTGGCGACGTTCTTGCTGGCCTTCAGCGTTCAGTCTCCAGAATCCCGGGGGTGCAGGTCTATTTTCGTCCCGTCCAGGATCTCACTATCGACACGTCGTCCAGCCTTAACGCTTATAATTTCTCGGTTCAGGGCGCGGATGAACCTCTCGTCGATCAATGGGGAGCAAAGCTCGCGACAGCGCTTGAGAACAATCCCCATCTCAGCAACGTCACTTCGAACGTTCTTGCGAACGGACGGGCGGTCGTCGTCGACATCAACCGCGACACGGCCGGTCGTCTTGGCCTTAGCGCAGTTGCGGTCGACAACGCCCTCTACGATGCGTTCGGACAGCGGATCGTTTCGACCATTTACACTCAGTCGAGCCAGAACCGGGTGATCCTTCAGGCAACGCCCAACAGCCTCACCGATCCCGGGCAGCTTGGCGAGCTTCAGATTCCCCTCCCCGACGGCACCAGCGTTCCGCTGGCAACGATTGCAACAATTCAGACCCAGGCCGCGCCGCTAGTGGTCACTCGCGAATCCCAGTTTCCGGCAGCAACGATCGGGTTTGATCTGGCCCCCGGGGTTTCGCTTGGAAGCGCAGTCAAAAGCATCGAACAGACCGAACAGAGCATTGGAGTTCCAAGCGCACTGACAACCAGCTTTTCGGGCGCTGCGAGCGCGTTCAAAGCCTCGCTCTCGAATGAATTCTGGTTGATTCTGGCTGCGATTGTGGTCGTCTATATCGTCCTTGGAGTGCTCTACGAGAGCTTCGTCCATCCGGTGACCATTCTCTCGACGCTTCCTTCGGCTGGGATCGGAGCATTGCTTTGCCTCTGGATGACCGGATCGGGCCTTGGCGTCATCGGAATTATCGGGATCGTTCTTCTCATCGGTATCGTCAAAAAGAACGCGATCATGATGATCGATTTTGCCTTGGATGCGATGCGCGAACGCGGCGCCAACAGCAGGGATGCGATCCGGGAAGCGGCGCTTCTTCGGTTCCGTCCGATCATGATGACAACGTTTTCGGCTCTCTTTGCGGCCCTTCCGCTGATCTTTGGCGGAGGGATGGGGCATGAGCTTCGCCAGCCCTTGGGAATTGCGATCGCTGGCGGCCTCATTTTCAGCCAGGTGCTGACACTGTTCACAACTCCGGTCATTTTCGTCTCGCTTGAAAACTGGCGTGAACGCAGCTGGGGACGCCCAAAGAGCCTTGCACCGGCATGAACTTTTCGGCCCCCTTCATCCGGCGTCCGATCGGCACCTTGTTGTTGACGATCGGGATCATGATGGCGGGGGTCGCAGCCTATTTCATGCTTCCGGTCGCGCCGTTGCCTCAGATCGATTTTCCGACCATCCAGGTCCAGGCAAACCTTGCGGGCGCGAGCCCTGCAACCATGGCTTCGAGTGTCGCAGCACCGCTCGAGCGGCACTTGGGCACGATTGCAGGCGTTATGGAAATGACCTCGAGGTCGGGGGTCGGATCGAGTTCGGTCACCCTCCAGTTCGATCTTTCAAGGGACATCGATGGTGCAGCGCGCGACGTCGAGGCTGCGATCAACTCGGCCCGCGCCGATCTTCCCGCAACGCTGAGAAGCAATCCGACCTATCGGAAGGTCAATCCTGCCGAAGCACCGATCCTCATTCTCGCGCTGACGTCCGCAACGCGCAGTCCGTCGGACATTTACGACACGGTTTCGACCGTCGTCGAACAACGTCTGCTTCAGGTCCAGGGCGTCGGAAATGTCGAACTGGGAGGCGCAGCTCTTCCTTCGGTTCGGGTCGAAGTGAACCCGCGCGCACTCGCTCAATATGGAATTTCGCTCGAAGATGTTCGCACCGCTCTTCAATCCGAAAGCGCCGATCGCCCACGTGGCGTGATCGATGCCCACGGTTACAGCTGGCAAATCTATTCCAATAAGCCTGGGCGTTATGCCGCCGATTATCGCGACACGGTGATCGCGTGGCGCAACGGAGCTGCGGTTCGACTGTCCGATATTGGAGAGGTCAATGACGGTCCCGAAGATGTTCGGACCATGGGCCTGTTCAACGGCGAACGAGCGGTTCCGATCATCATTAGCCGCCAGCCCGCCGCAAATATCGTTCAGGTCGTTGACGCATTGAAGGCCCAGCTTCCGGGTCTTCGAGCCGTCGTTCCCGCGGATATCCATCTTTCGGTAGTGTCGGACCGGACGACCACCATCCGGGCATCGCTCAAGGAAGTTGAGATCACTCTCCTGATCGCGACCTTGCTCGTGGTTCTGGTCGTCAGCCTGTTCCTTCGAAGCTGGCGCGCGACGCTCATTCCGGCCGCCGCCGTCATCGCCTCGCTCCTTGGAACGCTCGCGGTCATGTATCTCGCCGGCTTTTCGCTCGACAATCTCTCCTTGATGGCGCTGACCGTCGCGACGGGCTTTGTCGTCGACGATGCGATCGTGGTCGTCGAAAACATCAGCCGCCATGTCGAAGCGGGGATGAACCCCTTAACCGCAGCACTCGTCGGAGCGCAGGAAGTCGGGTTCACCGTCCTTTCGATTTCACTCAGTCTCATTGCGGTCTTCGTCCCACTTATTTTCATGGGCGGCCTCGTTGGCCGACTGTTCCGCGAATTTGCGCTGACAATCTCGGTCGCAGTCATGATCAGCCTTCTCATCTCGCTGACGACAACCCCGATGCTTGCAGCGCGTCTCCTTCGCAACGAAGAGCGCGAAGGGCGCGTCATGGGTTATGCTCGCCGCGGGTTCGACTGGGCCCAGAGGCGCTACGAAGGAGCGCTCGACTGGGCACTTTATCATCGCGGGGCGGTCCTCATTCTTCTGGCGGGAACGGTCGCGCTCAACGTCTATCTCATCGCGATTGCTCCAAAGGGCTTCTTTCCCCAGCAGGATACCGGCGGGATGATCGGAGGGATCCGCGCCGACCAGAGCATTTCCTTCACCGACATGCAGCAGAAGCTGACGAGGATCGCCAATATCGTTCGCCACGATCCTGCAGTTGCAACGGTCGTCGCGTTCACTGGAGGCTCGCGCGCAGGCGGCGGCTTCATGTTCATCACACTAAAGCCGCGGTCCCAACGGCTTGGGGCGCAGCAGGTTATTGCTCGCCTTCGTCCAAAGCTTGGGCGAGTGAGCGGGGTCAGCCTGTTCCTCAACCCGGTTCAGGATCTTCAGGTCGGAGGCCGGCAGACAACAAGCACCTATCAATATGTCCTTGAAGCCAATGATCCTGATGTCCTCAAAGCCTCGGGCGAGAAGCTCGTCGAGGCCTTGAAAAAGCATCCCAACGTCGTGACCGATGTCGACATCGACCAGCAGGACGCCGGTGCTGATGCATTCGTCGAGGTCAATCGGGATACCGCTGCAAGGCTCGGGGTTCCGATGCAAACGCTCGATTCAACGCTTTACGACGCTTTTGGCCAACGCCAGGTCGCGAACATCTACTCAGGTCTCAACCAATATCATGTGGTGATGGAGGCCGCGCGTCAGTTCAATGGTTCGCCCGCCTCCTTGAGCAATATCTACGTCCCCGTCTCACCAGCCGGCGGAAGCAGTAATAGTAGCAGCAGCGGTGGCGGTAGCTCCAGCAACTCCGGTTCGACTGCCTCATCGGTGCCTCAGCTAGCCTCGGGTTCGGCCGTGCTTCAAACTTCGGCTCAGCCCGGAACGGGCCTCTCGAGCGCAGCGCAAACATCAACGACGACGACCAACAATGCGACCGTGACTTCACCTGGAGCAGCAAGCGCTCCAGTATCGAGCACAAACGGAACTTCCGCCGGCGGTTCGGCCGTTGCGGGCGGAAGCGCAATCAACACGACGCCGAGGCAAATGACTCCGCTTTCGGCGTTCGCGACCTGGTCGACCGGCTCGACCAATGCGGCGGTGAGCCACAGCGACGGCGAACCTTCAGCGACCATCTCGTTCAATTTGCCGCCGGGCGTAACTCTTGGAACCGCGGCCCAGACGATCGAGCAGGTTCAAGCCAGCCTCAAGCTTCCTGCGACCGTTCACGGCTCGTTCGGCGGAACTGCCAAAGCCTTTGCCCAGTCGACCTCGAGCATGCCGATTTTGATCATGGCGGCCTTGCTTGCGATCTACATAGTTCTTGGCATTCTCTATGAAAGCGCAATTCATCCGCTGACCGCGCTTTCCACCCTCCCCTCGGCCGGGGTTGGAGCGATGATCGCGCTCATTGCGACCGGCGGCGAATTCGACATCATTGCTCTTATTGGAATCATTCTTCTGATCGGAATCGTCAAAAAGAACGCCATTCTCATCATCGATTTCGCGCTCGAGGCGGAGCGATCCCGGGGACTGACCCCTCTTGCTGCGGTTCGCGAAGCCTCGCTTCTTCGCTTCCGGCCAATTCTCATGACAACGCTTGCGGCAGCTTTAGGAGCATTGCCGCTTGCGATCGGCTTTGGAGATGGAGCCGAGCTCCGGCGTCCGCTTGGGATCGCAATCGTTGGAGGGCTGATTGCAAGCCAGATCCTGACATTGCTGACGACCCCTGTCGTTTATCTGGCGCTCGACCGGTTCCGCCGCCATCGCGGAACCGACGAGCGCGCCCTTGCGCGTCACAGGGAGATTCCTGGCGCCACTGGAGTTCCCGCATGAAGCGCGTTGTTGTCCTTGCTCCCCTCATCCTCGCCGGATGCAATCTTGCCCCGGCCTACCATCCGCCGACGACGGTCGCGATCCCAGCTTCATTCAAGGAAGCTCCGGGTTGGCGGGTTGGCCAGCCGAACGACGCGGCTTCGCGCGGGCAATGGTGGGTCCTCTTCAACGATCCGCTGCTCGATTCGCTCGAAGCCAAGGTCGTTGTGACAAACCAGAATGTCGCCGAATCGCGAGCCGCCTACGAGGCGGCGCGCGCTCTTGTCATCATCCAGCGCTCTGCACTGTTTCCAACAGTCACAGGATCAGTAAATGCATCCAAGTCCGGCCATTTCTTCGCGACCAGAAGCACTTCAACAACGAGCGGGACCGGGACGGGAACTGGAAGTGGTACAGGAACGGGCGGTACTGGCACTGGGACGGGAGGATCGGGCAGCGGAACGACGACCACAAGCTCAGTTTCAGTCAACGGCGCCGGTTCGAACTTCGCGCTCGACGTCGGAGCAACCTGGGAACCCGATCTCTGGGGAAAACTCGGCAATGCGGTTTCGCAAGCTAAGGCCAATGCGCAAGCAAGCCTCGGCGATCTAGAAAATGCGACCCTTTCGGCGCGCGGTGAACTTGCAACCGATTATGTCGAACTTCGCGGAGTCGATGCCCAGCGCGTCATTCTTGATGCAACAATCACCGCCTATCAGCGGTCGCTAACCATCACGACCAACAAATATAATGCTGGCACAGTCGCACATTCCGACGTTTTTGAGGCAGAAACCTCGCTCGATAATGCGATGGCTTCGCGCCAGGATCTCGATCGGCAACGTGCGACGTACGAAGATGCGATCGCGATGCTCGCGGGCGAAAATCCCTCAACATTCCACATTGCGCCTGAGGTTTGGCAGCCGGTGGTTCCAACGGTCCCTGGAGTTGTCCCTGCAAGCCTTCTCGAGCGACGACCCGATATTGCAGCCGCCGAGCGACGGGTTGCGGCGGCCAATGCCAATATCGGAATCCAGCGCGCCGCCTATTTCCCGCAAGTCACTCTTTCGGGCGATGCCGGAACCAGTGCGAGCACGATTGGAAAGCTGTTTTCGGCCGCGAGCACCATCTGGTCTTTGGGGCTGAGCGGGATCATGACCTTGCTCGACTTCGGAGCGCGCAAGGGAGCGGTGCTTCAGGCGCAAGCCCAATTTGAGGAAGCGGCCGCGACTTACCGCGAAACCGTCCTGACCGCCTTCCAGCAGGTCGAAGACAATCTTGCAGCGACACGCGTTCTTGCAGGGGTCACTGCAAGTCAGACCGCAGCTGCAACTGCTGCGAACCGCGCTGAAACGATCGCAAACAATCAGTATCTTGGCGGAATTATTGATTATTCGCAGGTGATTGTTGCCGAGAACGCAGCCTTGAGCGCTCGCGAAACGCAGGTTCAGGCGGTCGTCAATCAGCAGACCGCGGTCATCGCGCTTGTTCAGGCCATCGGAGGGACCTGGGCTTAACTTGGTTCGATCAGGAAAGCTTCGAGCAGCCGGCAGGACAATCGCAAGAAAGGATCAGGCCGACCCGATTTTTGCAGCGTCTTCGAACTGACGCTCAGCTTCGAGGAGATCGGCGCCGTTCCAAACGCTAAGACTTCCGTTTCGAACCACATATCCAATGCCCATTGCGGGATTGGCTGTCTCAAGAAGCATGATCCGGCCGCGACGCTTCAAAACCCTGTGAGTGATCGGCGCCATTGGTTTCATCCTTGAGGAGCTGTCCCAGGCAACATAGCGACGAGGGCTTGATGATTGAAGATCGTCGGTCGTTCGCAAGCACAGTCGCGATCGGGGGCGGCCCGAAAATTCGAACGGCCCGGATACCGGCACCGTCGTTTGGATTCACGACGACTGAAATGAACCATGAATGCCGGTTCTCACCGTTCAGGGAATCGATTTCGACGCGCTTCTCGTGTAACTATGACCCGTCCGTCCATCCGATCGGAGGCCGCCAAATGAACAACGAAAATGATCAATCCGACCCGGCGGAGGAAGGGGATCGCCGCCGTTCAGACCGTCGCGGTGAGACCCAACGCAGAGGGACCGATCGAGGAACGGCGGACCGAAGGAAGGAAGATCGCCGAAGCGCCGAATGAGGTTTCTGATGGACGCGATAGGTCATTCGATGAGGGGCGTACGACTCTTTTTGAAAGGGATAACGAGCTTCAACACCTAAAACCCGCTTATAAACCCGGCAACGTTGGCGCCCAGCGCAGCAACCGCATAGCCGCCTTCCATGACGATCGCAGTTGGCAGCTTTAGCGAAGCGATCCGGCGAGCCATCACTTCATAATCACTCGTCCTGAGCTTGAAATGGCTGATCGGATCATCTTCGTGGGTGTCGGCGCCAAAGCTTACAATCAGAAAATCGGGCGATCCCGCTTCGATCCACTCAATCGCGCGATCAAGGGCTGGAGAATAGCTCTCCCAACTGATTCCTCGCTCCAGCGGCTGATTGAGGATGTTGACGCTGCTCTCGTCCGCATGGCCCCAATAGAATGGATAGTCGGTTACGGGATCGGCGTGGATCGACGCAAAAAGGAGATTATCACGGCCCTGGACGAGATCCTGAGTTCCGTTGCCGTGGTGATAATCGACATCGAGAATGGCGACGCGCTTGCGACCGCATGAAAGCGCGCGCTCGGCGCCAATCGCAACATTGTTCAGATAGGAATAACCGCCGCAATAATCGCTTCCGGAATGATGACCGGGAGGACGGCAAAGAGCGAAGCAGGTTTTCTCGCCGCCAAGAATTGAATCGACCGCAGCGATCGCCGTCTGAGCGCTCCAATATGAGGATTCCCAGGTCGAGGGTCCAATGGGTGTCGAGGTGTCGAAGCAATGATTTCCAAAGCTTGCATCGATCCGGTTCCAATTGCGGGTCCGGCGGCCGACAAGGGGGAAGGTATAGGGAAAGGCATCCCCAATTCGTCCCGCTCCAAGCCATTCGCGATGAGCGGTTTGCAAAAACCCAAGATAGTCGCTTGCGTGAACCTGTTCGATTGGAGCGAGACCCTGGTCAACAGGTGTTTGCGTGGGTCCGATAGCTTCAAGAATTGCAAAAACACGTTCTGGCGTTTCTGCCGCCATGTGAACCGCGCCGTTGAAGAATTCGCCCGCCGGAGCGTGAAGCCCTTGTCGATCGTCCCAGAAACAGCGCACCCAAATCTCCTCATCAATCTTCAATGCGAGTGGGCGCGTTGCCACCGTGGAACCGGCCGAAATGCCGCGCGGTGAAAAGAGCCATGATCAGAAATCCAAGCCCCATCGCAGCGACATCCAGATCCTTGTGCAAATCAAAACTGCCGATCCGGCAAATCAGAACAAATCCAACGACGAGATTGAAAAATCCCCAGACGACATTGATAGTCGAGGAAGACAAACCCTCTCCCGGAGGCTTTGCAAACGGACTTTGGAAGGGTCTTCCCATCGTCCCACTCACAAAATGAGGAATGGCATTGGATAGGAAAGCGCCTCCAAAAAAATAGGACAAGAGATTGAGCCACGACATTTTGAACGCCTCCTCGCTGGCAAGGACAACCACCCGATTCCCTTGCGAAGCCTGATTGGCAAGAGCGAGAATATTCCTTGGGTCAGTGCAAATGGGTTTTGACTGATCGATAGGGCGAATGGCCGATCAGATGCCGAGCCTATGTGTCCGCCAAAGTCGTTGCGATGCCGCAAACCTCGAAACGCGTCGTTCAGCTGATCGTTGGACCGCAATGCGACGCTACTACTTTCATCTTTTTAACGACGAAGAAGTTCGAGATTCAGAGGGAACCGAGCTTCCCAATGATGCGACGGCGCTTCACATGGCGGCAAAGATGGCTCGGGAAATGGCCGCGGAAAGCGTCAAATCCGGGCGGTTGACGCTCCAGCACCGAATTGAAGTCGCAAGCTCGGGCGGAGTGATTGGAGTTGTTCATTTTGGCGACGTGGTGAAAGTGCGCGATTGATCGTCCACGAAGGACTTTTCGAAAAAAATCATGATCTCGTTCGATCGCTTTACTGTCAGCTCGAATGCGCTCCGACAACCTTGTAACGCTGCATTCCCAAGCGTTCGATCCCAAGCTCGATCACATCCCCTTCGTTCAAGAAGCGGGGCGGGCGTTTTCCCATTCCAACCCCCGGAGGCGTTCCGGTTGTGATGATGTCGCCAGGAAAGAGCCTCATGAACTGTGTCACATAGCTGACGAGTTTTGCGCAGCTGAAAATCATCGTTTTCGTGTTTCCGGTCTGCATTCGTTCGCCGTTCACGTCGAGCCAGATTTCCAAATTCTGGACGTCCCCGACCTCGTCTTTTGTGACAAGCCACGGACCAAGCGGGCCAAAGGTTTCGCAGCCCTTGCCCTTGTCCCAGGTCCCGCCGCGCTCCAGTTGAAAGTTTCGTTCGGACAGATCATCGCAAATGAGATAGCCCGCGACGTGGTCGAGCGCGCGATCTTCCTCCGCATAGGAAGCATGGGCTCCAATCACAATTGCAAGTTCTGCTTCCCAATCCATCTTGGCTGACCCGCGGGGCTTTTGAACATCGTCGTTGGGCCCCTGAATGCAGCTGACAGCTTTCGTGAAAAGGACGGGTTCCGACGGGATCGGCATATTCGATTCCGCAGCATGATCGGCATAATTGAGGCCGACCGCGATAAACTGCCGAGTTTTAGCAACCGGCGGGCCCAAGCGAACGCTCCCGTCAATCAACGGCAGCTGCGTGGGGTCGATGCCTGAAAGTTGTTGAAGTCCTTTTGGACTGATCGCTTCATCGTCGATGTCGCGAACGTGGCCCGACAAGTCGCGAATGTCGCCGGATGGATCGATGAGGCCGGGACGTTCCATTCCTCGCGCGCCATATCGGACAAGTTTCACTCAAAAGTCCTTCGCATTCTGAAGCGCGCAACGCCACTTCGATCGGATAAATACCCATCACGCCGGAAAATCGTTCCGAGCGGTTCGGCCTGAAATGGTGCGCCGAACCTTACGGCTCGTGAACCAACGAATGTTCCAAGCAAGGGCGAATGCTCTTCACCCTGAAGGATCATTAGCTTTGTCCGCGGCCGCTTAAGACATGCGCAAACTATTTTGCACTAAGGCAGCCTTTGGGCGTTGCTTAGGGCATGCCAATTCTGATCGGAACAGCCGGCTGGAGCATTCCGCGTCAACTGGCCGATGGGTTCCCCGATGCGGGAAGCGCACTTGAACGCTACTCTGGCCGATTTCGTGCAACCGAAATCAACAGTTCCTTCTATCGATCCCATCGTCCCGAAACCTGGGCTCGCTGGCGCGACACGGTTCCGAACGCCTTTCGCTTTTCTGTGAAAGTCCCGAAGCAATTAACCCATGTTCAGGGGCTTCGCATTTGCGCTGATGAGCTGGATCACTTCCTTGGTGAGGCCAAGATCCTCGGCGAAAAGCTTGCCATTCTCCTTGTTCAGCTTCCGCCAAAGCTCGCGCTCGATCGAAACGTAGCGATGGCTTTTTTCAAGGCTGTCAAACAGCGGTGCGAAGCCGCAATCGTCTGCGAACCGCGTCACTTAAGCTGGTTCACGGATGAAGCGGACGAGATGTTCACGAACTTGCGCGTGGCGCGCGTTGCGGCCGATCCTTCCATCTCTCCAGTCGCAGCTCGTCCTGGCGGATGGGCCGGGGCTCGATATTGGCGCCTCCACGGGTCGCCCGTCATGTACCGCTCGACCTATCTCGAGCGCCTCGATTTCTACGCAGACCAACTTTTGGAAGACGCTGCCACGAGTGCGCAGGTGTGGTGCATTTTTGATAATACTGCATCGTCCGCAGCTGCCAATGACGCGCTCACGTTGATCGACCGAGTGAACCCATCGGGTTCTGTTATCCGCTAAGGACAGCCTCGAGACACTCGAACCGTAAGGATTTAGGGCGGACAGTCCGCTTGACGCATTTCCAAAACAGGCCGAAAGGCGTCTGGCACTCGATGACCAAGAGCGCCAATCGCTGTGTTGGCCCGGGCCTGAACGATCGCACCGCTTTGTCCCTGCCCTAATGGAGGCTTCAACTATGGCATTTCGTCCACTTCACGACCGCGTCCTTGTCCGCCGAATTGAGGCTGAGGAAAAAAGCGCCGGTGGGATCATCATTCCGGACACCGCCAAGGAAAAACCACAGGAAGGCGAAGTCGTTGCAGTTGGAAGCGGGACTCGCCTGGAAAGCGGAAGCATTACCCCATGTGACGTCAAGCCCGGTGATCGGGTGTTGTTCGGCAAGTGGTCGGGAACCGAAATTAAAATTGAAGGTGAAGACCTCATCATCATGAAGGAAAGCGACATCGTCGGCATCATCGGCTGATCGGAGCCGCTCCGAAATTTCTTGCGGGACCCATCGCCCAGCGAAGGCCCGCTCAACCAAATTCAAGGAAGTTCGATAATGGCAGGCAAAGACGTCAAGTTTTCGCGCGACGCTCGAGAAGGAATTACCCGAGGTGTCGACATTATTGCCAATGCGGTGCGTGTGACGCTCGGGCCCAAAGGCCGCAATGTGGTGTTGGACAAGAGCTACGGTGCACCGCGAATCACCAAGGATGGTGTCACGGTCGCAAAGGAAATCGAGCTTAAGGACAAGTTCGAGAACATGGGCGCTCAGATGGTAAAGGCCGTCGCGACAAAAACGCACGACCATGCCGGTGACGGAACGACCACTGCGACCGTGCTTGCGCAAGCGATCGTTCGCGAAGGGATGAAGTCGGTCGCCGCTGGAATGAATCCGATGGATTTGAAGCGGGGGATTGATCTTGCTGTGACCAAGGTCGTCGAGGATTTGAAAAAGAGATCGAAGCCGGTGTCCGGATCGAATGAGATCGCTCAGGTCGGGATCATCTCTGCCAATGGCGACAAGGAAGTTGGCGAAAAGATTGCCGAAGCGATGGAGAAGGTCGGCAAGGAAGGCGTGATCACGGTCGAGGAAGCCAAGGGGCTCGAGTTCGAGCTCGACGTCGTCGAAGGCATGCAGTTCGACCGCGGCTATCTTTCGCCCTATTTCATCACCAACCCGGAAAAGATGCAGGTCGAGCTGTCCGACCCTTACATCCTCATCCACGAGAAGAAGCTCTCGAACCTCCAGGCAATTCTTCCGATTTTGGAAGCGGTGGTTCAGTCGAGCCGTCCGCTCCTCATCATCGCCGAGGACATCGAGGGCGAAGCGCTTGCGACTTTGGTCGTCAACAAGCTTCGCGGCGGGCTCAAGGTCGCAGCCGTCAAGGCTCCAGGCTTTGGCGATCGTCGCAAGGCGATGCTCGAGGACATTGCGATTTTGACCGGCGGAGAAATGATCAGCGAAGATCTTGGGATCAAGCTTGAGAATGTCACGGTCAACATGCTCGGCCAGGCCAAGCGGATCACGATCGACAAGGACAATACGACGATCGTCGATGGCGCTGGAACGCGCGAAGCGATCGAGGCTCGGGTTGGAGCGATCCGCCAGCAGATCGAGAACACCACCTCCGACTATGATCGCGAGAAGCTTCAGGAGCGGCTTGCCAAGCTCGCCGGCGGGGTTGCGGTCATCAAGGTTGGCGGAGCGACCGAGATCGAGGTCAAGGAGCGCAAGGACCGGGTCGACGACGCTCTCCATGCGACCCGTGCGGCGGTCGAGGAAGGCATTGTTCCTGGCGGTGGAACGGCTTTGCTTTACGCCGCAAAGGCGCTCGAGGGATGCAAGGGCCAGAATGACGACCAGACGCGCGGCGTCGATATCGTGCGCAAATCATTGCAGGCTCCGCTTCGCCAGATTGTCCAGAACGCAGGGCACGACGGCGCCGTCGTTGCAGGCAAGCTCATCGACAAAAATGACGCGAATCAGGGTTTCAACGCTCAGACCGATGCCTATGAAAATTTGGTCGAAGCCGGCGTGATCGATCCGACCAAGGTGGTTCGAACCGCACTCCAGGATGCAGCCTCGATCGCTGGCCTGTTGATCACGACCGAAGCTGCCATAGCCGAGATTCCCGAAGACAAGCCCGCGCTTCCGATGGGCGGCGGCGGAATGGGGGGTATGGGCGGAATGGGCGGAATGGACTTCTAGGGTCGCTTGAAAGGGCGGCCCACGGCCTTCGAACCAATTCTCGCAGCCCATGCTGATCTTCGCCTAGGAATCGAGCCAGCTTCGCTGTCTTAGGGTTGCAAGGCTTGCAGCGAGCTCCTCCTGACGGAACGGCTTGGTCAGCCGAGGCAGGTCGGGCGCGATCTCGTCGACTTCGGCAAAGCCTGACACCAGAAGAACCGGAAGGTTGGGGTCACGCTTTCGAACCTTGTGAGCGAGTTCCGCTCCCGTCATCCCTGGCATCAAATGATCGGTGACGAGGAGATTGGGTCTCAAACCATCGCTTAGCAGCTGGAGCGCCTCTTCCGCGGAGCCCGCGTCGACCACGCGATAGCCAAGATCCGAGAGCATGTCCGCGGTGCTCATCCGAACCAGCTCCTCATCGTCGACCAGGAGCGCGGTTCCGGAAAATTCCGGGAGGCGGCTTGGGATCAAATCGTCTGGAGCCTCTAAGGCGACGTCGGCAACCGGGAGCCAAAGCTCGACGGTTGTGCCGACTCCAGGTTGGCTTGAGATTGCTATCGAGCCACCAAGTTGCGCCACAAGGCCATGCACCATGCTAAGACCAAGGCCCGTTCCCTTGCCGATGCCCTTTGTCGAGAAGAAGGGTTCGGCCGCGCGCGCAAGAGTTTCATCGTCCATGCCGGCACCGGTATCGATGACCGAAATTCGAACGTAATGCCCGGGACGAAGATCAGGATGATCGCGGTCCACATCATCGACTGAAGCTTTAATCGTCAGCGTCCCGCCCTTATCCATCGCATCGCGCGCATTGACCGCAAGATTGAGAATCGCCATTTCGAGCTGATTGGGGTCCGTCTGCACGGGCGGAAGATCGGAATCGATCTTAAGCTCGAGCACGATCTTGGGGCCCGAGGTTCGAGTGATGAGCTCGGCCATTCCCTCGACAAGTTGGGCAAGATCGACCCCCGTGGGTCGCAATGGTTGACGCCTCGCAAAGGCCAGCAACCTTTGAACCAGAGTCTTTGCGCGCTCGGCGGAAAGGAGCGCCCCATCGATCATTTTGCGTTCGCGCTCGTCACCAAGGCCTCGCCGCTGGAGGAGATCGAGGCCTCCGACGATCGGAGTCAAAAGATTGTTGAAGTCATGGGCGACACCCCCGGTAAGCTGCCCAAGCGACTCCATTTTCTGGCTCTGACGAAGGGCGTCCTGCGCCTGCATGAGCTCAAGCGTTCTTGCTGCGACCCTCGCCTCGAGAGTTTCGTTAAGCCCGCGTAAGGCGGCCTGATGCTCATGTTCAACGGTCGCATCCCGAAAGATCTTGAGGAACCCTCCACCCTCAACGCTCATGCAAAGACCCGAACCCCAGAAGCGGCTGCCATCCTTGCGCTGATGCCAGCGTTCATTGAGTGCGCGACCTTTTTCAAGTGCCCGCGCCAGTTCCTTGCGCGGCTCGCCAGCAGCGACATTTTCCGGAGTGAAGAAGAAATCGCCAGGACGCGAAATCGCTTCACTGGGCTCAAATCCGGTAATCCGGGCGGCACCCCGATTCCAGCTCGTCACGATGCCGCTCTCGTCAAGCGATACGATCGCGAAATCCTCAGCTCCCTCGACAATCTGGCGATAACGCGCCTCGCTTGCCTGAAGTGCAAGAAGCCTACTGCGGGCATCATATTGCCGTCGGCGTCCACGAAGTGCGGCCTGGGCAAGGCTGATAAGCGTTGTCGGATGAAATGGCCGCTCGAGAAAGGTGACGTTCCCAAGAATTCCAAGATACCGGCCAGCCGAGGGGTTGCGCTCAAGTCCTCCACCGCGAAGCGTCAAAAGCACGAACGGAAAGTCGGACCATTCGGGCTGTTCGACGATCCACTTGCGAAGTACCCGAAGATCCGCAGTTCGGATTGCCTCCTCAGTGATGATCGCAAAGCCAGCGCCCTCTTGAAGGCTAACGATCAGCGAAGCGACGTCCGGACACACGCAACTTTGGATGCCGGTCTCCGCAAGCACCGATTGCGCAACTTGGGCATCTCTGCCGTTAGGAGCGAAGATCAGCGCGTCTTCGGAGACATCGAGTGTCAAAGTTCCTCTTCTTCGATTAACGAACGATCGCCGGTAACGAGTGTCGGAACGCCCCGAAGCACCCCCTGAAACTCAACCAGAGGTTTGCCGAGCCGAATTCCATCACTTCCGAGCTGATATTCCCGAATGGTGTTTTCATGGGCGCTGGTACGCTTCTTCACGACTGAAATTGCTCTTCGAACTCGTCCACAGGCTTCAAAATAGCGCAGCAGGATCACGGTGTCGGCAAGATAGGTCACGTCCACCGGGGCCTTCATGTCGCCAACCAATCCATGCTGTGCAACGGTCAGAAACGTCGTTGCACCCTGCCGGTTCAGATATTGGAGCAACTCGTGCATGTGGAGGACGAGAGAATGCTCCTCGGGCATCGCGGCCTGATAGCCGTTCAAGCTGTCGATGATCACAGTTCGGGCGCCGAATTTTTCGACGCATGATCGGACCCGTTCGGCGAATTCACCGGGTGTCAACTCGGCAGCGTCCACCTGCTCCAGAACAAGGTTCCCTCCGTCGACCAAGTTTTGCAAATCGACTCCAAGACCTTTTGCGCGAGCGATCAGGAGCCCAAGTTCCTCGTCGAACACGAACATTGCGGCGCGTTCGCCGCGGTGGATTGCTCCAACCGCGAACGTCAGCGTCAGAAGGGACTTTCCAGTCCCGGCCGGCCCAAGAATGAGAACGCTCGATCCGCGTTCAACGCCGCCGCCCAGAAGAGCGTTCAGCTCCGCCGATTGGCTTGGAAGCGGATCGCGGCTGAACGGCGTTCGATGCTCGCTGGAGATAAGTCTTGGAAATACGCGAACTCCGCCGGTCTCGATGACGAAATCATGGTAGCCACCGCGAAATTTCCGTCCGCGGTATTTGGCGACACGAAGCCGTCGCCTCTCTGCACCATAATCGCGCTGAATTTGCTCAAGTGCGATCACGCCGTGCGCGACACTGTGCACAGTCTTGTCGTTGCTGTCGGTGGTGAGGTCGTCGAGCATCAAAACGGTCGTGTTCTGGCGAGCGAAATAATGCTTGAGCGCGAGAATCTGGCGCCGGTAACGGAGCGAACTTTGCGCGAGCAGCCGGATTTCCGAAAGGCTGTCGAGCACGACCCGATCCGGGCGCACCCGTTCGAACGCTTCGAAGATCCGCTTGGTGGTTTCACCGAGCTCGAGATCGGAGGAATATAACAGGCTCTGCTGCTGGTCGTCGTCGATAAGGCTCTCCGGCGGCACGAGCTCGTAGACGTCGATTCCGTCGAGCGACCAGCCATGCAATTCTGCACTCGCTCTCAACTCGTCTTCTGTCTCGGATAACGAGACATAGAGACCGCGCTCGTCCCTTGCTGCGCCACCGAGTAGAAATTGCAGCGCGATCGTGGTTTTGCCGGTTCCTGGACTACCCTCGAGAAGGAACGAGCGGCCGCGAGCAAGGCCACCGGCGAGGACGTCGTCCAGACCCTGGATGCCGATAGCGGCCACGGATTCAGTTTTACTAGCCACGGGTGCGCTCCCTGCCGCAACATTGCAGGACATCGAGCGACACAGCGGCAAGGTCGGCCTCGATCGGTCGTCCGTTATTCGCAAGTCACCAGCTCGGCAATGCTCAGCGAGGTGGGCGCGAAAGGGGCGACCGGCCATAACAACCTGTTCGAGACAAGGTCGTTTCCGGATGTCTGCCACAATCTGGCGAGCAGCGTTTACAAATAGCGGCCGAATCGAGACTGGAGCTAAAGCGCAATGTCTTCACACAAATCGCTCCGCGACCGCGAAAGCCGACAGTTTGGGGTGCAGCCTACAAACCTTATCCTCGTAGGCAGTCCCACAAGGAGGCACGCCTTGATGGAAATCAGTCAAACCGTTGGAATCAATCTCCCGCTTCACACCGCTCGTCGGACAGAAGCTTCCGCTGACATCGCTTAGCGTTTGGCGATCCTTGCTGGATTGGGGCCCGCCGACGGTTCGCAGACCAAGTCGGAAGCGTGCCGATGCGCTCCATTCCAACTCAGCGAAATCACGACACGAGCTAGTTAAAAAGTGAGCAAGTGGCGCAGGCGGTTTCGGGTGCGCCAATCTAGCCTACTTGGTCCCCGACCGATCTAGTGTCGTGAGCCTTGCGGAATTTCGTAGAGTTGAGTTTAATCAGCTGTTTCTCCAAAGTCTGCGATCCTTGAAGATCCACAATTCATTTCTAATGATCGCTGCAACATTTTCCATTGCTGCATCGCCTTCCGCAGGAAGCCCTCAATTGCGGATATTTCCCAACCGCATCCTCGCAGTTTTTCGACCGACGGAAGCGTTCGGGGTCGCCGTTGACGGCGGCACTTCCGACGAAACCGGTGCGCTTTTCTACCCGCGAAACCGCGCAGCAATTCAAGCGGCTCATTTCAAGAGTGTGAGTTATCGGTTGCGAACCGAACTTGCTGGCGAAGTTTGGCACTGGAGCTCATTCGGTCGCTGGAGTGATGCAGATCATCATCAGGGGTATTGGACTGGCTATTCTGGACGAGACGACAACCAGGAGCTGACTTTTGGTTATCGACTTCCGCGACGTGGCAACAGTCGGGACGAGGCGAACGACGACGGCTTTTCCCGAATTGACGATGGCGACGACACCACGTTCTGGAAATCGAATCCCTACTTGGACCCCAAACTCGACGGATGGGGAATTGGACAACAGTGGGTGATGATCGATCTCGGCCGCGAACGGCGGTTGGACACTGCTCGAATCCTGTGGGCCGACCCTTTTGCTTCCGAGTTCCGCCTCCAGCGGTGGGTCGGGTCGGATGAATATGATGGCAGCTGGCGCGACCTAACGCCGAACATTTCGGGCCACAGTGGCCAGCAAACATTTGCGTTTGCTCCCGCGACTGCCCGATTTGTTCGCATCCTTCTTGAACGTTCATCACATACATCAGCATCCGGGAAGAAAGATCCCCGCGATTTGATGGGATATGCGATCAAGGAAGTTGGACTTGGGGCGACACTCAAAGGCTCGAAGTTCCGCGACTATATGCGCCATGCAAAGTCCGGCCTCAGGCAGACAAGGATCATGGTTTCGTCAACCGATCCCTGGCACCGGGAAGTCGATCGTGACCCGGACGCAGTTCAGCCCTCACCGGTGGCGCTTTTTGATCAAAGACTGTTCGCGGGTCCGTTCATGATCCCCCTTGGCCTGCTGACGGACACGCCGGAAAATGCCCTCGCCGAACTTCAATACTTTCGTCGCCGAGGATTGCCGATCGACCGGGTCGAATTGGGCGAAGAGCCTGAGGGACAACTGGCGCCGCCGCGAATGGTCGCTGCACTCTATCAACGATTGGCGCCGGAAATCATCAATGAGGATCCGAACATCTCCGTCGGAGGCCCCAGCCTTATTGACCCAATCGCCGACACGACTCTCGATGACCGTGACGAAAGTTGGACGAAGGCGTTTCTCGAACAGATTGAGGCGTTGGATCGCTCTTCGGCGCTCGCCTTCCTGTCGACCGAACTCTATCCGGTCGAAGATCTCTGCGAGCCCAAGACACGGATGCTGAGCGAAGCATCGCGCGCTCCAATGATGTTAGCCAAGCGGTTCAGGAAAGATGGGGCCGGTGAACTTCCGGCGGTGATTACGGAATATGGTTTGTCGCCGTACGGAGGCAAAGCATTGCTCGGAATTGTGTCGGCGCTCGCTGACACCGAAATCCTCGCAAACGCCCTGTCTCACGGCGTTCACCGACTGTATCTCTATGGGGTTTCGCCGACATCAGCTGTGCCCGGTGAGCGAAAATGTGCGGGCTCGGGAAATCTGACATTCTGGAATTCGGACGAAGGCGGACACATTCGATCGTCTTCAATTCGGCTCCGGATTTTTGATGCGCTGCGAGATCAATGGTCCAATCCAAACGATGCTGAGGAAGAGCTGATCGCGGTGAGCGGAGCGCCCCAAGGAATTGATGCATTCGCACTCAAGCGTGAGGACGGCTCGGTCTCGATCTTGCTCATCAATCGCACGGCAAAGGCGATGAGTGTCAAAATCGCAGCGCCAAAAATGATGATCAAAATGAATTCTTCCCGAGCCAATGTCGGTCGTCCTTCGCAACTTGTGCGTTGGCAGACCTCGAGGTCGTTATCAGAAACGGCGAAACCTGTGGTTTCCGATTTGAGGCTTGAACCAAAATCGCTTGCTATATTGGTCGGCGACCACGTCCTCTTTGCGTCGATCAAATGAGAAGGTTCTCGGGGACATCCGCAAAAGACCCTCCCCGTTGGACGGGAGCAGCGATGCTCAAGGCTTCATCACAGCCCTCATCAACAAGCTTTTCGGACGCAAACACGAAGCGAACATGAGGAGAAAAGTCGCCGAGGTCAGTCTTTCGTTCGCGACGTTCTGCAAACCTACCAGCCAAAACACTTAGTGCGGACCGGCTGAACAACGGACGGCGGACGGCGCGGGTCGCCATGTGCGAACTCAGACCATAGTGTTTAGATGCTATCAAAGATTGACTTTATCGGATCAAAAAAGCCCGGCCAAAAATGGCCGGGCTTTGAGTGTGAGTTGTCAAACCATAGACTATCGATAGCGCCAGTGGTTGTGCCAATTCTCACGATGCCGCCAAAACCGGTGGCCATCCCAATAGCCTCGTCCTGGATAGAAGCGATCGACTACGAAGACCGGGGCGCCTGGTGCATAAACGAGTGGGCGACGATTGGGCACGCAACGGCCGTACGCCCCTCGGTGCCAGCCAACACCGCACCCTTGGCGCGCGTAAGCGGGCGAACCTGCCGAGACGGCGATTCCAAGACCCAAAGTCGTTAGTCCGAGAATTAGATTTTTCACTTCTGAGCTCCTTACAGTCGTGGACCCGCCATGCGAGCCCGATTGAACCCCCTTGCCGGTCATTTAAGACGATAGATTTGACGACCTGATGAACGCCGAACTTATCGGCCGTTCAGATGGGCATTTTGCGAGTTTGCCCACAGATAGACCAACGCGAACCGCACCGAAGGGGCGACGAGGCCGCCGATAGCGGCATTCTTGCATGGCACCTTCGAGCGCGAGCAGCGCTTTCGCCGGTATCGAACGGGCATTTCTAACGCAAGTTAATAGGATGGGACGAACAGGCGCCGGCTCCAGCACGTGGAATTGCACGTCGCGCTACTGAGGAGCTTCAAGGCCGCGATTGTTGACTCGAGCCGCCAATAACATCGTCGAGTTACCGCGCATGGGTCGACTTTTCAGCCAGGCGGATTGGCGCTTGCGTGATGCTCGAATGCTGCGGACGTGTTGGCTGCCTTGACCCCCGGTCCAGGGCCGAGGCAAAGGCCGAGTTCCCACCGGCACATAGTTGAGCACAATTTCATGAGTTACCGCTATGTTGCCTACGGGCTGATCGTCGACAGTGAAATCGAATTGCCCGACTTGGGCAACCCACCTCAAGCCGCTGCCGAGGCCGACTTAACCATTCGATATGGCGAGCTTCCGCGCTGGGGAACCAAAGGAGGAGGCAATTACAACGGCATGCGCTGGATCGATCCTGCGCACTTCTGGTTCCATGCTGATGGAATAGCGCATTACTTTGTTGCGGACGGCGACGAGATAACTGTGATGAACGAACGCGATGCCGACATGACAATGGTACGCCTCTATTTATTGGGCACGGTATTTGGTGCGATGTTGCGGCAACGCGGTATGCTCGTTCTCCACGGCAATGCCATTCGCATCGGTGACGCCTGCGTTATCTGTATCGGCGACTCCGGCGCTGGCAAGTCGACACTTGCAGCAGGCTTCATGCAGCGTGGATTTGATGTCATCGCCGATGATGTCGTGCCGGTCGACGTCGACGGATGCGCGATCCCCGGAGCTCCACGAATCAAACTGTGGCAGGATGCAGCCGATCACATCGGCTTGTCTACCAAAGGACTGAGGCGCATTGCCACACATAGTGACAAATATAGTCTTCATCTGAAAGACTTCGATCCGTACTTACACGTTCCTGTTCGCTGGATCTACCTGCTAACCCCCGATGAAGTCGATGAGGTTCTGATCGAGCCTGTCAGGGGATCTGCTCGGTTCCAGATATTAAAGAATAATTCCTATCGGGATGACTATGTCGATAATCCGGCGATGCTAGCTGAGCATCTAAATCAGTGTAGTCGTTTAGCGGATCAAATATATCTCGCAAAAATACGCAGACCTCTGAATTATTTCCTCTTGAGTACCCTAATCGATCGAATATTAGGTGACCTTTGCGGAACTCCGGGTAACGAATAGACCATACTGGGTGAAGTTTCCTTTCCCACACTAGGTACTTAGTTATGTGCCATGCCATTTTAACAGATAACCTTGAGGTAGGCGCCGGATTGCGTGGCGGCCTGCCAAGCCGCCGCCGAGTTCATGAGGAGGTATTCAGTGCTCGCAATTTGTAAGCGATTGTGTAGCGCTGCCCATAGTAGGCTCGCGTTGGCACTCCGGCTCGGTGCAGAATTGCTCCGTGGGCCACCACAACTCGATTGGGCTTTGGGTTGACGGCAAGTTCCGCATCGCCATGGTCGTTATAGAAAATGGTCTCGCCGCCCCAGTCCATTTCCCACTCTGTATTTGCATAATATAACACTGTGATGTCGCGCTCATCCTGGCTGCAGTCGCGATGCGGCAGGTAGAGGTCGCCATAGATCGAGCTGTTCACATATACGCGCTTTGGCTCATAGCGCCCGGCAATCAGCGCCTCCCCCAGCTCTCGCATCATATGGAAGAATGGGTTGCCTGCGATCGTTCCGTCCGCGATTTCTGCTGTTGCGCCCGATAGCGGTGTGTTGGGCCGGCTATGTTCCGTCCGCCGATAAGGGAGAATCGTTACGAACCTCCCAATCGAGTCGACCATCGACTGATCCGCGAAATCATCGCAGATGTGTAGCTCGAGGCGGCCGATGGTCTTCCGGGTGATTACGCGCATTGCTCTGACCGTGAATTCCCTACTGCCTGCTCGGTAAAGTGGCTTCTGCCCCGCGCCGTCCCCACCCGCACTGCACGGCGCCCCTCAAACGGGCAGAATTTGAACGAAGGCCCTCGATATGGTCAAGATCAGGGGATGCCTAGCTGTTACTCCCTTCGACGAAGCGGACGAAGCGCGCTGTCGCCAAGGCCCTGGGCAACGCCAGACTCAGCCGTGCCGCGCTGGGGCCGTCCGAGGATTGCGGCCAATCGATTAAGGCCTCACGCAATGGCCCAAGATTGAGCATCTCCGCCACATGGTCATTGCCCTGGAGCTGCTCGATCTCTGCGATCAGTTCATGCCGCTGCCGGCCGAGTCGCAAATGCCAATCGGCAGATTGTTGGCCGATGCGTGTTTCCGACAGAACCATATCTGGGACCAGTCCCGCCAGCATGCGGCGGGCAAGCCATCGTGATTGCCCGTTCCGCAGATATTGGTCATCGGGAATGCCCAGGCAGAATTCGACGAGTGGACGATGACGAGTGGGATCACGCGTTTCCATGCCGTGCAGAAGGTCGAACGCCTGATAGATGTCCGCGCTGTCCTGACTCATGAGCGTCAAAGCCGCAATGCGCCATTCACTCGTCGACGCGTATCTGCGAAAATTGGGATCAAATCCGAAGGTCCTAGCGCGCGGTTTAACCTTCATGACCTTGGCGTAAGTGGGCGCCAGGGGGCACCATCGTTCGAACGGATCATTTACCTTCACAACGCCGAGCCTTTTCAAACCAGCGTGGAACCAATCGGGTACCAGAGGTAGCAGAGCGTGGGTCGCGAGGACGTGCAATCGGGTGCGCGCGAGCGACCAACTCAAATAACCAGCCTCCCGCCAAAGGCGCGCCCATTGGCCCCGCCTCGCCATCGATGGGAGAGCGCCATCGCCGCTAAAGCTGAACGTCACATTCCCGAAGTTGCCGTTGAGCATCACATCGCAGCCGGTTGACCGTGCTTTCGCATAGGCTTCATGTATCCAGTGCAGATTCATCGCATTGCGTGGTGGCGCGCCCGCAAGTAGAAACATGGACGAGAGGTTGTGGTCGAAAGAGAGCCCGGCGGCATCAATCCAATGCGGCCTTATTTCCGAATATTCGGCGGCTAGCGCTTCCACATGAGGGCGTTCGTTACCGAACCTGTCAGGGTGAACCGCTCCATCCCACCCTGCTTCAGGAACGCTGGTGAACGCTTCGATCGACTGGGCGGGCCGGGATCGGACCATAAACGCAGCGACCGCTTGGGAATTGAAGCCGCCTGACAGGCAGATGGCAGGGCGCGAAAATCCATCCAGCGCAGCGTCCACCGCCTGCTGGAGCAATTCAGTTGCCGTCTCCTCATAGTGGCGGTCGTCCTTCAACCTGATTTTCGGCAGCTTCGAAAGATCATAATATTGCTCTGTGACCACACCGTCCGGGGTGGCTATCGCTCGGTGTCCGCAAGGAAGCCGGCATACTCCCTCGAACCAGGAGCGCACGCCCTCATTGTAATTCAGAAAAAGTGTATCGGCGATTTTCTGGTGATCAATGCGCTGCTCGACCTCACCGGTGGCAAAGATGGCATTGACAATTGAGGCAACGATGAAGCGTTCCCGATCGTGCCAGTAATGGAGTGGTGGTGCGCCGATCGGGCTCCGTGACAGACGAACAGGCTTATCATTTGGGCGGACGGTAATCGTCGCGAATTCTCCAGCGGCGCGAATGTCAATAGCATCACCCCAGACCGCAAGACCTGCGGCATAGAGATTTCCGTCGCTGCGTGGTGAAATGCCGAGCTCGAAGGCGAGTTGCCGCCGATTGTCGATGAATCCAGCAAACAGAACGTGCGAACCATCCGGCGCAATATACGGCTGCCATCGCCTCCCTTCATCCGCGGCACCGCAAAGCGTGTCACCGACATGATATGTTTTGGCGGAGCGTGGTCCCGTCGCATCGAGGGCGCGGGCGAATTGACTGACTTGTGCCGGAGACAAAATTCTCTTGTCCCATGACTGATAAGCACCAATCAAATCTACTGCCACTATGGCCACCTCAAATTCGGCGACGATCCGATTTGCATGAGCGCCGCCCGTATTTTAGCGCCAACCGCCATGTCCAGCGTCCAATACCAAGCAAGGAGCGGATTTTGTGAGGCGGCCGCTGGTTCGTGGCCTTCAGGTAATCGCCTGTCCAATGCAAGGTCGTCGCTTTCGTGCGGGACGCGACGTGGACCGCGCCTAAACCACGGTGGCGAATAACCCGCCGCAGTCAGGCGTGCGGGTGACCGGCGGGTGATCTCCGCGGTCGATCACATGCTCCAAACGGATGATCGGCCGGCGCGCGCCCAGAGCGAGCGGGGACTTCGAAACCGATCTATGTCGGGGAAGATCGGACTATCATAGCATCCGGGTGCCCTACTCGCCCGCGCAACAGCGAGCACGGAGCGTTTCATTGCGAATCGCGGATATGAAGCCAATCAGTTTTATTCGGAGCCGCGCGATCGCGACCGATCGGAGCCATCTCCGCGGCGCAACCGGCAGCGTCCTTTTCAAATCGAGGAACGCCGCTATCGCGACCGCATGTTTGCCGAGGATCCATTGGGCCTCACGCGTTGAAATCCGCTGCGACGAATCCACATGCGTCCGCCATCGCGCGCGCCACAGCGTTACGTTCTGGGAATGAAGGAGCGGCCCCACAACCTTGGGAGTCCTCCCTCTCTGGCCAAGCGACATGGCGGACGCGATGGTAATTCCCAAGCGCAGATCGTGCTTGACGCCGGAGAGGACGACCCATATGGCTGCGACGCTACAACATCCTCAAACGATGGGGTTTTAACTATGGCGGCCCAATCCAATGCGCCGAAGAAGCGTGCTCAATATCGCGCTCCGACTCTCAACAAGATTATGCACCATACCGCCACGCAGCATCAGACACAGGGCGGCCTCGATGGCGGCCTGGCGCCGGCCGGCGGTCAGAGCTGACAGGAATATTAGCGTCATTGGACGGTATTCCGGCTAATTTTGCTCTCGGTAGAGCTGCGCCTGTCTAGCTAGAACGAAAGGGGGCCATTTTTATGGCCTCTTTTTTTGAGATTTGTCCCATCTGCTGCCGAGTTTTTGTTGTTCGCGCAAAGATCATGTCTAACTTTTGTCGCTTAGGAAGCGGGGCCTGGCGCTTAACAGTGAATGTTAGGGGAAATGACGGATCTTTGACAACATATGGTGCGCAACCTAGCGCAATTACTTCAGCGGCCGTAATTTCGCGGCCGTTTCACCGATCGAAGAAACAGGTGATGGACACGGGCGCTGCCGGCGGCGACGTAGATCAACAGCTTACACAAGCGTTGCGTCTCTGCCTCGACGGAGATGAAGAGTTGGGTATGCGTGGCTATGAAGCCTGCGTGCTCACCGGGTCTCGCATCGGCTTTCATGCCCATTTTCTGGATCAAGCGGGGCGCAGTGCCCCGGCGGCCGCGCTCCGCCGGCTGGCTGTCGAACGGGGTTGTGACCTCGCGTTGCGATCTGGAGTGCCGGGACAGCGCCCGGAGGATCTTGCCGCGGAATATACGACCTTATTTGCGGGTGGACTGATCAATGCCTTAATGGTCGACCGCTATCTGCAAGCGCTCGTTGATTGCGGACGAAGCGAAATTGCCCAGAGCTTTTTCCCACGCGCGCTGATTTGCACCGTTCGAGTGGCCACTCCGCCCCCGGAGCATGTAGCGGCGACGCTTCTGACGCTTGAGCACCGATTCGATCTCATCGAGCAGCGACAGTCGGTACGGCAGATGCGCGAATTGCGAAAGCTAGAGCAACTGGACCAAGCACCTTTCTTGGAACTTTTCGCGCAGTTCGGCGCGCAAGCCAGATCCTATCTAGCCGATTGGAGCGCCAGCGATCACCCGATAGCGAGAATGATACCGACTACGGGTCATTTGAATGCATGGGCACTGATCGCACGCGGTAAGGGAACGACTACGCGGCACATTCATCCGTGTGGCTGGGTCTCCGGAGTTTATTATCCTACCGCGCTGCCGGCAAACACGAGCGGCGGTGCGCTTTGCATCGGCGATTGGGTCGAGCATGATCGCGGCGGATGGGATCCGGTGCGGATTCGGCCCGAGCCGGGACTGCTGGTGCTGATGCCCTCCTTTTATGTTCATTGGGTTGAACCGGTTGAGGGACCAGGGCCTCGACTGTCGATCGCGTTCGACATGGAGCAAGGGAACGCACCGGGCCTTATCACTAACGTCTTGAACCCGTAAAATGCATCGCGGATCGGATCACACCTGAAGCTGTCTTCCGGCGAAACATTCCGACCCAGACGTCGCCTCCAGGAGGGATCAGTGCCGTGCGTAGCGGGCGAATATGGCGACGGCCCGATATTCGGCGTCACCCTCCCCGCCCGTCACGTCAATGTCGCCACATTGCACCCACGCATGCGCGTGGATCTCGCTCGAAGCCGCATCGCGCTTCAGCCCCATCGATAGCGTAAACGGCACACCGCATATTCCCAGCATCAGCCGGGCGATAACGGCTTGGGGATAGCAATCAGCACGCCAAGGTGCGAGACGGGCGGCCAGCCGGACGGTTTCTCTGATCTGCGCCGCGCGCGCTTCTTCGGAAATCGTGGCGACGATGCGCGGTTTTTCTAGGCCACACCAATCTCCCAACATTGGGGCAAGCCGTCGGAACGGAATGATCCTTATGAGAAGGCTAGCCAGGCCGAGTCCCATCCAGGTGGGCACTAGCCAAAACTTCACGAACCCATCCCTGCGGGAAAAATTCCGAATGTGCTGCCTTACACCGAGTTCGGGCATGAGGCTATAAAACCGTTACCATTCCACCATCGGAAAGTTGACTTAGGAATGTCTCAACGTCTGCACGCGCTCTATCGACATCGACCTCATATTCATCGCAGATGAAAGCCACCAGTTCAGTCACCGTCTTGGGTGTCTCCAACAGTTTCCAGATGAAAGGACCTATTCCGCTCACTCCGTAATAATCTCCACGTTCCATGCTCAACATAACAAGGTCGCCATCCATATCGGCAGCGAGAAGGCCGGAGCTTTGACCGTATCGATGTTCGGCACTTGGTGCAGTCATAAGTTATCTCACATGCACACTCGGTCTTGAATCCGGCAGAGGCCGGCTTCCGTGGGGTAGATCCCCGTAAGGTGATCGAACGGCTCTGGGAAGAGCGTCGTCAGGATCAATGCCCGAGCGGCGACTGGAAATCGGGTCGCCGTTAAGGCTGGCGCCGAAGAGATCGAGGCCCTTGTGTGCGATGAGCTGCTCGTCCCGCGGCGCCACGCTGGGCCATCGCCACCGCGACCAGCGACGTGCACATCAGTCAGGCTGTCCTCCGACAGGAAGCCATCCGATGCGGCGTTATCCCTCAACCAAGCCGGCGCTCGATCATCCATCGGGAAGCCGAAAATCGCAGGGGAAAGTGTCGATGCCGTGGAAGAAAGTCTCCGTGATGGACGAACGTCTGCGCTTCGTGGCCCGTGCAGCAGGCGCGCTTTGATGACTTCGTCCGCGAGCTCAACGAAGAAACAGCCGCACGAAGCGATCGGCATGAAATGCCCTGCCGAAGTCTAAAGCCTGCAGCTCGACCCTATCAGGGCTTGCCCGCGGTCGAATATCCGTTCCACGATCGCGATGTGCTCGTCACCCCCTGCGGGCGAATCTGCATGCACCGCAAACGGGTCAACATCTCAACCGTGCTCGCTGGACAACGACTTGGAATTAAGCAGGTCGACGACGTCATCCGGCTCGTCTCGTTCCTCACCTACGATCTCGGCTACATCGACTTGGAGCAAAAAACGTTGCAAACCCTCGACAACCCGTTCGGCACGCGGTTGTTACCTATGTCTTAGGAACGATCCGTGACCCATGTGTCAGGAACGTACACTTGGCTAGGTGGCGGAGAGGGTGGGATTCGAACCCACGGTACGGTTGCCCATACGCCGCATTTCGAGTGCGGTGCTTTCGACCACTCAGCCACCTCTCCGAAGGAATTTTTCGCGCTTTTCGCGCTGGGTGCCGGTTTCGGTCGCGCGGCCCTCTAGCAGTGCGCACGGGGGTTGCCTAGATAGGACAAGATGGTTCCATTCGATGCCTTCAGTCGTTCCGACCCAATGAGCCGAACAATCGACATTCCACTCGCGCGTTTCGGCATCGGCGACGTCGTTCGCCATAAGATGTTCGATTTTCGTGGCGTGATCTTCGACGTCGATCCCTTCTTTGCAAACAGCGAGGAGTGGTACGAAGCCATTCCCGAAGCGCTTCGCCCGTCGAGGGACCAGCCCTTTTATCACCTTCTCGCCGAGAATTCCGACAGCAGTTACATTGCTTATGTAAGTCAGCAGAATCTCGTCGTCGACGAGAGCGAAGAGCCGATCGATCACCCTGCTATCGCGACCATGTTCGAATGGACCGATGGCGGCCGGTATCGCTTGAGGGGCGAACTGCGCCAATAGATCCGGACGGTTGACACCCGTCGTCCCCTGCCATAACCGGCTCGCTTTCGCGCGGTGCCGAGGCGCAGCTGCACACGCTCGCGCGGAAAAAGCGGAATTCCAAAGAGAAGAGAAGAGCCAATGTTCGCAGTCGTGCGCACGGGCGGGAAGCAATACCGCATCCACCCGGGAGACAAGATCGTAGTCGAGAAGCTCGCCGGAAATGCCGGTGATCAGGTCACTCTCGGCGACGTTCTGTTGGTCGGCGAGGGATCCGACTTCCGCAATGTCGAAGGTCTTACCGTAGCCGCCGAAATCGTTGCCCAAGCTAAGGGCGAGAAGGTCACGGTCTTCAAAAAGCGACGCCGGCACAATTATCGTCGCAAGAAGGGCCATCGCCAGCAGCACACGATCCTTAAAATTCTCGCGATCGGTGACGAGAAGGCGCCGAAGAAATCGGCAGCCTCGAAATCCGAGGCTCCGGCGTCCGATGCTGCACCTGCGAAGACCAAGAAGGCCTCGTCAGAAGCCGCCAGGTCGAGCGCAGAACCCGCAAAGGTGAATGTCACTCCGACCGAGAACCCGGCTCCCGACAAGGAGTCGCAGGCGAACCCGGCTGCAGAGAGCACCGACGCTCCGCCCAAGGCTGCAAAATCGACGAAAGCCGCCGCTTCGCCGAAGGCTGCAAAGTCGACGAAAGCCGACAAGCCGGCAGCTAAAACCCCGTCGACAAAAAATGCTGCACCTGCTAAGGGCGCCGCCAAGAAGGCCCCAAAGGCCAAGTAATCAGGAACGATTTTTCGTCATGGCACATAAGAAAGCAGGCGGCTCGTCCCGCAACGGCCGCGACAGTGAAAGCAAGCGCCTCGGCGTGAAGAAGTTCGGCGGCCAGTCGGTTCTTGCCGGAAACATCATCGTGCGTCAGCGCGGTACGAAGTGGCATCCGGGCGACAACGTCGGCCTGGGCAAGGATCATACCCTTTTTGCACTTACCGACGGCCAAGTCGCTTTTGCTGGCGGCAAGCTTGGTCGCAAATATGTGCATGTCATGCCGGCGATTACGGAAGCGACGAAATAGGAACGGTCAGAAAGGGACCGTTCCCACAAGGGGCGGCCCGGACGAGATCCTAACGATCGAGACCAAAATGGGAGAAGGGGAGCCCCCCGAAAGGGGTCTCCCCTTTTTCTTTGCCTTCTCCCGAAACTGTCATGGGCCGCCGCTAAGCGGCCCGGAGGAGAAGACGAGATGTTCGCAAGAACACCAAGACTGCTGTTGCGACCGGGCTTTCCCGAAGATGCTCCTGCATTGGCTTCAGCGATCGCCGATGAAGCAATCGTCCGAAATCTCGCCGTCGCGCCATGGCCGTTTTCGCTTCGGGACGCGGAAGCCCATCTTGCACGCCCGAGGGACCCTGTCCTTCCGTCATTTCTCATTTTCGAACGGACCAATGGTGAGCCAAAGCTGATCGGCTCCTGCGGTCTTGGTCGACGCCCGTCCGGCTGCGTTGAACTCGGCTACTGGATATCTCGTGGCAGCTGGGGGAACGGCTTTGCGACCGAATCCGGTCGAGCACTCGTCGAAATCGCGAGGATGCTCGGTTTAACTCACCTCGAAGGATCGCACTTTATCGATAATCCCGCATCTGCGCGGGTTCTGGAAAAGCTTGACTTTAGCCCCACCGGTCTCGTTGCCCCGCGAATGAGCTGCGCCCGGCGAACTGAAGCGCCGGCGAGACTGATGCGCCTTCAGCTGATCGCTCGTCCCGACTGCAACAGCGGTGAGGCCTTGGCCGCCTAGTCTTTGATTTAAATTGCGATCGACGAGCGCTCAGCGGGCATCCTGGAGCTCATCGGCGCCATTTCCGCCGGCCAAATCACTAAGCTCGCGATCGGCGTCATCGATCGCCCGCAGCAGCGAATGAAAATCCGGCGCTTCCTCGACCGGCCAGATCCGATTGAAGGTTGGTCCAAGAAGGTCAAGGTCGCGGCGCGTGAGCAGCCCGATAGCGATAATCCGTTCCACCATAAATTCCTGCGTCCTTCAGACGACGCCTACAATTCCTGTTCGATGTTAGAACGCACTCAACCCATTGAAGTGCCTATAGTTTCGCCTGAGAAACTGTTTGCCCTAAATGAGCACAGGGCAAGTGACGCTGAACGAGCGCTCTTGGCCTCGCGAAGGTTCGACGCCACATTTACACCAAATGCCTCCGATCTCTCCTCAATGGCAGCATCTGGCACTCTACGCGATCGGCGCGGCGCTCATCGTCATGCTCCTTCAAAGACTTCCGGTTGTCGGTCGAATCATTCGGTTTGCGATCTCGCTTGGAGTGCTCGCTTTCCTGATCTTCATTCTTCTTCAGCAGGCTCCTTATCAGCCGGAGCTTTCGCGGTTGACGAGCGGCCTCGGCCTCGATGATCAGCAGGTCGAAGGCAAAGAACTCCAGGTCAGCATGGCACCGGACGGCCATTTCTGGGTGGTCGCATCGATCAATGGAGTTCAACGTCGCATGCTCATCGACAGCGGCGCGACCGTGACAGCCATTTCGGAACAGACCGCCCGCGACGCCGGGGTTTCAACGGGTGGAACGATCGTGCCGGTCATGCTTCGAACCGCCAATGGAGTTGCCCCTGCAAAAACCGGTGCGATCGACGAGCTCGATGTCGGCAATATCGTCGCTCGAAACCTTAGGGTCGTGACCGCGCCCGGCCTCGGCGGGCTCGACGTCCTTGGAATGAACTTTCTGTCAAAACTCGATTCGTGGCGGGTCGAAGGCCGCACTCTGTTTTTGGTTCCCCACCATCCGCAAACTCCAAAGGCCTCCTAGCCCAAAGACTTGAGCCACACCGAGGTTTCCCTCCCTCGCTGCTTGGCGTAGCGGAACGACAATGCATTTCCTCGATCAGGCCAAAATCTATATTCACTCCGGCGCCGGGGGCGCCGGTGCCGTTTCCTTCCGGCGCGAGAAGTACGTCGAATTCGGCGGCCCCGACGGCGGCGACGGCGGCAAGGGAGGAGACATCGTCTTCGAGGCAGTCCCCGGGCTCAATACCCTCATAGACTTTCGCTACACCCAGCATTTCAGAGCCCCGCGCGGCAAGGGAGGAGCGGGTCAGAACAGGACCGGCGCCAAGGGGACCGACCTCGTGATCAAGGTTCCGGTGGGGACGCAAATCCTTGCCGATGACGAAGACCGAACTCTGCTTGCCGATCTGACGCTCGATGGTCAGCGCATCACCTTTCTTGAAGGCGGCATGGGTGGCCGCGGAAACGCGAGTTTCAAAAGCTCGACGAATCGCGCCCCTCGCCAGCACCAGACCGGAATTCCTGGCGAAGAAATGTGGGTCTGGCTTCGGTTGAAGCTCCTTGCCGACGTCGGGCTGGTCGGACTTCCCAATGCTGGAAAATCGACGTTCCTCAATTCGGTCACCAATGCGTCCGCCAAGGTCGGAGATTATCCGTTCACGACTTTGCGGCCCCAGCTTGGAGTCGTTCGCCACAAGGGACGGGAATTTGTGCTCGCCGATATCCCGGGGCTGATCGAAGGTGCTGCAGAAGGCGCAGGGGTCGGCGACCGGTTCCTCGGACATGTGGAACGCACAAAACTGCTCCTTCACCTTATTGACGGTTCAGCAGAAGATCCGGTCGAAGCATGGCGGGTCGTTCGTGGCGAACTCGAAGGCTATGGAGCGGGGCTCGAGGATAAAAGCGAAATCATTGGCCTAACGAAGAGCGATCTTCTCGATAAATCGAGATGCAAAACGATGGTCGACGAACTCGAAGCTCAATCGTCGGGCAAGGTCTTCCCGATTTCAGCGCCGCTCGAAGACGGGCTCGGGCCGCTCCTCGACACGATCATCGAACGGCTCGGAAACGTCGCTGAACCTGAGGACGAAGACCTGGCAAGGATTGATCCGAACTGGTCGCCTTTATGAAGCTTGCCGTGAGCGGAGCGACCGGCTTCGTCGGCTCGCATGTCCTCGAAACGGCTGTTGCCCTTGGGCATGATGTGATTGCTCTGACGAGACGACCGCAATCGCCGCGAGACGGTGTCATGTGGATCGAGGGTGATCTTCACGATCGAGGAGCGCTCGAAAAACTCGTCGATGATGCCGACGCCATCATTCACGTCGCTGGAGTGATCAAGGGAAGCGCTGATGCGTTTCAAAAGGGAAACGTCGAAGGCACTCTTGGAATGCTTGCGGCAGCGACTGCTGGAGGTGTCCGCCGGTTCGTCGATGTTTCATCGCTTGCTGCCCGAGAACCCGAACTCTCTCTTTATGGCGCGTCGAAACGGCGCGCCGAAGACTTGGTTCAAAGATCCGGGCTCGATTGGGCAATCGTTCGTCCGCCAGCGGTTTATGGCCCAGGTGATCGCGAAACCTTAGAACTGTTCAAAATGGCGAAACTGGGGGTGATGCTGATGCCTCCCAAGGGTCGCCTTTCCGTCCTCCACGCCGATGATCTAGCCCGGCTTCTCATCGCGCTTTCAGCTGATGATGCGCCGTCCAACATCGTAATCGAGCCCGATGATGGACGGCGCGGCGGCTGGACTCACCGCGAATTTGCGTCCGCTCTTGCGGCTGCGGTTGGAACGAAGCCTGCAATTTTTTCATCACCGGGCCTTCTTCTTCGTGTTTTTGCTCGAGCGGATGAGCTCGTTCGTGGCGATCGGGCCAAGCTTACGAGAGATCGCGCGGCCTATTTCTCTCATAACGACTGGAGGGTGGACCCTTCGTGCTCCGCTCCTCTCGAGCTGTGGGGGCCCGAGATCGAGACGTTGCAAGGCCTCAAATTGACCGCCGACTGGTACAGCGCGCAACAATGGCTTTGATTGGCTTTTGGCCTCCGAGCTCAGCCGTTCAACGTCAAGAGGAGCCGCGCTTTTGAAAAACTGGAAAGCTGAGCCATGAGCTTCGCCCCAAAACGCCGTATTGGGGCCGCATTCGATTGCGAACCATGAAGCGGGTCATTAACGGGCGAACTGGCATGAGCGACGAACCTTCGAACCGTAAGCAGATTTACGACGCTACCATCACGCTCATCGAGCCATTCAACAAAAAGGGCCTTGCGGTTACCGGTGCGACGCGATTTGCCCAGGATCTCGAATGGGACAGCCTCACTGTCCTCGATTTTGTCAGCAATGTTGAAGATGAGTTCGACGTCATCATTACGATGAACATGCAGGCCGAGATCGAGACCGTCGGTCAGCTCGTCGATGCAATCGAACGGCTTACAGCGGGCAAGTGACCGACCTTTTTTCCAAGTTCGATTCTCTTATTCAGCAGCGCGAACAGTTGCTGGAAAGCGGACTCACGGACCCCTTCAACCTTGTCATGGAGAGGGTCGAAAGCCCCACCGTTGCGATTTGCAACGGCCGTCGAACAATCCTTCTTGGCACCTACAATTACATGGGAATGACGTTCGATCCGGACGTTCTTGAAGCCGGTGCAAAAGCACTTCAGGACTATGGCTCCGGGACTACCGGAAGCCGGGTCCTCAATGGCACCTATTCCGGTCACATGGCCGTCGAGCAGGCGCTTCGTGACTTTTACGCGATGGACCATGCAATGGTGTTCTCGACCGGATATCAGGCCAATCTAGGGGTCATCTCAACGATTGCCGGCAAAGAGGATTATATCATCCTCGATATCGACAGCCACGCGTCCATCTATGACGGGTGTGCGCTTGGAAATGCACAGATCGTTCCCTTTCGTCACAATGACATCGAAGCTCTCGAGAAGCGCCTGAAACGCATTCCCGAAAATGCCGGAAAACTCGTTGTGCTCGAAGGCGTCTATTCGATGCTGGGCGACATTGCTCCGCTCAAGGAGATGGTTGCCGTTTCCAAGGCGAGCAACGCAATGGTCCTTGTCGATGAGGCTCATTCAATGGGGTTCATCGGCGAAAACGGCCGTGGTGTTGCGGAAGCTCAGGGCGTCATCGACGATGTCGACTTCATTATCGGGACCTTCTCGAAATCGGTCGGAACGGTTGGAGGGTTTTGCGTTTCGAACCATCCGAAGTTCGAGATCCTGAGACTCGTTTGCAGACCCTATGTCTTTACCGCTTCGCTTCCCCCTTCGGTCGTTGCAACCGCAGCGACCTCGATCCGAAAACTGATCGGAAGCGGGGACAAGCGCGCGCATCTCTGGGAAAATTCCAAGCGTCTCCACAAGGGCCTCAAGGATCTTGGCTTTTCGCTCGGGACGGCCGAGCCGCAGTCAGCGATCATTGCGGTAATCATGCCCGATCTAAAGACTGGGGCTACAATGTGGGAAGCGCTTCTCGACGAGGGATTATATGTGAACCTCGCTCGGCCGCCGGCGACGCCCGCAGGGATGACCTTGCTGCGTTGTTCGCTCTGCGCACTCCACAGCGAGCACCAGGTTGAAGAGATTTTGGCGATGTTTGCCTCGGCTGGTCGCACAACCGGTTGTATAAATTAACAAAATCTCCGGGAACCTTTCACTTTCGCGAATTAGTTAACGCGACTAGACTGACCCATATGATTGGGGATGGGGAAGACGAAATCCGCTTCGACTGGCGTCGGGGTGGCGCCGCGGCGGCAGGCCTTCTCGCCGCTCTGGTCCTCGTTGTCATGGTCTTCATGGTGAAGTTCGCCAACGACGCGCGCGACCATGCGCTCGACGCGGAGCGTCACTCCTATGAAGTCTCGCTCATCGTCAGAAACGCGAGCGCCAATTTGGCACGATCCGAAGCTGCGCTCGCGCGCTTCGTTCTCGACGAGGATGTTCAAACCAGCGGGAACATCTATTCGAGCGACTGGCAGCTTGCCGGCTATCAGCTCGATCAGCTCAAGGATTTGCTGCGCAACAGTCCTCAGCAGCTCGCGCGGGTCTACGAAGCCGAGCAACTCTACGACAAGCGCGGGAGCGAGCTTGCGCTCGCCGCGCAAGCGGCGCTCGCGAAGCAGGGCGATGCCGGGATCAGCTATTATTATGCAGCAGCGCGTGATGTTCCGGGTCGCCCAAGCACGGGACGACTGCTCGACAACAAGCTCGAGGAGATCATTCGAACCGAACGTTCATCGATGCGCGAGCGGATCGAGCAGAGCCAAATCTCCTCCAATCAGGCGGACCTTTTAACTGATTATCTGAGCTGGCTCGGAATTCTCGCGGGACTGGGCGCGGTCCTTTTGGGAGTGGTCGCGGTTCAGGCGCTTCGCCAGAACACGCAGGCGCGCCGACAGGCCGATTCCGAGACCGAGCGCGCCGAAGCGCTCGAGCTTGCAGTGCGCGAGCGAACCCAGGAACTGTGGGAAGCCAACCAGGCCTTGAAAGCTGAAGCCTTTGAACGTGAGGCCGCCGAAGCGCAGCTTCGTCAGGTTCAGAAGATGGAAGCCGTTGGACAGCTGACCGGTGGTATTGCCCACGACTTCAACAATATGCTGGCGGTGGTTGTTGGCGGAGTCGACCTTGCGCTGAGGCGTTTGAACGGCCCGCGCCGCGAGGTCATGATCCATCTCAACAACGCAATGGAAGGCGCAACTCGGGCGGCCGCTTTGACCCGGCGCCTCCTCTCCTTTGCAAGGTCCGAGCCGCTACTTCCTGAACGCGTCGATTCGACCGAACTTATTTCGGGAATGTCCGACCTTCTCGACCGGACCCTTGGCGAGCGGATTCGGATTGAGGTCGATATCGCAAAGGATGCCTGGCCGATCTACGTCGACCCTCATCAGCTCGAAAACGCGATCGTCAATCTCGCGGTCAATGCCCGCGACGCCATGCTTGGCGAGGGATTGATGCGGATTTCGACACAAAATGCCGAACTCGGACCCAACGAGGTCGGTGACATCCGACCCGGCCATTATTTGAAGATCAGCGTCACCGATACCGGCTGCGGAATGACTCCCGAAGTGCTCGATCGTGCCTTCGAACCATTTTTCACGACCAAACCCATCGGCAAAGGTACCGGCCTTGGCCTCAGCCAGATCTTCGGATTTGCGCACCAGTCGGGCGGCGAAGTCGGCATCGAAAGCATTGTCGGACGGGGAACGAGCGTTTCCATTTATCTTCCGCGAACCGAAAAAGCCGCGGAAGTGCGAATTCATCCGGCAGTCCAGCGAAACGAAGCGGAATCGCACGTGAGCGGCGCCCGGATCATGCTGGTTGAAGACGACCCCAGGGTTCGAACGGCAACCGTCGGAGCTCTTGAGGACTTGGATTATGAGCCGGTCGCCTGCAGCAGCGGCGCCGAGGCGATCGAATTATTCCAGACTCACGAGTTCGACCTCGTCATCAGCGACGTCATCATGCCCGAAATGACCGGGCCTGAACTTATTCGGCACTTAAAGTCGAGCGCCGAGCGCGATTTCGCAGTGCTGTTCGTAACGGGTTATGTCGGCGACGGCGAAAGCGACGATTTGCGCGGCTACGAGCTTCTTCGAAAGCCCTTCACGGTCGGTGCCCTTGCAAGCGCGGTTGGATCTGCATTGGGAAGAACCCCAGCGGAGCCCCAGAGGAGTGTCGCAAAGGGATAAGCGTGCAAGCGACGAAGAGCGCTCACGAAAGCTCTCCCTCCTAGCGGATCGCGCCAGACCGGATCATTTTAGGAAGAAGAACGATCGCCGCGATCAGGGGATAGCGCTTCTGCCATGGCTTCAATTGGATATCGGTGCCCGCATGGCGGTTGATTTTCCACGCGAGATAATCCGCGCCGCCGGCAAACGTGAAGCTCGCCTTGGAAAGCCTCGCGATCGAATAGAGCTTTCCGTGACGCTGTTTGGAGCGCCACCAGCGAAGTGCCTGAGACCTTGAGATTAAAGGTTGATCGAGCAGTGCAAGCGCTGCTTGTCCAAGACGCTCGTATCTTGAAAGATCATGTTCAACGAGCGCCGACGAGCGGTCCGGCTTCTCGGCGCGAAGTTCGGAAGCAAAAGTGAGCGCGAACGCCTTTTTCCAAAGCCCTGCAACATCGCAAGGACCGCAGAGTGGAAGAGTCCAGGAAAGAAGGCTCAAGGGCGCATTGGCTACCGCTTCAATCGCTCGATCGGCTGCGGTCCGATCCTTCGTCCAGACAAGACGTGATGGCTGAGCGAACCGGGCGGCGGTCGAAACCGTCCATGGTTCCCTTGAGCATTCATGCGAAAAATCCGCTTCGCTTAAAACCGCGTATTTGGAACGAAGACCCTTGTCTTCGAAATAAAAGACGTTTGGCGGAACGAGCCGGTTTGCAAGGGCAAGCCATTTCTTCTCATAGGCGTTCGAATAATCAGAAACGATGAGATAGAAATCGAGCATCAGCCCATCGAGGCGCTGTTCGCGAAGGCATGAGCCATAGAACAGCACGGCTCGACTTGCGCCTCCATGCTGCTTTGCGATTTGGGCAGCCATTGCCTGGACGCGGGGGTCGACCGCAGTTTCAAGCTCTTCGGTGACGAGCTTACGAAGCTCGGGCATTGCAGTCCCGTCAGGCAGCAAGCTTGACGAACGAAAGAGGCTGGGCCGGACGAAGATGAATCGGGCTCCCTGGCTCCGTTCGGAAGGTCTCGCCATCTAAAATGAGATGCGAGCTTTCGCCATCAATCGTCACTTCATCCACTTCCTCAAAATGGATGCCGCGCATCTTCTTGCCCTTGTAGCCTCCGGTGAACCCCGCAAGAAGCGCGCGAATAACAGTCCATGTCCTCTCTTCGATTGCGACAACCTTCAACGGACCATGACCCTGACCGCCGAGCTCGCCCGACAAGAGCATCTTGTTGAGCGTCGTCACTGCAAGAAATGCAAACCGTCCGGAAATTCCCTCTCGCATGGGCATGGAGAGATGCGTCGCCTTTGCCGGCCGCGGAAGAAAGTTCGCTCGGAGTTTCAAGACGAGCTGAGCAATGCAGGCGATCGCTGCAAGGCCGTGGCTGACGCTGTTGGGAAGACCCAGAGGATAGATCTTGTGCCGGCAGTAGAGCATGGTTTCGGCAAGCCCCGCGCCGCCAAGAAACATTCCAATGACCGGTCGATCCTCGGTCCCGGGACGGCGAAGTGCGATCAGTTCTCTTGCAACCGTATAGGCGGCAAGCTCGTCGTTCTGAGCAAGCTCGATCAGCCGCTCAAGCGTTGCGATCGGATCACCCTTTGCGCCAAGATCGATCGCGATGAGATTGGTTTTGCCGCTTGGAAGAACTGCGACGGGCGGGGTCGATTGTCCGAAATGACCGCCGTTATAGAGTTCGGTTAGCGCCGCCTGGACGGTACCGTCGCCGCCGTTGATCACCAGGACCTTGGGCTCGACCCGAGCGATGATTCGCATGGCATCGCCAATCTGGCTCGCTTTCTCGACTTCATAATGGAAAACGTCCGGGTGAGCGTCGCAATATTGCCGAATGCGCGGAAGCTGAGCGATGTTTCCGGTGGATTTTGGATTTGAAAGAAGTGCGATGCGCGGGCGTTTGTGCCACGCGTGGCACATCCCCGAAGAGCACGCCTCTCCGGTTTGTCCCTCCGCTTCGCTCTCTGGCACTTTCAACATGAATTCACAGCCCGCTCAGCTATAGAGGCATCGAACGAACCGGTGAGACCAACATGGACGCACCGGTCCGATATCGAATCTCTTCTGCCTTTGCGGCCAAAAGATGGTGCTGGGACGACCCAATTTGCCCACGACGTTTCCAAGACTCGGATTGATCGACCGTTATCTCGCCCGTTCGATCGCGGTTCCGCTGTTCGGCTCGCTGATTCTCGCAGCCATGCTTCTCATCCTCGACAAGATGCTGAGGCTGTTTCAGTATGTCGTCGATGCGGGCGGTCCGGTCAGCGTCGTCTGGCGAATGCTTGCCAATCTTCTGCCCGAATATCTCTCGCTTGGAATCCCGATCGGCCTCATGCTGGGGATCCTTCTCGCGTTCAGAAAACTTGCTTTATCTTCCGAACTCGATGCGCTTCGCGGCATCGGCGTTGGATATGGCCGACTTCTGCGCGTGCCCTATGCCTACACAATAACCTTCGCGATCATCAATTTGATGATCGTGGGTTATCTCCAGCCCTATACCGAATATCGCTACGAAAGCCTCCGGTTCGACCTCAGTTCGGGGGCTCTTGGAGCTGCGATCAAGGTCGGGGAATTCAATCAGCTCGGCCACCGCCTGACGCTCAGGATCGACAGGAGCCAAAACAAGGGCAACGAGCTTCACGGCATCTTTGTTGAAACCGACGACGGCAATGGGATGACGATTGCTGCCACCGCGCAACGTGGTCGATTCCTCGCCGGCGATGATCCCAACGAGATCGAGTTCCGACTGGTTCAGGGTCGGCTGGTCCAGCAGTCGCCCAAATTCAAAAATCCGCGAACGCTCGAGTTCGGGACTTATACTCTTCCGGTCAGCCTGCCAGCGATCTCCCAGTTCCGTGGCCGCGGCACCGCCGAAGCCGAGGAGCTTTACCTTCATGAGCTTGTCCGCACCGGATATGGAAGCGATGTTCACGTGTCCGCTCGTCAGAGGCTCGGCGCGCAGGCAATCCTCAATTTCCGACTGGTTGAAGTTCTCATGATGCTGACCCTTCCGTTGCTTGCAGTGGCACTTGCAGTGCCGCCTAAGCGAAGCACGTCGGGCCTTGGCATTTTCATTTCGATCCTGGTGGTCGTCGCTTATCACAAGGTCAATCAATACGGAGAGCAAATGGGCGCCAATGGGATCCTCAATCCGATTCTGGCCCTCTGGGTGCCCCTGGTCCTGTTCGCTTCGATAATCCTTTGGATGTACCATGTGCTTGCCCATCGCCCGGGCGGCCAGCCGATCGGAGCGCTCGAAGTCTTCTTCGCCAAAATCGCAAGTCTTGCGAAAGCGGCCCTTCCAAAGCGCGATGACGTGGCGCTTGAGCAATGATCAATCTGGGCTTTTTCCCATCGCGCCGGTTAAGCTTCTACATGGTGCGGCTGTTCTTGACCCGCACCCTTGCGGTTCTTCTCGTCCTCACGCTCGTTTTGATGACGCTCGATCTGCTTGGAGAAGCCGGCAAGATCCTTGCGGTTCCCGGAAATAATGATGCCTCGCTGTGGCATTATGTCGCGCTTCGAATCCCGGTTCTCATTTCCCGTTTTCTTCCCTTTTCCGTGCTTCTTGGGACCTTGATCGCCTTTGTCGGCCTCAATCAGAACAGCGAAGTCGTCGCGATGAAGGCGGCTGGACTTTCCGCGCACCAGATCCTTGCACCGCTGATCGTTGCAAGCCTTGCGATCGCTGCGCTTTTGTTTGCGTTCAACGAGTTTGTCGTCGTCAGCAGCGCGCGCCAGGTCAACGCCTGGTCCGACAATGACTACAAGCCCATTCCTCCTTCGAGCGGAGTGCTGAGCAACGTCTGGGTACGCGACGGCGACAATTATGTCCGCGCAGGAATTGTCACCGGGCGCGAAGCTCGCATGGTTCTCCACAATGTGAGCTTCTATGATCTGAACGGCGGAGTTCTCCAACGCGTGGTCAATGCCGAAACTGGGACCCTCGCGCCTCGAGGCAGCGGATGGCTCCTTCAAAAAGTGGTCGTTTACAATGCCAATGAAAATGTCGTCCGCCATTACCCTTCGATGACGGCGCTTTCCGGCTTGAAACCCGATCAGTTCACAATCGCCAAGGTCGATCCGACCGAGCTCGATTATTGGACGTTGCAACAGCAGATTGGTGAGCTTCAGGCCGCCGGCCGCCCGACCGATGAAGCGCTGTCTGGACTTGCGCACAAAATTTCGAGCCCGCTTTCGACCCTTCTCATGCCCCTGCTTGCGGCGGTTGCAGCCTTCGGACTCGCGCGTTCCGGCCAGGTTCTCGTTCGTGCCGCGATCGGAATGGCGCTTGGCTTTACTTATTTCATTGCGGACAATTTCAGCCTCGCAATGGGAAATTCGGGCGCCTACCCCCCGCTCATCGCAGCTTGGGCGCCATTTCTTCTGTTCCTTCTCATTGGTGAAGCCGTCCTCGTTCGAACCGAAGAATAGCGTCAGGAACGCAAAGTCATGACGATCAACAAAAAGGGCTCCTCCCATTCAAGGGAGAAGCCCTTTTTCAAATTGGCAATTGGTCGAAGGTAAAACTGCGCTCGAACTAGCCGAGCATCTCCTGCTCGAGCTTCTTTGCCATCTCTTCGATATTCTCCGGCGGCCAGCCCGGAATATCCATTCCGAGGCGAAGCCCCATGCTCGCAAGAACTTCCTTGATTTCGTTGAGGCTCTTGCGCCCAAAATTGGGAGTTCGAAGCATTTCGGCTTCGGTCTTCTGAACGAGATCACCGATATAGATGATATTGTCGTTCTTGAGGCAGTTTGCGCTTCGGACCGAAAGCTCGAGCTCGTCCACCTTCTTCAACAGATAGCGATTGAGCTGGTTGGTATCGGTCGGAGTTTCGGCCGCCATCGGAACCGCCTGGCCGATCATTGGCGACGGGGCCATTCGGATCTGACTCTCGTCGAAGTGGACGAACAGCTGCAACTGATCCTGAAGAATGCGAGCGGCGTAAGCGAGCGCGTCCTCCGGGCTCACCGTTCCGTCGGTTTCGATCGTTAGCGTGAGCTTGTCGTAGTCGAGTTCCTGACCGACGCGGGTATTTTCGACCTTGTAGGCGACCTGACGAACCGGGCTGTAGAGAGCGTCGACCGGAATCAGTCCGATCGGAGCGTCGGCAGGACGGTTGGCGACTGCAGGCTGATAGCCTTTCCCGATGTCGGCGGTGAGCTCGATGTTGAGCGTTGCGCCCTCGTCGACGTGACAGATGACGAGATCGGGATTGGTCACTTCAATGTCGCCGGTGGTCGCAATCATCCCCGCGGTCACTTCGGTCGGTCCGGTCGCCGACAGGTGGAGACGCCTCGGCCCTTCGCCTTCCATCTTCAAAGCGATCTGCTTCACGTTGAGAACCATGTCGGTGACGTCCTCGCGGACGCCCGCTAGCGATGAGAACTCATGAAGCACTCCATCGATCTTCATCGAGGTCACTGCTGCGCCCTGGAGCGAACTCAACAGAACTCGACGAAGCGAGTTGCCGAGCGTCATTCCAAAGCCACGCTCCAGCGGCTCTGCGACAAACACCGCACGCCGGCGCGAATCGCCTCCGGACGGACGCTTTTCGAGCGTGTTGGGCTTCTTTAGTTCCTGCCAGTTCTTTGCGTTGACGGCCATTTTCATCCCTTGGCAGTTGGGGGCTTAAGCCCCTGATTTCAAACCATTTTCCGATAAAGCCAAAGCCGAAGCTCCAGCCCTGGACAATTAGACGCGGCGGCGCTTGCTTGGCCGAACCCCATTGTGGGGGATCGGAGTGACGTCGCGAATTGACGTAATCGTGAAGCCGACCGCCTGAAGCGCGCGAAGTGCGCTTTCACGGCCCGAGCCAGGGCCCTTCACTTCAACCTCGAGCGTTCGAACGCCGTGATCCGCAGCCTTGCGCCCGGCGTCCTCGGCCGCGACCTGCGCCGCGTAAGGCGTCGACTTCCGGCTTCCCTTGAACCCCATCATGCCCGCCGAGCTCCAGGCAATGGCATTGCCCTGCGCATCGGTGATGGTGATCATCGTATTATTGAAACTGGCGTTTACGTGGGCGACGCCGGCTGTGATGTTCTTGCGCTCCCGTCTGCGGAGGCGCTGCGGTGCCTGAGCCATCTCTTCCTACAATCCTTTAAATCCTGATGCCGTCGCCTGGCTCTTTCGAGCGCTTCGTCCGGCAGAAAAGTCTTCCCGAGCATCCTTTATGCCGGGACGGCCGGTCGCTTACTTTTTCTTCCCGGCGATCGGCTTCGCCTTGCCTTTGCGGGTGCGCGCATTGGTGTGCGTGCGCTGACCACGAACCGGAAGGCCCCTTCGGTGACGAAGACCCCGGTAACAGGCGAGATCCATCAATCGCTTGATGTTCATTGCCGTTTCGCGCCTGAGATCGCCTTCGACCGTATGATCGCGGTCGATCGACTCGCGGATGTGAAGCACCTCCTGATCGGTGAGGTCTTGAACACGCTTCTCGGGAGCAATTCCAAGCTTTGCGATAATGGACTGGGCCGTGGTTCGGCCAATTCCATGGATGTAGGTGAGCGCGACTTCCACGCGCTTGTTGGTCGGGATATTAACCCCTGCAATTCGGGCCATTACTCATCCTTCTTCAGCTCCACGGGGCGACATCCGCCCCATCTCGTCGCTAAGATGTTCCTGGCTCCAAACGAAAAGCCGACGCGCGCACGAATGCGCCGCCGGACAGCCGGTGGATCAGGATGAGTGCGAGATAGGAGTGGCTCTTTTGGGAGTCAAGGGACTGAGAGCTCTCCTATTTATCAAGCATTCTCAACCCGCCAAGATTCTATGTTTTGAGCTCAAGCTCGCTAATGAGCATTCAATGCAGGAAAAACGGATTCACCAGGTCTTCGCGGTGAGCGTCACTCTTAAAGGTCTCCATGCGCTCATGGAGATTGTCGCAGGAGTGGCGCTCTACCTCACCAGCACCGCGACGATCATTGCCTGGATCGATCGTCTGAGCGAAGGGGAAACGATCAATAATCCAAACGATTGGATTGCTCGCCATGCCATGCGGTTTGGCGAAACCTTTTCGGTCGAACAGCATCATTTCTATGCCTTTTATTTGCTGAGCCACGGCATCACGAAGGCGATCGTCGTCACCGGGCTTCTGAAGGAAAGGCTGTGGGCCTATCCCGCAAGCTTTCTGATCTTTGGAGCCTTCATCGCCTATCAGCTCTATCGTTACAGCTTCACTCATGACGTATTTCTGGTGTTTCTGAGCATCTTCGATCTCTTCGTGATCCTTCTTGCAGTCCACGAATATCGCTTGCTTCGCCGTCACCTTCCCACTCACTGATTTGCCCGATAGAGCCAAGCGCAATGGAGCGGCTTACACTTGCCGGCGAAATCCCCGACAGGCTTCGGGGAAGTATCGTCGCACTCGGCAATTTCGATGGTTTTCATCTCGGCCATCAGGCCGTGGTCGGGCGCGCGATCGCGCGCGCCTTCCACGAGCGACGGCCGGTGATCGTTGCAACCTTCGACCCGCACCCGGTCACCTATTTCAGGCCCGACCTGCCGCCCTTTCGTCTCACTAGCCTCGATCAGCGCCAGGCGTTGTTCAAGCGGGCCGGCGCCGATGCGATGCTGGTCTTCGAATTCAACGACGAGCTCCGCTCGACCTCCGCCGAGGATTTCATCGCAATCCTTCTGGCTCAAAGGCTGGGAGCTTCCGGCGTCGTCACCGGAGACGATTTTGCGTTCGGCAAGGGCCGCTCCGGGGACGTTGCACTGTTGCAGGCATCGGGACCGAAATATGGAATTTCGGCCGAAGCCGTCTCTCCCGTCCTGGTTGACGACGAACGTGTTTCGTCCGGCCGAGTGCGCAGAGCACTCGAGGCTGGCGACACGTCAACCGCAACGCATCTTCTTAGCCGCGACTTTGCAATCGAGGGCGTCGTTGAAAGAGGCGATTCGCGCGGGCGGGAACTTGGCTATCCGACCGCAAATCTGAAGCTTGGCGACTATCAGCGCCCCAAATATGGGATTTACGCCGTGCGCGTGACGCTTGACGACAAAAGCGAGCATCCAGGCGTTGCAAGTCTTGGAATCCGGCCAACATTCGAACCGGCTCAAGAACTCCTTGAAGCCCATCTCTTCGATTTTTCCGGCGATCTCTATGACCGAAAGATCGAAGTGGCGTTGCATCACTTCATTCGTGACGAACGAAAGTTTGAAACACCCGACGCACTAAAAGGTGAAATGCGGCGCGACGAGGCTGAGGCACGAAAGCGTCTCGCAATTTCCTGACCGTCGGCGTTTGGAAGAGTGCCGATGATGGTTTGCATTGTGTCGTCCGGTCGCTAGAGCCCCCGACCAAATGGCCGACGCTCCAGCCAAGACCGACTTCCGATCGACCGTCTTTCTTCCGCGCACCGACTTTCCGATGAAAGCCGGACTGCCGCAGAAGGAACCGACGATTCTTGACCGTTGGGTAGAGGCGAACCTCTATCAGCAGATCCGCCGCTCGCGCGGCCGGTCGCGAGAAATTCATCTTTCATGATGGGCCGCCTTACGCAAACGGCGACATCCATATCGGGCATGCGCTCAATCACACGATCAAGGACATGGTCGTTCGGACCCAGACCTTGCTCGGTAAGGATGCGCCTTATGTGCCCGGTTGGGATTGCCATGGCCTTCCGATCGAATGGAAGGTCGAGGAACAATATCGCAAGAAAAAGCTCAACAAGGACGAGGTTCCGGTTCGCGAGTTCCGGGCGGAGTGTCGGGCTTACGCCCAACATTGGGTCGACGTTCAGCGCGAGCAGCTGAAGCGTCTCGGGATCAGCGCCGACTGGGCTCATCCCTATCTCACCATGGCCTATTTCGCGGAAGCCACGATCGTTTCCGAATTGTTCAAATTCGCCGAGACGGGTCAGCTCTACCGGGGTGCAAAACCCGTGATGTGGTCGCCGGTGGAAAAGACCGCCCTTGCCGAGGCCGAGATCGAATATGAAGAGATCGTCTCGACTGAGATCGACGTCGCGTTCGAGATTGTCGAAAGCGCGCAGTCCGAGCTGGTGGGCGCCCGTGCGGTCATTTGGACAACGACGCCCTGGACCATTCCGGTCAATCAGGCGATCGCGTTCAACCCCGGGATCGATTACGTCCTTCTTGCCAGCCATAACGACCCGACTGGGGGCTCAAAGTGGCTCGTCGCCGAGGCGTTGCGCGAAAGTTTCGAAGCTCGGGTCGGCGCGAGCCATGAAATCGTCAGACGACTGAAGGGCAGCGAGCTCGAAGGAACGATCGCACGGCATCCGATGAACCCGCTCGGCGGCTTTTTCGCAAAGCCCCGTCCGTTCCTTGCCGGCGACTTTGTCACGACCGAGCAGGGGACCGGGCTGGTTCACATGGCTCCCGATCATGGCGAGGACGATTTTGAGCTGTGCCGAGCTCACGCGATCGATCCCGTTTTCGCGGTTCAGGCCGACGGCCGCTATCGTCCCGACTGGGCCTGGCTCGGCGGCAATCCGCTTTCGGTGATCAATCCCAAGCTCAACGCCGAAGATGGGCCCATCTGCTCGGACCTTCGAGAAGCAGGCGCGCTTCGATCGGTGGGAAGTTTTCGCCACTCCTATCCGCACAGCTGGCGGTCCAAGGCAAAGGTCATTTATCGCTGCACTCCGCAATGGTTCATCGCGATGGACAAGGCTCTACCGCACGTTTCTCCCGAGACTCGAGCGGAGCAGAGATGGGACAATGAGGGCGGATCCGATCCGCTCGATCAAGGCAAGAGCGCAACCCTTCGAACGCTCGCCTTGAACGCCATCGCCCAAACGCGCTTCGTTCCGGAGAAAGGGCGCAATCGACTAGGAGCAATGGTTGAACAGCGCCCTGACTGGGTGATCAGCCGCCAGCGCGCGTGGGGCGTCCCGATCGCTCTCTTCGTTGACCGCAAGACCGGTGCGCCGCTTGTCGATTCCAAGGTCAACCAGCGAATCATCGAAGCCATTCGCAAGGATGGCGTCGACGCATGGGTCGCGAACAACGCCGGTCACTTCCTTGGGAACCGCAATCCTGACGACTATGAAATGGTCGGCGACATTCTCGATGTCTGGTTCGACAGCGGCTGCACGCACGTGTTCACGCTCGAAAGTGGACATTGGCCCGATGAGACCTGGCCTGCCGATCTTTATGTAGAAGGCTCGGACCAGCATCGCGGTTGGTTTCAATCCTCACTTCTCGAAAGCTGCGGCACCCGCGGCCGGGCGCCTTATGATGCGGTCCTCACCCACGGCTTTACGATGGATGCCAAGGGCGAAAAAATGTCGAAGTCGAAGGGCAATACGGTAAACCCGATCGACCTCATGAAGGACTATGGCGCAGACATTCTAAGGCTCTGGGCGCTGTCGGTGGATTTCACCGAGGATCACCGGATCGGAAAAGAGATTCTCGCCGGGGTTGCCGACCAGTATCGCAAGCTTCGCAATACGTTTCGCTATCTGCTTGGCGCGCTCGACGGGTTTGAGAAAAGCGAACAGCTCGAGGATCGATCGGCCTATCCCGACCTTGAACTTTATATGCTTTACCTGACCTCGAAGCTCGACAGGGTCCTTCGCAATGCGATCGAGGCGTTCGACTTCAACACCTATGTCCGGGCATTGAGCGATTTCTGCAACGATGACCTTTCGGCGTTTTTCTTCGATATTCGAAAAGACGTTCTGTATTGCGAAGTGAACCCGCAGACGGGCGTCCAGACCGATCGCAGGAGAGCCTATCGGACGGTGCTCGATACGCTGTTCCACGCCCTCGTTCGGTGGCTGAGCCCGGTACTCGTCTTCACCAGCGAAGAGGTTTGGCAAACCCGCTATCCGGAGGCCGGTTCGGTTCATCTCCTCGAATGGCCGCTCATCGAGGAGATCGAGGCGAGTGAAAACGACTGGACTGAGTTACGAGCGCTTCGCGCCCAAGTCACCGAAGCGATCGAGCCGCTTCGCCGCGAGAAGGTCGTTGGATCGAGCCTTGAGGCGGAGGTCACTCTTCGAGCGCTTCCACTGGCGCCAGACCGGCTCGCCGAGCTGTTCATCGTCTCTGCAGTTCACAAAGGGCATGACGTTTGTGTCACAAAGACTAAGAATCACAAATGCGGGCGCTGTTGGCGCTGTCTCCCGGAGGTCAAGGATGATGGCGAGTTGTGCAACCGCTGTAAGGACGTGCTGAATGGCTAACCGTTCGCTCGGCTTTGTGGTCGCACTCGTGGTGCTAGCGCTCGACCAGTTCGCAAAATGGCTTGTCACTCATCCGCTTGGAGTCAATGCGATCGGCGACCAGCTGGTTCTGCTCCCAATCTTCAACTTCACTTACACCCAGAACGAGGGTATTTCCCTCGGAAAGCTAGCCGCCACGAACCCGACGGGACGCTGGCTACTGGTGCTGATCACGGCGGCGATCGCCGTCGGAGTTGCGGTCTGGATCGTCCGCGAAAAGAACCGTTTGGACAAGATTGCGCTTGGAATGGTGCTCGGAGGCGCTCTGGGCAATATTCTTGATCGCGTTCGGTTCGGCTATGTCGTTGACTTTGCCGATCTGCATTTCGGGACTTTTCGTCCGTTTTTAATCTTCAATGTCGGCGATGCGGCGATTAGCATAGCCGTCGTGATCCTGTTGCTGCGTGCGTTCCTCACCCGTAAGGATCATCGCGAAGGGCAAGAGCCCAAGGAGACAATCGAACATGCGTAATTCCATTACCGCAATTGTGCTCATCGCTGCCGCAGCGACGATGAGCGGCTGCGCCCACCGAAGGGCGTCGGTTCCGGACGAGTTCGCGGTCGCTCGCAATGCGCCGCTCATCATTCCCCCCGACTTCAACCTGGCCCCGCCGGTTGCCGGGACTCTGGGTCTTTCGGCTGGCGATGCGCAGCAGCAGGCTATCGACGTTTTGTTCGGTGGTCCGGCGCCGCGGTCAGCATCGGAAACCAGCCTCCTCGATGAGGCGGGTCGCTCCGATGCCCAGATCGGCATTCGCTCGACCGTCTGGGATCCCGACACGCGCGTCGTCGACAAGGGCGCCGAGACTCTTCAGATTCTGGCAGCTCCAGTCGCGAACACAAACGCCGCGACCGCACAGTCCGGACTATAACGCACGTTAGGACGAATTGGACCTCACAGAATGGCCGAACAGAACCTTTCCGGACGACTCGTCGAAATCGAATCGATGCTCGATCGCTCGCGCCGGCGGTTCGAGGAAGGCACGAGGCTCGTCGAAGAAGCACACAAGATTCTCGGCGACCTTCAGCAGGCGCTCATCGGAAGCCCGCGCACCGTTTCGCCCGAAGACAGTGAGGAGGCCGCGTCCCGCCTTCTTGCTTCGCTCAAAGCAAGCGGCGGCGAAATGCCCGAGACGTTGTGCGGCGGCCGCCTCGGGGTCGATCAGGTCCAGCGCTTGATCCGGATCGATGGTCACCCGATCGGAATCACCGAAATGGAATATCGGGTTCTCGAGCTGCTCGCATTTGCTCGCAACAATGTCGTCACTCGGGCCATGCTTCTTAAGCATCTTTATCGGCGCGCGGACGATCAGCCCCAGCCAAAGATTATCGACGTCTTCATTTCGAAACTCCGAAAAAAGCTGCGCAATGCGTCGAGCGGAGCGGAGTTCATCGAAACCATTCCCCAGCGCGGCTGGATCTTGCGCGACATCGATTTAAAAAGCGGGGCCTGAAAGCCGTTTTGCCGACCAACTGAGCGGCGAGATCAATTCCCTAAGATTCACTCTTTCCTAACGGGCGTCCGATTATCATCGGCCCGTGCTCAACCTTCCTGCCCAGCCGGCTAGCGATTATGTGCCGCTCGCCTATTCCGAAGCGGTCTCGCGCCTTGCGAGCGTTCGCCATGCGCTTCGGCTCGTCAGACCCTTCGCCGGCGGACCGGCATCCGACCTCAGCGAAGACGAAGCGCTTGCCGAAAGCTGGGATGGGGCAGGTGAGCACAAGCAGAATTTTTTCGACCGTCGTTCGGAGCGAATGATTTGCGCAGCCACCGCGGGGATTGAAGCGCTTTTGCTCGAGCGGGAAGATGGCCGCGATCCCAACGAAGCAGCGTCCCAAACCCTTGTCGATGAAATCCGACGCGAGCTCCGCGAAGTCGCAGGGATTATTCTGGGCTAAGCTGGCCCCATGGCCTTGAGAGTGGCCGGATCCGAGCCCCACTCACCCCAGCTTCCATCATAAAGTCGCGCCGAACAATTGCCCAGAAGTGCTGCGGCAAAGATGAGACTGTTGGCGGTGACACCCGAGCCGCAGGTCGCGACAAATGGCTTCGAAGGATCGATGCCCGCTTCGTCGAACAATGTTTGAAGATCCTCTCTCGAGCGGAACCGCCCTTCCTCGTCATAGAGCACGGAATAGGGAAGATTGTGCGACCCTGGAATGTGGCCTCGTGCAACTGAAGGGCGAGGATCAGGATCGCGACCTTCAAACCGCCCGGAACTTCGTGCGTCGAGGATCGCAATTGCCTGCCTTTGCTCGATGAGTTCGTCCTTGGTGACGATCACTCCTGAAAGCTTCGGACTGAACTTTGCAGAAGAGCCGGTTTCCTCTCCGGTTTGGGTTGGAAACCCGTTTGAAACCCATAGCTCCAATCCTCCATCAAGGATCGCAACGTCGCGGGCTCCAAAGTGGCGAAGCATGAACCATCCCCTGGCCGCGGTCCTCAACGGCGAATTGTCATAGACGATGATCCGGTCGTTTTGACTGATCCCGACCTTTCCCAATGCTAGGGCAAAGTCGTCTGCGGTTGGGAGCATATGGGGGGCAGGATTGGATCGGTCGCTCAAAGCATCGATGTCGAGGAAGTGTGCTCCTGGTATATGCGCCTGCTTGAATTCCTCGAGCGCGTTTCGGCCACTTGAAGGCATGTGCCAGCTCGAATCGAGGATCTTGAGTCCCGGTTCGCCAAGATGATCCAGCAGCCACTGGGCCGAGACGAGCAAGTCCATGTGCCGCTCCAATGCCGTGCTTGAAAGCAATCCTTGCAAAAATGATTGCCACGCCTGCAGCGCGGCCGCAATGGTCCCCAAGGAATGGGAGCGAGCGAACAGACGAACATCCGGCTCAGTCCCGATTGGCTCAACGAAATCGGGAGCGAATTTGAACAGCCCTATATGGCTGCCTTGAAACAATTCCTTGTCGCCGAGCGCTCACTGGGCAAGCGCATTTTCCCCAAGGCTTCCGAATGGTTTCGGGCACTTGATCTTACGCCCATTGAGAAGGTCCGCGTCGTCATTCTTGGCCAGGACCCCTACCATGGGGAGGGCCAGGCCCATGGCCTATCCTTTTCGGTTCCTCCCGGGGTCCGTTCACCACCAAGCCTTGTGAACATCTACAAGGAGCTCGAGAGCGACTTGGAGATCCCTCGTCCTCGCCATGGCTCGCTCGATCATTGGGCGACACAAGGGGTTCTTCTTCTCAACTCTGTTCTCACCGTCGAGATCGGGCTTGCCGCCTCGCACCGCGAGCGCGGGTGGGAAACCTTCACCGACGCGATCATTCGCTCGATCGACAGGAGATCGGACCCGGTCGTGTTCATGCTGTGGGGCAGTTACGCCCAAAGGAAGGCGGCCTTTCTCGACAGTTCCAAACATCTCGTTCTCAAAGCTCCGCACCCCTCGCCGCTTTCGGCGCACAGCGGCTTCTTTGGATGCCGTCATTTTTCCAAGGCGAACGCGTTCCTCGTGAGCCGCGGACTTCAACCGATTGACTGGGCGTTGCCCGATGCGGTGGCTGCCGGGTAAGGGGCGAGATGATGGAAACCCGCCACCTTGGTCAGCAAAGTCCGTTGCCGAGCACACCTCAAGAGGCGGTTCTCGATTACGTTCCCAATCCGAGGGACGGAGCATCCTATCTTGTGAGGTTCACCGCTCCTGAATTCACGTCTCTCTGCCCGGTGACCGGGCAGCCCGATTTCGCGCAGCTCGTCATCGACTATGCGCCCAACGAATTGATCGTCGAAAGCAAGAGCCTCAAGCTGTTTCTCGCAAGCTTTCGCAACCATTGCGGATTTCACGAGGACGTGACGGTTGGAATTGGCGAGCGCCTGTTTCGTGAAATGCGGCCGACATGGCTTCGGATCGGGGGCTATTGGTATCCAAGAGGCGGCATTCCCATCGACGTTTTCTGGCAGTCGGGACCGCCGCCGCAGAACCTCTGGCTTCCCGACCAGGGCGTCCAACCCTATCGCGGCCGAGGCTAACAGCGAGCGTCCGATCGCCTTTTTTCAACAGCCGTTTTCCTTTAGCGGAACGAGGGTTCGGGGACCGCTCCATCGTCTCCTGGTGCTGGAGCATCGGACGCGCGCGATTTAGTCCAGAAATAGAGAGCAACGATCGCGGCCGAGAAGACGATTATGCTGACGATCGTCACGGCTGAATAGGGTTCGACAAGAGCAAGAACGTTCGCGCTGTCGGCCGATCCCGCTTTTTCCGCACCGGCGACTGCAGCGGCATAGACCACTCCCATCAGACTTTCCCCGACAATGAGCCCGGTTGCCATAAGAACGCCCATTCGCTCGGCAAAATCTGGGCTTTTCGCGCGCATTGCCCAGCGATTGTAGATCCAGCCAAGGACCGCCCCAACCGGGATCAGGAGGTCCGCTTCCATCGGCAAATAAATCCCCATTCCAATCGCAAGCGGCGGCAAATGGAGACGATTGTTCGAAACGCGCTTCAGCCCCTCGTCGATCGCGACCGCAACGATACCGATAATCGCGCCCTGTTTGATGAGGCTCCAGTCGAGACTGCCGCCAAGCACCCCTTGCGCAATGGTAGAAATGATTGCGGCTTGAGGCGCTGCAAGTGCGGTCGCCTTGGCTCCAGGAGCACCCTGGAAGGTGAAAGCCGTATTTAGGAGATCGAGGATCGGCGGGATCACCAACGCTCCGAAAATGACCCCCAGGATCAGCGCGACCTGCTGCCTCCACGGCGTTGCATCGACCAGCTGGCCAGTCTTCAAATCCTGAAGGTTGTTGTTCGAAATAGTCGCGACACCAAAGATGATCGCGGTAACGAACAGAGCGAAGGCGACGAGAGCCTTGGTCTCGTCTCCCGACACATGCGGGAAAAGGGCCACCAGGATCAGCGAAATTCCGAGAACCGAAAGAATTCCGACGCCCGAAATCGGGCTGTTCGATGCGCCGATGAGACCCGCCATATATCCGCACACTGCCGCAATGACGACGCCGGCAATGAGAATGTAGACGATGCTGATCGCGATCGTCGCGCCCGGGTTGCCGGCGATCGGCGCGATATTTCCAAAAGCATAAAGAAGAAGCCCGATCGGGATCATCGAAAGGAGGATGGTTGCAGTCACGAGCCCGATCGGAATGTCGCGTTCGGTGATTGGAAGGCTTGCCGCCCGCCCGGCCTTTCGCTCGCGGTTGGCGGCGAGCGCCGAGCGAATTCCAGATGCGATCGGTCCGATGATGCGAAGCAAGGTCCAGATTGCAGCGATCCCGATCGTCCCTGCGCCCACCATCCGGGCCTTCATTCGAAATGCAGTATTAACGAGCTTGTCGAGGTCGCCAGCGGCTTGAGCGATCAGGCCCGGGTCCTGAGTCCAGTGCGGGACGATGAAGACCCAGCTGATCACCATTCCGACAACCATCGCAAGTCCAACGGCAATTCCAACCAGATGCCCGACGCCAATGAGTGCCATCGAGAGATTTGCCGAGACCCCCGAGGCTCCAGCTCCGACCCGGAAGGTCTTGGCGCCAGCGTCGGTGATCAGCCTCGTTTTTGCCAGGATGAAATAGGCAGCAGAGACGATGGTTGAGGCGCCGATAAGGACAAGACCGCGGCGGTTTTCCTCCGCACCGCCAATTCCCGCTCCAACTTTCAGAACTTCGGCCGCTGCGACCCCTTCGGGATAGGGAAGATCGGTTCCAGTAACGAGCGCTCGGCGAAGCGGTACCGAATACATCACTCCAAGAATTCCGCCGATCCCGATCACTGCGACCGAGAGCCAGTACGGAAAGCCGGTCCACCAGCCGACCATGATGAGGCCCGGCAGAACGAAGATGATCGCGGACAAGGTTCCTGCTGCGGACGCGATCGTCTGAACGATATTGTTTTCCTGAATGGTCGAATCGCGGAAGGCCTTTAGAACCGCCATCGAGATGACTGCAGCCGGGATCGAGGTTGCGAAGGTAATTCCGATCTTGAGGCCGAGATAGACGTTGGCTGCGGTGAACAGGACCGTGATCAGGGCTCCAAGGATAATTCCGCGGAGCGTGAGTTCCTTGACTTCGCCGCCCACGCGAAGAGCCTCGTGACGTCCCATTTATGCCCCCTTGAGATTTCCGCACTCGCCCGGCGCCGGAGTGGAGTGGCGCCGGATCGATACCCAGCGGCCCTCGTCCTTGACCCAGACGTCGGTTGAAAGAACGCAGTCCTCGATCACTCGCCCAAGATATTTGAGCCGCCAGCGCGCATGAACCGTGGCGATGAGGATCGTGTCAAATGCCGTCGCCTCTTTGACATCGAACTCGATTGTTTCGACTTCGCGTTTTTGAATGGCCTCGAGCCAGTCTTCGCGATGCATCAGGAAGGGTCCCGACGACCTCGTGCCGATGAGCACGAACTCCGGGTGCATCAATTGGGCGAGGCGCTCCATGTCCTTGTTGCAAAGAGCGTCGCGCCAATCCCGCTCGAGTTCCTCGACCATTTTGCGATTGTCGGCCACACAATCTCCTCTCCCGCAGTCTCTTTAAGGGAGATCGCGAACAAAGCGAATCGATCTGTTGAGTGACGAGCGCGCCGCAAGGACGCGCCAAAAGCCGGCGAACAAGAGCTTTATCGCTCCCGCGTTTGTCGGACATGAGCGCTTCATCTTTGAAACGCTCGAAAAGTCGTGAACGCAGCGGCTTTCCCGCAAGCGAAACCGTCACGCGGACGAAAAGGAGCGCGCTTAATCGCGCTCCTATTTTCCGCTGACGCTAAGCGCGACATAAAGCTCAGGAGCCGTTCCGCGTTTGACCAGTAGAAGAACGTTTTTGCGGCCTGCCTTTCGCGCAGCATCGACGCCGGCAACAACCTGCGCCGGGTTGGTCACGGGCTGGTTATTGATCGACATGATGAGATCGCCGCGCTGGAGACCCTGGTCCGAAGCATCGCCGTTGGGGTCGACGCCCGTAATGATCACGCCGCGCGACCCAGCGGGAAGATTTGCAGCGCGCCCGAGATCAGGTGTCAGAGGTGCAAGCGATAATCCCAAAGCTTTCTGAGAGGCGACCGCAGGCGTTCCGCTCGGGCCCTGCGTTGTCGTGTCGCCGCCGGCGATCTTGTTGAGGGCTTCTTCGGTCGGACGATCTGCAAGCATGACATAAAGGGTGCCGTGCTTGCCGTTGCGGATGATTTCCACCGGAATCCGGGTTCCGACCCGGCTGTTCGCGACGAGGAATGATACGGTCTGATCGGGCGTCACCTGCTGGCCGTTGACCTTCACGATCACATCGCCCTGTTGAATGCCGGCGTGCGCGGCGGGCCCATCGGGAACGACGGTTCGAACCAGCTCGCCGGTTTCCTTGGGGATCCCAAGAGCTGCTGCGACGTCCTCGTCGATCGTCTGCAAGCTTACACCAAGATAGCCGCGCATCGGACGCTGACCACGCATCAGCGAATCGATCACTGGCCGAGCAAGTTCGGCGGGAATGGCAAGGCCGATTCCAACCGACGCGCCATTGGGCGAAATCAGCGCGGAATCGATCCCGATCACATTGCCGTTGAGGTCGAACATCGGACCGCCGCTGTTGCCCATGTTAATTGCGGCATCGGTCTGGATGTAACGGTCATAAGCGCCGACGCCGGTAATTCCGCGATGAAGCGCCGAGATAATGCCGGCGGTCACCGTGCTTCCAACGCCATAGGGATCGCCAATTGCGATCACCCAGTCGCCGACGCGCGCCTTGGTGCTGTCGCCCCAGTTAACGAACGGAAGATTGTGGCCGTCGATCTTGAGCAACGCGAGATCGGACGTCTCGTCGCGGCCAATGATCCTTGCGGGATATTCCTTCCCGTCCGTCATTATGACTGAGATACTGTCGACCACTCCGGTCCCGGTCAGTCCCTGGATCAAGTGGTTGTTCGTGACGATATAGCCATCGGGCGAAATCAAGAATCCCGATCCAAGCGATCCCGCCTCGCGCGTTCGCTGTTGCTGCTGCTGCTGTTGATTGTCGCTCGACGATCCACCTTGGTCGCTTTGCGGCTGAGACGGATCTAACTGGCGGAAAAATTGTTCGAACGGATCATTTTGCGTTTTCACCGGGACGCGCTGCTTGGTCGAGATATTGACGACCGCAGGCTGAAGCCTCGCCACCAGATCCGCAAACGACATCGGTGCACCGGCTCGCGGTGCAAGGGCAGAGGTGCCTGGCCCATTTTGTGCCACCTGCGCTCCCGCCTGCCCGGTGGCCAACGAGAAGGTGGTTCCCCCAAGCAGCAAGGCCATCGCGACCCCGTAGGCATAGCGCACTTTACCGGACTCCTTTGAGCGCAATCGATACTCCATCATTTGGTGTGATACGCAAGAGGCGCTATGTCCTCCTGGCCTTAATGGCATTTGAACGCACCCGTCTACTTCGTGCGTCCAGTGAATTCCCTCAAATAGTCGTTTTGTGGCGACATAATGATGTTGGTCGGTGCAGGCCGTTCCTGACCATCCCCGACAAAGGTCGTGAGATAGGACTGCATCGCCCGGTAAAAATCATAAAATTGCGGGTCCTTGCCGAAGCTTGCGGCATAGGTCTTTGCAGCATCGGCATCCGCTTGGGCACGAATGATCTGAGCTTGTTTCGAACCCTGGGCACGGATCGAGCGAGCCTCCTGCTCGCGCGCGGTCCGCATGCTTTCGAATGCCGACTGAAGCGGAGTGCCATCGGGAAGATCGGTTTTCTTGATTCGCACATCGACGATCTTCACTCCAAACTTTGCCGCCTGGATGTTCAGCGAACGCCGAACATCATCCATCACGCCCTGTCTTTCCGGGGAAAGCAGTGCCTGAAACGGCTGTTTTGCAAGTTCGTTGCGAACTTCCGAGCGAAGAATTGTCTGAAGCTGGCTTTGAAGATTTTCTTCGCTCGTCGCACGAATGTACATGAGAAGCGGATCGATGATCCGATAACGGGCGAACGCATCCACCATCAATCGCCTCTGGTCCGTCGAAAGTACCGGCTGCGGCTCCATGTCGACCGCAAGAACCCTCTTGTCGATCCAGACGACCTGGTCGACGAACGGGATTCGGTATGAAAGGCCTGCACCTGCCGTTCCAATCGGGTGTCCCGGCTGGTAGCGGTTCAAGATCCGCTCGGGCTTTCCGAACCTCACCACGACCGCCTGTTTGGTTTCCGGAACGATCGGGAAACTGCTGAGAAGCAGAAACAGAATGATGATTGCGACGGCACCCGAAACAAGCGGTCGACTTTTGATGAAGTTCGTCACTGCTGGCGGCCCTCACCCTGTTGCGGCTGGGGTTGTGCTTTGTCCAACTGCTGAAGCGGAAGATAAGGCGTTACTCCGGGAGCCTCGACGATTGTCTTGTCGACCTTCGAGAGCACTTGCTCCATCGTCTCATAATACATCCGGCGACGGGTGACTTCGGGAGCGAGCTTGTACTGAGCGTAAACCTTGTCGAATGCCGCCGCTTCGCCTTGCGCCCTCGCGGTCAGCTGGAGCGCATAGGAGTTGGCCTGATTGACATAGGATTTGGCGTCCTGCTGAGCGGCGGTCACTTCCTTGAACGCGTCATTGACTTCCGTTGGAGGGTCCGCCTGCTGGATTGCGACCCCCTGGATTTGAACTCCGGAGTGATAGCTGTCGAGGACGAGCTGCATCTTCTCGGCAACCTGGCTCTCGATTTCGGCTCTCTTGTCTCCCATCGCATCTTGAAGCGTGACCTGTGCGATGACTGCGCGCATTGCGCTTTCGGCGACCTGCCGGATCGCTTCATCGGGCTGGGACAGCTGAAACAGGTAAAGCTCGGGATTCTTGATGTTCCAGCGAACCGAATAGGCAATGTCGATCAAGTTTTGATCGCCCGTCAGCATGACATCTTCGCTGCTTGCCGAGCCAAGGTCGACGCTTCGAATGCTTTCGACATCGAGTTTCTGAACTTCGTCGATGGGCGAGGGAAGAGTAAGTCCGACGCCGGGGCCAAGCGTATAACTGTAGCGTCCGAACCGAGTCACGACCCCGCGCGCTCCAGGTTCGATCGAATGCATGCTCGTAAAGACGAGCCACATCACGATCACTCCAACGAGCGCCCACAAGATCATCGATCCGTCGGGACGCCTGGGAAGACCGCCGCCGCCACCCCCAAAGCGCATCCGGCCGCGTCGAAGAAGCTCGTCGAACGGCGCAACCGATCGACCGCTGCTCGGCCGGCCGGCAGTCGGTTCGCCCCATGGGCCGGCGCCCTGAGGCTCGTCCGCAGGCGGTACCTCGCCGGCGCTGCCCTGGCCCCACGGCCCCTTGTTATCGGTGGAAAGGCCGATCCATCGGCTGGCCACCCCCAGAAAATTGCTCATCGCGTGGGATTATAGGGAGCGCCCATCCCGAAAAACAGTGGCAAGAAGCGATGGTCTTCCTATGTGCCGCTAATGGACAATCAACCCGAGCCTCTGGCAGACCTTCCAAGCGACCAGCGGATCCGATCGCGAAAGCTGATTTCTGGAACTGCAACGCTGATCGTCGATGCAACCGGTCTTTCAGGCGCCGATCGCTCGAAACTCGAAGATGAGCTTCGAGAAGCGGTCCTTGCTAGAGGCGCAAGCGAAGCCAGGATCGCAATGACCGCGACCGAGCCGTCACGGACTTTGATCGCGATCGGAAGCGGAAAAGGAGGCGTCGGAAAATCGACCGTTTCCGCCAATCTTGCGATTGCTCTTTCCAAAATGGGCAAAAAAGTCGGCCTCATTGACGCCGACGTCTACGGACCCTCCCAACCCACTCTCCTTGGCAGCGACGAGAGGCCGACCGCGATTGACGAGCGTCTGGTTCCGGTCGACGCCCAGGGAATAAAATTTCTTTCGCTCGGCCAACTCGTTTCCCCTGGCCACGCACTCGCATGGCGCGGACCAATGGCGACCGGAGCGCTTGCCAAGCTCCTCGAGGCGGATTGGGGAAATTGTGAAATTCTGATCGTCGACCTTCCTCCTGGAACCGGCGACGTCCAGCTTTCCCTCATTCAGCGCTCGAGACCCACCGGAGCTGTGATCGTTTCGACCCCTCAGGATCTCTCGCTGATCGATGCAAGGCGAGCGGTCGATCTTTTCATGAAAACCAAAGTTCCAGTGATTGGAATGATCGAAAATATGGCAATTTATGCCTGTCCTGAGTGCGGTGCGAAATCGCATCCCTTCGGAACGGGCGGGGCCGAGACCGCCGCTAGAGACATGGGAATTGCGTTTCTCGGGCGCTTGCCGCTGTCGCTCGCCATTCGCGAATCATCCGATCGCGGCGAACCTCTGGCTCAAGGTGAGGGTCCCGAAGCAAAGGCGTTTCACGAACTTGCCGAGAAACTGCTCGAGGCTGTTGCGCATTGAAGAGCGAAGAAGGATCGTTGAAGATAAGACCATGCCTTTGACCCGCGACGATGACATTCGAGAACTTCTGGAGAGCGCTCGAACGATCGCACTGATCGGAGCATCCGATCGAGCCGCTCGGCCATCGCACGAAGTCATGAAATTTCTCCAGGACTGGGGTTACCGGGTTCTCCCGGTCAATCCTCAGATCACCGGCGAACATGTTCATGGCGAATTTGTCTGGAGGGAGCTCGCACAGATCGGGATCCCAATCGACATTGTCGATGTTTTCCGGCGCCCCGAAGCTGCACTCGAGGCGGTCGAACAGGCGATTTTTGTCGGCGCAAAAGCGGTCTGGATGCAATTGGGAGTCATCAACGAAGAGGCCGCTTCAAGAGCCGAGGAAGCCGGCCTCAAGGTCGTGATGGACCGCTGTTTGAAGCTCGAGATCGTCCGCCTCGGCATTCCCAAAATCGAACATTCAACCCCTTAAAGGGCGCGACGAGTTTCGAATTTATCAAAAAATTCTTTTGAGCGGGCGCCCTTTTAACAAACGGACGCAGGTTCCTTAGGCCGCTGCGACCGTCATTTCAGGAATGAGGAGCGTCGGAGCGTCGATCCCACGGCGAAATTCGAGGTCGCTTGCAGGCTCAATCGTTGCGAACATGTCGATGAGATTTCCAGCGATCGTGATTTCAGCGACGGGTTCGCAAATTTCGCCGTTCCGAACCATGAAGCCTGCGGCGCCGCGGCTATAATCCCCGGTCACTCCATTAACGCCCTGTCCGATGAGCTCGATGACAAGAACCGCTTCATCGAATTTCCCAAGGAGCTCGTCGCGTCCAATCGTCCCGGCATCCATCGAAAGATTGCTCGGAGAAGCGCCCGGTGCGCCCCCAACCCCTCGCGAAGCATGACCGGTTGGAGCAATCCCAAGCTGCCGGGCGGATGCCGATTCTGCGATCCAGCTGGTAAGAATTCCGTTCTGGATCAATGCGCGCGGCTCGACCCGAACTCCTTCGCCGTCGAATGGACGCGATCGCAATCCCCTTAATTTGAGCGGCTCGTCCCTGATCGTCACTCCAGAACCGAAAATCTGCTGATTGAGCCGGTCGCGCAGAAAGCTTGTCTTTCGGGCGACCGAAGAACCGCTGATTGCCCCGATGAAATGGCCAAGCAATGTCGCCGAGACCCGCGGGTCGAAAATCACCGGGTAGCGCCCGGGCTTTGGACGTTGAGGATTGAGACGTGCGGCTGCTCGCTGACCGGCTCTCCGGCCGATTTCGGAAGGGCTTTCGAGATCTTCAAGATGGCGCGAACTGTGCCAGCCATAATCACGCTGCATCGTGCTTGATTCGCCCGCGATCACTGCTGCTGAGCAACCATAGCCGGTCGTTCGATATGCTCCCGAAAAGCCGGCCGAGGTTGCAAGTGCAATGGTCGAAGCGGACGCGCTTGCTCCGGCACCGCTCGAATTGGTGACGAGCGGAACGCCAAGCGCGGCCGCTTCCGCCTCAAGGGCTCGAGCGCGAAGCGTCGAGGGATCGGGATCACATCCGTCGTCGCAGTCGAGCGAACGAGGCTCGCCGCGCTCAAGGAGGTCGCTTGGAGCAAGGCCCGCAAACCGATCTTCGGGCGCTTCCTTCGCCATTGCAAAACAGCGTTCGACGAGCGTTCCCAAAGCTTCGCTCGAAAGATCGGAGGAGGCGACGCTTGCCGAGCGCTGGCCGACAAAAATCCTCAGTCCAATCTCTTCCCCTTCGGAACGGCTGACGCTTTCGGTTTTCCCGAGACGGACTTCAACGCTCGCCGAACGGTCCCCGGCATAAAGCGCGTCCGCCGCACTCGCTCCTGATGAAATTGCGCGTTCGACAAGCGATTGTGCGATTGATCGGGCAGTGTTGGGAGATTGCATGGCTGCTCGCGCTTAGTGCGCCGCGAGCCCCACGACCAGCATTGCAAGAAAGATGAGGAAACCGCATGTCCGGTTGGAGCGAAACAGTTCGAGCGCGAGCGCTCCGTTTCCAACTTCAATCCTTAGCGCCTGATTGGCGAGATGAAGTGCGGCTGGAACGAGCGCGAGAAGACTGAGCCATTCTGGAAGGACCCGCCAGATCGCAGCAGCGAAGAACAGAAGTGCGATGCAATAAAAGACTGCAATTCCTGCGGGCGATTTGTCTCCAAGCCGCCGCGCCGAAGACCTGACGCCAACGAGCGCGTCGTCTTCGACATCCTGAATGGCATAGAGCGTATCGTATCCGATGACCCAGGCGATGCTTCCAAACCATAACAGGAACGGTGTCCAGGAGAGCTGTCCGGTAACGGCCGGCCAACCGACCAGCGCGCCCCACGAAAAGACAATCCCGAGCCAGGCCTGAGGCCACCAGGTCAGGCGTTTCATGAACGGGTAGGCTGCAACTGGAGCAAGACTGAGAAGCGAGACGATCGCCGCAACCCAATTGAGCTTGAACAAAACCACGAGGCCGACGAGCGCGAGAGCGCCCATCAAAAGCCAGGCCGAAGTCAGCGAAACGCGCCCACTTGCGAGCGGCCTCAATCGAGTGCGTTCGACCTTTCGATCGAGATCCTTATCGACGATGTCATTATAGACGCAGCCCGCGCTTCGCATCGCGAAGGCTCCAAGCCCAAGCCAAAGAAAAAGATCGAGCCGACCGCGAACCCCGGCAAGAGCAACGCTCCATGCGCACGGCCAGTATAACAGCCAGCTTCCGATCGGCCGATCGATGCGAATGAGGCTGGCAAATGGCCGAAGCCGCGGCGGAAGTGCACCGATAAACCCTTTGCGCTCGCTGTCCGGGACGATCTCGCCAGTGGCAGTCATCCGTGCACCTAAGTAGGAGGTGGCGATGCCCGCAACCCCTGCATGGCCACCAAAAAGCCTACCGCGGCTGTTTTTGCGCGCCCCGATATCGGTCGGCTGTCGGATTGACCTCGAGGCGATGCATGCCAATTATCTCGTCAATGTGCTTCGTTTGTCGGTTGGCGCGAAGTTGCTCGTTTTCGACGGACGATCGGGCGAATGGTTGGCAACAATCGTCGAATCGCGCAAAAAACATGTGGTGATCGAGGTCGAGTGCAAGACTCGCGAGCCCGAAACGATCCCCGATGTCTGGCTTGGGTTCGCGCCCGTCAAACGGACCCGAACCGACTGGATCATCGAAAAGGCGACCGAGCTTGGAGCCGCGCGGTTGATCCCCATCATCACCCGGCGGACCATCGCCGAACGGGTCCGGATCGATCGGCTCGAGAATATTGCAATCGAAGCCGCCGAGCAGTGCGGGCGGACCCGTGTTCCCGAAATCGCCGAGCCTCGTCATCTCAAACATTTTCTCGAGGAGATGGACCCATCGCGAACGCTCTATTTTGCCGATGAAAATGGCGGCGATCCCCTCGCCAAGTCGTTCAAACAGGGGCCGGCAGCCATTCTTATTGGACCTGAAGGAGGCTTTGCCGATGACGAGCGACATCTGATTTCGGGCTTCAAAGCCGTGCCAATTTCGCTTGGCCCAAGGATTCTTCGTTCGGAAACCGCGGGCCTTGCGGCACTCGCGGCCTATATGGCGCTCGCCGGAGACTGGCGCTAAGCGCCGCGGCCCATGACTACGCGCACCACAGACAGCTATTCGCGTCCGATCGAATCCCGCGAGGACCTTCTTGCCCTCTTCGAAGACGGTGAAAAACCCGAGAAGGACTGGCGGATCGGCACCGAACACGAAAAATTCGTCTATCGAATGGCCGATCACCGAGCACCCTCCTACGACGAGGCTGGCGGCATTCGCGATCTTTTGACCGGCCTGACCGAATTTGGCTGGAAGCCGGTACTCGAGGATGGAAAAATCATTGCTCTCTCCGGCGAAGACGGGACAATCAGCCTTGAACCTGCAGGCCAGTTTGAACTGAGCGGCGCAGCGCTCGAAAATCTTCATCAGACCTGCGCCGAAGCCGCGCGCCATCTTGGCCAGTGCAAGATGATCGGAGATCGGATCGGGCTTGGCTTTCTTGGCACCGGAATGTGGCCCGACAAGACGCGTGAGGACCTGCCGATCATGCCCAAGGGCCGGTATGCAATCATGCTCAACTACATGCCCAAGGTCGGAAAACTCGGCCTCGACATGATGCTTCGAACCTGCACCATCCAGGTCAATCTCGACTATTCTTCCGAAGCGGACATGGTGAAGAAATTCCGGGTGGGGCTCGCGCTCCAACCGGTGGCGACGGCTCTGTTTGCGAATTCACCGTTCAAGGAAGGACGGCCCAACGGATTCAAGAGCTTTCGGAGCCATATCTGGGAAGATACCGATCCCGACCGGACCGGAATGCTTCCGTTCGTTTTCGAGCAGGGGTTCGGATACGAACGCTATTGCGATTATGCGCTCGATGTTCCGATGTATTTCGTCTTTCGCGACGGACGCTATCTCGACGTTGCAGGCGAGAGCTTTCGCGCATTTCTGGAAGGAAAGCTGCCCCAGCTTCCCGGCGAAAAGCCGCGCTTGGCCGACTGGACCGATCATCTTTCGACCGCGTTCCCGGAGGTCCGTCTCAAAAGCTTCCTCGAGATGCGCGGCGCCGACGGCGGCCGATGGAGCAGGATCTGCGGACTTCCAGCGCTTTGGGTGGGGCTCCTTTATGACGACGAAGCTCTCGAGAGCGCATGGAATCTCGTCAAGCACTGGACGATCGAGGAGCGCGAAAAACTTCGCGGTGACGTTCCAAAGCTCGCGCTCGAAGCGGTCACTCCCGATGGCGAATCGATGAGAGACTTTGCAGCGCGCGTGCTCGAGGTTTCCGCGTCTGGCCTCACGCGTCGTGCCCGGCTCAACAGCGCCGGCGACAATGAGGGCGGATTCCTCGATCCATTGCGCGATGTGATCGCAAGCGGCATGACTCCCGCCGACCGGATGCTCGCCCGCTATCATGGCGAGTGGAAGCAAGACGTGTCGCACATCTACGAGGAGTTCAGCTTTTGAACGACGTCCAGGGTCAACAACGGCGCACCCTTTACCCCGAAATCGAGCCGTTCGAGACGGGAATGCTCAAGGTCACGGACGGCCACACGCTCTATTGGGAGCTCTCCGGAAACCCTCAAGGCAAGCCGGTCGTATTCCTTCACGGCGGACCTGGTGGGGGATCGAGTCCCGACCACCGGCGCCAGTTCAATCCCGAAAAATACAAGATCCTGGTGTTCGACCAGCGGGGATGCGGGAGATCGACACCCTATGCGAGCCTCGACCATAACGACACGTGGGCGCTCGTCGAAGACATTGAGCGGCTTCGCAAGGAAGTTTCGAAGGTCGAGAAATGGCAGGTGTTCGGCGGAAGCTGGGGTTCGACGCTGGCGCTGGCCTATGCCGAGACCCACCCCGAACGGGTGTCCGAACTCGTCCTTCGAGGCATTTTCCTGTTTGATCAGGACGAAATCGACTGGATGTACAAGGAGGGGGGCGCATCACGCCTTTATCCCGACAAATTCGTCGAGTTTCTCGAGCTCATTCCCGAAAATGAGCGGGGCGATCTCGTCGAAGCCTATCGCAAACGGCTGACCAGAAGCGACAAGGACGAACAGCTTCAGGCAGCCAAGGCGTGGAGCAAATGGGAAGGCGACATCGTCACTCTACTTCCAAGCCCATCGACGATCGAGCATTTTACAAGTCCCGACGTTGCGGTTGCGGTCGCGCGAATTGAAAATCACTACATGGCCAATCACGGCTGGTTCGAACCTGGCCAGCTTTTGAAAAATGCCGGGAAGCTTCGCAACATTCCAGGAGTGATCGTCCAGGGGCGCCATGATTGCTGCACTCCGCCCGTCGCAGCCTGGAGGCTGAAGGCTGCCTGGCCCGAAGTTGAACTCAACATCATTCCCGATGCCGGCCACCTGTTCAACGAACCTGGCAATCTTTCTGCGCTGGTGCGCGCAACGGACAAATTCGCGGGGCTTTAAAGCGGCGAACCTATGGTCCTCATTCAATGACGGTTGGGTTCCCGCACGAGCGACCGGCTCAGCCGCCCGGATGGTAGCTCTGTTCGGTGTGACCCTTCAGCGCGCCGACGGTAAAATAGACCGGGCGCAGATTGCCTGAAGCATAACGGTTGGCTTCGTCGTCGAAGTGCGGCGATTGGGGGTGCCCACTTTCGCCTCCAGCAGTAATCGCGCGAGCTATCGGGCCACGGGGCGTGAATTCGACGACTGCAACGAAGCTGTTTCCGTTTGTCCCGTACCAGCGCCTGGTCCCGTCCTTGGGCGCAGCTCCGAACGAAGCGAGCGTTCCCCATCGGTTCGACGTAAATCCCACTGGGATACTTGGCTCCGAATCGCTGAAAACGCCGTCGATAGCGGGAGAAATCCGCTGGAAGCGGTTGACCTCCCCCCAGGCAACGCGCCAGCTTCCAAAATCATGTTCGAGTTGGTTCAGCCCGTCGACGAACGTGTCGATTTTTTCTCCAGGCCCAAGCGCTTCCATATGTCGGAACTGGTTTTTATGATCATCCCATGAGCGGGCGTTCACCGCCCGTATGAGCTGCACGCCCCAGAACTGGGCAAGAGTGTTGGGAATCGAGCCTATCGACCAGCGCTTGTTCCAGCTCGCAAGAGCTTCAACCGGGCCTTGAAGACGCATTCGGACGGGATCGCTCGAAGGAAGAGCCTCCCATGCGGAAACGAGCATTGGAACGAGGACTTCGAACGACGGCTGAGCACTGTCGAAGGCTGCGCTCTGAAGTCGTCCCAAACTCCATTTGCCGGGCTCGCTCAAAAGTCTTGTCGCGTGGATCGTTCGATAGCTTTGGCCGGCAGTATCGAGATAAGCGGGAAAGTTCTCGGGCTTTGGAGAATAACCGCCAGCCGCCGAATAGAGCCAGTCATTGCTGTTGAAGACCCAGCCATTGGGCGGATCGATTGTGTTGGGAAGTTCGTCGACCGAATGGAGACCGTGCCAGTCGGCGACGGGATCGCTGCCGTCGACCGGACGGGTATAGTCGAACCGATTATCACGCCGCGGCATGAATTGGGGCGCAAGAACGGCAATTTCGCCCTTGTCATCGGCAAAGACCGTGTTGTTCGAGCTGTTCGCTTTGCGATCCGACACGAGCATGAAGGATTTGAGATCGCTGGCCTTGGTCCGAAGATAACTTTGCTGAAGCGCTTCGACCGGTCGGTTCATCATCGCAAATGCGATCCAGCGACCGTTTTTGGAGGCGACGATCGGACCCCGGTGGGTCATCAAGGCGGTAAATCTTCGCGAAGCCAAATGCCCTTCGTTCGTCCGGTAGCGGATCGTGATTATTCTTTGCTGGAGCGGTCGGCAGGTTGAGCCAAACCAATAGCAATAGCCCTTGCCTTTGCGTTCAACTTTTTCAGAGAACTCGTCGACATTGTCGACGCCGCTCGAGGTGTGCATCCACCCGATATGGGGGTTGAAACCCTGATAAAGAAAGAATTGACCCCAGGTCGCAGCGCCATAAGCGTCGAGACCCTCATCGCTCGACATCTGGAGTTCCGATCGGAAATAGAAGCTCGTGTGGGGGTTGATGAGAAGGAGCGTTCCGCCGTCGCTCGTGAGCTTGGGGGCAATTGCAATTCCGTTTGAACCGCGCGGTTCGTCATCTCCGCTTCCATCGTTTTTGACGACGTCCGAGATCCATGGCTTCGGGGGTTCAAGGTCCGCAAGAGTGCTCGGGCGCGCGCCCGCCAAATGATCATTTGAGGAATAGAAATCGCGAAGCGCATCAAGATCGATCCGCTCGATATCGCCGCCAATGCTTCCTTCGGTAAAGGACATCACCATCCACGGTTCGAAATGCTTGATCACTCGAGGATGGACTAAAGGGTGTGTCGCAAGAAAATCGTTGAGGCCGTCGGCCCAGGCGTCCATCAGCTTGCGCATCGCCGGCGGACTTTTGGAATAATCGGCCTTGAGCTCGGGCTCACTCACATAGAGGCGAGATCGAAGATCCTGCCAGATCGCCTTTGGCCCGTCGGCCTCGGCGGTTCGGCCAAGACTGGTCAGATAATTGGCTTCAATCCGCGGAAAATCGTCTTCGGCTTGAGCGTAGATCATTCCAAAGACTGCGTCGGCGTCGCTTGTTCCATGGACATGAGCAATGCCCCAGTCATCGCGCGTAATGGTGACGTGCGATGCTTCCGTGCGCCAGCGCGAGAGTTCCGGCTGGCTCGCAGCGGTGAGCAATAGAAGCGGGAGTACGCACAAGGTCCTGGACATGGAGGACGGGCTAGAATGCTCTTCACCCCGCTTCAAGATTGACGTGAGGCAATCTCGCGTTTCTCATCGGAAGTTGCGAAGGCTCCTTGGCGAGCGAGAAGGATGAAAATGGCAAATGATGGTCTTGGATCCAAAGGAGCGCTTCGACGCGTAATCGTCTCGAGCCTCATTGGAACGACAATCGAATGGTATGATTTCTTTCTTTACGGCGCTGCTGCCGCTCTCATTTTCAACAAGCTCTTCTTTCCATCCTTCGATCCCATCGTTGGGACTCTGCTCGCATTTGCAACCTACGCGGTCGGGTTCGTCGCCAGGCCGCTCGGCGGGGTGGTCTTTGGACATTTCGGAGATCGGATCGGACGCAAGCGCCTTCTCATCTGGAGCCTTGTCGCAATGGGGCTTTCGACCCTCCTCATCGGCCTTCTCCCTGGCTACGAGCGGATCGGAATCTGGGCACCGGCGGGTCTTATCGTTCTTCGCCTTCTCCAGGGATTTGCGGTCGGCGGAGAATGGGGCGGCGCAGTTCTCATGGCAGCGGAGCATGGTGATGCCGCTCGCCGCGGCTATTGGGCGAGCTGGCCTCAGGCCGGAGTTCCCTTGGGAAGCCTGCTTTCCGCTGGAACGCTTGCGTTCATGGCGGCGGTTCAAAGCGAAGCGGAATTCGAGCGCTGGGGTTGGCGCATTCCCTTCCTGCTTTCCGCGCTCCTCGTTGCAATCGGCTGGTATGTCCGAAGCCGGGTCGCCGAAAGCCCGATGTTCGAGGCGGAAATCGATGCAAGCCAAGCTCCGCGGCGAATGCCAATCATGGAAGTCATCAAGGACCGGCCGCGTGCAGTCGTTCTTGGAGCGGGCCTCAGGGTCGGCGAAAATATCGTCTATTATATTCTCACCGTCTTTTCGCTCACGTTCCTCGTCAGTGTCGCGGAAAGAAGCCGGGCCCTTGCGCTCGATGCGCTTCTCATCGGCGCGGCGGTCCAGTTTGTCGCAATCCCGTGCCTTGCACTCATTTCGGATCGGATCGGGCGCCGCCCCGTCTATGCGTTCGGAGCTTTCGGTTCGGCCGTTTTCGTGTTCGCCTTCTTCCCGATGCTGGCGAGCGCAAACACCGGATTGATCATTCTTGCGATCGTCGTCGGGCTAGTCCTTCATGCCTCGATGTACGCGCCGCAGGCCGCCTTCATCACCGAGCTGTTCCCGACACGGATCCGCTATTCTGGAGTTTCGATTGCCTATCAGCTGACCGCGATCTTTGCCGGGTCATTGGCGCCGATCATCGCGCTTTGGCTCTACAAGAGTTTCAACTCCGCAGTCCCGGTTTCGATCTACGTCTGCGCTGCATGCTGCATCAGCGGCGTGAGCGCTCTACTTGCGCGCGAAACGCGAGGGATCGATCTTTCGAAAATTACCTAGGCATCGGGAAGCGATTGCTTGACCTTCCCCCAGCCGGACAATGATTTCGAGCCCGCGCGTTCGATCAGTTCGTCGATGTCCCGGATACTGAAGTGATGCCCGCTTTTAAAACGGTCGAGCTCATCCCAGCTTATCGGGGCAGCCACCGGAGCGCCTTCGCGGGCGCGCGCCGAATAAGGCATGACGGCCGTGGCTCCGCGCTGGTTGCGAAGCCAATCGAGGAAAATCCGGCCAGCGCGCTGTACTTTTCGAATGTTGGCCGTGAACATTTCGGGTTCAGCTTCAGCGATGGCGCGCGAAAATCGCTCGGCAAAGGAGGAGACGGCTGTCCAGTCCCTGGACCCATCGAGCGGAGCAACCACATGGATGCCCTTTCCTCCGGACAATAAGGGAAAGGTTTCAAGCTTGAGATCGCGAAGCAGCTCTTTTAGCCGAACTGCGGCCTCTTTGACTTTTTCAAAGTCGAGACCAACATCGGGATCGAGGTCGAACACCAGGCGATCGGGCTGCTCGATATTGTCGCTTCGGCTTCCCCAGCCGTGAAATTCGACCGTCCCCATCTGGACGCAGGCAAGAAGGCCGCGAACGTCGTCGAAATAGAGATAGTCCTGAACGATCCCCTTCTTTTCCCTGACCGGAACATGCTTGACGAAGGGACCGAACGAACCGGTATCGTGTTTTTGAAAAAAGCATTTCTTCGATCGTCCCTGCGGACAGCGAATGAGGGTCATCGGCCGATGCCCGGTATCCACCATGATGAGGTCGGCAAGCGCTGCGTAATAATCGGCAAGATCGAGTTTCGTCAGATTCTCGTCCGGGTAGATCAATCGCTCGGGACTGCTGATCTCGATTCCAAAGTCCTTCGCGCTGTTTCGCGAAACGACGTGCTCGGACTTTTTGAGGGGTTTGGCTTTTTCGACGACAATTTCGGATGCAGGCTTGTCTTCGCGAAGACCAATGAAGCTCGGGTGGCGCAAGATTCCCTCATTGGTTCGTTCGCTAAAGGCGATTTCGGCGACCAGTTTGGGCGTGATGAAATGGGCGGTCTTTTTTTCCGACCGCGGAACGTCGACCGGCGCCTTGTCGGTTTCGAGCGGGCGCATAAGCTCCATCAGATCATCGATCTGTTTCGCGTTGAACCCGGTTCCGACCTTCCCGACGAACGACAATTTTCCATGGTCTTTGGCAGCCAGAAGAAGCGACCGGAAGCCCATGCGTTTATCGCTTCGTGACCAGCCGACGATGACGAATTCCTGGCGATTGATGCATTTGATCTTGAGCCAGTTGCGCGTGCGAACGCCTTTGTAGGGAGAGTTCGCTTTCTTCGCGACGATCCCTTCCCCGCCTTGCTTGCAGACTTCCTTGAAGAGAGCCTCGCCCTTACCGATCACATGGTCGCCGAAAATGATTGGCGGCTGAACTCCGGCAAGAAGCGATTCCAACCGCTCTTTTCGAACGATGTTTCCAAGTCCGGTGATCGATTTGCCCTCCTCGATGAGGAGGTCGAACGCGTAATAGACGAGGTTCGCGCCCTTCTGATCTTTGAGCGTTGACTGAAGGAGCTGGAAACTCGGTTTCCCGCTGTCATCGAGAGCCACGACCTCGCCGTCGATCAGACATCCCGGAGGGAGATCGGACGCGGCTTTCACGATCGGTCGAAACTTGTCGCTCCAGTCCTTTCCATGCCGGGTCCAGGCGGTCGAAGCGCCCTCGCCTGTAGAAATCAGCAGTCTGTAACCGTCATATTTATATTCGTAGAGCCATTCACTTCCCGTCGGGACATCATCAACCAGGGTCGCCAGTTGCGGCGGCTGAAACGGCGGCGGCGCAGTCCCCCGGCTTTTCTTGCCCCGGCCGCCCTTCGAACCTTTTCGGTTCGATCGCCAGACGTCCTCGCCAGACGCAATTTGGGCCATGGTTCGTCCGGTCGAGACACTCGTCATGCAATCGTCGACCAGCGCATTGCCGTCGTTTGGATCTGCAAATTCGTCGGTGACTTTTTTCAGCATCCAGGGTTCCCCGCGCTCGTTCCCGCGCGGGTTCAGTCGGAACAACACCCATTCGCCTTTCATCCTCTCTCCTTCGAGAGTGAAATGAAGATGGCCTTCGACGATGGTTTTTTTGGGATCCTTGCCAGGCGCCGGAATCCAGCTGCCCTGGTCCCACAGCATGACCGTTCCTCCGCCATATTCTCCTTCGGGGATGGTCCCTTCGAAATCGCCATAATCGAGCGGATGATCTTCGGTCCGCATCGCGAGGCGCTTGTCTGCGGGGTCGACGCTTGGCCCCTTGGGAACGGCCCAGCTTTTTAGAACTCCGTCGAGCTCGAGCCGGAAATCCCAGTGAAGCCGCGAAGCCTCGTGCTTCTGAACGACGAAACTGTTGCCCGAGCCCTTGAGCTTCCGACCGCGTGGTTCCTTCGTTTTGCTGAAGTCACGCTTTCGGTTGTAGGTCGCGATATCAAGCGCGGGCGCGGGCCATGGATCAGCGCTTGCGCCCGCCTGAGGCGGCTTTCTTGGCCGACGTTTTCTTCTGGGTATCACGAGCGGCAGGAGCCTTTGCACCGCTTTTTTTGTTCGAAGCGCGCTTGTTTTCGTTCGCAGCTGCCGCTCCCTTCATCGGCACTTTTGAGACTGCGTTTCAGCGCCGCCATCAGATCGACGACATTGGATCCTTTGGGGGGCGGGCCATTCGCATTGGGATCCTCGATGATCCGCTCGCCTTTTGCGCGCTGCTTTTCCTCAATCAGGCGATGCAGCGCATCGACGTAGCGGTTGTGAAAATCGGTCGCATCGAACTCGCCCGTTTTTCTTTCGATCAGCATTGCCGCCATGTCGAGGAGATCGGCATCGGGCTTCTGATCCCCGATTTCTCGGAAATAGGACTGGGCCTTGTGAACTTCGTCCGCATAGCGAAGGGTCTCAAGCAGAAGTCCGCGACCGCAGGGTTTCAACGCGATGACATATTCCTGGCCGCGCATCGCAAGCTGGCCGACCCCGATTTTCTTGGCGGCCTTGAGAGCGTCGCGAAGAACCACATAGGCTTCTTCGGCAAGGTCGTCGGCTGGAACGACGAAATAGGGTTTGTCATAATACATCGCATCGATGTCGCCGACGTCGACGAATTCGACGAGATCGAGAGTCTTTCGGCTCTCGAGCTTGACGCTGTCGATCTCCTCCTGGTCGAGAAGCACGTAATGCCCCTTGGAGACCTCATAGCCCTTGACGATCTGATCGCGATCGACCGGCCCGATCCCGGGCACGACCTTTTCATACTGGATTCGCTGGCCGGTCGGCTCGTAGACCTGGTGAAACTGGATTTGGGCCCCGCTCTTGGTGGCTGGAAAAAGCTCCACCGGTATTGAGACCAGCGCAAGGCGAATTTGTCCCCGCCAGATCGCGCGCGCAGCCATGAACTCGTCTCCTCTCGAAGCCGATTCAATTATTGCGGAGCCGACTCGTTCCCTGTTGCCGATCGAAGGTGGGCGACAAATTGAGCAACGTCACCGCCTTTTGACGCAAGATCGACGATCGCCGATCCGCAGATGACACCCTTTGCTCCTGCAGCCGAGGCCGCTTTGACGTGATCGGGCGTCGAAATTCCAAAGCCAAACACCGGCGGCGGAGCCCCGAGCGCATGGAGGCGGGAAACCAGTTTAGGATCGAACTCGCCATCGGCGTGGGTTCCGGTGATCCCGGCCCGGCTGACACAATAGGTGTAGGCACTCGAAAATTTGGCGATTTTTTCAAGATAGAAGTCGCACGTATTGGAAGCTGCAATGAGAACCGGCTCGATTCCGGCCTGTTCCATGGCTTTGACAAAGGGCTCCGCCTCAAGCGCTGGAATATCTGCAACAAGAAGGCTGTCCGCACCGGCCTTGCAGGCATCGCGCATGAAGCTTTCTCGAGCGATCACGATGTTGGCGTAGGTCAGGATCCCAATTGGAACCTCGTCATTAAGTTTCCGCAATCGCGCGATGAGCTCGAAGCAATGATCGGTTGAAATTCCGGCTTGGAGCGCTCTTCGCGATGCAGCCTGGATGACCGGACCGTCTGCAACCGGATCGGAAAACGGAATGCCGACCTCGATCATGTCCGCGCCGCCCTCAAGAAGGGCATTCAAACGCTCGAAACTCCTCTCGAAATCGGGATCCCCGAGCATCAAAAAGGCACCAAAGGCCGTTCGCTCGCCAATCTCGCTGAACATTTTGGAATAGCGGCTCATCCAAGTAGTCCCTGAGCCTGAGCGACGTCCTTGTCGCCCCGCCCCGAAAGACCAACGAGGATGATGCTTTGAGGCTCGCGTTCGGCAAGCGTGTGAGCGTGCGCAAGGGCATGAGCCGATTCGAACGCACAGAGCACACCTTCCCGCCGTGCGAGAAGGGTGAATGCCGCGAGCGCTTCAGAGTCGGTGCAACCGACGTAGTCCACGCGTCCGCAATCCTTGAGATAGGAATGTTCAGGACCGACCGCGGGATAGTCGAGACCCGCCGAAACGGACCAGGTTTCGGCAATTTGCCCGTCTTGGTCCTGAAGAAGGTAGGTTTTGGCTCCATGAAGGATCCCAATCGATCCTCGCTCAAGGCTTGCACCATGCTCGGCGCCGTCGAGGCCCTTGCCCGCCGCTTCCACTCCAACCAGCCGGACCGGATCGTCGAGAAAATCCGAAAAAAGACCGATTGCATTCGATCCGCCCCCAACGCACGCGACCGCGACATCGGGCAACCGCCCGAGCTGGCTGAGCATCTGTTCGCGCGCCTCCCGGCCGATCACCCGTTGGTATTCGCGCACCATGGTCGGAAATGGATGCGGGCCTGCAGCGGTCCCAAGAAGGTAATGCGTGTCCTTGAAATTGGCGGACCAGTCGCGAAGCGCCTCGTTGATGGCATCCTTCAATGTCTGTCCGCCACTTTTGACGGGCACGACCTCGGCACCCATCAGCTCCATCCGAAAGACATTCAGTTTTTGTCGTTCGACATCCTTGGCGCCCATGTAAATGCGCGTTTCAAAGCCAAGAAGCGCACCCACGATCGCAGTCGCGACGCCATGCTGTCCAGCGCCCGTCTCGGCAATCAGCCGCCTTTTGCCCATGCGTCTTGCAAGCAGACCTTGACCAAGAACCTGATTGGTCTTGTGAGCGCCCCCATGGAGGAGGTCCTCGCGCTTGAGAAAGATGTTGCCGGGAAGATTGCGACAGCGAGTGAGCGGTGTTGGTCGGCCGGCGTAATTGGCAAGGAGGTCCTGAAGCTCATTGTTGAATGAGGGATCGGCTTCAGCGTCGAGAAACGCGGACTCGAGCTCTTCGAGCGCTGGAACAAGGATCTCGGGAACAAAGCAGCCGCCGAAGTCACCGAAGCGGCCAGTCATGCGCATGCGCGTCTCCGAGCCCGCGATCGAGGCCGAAGGGCTTCGAACAATGCGGCAATGCGTTCCGGGGATTTGTGTCCCGGATAAAGGTCGACCGATGATCCAACGTCAATTGCAAAAGCGCCAAGCTCACGGGCCTGTCGCGCATTATTGGCACCAATCCCGCCGGCAACCAGTCCGTTCGGAAGATCGGGATGACCTTTAAGTATCCCCCAATCAAAGCAGCGACCACTCCCCCCGCTACCATTATCGAACAGGGTCCGGTCTCCTTCGCGGCAGTTCGGGAGCGCCTGGCTGGCATCAAAAGCGGTCCAGATCTCGCAGTCGAGCGGGAGTTCGCTTCGAAGTGCCCGGAGATATTCGCGATCTTCTTGCCCATGGAGTTGAACAGCGTGGAGGTTCAGCAATGTCGCAACATCGAGGAGTGTATGGAGCGGGGCATTTCGAAACACGCCGACCGGAAACATTCCAGATCGTCGTGCAGTGCCGGCCAGCGGCGCTGCTTCGTCTGCGGTCACATGGCGGGGGCTGCCAGGAACGAAGACGAACCCAGCGAACGCCGCTGGCCGGGCGGCGCGCACGTCTGCGCCGCAAGTCAGTCCACAAAGTTTCGTGCGCCCGAAAACCAGATCGCGCGCCGATTGCGCGGGATTGGGAGACGCCATGAGGGACGAACCAATCAAGAACCCATCGACCAACGGGGCCAGCCGATCGACATCGGCCCGATTTGAAATTCCGGATTCCGAAATGAGCAGCGGGTCGGGAGCGAGCTTTGCCAGTCTTTCCGTTGTGGAAAGATCGATGCCGAGGTCGCGCAAGTCCCGGTTGTTGATGCCGATGAGAGACGCGCCAAGCTCGCGGGCGCGAGCCATCTCCTTTTCGTCGTGCACTTCAACGACTGCGTCCATCGAGAAGCTGCGTGCCTCGGCGATCATCTCCCGGGCCGTGCGGTCGTCCAGTAGAGAAAGCATGACGAGGATTGCATCAGCGCCGGCGATCCGGGCTTCTGCCACCTGACGAAGGTCGACGAAGAAATCCTTGGCGAGAATCGGCCCTTCGAAATGGGGGCGAGCTGCCACGACATCGCACAGCGATCCGCCGAAAAACGGTCCGTCGCAAAGAATGCTAAGGGCATCGGCGACACCGCTATAGCCGCGTGCAAGAGCCTTGGGATCGCACCCGGGACGGATCCGTCCAGCCGACGGTGAGGCTTTCTTGATTTCGAGAATGAAACGCGTTCCATGCTGCGCGATTGTTGCGGCAAGTCCTTTTGAACTGGGTTCGGCGCGCGAGCGAAGCGCATCGAGCGAAACACCATCGAAGCGACGTTTAAGCTCTGCCCGCTTGGCCGAAACGATTTCGCCAAGAATGCCTTCAGTCATGGCTCGCCTCGACGAAGGTTTTAAGGACCCTGTTTGCGCGTCCGCTGCAAAGAGCATCCGAGGCCATCTCGACTCCCTGCCGGAGACTTGAGGCAATTCCTGCGGTCATCAAAAGCGCGCCTGAATTCAAGGCGACGACCATCGTGTCAGCGCCACCTCCGTTCCCTGAGAGAAGCGCTTCCAATCGTGCGGCATTTTCAACCGGACTGCCGCCTTTGATCTGGTCGGCAGGGCGTCGTTTGAGGCCCGCCTGCTCAGGAGTGATTTCGAGATCCTCGAATTTTCCGTCGTTCAGGGAAATCGCTCGCGTGAATCCGTGAAGCGCGATCTCGTCGAGCCCGGATCCATGAACCACAAGCGCTCGCTCAACCCCAAGCGCGTCCAAGGTTCGTGCTATCGGATAAAGAAGCTTGGGATCGGCAACTCCAAGCAGCTGAACATTCGGGCGCGCCGGATTGAGGCACGGCCCAAGAAGATTCATAATGGTTCGGACCTTGAGCGCTTTCCGAACTGTCGCCGCATGAGCGAGGCCCGGATGGTAGAGCGGAGCCAGAAGAAAGCAGAATTTCGTCTCATCGAGGATCTGGCGCGATTTGGTAGGAGAAAGGTCGAGCTTAGCCCCAAGAACTTCGAGCACATCGGCGGACCCGCATTTCGAAGTGAACGAGCGATTGCCGTGTTTGACAACAGGAAGGCCGCAGGCAGCTGCCACGATTCCGGCCGCTGTCGACACATTGATCGAGCCGGAAAAATCACCCCCAGTCCCGCAGCTGTCGGCAAACAGATAGGAAGGCGATGGAAACGACCGTGCCGCCTCTCGAAGCGCCATGGCCGCTCCGCAAAGCTCCTCGGCAGTCTCGCCCTTGATACGCAAAGCCGTAAACGCTGCAGCCATCAGGGGATCGCCGAGCTCTCCTTCGACAATCCGGTTGAATAGCAAACGACTTTGGTCGGTGGTGAGGTCGCGGCCTTCGAGAAGCTCGTGGATCGCGAGCTCGGAACCATCCTCGATCGGCTCCGCCGAATGAAGCGAACGGGAAATCGGAAGAAGCTGAGTCATGAAAAAACACCTGAACAAAAAAAATGCCCGCCGTTGGCGGGCGGGCAATCGATGATCGGAAAAGCTAGTCGATCAGTCGCGCCATCGCGCCGCAGATGTGCAGCCACGCCACCAAAGGTTGGCGATGGAAGTTGCGACGATGGCATTCAGGTGTGTCATTCAGGCCTTTTGGTAAATCAGCGGGTTGGGCGCGGTCAACCCTTTGGTTTCGCTGATCACAACTAAAAATCCTGGAGGAGGTTCAATGTCGCGCGGCGAAGGCGGGCGTTGACCCGCACACGAGGTCGTGCAATTCGCTCGTCTTCGGTGGCAATCGCCGAGCGAATTGTCGAAATTCTGCTCAACGTTGCCGCAATGCGGGTGTAGCTCAATGGTAGAGCAGAAGCCTTCCAAGCTTACGACGAGGGTTCGATTCCCTTCACCCGCTCCAACTTCAAGGGATCCATACCGAGGACATAGCTTACGGTTTATTCCGGAGACATTGTTAACACTTTTGCTCCGAAGGGGTTAGGGGCCGGTACGAGGCCATCTGACAATCGCTCCACTTCATTTTTGTGAGCCGAGCATCGGCAAGAAGCGCTTTGGCGCGTTGACAGCAAACTTGAGGCTCGCCATGTGGCGCGCCTGCTCACACGTGCGTGCCGGTTCTTGAGAGAGCGGCTTCGCATGGCAGCTCCTGGAGGGGTGGCCGAGTGGTTAAAGGCAGCAGACTGTAAATCTGCCCGCGCAAGCGTACGCTGGTTCGAACCCAGCCCCCTCCACCAACTTTCCTTTTCACGGGCTTCGCAGAACAAATCAGGGGCGTGGAGGGAGTGCAAACATGGACACGGAAACTGTTTGGGGCGGCCTCGATCTTGGTCTGCTCGAAACTCACGAATGTCTCCTCGACCACACGGGCGAGGTGCTCCACGGAAAAAGCTGGTAAAGTACTGCTGCAGCAACTGGCAAAGTGCTTTCGGCGGCGCCGACCGAACGGATCAGTCCGATCGCGGCCGAGGCGGCCAGCGGAACTCATCTTGTGCGCAAGGTCCAGGAAGCCAGTCTTCCGGTGGTGGTGAAGGTCGGCTCGAAGCGCATCTGGCTCGTCAATACCGCGAAGACCTCAACAGGACTCTCCACTGGAGAGTCATCATGAACACATCGCGCGCGCCAGAAATGAGAGCCACCATATCACGTCAAACGCCTTATTATCATTTCGGGCAGCTAGGGCGATGGGGATAACCCCGGTATCCGAAGACTTCCCGCCAATGTCCCAATCGACCTGCAACTCGATCCTCCGGCGCTAGTTTACGTCGTCGCAGTCCGCATCCTCATTGACGGCGCGTTCGGCGCCATCCTCAACATTGCCATAATGAGCCGCCACCGCGCTCCTGACCGAGCGTCAGTTTTCGACTGCCGTTAGCGAAGTAGCAGTTTTTCGAGGCATTGCGGTCATGGCCGCTGCTGGTAGTCTCCTAAGGAATGCCAGGGGGGCAGTTGCATGCATTTCCACCTGCCAAAACCGCTGCACAGCTGGCGAGCCTTTGTCGGTGAGGTGGGCATCATCGTCGTCGGTGTGCTGATTGCGCTTGCCGCGGAGCAGCTCGTCGAAGATTGGCGGTGGCGCAGCGACGTTCGAGCTGCGGATCAACGGATGAGCAAAGAATTGGGCTTCGATTTGGCGACTGCTTACGAACGCTTCGCTATAAACTCCTGTCTGCGTCCTCGCCTTGCGGAACTGCGCGACGAGTTGCTGAAGAACGATGCCACTTGGCCCGGAAGCCGAGCCAAGTTTGCCGAAGACCCCTACAAATCGGGCTTTCCAAGCGTTTATCGAACCCCTCGCCGCTCTTGGCTGCTGGCATCGTGGGGGACCGCGCTTAATGGCGGAGTAATTGGACATTTCCACCCCGATCGAGCCCAGCAGTTTGCTGGGTTATTTGAAGATGTGGCAATCCTTGAACGAAGTCAGTCCGAGGAGAACAATACGGCGGAGACGCTTGGAGACCTGGCGTTTGCCGGGCCCATTACCCCCACTGAGCGTCGAGGCGATCTGAAGTTGGTCGCGAAGCTCGATGCGCTCGACGCCAGCATCGTCTTCGACTCCAGGGTCCTGATCGAAGAGGCGCGCAACGCTGGACTTCGACCTGATCCGCATTGGGTCAAGCAAATGGTCGATGAGCAACGCGCCTATCGCGGAGCATGTGTGAAGGATCTGCCGTTAAGGCGAACCTAAGCCATTAGGGAGACCTGTCATCAGCAATGGGGGAACTGGGGCAATGAGCGACTTCGAGGGGCTGTTCGGGCTGATTGGCATCATGTTCGGGCTGATCGTTGCCGAGCTATCGATCAAGTTGGCCGACGCTATCGATGGTCACCGTGAGCGGCCGATCGGCATCCTGACCCCGGCGCTTGCATTCCTCGTTCTCACAGATGTCACCAGCATCTGGCTAGACATCTGGGCCGACCGAAGCGCGCTCACCATCACTTGGCACACGGTCTTCGCCTGCGTGCTGGTCGCTATGGTCTATTTCTTGGCGGCTTCGCTCGTCTTCCCGCGGACCAAGCAGAACTGGACCAACCTCGACGACCATTACTGGTCCCGCAAACGCTTTGTCGTGTCTGGAATGCTGTTCGGGAACCTTGCGATGGACTGTTTCATGCTGAGCCGCGCCATTCCGGAGTGGGACGACTGGATGATTCTATTTCTATTTTCTGCTTTACTTGGCGGCGCTCGTCGGACTGGTTTTCAGCCGTTCAAGGCGCAACGACTTCGTGTTGCTGGGTGTGGCAATTTTCGTCAACCTCGCCGCGGGAAGCGATGCTCTTCCAGGCTCGCGCTGGGGACAGCAGATCGGACTGACGATGGGACATGATCGAGCAGAGCTGTCGCCCTACCAATGATCAACGCGCTCTCAGCCGCAGGTACCATCCGTCGTCGTCTCTTCGCCATCACCTCACCTCACTCAACAGGTAAAGTGTTGCGTCGACCTCCTGAGTCCAGCACCCATTGCGGACGTTAGTGCTGCTGTTAGTCTGAGCTCTTCCCTGGGAGCCCAGTATGCATTTCCACCTGCCCAAACCGCTGCACGGCTGGCGCGAGTTCGCGGGTGAAGTCGGCATCATAGTCATCGGCGTGTTGATAGCGCTCGGCGCTGAACAGATCGTGGAGAACATCCATTGGCACCATCAGCTGGAGGTCGAGCGTCGCGCCCTTGATTCCGAGGTCATCAGCAACCTCAACGCGGTTCAAGGTCGCATGGTCCTTGAGCCTTGCATTCGCAGACGATTGCAGGAGCTGGCGCGCATTTTGAATGAAGATCCCGCGAAAGCGCCGCGGCTGATCGGGCCGGTCGGTATTCCGGTTCCGATTGGAGGCTCGAGGGGTGCCTGGAATATTGCTGTCGCGAGCGGGACGATCTCACATATGCCCCTTGAAGAGCAACTTGCTTACAGCAATGCCTTTGCAAACTACGAAAACTGGGACGCAATGCGGCGCGACGAACGCGCAGCTTGGATTCATTTGAATGTCCTCGATCGCGAAAGTGCGCTGTCAGAGGCGAGCTGGCCGGGGCTGCGCGAGGCCTATTCCGAAGCGGTCGCGGCAGACGCTCGGATAGCACACGTCGGGCCCTTCATTTTCCAGACTGCGAATGTTGGCCAGCACCCAGACAGCGACGTGACCCTTGATAACTTATTCAAAGAGGTAGGATATGGCGGGGAGTTGTGTCAGCCGCTCACCGCCAGCTGACGTGAGACAGTATTGAGGACATTGTGAATGTCCGCTTTTCATCTGTGCACGCCCCCTTCCGGGGGGCCGTCCACCCCATCACCCCTTCGAGACATCTGCGGTTAAGTGCAAATCCGACTGCCGTTTCAGACATCATCGAACGGCTCGTTGCGCACGCCCGGACCCGGGCGTGGGCTGTCGGGGGTGCCGAGGCTGCAATTCGCGGTTGCCTAACGTGGCGAGAGGTTTAGCAATGTCGGATTGCCGGCAGTCAAGGGGGACAGGCGATGGCGACTTTAGCGGGGACATTTTCGATCAAGGAACGGCGGCCGGACCTGCTGTCAGGAACGCCGCGCGCGCATGCGATCGACCGGTGGATCTTCGTGTTCATGGCGGCGTGGTTCATCATCGTCGTGCTAGTCGGTTTCATTCCCGACGCGGTGATGAAGGTGGAAATGGTACGGGCCGGACAACGGCCCCCGTTTCCGCCGATCATGCACGTCCACGCGGTTTTGATGGGGTCGTTCCTGCTGCTCTTGCTGGCGCAGACGGTGATGATGGCCACCGGACACTCAGCGCTGCACAGGCGGGTCGGAATCTTCGGAATGGCGCTTGCAGTCGCGCTGGTCGCGGCCGGGTTCGTGCTTGCGCCAACGATGTACTACCAGACGTGGAATGCGCTACAGGCGGCCCCCATCGGTGCACGCGGGCCACTGCAACAATTGCTCTCGCTTCAGGAGAATATCCTGCTGCTGCAAATGCACGCTGGGATCCTTTTCGGCGTGTTGATGACCATGGCCCTGTGGGCGCGAGTTGCGAATAGCGGCTTTCACAAGCGGATGGTCATCCTGGCGACTGCGATGCCGCTCGCAGCCTCGATCGACCGAATGGGGTGGTTGCCGAATACCTTCCCCGCAAGCCCGATGAGTACCGACGGCTATATCCTACTGGCAGTGGCGCCGCTATTACTCTGGGACGTGATCAGGAACAGGCGGGTGCACGAAGCGTACCTCGTCTGGTTAGCCGTCTGGCTGCCGACCTCGCTTGTGATGTACCGGCTGTGGGATACGCCGGGGTGGCATTCACTGGCCCGGCATATCATGCGGGTCTGACGGGCGCTTCGACGGAGGTTTTCCGTGAGCCGCTTGCGCGGCGGGCGACCCTGAAGAGGAGCAGACACTTAGCCAATGGTCCAGTTCCCGCCCCACTCCGGCCATAACCGACCCAAAACGGACGTCCGGCTCCGCGAGTTGCGGACATAGGCTCTTGTGCTAGCGTACAACCGGTTGGGGGAGGCGAGTTCGCGTGCACATCCATCTTCCGAAGCCGCTCCACGGCTGGCGCGAGTTTGCCGGCGAAGTTGGCATCATCGTCATCGGCGTGCTGATCGCGCTCGGCGCGGAGCAGGCCGTCGAGGCCCTGCACCATCACCGGCTGGCAGACGAGACTCGCGCGGCTGTCACAGACGAGATCAACAACGACCTCGCGAATCTCAAGCTTCGAGCAACAGCCGAGTCCTGCATTGCCAGGCGCCTGTCGGAGCTGCACGCTATCGTCGACGAATGGGGCCGGACCGGCACGTTCAAGACGCCGTTGTGGGTGTCCCAGGCTCCCGTTCTGACGGTCGACCTACCGCACTATGAGGCTGCGTCATCGGCGGGTGACCTCGCGCTGCTTCCGAGTGAAGAGCAATATCGGATCGGCGTGATCGCAGCCAAGCTGCGTTCCTTCCAGAAATTTCAGGAAACCGAGTTTGAAACCTGGCCTGACCTGCGCATGCTTCAGAGCGGAGCGTCTGCGCTGTCGGCAAACGATCGAACGGCGATCCGCCAGGCGCTCCAGCGCGCAGCCGTTCTCGATTACGGCGTTCGGCTTCTAATCACCCAGGTGCTGCCCAGAGCTTCTGGTTATGGGTTCAAGCCAGACATGCACCGCCTCAACGAGAGAGCGAAAACCATCTGGAAGAATGGGCGCTATTCTGCGTCGATCTGCCTAGCTATCGATACGCCCCCAGCTCAGGCGAACATGATGACTGGATCGCAGGTTTCGCTGCCCTTCTGAAGCTCGCGTAATGGAACCCATCTCGAGGAGTTTCTCGTTTCGACGGCGCTCAGAGGGAGAGCTAACGCTAATGGATCTCTCTGATCTCCCGATTTACAAAGCGGTCACGCAGCACGAATTTCTGGATTTTCCCCTATCGTGCAAGGGGCCAGCCGGCGTCTTCTGGGGTCAAATGCGCTGCGGCAATGGTCCACCAGCGCGACACGATTGAGCGACGCGCCGCGAGCGGGGCGAATAAAGCAGGCGACGGTCTCGCCCCAGCGCTCGTCGGGGATGCCGACCACCGCTACTTCGGCGACGGCGGGATGCTCAAGCAGCACATTCTCAATCTCGACCGGGAATAGGTTCTCCCCGCCGCGGATGATCATGTCCTTCAGCCGGCCCGTGATCCGAACATAGCCGGCATTGGAGTCCGGCCGCCTGCCGCTCATAAAGATCAGCCAGGCTCGATAACACGTCCGCCCGCTTCGGGTCAGCCACCTGACGCGACAGGTGTCTCGATTGTCTCGCAAGGAATCGCAACTTTTCTGCTGGATCTGACATGCCGACCTGAGCGGGCTAAGCCGTTGACAGTTCCAGCTCATTTTGCATTTGTCCTGTTTCGACGCAGTGCAAAAAATCCGAGCGCAAGCCGAGGTTGGGCGAGCCGGCGGAGTCACCCAAGCCTCTAAGATGAATGGTTTTTTGTTCCTCACCCCGTCTTCCGCAGAGGGATAAGCGGTGAAGGAGCACGACGCTGATAGATTGTCACCAAGCACAAAAAACCCTGGGTGCTGCCTCACCTCAATTAGAGATTCGGCCTCTCAACATAGAGAACCTCGGCGCCGTTATCTTCCGCCCAGTCTGCTGCGGCAGCAAGCGCTTCGTCCTCGGAAGCGAATTCGTCTGGCGAGACCGCGTGCGCCGTGACACTTCCGTTCTTGGTGTGGCCAGTGAAGCCGAACTTGCCACCCGGCAGCGCGTTGATCGTTATTCGGTCGCTATCTTCAGAGGCCGCTTGTCCTCGCGGCACATCATGAACCTTCATCTCCGCCTCCTTTTATGCGAACTTAACATTGGAAGCGCCGGATGTCGTGTAAATGCGAGGGTTTACGTTACCCAACCCAGGCGTACTAAAGCTCTTTTGGGGTGGTAAGTGGGGGTAACAATTTAGCGCGAATAGTTTTCTTCCGTCGGAGTTCAGCAGAAGCCCTCACCGAACACCCATTTTCAGCGCTCCTCAAAACAGATTAGGGACTTTGAAGGAGATCAGGCGTTGTTCGGCTGATACTCTCAATGCGTCGGTTGCCTCATGGCCCCAGAGCATCCGTTGTGGATGGGACGCTGCGAAAATCCTCGCCTCGTCACCGATTTAGCTGAGTGATCGGTTCGATCTTGCGCGGTCGTGCAGCCTTATTAGCGTAGGCCGGGCCGAAGTTGCATTCGAGAGGTGACGCATGCGTGTTCCGTTTCTTGCCTTGCTGTTACTTTCGGCGTCCTTGGCTTCCGCTGCCCAAAAGCCCACGCCGGTGCTCGAGCCTTCGTCCCCATGGGTGGTTGACTATGCAAGCAACAATTGCCGACTTGTTCGAAGGTTTGGAACCGACAAGCACGCGGTCAGGCTGCTCTTTGAACAGCTTTATCCCAATGCATTTCTCACGTTGCTCGTCATCGGCCGGTTTTCTCCCGAAACCGCTGATAACACATTGAGCTTTGAGCCTTTGACGGGTGTTCAGATTGCCGATGGTGACAGTCTAGCAGCTGTCGGATCCAACGACAGCGTGGTCCGCTGGGAGCGGGGGATGAAAACTGGACGTCGGGGCTTGAGGCCGCCCGCTCTGGTTGCAAGCATGGAAGAGGCGGAGCGTGCTGCCGCCGGCCCGTCGAGAGCTTCGCGCGAGAACGGCAAGCTCGATCGCGTGAAATGGAACGATCGCGATTGGAAGGTCGACGACCCGGAAAAGTGGCGCGCGGACGAAGCCGCGTTCTTTGAACGCGCGGACCAAGTCACAAACGTCGTTTTTGACCCCGGTCGTTCCTATTCCATTTCCTTGCACACTGGAGCACTGGGCAGTGCGCTCAAGGCTCTCGAGAAATGCGCAACCGACAGCTTAAAGGATTGGGGCATCGATCCGGCGGTTGAAGCGACCGTGGCAATCAGTTCCCACCCGGTGGTCGACCCGGTCAGCTTGTTCAGTTCAAGCGATTATCCGCAGGCAGCACTTCGATCCTTCAAGCAGGATAACCTCGAAGTATGGCTGAACATTGATGCACAGGGCCGCATCGGAAGCTGCCGAGTGATCAGTGACTTTAATACGCCGGAAATCAATGACGCGATTTGCGCAATGGTCGAGCGCAAGGAACGCTTCGTTCCGGCTCGGACGAGCAACGGCACCGCGGTCCCAGATTATTATATCGAGTCATTTCACTTTAGAATCGGATAGACGCTCGTCGCGGTGGAATGGATGCCAGGAATGTTCTTGTTGACCATTGGGCATCAAAATAGGCCGGTCGGGGTGTAAAGCGGGATCACCATTGATCCACGCGCATCGGTGGAGATCAGCAGTCGGAGCTGCGCTCTTGCACATACCTCGGAGATGCTCTGGGACGAACCAGACGATAATGGTTTCGTTTTGCCTCGGTCGTCTTTAGCGATTCTAGGTGGCAGAAATGCGTCTTAAATACCCAGTCGCGCGCGCCGGGCATCGACCGAGGCAAGATCAACCAGAAACCGAAGTCCTCCTCGTCCGCCCTTTGCCCACCTGATCTGAGCGTGGATTTTTCCTCTCGCTGGAAGCGTCAGATCGATGGTTTCTCCAGCGCAGAGGTCGTGATCCGTCCAGATGTGACATCCATCATAGGACATGTTCGTGATGAGCACGGTTGCGGACGAGCCGTCGAGCCAATGACCGACGCATCGCAGACTGGCCGTCTGACGTGGCTGCCGAGGCTTAAAATCCTGAGGTTCTCGTTCCATCGCTTCCGCCTGTATCATCGCGAGACTTATCGGCTGGTAAACAAGAGATCGCGATCGACGGAAAGATTGCTGTCGCTGGTCCGGAACCGATCGGCGTCGGCAAACCCCACCTGTTGAGCGCCTTTCAGTGCGCTTCGTTTCAGTTCTCGGGATAGAGTTCGATGGTCTCGACCTCGAACGGGGCGAGCGTGATTTTTGAAGGGAACCCGGCTCGCAGTTGGCTTGGCGCCAAAGCACCTTTGGGCCAGAGGGGTTTCGCGTGATAATTTTGCGATGCGTTCCCAGGGAGTTCGAGTGCGCGTCCAGGATCGAGCAGATAGGTTTGCTCTCTGGTATCGGGATTGCGCAACGTGATGATCGATTTTCCGGGCGACCAGGCAGCCCATCCATAGACTTCTAGCCGACCGGGGTCGCCTCCGATCCAGTGCGTATCTTTAAGGACGTCCGCATTGGCGCGCGACCAGCGCGCCGCCTGGGCCAAAGTGTCCCAATTCTTTGAGGTCAAAAGCGAAGGGGTGACGTAAAGCTCCTGAAGCTCGGTCCCAGTTCCGAAATAATCGTGAACTTCGTTTTCGAAATCGTTGGCGGGATCGCTGTCGAGATGCGCAGCGTGAGACGCGTAAATAATCCCGTGAAGCATCAGCGAATTGATCGGAAACAACGGGCCGCCGATGACGATATTCTCGTAGGTCTGCTGATCGCGATAGGTGATCCAGCGCTCACGCCAGGGTCCAACGCCCGCAAAATTGTGATCGTCGCCGTCGCGCCAGATCGTATCGGCATATCGAAGCCAGGCTGGGGACGGATAGGTGCCCGTCGTGAGATTGATGAACAGGTCGGGCTTTGCCGCGCGCAAATCCTGGATGAGCGCGATTGCGGCGTCGAAATCGCTGTCGAACCGACTGCCCGGGATGACCTCATTGGCGTTGCCGGTTCCGTCGAATTTGAACTGGTTGACGCCCTCTCTTGTCACCAGGTCCATCGTGACCGCATGGAAACGCCGATAATATTTGGGGCCTGAAAGCGCAAAACCGCCATCGATCGTCTCATAGAGATGGCTTCCCGCAGCAACGCGTTCCTTCTTGGGGTCGCCATAACCACCCCAAGGCGACAACCAGGCACCGGGCGCAGCGCCGCATTTGCCTGACGCATCGCGAAGCGGAAGAAACCCATTGGGGAAGTCCTTGGAAAAGTTCCAGCTTCCGGTGCGATCGTCCCAGCCATCGTCGAACAGGAAGGAGTTGATTTTTACGGCGCGCTTGTCGGAAAGCTCGCGGCAGAAGGTCTCGATCCTCGCAACTGCCTGATCTGCCGTGTAGGGCGTGAAATATCCAAGATCGTACCAGCTGTTGTAATGAAGGAAGGTTCGATAGGGATGCGCCCTCTGATCCTCGAGATAGGATTGGAAGTCGCGCCGTAACTGACCGTTAGATGTCGTTCCAACCGCCGCCGAATAAGTGACGCTCTTGCCCGTCCTGAGCGGAAGCGCGCGCTCGATCCACAACCGGACAATCGGCTTGTTTACGCCCGTGCTGCTTTTCGACAGTGGATTTTCGAATTGGAAATAGATGTGGCCCGCGACGACCGGCGAACCATCGACGCGGCCGACAACCTCCGCTCCAGGAGCAAGCGCATCAAACAGATCGATGCTTTTGATCGCTTCGTCCTGTTTGAGTGCGGTCGTTGTGACTTCAGACCTCAGATAGGGAGCGCCTTCGACCTGGATCAGGCGCCACTCGACCTGGAGACGGCCGTTCTGATCAACGAATGTCGCATCCCATCCGCTGCGCGGCTTGCGTTCCGCGAGGCGAGAGGCGCTGGGATTGGGAGCAATTTTGAAAGCCTTCGGACGGCCGATCATCCGCAGATTTGACGGGCTGAGCGTAGATCCGTCGGAAAGGGTCAACGTGAACGGCGAGGTGATCGCTATTGTCTCGCCATTTAAATGATCAATCACTCGCATCGATGAAAATTGAGCACCGCCTTTCCATTCGACGCTGATGATCGAGTCCCCAAACCCGGATTCGCTCTGGGCTAGAGCTGGAGCTGAAGCGATCCCGGTCGAGATCCCGATGGCAATCCTGCCACAAAGGAGAGCATTTGCGAGATTGACGATGGGCTTCATCGATTGCTCCGAACATTGTGACGGCAAACCAAAAAGAGCCTAACAGAGAGGCGCCTGCGGGCGCGAAATCCGAATTTGAAACGCGCAGCGACGACAGTCCATTTCGTTTCTTCCGTGCTAAGTGCGTGATTGCTTGTTCGGGGCGCCTCGGTCGAGCTGCTCTAATATTGATAAATGTCAAAACCGATTGAAATCTAGCGGAAACTTCGCAAATGCCATAAGCGTGACACTTGGGAACGCTTAGAGATGGCGCGTGTTTGCGCGCGGGTAAGGATCGCGTTGGGAGACAATAACGATCGGCCTGACACTCGCCGGGCTACTCAAAATGATGCGTCGGAAAATCCGATCGAACAGCGCATTGCCCGCCTTTCCCGCGGGCAACTGGATTGTCTTTTGCTCGTCGCACAGCATCTGAACTCGAAAGAAATTGCCGCCGAGCTTGGAATTTCTTCGCATACCGTCGACCAACGCGTCCGGCACTCGCTCCAGATCCTGGGTGTCGAGCGGCGCGCGCAGGCCGCGCGCATCGTCGTTCAATATTGTGACCCATATCAACCTTTGATGCATCAATCGCCGTATATTGAGACTGCGAAGGGTTCCGTGCACCCAGCCCAAGCGGCCAGTCATCAGATTCGGCACACTGACCGCGCAGGGGAGGCCGGAGAGTCGGGTTTCATTTCCGAGCAGAGGCCAGAATTGTTCCGGTCTTCCCTGCAACTGCCGTTCGCGACGAGGAACAATCCCCGGAATGAGATGAATGTCGGCCAGAGGCTGTTCTGGATCGCGGCGATTGCGATGGGAGCGGCTTTTTCGGCGGGAATGTATCTCGCCGGTCTCGAGAGCCTTTCAAGGATGCTCAAGAGCTAGTCTGGACCAAAGCGCTCAGCTCCGGCGAAAATCCTTCATTGCTGGGGTCTCGTGAAGAGTAGCATTGATGCACAGACCGGCGATCCATCACCCCAGCGTTGAACGAGATCGTCCGAACCGTTGGCCGCCGATTTTGCGAGCGCTTCGAAAAGCCCCGTGGGCTTTTCGGCCGGTAAAGGTGGCGAGCCCGCCTTTTGGTCAACACGGATAGCCCGAGGTGTTCGGCTCCCTTAACACTATCCGGATTCTCCTGTTTGTATCGCTCCTTCTTGGGTCGTGCGGTTACGCACTACTCAACGGAAAGACGGACGCGCGCATTGTTGCTGCGGTCTCGATTGTCGCTGTTTTCCTGACATGGGCGGTCCAGTCACCCAACAGATCGAGCTATTCTTCGATCGAATGGGGCGTCTTTCTGGTGGACCTCGGGACGTTTGTGATTTTCACATTCGTTGCACTTAAGTCGGATAGATTTTGGCCTCTCTGGGTCAGTGGGCTCCAGCTGACAACCATTCTTGGGCACCTTCTTAAAGGGTTCGACAGCGCACTTCTTCCGCTCGCCTATTCGGCCGCACTTCGGTTCTGGAGCTATCCCATCCTCATCATTCTGATTGCCGCCGTGTGGAAAACCAATCACGGCGATAGCTCACGAGAAGAACAGCCAAGCTAGACTCCGACGCGCGTGCGGCTAAGCGGTGACGCATGACCCGGCGAAAGAAATCTCACCAATCCCACGGGTCCGCAAATCGTCCGCGGTTTTGGGGAAAACACGCGGTTGCAGCAGCGCTCGACAATCCCAATCGCAAAATTTTAAAAGCGTGGGCGACGCGTGATGCTGCGAGCTACATGCAGTTTCCAAAACATGTTTCGGTGATGTTTGCCGAAGCCCAGGATCTCGCTCGGCTGGTTCCGGGCGATACTCCACACCAAGGGATCGTGATCGAAGTCGAGCCGCTCGAAGAGGTTTGGCTGGACGAGCTCATCAGTGCTTCGCCCGAGCGCGGCGTAATCCTCGTCCTCGACCAGGTGACCGACCCGCATAACGTCGGTGCAATCCTTCGCTCGGCAGCGGCGTTTGGGGCCGTCGGGCTGGTTACTCAGGATCGCCATTCACCCCCTGAAAGCGGGGTCGTCGCAAAGGCTGCCTCGGGTGCTCTTGAACGCGTGCCTTGGACTCGAGTGGTCAATCTTGCCCGAACGCTCGAGGAAATCGCCGAAGCGGGGTTCTGGCGCATCGGACTTGCAGGCGATGCTCCAATCACCCTCAAGGAGGCGCTCGGCGCCCCAAAAGTTGCACTTGTCCTCGGGGCGGAGGGCGGCGGCCTAAGACCCAACACGCGCGATCATTGCGACGCGCTTGCGCGGCTTCCAATCACGGATGCCGTCGAGAGTCTCAATGTTTCAAACGCCGCCGCTATCGCACTTTACGCCGCGAACACCGTCTAATGGTCCGGACCGCAAACAGCATCCGAACTCAGATCGAAGCACTCGCCGAGCGCGAGCCGGTTTTTGCTCGCGTCGTCGAGCAGCACGGAATTCCAGGGCCCCGCCAGAGCGAACCTGGAGCGCACACATTGCTTCGAACAATTGTTGGGCAGCAGGTCAGCGTTGCGGCAGCGCGATCGATGTGGTCGAAGCTTGAAACTTCGTACGGCACTCCTCCCGACCTTTCGAAACTTCTTAGGGCGAGCGACGAAGACCTCCGGGCGGCGGGAATTTCGCGCCAGAAGGCGGGATACGCGAGAAGCCTCGCGGGTCTCATCCTGTCCGGTGCGCTCAACCTTGAAGCGCTTCCTCCAGATGATGACGAGGCTGTCGCCTTGTTGACCAAGATCAAAGGCATCGGGCGCTGGTCGGCCGAAATTTATCTCCTCTTTGCCGAAGGGCGCACTGATATCTGGCCGGCGGGCGATCTTGCGGTTCAGGTGGAGATCGGGCGCTTGTTCGGCCATGCCGAAAAACCCTCGGAAAAGCAGATCAGAATGCTCGGGGAAGCATGGCGACCCTATCGCGGCGCCGCGGCAATCCTTGCCTGGCACAGCTACAATTCGAGCGTATTATAACCTTTCTGGAAGAATTGACTTGAGTGCGTCTCCTCGGCGGTGTGAAACTCGGTCGATTTCTTGGAAGGGGGCTTCGATGAAACGAGTCGACATCTATTTCCTGTTGCTGGCGACGATCCTTCTGATTTGCGGCGCTGTGCTTGGGATTGGCATGGGTATGCGCGAAGACTTCCAGCTCGTTCCCGTGCACGCGCATCTCAACCTTGCTGGCTGGGCCTCGCTGGCACTCTTTGGGCTGACGTATCGGGCCTATCCACAGCTCGCCCACACGAGGCTTGCTGGCTACCATTTTGCAATTTCGGGGACGGGCTCGGTCCTGCTTCCAATCGGAATTGGTCTTGCAGTCCTTAAGAACTCGCCCGGGCTTGCGATCATCGCGTCGCTCCTCTGGCTGACCGGCGTCCTCATCTTTCTTGCGCAGATGATTCGCCTTCTGGGACGCGGCAGCGCGGAGCCGGCGATCGTACCGGCCGAATGATTATCGGCGAACGCCGCTTGGAAGAAGCCGGCCGGTAACGCCGCGGAAAACCCGTGATCCGAGATCGATTCGAAACGGCGCCATCTTGTCGCCATTGGTGTCGCCGCCGAGGAGAAAGCTCACCGAAGTCTGTGCTTCGGTTCCGCTCGACGAATAAAGGACGTTGAACGCAATGACGGGGACGAACACCTGTCGACCGCCAAGCTCGTACGACTGGAAATGCGCTCGAGGCGCAACGACCTTGGTTCGAACGGCAATCCTTTTGAGCGGCCCAATGACTGCAATTCGCTCGCCTGCGCCGACGGGGTTGGCGAAAAATGCGGCGATCTCCTGATCCTGCTTTGGACCCGCGTTGAAAAGCGCCGCTTCGGCCAGGACCGCCCGGGCGGGAACGCTTCCCGAATTGAACAGCTCGAGATCAAACTCGACCGTGATCTGGTCATCATCAAGAATACATTGGAGCGGCAGGAATCCAATTTCCATCCAGGCTCGAAGCCTCGTCGAGACTAATCCAAGCGGCTGAGACGCAGGCGGCGCAGCGGGCGGAGGAACCGTCTCGGGAATCCGGCGCGGAGCAGCGGTTGGAACGGGGGTTGGGGCTGTAAAGGCATCGATGTGAGGGCCGCCGGCAAAGGCTGCACGGCTCCGGCTTCGCCAGAACAGAAATGCTCCTCCCGCTCCAAGAAGAAGCGCTGCAAACAGCCAGGGAAGAAGTGGAAAGCCATGCCCGGGAGACAAGGACCCAGGCGTTTCCGGTGCAGGCGCAAAGCTTGTCGGTGCGGCCGTCTGAAGGCCATTTTGCGAATCGGCTGTTCCGACGCCCTTATCGAGGCGAGGAAGAGCCACTGTTACCGAAGAGGATGGCGGGGTCTGGGCAAGGAGTTGCGGAACCGGCGGTCGCGCCTGAGAGGTCGAAGGCTTTGCCGATCCGTCGGCGGTTCGAACCGGAGAGGAGCGCGGCGGGCCTGAAGGCGCGGTTTGAGCCGCGATTGTCGGCGTCGGCTCCGGAGCGCTCGTCACAGTCTTCGGGGCCGCAGTTTGCGGAGGCGGGGTCGAGGCCGGACTGGGAGCTGGCGCCGTCTGATCCGCCGGATGGGTCGCAGTCCCTGAAAGACTGAAATTCTGAAGTTCCTGCGGACCGATTGAGTCACTCGCCGGCGCGTTCGTCGTGCTGTTGGCGACGGGAGTTTGCTGGGCGAGCGCAGCGACTGGGGCAAGCCCCAGCGCTGCAGCCAGCAAACCTTGTCTGAAGCGTGAAACCGCCCTCATTGACTCCCGCTCTGCGCTTTGATTCGCGCCAAATTCCCGCGGCGCAACAGGCACATGCCCATCGATCGCGCCTCTTTCAAGCACAGTCTCAATGAACGGGTTCGAAACCGTGGATTCTATTGTGCGTCGACGAGAACCACTTCGGAATCCTCCTCGGCCTCGATCTCGATCCCTTCCACTCCGGTAATCGCGACTCCGTCGCGCGGGCCCGCTTCGACCCCATTGACCCGCACCCGGCCGCTTGGAACGAGATAGAGGTGCCGTTCGGGACCTGATTCGACCACGAGGGAATGGCCGGCTCGAACCGTCGCACCAAGCACCCGCGCATCCGCGTTGATCGACAGGACGTTGTCCTTGGGATCGCCGCTCGCGAGCAGCTGGAACTTTCCGTCCCGAAAATCCTTGGGAAAGGGCATTGCGCCCCAGCTTGGCGAAGCCGACACACGGTCGGTTTCGATCCAGATCTGGAACAGCGTCGTCGCCTCATCCTCGAGATTATATTCGGCATGAACGACCCCCGTCCCGGCACTCATGACCTGGACGTCGCCAGCACCCGTTCGTCCGCGATTTCCCATCGAATCCTGATGGGTGATCGCGCCGGTCCGGACATAGGTGATGATTTCCATGTCACGGTGGGGGTGCGGCGGAAACCCGCTTTTTGCCGCGATCTGATCATCGTTCCAGACCCGGATTCGGCCCCAGCCCATCCGTTTTGGATCATGATATTGCGCGAATGAAAAATGGTGACGAGCGTCGAGCCAGCCATGATCGGCATGCCCGAGGCTCTCGAATTTGCGGACCTCGATCATGGTTGTGAACGTGGCTTCTTGAATTTGCTGTTCAAGTGTCATCCGTGTCACTTTGCGGAAAATGGAAGCGATCGGCTTTTTGGCATGCGCGAGACGCCTATTCGAACCGTGAGCGCCCCTTTGAAAGAGAGAGGCAAAAGCTGGCTCGAGCCCTTGTTAATGGAACTCGGCTGACCCCAGTGACCCGAGCGGACTTTCTCGCTAGTTCGCGCGAATGTCCCAACATCCGCGGCCTCCGAAACGCATTTTCCCGACCTCTGAAATCGATGCAAAATCAGCGGAACATGTTCCATCGATCCCGCAGACCGAGAGCCGATCGTACAAGCTCGCGTTCCAGGACAACCAGTTCCTTCTTCGCGAGGATCTGCGACCGGTGCGGTTCCAGCTCGAGCTTCTGAAGCCAGAGCTTCTCCTTAACGAAGCCGACATTGCTTCAACCTTCGTATTTTATGGGTCAGCGAGGATCCCTGCGCCCGATATGGCGGATGAATTGGTCGCTGCAGCGACCAATCCCGAGCAGGAAGCGATCGCTGAACGGCTCAAAGCCAAGTCACGCTATTACGATATTGCGCGAGAGCTCGCCCGGCTTGCGAGCCGCTGTGGCCAAGACGAAGAGGGGAAGCATCATTTCGTGGTTTGCTCAGGGGGCGGGCCCTCGATCATGGAAGGAGCGAACCGGGGCGCCGCGGACGAAGGGCGGCCCTCGATCGGCCTCAACATCGTCCTTCCGCACGAACAGCTCCCAAATCCTTACGTGACCCCGGACCTCAGTTTTCAGTTCCACTATTTTGCGTTGAGAAAGATGCATTTCCTGCTTCGCGCCAGAGCTGTGGCGGTGTTTCCCGGCGGTTATGGAACGTTCGACGAGATGTTCGAGCTTTTGACTCTCATCCAGACGGGAAAGGTTCGGCCGCTACCCATACTTCTGTTCGGACGCGATTATTGGAACCGAGTCGTCAATTTCAGCGCGATGGTCGATGAAGGCGTGATCTCTCCGCACGATCTCGACCTCATTCATTGGAGCGAGGATGCGGTGGAAGCGTGGGACTTCGTCACGCGTTTTTATCTCGAGCCTTCATCGCCTGCGCCAACTCAAGAGGCGCCACCGGAATAGCCTTATTTTGGCCTTTAGGGCTTGCCCTTGACGCTGGCCGGACCGCTGACCTTTGCCGCCGGACCGCCCGCATTCTTGGGGTTGGCCTCCGCCTGCGCAGTGTTGACGACCGGCTCCTTGGCCGCCTTCTGGGGCGGACCCTTCGGACTCGCTGCTGCAACGGTCGGGGCTTTGGGAATCGGCAGCGGCGAATCGCTGTGCGTATTCAAGAAAGCAATCACATTCGCCCGGTCCTGCGGATTGCTAAGACCTGCAAAGGTCATCTTGGTGCCGGGCGCAAATGCTCTTGGACTGGTCAGCCAGGTGCTCAACGTGTCCCAGTTCCAGGTGCCTCCCTTCTTCGACAGGGCATCCGAAAAGGAAAAGCCGCGGCCTTGACCGATCTGTGAGCCAAGAATGCCCCACAAATTCGGCCCCATCTGATTGGCACCGCCCTTGTCGGCATTGTGGCACGCCATGCACTTGTTGAACGTTTGCTGGCCTTTGGCCGGATCTGCGGTCGCGAGATAGAACTCGATCGGCTTCTCGGCAGCTGCGGCGCCCGAACCTTCCTCTTCGGCGCCGGCGATGGGATAGCCCATCTTTTCCGGACGCTCCGCGTGAAAATATTCGCCCGCCACGATGGATGAGCCAAGCGCAACAATCCCAGCGAACAGCACCCAGCCGGCGATGGTGTTGAAGCGATCGTCCATGAAGTTTCCCTGGTTTTTTAGAAGCCGAAGGCGCAAGATTTGCGCAGCTTCTTAGGGGCGACTTCGTCAACCTTCAAGCGGTCAGCCACTCTTCAATCAAGCTTCGTGCAATCGCGACCCCAAGAGGCGCAGCGAATGTTCCATGATCGCTTCCATCTAACGCTGCCTGAACTTCGTCCCTCGAAAACCAGCGCGCGTCCTCAAGCTCGTTCGTATCGATCGAAAGTTCGAGCGATTGCGCTTGAGCGCGGCAGCCGATCATCAATGATGAAGGGAAAGGCCAGGGCTGGCTCGAAAGGTAGGTGACATTGGAAATCTCAATGCCGGCTTCCTCGCGAATCTCTCGTGCAACCGCGGCCTCGATCGTCTCGCCCGCTTCTACAAATCCCGCTAGCGCCGAGTAGCGGCCCGTTGCAAATTGCGCCTGACGGCCAAGCAGCAGCAGCTCACCATGTTCGACCAGCATGATGACGACAGGATCGACGCGCGGATAATGTTCAGCGCCGCAATTCGGACAGGTGCGCGACCAGCCGCCGCGATCGATCAGGCTTTGAAATCCGCAATTTGAACAAAAGCCATTGCGAGCGTGCCACCCTCCAAGACTGATCGCCGCTGCAAAGACCGGCGCCCATTGCCGAGAAAGAAGAGTCATCGCTGCAAAGGCTGGGCGAGCGTTCTCGACCTTCAGAGGAATGGGACTGAACCTGGGCGCTTTGCCGTCAAACCCCAAGAAGAGATCCGGCTTTTCAATTGTCGTCCATTCGAGCTCGCCGCTTTCGAGAACGGACGGCAATCCCTCTTTCCAAACCAGTTCTTTCGCATCCTCCTGTTTCGCAAGCGCAGCGATCACTTCGGGCGAACCGCGAAGATGATCGGCGCGTTCAAGCCCTGACCCTGCAAAAAACGGCTCAAGCGGCACGGCGGATTCTACTGCTGCGGAGGATTTTTTCGGCAGCTTTCGCATAAAGTGTCGGAAGGCCGATTTGATCGAGCGTCTCCAAAGGTTGCCACCATCCCTCGCCGACCGCCTCTTCGCGGGGCTCGAGTAGAAGCTCGAGCGAGAAATGCGTGAACACGTGCCGAATGCTCGCAATGGCATTCCCTGGGGGACCGGGCCTCTCGACCCAGTCAGTTCCAGGAAGGGCCGGCATTCCGCCAAGGAGCCCGCGAGATGGCCGACGAACGAGCCAGACATGGTCCTCACGTTCGATCCACCAGGCTGTTCCGAACCGCTGCGGCCGCGAGTTGCGGGTCTTCGGCGCCGCAAATTGCTCCGGAGCTTTGCTCGTTCCTGCGATACAGCTCGCCTCGAGCGGGCATTGTGAGCATTTGGGCTGCTTTGGCCTGCACAAGGTCGCTCCAAGATCCATCAAGGCCTGCAAGACATCCCCAGCCTCATGCTCAACCATCATGAGTTCGACCTCGCGCGCGATCTCCCGGCGCGAGGGCTTCACAAGTCCGATCAGCCTCGAAATCACGCGCTCGACGTTGGTATCGATTGCGGGCGCCTTTTCACCAAATGCGATCGCTGCGATTGCAGCGGACGTGTACGCGCCGATTCCGGGCAGCCTTTCGAGTTCCGCGGCAGTTTGAGGAAAGTGTTCAAGTCGAGCGAGTTGGCGGGCGCAAGCAATGAGATTTCGCGCACGGGCATAATAGCCAAGGCCGGCCCATTCGGAGAGAATGTCGACATCGGCGGCGCTCGCCAGCGCTTCGATGGTCGGCCAGCGCGCAACGAACCGTTCAAACCGTGGAACGACCGCTGCGACACTCGTTTGCTGAAGCATGATTTCGCTCAGCCACACGCGATACGGGTCCGGCTGCGGCGTTCCTGGGGCGGAACGCCATGGAAGAGAACGGAAGTTATCCACATAATGTTCGATGAGCTGACGAGCGGCATTGGCGGTCACCAATGTGCTATGGCATGCTCCGCGGACATGTCGAAGCAAAAGGTCGGAAAAGAGGATTCGCAGCGAAGCTGCCGAGCTCAGTCCGCGGGCGAGCTGGTCGGCCCGATTGGCGAGCAATCCTTCCGCCGTTTCGGTTTTGTCCAAAGTTCGATCGTCAGCCGTTGGCCGGAAATCGTCGGCGAGAGGTATAGCAAAGTCTCCCTTCCCGAATCGATCCGCTTTCCGGCCGGAAAGAAGGCCGGTGGAGTTCTAACGCTCCTGATCGAGGGCGCTCATGGACCATTGCTCCAACATCTGACCCCGATGATTGTCGAACGGGTCAACCGGTTCTTTGGCTATTTCGCAGTCAACCGGATCGTGTTTCGCCAGGGAAAATTGCCGGCATCGCCGGCTCGACCTGTTCGCCCTCAGCTGATGCCGGTTCCAAAAGAGCTTGGTGAAGGTTTGCGCGAAATCGCTGATCCTGAGCTTCGGGCATGCCTTGAGTTGCTTGCCTCGAAAATTGGAGCCAGTCGCGGAGTTCCGTCGATCGATGAGGGGAGCGAAACCATCCCAGTTATCAAGGAAGCCGATTAGTTCATGAAGAGAAGCCTCTCCCTCGTTTTGGTGGTCGCGCTGTTTGCAGGAACAGCCCATGAAGGGGCTGCCAATGCGATTGCGCCGGTCAGGGCCGCGCGGACAACGCCGGCAAAAGGTCGCGACTGGACTGACGCCGTCACTCCGACTCGCGACGGCGGCTTCATGCTCGGAAATCCCGCCGCCAAGGTGAAGCTCGTTGAATTTGGATCGTTGACCTGTCCGCACTGCCGGGCATTTGATGCCGAAGGCGTCCCCAAACTCCTGGCTTATGTCAAAACCGGGAAAGTGAGCTGGGAATTTCGAAATTACGTCCGCGATTCCTTCGATATAACCGCAGCATTGATTGCGCGGTGCAACGGCCCCCGAAGCTTTTTCCCGTTAACCCGCGCGTTGTTCAACGACCAGCCGGCCTGGGAAGGGAAAATCGAGGCTATTCCCGAAGCTCAGTTGACTCCGCTCCAGAATTTGCCGCCTGAACGCCAGTTCGTTGTGCTGGCCAAGATCTCAGGACTGCAACAGTGGGCGTCAGCGCATGGCCTGCCGACTGCAAGGAGCACTCAGTGCCTTTCAAACGCCCGTTCGGTCAAACAGCTCGTCGATATGGCCGGGAGCGCCACCAGCCAATTTCCTGACTTCAAGGGCACGCCTGCATTTGTGATCAATGGAAAGATGCTTGACCAGACTGCAAACTGGGACTTGCTCGAGCCGAAGCTCAAGGCGGCACTTGAAAGTCGTGGGTGAGCAAGGATGGGACCCAACATCATGCCAGTCCGTCCGCACCTTCCAGACACTTCAAATTTCCTTTTAAATGGATTGCTCAACAGCAAAATCACTCAATGGAATAACCTCGGCGCGGCTCTCAAAAGCGCACTTAGCGGCTGACGAAAGAGTTCGGGGGAAAGGCAAACGTGAAGATCCGGCGTCTGAAGCTCAGCGGTTTCAAAAGCTTCGTCGAGCCGGTCGAATTGCGAATTGAATCCGGCCTGACCGGGATCGTCGGCCCGAACGGATGCGGAAAATCCAATCTTCTCGAAGCCATCCGATGGACGATGGGAGAATCGAGCCCGAAATCCCTTCGCGGCGGCGGAATGGACGATGTGATCTTTGCCGGCACGTCGAGCCGACCGGCGCGCGACTTCGCTGAAGTCTCCATTCTTCTCGAGCGCCAATCGAGCGGCGAGGCAACCCGCGAATGTGAGATCACAAGGCGGATCGAGCGTTCGGCAGGCTCGGCATACCGGATCGACGGCCGCGACGTTCGCGCCAAGGATGTCGCACTTCTTTTTGCCGACGCTGCCACCGGAGCCCATTCTCCGGCATTGGTAAGCCAGGGCAAGATCAGCGCGATCATCTCTGCAAAGCCGGCCGAACGCCGACTTTTACTCGAAGAAGCCGCCGGCATTTCAGGGCTTCACGCGCGGCGAAGAGATGCTGAACAGAAACTTCGTGCAGCCGAAGCCAATCTCGTTCGTCTCGGCGAAATCCTTTCCGATCAGGAGCAGCGCGTTGGTCAGCTTCGTCGCCAGGCCCGTGCAGCCGAGCGCTACCGCAAGCTCAGCAATCAGATCCGAGCGCTCGACGCTCGGCTTCTCCACACGCGCTGGTTCGAAGCAGAAAAAGCCAGTGAAAGCGCGATGGCGCAGGCCCAGGAGTGCGCACTCGAGGTGGAGCGGATTGCGCAAGCCATCGCAAGTTCACAGCGCGCTCAAGATCGCGCAAGCGAGGAGCTCGGGGCCAAGCGCCAGGCCGTCGCTCTCCTTCGCGAGCAGGGGCAGGGCTTGGCCCATCACCTTGCGAGCGCGCGGGCGCGGTTCGATACGGTCGCTCGGCGCCTCACCGAACTGACGTCGCTCGATTCCAGTCTCGCTGCCGACCTTGAGCGCGAGCAAGCGCTCAAATCCGATGCTTCTGCGGCAATCACTGAGCTCGAAAAGGAGCAAAAATCGATTGCAACGCGGCTCGATGATGCCGAGACCCAAACCTTAAGGGTTTCCGCCGAGCTGACGAGCGCGGAGAGCCAATCGCGAGATTTGGAAGCGGCCCTTGCTGCCTTGCTCGCAAGGCAGGCCGCGATGCGCGCCGAACGGCGTGTTGCCGAGGCGGCGCTCGAAGCAGCTCGAGCGCAATATGTGCGCGTTGAACAGGAATATTCGAAAATTACCGGCCAGCTAGAAGCCTTGGGGGATGGCCGGATCGAGAGCGAAGCCAAAGCCCGTGCTGAAGCTCGGTCCGCCGAGGCTCTTCAAGCGCTCGCAAATGCCGATTCGATCAGGATCGCGGCCGACGAAGGCCGTTCCGCCGCCGCTCAGGATCGCGATTCCTCTGAAGCTGCGCTGGCATCGGCAAGGGCGGCCTTGTCGGCAGCCCAATCGGAACAGTCTGCACTTGCCGCTGCACTGGCCCATGGACATGGCTCCGCGATTGCGACTTTGATCGCCGATCCTGGCTTCGAGCGCGCCCTTGCTTCAGCGCTCGGCGAGGATGCGGACGCGGCCTTGAATGAACGCGAGCGTTCGCGCTCGTGGAACGGAAGCGAGCCGCTCGCAACCGATCCGCAGCTTCCTTCCGGGACCACATGCCTTGCCGACCATGTTCAGGCTCCGGCCGAGCTCACTCGCCGGCTTCGTCAGGTCGCGGTCGCCGATCGCGACGAGGGCCAGATCCTTGCTCCAGGTCAACGGCTCGTCACCCGCGACGGGTTGATGCGGCGATGGGACGGTTTTGTCGCGGTCGGCGGCGGAGCGTCTTCCGCCGAGCGCCTTCAACGCATCAATCGGCACAAGACGCTCTTAGCCCTCCTTCCCGGCCTTGCCTCGGATCTGGAGGTCGCCTCGAGCAGCCGCGATCGAGCGCTTAGAGCGATGGAAACCTGTCGCGAGACCGCCGACGAAGCACGACGGTCGGCACTTTTGGCCGAACGCGACTCAAGGGAAGCCGCTCGGGAGATTGATTTGGCGATTTCGGCTCTCGAGCGGATCGAAGCTCAGCGAACCTCTCTTGGGCAGCGCCTCGAAGATCTGGAATTGGTCCGAACTGCCGCGCGTCAGTCGATTGCTGAGGCCGAACAAGCTCTCGATTCGCTCGCTGATCCTGATCTCCTTGAGACCGAGCTTGAAAACGCGCGCATTAAAGCGAGTGATGCGGCAGCAAAGGTTGCCGACACGCGCGCGCTATTCGCGACAAGAGCTCGGGAAAGCGCTTCCGATCGCGAACGTTTAACCGCCGCGGCCCGCGCCGTCAGGGAATGGGAACAACGGCGCGAAAATGCCGAAAAGCGGCTGTCCCAGAACCTTGAACGAAGGGCTGAGCAGGAGCGCGAGCGTTCAGAGCTCGAAAAGGAGCCGGCGCAATTGCAGTCGGCGATCGTCGAGCTCGAACGAGCGAATGATGAAAGTCAGATCCGGCTCGGCGAGGCGGGAGCCGACGAGCGGGCCGCGGAAGAAACGTTAGTTGAGGCTTCCAAATCCGTAACGATGACGAGCGAGCGTTCGGCCGAAGTCCGGGAACACCGGGCCGCCGCTGTGGTACGAGCCGAAGCTCAGCAGGCACGAAGCGCCGAATTTGCGCGCACCTCGCTTGAGAAGTTCGAATGCCTTCCCCAGCGGCTTGCCGAATTGTTCGGCTTCGATCCTTCCGATTTGCGCGATTCCACTGAAGAGGCCGCAAACCTTGAGCGACTGACTTTGGAACGCGAGCGCATCGGGCCGGTGAACCTGGTTGCCGAACAGGAGCTCGAAGAGCTTGAAACCGCCCGAAGCAAGGGCGCCGAGGATGCTGAAGAACTCACTCGGGCAATCCACCGCTTGAGGGGATCGATTGGCAATCTCAACCGCGAGGGCCGGGTTCGGCTGCTCGACGCCTATGAAAAGGTGGATTTTCATTTTCGACGACTGTTCACGACCCTGTTCGAGGGCGGCCAGGCTCATCTCGAACTGGTCGAAAGCGACGACCCGCTCGAAGCTGGCGTTGAGATCATGGCTCAGCCGCCGGGAAAGCGCCTTTCCGCCCTCACTCTTCTTTCGGGAGGCGAGCAGGCGCTGACCGCCATTGCGCTCATTTTCGCGCTGTTTCTGACCAACCCGGCACCGATCTGCGTCCTCGACGAAGTCGATGCGCCGCTCGACGATGCCAATGTCGAGCGCTTCTGCGAGCTTCTGGATCAAATGACCAAGGAGACCGACACCCGCTATCTTATCGTAACTCACAATGCTGTGACGATGAGCCGAATGCACCGCCTTTTTGGAGTGACCATGATCGAAAAGGGCGTGAGCCGACTGGTATCGGTCGACCTGATCGGCGCGGAAACTCTGCTCGCTGCGGAATAGACCGGCGCGCAAAGTTTTAGCACCTGCCCATGCAGCTGGCCCATGCAGCTGGCCCATGCAGCTGGCCCATGCAGCTGGCCCATGCAGCTGGTCCATGAAGCTGGTCAGCGCGCTTGATCCGCGGATGCCTTGATTTTCTTAAGATCGCTCACAAACAGCGCCCGGGCTTCCCTTCGCTTCTCTCGATCGGGCATCCTTAACAAAGCACTGGGGTGGACGGTAATCCAGCATTCGCTTCCGTCGGAAAGCTCAAGAGGCGTTCCTCGAACCTTGCTGATTGTGACGCTCTTGCCGGTAAGGGAACGCGCAGCACTTGCTCCAAGCGCAACCGTAACGGGGGGTCGAATGAGTTCGCGCTCCTGTTCGATCCAAAACCGGCAGGCCTTAATTTCGCCGGCGCCGGGCTTGCTGTGGATCCTGCGCTTGCCCCGCGGAACGAATTTGAAATGCTTGACTGCATTGGTGACGTAGACCGTAGAACGCTCGATTCCGGCCGCTTCGAGCGCCGAATCGAACAATGCGCCTGCCGGCCCCACAAAGGGACGGCCCTCGAGGTCCTCCTGGTCGCCTGGCTGCTCGCCGACGAACATGATTTTTGCATCAAGTGGTCCCTCGCCAAACACGCTCTGGGTCGCAAACCTGTAAAGATCGCACCGTGTGCAACAGCGCGCATCGTCCACAAGCGCTTCGAATGCGGAACGAAGATTGCCTCCGGGCTGGAGCGCTCGCTCCTCTTCAAGCGCTCTTCTCAAACCGTCTTTTGCAATGGTCCCGGTCATTTCCAGTCTCGCCGACAAGGGATCGCACGTTCAAGCGTCTGAACGAGCAAAGCGGAGCCGCGTTGCGCTTGTTTGGATTGCGCAGCCTGGAGCATTAGAGCCTTGTGTTCCGCTAAACCCTTAATCCTTCTTGAAGATCAGCGAAGAACTCGAGCCTGATCGTCGCTCGAGCTTTCCATCCGGCGACCGATCACCAGTTTGAATATGACAAAGGCGACCAATCCGACGGCGGCGCTTCCAACGTGGATGAGCCAAAACGTCGTCGTTGGAAGGCTCGAGTAGAGGCCGCCGACCCACCCGACCACGAAGTTCGCAATGAAGAAGGAAAGATAATAAAGACCGATCACGGTCGATGTGATCTGTTTCGGAGCGATTTTCGAAAAGAGCGCGAGGCTGATCGGAAGAATATGGGCAAATCCGATGCTGTTCATTAGCTCGAACATCATCGGCCAGAACAGGCTGATTTTTCCTACAGCCGGCTGGCTGAGCGCTCCCATGAACAGACAGAGACCGCCCGCAATGGTGAAAATGCTTCCGATGATCATCTTGCTGATTTCATCGGGCTCGCGACGATTGATGCTCCACCATTTCCAGAAGGCTGCAACCGCAACTAGCATGGTGAAGCTGACGGTCGCATCGACGGTGATGAGCCAGCTGCTCGTGTTGTCGAGCAATCTTAGATCGAAATGCTGATCACCCCAGACGAGATAGGCGTTGAAGATCTCCTGATTGGTGAGAAGAGCGACCGCAAGAACCGGGATTAAAATGACGAGATAGACGACGCACATCCAGTCGCCCCGGGTGAGCGGTTCGCGAGCTTTGGGTTGCTCGGATTTCCTCGGCAACTCCTCGGCGGGAAGATATCGGCGTCCGGAAAGATAGATGACCACTCCAAGAACCATTACGACGCCCGCGCATCCAAAGCCGTAATGCCAGCCGACCTTTTGTCCCAAGGTGCCAGAAATCAGCGGAGCAACGATCACGCTCACGTTGATGAAAATGTAGAAGATTTGGAACGCCATCGCCCGGCGGAGATCGTTGGGACCATAGAGCGCGCCGACCTGCGACGCGATATTCCCCTTAAAGGCGCCAACTCCAAGAACCAGCGCGAACAGCGCCAAGAGGAATGCCGGTTGGACCGCCATCAGGAAGTGGCCGATCGCCATCAGCACTCCGCCCACGATCAGGGTTTTGTGTCGGCCAAGCCATTTGTCGGCAATGATGCCACCAGCAATTGGTGTTGCATAAACGAGCGCGGTGTAGGTCCCGAAAATTGCTGAAGCGAGGGGCTGGCCGGCCCTGCCTCCATAAATATGCGCCTGCATCCAATCGAGGCCAACGACATGGTGCATTCGCTCTGGCACCAGAAGAAATTTGACCATGTAAAGAACGAGCAAAGTCTGCATCGAATAATAAGAGAAGCGCTCGCAGCCTTCGGTAAAGCCAAGATAACCGAGCCCTTTTGGGTGGCCGAGAAATGCTCGATCGTTGCGATCGCCCTGTTCAAAATCCGGCGTTGCGTCGGCAAGTGTCATCGTTCCACCTCCAAGGTCATTGCCGCAGGTCTTAACTGCTCGTCCTTCTCTGTTTTCAGAGCGTGATTGAGGAGCGGCCCGAACAGGATAACGAGGAGCCCTCCAGATGCCGCAATTGCGGCATGAAGTAGCCAGAAGTTCAACGGAGTCATGTGTTCGTAAAGCGTGCCGATCCAGCCGATCAGCATGTTCGCAACGAACAGGGTGAGAAAACAAATCCCCATCATCGTCGCATTGATTTTCTGAGGTGCGACGCGCGAGACAAGCGCAAGAAGGGTCGGCCAGTAGTAAAGGAAGCCGACGCCCTGAAGCGCACAATAGAGGAACGGCCAAAGCCAGAGCACGCGCGACGAGCCCTGGGCCATGATGGAAACAACAAGAACGAGGTTCGCGAGCGCACAGACCCAGGCACCCTGTGCGATCTTTGAAAGTTCGGACGGCTCTTTGCCGTAACGGCGCTGCCTTCGCCACAGAGCAAAAAGCAAGGGCACGAAGAGAATACTGAACAGCGGATCGATCGACTGGTACCACGGAATTGGGATCTGAAAGCCCCAGGCATTCATATCCCCATGCTGCTGAAGCCAGACCGGAAGGACATTGGCGAGCTGATAGTAGGCAATCGACTGAAAAACGGCGATTCCCATGACAGAAAGAAGCGCTGCGACGACCTTCCAATCGGCGCTCGACATGACAGCCGGGGCAACAATCTTTCGCTCGATCTTGGCTGGAAGGTGCCGGTAGCCTGAAAGGTAAGTGACAAGACCTGCAAGCATGAACACGGCCGCGGTCGCAAACCCGATGTGCCAGCCGTAGCGAGTTCCAACAAAGCCGCACACAAGCGGGCCGATCACTGCTCCGAAATTGATTCCGGTGCTGAAGATTGCAAATCCCCGGGTTCGTTTGGAATCGTCATTTGAGGAGTAGAGCCCGCCGACCTGGGCTGAGATATTTCCCTTGAGCAAACCCGATCCAACGACAAGCAGGAGAAGAGCTGCGAAAAATGACTGGTCGAACGCCATGGCGATGTGCCCACCGCTCATGCAGAGCGCTCCAAGCACGACCGCATTGCGCTGCCCGATCCAGCGATCGGCGATCCATCCGCCAAGGACCGGAGTGAAATAGACAAAGCCCGAATAGAGCCCGAAAATTTCCGAAGCGAGCGCCTGGCGGGAAAGTGGACCGAACAGATCCTGGATGCCGCTTCGGAACCGCTCGAACCCGATGACATGTTCGACATGGCCCGGGAGAAGCAGCTGGTTGACCATGTACAGCACTAAAAGCGCGGTCATTCCGTAATAGGAAAAACGCTCCCAGGCTTCGGTGAAGGCAAGATAGGCAAGACCCTTGGGATGGCCGAACAGGGTTTGTTGATCGCTCGGCGCATCCGGTTCAAGAGCGGCGGCAGAAGTCAATCAGCGCTCCGCCCCAAATGCCGTTCCAATCGATCGCGGTGGGAGCGCTTGTGCGCCCAGAAATCTAGAGCTGGGGAGGATTTTCCTCGTCCGCCTGTTGTTTGCGTTCGCCCTGCGATTCCTTGATCAGCTTCTGAAGGCAGCCGGTGTAGCCCGCCGGGCCAACTGGAGAGCAGCTGTCGATTCCCGTCGCTCCAGCCGTTTCGAGGCTTTTTGAGCGAACCGCCCAAGACTCCATCTGCTGCGGAGTGCCGCTTTGCCGCATGTTGGGCGGAATTCGATATCGCTCGGTTTCCGGGCGGCGAGCGCAAACGACGACCTGGTCGTCGGTCGAGCGCGGGCATGGATCGGTCCCGTAGACAATGACTTCTGCGACATTGGGCTGGGCCTGCGCGAGGGCGGCCGCGGGAAGAGCAGCATCGCCCCCTGCAATTGCGACCCCAGCGACGATCATCAGGGTTGTGAATTTCGTCATAACACGTCCTTCCAAAGCCTACAGCGGCCCGCGCTTCTTGTGGTTCCTCATAGGCGCTTCGAAAGCTCAATCGCCACCCTGCAACCGGCTCGGATCGCCGCAGTCAGAACCGGATAGCCGATTGCCCCTGTTGCTCCTGCTTCGCGAGCTGTATCGCGATGTTCAACCTCTTCAAGCCGAAAGTCCGCAATATCTTTGGCAAGTTCGGGGTCTCGATCTCCCAGTTCCTCGAGCTGAGCGCCGTAATGGCGGTCGATTTCGGTTTCGATCGCATCCGTGCAGGCGAGCGCGGCTTTTTCGGAAACAAGCGCAGTAATCGCCCCGAGTGCATATCCAGCGACATTCCAGATAGGCTGAAGCGCGGTTGGCCGGACGCGGCGATCGGCAATTCGACGGTTGAATGTATCGAGATGCCGCTGTTCCTGAGCGGCCATCCTCGAAATGAGCTTCGCTTCCGGACAATTTGATCGAAGGACTGCAAGCTGTCCGGCATAAATTCGGGTCGCACCGAATTCTCCGGCCTGGTCGACCCGCAGCATCGATGAGGAATCGGGCCGCGCGTTACCCGGTTCCAAAGCGGTCATGCCTTTTTCGCCCGCAACGTCAGGAAGAGAATGACGATGGCTCCAGTGAGCGAAACAATGGCGTTCCAACCGGCAAGTGAAATCCCCAAGAATCGAAACTGGACTTCGTCGCACCGAACCAGCGGCGCGTGGGTGATCTGCTTGAACATCTCGGCAGTCGAAGCCGCTCTTGGAAGCGCAGTGCACTGAGTCATGCCTTCGAAAATCTTCGCTTCGACGCCGGCATGATAGACGCCGATCGCTCCAGAGGTGGCAATCGCGAGAGCCGCAAGAACGACTAGCCATTTGGAACGCACCGAACGGGCATTGGCGGTAAATGCGAGCGCTGCAAGGACGATTGCAATTCCATGCGGCCAGCGCTGCCAGACACACATCTCACACGGTTGAAGGCCGCCCAGATATTGCGAGCCGATCGCTCCTCCAAGGAGCGCAATTGGAAGTAAAAGTGCAATGGCGCGACCGACCGTCGCTTGGTCCCAGAACCATGAGGGACCGGGGCTGACGGCGATCGCTTCGCTCATGTCTCGACTTACCGCGTCTTGGTCGATGTGCCGCCGCCGGCGGTTGCAACTGGCGCTGCTGTGGGACCTGCCAGACGCTTCAGAGTATTGAGCGCATAATAAAGCTGGAAGTCCTTGACCCCTTCCTTCTTCAGCTCGTCGGGCTTGGCAGTAAAGCGCGGATCGGGGATCGAATCGCTTTCGAGCAATTTGTCCTGGACCTGCGTCTGCGCAAGAAGGTGCCGTCTCAAATCGGCTTCGCGAATGACCTTTCGATCCTTGTAATCGGGGTCACTCAGCTGAGGAACGACAATGTCGGGCTGAATGCCACCCGCCTGAACCGAACGGCCCGACGGCGTATAATAGCGCGCAGTCGTCAGTCGAAGCGCCGAATCCGGACCCGTCTGCACGACAGTCTGGACCGAACCCTTTCCAAAGCTCGTCTCGCCCATGATCAGTGCCCGATGATGATCCTGAAGTGCGCCCGCGACGATTTCGGAAGCGGAAGCGGTCCCGGCGTCGGTAAGGACGATCACCGGAAGGCCGTGAGCCATGTCGCCGGGGCGAGCGTAATAGCGCTCGATATCGTCCTTGGTCCGGCCGCGCTGCGAAACGATCTCGCCAGAATCGAGGAAATCGTCGGCAACATCGACCGCCTGGTCGAGAAGTCCACCCGGATTGGACCTTAAATCCACCACATAGCCAATGGGATGACCGCCGGTTGCCTTGTCGATCGAAAGCATCGCCGACTTCACCTGTTCAGCGACATTCCCGGTGAATGTGTTGATGTTGATATAGCCGATATTGTCCTTGATTTCCCATTTCACGGGATGGAGCTCGATCCGCTCTCTTACGATTGTCACGTCAAATGCCTTGTCGCGGCCGGGACGAACGATCGTCAGCTTGATCGGCGTTCCTGGAGCGCCCTTCATTTTCTCGACCGCTTGGTCGAGCGTGATTCCGTTCAGAAACTCACCGTTGATGTGCGTGATGTAATCGCCCGACTTGATCCCGGCGCGCCACGCTGGCGTATCTTCGGTTGGTGCGATGACCTTGACGGTCCCGTCTTCCATCGAGACCGTCAGGCCCAATCCACCATAATTGCCATCCGTCGTAGTCTTGAGCTGGTCGAAGTCCGCGCCTTCGGCGTAGCTCGAGTGAGGATCGAGCGCTGCAAGCATGCCATCGATTGCACCTTTGATCAGCGTATGGTCGTCGACCGGGTCGACATAATTCGCCTTGACCCGCTCATAGACGCTCATGAATTTCTCGAGCTCCTGATAGTTGGTCGTATCGGGAGCCGCAGAAGCGATCGAGGTCGCCGTTACCGGGACCAGTGCAAGCGCTCCAACAAGCGCAAGCGGCGGAAGAATTTTGGCGTTGAATTTCATCGTGATCGCGTCCCAGTTGCGCGGCGGTCGAGGGTTTGTGGCCCGAGCGTTTAGCCGCCTTTCATCCTATTTGACAGAGTTTGAGATGAACCTGCGATGAGAGCGGGAGAAATTCGCCGCCCGTTGTTGGAGAGTTCCACTTCGATTGGTCCAAACGCACGACCAAGGATCTCGCCGCGCTTCACTTTGTCTCCCGCTCTCAACTGCGATCCGAGATCGACGATGAGCGTCATCCAGCCGTTCCCGTGATCGAGGATGATGATCCCGTCATAATCGCGGAACGGACCCGAAAAGCGCACGACCCCGTCGGCGGGTGCAATCACCTCTGCGCCGCGGCGGGTTTCAAACAGAAGACCGCGTGAGCGAACTCCGCTCGGGTTTACGTCACCGAGACCCTCCCCGACCGGCGCGGTAACGGGAAGCTGATAATCGAGCGGCGGTCTTGGCCGGGACCCGTTGGGTGCAAATGGACGAGCTGGTGCTGGAGGTTCCGACTGGAGCTGCCTTGCGGTCTCGAGCGCAGTCCTCTGGCTCGATTGGGCGCCCTTCAATTGCTCTACTTCTTCGCCCGCAGCGATTGCAGTGTCGCTACTTCCAAGCGCCTGGCTTCCGGCCGAAATCGCACGGCCGAACGCTTGTTGCTCAAGCTCCCGGAACGCCGTTCGCCGAGCAGCGAGCGCCGCGCGGCTCGTCAAAAGCTCGGAACGCGCAAGGCGTGCATTCGATTGAAGCTTCTGGCTCTCCAAAAGCTGCGCAGAAAGTTTCTCAGTCCGGCTCCGAATGATCGGTAAGGTCGCTTGAAGAAGGACGCTCACCTTCACAAGATCGTCGCTGTCGGAAGAATCGAGCAACGCCAGAAGCGGCGGGCGTCTTGCGGTCACTGCAAGACCCGCAAGAAGCGAAGAGACGGGACGCTCCTCTTGGGCAAGCTGCTGACGATTGGTGGCGGCTTCAACCGCGGCGAGACGAAACTCGACATCGGCAGTCGTGATCCGCGCCTCTGCGGCTTCGATCGCCTGTGCGGCTGCCGCTTGGTTCGCGGCAAAGCGCTCGGCATCGTTGCGGGCCCTCGAAGCCTTCTCTTCGAGCTTCTCGGTCTCGGCGTTTGCGGCCGCTTCCTCGGATCGTGCGCTCATCAGCTTGGCATCGAGCGGCTGCTCCAGCGATGGGTTTTGCCGCGGAACACTTGCTGCCAGGAGGAGCGGAGCAAACATCAATGCGCAAACCCGTGGCCGCACGCCTCTATCCTTCGCGATGATAGGGGTGGTTGGCAAGGATCGAGGTTGCCCGGAACAGCTGTTCAGCAAGCATCGCCCGGGCAAGAAGGTGGGGCCAGGTGGCGCGGCCGAACGACAGCAGAAGATCGGCTTTCGATCGGTCCTCGTCGTCGTGCCCGTCGGCGCCCCCGATCACGAAACGCGCCTCGCGTTTCCCTTCGTCCCTCCAGCGCTCGAGAAATTTCGCAAGCTCGAAGGACGAGAGCGATTTCACCCCGCTCGTCGAGGAGGATGGTCATTGCGTGCGGGGAAGGTTCGAGCGCCTTTGCAGCCGCGCTCGGATCGTTCGGTGAGTTTGGTCGGCCATGAAATCCGCTTCAAATAGCGGTCGACAAGATCGGCTTCCGAAGAGCGGCCGATCTTCCCGAAAGCGACGATGTGAAGCAACACCTACTGCGCTGAAAGAGCTGGCCGGAACGGCCAGGTGAGCACCTGCTTGAATCCATCGTAAATGTCACGCGCAGCCTCGGCGATCGTATGCGGCCGATCGGAACCGCCGCGAGTGAAGATTGCGACCGCGAGGCGATGCCCGTCAGGCATGCTGATGAAGCCGACGTCGTCCGCAAGACCAGTCAAAGTCCCGGTCTTGTGCTCGACCGGAGTTCCAGCCGGAAGAAGCCATTTCATCCGGTTCTTTCCAGTCTCGCACTTGGCCATGACGCCAAGAAGATAGTTGCGGCTCTGCTGGCTTGATGAGCTCGCCGCGATAGATCCGGCGAAGCAGTTCGACCATTGCTATTGGAGTGCTCGAATCGCGCGTGTCCCAAAGATCGCGGCGGTCGGCGAGAAGCTGAGCAATGGTCCGATCGACATGGACTCCGCGAATGCCGTTGTGCGGTCAGCCAGTCGTGGACGGCATGGGGGCCACCGACATCCTTGAACAGGATATCGGCCGCATGATTGTCACTGAAGATCAGCATCCGACCCATCAGCCTGCGAACCGGCTGGCCGCTGATGGTATCGTCGAGCGTCTTCCTGCCGTGGTCCACCTGCGACAGATAGAGCGCTGCGATTGCAACCTTTACCGTGCTCGCCATCGGGAACGGCGTATCGCCCTTGATGCTGACACTTTCGCCGGTGTTGAGATCGAGTGCAGCAATTCCGACATCAGCCGAACTGCCCGCGACAAGCGACCCGAGCTGTCTGCTCGACCGAGGCAAGATCGGGAGAAGCCGCTGCGCTCGCGGGACCCGCGACCAGTGCCAAAAGCGACAGAATGACAACATTAAATTTCATCGCCCTCACCTGCGAGCCGCGCCCACTTTCGCTTCATCACCAAACGCCCACATTCGTTCCAAATTGTAAAAATTCCGAACTTCCGGACGGAACAGGTGAACGATGACGTCGTCCGCATCGATCAATACCCAGTCTGCCGCCGGAAGCCCTTCGATTCTGACATTTTTTTTAAATCGCTCTTTGATCTTGTCCGCAAGCTTAACGGCCATGGACGCGACCTGCCGGGTCGACCGGCCCGAAGCAATGACCATGTGATCGGCGATGTTCGATTTGCCTGCAAGAGGAATCGACACGACTTCCTGAGCCTGGTCGTCGTCGAGCGATTGAAGCACGAGCTTGTGGAGATCTTCGACGTTCAACGGGCGTATCAGCCGGCATCGTCGGGCTTAGCTGGATGTTCGGGCAAGGGGTCTCCTGGCGAACAGAGGCACGCCGACGTGGCCGAGCCGCTCACCAGGCGGCAGGGTTCGGCGATGCCAGTGGGGATTCTGCGCGCGAATGGCAGTTGCGGACGTCGGGTCAGGCGGACAGGCGAAGAAATACGATCGCCGGTGCACTCCAGTTCGTCCAATGGTTTGCGTGGCTCGACGGGTGGACGAACCGCCTCAGCCAGCCCATCGCGCGCGCCGCGTGAGCAAGGGAATCATAACCGGGCCGGCGAATCACCGCAATCGGCAGTTCGCGCGCAAGCCCCCTCCAATCGCGCCATTTGTGAAAATTTGGCAGGCTGTCGCTTCCAAGCAACCAGATGAACCGGTGCTCGGGATGCCGCCTCTTGAGCTGAACCACGGTGTCGATCGTAAACCTTGTCCCAGCGCGCGCTTCGAAATCACTGATTTTGATCCGCGCTCGGCGCGCCAACGACCGAGCGGAACGCATGCGTGCTTCGAACGGCGCCATGTCTATGGCGCCCTCCTTCAAAGGATTGCCGGGCGAGACCAGCCACCAGACTTCGTCGAGCTTTAGAGCCCTCATCGCTTCGATGCTGATATGACGATGTCCCCGATGAGCCGGGTTGAATGAGCCGCCGAGCAGACCGATGCGCGCCATCGACTGCAGCTAGCATGAGTGCAAATGGCCGCCTACTGTCCTCCCAGGGGAGTTTCGATGGGCAATCTCGAAGCATTGGGGGATGCGGTCACCGGCGGAGTTCTCGGCCGCGCCCTCGAGCCGGCCGCCGGAGAGGGTCTTGAAGGCCACTCCCACGAAACCAATTGCCTCAATTGCCGAACGAAGCTGACCGGCCCTTTCTGCCATCATTGCGGCCAGCATGCGCATGTTCACCGAACGCTCACCGCCTTCTTTCATGATTTCGCTCACGGAGTCCTTCATTTCGAAGGCAAGATCTGGCGAACGATTCCGATGCTCGTCCTTCATCCAGGCGAGCTCACCCGCCGCTATATCGAAGGTCAGCGAGCGCGGTTCGTTTCTCCGATCGCATTGTTCCTGTTCAGCGTCTTTTTAATGTTCGGGATTGTCGGAATGACGAGCCACACCGCGGCTATGACCGCCAGGGCTTCCGCCGATGCCGCTTCGGAACTTCAGAAAGATCAGACCAAGCTTGCGGTCCTCACCAAAATGCGGGTCGATGCGCACGGACCCGCGGCTTCAGGTTTCGACGAGAAGATCAACGACCTGAAAGACGAGATGACCGGTCTCGAAGCGGTCAAACAAGGCAAGATCGATCCCAATTTTCATTACGCGAGCGACTTTCTGGGCGGGATCAATTCGCAGCTGGGAAAGGCGGCACAGAATCCCGACCTTCTGTTCTACAAGCTCAAGACCAACGCCTATAAGTACAGCTGGGCCCTCATTCCGATTTCCGTGCCCTTCGTGTGGCTATTGTTCCCGTTCAGCCGCCGCTTCAAAGTCTACGATCACACGGTCTTCGTCACCTATTCGCTGTGCTTCATGATGCTGCTTCTTGCGGCAGGTTCGGTGATCAGTCTGGTTTCGGATTCGCTTGCCGGCCTTTGCTGGCTCGTTCCACCCGTCCACATGTACCGGCAGCTTCGCGGGGCTTATGACCTAAGCAAGAGAAGCGCTCTGTGGCGCACCGGACTGCTCACCATTTTCGCATTTATTGCGATTTCGCTGTTCGGCAGTCTTCTCGTGATGCTGGGCGCGTTCGAATAATCTCAAACGCCCGCGGTTGCCGGGCCTCCGATCGCGCCGCCCTTGGGCCGCTTCGCTTTGGGGATCGACGACCCGGCCGACGGAATGGCCGGTCCTGTGAAACCGCCGCGGTCGATCGATTCACCATCGAGCACTTTCTTGATTTCGTCGCCCGAGAGCGTCTCATATTCAAGCAAGGCCTGCGCAAGGCTTTCGAGCTGTCCACGGTTCTCGTTCAATAGGGATTGAGCGCGGGTGTAGCCGCCCTCGACGACCTTGCGGATTTCCGAGTCGATTTGCTGAGCGGTCTCGTTCGACATCTGGCGCTGACGGTTCACCGAATAGCCGAGGAAGACTTCCTCCTCGGGTTCGGCATATTGAAGGGGACCAAGAGCGTCCGACATTCCCCAGCGCGTGACCATGTCGCGTGCAAGCTGCGTTGCATATTGAATGTCGGACGAGGCACCCGAGGATACCTTTTGGTAGCCGAAGATCAGTTCCTCGGCGACTCGCCCGCCCATCGCGACCGCGAGGTTGGCGTACATCTTGTCGCGATGATAGGAATAGCTGTCCCGCTCCGGAAGCCGCATTACCATTCCAAGTGCTCGGCCGCGCGGAATGATCGTTGCCTTGTGGATCGGATCGGACGCAGGCTCGTGAAGAGCGACGATCGCATGTCCAGCCTCGTGGTAAGCGGTCATCCGTTTTTCGTCTTCGGTCATCACCATGGACTTGCGTTCGGTGCCCATCATCACCTTGTCCTTGGCTTCCTCGAATTCGTGCATCGCGACGAGCCGTTTGCCCTTGCGGGCCGCAAGGAGCGCCGCTTCGTTGACGAGATTGGCAAGGTCGGCACCGGAAAATCCCGGAGTTCCGCGCGCGATCACCCGCGCGTCGACATCGGGCGCAAGCGGGACCTTCTTCATGTGAACGGTCAAGATCTGCTCGCGGCCATCGATGTCCGGACGGGGAACAACGACCTGGCGGTCGAACCGACCGGGCCGAAGAAGTGCGGGATCGAGCACATCCGGACGGTTCGTCGCGGCAATGATGATGATGCCTTCATTGGCTTCAAAGCCGTCCATTTCGACGAGAAGCTGGTTGAGGGTCTGCTCGCGCTCGTCGTTGCCGTTGCCAAGACCGGCACCGCGATGGCGGCCGACAGCGTCGATTTCATCGATGAACACGATGCAGGGAGCCGATTTCTTCGCCTGATCGAACATGTCGCGGACCCGGCTCGCGCCGACGCCGACGAACATTTCAACGAAATCCGAACCCGAAATGGTGAAGAAGGGAACGCCCGCTTCCCCGGCAATGGCACGCGCAAGAAGGGTCTTGCCGGTACCCGGAGGCCCGACCAGAAGTGCGCCCTTGGGAATTTTGCCGCCCAGTCTCGCAAACTTTCCCGGGTCCTTGAGATATTCGACAATTTCCTGAAGCTCCTCTCGGGCCTCATCAATTCCCGCGACGTCCGCGAAAGTTACGCGCCCCTGCTTTTCGGTTAGCATCCGAGCACGGCTCTTTCCGAAGCCCATCGCTCCTGAACCTGCATTCTTCTGCATCTGACGCATGACGAAGAAGCTGATCCCGAGGATCAGAAGGAATGGAAGAGAATTGTACAGCATATAAAGCCAGATGCTGGACTGCTCTTCAGCCTTGACCTGGACCGCAACGCCCTTCTGAATGAGCTTGTCGGACACATTCGCGTCGCCCGGAGCAATGGTGCTAAAGACCTCGCCCGTATCAAGCTTGCCGGTAATCGCGCTATTGCCCGTGCCGCCGCTCGCGATCGTCACGGACCTTACGTTCCCGTTGTAGACCTGCTTGATGAAGTCCGAATAGGGGATCGACTGGCCCGTTGCCGTTCGCGATCCGCCGTCGATCATCTGAACGATGAGGACGGCCGCAAAGACTACTCCAACCCAGATCAACAGGCTCTTGGTCCAGGGGTTCCCGGGCTTCTTGTCCTTCTCGTTCATCGTTCGTCTTTCACGGGGCCAATTACCAATCCCTAAGATAGGCGGATCGGCTCCAATAACAATGCGACCTTAGGAACCGGTGAACGCCCGAGGGCGGAAGCGGTCTGAAAACATGATGAGATTTTAGCTCGTCAGTCACACGCAAGCGCCGATATTGCTCGCTCACCGCTTGAAGTGCACAAGTCCATCTAAAGGGCCGGTCAACCCCGCTCGAAGGGTCGTTCCGGCAAACCCTCGAACGAAAGGGAGGATGGGCGATGTGCGGTGAGGGAAATCATCAGGGCTTGATCGTCGACACGTCCGTAACACGAAGGACTCTCCTGTTGGCCATCAGCGCTGTTGCGGCCGCTGGAAATGTTTCGACCGACGCTTTTGCGGCCGATCCCCATGCCCTTGGAGTCATCGAAAAGGATGTGTCCGTCGCAACTTCCGACGGACACGCCGATGCCGCATTGTTCTTTCCCGAAGGTCGCCGGCGATATCCGGCAGTTCTGATGTGGCCCGATATTCTTGGATTACGGCCCGTATTCCGCGAAATGGCCAAGCGGCTTGCCGCCCAGGGCTATGTCGTTCTGGTTCCAAATCCCTATTACCGAGCGAAAAAGGCACCGGTGATCGAAGGGGCGTTCGACTTCAACAGCAAGGCGGACATGGGCAAGGTCATGGCCTTTCGCCAGGGTCTAACCGACGAAATGGCCGACCGCGATTCCAAGGCCTATGTCAGCTTTCTCGATTCCCAGGCCAGAACCGATCGCGCGCGCCATGCCGCAGTTCAGGGCTATTGCATGAGCGGCCCGCTTGCATTCAGGACGGCTGCCGTTCGCCCCGACCGAATTGGGGTGGTCGCGACGTTTCATCCAGGAGCGCTCGTCACCGACAAGCCTTCGAGCCCGCACCTTGTGATCCCTCAGACCCGGGCAAGCTTTCTCGTCTTGATCGCAAAGAACGACGCAGAGCGCATGCCCAACGAACAGAGCGTGCTTCAAACTGCGTTCAAAGCTGCCGGCCGACCGGCGACAGTCGAAGTCTATCCCGCCAATCATGGATGGTGCGTCGCGGGAAGCGCGACATATGACGAACAGCAGGCGGAGCGCGCCTGGGGAGAGCTGTTAAGCTTCTACCGCGCCAATTTCGGCTGATTGAACTTCTGCGCGGCGCGATGGCGCGGGCGCAAAGCGCCAGTCCTTTCCGCCGGTGCAGACGACTCCGCGCAATGTTGCTTTTCGGCCCGTAACAAGCGCAGCCAGAATTTGATCGAGTTCCCGTCCGCGAAGCTCGACGCCCTGGCCCTCGCTTGCAAGCGCGAGAATTGCCCGACGGATCATTCGTCGACGGATCTCGCGCGGCGCATCGCTCGGACGATAGACGATCTGCCCGTCGGCAAGGGATGCGTTGCGCTGCCATTCGAGTGTCGAAGCCCAGTGGAGTGCTGCGTCGGCCTCGGCGAGGTGGGCAGCGCTTTGGCTGATTGTGACGGGATCGAGCCAATCCGCCTCGCGAAGCGCTTGTCTCACCCGAACCCGTTCGAACTCCAGATTGTCGTTGCTCGGATCATCAAATGGCGTGACGCCCGCAAGTGCGCAGACCTCTTCGAGTTCAACATGGCGCCAGCCAAGGAAGGGTCGAACGAGGGCGACATTCCCAGACGGCGAACGCGCAAATCGACGCATTCCTGAAAGCCCCTTGACCCCAGCGCCGCGATTGAGGCGCATGAGGAACGTTTCTGCCTGGTCGTCGAGATGATGGCCGATAAGTAGAGCGCCAATGTTGCGCTCCCGCGCCCAGCCACCAAGGAGCTGGTAGCGCATCAGTCGAGCGCGCTCCTGGATCGCAGTCTTAGGCTGTTCATCCCATTTGGCGGTCAGAATCCGGTGCGGAACTCCAAGGCGCTCGCAAAGCTCGCCAACCGCCCCGGCTTCGACCCGACTTTCGGGGCGAAACGCATGATCGACGGTCGCAGCTTCGATTTCGAGCGGGCGCGCCTGTGCGGCGAGCAGGAGAAGTGCAAGACTGTCGGCTCCTCCTGAAACCGCGATTCCAATCGTCGTTCCTTGAGAAACCAGCGCATTCAGGTCCTGCTTGAACCGCTCGAGCGGTTCGGCGGGAACCGTAATCGGTGTGACGCTTGCCACTTCAGCCTCCTGTTGAAGGGTTCAAAACGGCCCCTCACGGCTCAAAGCCAGTGCCATCCTCAACCTATCGCCAAGCTTTCGAACGCATGACAAGCGGCCACAAGGCCCAAGCCTAGCCCGAGCGATTAGCCGCAGTTCGCCTGCGCTTTTGCGTCCGTCTCGAGCTTCTTGAGGTCCGGTCGGATCTTTGCGCCATAAACCGCGTCAAGCTCGGAATAGGCCTTGCAAGCCTGGGTCGGTTGACCAAGCTGTGCCAACGCCTGGCCGAGGTAATAAAGACTGTCGGGCGCTCGATCCCCGCCGGGATTATTTCGATAATTGGCAAGGAGAACTTCTGCAGCGGAGCGCGGGTCTCCCTTGTCGAGCAGTGCCCGACCGATGAGATTGTTCGCGTAACTCACACGGTGATGCTTGGGATATGAGGAAACGAACGCCTTGAGGGTCGTGATGGCATCATCATATTTGCCAGCCTGCCAGAGGTGAAAACCCTGCGTATAGGCTTCTTCTCCGGCATCACTTGGGGGTACAGCCGAGACGTCGCCCGGAGCAGCCACTGGAGGTACGATCGCTGGCGTTTTCGAGCCGGGCGCTGATGGTCTTTGCCGAGCCGCTGGCGGGACGGTTTCTGGGCCAACTGAAGGCTGCACTGCGGTTGCTGCCGCCGCAGCGTCGCTAACCCTTTGCTCAAGAGCCGAAATCCGCTGGTCTTCGTCCGTCTTCAATTGACCGAGCCCGCTTTCGACATTGTGAAGGCGGTTTCCGTTCTCTTCGGATTGTCGGAGCATATCCGACATCTGATGCTCGAGCGCGTCGAGCCTCTGATTGAGGGTCATGACCGAAGATTGAGTCGCTGCCGGATCCTCCGGAAAGCCTGCAGTGTCCGCCGGACGGCCCTTTGGAAAGGTTCGGCGCTGGAGTTCTTCGACCTGGCGTTCGAGCCGATCTAATCGTTGCTCGGGAGTTGGCGGCTGGCGCTGAGCGAACGCACTCGAAACCGGAACGATCGCGATCGCGGCGCAGGATAGAATGGTCATCAACCGCAAGAACTTCACAACAAAATTTCCCCACGCTTAAAAAAGGATTCGACCGATGCTCCGCCGTGCATTGCCAGCGGATGAATCTATTCGCCCGTGTCGTTTGAAATGGGCTTTGGCGCTTGTGCGGGCGTCGGTTGTACGGTGGTCGGTTGCTGGTCGCCGTGCATCAGATCTGCGGGCTTGAGACTAACTTTGGACACGACTTTTCCAGGCGGGCCGACAGGAGGAGCCAGCTGGGACCCAACCATAATCTTCAACGCTTCAGGTTTGCCGGCTTTGAGCCGGGGCGCAGTTGCATTTGCAGGCACGGTATAGGTCTGGCCTGGCTGGAGCTCGCCCTGGAACAAGTGTTTGCCCTCATCGGTGACCTCGATCCAGGCGGGTGCAGTCGCCGAAAGAACGACCGGGCCCTGCGGCGTGCCCTGGGGCGTTGCCGTGATCGGCGCTGCTGCCGATGGCGCGGGCGCCGAGGCCTCGGGCGCCGAAGCCGCGCCTTGCGTCGCCGGCGATTGTTGAAGTGAATGGTGATTGAACCAGCTCATGACGAGCACGATCGCGATGATCGCGATCACAGCACCAATCACGAGCCATTTCGGCATGGTTCGCGCAGGATCGGCAGCCTCGATCACTTCGGACTGCGAATGCGCAAATCGCTGGCCTCCCATTTCTTCGCGAAGCTGATCTCCAATAGCGCTTCGATCGAGGCCGACCGTGGACGCATAGCTCTTTGCAAAGCCGACCGTGTAGGTGGGTGCTGGAAGCTTGTCCCATTCGGCGCTTTCAATGCTTTCGAGATGACGCTGCGGGATTCGCGTCTGGGCGGCGACATCCTCAAGTGAAAGACCACGCGCCTCGCGCGCACTTCTCAGACGCTCGCCAACTGTTGGACCATCGGACTCGACCAGATCTTCGTCCATTACCTCGCCCTGGATACTCGCTCGAGTTCACTGTTTAGAGCCAGCACCGCCCTGTCAACCGCAACTAGCCGATTATGACGGAATGGCGCCGAGCCCAATCGGTAAGCGCTTTGCGCATGTCGCGGGGCGGCCTGGCAAGCAATTGGTCGAGCCGAGCCCGAACAGCCGCCGCATCGAGTGATCTCACCATCGCTTTGATCGGTCCGACGGCAGCTGGAGTAATCGAGACATTTTCTGCTCCAATTCCGACCAGAGCCATGGCTTCGAGCGGCCTTCCAGCCATTTCCCCGCAGATCCTCACCGGAACTCCAGCCGTGCGGCAAGCATCCAGAATCCGTTTCAAAAATCGAAGGATTGCGGGACTGAGCCAGTCGTAGCGTTGTGCAAGGCGCGGATCCGAGCGGTCGGCCGCAAACAGGAATTGGGTAAGATCGTTGGTTCCAATCGAAATGAAATCGACCCGAGGAAGTAGCAGGTCGAGCATTTCCGCAAGACTTGGAACCTCGAGCATCGCTCCGAACGCAATTGCGCTCGGGACCGGCCGATTGGCCTTTCTTGCCCATTCGACCTGCTCTTCGAACAACGCCCGCGCTTCTTCATATTCCCACGGCTCCGACACCATCGGAAACATGACCCTCAAAAGCTTGCCCGCCGACGCTTCGATCAATGCGCGCGCCTGAGCCTTCATGAGGGTTGACCTTGCAAGCGACAGCCGAAGGGCGCGCCAGCCCATCGCCGGATTTTCCACCTCCGCTTCGGTTTCATCACTAAGATAGGGGAGCGCCTTGTCGCCGCCGATGTCGACCGTTCGGAACACGACCGGACGATCTCCTGCAAACTCGAGGACCTTGGCATAGAGCCGCTGCTGGCGGTCCCGGCCGGGAAGAGTCGCGGAAACCAGAAACTGAAACTCCGTCCGGAACAGGCCGATGCCATCGGCTCCGGTCATCGAAAGCGTTGCTGCGTCTTCGGCAAGGCCGGCGTTGACCATGACGCTGACGTGCACTCCGTCGCGGGTCTGGGCGGGAAGTGTTCGAACTGCAGCAAATTCGGCGCGGCGCTTCTGGCTAAGCGCCATCCGATGGTCGAACCCGCTCAGCAACGGCCGCGTTGGACGAATGATGACGCTTCCATTGTCACCATCGACAAGAATGGTGTCGCCATCTTCCGCATTGTGCCGGATATCTTGAAGCCGTCCGATCACCGGAACGCCGATTGCCCGGGCAACGATCGTCATGTGCGAGGTCAGCGATCCTTCCTCGAGAAGGACAGCCTTCAGTCTGCGCCGGTCATATTCGAGCAGCTCCGCGGGCCCAAGATTGCGAGCAATCAGAATGGCATCGTTTGCAAGTCCGATCTGGGCAGCGGTTCCCATCCTGCCGGAAACGATCCGCAACAGTCGATTGGAGAGGTCCTCGAGATCGTGCATCCGCTCCTTGAGAAGCGGATCGTCAATTTCCTGCATCCGAGCCCGGGTCCGTTGCTGAACTCGTTCGATCGCGGCTTCAGCGGTCAGTCCACTGTCGATTGCTTCGTTGATCCGACGTGACCAGCCCTCGTCATAGGCGAACATCCGATAGGTCTCGAGAATCTCGTGATGTTCACCCGACGTGCCGAATTCAGCTTCGCGCGCCATATTGTCGATCTGTTCGCGCATTTTTCGAAACGCCGCGTAAACCCGGTCCCGTTCAGCCTCGACGTCTTCTGCGACCGTATGTTCGACCGTCACGCGCGGTTCGTGGAACACCGCTTCTCCTCGCGCCATTCCGGAAACGAGCTTCAAACCCGAGAGGCGGAGCGGTCCGGCACTGCGCGTTCGGCTTCGGCGCGAGCCATCGACCAGACGAGCGCCCGCAATCATTTCCGAAAGGACCATTGCAACGGTCTGAAGCGCCTCGATCTCGACGTCTTCGTAACGGCGAGGCTCGCTGTTCTGGACCGCAAGGACTCCGATCACATTTTCGAGCCGGACAATCGGAACTCCGGCAAAGCTGTGAAACCGGTCCTCGCCCGTTTCCGGGCGATAAGCAAACGCGGGATGCTGCGCGGCTTCGGCAAGATTGAGAATTCGACCTTCCGCCGCAATCGTTCCAACAAGACCCTCGCCCATTCTGAGACGGGTGACGTGGACCGCCTCCTTTCTCAGCCCATGGGTTGCAAACAGTTCGAGGAAATTGTCTCGCAACAGATAGATTGAGCAGACATCGCTTGCCATCGCCTGAGCAATCAGATCGACGACGCGGTCGAGCTTGCTCTGCGCTGAAGCACGCTTCGCCATGATTTCGTGGAGCCCGATAAGGATCTCGCGTGCGGAGGTTGCAGCAGTCCTGGCCATATCGCTTCGGCTAACAGAAGGGACGGCCGCCTGTCACGCGAATGCGAACAATCCCTGACCACCCGCAACGTGCGTGCCCTTGCCGTAAATCCGCTCGTCGAGCCGTCCTTGCGCACCCGTTGCAGTTCTCTACCAATGGCAGCGAATCTCTGGAGAGCCCTAGAATGCGCATGAGAATGAACGGCCTTCATTTGCTCGCTTTGCCGGTCATCGGCCTCGCAGTCGGAGCACAGGCGACGACCGTCGATCCGCATCTTTTTCAGGACCTTCATTGGCGTTCCGTCGGCCCGTTCCGTGGAGGGCGAGTCCTGGCGGTGGAAGGTGATCCGGCGGATCCCAGACGATTCTATTTCGGGGCGGTAAACGGAGGCGTTTGGCGAACCGACGATGCAGGCCGGACGTGGCAACCGATTTTCGACGAAGTGAACGTTGGGTCGATTGGAGCCATTGCCGTCACGAGATCTGATCCCAACCGGATCTACGTCGGAAGCGGTGAAGCCGACATGCGAAGCGACATTGCCCAGGGCATTGGAATGTTTCGCTCCGACGATGGGGGAAAAAGCTGGCAGTCGATCGGGCTTCAAGACAGTCAACAGATCGGGAAAATCCTCGTCGATCCTTCCAATCCCGATGTCCTTCTCGTCGCCGCTCTCGGGCATCCTTACGGCCCGAACGCGGAGCGCGGCGTTTTCCGTTCAACCGACGGCGGGCGTCACTGGACCAAAACTCTCTACAAGGATGAAAACAGCGGCGCGATCGACCTTGCCTTCCAGCCGGGGAATTCCCGCATCGTCTATGCCGCGCTGTGGCAGACGCGGCGGCCTCCGTGGAATACCTATCCGCCGTCGAGCGGTCCCGGAAGCGGGCTCTACAAATCCCTCGACGGTGGTCGGACCTGGCAAAAGATCATCGGTCGCGGATTTCCAGCCGACCCTGCCCGAATCGGCATCGCGACCACTCCTGCATCGCCACGCCGCGTTTATGCGCTCGTCGACAGCACGGTCACGTCCGAAGGCGGACTTTATCGATCGGATGATGCCGGAGCCACGTGGCGCAAGGCAACCTCGGACAAACGGATCTGGGAACGCGGCTGGTATTTCGGCGAGATCAATGCCGATCCCAAGAACGCAAACAGGGTCTGGGTCAGCGATACGATTATTTTGCGTTCCGACGACGGCGGCGCTCACTTCATTCCCTTGAAAGGCGATCCGACCGGAGACGACTTTCACTCGATGTGGATCGATCCCAAAAATCCCGATCGGCGCATTCTTGGCGTCGATCAGGGCACGCTTGTCACTTTGAACGGTGGGGAAACCTGGAGCAGCTGGTTCAATCAGCCGACGGGTCAATTTTATCATGTTTCGACGGACAACCGCTATCCATACCGGATCTACGGTTCGCAGCAGGATTTGGGCGCGGCAGCAGTGCCAAGCCGAAACGACAGCCATTTTGATGGCATCAACATGACAGATTTTCACGAAGTCACAGCGGGCGGCGAAAGTGATGAAATCGCTCCCGATCCGCTCGATCCGGATCTTGTCTACGGTGGACGCGTCGATCGGCTCGATCTCAAATCGGGCCAGGTTCGAAACGTCGATCCGACTCTCGCCTTTCCCGACAATTATCGGCGCACCTGGACCCTCCCTCTCACCTGGGGGAAGCGCGAGCATTCGCTCTTCTTTGCCAATCAGAAAATCTGGAAAACGACCAACGGCGGACAGACTTGGACCCCGATCAGTCCCGATCTCACTCGGCCAGCTCCGGCCGTTCCAGCAACTCTTGATGCTTCAACTGCAAACGACACTCCGGTCGCCGGCGTTCGCCGCGGAGTCGTCTACGATCTCGGACCTTCGCCGGTGAAAGACGGCCTGATGTGGGCGGGGACCGACGACGGTCTCATCTGGCGAACCGATGACGAAGGCGGCCATTGGCAAAATGTCACTCCGGCCTCGCTTACGCCCTGGTCGAAAGTCGGGACGATCGAACCCTCCCATTTCGATCCAAACACGGCCTATGCAGCCATCGATCGCCACCGTCTCGAAGATCAGCGGCCGCACATCCTTCGCACTCGCGACGGTGGTCGGACTTGGACCGAAATCGACGTTGGACTGCCATCTTCAGATGGACCCAACTCGGTCAATGTCGTTCGCGAGGATCCTGTTCAGCCGGGGCTTCTGTTCGCCGGAACGGAACGCGGCCTGTTCGTCTCCTTCGACGATGGGGACAATTGGCAACCGCTTCAAAACGGGCTTCCAACGACGTCGGTGCGCGACATCACGATCCACGGATCCGATCTCGTGATCGCAACTCATGGGCGCGGATTCTATGTGCTCGACGACATTGTTCTCTTGCGCGCCCTGACAGTCTCTCCTGCGGCATCCACTCGCCTCTTCCCAATTGCCGACGCCATTCGAGTAAACGAACCCGCATTTTCCGGAACGCCGATGCCCAAGGACGAACCGATGGCGGCAAATCCGCCGCTCGGCGCCTATCTCGACTATAATCTCCAATCGGCTCCGCGAACTCCGCTCAAGATCCAGATCTTCGATTCTTCAGGAAGGCTGGTGAATAGTTACAGCAGCGCGGACCGGCCTAAGCCAATCGATCTTTCAAAGCTCGATATCGCGCCCGAATGGGCCTTGTCTCAGGCCCCGCCCGAAGCCACTCCAGGAGAGCATCGGTTCGTTTGGAACCTTCATTATGCACCCCCGCCGGCATTCAGGGACGATGGCGGCTTTTCCGGTGTCTGGGCACCGCCGGGCCATTATGTGGTCGAACTCGACGTTGACGGGCAGGCACTTCGACAGCCGCTCCAAGTTCGCGCAGATCCCAGAATTTCGGTGAGCCAGCCGGACTTCAACGCCCAATTCCAGCTTGCGCGGGAATTGGAAGCGGCCCGCGTAACAGCACATTCTTTGCTTCAGGATGCAGCTGATTTCAAAACCTCGGTCGAGAAACGCTCCGACCCCGCGGCTAAAACCCGTCTTGATGCGATTGATGCCCTTGTCGGACCGGCTCCGGCTCCAGAAGCGAGCAGCGACGTCTCAAGCCTTCGTGGCATTTCCGAGCGCCTCGATGCGCTCGCTACTGCGGTCGAAAGTTCGGACGGAGCTCCAACACCCGATAACATGCGGGGCTTTGCAGTCCTTTCTGCTGCGCTCGACGGGATCGAAAAGCGCTGGAATGCCCTCGTCGCGGCTGACCGAAACGGGGGTTAAGGTCCAAATTTTTGCTTCCCTTAGCCCCGGCTTTCGAGCGCACCGGCGGCTTCGCCGACCAGTTCCTCGATGATTGCGGCGACGGGCTCTTCGCGGTTGACCATTCCGACGGACTGACCGGCCATGACCGAGCCAGTTTCGATATCGCCGTCGATCACCGCGCGCCGAAGCGCTCCTGCCCAGTAATGTTCGATCTGGAGCTGCGCCTCGGCCATTTCGATCGCGCCATCGTCGAGTTGATCAGCGACCTCGCGCTGCTTGGCTGCAAATCGCTCCGTTTCCCGGTTCTTGAGTGCTCGGACCGGAATGACTGGAAGCCGCGTGTCGATCTGAACCGATAAAATGGCGTCGCGCGCGGAGGCTCGAATGAACGCTTTTTTGAAATTGGCGTGCGCAATGCTTTCGCTCGCGCAAACGAAGCGGGTTCCAAGCTGAACGCCCACTGCGCCCATTTCAAGATAAGCTGCGATCGCCTCCCCGCGGCCAATTCCGCCGGCGACGAATACCGGGATATCGTTGCTGACGTTGGGAAGAATTTCCTGAGCGAGCACGGACGTCGAAACCGGGCCGATGTGGCCTCCCGCTTCCATTCCCTCGATAACCAGCGCGTCGACCGCCGAGCGCATCAGTTTCTTTGCAAGAGCAAGCGCTGGAGCAAAGGCCATCAATTTGGCTCCGTTGGCTTTGATCCTTTCGATCGCCCAGCCCGGAGGAAGGCCGCCCGCAAGAACCACATGTCCGACATGGTGCTTAGCGCAAACGTCGATCAGTTCGGAAAGCTGAGGGTGCATGGTGATGAGATTGACCCCAAAGGGCCGCTGCGTTCGAGCCCTCGTTTCGGCAATTTCCCGATCGAGGAGTTCCGGGGTCATTGCTCCGCACGCAATCACTCCAAAGCCGCCGGCGTTGGAAATTGCAGAGACGAGACTGCGTTCGCTCACCCAGCTCATCGCGCCGCCCATGATCGCGACATCGCAACCAAGGAACTCGGTTCCGCGGTGCATCAGTTCCTTGAGGCGCGCGCGACCGATAGTGTGATTGATGACCCGTGACTCGGCAATCAGCCCTTCGCCGCTCATTGACTGGCTTCCGCATCGAGCCCGAAGGCAGTGTGAAGAACCCGCACTGCGAGCTCGGTATAGTCTTCGGGAACGAGGACCGACACTTTGATCTCCGATGTTGAAATTGCGAGGATATTGATCCCCCGTTCGGCGAGGGTCTCGAACATTTTTGCGGCAATTCCGGCATTGGATCGCATGCCGATACCAACGGTGCTGATTTTGACGACGTCGGTATCGGTTGCGATCTCTTCGAAGCCGATCGCGTCCTTAGATTTTTCGAGCTCGGCAACGGCGTTGGCAAGAGCATCATTGGCAACCGTGAAGGTGAGTGAACTCCTTTCGCCTCGGCCAGGAGTGCTCTGAACGATCATATCGACGTTGATATTGGCCCTTGCGAGCGGCGCGAAAATTTCCGCCACCGTGCCAGCTCGGTCAGGAAGGCCGGTGAGTGTCACCCTCGCCTCGTTCTTGTCGTGGGCAATCCCCGTGACGAGCTGGCTTTCCATCTTGAGCTCCTCGATTTTCTCGTCGCCAACAATCAACGTTCCGGGGCGATCCTCGAACGAGGAGAGGACCTGGAGCGACATATTGTAGCGCATTGCAAGGCCGACCGACCGGGTTTGCAAAACTTTCGCACCAACCGAGGCGAGTTCGAGCATTTCCTCATAGGTGATTGCGGCAAGTTTTCTTGCTCGAGGAACGATCCTTGGATCGGTTGTGAAAACGCCTTCGACATCGGTGTAAATGTCGCACCGATCCGCTTTGAGGGCGACCGCGAGCGCGACCGCGGACGTATCGGAACCGCCTCGACCAAGGGTTGCAAGATCGCCGTCCGAAGTGATCCCCTGAAACCCCGGGATGACCGCAATTCCCCCTTGGGCGAAGACGCTTTCAAGCATGCTTGCATCGACATGATCGATCAATGCTGAACTGTGACCGGAGGCTCGGATCGGGAGCTGCCAGCCCATATAGGAGCGCGCGTTCAGCCCCATTCCTGTAAGGGTGATCGCAAGAAGACCGGCGGTGACCTGTTCGCCGCTTGCAACGACGACATCATATTCCCTCGGATCGTAAACGGCGGCAGCCTCTTTGCAGAGCTGGACCAGACGATCGGTTTCCCCGGCCATTGCGGAGACCACAACCGCTAGCGCGTTGCCGCGATCGGCTTCCCTTTTGACGAGCGCGGCGACGTGCCGGATCCGTTCGATCCCGGCCATCGAGGTCCCGCCGAATTTCATTACGATGCGCGCCATCCGGGCGCGGCTCTTAGCTGTTAGGAGCGCCGGCGCAACCGCAGACGGCTGCACGCGCGCAACGGTTGGCCTCCAAAGACCCCTTTTAGTGTTCCAAATATCTTTCCCTTTTTGGATCTTGGGCCCATTGCAAAACCCATGTCTTCATCGACGATCGTCAAGGCGGAAGCCGAGCGCTTTGGAGCGCTCGCGACCGACTGGTGGGATCCGACTGGCCGCTCGGCAATGCTTCACAAGCTTAATCCGGTTCGGCTCAAATATGTTCGCGATCAAATCGATCAGCACTGGCAGTGCAATGAGTGCAGCTTTTGTCCCCTTGAGGGACGAACAGCGCTCGACGTCGGATGCGGTGCCGGCCTCCTTGCAGAACCGCTCGCTCGCCTCGGTGCAAAAGTGACCGGCATCGACGCCTCGAGCGCGGTCATCAACGTTGCTCGCGAACATTCGGCAGCGATGGGACTTTCCATCGATTATCGCGCCGGAGACGTCCAGGATCTCGATGGCAAGTTCGATCTCGTCACATCGATGGAAGTGATCGAGCATGTTGCCGAGCCGCTGACTTTCCTTCGTGCGCTCGGATCAAAGCTTGCGCATGGCGGGCTGCTCATCCTCTCCACTCCCAACGCGACCGCCTGGTCAAAGCTTCTGATGATCACGATCGCGGAAGGGATTGGACAGATCCCGCGCGGGACGCACGATCATGACAAATTCCTAAGCCCCGAGGAAATCGAGGGCATGCTCGCAAAGTGCGGCCTTCGCTTTCTCGACCTTGAAGGAATTGCCTGGTCGCCCGCTCGCGGCCTTCACCTCAGCGACGATGTGAGACTGAACTATCTCATCTGCGCCACCAACGCTTAAGTCGCGGGCTTTTAACGCTTATCGCTTCGCCGCAGCGGATTCACGGTCGACATTTAACGTGGTTAACAGGCCTATCGTCTGTCGCGCTCCGCCTTAAGCCATAAGTTTAACAAGAACTCTAAGGACCGGGGGGTCACCGAATGCGTTCACCGTTCAGTTTTTCGTCGCGAGGGATCGCGATCGATCTCGGAACAGCAAATACCGTTGTCTATGTGTGCGGAGCTGGCATCGTCGCCAACGAGCCCTCCGTGGTTGCGATCGAAACCATCAACGGCGCCCGCCGCGTTCGAGCGGTTGGGGATGATGCAAAGCTGATGCTCGGCAAGACACCCGAAAATCTGAGAACGATCCGACCTTTGCGCAATGGCGTGATCGCCGACCTCGAAGTTGCAGAAGAAATGATCAAGCATTTCATCCGAAAGGCGCACGGCGGCCCGAGCCGCTTTTCACGCGGACCGGAGGTCGTGATTTGCATCCCCTCGGGCGCGACTTCGGTCGAACGCCGCGCAATCCGGGACGCAGTCAGCAACGCTGGGGCCGACCGGGTGTCACTGATCGAAGAGCCGATGGCGGCGGCGATCGGCGCTGGACTTCCGGTGGCCGAACCGATTGGTTCGATGGTCGTGGATATCGGCGGCGGGACAACCGAGGTCGGAGTGATTTCACTCCAGGGCCTGGCGTTCAGCCGCTCATCGCGCGTCGGGGGCGATCGCATGGATGATGCAATCACCTCGTTCGTGAGACGAAATTTCAATCTCCTGATAGGCGAAGGAACGGCCGAACGGGTCAAACTCGAAATCGGTTCGGCTGTCCGACCCGGCGACGGGGTCGGAATGACGACGCGAGTTCGGGGTCGGGACGTTGGTCGCGGAATGCCTGCGGAAATCATCCTTTCCCAGGCGCAGGCAGCCGATGCTCTTAGCGAACCGGTGAACCAGATCATTGAAGTGGTTCGAACTGCGCTTGAGAATACACAGCCCGAGATCGCCGCCGATGTCATTGATCAAGGCATCACTCTGACCGGCGGCGGATCGCTTCTAAGGGGGTTCGATACGGTCCTTCAAGATGCGACCGGACTTCCGGTCAGGATCGCGGACGAACCGATGATCTGCGTCGCTCTTGGCGCTGGAAGAACGCTTGAGGAAAAGGTTCTTCGTGGAACCTTGATGACCGCCTGATCGAAGGAGTTGAAAGTCGAACCGAGCGATTACGCGTGAACGGTTCGCTCCGAGGTCCAGTCTCTTAAAAATCCACCTTGTCGTAGTGGGACGGTGGAACAATGACTTCCATTCTTTCGCCGAGCAGCGGGCGAAAGCAGGGCCGCGACTTCATGACCGCATACCAGTCCTTGGTTTGCTTGTGGCCTCTCCAGTCGAGGGCTCCGAGATAATCGATCACGCTCAGATGCGCCGCTGCTGTGAAATCCGCGAGACTAAGCCCTGGTCCCGCAAGCCAGCGGCGATGGTCCAGCAGATAATCGAGATAATCGAGATGCTCGCTCGCCGTCCGCATGGCCTCGCGAAGCACTCTCGTGTCAGGACTTTCGCGATTGACGAGGCGTTTGCGCATCCGTTCGTTCATCATCGGCTCGACAGCCTCGCGATAGAGTTTGATGTCGAACCATTCGGTCATGCGGCGAATCTCAGCGCGAAGCTGGGCATTGCCATGGATCATCGGCATCCGATCGATGGTCTCATCGAAATATTCGACGATCGGCTGTGATCCGATAAGAGTAACGCCCTGATCGGGCTCGACCATGACTGGGGTTTCGCCCGCCGGATTGAGATCAATGAATTCGTCCCGTCGTTCCCATGGGCTTTCCCGTACGAGCTCGTGGCCGATCCCTTTCTCGGCCAGCACCAGCCGAACCTTTCGCGAAAAGGGGCAGAGCGGGAATTGGAAAAGCTGCCACATGGTGCGGCAGCTTTAGCGCGCGTTGAGGCCGCCACAAGGCATCAATAGCGGAAAAAAAATTCGCTCATCCGTGACCAAAACGAGCCTAGCGCTTGGGGTAATTGGGGTCAGGCATATTGGCCATGGCTCGTTCGATCGAGCGTTGGGCAGTTTCAAGACTTTCTTCGATCGCTGGAAGGGCATCGTTCAGCGCGTTGACGCCCTGCTCGATCCTCGGCTTTGCCGCTTCGATCTGCTGGTTAAGGTGACGCTCGAAATCGGGATCCTTGCGACGCGCAAGATCGCCAAGCGTGAGGTTCTTTTGGGCATGCGTCGAAGTTCGACCTTCAAGTGCGGACTGAAGCGCTCCGACCTTGAGCTTCATCAGCGCATTCGAAAGCGCCTTGGCGGCGTTCGCGAGCTGGTCGGCACTCGCGCGATCGATGACGGGCACCTGATGTGCTCCAACGTCGTGGGAAGCTGACGGCGCGGGAACTTGCGCAGAAACCGACGTTCCCCACAAAGCGAACGGTAGGAGGACTAGGACAGGGCGAATGATCAAACGCTAAGCTCCTCTATTTCCTCGCCAATCTAGTGCAACAGATGCCGAAAGGGAAATCAGCGGGCATAAAGCCAAACGAGAGCGGCCGCGCCAACGACGATCCTGTACCAGGCAAAGGGCGCAAAGCCGTGGCGGGAAATATACTGAACAAATGCCCGGACCACGACGAGCGCGACAAGAAAGCTGACGACGAACCCGATTGCGACAATTCCAAACCCAACGCCATGAGCGCCGGCAAGAATGTCATGCCGATGTTTTACGAACTCGAGCGTGGTGGCTCCGATCATCGTTGGAATTGCGAGGAAGAAACTGAACTCTGCCGCGGTCCGTCGCTCAACGCCCAGCGACAAAGCACCCATGATTGTCGCGCCTGACCGACTGACTCCAGGGATCATTGCAAGGCATTGCGCAAAGCCGATTGCGACCGCGGTCGCCGCGGGCATTTCCGCCACTCCAACGACGTCCGACCGTCTCGCCAGCCGCTCGATGACGAGGATTGCAATTCCGCCCACTATGAAAGCGACTGCAACCACTTTCGGATCACCAAGTAGGGCTTCGATATGCTTGATAAGAATGAAGCCCAGGACCGCGGAGGGAAGAAAACCAATGAGGACATTGCGGACGAAGTGCCACGAGATGGCACTGGATTTGAAGAGACCTTCGAGGACCGCCCAGAACGTGCGCCAATAAAGAACGACGATCGCAAGGATGGCGCCAAGTTGAATGATAACGTTGAAGGCCTCCCATTTGGCGGCGTCAAAACCGAGTAGCTCGGTCGCAAGGATGAGGTGGCCAGTCGAAGAGACTGGAAGGAACTCGGTAACGCCTTCGACGATACCAAGAATGATCGCGATTATAATAATGGGCATTGAGGGAATGCAGCCGCTCAGAAAGTCGGCGTCAAATTAAATCGCCGTCGGAAAAATTTTCCGCCCCGGCGAAATCTCGCAAGCCATTCGTAAGCCACTGCCGCAAGCGGAGTTGGTTCGAGCCCGAAGGCGCCAAGGCCAGTCGAGCCATCCGAAGGCACATTGTCTCGTTGAAGCATCAGCCACTGATCGCGATTTAAGGGGGCGCCTGGGAGCGCTCCGAACCGCGCGACGAGGCTCACGATTGCGTCCGGTACTGAAATGATCTCGGGATCCTGATCCGTGATCTCGAGAATTGCACGGTGAAGCTCGGTCATGCTCATCATTTGCGGGCCGCCGATCTCATACGTCTTCGTTCCGAACCGATCCGGATCGAGGGCCGCCATGGCAATCGCCGATGCGAGATCGCGAACATAGACGGGCTGAAAGTTTCTGCGGGCGGCAATGATCGGAAGAAATGGAAGTCGCGCCATCGCCGCAAAGCGGTTGGTCAGATCGTCTTCCGGACCAAAAACGAGAGAAGGCCGGATGATGGTCGCTTCGGGAAACGCTGCTCGAACGGCGTTTTCGCCTTCACCCTTCGTACGGCCATAGTTCGACTGCGATTGAACGTCGGCACCGATCGCCGAAACATGGACCATCGCGGCTGATCCCGCTTCGCGAGCCGCTTCAGCGACATTGCGGGCGCCTTCGACGTGGACCGACTGCATTTTCTTTCCGAACACACCGCACAGATTGATTACTGCAGTGGCATCTTTGACCGCATTGCAAACGCTGTTGCGGTTGGTGATGTCAGCCTGTTCGAATCCGAAATATCCAACCTTCCCCAGAGGCTGGACAATATAGGCCTTCCTTGGATCGCGCTGCGCAATGCGAACTCGAACTCCTGCTTTGAAAAGATGTTCGCAGACATAACGTCCAATGAACCCGCCGCCGCCAAAGACGGTCACAAGCTGTTCTGCCATGCTGATCATAGGCCGGGGCGATAGCGGTTCAGTTCCTAGATTGACAAGGCACGGGAGCGCCTTCTAAGCGCCGCCGCCTGCCGGAAAGCTCAAAGCCCCGTGCCCAGGTGGCGGAATTGGTAGACGCGCTGGTTTCAGGTACCAGTGGCCTAACGGCCGTGGAGGTTCGAGTCCTCTCTTGGGCACCATGCGCTGCGTAAGCGGTTGCAATCCAAGGAAAAGACGGAATAGAGCCGCTTCGGTTCGCTCCGACGCTACACAGCTGCGCTACAAAGCGCACCATTCGGAGCCTGTCGTATGGGAGTCAAAGCGCCATACGTTCGCCACCTGAAATCCGCCGGCTAGAAGATCGTGGTCCGTTTCCCGAGGAGCTGCACGCCCACATCAGCCGCAGCGAGCTAATTGTGCCGGTGGAGACGCCTAAAGCCGCCTCCCCGCCGCGGGCTCCAGCCCGAATTCCACGTTGCTTCCGCGCCACGCGTCAGCTTCGTTTCGTTGGCTCGGATGCACTGGAGCGGCCCGACTTCGGTTTAGCATCACGACGAAGCAAGCGACGACGACCGATTCTCCCATCGTTTTTCTCCGCTGGCTGATCGAGAGGGAGCCTGAGAAAATCGCGGAACTCGTGGCCCAAAATCGACTAGGCAAATGCCCCGTCTGTTTTGGTGGACTAAGGGCGGCTTTCGCGCGCAAACCGCCCAGAAGCGGATAGCGGCTCGCGTCCAAGTCCGACCCCGAAGCTGACATTTCGAACCCAGCGTTCGATTTATGCTACGCTTCACCTTTGATTGAGGGGGCCAACGTGATCCGCATTCTGAAATGCTTGCTAGTCCTGACCGTCGGGCTGAACGGCCTGTTTTGCGCGCTCCAGAACGTCGCCAATTTCAGACAGGCGAAGGACGCGCTGGCCTATGTCATCTCAGGAAGCGGCCATGAGACTTATCCGCATACCTTGTTCTTCTACAGCAACAGCTCCGCGCTCCACTACGCCGCGCTGATTGTCGCGCTCGTCGGCGAGTTCGCGGTCGGCTTCTTTGGCCTCAAGGGCGCGTGGGACCTGTTCGCCGCGAGGATCGGCACCGCCAAAGAATTCCACGCCGCCAAGATCGCCGGCGTCTGGGCTGGCGGCATCGCGCTGCTGACCTGGTTCGGCTTGTTCGTCACCATCGGCGGCGCCTTCTTCGAAATGTGGCAGACGCCGATGGGCTCGGGCTCGCAGGACCATGCCTTCGACTTCGCGGCGATCTCCGCGATCACCATCTTGTTCGTCTATCTAACCGACGATTGACCGCTTCAACTGCGCAATCGGAGGCTGCATTGCAGATTGGGATCGAGCTCGCGGACTCCATCAGGGCCTGCAGTCCTTTCAACGGCTGCACAAACAGGCCGAAGACAAGACATTGGATGCCTAACGCCGCACACCGCGGAATTGGCCGAAGTCGAGCGAGATCAGATTGCCGTCAAACCCCCGCTCGAGGGTCACGGGGCTCCAATAATAACGGTCGATGAACTTGTCTTTCGCGATCGGCAGAAGCGGGTCCTCGGGACCGCCGGGCCAGTAAAGAGCGGTTCCCTTGGCATCCGTAGCGAGGGTTAGCGTCGCCGACTTGCGATAGAAATCGGGGCCGAACTGGAAGTCACCTGCCGGGCGTCCGACGAGCTCCTGCGGTACGGGCTCGAAATCGAACGCCTTGTACGGCTTCCCCATCACCATCGCGGTCAGCTCGGGGATGATGATCGGATTGGCGTCATGCTCGATGTTGGTGAGAACGATGACGGCGAGATTGTCTTGCGGCAGGTACTCGAGGATCGCTGAGAAGCCTGGCGCCCGGCCATTGGAGATCAGGACGCTCTGGCCCAGCCGCGAACTCTGCTTTTTGCTCCTGGCCCACCCGAAGCCGTCTTCAGTTTGGAGCATGGCCCTGCGGCTGCTTTCGGACAGCAGCGGCCCGTAGCTGATAGCCTGGAGCCACTTCCGCTCGTCGCCGACGCTCGTGTAGGCCGATCCGTTGCCCGGCTTGGCCGACCAGTGGAAGGCAGGCGAAGGCGTCAGGCCGAACGTTCCCTTGGGGCGGTATCCGACTGCGACCGGGCCTTTCAGCGGACGGTCATCGTCGATCCCGCTGTTCCGCATTCCGAATGGCTCGAACACCAGGCGCTGCATGGCGGCGGCGAACGGCAGGCCCGTCTTTTTCTCGATAATCAAGGCGAGCAGGTTCTGACCCGTATGCTCCTCGCGCTTGGGTTCGCCGCCCGGCTCGCCATGGGTCGGAAGCGACCGGACTGCATCGACCAGGCTTTGAGGAGTTTGATGGGCATTCATCAGCGCCTGGTATTTGGCGTCGGGCAGGTCGTCGTTGATGTCCGGTAAGTTTGAATTTTGCAAAAGCAGGTTGCGGATCGTGATCCTGTCGCCGTTCGGGACCCCAGGCACGATCTCCGAGACGAGCGTGTCAAAGGACAGCTTGCGCTGGTCAATCAGGCGCAGAACGGCGGTCGACGTGAACAGGATCGACATCGAGGCAATGTGGAAGCGCGTATCCGGGCCGTTCGGAATTCGCCCTTCCTGGTCCGCGTACCCGTAGCTGCGGGCGAAGACAGCCTTCCCGCCGCGTACGACCAGAACCGAGCCGGCAAGATTGTTCGTAGTCGCGAAGGGCTTGAAATAGCTGGCAATCTTCGAAGGTGCCGCGTCCGCGGCGGCACCGCCTGAAAGCGACGCAGCAGCAACTCCGATCGCGATTAAGGGCCACAGACGACAGCATAGTTGCGAGCCACCTCGGAGAATCTCCCTCATAATTCCTCCCGCATTCTCGGGACGAGCGTACCAGTTGCGCGTTTCGAGCGATTCCAAAATCTGCCGTACTTTAAGAAAATATTCCATTGAGGAGGATTGAGATGAAGTCCACGCAGATCGACTCGTCGAACTGTTGGCCTCGCCGCGCCGGTTTCCCTCAGTAATGCGGCGCAGCAATATATGAAGCGGACGAACCCTCGTTAAAGCTGACAACTTCGTCTTGACGAGGCGCTACAAACAGGCGTTACAATGGGCCCGTCGGGCGAGCGTGGGAATAGCTCGAATCCGCCATTTTCTTGGTCATGGCGCCCTTTCCCTTCTTGGGCACCATTTCTCTCACAACGAGCCGTCGAGACGGCGCAAAAGACCGAGCGACCAGGTGAAATGACATTATACCGCATCGGAAGCGCCGAACCTCAGCTCAGCAACCAGGCGTGGGTTGCTCCGTCGGCCGACCTGATCGGTGATGTGCGTCTCGGCACCGCTGCAAGCGTCTGGTTCGGGGCCGTACTTCGCGGCGACAACACTCCGATCATTCTTGGCGACGAAACGAACTTTCAGGATGGTGCAATTGGTCACAGCGACTCCGATTTCCCGCTAATGATCGGTGCTCGAGTGACCGTCGGCCATCAGGCGATCCTTCATGGCTGCACCATTGCGCCAGACTGCCTCATCGGAATGGCTGCTCGAATTCTCAATGGCGCGACCATCGAAACGGATTGTATCGTTGGAGCCGGAGCGCTGGTCACCGAAGGTCGAAGCTTTCCCAAGGGAAGCCTCATTCTGGGCGTTCCTGCACGTGTGGTTCGCAAAATTACAGACGAAGAGCGGCGGACGCTCCGCATGTCCGCAGCGCATTACGCGCAAAAGGCGAAATTCTACGCCGCCGAGCTAAAGCCGATCCGATAGCGCTCGCGTTTCGGCGAAGGCTTTGAAATGCCCTCAATAAACGCGTTTCTTGGGTTCGATGTACGCGATGTCGTCGGTCAGGGTGAACCCGTGGACCGGACGATAATCGATTTTGACGCCGTCCTTTGGCCACTTCCCGCCCCAGCTGTCGAACCAGGCGATCGTATGCTTCATCCAGTTCTTGTCGTCCCGCTCGGGGTAATCCTCCTGCATATGCGCGCCGCGGCTTTCCTTGCGGTTTGCAGCGCAGTGCATCGTCACCACCGCCTGCGCGAGGAGATTGTCGAGCTCGAGAGTTTCCACAAGATCGCTGTTCCAGATGAGGCTTCGATCCGTCACTCGGACGTCACTCATCTTCTCGTAAATCCCGTCAATCTTCTCAACGCCTTCGGCAAGCGATCTGTCGGTTCGGAAAACGGCACAGTCGGACTGCATCGTGCGCTGCATCTCGAGCCGAATTTCGGCCGTCGGGCTTGCCCCTTCGGCATTGCGGAACCTGTCCAGGCGCGACAGCGCAAATTCGGCTGAATTTTCAGCAAGTTGCTTTTGGATGATGCCCGGTTTCACGACTTCAGCGAGCCTTAGACCCGTTGCACGTCCGAATACGACGAGATCGATGAGGCTGTTCGACCCCAACCGGTTCGCGCCATGGACGCTGACGCACGCGGCTTCGCCGACAGCGAACAGACCCTCAACGACATGATCGGGCTCGCCGTTCTTCAAGGTGACGACTTCGCCGTGATAGTTGGTCGGAATTCCGCCCATCGTATAGTGGACCGTTGGTGCAACCGGGATCGGCTGACGGGTAAGGTCAACCCCCGCGAAGGTCTTCGCTGTTTCGGTGATGCCCGGGAGGCGCTCGGCAAGGATCTTGGGATCGATGTGGTCGAGATGAAGAAAGATGTGATCCTTGTGGTCACCGACGCCCCGGCCTTCGCGGATCTCCATCGCTTCTGAGCGCGAAACGACGTCGCGGCTTGCAAGGTCTTTAGCATGGGGCGCGTAGCGCTCCATGAAGCGCTCACCTTCGCTGTTGGTGAGATAACCGCCCTCGCCGCGAGCCCCTTCCGTGATCAATACCCCGGCGCCATAAATCCCGGTCGGGTGAAATTGAACAAATTCCATGTCCTGGAGCGGCAAACCGGCGCGAAGGACCATGGCATTGCCATCACCGGTGCAGGTGTGAGCGGAAGTCGCGCTGAAGTAGACCCGGCCATAGCCTCCCGTTGCCAGAACCACCGCCTGCGATCGGAACCGGTGGATCGAACCATCATCGAGACACAAGGCAACGACACCCCTGCAAACCCCATTTTCCATGATGAGGTCGATCGCGAAATATTCGACGAAGAAATCCGCATCATGCTTCAGGCTTTGCGAATAGAGCGTGTGAAGCATTGCATGACCGGTTCGGTCGGCTGCGGCACAAGTGCGCAGCGCAGGCGGACCTTCCCCCATATTCTGGGTCATTCCGCCGAATGCGCGCTGGTAAATTCGCCCGTCCGCCGTCCGGCTGAACGGAAGCCCCATATGCTCGAGCTCAATCACCGCGGCAGGAGCCTCGCGGCACATATATTCGATCGCGTCCTGGTCGCCGAGCCAGTCGGATCCCTTGACGGTGTCATACATGTGCCAGGTCCAGTGATCAGGGCTCATGTTGCCAAGGCTTGCCGCGATCCCACCCTGAGCAGCGACGGTATGGCTTCGGGTCGGAAAGACCTTCGTAATGCACGCAGTTTTCAGGCCGTTTTCGGCCGAACCCATTGTCGCTCTGAGACCCGAACCTCCCGCACCCACAACAACGACGTCGTAGGTGTGATCGATGATCTCATAAGCGCTCACGCGGCGCCCCCGAACGACAGGAGGCCAAGAGCGTATAAGGCGATTGCAGCACCCGAAACCGCGCAGAAGAGAAGGAGCGTGGTGACGACGAACCTCGCGCCTTCTTCATGGACATAATCCTCGATGAAGACCTTCATTCCATCGAGCGCATGCTTGAACCCGACAATCACCAGAAGCGCCATCGGGATCGCACCGGTCGGAGCTCTCAACCATTCGGTCAAAGTGCGCTCGTCAAGTGCGGGAAGAAACAGGAGCGAAGCAACAAACCACACACCAAGGAGCAGAAGCGCGATGCTCGTGACTCGCTCCGTCAGCCAATGTTCACCGCCGCTTCGAGCGGAGCCAAGTCCCCGGGCCTTGCCGAGGGGAGTTGAGCTTTCCCCGATGCTCATGGCCTCACTCCAGCGACCCAAATCCACAGAAGAATCGTAAGAATGAGCGATCCGATGATCGTCAGGATCGCAAATCTCTTGTTGGTTTCAAGCTCGAAGGCTGAACCGCTGTCCATGACAAGATGACGAAGCCCGGAGAGCAGGTGCTGAAAGAAGCTCCAACTGAGACCAACAAGAACGATGAATCCGATCGGGCTGTGTGCAGCCTTGGCGAACTCGCCATAGGAATCGGGCCCACGTGCAAGCGCCATCAACCACCAGGCGAGGACGGCAAGTCCGGCAACGGAAAGTGCGATTCCCGTTGCACGGTGAAGAATGGATACCACCATGTTCGGGCCCCAGCGCCAGATTGTAAGATGGGGCGATAGCGGTCGAGGTCTGGTTTCGGGCATCAAGCCTGGACTTTCCATGGATGCGTGCCGCGCTGGCGGCTAGGATCCGGCCCGCTTACGGCGCGGTCCCGCGACAGGCAAGTTTCCGGCGGTCCGATCGATGAATTCGTGTCGCAGCCTAACCGCGTCTTAACCATTCGCGATCCATGAGTTGTTCCTGAAGAGCCGATGGAAGGCGATGCAGTGACGGAGAGCGGACGAATGAATGGCGAGACTGGAAGGCTCCAGTGGCTGACTGAGGAGCAGGTCACTGCCCGAATTGCATGCTACAATCCCGGGGGAGCGCTCGATCGCGACATCGAGATCCTTCGCCAGAACGCGGGCGAATTGATCAGTGCGGAAATCCAGGCGCAATTCGGCCCTGAACGCGCGGAACAGCTGACTTCAACCTTTAGTGGAAAAGTCGACCGCGAATGGATTCAGAAGGTTGCCGAATATGGTCGCCAGATTTTTCGCGAGAAGACTTCGGTCCCCGCCTATATGGCTGCGCGCGCTCAAACCGCCGACCGGATCATGGCCGCAATGGTTGAACGCCTTTCAAACGATCCCAAGCTTTTGCACAAATGCCTCGGCGCCTTCTATCGAATCAGTGCGTTTGAAACCGATATCGTTCTTGCCCAGGTGGCATTGCTTGAGGCGATTTGCGCAGCCGACCAGCGCGGCAGCGAGAGCGAACAGTTCCAGCGGCATGTCGCCGAACTGGTACGAGCGAGCACCGACCAATCGCGAAGTTTGACCGATCGAACCCGTTCGACTGCGGCTTCGGCTCGAGGCATGCTCGGGAAAACCAGCGAAGTCGCAGCAGCCGCTGAACAATCGGCAGTTGCGATGCGCGAGGCCGCGCAGACTGCAGCCGGGCTAATTCGTGCAATCGAGGATGCTCGGGCCGAAGTCGAAGTTGCAGCTGATGTCGCGATTCGCGCCGGCGACCAGGCAAGCCAGGCCGTCAAGATGAGCAAAGCTTTGTCTGCCCATGTCGAAGCGATTGAATTGATCCTCAGTCTCATTCGAGACATTGCCGGCCAGACCAATCTTCTTGCCCTGAACGCGACCATCGAAGCGGCGCGCGCGGGCGATGCCGGTCGTGGATTTGCGGTCGTCGCTCAGGAAGTCAAAAGCCTTGCGTCGCAGACCGCTCGGGCGACCGACGACATCACAGCCAAGATCACTGCGATTCAGCAGGCAACACGGCAGACAGTCGAATCCAATGCGTCCATCCAGGGAACCGTCGAAGAGGTGCAAAGCTCAGCCGATCGCATTCGCCAGGCGATGGAACTTCAGGCACAAACCGTGACGATGATCACGGCCGCGGTCGACGAGACCGCTCTTGCCGCCGACTCGATGAGCTCGACGATTGCAGCGATCCGGGCTGACACCGAGAACGTTGCAAGGGACATCGATCAGGTCGAACAGGGTTTTGGCCATTTTTCGGAGCAGATCGCGAGCTTTAACTCGACGACGACGGACTTCGTGAACGGGATCGCCGCCTAATCAGAATTCGACAAGCGGAACTCAACCGCTCGTCAATTCCCATTCGTTCGTCGAATTGCAGCCTCGCATCGGCGGTCGCGCTGGACTAATCGGCCGTCATGAATATCCTGATCACTGGCGCGAGCCGCGGAATTGGAGCTTCAGCATTCGCTCTATTCAAGAAAACGGGCCATCATGTCGTGGGGCATTCGACACGCGGCAGCGAGAGCCTCATTGCGGGCGACCTTGCCGACCAAAGTGCCCCAAGAGATATTTGGGACACCGCACTCGATGAACTCGGCGGCAAGATCGACGTGCTCGTCAACAATGCCGGCATTTACGAAGCCGTTTCCGACAATGCACCGGACCAGGAATGGCATCGTTCGTGGCACCGGACGATGACCATCAATCTCCAAGCTGCGGCGGACCTTTCGCGTCTCGCCGTCTCGCACTTTCTGGACGGCGGAAGCGGCGGACGCATCGTCAATGTCGCAAGCCGAGCCGCCTATCGCGGAGATTCGCCGCAGCACTGGCATTATGCCGCCTCAAAAGCGGCAATGGTCGGAATGACCAAAACGATTGCCCGGGGCTATGCGAGTGAGCAAATCCTCTGTTTCGGAGTGACTCCGGGTTTTACCGTTTCCGAGATGACGGCGGAATATCTTGAGGGCCGAGGCGGAGCTCAGATCCTCGCCGACATTCCGCTTGGGCGAGTGGCCACGACCGACGAGGTTGCAAAAGTGATCCACTGGCTCTCGACCGAAGCTCCGCCGTCGGCGACCGGAACAATTATCGACGTCAACGGCGCAAGCTATGTTCGCTAGCGTCCTGGCTGCGGCCGTCCAGGTCGTCATTCCGCTCGGACATCCGGCACAGATCGAACATCCGATTGCGCCGATTGAAATTGCCGGTCCGGAGTTTGCGTCGACGTGCAAGGAGTGGGACGATTATAACAAACCCGCTCCGCCAGTTCGAATTTTCGGAAACACCTATCTTGTTGGAACCTGCGGGATTTCATCGATCCTGATCACCGATCCGGCTGGCGATATTCTAATCGACGGAGGCACGGAAAAGGATGCCGACCTCATTGGGGCCAACATCACGAAATTGGGGTTTCGCCTCAGCGACGTAAAATATCTTCTGCTCAGTCATGAACATTTCGATCATGCAGGAGGTCTTGCGAAGCTTCAGAGAATGACCGGGGCGCAGGTTGTTGCCTCCAAGGTGGAGGCACTTGCGCTCGATAGTGGAACTCCATCGCCAAACGACCCGCAGGCGGGACCTGGCCAAAACTTCCCCGCAGTCCAGGCCGACCAAATCATCAGCGATGGTGAACAGGTGCGCGTCGGAAACAGCATCGTCATTGCCGCGACAACGCCTGGTCACACGCCAGGAGCAGTGACCTGGCACTGGGGAAGCTGCCAGGACGGCGTCTGCAGACAAATCGTTTATGCCGATAGTCTGACGCCCGTCAGCAGCACGGCCTACCGTTTCAGCGATCACCCTGCTTACGTCGCTGCATTCCAAGCGAGCCTTGCGAAAGTCTCTGCACTCAATTGTGACATTCTTCTCTCCCCGCACCCCTCGGCGAGCAACATGGTGAGGCGCCTTGGAGGGGAAGCGCCGCTCGAGGACAGCAATGCCTGCCGCGACTATTCGGCAAAACTTAGCAAGGAACTCGATGACCGCCTCGCCCACGAGCACGCGGGAGGCCAATGAGCTTCCGGATCACGCTTTCGTGCACACGCGCTGAAGGCGAACGGATTGCCCAAGGCGGCGACGACCTGTTCACTCAATCCGCCGACCCTCCGGTGATCGTTGCCGACGAGCCCGATCCGGACCGGCCCGACGAATGGCTGATCCACGCGTATTTCGAACATCGCCCGGACGATTTAGAACTCAAAATCGTTCAAAAACTTGGAAGCGGAACTCCGATCGTCGAGGAGCTTGCTGAGGCCGACTGGGTCACGATGAGCCAGGCCGGCCTTCATCCAATTCGCGCCGGGCGTTTTTATGTGCACACACCCACGCACCGGAACATTCCTCCAGGAACCGTCAGTTTCGAGATTGACGCAGGTCTCGCCTTTGGAACGGGCCAGCATGCCACCACGAGCAATTGTCTCGAAGCGCTCGATCGGCTCGAACGCGCGGGCGCAAACTTCTCCAATATCGCAGATATCGGAACCGGTACCGGAATCCTCGCCTTCGCATCGCTCGCGCTCTGGCCGCGGGCAAAATGTCTTGCAGCCGATATCGACGCGACGGCAATTGACGTCGCAAAGGAAAATGCGCTCATCAACGGATTTTCTCCCGGCCATGGTCCGGGCGAACTTCTGTTCGCGACCGCCGACGGCATGGATTCGCCGCTGATTTTAGCGCGCTCACCATTCGATCTCCTCATTGCGAACATTCTGGCTGGGCCATTGATCGGTCTTGCCACGGCGTTTGCAGACGCGCTCGAGCCTAACGGCGTGATCATCCTAGCAGGACTACTCGAAAGCCAGCTCGAGGCCGTTACAAAAGCCTATGAGAACGAGGGATTGAGTGTCCGCGAGCGAGGGTTTGGGGAATGGCCCGCGCTCGTTTGCGAACGTCCACTTTAATCGCCCATTTCCGCTTGCTCCCAAGGAGCGGCACTGCAACACCTATGACAATGAACCGTCCAACGCTTTTTGCTCTTTCATCGCTTGTGGCCTTCGCCGCAGTTCCTTCTGTTGGAGCAACTCCCCACCGCCGCGTTCAGGCTACTCATCCCCCAAGGCACGAAGCCTCGACGACCTCGGCTCCAACGGAGCGCAAGGACAACGAAGCCACAAACTCTCATCAATTCCGACCAAGCGAAGTTCATTCGAACGGAACGGTCATTATTGGCGGCCAACCGATCGCCTATGACGCCATTGCCGGAACGCTCGTGGTTCACGCTGCAGGTTGGGACGATGCCGACCAGGGCGATGAAGCGTCCGACGACAGCTCCGGTTCGTCCGACAAGACCAAGCCGGCCCCAAAAGCCGAAGCCTCAATGTTCTACACTGCCTATTTCGAGACAGGAGCGCCTCAGGCCGGACGACCGATCACATTTTTATTCAACGGCGGTCCCGGCTCGTCGAGTGTCTGGCTTCATATGGGCGCGTTCGGACCGGTTCGGGTCCAGACAGCGGACGCGAAACATTCATCCCCGGCACCCTATTCGGACGTCGATAATAGCGAGAGCTTGCTTGATGCGTCGGATCTCGTCTTCGTCGATGCGCCAGGAACGGGCTTCAGCCGAATTGCTGGAAAGGACAAGGAAAAGGCCTTCTATGGCGTCGATCAGGACATCCACGCATTCACCGATTTCATCACGCAGTTTCTGACCAAATATGATCGCTGGAATTCGCCCAAATATGTTTTCGGCGAAAGCTACGGAACGATGCGTGCGGCTGGGCTGTCACTTGCGCTTCAGCGCGCGGACGTCGACCTCAATGGAGTCATCCTTCTTTCGGATATTCTCAATTGGGACTTCATGCCCGATGACCCGCAGCTTAACCCCGGGGTCGACATGCCCTATATCGTTTCGCTGCCGACCTATGCTGCGACAGCCTGGTATTTTGACAAAGTGGCCAATCGGCCAGCCGATCTTCGAGCCTTTCTCGATCAGGTCGAGCATTTCGCAACGACCGACTACGCTCACGCGCTCCTCGAGGGCAATTCACTCCCCGATTCGGAACGCCAGCGCATTGCAGCTCAGCTTTCCACCTTTACCGGCCTCCCCATTCCCTATCTTCTCAAATCCAACCTCAGGATCGAATATGGCGCGTTTCAAAAGGAGCTTCTGGCAAAGGAGGAATTGACCACCGGAACCCTCGACACGCGCTTTTTAGGTGCGACGCTCGATCCGTTGAGCAAGGTTGCGAGCTACGATCCGCAGGGTTCGGCGCTGGGAGCGGCGTATATCGCCGCATATCATGTCTATGTCCGCGACCGGTTGCATTACGATCCGTCGGTCAGCTTCAAGTCCGGAATCCCGATTTACGGCAAATGGGATTACAAGCATCAGCCGCCCGGCGCGAGCAAGCCACTCATCATGCTTCCCAACGTTCTTCCCGATCTTGCCTCCGCGATGAAGCAGAATCCGTTTCTGAAAGTGATGGTGAACGGGGGCTATTTCGACGTTTCAACGCCCTATTTCGAGGGGTGGACCGAAATGCATCATTTGGACATTCCGCCCAATCTTCAGAACAATATCGAATATCATTATTATCAGTCAGGACACATGGTTTACGTGCATCCGCCGACGCTTGTTGAGCTTCACGACAATGTCGCAGATTTCATTCGCCGAACGGAAAACCAGCGGTAAGCACCTTCACGAGACTAGCTCTCGGCGACGATTTTCGCCCAGTCCGCTTCGCCGATAATTCGAATTCCGAGCTGTTCGGCTTTCTTAAGCTTGGAGCCCGCTCCTGGACCGGCAACGACCAGGTCCGTTTTTGCGCTGACGGAGCCCGCGGAACGGGCGCCGAGGCGCTCGGCCTGGGACTTCGCCTCGTCGCGGCTCATTGTCTCGAGACTACCGGTAAAGACGATCGTCTTTCCGCTCCATTGCGTTTCTTTCGCCTCGCTGACAAACGCCATAGGCGAGACTTGGGACAAAAGGTCCTGGATGACAGCCTGATTATGAGGTTCGCAAAAGAAATCGACGAGCGCCTCAGCGACCGCCGGTCCCACGCCTTCAACAGATCCAAGACTTCGGGCGCCATCCTGGGAACGTGCAACGCGCTCGAGCTCCTCAATCGTCGCGAAGCATTTGAGAAGGTCTTTGGCCGTCACGACCCCGACGTGGCGGATGCCAAGACCAAAGAGAAACTTTGAAGGATCCGGTGCCCGTTTGGCTTCGATCGCCGCAAAAAGATTGTCGACCGATCGGTCCTTCCACCCCTCACGTCCGATCAGTTCGTCCCGATGATTGCGCAGGCGATAAATGTCGGCCGGTGAGTGAAGCCATCCAAGCTCGATAAATTCCGCAATACTCTTTTCCCCAAGGCCCTCGATGTCGAGTGCGCCGCGCGAGACGAAGTGGCGAAGACGTTCGAATCTTTGCGCCGGGCAAATCAGACCTCCAGTGCAGCGAACATCAACTTCACCTTCCTCGCTGACCGCTTCGCTTCCACATTGAGGACAATGATCGGGAAAGATGAACGGCGATCGAGGTTCATCGCGCGTCAAATTCGCGACCACTTGAGGAATGACGTCGCCAGCTCGCTGAATGCGTACGCGATCGCCGATTCTCAGTCCCAGCCGGGCAATCTCGTCGCGATTGTGAAGCGTGACATTGGCAACGATCACACCGCCTACTCCGACCGGCTTCAGTCGCCCGACCGGAGTCAGCTTGCCGGTTCTCCCGACCTGGATATCGATCGCCTCGAGGATGGTTTCCGCCTTTTCAGCAGGAAACTTGTGCGCCAAGGCCCAGCGGGGAGCCCGCGCGACGTTGCCAAGCCGTTCCTGGTAATCGAGCCGATCGACCTTGTAGACGACGCCGTCGATGTCGAATGGAAGATCGGCGCGTGCCGCTTCGATCGCCCGGTAATGCGCCAGGAGTGCAGCGGTGTCGTTACATCGAACGAGAAGTTCACTGACCGGAAACCCGAAGCTCTCCAATCGCTTCATTGCGTCGAACTGCGTGTCGCTGAGCGGATTGCTGACTTCTCCCCACCCGTGGGCAAGAAATCTCAGCGGCCTCGAAGCCGTGATCCGGGGATCTTTCTGGCGAAGCGACCCCGCGGCAGCGTTGCGTGGATTGGCGAAAATCTTGCCTCCAGATTCCTGCTGGTGACTGTTGAGAGTTTCGAAATCGGCTTTCGCCATGTAGACTTCGCCGCGAACTTCAAGACGATCGGACGCACCGCCAATCGCTTGAGGAATATCACAAATTGTTCGAACGTTGGCAGTAACATCTTCGCCAACAGTCCCATCGCCCCGCGTTGCGGCCAGAACGAGCTTGCCATTCGCGTAGCGGAGCGAGCAGCTGAGGCCATCGATCTTCGGCTCAGCCGTCATTGTAATCACGCCATTTTCGGGAAGTGCCAGAAAGCGCTTTACGCGCGCGACAAATTCTTCAACCTCTTCGTCTCTGAACGCGTTTTCGAGGCTGAACATCGGTCGCGCATGAGCGACCTTTGCAAGTGGGCTGGTCGGAACTGCACCGAGGCGCTTCGACGGCGAATCTGAGCGAACGAGCGCGGGAAAGCGTTCCTCAAGCTCGCGGTTTTCGCGAACGAGTTCATCATATTGAGCATCGGTGATCTCGGGCTCGTCCTGGTCATGATAAAGTCGGTCGTGTCGAGCGATTTCCGTCGCCAGCCAAGCGAGGCGGTCGCTCGCGTCCGTTTCGCTTTTCGCCCTAGCCAAACAGCTCTCCAAGGAAGCCGTCAAGCGCATACCAGCTGCGATCGTTTGCAAGCTTGTTATATTGGACGCCAGGAATCTTGAAGCGTGCTCGCGTGCGGATTGGTAAAGCCGTGTCCGACGTGTCCAAACGCGTGGATCTGCCAATCGCAGCCGGCGTCCGTGAGCTCCTTGCCGAGGGCGACGACCTTCTCCGGCGGAACCATCGGGTCATCCCAGCCATGGAAGGCGATGACACGCGCCTTGATCGGTCGAGGCTCCAGTCCAGGAGGATCGAACAGTCCATGGAAGCTCGCCACGCCAGCGATTTCTACGCCACTTCGGGCAAGATCGAGCGCACACTGGCCACCAAAGCAAAATCCGATCGCAGCCACTCGGCTCGGATCGACTTCTTCTTGCTGTTCAACGATCTTTAGAATGGAGTGCAATCGGTCCCGAAGCGCTGTGCGGTCCTCGCGAAGCCGATTCATCTGGCCAAACATCACATCCCGCGAAGCCCCATGAAACTCCTTCCCGAACAGATCGGCAACGACACTGTTGAACCCTTTGCCCGCAAGCGTTCGGGCGAATCCGACCTCGAGATCGCTAACCCCCATCACCGTCGGAAACTGGATAATTGTCGCCTTGGGACTGGTGGTCGTCACAAGGATGCTCTCGAGTTTCTCGCTGTTGAATTCGTGAGAAATGCGCCGTTCGTTACTCATGGAAACTCCCTTGCCATCTCAGCCAGCTTCGCGACCGTGTTCATGTTGCGCGCGGTTCCAGCCTCAGCGAGCGGGATCCGGAGGCGCGAACGCCCGATACCCTTTTCGCCGTACGCGACAAAGACCTCTCGTTTACCACAGGCAATGCGTTCATCATCGATGTTGCGAGCGCTTTCGGGAAGGTCGGGCGGGGGCGGTTCATCGAGAAAAATCGCGAGAACCTTCTGAGCTGGACAGTCTAAGAATGGATTTGAGTGAAGGATGGAATTCAGCTCCTCCGATGTTCGAAGGAAGATGGGGACATGGCGCCCGATATGCACTTTCAATCTTTCTTGCAGCCTGTGCCTGAGGTCCTCGGCCGTGAGATCGCTCGAAAAGACGAGGTTTCCGCTCGAAAGGTAGGTCTGGGGTCGGTCGAGGTCGAGTTCCTCGGCGATCGCTTTGAGATCCGCCATCGCAATCCTTCCATATTTTGGAAGATTTACGGCTCGCAGAAGGGCGACGAACCTGGTCACGCAGCGTCGAGGAGACGCAAGGCTTGTGCCCGCGCTTCATCGGTGATCGATGATCCCGAAAGCATTCGAGCGATTTCCTCGCGTCGTTCGTCATCCGAAAGCTTGTGAACGATCGTCCTCGTTCCATCGGGACTTTGGATTTTTTCAATTCGATAATGATGCGAAGCTCGCGCAGCGACTTGGGGCGAATGGGTGACGACGAGCACTTGCGATTGCAGCGCAAGCCGGGCGAGGCGTTCGCCGATTGCGCTTGCGACTGCTCCGCCGACGCCCCGATCAACTTCATCAAAGATCATCGTCGAAGCCGTACCGGCTTCAGCGAGCGCGACCTTGATCGCGAGGATGAACCGCGAGAGCTCTCCTCCCGACGCGATCCGAGTCAGCGGGCCAAACGACGCGCCCGGGTTGGTCGAGACTTCAAATTCGATCCGGTCGGTGCCCGAAGGACCGCTTTCGGCTACGCTCACTCGCGTTGCAAAACGTGCATTCTCAAGCTTCAGTGGAGCAAGCTCGGACGCAACGGAGCGATCGAGCAATTTTGCAGCGTCGTGTCTCGCACTGCTGAGGTTTGCAGCCAAATCTCCATATTCTTCCCGAGCGACGATGAGCGCGTTTTCAAGAGCGTCAAGTTCCATTCCGCTCGCTTCGATTGCAGCGAGCTGTTCGCGCATGCCGGTCCCGAGAGCAGCGAGCGCGTCCGGTTCCACCCGATGCTTTCTTGCCAGGGCCCGGATTTCGAACAGCCGCGCCTCCAGCTGCTCGAGGCGCGCAGGATCGAATGCGAGAGTCTCCTTGGCACGTGCAATGCGGTCCTCCGCCTCACTGGCTTCGATCAACGACCGGTCGAGGGCCTCGAGCGCTTCGGCAAGAAGCGGATGATCGCCGGCGCCGCGTTCGATCCGGCGCGCGGCCTGCCTCAAAAGAGAAAGTGCTCCTTCCGAGCCTGTAATGAGGTGGTCGACGCCTTGAAGATCTTCTCCGATTTTTAGCCCTGCCTGCATGTCCGATCGCTCCTGACCAAGGCGCGTGTCTTCGCCCGGAAGTGGAGCAAGGTCCTCGATTTCCTTGGAGGCATGATCGAGCCAGTCGCGTTCGCGTTCTGCAGCTTGGGTTTCTTGGCGAAGCGCCGCAAGCTTGGCTTCGATCGAGATGATTTTCGTCCAGGCCTGTTCGACCTGCTTTGTGTCCAATCGCGCAAATGCGTCAAGAAGTGCGCGATGGCCCTTGGGATTGAGAAGCCCGCGGTCGTCATGTTGCCCGTGAGTTTCGACCGCCAATCCACCAAGATCACGCAGAAGCGCCGCAGGAACACTGGCACCATCGACAAACGCCCGGCTCCCGCCATCACTTTTCAAGGTGCGCCGAATGATGATCGGCTCGTTCCTGCTAAGGGAAATACCCTGACCCTCAAGCATCGATCGTGCACTATGGTCGGGTGGAAGCTCGATTTCGGCGGAGACCGATGCTGAACCTTCGCCCGCTCGAACAAGGCCCGCTTCGGCTCGTGCTCCCAATGCCAATCCAAGCGCGTCAAGAAGGATCGACTTTCCGGCGCCCGTTTCACCGGTCAGAACTCCAAGGCCGGTTTCAAACTCAAGATCGAGCTCTTCGACGAGCACGATATTTCGAATGGAAACCTGTCTCAGCATGCGCGGCTGGTCCGCGCGACAGGCTCAGCTAGCTCGCTTCGCCCGCGCATGCCCGGCATTATTGGCCAATAGGCTTGCGGCCCTGCGTGGACTTGGCAGGACGCGCTGCTGCCGCGGTTGCTCCAAACGCGGTCCCATGGGTGTGATCGCGCTCGGAAGCGAGAAGTCGCAAAGACTGACGATACCAATAGGTTTGCGGATAATTGTGGCCGAGAACTGCGGCGGCTTTCCATGCCTGCTCTGGAATCCCGAGCGCGAGATAGCATTCGACCAAACGCTCGAGTGCTTCGGGCGCGTCACTGGTCGTCTGATATTGGTTGACGACATTCTGGAATCGGTAGGTCGCTGCCAACCACTGGCCCTCGCGCTGGTAGAACCGGCCGACGTTCATCTCCTTGCCGGCAAGATGATCGGTAATGAGATCGATCTTCAAGCGAGCATCGGCCGCATAGCGGCTTTCCGGATAACGCCGAATGAGCTCGTTCAGAGCATCGGCCGCCTGCTGGGCAGTGGATTGATCGCGGGCAACGTCCGGAATTTGCTGATAATAGCTCATCGCAACAATATATTGAACGTAGGGCGCTTCCTCGCTTCCGGGATGGATCGTGAGGAACCGCTGAGCCGAACTGATTGCGTCGGTATATTTCTGAGCGAGATAATAATTGAACGCGCTCATCACCTGAGCGTGGCGTGCCCAGGTCGAATAGGGGTGCTGACGCTCGACCTCGTCAAACAGCTTCGCAGCCCCCTCGTAATCCCCATATTGCATCGTTCGCTGAGCGGCGGCGTAGAGGGAGCTCACGTCCCTTGCGACATAGGCAGTATCCGCTTTGTTGCCGGTGTGGGCACAGCCGGCGAGAGGCAACGCGCAAAGCGAAGCGAGAAGGAGACTGGAACGGGATACTTTCAGCATGGGGACCTCATTAGCGTCGGCTCCGGAGCAGGCCAAGCATAGCTTCAATCTTCGCCGAATTCGAACGACGCTTTCGGCTTTGAAGCAATTCACGGCTGCGGATTTTAGGCGTTTCCTTTCATCATCGACGATGACGAACAGAGGCTGAACGAAAACTCATGCGGGTTCGGGTTCCATCAGATTCCTTCTCGTCCGATTTGAGGAAGCTGTCGGGCTTGACTCCAAGCCAGACAAGAACGGGAGCCGAGATGTAAATCGACGAATAGGTTCCGATGAGCACTCCAAGGAAAATCGCGATTGCGAGTCCAAAGATGACCTCGGGCCCGATGAGCATGAGAACTCCAAGGGCGATGAGGACGGTAAGCGACGTCACAACCGTCCGTGCAAGAGTTTCGTTGAGCGAGAGATTGATGAGCGGAAGGATCGCCATCCGGCGATATTTGCGAAGATCCTCGCGGATCCGGTCGTAAATGACGACCGTGTCATTGAGCGAATATCCGACGATCGTCAGAAAGGCCGCGACCACGTTCAAATCGACCTGGCGCCGAGTGAACGCGAAGAATCCGAGAGTCATCGAAACGTCGTGTGCGAGCGTAAGCAGAGCGCCGACTCCGAACTGCCACTCGAATCGGAACCAAATGTAAAGCGCGATCCCGACCATCGCGAGAACGATCGCGATTGCGCTGTTCTTGGCGAGTTCTTCGCTGACCTTTCCCGAAACGGTGTCGACTGATTCAATGCGCGAACCCGGATAGGATGCGACGATAGCATCCTTGACTTCGGTTGCGACAACGTTCGCGGCGGAATCACCTCCGGGCGGCTTGGGAAGCCGGATCTGGTAAGTCTTTGCAGTTCCAAACTCCTGAACACTCGCTTCGCCCATATGCATCGAATCGACTTTCGCCCTAAGCTGTTCGCCGTCGATCTGCTGAGCGAAGCTTACGCGAATCAGCTGCCCCCCTTCGAAGTCCACCCCAAGGTTCAATCCGCGCCACGCCGTGAAGGCGATCGAGCTTGCAGTAGCAATGATCGAAAGGATCAAGGCGATATTGCGCCAGCGCATGAAATCGAGGTTGGTGTTCTCGGGAACGAGCTTGAGAAGCTTCACTTGTGTGACCTTCAAATATGGAGTGCGCGCGGTCGGGCACGGCGGATCCAAAGCGCGACCAGCATGCGCGTGAAATAAACTGCAGTGAACACCGAAGTGAGGACTCCGATCAGCAAAACGACGGCAAAGCCGCGTACTGGACCCGAGCCGAAATAGGCCATGATCGAAGCGGAAATGACGTGCGTGACATTGGCGTCGAAAATCGCGCGCATCGCTTCGCGATATCCAGTCTCGACGGCGTCGATCATTCGCCGTCCGCGACGGATTTCCTCGCGTATTCGCTCGTTGATGAGGACGTTGGCGTCGACCGCCGCGCCGATCGTCAGAATGAAGCCTGCAATTCCAGGCAGGGTCAATGTCGCGTTGAACACCGCCATGACCCCGAGGATCAGGAACGCATTCACGACCAGCGCGATGTTCGCATAGACACCAAAGCGGCCGTAGGTGACGAGCATGAAGACCATCACGCACACAGTCGCGATGACGCTTGCAATGACGCCCTTGTGAATCGATTCCTTACCAAGATCAGGACCGATGGTCCTTTCCTCGATCACGTTCAGCTTCACTGGAAGGCGCCCCGAATTGAGGCTGGTTGCAAGATCATGCGCGGCTTGAACCGTAAAGCTGCCGGTGATCTGCGCATTCCCTCCCAAAATCGCACTTTGGATCGTCGGATAGGACAGCACCTTTCCGTCGAGAATGATTGCGAACGGCTTACCGACATTTTCCTGGGTTGTTCGCCCAAAACGCCGTGCGCCGGCCGAATCGAACGTAATCTCGATGTCGGGTCGGCCATTTTCATCGAACGACGGGACAGCCTTGGAAATCTGGTCGCCCGAAACCATCACACGTCGCTTGACGGCGATTGCACCGGTGCCATCGGCCATCGGCGCGACCTCGCTGCCCGGAGGAGCGCGTCCGGCCTTAACGTCGGCGGGATTGGCCGAAAGGTCGAGAAGTTTGAATTCGAGCCGAGCGGTCTGACCGATCAGCTTCTTGAGCTCATCCGGGTTTTCGACCCCTGGGACTTCGACGAGAATTCGGTTGCCGCCCTCGGTGACGACGGTAATTTCCTTGGTTCCCGCCGGGATCGATCCGGCGCCGGACAACGTCTCGAGCAACGCCCATCGCGTCTTTCAGCGACTGAGCTGTGCCGCTCGGGCTGGGAGTCATGACGATCCTCGTGGAATCGACGACTTGGACATCCCAGTCGCGATTGCCGGTCAGCGCGACTGGGCGGGTGAGGCTGCGCATGCGTTCGACGGCAGCGTCGATCTGGGTCGGATCGCGCACGAGGAAGGAAAGACGTCCGCCCGCGGTCGAAATATCTCCGACATCGATCCTTGGATCGTGGCGGAGCTCGGTATCGACCGAATCCTCCATCGCCTGAAGCCGCTGCTTCTGAGCGTCAGCCGAATCGGCTTCGAGCAGAAGATGGCTTCCGCCGGCAAGATCGAGACCGAGGTTAATCTTGTACTGAGGCATCCAGCCGGGCCATCGGTCCGCGATCGGACTTCCCGCGATCAGGCTCGGAATTGATAGAAATATTCCAACGACAACGACAAGGCTGACGATCCAGACTTTCCAGCGGGGAAATTCGAGCATCCGTCAGGCCTCAGTCGTTCGCCGGCTTGCCACCGGACGGAAGCACATTGCTGATGGTTGACTTGATAAGCCGAACGCGAACGCCCTGTGCGATTTCGACCTCGACTTCGTCGCCGGTGACTTTGGTCACGCGCGCGCGCACTCCGCCGCCGGTGATGATCTCGTCGCCCTTCTTAACCGCAGCGATATCCTGCTGATGCTGTTTCACACGCTGTTGCTGGGGACGAATCATCAGCAGATAGAAAATGACGAAAATCAGAAGCCAGGGGAGAATTCCGACCAAAATGCCGGAGGTTCCCGAAGGGATCGCCTGGATCATACTCATCTGGATTGGTGAAGACATTGAGGTCAAGCTGACTTTCCGTAAGTAAGGATGATGGTCGGGGCGACTGGATTCGAACCAGCGACCTCCACACCCCCAGTGTGATGCGCTACCAGGCTGCGCTACGCCCCGACTGGCCCGCGCATCTAGGCAGCCCTATTGATCTAAGCAAGGTGCGGTGGGAGGGTGGATGGCTCGGAAGCGTCGAACAGGCAAATTGGCCAAGGGGTTCGGCACGATGCTGACGCTTGGCCTCACACTCCCGGCAACTTATCTGTTTGCGGCGCTCGCCGGCTCACTGGTCCCCGTCAATCGTGACTGGGCCGAACCTGCTCATGGCATTTCGGTTTTCATCGCCGACAATGGAGTTCACTCCGATATTGTCATGCCGGTGGACGCCCTCGGGCTCGACTGGCGAACGCTTCTTCCAAGACGTGATTTTCAATCGCCCGATCCAACCTCGCGCTGGATCGCTCTAGGCGCAGGAGACAGGGCCGTTTATCTGAACACTCCGACCTGGTGGGACTTGAGACTCGGCACAATCTGGTCCGCGCTCGCAGGAGGGTCCGAGGTCATCCACGCTGAATATGTGACCAGCCCTACCTATGCTCAGCGCGAGATTCGCCTGCGGCCCGAGGACTACCGGCGGTTGTGGGTGTCTCTTCGTGCTGGCTTTGCGCTCGATTCGGGCGGCAAGCCGGTTGTGATCCACCATCGGGGCTACGGATTGTCCGATGCCTTCTATCAAGCCAATGGCAAAGCGAGCCTCCTCGTCACCTGCAACAGTTGGCTCGCCAACCGGCTTCGCCTCGCGGGGATCAAGACGAGTTTATGGCCGCCGTTCGCCGAAGGACTGATCTGGCGCTACCGCGAAAATCAGAGGACGTAACGGCTGAGATCCGCGTCTCTTGCGATTTCGCTCAGCTGTTTTTCGACGAAGTCGGAATCGACGACGAGCGTTTCGCCGGAACGTTCCTCGGCCTCGAAACTCACATCCTCGAGAAGCTTCTCCATGACGGTCTGGAGCCGGCGCGCGCCGATATTCTCGACCGCTTCATTCACTTCGGCAGCAATCCTAGCGAGCGCTTCAATCCCGCTCGTCGCAAATTCCACCGTCACGCCTTCGGTTCGAAGGAGGGCCTGATATTGTTCGGTGAGACTCGCCCGGGTCGATGAAAGAATTCGGATGAAATCATCCTGGGTCAGCGCTTTGAGTTCGACGCGGATCGGAAGCCTGCCCTGGAGCTCCGGAAGCAGGTCCGCGGGCTTTGCAATGTGAAACGCGCCGCTCGCAATGAAAAGAATGTGATCGGTTTTCAAAGGGCCGTATTTTGTTGAAACGGTCGTCCCTTCGATCAGCGGAAGAAGATCGCGCTGAACACCTTCACGGCTGATTGATCCGCCTCTCACGTCGCTGACCGCAATCTTGTCGATTTCGTCAATGAACACGATGCCATTAGCTTCAGCGTCGGCAAGAGCGGAGCGATTGACGTCGTCGGGATCCAGCCGCTTGTCCGCCTCCTCGTCGCTGAGGCGTGCGAACGCCTCGGGCACCTTGAGTTTACGACGTTTGCGTGGAGCCTGGCCGATCGCCCGCCCCATCAGCGATTTGAGGTCGAAAACCTGCGCACCCATTCCTGGGATTTCGAACGGCATCGCGGGCTGCTCGTCGACTTCGATTTCGACCTCCGCCTGATCAAGACTGCCGTCGCCAAAGCGCTGGCGGAAGCTTTGCCGGGTCGCTTCACTCGAGCCTTTGCCCGTAAGCGCGTCGAGAAGTCGCTCCATCGCTGCGTCCTGAGCGGCGGCGCGGACCCTGCAACGGCGACGTTCGCGCTCGAGCCGAACGGCTTCTTCGACCAGATCACGCGCGATCTGCTCAACGTCCCGGCCGACATAGCCAACTTCGGTGAACTTGGTTGCCTCGACTTTCACGAACGGAGCGTCGGCAAGCTTCGCGAGCCTCCGGCTGATCTCGGTTTTGCCGCAACCTGTCGGGCCGATCATCAAGATGTTCTTGGGGGTGACCTCATCCCTCAATTCCGGAGCAAGCTGCTGGCGCCTCCAGCGATTGCGAAGAGCAACTGCGACAGCTTTCTTGGCATCGTTCTGGCCAACGATGTGCGCATCGAGCGCCGCCACGATTGCCTTGGGTGTAAGCTTGTCTTTAAGCATTTCGGATTGCTCCCCGCCGCTCTGGGGAATGGCTGCATGAATGTTCATTTGCAAAACTATGTTGGAGGCGATGCCTGCCGCTTCAAGCTACACAGCGAAATGACGAGTAGAAACGCTGGTGTTGAGATATGATACGCTGGATCGTTAAGGGATCGGGATTGGTATCCCACTGATCGAGCTCGAACGTTCCGCCAAGTAGAATGCCGTCGGGTCTTGGAAACATGTATCCCGGGCTTCCGGTATAGGCATATTGAATTTCCGGCTGCGGCTCGAGAATTGCAAGCTGGCCGCGCGCGGGATGAAGATCCTGATCGGAAAAAAGCGCTCGACTTCCAAGCCCGGTACAGTTGAACACCAAGGTTTGAGGCAGGTTCGCAATATCTGCTGGCGTCGCGAACGTTTGAACTTCGATCCGTCCTCCTGGAAGCTCGACATCCCTCATCATCTGACGAAGATACCGTCCGACCTCGACGTACATCGTATCGTAACGAAGGACGCTTTTAACCGGGAACGGATGTTCCGAGGCATTCAGAAGTCGGTCGACCGGAGGGAACGTCTCGAGAAGCTTGGCTTCAACACTATCCGTTTCAACATAGGTCGGGAGCCAGCGGATTCCGTAATCGTCGCCAACCATGATTTGGAATCGCCGCCAGCTATAATCGAGTGCCCGAGTAAATTGCGCCATGAAGGCCGGCGTCACTTCGCCTTCGTGAAAGACTCCAAAGGGATGGAATTGCCCGCCAGCGATGTTGGACGTCGTATCGGGGGGAAGCGACGATGCGTAGACCGTCACTGGAAAACCCGCCTCCTGGACAAGTCGGGCGGTCGAAAGTCCCATTACTCCTGAACCGATCACAGCGACTGGGCCGGAATGCCCGACGAGCCCCAGCTCCGTTGCGAGTTTGGAAGATCCCCAGCTAAGGGTGATTCCACCTCCACCGTGGCCGTAATTGTGGACCAACGTTTTGCCTGCGAGCGGCTCAGCCCTGACGACGAACCCCGATCGCCGATACGGGCGTAAGCCAGCTTCCGTTCGGATCAGGCGGTCGGTGCTCACCTTGACCGGAGGGAGCGCAGTACACGATCCCGATTGGCGGTTCGAGACGGTCGCGCAACCCGAAACCAGTGTCACCGATCCGGTTGCGACAAATGTGCGCCGATCAAAGCGAATCATCGAGCTCATCCACTTGGCCTTGGGAGGAGCTCAACAGGATTCCGACGGTTTCGCCAACCCTGACGAGAGTCTCGGCGATTTGCGAAGCGCTTTTTCGAGATTGGATCTAGGAGCCGATGGTTTCGATCGTCAGCCGGTCGTTGGTAAAGACGCAAACCTCAGAGGCAATCTGCATTGCTCGCCTCGCGAGCACTTCGGGATCGTCCTCGTACTCCGCCAGCGCTTTTGCCGCGGACAGCGCATAATTGCCGCCCGATCCGATAGCTGCAATTCCGCCCTCAGGTTCGAGAACATCGCCGTTTCCAGTGAGGATCAGCAATTGTTCGCAATCGGCGACAATCATCAGCGCTTCGAGGTTGCGAAGATATTTGTCGGTTCGCCAGTCTTTGGCGAGTTCGACCGCGGCGCGAAGCAACTGGCCTTGAAACTGTTCAAGCTTTCGCTCGAGGCGCTCGAACAACGTGAACGCATCGGCGGTCGCTCCTGCAAAGCCGCCAATGACCTTTCCGCCGTCTCCGATCCGTCGCACTTTCCGCGCATTGGGCTTGATGATGGTATTGCCCATGCTGACCTGACCGTCACCGGCAATGACCGTTTTGCCACCCTTTTTCACGCCAAGGATGGTAGTTCCATGATATTGTTCCATGACTGCCATGTGGGGTGGAACCCGCGTCCTCTTCAAGAACGCCCAACGAACATGAATGCCGCGGCGCCAACGACGCAGGCGAAAGCGCCAAGATAACGCCAGCCGATCGGCTCTTTGAGAACGAGCGTTGCGAAGATTGCAAAAACGCTCAGTGTAATGACTTCCTGAATGATCTTGAGCTGGCCTCCGGTGAAGCCGTGGGCATAGCCGATGCGGTTGGCTGGAACTGCAAAGCAATATTCGACCAGTGCGATTGACCAGCCCAGGAGGATTGCGGCGATCATCGGCAGCTTCGGAAAGCGAAGACTCCCATACCATGCGACGGTCATGAAAATGTTCGAGATCATGAGGAGGCAAATTGTGAGCATTCCGGTACACCTAGATCAGAGTCAAAATCGACACGAACACCAAACCTATTTGGTTCAATTCACGGGGCATTTCTAACCTATTCCGGGCTTAAGCCCAATCCGATCATTGGCGAGCGACCGGGCTTGATCACCGTTGATCGTCAAGTTCGGTTGACGGTCTTAAGACGGTGGCACTTGAGAAGCGAAAGCGGATCGCTAGAGCTTTCGAAATGATGGTTCGATTGCTTCCAACGTTCGGCGCTTTATCGTGTCTCTTCGCGAGCCCTGCCGCAGCGCATTTAAGCCGGGGCGAACAGACAATGATCCGAACGGTCGATTTGGAACAGCAGCGCACTCTTAAGATCCTCGAAGAGTGGGTCGATCAGAACAGCGGAACGATGAACGCCGTCGGCGTCGAAAAGGTGCGCGAGATGATCGAACCTGAGTTCACAAAACTCGGGTTTAAGACCGAGTGGATCGACATGCATTCCGTCGGACGCGCCGGTCACCTCGTTGCCCGCCACGTCGGAAGCCGCTCGGGCAAGCATCTGTTGCTGATTGGCCATCTCGATACTGTCTTTGAAGCGGATTCGCCGTTCCAGAAGTGGGTTCGCGTTGGCGACCAGGCGAAGGGCCCCGGCGCCGGTGACGACAAGGGGGGTGATGCTGTCATCATCGCGGCGCTTCGCGCCATGAAGGCTGCAGGCACCCTTAAGCGCGCAAACATCACCGTCTTTTTGACCGGCGACGAAGAGGACGCCGGCCGTCCGCTCTCAATTTCGAGGCGCGATCTCGTCGCTGAAGGCCGGCATTCCGACGTCGCTCTCGATTTTGAGGATCTTGCTGTGAAGGACGGACCGAACGGGCCGGCCGACATGGGCTCGACGGCTCGTCGGAGTGTCGGCAGCTGGACGCTCACCGTTACCGGACGAAGCGCCCATTCGGCCGGCGTCGGCTCGGATGACTATGGAGCAATTTACGACCTGGCGCGGATCATCGATCAGTTCAGGCTTGAGCTTCCGGAAGACAAGTTGACCTACAATGTCGGGCTCATTGGAGGTGGTCAGACCGCGAATTTCGATGCCGACAAGATCCGTCTCGAAGCAACCGGAAAAACCAACATCATTGCTTCGAAGGCTGTCGCAAGAGGTGACCTTCGCGCCATCGACCAGGGCCAAATCGACCGGGTCGAAGCCAAAATGCGTGCAATCGCGGCGCGACCCCTATCTGGCGCCCACGCCGAAATCAGCTTCGACGAGGATATCTATCCGCCGATGCCGCCAACTAAAGGCAATCGCGCACTTCTTGAACAGCTCAACGTCGTCAACCGCGACATGGGCCTGGCCCAAATGGGCGAACTCGACCCAGCGGACCGCGGGGCCGGCGATATCAGCTTCGTCGCATTCGAAACCGACGCTCTTGCAGGCCTTGGCCCCGCCAGCTCAGGCTCGCACACCATTTTGGAAACGGTCGATATTCCCTCGATCTTCAAACAGGCCAAAAGAGCAGCGATCCTCATGAGCAGACTGGCGGCCGAACACCGTCAAAGGCGGGCCCATTGAGCATTGAGAACCTAAAAATGAAACCACAGCGGTCGGTTGCGGGTTCATGATCGGCCCGAGGTGTACGCTGGGCCTTGAGTTGAGGAATTTCTTTGGTGGAGGGGGTTAAAGACGCGGTGGGTATTTCCCAATCCGACCCATTTAAGCTTCTGGTCCAGTCGATCGTCGATTATGCCATCTACATGCTCGACCCTGATGGGATCGTGACGAGCTGGAATTCGGGCGCAGAGCGGATCAAGGGATTTCAGACCGACGAAATTGTCGGGAAGCATTTCTCAAATTTCTATACCGATGAGGATCGCGAAGCTGAAATGCCTCGACGAGTCCTCGAGACCGCAAAAAGCGAAGGAAAATACGAGGGCGAAGGCTGGCGGGTGCGCAAAGACGGATCGCGTTTTTGGGCAAGCGTCGTCGTGGACCGGATCAATGGTGAAAATGGAGAGCTCATCGGCTTTGCCAAGATCACCCGCGACATGACCAAGCAGCGACAATCTCAGATTGCACTTCTCGACGCCGAGCGGCGGTTCCGGATTCTCGTCCAGGGAGTGACCGACTACGCCATTTTCATGCTCGATCCCGAGGGGCGAATCACGAACTGGAATTCCGGCGCACAGCGGATCAAGGGCTATTCTCCCGACGAGATTGTCGGCGAGCATTTCAGCCGATTTTATACCCCTGAAGATCGCAAGGCGGGGGTTCCCGATAGGGCGATCGAAACTGCACGATCGACCGGTCGCTATGAGGCCGAAGGCTGGCGGATGCGAAAAGACGGAACCCGATTCTGGGCGAGCGTGGTCCTCGACGCCATCCATAGCGAAGGCGGCGAGCTTATCGGATTTGCAAAAATCACCAGGGACATGAGCGAAAAGCGCGAAACTCAGCTCCGGCTTGAGGAAAGCCGTGAACAATTGTTTCGCGCCCAGAAGATGGAAGCGCTGGGCCAGCTGACGGGCGGTCTTGCGCACGATTTCAACAATCTTTTGACTGCGATCCTGGGCGCCTGCGAGCTTGGGATTCGCAATATCGAGGATCCTGAAAAGGTCCGAAGGATGCTGGAAGGGGTTCGAGGTTCGGCACAGCGTGGAGCAAGCCTGACCAAGCAGCTCCTCGCCTTTGCGCGCGCCCAACCCCTTGAAATCAAGCAGATCGACCTTCGCGCGTTTTTCGGCGACATTTCCGTCCTTCTAAGACCATCGCTTCACAGCGATATCGAGGTCGTCACGGAGATTTCCGACCATTTGTGGCCGGTCGACGCCGACGCAGGTGCGCTCGAACTTGCGCTCCTCAACCTCGCGTTCAACGCACGCGATGCAATGAAAAATGGCGGAGTGCTGAAGATCAGCGCCCACAATAAGGTTCTCGAAGGAACGCCCGACGGTTTGAAAGGCGAACATGTCGTCCTGCGGATCTCCGACACCGGATCGGGGATGTCGAACGAAGTCATCGACCGCGTCTTCGAGCCATTTTTCACGACCAAGAGTTTCGGCGAGGGCACCGGACTTGGGCTGAGCCAGGTGTTTGGCTTTGCAAAGCAGATCGGGGGCACGGTTGCCGTTAGTTCCGACGTCGGCAAGGGCTCGACCTTTACTCTTTATCTCCCCGCAAGCCACTCGTCGGCGAACCATTCCGGGTTTCAGTCAAAGGGCCAACTCGGCCGGATTCTGATCGTCGAAGACGACTCCTTCGTCGCTGAACTTGCAGCTGACATGTTGTCCGAGCTTGGTTTTGAAACCATCGTCGCCCACAGCGCAAAGGAAGCGCTCGAACAGCTTGCCGGACGCAATAGACCAAGACTTGTGTTTTCCGATATCGTGATGCCGGGAGGCATCAGCGGGATCGAGCTTTCAAAGAAAGTCCGAGAACGCTTCCCGGAACTTCCGATCCTTCTGACCACCGGGTACAGTGAACAGGTCGGTGGAACTCATGGCTTTCCAGTTCTTCAGAAGCCCTATGAGCTCGAGTCCCTTGCCAAGGCCCTTGGGAATCTTTTGAAGCAGGAAATCGGACTTCAGTGAGCGAAAGCTGCGATACGCACAGTGATTGACACAAGCGACTTCACAGCCTCAACTCCCTCGCCGCGTCGCTCGATAACGGACATTCGACAAGCCATTCAATTTCTTCGGAGCGGATGTCGGCAACGACCTGAAGCTTAGCGGCGCGCTCCAAAGCGTGTTCGACTTTGCTTGCCGTACCGACCCTTTCTGGTCCCGGGTTTACCTTCCGTCGACTGCCCGATGCGGGAAGTCATGCGCTCGTCGTGTCCCAGGCCAAGGTCGCCCTCCTCGAGCCGGCGAACCTCGTCGCGCAGTCGTGCCGCTTCCTCAAACTCGAGATCGCCGGCAGCCTTTCGCATTCGCTCTTCAAGGTCGGAAATATAGGCGCGAAGATTGTGGCCAACGAGATGGGGCCGTTCGTCATCGCCCGTTTCGACGAGGACATGATCGCGCTCGGATACGTCCGCGAGCAAATCCGCGATATCGCGCTTGACGCTTTCCGGAGTGATCCCGTGCTCTTCATTATAGGCGAGCTGCTTTTCGCGGCGACGGCCGGTTTCCGCGAGCGCGCGGTCCATCGAGCCGGTCATTCTGTCTGCATAAAGGATCACTCGACCCTCGACATTACGTGCAGCTCTTCCGATCGTCTGAATGAGTGACGTTTCGGAGCGTAGAAATCCCTCCTTGTCGGCATCCAAAATTGCAACGAGCCCGCATTCGGGAATGTCGAGGCCCTCGCGAAGCAAATTGATCCCGACAAGGACGTCGTAAACGCCAAGTCTCAATTCGCGAATGAGTTCGATCCGCTCGAGAGTTTCGACGTCCGAGTGCATGTACCTGACCTTGAGGCCAGCCTCATGGAGATATTCGGTGAGATCCTCGGCCATGCGCTTGGTGAGGGTCGTCACCAGGGTCCGATAGCCCTTGCGGGCGGTCTCCTTCGCCTCGTGAACGAGATCGTCGACCTGGTCGTCGACCGGTTTGATCTCGACTGGCGGGTCGATCAATCCGGTCGGACGGATTACCTGCTCGGAAAAGACCCCTCCGCTTGCATTCATTTCCCAAGGGCCCGGTGTCGCAGAAACGAACACCGATTGGGGCCGCATGGCATCCCATTCGTTGAACCTCAACGGACGGTTGTCGATGCAGCTCGGCAGGCGGAACCCATATTCCGCAAGAGTGATTTTCCGACGGTGATCGCCGCGGGCCATCGCTCCGATTTGTGGAACGGTCTGGTGGCTTTCGTCGACGAACAGGAGCGCATTGTCCGGAAGATATTCGAACAAGGTCGGCGGCGGCTCGCCCGGAAGACGGCCGGTGAGGAACCGCGAATAGTTTTCGATCCCTGCGCATGACCCAGTTGCTGCAATCATTTCGAGATCGAAGTTGGTGCGTTGCTCCAGTCTTTGGGCCTCGAGAAGCCGCCCTTCCGAATTGAGCTCCTTCAGTCGTTCCGAAAGCTCGTGCCGGATCGCTTCCGTCGCTTGCTTGAGCGTCGGGCCTGGAGTGACATAGTGGGAGTTTGCATAGACTTTGATCGCGTCGAGCGCTGCGATCGTCTTGCCGGTCAGGGGATCGAATTCGCTGATTTGCTCGATCTCGTCGCCGAAGAAACTCACCCGCCACGCCATGTCTTCATAGTGAGACGGAAAAATTTCGAGAGTGTCGCCGCGAACCCGAAAACTGCCGCGCGCAAACGCGCTGTCGTTTCGACGATATTGGAGCGCCACCAGCTTGCGGATCACGTCGCGCTGGTCCTCGCTCTGGCCCTTCTTCAAGCTGAATGTCATTGCCGAATAGGTTTCGACCGAGCCGATGCCGTAAAGGCACGAAACCGAGGCAACGATAATCACGTCATCGCGCTCGAGCAGCGACCGGGTGGCCGAATGGCGCATCCGGTCGATCGCTTCGTTCACGCTTGACTCCTTTTCGATGTAGGTGTCGGTTCGCGGGACATAAGCTTCGGGCTGGTAATAGTCGTAATAGCTCACGAAATATTCGACCGCATTGCCGGGAAAGAAGCTCTTGAATTCGCCGTAGAGCTGGGCTGCGAGGATCTTGTTTGGAGCAATGACGAGTGCGGGACGCTGCAAAGCCTCGATCACCTTCGCCATCGTGAAGGTTTTGCCTGATCCGGTCACTCCAAGAAGCACTTGGCTCCGCTCGTTTTGGTTCGATGCTTCAACGAGCTCCGCGATCGCCTGAGGTTGGTCACCGGCGGGCGAATAACTGGATTCGAGTTTAAAGGACCGTCCCCCTTCTGCTTTCTCGGGCCGTGCGGGTTTGTGCGGAACGAAGGTCGTTCCGGTTTCGGGCTCGTCGAGGGTGGTACGAATCTGGATGGCCATGCTTTTCCAATATGGTCAGTTGGAGCGGCTGGACAATGAGAGGAGAAACGCGGGCGGCTTGGGCTAATCGATCGAGATCGCAAATTTCCTCAAGGGACGTTTGGAAACGGTTGCGACAATAAACACAAACGCTGGTCGAACAGCGGAGGCCGGCTTATGGTCGGAAGGTCTGAACAAGGGGGGCACCATGAGACAGACACTGCTATTCATCGCCGGAACCATAATGCTCGCGTCTTGCAACAAGGGGCCGCAGGTCAACCTCAAGAACGCGAGTGCAAACCAGGTTGCAAACGCTGTCCAGCAGTCGGGACTCACGTCCAGCGGCACGATGTTCGAACCTGGACTTTGGCAGTCCAAGGTGACGATCCATGAAATGAATATCCCTGGTCTTCCGCCGCAATATGCCGACAAAATCAAGCAGTCGATGGCCGCGCATCAGGAACAATCGAGCAAGCATTGTCTCACGCCCGACCAGGTCAAAAAGCCAAAGGAGGACTTTTTTGCCGGCCAGGACAAATCGTGCAGCTACCAGCATTTCGCGATGGGAGCAGGCAAGATAGACGTCCAGATGGTCTGCAAAGAGGAAGACTCGAGCCAGTCGACCAACATGAGCGGGACCTATACTCCGACCAGTTATTCGCTCGATATGTCATCGACCGGCTCGGGCGGCACAGGCCAAACCATGACGATGAAAATGCATGTCGATGCGCAGCGCGTCGGAGAATGCACGGGCGAAAAGGAATAGATTAAAGCCTTTGCTCCCCGTTTAGCTGCGCGAACACAGCATCGGCATTAAAAGGGAACAAGAGGCGGCGATCAGGGTTCGCAACAGCGACGAGGGGATGGCAGTTGGCAACACAGTTGCACGGGCGATTGTCGAACCGGATGCGCGCTCGGGGTCTTCGCGCAGCGGGCATTGCGATCATTCTTTTGAGCGCCGGGGCCGCTCTTCTTCCCGCTGGAAAGGAAATCTCTTCCGATATGATCGGAGGATTATTGATCGCCGCCGGTCTGATTGAAGCAGTGGCGGGATCGCTTCGATCAGACGTTCGCCCGTTTGCAATTGCGGCCGGCGTAGTGACGACGCTCGCCGGCCTGTTGTTTGTCCTCAATCCGGAAACGCACTTCTTTCCAACCGTTACGATCGTGATCGCGTGGCTACTGATCCGAAGCCTCATCCTAGCAGCTGCAAGCACAGAATCTTCGGGATCCGTTCGCATTTTGACCGCGCTTTCGGCGGGAATGGACTTCCTTCTTGGAGTGCTTTTGACCGCCGGCCTTTCGATTACCACGATCATTGTCAGCATCTTTGGACCAACGGCGCCGCTCATTGCGAGCTTTGCCTGGTTCGTAGCTGCAAGCTTCGTCATCAACGGGCTTCTTCTTCTCGAAGTCGCAAGCTGTGAACGCGATTCCGCGTCGAGTTAATGCTGTTGGAGGAAGCCACTCGACCGACCTTTTGTCAGTTGCTCGTCATTGGCTTGAATGCCTTCCTCGCTCGATCTTGCGAGAGAAGGGTCCCGCTCCGATAAGGGCGAATGCTTCAGGCTCCATCCAGCCTTTCGGTCACAACCATCGCGGATACGGTCCGGATCGCGGTTGCTCCAGTCTTCCTGTTGAGCGGGATCGCGTCATTTGTGAACGTCTGCACATCCCGACTCTCAAGGATCGTCGACCGGTCGCGCGATCTTGAGCCGAAGCTCCTTGCAAGCCGTGGCAACGAGCATGACCGCTGGCTTGGCGAGCTTCACGTGCTCGATCGAAGAATGCAGCTGGTCAGCTGGGCGATTTCGCTCTCGGTCCTTTCGGCGGTCTTGATCTGCGCGGTGGTCGTCCTCCTCTTTTCGGCAAGCCTCACCCGCCTTCATGTCGCAACGGCGATCGCGCTTTTGTTTATCGGATCGATGGTCGCGATCGGGGTGGGTTTTGCAATCTTTCTGATCGAAACCAGGGTCGGATCGCGCGCGGTCCGAATTCGCTCCGATCTTCTTCAGCATCGCGTCGAGGGAAGCTGAGTTTGAGTGATGACAGCACTCGAACGATAATTTTTGAAACCCCTAGGCCCTCCCCAACCGTCAATTCGCCCATCGCTCTAATTGCCGCCGTCCAGCCCTGAGCGTCCCTCGACAACCCACCCCAGCATGCTAATCGGCCGCTCGAACACGGGAGCTTATTTTAAAAATGACAAGCATCGATCATCCAGGAAGCCATGCCCTTGATCGGGTTCTCGTTCTTGAGATGGTTCGAGTGACCGAAGCGGCCGCGATTGCTGCCTCGAGATTAATTGGGCGAGGTGACGAAAAGGCTGCCGACGCCGCAGCCGTCGAAGCGATGCGCGCTGCATTGAACGAGCTCCCTCTCGACGGAACCGTCGTGATTGGGGAGGGCGAGCGTGACGAGGCGCCGATGCTGTACATCGGAGAGCGGGTTGGATCGGCACAGGAAAGCGGTCCGAAAATCGATATCGCGCTTGATCCGCTCGAAGGAACGACGATCACGGCCAAAGCGGGACCGAATGCGCTGGCGGTCCTCGCAATCGCTGAAAACGGATGTCTTCTCCACGCGCCCGACACCTATATGGAGAAGCTTGCGGTGGGACCGGGCTATCCCGACGGCGTCATTGACCTTACCCGCGGCGTTTCCGAAAATCTTCATGCGATCGCGTCGGCCAAGGGAGTTACCCCCGGCGATCTTACGGCCTGCGTCCTTGATCGACCACGGCATGAAAAGCTGATCGCCGAACTGCGCTCCCTCGGGTGCGGCGTTCGATTGATTTCCGACGGCGATGTCGCAGGAGTGATCGCAACCACGGATCCGAAAACGGGCATTGACGTCTATATCGGAACCGGCGGTGCTCCTGAGGGAGTCCTTGCCGCCGCCGCCTTGCGCTGCGTCGGGGGTCAGATGCAGGGACGACTTGTTTTTCGCAACGATCAGGAAATTGCCCGCGCACATCGCTGGGGTATCGAAGACCTGGAGCGCGTCTATTTTCTTGAGGATATGGCGAAGGGCGACTGCATCTTTGCCGCAACGGGAGTGACGGATGGGTCGCTTTTGACAGGCGTTCACCGCGATCGCGATCGCGTAACGACCGAAAGCATCGTGATGAGGGCGAGCACCGGAACAATCCGACGTGTGTCCACAGAATATCGCGATCTCATCCACCGAGGGCTCTAGACCGGCAATTTGGTGAACCATAGGTTGTCCAAAATGGCAGCCGCTCTCAATATTGAACAGTCAGTCACCGGACAGCCGTGGCGTTGGCGGCGACCAACCGAAACGGACGTCTGTATGGACGCGCTGGTCGACGAGCTACTGTTAGCCCGCGGCGTCGAACGCCACGATCTTGCTCGGCATCGCAACCCCAAAATCAGGGATTTTCTTCCCGATCCAAGCATCTTTAACGACATGGACAAGGGCGTCGGTCGGATCGCCGATGCGATCGAGCGAAACGAAAAGATTGCGATTTTCGGCGACTATGATGTCGATGGTGCGACGAGTGCTGCGTTGCTTGTGCTTCTTCTCAGACGGCTTTCGAACGAACCGAGCGTCTATATTCCCGACCGGCTGATGGAAGGGTACGGCCCATCGGGCCCGGCGCTTCTCGATCTCAAGCTCAAGGGCGCCGATGTGGTGATCTGCGTCGACTGTGGCGCACAGGCGTTCGATGCTCTCAAGCAAGCATCTGACGCCGGCCTCGACGTGATCGTGGTCGACCACCATCAGTGCGCGAGCCTGCTTCCCGAGGCCTTCGCGCTGATCAACCCCAATCGTCTCGACGAAGGAGCGGAGGCTGCAGCGCACGGCCATCTTGCCGCGGTTGGAATGGCGTTTCTACTGGCGGTCGCGCTCGTTCGGGAACTGCGTCGGCGCTCATTTTTCGAAGGAGCGGAGGAACCAAAAATTCTCGATCTTCTCGATCTCGTTGCGCTCGGGACGGTCGCCGATGTCGCGCGCTTGAAAAGTCTCAATCGCGCCTTTGTTGTCCAGGGCCTCAAAGTCATGGCAGTGCGGCAAAACCGCGGCCTCGTCGCGCTCGCCGAGGCGGCGCGTCTGATCAAGGCGCCGTCGTGCCGAGATTTGGGATTTGCGCTCGGGCCCAGAATCAACGCAGGCGGCCGAGTTGGAAAGTCGGACCTTGGGGTGCGGCTTTTGACCAGCACGGACGAAGAGGAAGCGCGGGGGATTGCGGTCGAGCTCGACCGATTGAACGAAGAACGACGAGCGATCGAGATGCTGGTCTGCGAACAAGCGGAGGCTGAGGCCGCTCATTGCTCCAACGCCCCTGTTATCACGGTCATGAGCAAGTCGCTGGCACCAGGGTGTCATCGGGATCGTCGCTGGGCGGCTGAAGGAAAAATTCGGGCGACCGGCAATCGTGATCAGCGAGACCGAGGACGGGACCGGAAAGGGATCGGGTCGATCGATTTCGGGGGTCGATCTCGGCGCGGCGGTGCTTGCAGCAAAGGAAAGCGGACTCCTGATTGCAGGAGGCGGTCACGCGATGGCCGCGGGCCTCACTCTTCCGTCGGGCGGGCTCGGTTCCTTTTGCGATTTCATCAACGAGCGGCTCGAACATGACGTCGAGAAGGCGATTGGGAGCCGAGCTCTTCTGCTCGATGCATTGCTCGCCCCAGGCGGAGTTGCAGGACAATTGTGCGATGCTTTCGATTCCGCGGGCCCTTTTGGTGTCGGATGGCCGAGCCCGCGGGTCGCCGCTGGACCAGCCCGCCTCTTGAAGACGACAATCGTTGGCAGCGGGCACGTTCGCGGGATCGCGGTGGGCGACGATGGAAGAAGTTTCAAATGGATTGCCTTTCGAAGTGCCGAAACCAAACTTGGAGAAGCGCTCCTTTCGTCCAGGAATGATGCACGATGGTGGCTTGCAGGCTCGATCCGCCGCGACGAGTGGAATGGAGGCAATGCCGCCGAGATGCATGTTGAAGACGCCGCGCTCGCTTGACCCGCTGCGGACCCTCACCTAATCGGCGGCCCTCATCCGGCCCCATCGTCTAGCGGTCTAGGACGCTGCCCTTTCACGGCAGAAACACGGGTTCGATTCCCGTTGGGGTCACCACAGTCAGGTGACAACCGGTTGAAATTCTTTGCATTTTTAAGAATGCGCGGACATCATCGATCGCTTCTTGCGCTTCGGCACGAACATTCACGCGCGCCAGTTCAATGATTGCTAAAGCCCAGTTCAAGCTCTCGAGGCGATCAGCGTCACGCATTTCAACCTCCTCCAAATGGCCCGGAGCGATATGAAAATGCTAGAATGTCGCGCCTCGCTTGACCATCCGCTTGGATGGTTTTTTCCTCTGCGATAACACCATCGTTAAATTCAAAAAGGACTAGGAACCCTAGACCCGACCCATCGTTGCAGCCTCAGACGTCGGAAAAGGGGCCATGGACGAACGAGGGGGCGAACTGCAATTCAAAGTTCGGCTGCGCCGGACGACGCGTCCCGCTGCTGCAGCATCGTCGCTTTTTATGCTCCAAGGTTGCAATCGCGGGATTTTAAACCCGGTCGGACCGGTCGGGAGCGCCGAGAAAGAAATCCTCATCAACTCGACCGCGATCATGCTCGCGATCATCATTCCAACGATCATTGCGACCGTTGCAATTGCCTGGTGGTTCCGCGCGGGCAACAAAAGGGCGAAGTACCGGCCGGACTGGGAATATTCGGGTGCGATCGAGCTCGTGGTCTGGTCAATTCCAGCACTGACGATCATGCTTCTGGGCGGTATCGCCTGGATTGGAAGTCATGACCTCGAGCCGAGTCGGCCGCTAAAATCCTCGGTATCGCCAATCCGGGTCGATGTTGTTTCCCTCGATTGGAAATGGCTGTTTATCTATCCCGATCAGGGGATCGCGACCGTCAATCAGCTTGTCGTTCCCGCCGGAACACCGGTGAATTTCCGGCTGACTTCAGGCAACGGTCTGGAACGTGTTCTTCGTCCCGCAAATGGGGACGATGATCTACACCATGCCGAGGATGACCACGCGGCTCAATCTCGAAGCCGACCGGCCAGGAACTTACGAAGGCATCTCGGCCCATTTCAGCGGCGATGGATTTCCTGGAATGCGGTTTGAAGTTCATGCGGTTCCGGCCGCGCAATTTTCGGCATGGGCTTCGGCTGCGCACTCAGGCCCGCCGCTCGATGCAAAGACGTTCGCCCAGCTTCAAAAACCCAGCAGCTACGTGAAGCCGTTTACCTATGGAAGCGTTCTTCCGAACCTGTTCGAGAGCCTTGTTGCAAACCGTAATCCGAACGCACATTTCGCCGGCCAGTGCGCCGATTGCGAAGAATGCTTCGGACTCAACCGGCGATAGGGCCCGACCATGTTCGGTAGGCTGACCTGGGATGCGATCCCGCTGCAATCAACCGATCCCGCTGATCACTTCGCTCGTCGTCCTGGCAGCGGTCGGCGGCTGTCGTTGCGTGGATTATCGATCAAGGGATGGTGGCCATATCTTTGGAACGAATGTATCACCTCGCACCGACCATAAGCGGATCGGCATCATGTATATTGTTCTTGGCGCTCGTGATGCTGGTTCGCGGCTTTGCCGATGCACTGATGATGCGCGCTCAGCAAACGATCGCGATCGGACCGTCTCAAGGCTATCTCCCGCCCGAACATTACGACCAGATCTTCTCGGCTCACGGAACGATCATGATCTTCTTCATGGCGATGCCGTTCATCATCGGTCTGATGAATTTCGTCGTGCCGCTTCAGCTGGGCGTTCGCGACGTTGCGTTTCCAACGATGAACAACGTCAGCTTCTGGCTGACCGCCTCGGGAGCCCTGCTGGTCAACCTCAGCCTGTTCATCGGCGAATTCTGCGCGCACCGGGTGGCTCGCCTTTCCGCCGCTCAGCGAGAAGGCGTTCTCGCCTGGAGTGGGCGTCGATTACTATCTCGTCGCACTGCAGATTTCCGGCGTCGGGACGCGTTCTGACCGGGGTCAATTTCGTCACGACCATTCTCAAGATCCGCGCACCGGGAATGAGCTATATGCGAATGCCGATCTTCTGCTGGACTGCGCTCGCATCGAGCCTTCTCATCATTGCGGCATTTCCGGTTCTAACCGCGACCTTCGCGATGCTGATGCTCGATCGCTATCTCGGCTTTCATTTCTTCACGAATGACGGCGGCGGCAACTCGATGCTCTACATGAACCTCATCTGGGTGTGGGGTCATCCGGAAGTCTACATTCTCGTCGCTTCCAGCATTCGGAATCTATTCGGAAGTCGCGTCAACCTTCTCGGGCAAGCCGCTGTTCGGTTATCGCTCGATGGTCTTTGCGACGCTCGCCATCTGCATCATCTCGTTCATGGTCTGGCTGCACCATTTCTTCACCATGGGCGCGGGCGCGGACGTCAACGCGATATTCGGCATTGCGAGCATGGTCATCGCGGTTCCAACCGGTGTGAAGATCTTCAACTGGATGTTCACGATGTACGGCGGGCGCGTGCGGTTCACGCCCCGATGCACTATCTCGATCGGGTTCATGATTACCTTCGTGATCGGCGGCCTGACCGGCATTCTGCTTGCAATTCCGCCAGTCGATTTCGTCGTTCACAACTGCCTTTTCTTGGTCGCCCACTTCCATAATGTGATCATCGGAGCGGTCGTGTTCGCGGTCATGGCCGGCTACACCTACTGGTTCCCCAAAGCTTTCGGATTCACGCTCGACGAGCGTCTCGGCAAAGCTGATCTTCTGGTGCTGGTTCATCGGCTTTTATCTCGCCTTCATGCCCTGGATATGCCCTCGGCTTCATGGGGGCGACACGGCGAATGCAGCATATCTCGGATCCCAGCTGGCAGCCGTAGCTCGATGTCGAACTGGTCGGCGCGATCATCATCGCTTGCCGGAATCATCCTCACGGTCGTCCAGCTCATTCTATTCGATCAAGACGCGCGAGCGAAGCGCCGCGACATTACCGGTGACCCGTGGGACGGACGAACGCTTGAATGGCTGACCCTGTCGCCGCCGCCGCACTTACAATTTTGCAGTGCTTCCCGATGTCCACGGCGAGGAAGCCTATTGGACCCGAAAGCAAACCGCGATCCGCGAAGACCAGCTGTCCGAGGAGCCGCAATTACCAGCCGATCGAAATGCCGCTTGAACACGCCGACCGGGGATCATCTGTCGCCTTCTTCACTTCGCTCTGCGGTTTTGCAGTCATTTGGTACATCTGGTGGCTTGCCATCCTCGGTCTGATCGGCGCGTTTGCGATTTTCGTCTGGTACGCCTGGCGCGACGAACATGAGCACATCATTCCGGTCGAGGAAGTGCAGCGTCTCGAACGCACGCGAGCGGCGGCGCATTCGACATGGAACATCTTCACGAATTGAGCCAATCGACATGACCACGAGCGCGGAAGCACCAGCAGTTGGCCTCACCCATGGCGGATCCGAAGACACCGGTCTCGGCAATCGCGGTCCGCAGTCGAAGAGCATCGTCGTCCCTTATGGATTCTGGCTTTTCGTCCTGTCCGACATGGTTCTGTTTTCGGCGCTGTTTGCGATCCTACGCCTCGCTCGTTGGCGCGACCGACGGCGGTCCGGCGACAATCCAGCTGTTTCATCGCGAGCTGGTCGCGGTCGAAACCGTGAGCGCTGTTGTTGTCGAGTTTCGTGTGCGGGCTGGCGATGATCGCAGCCAAGCGCAAAAACCTCCTCTGGACGCAAATCTGGCTCGTCATCACCGGCCTTCTCGGGCTCGTCTTCCTTTCGATCGAGCTTCACGAATTCGCAGGAATGATCGCGATCGGCGCGGGTCCACAACGAAGCGCCTTCCTCTCGGCCTTTTTCACGCTCGTCGGCTGCCATGGCGCGCATGTCACCGCCGGTCTCCTGTGGATCGGAACCATGATGGCGCAGATCTGGGCCAAAGGGTTTCAGCCGCACATCACTCGCCGCCTCCTGTGCCTCAGCATCTTCTGGCACGCGCTCGACATCATCTGGATTGCGATCTTCACCATCGTTTATCTGATCGGGACATTGCCATGAGCGACGACGAACATGATCTGCTGAATGTCGCGCCCGGCGAACCGCACGACATTCGCTGATGACCGAGACGATCAGCTATCTCGTCGGGCTCGCTGCTTGGCGCTGACCCTGACCGGAATTTCGTTCTGGGTTGCTTCGACATCGTCCCTTTGGGGGCCGGGCGTCGCCGTTGGCCTTGTCGTTCTTGCAATCGCCCAGATGGGCGTTCACCTGGTCTTCTTCCTTCACATCACAACGGGCCGGACAATGCCAACAACGTTCTTGCGCTCGCGTTTGGAGTCCTCATCGTCGTTCCTGGTGATGGTCGGCACGATCTGGATCATGTCCCATCTCGCGGCGAACATGGGGCCAACGCCCGAGATGACGAATTTCATGATGCAGCGCGGCTAGCTGCCGGCGATTTCAAGCGCTTGTGTGATCTAACGCCGAATTTGCGATCATCCCAGGCGTTCGGAGTGCCAACGAAGGTGCTCCGCCATGAACGTCGACACGAAGTAGTAGCTGTGGTCATAGCCATTCTGCACACGCAAATTGAGTGCAATTCCAGCGTTGGCGCAGGCGCGCTCAAGGAGCTCCGGTCGCAGCTGCTCTTCGAGAAATTGATCGTCTGATCCGACATCAACGAGCAATTCATCGATCCGCGCTCCGTCTTCGATCAGAGCGACAGCATCGTGCCGTCGCCATTGCGACTGATCCTCGCCGAGATAGCCCAAAAGCGCTGTCTGGCCCCACGGAACGTTGGACGGCGCAACAATGGGTGCGAATGCCGAGACACTTCGGAAGCGCTTGGGGAAATTTAGCGCAATGGTGAGTGCACCATGGCCGCCCATCGAATGACCCGTGATCGCCTGCCGTGTTCGATCGGCCGGAAACTCGCTAAAAACGAGGTTGGGAAGTTCCTCGGTGACATAGCTCCACATCCGATAATGTTTGGCCCAGGGGTCCTTCGTTGCATCGACGTAGAAGCCGGCGCCCTTGCCAAAATCATAGCTCCCGAAGTCCGCGACTTCGTCGCCTCGGGAACTCGTGTCAGGAGCAACGAAAATCAGACCCAGCTCTGCGCAGGCTTTTCGATATTCTCCTTTTTCCGTGACGTTGGAATGGTCGCAGGTGAGACCCGAAAGATACCAGACCAAAGGACACGACACGCCGTCCAAGGCGTGGGGCGGGAGAAAGATCGCAAAGATCATGTCCGTACCGGTCGAACGTGCACCATGTTTGACGACGAGCTGGCGCCCGCCATGCGCGGTGTTTTGAGAAATGATGTCCATTGCGCTTCGCCCGAATCCTTTCGAGTTTTCGCTAATCCCTGCCTTCGTCGGAGCCGTTTGGGGATCGCTTTTCCCGTTGACCAACGGCGTCAGTAGAGAACGACGCTTCTAATACTCTCGCCCGCGTGCATGAGTTCGAAGCCCTTGTTGATATCCTCGAGCTTCAGAACGTGCGTGATCATTGGGTCGATCGCGATCTTGCCGTCCATGTACCAATCGACAATTTTTGGCACGTCGGTTCGGCCCTTTGCACCGCCGAACGCGCTGCCGCGCCAGTTGCGACCGGTGACGAGCTGGAACGGTCGGGTGGAAATTTCCTTCCCGGCTTCCGCAACCCCGATGATGATGCTCGTTCCCCACCCGCGGTGGCAGCATTCGAGGGCCGTTCGCATCACTTCGACATTGCCGGTCGCATCGAAGCTATAATCCGCGCCGCCATCGGTGAGGGCCAGAATTTCTTCAACGATCGCAGGTCGATCCTTTCTGCGCCCGTCGATGAAATGAGTCATCCCGAATTTGCGGCCCCACGCCTCGCGAGCGGGATTGATGTCGACTCCGACGATTGCATTCGCTCCGACGAGCTTGGCGCCCTGAATGACATTCAATCCGATGCCGCCAAGACCGAAGACAACAACGTTGGCGCCGGGTTCAACCTTGGCAGTCTTTACGACTGCGCCAATTCCAGTCGTCACTCCGCAACCGATGTAGCAGCTGGATTTGAACGGCGCGTCCTCGCGGATTTTGGCGAGCGCGATTTCCGGAAGCACTGTGAAATTCGAGAAGGTCGAGCAACCCATGTAGTGATAAAGTGTCTCGCCCTTGTAGCTGAACCGACTGGTTCCGTCGGGCATCAGGCCCTTGCCCTGGGTTGAACGAATTGCAGTGCAAAGATTGGTCTTACCTGAAAGGCACGACTTACATTGGCGGCATTCGGGCGTGTACAGCGGGATCACGTGGTCGCCCGCCTTCACACTCGTCACTCCGGGCCCGACTTCCCGCACAATTCCGGCACCCTCGTGGCCCAGAATTGAAGGAAAAATTCCTTCGCTGTCGAAGCCATCGAGCGTGTAGGCGTCAGTGTGACAGATGCCAGTTGCCATGATTTCGACAAGGACCTCGCCCGGTTTGGGACCCTCGAGGTCGACCTCGACGATTTCCAGCGGCTGCTTGGCCGCGAAGGCCACTGCGGCGCGGGTCTTCATTGCTTAATCTCCGGTTCGGTTTCGATCGCGCCTATGCCCCGAGGAACCGGCGAATCCAACCGCCAACCCGGACATTGTCGTTGGGCGCGTCAAGCGATTCCATGGCCGTCTCGGGATCGGTAACATCGTCGAAACGCTCCTTGATCAAGGCCTTTGCGAACTCGGCCGAGAATTCCGGATGAAACTGAAATGAAATCGCCGGGCGATTAGTCCATGCGAGCCCCGCGATCGGCGTGAAATCGGACGCCACAACAATTTCACTTCGAGGGGGCTGAACGACAACCTGGTCCTGATGGGATGCAGGAACCGTGATGGATTGAGCAGAATCCGTCCAAGGCTCGGACCGAACGACTTCATAATGATGAAGCCCGGCGCCCCACCCCTTGTTCGATTTCTCAACTCGGCCGCCCAAAGCCTGGGCCATGATCTGATGGCCAAAACAAATGCCGACCATTTTCCTGTCGCCCGACGCACGAATGAATTCTTCGAGCGGCGGAATGAAGGGCCAAGGTTCATAAGCGCCGGCCGGGGAGCCGGTGATGAGATAGCCCGAATGATCTTGAGACCGGTCCGGGAAGACTCCTGCGCAGACATCGAAAGATTTCGACCTCAAATTCCGAACCCAGCAATCGTGCGAACATTTGCGGATAATCGCCGAAGCGCTGAGCGAGGGTCCCGGGCGGAAAGCCGGTTTCAAGAATTGCAATTCTCATGGCGACGCCTTGCCAGCTCCTGATCGTTCGGCCAAGCTGAGAGAATGGCGAGCGCGCTTTCGGGACGGCATGCGCTGATCACCGGCGGCGGCGGCGGCATCGGCGCCGCAGCTGCGCGGCACCTTGGTTCGGCGGGCGCAAAACTGACGCTGGTCGGTCGGCGCCTGGAGCCGCTAGAGATTGTCGCTGACACGCTAAACGCTGCGCCTGTTCGGTGCGACGTCACCGACCCTCGAGCGATTGAGCGCGGGTTCGAGGAAGCACGGGCGCAAAATGGTCCGATCGATATCCTCATCGTCAATGCTGGAATTGCCGAAAGCGCTCCGTTCCACAAGCTCACCCGCGAGAGCTGGGACCGTCTTATTGCAACCAACCTCACTGCAGCGTTCGATTGCGCGAGGGCGGCGATCGACGATCTCTTGCAAAGCCAATGCGGCCGGCTCGTGTTCGTCGCTTCTGTCGCTTCGCTTCGAGGTGTTCCCTATGCCGCGCATTACGCCGCGTCGAAGCATGGCATGCTAGGCTTGATGCGTAGCCTCGCAGCAGAATATGCGAAAACGAATTTGACCGTGAACGCCGTCTGTCCGGGCTATGTCGACACTCCGATGACAAAAGAAACCATTGGCCGACTGTCGGCGATCACGGGAAGAAGCGAAATTCAGTCCCGCGCCGCGATCACGACGATGAACGCAAGCGGGCGATTGATTGACCCGGAGACTGTCGGCAGCGTCATTGCCATGCTCTGCCTGCCGTCCTCGAACGACATCAATGGAGCAGCAATACCTATCGATGGAGGCACGACGGCATGAGCTTCGATCCAGCAGCATTTCAGCCGAACCATTTCCTGTGGGGGTTCAAGGACGGTGTTGCGACGATCACTCTGGATCGTCCGGAACGCAAAAATCCGCTGACCTTCGACAGCTATGAGGAATTGCGCTCGACGTTTTACAGCTCGACCACAATTATCGCGTAAAAGTTGTCGTGATCCGTGGCGCGGGCGGCAATTTCTGCTCAGGCGGCGACGTCCATGAGATCATTGGTCCGCTGACGAAAATGAACAGCCAGGGCCTGCGGCGTTTCACGCGGCTGACCGGCGATCTGGTGAGAGCCATGCGCCACTGTCCGCAGCCGATCATTGCGGCGGTCGAGGGCGTCTGCGCGGGGGCCGGAGCGATCCTCGCGATGGCAAGCGACATGAGATTTGCTTCGCCCTCGTCCCGGACGTCATTCCTGTTTTCCCGTGTCGGTCTTTCTGGAGCGGACATGGGGGCCTGCGCGATCCTTCCAAGGATTATCGGTCACGGCCGGGCATCCGAACTCCTCTTCACCGGCCGGGACATCAGCGCAGAAGAGGGTTGTGCGTGGGGCTTTTACAACCGCGTTGTCGATGACGTTCTCGAGGAGGCCTACAGCCTTGCGCAAGAGCTCGCGAAAGGCCCTTCGATCGCGCATTGCATCACCAAACGTTCGCTCGATTCCGAATGGACGATGTCAATCAACGAAGCGCTCGAAGCCGAAGCTCGGGCACAGGCCCGATGCATGGAAACGAAGGATTTCAAGCGCGCCTATGAGGCGTTCGCGAACAAACGCAAACCGGAATTCCACGGCGACTGATGGCCGACCGGAGCTATCTTGAATGGCCATTTTTCGAGCCGAGGCATCGCGAACTCGCCAACGAACTTGAAGAATGGTGCGCGAGCAATCTCGCCGGCCGCTTCGCGGAAGACCCCGACAGCGAGTGTCGGATGCTCGTTCGCGAGCTCGGTGCTGCTGGCTTTTTGAAATTGTGCGTTGGTCGAAATCGTCAAAAGCCGGACGTGCGTTCGCTTGCAATCGCGCGCGAAACGCTCGCCTATCATTCGCCGCTCGCCGACTTCGTCTTTGCGATGCAGGGTCTTGGATCGGGCGCGATCAGTCTGTTTGGAACGATCGAACAGAAAGCCCGCTGGCTTCCGGAGGTCGCAGCTGGAAAGGCAATCGCAGCCTTTGCAATGACCGAACCCGGGTGCGGCTCGGATGCCGCCAATCTTCAATCAAGCGCGCTCTTGGATGGAGCCGAATGGGCCATTTCCGGCGAGAAAACCTATATTTCCAATGGCGGCATTGCCGACTTCTACCTGACCTTTGCGCGCACCGGTGAGGGCGAAGGATCGCGCGGTTTGTCGGCTTTCATCGTTCCATCCGATTGTGATGGCCTGACGATCGAAGAACGTCTCGAAGTGATTGCACCCCATCCCCTTGCACGCCTTCGCTTCGACAATGTTCGAATCCCGCGCGAGGCTATCGTTGGCGAGCCGGGTGACGGCTTTCGAATTGCAATGGAGACCTTGAATCTTTTTCGGGTCACCGTCGGCGCTGCAGCGCTCGGCTTCGCCCGCCGGGCGCTCGACGAAGCGCTTCGATTTTCGACGTCCCGCCGGCTTGGCAATGCGATGCTTTCCGACAATGCCGTCACTCAAGCAAAGCTCGCCGACATGGCACTTCTCGTCGATGCTTCGGCGCTTCTTGTTTATCGTGCAGCCTGGCAACAGGACGGTGGATCTGGTGATAACCGGCGCTGCGCTGCCATGGCGAAACTTCATTCGACCGAGGCGGCGCAGCAGGTCATCGATAGCGCGGTTCAGATGCACGGCGGAGCCGGGGTGACGCGCGGAGTGAAGGTCGAAGAGCTCTACCGCGACATCCGCGCCCTTAGAATTTATGAAGGCGCAAGCGAAGTGCAACGATCGATCATTGCGAAAGATCTGTTGAAGGAAGCGGCCCAATGAAGCGTCTTCAACCGCCGCACTGGCCCCGCCCCAAAGGCTATTCGAATGGAATTAGCGCAACCGGTCGCCTTATTTTCACAGCCGGGGTCGTCGGCTGGAACGAAGAGGAACGGTTCACCGACACGAATTTGAAGGGGCAGTTCGTCCAGGCGCTGATGAACACGCTCGAGATCCTCGCGCAGGATGGCGCAGGTCCTCAGCATATCGTTCGGATGACCTGCTACGTCACCGATCGTCAGGAATATCTAAGCTCGCTCGAGGCCATTGGAGCGGGCTGGCGCGAAATCATGGGGCCCAATTATCCAGCGATGGCTCTGGTCGAGGTCAAGGGCCTGGTCGAAGCGGGTGCAAAGGTCGAAATTGAAACGACTGCTGTGGTGCCAGACGCAGAATGAACTCTGGAATGAATTACAACTCCTTCGTTCGCGATCGCTTGCCTTCTGCCGAGCTGCTCCCGGAGTTTCGCTTTGATCTCCCCTCTCTCCAATATCCCGATCAACTGAACGCTGCGGTCGAGCTTTTAAAAGGCGGAGCGAAGGACGCAGCTTCAGTCATCAACGACAAGGGCTCCTGGACCTACGCGGAGCTCGATCAGACAAGCGGTCGGATCGCTCGGCTCCTGGTTGAAGAGGAGGGCCTGATTCCCGGAAATCGTGTCCTTCTTCGTGGGCCAAACACGTTCACGATGTTTGCCATTTGGCTTGGCGTACTGAAAGCCGGGGGCGTGGTCGTTGCGACCATGCCCCTGCTTCGGCCGGCCGAAATCGCAACCGTCATCGAACGGGCCAAGATCAGCCACGCGATTGTCGACAGCCGTTTCATCGGCGACTTTAGAAAAGCGGTCGAAACCACCCGGTCGATCCGGCACATTATCAAATATGATGGCGACTATGGCCGGGGCGAGCTCGAAACACGGATTTCCGCGCTCCGACCGCTAGCGCCTCTTGAAACACCGAGCGATGAACCCGCGCTCATTGCCTTTACGAGCGGAACCACGGGGGTCCCCAAGGGATGTGTACAGTTGCACCGCGATATCCTCGCGCCGTGTGACACATTCGCAAAATCGCTTATCGACCCAAAGCCCGGGGACGTTTTTCTTACCAGTGCCCCAATGGCGTTTACCTTCGGGCTCGGAATCACTCCGATTTTTCCACTGCGCTTCGGAGCGACGAGCGCGACGATCGAACAGGCCAGCCCGGCCGCGCTGCTCGAGGCCATCGTGAAATTTGAAGTCACCCACCTCGGGACCGCGCCCACGGCCTATAAGGCGATGTTGTCTCAGGAGAAGCTCGACCAAGCCCTGAAGACCCTCCGCTATTGCATTTCGGCCGGCGAGCATCTTCCCGAAGCGACGTGGCGGGACTGGCAGGACCGCACCGGCATCAAGATCACGGACGGGATCGGTTCAACCGAGATGATGCACATTTTCGTTTCCGCGTCGGGCGATTTAGTCCGGCCCGGTGCAACTGGAACGGCTGTTCCTGGATATTGGGCTACGGTGCTCGACCCTGATGGCGTTCCGATGGACGAGGGCGTTGGTCGGCTTGCAGTCAAAGGTCCGACGGGTTGCCGCTACCTCGATGATGATCGCCAGTCGGATTACGTCCATCAGGGCTGGAACGTGACTGGAGACACCTACCGGCGCGATTTTGACGGTTATTATTGGTACATCGCGCGAAGCGACGACATGATCGTAAGCTCGGGATATAATATCGCTGCTCCTGAAGTCGAAAACGCTCTCTTGTCGCACGAATGCGTTGCAGAGTGCGCCGTCATCGGCGTTCCCAGTCCGGAGCGCGGCCAGAGGATCAAGGCCTTTGTTGTGCTCGCAAGCGGAGCTGAGCCTTCGGAGGATCTCGCGCTTCGGCTCCAAGACCATGTGAAGCGCACGATCGCCCCTTACAAATACCCACGCGAAATCGCGTTTGTCGATGCGCTTCCAAAGACTCCGACCGGAAAACTCAGACGAAGCGCACTCCGATCGCTGCCGTCAAAATCCGATGCCGTTTGAAGCGGCTCAAAAGTAATTTGATCCTGAAGCCAATTCGCGTGAGGATGGGAAGGTTCGATGTTACGCGTTCAAGCCGCGTGAAAAGGGGGCAATCGCCATGGAACTTCATATGCCACATATGCCGCATCTGCCGCATCCACACCTCGAACGTCGCAAGGAAGCGTTTCTCAAGGCAAAGCAAGGCGCCAATGATTTCAACAGCAAAGTTGCCGTTGTCATCACCAATCTCGTCGGGACCATGTGGTGCGCTTATATTTTTGGAATCATCGCTCTCATCAGCCTGCCCGAGGCAATCAGGTCGGGCACCGCGGCGCTGATCGCGTGGCTCGCTCAGACCTTCCTTCAGCTGGTTCTTTTGTCGATCATCATGGTTGGTCAGAAAGTGGCATCAGCAAAGTCCGACAAACAGCTCGAACAGACCTACTTTGATGCCGAAGCGCTTCTTCAAATCAATGACGATATGCACAAGCTCGTGAAGCAGAATGTCCATCTGACCGAACAGATTAGCGAGCTGCTCGGCCAAAACACGCAGCTCACTCAGCAGATCAACGAACTCATTTGCAAAACAGGGAAGCACTGACGAGCGAAAGTTTGGAAGGATCAACATTCCGGACCGAACTTCGGCAAGCTCTCAGGTCCCGTCGAGGAGCGACACCTAAGGCACTCCTGATCAACGCGCTCGATGGTGCCGCACCCGCCTGCGGTGACTCATTGGCTTGTGATGATGTCTGATCGATGCGGTCGATCGGTGATGATGATGATGATGATGATGATGATGATGATGCCTTGAAGCGACGTGATGGTCACGATGCATGATTTTTCTGCACATTGTGCTTCGAAGCATCTGGCGTCGGCTCATGCGCTTGCATCGTCGGAGAATTTTTTTCTCTCTTGCGGACCTGTCAACAGCGGCTCGGTGTCGCCCAGCGTGCCGAAGCTTTTGGCGGTGGCTGATCCTTTTGTGCGAGCGATGGGATTGATGCGCAACACGGTGCTCATGGGTAACGTGATGGTGTCTTGAAGATCTTGAATGTCTCGGCGGAGTTGCAGGCATCGGTGGGAAGGGCGGAAGCGGCTCGGGCGCGCTTTGCTCCTGCGCTGGAGCGGCAGGATAGCCCGACGAGGTCTGCTCGGAGGGCTGCGAATTGGCAAGAGGCGGAATGGATTGAGCATTCGCTGAGGCCGCCGAAAAGAAAGCCAAGAGCGCTCCGGCCAGTACCCAGTTTCGCATCATTGCCTTTTCCCTTCCAAGCCCTTCGCACCCGACCTGCAAGATAGCTGTCGTTGCGACGCGAGGCAGCCGGCCTTTCCCCGCATTCAGCCGAGCCGATGCACATTCTGTCGTGCGCATCGCTCGTCACGGTCTTTTCTTGAATTCGGACTGGAAAGAGTGGCATTCAGGTAAAGATTACAAATCATTACATTCTTGGGTGTTGGTGGAAACGAGCGGCCATCTGCTCGTTTGCGGCTCTGTCCATCACAAGGAGATCCTGCATGTCCAAGACGATTCTTGCTGTTGCCGCTGCCGCAGTTGCGTTCGCAGCAACCCCGGCGCTCGCGCGCGACCATGTCACGGTCTATCGCGTCGGCTATGCCTTCGGTCCCAGCTATACCTACACCGAATATAACGCGCTCCCCCAGCCAATCGTCACTCGTTATCATCTGCGCGACAATTATCGTTACGTGAATGAAAACGGCTATGTTTATGTCGTGAGCCCCAAATCCTATCGTGTGGTCCGAGTGATTCACGTGCCGATGTAAGTCGGGGTCTTAATCTCAAAGCATGACTAAGGGTCGCCCCGAGCTTTTTCGGGCGACCCTTTTTTCAACGCCTCGACCGCGACCAAATGACGATTGCTCGGGGACGATCACTCCTAGAGCCCCTCTCGTGAGGCATCTCAAGGAGATCGCCGATTCCGATGTGCCGTTTCGTTTGAGCCGGGAGCTGAGTTTGCTGCTGCGCCGAATCCCGATCGACATCGACGGCGCTTCCCGGCCCCATTCCACGCATCGGCATTGCATTCGTCTTGTATCGGACGCGCGCAGTCCATTTCGGGGCCCTTGGCCAATCGGAAAAATAAGCCTGCGGGGCTATAGCCCATCTCCATCACCATGCCCTGAGGCACGGGCCCGGGCGGCTTTTGATGGAAGAATGCACTCGCTCGCGCTGGGGGCAAGCGCCGGCTCGCTAGAAACCAGTTCGCCAGCCTGGCTCGGCGTTGCATCGTCGAACTGGCTGCGCCTCACCTCCTCTGCTAGCGCGCCGGTCAATGACCGAACTCAGCAAAATCCGTAATTTCAGCATTATCGCGCACATCGATCACGGCAAGTCGACCCTTGCCGACCGCCTCATCCAGGCAACGGGGGGCCTGACCGATCGCGAAATGCAGGCCCAGGTTCTCGACACTATGGATATCGAGCGCGAGCGTGGCATCACGATCAAAGCCCAAACGGTCCGCCTCGAATGGAAAGCGGCCGATGGCGAACTTTATGAGCTTAATCTCATGGACACTCCGGGCCATGTCGATTTCGCCTATGAGGTGAGCCGCTCACTCGCCGCCTGCGAGGGATCGTTACTGGTCGTCGACGCAGCCCAGGGAGTTGAAGCCCAGACTCTTGCCAACGTCTATCAGTCGATCGAACACGATCATGAGATCGTTCCGGTGATCAACAAGATCGATCTTCCGGCAGCCGATCCTGAGGGCGTTCGCCAGGAAATCGAAGAAATTATCGGGCTCGACGCATCTGGGGCAGTTCTTGCGAGCGCCAAGACCGGGATTGGGATTGCCGATGTCCTTCAGGCGATCGTCGACAAAATTCCCCCGCCCAAAGGCGATTTGATCGCACCTTTGAAAGCCATGCTCGTCGACAGCTGGTACGATCCTTATCTTGGTGTCGTCATCCTCGTTCGAGTGATCGACGGAATGCTCAAAAAAGGCCAGCAAATCCGGTTCATGCAAGCGGGGAGCGTACATCTTATCGATCGCGTTGGCGCGTTCAGGCCCAAGATCGAACAGCTAAGCGAGCTTGGTCCGGGCGAAATCGGTTTCATCACGGCCCAGATCAAGGAAGTCTCCGAGACCCGCGTCGGCGACACGATCACAGACGCAAAGAAGCCGGCCGATTTTCCGCTTGCCGGCTTCAAGGAAGTTCAGCCGGTCGTCTTTTGCGGGCTCTTCCCGGTCGATGCTGCAGATTTCGAAAAGCTTCGCGACAGCCTTTACAAACTGCGTCTCAACGATGCGTCCTTCAGCTTCGAGATGGAAACAAGCGCGGCCCTCGGATTCGGATTCCGGTGCGGCTTTCTGGGGCTGCTCCACCTCGAGATCATTCAGGAGCGACTGACCCGCGAATATGACCTCGATCTTATTACAACCGCCCCAAGCGTCATCTACCAGGTGCGTCTCCGGGGCGGGGAAACCATCCATATCCATAACCCCGCCGACTGGCCCGACCAAAGCCTGATCGAGATGGTCGAAGAACCCTGGATCGAAGTGACGATCTATCTTCCCGATTCCTATCTCGGCGCCGTCTTGAAACTGTGTCAGGACCGGAGAGGAATTCAGAAGGACTTGAGTTACGTCGGAACGGGAAGCCACGCGCGTGCGATGCTTCGCTACGAACTTCCGCTCAATGAGGTCGTGTTCGATTTCTACGATCGGCTGAAATCCATCAGTCGTGGCTATGCGAGCTTCGACTACCATCAGCTCGGCCACCGCGAGGGAGACCTCGTGAAAATGAGCATCCTCGTCAACACCGAACCCGTCGACGCCTTGAGCATGATTGTTCATCACGCAAATGCAGAAGCACGGGGCCGCGGAATGTGCGAACGCTTGAAGGATCTCATCCCAAGACACTTGTTCAAAATTCCGATTCAGGCGGCGATCGGGGGCAAGATCATTGCTCGCGAGACGATTGCGGCACTTCGAAAGGACGTCACGGCCAAGTGCTACGGAGGCGATGCAACTCGCAAACGCAAACTTCTTGAAAAGCAGAAGGAGGGAAAGAAGCGGATGCGCGAATATGGCAACGTCAGTATTCCCCAGGAGGCGTTCATCGCCGCCTTGCGGATGGGCGACGAAGGCTAGGCCTTTCAAGCCGCGGATTTCTCGCAATTTGAGTGAATCGACTCTTGCCAAAAGCGGCCTATCCTTGGCGGCATGGCGAATGGGGGCGTCAATCAAGGTGATCGCGGGAAGCCGCGTGAAAAACCCCAGGCCGCCTCGAGCCTGAACGAGTTTTCCACCGGCAAGGTCGGACGCGGCTTCATGCCATCTGCACCAGATTCGGTCCTTGAACTCAGCATCGAAGATGTCCTTCAGCAGCCGCTTCCTGAAAATCTTCCGCAGGAAATGTTTACCGGGCCGGGGCTCCTTGCACTGGCTGATCTTCTACCGGTGATGACAGCTTATTATGACAAGAACCTCCGGCTGCAGTTCATCAACAAGCCCTTTGCCGAGTGGCTCGAGAGGCCGCGATCGGAACTCCTCGGACGAACCATGGCCGAAATAACCGGCGACCAGGCGTGGGCCGACCGAAAGCCGATTGTCGAAGCGGTCCTTGCAGGGGAGCGGCAATTCTTTGTCGGCGACTGGATTCATCCCTCACGTGGGCCGGTCGCCGCTCAAACCGAATATGTCCCCTGGGCTGGGCCAGGTGGTCACGTCATCGGGTTCGTCTGCGTCATTCAGGATGTCACCGAACAACGAACGGCTGAACGCGCTCTGAAGGAGAGCGAAGCTCGCTTCAGAAGAATTGCGAATTCCGCTCCGGTGATGATGTGGGTGACGAGAAAGGATGGATCGCGCGATTTCGTCAACGATTTCTATATCGCATTCACCGGCCTTTCCCCCGAGCGGGCCCGCAAGGCCGATTGGATGGAGAAGCTCCACCCGGACGATCAGGAGTATGTCCGGGCCGAGGGCGTGGAACGCTTCAAACGCGGCGAACCCATCACCTTCGAGGCAAGGTTTCTTCGCCATGATGGCGAATGGCGATGGATGCGCTCGGTTTCGCAGCCGCGCTTCGGACCCGATGGAGATTTCGTCGGCTACATCGGGGTCGCAACCGACATTACGGTCGCAAAGGAGGCGGAGCTCCGGCTTAAGGCCGAGGTTTCGGAACGCACTCGCGAGCTGGTCTTGTCCGAAGCGCGCTTTCGCGCCGTCTTCGATACCGTCCTCGAAGTGCTCGTTCTCATGGAACCCGATGGGACGGTCGTCGAGCTCAACAAGAAGGACGCACCCTGGCGAGCGCCCAATTCGCGCGCGGCGATCGGCTTCAAGATCTGGGATGCTCCAACCCTCACGATTTATCTGGAACACGCCGACTTGATGAAAAAGGCGGTCAGGCAGGCGGCTTCGGGAAAGATCTTCGGACAGGAAGTGCGTTTGGAGCGAACCGGCGTTCCAACCGCCCATCTCGATGTTTCGCTTCAGCCGGTTCACGGACCCGACGGAAAGATCATTTATCTGTTGTTCGAAGCGCGCGACATCACAGACTTGAAAGCTGCTCAGGAACAGCTTCGCCAAAGTCAGAAAATGGAAGCGCTCGGACAGCTGACCGGCGGCATTGCGCACGATTTCAACAATCTTCTGACGGTTGTCGTGGGGGGCCTCGATATTATCGCGAAGCGATCCGAAGAGCCCAAGCTCAAGAAATATGCGGAAAATGCTCTTGGTGCAGCTGAGCGCGGCGCCCGTCTGACGGCGCAGCTTCTCGCCTTCAGCAGGGTTCAACGGCTCGAGGTCAAACCCACCTCGATCGGATGGCTGATCCAGAACATGCGGCCATTGTTGAGAAACGTCCTTGGCCCGGGAATCACAAAACAGTTCAACATCGACGACGCGCTCGTCCCGGTGATGGCCGATCCGACGCAGCTTGAAGTTGCAATCCTCAACCTTGCAATCAACGCCCGCGATTCGATGCCCGAGGGTGGAGTGCTAACGTTTGCGGCTCGGCGATTGACGGTCACCGACGATCCCGAGCTTGAGAGTGCTGACTATATCGAGCTTGCGATCAGCGACACCGGGACTGGAATGCCGGCAGAGGTCGCCGAACGCGCTTTCGAGCCATTTTTCACGACCAAGGAAGTGGGAAAAGGAACAGGACTTGGTCTTTCGATGGTTTATGGAATGGCGCGCCAGTCCGGAGGGACCGCGCGAATTGAAAGCCGATTGGGTGAGGGGACTTCGGTAAAATTGCTGTTCAGAACTGCGCAGGTCGGGTCGGTCGAAAATGGTCAGGACGCGTCCAGTGATGTCCAGGCCGAGCCCAACCGGCAAAGCGCTTCGGTCCTCGTCATCGATGATGATCCCGATGTTCGAGGGTTCATCGTTGCTGCCCTCGAAGAGCAGGGATATCGGGTCCGGAACGCAAGCGATGGTGCCGAAGGTCTTGCGGAAGTCGAACGGCAAAAGCCCGATCTCGTGATCGTAGATTTCATCATGCCGGGAATTTCAGGCGCCGAAGTTGCCAACCGGATCCGGGCCCAGCTCCCGGATCAGCCGATTTTGTTCGTTTCGGGCTATAACGAGACCGAAGCGGTCAAGCGCACCGCTCCAGATGCACCACTCCTTGCCAAGCCTTTCCGCGCGGACGCTCTTACTAAGGCGGTGAGAGCCGCAATTACACAGCAGGGCTGAACGCTCGCGCTCCTGGCGCGTTTTGCGCCAATGCGAAACCTGGTCCTTATGTTGTGCTGTCTGCTTTTCCCATCAGCCCTTAAGGCTCAGCCAACGCCTGCAAGCCTGAAGACGGCCTCATCGGCACTTGAGCTTTTCGAGCGCGACTGGGTGCTGATGAATTGGGCGCTCAAGCATTTCGATGCCAATCATAATCTTCTGCTTGAGCCCAACGAAGCGGCGCTCGCAGCGCAGGCGTTCCGGAGCTTTGCCGATTCCAATCATGACGGGCGGGTCAGCCCGCAGGAGTTCGAGGACGCGCGCGCGAAAATCCTGGCAGGCCTCGAATGACGAGCGGCGAAACCCTTAAGGGTCGTTCAATCCGGTCCGTCTTCGTTCCGAAGAGCGTCCGCGAGCGCCTGCGACAAGGTTGAAAGCCGATAGGGCTTGAGAATCACCGCTCGTCCTCCGCTACCCGATTGAGCGATCTCTTGGCTGTACCCGGTGGCTAGAACGACCGGGAGATCCGGCTTCTCTTCGGCAAGCTGCTCAGCAAGGCGAAGGCCGCCCATGCCGGGCATCACAACGTCGCTGAAGACAATATCGAAATGCTGCTTGCGGGTGAGTTCAAGTGCATCCTCGCCCGAAGTTGCAAGAGTGACCGAGTGGCCAAGTTCACTGAACAGACTTTCCGCGAATCGACCGACTTCCCCATTGTCCTCAACGATGAGGATATCGGCCTTAGGCTGGTCGGGAACGAGGGTGTCGTCGGCCTTGAGAGCTGGGGCAATCAGACTGTCGCTGCACGGGAGAAGCATTGTGACGGTCGTCCCTTCGCCAAGCGCGCTTTCGACAAGGACGTCGCCGCCCGACTGAATTGCAAAGCCGTAGACCTGGCTTAAGCCGAGTCCGGTTCCTTTCCCCGTCACTTTAGTTGTGAAGAAGGGTTCAAAGATCCGGTTCGCAATTTCAAGATCCATTCCGCATCCGGTGTCGCTGATCGAAAGCGTGGCCATACTTTTGCCTTCTGCCGAAGGAACGCTCGAAACGCCGATCGTTAGAACTCCGCCATCGGGCATTGCATCGCGGGCATTGGATGCGACATTGAGAATTGCCGATTGAAGCTGGTTGCGGTCGACCGTCACGGGCCGAACCGACCGGTCGAGGTTCGCCTCGATCTTGATCCTCTCGCCCATCGTTCGATCAACCAGGTCGGTCATTCCCCCAATGAGTTCGCACAGATCGACGAGCTCGGGCTTCAATGGCTGGCGACGGGCGAATGCGAGCAGTTGCGAGGTCAATACGGCCGCATTCTCAGCCGCTTGGACAATGGCCCTCGCAAAGCGCTTTCGTCGATCTTCCGAAAGCGCGTCCCGGCACAGGATGTCTGCCGAACCTTGAATGACCGTCAAAAGATTATTGAAATCGTGGGCAATCCCGCCGGTCAACTGGCCGAGCGCCTGCATCTTCTGGCTCTGACGAAGCTGCTCCTCGGCTTTGGCACGCTCTTCGACCTCTTCGGCAAGGAGGGCATTGGCTTGCCCCAAAGCGTCGGCCCGTTCCTTCAGCTCATCGTTAGCGGATCGAAGCGCTGTCTGGGCAAGACCAAGCGTCATGATCACGAGCGCCGCAAGGACGGCGAGTGCGCCAAGGGTCATATAGCGCGCGAGCCGCCGGGAAACCCGTTCGCGCTCAACATCGTAAACAACAGTTCCAACTTTCTGGCCTGCGCTTGTGACCGGAACCTGCACCCGGAAGCTCGTCGAAGGCGCAGGGCCGAGCTGCCCGAGCTGGCCGAGCGACACGTGCGCGCGGGTTCTTGCGGGATCGTAAGCGGCAAGCATTTTGCCGGATCGTTCGAACACTCCGACATAGCGAACCTGGGGATTGGCTCGAAACGCATTGACCGCTTCCTGAGCGGCCGAGGGATCACCAAAATCGACAGCTGCGGAAACGGATGCCGCGAGAACCTGACCCGCAACTTCGGCCTGGCGATCGCGAGCGGACCTAAACGTAACTTCATTTTGGAAGATGATCGCGAACCCTCCGGCGACAATGAGGAGCGCTACAATGAAGATTGCCATTGGCGCGAAACGCCATTCAAGAAGCGAGCTCCTCAGCCCCTTCATTTCTGATTCACCCCAATGGCGAGCGCGAGCAGCCGCGAACTGATAACGAGCCCGCGCGCATGTGCCTGCGCATTGTCGATGAAGAAGCGAACGCGCCCATCAACGATCGTGAAATGAATCACGCCGTGGTCAGAACTGCTTCGGGAATCGGTGACCGTGAGGATTGGCTGGCCCGCGAGGCTCGCAAGGATTTCGCTGGTTCGGACACCATCAACGAATGCGATCGCGCAGTTTGAGGCCCCTGAACCGGACGAAAGGCGCCTGACGATAAATCCTCGGCCGTCGACCCTTTGATTGGCGATTGAATCGTTGAGCATGGTGCCGAAGGGATCATCGCCCATCACACAAAGAACGATCGGCCCCGCAGAATGAGCCGGTGCTGACTGAGGCCAAGTCACATAACGGGCAAAACGCGGAAGAAAGGCGGCCTTGACCGCAAGATCGCTGACGTCAGCAAAAGCCGCACCGCACGCCAAGATACTCACGGCAATCGCCGCCCCAATCATTTGAACGAAAGTTCGGGTTCGACCCATCCTCAGTGGTGCCACTGGACGCCAAGAAGGATGGCCCTTGGGATTTCGTCTCCGCCCGCATATTCGACATGGCGGGCATGAAGGAGGTTCTCGCCCGACAGGCTGATCTCGACATGGTCCGAAACATTCCAGGCGAGTTTTCCGCCAAGTTCCGCGTAAGCTGGAACTCCCGCCTGTTCGAGTTGGCTAACAGCGCGGAAATTGAGATCGAGCATGACCGGTCCGAAGGTCATCGTCGACTGCATCGTCAGCCAATGGCCAGGATCGACGCCATTCTGATTCGTTCCGATAAAAGGCGCGGTCGCGCCCGCAGTGAAGTGAAAATCCTCGTGCTGGAAAGTCGCCCCCGCAGACAATGTCCACCAGCTCAATGGACTGAAATGCATCCAGGCTTCGAGCCCATAGCTATGGCCCGCAAGATTATTGCCCCAATAGAGATTGAGTCCCGGTCCCGGCCCGACTTCGATCGTTCTTAAGTCGTCATAATGATGATAAAAGGCGGTTGCCGAAAAGGAGACCTGCGCCAGCGGTTGAGCGCGAATGCCAAGTTCATAGGCCGTGAGCTTTTCGGTTCTGAAATTGGGATTTCCGGCAAGAGTGACGGTCCCCGCATTTTCGTGAACATCTTCGTCAAATGGCGTGGCCGAACGCACCGCGCGCGAAATGGCGCCCCACAACAAGGTTGTTTGCGATGGCTTGATCGAGAGCCGAACGTCCGGGAGGAGGCTGGTTCCGACATAGGGATCGTGTTCGCCTTTGAGGCCCGCAGTCAGACTGATTGCGTGCGACAGTGCAAACGTATCCTGGAGGAATGCGTTTGCGAGAAATAGGTTTCTGCTGTCCGGAAAGAAATAAAGGTCAGGAGTGCCAGTGATCCGGTAATGCGCAACGCGCGCTCCGCCGCCCCAGACCAGCATGTTGCGCGAATCAAGCGCAAGACTGTCCTGCATGTCGAGATCGTACGTGTCGACATAAAAGGAGCCGTTATCGGGAATTGTTGCCCTCGCCGAATAATCATAAAAGGCCTGGACCTGGAGCTGTTGATCGGGGCCAGTCTGACGGGTCCATTTCCACACAAGATCGCGGCCCGAAATGTCTTCGTGCGCGTCGAGCGGCTCCTCGTCCCGGCCGCCAAAAGCATCGCCCTGAAAGGTGACGGAATCCTTTGCCGAAGGCGTCCAATCCAAACGAAAGCCGCCCCCTAGGCGATGCCAGGAATCATCGGCCGATTGGCCGCCGGGAAGGGTAAAGGCGTCTTCGTGGAGCCAGCGAAGATAAGCCCGGTAGCTTAGATCGGGCGAAGCCTCGCCAGCAAACCGCACTCCAGCGACCTGTTCGCCGGTCCCGCCATCGACTTCGGCATAGGAGCCCGATGTCGACTGAGCGCTTCGGGTGATGATGTTGATCACACCGTTGACCGCATTTGCACCCCACAGAGTTCGCGCCCGGGCCGCTGACGACTTCGATCCGCTCGATATCGTCCGGAACAAGATCCGGCATGTCCCAGTAGACACCCGAATAAAGCGGACTGTAGACGGTTCTTCCGTCGACCAGCACTAGCAGCTTGTTGGAAAAACTCTGGGACGACGCCAGCCCATCGAGCCCTCGAGCAGTAACGACCCAGTGCGACGGGCTCGATTGATAGACCTGAAGATTGGGTGCGAGCCGAAGGATTTCAGGAATTGTCGTCGCGCCGGATCTTACGATTTGCTCATGATCAATCACATAAATCGAGGCCGGCACATCGCTAAGCGGCTGTTCCTGTTTCGACGCTGAGGTTACCTTGAGTTGAGCGAGCTGCTCGATCGAGAGATTCGAAAGGTCCGGCTGCTCGTCGGCAAGCGCTCGCGCCGGCCACAGGACGATCGAACATAGTGCTACCGCACTTACGGCAATTCGCATCCGCGTTCCTACTCACCGGAGATCCCCCGCCGGCGAGAATTCCATCAAACATGCTAAAGCGTTGGTCAAGCCAGCGCCCGAACGCGAGCGTAAAGATTGGGGTTTTGCTAATTGTGTCGCAGGTTCAGGCGCAATAGCGGCCATTTCTCAAAGTCGACTGTTAGAAACCAAAAATTAAGGCCCTGAGCAATGGACGATCAACGAGTTGCGCGTGAGCTTTTGAGCAAGGTTCCGGCCATCACCCTCGGGTTCTGGCTCATCAAGATCTTAGCAACCACGCTTGGGGAAACCGGCGGCGACACCGTGACCATGACGTGGCTCGGCGAAACCACTCAAAATGCAGTTCCGGGTGGGTATCTCATCGGAACCGCGATCTTTGCGCTTCTCCTCATCATCCTGGTTTTTGTGCAGATTCGCGCTCGCCGGTTCAATCCCTGGCTCTACTGGGCGACAATCGTTGCCTCGACGACCTGCGGAACGACACTTGCCGACTTCGCCGACCGGTCGCTCGGGATTGGTTATCCTGGAGGATCGATACTTTTGTTTGCGTGCGTTCTCGTTTCCCTGTTCTCGTGGCACCGAACGCTTGGAAGCGTCGACGTCAACCGGATCGCCGGTCCTCGCGAAGAAACCTTCTACTGGATCACCATCACCTTTTCCCAAACTCTTGGAACAGCGCTTGGAGACTGGGCGGCGGACGTTGGCCTTGGGTATTCGGGCGGCGCGCTGTTTTTTGCAGGCGGCCTTGTTTTTCTCGCCATCCTTTACTTTGCGACCCGCGTAAATCGCGTCGCTTTGTTCTGGGCCGCGTTCATTCTCACTCGCCCGCTTGGAGCGACCGTCGGCGATTTTCTCGACAAGCCGATCAAGAACGGCGGACTTGAATGGAGCCGGCCGCTTGCCTCCGTAGTTCTTGTAATCGTCATCATTCTTCTCATTCTCATTCTTCCTCAGCGCCCGGGTCGACACCCGGGACAATTAGAGGAGGCGAGTTGAAACGGCGCTTCTGGATGTTGGGCGTGCTTGTGGGCGCTGCTTCCCCGGCGCTCGCCGGTCCTCCCTACCTGACCGATGATCCTGTCCCCACCGATCTTGGACATTGGGAGATTTATGCGTTTACGTCGGCTCAAGGCGGTCAATCGTCGGTCGATGGCGAGAGCGGTTTCGACATCAATTACGGCGGGGTGCGCAATGTCCAGCTGACCGCCACACTTCCGCTCGGATTTGAAAAAGACCCCGGTGAGGACTGGCATTGGGGAACGAGTGATGTCGAACTCGCAGTCAAATATCGCTTTCTCGATGATCAGAAAGGCGGATTTTCCGCCGCAATTTTTCCGCGTGTGTTCCTTCCGACCTCAAGTCTCGCCAGGGGCGAACATCTCCAGCTTCTGCTTCCTCTCTGGCTCGAAAAGGATTTCAAAGGCGGGACCAGCATATTCGGTGGCGGCGGCTATCAGGTAAATCCCGGACCAGGGAATTTGAACTTTTGGCAAGCGGGAGGCGCAGTGACGCAGGATGTTGGTCACAAGATTGCGCTTGGGGCCGAAATCTTTCGCCAGGGCCCGGATGCTGTCGGCGAAACCGTCCAGACCAGCGCAGGTGTTGGCGGGACGGTTCAGCTTTCTCCCCATTATGGACTTCTGTTCTCCGGCGGTCCGACCTTCGCCGACCGGCGCACAGGCTACCATCTCTACGGATCGCTCGGTCTTTTCTTCTAGCAAAAACGGATCGCAGGATCTCCGAGCACAAGTTCGCTCGTTAAGAAAACTCGTTGACCATCAACCGGTAGCCGACGCCTGGTTCATTGACGATCAGCGTTGGCTCTGAGGGCTCCTCTTCGAGCTTCTGGCGAAGCGAGCGAATTGCGACACGAAGATATTCAGTTTGTCCCAGATGGGCGGGCCCCCAGACCGAACGAAGCAGAGCCTCATGCGTAAGAACGCGCCCCGGCTGCTTTGCAAGCTCGGCAAGGAGATCCCATTCCTTGGGCGTCACATGAACCTCGTGGCTCTCGCGCCTGACGGTTCGGGCGAGTAGGTCGATCGTTATCATGCCGGCTTCGACGATCGCTTGTTCGGCTTCCGAAGCGAGGCGCTGACGAAGCGCCGCCCGGACGCGCGCAAGCAATTCTTCCGTATCGAAGGGCTTGGTCACATAATCATCGGCTCCAAGATCCAGCGCGGCAACCTTCTGTTCGGTCTGGTGACGGGCGGAGATGACCAGAATCGCCGAACGCGGCTCGGCCGCAAGCTGAGCGACGAGTTCGAGGCCGTCGCGATCGGGCAATCCAAGATCGAGCAGAACGAGATCGGGTTTGTCGATCGATTTTGAAGCAAGAGCCTCGCGCGCATTTGCTGCTTCGATCACTCGATAGCCGGCACGCCCAAGCGTCGCTTTAAGCAGCCTTCGGATTTGGGGCTCGTCGTCGACAACCAGCACTTTGGCTCGCCTAGCCGCCATTGGTCTGCGGCTCCGGCTCGAGAATGAGCGATTTTGGAAACCTCAATGTAAAGATTGCGCCGCTCGTTTCGTGTCGGTTGGCAGCCGTGACGGAAACGCCCATCGCTTCGGCAAAGCCTTTGACGATCGCAAGTCCAAGACCAGCGCCCCCCTTTCGATCGGATCCCTCCATCCGCATGAACGCATCGAGCGCTCGTTCCTCATCTTGGGGAAGGCCGGGACCTGAATTGGCGACGCTGAGGCGCATTTCACCCATTTCATAGATTGCCCCGATCTGGAGCGGACGATCGGCGGAATAGCGCAAAGCATTGTCGATCAGATTGATGAGACAATGATGCAGAAGCGAAGCATCGGCGCTGACAAGAGGTAGGTGGGCCGGAAGATCGATCGTCGCTTTAAGGTCGGTCTTTGAGGTCCGCACATCCTTGAGCGCGGCTGCGACGGCATCGACGAGATCAACCGGCTCAGTCTTGAGTTTCACTGCGCCCGCTTCGATCCGGGCCATATCAAGAAGGTTCGAAATATAGCGTTCAAGCTTGGCGGATTCGCTTCTTAAAGTTGCAACGAGCTCTGCGTCATTTTCTGAACCGTGGCCAAGTTCTCCAGCTGCGCCAATGATTGCAGTCAACGGAGTTCTTAGATCATGTCCGACCGAAGAGAGAAGCGCGGAACGCAAGGAATCGCGTTCGCGAAGAGCCGTAACTTCGTGCCGATCAGCTTCGGCGCGCGCACGCTCGAGCGCGAGTGCAAGCTGGTCGAGGAGATTGGAAAGAAGCGGAAGCTGATCATCGCTCAAGGGAAGAGCGCCGTCGTCGCGAGCGAGCGCGATCGCTGCGATCACTTCACCTTCGGCGCAAACGGGATGGAATTGCCATTCGGCCGGTTGAATTCTGCTCATTCCACGTCCGCAGGTTTGCCCCGATTGAAGGGTTAGGGCGGCAGCTGCAATGTCACTTGGAGTGAGCCGATTCCCAAGCGGTGCCGAGGCGATGATGCGCGGCTCGGGAAGTCCTCGAACCATCATTGCATTAACTTCAAACAGTCGATGAAGTTCGGTGCAGGCCGTGGTTGCGATCTCCTCCTTGGTCCCTGACGAAAGAAGTCTCCCGGCAAATCCCGCAATCGTCGCATTGCGCTTCGCATGCCCGGCGGCGAGCCGCGCCTGACTTCGAATGCCGGACGCCAGCCGACTTGTGACGAGCGCAACAAACAGGAGAACGACAACTGTGACGATGTCCGCTACGCGGTTCATTCGAAACGTGTGGATCGGCTCGGTGAAGAAGAAGTTGTAAGCGAGCGCTGCCGCCAGTCCGGCTAGGACACCCGGACCGATCCCCCACAGCGCCGCTGCCGCAAGCACTGCCGGAAGAAAGACCATATCGATCGGCTCGGTTCCCCAGCGCGGGGCGATCCAGAGGCCAACGAGCGTTGAAATCGCAACCATCGCAAGCGCGCCGGCATAGGCCTGAACGCGCCCGGCAACCGGCATGTGGAGACTCGCGGATTGGGCCTCGGTCATTGGGGACAAATCGGCCCGCGATCGTTGCGCGTCCATAGTTTCGTCCCCTATTATTGCCTCGGCGCGGCAGCATTTCGAACTTTTCCCATAGAATCTTTACACCGCCGGGCGGCAGGGAATGATCGTGGCAACAGTAACATCAGACAATCTCCTGCCGCCCGGAGACGGCACCAGTCATCATGGCCCAAAGGAAGCCTTTCCGACGCTGATGGTTGGCGCCATCGGAGTGGTTTACGGCGATATTGGAACCTCCCCGCTTTACACGATGAAGGAGAGTTTCCTCGGGCCCCACCCGCTCGCGGTCGACCCGCTCCACATCTTTGGGGTTTTGAGCCTCATCTTCTGGACGTTGATGATGATCGTGACATTCAAATATGTGAGCGTTGCAATGCGAGCCGACAATCGCGGCGAAGGAGGATCGTTCGCTCTCCTCTCGCTCATCGCGCGCAATCTCGAAGCAAAGAAGAAATGGACGTCGACCCTGATCATCCTGGGAGTCCTCGCGACATGCCTGTTTTACGGCGATGCGATGATCACTCCGGCGATCTCGGTTCTTTCCGCGGTCGAGGGACTGACCATTGTCCAATCGAACCTTCAGCCTCTCGTCGTTCCGGTTTCCATCGCAATTCTGATCGGGCTGTTTGTCGTCCAGTCGCGCGGCACGGCCAAGGTCGGGAACATGTTCGGACCCGTGATGATCATCTATTTCGCGGTTCTTGCGCTTCTTGGAATTCTCAACATCATCTATCACCCGAGCATCATTGGGATCGTCAATCCGGCGTGGGCGGTCAGATTTTTCATCTATAATCCAAAGCTTGCATTTCTTGCGCTGGGTTCGGTGTTTTTGTGCGTGACTGGAGCCGAAGCTCTTTACGCAGACATGGGACACTTTGGCAGAAAGGCGATCAACGTCTCGTGGATTTCGCTCGTCTTCCCATGTCTTTTGATCAATTACATGGGCCAGGGCGCTCTCCTCCTTGGCAACCCCCACGCTGCAATCAATCCCTTCTACCTGCTTGCGCCCCAATGGGCTCGGCTTCCTCTCGTCGGCCTTGCGACACTGGCGACGATCATCGCGAGCCAGGCAGTTATCTCGGGAGCGTTTTCGGTCACTCATCAAGCCGTTCAGCTCGGCTTCCTTCCCAGGATCAGGACCGAACACACCAGCGAAAAGGCGCTCGGGCAGATCTATATTCCGTCCGTGAACTGGGCGCTCCTTGCGATGGTGATCATTCTCGTCGTGGGCTTCCGCGCCTCTTCAAATCTCGCTTCGGCTTATGGAATTGCAGTGACCGGGACGATGCTGATCACCTCGCTCATGCTCGGGGTGCTGATGCTCTATGTCTGGAAATGGAACCGGATTCTTGCGGGCTCTGTGGTCGGCCTGTTCCTGGTTGTCGACGGAGCCTATTTTGCTTCGAACATCACCAAGATCCCCGACGGTGGCTGGTTCCCGCTCCTGATCGCCGCGATCAGCTTCACGGTCCTTACCACCTGGGCGCGCGGTCGAGCATTGATGCGAAAACGCCTCGAACAATCCGCCCTTCCGCTTTCAATCTTTGTAAAATCGACCGCAGCATCGGTTCATCGGGTGCGCGGAACTGCGGTGTTTCTCTCGACTTCGGCCGACGTCGTTCCTGCAGCGCTCCTTCACAACCTCAAACATAATCAGGTGCTTCACCAGCGCGTTCTCATCCTCAACGTCAAAGTTGAGGAGGTTCCTCACGTTCTTCCCGAGAAGCGGGTGGAAATCCACGACGCCGGCGACGGATTTTACAAGGTAATCCTTCGCTACGGTTTCATGCAGGAAGTTGATGTCCCGCGCGATCTTTCAACCATCACGACCTGCGGCGAACCCTTCAACATGATGAGCACCAGTTTCTTCCTTGGTCGGCAGAAACTCATCGCTTCGAAAAAGCGTCCTGGAATGGCTGTGTGGCGTGAAAAGCTGTTCGCTTGGATGCTTAAAAGCTCGGAGAGCGCGATGGAGTTCTTCAAGCTCCCGACGAACCGCGTCGTCGAGCTTGGAAGTCAGCTACAGATTTAGCGACCGGAGCGCCCAAGAAGCTCTTGAGCGCGCATTGCAAGCTCGGTTCGGTTGTCGACCCCCACCTTTTCGAAAACCGCGTGCAGATAGACCTTCACCGTTCCTTCGGTCACTCCAAGTTGCTGGGCGATGTCACGATTGCGGAGGCCCTTTCGAACCAGCTCCACAAGCTCGCGCTCGCGCGGAGTGAGCGACGGGACCCGCGATGCACGCTCCTTGGCATTGTGAGTTCGATCGACGATTTCCGGATCACGCCACCGCTCTCCTCTTCGAACATGTTCCATACATTCAAACAGATGCGCCGGATCCGAGGTCTTGAGAACCATTCCAGCCGGGTTGAGGGAGTCCGCGACCAGCAATTCTGAATCTTCCATTCCCGCCGTCAAAAGAATGACGGCTGGAGGATGCCGTTCGCTTCGGAGCCGTTCAAGAACATCAAGCCCGGTCCCGTCGGGCATGTTCACGTCGAGAAGAACGATGTCGGGTTCGAGCTGTTTGATTTGCAAAAGCGCGTCCTCGCCGCTCCGGGCACGGCCGACCAGCTGGTAATCGCTTCCCCGAAGAAGCACCTCGAGCCCGGCCGCGATCATTGGATGGTCGTCCGCAACAAGCACTCGACTCATAACGCTGCTCCTGTGAGTGGAAGATCGATGACAAGGTTCGTGCAGCCCGGCTCGCTCGAGAGCGAAAAGGAGCCGTGGGCGCGCTCGACGCGCTCTTTCAACGACCACGGCTCAACTTGCGACTTCGCGTTGTTCCGGACAAACCCCGAGCCATTGTCGCGGACCTTAAGGCGTAACATCTCCTCGTCGACCCCGACATCGACATCGATCCTGCTCGCGGAGCCGTGACGAACCGCGTTGGCGACGGCTTCGCGAATAAGTTGCTGGAGATCGAGCTGAAGCCGGATCGGAATGGACGCCTCATCGCCGCGTCCCTCGACATGGCATTCGACCGACCATTGCCGCGAAAGGCGCAATGCGAGCCCTTTTAATTCATCGACCGCTTCAGCAAGTTCCAGCTCGCGATCCCGTCGAAGCGCCGATACGAAAGCCCGAAGTTCCCCCTGCTCTTCGATCAACAAACGTTTGAGCTCCTTTAAATCCGATTCGACCTCCCCGTCCGACTTGGCCCCCCGCATGATTGCCTCGACCCGGAAAGCAGCCCCCGCAAGAAACTGAACAACACTGTCGTGCACGTCGCGCGCTAGCGACAGCCGGGTCACTGAGGCCGCCTGCTCTTCGATTGCGAACAGCAAAGCGTCGCGATCGAGGATCGCTCCCGCGGCGCGACCAAGTTCGATACCAAGTTCGAGAAAGTCGACTGAGAGCTCGGCGATCCCCCAAAGGATGAGCCATCCCTCCTGAGTGCCGGTCCGCACATGCGTGACGAGACCCTCGCGCGCTCCGAAACTCGAAAGAATGGCGGTGTCGAGCACGCTCGAAGCTTCAAGAAAACGATAACGATCGCCGCTTCGCCTGGCCATCGCTCGGTTTTTGTCGAGGTTGAACAGAACAACGACCGATGGATCACCCATGACGGGCTCGTCGATCCTCACCGCCCGGGAACGGAAATTGTCGATCGCGATCCCGGCACAATGCCGCTCGCCCGACTGGCAAAGCAATAATGCGCCGGACTCTGCGCGAACAGCTTCGATTGCTAGACTGAGGGCCTCGACGAGTGGATCTTCGCGCCCAAGGCCGCGCTCACGATCATCGACCCTGAATGAAAGTCGAGTTAGCTGCTGATGAATTCCGAACCAGATGAGCACCGCCGAAAGAATGACGAGGTGGCCCGAGCGAACAATGAACCGTTGAAGTTCGAAAACTTCGCTTCCGGCAACCAGCAACCCGGCCGTAAAATAGAGCAGGACCAGGGCGCTTGCCGTGAGCATTGTCTCGCGCCAGCCCCAACGGATCGCCGATGACAAAAGCGGAAGAATGAAAAACAGGAAGAAGGGGCTCGTGTAACCATTCGTCGAAAACACCATCGCGGTGAACACGGCCATGTCGACCGCATGCGCAAGAACCGCAAATCGTGCGTCGAGCCACCAGTTTCGCCATGTGATAAGGGCGAGTACGAGAGCAAACACAACGTACGCGACGAGGATCATATAGGTCGCGCCAAGAGCAATTCCGCGCTGGCTCTGATCGAGCCAGATCGACACCAGGAAGAGAAGCGCAAGCATCGCTCTACCAAGCGCGATGACTTTCCCGCTCTGGTATTGGAACGTGCTTTGCAGCCCAGAGAAATTCACGCGTCAGCCCCCAACCCAGGCCAAGCTTAACCGCAACTGGAGAGAGGGGAAAGCGTCGGGGAAAATCCTTATCCGGCCATCCTCTTCGCGCCGAGGCCGAGGACCATCTGGTTTGCGCGCTCATAAGCGAGCGGCCGTCCGAACAAATATCCCTGGATCGTGTCGCAACCAAGATCGCGCATGCGTTCGAAATCCTCGGCGGTTTCGACACCTTCGGCCGTCACCGACATCCGGAAGCTCTTGGCAAGCTGAACGATGGACTGAATAATTACGACATTTTCCGGACGCGATCCTGCCTCCCGAACAAAGCTGCCGTCGATTTTCAGTTTGTGGAAAATGGCCTTGTTCAGATAGCCGATCGAGGAATAGCCCGTTCCGAAATCGTCGAGCGCAATTCCGACGCCAAGCGCTCGAAGCCGTTTCAAGACGTCGAGGGTTGGCCCGCTGTCGCCGAGGAATATGCCTTCCGTGACTTCAAGCTCTATCCGGTTGCCCGCAAGCTTGTGTCGAGCAAGCGCTTCGCTCACCGTATTGGGAAGCGCAGGAAGACTGATCTGCTTGGGGCTGATATTGAGTGCGACGGTGATCGGCTCGGGCCAGGTTGCAGCTGCCCGACAGGCTTCGTCGATGACCCAATCGCCGATCACGCTCATTAGTCCGCTTTCTTCGGCGACCGGAATGAAGACATTGGGCGGGACGTTGCCACGACGTGGATGGTTCCAGCGAATGAGCGCCTCGAAGCCAATCAGCTTTTGGCTCTTCGCGTTGATCAGCGGCTGGTAGACGAGGTGGAATTGCTTGGACGCGATTGCGCTTCTCAGATCGGACTCGAGACGGACTCGGTCCTCCTGTTCGGACTGAAGTTCGGAAGAGAAATAACGGGCGCAGCCGCGGCCAGCGTCCTTAGCTTGATAAAGCGCAAGGTCGGCCTTCAAAATGAGATCATCGACGGTTGCTCCGTCGATCGGTCCGAATGCGCAACCGACCGAAACGCCGATGCGAATTTCGGTCTGGTCAATGACATAAGGTTCCTTGATCGACTGAATGATCCGGTCGGCAAGACCCTCGACGTTTCGCCGGCTTTGAGCGTCCGTCACAACAATCGCGAACTCATCGCCGCCCATTCGGCCGACGTGTCCATTTTCGCCCACTTCATCAACCAGCCGCTTTGCGACCGCTCGAAGCACCGCATCGCCCTTGGGATGCCCGAAGGTATCGTTGACCGGCTTGAACCCGTCGAGGTCGAGGAACATGATTGCGCAGGGCACATTGCCGGTCGTCGCTTCACGAAGAGCTTCTCCGAGAAGCTGGCGGACACGGCCGCGGTTGGGCAGTCCTGAAAGAACGTCGACATTGGCAAGATGGGTCAGGCGCTCCTGAGTCTGGCGAATTTCGGTAATGTCGGATCCCACACCGCGGAACCCCTCGAACCGACCGGCAGTATCGACGATCGGATCGCCCGCGATCGAAATCCAGCGCACTCCTCTTGGAGTTCTCGAGTTCCATGTCGAGCGCATTGAACGGCTGTTTCTCGAGGAGAACCCTGCCGAGTTGGGCGTGTCCGCCAAGAAGCGAAGGTAGCGAATGACCAATCAACTGCCCGGCAGGCTTTCCGAGCAGAGCGCTCATTCGCGAACTGATATAGCTCACGCGATTTTCGCAATCGATCTGCCACAACCAGCCGACGCCGCGCTGCTCATATTCCTGGAGAAGGAGGCTCGCGCTCTCGCTCTGGCTTCCGACATCGGCGTTGGTCTTGAGCTGGAGGAACGCCCATCGCGCAACCGCAAGCACGCCAAAGATCGAAACACCGAGGGTGAAAACGATCGAAAGCATATGCTGAAACGGAACGGTATGCCGACCAATTAGCAAAGCACCAGCAACGCCGGCGGTGAAGGCAATGATCCATGCGCTCGCGCAAGGCGGAATGACCACCAGTCCAAGTGCTGAGATTCCAAGCCCCGCCATGACCGACGCGGCAATGACCTGCGAGCCCGGATCGAGCGAGGGAAACAAATAAAGTGGGAGGCTGAGCCAGACGAGGGCGCGGAGAGAGACTTCCGTAACCATCGTCCAGAGAGGAATGCGTCGCCCCGAGCGTCCGACACCGGTAACCGATTGAGTCCGAGCCATTTGCATTGCGGCAAAATTGACCACTGCAACGGTCGCGACCCAGGGCAGAAGCAAGACCGCTGGAACGGATCCGAACAAATCGGCGGCCATGATGAGAGCTGCAACGACGTTCGCCGCAGCGAAAAACGGAGCAAGATGGGCGCGCGACATTAACTGGACGTCTCGTAACGGCGAACTTTCCGACTCCGCCCCGCGCGCAGCGAGTCCCGCGGACTCGCCTCCTGGAAGTCGCGCCGAAATCAAGCGTTTATATCGATCTGGAGCTTCGTACATTCGGGCGCGGTCCCACCTTTAAGCGTCCCGATTAGACAAAGAGGGTTGAAGCGCGGTTAAGCCCCGCAAATTTTTACGCGAAAAATCGTTTCCGATCTGATCGGGTCAATCGCCGCGTTCAGGCGATGCAATTTGCCTGCCTCGCAATGGAGGCCGAGCCACTCTATATGACTGTTGGTGGCCACCGATAGCGCGACCATTGACCGGCGGGTAAAGGCTCCCAAGCGTTCTTCCGTAAGTCCGAAGATCCAGTCTCCCGCTGAGCCAATTGCTCGCGGAATGGGTCTCGACCGGCCATTTTTCGATGACAAGAACCGGGCTTTCTGGATTCTCCAATCGATTGGCTGGAGTGGATATTTCTTCCTAAGAACCATCTCCGGCTTTGCGAACAGCATGGGCTGGATGCTTCTGGTCCATACGTTGCTCCTGACCGCGACCGGTTATTCGCTGACTTTATTGATGGCTTCGCTGTTTCGGCGCCTCATTCGCATGAGACCGATCTGGACCCTCGTTTTGTCTTTGGCTTCGGTTGTGATCGCGACAGCAATTTTTTCGGCGATTGAAACCTGGAGTTACGCAACGTTCCTCAAGCCCGGCGCTCGACCGGTGGGAGTTGTCTACCTGGGCGCAATGCTTTTGGATTTTGCGTTGCTCGCAGCCTGGACGGCGCTCTATTACGGAATCAATTATTTTCTGCTTCTGGAAGACCAGATCCGCCTGCGCGAACGGCTCGAAGGCCAGGCATCGAGCGCTCAGCTTGCGATGCTTCGATACCAGCTCAATCCCCATTTTCTGTTCAACACTCTCAATTCGATTTCCACTCTCGTTCTGTTGAAACATACCGAACGGGCAAATGCGATGCTTGCGCGGCTGTCGTCCTTCCTCCGTTACACCCTTGCTAATGAGCCGACCGCAAAGGTGACCCTGGCGCAGGAAGTCGAGACTCTGAAGCTGTACTTGGAAATCGAGAAAATGCGGTTTGAAGACCGCTTGAGACCGCATTTCCGGATCGAATCGGACACCATAGGTGCGCGCCTTCCCTCGCTCCTGCTTCAGCCGTTGATCGAAAATGCGATCAAATATGCAGTAACTCCGGCCGAAAGCGGCGCGGATATTTGGCTGACGGCCTCGCGGGAGGGCCAGGCTGTGCGGATCGAAGTTTCAGACACTGGTGATGGGGCCGGGGCCGAGATTGCCGCAAGTCCTTCGACCGGGGTGGGTCTTGCAAATATTCGCGATCGGCTGTCGCAGGCCTATGGGCCGGCGCATCGGTTCGATTCACGACAGAACGAGCGGGGGGGCTTTAGCGTTATTATCGAAATTCCCTATGAAACCGGAGAAACTGCCTGATGACCATCCGGACCATATTGGTCGACGACGAGCCACTCGCCACTCAGGGATTGCAGTTGAGGCTGCAGGCCCATGATGATGTCGAAGTGGTCGCAACCGCTGCAAATGGACGCGAGGCGATTCGTCAGATCAAGACCAACAAGCCCGATCTCGTCTTTCTCGATATTCAGATGCCGGGCTTCGACGGCTTTTCGGTGATTCAAGGATTGATGGATGTCGAGCTTCCGCTGTTCGTTTTTGTCACTGCGTTCAGCGATCACGCGCTTCGCGCATTCGATGCTCAGGCGGTCGATTATCTAATGAAGCCGGTCGACGAGGACCGACTTGCCGGAACAATGGACCGCGTTCGCCAGCGCCTTTCGGAAAAGCGAAGCGCCGAGGAAGCGGGTCGACTGAAGGAAGCTTTGGTCGAACATGCGCCCGAAGCGGCCGAGGAACTCGCGGACGCCGTCAATGATACGCCGTCCTCGAATCGCTACGAGAAAATGATCAACATCAAAGACCAGGGACAGATTTTCCGGGTCGATGTCGACACGATCGAGCGGATCGATGCGGCCGGGGACTATATGTGCATCCAGACGGGCGACAACACCCTCATCCTTCGCGAAACGATGAAGGATCTCGAGAAGCGGCTCGATCCCCGCCGCTTTCAGCGGGTCCACCGATCGACGATCGTCAACCTTGATCTCGTTCGTCAGGTGAAGCCGCACACGAACGGCGAATGTTTTCTAGTCCTCGATTCCGGAGCGCAGGTGAAGGTTTCGCGTTCATACCGTGATGTCGTCGCCAAATTCGTCCACTAGGTCGCTCGCCAAAGGGGCTGACACGCCGGCCGTTGCAGGCCGGCGCATTCTCGTTGTCGAGGATTCGCCGGTCGTTGGTCCCTTGACCGCGGAAATTCTTTGCGAGCTCGGCTGCGAGGTCGTCGGACCTGCGCCCACCATGGCGGCGGCTCGGACATTGGTCGAAACATCCGACTTCGACGCGGCCTTGATGGATGTTCACATCCGAGGCGAGCGCGTCTTTCCATTGTGCGAAATGCTAAAGGCAAAGAACGTTCCGTTCGTTCTCACGAGCGGCTATGCAGACTGGTCGATGCCCCAGAAATGGGAACAGTGTCCAAGGCTCCAAAAACCGTACAAACTCGATCAGGTCGAGGAGGCGCTGCAGGCCTTGTTTTGCGGCTGAGAATATGGCGCCGCTTCGATGATCAATCGGCGATGGGAAGTCGAACTGAAACGCTCGTTCCAACCCCGACGGTGCTCTTGATTTCGAGCGAACCTTTGTGGCGCTCGACGATATGCTTGACGATCGCAAGGCCAAGTCCGGTTCCACCCGATTCCCGGCTGCGCGCGGCTTCGACACGGTAAAAGCGCTCGGTCACTCGTGGCAAATGCTCACGTGCAATTCCCGGACCATGGTCGAGCACAGTGACGCTTACGAACCGCCCGGTTCTCGTCGCGCTAACTTCGATCGAACATTCGGGCTTGTCGCAACCATAGCGAAGCGCGTTAATGACGAGATTATCGAACAGCTGAACCAGCTGGCTGCGATCTCCCCGAACGTCGGGAAGAGCTTGGGAAATGTCGAGTTCGATCCGGCACTGGCAGCTGCCACGCGCCATTCCCGCTGTTGCAAGGCTGCTGTTCAACACATCGGCAATCCCGACGCTTCCCGACGGCGAAACGAAGCGATCCGCTTCGATCCGGGAGAGACTCATCAGATCCTCGATGATCCGAAGCATTCGGCGGGATTCGTCCCGGATGATTTTCCCGAACGTCGAACGCGTGTCCGCTGGAAGATCCTCCTCGTCGGCAAGGGTCTCGGCATAGCCTCCAATCGAAGACAGCGGGGTTCTCAACTCATGGCTTGCATTTGCGACGAAATCGACGCGCATTTTTTCCGCCGCCAGCAGATCGGAACGATCCACCATTCGGACGAGCACGGCATTCTCGTCGACCGAACGGATCGACAGCCGCCAGGGCCGGCCGGGATCGGCAATTCCGGTTACTTCAAGATCGCCTGAGCGCGCCGAAAGGATCTGTTCGAGCGCCTGAGGATGGCGGATTGCAAGACGAACGTCGCGGCCTTCGATTCGGCTTCCAAGAAGGTCTCGCGCACCGCTGTTTGCAACCATGATCGTTCCACGCTCGATGAGAAGCGCAGGTTCATCCAGCGCCTCGACGAGTTCCCGAATGTTTGAGCCATAGTCGCGCATTGCCAACGTCAGTAGCGGATTAACCCGCTACTTTTCCATCTTGCAAAGGAGTGTGCCCCCTCGCGCAGAACGCGAGGGGGCGGCCTTTCGACTCGAAGGGGAGAAGGGATCGAAAGGCGTTAGAATTGAAGCTGACCGAAAAGTCCGATCTCATCATACGTGCCGTTGGCAAGTCCGCCGATGCTTCCGTTCGAGGTGTTGATGAAGCCGTTCTTGGCTTTCTCATGCTTGTAGACGAGCGCGAAATCGAGCGGAGCGATCGGCTTATAATCAAGCCCGGCGTTAAAGTAGCGATCCTTCACGTCGCCCGATGTCCCAGTGACCACGGTCTGGGTTGGAGTGACATAATCATAGCGTCCGAAAATCGAGAATTTGGGAGTGAAGGCGAACGAACCGAACCCGGACCAGCCGTGAGCCTTGTCGTTGGGATCGGTGGGTGCAGGTGCAGGCACCGGCGCAGTCAAAATGTTGTTCCAGTTTTCGGCCGAGAAATATTCGACGCCGACCCGGATCCGCTTGTTGGTATAGGCTGCAAGCGCATCGATCCGCGATGCGTGATGATTGACGTCGACGGTTTGGTTGCTCTTCCCGAGCTTGCCCGTGTAACCGCCAACGGCAAGCGTGATGTCCTTGATCGGATTGACGCTGATGCGCCCCTCGAGATCGACCGTGTCGGAGCTTCGTGAAAGGGTCTTGTAGCCCGCCCCGTCAATCGCCGAGACCTGGTAGTTGACAAGGCCGTTTCCAAACGTTCCAAGAACATGGACGCCCCAATCGCTCGACGTTCCGAACTTGGTTCGGTCGATCAACGTATTTTCAACGAATCGATATCCGTAGACGCCTTCGACGAACGGAATCCAGGGGAGATCGGCAGCACCGATCCGGACCGTGAAAGCCGGATTGAACTTCGCCTGGATATAGGCCTTCTTCACATAAACGAGCGTATCCTTGGTCGTGCCGTTCGCATTGTAGCGGAAGTCGGTCGTGAGGTTCGCCGAGAAGATATCGTTAAATTTGTGGTCGATCCCGATATAGAAACGCTTGAGCTCGGTCTCGGTCCCGTTTTGCAGATTGTCCGTGGTGTGACCCAAAAGGTCGGTCGACTTCTGATCGATATTGCTGACGTTGAAGAACGACTTAGCGCTGATCGAGGTATTTCCCCACCAGCCGGGAGCCGGAGGAGGCAGCGGGACCGGGACGGGCTTGGCGGCGATCTGTGCGACCTGGACCTGCGCAGCTTGCGATTGAGTGAACGCAGCTGCTGCCTGGTTCTGGGCGCTTTGCGCCTGCTGTGCAGCGGTCTGCTGGGCGCTTTCGTCGGCATTTACTCGCGCCGCCAACGCTTCGACCTGCGCCTTGAGATCGCGGATTTCCGCGTCCCTCGCATCGGCACGAGGCGTGTGCGAGGCCGAATGCTTGCGGGCAACCGCATGTTTGCGCGGTTTTGCTGCTGCAGGAGTAGCCGATGTCAACACGATTGCACCGAGCGCGGCCCCAGCGGCGAGCCGAGAGTAGACGGTCATTGATTAGCCCCTTTTTTGTGTCCGCCCCCCCGTGGGGCGCTCCCTTTTGAAGGCGAGTCTTGAAACTCGATTTCGGCGCTAATCGGGAACGTGGATCGTTGTGTGACTGTCGCTGGACACTTTTATGACAATCGTTTCGATCGCCTCGGAATCGTGCCTTTTGGGCATCACCGAATGGATGCTTCTTTCTCTCCCGCTGCAATGAAACGGCAATAATCCCGTCACTTCGAAGTCACTGCTCAAGAGTAGTCCGCGAACACGGCTGCGGCATCGTGCCGCCGCCTCAATTCACCCTCGGGGGACGTTTCTTTATGACCATGTTTACGCGTTCGATCACGTACGCCATTGCCACGGCATCGCTCGGCATCGCGGCGAGCGCCGGCGGAGCCATTACCGGTGCGGGCTCGACCTTCGTTTATCCAGTGCTTTCGCGTTGGGCGTCCGACTTCAAGAAAAACGGCGGCGACGAAATCAACTATCAGTCGATTGGATCGGGCGGCGGCATTGCCCAGATCAAAGCCGGAACCGTGGATTTTGGAGCGACCGACAAGCCGCTCTCGAGCGAAGAGCTTTCCGCGTCCGGACTGGCGCAGTTCCCGGTCGTCATCGGCGGAGTCGTTCCGGTCATCAACATTCCCGGCGCCCGCCCGGGACAGGTCAAAATGTCGGGCCCGGTCCTTGCCGCAATCTACGCTGGGGAAATCAAGACCTGGAATGATCCGAGAATCGGCAAACTCAATCCCGGTCTCCATTTTCCAGCAAAAGCGATCACTCCGGTTCACCGCTCCGACGGATCGGGAACGACATTCAACTTCACCCACTATCTGAGCCAGGTCAGTTCCGGATGGAAAGCCAAGTTCGGAGAAGGAACGACGGTGTCCTGGAATGGTGGCATCGGCGGCAAGGGCAATGAAGGCGTCGCGGGATATGTGAATCAAATCCCCTATTCGATCGGTTATGTCGAATATGCCTACGTGCTCCAAAATCACATGGCCTATACCGTGATGCAGAATTCGGCCGGGAAGTTCATTTCGCCCAACGCGAGGACCTTTGCTGCAGCAGCCGCAACTGCGGACTGGGCTCATGCCAGGGATTTCAACCTCGTCATGACGAATGCACCTGGGCCCAATGCCTACCCGATTACGGCCTCGACATTCGTGCTGATGTACAAAGACCCCAAGAATGCAGCGGGGAGCGCGTCTGCCCGCAAGTTCTTCAATTGGGCCCTTACCAAAGGACAGCCCGAGGCCATCGCGCTCGATTATGTTCCACTTCCGGCACCGCTCGTGAAGCGGATCCAGAGCTATGTCGGAGCGACCATTCGCTAGTCCGAAGGACCAAGGCGACAACAGGAGAACGGCCTGTCGGTTCGACGGGCCGTCTTTTGCGGCGATCCAAACAAAATTCAACAGGCTGTTGGATTAACCGTCGGTATCGAGAGAATAGCCCGCGGACCTCACCGTCCTGATCAGATCCGGTTGCTCGCCTCCGTTCAGCGCCTGGCGGAGGCGCCGGACATGAACGTCGACCGTTCGGGTATCAATGTCGGGATCATGGGACCAGACTGCGTCGAGCAGCCGCTCGCGCGAAAACACGCGTCCGGGATGTTCGAGAAAATGCCGCAGCAAACGAAACTCGGTCGGACCGAGCACGACCTGTCGCCCCCCGCGACGAACCCGATGGGCAGCAACGTCCATTTCGACATCGGCGTAGCCAAGCTGCTCGCCCGCGAGAGCCGGGCGAACCCGGCGAAGGACTGCCCCCACTCGAGCGACCAGCTCGCGAGGACTGAACGGCTTGGTGACATAATCATCGGCGCCGGTTTCGAGGCCGCGAATTCGGTCGCTTTCCTCCCCTCGGGCGGTCAGCATCATGATTGGGACGTTGGCGGTCGTTGCTCGGCGCCGAAGCCGTCGACAAACTTCAATTCCGCTAATCCCCTCGATCATCCAGTCGAGAAGAATGATGTCGGGCTTGGCTTCATCGACGAGAATGAGGGCTTCTTCCCCGTCTCCGGTGCGCGTGACTTCATAGCCTGCACGGTCGAAATGAAATGTGACCAGATCGGCAAGCGCACGATCGTCCTCAACGAGCAGCAGACGTTTCAAAGCCATATCTTCTAGCTCCCGGTCTTGCCCGGACGATCGGTCATGTGGTCACCGGTCGCGGCATAATAGACCATCTCGGCAATATTGGTGGCATGGTCCCCGACGCGCTCGAGGTTTTTGGCGACAAATAGAAGATGCGCGGATTGTCCGATCGACTGCGGATTTTCCATCATGTGCGTAAGCAAAGTTCGAAAAATCGAATCGTAAAAATCATCGACAGCCGAATCCCGCTCGCACACCCGAACTGCCGCTTCGAAGTCGCGCTCGACGAAGGCGTCGAGAACATCATGGACCATCGCGGTCGCAATCCTCGCCATTTCGGGAAGGAGCGACAGAGGTTCGCTTTTGCCCATATTTTCGAGAAGCGGAACACGTTTGGCGATATTCTTGGCATAATCGCCAATCCGCTCGACAACTCCGGAAATCTTGAGCGCAGCGACAACATCTCGAAGATCGCTCGCCATCGGTGCGCGAAGAGCAATCAGCTGAACCGCCTGACGCTCGGTCTCGACTTCGAGCACATCGAGTTTCTTGTCGCCCTCCACGACCGCCGCTGCGCCATCGACATCGCGTTGGACGAGGCATCGCATCGCTTCGCCAATGGAATGCTCGGCAAGCCCGCCCATCTCGCTGATGAGTGCGCGCAATCGGTCGAGGTCCTGGTCGAAAACCTTCAGCGTATGTTCACGGCTTTGCTGCATTGCGGGTCTCCAATCAGCCAAACCGGCCTGTGATATAGTCTTTCGTCCGCTGTTCGCGCGGATTGGTGAAGATTTCGCTGGTCTTTCCCAACTCGACGAGCTCGCCCAAATGGAAAAAGGCGGTGCGCTGCGACACGCGCGCGGCCTGCTGCATGTTGTGAGTTACGATCACGATCGTGAACTGCTCTCGAAGCTCGTGGATGAGCTCTTCGACTTTCGCCGTCGAAATCGGGTCGAGCGCAGAGGTCGCTTCATCGAGTAGGAGGATTTCCGGCCGCACGGCAATTGCCCGGGCGATGCAAAGGCGCTGCTGCTGACCTCCCGAAAGTCCAAGCGCGCTTTGGTTGAGCTTGTCCTTGACCTCGTCCCAGAGCGCCGCCTGGCGGAGGGCGGCTTCGATCCGATCATTCATTTCAGATTTCGACAGGCGCTCATAATAGGACAGTGCAAAACCGACGTTCGCGCGGATCGACGAGGGAAATGGCGTTGGTTTCTGGAACACCATTCCGACATGCCGCCTCAGCTCGGAGAGGGGATACTTGCGCTCGAGGACATTGCGATGATCGATCATGATTTCACCGGTCGCATGTTGATCGGGATAAAGTTCAAAGATGCGATTAATCGTCCTCAAAAGGGTCGACTTGCCGCAGCCCGAAGGCCCGATGATCGCAGTCACACAATTGGCCGGAACGACCATGTCGACATGTTTGAGTGCATGGCCCTTGCCGTAATAGAAATTGAGATCACGGATTGTGATCGCTCCTGCAGCATTGGTGGTTGCGATTTCGAGGTCGGAGGATTCCGCGGGCGTGATCCGAAGAATAGCAGCAGTATCGTTCATGATTGCTTGCCTTTCCGAGCTAGGAGCCGGACGAGGATATTGAGAATGAGCACGAAAGCGGTGAGAACGAATGCCCCTGCCCAGGCGAGCTTCTGCCAGTCGTCATAGGGGCTCATTGCGAATTGCCAGATGACCACCGGCACATTGGCAAGAGGAGCGTTGATATTGGCGCTCCAGAACTGATTGTTGAGCGCGGTGAAGAGAAGCGGTGCGGTTTCGCCGGCAATGCGCGCAACACCCAGAAGTATTCCGGTCAAAATTGCGCTCAAACCGGCCTTGTAAAGAATTTGCCGCGTGACCCGCCAGCGCGGCAGCCCCAAGGCAAACCCCGCTTCACGCATCGTATCGGGAATGAGCCGGAGCGATTCCTCGGTTGTTCGAACGACAATCGGAAGAAGGATCATCGCGAGCGCGAGCGCGCCGGCGAACCCTGAAAAATGGCCCATCGAACGCACGATGATGGTGTAGAAAAACAGGCCAACGATGATCGAAGGAGCGCTTAACAAAATGTCGTTGACGAAACTGACAACCGCGGCGAGCCGGGTGTGTCGGCCGTGCTCGGCAAGATAGGTTCCTGCAGCAACTCCGAGCGGCGTTCCAATCACGACCGCAAGCGCAATCATCACTGCGCTTCCGTAAAAAGCATTGAGCAGGCCTCCTCCGCTCACTCCAGGAGGGGGAGTCATGGCTTTGAACAATTGGGGGGTCAGGGCCGACGCCCCATGACGCAAAGTGGTCCACAAAATCCAGAACAGCCATACCAGCCCAAAGACAGTCGCCGCGGTTGCGAAAGCGAATGCCGTGAGGTCGGCGGCTCTGCGTCGAATTGGAATGGCCATCTAATGGGTCCGTCCGAACTGGCAATTCATTCGAAGCAGAAGAAGCTTTGCAATGCTCAAGACGATGAGAGTCACGACGAAGAGAAGGAAGCCGAGCGCAATCAGCGATGAGCGATAAAGATCCGTGTCGGCTTCTGTGAATTCATTGGCGATTGCCGCAGCGATCGAATTGCTCGGCATCAGTAAGGACGGCGAAAGGTCGTGCGCGTTTCCAAGAACGAACGTGACTGCCATCGTTTCTCCAAGGGCGCGTCCAAGGCCAAGGAAGATCGCTCCGATGACTGCCGAGCGCGTGTAGGGGAGAGTGACCTTGCTCAGAATTTCCCAGCGCGTCGAACCCAGTGCGACCGCCGATTCACGCAACGGAGCTGGAACGGCGTTGAACACTTCACGCGCCACTGCTGCGATGAATGGGATGACCATGATCCCAAGCACAATCCCTGCGGTCAGCATACCAATGCCGATCGGCGGTCCGGCAAATAACGGCCCAATGATCGGGGCATTGCCGAGGTGATTTGCGAGCCAGGGTTCAACGTGAGCCGCCATGAACGGCGCGAACATGAACAATCCCCACATTCCATAGATGATGCTTGGAATTGCGGCGAGGAGTTCGATCGCGATCGCGATTGGAGCACGTGTCCATCGGGGAGCGATGTCGGTCAGAAACAAAGCGATGCCGATGCTGACCGGAATCGCAATGATGAGCGCAATCGCGGAGGTGACAAGGGTTCCGTAGATCGGAACCAGCGCTCCGAAATGCCCGTTGACCGCATCCCAGTCCGAACTTGTGATAAACCTCCAGCCAAACGTCGCGAATGCGAGCCGTCCGCCCCATGCCATCGAAAATGCAATCGCGCCGAGAAGAATGAGGACGAGGCATGCGGCCCCGGCAGTGATCAGCTCGAATGTCCGATCAGCGCCGGCGCTTCCTTTCGCGGACGGAGGAGCTCCGCTCGTGTCGACAGTCGTGGCGACCGTTGCGTTCACTTGACGTTCTTGGCGATGTAACTCTCAATCTGACTGACGAGATCGGACGGAAGCGGGACATAGTCGAGCTTGTTCGCTTCCTTTTGTCCCTTTTCCATCGAAGCCTTGAAAAAGGCGATGACCTGGTCCGATTTCGCTTTGTCCTTGGGCTGCCTGGGGAGAAGCACAAAGGTGCTTGCGGCGATTGGATAGGCCTCAGCGCCTGGCGCATTGGTCATCACCAGATTGAAATCCTGTGCATGGGACCAGTCAGCGGTCGAAGCCGCAGCAGCAAAGCCCGCGGCGCTCGGCGCAAGGAAATTTCCCGAGGCGTTTTGAAGCAGCGCGTAGTTCATATGGTTCTGAACCACGTAGGCATATTCGACGTAGCCAAGCGCATCGGGGAGCTGCTTGACATAACCCGCAACGCCCTCATTGCCCTTGCCTCCGACGCCGCCCGGCCACGCAACCGTCTTTCCCTCGCCGGGCCCAGCCTTCCAGGTTGGACTGACCTGGCTCAGATAATGGGTGAAGTTGAAGGTCGTCCCCGAGCCATCGGAACGATGCACGGTCGCAATTGCAGCCGACGGAAGGTTGAGCCCGGGATTGATTTTCACGATCGCTGGATCATTCCAGGTCTTGATCTTGCCCTCATAGATATCGGCGAGAACTGGGCCGGTCAGCTTGAGTTTGCCCGAATCAATCCCGGCGATGTTCACGACCGGAACAATTCCCCCGACGATGACTGGAAACTGGGCAAGGCCGTGCTTTGCAAGTTCATCTGATGTGAGCGGCTGATCGGTCGCTCCAAAGTCGACGGTTCCGGCCTCGACTTGCGAAATTCCGCCGCCCGAACCAATCGATTGGTAATTGACGCTCGCGCCCGTCTGCTTTTTGTAATCGTCAGCCCAAGCCGAAAGCACCGGATAGACAAAGGTCGATCCCGCGCCAGTGATCTGTGCGCCATTAGACGAGCTCGCGCCGGAATTGCCGCCCTGCTGACCGCAGGCGGCCAATAGGGCGAGTGCCGGTACGGCGATCAGCAACGTTTTCATCGGACTCGAACTCCTTTTCTAAAAGAGGGATTGTTCGAAGCCCTAGCGATGATTGCGCGAAGCCTGTGTGACACTGATGTTGCCTTTTTATGACAGTGGGTGACAGTTGCTCGAAGAGGGGTCCGCACCTAGAAACCATCAAGCTCACTCATGGCGGGAATGTTCAAAGCCTTCGCGGCCCTGCATGTGCCAGGCGATCCGTTGGTCCTTTTCAATATCTGGGACGTCGGAAGCGCTCGGGCGGTCATTTCGGCAGGAGCAAAAGCGCTGGCGACCGGAAGCCACCCCGTTGCCGACGCAAATGGCTGGCCCGATGGCGAGCAGGTGCCGATCGACTTTGCGCTCGATAATGCGCGAAGGATCGCGCTTTTAGCCCAAGTCCCACTGACAGTCGATTTCGAAGGGGCGTATTCAATCGATCCCGATGGCGCTGCAGCAAATGTCGTCCGACTGTCGCAATGCGGCGCTGTCGGGTGCAATTTTGAAGATCAAATTATCGGCGGGACTGGATTGCATTCCCTTTCCGATCAGACCCAGCGAATTGCTGCAATCCGTGAGGCCGTCGGCTCCGAATTCTTCATCAATGCGCGAACCGATCTTTATCTCAAAACCTCGATTCATGATGATGCGCTACTCGATGAGACCATCACGCGCGGGAAGGCGTTTGCGGACGCTGGAGCAAGCGGGTTCTTCGTGCCGCGTCTTTATGATCCCACGCAGATTGAGCGGGTCGTTCGCGAAGTCCCGCTCCCCTTGAACGTCATCCAATTTCCAGGATCACCGCAAAAGAGTGTTTGGGCTCAAGCGGGCGTTGCAAGGATCAGCCATGGGCCGTTTCCACACCGGGCGCTCATGGCGGAACTGAGCGAAATGGCGCGCCTAAGCTTTGATTAGGCGCGGCGAACTCGCCACCACTTCGAGCGGGGACCGGATTTGAGGACAGTTCTTCTAAACAGTCGCGATCCGAAATGAAGGATCAATCCGACCCAGAGCATCTGCCACACAATCGCGATGAGATGAGGCCACAGCCGGTGATCCTCGGCGGCACGCGCGAGCATCGTCATTGGCGATGACAATGGGAAGATTGCAGCTGCAAGCGCCATTTTCCCATCAGGCGCACCGACTGCGCTCGAAGCGAACCCGAACAGGAGCACCTGGCCAAAGGTCACCGGCATCGACATGGTCTGGACTTCACGAACTGTCGAAGCTTGGGCGCCGATGGTCAAAAAGGCCGACCCCAAGAGAAGATAATTCATCGCGAAATAGACCATCCCCAAAAGGATGAAGGCGGGCCAGCCGACGGCCGGCGGAGGGAGAGTGGCAACTCCGCCATGCTTCACCAATTGAATGAGCAGCGCCCCCGCGGTGATCCAGACGACAATTCCGAGCAGTGAAGCGGCGAGCATTGCAAACAATTTACCAACGAAAAGGGCATCGATCGGGACCGCAGCTGCAACAACCTCGATGATCTTGTTCGATTTCTCTTCAATCAGCTGGCTCAAGACCATTCCCGACAGAAGAATCGTGAAGAAGAACAGAATCATCTCGCCGATCTGCGCCTCAAGCGAATGCTTTTCCCCCAGAAACTCCAGACGCGCTTTGAACATTCTCGACCGGAATTACCGCACGCTCCCTCGAACCTGGCGATCGCGCATCGGTGATGAGCAATCGAAGCTGGCTCACCGCGGAAGGATCGTCACCGATGGATCCGGTGAGCTGAGGGCTCTTTAGGCCGCCGCTCAGGACGGCACGAACCGGAGGCGTTCTCAAAGCAAGAAGCCGTTTTTCTTGCGCGGGAAGATTTCGCTCGGGCAAATAATGGACGAGCGTCACCACCGAGGCGTCAGATGATGCCTCGGCAAGATCTGCGCGCGCTCCGGACAGCCGGTCGAAATCATCTTCGCTCGAAACGACAGCGATGACGGGTCGATTGGCCTGGCTTGCGACCCTGGCTCCAATGCCTCCAAAAACTCCGCCGAGAAGCAGCGGGAACAGCGGGCCCAACAGAAAGAAGATGAACGCTTTGGAAAGAACGGTCGCCGCGAAATCGCGGCGGGCAATGACGAAGGCCGAGCGGAGAAAGCGGATCATCTTTACTTGTCCTTGCCTATTTCCGCCGAAGCCCGATTGCCCGCGATTGCAACAAAGGCATCGTGAAGGCCGGGCCGTTCGATTGCCAAAGTCTCGATCCCGGCGCCGCCATCGATGAGCGCCTTCAGCAACGGTTCTGGCCCTCCTTCGGGGAGCTCGAACACCCATTCCTCGCCGTCGCGATCGGCGGTCTCTGGAATGGCGGAACGCCATTCGCCATGGTGTTCGCGGGTTCGCAGCCGGACGATCGGGCGGAGCTTCGCGCGGGCCTCATCGACCCGCCCATCGAACGCGACCTTGCCTTTCGCAATGATTGCGACCTCTTCGCACAGCCGCTCGGCATGGGCGATGACATGGGTTGAAAAGATGACGGTTGCGCCCGCGCGCGTTTCGCGTCGAATGAGATCTTCGAGCCGACCCTGGTTAATCGCATCGAGCCCGGCGAACGGCTCATCAAGAACAATCAATTTTGGACGGTGAATGATCGTCCCCAATAACTGAACGGTTTGAGCCATTCCCTTCGAAAGCGATCGAATCGGCTTTTTCGCCCATTCGCTAAGATCGTGCTCTGCGAGCAGCACATCTGCGCGGCGTCGCCCCTCAGACAACGGAAGTCCCCGAAGCGCACCCATGAAGGCAATGGCTTCGCGTGCATGCATCGCGGGATAAAGTCCTCGCTCCTCGGGGAGATATCCAACCTCGCGCGCGGCTTCGAGGGGCCGCTCGTGGCCAAGAACTCGACGCGATCCGCTCGACGGGTCGATAATCCCGATCAGCATTCTCAAGATTGTCGTCTTGCCCGCTCCATTGGGGCCAAGAAGACCGTAAATGGATCCGGGCGGGACCGCGAGGTTGACCCCGTCGACGGCGCGAGTTTCGCCAAAATCCTTGACGAGGTCGATCGCCTGCACTGCGAACGCACTGGAAAAGGCGCTATGCGAGACCTGCTGGAGCACTGAAATTCCTACGAAAATTGCGATCGGTGATGTACAGGCAGTTGGTGAATAGAAGCCAAAGCCTTGAGGAAGCAATAAGAGCCAAAGCGGAGGAGCTCGGCTTTGTCGCCTGCGGCTTTGCGCGCGCAGATTCGGTCGAACGCGCCGGAGGTGAGGTCAGGGCCTGGATCGAAGCCGGTCATCACGGATCGATGGACTGGATGGAAGAGCGGATCCATCACAGGGTCTCCCCGCTTGCGCTTTGGAGCGAAGCCAAATCGGCGATTGCTCTTGGAATGAGCTATGCCCCGGCCTTAGATCCACGAAGCCTTGCCGACCGTCCGGACCTCGCGCGCATTTCGGTCTATGCCCAAGGAGGCGACTATCACAAGACCGTCAAAAAGGCGCTCAAAGCCCTTGCGCGGTGGCTGATCGAAGAGGCCGGCGGCGAGCTCAAGGTCTTCGTCGACACAGCGCCAGTCCTTGAAAAACCTCTCGCCCAGGCGGCCGGGATCGGGTGGCAGGGCAAGCATACCAATCTCGTCAGCCGCGAGCATGGAAGCTGGCTTTTTCTCGGCGTGATCCTCACCAGTCTCGAGCTCAATTCGAGCGCGTCGCTCGATGAGGGAAGCCATTGCGGCTCATGCCGACGCTGCCTCGAGAGCTGCCCGACAGAGGCCTTTATCGAGCCGCACAAAATCGATGCCCGCCGGTGCATTTCCTATTTGACGATTGAGCATTCGGGCCCGATCCCCGAAGAATTTCGAAAAGCGCTCGGAAACCGGGTCTACGGCTGCGACGATTGCCTCGCGGCCTGCCCCTGGAATCGGTTCGCAAGTGCGGCTTTCGCAAACCGCGAATTCCTCCCTAGAGCCGAGCTTGCCGCCCCTTCGCTCAAGGATCTTCTGTCGCTCGACGATCTTGCGTTTCGCGAATTGTTCGCGGGGTCTCCGATCAAGCGCATCGGAGTGAAACGAATGGTCCGAAACTGCTTGATTGCTGCCGGTAACAGCAGCGATCCAAGCCTCGTTCCGGCAATAGAGAAGCACCTGGCCGATCCCGATCCGGTCATTGCCGAAGCTGCCCAATGGGCGCTCAATCAGCTTGGATATTCGAGCGCGGAAATGCAGCTCGCCTGATCGATATCGGCACCCGAGGCATTGCGAGCATCGATGTAGGTGACCCGGAGGGCACCATTTTGCCCCGGATAAAGATAGGCATCGAGAATGCAGTAATTGTCGCGGAACTGGAGTTTCAAACTCGTGCCTTCGCGAATTTGCAGCGCCGGCTTTCCAAAATGACCGACGAGGTCCTGTGCGGTGAGGCCGGTGAGATGCGTAACCTGCCGCACCGGCGGCGGCTCGACGGGGACGGGTTGAGGCTCGACTGGGGGCTGCTCCGGCTTGGTGGCGCAGCCGGCGAGAAGCAAAGCAGTGGCGATCATGAAGCGGCGCATCAGTGAACGATGCCCTCCACTGAGCCGTGAGGCAAGGTTGCCGCGCTCGAAATGCACAGCTACGCGCCGGCATCCCATCAACTTCCTCCGAAAGATCTTATGAGCGAGCGCCCCCTCGACGTCCTTGCGATCGGAAATGCAATCGTCGACGTCATTGCCGATGCGACCGAAGAGCTTCTCGAGCGCGAGAATATGCACAAGGGGGCCATGCGTCTGATCGACGAAAATGAAGCCGTCCGCCTCTATTCGGCCATGGGTCCGGGGCGCGAGCTCAGCGGCGGCTCGGCCGCCAATACAGTGGCCGGCCTCGCCTCGTTCGGACTGAAAACCGGGTTTATCGGGCAGCTCGGCGATGACCAGCTTGGGACGATCTTCACCCACGACATTCAAAGTCTTGGCGTCGAATTTGAAACCCCTCCGCGAAGCGGGATCGGGGGAACGGGACGGTGCCTCATTCTCGTAACGCCCGACGCCCAGCGGACGATGAACACTTTTTTGGGCTCGGCACAAAAGCTTGCTCCGGCAACCGTCCAGCCCGAGCTCATCGCGAAATCGGCCATCCTCTACCTCGAAGGATATCTTTGGGACCCAGAAGAGCCGCGACTTGCGATGCATAAAGCGATGAGTGCGGCCCGGGCGTCGGGCACCGAAATTGCCTTTACGCTTTCCGACAGCTTCGTTGTCGATCGCCACCGGCGCGACCTTCGTGAGCTATTCCAAAAGGGAATGATCGATATCCTGTTCGCAAACGAAGCCGAAATCACCAGTCTTGCCGAAAACGGCAACACCGAGGAAGCGGCAGTTCAACTTGCCTCCGAGGTTTCAACGGTGGTCGTGACCCGCGGCGAACAGGGCGCCTTTGCAATTTCAAAGGGTGAGCGCGCGTCGGTTAAGGCCGAGCCAATCGCAAAGCTCGTCGACACGACAGGAGCGGGCGATCTTTTTGCCTCGGGTTTTCTTGCGGGTCAGGCGAAAGGTTTCAGCCTTCAGCGATCGCTCCGCTTAGGAGCAATCGCTGCCGCCGAAGTCATTCAGCATTACGGCGCTCGCCCCGAAACGAACTTAAGCGCGCTCGCCAGTGACATTCTCGCTTAGGGAAGTTCGCCAAGCTCCGGCTGCAGGTTTGGATCAGAGACAACTTCAACAACACCGCGCCCAACATGACTGCGGCTTCGGGAATAACCGAAGTAGATCAACAACCCGACGGCGCCCCAGACGATGAGCGCCAAGATCGCAGTCAGCGGCAGAAACGAATAAAGTCCGATACACCCGAGGATCGACAAGGGGGCCACAATGTAAACGGCGGGAGTGCGGAAGGGGCGGCGCCGGGTAGGGTCTTTCCTCCGAAGAACCATTACCGAAATCGACACCATCGCAAACGCGAACAAGGTTCCAGCATTCGAAAAGTCGGCGAGTTTTCCGACAGGTAGGAACGCCGCCATCACGATCACAACCACGCCAGTCACCGCGGTGACGATATGCGGTGTCCGAAATCGCGGATGAACCGTAGCGAGCTTTGAAGGCAGCAGGCCATCTCGCGCCATCACGAAGAATATGCGTGTCTGGCCGAACATCATCATCAGAACCACTGATGGAAGCGCGATGAATGCCGCAACCCCGATGAGATCACCGATCCGCTGATAGCCGATCGTCCGAAGAACATGCGCAAGCGCCTCGCGAGAGCAAACCAGCGGCTGGGTTGCTCCGCCGTTCACGATCGCCTTACATTGGTTTGCCAGTTCAGCAGACCCCGGTGCGAGGACATGGTTCGCAGCATCCCGAACGGGATCGGCACCCATCGCTCCGATAGCGCCCGCTGCCACAAGCAAATAGAACACGGTGCAGAACAGTAGCGATCCAATCAGTCCGATCGGCACATTCCGCTGAGGATTAATCGTCTCCTCTGCGGCCGTCGAAACCGCGTCGAAACCGACGTAGGCGAAAAAGATCGATGCCGCCGCACCGACAACTCCGTAGGTGCCCCATCCGTTGGGAATGAATGGGTGGAAGTGAGATCCATGCAGAACCGGAAGTGTCAGGATGACGAAAACCGTCAGAGCCAGGACTTTGACAAGCACGAGCGCTGAGGTGACGCGAGCACTCTCCTGCGTACCGACGATCAGGAGGCCCGTAACCAAAACTGAAATGCCGACAGCAGGAAGGTTGATGAATCCACCTTGGCCCGGACCAACCGAGAGCGAAAGCGGGATATTGATCCCCCAGCTTTGAAGCAGACCGACGAAGTATCCAGACCAACCGACAGCGACCGCGCTCGCACCGATCGCATATTCAAGGATCAGCGCCCAACCGACAATCCACGCGAGCATCTCGCCCATCACCGCATAGGTGTAAGTGTAAGCCGAACCAGAGACCGGCACCATGGACGCAAGCTCCGAATAGCAGAGCGCAGCGACTGCGCAGACGAAGCCAGCGATTATGAAGCTTATCATCATCGCAGGGCCGGCCTTTTGCGCGGCTTCGGCTGTCAGTACGAAAATTCCTGTGCCGATGACGGCGCCAATGCCGAGCATGGTGAGCTGAAAGGCTCCAAGCGAGCGGTGCAATCCTTTCTTCTCTGCCGTAGCCAAAATCGCATCAAGCGACTTCACCCGGCCAAGAAGCAACCCTTCTCGCGGTGCTACACTCGCCATTTCACTCCCCTCCCGGACTCCTAATTGCCACCGAACCTAACGGCTGCTTGGCTGAGGGCAATCCCCCTTGGACCGGCAATCAGCGCGCAAGCATCGGGCCGAGTGGTCGCCCGGCAAAGATATGGGCGTGAAGATGGGGCACTTCCTGACCGGAATTCAGGCCGGTATTGGCAAGCACTCGATAGCCCTCCTCAACGAGGCCGGCTTCGCGCGAAATCTTGCCGATTGCACGGACCAGGCCCGCAATTTCCGAATCCGAAGCTCTCTTGGAAAAGTCGTCCCACGAAACGTAGCGCCCCTTCGGAATCACGAGAATGTGCGTGGGTGCGAGTGGGTTAATGTCGTGAAATGCAAGAACATTCTCGTCCTCATAAACTTTCTGGCACGGGAGTTCGTCGCGCAGGATGCGGGCGAACACGTTGCTGTCATCATAGGGCTGAGTTGCGTCGATCGGCATGCTTAACTCCGCTTGACCGTTCTCCCCCGACCGCTACCACGAAACCATGACTGACGAGACTCCCGAAAGCCTGATCCCGTACGACGAGATCGTCCAGGATGCTCTTCGCGCAGTCGTCGGGCGAGTTCTTCGCGAGGTCGAACGATCCGGCGGACTTCCGGGCGACCACCACTTCTACATTACGTTCAAGACCAAAATGCCGGGCGTTGCGATCCCCAAACATTTGCTGGAGCGTTTTCCTGATGAAATGACGATTGTCATTCAACATCGGTTCTGGGATCTCAAGGTCGAGGACGATGCCTTTTCCGTGGGCCTGTCGTTCGGCGGCGTTGCTTCAACCCTTCACGTGCCGTTCGCTGCGGTCACTCAGTTTCATGACCCGGCAGTCGAATTCGCGCTGACATTTCATGCCGATTTGGCCGAAGAATTGCCCGACGAGCACGAACAGGCCGAAAATGACGCTCCGGCGGGCGAATTGACTGCCGTTTCCGAGGACGGCTCGAACGTCGTGAGCGTCGACTTCACGCGAAAAAAGTAACGTCTCGGGCAAACTTGTTTCGGGGTTCGTTTTCAAGCAGTGCGACGGCCCTTCGCATGCGTTTTTAAACAGCAATTTCGAGACATTACGAAAGAGGAATCATGCCGAGCAGCGCTACGCGAACCGAAACGGACAGCTTTGGACCGATTGAGGTTCCCGCCGATTCCTATTGGGGCGCGCAGACCGAACGGTCGGTCGACAATTTCCCGTTCGGGTCGCGCGAGCAGCTCCCGCTCGAGATTATTCATGCGCTCGGCTACATCAAGCAGGCGGCAGCGCGGGTTAACACTCGCCTTGGCGGACTTGATCCAAAAATTGGCGAAATCATCCAGCAGGCCGCAAGTGAAGTTGCGCACGGTGACCTCGACAGCCAGTTTCCGCTGGTCATTTGGCAAACCGGGTCCGGCACCCAGTCGAACATGAACGCCAACGAGGTGATTGCGGGCCGAGCCAATGAAATTCTGACCGGGAAACGCGGCGGAAAATCGCCGGTCCATCCCAATGATCACGTCAATAAGAGCCAGTCGTCGAACGACAGCTTTCCAACGGCAATGCACATCGCAGCGACCCTTGCGGTTCATCGAAAGCTGCTCCCCGCATTGGCCATGATGCACGCTAAGCTCGAGCAGGAAGCGAAGAGCTGGGACTTAATCGTTAAGATCGGACGGACCCATCTTCAGGATGCAACGCCTTTGACGCTCGGCCAGGAATTTTCAGGCTACGCTGCTCAGATCAAGGAATGCATCGAGAGGATCGAAGGCGTCCTTCCCCGTCTGATGCGTCTTGCCCAGGGCGGGACAGCGGTCGGGACTGGCCTTAATGCGCCACAAGGGTTCGCGGAGGAGTTCGCGAAAGAATTATCGAACCTTACTCAGCTCGCGTTTAAGTCCGCTCCTAACAAGTTTGCCGAGCTTGCAGCGCACGACACGTTGGTCGAACTGTCGGGCGTTCTGAACGTCATCGCGGTCGCAGTTACGAAGATCGCCAACGACATCCGATTGCTTGGGTCGGGTCCGCGTTGCGGAATTGGCGAGCTCAAGCTTCCGGAAAATGAGCCTGGAAGTTCGATCATGCCGGGCAAGGTCAATCCCACCCAGGCCGAAATGCTGACAATGGTCGCAGCCCAGGTCATGGGAAATCATGTCGCAGTTAGCATTGGAGGAATGCAGGGGCATTTCGAACTCAACGTCTTCAAACCCCTGATCGGCGCCAATGTCATTCGCTCGATCAACCTTCTCTCGATCGGGATGGAAAGCTTCACAAAACGCATGCTCGAGGGGATCGAACCCGACCGCAAGCGAATCACGGAGCTTCTCAATCGCTCGCTGATGCTGGTCACCGCCCTTGCCCCCGAAATCGGCTACGACAACGCCGCATCCATTGCCAAACATGCCCACAAGACCGGCAAGACTTTGAGGGAGGCAGGAGTTGAGCTCGGGCTAGTCGGCGAGGAAACTTTCGACCGGGTGGTCAAACCGGAAACCATGATCGGCCGCTAGAGTCGGACGTTCAAGCGCACTCCAAGATTGTCGATTCCGGGGTTTTCGTGCCCAAACAGCTGCGCGTGGCTCATGTGAACCCAGCTTCCCTCGACACTGAGCCGAGAATTGATCCGAGTTCCAATCGCAAGCTCCGGCTCGAACAGCACTCGGCTTCCAAATGCGATCCTGTTGGGATTGTAATATTTGGCTGCCGAACCGTCCTGAATTGCGAGGCCAAGCCCGGGACGAACGTAGATCAATGATCCGAACTTCGCCGAAAGTCCCACTGCCGCATAGTCGGTCTCGCCTGCGGTATTGAGCGCTCCGAAGATGTAGGGCTGAAGAAAGCTGTGCCCAATGGGCGACCCGCGATAGCCGAGCTCAACGTCCATTCCGCCTTCGATACCGCTGAGGTCGGTGGGGAGTTTGACGTCATGGTCATAAAGCCCTCCGAACAATTCGCCGGCGCGTGCCGGAGCGGCCGCAACAAGGAGGATCGAAACACTCAACAGGAAAGCCGACTTCACGAAATTCCACTCCAAGCAGACCCCAAGGCATCACAACTCGCGTTTGGTCTTGCGATCTTGCTCCCAATATCGAGCCTTGCAAGTGCGAAAAGCCGTGTTTGGGGAAAGAAAATGAGTCCTTGGTCGCTCTTTCCCCCATCAATTCATTCGCGGGAGCCTCAAGTTCGCAGTTCGGACCAACCCCCGCAAACGATGACGTCACGTGTCGCCGGTCTTTGCCACTTTGGGGCCAGTCGGCTTGCAATGCATAACGATCGGCCTGATTCACGCCCAATGCTGAAAGCTTATGGACCTGGGTGCGACGGCACGATCATCGACGCTAAGACCCAGCGAATCCCGGATCATGCGACCTGGATCGACCTTGCGGAACCGACGCATGAGGAAGAGCAGCTCGTTGAGCGCTGCATCAACGTCAACGTTCCGACCCAAAGTGAAATGACGGAGATCGAACCTTCAAGCCGACTCTATGAAAAAAACGGCGCGATTTACATGACTCTCAGCGCTCTTCGCGGAGTTGATGAGCATCTTCCTACCACGACTCCGATAAGTTTCGTTCTTGCGGGCAATCGCCTTGTGACGGTCCGTTATGCGACTCCCAAGCCAGTTCGGACCTTCGAAAGCCACGCCCGACGGGATCTTGAACTGGTCCGCGATGGGCCGACGGCTCTCGTTCGCCTTCTCGACGCGATCATCGATCGACTTGCCGATGAAATTGAGAATGTCGGCAAACATATGGAGCAGCTTTCCCAGGAGATTTTTCTGGAAAGACAGGATGAGCGAAGGATTCCTGCGAAGAAACTGACGGCACTTCTCACCAGCATCGGGCGCGCTCAAACTCTTCTCACGAGAATTCGTTACTCGGCAGTCAGTGCGTCAAGATTGCTGAGCTTCTTCAGCGCCTCCAATCTCATCCACGAGGAGAGCAACACCGAACTTCGCCACCACGTTGCAAGCATGACAACTGATATCACCTCATTGAGCGAGCATGCGAGCTTCCTTTCCGACACGCTCACCTTCCTGCTGGATGCGTCGCTCGGTCTCATCAGCATCGAACAGAATGCCGCGATGAAGCTGTTTTCCTGGGCGGCAGTCGTATTTCTTCCGCCGACGCTTCTTGCAGGTATCTTTGGAATGAATTTCCACTTCATGCCGGAGCTCAGCTGGCGATACGGTTATCCGATGGCACTTGCAGCAATGCTCGTGAGCGCGATCGGACCCTATCTCTATTTCAAGAAACGCGGCTGGATTTAGGCGAGCTCGGCAACCGCCTCGGAAGACACAAATTCGGCATCGGCTGCAGCTCGGCGTCGGGCAAGCGCAGCGTAAGCGAGCGCCAGCTCGCCAGCAACCGCTGCTTCCTCGGCCCTGCCCTTTGCGGACGCTGCTGCGCGTGCTTCTGCCGCCCTGCGGCGAAAATATTCGCTATCTTTTGTCATCAACTATGGATTTAATGGTCCTGCGTAACAAATTCGAGACACCGGCGGGCGCTCTGGCGCGACCGCTGTTCCGTTCATCGCATAGAAAGGTACCCCGCACCCCTTTGCGGGGCTCTTCCAGCGTTGCTAAGGGGGCGGCTCGACCCCAGCTTTGCGGCACCGCCTACAGCGCCGCTTGTCGACCATTCGAAGGATAGCGATGATCCCCACCGGCCAGGACAGCCTCCACACCCGCTCGACTCTCACCGTCGCGGGGCAAGCCTATGCCTATTATTCTCTTGCAAAGGCTGCCGAAACTCTCGGCGATATTTCCCGCCTTCCCTTCTCGATGAAGGTTTTGCTCGAAAATCTGCTTCGGTTCGAAGACGGCGAAACAGTAACGAGGGACGATCTTCAGGCCATCGCCGACTGGCTCAAGGAGCGCAGAATCAATCGCGAAATCCAGTATCGTCCTGCGCGCGTTCTAATGCAGGATTTTACCGGGGTTCCCGCGGTCGTCGATCTAGCCGCGATGCGTGATGCGATGGCGCTTCTTGGCGGCGATCCCCAGAAAATCAATCCGCTCGTTCCAGTTCATTTGGTGATCGATCACAGCGTCATGGTCGATGAGTTCGGAACGCCCCGCGCTTTCGAGAAAAACGTTCAATTCGAATATGAGCGCAATGGCGAGCGCTACGAATTCTTGAAATGGGGCAGCCGCGCGTTCGACAACTTCCAGGTCGTCCCGCCGGGAACCGGGATCTGTCACCAGGTCAATCTCGAGCATATCGCTCAGTGCGTCTGGACCGATCAGGACCTGAACGGCGAAAGCCTCGCCTATCCCGACACGCTCGTTGGAACCGACAGCCATACGACGATGGTCAACGGTCTCGGCGTTTTGGGTTGGGGCGTCGGCGGGATCGAGGCTGAAGCGGCAATGCTCGGCCAGCCGGTCAGCATGCTCGTTCCCGAAGTCGTCGGATTTCGAATTGCCGGCGAGCTTCGCGAGGGAATCACTGCGACCGATCTCGTTCTCACCGTCACACAAATGCTTCGTCAAAAAGGCGTTGTGGGCCGGTTTGTCGAATTTTATGGGCCCGGCCTTGCCAATCTTCCACTCGCTGATCGTGCAACCATCGCAAACATGGCGCCCGAATATGGAGCGACGTGCGGGTTCTTCCCGATCGACGAGCGAACGATCGATTATCTCAAACTGACGGGCCGCGATGACAGCCAGATCGAGCTCGTCCGCGCCTATGCCGAAGCTCAGGGCCTGTGGCGGGACTCGAGCACGCCCGAGCCGTTTTTCACCGATTCGCTGGAACTCGACATCGGCACGATCGAGCCGTCGCTCGCGGGGCCCAAACGACCGCAGGACCGGGTTTTGCTGAGCGAAGTCGACGCGCAGTTCAATGCGGAACTCGACGGGACCTATCACAAGTCGAACGACCCGCGCGTCGAAGTCGAAGGAGAGCGGTTCGATTTTGGCAATGGGGATGTTGCAATTGCAGCAATCACGAGCTGCACGAATACGTCCAACCCCTCGGTTCTGATCGGCGCCGGGCTGGTTGCCAGAAAGGCTCGCGAAAAGGGCCTGCAGGTCAAACCCTGGGTTAAAACCAGCCTTGCTCCAGGAAGCCAGGTCGTCAGCGATTATCTTCGCGAGAGCGGACTTCAGGAAGACCTCGACGCGCTTGGGTTCGATCTCGTCGGATATGGCTGCACAACCTGTATCGGAAATTCAGGACCGCTTCCCGAATCGATCTCCAAAGCGATCAACGACAATGATCTGGTTGCAGTGAGCGTTCTTTCGGGCAACCGGAATTTCGAGGGGCGCGTGTCTCCCGATTGCCGAGCGAACTATCTCGCTTCGCCACCTTTGGTCGTCGCCTACGCGCTTAAAGGAACCGTTCGGGCAGACATGATCAACGAGCCGATCGGCTACTCATCCAATGGCGAACCCGTCTATTTGAAGGACATCTGGCCCTCCAATGAGGAAATCCGGATTCTGATCGATGCCCATGTCCACTCTCAGATGTTCCGGCGGCGCTATGCCGACGTCTATCAGGGCGACGAGCGGTGGCGCTCGATCGAGGTGACCGGCGGCGAAACCTACGGGTGGCCGGCGAGCTCGACCTATATTCAAAACCCGCCCTATTTCAGCGGAATGACGATGGTTCCGACGCCTCCAGGAGATGTCGAACGCGCCCGGCCACTCGCGATTTTCGGCGATTCGATCACGACCGATCACATCTCTCCGGCCGGCGCGATCAAGCCGGATAGCCCCGCGGGCCGGTACCTCCTCGAGCATGGCGTTAGCCGCGGCGAGTTCAATTCCTACGGCTCCCGGCGGGGAAATCACGAAGTGATGATGCGCGGCACGTTCGCCAACATCCGAATCAGAAACCGGATGCTCGACAATGTCGAGGGCGGATACACACGCTATGCGCCCACCGCGGAGGTGATGCCGATTTACGATGCGGCAATGGCCTACAAGCACGACGATCGGCCGCTCGTCGTCGTCGCCGGAAAAGAATATGGCACCGGAAGCTCGCGCGACTGGGCCGCAAAAGGCACGATCCTGCTCGGCGTCCGGGCGGTAATCGCTGAAAGCTTTGAACGGATCCACCGCTCGAACCTTGTCGGAATGGGCGTTCTTCCGCTTCAATTTCGCGATGGCGAAAGTGCTGCGACATTCGCGCTCACCGGCGAGGAAAAATACACCATTCTTGGCGTTGGAGAGATCCAGCCGAGACAGGATGTCGAGGTCAAGGTCATTCGCGACAGCGGCGACGAGTTCAGTTTCACCGCACGCTGCCGGATCGATACCTTCAACGAGCTCGAATATTTCCGCTCGGGCGGAATTCTTCATTATGTGCTTCGAAAGCTCGCGTCTTCATGATCCTTCTGGCTGCGCTCGCACTTGCGGCTCAGCCGCCATCAACCGGGCTCGAAGGGTCTTATGATCCCACTAATCCGTTCGCGAAGATCATGCGCAAGGAGCTTCCGGCCGCAACGATCTGTGAAGACCGCAATGTCCTCGTCTTCGTTCCCAAGGATTGGGTAAGCCCGGGCGAGATCCTCGTCATTCCCAAGCGACAGGTGAGAAACCTCCTTGGTCTCCATCCAGCTGAACTTGAGCGGCTGATGGTCGTGGTCCAGCATGCCGCGCTCGCCCAGCATAAGGTCCTTCATTCGACCGGCTTTCAGATGGTCCAGAACAATGGCGCGACGAGCCATCAAACCGTGTTTCATGTTCATTTTCATGTGATCCCGTCCTTTGGCCGGCCGCCTGACAAATCCGATTTCAAGGCGAATGTCGCGCACTTGGATCTGCTTGCGATGGCAAAGCGACTTCGGTCCGGATGGCCGACGAGCAAGGGATGCTGAGCATTTTCGTCGAAATTGTCGGCTGGGCCGGCGCGGTCCTCATCCTTGTAGCCTACCTCATGGTCACAATCGGCCGCCTCAGCGGACAGTCGCTCGCATTTCAGTGGATGAATTTTGTCGGTGCAGCCGGGTTTGTCGTCAACGGGTGGTGGCATCGAGCGCTTCCGTCGGCGGCGCTCAATGTTGTTTGGATGATGATTGCGGCGGTGGCATTGTGGCAATTGTGGAAACGAAACGCATCGTCGACCTCAGCCATGTGATCGAGCATGGAATGACGACCTATGCCGGGCTTCCGGCACCCCATATCTGCGATTTCTGGACACGGGAAAAAAGCGCCGAATATTATGATGACGGCTCATCCTTTCAGATTGGGCGGATCGACATGGTCGCCAATACCGGAACCTATCTCGATTCCCCGTTCCATCGCTTGAAGGACGGCAAGGATCTATCGAAGCTTCCTCTGACTTCGATTGCAGACCTTCCCGGTATTCTCGTCAGCCGGCCATGGGGACGAGGTCTCGCGATCGGACCCGATGCGTTCGAAGGCTTCGATCTTAGAGGACATGCAGTTCTTGTTCGAACCGGCTGGGATCGTCACTGGCGGACCGATCAATATTTCAAGGATCATCCTTTTCTTACAGCCCAAGCTGCCCAATGGCTGGCGGATCATGGCGCAGCATGCGTCGGGATCGACAGCTACAATATCGACGATACACGCGAGCGAGGCCGCCCCGTTCACTCGATCTTGCTCGCTTCGGAAATTCCGATCTGCGAGCATATGTGCGCACTTGAAGAGCTCGGAGCGGCTCGCTTTCGCTTCTCGGCCGTTCCTGCAAAGATTCGCGGAATGGGGAGTTTCCCCGTGCGTGCCTATGCCGTGCTTGATTGAGCAAGAGCGCGATCGAGCCACGCTGGAATGATTGCGCCGTCGGGAACCGAGTCCACACGCGCATGAACGACCGACAGGCCGATGTCTGGATAGTTGGCTCGCGCGCTTTCAAGATCAGGATTTGACGTCACAAACAGGCGGCGATTGATTTTTTGGCGCCAGTTCATTCGTGCGGTATTTTCCTGGCCGACGAAACAGCCCTTGGTGAAACTGACGCCGTTCAATTCAGCTGCATTGCACTCGAGCCAAAGCAAATCGGAAAGCTCGCGATGTCCTTCGCAGACGCCGCAGTGCAACCGATGCTCGAGCCATCCGCTCGCCTCTTCGTCGGCTGGAGCAAGCCAGCGCTCGCCAAGCTCCTTCAGTCGCGGATCGGACGATTTGCCGACGCAATCCCTCGACCAGTGAACGGCAAGTCCGAGTTCCGGTTCGATCGTGATTTGCCGACGCAATCGATAGATTAAAAGTCGACGAGACAAAGCGTCGGCACTTTCCTTCTCGCAGTCGAGTAGAAGATCTTCGCCGTCGTCCCAGACGAGAAAATCGAACAGGCATTTGCCCTGCGGCGTCAAAAGCGCCGCAAAGACCGGTAAATCACCAGTGACGTCATTGGTGACGAGTCCTTGGAGAAACCCTGGAACATCATCGCCGCTAAGGCGAAGAAGGGCCCGATCGGCGAGGGTGGTTGCAGCCATAATCATCCGTTAGGGAGCATCACGTGGCATCGCAAACCCTGACCATCCGGCGCCCTGACGACTGGCATGTCCATCTGCGCGATGGCGCAATGCTCAAAGCGGTCGCGCCGTTCACCGCGCGCCAGTTCGCTCGAGCGATCGTGATGCCAAACCTCTCCCCGCCCGTCACAAGCGGCGATGAAGCCGCCGCCTATCGCGACCGGATCACGAACGCGACCGGGCCAGGCTTTGAACCTCTCATGACTTGCTACCTTACCGATCGAACGATGGGCGATGAGATTGCCGACGGATTCGAAAAGCAAATCTGGATCGCGGCCAAGCTTTATCCAGCAAATGCCACCACCAACTCCGAGTTTGGAGTGACGGACATTCGCAACATCTATCCGGTCCTCGAGCGAATGCAGGCAATCGGGATGATATTGTGCCTTCATGGAGAAGTGACCGACCCAAAGGTCGACGTTTTCGACCGCGAGGCAGTGTTCATCGATCGTATTCTTGCGCGAATTGTCGCTGATTTCCCCAGTCTCAGGATGGTTCTTGAACATATCACGACGAAGGAAGCTGCGGATTTCGTATCGGCAAGCGGGCCCAACATCGCTGCAACCGTCACTCCGCAACATCTCGTCATCAATCGGAACGCGATCTTCAGCGGCGGTCTTCGGCCGCATTCCTATTGTTTACCCGTCGCCAAGCGCGAAGCGCATCGGCTCGCCGTTCGAAAGGCGGCGACCAGCGGATCACCCAAATTCTTTCTCGGGACCGACAGCGCGCCTCATCCCCGCAATGCAAAGGAATCGGGCTGCGGTTGCGCGGGAATTTTCAATGCCCCGTTCGCGCTTGAAAGCTACGCCAGTGTTTTCGAGGCCGATGGAGCACTCGACAAATTCGAGGATTTCGCATCCGTTCACGGCGCGCGGTTCTACGGACTTCCATTGAACGAGAGCACAGTCACTCTTAAACGCTCGACCGTTCGTGTTCCGGAACGCTTCGTCGAGGGCGAAATCGAACTCGTTCCGTTTCATGCCGGAGAAACGCTCGACTGGGCTCTCGCCGAATGATCAGGAAATCTTTTCGCCGCCGTGGCCGCCCGCGCCGATCACTGCTGCATAATGATTGAGCAGGCATTGGTAACATTCGCACGCCCGCCGTTTGAGACCGACGCGATCGATGACTCGGACCGCCCCCCTCCGCGCTTCGATCAGCCCCTCGGACGAGAGCTCCTTGATGACGGCATTCACCGTCGTTCGCTGGACTCCAAGAAGGCCTGCGAGCGCTTCCTGGGTAAGGGCGATCCGATCGCCTGCTCGGTCCTGAACATGCAGCAGCCAGCGCGAAGCCCGCTCGGGGATCGAATGAAAGGCATTGCAGGCAACCGATTGCATCACGCTTGCAAGAAGATAGTCGGAATAGCGGCAGAACAGGTTCGAAATGAAGGGAGAGCGCCGTTTCGCGTCCTCGAGCGCTTCCATTGGAACGCGCAAGGCCGACCCTCCAACGAGAACCTCAGCCCGCGAAAATGCGGGCGCATGGCCGCAGCTGACGATTCCACCGACCGCTCCCTCCCTTCCGAGCGAAGCGACCTCAATCGAACGACCGCCGCTTAAATCGACGATCATGGAAATCATTGTGGGGCCGACCGGGAAGAGGGTCGAGCGCACCTGTTCCCCCCGCTGAAGCACCAACTGACCAACGTTGATTTCAACCAACGTGCCAAAGGGTTCGATGAGCGAGCGCGCCTCGCGCGAAAAGGTCGAAAGCAGGCGGTTGCCCGCGAATGCTTCGTCAGCCCGATTGAGTTCGTCTAGACTTCCTTCTGCCACGGTCCAGGTCCTGAAATTGTGTGCGATCGTTTCGAGTGCGTTCAGATTGGATAATGCCCGTGGAGGCAAGTTGCTCCATCAGCAGTGAATGGCTTCGGCCGAGCGGCGGCTCCCGACAAGCAAGCAATCCGCGACAAGCCGGAACGGAGCGACGTCAACTAAGCTTGTCCGCTCGTCGATCAGATCAACGAACTTGCGATAGAGATCAGGATATTCACCAGGCCCATCATCGAACCTTGCTTCACCGTTGAGGACCAGCCGGGCGCCCCCATCTTCCAACCGCACACGAGTACCATCGCTGGCTTCGAGCGTGATCGTCCACTCCTCGCCTTCGGAGCGTCGCCAGTCGAGGTTCGCCGACAGTGGTCCGTCGGCGACCGGGCTTGCAAATTGGATGTCGGCGGCAATGGGTGTTTGCGAATTTTCCGGAAACGTCAGCTCGGCCGATTTGATGAACAGGCTTCCTGGAAAGATTTTGGTTGCGATCGAAAAGGCGTTGATGCCGGGGTCGAACACTCCAAACCCGCCGGGCTCCCAGATCCAGTTCTGATCCGGGTGCCATTTGCGAACATCCTCGTGCCACAGGATCTGCATCGAATGAATTCGCTTTCCGGCGAGTGCCCGCGCCGCGGCTTGGACCGTGGAATGATATTGAGCGTGCCAGGTCGTGAACAATGTCACCGGGCGCGCTTCCGCAAGACAGGCGAGATCCGCGATCTCGGAAAGTCCCGCGCTCGGCGGCTTTTCGAGTAGACAATGCAGTCCTCGTTCAATGCACGCGCGGGCAATCTCGTAGCGTGGACCGGGTGGCGTAGTGATCGCCACCGCCTCCAAACCCTCGACGGTCCGGATCATTTCGCTCCAGTCGATAAATTTCTCGGCGACCCCATGTCCCGAGCGGCTCGACGTCGCGACGAGCGCAAGCCTGGGATTGGTTTCAATCGAAGGCACGTGTTGATCTTCGGCAATTTTGCCATAGCCGATAATTGCCATTTTGATCGGGTTCACGACCGCAATCCAGCGACATAGGCCCGGGCCTTGTCGAGTGTTTGTGCGACCGTCTGACCAGGCTTGAACAGGCCCGATCCGAGCCCGAAACCCGCCGCGCCGGCATCGAGCCAGGACTTCATTGTGTCGGGCTTGATTCCGCCGACCGGCATCACGGGAACATCGGGGGGAAGAACAGCGAGCTGTCCCTTAAGAACGGATGGACTTGCGCCCTCTGCAGGGAACAGCTTCAGCGCATGGGCACCTGCGCGAAGGGCTTCGAAGGCTTCTGAGACCGTGAAATAGCCGGGCGAGGAGATGAGCCCCATCTTCGCAGCGGCGGCAATGACCGAGATGTTGGTATCTGGCGAAACGATGATCCGGCCGCCGCTGTCATGGACCCGCGCGACCTCATTCTCGTCGAGGACCGTCCCCGCTCCGACAAGCATTTTCTCGCCAAATTTTTTCGCTAATCGCTCGATGCTCGTAAAGGGATCGGGCGAATTGAGGGGGACTTCGACAATCCGCATTCCAGCTTGGTAGATCGCTTCACCGATCTCCTCCGACTTCGTCCGGAGTGATCCCCCTTACGATGGCGATCAGCGGGCACTCAGCGAGATAATGTTTGAGAAGCTCCTTGGCGTTCACATCAGATCCTCGTCGCAATTGCTCGGATACCCGATAGAAAGCTTTGCTCGCCGTCGAGTTCAACCGGTTCTCGCCCGGCTTCGCAAGTGGCCTTGGCGTAAAGAGCGGTGAGATCACGTCGCCCCATGATGAAAACCGGCTTTTTCCCGTCCGGCGAAAGCCCTGTCCTGACGTCCGCTCCGATCAACAGGCCGCTAGTGTAGGCTGCAGCATCTTCAGCGCGAGCTTCGCCCAGAAGAACCCGGGCTCGAACCGAAAACAGTTCGGCCGTGACGTCACAATGATCCAATCCATGGCGAACGCCCGCGCGAAACGGTGTTTCAACTGCGCTGTCTCCGGACAGAAGATCGGAAAGAATGCTGTGCTCTTTTAGTAGATTGAACAGCTCACCCGTCATGACGGTGCGGAACGAAGCGATTCTTCCCCCTTCAACCACGACCCATTTGTTATGGGTTCCTGGATGGCAAACGATTGCGTCGGGCGGAACCTGGCCCGCCTCGACCGCTCCAAGAAGCTGAACTTCTTCGCCCCGCATCACATCGGCACGGCCTTCGCCGACATAAGCGACTCCAGGGACAATCGCCTCGCTTTCGCCGGGCCACACAAGCGCCTTGGCAAGATCGTCGATTGCGACCGGACATCGGACATAAGGCGCCTCGACCCAACCCTTGTTCGATCCGACCATTCCGGCAAGCAGAAGGGGCGCGTCGCCGAGCCGTTTGCGAATCTCCAGAAGCGCCTCTGGAAAGGCGCCCGGCGCAACCTTGAGGACACCATCGCCATCTTCGAATTCGAGAGTGCAGGCGCCCGACCGATCGAGGCGATAAGCGCGCCGATTGGTCGTTCCCCAATCGACCGCGATGAAACCGTCCTGCCACCGCATGCTTTATGGCCTTAGCCGAAAACTTGAGCGGAGCGACACAGATCATGCGCAAAGGTTTTCGTTTGCAGTCGGCCCCGCTATCGGTGCGTCCGTCCGACGGACGCACGCAAGGCGCGGTCTTAGGTGAAGCAGCAACGCCGAGGAGATTAACCCATCGCCAACTTCATGTTCGCGACGGGGATCGAGAACAGCATCCCGACGATCAACCACGGCAAGACTCGCATCGACGAGATGGAGGTTTGCGGCCACTACGAACGGTGGCGCGAGGATTTCGACTGCGTCCAGGAAATCGGGATCAATTATCTTCGCTACGGCCCTGCGTTTCACAAGACCTACCTTGGCCCTAACAAGTTCGACTGGGAATTTGCCGATCTGACCTTTGCCGAGCTCAAGCGGCGCGAAATCACTCCGATCGTCGATCTTTGCCATTTTGGAGTTCCGGATTGGATCGAGAACTTTCAAAATCCCGATTTTCCGCGGCTGTTCGCCGCCTATGCCGGAGAATTCGCTGAGCGCTTTCCCTGGGTCCAGCTTTACACTCCAATCAACGAGATGTTCATCTGCGCTGTCTTTTCCGCAAAATATGGCTGGTGGAACGAGCAAAAGAAGGATGACCGCTCGTTCGTCACTGCGCTCAAACACCTCGTGAAGGCGAACGTCATGGGGATGATCGAGATCCTCAAGCGGCGTCACGACGCGATTTTCATCCAGTCGGAATCGTCGGAATATTATCACGCCGATTCGCCCGGCGCGATTGGTCGTGCCGAAGTTCTCAATCAGATGCGCTTCCTGTCACTCGATCTCAATTACGGTCGGCGAGTGGACAGCGGAATGTACCAGTATCTCATCGACTGCGGCATGAGCCGTGAGGAATATGAGTGGTTCCTCGAGCATCGGCTGAAGCAGCACTGCATCTTTGGAAACGACTATTATCAGCTAAACGAACATCGCGTTTTTGCCGACGGCCACACGGTCGCCGCGGGTGAGACTTTCGGATATGCCGAGATCACCCGCCAATATTACAACCGCTACCGACTTCCGGTAATGCATACCGAAACAAACCTCTGGGAAGGGCCGCACGGGGACGAGGCCGTCAAATGGCTGTGGAAGGAATGGGCGAACGTCCTTCGCCTCAGGAATGTCGGAATCCCGACGGTCGGATTTACCTGGTACAGCCTCACCGACCAAATTGATTGGGACACGGCGCTTCGCGAGCAAAACGGCAATATAAATCCGCTCGGGCTGTTCGATCTCGATCGCAAGATCCGCAACGTCGGGCGCGCCTACAAGCAATTGATCGCCGACTGGCGCAATGTGCTTCCGGCATCGAGTGTGTGCCTTGTCGTACCGATCAAGAAGATCAGCGACCATTTGGACGACGATGACGCCGCTGGCCGGAAGGTCGGAGCAAGCGGCACCCAAGCGCCAGGGGCTGAAGCATGACAACGCGCAAGATCGGGAAAATCGAGACATTTTTCGTGCCGCCGCGCTGGCTGTTCGTCCGCGTTGAGACTGAGGACGGAGCGTTCGGCTGGGGCGAGGCCAGCCTCGAAGGCTGGTCGGAGGCGGTCGAGGGCGTGTTCGAAGCCTATCGCGACCGCTTCATTGGATCGGACCCGTTCAACATCGAGGATATCTGGCAGGTTGGGTTTCGAGGCGGATTCTACCGCGGCGGAGCGGTGATCATGTCGGCGCTTTCCGGCCTTGAGCAGGCGTTATGGGACCTCAAAGGCCGGACGCTTTCGCTTCCCGTGTGGCAGATGCTCGGGGGCAAGGTTCGAGACAGGGTCCGCTCCTATGCGTGGATTGGCGGCGATCGACCAAGCGAGATCGCGGCCGCTGCCGAAGTCAGGAAAACCCAGGGGTTCAGCGCGGTCAAAATGAACGCGACCGCCGAGCTCAACTGGATTGCGACTCCTAAGGCACTCAACGACGTCGTGAAGCGAGTAGAAGCCGCCCAGGCTCAGGGAATGGACGTCGGGCTTGATTTCCACGGACGAGTCCATCGTCCGGTCGCAAAGCAGCTCGCCAAAATCCTCGAACCGCTTGGGCTCCTCTTTATCGAGGAGCCGCTGCTTTCGGAAAATCTCGATGGCCTCAAAGAAATCGCTGCGCTTGTCGCGACCCCGATCGCTCTTGGCGAGCGCCTCTACTCTCGATGGGAGTTCAAGCCGATCTTCGAGAGCGGCATTGTCGACATCATCCAGCCTGACCTCAGCCATGCCGGCGGAATTCTCGAAGTTCGAAAGATTGCTGCGATGGCGGAGGCCTATGATGTCGCGGTTGCACCCCACTGCCCGCTTGGACCACTTGCGCTCGGCGCATGCCTCCAGATCGCGGCCTGTACTCCCAATCATGCAATTCAGGAGATCAGCCTTGGGATTCACTATAATACCGGCGGCCACGACCTTCTAAATTTCTGCACGAACAAGGAGGCTCTAACCCCGGTCGAAGGCTATCTTCCCGTTCCAGAGGGCTCGGGCCTTGGAATTGAAATCGACGAGGCGGCGGTGCGCGAGGCGGACAAGGACCGTCACCGCTGGCGCAATCCGGTGTGGAGGACGAGTGACGGCGGCTTTGCCGAATGGTGATGCGCGCTCGATGCGATGCGTCGACCCCGATGTGCCGACCCTGATGTGCCGACCCTGATGTGCCGACCCTAGAGCCAATTACGAAAATGACGGTTCGCTCAGTGACATTTGAACCTATCAAAGGGCTCAAGGCAGGATCGGCATCGCCACTGTGCTTTGCAAGGTGTTGATCCAAACCGGCTGACTTCTTCGGTGTCGATCGAACCGCACTGCGGACATTGCGTCTTGGCCGAAGGATCCGGGGGAGCGATTCCATAGCTCTTCAGGCGTTCTCGTCCCCGTTCACTGATCCAGTCGGTGGACCAAGGAGGGAAAAGAACCCGTTCGATATGGACATGGGAGAAACCCTCCCTATCGAGCGCTTCGCGGATCAGCATTTCGATCGCGACGGTCGCTGGGCATCCGGTGTAAGTCGGACTGATCCGAACTCGTGGCGGATCATCGGCAAATCCACGAACGATCCCAAGATCGGTGATCGTGACTGCAGGAATTTCGGGGTCGGGAATGGTCTCGAGCACAGCCATGATCGCGCGCTCGTCGAGCGCTTTTTCCGCAACCTCGGTCATGGCCAGGATCTTTACACCCTCTCGAGCGCGAGAGCGATTCCCTGGCCAACGCCAATGCACATTGTGACGAGGGCAAGCTTGCCGCCGGTTCGCTGAAGCTCCTCGGTCGCAGTGAGCGCAAGCCTTGCACCGGACATTCCGAGCGGATGCCCAAGAGCAATTGCCCCGCCGTTCGGATTGACCTTGGCCGCATCGTCCGGGAGCCCCAGCCGGCGAAGGACCGCGAGAGCCTGAGCCGCGAACGCCTCGTTGAGTTCGATGACGTCGAAATCTCCAATTTCAAGACCGAGACGGCTCATCAGTTTTTCGGATGCGGGCGCGGGCCCGATCCCCATGATCCTCGGGGGGACGCCCGCAACAGCAGCGCCAAGGATTCGCGCCTTTGGCTGAAGCCCATTGCGCCGTGCGGCATCTTCAGAGGCAATGATCAATGCTGCAGCTCCGTCATTCACTCCGGAGGCATTGCCCGCAGTGACCGTTCCGTCAGAGCGAACGATCGGCCTGAGTTTGGAAAGCGCTTCGATCGTCGTTTCGCGCGGATGTTCATCGCTTGACACCATGACTGGGTCGCCCCTTCGCTGAGGCACCGCAACGGATACGATTTCGGCTGCAAGCCGGCCGTTGGCCTGAGCCTCAGCGGCGCGTTGCTGACTGCGAAGCGCAAAGGCGTCCTGATCGCTCCTCGTCACCTTGCACTCGTCGGCGACGTTTTCGCCGGTACTCGGCATGGTGTCGTCGCCGTAGGCGGCTTTCATCTTGGGATTGACGAACCGCCAGCCGATCGTCGTGTCGTACATTTCGGCATTACGATCAAACGGCGCTGTCGCCTTTGCGACCACAAAGGGCGCCCGGCTCATACTTTCCGAGCCGCCGGCAATAATCAAATCCGCTTCGCTTCCCCGAATTGTTCGGGCCGCCATTGCAACCGCATCGAGACCCGATCCGCACAAACGATTGAGGGTAACTCCACCCGAACTGTCCGGAAGCCCGGAAAGGAGCGCGGCCATGCGGGCGAGATTGCGATTGTCCTCGCCAGCCTGATTGGCGCAACCCAAGATCACGTCATCAAGGTTCGACCAGTCGACCCCTCGATTGCGCTCGATGAGCGCCTTGATCGGAACTGCAGCAAGATCATCCGCTCGAACATGAGCAAGCGCTCCACCGTAGCGGCCAATGGGCGTTCGCACATAATCGCAAATATAGGCATGGTTCATCGGCCGCCCCCGTCACGAACCAGCGGACAATGCCCAGCGAAGCGCGGCTTTGCGCTTAAGTGATCGGGACGAGCGCTCATCAAAGAACGCCCCGGCGCATCTGGTCGAGTTCGATCGATTCGAACAATGCCTTGAAATTGCCCTCGCCGAAGCCCTCGTTGCCCTTGCGCTGAATGATTTCGAAAAAGATCGGGCCGATCACATTCTTCGTGAAAATCTGAAGGAGAAGGCCCTGTCCTTCGGTCGGCGCTCCGTCCATCAGAATCTGGCGCTTCTTGAGTTCGGCGATGTTCTCGGCATGACCCAGGATCCGCTTGGGAAGGAGCTCGTAATAGGTCTCAGGCGTATCCTGAAATTCAATTCCGCGTTCAGCAATGATGTCGACCGCATGATAGATGTCGGACGTTCCAAGAGCGATGTGCTGGATGCCTTCGCCCTTATATTCGCGAAGGAACTCCTCGATCTGACTTTTGTCATCCTGGCTTTCATTCAACGGGATCCGGATCTTTCCGCACGGGCTGGTCATCGCCTTGGAAATGAGCCCGGTCTGCTTGCCCTCAATATCGAAATATCGAATCTCTTTGAAATTGAAGAGCCGTTCATAGAAACCGGCCCACACCGCCATCCGACCGCGGTGCACGTTGTGCGTGAGATGATCGATATAGGTAAGGCGACTGTCGAGCTCGGAAAGCTTCTCCTTTGCGTCGGCAACCATATCGAAATCGACGCTGTAGATTGAATCCTTCTCGCCATAGCTGTCGACGAAGAACAGCCTGGATCCGCCGATGCCTTCGATTGCAGGAATATCCATTTCGCCATGGGCGACATCATTGACGACCGGGGTCGCACCAAGCTTCACCGCCCGCTCGAAGGCGGCCTTTGAATCCTTTACACGAAACGCCATAGCGCAAGCACTCGGGCCATGGTCGCGCGCGTAATTGTCCGCATAGCTTCCAGGTTCGGCGTTGATGATGAAATTGATCTCGCCCTGGCGATGAAGAGTGACGTCCTTGCGCTTGTGCTTCGCAATCGCCGGAAAGCCCATGCGCGTAAAAAGGTCGCGAAGAAGCCTGGGATCAGGGGCGGTATATTCGACAAATTCGAAACCGTCGGTTCCCATGGGATTTTCGAGACCGAGAATGCTGCTGCCCTCAGCGAACTGCGTGGCCATGACTAACTCCTTCAGGCCCAACACCTGCCCATCGCGCGTTCCCATTTCAAGGAGTAGTCGCGATCGGCGGCTTGGGTCATTGGCTCAAGGTCATGGTTGAGGGCGTTGACCAGCTTCGCTCAAGCGCGTGAGTGCGAGGTTCGGGGGGGGTCGTCGCAATAAGCCTAAAAGTGAGGAGAGACGCAAATGGAAGCACCGGAGGGATGGTCATTCGAGGATGATGGCAAGGCGCTGATTCGAACCTTTCGGTTCAAGGATTTCAGCGAAGCCTTCGGATTTTTGGCCCGGGTTGCCCTCGATGCCGAACGCCGGAATCACCATCCAGAGTTCACCAGCGTCTGGAATCGCGTCGACTTTCGTCTCACCAGTCATGACAAAGGCGGGGTGACGAACCGCGATCTCGAGCTCGCCCGGGCCATCAACGAGCTTAGCCATTAACCATAGATCGCAAGGGTTTGGCAGGCGGAGCAAGGCAAAACGTCAAGCAACGCCGATATTCTAGGCGGTGAATTGGTTAATGTAGGAGGGGTACATGCACGGGTTAACGAAAATTATCCGATGCTCGAAAGGCGGGACCGCAATCGAATATGCACTCGTCGCAACGCTCATTTCGATTGCTGCTCTAGTCGCGATGTCGAACCTCGGCGCCAAAGTGAACACGATGTACAACAACGTCTCGAACCACATGGAGTAAGGCACTTCCCAACATCTTGATCGTTGGGAGGGATCTGGAATATTGAGATGCAAATGATTGTCGCACGTCACTCGATTGATTTGGTCCCGGCAGCTTTAGCCGCTGGCCTTATCTATTATTATCCGCCGGAGGCTGGAGGAAGCTGACGCGCGTCTGAGCGTCCCTTCCCAGCCTCCAGCCCGCCAGCGAAAGCTCGGCGGGTTTTTTATGACCTTAAGAAGCCTGAGGACGAAACCATGTTCGAAGATCACGACGATGAGCCAAGCGTCCCCGGCGATCTTGCTTGCGAAAATGAAAGCTGCCCCCCGTTCGACAATTATAAGGTGCCCCAGAACTGGGAATCCTTCACTTGCGAAGATCATGGCGTTTGGGATCTGCTGTTTGCTCGCCAGGTCGATCTTCTTGGAAGCCGGGTAGTTTCGCCCTTTTTCGACGGGATGGACCTGTTGAGACTTTCCCACCCGGGCATCCCCGACGTTGATGGCCTGAACGCCATTCTTTCGCCCCGGACGGGATGGAACACGGTCGCTGTTCGCGGGCTCGTTCCCGACGAAGTCTTTTTCGCAATGTTGTCCCAACGCATCTTTCCGGTCGGCAATTTCATTCGCACTCGGGAACAGCTCGATTACCTCGAGGCCCCGGACTGCTTCCACGACATGTTCGGGCATATCCCGATGCTCGCTCACCGCGATTTTGCGAATATGGCGCGCCACCTTGGAACTTTGGGACTTGCAGCGATTGCTGCGGGCGAAGGTCACCGTGTTGCGAGAATCTACTGGCACAGCGTCGAATTTGGTCTTGCGCTTGAAAAGGACGAGCTCAAGATCTTGGGCGCGGGCCTAGCCTCGAGTTTTGGAGAAGCGCACTTCAGTCTCGAAAGCGAACAAGTCGAGCGCATCCCTTTTTCGGTCGAGCGCGCAGTCAATACGCCCTACAAGCACGACGCCTTCCAGCCGCGCTATCTCGTTTCCAAGTCCCTCGACGAAACAATCGCCGAGGTGCTTGCACTTACTCCGGACGAGCTCCTGCGCCTGTGATTTTATTTGGGTAGCACCAAATTGAGATAGACGGCTTCAAGAGCGACGCGCTGCGCATCTTCGGCTGGAACGACGCCGGCTTCATGGCCCCCTTCGATTGCTTCGTCGTAAAAGAAGCGGTCGCCGTATTCCTCGAGGCGAGCTGCAAATTTGCGCGCATGTCCGGGATGCACGCGATCGTCGCGGGTCGAGGTGTAGATGAACGGGACCGGATATTTCACCTTTGGCCGAAGGTTTTGATAGGGCGAATATTTGCTGATGAATGCCCAGTCTGCGGGCACGTCGGGATTTCCATATTCGCCCATCCACGATGCCCCGGCGAGCAGATGTGAATAGCGTTTCATGTCGATCAGTGGCGATCCGATGATTGCCCCGCCCCACAGGTCTGGCCGTTCCGTGATCGCGACGGCCGCCATCAGACCCCCGTTCGAGCGACCCGAGACCGCTAGACGACCTTTCTGAGTGAGATTTCTCGCAATGAGATCCTGGGCTACCGAATAGAGATCGTCATAGGCCTTCTGACGGTTCTCCCGAAGAACGGCATTATGCCAGCGCGGTCCATATTCGCCGCCGCCTCGAATGTTCGCGAGCACATAGGCGTTGCCTTCCTCGACCCAGAACAGAGCGAGCGGGCCAGACCGATAGGGTTCCTGGACGAGATAGCTTGGAGTTTGAGCTAGTTCGAAACCGCCATACGCGTGCATCAGAACCGGAACGGGACCTCTCACGTCCTTGCGATGAACCAGGAAATAGGGAATCTTGGTTCCGTCCTTCGACGTCGCGAAATGCTGTTCGACGACCATGTCCGACGCGTCGAATTGCGCCGGAAGCGCCTGGATCGGAGCCGCGGCCCCGTCCGGCGTTGCTCGAAACAGGGTCGGCGGAGTGAGCATCCCCTGGACGGTCGCGAACGCAAGATCCGAAGCTGGAGCGGCCGCGTTGAGATGGATCGTCGACTTGTCGGGAAGAGCGATCGAAGCCGCGCTCCAGCGACCGTCGGGGGTCCGAGTCAGAACCGCAAGCCGGCCGGAAACGTCGTCGAGATATTTTACCCAAAGCTTCGACCGGCTCGCCGAGACTTCTTCCACGGCCTGATGAGCGTTGGGAACAAACACCGTTTCGATCGCTGGCGGACGTCCCGCGAGAAGATCGGGAATGGAATAAGCAACCAGAGCCCCTGCAGGATGGCCGTCCCAGGGAGTTCTTGAGTGAAGCGATCACGCGTCCATCGAGGACGTCGACGATGTCCGCGTCCTCGGGAAGCGGCGATGGAATGAACCGACCGTCAGGAGCGATATGGCTGACCTTGTGATGATAGAAATCGACCGCTCGGGTGAGAATGGGCCAGGTTCGGTTGCCGTCGACCATTGCTCTTGCGTTGACAGAAACGTCGCTTTTCGCTCCTTCGGAAAGGGTCGTCGCCGACGCCAATGGCGTTGAACGCTTCCAGAGCTTTACGATCCGCGCATAGCCCAAATCGGTGAGTGTTCCGGGGCCAAAATCAGTTCCGACGAAGAGCGCATCGGGGCTCGCCCACGATACTTCGCTCTTTGCGGTCGGAAGGAAGAAGCCCCCCGGAATGAACGCGCCTTTGGAAAGGTCGAATTCGCGGACTTCGACCGCATCGCCGCCGCCGTTCGAAAGCCGAACCAAGCAATCCACATATGCCGGCGACTGACAGGTCGCCCCCTTGAATGCCCATTTCTTGTTGTCGGCCTTGCTCATGGCATCGATGTCGAGGAGCGTTCGCCAAATCGGATGGCCTGACGCATAAGCGTCAAGCGGCGAAACGCGCCAAATTCCGCGTGGATGCGCCTCGTCCTGCCAGAAGTTCAAAACCTTGTCGTTGAGGATCTGGTCGGGCTCGGCGATCTTCTGATTGGTCGAAAGAAGAGCGAGCGCCTTTGAACGATAATTGGCAAATCCAGGGAGCTTTTCGAGCGACCGAAGTGTGGCTGCGTTCCACGTCTTGACCTTTGCAAGTGCGCGCGCGCCGTCGATCTGCTCGAGATAGAGATTGGGGTCCGAAGAAGGCACCGCGGAAGCCGCTGGACCAGCGGCAAGAACACATCCCGTCATGACGAACGCAGACATCAGCCAATTCATCGAAATTGTCTCCCTCAAGTTTCGCTTCCGCTATCGCGCCTCGCAAAGACAGTCGAGCGCGCTATAGCCAACAGCATGGTGGATACGACGAAAGGCGAATATCGAAGCGGGCACGAACCGCGCACTCTTCGAGACGCGCTCGGTTGCTTTGCGACTGGAGTGACCGTTGTGACCTGCCTCGACGAAGGGGAGAATCCGGCGGGGCTGACCGTCAACAGCTTTACCTCGGTTTCGCTCGACCCGCCGCTGCTTCTGGTCTGCCTTCACAAGCTTGCGGCAAGTTCGGCAGCGCTGACGAAAGCTCCCTGTTTTGCAATCAACGTCCTTCAGACGGGCCAACAGCCCGCATCGATCACCTTCTCGACACGGGTCGAAGACCGTTTCGGGCAAACGCCATGGTCGCGCGGCGAAGCAGGCGCACCGATCTTAAAGGATTCGCTGTGCGTTTTCGAATGCGACCATTTCGCGCTTTATGATGGGGGTGATCATTACATCCTCGTTGGGCAGGTGACGAAAGCAAGCTTCGATGCTCGCCTCGACCCCCTCCTGTTTTTCCGGGGCAGTTACCGGCGGCTTCACTTCGACTGACGTCTCTAAAGCCAAGCGTCAATTCGCGCTCAAAACCCCGTCAAAGGTCAAAGAAGCGGCAGATTTCGCTCCCCCATTGCCAGAACGGGCGCTTTTGCCGCAGTGCAGCAGCCATGCTTGCAATGGATTTCGTCAAAGCAAATCGCTCGGCGGTCGAGCGCGCGATTCGCGACAAGGGCGTTGAGCTTAATCTCGACGAACTCATGGCGCTCGATTCTGAAGTGCGTGCGACCAAGACTGAAATCGATCGGCTGCGCGCTGAACGCAATTCGCTAAGCAGCAAATTCAAGACGGCCTCGCCCGAAGAGCGGGCCGAGCTTGGACGCATGGCCAAAGAAGCTGGCGCACGTGCGTCGCAGCTTGAAGACGGGCTTTCCAGACATGATGCGGCATTAAAAGCCCTCATGATGAAGCTTCCCGGGATTCCCTATGAGGGCGCCCCGGTTGGGCCGGACGAAAACTTTAACGTCGTGGTTCGCAAGACTGGCGAGATCCCGAAATTCGACTTTCCGCCGCTCGATCACGTCGCACTTATCGAAAAGAATGATTGGGGCGATCTTTCGCGCGTAACACAGGTCTCGGGAAGCCGGACCTACTGTCTCAAAGGTACATTGGCCTTGCTCGAGGCCCGCCTGATGACCTGGGCACTTTCAAAGATTGCGGTTGCCGGATTTACCCCGATTACGGTGCCCGCGATCGCGCGCGAACAGGCGTTCTTGAACCAGGGACAATTTCCCGGTCACCGCGACGAGACGTATGAACTTCCAAACGATGATTTGTGGCTCGCGGGAACTGCGGAAGTCGTTCTGACGTCGCTTCATTCGGGCGAGATCATCGATGGCTCTAAGCTGCCAATTCTCTACGCGGGCTATTCACCTTGCTTTCGGCGCGAGGCGGGAAGCGCTGGCAAGGACGTTCGTGGACTGCTTCGAGTTCATCAATTCGTGAAGGTCGAGCAATATGTGATTTGCGAAGCCGACGAAGCGCAGTCGGCAAACTGGCATGCAAAGCTTCTTGGTCTTGCTGAAGAGCTGCTTCAGGCGCTCCAAATTCCCTACCAGCTGATCGAAACCTCGACCGGCGACATGGGCCTTGGCAAATTTCGGATGAACGATCTTGAAAGCTGGGTCCCTTCGCTTGGGAAGTATCGCGAGACTCACAGCTGCTCGACGCTTCACGACTGGCAGGCAAGGCGAGCGAACATTCGTTATCGGGGGTCCGACGGAAAGGTCCGCTTTGCTCATACGCTCAACAATACTGCGCTGGCGTCACCCAGAATTCTCGTTCCTTTGCTCGAAAATCATCAGACTGAAGACGGGCGTGTGCGATTGCCGGTGGCGATGCAGGAACTGATGGGCAGCGAATTCCTTTGAGAGTTTCAAGTTGAACCGGCCGCTCCTCGATGAGCAATGGGAAGGCGACGATGCGCCGCCCCAACGCGGCAATTGGGGCGAGATCGCCTGGAACCTCGGACGAATGATCGGGACGTTCCGAAGCCGCGGGCCGCGCGGCCCCGAACAGGGACAGCCGATCCTCGTCGTTCCGGGCTTTTTGTGCAGTGACAAGACCACATTCTCGCTTCGAAGAGAGCTCGCTAACGCAGGCTTTCGAGTGCACGGCTGGAAGCAGGGATGGAATCTTGGAACCAAACCCGACACACTCGACAAGCTCCACGAACGCATCGACGGGCTGGGCCACGATCAGCCGATCGTGATCGTAGGATGGAGCCTTGGCGGCCTCTTTGCTCGTGAGTTTGCAAGATATCATCCCAAACGCGTGAGAGCGGTCATCACGCTCGGTTCGCCATTTTCCGGCGACCCGAGGCAGAACAACGTCTGGCGGCTATACGAACGTGTCGCAGGCCATCCCGTCGATGATCCACCATTGCCGAGGATTACTGCAAAGCCCCCGGTTCCCCATCTTGCCATCTGGTCGCGGCGCGATGGCCTGATTGCGCCGCGCGCTGCGCGCGGTCTTGACCATGAGCGCGACAAGGCGGTCGAGCTGACGTGCCACCACATGGCCTTTGGAATTTCGAGAAAGGCCGCACGGGAGGTGGTTCGGGAAATCGATCTGTTCCTGAAGGATTATGGCTGAACGCCAATTAGAATGCCTGAAAGTCGGGCGAAACCATTGTCATGAGATGGTCGCCAATTCGTAATACCCGCGACCTGCCATGCGCCGATATTGAACCCCAGCAAGCGATACCAATCGCGAAGGGGAGGACAATGGGAGCGCCACCGTCGCGAGGCGGGCTGCAACCTCTTGGACAAGGGGTGAAATCCTGGATCGAAGAACCACTTCATTTTGAACCCAGACGCCCGATCCTTGCCTATCGAACAATCTGGATTTCGGACACTCATCTTGGAACCTCGGGCTGCAAGGCGGAACTCCTTCTCGATTTTCTAAAGTCGACCGAGTGCGACACATTATATTTGGTCGGTGACATCATCGACGGTTGGCAGCTTCGCAAGGGCTGGTACTGGCCGACCCGGCACAATGATCTCGTTCGTTCGCTGCTCAAGAAAGCCAAGCACGGCTGTCACGTGATCTACATCCCTGGAAACCATGACGAGGCCTTCCGGGATTATGTCGGGCTCAACCTTGGCGGGGTTGCCCTCGTTTCGGAAGCCATTCACGAGACCGCCGATGGACGAAAACTTCTCGTCCTTCATGGCGATGAATTCGACGGAGTGGTGCTTTATGCACGCTGGCTCGCGTTCCTTGGCGACCATGCCTACACGTTGCTCCTAAAGCTCAACGCCGTCGTCAACGGCATCCGCAAGTGTCTTGGGATGCCCTATTGGTCGCTCTCCGCGCATATCAAAAAGCGCGTCAAAAATGCGGTTCAATACATCTCGAGCTTCGAGGCCGCGGTCGCTCACGCAGCTCTCGAGCGCGGAGTTGACGGCGTTGTCTGCGGCCACATCCACAGTGCGGAAATTCGGCCGATCGGATCCGTCACTTATTATAATGACGGCGATTGGGTCGAAAGCTGCACGGCGCTCGTCGAACATTCCGACGGCCGAATGGAGATCATTGATTGGGCTAGGTACAAAAGGTCGCTCGAGGTTGAGCGGGCCGAAGCTTCGCTTCCCGCTCTAGCGTGAAGATCATTCTCGCGTCGGATGCCTGGCATCCGCAGGTCAATGGAGTTGTTCGTTCGCTTTCAACGACCGTCGATGGGCTTCGACAACGAGGTCACGAAGTCGAAGTCATCGAGCCTTCGCGCTTTTTCACTCTGCCCTGTCCCACTTACCCCGAAATCCGGCTCTCGTTTGGCTGCGGGCGAAAGGTTCGCGCAATTCTCGATGACGCTCTCCCGGACAGTGTCCACATCGCGACCGAGGGGCCGATCGGTTGGGCAACGCGCAACTGGTGCGTCAGGAATTCGAGAGGATACACGACGGCATTTCACACGCGCTTCCCGGATTATGTTTCGATCCGGACCGGAATTCCGGTCGAATGGATCTGGAAGGTGATGCGCCGCTTCCATGGTCCTGCAGAACGGACCTTTGCGGCGACCAGAACTCTTGCGGACGAGCTTGAGGCTCGTGGTCTTAGTCGAACCTATTTGTGGCCGCGCGGAGTGGATCTTGGCGAGTTCAACCCCAACGTTCCCTGGCATCCGCAGCTCGTCAATTTGCCGCGGCCAATTCTCCTCAATGTCGGCCGGATCGCTCCTGAAAAGAATATCGCAGCCTTCCTCGATTTGACGGTCGCCGGGAGCAAGGTGGTGGTTGGGGGCGGGCCAATTCTCGAGCGATTGAAGGCCTCCTATCCAAACGTCCTCTTCCTTGGACCAAAACATGGGGTCGAGCTTGCTTCGATTTATGCCGCTTCCGACGTGTTCGTTTTCCCAAGTCGAACGGACACGTTCGGATTGGTGAATATCGAGGCTTTGGCCTGCGGTGTCCCAGTCGCGGCTTTCCCTGTTCCAGGGCCTGCGGACATCCTTGGGTCTGGCGAATGCGGGATTCACGGGGGCTCTGCGCGCATCGGCGCTCTTGATGAAAATCTCGCGAATGCGGTTCAAAGGGCGTTGAGTGCCGACCGCCATGCCGCGTCGATCGAGGCGAGCCATTACAGCTGGGAGCGATGCACAAACCTGTTCTTTTCCGGTCTCTCTCAGACGAGCTGCGAGTCGCGCCATTGACTCTGGTCGCGGAGTTGAAGGAATAAGAACAAAACAAGAACGAAATATGTGAGTCGTGTGGCAAAAAACTTTTCTCTGGTCACCGGCGGAGTCGCTGATTCGCGCTCGAGGCCGGCTGAAGTCTCATCCTTGCAAAAGGAGAATGAGCGCATCCGGCCATTCCCTGCAACCGGGTCTTTCCCGCCTTTCGAGGCAAATTCGTTTTCTCTCCCTTTCCCTCTTGCTGAACGGGAAAAGCCCACTCTTGGCGAAGTCTTCGCAGCCCATCCCCGCGACGGCGGATGGATCGGATTTCTGCTCGGCAAGATCAATTCAAACGAACCGCTTTTGTGGGTCCAGGACCGTATGGCCATCATCGAAAGCGGACGCATACATCCGCCAGCTTTGCCCACATCCAACCTCATCCATGTCGAAGCGCGGGACGCACGAGACGTTCTCTGGGCCATGGAGGAAGGACTAAGATGTTCGTCGCTCTTTGCTGTGATCGGGGAGATCTGGGGCGACCCGAAAGCTCTCGATTTCACTGCTACGCGGCGGCTTGCGGTCGCTTCGGAGCGATCTGGGGTTGCCGCTTTTCTGATTCGTCTTGGCGGTCACGCCAATCTCAGCGGCGCTCGCATGCGCTGGCGGATTGCGAGCACTCCCTCGCTCATCAACGATCTCGATCCGAAGGCGCCGGGAGCAGCGACGTGGGATGCCGAACTGTTTCGCGCTCGGGGGACTTCTCCTGGACGCTGGAGCATTGCCCATGAAGCGGGTTCTTTCCATCTTCTTTCCAAATCTCGCGATCGAGCGTTGGTCGAAAACCAGCGACTTTCCGCCTGAAACCCCAGTTGTCCTTACGCTTGAAGGACCGCACGGCCCGGTCATTTTCGCAGTCGCACAGGCTGCCGCCAAGCGCGGTGCGCGCGTTGGAGCGCGATTGACCGATGCGCGCGCGCTTGATCCGACGCTGATTCCAACTTGCGCTGATCCTGAAGGCGATTCGAGGCTGGTAAAAAGGCTCGCACGCTGGTGCGGCCGCTGGTCACCACTCGTCGAGGTGGACGGCAATGGAGTGACACTCGACATTACCGGAGCAGCGCATCTGTTCGGTGGCGAACCGAGCCTTCTCAATGATGTCCAGCGGCGATTTGCTCTTGCCGGCCTTACCGCCCGCGCGGCCATTGCGCCGAACCCGGCCGCTGCATCGGCACTCGCTCGATATTCCCCATCGATCTGCAGCGTCGAACAGCTGGAGACAAAGCTTGCGGCGCTTCATGTTAGCGCACTCCGGCTCGATAGCGAAACCGTCCGGTCTCTCGAGCGATTGGGGCTAAAGACAATCGGCTCCTTGATTGACGTTCCACGCCTGGCGCTCGCTCGACGGTTCCGGGGATCCAAAAATCTTCTCGAATCTCTCGATACAATTCTTGGCCGGAAATCAGGGATTTTAACGGCTGTCGCGACCGATCTTCCTCCGCGCGCAATCCTTCGTCTCGAAGAGCCTGCAATCTATGCGCATGCATCCCTTGAAGCACTCGACAGGCTCGTTCCTGAACTCGTCCAACAACTCGAGGAGCTCCATCTTGGAGCGAGGCGGCTGACTCTTACAGCTTATCGCGTCGATGGAAGCGTCACGCTCGCGAGTGTTTCGACGGCAATTCCGAGCCGCGAACCCAAGCATCTAAGGCGCCTGCTCAACGACAAGGCGGCAATGCTCGATCCCCAGTTCGGCTTCGATGCGTTCACACTGACTGCGAGCTGGACCGAAGAGCTTGGCGCCACACAGGACGATCTGGTCGAGGAGCCTTGCCGAAACCGCGAGCTTGCTCGATTGATCGATCGACTGACAGTGAAGCTCGGTCAACGAGCCGTGCGCCGACCGGAACGCAGCGAAAGCCATATCCCCGAACAGGCGAACCGTTGGGCTTTTGCAGTGTCATCGCTGCACGACATTGCCGTCAGAGCGCAGTCAAACGACGCGCAGTCAAAATGTTTGTCGTCCTTAAGAAGACCGCAACGTCTGCTCGATCGAGCGGAAGCGATCGATGTCATTTACGCCACTCCCGAAGGCATGCCGCGACGGTTCGTCTGGCGCCGCGCGGTGCACGACATCGCCCGCGTTGAAGGTCCCGAACGCATTGCGCCCGAATGGTGGCGGCAACCCTCGACAACCCGATTGCGCGACTATTATCGAGTCGAGGACAGCGGTGGACGACGATACTGGATTTTTCGCGAAGGTCTCATCGGAGATGGGCGTGGCGGACTTCCGAACTGGTTCATCCATGGGTTGTTCGGCTGATGCCCGAAAAAACCGGATTTTCGCGGATGAAGCTCGTTCGATGTGAGGGCGCGTCCGTACCCCAACATGAACCATCATCCTATGTCGAGCTTGCGGTCACCTCTCCCTTTTCATTCCTTCGCGGGGCATCCGATGCGGTTGAGCTCGCGCTGGCGGCATTACCTTTAGGTTATGATTCGATCGGAATTGCGGACCGCAACACGCTTGCCGGCGCGGTTCGGATGCACAGTGCATGCAAGGCTGTGGGAATAACCCCGCTGATTGGCTGTCGTCTCGACTTGAGCGACGCCTTATCGCTCCTTGCCTATCCCACCGATCGCAAAGCCTACGGCCGCCTTTCGAGGCTTCTCAGCCTTGGCAAAATGCGCGCGGAAAAAGGCGCATGCGAACTGGCGCTCGCTGACGTCGCTGCGCATCAGGAGGGGATCGCCTTCATTGTATGGCCGAACGAAAATCTCGATGGTTTTGAAGACGATCTGAAAAAAATATGTGGCGTCTTGACGTCACTGAACCATGTTGCTGCGACCTGGCTCTACCGCGGCAATGACAATGCGCGCATCGAACGTCTTGATCATTTGGCGAAGCAATATGGCTGCGTGATCATCGCGACCAATGACGTCCACTATCATGCGCCCGATCGACGGCCACTTCAGGACGTTGTGACTTGCATTCGCGAAAAGATGACAATCGCGAACGCCGGTTTTCTTCTGAACCCGAACGCTGAACGTCATCTCAAATCTCCAGAACAAATGATTGAGCTTTTTGGGCGTTGGCCGCACGCGATAGAAGCCACCCGCAAATTCGCGGACTCGCTCAATTTCAGCCTCGACGAACTCAAATATGAATATCCAAAGGAGACAGTCCCCAGGGGCCGCTCTCCGCAGCAGCACCTTGAGCATCTGGTCTGGGACGGAGCGAAGCAGCACTGGCCAAAGCAAATCCCTCAAAAGGTCGTGAACCAACTCCATCACGAACTTCAGCTGATCGATCGTTTGGACTTTGCCCGCTATTTCCTCACCGTTCACGACATCGTCGCATTCGCTCGGGAACTCGATCCGCCAATCCTGTGCCAGGGGCGAGGATCGGCCGCGAACAGCGCCGTCTGCTATTGTCTCAACATCACTGCGGTCGATCCTTCGACGAGCGACCTTCTGTTCGAACGATTCATTTCCGAGGAACGTCGCGAACCACCCGACATCGATGTCGATTTCGAGCATGAACGACGCGAAGAGGTGATCCAGCACATCTATAATAAATATGGCCGTGATCGTGCCGGCATTGCCGCAACCGTAATTCATTATCGACCGCGTTCTGCAATCCGCGAAGTGGGTAAGGTCATGGGGCTTTCCGAAGATGTCTGCGGAGCTCTTGCCTCCAACATCTGGGGACATATGGAAGCGCAGCTCGAGGATCAGCGCGCAGCGGACGCCGGCCTCGATCTTTCCGATCCGCATCTCAAGCGAACGATCAGGCTCGCCGAACAGCTGGTTGGAATGCCGCGTCATCTTTCCCAGCATGTCGGCGGTTTCATTCTCACAGAACGACCGCTGACCGAGACTGTCCCGATCGGCAATGGAGCGATGGACGAGCGTAGCTTCATCGAATGGGACAAGGACGACATCGATGAACTCGGCATTCTCAAAATCGACGTGCTCGCGCTCGGAATGCTGACCTGCATCCGAAAATGTTTCGATCTCATCGAACGCCAGCATTGCGAACGCTGGAATTTGGCGACGATCCCAAAAGAGGTCCCTGAAGTTTACGACATGCTCTGCAAAGGCGATTCCCTTGGAGTTTTTCAAGTCGAAAGCCGCGCTCAGATGAACATGCTTCCAAGGCTGAAGCCGCGCTGCTTTTATGATCTTGTCATCGAAGTCGCAATCGTTCGCCCAGGTCCGATCCAGGGCGACATGGTTCATCCCTATCTCAAGCGCCGCAGCGGAAGGGAGCCGGTGACCTTCCCCTGTCCAGATCCGGGCGCAGGTCCGGCGGACGAACTCGAAAAGATTCTTGGGCGAACTTTGGGAGTGCCGATTTTTCAGGAACAGGCGATGAAGATCGCAATCGATGCTGCGAAATTCAGTCCCGCCGAAGCGAACCAGCTGCGCAAGGCAATGGCGACCTTCCGATCGAAGGGCAATATTGGAGAGCTCCAGGACAAGATGGTCGGAGGAATGGTCGAGCGTGGTTATGATCAAGACTTTGCTCAACGCTGCTTCGATCAGATCAAGGGCTTTGGCGAATATGGTTTCCCCGAAAGCCACGCCGCAAGCTTTGCGCACCTCGTCTATGTCTCGAGCTGGTTGAGGTGGCGCTATCCTGCTGCATTCGCATGCGCGCTCCTCAACTCCCAGCCGATGGGATTTTACGCCCCGGCGCAGATCGTTCGGGATGCGCGGGACCATGGCGTTGAAGTGCGAGAGATCGATGTGAACGCGAGCAAGTGGGACTGCACTCTGGAAGCTTCAGAAGACGAAGCAGAAAGGCCTGCTCTGCGCCTCGGCTTGCGTCAGGTCGAAGGGCTCCATCGCGAAGCTGCAGAACGTCTGGTCGAACGACAGCCCTATCGCACCCTCGACGAACTTCGCACCCGAGGTCGAGTGCCGGTGCATGCCATCCAGCGTCTCGCCGCCGCCGATTCATTTCGCTCAATGGGTCTCGATCGCCGCGCCGCTTTATGGGATTCAAAAGCCCTTAAATCTGCGCCCGATCTGCCGCTTTTCGCTTATCGGGAAGAACAAGACGAAGGCATGGAAAACTGTCCCGCAAAGCTTCCCGCAATGCCTCTTTTTGAACATGTGATCAGTGATTACCAAACCATTCGATTGAGCCTCAAAGCCCATCCGATGGATTTTCTTCGCGCCCATTATCGACAAAGGAATTTCATCACTGCCGAGCAGTTGAAAATTTCCCGAGACAGCAAACGCGTATCGATTGCCGGAGTGGTTCTCATTCGTCAGCGGCCAGGAACGTCGAAGGGCGTCGTTTTCATCACGATCGAAGACGAAACGGGGATCGCCAATCTCGTTATCTGGCCCACCTTGTTCGAAAAGCAGCGCAAGATTGTCATGGGAGCCCGGCTGATGGGTGTTCACGGCGTCGTTCAGAAGGATCCGGATAGCGACGTGATTCATGTCGTCGCCGCTCGACTTGAGGACGATACGCATCTGCTCAGTCAATTGAGTGAGAATTCGCGACTTTCGCGCTCAATTGAAAAATCTGATCATCAAGGAAGCTGGGGCCGTCCTTCGAACCGCCATCCGCGAAACATCGAGATCATCCCGAAAAGTCGCGATTTTCATTAGCTTGCCACTTGGCCGCAAGATCGGGCAAGGAGCGGCAACGACATGAAATGGATCGCTCCTCTTTTGCCACTCCTTGCCATTGGGGCGGCGCAGCCGACCCAACGAAACTCGATCGAGGGATTTTGGAAAAACCCGATCGGAAGCGCGATCATTGCCGTTGCGCCATGCGGAAGGGCTTTATGCGGAAGGGTCGTCTGGGCATCCACGCGCGGTCAACGCGAAGTTGCAAAAACGACCTCGCATATCGTTGGAACCATGGTCCTGACTGGACTGAAGCCCAAGGGGGCCGGCTGGACCGGCAAACTCTTCATTCCCGATGACAATGTTCATGTCACTGCAAAGCTGGTTCTTTTGAGCTCCCGAGAACTGAAGCTGACAGGGTGCGCGATGGCGGGGCTGTTCTGCCGTTCGCAGATCTGGACTCGCACTGACGAGCCTCAGGCTTAGTCGGAATTGGATTTGAAAAAATGTTCATCGACGCCAGCAGCCAAGGCACAATTTCAGCCCGAGAACATTCGTAACCGACAATCATGAAACCAATTCTCTCCTTCGCCGCCTTTGCCGCCCTCGCAACACCATTCCTTCCGGCTTTCGCCTCGGCCCGGAACAGTCTCGAAGGGCGTTGGAAAAATGGAGCCATGGAAATCGTCATTGCCCCTTGCGGCGGCGAGACCTTGTGCGGGAGGGTAGTCAAGGCGTCCAACAAACAGCAGGAGAAAGCCGAGCGCGGAAGCGGAACTCATTTGCTTGGGTTTCAGGTGATCGACAACATCCGTCCTGCAGGCCCACGGAGCTGGAGCGCGCATGTTTTCCTCGCGAGCCGCAATTTGAATGCTCGCGGAACGATCGAACAGGTCGGACCTGATCGAATGGCGGTCCGCGGATGCGTTCTCGAAATTATCTGCAAGACCACCCACTGGGATCGAATCGGCTAGCCCCTAGATCAGCGAGAGCAGGCTGGTTCCGATTTCGCCATCGAGAATCGCGTTCTGAAGCGCACTCATTTCGTCCGCCCAATAGCGATCGGCGGTAAAATGCGGCGAATAATTGCGAACGTTTGAATGAACCGATTGAAGCTTGGGCGAAGTCTTGAGCGGAGCGTGATAATCAATGCCTTCGGCTCCCGCCATAAGTTCGACCGCGACAACTCCAGCGGCATTGACGGCGATCTGAGCCGCCTTTCGAGCAGCGATCGGAGCCATCGAGACATGGTCTTCCTGACCGGCGGAAGTCGGAATGGAGTCGACGCTTGCGGGAAAGGCGAGCGTTTTGTTTTCGCTCACGAGCGCGGCCGCGGTGACCTGCGGGATCATCAGCCCGGAATTCACTCCGGAATCCTTGGTGAGAAACGCGGGGAGGCCGCTCATCTTGGGGTCGACCAGAACGCTGACCCGTCGCTCCGATATCGACCCCACCTCGCACAATGCGATGGCAATTGCGTCTGCTGCAAATGCAACTGGCTGAGCGTGGAAGTTTCCTCCCGAAATCGCAGAGTCTTCATCGGGAAAAACGATCGGATTGTCGGTCACCGCGGACGCTTCGATGGTTAGAGTCCGAGCGGCATTTTCAAGAAGGTCGAGCGAAGCCCCCATGACCTGCGGCTGGCAACGGAAACTATAGGGATCCTGGACCCGGCTGCACTGGATATGGCTTGTGAGAATCTCGCTGCCGTCCAAAAAACTGCTGATCATCTCGGAAACCCGGATTTGCCCAGGCTGGCCGCGCAGTTTCGAAATCCTCGGATCGAACGGCTTTGCACTGCCCTTTAAAGCATCGACCGACATTGCCCCCGCGGCGATTGCCGACGCGAACACGCGCTCTCCTTTGAACAGGGCATCAAGAGCAAGAGCCGTGCTCGCCTGAGTGCCGTTGATCAGCGCCAGCCCTTCCTTTGGCCCGAGCTGAAGTTTGGAAAGGCCAATTCGATCAAGAGCGTCGGTCGCAGGGAGGACTTCGCCCTCAACGTTGACCCGACCGTAGCCCATGAGTGCGGCGATCAAATGCGCAAGCGGTGCAAGATCCCCGCTTGCGCCAACGCTCCCCTGACAGGGAATAAGCGGCATGGCATCGGCGTCGAGCAGCCGCTGCAGGGCTTCGATCACCAGGAGGCGAACCCCCGAATAGCCGCGCCCAAGGCCAAGCAGCTTCAAAATGATCATTAGCCGGGTGACATGCCGTGGAAATGGTTCGCCAAGACCGGCACTGTGCGAGAGAATGAGGTTGGTCTGAAGTTCAGCCAGCCGATCGCTTGGAATGCGCGTGTTCGCAAGCAGTCCAAAGCCGGTGTTGACTCCGTAGACGGTCTCGCCGCGTTCAACGATCCGGTCGATCGAGGCCGCCGCATTGGCGATGCGATCAATCGATGCATGGTCGAGCTCGGCCTTTTCGCCCTGCCAGAGCCGCCGCAACGTCGCGAGGTCGATCGCGGTCGGGTCGAGTTTCACCGGTTCACCATCGGCAGATCGAGCTGCTGCTCGTGCGCGCACGCAACCGCGATCTCGTAACCCGCATCGGCGTGGCGCATGACGCCCGTTGCCGGATCATTCCATAGCACCCGTTCAAGGCGGCGATCGGCCTCGATTGTTCCATCGGCGACAATCACCATCCCGGCATGTTGCGAATAGCCCATTCCAACGCCGCCCCCATGGTGGAACGACACCCAGGTCGCTCCAGAGGCTGTATTCAGCAATGCGTTTAAAAGCGGCCAGTCGGACACCACATCGCTGCCGTCGATCATGCTCTCGGTTTCGCGGTTTGGCGAGGCGACACTTCCACTGTCGAGATGATCGCGCCCGATCACTATTGGCGCGGAAACTTCGCCATTTCGAACCATCTCATTGAACGCCATTCCTAGCCGATTGCGCTGACCAAGACCGACCCAGCAAATCCGTGCTGGAAGGCCCTGAAAACTGATTCGCTCACGAGCCATGTCGAGCCATCGATGAAGTTGCAGGTCGTCGGGGATCAACTCTTTGACGCGCTGGTCGGTACGATAGATGTCCTCGGGATCTCCAGAAAGTGCGGCCCATCGGAATGGTCCGATTCCCCGGCAGAAGAGAGGCCGGACATAGGCCGGAACGAAGCCGGGAAAGTCGAACGCGTGGCTGACGCCCACGTCCTTCGCTTCCTGGCGGATGTTGTTCCCATAGTCGAAGGTCGGAACGCCCATCGCGTGGAATGCGAGCATCGCCTCGACATGTTTCGCAATCGATTCTCGAGCTGCCTTGGCGAGCGCGACGGGATCGCGTTCGCGCATCTCCTGCCATTTGGCGACACTCCATCCCGCCGGACAATAGCCATTTGCCGGATCGTGTGCGGAGGTCTGATCGGTCAATGCATCGGGTCGGATGTTGAGCTCCAACATCCGTGGAAGAATTTCCGCGGCATTTCCAAGCAGGCCGACGCTAGTCGGCTTGTCCGCATTTTTGATGATTTCGAGGGCTTCTTGGATGGTGTCGGCGCGCCGATCGAGATAGCGTGTCTCAAGACGCTTCTCGATCCGGCTCTCCTGACATTCGATCGCGATGCAATGCGCTCCTGCCATCACCGCAGCGAGCGGCTGAGCGCCGCCCATTCCGCCGAGCCCCGCGGTCAGAATCCATCGATCCTTAAGATCGCCTTCGAAATGCTGTCGCCCCATTTCGGCGAACGTTTCGTAAGTGCCCTGAACGATGCCCTGAGTGCCGATGTAGATCCAGCTTCCGGCCGTCATCTGGCCGTACATCATCAGTCCCTTGCGATCGAGCGCGTTGAAGGTTTCCCAATTTGCCCATTTCGGAACCAGGTTGGAATTCGCGATAAGAACTCGAGGCGCATCGGGGTGCGTTTTGAATACACCAACGGGCTTTCCCGACTGAACGAGCAGCGTCTGGTCATCGTCGAGCCGTTCGAGAGTTTCGACGATCTTGTCGAAACATTCCCAGTTGCGCGCGGCGCGACCGATTCCGCCATAAACGACAAGGCTCTGAGGATCTTCTGCAACCTCGTCGTCAAGATTGTTCATGAGCATTCTTACAGCAGCCTCGGTGGCCCAGCTTTTCGCCTTGATCTCTCGCCCTCGCCGCGCGCGAATATGCCGGCTGTTGTCGCGTCTATCGGTCAAGATGGGGTTCCTCCCTGGCGGGGCTTAGCCACTCACGAGGAATGACCCAAGACCCAGAGGCGACAAGAATGCAAAAAGGACGAAACGCGACCTTCGTAAAAGTGTGGGGCGGTCGGGCTTCGAGCAGCCGCCCCAGAGCGATCACGCTATTCTGGCTTTCCAGCAAAGATCCTTCGTTGTGGCCCTGGAAGGCCGATCCAATAGCCGAGCTCGGCCAGTGAATTGACGTTCCACGCACAAAGATCGGCCTGCTTTCCAGGGGCGATGCTTCCAATCAAATGGGCAAGACCGAGCGCTCGAGCTGCATTGAGGGTCATCCCGCACAGGGCCTCTTCGGGCGTAAGGCCGAACAATGTGCAACCCATGTTCATGACCAGTGTGGGGGACAGCAATGGCGAGGTTCCAGGATTGCAATCCGTTGCAAGTGCAAGAGGGATCTTGTGCTTCCGGAGCAATGCGACCGGCGGCTTGCGTGTTTCCTGAAGCGCATAATAGGCGCCTGGAAGGAGAACCGCGACCGTTCCTGAAGCCGCCATTGCCCGGGCACCTGCATCGTCGAGATATTCGAGATGATCGGCTGAAAGCGCATGATATTTGGCTGCTAGCGCAGCGCCATGCTGGTTCGACAATTGCTCGGCGTGGAGTTTGACTTGAAGGCCATGGTGAGCGGCGGTCTTGAACAATCGCTCGACTTCTTCGCTGGTAAATCCAATCGTGTCGCAAAATGCATCGACGCTCGTTGCAAGTCCGTCCTTGGCTGCCGCCGGAACGAGCTTGTCGACGACCTCGCTCACGAAATGAGCGCGTCGATCTGACCGTTCATTGGGAAGCGCGTGCAGTGCGAGTAAGGTCGGGACAACCCGAACGGGAAGCCCAGTCCCAAGTGCATTTGCGATCCTTAAAAGCCTCAGCTCGCTTTTGGAGTCTGATCCGTAACCAGATTTGACTTCGACGGTCGTGCATCCCCCCGCCATCAGCATTTTCAAACGCTCAAGGCTTTGTGCGATGAGATCGTCGTCACTCGCCTCAGCCGTTCGCTTAACGGTCGAAGCAATGCCACCGCCCGAGCGCGCAATCTCTTCGTAATCGGCGCCTCGCCGTCGAAGTGCATGTTCGTCGGCGCGCGTTCCTCCAAACAAGAGATGCGTATGGCAATCGATCAGACCTGGAGTGACCCAGGCGCCGCCGAGTGCGTCAACGGTTTTCGCACGAAAGCCCGCGAGCTCCGTGCGCTTTCCGACACGAACGATCTTTCCGTCTGCGATTCCGATTGCGCCATTGCTGATGACTCCGAGCGGGTTGCCCGGGATCGCCTCAAGGGTTGCAATATTGCAATCGACGAGTAGCCGGTCCCACATGATTTGCTCTTAAGCGAGACCCGTTGCTACGGCAAAGTCATGAGTTCCTGGCCAAACCTTTCCGAGCTACTCGAATTCGACGGCGCTGCGGTGCCGATCGGGTTCATTGGAGTCCCGCTTTCCGCCGGCTCCGTGACACCGGGTCACTGCGACGAAGCACCCATGCGGTTGCGACAGACGCTGAAACGTCTCGCGAGCTATGACGTCGAAATCGGCCGGGCTTTGTTCACTCCTGTCCGAGACCGCGGTGACGTCGAGCTTTCCGGACAATCAATCGAACAGTCGACCGACCCCATCAAAAAGGCCATTGCAGCAAGTGTCGAAGACCATGTGCTGACCTTAGTTGCGGGCGGAAATAATGCGGTCACTCGTCCTGCGGTTCTCGCGCTTGAAATTCCTCTTCCAAAGATCGGCTTGATTACTCTCGATGCGCATTTCGATATGCGCGAGCTCGAGCTTGGGCTCACCAATGGCAACCCCGTCCGGGCCCTGTTGAATGATGGACTGCCGGGATCGAACATTGCGCAGGTCGGATTGGCGAGCTTTGCGAACACTGCGAAAATGCATCGCGATGCAATCGATGCCGGCAATCTTATTGTCACAATTGACGAAGTCCGTCGTGAAGGCATTGCAAAGTCCGTCGAACGTGCACTTGCCCATTTGCAAAATGCGGACGCGATCGTTGTCGATTGCGACATCGACGTGATCGACCGGGCGCAGATGCCTGGCGCTCCTGGCGCCCGGCCCGGCGGAATGAACGTTTCCGATTTCTTTTCTGCGGTTCGCCTCCTGGTCGCCGACCATCGCGTGCGCATTGTCGACCTCACCGAATGGGATCCAAGCCTTGATCCGGGCGAATTGAGTGCACTGACGGCCGCCCGCTGGTTTGCCGAATGTATCGCGGGCTTCGAGAGCAGGTCGTAAGCGAATTTGCCGCGCCTCTAAAGTCTCACGAGGTCAGTTTCCTGCCCGCGGGCGATCGCGCGCCCCTTGTCCGACATTTTCCGGAAGGTGATTGAAAATCGTCGCTGCTCGCCTGGTGCAATACTATGCTCCCACTGCCAGCGGGCTTCGCCCAAAAGCCGATATGCGGAGCGCGGCTCGACATTAAGAGCGACCCGATCGAACCCATCCGGTGTTCGTCTGCGGAAGCGCAATTTCGCTGGAGATCCAAGCGAAACTCCAACGACTTCTTCAAACACGTCGCGGTCGCGGTGCCAGCCGATGCCCGCTCCGGGGTCGTAGCGGGCTAAAAGCACGTGTACGAGGTCCACGTCTTTAAGCTCGGCGAAGCTTGCGACCCTTGACCGGAGGGGCAAAAGCCACGCCGGAATTGGGTCCGCTGGAGCAAAGCTTCGATCCTCAAAATCGTAGCGCCATCCGAACGTTCGGGTTCGTCGATTGCCAAGCCAGTTGCGAAATCGGAATGGTTCAAGATCGACCGTTTCGAGTTCTTCGATAAAACCGCGCTCCTCGTTCGTGTCGATAAGGTCTTCGCGATAGCGAAGGCCAGGGATTACCGGCAGATTGAAGAGGTCGGGCATTTCAAGCTTAACGTCGCGAAGCAATGAATTCAGTAAGCTGCGATGGTGTCAGCTCCGGTGCGAGTTGGTGGAACGTGCATTGCCTCGGATCTTTGTCGGGTCGCCATCTTAAAAATGCCGTTCCGTGGCGAAAGCGGCGGCCAGTGACCTGATCATAGCGAACCTCGGCGACAAGGATCGGCTTTAGCGGTTGCCATGGAACGCTCCGATTGGAATTCCAGCGGCTCGGACCACCAGGCGCACTTCCGGTAAAGCCCGGCGGCTCGATGATCGCTTCGAGATCCTTGGTCATGGTTCGCTTCTCGCCTGCGGACATTGCCGACGTGAAGCCGACATGATCGAGCAGGCCGTTGTTGTCATAAAGTCCCAGAAGGAGCGACCCAACCTCGGTGCGCCCCTCCGCGTAACGAAAACCGCCCACCACACAATCCGCAGTTCGCTGCTGTTTGACTTTCACCATCGCGCGCTCGCCCGAGCGATAATCCTGAGCCATTCGCTTCGCGACCACCCCGTCGAGCGCTCCGCCACTGCGGCTCAGCCATTCCATTGCTCTGTCTCTGTCCTTCGTAACTGGCGACAAATGCAGTCCCGGGCGTCGGTTCGCCTTGAAAAATTGTTCAAGTTTCTGCCGACGATCGGTGAGAGGTTCCTTGGTGAGGTTCTCATCGCCAAGTTTCAAAAGATCGAACAGCATGAACTGAGCGGGATGTTCCAGGGCGAGCTTTTTGACCCGCGTTGCTGCGGGGTGAAGCCGCATCTGGAGTGCCTCGAACGAAAGCAAATCGCCGACAGGGATGATCAGTTCACCATCGATCAGGTATTTGCCGCTGCTGGTCGAGGCCAGAATTTCGACGATGTCGGGAAAATAGCGACCGAGCGGCTTTCCGGATTTGGATGTCAGGGAAATCTCACCGCCGTCGCGAAGCGCAAGGCAACGAAACCCGTCCCATTTGGGCTCAAATTGCCAGCCCTCTCCGCTGGGCAGTGCGGAGGCAAGAAGAGCCTCCATGGGTGCTGGGATGGGCCTGTCCTTCGCCATTTCATCACAATCGATGCGGGCACCCAAGCGTTCCCGTTGCACTGCGGCGCACTGCTGTTAGGTTAAGCGCTTCACAGTTCTGGTCTTGGGGGAAGGATTGGAATGGCATTCGATCCAAACGCTGCAACCGCTCAATATATCGACAGCCTCGGTCCCGCAGCGCTCGAAAAGGCGCATCATTACACGATTGGCCGGGAATGGATGATCCTTTGGTCACTTGTCGTGGCAGGACTGGTCTGCTGGCTCATCGTCCGTTCGGGCCTGCTCGACAAAATCGAAGAGAAGATATCCGAGCGATTTCGAAACGCGCGCGCCTTTGTGATCGCCTTCGTCTACTTCGTCGTTTCGGCACTTCTGACACTGCCCTGGACGATCTATTCGGATTGGTGGCGTGAGAAGAGTTACGGCCGAACCAATCAACCCTTTACCGACTGGCTACTCCAGGCAGGCATCGCAACGCTTCTGACTGCGGTTCTTGGCGCAGTCTTTCTGATGTGCGTCTATTGGCTCATGCGTCGTACCGGGCCGCGATGGTGGCTTTGGTCGGGCGGTCTAACCGCAATCGCCTTCGCGTTCGTCAGCCTTCTCGCGCCGGTGGTGATCGAACCCATGTTCAACAGCTACACTCCGGTGCCTCCCGGTCAGGTGCGCGACGCCGTCGTCGAAATGGCTCAGCGCGCCGGAATTCCGCCGAACAAAGTCTACATGTATAATGGCTCGCGGCAGTCGAACAATTTTACTGCCAACGCCGGCGGCGTCGGGAGCACCGCGCGGGTCGCTATTTCCGACGTCGCATTCAAGAATGCTTCGCTCGACGAGGTCCGAGCTGTAACCGGTCACGAGATCGGCCATTATGTCCTCAAACACAGCTGGTGGGGAATTCTGTTCTTTTCGATCGGAGCAATCATTCTGTTCTGGATTACCGAGCAAGTTTTTCCCTGGTTCGCCCGGCGATTTAGAAGCTCGGCAACGCTTCCGGACCCCCGCGGCCTTCCGATTCTGATGTTCATGGTGGCGTTGTTTTCGGTTGTGACCCTGCCGATCATCAACACTTTCAGCCGGACACTTGAAGCCCAGGCCGATCAATATTCGCTCGAAACCGAAAATCGCCCCGATGCTCTGTCCTCATCGCTCGTGAAGACTGCGGAATATCGTTATCCCCGGCCCAACAGGATCGAGGAAATCATCTTTTATGATCACCCCTCGGTCGAACGTCGCGTTCATACAGCGATGGTGTGGAAGGCTGCGCACCCCGAGCCACCAACGCCATAGGTGAAGCTTTCACGTAGCTCCGCGCGGGCAGACGGTTAGCTTGTAGCTTCAATTCTTTGTCAAAAGGGGCATGACGGGGAAGCTTGCAATCGACAGCGGCGACACCGCCTGGATGTTGGTGGCGACCGCATTGGTGATGCTGATGCTCGTTCCGGGCCTGGCGCTGTTCTACGGTGGGCTGGTTCGTTCCAAGAACCTGTTGTCGGTGATGAGCCAGGTTCTTGGAATTACCGCACTCGCCATCATTTCCTGGGTTTTGTGGAACTATAGCCTCGCCTTCAGCGCAGGCAATGCAGTCATTGGCGGACTCGAAAAAGCGGGCTTTTCGGGGGTGACAGACTCAAGCCAGTGGGCTGTCGGAACGCCCGGCAAGGCGATTCCGGAACTGATCTTCGCAGGGTTCCAGATGAGCTTTGCAGCAATTACCGGAGCGCTCGTCATCGGCGCGCTCGTCGAACGCGTCCGGTTCGGCGCGATCATACTCTTTTCGTTTCTGTGGCAGACCCTCGTCTATGCACCGATCGCCCACATGGTGTGGGCCCAAGACGGCCTACTCTTCAAGTTCGGAGCCATCGACTTTGCGGGCGGAACCGTCGTTCACATCGATGCCGGGATCGCCGGGCTGGTGGGCGTTGCTTTCGTTGGACCGCGCATCGGACATCTCAAGGAGCCGATGCCACCGCATTCTCTTGCCTTGACGATGGTCGGTGCCGGTCTGTTGTGGGTGGGCTGGTTCGGGTTCAATTCCGGGTCTGCTCTCGAAGCGAGCGGACTTGCCGCCGTCGCGTTTATCAACACCCTTGTTGCTCCGGCGGCCGGACTGCTTGCGTGGATGGCGGCGGAGCGCTTTATTTCGGGAAAGCCTTCGATGCTGGGCGGCGCTTCGGGCGCGGTTGCGGGATTGGTTGCGATCACTCCCGCTGCGGGATCGAGCGGGCCTCTTGGAGCAATCCTTCTTGGCGCTCTTTCGAGCCTCATTTGCTATGGG
>OY969784.1:0-1965000 GCA_963703055.1 uncultured Alphaproteobacteria bacterium | reverse complement strand
TTGCAGGGGGAAGAGCGTCAAAAGGAATTGTCTCTCCGTTGATATGTTCGGCCTGCGAGTTTTCCCTTGGTCCGCGATCTTCGGGTTCCGGCCGCCGCGGTCGATTTCGGCGCGGAAAGCGCTCGCCACGATCCTGGCGGTCGCTTCGTTCCTGGCTTCGATCCTGACGCCCGTCCGGTGAATCGCGATCCGATTGCTCGTCGCCCGAGCCATCGGAATCAACCTCGGCCATATCCTCGTCACCCTCGTCGTCGAAGTCGTCATCGCGCGGGCGGCGCTGATTCTGGTCCTCGAAACGCGCTCGGCTTTCGCTCAGCAAACGAAAATAATGATCCGCGAACTGAAGATAATATTCGGTTTGGACTCGGTCGCCCGCAAGCTGCGAATCCCGTGCAAGACTCTTATATTTTTCAAGAAGCTGCGCAGCATTGCCGCGCTGCCGATTGTCTTGCCGGTTTCCCGGTTGTCCACCGAGGCTTCCCCGTTGTCCCCCGCGACCGCGCCTGCGGCCGCCCTGACGATTATTGATCAAATGCCCACGTCCTTAGCAGTAGTCGCTAGACCCCTTGGGCCCTCAGTCGAGCAGGACTACGCGCGATGCGCAGTTCCTGACCCTCCCGTTCCGGTCTGCGCATAACGCGAAGTTCGAACGGCCGATTGCGTCGGGGGTTGGTTCGGGATGCGCTCAGCTTTTTTAAGGGAGCGGGCCCGGTCCAGGTGTATGATGTAGTGCGCGTAAATCCATCTGCCAAGCGATTTTGTTCAAACCCAGCTCAGCAGTACTGCGCGCGGTCGCCCGGCAAGGTCGTTTGCAACTTCCGATCCGAGGCCATCGCGAGCAAGCAATTGGGTGACCGCCTCGACCTGATCGGGGGCGATCTCGATTGCAGCGAGGCCGCCGGGGTTGAGGAGAAGGGGAACCTGCGGAGCTAATGCATGATAGGCATCGAGTCCTTCGCGTCCGGCGAAAAGTGCTTCATCTGGCTCAAATTCCCTCACTCCCGGACCAAGCTCTGCGCCCTCGGCAATATAAGGCGGATTGCACAGGATGAGGTCAAAGCGTTCCAGCAATCCCGTCGCCCAATTGCCCTGAACAAGCTTGACCCGTCCCTCGAACCCGAGCCGCCGCGCATTGGCCGAGGCATAGGTCAGAGCCTGCCGAGAAAGATCGATCCCAAGCCCCGAAGCCTCCGGCCAGATGTCAAGCGCTGAAAGAAGAAGGGTTCCCGGCCCGGTCCCAAGATCCAGAATGCGCTTGGGAGGGGAGCCTTTCCCGAAATGTTCGATGGCCGATGCAATCAGAACTTCCGAATCCGGCCGTGGGACGAGGACCCCGGGGCCAACATGAAGTTCGATGTCCCAGAACGCTCGCCGACCGGTAATGTATGCGACCGGTTCGCCCTCGAAACGACGCCGGACCATATCCCAGAATCGCTTCGGAACGATCCGATCCGGAGGCGCCAGGAGAAGTCGGTCCCGGTCGATATGAAGTGCTTCGGCCATCAACAATTCTGCATCAAGTCGAGCAGTATCGCTGGTTTCATTGAGCTGGCGCGCTGCATCATCGAGCGCGCGGGCAATCGGCTTCACGCTTCTTCCAGACCTGTTAGCCGTTCCGCTTCGTCCTCGGCGACGAGTGCTTCGATGATTTCGGTCAGGCCTTCGCCTTCGAGAACTTCGTTGAGCTTATGAAGCGTGAGATTGATTCGGTGGTCGGTCACTCGGCCCTGCGGAAAATTGTAGGTCCTTATCCGCTCCGAGCGATCGCCAGAGCCGACCATCGACTTGCGTGCACCGGCCCGTTCGCAGGCAAGTCGTTCGCGCTCCATTTCAAAAAGCCGAGTCCTCAAAACCTTGAGGGCCTTGGCCTTGTTTTTGTGCTGCGACTTCTCGTCCTGCTGAATCACGACGAGGCCAGTGGGAAGATGGGTAATTCTGACCGCACTGTCCGTCGTGTTGACCGACTGGCCGCCCGGCCCTGAGGACCGATAGACGTCGATCCTCAAATCTTTTTCGTCGATCTGAACGTCGACATCCTCCGCTTCAGGAAGAACCGCGACGGTCGCGGCAGAGGTATGAATTCGTCCCCCGCTTTCGGTTACCGGAACACGTTGGACGCGGTGCACTCCGCTTTCGAACTTGAGCTTCGCGAAAACGCCTTTCCCGCTGATCGAAGCGATCGCTTCCTTGTAACCGCCAAGTTCGGACGCGTTTGCGGAGATGAGCTCGAACCTCCAACCCTCGATCTCCGCAAACCGCTGGTACATTCGAAGGAGACTGGACGCGAAAAGCGCGGCCTCATCGCCACCGGTCCCTGCGCGCACTTCAAGCATCGCCGCTCGCTCGTCGGCCGCATCGCGCGGCAGAAGTTTGATGGCAAGCGCGCGTTCGGCGAGCGGGAGCTTGGCGCGGATCTCGTGGACTTCAGCCGTCGCCATATCCTTAAGCTCGGGCTCCGCTGCCGGATCGGCGACCATCCCGTTCAAAACCTCGAGCTCAGCCCTTAGTCTTCTCACTTCGCGAGCCGCCGTCGCGACCGGCTCGATCGCTGCATAATCCTTGGAAAGCCTCACGAATTCTTCGGGCGCGATGTCGGCTCGCGCCATGGCTTCCGCGAGCTCGTGGCGTCGGGCTTCGATTGACGCAATCCGATCCGAGGAAATCTGGCTCACCTCTTGATCGCCTCGACCAGAAGATCGAGCGAAACTGGTCGTTGTTCGCCGGTTGAGAGATCCTTGAGCTGGACCTTTCCAGAATCAAGCTCGTCGTCCCCAAGAATCAATGCGAAAGAGGCGCCCGCTTCATTGGCTCGAGCGAGCCGCCGCTTCATGTTTCCTCGATAGGCCATGTCGGCAGCGACTCCTTCGCGGCGAAGGCCGGAAACGATGCTGAGCGCCTGTTCTTCCGCGCGCGCGCCGATTGGGACGATCACGACGGACGGCCGTTCTCGCGAAGGCGCATCGATCATCATTGCAAGTCGCTCGATCCCCGCAGCCCAGCCAACCGCCGGAGTATCCGGTCCTCCAAGCGTCGAAATCAGGCCGTCGTAGCGGCCGCCCGCAAGAACGGTGCCCTGCGATCCCAAGCGATCTGTCACGAACTCAAATGCGGTGTGGCGGTAATAGTCGAGCCCGCGGACAAGTCTTGGAGCCCGCTCCCACGCCACTCCGGCAAGGTCGAGACCATTGGTTACCATGCCGAAGAACTCGGCGGCCTGGCCGGTCAGAAAGTCATCGATGACCGGCGCCGAATCCACGATCGGCCAGTCCTGATGCGCCTTGCTGTCGAGGATCCTCAAAGGATTGCGTTCAAGACGTGTTTTACTGTCTTCGCTAAGTGCTGTGGAATGGCCGCGAAAATGCTCGTGGAGCGCGCTCCGCCACGCCGAGCGCGTTTCGGGATCGCCAAGAGTATTGAGCTGGAGGGTCGCTCCGGTAATTCCGAGCTCCTTTAGAAGTTGGTCCGCGAACGCGAGCAACTCGACATCGGCCTGGGGCTCTCCAGATCCGATGATTTCTGCATCCAGCTGATGGAATTCCCGAAACCGTCCCTTCTGCGGTCGTTCGTAGCGAAACGCCGAACCGTGAGTTGCAAGTTTGAGAGGCGCGAATTGCTGCCAGCCTTCAGTCAGATATGCTCGGCAGATCCCGGCAGTAAATTCCGGGCGGAGCGTGATCGATTCGCCTCCGCGGTCCTCGAATGAGTACATTTCCTTGGAGACTACATCGGTCGTCTCACCGATTGTTCGAGCGAACACCTGAGTAGGTTCGATCGTCGGAATTTCGACGCGCCTAAAGCCATAAAGACGGCGGACGTGATCGAACTTCGCCGCAACGAAAGCGAGGCGGTCGGCATCTTCTCCAAGCAAGCTTTGGGTGCCGCGAACGGGCTGGGGAGGCGTCATTGGGGCGCGCTTAAGCACATTTCGTCAAAAAGCGAAAAAGCCTGGTTTAAGTTCAATCGCCTTACTGCGGCTTTGACTGTCGTTTTTCGAAATTCTGGAGCTGCTGCTGATAAAAGCTCGTCGGAAGGAATTGCTTGCGAAGGGTCAGCATGAAGGTGCGCCCGAGCGGATCAAGCATTGTCGGCTGATAGCCGATCGGAATCATCCCGCCATTGGTCCGGACATTCGGACGCGTGTCGAAGATATTGCCGACCTCGAAGCGCATTGATGCTCCACGAAGCCAGGGGACACGCGAAACGATCGGAAGATATTGTCCAACATTCGCAAACAGCCGGAGATCGAATGTCGCGACCGACGAAAAGTGAAGGGTTTCACCGGTCAGCGTGTCGACGCTCGTTGCACTTCGCCAATTTGCGCCCAAACGGGCGCCCATCCCATAATTCGACCAACCGGCTTGTGCCTGAATCTGATGGCGAGGCTGGCCACCGGTCTCGCCAACGGGAGCGCCATGGAGATAGTCGAGAATTGGAAGTTGCGGGTTGATGACCGCCTTGTCGACGAGCGTAATCGTGTCGGTCAGCGAAAATGTCAGGCGGCCATTGCTTGCAGCCGCGCTTCCCAGCGAACTGGGAGCCGCTGACGATCCGGAACCCTGCGGAACGCTGATCCCCTGTGCGCGCGCCTTTTCGAGCAACCGCTGAACGTCGGTTTGGGACACGCTCTTCGAACGAAGCGGCTTGGTGAAGTCAAAACCGATCCGAAGCAAATCGCGTCGGGCACTGTCGAAATTGACGGGACGAAGATCGACACTGAGCAGGTTGCCCGCGGAATCGCGAACGAAACGATCCGGGAACGCCTCCTCGAGCACCGGGAAAACCGTGATATCCGAGATCGGCCGATCGATCGAAACATGCGCATAGTCAGCGCGAAGTTTGAAATTGACGAGCGGAAACGGCTGCCAGTCGCCACTGATCTCGAAGATATTGCGGCGATCGGGACGAAGTAGCGGATTGCCCCCGGTCAGAACCGCGGCGCGGTCCACGATCCCGTTGGTGAAATCGAAGATCCGCGTTTCGGGGGTCTCGACAAAGGGATCGCCCAGCTGGCGAACGCTTGGCGCCTGGTCTTCCCGGTTCCAGCTCCCGACGAAATTGAGCCCGAAGACGGGCGACCAGTTTGCGCCCGCGCCAATTCTTGTCAGTGCTCCAAAATCCGACAATTCGTTGATCTCGGCATTGCCGTTGAGCGTGAGGTTGCCGAGCGCATTGAATCCGCGTCCACGGCGTGAAATCGGAATATCGATATTGGCGCCCCCGGTCGCTGTCGAACGCTGCGTCGAACCGGGAACCGAATTTGGAAAACTCTCCTCATCGGAATCAAGATACTGTTCCGCAAAGGCGGCATGAAGGGTGACATCGGCATCGCCCTGGCCAGTCGCAAAAACGGGGCCATTGACCGTCGTATCGATATTGCCCGTAGCCCAGGTCATCTGGGCGTTTCCAGGAGCAAACACCTGTCCAAGATCGCTCGTGCTCGTGCGGTCGTGCTCGAGATCGCCGTTCGTGGTGACATTCCAGTGCCACTGCTTTTGATCGCCTGCGAGCATTCCACCAACGTGAAGCCGATCATCGACCGTATTGCGCCGAAGCTGCGCCGGCAGCTGTTCCGACAGCCCGCTTAGCAAATGGCCGTTGCTGTGATCCGCCTCGAAATTGAGAGTGGATTCAACGTCTCCGGGGAGCTGCTGATTGATGGTTCCGGTGCCCCGAACACCAAGCTCGGGCGGCAGGAGGAGACCGGTTACTCCAGTCCCGCTGCTTTCATATTGTTGTTCGACCAGCTCGCGCTGAGCGCCCCTCAGGATGTCCTCGGTTCCAGCGTGAACGTTGAGGTTGGTCCTCCGATCAGGGGCAAGAACAATCCGCGTCACGTCGCCCGAGCCGCCGGTATAACCCTCATGAGAGGCGGTATTGCCGGCAAGCTGGGCGACGGTTTCTCCGAAACGCCGCTGAAGGACCACGTTCACGACCTTCTGGTCGGGCGGATAGCCGTATTTCAGAGCGACTTCCTCAGGGAGGATGTCCACTCTTGAAACCGCCTCGATCGGGATGTCCCGAAGCTCGCGATAGCTTGAAACCCGATGTCCATTGAGGAGCACGAGTGGGCGCGCACTTCCTGACCCCAGAGCAACTCCGACATCGGGCGCAATTGCTTCCAGCAACTCATCAAAATTGGTCGCGCCGGTGGCTCTTACATCCTTTGAAGACAAGACGTTGAGCGGCGCAATATCGCCAATGACCGATCCGCGCGGAGCTTTTCCCGAGACCACAATCTCGTCATCGTCGCTATCCAACGGCGTGGCCGCGGGCGCCTGGGGCGCGGGAGCGCTTTGCCCAGCTTGGGCATGCGCCGCCTGAGCGGTCACGACCGAGGCTCCAAAAAGGAGGAGAAAACGAGACTGAAATTGCATTACAGAAACCCCGTGACCACACGCGGTCTGTACCGCGGCTGGCCCATTGATGAACTTATCTAAATCATCAGCTCGCCGAGCGGCCTTGCTGTTGACGCATGTCCTGGAACTGGTGCCTCAGCCAGTTCGGCGAAGGCAGGAACAACTTCCTGAAGCTTAGCATAATCGTCCGGCCGAGCGGATCCAGCAGGTCCGGCTGATAGCTGATCGGAACCTTGCCGGCCGAATCGTGCACCTGCGGCCGACTATTGAACATATTGACGAGCTGCAACTGTATTTGCGTACCGCGAAACCACGGATGCTTGACTGTAAGCTCGGGGATGTCGCCGGGATTGGCAAAAAGCTTGAGATCGAACGTCGCCAGCGGCGAGAAGTGGAGATTATCGCCAGTGAGGGAATCGACTGTCGTTCCGGTTCGCCAGTTCGCGACCAGCCGAGCGCCAAGTCCGTTGTTGAAATACCCTCCCTGCGCCTGAACCAGATGTCGCGGAGTTCCGCCAGTCGCCCCAGCGGCGTCTCCGTGAAGATAATCCACGACCGGAAGGCCGGTTCCAATCTGGACTTTGCTCACGAACGTGATCGTATCGGTGAGCGAAAAGGTGAGGCGACCGCGATTCCCGCCGCCAAAAAACCCGCCGCCGCCGCCGCGACCGCCAAAACGACCCCCGCCGCCAGATCCTCCGCCAGGGCCACCAGCGCCCCCGCCGGTGCCTCCCTCGTCGCGAGGACCGCGTCCACCGGGCGGTGAAGTCTCATTCTGACCGGCCGGAGCTGCCGGCGGCGCCTCACCAGACGAAGAGGCACCGGAGGGAGGGTTTGCAGATTGCGCGCCCTGCCGCCCGGAAGCTCCGGCGGCGCGGCTTCTGAACTGCTCTCGAATTTCGTCGATCACCGATCGGGAGGGACGGTGGGATTTCAAAGGCTGCGAGAAATCGAACCCGACACGCATTGTGTCGGTCTGCGATCGCTGGAAATTGACGGGGCGCAGATCAACGCTGACGAGCTGCCCCATCGAATTGCGCACGAACCGGTCCGGGAAGGCTTCCTCGATCGTCGGGGTGACCAGAAGATTGGCAATCGGGTTTGCAATGATCTGGTGAACATATTCGGCGCGAAGCTTCAAATCTGTATTTTTGAACGGCTGCCAATTGCCGCTGATTTTCACGACGTGACGAAGATCGGATTGGAGGTCGGGATTTCCGCCGCTGATTGCCGTCGCAAGAACGGTTTGGCCGGTCGTGAAGTCGAAAATCCGGGTTCCAGGCGTTTCGATGAGCGGGTCGCCCAGCTGATTGATCGTTGGCGGCCCCTGCTCACGGGTCCAGCTCGCGATGAAATTGAGACGGTCGACCGGTGACCAGTTTGCACCAACGCCAATCGTCGTAAGAATTCCGAAATCGGAGAGATGATCGACTTCGACATTGCCGTTGAACGTCAGATTGCCAAGAGCACTGAACGAACGGTTCCTGCGAGAAATGGGAAGATCGATGTTCGCAGCCACTTCGCCCGTCGTTCGATCCAGCGAATTTGAGTCTGTCGCACCCTGAAGCCGCCGCTCGCTTTCGAGATGAACCGTCGTTCCGGCAAGGGTCACGGTCGAACTTGCATCTCCTGCCGGAAGAGAAAACAGCTTGCCGTTCGCGGTCGCCTTCATATCTCCCGTTTCGGTCGTCTCGAGTGCCCGGTCAGGGACGGCGTTCGGCTGATCGAGATCCGTTCCTGTGAAATCGCGCTCGAAGTCAGCGTTGCTTGTGAAAGTCCATCGCCAGTTGAACTTGTTCCCGTTCATCGTGACGCCGGCATGCGCGGTGTCCGTGCTCGTGTTTCGGGCGAGCGCCTCGAGCAGCGTATCCCCCAGTCCAACCAGCGCTAGACCGTCAGTATGCTCGACTTCGGTATTGAGCGTCGCCGACACGTCGCCCAGGATTTGGCGGTTGAATGTGCTTCCTGCGCGAACGTCACGCTTGCTTGGAAGAAGCGACCGAGCCTCCAGCTCGTCTTCGTCCGACTCTCCAGTCGGAGGAGGCTGAGTGAGGAGGATGTTGCGTTGAGCCTCGCTCAACAGGTCATTGCCGGTCGCGTGAAGATTGAGGGTGGTTCGACCGTTTTTCTGGATCGAGAAGCTCGTAAGGTCAATATTTCCATTCTCGTCGCCACCGTCGGTGGAAGCCCCCAATCCGATTTGCGCGGTCGTCGAACGGAAACGCTGGCGAAGGACGATGTTCACGACCTTCTGATCGGGTCGATAGCCATATTTGAGTGACACTTCTTCGGGGAGAATTTCGACCCGCTCGATTGCCTCGGTCGGAATATCGCGAAGCTCACGAAAGCTCGAAACGCGTTCGCCGTTGAGAAGGACGACGGGTTGCTCGCCACCGCGGCCCTGAGTGCTTCCGATTTGGGGCGCCAATGCATCCAGAAGATCATTGATGTTCGTCGCTCCGGTCGCATGAACGTCGCGGGCATCAAGAACATTGGTCGGTGGGATGTCGCCGATGACCGAGCCCCTGGGGCGCTGACCGTTCACAACGATCGCGTCTTCGTCATTGGTGTCATCGTCGCTCGATTGCGTAGCATTCGAATCGCTTTGGGCGGGTTGAGATGGCTGGACCGAAGGTGATTGCGGGTTTTGACTTCCTGAGTTCGTGGCTGTCGGTGCGGCCGGCTGAACAACAGCAACTGGAGCCTGTCCGGCCGAAGTGGGGTCGACCGGCGTCTGCGTCGGTCCGGTCGCCGCCTGCTGGGCGAACGCCTGGGTCGAAAGCGAAATGAGCGCAGCGCCGCCAAGCAGCGTTGTTAGGCTTTTCATCAAGGCTCCGTTGCTTTGATGAACTGAACAGCTGCTGACAGCCGCTCAAAGTTCGACAAAGTGCAAAATGTGTCTGCGAACGCGCATAGGCGAAATTGTTTGCAGTGCGAATCCAGCTAGAGCGGTTTCAAGCACTCTTGCTTGTGGAGGTCCAGCGATGCGTCGGGCTGCGCTTATCATTCTATTATCCTCGTTTTCCTCCACTGCGGCTTTCGCCCAGCTCGTTCCAACTCTGAACAGCAAGCCTGAAGCGATCGCGAAGATCGATCAGATCCCTCCAGCGCGCGATGTCGCCTACCCGGGGACGATCCAGCTCACGGTCGACGCGAGCGACGTCACCCGGGCAATCTTCAAGATTCATGAGCATGTCCCGGTGACTGGCGCCGGCGACCTCGTCATGCTCTATCCAAAATGGATTCCAGGGGCTCATTCGCCGTCGGGTGCAATTAACAAGATCGCGGGCTTTTATGTCAGCGCGAACGGCGCACCGCTCAAATGGGTGCGCGACAATCTCGACGTCTACGCTTTTCACATTGCCGTTCCTGCAGGCGTGAATGCGGTCGACGTCGACTTTCAATATCTGACGCCCACCGCTCCGAATCAGGGACGAATTGTCGCAACGCCAGATCTTTCGAGCATCCAGTGGATTTCCAATTCCATGTATCCGGCGGGTTATTACGTCCGCGACATTCCGATCCAGGCATCGGTCATCGTTCCTTCGGGCTGGAAAGTCGCAACGGCACTTCGACCGAGCACAGTCTCCGCGACGCGCGTCGATTATCCGACCACCAGCTACGAGATTTTGATGGATTCGCCGCTGATTGCCGGTGCTCACTTCCGCGCTTTTCCGTTAAGCCCCGACGTGACGCTCGACGTCATTGCAGACAATGACCAGGAACTTGCTGCGACACCCGACGAAATCGCCGCCCATCGGCGTCTTGTCGAGCAGGCCGTGAAAGCCTTCGGAGCGCAGCATTACGATCATTATGATTTTCTGCTGACGATTTCGAATTATCTTGGAGGAAATGGCCTCGAACACCATCGCAGCTCCGAAGACGGAACGCAGCGAGGCTATTTTACCGACTGGAAAAACGTTCTTCGCGATCGCAACCTTCTGCCCCACGAGTTCACTCACAGCTGGAATGGCAAGTTCCGGCGCGCAGCCGACCTTTGGACGCCCGACTTTCGAACTCCGATGCAGGACAGCATGCTGTGGGTCTATGAAGGACAGACGCAATTCTGGGGCTATGTGCTCGGCGCCCGCTCGGGAATGCTTTCGAAGCAGGACACACTCGATGCCATTGCAGCAACCGCTGCGACCTATAGCGTCGGAACACCGGGACGCGTGTGGCGGCCGCTCATCGACACCACCAACGATCCGATCATCGCCCAGCGCGCACCTCAACCCTGGAGAAGCTGGCAGCGCAGCGAGGATTATTACAGCGAGGGACAGTTGATCTGGCTCGATGTCGACCGGATCATTCGCGTGCAGTCGGGCGGGAAACGCTCGATCGATGATTTCGCAAAGCTGTTCTTTGGCGTTCGCGACCGCGATTACGGCGAGCTGACCTACACGCTCGACGACATTGTTCGAACACTGAACGAGGTTCAGCCCTATGACTGGCGCGGCTATCTCCAGCGCAAAGTGTACGACCTTGCACCAGAGGCGCCGCTCGAAGGCATTACTAAAGGAGGGTACAATCTCATCTACACTCCAGAACCCACCGACTGGATCAAGAGCGCGGACAAGAAGGGAAAGAATTCCGACCTGACCTATTCCGGCGGCTTTGTCGTCGGAAATGACGGTAAGGTGTCGAGCGTCCTTTGGGACAGCCCGGCGTTCAACGCCGGGATCACGATCGGTACGACGCTGGTGGCGGTCAATGGCCGAACGTTCGATTCCGATCAGCTGAAGCAGGCAATCAAGGACGCAGCAAATGGCGGACCAGCCCCCGCGCTCCTCATCCACGACGGCGAGGTTTACAAGACGGTTTCGCTCGATTGGCACGGCGGTCTGAGATACCCGCGGCTTGAAAAGGTCGGGAAGGGGCCAGGAACGCTCGACGAGCTGCTCGCTCCGCGCTGATCGACAACCTTCGATCATCGTCCGATCAGGGACCGGGCGGCGCCCTCGCCCGGGCCCGGCATTGAGATCGAGATTTCCTCCGACGCGCCCTGGCGTCGGGATCAGAGGGTTAGCCCCCGAACCTCAGTGCTGCGATTGCGGCAACGATCGCGCAAATGAGGAGAAGCCTCACTGCGTTCGCGGGTTCATGGAACCACATGATACCAACGAGCACGGTTCCCACCGCTCCGATCCCGCCCCAGACGGCATAGGCAGTTCCCATCGGAATGGCGCGCGAAGCCACCTGGAGCAAGGTCATGCTGATTGCGACCGAGCAAAGAAAGGCGAACGTCCAGGGCAGATTTCGGAAATTGTCGACGAATCTGAGGCTCGTCGTGAAACCAATTTCAAACAGTCCGCCCACAATCAGCCACAGCCACGGCATCAAGAAACAATCCTTTAACCGGATCCACCACGAGGGAAGCTAGTTGTCACAGCCATGGCGAAACGCTCGACACTCGGCAACACCATCGCTCCCTGGCGCTTTCTCGTATTCGTTGCACTGTTTGTTGTCGCAGCGATTGCCGGAGCCTTTTGGCTGAAGAGCTGGTGGCTTGGAATCATCGACGGCTTCGATCTTTCGGCCGCCGTGTTTTTGATTCTCTGCCAGCGAATCGTCCGGATCGACGATGCTCGCGAAATGGAGAAAATTGCTCGGCTCAACGATGCCAATCGAACCTTTCTCCTCATCGTCACTGCAATCGTGATCGTCGTCCTTTTCATTGCAGTCGGAGCCGAAACGGTCGGCAAGAACCCCAAGCCGATCGAAAAGGCAGTCATTATCGTTACGCTGATCATCGCATGGCTGTTCAGCAACACCGTGTACGCATTGCATTATGCGCACATGGCCTATGTCACGCCGGAGGCCGGATGTGCCGGATTCAAATTCCCTGGAACTCCGGAGCCGGTCTATTGGGACTTCATTTATTTCTCGTTCACCTGTGGGATGGCCTTCGCAACGTCAGACGTAGAGGTGAGGGATCAGCGCATTCGCAAGGTTGTCGCATTCCACTGCCTTGCGGCATTCGCGTTCAACATCGGAGTCCTTGCATTTACCGTCAATTTGCTGGCGTCGGGAGCCGGCTAGGCCGCAGCATCAATCTCGGGCGGAACGCGCATTTTCGATCGGATTGCGATGAGACATCCGCCCACAATCAAAAGCGCTCCAAACATCACGTAGGGCGAGACACGCTCGCCAAAGATCAGCCACCCGAGCAGAGACGCCCACAGGAATGCGCTATACTCCGTGACTGCGAGATAGCTCGCTTCGCCGCGCGCATAGGCCCAGCCATAAAGCAGAGTGCCGGAGGTTGAGAGGAGCGCTGCGAATACAATCCACGGCCACTGCAGGCCCGGATGGGGGATGGTTCCGACGAATGGGAGCGCGACAAGCCAGACAATCATGATTGTTGTCGACTGAAAAAAGTTGATCTCGAGCGGACCTGCGGCAAGAGCCTGCGACCGCATCATGACGATGTTGGCCGCATAGCAGAGCGCGGAGCCGAGGATCGCTGCAGATCCCAGGAGAACTTCAGACCCGAGGTGGGCTCGAGCCTGACCAATCATGATCACCACAACCCCGGAAAACGCCACCATCGAGCCCAGGATCGATCGGGAACCGATCTCCTCCTTGAGGATCAAGGCAGCGAGAAGGAGCGCGATTAGCGGAGCGATGAAGGTGAGAGCGATCGCTTGAGCAAGCGGAACCCGACCGATTCCCCAGAAAAACAGAAAGGCCAGGCCCGTCAAAAGAACGCTCCGGCCGACATGAATTTTCAGCGTTGAACGACTAGGCCATGCGCGTCGTCTCGGAAGATAAAGGACACAGGCGATGCAAAGATTGGCGAGCGAGCGCCACACGCTGACCGCGAGAATGCCGATCACGATCACAAGATGCTTCATAATAGCATCCATCAGCGAGAGCGCTGCAACCGCTGCGAGTGCGACGAAAAAGGCCCGTGTCGGTGGATGCGCTGCGCTCTTCACGCCCCGGCCTAACCTTGGAGCGGATTGAAGTCAGCAATGCTTGAACTTTAAAGCTGGAGGTGAAGTTTCAAACGCTTGGGTTAAACCCGTGAATGGCGAAGCCCGTAAGGGGCTTGAAGAGAGTTCCAGCTTACTCGGCAGCGTCGAGCGTCGGTTCGCAAAGGTTTGAGCGTTCGATTTCCGCGGCCTTCGCTTCGACTAGCTTCACGATATGGTCGACCATCTCTGAGTCTTTCACGTGGTGATCGGTGACGCCCGAAAGATAGACCATGTGCGTGCCATTGCCTCCGCCGGTGATCCCGATGTCGGTCTCGCGCGCTTCCCCCGGACCGTTGACGACACAGCCAAGAACACTCAGCGACATCGGAGTCTTGATGTGCTGCAGCCGCGTTTCGAGCGCTTCGACCGTTCGGATGACATCGAAGCCCTGGCGCGCACAGGACGGGCATGAGACGACTCGAACGCCTCGGCTTCGGATCCCCATGGTCTTGAGGATTTCATAGCCGACACGAACCTCCTCCTCGGGCTCAGCCGAAAGCGAAACTCGGATCGTGTCGCCGATTCCCGCCCATAGAAGAGAGCCAATTCCGAGCGCGGACTTCACCGTTCCTCCGATGAGGCCGCCCGCTTCGGTAATTCCAAGGTGAAGCGGGCAATCGACTTGGCTCGCAAGCTGCTGGTAGGCAGCAACGGCCAGGAATACGTCGCTCGCCTTGACTGCCACCTTGTAGTTGCGAAAACCGTGATCCTCGAGAATCCGAATATGGTCGAGCGCGCTTTCGACCAATGCTTCCGGGCAAGGTTCGCCGTATTTTTCGAGTAAGTCCTTCTCGAGACTCCCGGCATTGACCCCGATCCGGATTGCGCAGCCGTTCGCGCGCGCCGCGGCAATCACCTCTCGAACGCGTTCCTCCGATCCGATGTTGCCCGGATTGATTCTAAGGCATGCGGCGCCGGCATCGGCGGCCTCGAGTGCGCGCTTATAGTGAAAATGGATGTCGGCGACGATCGGAATGCGCCCCTCTTTGACGATCGTCCTTAAAGCCGCGGTCGATTGAGCGGTCGGGCACGAAACCCGGATGATATCGGCGCCTGCATCTTCACACCGGCGGATCTGCGCAATGGTTGCATGCGCGTCTTCGGTGGGCGTATTCGTCATCGTCTGAACGCTGATCGGCGCATCACCGCCGACCGGGACGGAGCCGATCATTATTTGCCGCGACTTGCGCCGCTCGATATCGCGCCAGGGACGGATTGACATAGTGCCGGAGCATATAGGCGCTGGTTGTAACAAGCGCAAAGCTTGGCGCTCGCGAATGGCCACTCATATCCCGTTGTGTTAACAAGCTTTCCCGGACTCGCTTGGGGGCGGCCAATGGCCAAGCTTGCCCGATTGCCGTTGAGGAACCGATCGACGGGCAACGCGCCCGCCGAGGGAGCACAGCCGCGCCTTCGAACGCGCTACTACGCATTCTTAAGTTACAGCCACAAGGATCGGGAACTTGCCGAGTGGCTGCACCGGGGAATCGAAAAGTTTCGAGTCCCCAATTCGCTTGCCGGCCGGCTGACTGCGAACGGCGTCGTTCCGCGGCGCCTCTCTCCGATTTTTCGCGATCTTCAGGACTTGTCGGCTGGAAACGATCTTGCCGTCGAAATCGAAGCTGCGCTTGCGGGCTCGCAGTTTCTGGTAGTTCTCTGCTCTCCAAACACTGCAAAATCGCGCTGGACCAACCTTGAAATCGAGTCGTTCAAGCGAACCAGGCCCGAAGGATGCGTTCTTGCGGCTGTCTGTTCGGGCGAACCGTTTGCAAGCGAGATTCCGGGCAGGGAAGGCGAGGAATGCTTCCCTCCTGCGCTCCGCTTCAAATATGACGGGCGAGGGCGCAGAACTACCATACACGCGGAGCCGTTGGCGGCCGATTTCCGGGAGGGAGGCGAAGGACGACGGCTCGCATTCCTAAAACTGATCGCAGGAATGCTCGGGGTTGGCCTCGACGAGCTGGTCCAACGTCAAACCACGAGACGTCAACGGAACCTTGCAATCGTTGCGGCGGCGTCCCTTGCGGGAATGGCCGTCACAAGCACGCTTGCGGTGACCGCCATCCAGGCGCGAAACGAGGCGCGCACTCAGCGACGCCAGGCAGAGCGCCTGGTCGAGTTCATGGTCGGCGATCTTCGCGACAAACTCGAGCCCATCGGGAAACTCGACGTGCTTGATGGAGTGGCGTCGCGGGTCCTTGGTTATTACAGCAAGCAGGACACTTCCCAGCTTTCGGACGAAGCGTTGTTGCAGCGCTCACGTGCTCTTGGACTGATGGGCGAGGTCGCGCTCAATCGCGGAAACCTTGTCGAGGCTGAAGGCCTTTATCGCCAGGCAATGGCGGGAACCCAAGAAGCGGTGCGCCGAAATCCTGAGGATCCGAAGCGGCTGTTCGATCATGCCCAGAACGTGTTTTGGGTCGGGGAAGTTGCGCGCTACGCGGGCCGGCTAGCCGAAGCCGAGGCCTCTTATCGCGACTATCAGCGGATTGCGAACCAGATGGCCGCGCTCGAGCCCGACAATCTCAAATATCGAATGGAAGTCTTGTACTCCAACGAGGACGTCGGGATCTCGCTTTATGACCAGCATCGCTTCAGCGAAGCGGAACGGCAGTTCGAAGGCGCCGCCGAACCGATGGCAGAGCTTGCATCGCTTTATCCCGCAAATCTTACCTATCGGAAGGAATCGGCGACTGCGCTCGCCTGGGTCGCGGACACGCAGCGATCCGAAGGCAATTTGAGGGGAGCAATCGCAACTCGAAAGCGGCAGATCTTTGTCCTTAATCAGCTCCTTGCAATCAGCCCGGACGCCGATGCGAGAGCAAAGCTCATCATCGCTCATGAGGGCCTTGGCGTCGCCCTCACGGAAAGTGGCAATTCCGACCAAGGCATCGCCGAACTGCGCTCGGCAATCGCGCAGGCAGAAAACCTCATTCCGATCGAACCTGGAAATGCTCTGTGGAAGAATTTCGCAGCCGCGGTCCACTTGCAGCTTGCGAACACCTTGTTCTTTCTTGATCGCCGTGACGATGCGGCGATCCAAACGGCTGCGGGATGCGCTCTTACGGCTTCAATTCCAGCGACCTTCGCGATTGCAGCGAGGGCCCGACAGCAGACCAACTGCATGATGATGCAAGCCCGCATCAAGCTTGCGAACGGATCACTTGGAGACGCTGCTCGATTGGCCCAAAAGGCGCTTGCTGCTGCGCAAAGTCAAACCAGCGAAGATTCCGCGGCGATGCACCATTTCAATTCTGAAGTTTATCTCCTTCTCGGCGATATCGATTTAAAATCCGGTGATCGCGACGGTGCGACAAGGTTTTGGAGCGCGGGATTGGCGCAGCTTCCTCCAAACATCGCGGAGCGGCCTTCCGAAATGAACGAGCGGCTCGCTCTCCTTGAGCGGCTCGGACGCGCCTCTGACATGGCACCATTGAAGAAACATCTTGATGAGATTGGGTATCAAACGCGGCTCGAAGAGCCGAAATGACGATGGCGAACCTTTTGGCGACAAGGGAGAAGCGAAATGAACGACGTTGATCTTGGCAGTCGACACTCGACCGAAGCGCATGACAAACGCGCAAAGCGGAAGGTGCCATCGCATGCAGTCGGTCCCAAAAATGCCTGGGAAGTCGTGGTCGACGTCTATCTGAATTCGGTTGGCCCGGGTCCGGATTTCACCCCTAATTTCGATGTCGAGACCTGTCTTCCGACCGATTTCGTCGGAAGCGATCCAAAGCCGCACGTGTACTTCTTCAACGACGGTCGACCCGGGTTCAATGTCAGCTTTCGACTGTTCGACAATACCAATAACGGAGAGGGAAGCGGCTATCGCTTTGCACGGAAGGCCGCCGACGCCGTCTGGTCCCAATTGGGCCCGGACTGCCCCACCTCACCGATTAGTCAGATCTTCAAGCGTCCGCACCTCAAGGATCCAACGACCCTTGTTGTGTTCAATGAAAACACGGCCCCGAACGTCGGTGATTTTCACTACAGTTTGAATGTTTCAACCACCGGCGAAGAGCCCTATGTCCATCTCGACCCTGGTGGAATCAACATGAACGGGAGTAGCGGGAAATCGTAGGCCTGATCGAGCGTCTGTGGTCGCTAGTGGATTGAGCGCGTGAACGCACCAGGAGCGGCGGTCGTTGCGGAGATCGATCGCAAAATCACTCCGAGCGGTCCGCCGCCCGTTCCGTTTGTTCTTTGCGTCGGGGTCACCGGACATCGCGCGGATGTGCTCGAGGCGGGCAACATCGAGCGCCTTCGCGGGCGCGTTCGAGAGACCCTGGCTCTGATCGAACTCGCCGGTCGAGCATTGCTCGATCGCGAGCGAACCTGTTTTGCGCCCGATCCATTGAAACTCAGGTTTGTTTCGCCGATCGCCGATGGAGCTGACCAAATTGCTGCCGAGCTCGCGCTCGAGCTCGGCTGGGAGCTGCAGGCAATTCTGCCGTTCGCGTGCGAGAAATATCGCGCGAGCCTTGCCAGTCAGGAAGCGCGTGAGCGGTTTGACAATCTTCTGTCTCGCGCCGCATGCGTCCTCGAATTGCCCGGCGATCCCGACGACAGTCTTGATGCCTATGTCATGACCGGCCGTGCCACGGTCGCGCACTGCGATATTCTCATCGCAATCTGGGACGGGAAACCCCCGCGCGGGCGAGGCGGGACCGGCGAGGTCGTCCAATTGGCACTGACCCGCGGAACCGCAATCGTTCATGTCCCGCTGGAGCCCGACAGCGAAACGCGTCTTTTATGGGCTGCATTCGATCCAACGGTCGTAACAGTCGCTGACGATTCGACCGTCGCCCGCCCTGTCGATCGAGACGAGATCGATGTACTTCTCACGGGGCTCTTGATGCCCCCGGCCGACCGTCTGGAACAGTTCTTTCGAACGCGATTCTTGAAGGAGCATTTGCGAAACATCCGGGCACGGATCGAATATCCACTGCTTCTTACCGCGACCGGAGTTCGCCGTTTCCGAGCGCGGGACCTCACCGAAAAGCATTCGGCCCGAATGATCAAGGAGGAATGGCAACGCTATCGCGAGCGCTGTGTTGAAGCCCACAGCATCAACGCGCCCATCGATCTTCTTGAAAATGCATACAGCTGGACCGACCGGCTCGCGACCCATTTCGCACAGACCTACCGCAGCGGCCACATCTTCAATTTCGTGCTCGGCGGAGTCGCCGTGTGTTTGGGGCTGGCCACATTCATGACGCCGCACTTCAAATTCGAGGAATCGGCGCTCGAAATGTTGATCACGGTTGCGATCATTTTGAATGCGCAGATTGGAACTCGGCAGGAATGGCATCGCCGCTGGCTCGATTATCGCCAGCTCGCGGAACGATTGCGCCCGATGCGCAGTCTCAAGCTTTTGGGGATCGCGGCGCCCGATCCGCCCGGCACAGAGACAAACCCGATCGCCAGGCGGTGGATCGACTGGTACGCGAGCGGTATCTGGCGCGCGATGGGCTGCCCATCGGGGCTGATCGACGCCACGTGCGCCGCTCGGCTCGCGGATGCGATTGCCGACCATGAGGTTGCGCCCCAAGTCGGATATCATGAGCGCAACGCCGTTCAGATCGAACTGCTCGACCGACGGCTCGAATCGACCAGCACGACGCTGTTCGTCGCCACTTTATTGATGTCCATTGCAACGCTCATCGGTCTCGCCACTGGAGCCAGTTATGTCCATCGCTTTGGAAACTGGTTTACCCTCGTTTCGGCGGGCTTCCCTGCGCTCGGAACCGCGGTATTCGGAATCCGCTTCCAGGCGGACTTTGGAGGTGACGCCGTGCGGTCGATGGCAACCGCAAACACGCTCCGTTCGATCGATGAGGAACTCAGAAAGAACGCGTCGTTGTCGCGCGCCGCCGATCTTGCCGAACAGGCTGCGCGGATCATGCTGTCCGATCTCGATGAATGGCGGCTCGTCAACCAGCAGCGCGATCTTTCGGTCAGCTAGACATCAACAACCCATCAGTTTTGTCTTGTTTCGGCCGACGCCATCGCAAGCCGCCTTTTGTCGTTCGCGCACAGAGAATGGCGAACAGAGTGAACAGTGGGATCATTGCGGCGACGAGCGCCGCAGGCCGGTTCGGAAAACGTAAAACGAACGCTGCAATCACGACGATGAAGCCGACAAGGACCAGCCGGCCCTGCCAGGCGATCGGAAGCCCTGTTCCAAACCCGTAGCGCTTTGGTTCAAACCTTCGGGACGGTCGTTCATTTGCCTTTTTCCTTTGGGGGCCGGCCGCGCCTTCTCGGGCGCGGAGGCCGAAGGTTGATGCCGCGGGCGCCGAGCGCTTCACGAAGGAGGCATTCGACCTCGGCGTTTACGCTGCGAAGCTCCGCGGCGGCACAGCGCTCGATTGCCGCCCAGAGCGCGGAGTCAACGCGCAGCGGATAGGATTTGCGTTCGCCGCCGCCCACGGCGCGCTCCTACTGGTAGAGTGTACCGGTGTTGACGACCGGCTGAGCTTCGCGCTCACCGCAAAGCACGACCATCAAATTCGAAACCATCGCTGCGCGTCGCTCGTCGTCGAGTTCGACAACGTTCTTTTCGGACAATGCATCAAGCGCCATCTCGACCATTCCAACTGCGCCCTCGACGAGAGTTCGACGAGCAGCGACCACAGCCTCGGCCTGCTGACGGCGAAGCATCGCGCCGGCGATCTCCTGGGCATAAGCAAGATAGGTCAGCCCGCATTCGTCGACGGTAATGCCGGCGACCGCGAGCCGCGCAATTAGCTCCTTCCTGAGTTCGACTCCGATTTCCTCGTGATTGCCGCGCAGACTCACTTCATGATGCTCAAAGTCGTCATACGGATAATGCGCACCGACAGTGCGGATCGCGGCTTCGACCTGAACGCGCACGAACTGTTTGTAATCGTCGACGTCGAAGATGGCCTGGGCAGTATCGACGACGCGCCAGACGATCTGGGCGGCAATGTCGATTGGATTGCCGCGAAGATCATTGATCTTGATTTTCTCCGAAATGAAATTGTTGGCGCGAACCGAGACTTTCTTTTTCGACATCCAGGGCCATGTCCAGCGAAGACCGGTGGCGCGATCTGTCCCGCGATATTCACCGAACAATGTGATCGCCGCGGCCTGGTTGGGTTGAAGCATGTAGAAGCCCGGGACGATAAGGACGAAAACCACGGTCGCGACGACGACAATCGCCAAGCTCATGATGTCCGCAGCTGGGCCGAGCCTTTGAAACCCATAAATATCTGCAAGGAACGCGAGAAGGAGAATGACGAGCATCGTGTAGCCGCTCGACGTTCTTGCGTCCCGTTCGCTAGTCGCAGAAAGCGCAATTGGTTTTCCATCCGCCATGCCTGTCTCCATAATCTGATATCATAATTATATCTTGAGTTTGGCTCAGTCAACTGGCGCGCATGGAGCATGGCCGCTATTGGCCCGGCGATGACGGAAGCACGATGGCGACTGGTAATTCACGGCGGTGCAGGATCGATGCGGCCGGGCTCGATCGACGAGGAGCACGAACGTTCGGCCCGAGCGGGGCTCGAAGCCGCCCTAGCCGAAGGCGCGGCAATCCTTGCGAGGCATGAAAGCGCCCTCGATGCAGTCGAAGCTGCCGTGCGCATTCTCGAAGAAGACGCAGCCTTCAACGCCGGTCGCGGAAGCGTTTTGACGGCGACCGGCTGCATTGAACTTGATGCTGCAATCATGGACGGAAAAGAGCGTAGTGCGGGAGCAGTTGCAGGATTGAGGACAACCCGAGCTCCAATCAGTCTTGCGCGCTGTCTACTCGATCAAGGACCGCACGTGTTTCTGTCCGGCAAAGGCGCCGACGAGTTCGCCCGCAACCATGGCCTTGATCAGGTCCCAAACAGCTGGTTCGAGATTCCCGAGCGTCGCCGCCAGCTCCACGAACTTCTGGGCGAAGGCGGGTTTGACGATGAAATCAAATATGGCACCGTGGGCGCAGTTGCAGTCGACTGCGATGGTCATGTCGCTGCTGCGACCTCGACGGGCGGTTTGACTGCGAAACGCTTCGGCCGTGTCGGCGATTCTCCTCTTATTGGTGCTGGAACCTATGCCGATGACCGGTCGGCGGCGGTTTCGGCGACAGGCTCGGGAGAATATTTCATCCGCGCGGTTGCTGCGCATCAACTAGCCGAGCGCGTCCGTTTGGGCGGACAATCGCTCCAGCAAGCGCTCGATTGCGTCCTTTCGGATATTGCAGGGCTTGGTGGCAAAGGCGGATTGATTGCGGTTGCTCCCAACGGCGACGCGGCCTGGGGATTCACAACCCCTGCAATGTATCGCGCAATGGCCGATGCAAGCGGTCGGACGGTCCGGATCTATTCGGCAGACGAGGAGCGGTAAGGAAGCGTTGATTTGAGGAAGTGAATATCCTCGTTCACGGCCTCGCGCTCAGCCGAGAGAAAATTCGCAATCGCCTCGCGCAAACCCCGGTTCGCAATGAAATGTGCTGATCGGGTAATTACCGGCTCATAGCCGCGAGCAATCTTATGTTCTCCCTGAGCGCCGGCCTGGACCGAAGCGAGGCGGTTCGAAATCGCCCACTCGATCGCCTGATAGTAGCAGAGCTCGAAGTGAAGAAAGGGACGGTCCTCGAGCGCGCCCCAATAGCGGCCGTAGAGCGTGTCGGGCCCGAGAAAATTAAGTGCCCCCGCAATCGGTTCGCCGTCACGACAGGCAAAAAACAATAGAAGACGATCGCCCATACGCTCGCCGACCATGTCGAAGAACTGGCGGGTCAGATAGGGATGTCCCCATTTGCGTGATCCGGTGTCCTGGTAAAAGGCCCACATCGAATCCCAGTCACGAGAGCGGATCTCGTTCCCCTGCAGAATTCGAAATTCGAGCCCAAACCGAGCGGACACGCGCTCCTTGCGCAACGTCTTGCGCTTACGGCTGCTGAGCGCATTCAAGAAGTCATCGAAGCTTTGATAGCCGCGGTTGAACCAATGATATTGGATGCCATGGCGGATGAGCCATCCGCGTTTGGTACACTCTGTTTCGGTCGGTTGGTCCATGAACGTGAGATGCGCCGACGAGAGTTCGTTCTGTAAGGTGACTGCTTCGATCGCAGCAAGAAGCTGCTGCGGCCGCGATCCTAGAAGTCGTGGTCCAGGAACCGGAGTGAATGGAATTGCGATCTGGAGCTTGGGATAATATTGGCCGCCAGCTCGCTCCCAGGCATCGGCCCAGGCGTGATCGAAGATATATTCTCCCTGGCTGTGGGTCTTGAGATATGCAGGGGCCGCGGCGATCAGCCGCGAAGACTGGTCCTCGACAAGAATCGGCGCGGGAGTCCAACCGGTTCCAGGGCTGACGCTTAACGAATCTTCGAGCGACGACAGGAAAGCATGACCGACAAAGGGATCGCCGTTCGCAAGCTGGTCCCATTGGGCCGCGCTCAGCGGCGCCACGCCGGATGCAATTCGTGCAAGAATCTGGGCTTCGTGATCCGCCATTGTCTCAAGCGGATAGCTGCACCTGCCTGAACTTAAGCCTTCACGGCGATGATTGCGTCCACCTCAACCGCAACACCAAGCGGAAGAACCGCAACACCAACCGCGCTTCGCGCGTGCCTTCCGGCCTCTCCAAATACCTCCTGCATCAGTTCCGAGGCGCCGTTTGCAACTTTGGACTGATCGGTGAACGATGGCGCGCTGTTGACGAATACCCCAAGCTTCACGACCCGCTCGACCTTGTCGAGGCTGCCGAGCGCAGCCTTGATCTGGGAAAGAAGCATGATTCCGCAACGGCGCGCAGCCTGCTGGCCTTTTTCGAGATCGACAGTCTCGCCGAGGCGACCGGTGATGAGGCTTCCGTCCTCAGCAAAGCTGATCTGTCCGGAAACGTGAAGCATGCCGCCCGCTTTGACGGCAGGAACATAGGACGCGACGGGAGCCGCAGCCTGGGGAAGCGAAATTCCAAGCTCAGCGAGACGATTGTCGATGCTCATGAGCGTCGCTCAACACGCCGATCGCATTCCGGTCAAGTTTTTCGGCAATCCTGTCCGAAATGTGCGAAATTTTTAAATGGACTTAGACGCCTTCGATCGGCTCGATCGGCTATGAGTCGCGGGCGATCTTGAATCCCGCAAAGCTCTGGCTGACGGGCATCAACTCGATCACATTGACGTTGAGATGCGGGGGCAGGTTCGCAAGCCACCAGAACAGTTCGGCAACGTCGTTCGCAGTGATCGGGTTCATCCCGGAATAGAGCTTCTTTGACGCCTCTTCGTCGCCACCGGTGCGAACAATCGTGAATTCGGTTTCGGCCATGCCGGGCTCAACCGAGGTCACGCGAACGCCTGAACCTTCAAGATCGCTTCTGAGATCGAGCGAGAATTGGCGAACGAACGCCTTGGTCCCGGCGTAAACGGCGCCTCCCTTGTAGGGATAGGTGGCAGCGACAGAGGAAAGATTGATGATCTGTCCCTTTCGCTCGATGAGCGTTGGGAGAAGGGCTCTGGTTAGAGCGACAAGGCCCGTCACATTGGTTTCGATGACCTCGTCGATCCGGTTCCAGTCGGTGTCAGGAAGAGGATCGGTGGGCGGCGCAAGCCCCGCATTGTTGAGCAAAAGGTCGATCTCGTTCCACGGCGCCGACAAGTTTCCGAGACTTTCGACACTGGCAACGTCGCGCATGTCCACCTCGAGAGGCAGAAACAAATCTCCAAGTTCGTCCTGCAGGCTCTTCAGACGGTCGCCCCGCCGTCCGGTGCCGATCGCCTTCCATCCCGAAGACACGAATTTGCGTGCTGCAGCTTCGCCGAATCCAGCGGTCGCGCCGGTGATCACGATCGTTTTCATTGCCGTCCTTTGGCTTCGAGGTCGCGGCGCGCCTGTACGAGGAGATCGGGGGTAACACCAAGCTTTTGAGCGACGAACAGGAGATCGGGTTCGTGTGCCTCGAGAAAACGCAAGAGCCCGGCAAGAAGACTTGGCTCGCCAACCCGTGCCCGAAGCTCCTCTGTGCCAATTCCGGTCAGATCGAGGAATCGGCGAGCCCGGCGCTCGTCACGAAGCGTTTCAGCAAGCGCAGCGAGCGCCAGTGCGTCCGAATCGTTGTGCGTTTGCGTTCTCACGGAGTAGAATGAATCGGCAGATTTCTTGAAGGAAGCAACTTGGCCAAGATCCTGATCGTCGAGGACAATGCGCTCAACATCAAGCTGTTTTGCGACCTTCTGGCTGCGCACGGGCATGAGCCCGAAGCTGTTACGGACAGCCGAAACGCACTCGAGGCGGCACAGAAATTTTCGCCCGATCTCGTGATTACCGACATTCAACTTCCTCATGTGAGCGGCCTCGATCTCATTCGAATGATTCGAAAGGACGAGAAGCTGGCTAATGTCCCGATCATGGCGGTGACCGCCTATTCGGCAAGAGGCGATGAGGAACTCATTCGGACTGCTGGAGCGCAATCCTATGTCACCAAGCCCATCTCGGTGATGAAGTTCGCCGAAGCCGTCGACGAGCTACTTCAGGACGAGCGATCGTCGGATCCGACCGGAGAGGCGCCCGAGAGCTGGGCAAACGAAAGCGACGGCGCTCCGGGCCCCGCCGAAGCGGGCGGCGAAGAAACCTGAACCACCCTACAAGCGCAAGGCGCCTCAATAACGAGTGAGCTGCGTGCCTGCCGTCTTTTGAAACTTCAAAACGAAGATCGCACCGATTATTTGATCTTCGATTCCTTGAATTCGACGTGCTTACGCGCGACCGGATCATATTTCTTGAAGCTCAGCTTCTCGCTCTTGGTCCGCGGATTCTTCTTCGTCACGTAAAAGAAGCCCGTGTCCGCGCTGCTGACGAGCTTGATCTTGACCGTTGCCGGCTTCGCCATTGGACTATTCCCAATCTCACAAAAAAGAAGAGCGGCTCGAACGCCGCTCGCAATCGCGCGGTTCCCATGGCCAAAACACGCGATTCTGTCAACCGATTGAAGACGCTAACCCGGCTTTAACCTTCCTGCGCGAGGCTGATGCCAGGGAGAATTGGTGATGACCGCAGATCCACTCGCAACGGTTCGTTCAAAGGTCGGGCGCAAAATCGCCGAGATTCGCGAGGCTGGCCCGCGGCTTTCTCCGCTCGATCTCCACGAACGCATGGACGCAATCCGCGAGCTCGCGGCAGCGCACGGTCTGACTGCCCTCGAAACTCTTGCCCGATGTTCCGCCCAATTCGCACTTCTTCCGGGACATCGCATCGCCTTGCATTCCTGTCTCGAACACGTCGATGAAGCACTGGAGAGCCGGTCGGAGAGCGACTGTGGAACCATCCTTGCAGCGCTTGCGGTGCGCCTCCACTAATTCGAACGTGAGGATCGCCGAAAATTAAAATCGGGAAGAACTGACCCGAGATTTCACACCGCTGATGGAAACAAGTTCGCGGTCGAACGCGTAAACAATCCCATGCGCGCCTTCTCGCAGCTGCTCGACGCTCTCGTCTATACCCGGTCGCGGAACACGAAGCTCAAGCTTATTGGGGATTATCTTGCCAACACGCCCGATCCGGATCGGGGCTTTGGCCTTGCGGCTTTGACCGGAACACTCAGCATCCCGACAGTCAAACACGCCGCCGTTCGAGCCATTGCCGAAGAACGCGTCGATCCGGTTCTGCTCTACATGAGCCGTGACTATGTGGGGGACATGGCCGAAACCGTGGCGCTGCTCTGGCCAAGCTCAAAAACCGGCCAAACGGAATTCGACGATTCGACGATTCGAATTTCGGATGCGGTCGAGCGGCTGAAAGCCGCGTCCCGGCTCGATGCGCCGCATGTCCTTGCCTCGATGCTCGATCATCTCGATTCGTCCGGCAGATTTGCGCTACTAAAGCTCGCAACCGGTGAGCTTCGGGTTGGAATCAGCGCTCGGCTTGCAAAGCAGGCTTTTGCCGATGCGTTCGATCTCGAAGTCGAATCGGTCGAGGAAGTCTGGCATGGACTAAGTCCACCCTTTGGCGAGCTTTTCGATTGGGCCGAAGGGCGCTCGGATCGTCCCGATGCGCGCGATATTCCAATTTTTCGACCCTTTATGCTTGCGCACCCGCTCGACAAAATCACAGTGTCGCTCGACGATTATGCTGCGGAATGGAAGTGGGACGGGATCCGGGTTCAGCTCGTTCACTCCGGCGGTCAAACGCGAATCTACAGCCGAACGGGCGACGACATTTCGCGCAGCTTTCCCGATGTCGCCGAGGCATTTTCAACGCCAGGGACGTACTCGACGGCGAACTTCTGGTGCGTGGAGACGACCAGGGCAAAGCCGACATCCACGGAGGCGCTGCAGCAAGCTTCAATGCGCTTCAGCAACGGCTCGGCCGAAAGACAGTGAGCAGCAAGATGCTGTCCGCGTATCCCGGCGTTCGTGCGCATGTACGATATCCTTTTCGAAGATCATTCCGATCTTCGCGGGCTCGCTTGGGAAGATCGGCGCGAAAGGCTCGAAGAATTTGCGAAAAGGCTCGACGATCGACGCTTTGATCTCTCGCAGCTGATCACCGTCAAAACGTTCGAGGAACTTGAAGATCTTCGCCTCAATGCGCGCGACGTCGCGATCGAGGGCATTATGCTCAAGCGGCGCGACAGCCCCTATGTCGCGGGGCGAAGAGCCGGGCTCTGGTACAAGTGGAAACGCGATCCGCTTAACTGCCGACTGCGTCCTCATGTACGCGGCAGCGGGGCTCGGGGAAACGATCGAGCTATTACAGCGACTATACCTTTGGTTGCTGGAGCGATGAGAATGAACTTCTTCCCGTCGGGAAAGCCTATTTCGGATTTACCGATGAGGAACTGAAATGGCTCGACCGCTGGATCCGCGCCCACACAGTCCAGCGCTTTGGACCGGTGCGTGAAGTTGAGAAGACTCTCGTGCTCGAGGTCGCGTTCGATTCCATCCACACCAGCAGCCGGCACAAATCCGGAGCTTGCAATGCGTTTCCCGCGCATCAGCCGGATACGGATCGACAAACCGGCGGCTGAAGCCGACCGACTGGCAAACCTCAAAGCCATGATCACTTGATGCTTCCGCCAGACGCGTTCTAAGCCTGCTGGCATGTTCAGGGGGAAGGGGATTCCATGAGGAAAAAATTGCTCGCCGGCGCAGCAGCGTTGGCGATGGCCAGCGCCAGCGACGCTGCAAACCTATGCCGTTCAGGCGGGCCATCTCATCGTTGATGCTGCGCTCAGCCAGAGCGGGGCGCATCGACAGTGATTGTCGATCATGGGCGAATTGCCCGGATCGAAGATGGCTTTGTGGCACCGGCGGGCGCCACGATTGTCAATGAGCGCGACGCTAACGGTGATGCCGGGAATGACGGACGTCCATGTCCATCTTACCGGAACGAGCGGGCAACCCTGGTACCAGGGCTTTACTCAGAAATATTCGGTTCCTTATCGACGCGACCGTTGGTCTCACCCATGCACTCGAAATGGCTCAGGGCGGCTTCACGACCGTGCGCGATCTCGGCGGCGACACCAGCGCTGTCATTGCGGTTCGCGACGCTGTCGCCGAAGGGCGTTTCCCCGGTCCCCGAATCAGGGTCGCGGGCGCCCCGCTTTCGATCATTGGCGGCCACGCCGATCCAACCACGGGCCTTCCTCCCGAGCTTGCAGCGGCGATGGATGAAGCCAATCTCGACCCTTCGGTCTGCACCGGAGCTCAGGAATGCCAGAAGGTCGTCCGCAAACTCGCTGCGGCCGGCGTCGACTGGATCAAGATCATGGCGACCGGCGGCGTTCTCGATCCCGGCACGCGCGGTCTTGAACAGCATTTCACGGACGAAGAGATGAAGGCGATCTGCGACATGGCGCACTTCATGGGCCTCAAGGTCGCGGCCCACGCTCATGGCACCAGGGGCATCGATGCGGCCGTTCGGGCGGGCGTCGATTCGATCGAACATGGCACCTTCATCGATGAACAAGGTACCAGGGACATGAAGGCGCGCGGCACATATTATGTCGCGACTCTGATGGCATTCAGCGGGGTTGCGAACGCTCTTGGGAAGGGCATCTTGACGCCCGCCAGCGAAGCGAAGGCGCGCCAGACGCTCGGCGTTTGGGGGAAGGGCCTCAATCTTGCCTATCGAAACGGGGTCAAGATCGCTTTGGGAACCGACAGCGCGGTTGCGCCGCATACCGAAGCCAACAAGGAACTCGCGCTGATGGTCACCAAGGGCGGAATGAGCCCTCGTGACGCGCTGATCGCAGCGACCAAGGGCGGTCCCGACCTGATGGGCCTGTCCGCCGAAACGGGAACGCTTGATCCGGGCAAGTCTGCCGATCTGATTGCAGTCAACGGAGACCCGCTGGTCGATCCGACTGCGGTTCAGCGCGTTGGCTATGTGATGGTCGAAGGAAATCCAGTTCCGGTGAAAGGACAGTGATGCGACCCATTTTCTTGGGGCTCTCGCTGCTCATGGCGAGCGGACGCATATGCAGCCGATACCCAGCCTGCCGGCGACGCTCCAACCAAGGAAGCCAAGGCCGACGCTCCCAAACCCGACGCGGACAATGTCAAAGCAAGCGTCGAGGAAGATGCTCAGCCGGTCCGCCGAGCCATTCCCTTCCAGGGTCGAACGCTCGTCGTACATCGCAACGCCCGGGCATCTCACAATCCGCAACGACAAGGGCGAGCCGATCGCGAGCATGTTCTATGTCGCTTATACGGTCCCGACGGCCGATGGTCGTCCGCGTCCTCTCACCTTCCTGTTCAACGGAGGTCCGGGATCCTCGACGATGTGGCTCCACATGGGTTCGTTCGGCCCGATGAAAATGGACGCGTCCAATCCCGTGACCATTCCAGGACCACCGTTTCGCTACGGTCCCAATCCCGACACTCTGCTCGATATCAGCGATCTTGTTTTCATCGATGCTCCAACGACAGGTCTGTCCCGCGAGATCGGGAAAGCCGAGACCAAGGACTTTTTCGGAGTTGACAAGGATCTCGACGCCTTCACTCGGACAATCGAGCGCTAGCTCACGGTATACGAGCGCTGGAACAGCCCGAAGTTCATCATTGGCGAAAGCTACGGAACGACGCGCGCCGCGGGGCTTTCGCGGGCCTTGTTCGACCAGGGTGTCCAGCTCAATGGAATCACCTTCATGTCGACGGTGTTTAATTTCGCCGACTTCGAAGGTGATCAGGCGGATATCGACTTCCTTCCGACCTATGCCGCCGACGCCTGGTATCACGGCAAGATTCCCGGAAAACCGCCACTCGACGCGTTCCTCGATTCGCCCGACAGTTCGCAAGCGGCCCTTATGCTGCAGCGCTTCAGAAGGGCAATGCAATCAGCGACGCCGAGAAGCAGTCTGTGGCCCAGCAGATGTCACAGCTGACGGGTCTTGGTGTCGACTACATCATGCGCGCGAACCTTCGGGTTAATCCTGGCCGGTTCAGGCGCGAATTGCTTCGCGACCGCCATGAGATCGTCGGCCGACTCGATTCGCGCTTCCTTGGGAGCGAACCCGACAATGTCGGCGATCGGGCCGATTATGACCCTCAGGGAAGTGCAATTACCGGCGGCTTCGCGGCGGCGCTCAACGATTATCTCTTCCGTGATTTGGGTTACCGAACGCCACTCACTTACCGGGCCAACAATTACGCCGGCATCGGAGAAAGTTGGGATCTGACTCACAAGTCTGCGGAAGGCCATCAGCAGATTGCGGACACGGCCGTCGATCTTGCAGATACGATCCGTCGAGAACCCGCGCATCAAGGTCCTATCCGTAAACGGGCTGTACGATCTTGCGACCCCGTTTCATGGCGCGGAATATGAATTTCATCACATGGCACTGGAGCCGCAGCTTCAGTCGAACGTGCAGTACAAATTCTATCCGGCGGGTCACATGATCTATATCGACCCAGTCTCGGCGCGGCAGCTCAAGGCCGATCTGGCCGCATTTTACGCGAGCGCACTCTAGCCAAAGAAAAGGGCCGGCAACGACGCCGGCCCTTCTTTTGTTCTGTCCGAATAGCGAAACAGCTCAGCCGAGCGCAGTAAGGTTGACCGCCGCATTCTTGCCGCGTCGATCGACCTCAAGTTCGAACTCGAGTCGGTCGCCTTCGTTGAGCGTCGGAATCCCGGCGCGCTCGACCGCCGAAATGTGGACGAACGCGTCGGGCTGGCCATCATCGCGCTGAATGAAGCCGAAGCCTTTCATCGCGTTGAAGAACTTCACCGTTCCGCTCGCCTTTTCTCCGGTCAGCTGGCGCTGAGGCCAGCCACCGCTGCTGCCGCCGCTCGACCGCCATCGGCTCGCCGTCAATCCTGAGGTTGGTCGCTGAAATCCGGCCGCCGCGATCGACAAGCGTAAATTCCAGCGGCTGGCCGTCGGCAAGGTCGGTCAGTCCCGCCTGCTCCACTGCGGAAATGTGAACGAAGACGTCTTCGCCGCCATCATCGCGAACGATGAAGCCAAACCCCTTTTGGGGATTGAAGAATTTGACGATTCCCTTGCCTTCGCCAACGACCTGCGGGGGCATTCCGCCACCGCCGCCGCCGCCGCCGCCGCCGCGAAAGCCACCGCCTCCGCCGCCGCCGCGAAAGCCGCCGCCACCGCCGCCACCGCCGCCGCCGAAGCCGCCGCGGTCACCATAACCGCCGCCGCCGCCGCCACTGGGGCCGGCACCGCCGCCGCCGAAACCACCGCGATCTCCAAAGCCGCCACGACCAGCGAAGCCGCCGCGCTCCTGAAATCCACTAAACTCGCCGAAATTTTCTTCGCCGAAACCTTCGCGCTTGTCACGACCGCGCCCGCCGCGGTCCCCCTTGCGCCCTCTATCGAAACCCATGTACCGTCCGAACTTAATCAGCCCGCCTACCCCAAAAACCAACGCGCTCGGGCCAAATGGCGCAACCGGTCATAGCGCGTAATCCACTCACGCACCGCAGACCCTTACAGGAAAAATGCAGCCGGCTCTAGTGACTCAGTTCGGGACAGGGCTGGCAAGCGGGCCTGGCGGACTAAAGCGCTTAAAAGCTCCCTTCAGAGGAGTGACAATGGCAGTTTATCTGCACGAAGAAGACCTGCCCGCCTGAGGTAAGATTTGCAGACGGGCCAATCGCGGTCGACACCGAGGCGATGGGCCTCATTGCCGGCCGCGATCGGCTGTGCGTCGTTCAGCTTTCCGACGGCAAGGGGGACGAACATCTCGTTCGGTTTCGGCGCGGAAGCGACTATTCGGCGCCGAATTTAAAACGCCTGCTGGCCGACCCGAACCGACTCAAACTCTATCATTTCGCGCGATTCGACGTTGGAATTATGCAGGCCTATCTCGGCATCGTCGCAGCGCCTCTTTATTGCACTCGCACCGCATCCCGGCTCGTTCGGACCTATACCGACCGCCATGGGCTCAAGGATCTGGTGAAGGAACTCCTCGGCCATCGATCTTTCCAAACAGCAGCAGACCAGCGACTGGGGAGCCGGACGAGCTTACCGACGCGCAGCGCGAATATGCGGCAAGCGACGTTCGTTATCTCCATGCCCTTAAGGAGAAGCTCGATGAGCGGCTCGAGCGTGAGGACCGGACCGATCTTGCACTCGCCTGCTTCGACTTTCTGCCGGCGCGCGCGATGCTCGACATTGCCGGCTGGGCCGAGCAGGACATTTTCGCGCATGACGGCTGAACCTGAAATGGCTGAACGGGCGATCGGTCAGCGTACGCGCAAGGTCCGCTGGGCGATTCCTGGAAGTGCGCACGACCGACTGGTCCGCTGGTCAAAGATCGTGCTTCCAGCAGCGGTTGGCGTTCTTGTTGCAGTGCTCGCCCTTGCTCCCTTGGGAAAGCACAGCGACGTCAGCTTCATTCTCGACAAGAAAAAGGTAGCAAACGCGCCCGAAAGAATGCGGGTCGAGCAGGCGCGATACGTCGGGACCGACGATAAGGGTCAGGAATTCATGATGATTGCCAATCGGGCGATTCAGCGAAGTTCCGATGTGCCGGTGGTCGATATCGCAGGCATGTCAGCACGGCTGAATCTTGCGCAGGGGCCCCTGCTCATCGCCGCGAACCAGGGCCGCTACAATCTCGATACTCAGAAAGTCATGGTTGATGGCCCGGTCAACGTTCAAGGGGCGAATGGCTATCGTCTCGCGACCAGCAACGTGATGGTCGATCTGAAGCAGCGCCAGCTTGCAAGCGCAGGACCGGTCGCCGGATCGATGCGCCTCGGGCAGTTCCAAGCAGGCGAGCTCCACGCCGATCTTGGCCAGCGAACGGTTGTGCTCGATCACGGCGCTCGCTTGAAAATCATTCAAGGGGCCGTCAGATGATAGGCGTGCGCATTTTTGGCATCATCCTTGCACCCCTGTTTGCAATTGCAGCGGTCGCCGCATCGGGCGCCTTCGCCCAGGTCGAAAAGCAGCAACCGACGTCCGCACTCAAGGGGCATAATACCAATGCGCCCGTCGACGTCAGTTCCGATCGAATCGAAGTTCAGGATCGCGCCGACCGCGCAGTCTTCACCGGAAACGTGCACGCAACTCAGGCTGACCTCTCGCTCGACACTCAGCGTTTGACCGTTGCCTATTCGGGCGGTCAGGCGAGCACAAACCTCCAGATCAACCGCCTCGATGCTGCCGGAGGAGTCGTGGTCCGCGATCCTTCCGAAACGGCCAAGGGCGATTTTGGAATCTACGACCTCGATCGAAAGCTCATCACTCTCATTGGCAACGTCCAGCTTACCCGCGCCAACAATCAGGTGAACGGGTCGCGCTTGGTGATTGATTTGAATTCCGGCCGAGCGGTGATCGATGGCGGCCCTCCCGGCGTCAATTCGAGCGGTGGCCGAGTCACCGGCCATTTCACCGTGCCGCAAGCCCAGCAGCAGCCGGCTTCGGCGCAGCGGAAATAGATCGTCAATCGATGAACGACGCGGCCACGATCGTTCGGCCCTTGAGCGAAACTCGCGAGGTCACCGGCGGACTCGAAGTCCGTTCGATCGCCAAGTCCTATGACCGCCGCGCCGTCCTCCACGACGTTTCGCTCGACATTCATCGTGGCGAAGTGGTCGGTTTACTTGGTCCAAACGGAGCCGGGAAGACCACCTGCTTTTATTCTATAATGGGACTGGTGAAGCCCGACAGCGGTCGAATTTTTCTCGATGGCGAAGACATCACCGGACTTCCGATGTACCGCCGCGCCATTCTCGGCCTTGGCTATCTGCCGCAGGAAACCTCGATCTTTCGGGGCTTGACAGTTGAAGGCAATATCATGGCCGTCCTCGAGGCTGCCCAGCCCGATCGCCACAAGCGGCGTGCTCGACTGGAGCAGCTCTTGTCCGAGTTCGGCCTTGTCGGTCTCGGGATTCGCCGGCGATGGCGCTGTCGGGCGGCGAGCGGCGCCGCTGCGAAATCGCGCGCGCGCTCGCGGCCGAACCGACGATCATGCTTCTCGACGAGCCTTTCGCTGGGATCGACCCCATCTCGATCGCCGACATTCGCGAGCTGGTTCGTGAATTGAAAAGTCGAGGCATCGGCGTTCTCATCACGGATCACAACGTCCGCGAGACACTCGATATCGTGGACCGCGCCTGCATCATTTATGATGGTCAGGTTCTGTTCGCAGGAACTCCCGAAGCTTTGGTCGCGGACCCCGAGGTCCGGCGCCTTTACCTCGGCGAGAGCTTCGCTCTGTAACGAGGCACATCATGGGCTTGGGCCCCTCACTAAGCATTCGCCAATCCCAGCAGCTGGTCCTCACTCCGCAGCTGAGGCAGGCGATCCAGCTTCTGCAGCTCAGCAATCTGGAGCTCGATGCCTTCATCGCCGAGGAACTCGCCAAGAACCCGCTGCTCGAAGCAGGCCAGGAGGAGCCTTCCGAGCAACCCGTGCGGCGACTTGGTTTCCGAAGAGCTCGGATAGCGATGAATCGCCCGAAGACCCTGGCGCCGACGATCTTATCCTTGGACATGCTGATGACGACCGACCGCTCGACATCGACTGGGCGAGCGAAGCTCTCGAGACTGACAGCGTCTCCGACGTCGTGACGTACCGTCTCGAAGCGACGAGGCCTTTGATTTCGACCAAGTCCAATATTCGGCCGGCTCGCTTGCCGAGCATTTGATCGATCAGCTGCACGGCGTTTCCGGAGACATCGGTGATCTTGCCCGGATCATTGCCCAAACGCTCGATGAAACCGGCTATCTGACCGTGCCTTTAGAACAGATCGCGGAATTGAGCGGTGCGTCCGTTGCAGCTTGTCGAGCAGGCGCTCCGTCTTGTTCAGGATCTCGACCCCGCGGGCGTTGGCGCGCGTTCGCTATCCGAATGCCTTGCGCTCCAGGCAAAGTCTGTTGACCGCTACGATCCCGCAATGGCCCGGTCTCATCGACAATCTCGACCTACTTTCGAAGGGCCGAACCTCCGATCTCAAACGCATCTGCTGAGTCGATGACGAAGATCTCGTCGGATATGATCAAGCGAGCTTCGAGCGTTTGATCCCAAACCCGGCTGCCGCATCTCGAGAGGATCAGCAACCGAGGTTGCTCCCGACGTATTCGTTCGAAAATCGGTCCGGGGCTTGTTTGCAGTCGAGCTCAATCAGGCGACCTTCCGCGCCTGCTCGTGAACCGGCGCTATTATCAGGAGCTCAAATCCGGTCCGCAGGACAAGCAATCACGGGCATGGCTCAGCGAATGTCTTCAAAATGCCAATTGGCTCGTGAAGGCGCTGGACCAGCGCGCTCGAACGATCGTGAAAGTGGTGTCCGAAATCGTGACTCGCCAACAGGGATTTTTCGAGCGCGGGGTCTCGGCGATGAAGCCGATGACGTTGCGCGAAGTCGCTGAAGCGATCGGCATGCACGAATTGACGATCAGTCGCGTGACATCGAACAAATATGTGCTTTGCGACCGCGGCCTTTACGAACTCAAATATTTTTTTGGTTCGGGTGTCCATTCGGCCGAAGGCGAGGGAGCCGCGGCGGAAGCCGTCAAGGCTGCGATAAAGCAGCTGATTGGTGCGGAGGACGAAATCCTAAGCGACGATGCGCTCGCAGCTCTCCTGAAGACAGAAGGGATTCGACATCGCTCGCAGAACGGTCGTGAAATATCGCGAGGCGATGGGGATTGGATCGTCAATCCAGAGGCGCCGCTTGAGAAAGATCGCACTTTAAACTTCCCGAAAGCCGATTGCCACGATTTCACACGTCTAGGGTCGAACCCTCGCCCAAATCGGCAAGATGATCCGAAGCACGTCGCGCAATCGGGCTCATGTGAACGCCAGCCGCCTCGATGCTCAATTGCTTGATCGACGATGATCCGATCAAGCTGGTGCAACCGGATGGCGGGCATGGAAACTTGGTCCGGTCGGAGCGACGATGAAACTCGCAGCTCGAGCTCGTTCAAGGCAGCCCGAGCCGTTCGCCATTCGTTGGTGTCGCCCATCAAAACCGTTGGCATCTTCTGCGGGCGCGCCGCGATCGCTTCAAGAATTGCGCGCATTTGGCGGCTTCGCCACAGCCCTGAAAGATCGAGGTGCATGCCGACAACTCGCAGGGCCTGTCCTCGATCAGCAGCTCGGCAATGACCGCACCGCGCGGCTCAAGCATCGGAAGATCGAGCGCCGCGCAGCCAAGCACTCCGATGTGGCGCTTCACGAGGATCGCATTGCCGTGCCACCCAATGTTTCGGGTGTTGAACTTGAGCAGGCGGTCGGCATGACGTCGGGCGCGGTCGAACACCCGCTTGTGGCGAACTCCAAAGTGCACCGGTTTGTACATCCCGTGGCTGTCGATGAGCTCGTGCGGAACTGTCGAGCCGCGACCGCCAATGCGCTTGTCGGCCTCCTGAAGGGCGACGATATCGGCGTCGATTTCCTGAAGCACCTTGAGCACACGATGCGGATCGCGCCTCCCGTCGAGGCCGACCGCCTTGTGCATATTATAGCTGGCAAGCGTGATCGAGGACAGATGCTCACGCGTTCGCCAATAGCCTCGCAGCCGAATTGGTTCCTAAACGTCGAGGTTTGCGACGCTCAGCGCATTGTCCTGAATGAACTCGCGCCTAGGTTCGACCACGTCGCCCATCAGCCGGGTAAAAATCTCGTCCGCGATATCGGCCTGCGCAACCTCGACCCGAAGCAGCGATCGATTTGATGGATCGAGCGTCGTCTCCCAGAGCTGCTCCGCATTCATTTCGCCAAGACCCTTGTAGCGCTGGATCGAGAGGCCCTTGCGGCCAGCCGCAAGAACGGCCTCGAGGAGTTCTGAAGGTCGCGTGACTGGGATCGGCTTGCCCCTGACTCTCGGAGGCGGTTTCCTCGGGTGTGTCCTCACCCTCGCCGATTTGAATCGCGGGCTCTTGGCTCCGAGGCGGTCCCTTTCTTCACCGTTCTCAGAACGTGACGGATGCGCGTAGGCACTCGCCTGTTCCTTCGCCAGCGCATCGAGCTTGCGCGCCTCGGCCGAAACAAGAAAGCTTGGCTCGATGATGTAGGCGTCCGTGACCCCGCGCCACATGCGCTTGAGAAGATAGCCGCCCTCCTGCGCGACTTCGCCCGACCAGCTAGCTTCGAGATCCGCCGGCGCCGAGCCACTGAGCGACCCGTCGCGACCGCTGCCTGTTTCGCCTCTGCGATCGAGATCCGCTTTCAACGCTCCATTGATCGCAAGCGCTTCAATGATTGCGGGATCATATTTCCGCGGCGCATAGCGCATCAGCGTTCGCATCCGGCGCGCGTGATCAACCAGATCCTTTCAGATCGTTGCCCGAACGCTGTCCCTCCGGCGTTTCAAGAACGACGCCTTCAAGGCCGGCACCCTCGAGATAATCGTCGAGCGCTGCATCGTCCTTGAGATAGACTTCCGACCGACCGCGGCTGACCTTGTAGAGCGGCGGTTGAGCAATGAAGAGATGCCCATTATCGATCAGCTGCGGCATCTGGCGATAGAAAAAGGTGAGAAGCAGGGTACGGATATGCGCGCCGTCGACATCGGCGTCCGTCATGATCACGATCTTGTGATAACGAAGCTTCGAAATATCGAAATCCTCGCGAATTCCCGCGCCGAGCGCTTGGATCATCGTCCCGATTTCCTTGGACGAAAGCATTCGGTCGAAACGCGCGCGTTCGACGTTCAATAGCTTTCCTCGAAGCGGAAGGATCGCCTGGTTCTGACGATTGCGCCCCTGCTTGGCGGATCCTCCGGCCGAATCGCCCTCGACCAGGAATAGTTCGGAAAGGGCCGGATCGCGTTCCTGACAGTCGGCAAGTTTTCCGGGAAGCGACGCGATATCGAGTACACCCTTGCGGCGGGTCAGCTCACGAGCCTTGCGCGCGGCCTCACGAGCGGCGGCCGCATCAATAACCTTGAGGACGATCGTTCGCGCAAGCGCCGGGTTTTCCTCGAGCCACTCGCTCAGCTTGTCCGCAATCAATCCCTCCAGCGGCTGCCGCACTTCGGAGCTGACGAGCTTGTCCTTCGTCTGCGAGCTGAACTTGGGATCGGGCAAGTTTGACCGAAACAATCGCAGTTAGGCCTTCGCGCATGTCGTCGCCGGTAAGCCCAACCTTCTCCTTTTTCATAAGGCCCGACCGATCGGCATAGTTGTTCAGCGTTCGCGTCAACGCCGCTCGGAAGGCCGCAAGATGTGTCCCACCGTCGCGCTGCGGAATATTGTTCGTGAAACAAAGGACATTTTCATAATAGCTGTCGTTCCACTCGAGAGCGACCTCGATCCCGATGTCGTCCCTCTGGCCGGTAATCGCGATCGGATCAGGCAAACAGCGCAGTCTTGGCGCGATCGAGCCACTTCACGAACGCCCCGATCCCGCCTTCGTAGAACATCTCGACCGCTTTGGATTCATCATGGCGCGCGTCGGTGAGGACAAGGCGCACGCCCGAATTCAGGAACGCGAGCTCGCGCAGGCGATGTTCGAGGAGCTCGAAATCAAACTCGGTCTGCTTGAACGTTTCCGACGATGGCATGAAGGTGACGCGCGTGCCGCGCTTGTCGGATTTTCCAACAACTTTCAGCGGGGCTTGGGCGTTCACCATGGCGAAAGCGCATGAAATGCTCCTCGCCATCCCGCCAGATCGGTGAGATCCAACCATTCGATAGTGCGTTCACGACGCTGACGCCGACGCCATGAAGACCGCCTGAGACCTTATATGCATTGTCGTCGTTACGTGTTCTCGAACTTTCCGCCGGCGTGGAGCTGAGTCATGATGACTTCGGCCGCGGAAACACCTTCCTCGGAATGAATGCCGGTCGGAATTCCGCGTCCATTGTCCTCAACGCTGACCGACCCATCGGGATTAAGAATGATTAGAACCCTGTCGCAATGGCCCGCGAGCGCCTCATCGATGGCATTGTCGGAAACTTCAAAAACCATGTGGTGAAGGCCCGAGCCATCATCGGTATCGCCGATGTACATGCCCGGACGCTTGCGAACCGCGTCGAGACCCTTGAGAACCTTGATGCTCTCGGCATCATAGGAATTGTTATTGCCGACGTTTTCTGGGGGAATTGCCATATTAAAGGATATAGGCGTTCTTCAAGCGAAGTCACGCGTGCGCGCGTGCGCGCGTGGACCGCGAACGAAATCTTCTTTGCGGGATTAGGCGCGTTCGATCAGGCGCGTTCGATCAAACCGGGCTCGACACGAAACCGGCTTGCGTTCGCAATCCCCTCGAAAAGCGCGGCTTCTGTCGCGGTCATCCAGACCTGCCCGCACGGCTCGAGACGGGCGAACAAGGCGTCCCGGCGCTTTGGATCGAGATGAGCTGCGACCTCGTCCAGTAGCAGGACGGGAGGTTTGCCGCGGAGCTCCGCGACGAGATCGCGGTGCGCGAGGATGATCCCGAGAAGCAGCGCCTTCTGTTCCCCAGTCGATGAGCTCGCGGCAGGTATCTGCTTGGAACGATGGACGACGATGAGATCCTGCCTGTGCGGCCCTTCGATCGTACGCCCGGCGGCCGAATCGCGCTTCCGATTGGCGCTGAGCTCGAGCGCAAGATCGCCCTCGTTCCAGCCGTCGAGTGTAATTTTGGCGCGCGCAAACTCGTCTTGGGGCTGGGCATCGATGCGGGCGTCAAGTGCGTCGATCGTCCGAACTCGCGCCTCAAACAGCGCTCGCCCGTGCTCTTCCATCGCGGATTCCAACGAACTCAGCCAGACCTCGTCCCACACCTCTCCAGTGAGCAGCTTATTGCGCGCTCGCATGGCTGCATCGTAGCGCGTGGCATGATGTGCGTGGCTCGGTTCAAGAGCGAGGACCAACCGGTCAAGAAATCGTCTGCGCTCCCCGGCCGTTGCCACAAATAATCGGTCCATCGCGGGCGTGACCCACAAGACGGACAACCATTCGGACAAGCTGTTGACCGATGCCGGCGCGCTATTGATCCGCACCTGGCGTCGCTCGGGGGCAGAGATCAGCGTTCCAGTGCCGATTTCAGTGTCTTCGAGGCGGGCCGCGACCGCCCAGCTGCGATCCCCGCTCCTCCGGGCCATCTCCAGAAGCGGTGCTCCGCGCAAACCCCGGCCAGGCGCAAGCATCGAAACGGCTTCGAGAACATTGGTTTTTCCGGCTCCGTTTTCGCCGAACAGCAGAATGAAATTGGCCTGGGGTTCAACCAGCGCCGAAGCGTAGGAGCGGAAATTGGTGAGCGCGAGGCGCGAGACGGCGGCCATTCAGGCCGAACTAGCACGTCCGCTCAGCGGTTAAACCCGCATCGGCATCAGCACATAGAGTGCATTCGACTTGTCATTCTCGCGAAGAAGAGTGGGAGCGGCGGCATCGGCCAGGTGAACTTCAACCGTATCACCGTCGATCTCGCTCAGAATATCGAGCAAATAACGAGCGTTGAATCCGATCTCGAAACCGTCAGCTCCATAATCCGCAGGAACCTCCTCGGTCGCAACTCCATTTTCAGGCGAGGTCACGGACAAGGTGACCTTGTCGCGATCGAGACTCATCTTGACGGCCCGTGTCTTCTCGCTCGCAATCGTCGAAACTCGGTCGACACCCGCGGAGAAACTCTTGGTGTCGAGCTTCAGAAGCTTGTCGTTGGCGGTCGGAATGACCCGATTGTAGTCGGGGAAGGTGCCATCGATAAGCTTGCTCGTCAAAATCGCAGTTCCAAGGCCGAACCGAATCTTCGTCGCCGACAAAGAGATTTCAACGGTTCCCTCGAGTTCTTCGAGCAGACGATAAAGCTCGCCTACGGCTTTTCTCGGAACGATGACGTCCGGCATCGCCTCGGAACCATCCGGCCGAGGGACGGTCACTCGCGCGAGGCGATGGCCATCCGTTGCGGCCGCACGCAGTTGATCGTCGACGACGTGGAAAAAGATTCCCATCAGATAGTAGCGGGTCTCTTCGGTCGAGATTGCAAACCTCGTCTTCTCGATGATTTGACGAAGGGTCGCCGCTGGCAATTCGAAGCGCGTCGGAAGTTCTCCTTCCGCGATCACTGGAAAATCGTCGCGCGGCAAAGTGGAAAGATTGAAGCGCGAACGCCCGGCAACGACCTGCATCTTTCCTTCGGCGGCCGTCAGCTCGACCTGACTTCCCTCGGGGAGCTTTCGGACAATGTCGAAAAATGTGTGCGCAGAAACCGTCGTGGCGCCCGGCTGAGAAACGTTGGCGGGAATGGTTTCGTCGACCTGGAGGTCGAGATCCGTCGCCATCAACCTCAATGCGCCATCTTCGCGGGCCTCGAGGAGGACATTCGAGAGAATGGGAATTGTGTTGCGCCGCTCCACGACCGACTGGACGTGCCCGAGGCTCTTCAGAAGGACAGCCCGCTCAATCGTCGCTTTCATTGTTCCTAAGCCCCATCACCGCACGCGTAACAGTTCGTTTATAGCGAGCCGTTCCGCGCGCGGAAGTGGGAGATGCGACGGATATTTCCCGCAAACTTACTTGCCGGCCTTTTGTCCGACCGCTGGGGAATTGGTCGACGGCGTATTAGTGGGCATCAGAACGGCGTTAACCTGATGGACTACGCCGTTGCTGAATTCTTGATCGCCCTGAGTGATGACCGCCTCGTGACCAGCCGAGTCGCTGATAACAGTCTTGCCGCCTTCCTTGGTTGCGGTGAGCTTTCCACCGCTGAAGGTTGCAAGATCGTCTTTGCCATTATGCTCATCGATCCCCTTGTCGATGTCGGCCACCAATACCGTGCCCGGCAAGATCATGTTGGTGATGATTCCCGTCAGCTGCGCCCGGTTACCCGGTACAGCATCGAATGTCCCGGCCGGGGCCGAAGAAATCGCCGAATCGGTCGGTACGAAAACCGTATAGGGTCCCGGTCCGGCAAGAGTTTGATCGAGCCCTGCGATTTTTGCAGCGGCCATGAACTTGCTGTTTTGATCGAGGCCCGCGGCGATCGTTTTGCCGCCGGCCGCCTTCTGTGCCGAAGCCGTCTGAACGTCCTGCGGTCCATTGCTGTTCTGCTTGGTGTTGCAGGCGCTTAATGACAGAATTGCTGCAGTTCCAACCATGAGCGCGAGTGCATGACCTTTCATGCGCTTGAACTCCCTCTTTGTTATGTCGACGAAATGACCCGGCAGGAAATGAGTTCCAATTGCCGGGCCAGCCGTCGGCGGATGATGGCCCTTTGGGCCGTTTTAGCTCAGTAACGAGGCGGCAATTCCAGTGACCATCATGGTCGCGGGATTGACCTGGTAGATGTAGCCATCGTTGTAACGATACCAGGTATTGGACGTATCATAGTAGGTTCCCCGATAGGCGAGTGGGACATTGTACATGTCGTATCCCATCGGAAGCGGCCGTCCGACTGTGAACCCGGGTGACATCAAGGCCGCCACCGAGGTGATGAGACTGGTCCGCTGGTCATATTGGTAAATCGCTCCTGGCGCGTACCAGTAGGAATAGTCGGCCGTCGGATAATAGAGCCCGCGATACTGCATCGGGACATTGTAGTAGCTGTATGCCGACGGAAGCATTTCCCCGACGCCATAGCCACCGGCGTAAAGCGGCACGACATTCTCGACGAGCCCGGTCGCGCAGTCGACTTGGTAAACGACCCCGAATGCGTACCTGTTGCAGGTCGCTCCAAAGAATGCCGGATAGAAGTTGTTCAAGCCATAATAGTCCGGCACGTAGCTCGTCATGTACGGACCCGGCAGGTAGGTCCCGGGAAGGAAGCCGCCCGCAAACAGCGGGATGAGTGCATCGATGAGGCTTGACGTCCGGTCGACTTCATAAAGATAGCCGCCGCCGTATTGATAATAATAGGCGCCGGTATCGGGATAGAGATAGCGAACAGAATTCGGGAGCGACTGAAGCGCCACTGAATTTCTCACCGTCGAGAGGGGCTGCCCCACGAACCGTGCGGCCTGCGCTGGATCAACGACTCCATTTGCCGGGGTTCGTCCGAGCGTTGCGGCGAACCGACTGGACGCGAAAGCGCCCGTGTTGGCCACTCGACTAGGGACCAGGCCTCGCCTTTGGGCAAGAAGGGTTTGCCCTCCAGCCTGACGGTTCATCTGGCCATGAACGCGCATCGCGCTTTGAGCGCCGTTCAAGCGGGTCGACCGGGCCTGAGCGCGCATTGCGGTGCGGCTTTGGGCCATCATGCGCGTTTGCGCCATCCGGTTTGCGGCTCTGGAGCGCAAATTTTGTGCATGCTGAACACGGCGCGCCGAAAGATTGCGTGTCGCCATCCGAGTGTGGGCTCGGCCAGTCCTTAAGTGCTGACGCATCGCCAATCTGGTGTGAGCATGCGTGCGGCGCAAAGATTGACGCCCAGCAAAGCGCTGCGATCGCATCCCGAAGCGGGCGCTCCGTTGAGGCCGCGTATAGGAAAAGCGTTGTCTGCCCATTCGACCGGCGCTGAAGCTTCGCATTCTCGGCGCTGAAAAGCGCTGCATCCGCGGCGCGGAGAACGACTGGCGTCCCATCCTTGGTCCGGCCGACCTTGCGGTTACGCGGCCGCCGAATCCACCGCCCCCGCCCCGATCGCCATGCGGTCCCGCACTGGCCGGGACTGCGATCGCTAGGGCGGCAACGCCTGCTGCGAGGATCACCCTCGTCATCATTTGTCTCCTTCCACACGCTTCAACGGCTCGTCAGACCGACCGTTCCAACTGCTAAACGGACGGAACTCCCGTTCTGGCGTGGAAAGATGAACCTAGAATATATAATCCGTTCAGGGGCTTAGCCGAAATCGTCAGCGATCCAGGAACGCTTCAAAGACCCCGAACAAAGGAGAATGAGGAGGGCGGCAATGAGATAGAAGCCAAGACAGCCAACCGCGGCATCGCGAAGCGCGTTCGAGCCGTAAGCTGATTTCAGAAAATCGGACAAATAACCGATGAGAAGTGGCCCGATCCCGAGTCCGATGAGGTTGTTGATGAGGAGAAAACTCGCCGAGGCGGTCGAGCGCATGGGCCGTGGTGCGAGATGCTGAACGGCCGTCGTGACCGGCGCGAGCCAAAGGATGTTCAAAGCGTTGCCAATGAGAAGCAGCGGCCAGGCGATCCAGAGGTTGGGTGCGAAAAGACCCAGCCCCCACGTGGGAACGGAAATGAGCCAGGCGACTGCGGGAAGCTTCGCATACCAACTTCGATCATTCTTTCCCAATCGGTCCGCGAACCAGCCGCCGGCGAATACTCCCGCACAGCCGCCGATTAGCAGGAGCGACGCCAGAAAATTACCCGTCGTCAGAATGCCGACCCCAAAGCTTCGCATCAAAATCGCTGGGGTCCAGAGGGCAAGGCCATAACCGCAGAGCGAACTGGCCGACGACGCGAGTGCAAGCAACCAGAAGGCGGGTTTGTGTGCAAGGAGCGGAAAGACTGTCCGGAGAGGGGCCGTGCCGCAATCAGACGAACGGCGCGGCACATCCTTTAAAATCATTCGCATCACTGGCGCGAAGACGAGCCCGGCCACGCCCATCACTAAAAAGGCCACCCTCCAACTCACCGCATTTGCGAGATGAGCGCCGATCAGCGTTCCTCCCGCGAGCCCGATCGGAACTCCAAGCGAAAACATTGCCATCGCCCGTCCACGGCGCTCGGTCGGGAAATAGTCCGCGATCAAAGCGTATGATGGGGCGACGCCTCCCGCCTCTCCAATCCCGGCTCCCGATCGAAAACAAAAGAGTTGCACAAATCCACCGGCCGTCCCGCAAAGTGCGGTGAACCCACTCCAGAAGGCGAGCGAGCCGGCGATCACATTGCTTCGGCTCGTCTTGTCGGCAAGATATGCAAGCGGGACCCCGAGCGCCGAATAGAGGAGCGCAAAGGCTGGGCCTCCGATCGCTCCGAACTGGGTATCCGTTAGGTGGAGATCAGACTTGATTGGCTGAGCAAGAATTCCAAGGATCTGCCGGTCGAGGAAATTGAAAATATAGGCGATAAGAAGAACCGAAAGAATGAGCGGAGCGCTTCGCTCGAGTGAAGCAGCGCGGGTCTCGGCCGCGCTTCCTTTGCTCACGAAAGTCCTCGCACCAATCTCGCGAGACGTTCGACATCGCTTTCATCCTGATAGATCGCAAAGCCGATCCTCAAAACGCCCGAACGCACGTCGGTTGTGCAGCCGCTTGCCTTTAGCTCTTTGAACCAGCGCTCGGCATGCCTGCTCCGAAAGGCGAGAAACCGGGCGTGGGATGGCCCGCCGAGGGGGTTCAGCAGTTCCGCTTGCGCCAACGGGCTTTCGGCAATCCGTTCAAGGAAGGCTTGTTGAAGGCCGGCCGTATATTCCGAGATCCGCGCCGTCGTGAGCCCATTGGCCTTCAGCATGCGCTGCACTCCAACGAAACGATAAAGACCCGAGGGATCAAACGTGGCTCCAAGGAAGCGGCGCGCATCGCGCGCATATCCGACACGGCCTCGAGGAAGGCTGAGATCTTCAAATTCGGCGAACCACCCGGTGACGGGAGGGCGCGGGCCAAAATCAACGGGCGCGTGGAGGAACGCGGTTCCTTCGCCTGCCATCGCATATTTGTAGCCGCCACCAAGGTAAAAGGCGCTTTTGGAAGGCTGAAAGCCGAACGGACAATCGAGCGCCATGAAAGCATGGTATCCATCGATGATGACCCATGGGCCTTCGGGGCGGCCAAGTGCCGCCAGTTCTGGCAATCGATCAAAGATCCGGCCGCTTCCAAACAGCACCTGGCTGACGAGAATGACATCGTTGCGGCCAGCGTTCGCTGACTCAAGAAATCGGACCGGGAAGGTGTCGAAAGGCTCGGTTTCGATACGCTCGACCGAGATGACCTCTTCCTCTTCCCAGCGCGCGAGTTGTCGCCTTGCGCTGTGAAACTCGCCGTCGGTCGTCAGGACCTTCAGCCGTTGGCCGACCCGGTGCGGAGCAGCGGTCAGCAGGCGAACAATAAAATCGTGAGTGTTGGTCGAAAATGCGACGGCGTCCGGATCGCCGGTGCCAAGCTCGGAGGAAACACAGGCCTGAGCTTCGGGCCAGATTTCGCCGATGATCCGCTCCCACTTCGAATCGGCAAATCGCGCGGCGTCGTCCCAGGCTTCGATCTGTGCATCGAAGCTTGCGTCAGGCCAGAGGTGGTGACTGTGCGCGGCGAAATGCAAACGTTCTGGATTGGCTGCGAGACTTCTTGAAAACAGACCCTTGAATCTCAAAGACCGGTCCTCAACGCCCACAGTTCCGGAAAAATGCGCTTGTCGAGCGTTGACCTCAGATAGGCAGCGCCAGCCGAACCGCCGGTTCCGCGTTTGCTCCCGATAATGCGTTCTACCGTGAGCACATGCTTGTGGCGCCAGCCGGCAAGCGCATCATCAATGTCGAGTAGTTTCTCGGCAAGTTCGTAAAGTTCGAACCATCGATCCGCGTCGCGATAAACAGTGAGCCATGCCGCAGCGAGCGCCTCGACCGAACGGTCGCCGACTTCAAAACCAGCACGCTCGAGTGCAAATATAGCGGAATCGCGAAGGCTCGGTTCGTCGAGCGCAGTCTCGAGCCGATCACGTTCAGCGGAGCCTTCGGCATAATGATCGATGTAAGCCTTGTCCTTGAGCCCCAGCCGAAATTCGATTTCGCGGAACTGCGCGGACTGAAAGCCGGAACTTGTTCCAAGGACGTTTCGGAAATTCATATAATCGACCGGTGTCAGCGTCGTAAGCACGTCCCAGGACAGAGTCATTACCGCCTGAATTCGGCCGATTCTCGCCATCGCTTTGTAGGCTTCGGCGAAGCGATCCTTCGAAACGAACCCGATCGCTACATGGAGCTCGTGCAGCAGTTCCTTCATCCACAGCTCCTTCGTCTGGTGGATGACGATGAACAGCATCTCGTCGTGGAAGTCCGACAGGGGCTGCTGCGCCGTGAGGAGCTGGTCAAGCTTTAGATAGTCGGCATAAGTCATGCCGGCAGGGGTCGCGGTCATTCCGCTAGGCTTAGGATAAAGACGCGCGGCGCGGAAGCTACGCGTCGATTAAGGGCCGTTTCCGCCAGCGCCGCCGCCTGGAATCATTCCTCCGGTCGAATTGACCGACCCGATGCCTCCAAACAGTTCGTCGAAGAAGCTCTTCTTGCGACCAAGAGTAGGGGTGAAGCGCTTTGTCGCGTCGACGTTGAGCACCAACTCCTTCCCGGTTCGCTGAACGGACGCGACGTTTCCCGCGGGATCGAAGCGTACGAGCATCGTTAGCTGTCGAAGGACATGCGGATTGCGAAACGCAAGCTGATTGGTGTCGCGAGAGAGATAATACCAATCATTCGGAGCGAACTGACCAATCAGCGTCGGCGTCCCAAGAAGCTTTTGGACCGATGCCTTGTTGTCCACCCCGGGCTGGATCGCGCTTACGAACTGCGGCTCGATCACGGCGCCTTTATGGGCAAAATTGCTCGAACATCCGCACGCGAGCAACGCTGCAATGGCAATCGTGGAAACCCTTGTCAGACCGCGAAACATATCCTTCGAATTCCTTTTCCCGGCGCGTGTTGGGCGCGGCATCAGTTGCGCCTTGCATGGCTCAGCGGCGAACTCAATATGCCCGCAGCGCCAAAGCGCAAGACTTCAGCTCACCGATGAGCCAAGCCCAAGGGACGCTATGCTGGATTTCCTGTTCCGGAGATTAACGAACGCTTCGCCCAAGGCGACGAAGCTGTTTGACACGATAACAAGGCTTGCTCGTGAGCCACACTGGTACCTCGAGGGAAAAATTCCCGACTCGCTCGATGGTCGCTTTGCAGTGCTCGCAACTGTTACTGCGCTGGTCCTGGTGCGCCTTGAGAAAGAGGCCAGGGTCGGCGACCGGATTTCGGTGGCTCTGACCGAACGATTTATTGAAGTCATGGAATCGGAACACCGCGAACTTGGCCTTGGTGATCCCTCCCTTGGGAAAACCGTTCGAAAGCTGGTGGGTTCACTTGCACGACGAACCAAGCTTTGGCGATCGGTCGTCAACGAGAACGTGGATTGGATGCAGGCAACGCGTTCAAGTCTTTACAACGCGAGCGCAGCTCCAGAAGCGCCCGATCACTCGGAAACCGCGCTCAGGCGCCTCTGGGCAAGTCTTGTCGCCGCCGATGTCGAGAATATCGAACAAGGGGAGGTTCGATGATGGACCGCTTTGCACACCGGCTGAAGCTCGACCAGATCAGACAATCCGAACGGGTCGATCTTCGGGCTGATGGAGATGAGCGGCGAGCAATTGCCGAACGCCTCGGTCTCGTTAGCCTTGAACGCCTCGAGGCTCACGTGACGCTCAAGTGTAACGCGCGCGTGATCCGCGTTGAAGGTCGGATCGTTGCGAGCCTTGAACAGACTTGTGTCATTACCGGCGATCTCGTTCCTGCACATGTCGACGAGCCATTCACGCTGATTTTCGTACCGGAGCCGGAGACCAGCAATCCCGCCGAGGAGATCGAGCTCGGCGAAGGGGATTGCGATATCATATTCTATGACGGTTCGGCGATCGACTTGGGCAGCGCTATCGCCGATACTCTTGCTCTTGATCTTGACCCCTATCCCAGAAGTGCTGCCGCGAATGCGACTCTAAAAGAAGTGGGAATTATGACCGAGGAACAGGCGAGCCCATTTGCTGCCCTCGCCAGTCTCAAGGGCGGCGGTACGCAAAAGGATTAGAAGGGCACGTCATCATCGAGGTCGGCATCGAATGTGGCCGGCTGCGGTCGCGACTGTGATCGTGACGGAGCTTCTGCAAAATCCGCATGGTCGTCGTTGAAGTTTCCACGGCCCGCCCCTCCGCCTTCACGGCTGTCGAGAAGGACGAGCTCGCCCCGGAAACGCTGAAGAACAATCTCCGTGGTGTAGCGGTCGTTGCCTGACTGGTCGGCCCATTTGCGCGTCTGGATCTGACCCTCGAGGTAGACCTTGCTTCCCTTACGGAGATAATTTTTGGCAACGCGTCCCAGATTTTCGTTGAAAATCACAACATTGTGCCACTCTGTACGCTCTTGGCGGTTGCCGTCGCGATCCTTCCATTGTTCGGAAGTCGCGATTCGCATGTTCACGACTTCCCCGCCATTGTTGAGCGAACGCGCCTCGGGGTCCGCACCAAGATTGCCGACCAGGATCACCTTGTTCACGCCCGCCATCGATCAACTCTCCTTTGTCCGGCCGTCAGCTATAGGCCGAGGGCGACGGCCGTCCAATAGGTCAGTCCTGCCGCGATATAGGCGAGGACAAAGAGGTAGGAGACCATGAAAATTGGCCATTTCCAGCCATTCGTCTCTCTCCGTGTGACGGCAATCGTTGATATGCATTGGGGCGCAAAAACGAACCAGGCGAGAAATGCGAGCGCGGTCGGAAGCGGCCATCTGTGCCGCAGATTTTGTTCAAGTCGGGTCGAGCTTCCTTCGCCCTCGGGCGAATCGATCGAATAAACCGTCGCGATCGCGCTCACCGCGACTTCGCGGGCAGCCATCGCGGGAAGAAGTGCAAGGCTGATATCGTGATTGAACCCGATCGGCTTCACCACCTTTTCGATACCGCTTGCGATATGCCCGGCAATCGAAACTTCGCTTGGACTCTGGCCAGGTCCTGCCGCGGGGATCGACGCCAAGGCCCAAAGGACAACCGTCGTTCCAAGAATGATCGTTCCAGCGCGTTTCAGAAAAATCTGGGATCGGCTCAGAATTCCGATCGCGACATCCTTGAACGCCGGCCACTGATATTTGGGAAGCTCCATCATGAAGCCTCCCCCGCCGCCCTTGAGTATTCCGCGACGAAGAACGAATGCAGCCAAAAGAGCACCGGCTATGCCAAGAAGATACAGGCCGAACATAACGACGCCCTGAAGGCCGACACCCCAGACGAGCCGTCGGTCCGGAATGAAAGCGGCAATAATGAGGGTGTAGACCGGCAGGCGCGCGGAACACGTCATCAGCGGCGCGACGAGGATTGTGGTCAGTCGGTCCTTGGGATCCTCAATTGTTCGCGTTGCCATGATGCCCGGGACTGCGCATGCGAAACTCGAAAGGAGCGGAATGAACGCTCGCCCCGAGAGCCCGACGCCATGCATCAAGCGGTCCATGAGGAACGCGGCGCGAACCATATAGCCGGTGCCTTCAAGAAGAAGGATGAAGAAGAACAGGATCAGGATCTGGGGCAGGAATGTGATGACTGCGCCAACGCCTGCAATCGCTCCGTTGACCACCATCGAGCGGATGAGACCTTGGGGAAGAAGACCGCTCGCAATCGAGGAAAGCCATGCAACGCCCGATGCGATCCAGTTCACCGGGACCTGGCTCCAGGCGAACACTGCCTGGAACATCACGAACATGATTGCTGCAAGTATGACCGGTCCGAACAATGGATGAAGAAGAACCGAATCAAGGCGGTGCGTCCACCGGCGAACCGGCGTTTCGCTGATGACTGCCGACGATGCGATTTCGCGAGCGCGCCTCTGAAGGTGAACGAGATCCGTTTTGACGTGCTTGTGAACGCCGCATCGGGGCGCTGAAAGCATGTCGTCGAGGGCGGAGTGGAGTTTCTGAACGCCGCGCCGTCTCACCGCGACGGTCTCGATCACGGACACGCCCATTTCGGCCTCGAGGATTTTCGGATCGAGTTCGAGACCGTCCCGCTTTGCAAGATCGACCATGTTGAGCGCGACGATGGTCGGCAGTCCAAGTTCGATCAGCTGGAGCGCAAATCGCAGGTGATTGTCGAGGTTGGACGCATCGAGAACAATCATGAGCGCATCGGGCGACCGCTCGCCCTGTTGTTTTGCAAGCAGAACATCGCGGGTCACGGCTTCGTCAGGACTTGCCGGCTCGAGGCTATATGCGCCGGGAAGATCGACGAGCTCGACAGGCCTTCCATCAGAAAGGGTCAGTCGACCAGAGTGGCGTTCGACCGTAACACCGGGATAATTGCCGACCTTCTGTCGGGCGCCGGTGAGTGCATTGAAGAGTGCGCTCTTGCCGGCATTTGGGCTGCCGACAAGGGCGACAAGGGGCGGCGGGTTCACTTTGGAAGCGGGATAATCCGGACCGCAGCGGCGTGCTTGCGACGGATCGCGACGGTCATTCGACCAATCCGAACTGCAAGGGGATCACGACCAAAAGGGCCGACGTGAAGGGGCTCAACAAGCGCCCCCTCATCGAATCCGAAATGGGCTAGGCGGCAGAATTCGGCAGCATCGAGCGCACTCGGGTCAATTAAGAGGATGCGCCCCTTCGTCCCGACCTCCAATTGGTCGAGCCCAAGAGTCTCCGGATGAAAAGGCGCGTTCATTCTTGCGATTGATTATCATTAACGAATGGACTTGACCAGACCCCCGCGCAACGCGGAAAGATCTGCGGCTGTTTGGCGCTCAGGCTCGTGGCGGATAACGCAGTCTGCCCAGGAACCGCGTGAAGCTAAGGCGCTGGTCGGTCGACCGGCGCCACCGAGCTTTCATCGTCTCGAATTTCATCACATCTTCGATCCGGCGATCGAGAAATGCACTGGTTTCAGCCCAGCCTTCGCTCGTATCGTTGAGCCAGACAAGAAGCGTCGAACCATAAACGGCGCTCAGTGTCATGCGTTTGGTATAATGATTGAAGTCGCTGCTGGTGTCGCCCGCAATCCGCCACATGACGTCCGCCGAACGCCAGCCGATCGAAAGCGCGAGCGGGACATTTTGAGGCATTGCAAGAATTGCTGCGGCTCGGCGAATCGCTTCACGGGCCGGCCCCATGAGTTCGAGCCTTCGCCAGATGAGTGCCCGGATCTTGTCACGAATTTTGAGGGGCGCGAGTCGCTCAGGAGTAAAATAGGATTCGAGCCCTCGATCGATCTCTTCAATATAAAGGTCGATCATCTCCGCAGAGCGTTTGGGCATCGCAAGTCGCGCTTTGGCCGCATCGATGCCGAGCTGCTGGGCGGACGAGTCGACGGCCGTGCGAGTCCATCCGTCAAAAACGGCATTCTCGCCCACCGCTAGCGCCAGTTGGCGTCGGATCTGTTCGAGTGGCGTCGGTTTCTTCATTTTGTCAGCTTCAACTGGGCGGCTCGGAGGATGCGTGCAACCCCCGATCCGGCAGGCGGACCAACACCAGGGCAGCGGCGATCCCGATTGCTCCCAGAAAATCTATTCCCGACAAGGTTTCGCCAAACGCGAACCAGCCGATGCCGGCCGAAACAACAGGTTGGGTGAGTAGTGCGAGCCCAACGACGAGCGGCGGCAGGGTTCCGATCGAATAGACGAGCAGTCCCTGCCCAACGACCTGACTCGAGAGCGCGAAAATGATGAGGGGAGTCCAGTTCCCCGGCCAGATTGTCTCACCCAGGGCCAGGCTGATGGCGAGCATGATCGGGATCGAAAAGCTGGTCGACAGGAAAAGCAGAGGCAATGGCTGGAGTTCGGTTCTGCCGCGTTCGACGAAGATCAGATAACCGCCGTAAAAGAGCCCGGCCGCAAGAGTGAGTAGATCGCCCGCAAAATTCCTGTTGCTGAGTTCGTAGCTGCTACTCATGAGGAGAGTTGCGCCAGCAAGGGCGAGGAGCAGCGCAAGCATTTGCTTGGGCGAGGGCGAACGCCTTGCAAGAACGAGCCCGTAGGCGGCAAATACGAAACTTCCCGAGTTTCCGAAAAGGGTCGCATTTCCAAGTTTGGTCATGCGAATTCCAGCGTTCCAGGCCGCCAGATCAATTGCGTAGAAGATCGCCGCAATTCCGACGATCGCGACCAGTGCGCGTCGAGGCCAGTGCGCGCGTTGGCCCGAAACACGAGCAATTCCGAAGAGAAAGGGAAGTGCGAGGACCAGCCGCCAAAAGCCCGCGGCGACCGGACCAACGTCGGCGATCCGTACCAGCCATGGCCCGAACGCAAGCGAGAAATTGCCAAGGAGAAGTGCGGCGAACGCGAGTTGATGGGGATGAGACGCGTGGCGGGTCAGAAGTTGCTCCCGTCGTGCCGAAGGCGAAGGGTGTCCCCGGGCCTTCCTTGAAAACGATCTTCGACACAAGCTCTCCGAACTTGCGACGGAGCGAAAATAAATCAGGGCGCGTATTTCGACCGAAGCTCGAACAATGCAAGCGCCGCCAGGGCCGCGGCCCCCCCTTTGTCAAGTTGGTCGGGATCGCAGCGAGCGATCGCCTGCGCTTCGTTTTCAACGGTGAGAACGCCATTACCGACCGCAAAGCCGTTAAGTGTGAGATCCATGAGGCCCCGGGCGCTCTCGTTCGCGACGATCTCAAAATGGTAGGTTTCCCCGCGGATCACCACTCCAAGAGCAGCGAATGCACAAAACCTTCCGCTTCTTGCTGCAAGTGCGATTGCTCCTGGCAGCTCGAGCGCTCCAGGAACGGTCATGGTCTCGTGCTTGTGGCCGGCGGATTCGACTGCACGACGGGCGCCGTCGAGAAGCATGTCGTTGAGATCGGGATAGAATCTCGCCTCGACCAGAAGAATGGTCGACATCAGTTCAAATCCTCGACCGTGATCGAGCGCTCTTCAATAATCGCCAGCCCGTACCCCGAAAGGCCAACTGGTGAATGGCGGGTGTTCGAAAGCAAGATCATGTCGTGAATTCCAAGAGCAGCCAAAATCTGAGCGCCGGTTCCGTAGGCGCGGACCGCATCACCGACTTCGACCGATTTGCCGGCGCGAAGATCAATCGATCGGGAGAGCGACCCGGGAGCAGCGGCATGAAGCATTACCACCACGCCCGAACCTTCGTCCTCGATCATCCGCATTGCGCTGTGAAGACGGTCCGACTTCGCTCCCTTTTCGCCGAGAACGTCGGTGAAGAGATCGACGCTGTGCATTCTAACGAGAACCGGTTTGTCGGGATCAAGCGTTCCGTGAACAAGCGCGAGTTGTTCTTCACCGCTCGACTTGTCGCGAAAAACCTGAGCCTGCCATTGAGCGCCGCTGGCAGCTGCGAACGGGCAATTCGTGACTCGCTCGACCAGATGATCTTTCTTCAAGCGATAAGCGATGAGATCGCGGATCGTCCCGATTTTGAGCCCATGCCCTCGCGCAAATTCCATCAGATCATCGAGACGGGCCATCGTCCCGTCTTCGCGCATCACCTCGCAAATGACCCCGCTTGGATTCAGTCCCGCTAATCGGGAAACATCGACTGCCGCTTCGGTGTGGCCGGCGCGAACAAGGACTCCGCCCGGCCGTGCGACCAACGGAAAGACGTGCCCGGGCGAGACCAAAGCGTCGGGGCCGTTCCATGAATCGATTGCAACCGCGATCGTTCGAGCGCGATCGGCCGCACTAATTCCCGTTGTGATTCCTTCGCGAGCCTCGATCGATACCGTAAAAGCCGTTTCATTGCGGCTTCGATTGGAGCGGGTCATCGGCTCGAGCCCAAGCTGTTCGGACCGTTCCTTCGTCAAAGCGAGGCAAATCAGGCCGCGGCCATGGCGAGCCATGAAATTGATCGCATCAGGGGTCGCCATTTGCGCAGGAACGACCAGATCGCCTTCGTTTTCGCGGCTTTCGTCGTCAACCAGGATAAACATCCGCCCATTGCGAGCCTCGTTGATGATCGCCTCCGAGCCAACCAGTACATCGGTCGTTCCTCGCTGGATCAGCCGTTCTAGACGAACCAGCGTGTCTGCTGTCGGATTCCAGTCGGTGTGGCCGAGCTTGCGCAACGAATTGGGATGGAGGCCCGCGGCGCGCGCAAGTCCGGCGCGGCTGATTTCCCCAGTTCCTATAATCGCCTCAAGTTGCTCGATGAGAGTCGTGCTCATGAGAAAAGTTGTATCACATCATAATGTGATGTGAAGTAGAAATACGCGCGCCTCTACTGTGATCTTGCGCGCATCATCCGCTCAAGATAGCGGGCAAGGAGGTCGACTTCGACATTCAACTGTCTCCCTGGAGCGAGATCGCCGAGCGTTGTCGATCGAGCCGTGTGTGGAATGACGTTGACGGAAAATCGAGTTGAGCCGTCTCCTTGGCAGATCAGTTCGTTGACGGTCATCGACACACCGTCGAGCGCAACTGAACCCTTCACTGCGATCATCGGCGCAAACGCGACTGGAACGCTGATGACGATTTTCGTCGAATCCCCCTCGCGAACGGCTTCGACAACCTCTCCGACGCCATCGACGTGACCCGAAACCAAGTGACCTCCGACTTCATCTCCAAGGCGAAGCGAGCGCTCGAGGTTGAGGCGTGCGCCCTCGACCCAATGGTCTGCTGCAGTCTTGGAAATCGTCTCGGCCGAAAGATCGACGGCAAACCAATCGGCGCCCTTGTCGGCGACGGTAAGGCATGCACCCGAGCAGGCGATTGATGCGCCTAGATCGACCGTATCCAGATCATAGGTCGTTGTAACCACAAGCCGAACATCGCCGCGCTTTTCGGCGGTTCGAACAGTACCGACGTCAGTGACAATCCCGGTGAACATCACAAGCGCGCTTAATCCCGATGCCGCCGCTCGTAAACTTCGAGACGATCGACACCAAGACGCTGCTGGTCGACGAACTGCCAGCGATCGTGCGCATCAGCAATCGCATCGAGGCCGACGTAGCCGAAGCTCGACTTTCCCTCCCCAACAATGATCGGTGCACGATAGATCAAAATCCGATCGATCAAATCCTTCTCGAGAAACGCCGTTGCAGTCGCCGACCCGCCCTCAACGAGAAGATCGTTGACGTCATGGAGCCGGTAAACCTCATCCGGACTATGAAGAATGTCCCACCCGTCGACCGCATCGCCGCGAGTGAGAAGAGCACGTCGCGGGGACCGTTCCTCAAGGCCGGGAAGACGCACGTCGAGACGCGGCGAATCGGCATTATATGTGCCCCGGCCGACCAAGATCATGTCACTGTGTGCACGCTCGAGATGCACGTGCCGGCGTGCATCTTCGCCGGTGATCCATTTGGATTCGCCGGACGGAAGTGCGATTTTTCCATCGATCGAAAGCGCAAGTTTGAGCGTGATTCTGGGTCGACCGAGCTCAAGTCTGGTAAGCCATCCCGAAAGCGAGCGCTTTGTCGCCTCGCGGCCAACGCCCAGCGCGACGTCAATTCCTGCTCTGCGGAGACGGCGGATTCCCTTGCCTTGAGTGCGTTGATCGGGATCTTTCAACCCAATGACCACGCGTGATGGCTGAGCTTTCAAAAGAAGATCGGCGCAGGCGGGACCTCGATCACTCTCGTGATTGCACGGCTCGAGCGTGACATAAACAGTCGCTCCCGCAGCTCGGCGGCCGGCTTGGGCGAGCGCGATAGCTTCCGCGTGAGGACGGCCTCCTGCTGCGGTCGCTCCCTTCCCGATGATCCTTCGAGCATCCGAAACAACGACGCAGCCGACGTTGGGATTGGGAGCTGTCTGACCGCGCGCGCTTGTCCCAAGAGCAAGCGCCTCAGCCATCCACTTGTTATCGTCAGTCAATCCCAAGCTGCTTTGCAAGTTTCTGATACTGTTTCTGGGTCGCCTCCTTTGCAGCGATCTTTGCCGCCTGGTCCTTCTTCTGATCCGCCCTGATTTGGGCGTCTGTCCGGTTGGGAGAATAGAGTTGCACCTCGATCACCTGTGGCGGCGGGGCGGTGTTGATCTGCGAATCGACCATGAATTCGATGACGATGATCGCGGTCACGAGAATCGCAAGGCATGCGCCAATCACCTGCTCGCGGCTGCGCTGGCGCATGAAAGCTAGAAGGTCGCGGACCGCCGCGGTTGGAGTCGATGGTCGCGGAAAGAAGGCCATTGAACACAAGATAGGGTTCAAAGGCGAAGTCCGCCAGACTTCAGCGCCGTGCCGCGGCCTCGAGCCGACGGACCGTCCGGGCTTTGCCCATCCGCTCCACGAGCGGCCCCATCTCCGGGCCGCTTTCACGTCCAGTCAGCGCCAATCGGAGGGGGTGAAACAGCTCGCGCCCCTTTTTGCCGGTGGTTGCCTTGAGGCTATCGGTCAGCATTCGCCATGGCGAGATTGACCAATCGAGGTTCTCGGCGACGCTGGCGGCCTCCCTCACCAGAATGCGCTCGTCGTGGTCAAGTTCGGGTGGTTCGACTTCTGAATGCAATATTGCAAGCCAGGCCGAGAAATCGCGAAATCCGCTCAAGATTTCCCCGAACTGCGAGCCAATCTTCTTCGGTCGCATCCTTAGGCAATCTCGCTGCCACTTTGTCGAAGTCGAGGCGATGGAGGAGCTTTGAGTTTACAAGCTCCACTTCACGCGGGTCGAAATGCGCTGGAGCTCGGCCAAAGGTTGAGAAATCGAAACTCTCGGCGAGGAGCTCGAGCAACTCGATGGCCTCCACGGTTTGCGATGTGCCAATCCGTGCGAGCACGTCCAGCAGTGCCATGGGTTCAACGCCGTCTCCGCGCAAATCCTCGACACCAAACGAACCAAGCCGTTTTGAGAGCTTCCCTTCGCTCGCGACCAAAAGCGCCTCATGAGCAAAGTGCGGGGGTTGAGCGCCCAGCGCTTCGAACATCTGGATCTGGACAGCGCTGTTGGAAACATGGTCTTCGCCGCGAACGACGTGGCTGATCTCAAGATCGATATCGTCGATGACGCTTGGAAGAAGATAGAGCCAGCTCCCGTCCTCCCTTCGAACAACCGGATCGCTCAAAAGCCTGGGGTCGAATTTCTGTTCACCCCGGACAAGGTCGTTCCAGTGCACCTGCGAACCATGGTCGAGGCGGAAGCGCCAATGGGGAAGCCGTCCTTCCGGCGCCCCTTTGCTTTCGGGCTTGCGCTCATAAACAGGCGGAAGACCTCGGCCGAACAGGACTTTGCGTCGAAGCTCGAGCTCCTCGGCCGTTTCAAAACAGGCGTAAACTCGTCCCGCATTCTTGAGTCGCTCGAACTCGCGTTCATAAAGACCGAAGCGCTCCGATTGCCGAACAATCCGGTCCGGAGCGATTCCAAGCCAGCCTAAATCGTCGCGAATCGCCCGATCGGACGCTTGGGTCGAACGTTCGCGATCAGTGTCGTCGATCCGAAGGAGGAACACGCCATCGTTTTTCCGAGCAAATAAGAAATTGTGGAGCGCAGTTCGAATATTCCCGACATGGAGGCGTCCCGTCGGGGACGGAGCAAATCGCGTAGTGACAGTCATTTTGACGGGTTCGTCTCTGGTCCGGTGTGAAAGAAGTTGGTGATCGGATAACGCCTGTCACGCCCAAAGTTGCGAACGCCAATTTTCACGCCGGGAGGCGCCTGACGACGCTTGTACTCGGCTTTCAAAAGCTTGGATTCGATCTCGCCGACCAACGCGACGTCCTCACCGGTCGATTTCGCAACTTCGCTGACCGACATCTCCTTCTCAACGAGACCCTCGAGGATCCGATCGAGCACCGAATAGGAAGGCAGGCTGTCCTCATCCTTCTGGTCGGGGCGAAGCTCGGCAGACGGCGGCTTTAGGATCACGCGCTCGGGCATCACTGGCCCGCCCGGGCCGAGCGATGCTTTGGGCTTATTCGCATTGCGCCATCGCGCGAGCGCGAAAACGGTCGTCTTGTAGGCGTCCTTGAGGACCGAATAGCCGCCCGCCATGTCTCCATAGAGGGTGGCATACCCAACACTCATCTCGCTCTTGTTGCCGGTGGTTAAAAGCATCTGCCCCTGGGAATTGGAGAGCGCCATCAATGCGACCATTCTCAAACGCGCCTGCACGTTCTCGGACGCAAGACCCGCCATGTCGGGAAGCATCGCATCGATCGCCTCGACCGCACCTTCGATCGAAACGACGTCATGACGGCAGCCAAGCAACCGCGCGCACTCGTTCGCATCCTCGAGGCTTTCCGCGCCGGTGTATTTGGATGGGAGCATCACGCACCGGACTTTTTCCGGTCCAAGCGCATCGACCGCAACCGCCGCCGAGAGCGCGCTGTCAATTCCCCCCGACAGCCCGAGGATTACGCCGGCAAAGCCGTTGTGATGGACATAATCGTGGAGCCCAACCATCATTGCCCGGTAGACATCTTCGGGAAACATATCGAGCGCATGGCTTACGCGACTGGCGCAGCGCCACCCCTCGCTGTCGCGTTGCCAATCGGTCATTACCAGCGCTTCATTCCAGTCGCACAGCTGAACGACGCGTTCGCCATCAGGATGGACGATGAAGGACGAACCATCGAACACGAGTTCGTCCTGACCTCCAACCCGATTGAGATAGGCGATCGGGAGCCCTGTCTGAAGTGCTCGGTCGCGGACGAGCCGGTAGCGGGTATCGTCTTTGTCGAGTTCATAAGGGCTGCAGTTTGGAACCAGGAGCAGCTCGGCTCCGCGTTCGGCAAGATGCGCGCAGACGATTTCTTGCCAAATGTCCTCGCAGATCGGCACTCCGATCTTCACGTCCTTGAAATTGATCGGTTCAGGTAGAGGACCTGGAGTGAAAATCCGCTTTTCATCGAACGTCCCATAATTGGGAAGTTCGTGTTTGAGCGACCGGCCAAGCACGCGACCATTGTTCGCAAGGACAAGCGCGTTGAAGATCGAGCCATCTTGCGAGACGATCGTCCCAATCAGAATTGCCGGCCCCGGCTCGACCGTTGCTGCAACCAGAACATCGGTCCATTCGTGCGCCCTGCGAACAAACTCGGGCTTGAGCACCAGATCTTCGGGCGGATAGCCGACCAGCTGCAGTTCGGGGCAAAGCAAAAGGTCGGCATCGTTCGCCCGTCGACGCATTTCCAAAATTTCGCGGGCATTCGACTTCAAGATCGCCGACGCGCTGATTCATTTGGGCAAATGCGATCCGGAGCCGCTCAGTCATGCTGGCGCTTTAACGCACGAGCGAGGCCCCGCAACCTTTACGGAACAGCTTCTGGATCGCTAAAGCCGAGTCGACCCTGGGGAATTATCAAAGATGAAACTGCTTGCCGGGAACAGCAACCTGCCGCTGGCCCGTTCGATATCAGCCTATTTGGAAGCGCCGCTGACAGACGCGAGTGTGCGCCGATTCGCGGACGAGGAAGTGTTCGTCGAAATCAACGAAAACGTTCGCGGCGAGGACGTCTTCGTCATTCAGTCGACCAGCTATCCGGCGAATGACAATCTCATGGAACTGCTGATCTGCATCGACGCTCTCCGCCGCGCGTCGGCCAAGCGAATCACCGCGGTCCTTCCATATTTCGGATATGCAAGGCAGGACCGCAAACCCGGTCCACGAACGCCGATTTCCGCGAAACTCGTGGCCAATCTCATCACGACGGCGGGCGCTAACCGAGTGCTATCGATCGACCTTCACGCGGGGCAGATCCAGGGCTTCTTCGACATTCCGACGGACAATCTGTTCGCCTCCCCGGTCATTGCGACCGACATTCAGGCACGTTTCGGCAATCGCGCCCTCATCATTGTCTCTCCCGATGTTGGCGGAGTTGTTCGGGCGCGCGGGCTTGCCAAGCGCCTTAATAATGCTCCCCTTGCAATCGTCGACAAGAGGCGGGAACGCGCCGGCGAATCCGAAGTCATGAACATCATCGGCGACGTCGACGGCCGAACGTGCATTCTGATTGATGATATCGTGGATTCCGCCGGGACGTTATGCAACGCCGCGGCCGCGCTGAAGCAACAGGGAGCCGTCGAAGTCTTTGCCTATTGCACCCACGGAGTCTTGTCCGGCGGAGCTGCTGCAAGAGTGGCAAAGTCAGAACTTACGGAGCTTGTCGTCACCGACACGATCTGGAGCGGAGAACCGGATCCTCAAGACGTCAAACTTCGGCGACTGACCATGGCGCCGCTGTTAGGTGAGGCCATCAAGCGGATTTCGGACGAAGCATCCGTTTCGAGTTTGTTCGACTGAGCCCGTGTGCAATCTTTACCGGATCGAAAAAAGCCCCGACGCGATCCGGCGCCTGTTTGCGGATGTTCAGATCCCGCTCGAATTTCCTGAAGGCATCCCCAACTTCCAGCCGCGGGACGTCCGGATCACCGAGAAGGCGCCAGTCGTTCGGTTCAATCCCGACCGCGGCGTAGCGGAACTGGTAGAACGCCGCTGGTCCTGGCCGGCGCCCAATGGCAAACCGGTTTTCAATATGCGGTCCGACGGCCGCGAATTCTCCCGCGACCGATGCCTCGTGCTGGCCGACGGCTTTTACGAATATACCGCCCCGACTGAGCCCGATCAGAAGCGCAAGACCTGCTGGTTGTTTCGACCGGCCCAAGGAGAGATCGCAATTGCTGGTCTCATTCGAAGCAATGCCGATGTCGGGGAGGCGTTCACGCTTCTTACGGTTCCTCCCGGGGAGGATATCCGTCCTTACCACCATCGCGGAGTAGCTCTCCTTGCACCCCTTCAATGGAAGGGATGGCTCGAAGGATCGTCAAAATCTCTCGATGTCCTCGAAGCGAGTGCAACGGGCAGTCTTTACGCGAACTTCAAAGACTGAGCCTTTTTTCAAATCCGGCGTTCTTGCTCAGTGCCCACAGTCATCATCACTGGAGCAAACCGCGGTCTTGGACTCGAATTTGCACGCCAATATGCAGCTGATGGGTGGGACGTGGTCGCAGCCGCGCGCGCATCGAGCCTTGAGCTCGACGCCTTGAATGTTCGCTACGAGCAACTCGACATGCTCGATTTTGAACGTGTTGTGAATTTTGGCGAGCGGATCGATCCCGTCGATCTCCTGATCGCGAATGCGGGGATCTATGGTCCGTTGGACGCGGCGAATTCCGACGACGCCCGAATGTGGCTCGACACGTTCAAGGTCAACACGATTTCTCCCTATCTTCTTGCCCGCTCGGTTCTTGCGCAGGTCACCAAAAGCCAGGGGACGCTCGTTGCGATCACATCAAAGATGGGATCGATCGAAGACAATCAGTCGGGCGGCTATCTTGCATATCGAAGCTCGAAAACGGCCTTGAACTCTGCCTGGCGCAACCTTGCGATCGAGGTTCGTCCAAATGGCGTGATTGCAGCCGTCCTTCATCCCGGATGGGTCCAAACGCGAATGGGAGGATCTTCGGCCCCACTGCGGCCAAACGAGAGCGTCTCGGGAATGCGCCGGGTCATCGCGGGCCTTAAAGCGGCGGACAGCGGTGCATTCCTAAGCTTTGACGGGAAGCACATTCCGTGGTGAAGAGCTTTGCTTGCGTTGGGAAGCTGCCGCCTTTATAGGCCCGCGCACTTCCAGCCTTTTGGAAATCAACCGAACGCGCCCGGCTTTCACAGGGCTGCCGCGGCCGTTCAAGAACGTCAGGAGACGGAAAATGCCCAAGCTCAAGACCAAGAGCGGCGTGAAAAAACGCTTCAAGCTCACGGCAACGGGTAAAATCAAGCACGGAGTCGCTGGCAAGCGTCACCGGCTGATCAGCCACAATGCTAAATATATTCGCCAGAACCGTGGCACCGAGATTCTCAGCGACGCCGACACCAACAGGGTGAAGCGCTGGGCGCCATACGGCTTGAATTAAGGAGAACCGGTCATGGCACGCGTCAAACGGGGTGTAACCAGCCACGCCAAGCACAAGAGGCTCCTCGATTCTGCGAAGGGCTATTATGGCCGCCGCAAGAATACCATCCGGATCGCACGGCAGGCGGTCGAAAAGGCCGGCCAGTATGCCTATCGCGACAGGAAGGTGAAGAAGCGGAGCTTCCGCGCACTTTGGATCCAGCGCATTAACGCTGCAGTTCGAGCGGAAGGCCTCACCTATGGTCAGTTCATCCACGCCTTGAATCTCGCCGGAATCACATTGGATCGCAAGGTTCTTGCCGACATCGCGATGCATGAGGCCGAAGCGTTCAGCGCGATCATCGCTCAAGCCAAGGGAGCTCTTGCCAAGAAAGCGGCCTAAACATCAATTTTTTGGGGAAGTCTCAAACGAAAAGGCGCCGAGCTTCATTCGCGGCGCCTTTTCTTATGGGGCGACCGGTATGCGCTCGAGTGCCTTGCGATCCCATCGGGCCAAATTTGCAGCCGCGTCATAAGAGGACTGAAAAAAGTCGAGGAGTGTGCGCTTGGGATCGTTTGAAGCACGTACCTTCGCATAGGGAAGGACGAACTCGCCAAAGCCCTCGTCAAAAATTCCATTCGCGACGCTCGCTTGGCGAAATCCGTCAGGTTCAGGATAGATATAGCAGTAGAAAAAAGGCTCGGCCTCGGTCACTCCGCCCGCCCAGAAGCCGGCGCTGAAGACCTCGTGGCTATAGGCTTCGCGGGTAATTCGATCGGGAAGGCTGGGAACTCCGCCGGGATGCGGGGGAGCAGGCCGACCCGAGAACCGGCTCACTGCAAGATCGAACGAGCCCCACCAGAAATGGACTGGGCTCGATTTTCCGCAGAAGCCCGCACGAAATTCCGCAAAGACCGGCAGCATCGCTGAAAGCGCCGCTTCGAAACGCTCGGCCGAATCTGGATCGTAGCGGCGTTTGCGCTGGTCTTCGACAAACGCGACGGCATCGGCAATTTCATTCGGGCGACCATCGAACTTCGATGGGAGGGAGTGATTCTCGAGCATCGCAACGAGGTGGCCATGAAGCGTCGCAATCGTTTCCGAAGCAAGCGCAATATCCTCACGGCTCCCGTCACTGACGGAGAGCGAGATCGCATGGCGGCGAAGATCGAGCGAAAGCGTGAACACCCGCCCGTCCGGAGCCTCCGCTGGAAGAGTTCTCAAGGATTGGGCGCTCGGCTGAAGGGCGACATGCCAACCGTGGTTGACCCACGGCGCGTCGGCAACGCGAATCTTGCCAAGCATTTGGGATACCAAATGCAGCAATGCCAGCGTCTCATGATCAGTGGCGGCACTCAACTCTGGCCAATGGGTCATTGTCGCGGGTCTAGCACGTTGCTTTGCAATTTGCGCCGGAGCGCGGCTAGAGCGCGGACATATGGCAGCGGACGCAGACATTATCGGGACAATCGAGGACGCGCCCGACCTCCAGGCGCTCGATGGTCTTCGTGTGCGCTTGCTCGGGAAAAACGGCGAGATCACTCAAAAGCTCAAATCGCTCGGCGCTATGGACCCACAAAGCCGGGCAAGTGAGGCACCGCGAATCCATGCGTTTCGCGAACAGGTCAGCACCGCAATTGCGCAGCGCAAGGAAGCGCTCGAAACTGCGGAACTTCAACTCAAGCTTGCAACCGAGACAATCGACCTTTCGCTTCCGGTTCCCGACCGGGTCGCGGGAACGGTCCATCCCGTCAGCCAAGTGATGGAAGAGCTTGCGGAAATCTTCGCCGATCTTGGATTCTCAGTTGCCGAAGGGCCGGAAATCGAGACTCAATGGTATAATTTCACGGCGCTCAACATGCCGGAAAACCATCCGGCCCGAGCAATGCAGGACACCTTCTATCTCAACAGTCGCGATGGGGAAGAACAACATGTTCTTCGAACTCATACCTCGCCGGTGCAGATCCGAACCATGCAAAAGTCTGGCGCACCCATTCGCGTGATCGCGCCTGGGCGCGTCTACCGCTCGGACAGCGACGCAACGCACACTCCGATGTTCCATCAGATCGAAGGGCTGGTGATCGACAAGACGATCACTCTTGGCCACCTCAAATGGACGCTCGAGACGTTCCTCAAGGCATTCTTCGAGCGCGACGACGTGGTGTTGCGAATGCGGCCAAGCTATTTTCCGTTCACGGAGCCCTCGGCCGAAGTCGACGTCGGCTGGTCGATCGAGAAGGGACGCCGCGTGGTCGGCGGTCAGCAAGGATGGATGGAAGTTCTGGGCTCGGGCATGGTCCATCCCAAAGTCATCGCCAATGTCGGCCTCGATCCCGACGAGTGGCAAGGCTTTGCGTTCGGTTCGGGCGTCGATCGTCTCGCGATGCTCAAATATGGAATGGACGACCTCAGGTCATTCTTCGATGGCGATATTCGCTGGCTCAAACATTATGGATTTCGGGCGCTCGACGTTCCGACACTTTCGGGCGGGATTGGCTCATGAAGTTCAGCCTTTCCTGGCTCCGCGAACATCTCGACACCTCGGCTTCGGCGCACGAGATCGCAGCCAAGCTCACCGCAATCGGGCTCGAAGTCGAAGATCTTTCAAATCCTGGTGTTGCTCTCGAGCCGTTTCGGATTGCGCGTGTCCTCGCCGCCGAGAAACATCCGCAGGCGGACAAACTTCAGGTGCTGAGCGTCGACACCGGCGATGGTGAGGCAATTCAGGTTGTCTGCGGAGCTCCCAATGCACATGCCGGGATGATTGGAGTGTTCGGTCCGCCTGACGCATATGTTCCCGGCAGCAAAATAACTCTCAAGATCGCCGCGATTCGCGGGGTCGAAATCTCGTGGCATGATGTGCTCGGCTCGAGAACTCGAACTTGGCGACGACCATGCCGGGATCATCGAACTTGACAGTTCGGCGCCCGTGGGTGCGTCATTTTCGCAATTTGCGGGCCTCGACGACTTCATATTCGACGTGAATGTCACTCCCAACCGCCAGGATGCGATGAGCGTTCGAGGGATTGCACGAGATCTCGCCGCAGCCGGCCTCGGCAATTTAAAACCCCTCGCGGTTCCCCAGATCGAGGGGACGTTCCCCTGCCCGGTCGAGGTGAAGATCGAGGATCCTGAGGGCTGTCCGGCGTTCTTCGGCAGGGCAATCCGCGGCCTCAGGAACACGACGTCACCCGATTGGATGCAGCGCAGACTGAAGGCCGCGGGACAGCGGCCGATTTCCGCGCTCGTCGATATCACCAATTACGTGATGATTGATCTTGGTCGGCCAAGTCACGCTTATGACATTGCCAAGCTCAACGGAGGTTTGACTGCGCGGGAAGCTGTCGAGGGCGAAAAAGTTCTTGCGCTCAACGAAAAGGAATATTCGCTTCATCCGTTCATGACCGTGATTGCCGATGATCGGCAGGTTCATGACATTGGCGGAATTATGGGGGGCGAGGATTCCGGAGTGGGCGAAGCTACCACCGAGGTCATGCTCGAGATCGCCTATTTCACGCCCGAGCGCATTGCTCGAACGGGCCAGGCACTTTCGCTCACCAGCGACGCTCGAACACGGTTCGAACGCGGAGTTGATCCGGGATTTCTCGACTGCGGCCTTGCCATTCTTACCGGCCTCGTCCTCGACATCTGTGGCGGTGAACCGTCGGCTGCAGTTCGGGTTGGCGAACCTCCGATCCAGCATCGAACGATCAACTTCGATTTTGGGCGAACCCAAGCTTTGGGCGGATTGGTCGTTCCGGAAAGGCGACAGCGCGATATTCTCGAACGGCTCGGCTTTACGCTCGACGGCTCGAAGGTGCGCCCTCCAAGCTGGCGAAGAGACGTCGAGGGCCCTGCCGATCTTGTCGAAGAGATTGTTCGGATTACCGGGCTCGACGAATTGCCGTCGACGCCGCTCGAGCGCCTCCCCGGTGTCGCGAAGCCGACGGCAACGCGCTCACAGCTTGTCGAGCGTCGAATCCGTCGCACTGCCGCTGCCCGCGGGCTCGACGAAGCGGTCACTTGGAGTTTCATATCCGAAGCCGAGGCGGACCTGTTCGGAGGAGGAGCCTGGACGCTTGCAAATCCAATCAGCGAAGAAATGAAGGTTCTTCGACCGTCGCTTCTTCCCGGCCTGATCGCGTGCTCGCGTCGAAATCTCGATCGCGGCGCCTCCTCGGTTCGATTGTTCGAAATCGGGCGGCGTTACCTAAGCGACGCAGAACGTCCGACAATCGCCTTCGTTCTTGCCGGAGAACAATGTTCAAGAGAATGGCAAAGCGGCCGATCGCAGCCATTCGATGCCTTCGATGCAAAGGCCGAAGCAATCGCAATTCTCGAGGCAGCAGGAGCTCCGGTGGAATCGCTCCAGATTGCTCCCGATGCCGGGCCAACGTGGCACCCGGGGCGCTCGGCGGCTCTTCGCCTAGGGCCCAAAACCCTCGTCGCTCGGTTCGGAGAGCTTCACCCAGGATTGAGCAAAAGTCTTGGCGCGGCGCCCGGAACGGTTGCTGCCGAAATCTATCTTGATGCCATTCCTCAATCGCGATCAAGCGGTCGTGCCCGCCCGGCTTTTGCGCCCGCGCCGCTTCAACCGGTCACTCGAGATTTCGCGTTCCTGGTGCCTGAGGGGGTTGCTTCAGAGCTCCTTCTTCGAGCCATTCGGAGCTCGGACAAGTCGGCGATCACGAATGTCCGGCTGTTCGACCGCTTCGAAACATCGGACGGCCTCTCGCTCGCATTTGAAGTCACTCTTCAGCCAGTTGAAAAGAGCTTCACCGACGAACAGATCGCCCAAGTTTCGGCGCGCGTTGTTGGGTCTGTTGAAAAATTAGGTGCGCGGCTCCGCTCTTGATTCAAGAGCATTGATCGCCCGGTGCACCCGGTCTTCGATCTCTTTGCGTGGAAGACCCGAAGGGATCGATTCGCCAATCTGGAAGTGGATTGTACCGCTCCGATGGACAATTCCCCGACCCCATAATCGCCCCGAATCGACAGCGACGGGCGTCACCGGGAGACCAAGAGCACGATAGAGAGCAGCAAAGCCCGGTTTTGGGTCAGGCGTCGCACCAACAGGAACGCGGGTGCCTTCTGGATAGATGATGACGGGCCTAGCGCTTGCAATCGCCTCGCGACCTTCCTCGACAAGTGAGCGAAGGGCCTTTGCTCCCGCCGATCGCTCGACTGCAATGACGCCATACCGTCGCGTCAGGAGTCCGAACAGGGGAATGTCCGCGAGCTCCTTCTTGAGAACAATGATCGGGAGCCTCGAAAGGCGAACCATCTCGAGTGTTTCGAACATCGACTGGTGCTTGACCGCAATAAGTCGCGGCCCTTCCGGGATTTCCCCTTCGACCTTGACCTTGATCCCCAGCACGTGGCGAGCGAGCCAATGATGAAAGTCGACCCAACTCAAGACGACCCCAAGCGTCGGCTTCCGACCGAGTAAGGATACAGGGACGCCGACCACAACCCAAAGGATGGTCGCTCCATAAAAGATCAGCGAATAGAGCACCGACCTTAGAATGGTGATCACAGGTCCACCCAGGCCGCGACCCTCCGGAGAATCAATTTATTATATTCCGCAAAGAGGGTGAGAAAGCTTGGCTCCGTCCGGACCGCATCCGGCACGATGACATATCTGTCGCCCAAAACCCTTCGAAATTCGTAGCGTGCCCGACGCATGTGCCAGTCGCTCGTCACCAGGCGGAACGAGCGATAATTGCGCTTCGCGAGCCAGCGAGCCGCCTCTTCCGCATTCGAACGCGTATCGACCGATTCGGTACCAAGGTCGACACAGCAGTTGAGTAGCTCCGTACTGCCGGGAATTCTTCGAGCGAGATCGGATTTCGTAACAGACGGATCGGCTCCGGAGATGAGGAGGCGTTTGGCCTTCTGGTGTCGGAGAATATCGATGGCATGTTCGATCCGTCCGCTTCCACCGGTTAGAACCACGGCCGCGTCGGTCGCCTTTGCGCCCAAGGGAGCCGGGTCTCCCAGAGTGAAGGCGAAGATGACGAATCCGAGCGCATAAAGCAGCAGGAGGAGCGAAGCGATTCGAGTGATCATAATGTGTCACGCAATGCTGCAAGAACGGCCACGCGAGCGACCCAGGCGGCGACTGCGGTTAACAAAAACGGCAGAATGAGAAGAATGAGGAAATCCGCCGGTGTTAGCGTCTCGCGTCCCACGAGATCACCCGCAAACGACGCGCCGCGGGTCAGAAGTAACAAAACGAGCGCTCCAAAAGCGGCGCCTCCGAGACTTCCTGCAAGCGCGTCGATTGCGATCTTGCGCTGAAAGAGGTGGGTCAATTGGAGATCGGTGGCACCGATGCCGTGCATGACTTCGATGGTGAACCGGTGCGTATCGAGCGCCCCACGCGCAGCAAGGACGACGGCGGCGGCCGCCGCGCCAGTCAGCAACAGGACTAGCCCGAAGGCCAACCATTGAAGCGCGAGCATCGAGTGAAGGAGTGGACCCACGCGCTCGCGATGCGCGCTCAATTGAGAGGTCGGCGCAATTTTCAGAAGTCTGGCCTTCAACGCATCGAGATCGGCGCCGGGTCGAATGTCGAAGTTGATCAGCGCCGGGACCGGCAAATCGGGACTTTGCGCTGCAGGACCAAGCCAACGTTCGAGTGTTTGGCGCATGTCGCTTTCGCGGATCGGATCGACGGAAGTTACGCCACGCTCGGACTTCAGTGCTGCAACCAGTGGCTTGAGATCTGGGCCGCCGTTTGGAACCTCGAGCGCATAGCGCGCTTCGATGGCGTGGGTAAGCGCGCTCGCCGCATTGGCAAGCATCAACCCCGTCGCCGCAACGATCAGAATTGAAAAGCTCATGATTGCAATGACCCATGGGGTCGGCCCGCGAAAACCACCGATGCCGAGCAGCCTTCGATCCGCAGCGGACGGAAACAGCCACGCCGAGCTCATAGATTTCGCCTCGGTGGATTGCGCAATTGTCCCGTCGGGTCGACGAGGCTGCCATTCTCGAGACGAATCAGCTGAGCTCCAGGAGTTGCGCTGATCAGGCCGACGTCGTGGGTCGCGACGACGACGGTCGTTCCTAGCCGGTTGAGCGCTGTGAATAGATGAAGGAGGCGCGTTGCCATTTCGGAATCGACATTGCCTGTCGGCTCATCCGCGACAAGCAGGTCTGGCCGATTAATCACCGCGCGGGCGATCGCGACGCGCTGCTGTTCTCCGCCCGAGAGCGTTGGCGGGCGGGCACTTGCTCGATCAGCAAGACCGACCCATGCGAGCATTTCACGTACCGGACCTTCGACGTCCGGGTCGCTCGCGCCCGCGACCCGCAGCGGTAACGCGACATTGTCGAATGCCGAGAGGTGCCTGATCAGTCGGAAGTCCTGAAAGACGACGCCGATCCTCCTTCGAAACGGCGGGAAAGTCTCTCGCGGCGCATCGCTCAAATCCTCTTCGAACAATCGGATCCGGCCGCGCGTCGGTCTCTGAGCCAGATAAAGGAGCTTGAGTAACGACGTTTTTCCAGCACCGGACGCACCCGTGAGAAAGTAAAAGCCGCCGTTGACGAGGCGGAAGTCGAGGTCGCGAAGGACCTCCGCGTCCGTGCCATAGCGAAGACCAACACCTTCAAATTCAGCAATCGCAGGCAGTTTGCAGCCCTCCCAACACGAGGGGCAAGGCGGTGCGCCTTGCCAAGCCTCATTCATTACTGTTTACCTTGTGCTTACCGTCCCGGAAGAGGGCTTTTTGAAGCAATGATCCTCACCTGCCCAAGCTGCGGAACACAATATGCGGTCAAGGATGGCGCAATTCCGCCCGATGGCCGGCAGGTTCGCTGCGCTGCATGCAAACATAGTTGGCATCAGAACCCCGAGGGAGAAGGCGAAGCAACCCAAGCCTTAGTCGAGGAATCTCAGTCCGAGGTGGAACCTTCAGAGGCGGACGCGGACGAGAGTCTGACTGAAGCCACGTTGATCGAGCCCCGAAGCGGTCCCGATGCCGAAGAGCGTGCCTATGAATCGACCTTTAGCAATGGCGATGACGCAACAACCGACAGCCCGGCACCTGAAGTGGAACAAAGTTCGGCTGCGCCGGTCGAACAGGCCCCAACGGAAGTCGAGGAACTGGAGCAACCCGAACAGATCCAGCCGCAAGACGACGAGTTCACCTTTTTCCCAACCCCCGATGAAACACTCGCGCATAAGCGCAGCCCGCTGGTTGCAATTCTTATCATTATCCTCGTTGTCATCGTTCTCGCCGCGGCCTTCTGGTTCCTCGCGCCGACCGATCTCAAGGCAAGATTGGGCCTTGGCGGCATTGGGACGACGCCGCTCGCGCTCGTCACCACTCATATGGACCGCCAGCGCCTGGCAAGTGGAAACGAACTCCTCACCGTGACCGGCAGGGTCATCAATCCGACGCCTAAGGAACAATATGTTCCGGCTCTTCAGGCGCAATTGAAAACCAAGGCCGGAAAGATTGTCTACAGCTGGACGATCGCGCCTCCGGCACACTCTTTACCGCCGGGATCAAGCGCGAGCTTCAATAGTACCGAAGTGAATGTCCCTCCGGGCGGCGATGAGCTGACTCTCACTGTCGGCTCGGCGCCAGCTTGAAATCATTCAAATTCGATCAATCTTGCGGGACGCAAGTTCCCGTCCGCAGTAACATGAGAATCATGGGCATCGGGTGCGTCGGGATTGACCCGCGAATCGAGCTTCAGTCGGACTCCTGAAATAATCCTCACGCGCGCGGTCGCTTCGCGAACCACCAGCGGCTGGACGCGCGCTGGTGGACGGCTTGCCACAATCGAAGCGACGGCGAGCAAAAGCATCGCATGACCTAACGCTCGGGCATAAGGATCGTAAACAAAAGCTTAAGACCCGTTTCGTCCTGGGACAGCGCAAGCCGTGGGTCGCGCGGCATTGCACCCCGCATGGCGCTTTGCTAGGGGCCGCGCCTTGCCAGTGTCGGCGGTTTCGCGCCGGCTCCGGGCTTCACGGAAGTCTCTAGCTTTCGTTCAAAGCCTTTCATGACGTGCGGTCGTGGCGGAACTGGTAGACGCGCAGCGTTGAGGTCGCTGTGGCCGAAAGGCCGTGGAAGTTCGAGTCTTCTCGACCGCACCAGAATGAAGGGAGCCGCTTACGGCTTGCTTGTCATTTCCCGATATTGTTCGGCATCCCTCGCGACGAACTCTTATTCCTTGGTGGCTGCCGGCCGAGCCTCTGCGAGATGGGTCTGCGGTGCTGCGCGGATCGAGCCCAGACGTACCACGGACTTGTCGGGCGTGATGACAAAATGAATTCCAAGATCTTCGGAGATTTTTGCGGCCGCGGCCGAGGTTTTCGATACTCGGATCGTATAGGTTCCGTAAGCGACGCGTTCGAACAGAAAGAAGCCGTCAAAGTCGGTCCGGGTGGTCCCGGTGAGCTTGCCGCTCGAATCGAAAAGGTCGAGGTCGACGCCTTCGAAGCCGAGATCGCCATTCTTGATTAGCGCGCCCTCGACGTCGCCGCCGCCGACCAGTCCAATTTGAACATTGGCCGACACTCCAGGTCTTGGCACGACCACCTGGAGAGCCTCGCGCGGGACCAGCATCGGGTCCGACAGGCTTGAAAGGTCCACTCCGACGGTGATCGGATGGAATGGTGCTAGGCCCGTGATCTCGACAGATCCATGAGCATCGGTCGGCGTCTGGGCCTGAGTTGTACCAGTCGTGACGATTGCGCCCGCCTCGAGCGGCTCCCCCGGATCACGGACACCATTATTGTTGAGGTCGCGATACACTGTGGCTTCGACTTCGCCCGCCTGTGCAATTGGGCGGGCCGACAAGGCAAAGCCGTGGTTTGGATCAAGCGAGAAGCTGAGGTTGATTCCGAAGGCCAACGATCCGTCCGTTGCAGCTTCTCCAGTCAGAGTGACTGCGAATCTCTTAAGTCGCCGAATGTAGGACAGGCGCGCGTTCGCGCGCTGTGTCGTCGAATCGTAAATGAGGTCAGCATCCCAGTCGACGTTCTGGCTTGCGGACCAATAGGCTTCGATCTCCGCTGCCCCAAGGCGAGCGCTCGGAGAGACATCGAAGGTGGTGGTGCCGCGCAGTCGCACGCTTCCTATGCTCCCGCTTCCAATCAGGTCGATGCTCGTCACCGAGGCCGGATTTGCTCCCGACGTCAGAAATTGCTTCTGGAGCTCAAGTCCCCCCGCAAGATTGAATCGCCCGAAATTCGCGGACAGGCGTGCAGCCGCGTCGAGTTCCTTCGTCCCATCGGTCTGCTCGGTCAGCTCGGCATCAGCATGTGCAGGAACAAGGGTCCTTCCAACTTTCAGTGGCGCGTCGAGCGAAATCGAATAATCGTGAACGCTTTGAAGCTCGCCACCATTTAAATGAAAATCATTTGCAATAAGGGCTTGAGCATTGACGTTCACCGGCCCGATCTGCCCGAGGATCTGAGCGCGTTCGGCAGTCCCGCCGTTCGATTCGCGAGCGGCCCCGACTTCGATCATCGCCATTCCGACCGACCGCCTGATCGTGCCTTCGACAAAAGTCACGTGCTGATCATCGATTAACATCGCGCGCGCGAGCGCGGCGACCGACGTTCGATCGTCGATGCCGTGCTCGAGAGCGACTGTGGCCACCGCCGTTGGCAGGTCCTGGCCATCAGGGGGTTTCTCGAGCGAAATGATATCGCGGTTGGGCTGGTTGAAACCGACCCAGTACCAGGTCTTGCCGGGCGGAGCATTGTCCTGTCCGACATTGATCGTCTCTTCACGAGTTCGCACCTGACCTTGCGGACCATAAAGAACGATCCGGATTCGGTTTTCCCCATAAAGAAGTTGCACGTTATCAAAGATATAGCGCTGGTCGGAGGTTGGTTTGGCGAAGGCGATGAGCTCGTCGTTACGATAAAGCTCGGCTTCCCAGCCGGTCGGCAGATCGCCTTCGAACCGCGTCTGATCGAATGCCGACTGGGTCGCGAGCGGACGGTTGGTGATCATTGCGCCGCGCCCGAACGCCGACGACCCGGTCAGTTTGCTGTCATATCCTTCGACGTCGCCGAACCCGAACTCGGTCGCCTGCGCTGGACCAAGCAAATGCCCATCGGGATCGGATCGATAAGCGTGAAGACGAAGACTCGAGGGCATTCCGTTTTGGTCAGTCGAAAGTTGAGCGTCGTAGGAAAGGTGGGCGATCTCGCCGGACGCATAGAGAGATGACTCCTGGTCGACCACTGCGCCGCCTGAAGGCGCATAGGTCACACCGGCACTGACGACGACATCAAGCGCTGGCGTACGCCACATCTGGTAGGGAACGCGGACCTGAGGAAGCGTCGAAAGATCGAATTTTGCAGGCTTGATCAGCGCCGCGCGTGCCTGTCGTTCCATGTCGAGCTCGATCGGAAGCTTCACATCCGATTGAAGGACGAGAACCGATCCCGCAGTCACTGGCTTTACGCCAATTCCGAACCAGCGTGACAATGCGGTCGTCTGGACGCACCAACCTTCCGGCGTCTCGCGGATCGTTCCGGGCTTGATGGCTTCGCTTTTGGTTCCGTAGCTTGCGGTCAGTCCGCGATAGTCGATGCGAATCCGGTTGGATTCCTTAAATGCCCAGCCGCTCGCCTGTTTTGCGACCAGATCGATGTGCATTGGAACGTCGAGAGTCGTCAAAAAGTCGCCTAAGACGACACATGTCCCTTCGGGGGTATTATAGGCGCGTATTCCATCGCCAAGACGAAGCTGTCGGATGTGGACATCGAGGAGAAACTGCTCGTCGGGGTCGGCCGTCCAAGTCGCCGCGCTGGTTGACGCAGCGGCCGTTGGCGGGGCCGAAGCTGCAGCGCTTCCGAGGCAAAATGCCAGGACGAGCGCGGCCCTGCGCAGGCAGTTGCGGCCGCCGAACACCAGACGATCCTTAGATCCTCGCGTCCTGCCCTACTTCAGAACTGCCTGAGTTTCGGCGATCTTGTCGCTCCCGTCCTCATAGGTTTCGAGATATTGGACGGTAACCGGGCCTGAAATTTCGCCTTTGTAATCGCTGGAGACCGGAATGGTGACATGCCGGGTTCCAATCTCGGTATAGATTGCCACCGATTTCTGGATCGCGATCGGATCCTTTACCCCGGGCTTCAGGACTCGGACTTCGCCGAAGGTCGAACGGGTCCCCGATCTTGAAAGGTCAAGATCGATCTGTGATCTCCCATCCTTCTTTTCCAGCCGGACGTTGGAGATTCCAGCCGTTGCCTGAAGGTTGCCAAGCCGAACGATCACAGGGATCGTGACCCCGTAGATCGGGATCAGCTCGAGGTGAAGGCCTTTGACATGCTCGCCATTGTCCGGTGCGACCGGCGTTGCCGGCGGAATAGCACGAAACAGCAGATGGATTCGATATTCGCCGTCCGGGAGACCCTGGGGGGCGCGTGCCGCGATCCGAATCGACTGCGGTTGACGCGGTGCGAGCGTAACTCGTCGAGGCGCATAGACAATCATGTCGGCCGCGGCCTTTTCCTGCGGCGTCGGATCCATGACATCCACTAGATTTCCATCGGGGGTCATCCGGCGGAACTCGACGGAAATTCGGTATGTTGCTGGCTCGTCGCCGACATTGTTGAGCACGATCTCGGTGCCGCGACGACCATCAAGGAGAATTCTGGTCGGAGCCACGAGCAAATCGCCGACGCCGGCAAAGGCGGGAGCCGAGCTCCCAAACGCGAGAGCGCAGGCGGCCAATGCCAAAGCCATTTTACTGTTCGAACTCAACATTGCGACGATCCCCACATTGCTCCGTTTTGGAGCCATCGCCGATGGTTTGCTCCGGAATGGTTGATTTTCAGTCAACCATATCTGGTTTCTTCTTATTGGTAGTCGACCGTAACGGCGAATGTGCCGACATAGGTACCGGTCTCGGTGGTGGAACTTAGCGTGAGCGAGCCACCCAGATTGAACGTCGTGCCGCTTGTTCCCGACGAAGGAAGTGTGACCTGGCCAGGATTATCGACGACGAGCGTCAAGGTTTTGGTGGAATCGGCCTGATTGGTCATGGTGACGTTGGGAGCGGTAATCTTCACCACCATCTTGTTGGATCCGGTCACCTTGTAGGTCGCAACCTGCGGAGTTCCGGTGCAGGTGAGATTGGGACTACAGGCGAAGACCCCGGTGCTCGAAATTCCAACCGTTGCGGACGACCAGCTCCCAATTCCCAGAACGATTGTTCCAAGATCGAGATTTTGCTGGGAGGTTAGGGTGAGCGCCTTGACCACCGTGGCATTCACGGTCGCATTTTGAGTGACCGCGCCCGCTGGCTGCGCCCAAAAGCACGCGATGAGAATCGGCACCAGCCCTGATACTCGTGCGCGTTTCACTTCTTTTCCCGTTCATGTTGGATGAAAGAGCCGATAAGATTTCGACCGAATTGGTTGATTTTCCGTCAACCATCCGCCGCGCGGCACAAAGAAAAGGGCCGCCGGCAACCGGCGGCCCTCTCAAAACCCCTGCCACGGCGATGCCGCGGCGCTAAGTCAAATCACTGATAGTCGGCGGTGACCGCAAACGTACCGGTGTAAATTCCGTCCGGAGTTGTATTCTTGACGGTGATCGATCCACCAACGTTGAAGTTCGTGCCTGGCGCACCCGAATTGGTAAGCGTGAGGCTGTTGGTGAAGTCCGGTGTCAGGGTCAGCGTGTCGCCGGCGCCATCGTTCATGGTCACTGCCGCTGCCGCGATCGTCAGGGGCTGCGACTTCGTTCCGGAGACATTGTAGATCGCAACCTGGGGCGTTCCCGAGCACGTCACATTGCCGCTGTTGCTGTCGCAATTGAACGTTCCGGCCTTGCTGATACCGACTGTCGCGGTGAACGGCGCAGCGCCGCTCAGAACGATCGTTCCAAGGTCGAGATTCTGGGTGCTGGTCAGCTGCAGCGGCCGAAGAATCCGTGCCTTTGCGGTGGCATCAATATTTGCCGAAACCGGAGTTGCTGCAGCTTCGGTTGCCGTAAATCCGACGGCAACCACAGCAGCGAGCGCCGTCAAACGAAGGAATTTGCTCATATCACTAACCCCACTGGTTCAAGTTCGAGTTTGGCGGCTGTCCGAATTTTCAGTCCGGCCACCCGTGTCTCGCTCATTAACCTTGGTCGCTTACGGCTTTCCTCAAGGGATTGGTTAACGGCGAATTAGGGATCGCTCCGGTTCGGATCCTTTCTCGAAAAGGAAGAGCTTCCTGTTCAAAGATATTCGACCGTGATCGGCATGCTTCCACGATAATCCCCTTCGGCATCTCCGGTCACCGTTAGTCGTCCACCGAAGCGGAACGTGAGGTTTCCAGCCGAATCGAGTCGTGGAAGCGAAGGCAGATCGCTGACAACGCCATCGACGCTGATTCTGCCACCGCTAACGGAATAAAGATCGATCCTTCGGGGAAGTTCGACCCTCACAGCTTTGCCGGCAATGCCATGAACTACTGCAGTTCCCACCATCGCACGTGCACTGACGCCCGAAAGCGCGCCTTCCGTGGCGTTCGAGCCGTTTGGACGGATGACCGCTGCGCCCGACCCTTCGCCTGCAAGAACGAGCCGGTCGAAATCGAGGCTGGTCTGGATTTCCAGCTGAATTCCGTCCTGTCCGAGAGACTGGGTCAGGGCGGTCGTCTTTGTCGTGCACAAGCGGCACTGGCCCGGCACCGGAGTCACGCCGGCGAAGGCAAAAAACGCGATCGTGAACGCGGCGACAATGAATCGAACCCTGTTCATCATCGCATTCTCTACGCACTTCGAGCTAAAGCAGGGTTAATCCGCGGCTAACCTTGGTTCGCGGAAAGTTTCGGCAGGCCTGGCGGGAGCCGATTTTGAACGAGGAGCGCTGAACTGCATCCCTATTGTCGCATGCGCTTGAGCTTTCTATCCCCGCATCCTGAATGGTCCGAAAGCGCTCCGAACCCGCCTCTCGAAGGGCTCCCGCATTGATTGGCATATTTAAAGCGCTCGCTTATGCAGGGATTCTCGCGATTCTGGCGCTCGTTGTCGCGGTTGCGGTCGCGACAGCCTATCTTCCCAGTTATAATGACCTCACCAAGCGCTCGGACCTTGGCCAGATGGTCCGAGTCCGCGCTGCGAACGGTCAGGTTCTGCTTTCAATTGGTCCAAGTTTTGGACGCTGGCTTTCCTACGATCAGATTCCCGCGGAAATGCGCGCGGCAATCATTTCGACCGAAGACCGGCGGTTCCGAAGCCATGTCGGCGTTGATCCAATTGGAATTGCGCGTTCGATCGACGTGAGATTAAGCAGTGGCCATTGGCGGCAAGGTGGGTCGACCATCACTCAGCAGCTCGCTCGCAATATTTTCCTGACCAACAACCGGACCTTCGTTCGCAAAATCAAAGAGGCGATCCTCGCGCTCGCTCTCGAACGAAAATTTTCGAAAGACCAAATTCTCGAGCTCTACCTGAACCGTGTTTATTTTGGTGGCGGCGCTTACGGTATCGATGCCGCATCGCGTAAATTTTTCGGCCATGGCGCTGATCATTTAAGCCTTGGAGAAGCCGCAATCATTGCGGGTCTGGTGAAGGCACCGTCCAACTATTCGCCGACCGCGGATGTAGAAGCGGCCCGGGACCGCTCGGGAGTCGTCCTGGAAACCATGGCTAAGAACGGCTTTATCACGCCCGAGGAAGCGTCTCAGGCGAATCCCGCGGACGTTCGCATTCAGGAAACGACGAGCAACAATTCGGTTCGGTATTTTACGGACTGGGCACTTCCTCAGCTCGATACCCTGATTGATCAGACGTCCGATCCGATCGACGTATGGACGACGCTCGACCCGGGCATGCAGGTGGCCGCCGACAAGGCGGTTCGCTCCGATGCTCCGGACGGAGCGCAGGGGGCGCTGGTTGCAATCGATCATGATGGAGCGGTGCGGGCCCTGGTGGGAGGCAAGGACTATGTGTCCTCGATCTACGACAGGGCGACCCAGGCCGAGCGGCAGCCGGGATCAGCGTTCAAGCTGTTCGTTTATCTCTCCGCGATGGAATCGGGAATGAAACCGACCGATACCATTGTCGATGAACCGGTGACGATCGACGGTTGGAGCCCGCGCAATTCGGAACGCACTAACTTGGGGCCTGTCAGCCTTCGCGAAGCTTTTTCGCGATCGATCAACACGGTCAGCGCCAAAATCGGTCAGCAAGTCGGGTTTTCAACGATCGCGGATATGGCTCGGCGATTTGGAATTACCACTCCTATTTCGACCTATCCCTCGATGGTCCTGGGGAGCAGCGATGTTCGACTGCTCGAAATGACCCGCGCATTTGCCTCGGTCGCGAACAACGGGACCGCAGTCACCCCTTATGGCATCGTCCGGGTGGTGACTGCCGATGGCCGACTGCTCTACCAACATGATCAGGACGAGGGTCGCGTTCTCGTTGCGCCCTGGGTTGCCGCGGAAATGATGGACCTGCTTCAATCCGCGGTTCTCTCGGGAACCGGGCGCGCCGCACAGATCGGCCGTCCGGTCGCGGGAAAAACTGGAACCACGACCTCGAACAAGGACGGTTGGTTCATCGGCTTCTCGAGCGGTCTCACAACCGGCGTTTGGATGGGCCGCGACGATGCAAAGCCGGTCCCGGGACTTCAGGGCGGAACGGCTCCGGCGCGAGCCTTCCACGATTTCATGACCGTCGCGGTCGCCAATCGCCCAATCGAGCAGTTCCAGACCCAGGTTCCAATGCCGAACTGGCAATTGACGCCTGAGGAAGAGGTCTACGGCGATCAGCCGGTCGACATGAACGATACCGGCCCACTTGTGGATGAAAACGGAATGCCGATCAGTACTCCGCAGGCTCCGAGCCAGCAGGAACAAGCGCCTGCTACGCACCCCAGCGAAGGCCAGGAGCCGACCCAGCAGGAACTCGATCAGGCCTTCCCGCCGCAAGCGCCGCCGAACAGACGGCCCATAGTTCCCCCCGGTCAACCGCCGCGCGATACTCCCTACCCGCCTCAGCCGCGGTCAACGCCTCCGCCCGATCCGTCTCAGCCGCGGCCCTATGCGGCGTAACTCAGCCTTTGCTTGAGCAACTCCGGAGCCAAACAGCTTCGCCTCGAGTGCCTTGAATTCGGGTCCGTGATTGAGATGGACAAGGTGTGCGACCTCGTGGGCCGCGACGTAACGGCGGACGTTGTCCGGAGCGAAGATCAAACGCCAGTTCATTCGGATCCGTCTCGCCGAAGAGCAACTTCCCCAGCGCGTTGACGCATCCCCGATCGCAACCGAGCTCGGAACGACCCCAGCTGCCGCAGCGAACTCGCCGATGTCGCGGGAAATGCGGTCGCGGGCATAGCGCTTGAGAAATTGTTCGATGCGGGCCGGAAACCCTTCTTCGGAACCTCCGCATCGCAGCTCCCGATCAACGATCATCGGAGTGCGTGGAAGCGCGCGTTGCCAGATAATTGTCAGGGTATCGCTCGCAATCGGAATGATTGCTCCATCAACGAATGGCTCGACCTCTCCTGCACGTCCGAGCTGAACGTCAATCCAGGGCCTCTGTTCGATCGCCCAGGCGAGCGCTCTTCGTCGGCTCAGGTTGGAAGGGCAGGTGAGCTTCAGTCTTCCTGAGATTTCGTCAAAGCGAAGACGTAGTCGCCTCGCACTTCTCACCCGGCGAATCTCGATCGGAACTGGAAGTTGCGCTTCGAGCGAAGCTTCAGAGTGGCCGCTCGACAACATGGTGTTCGAGATCTCCAGCGTCCTCCTCGCTGACGGTCCATCCGCGAGTCGACTGACCCGCATCATGAACAGTCTCGCGGCTTCCGGAAATCAGATAATGCCAATCAGGGAGCGGTTTTCCGGCCGCCCGAATTCGATACGCACATGTTTCCGGCAGCCAGTCGAGCGCCTGCAAGTTTCGTCGGTCAAGCCGAACGCAATCGGAAACCCGCTTCAACCGATTCTTGTAATCGAGACACCGACCGTTCCGACGGTCGAGAAGCTTGCAGGCGACGTTCGTCGCATAGATCATGCCCGTGTCTTCGTCCTCGAGCTTATGGACGCAGCAGCGGCCGCATCCGTCACACAAGGCTTCCCACTCGCCGCGATCGAGCTCGCGGAGGGGTTTTTCCCAAAATGCTGTCGGGCTGTTCATGGAAAGTCGAGCCTTGCTCTGCTAACCCGCCCGGATCAAGTCTGGAATTCTTGAGGCTAAGTCCATGAAGCGGCTCACAATCATCATTGCGGCATGTGGTCTTTCGGTCCTTTCCGCTCCGGCATTGGCGCAGCTTTCAGCTGACAATGGACATGATTTTCTCGATGCGGTGCAAAAGCGAGACGCAGACAAGGCGACCCAGATCATCGCCAATCATCCCACAATCATCGACAGCAAGGACCCGAACGGGGACACTGCGCTGATCATCGCGATCAAAGGGTCCGATCGGGACTGGACCGGATTTCTCCTCAACAAGGGCGCTGATCCCAATCTTCAGAACGCGTCGGGCGACACGCCCCTGATTGCAGCCGCAAGGGTGAGCTTCGACGAGGCTGCCGCGTGGCTAGTCTCACTTGGAGCAAGAGTGGACGGGACCAACCGATCGGGCGAAACGGCACTGATTATCGCAGTCCAGCAGCGCGATGCCCCGCTTGCCAAATATTTGCTACAGCATGGCGCCGACCCCGACCATTCCGACAGCGTCGCTGGCTATTCGGCAAGGGACTACGCCGAACGCGATCCACGCGCTCGAACGATCCTCAATCTCATCAATAGCGCCAAGCCCAAGCCTGCTTCGAGCGCAACTAGATAGACTCTCCCAGCGAGGGATCGATCTGAGCCGAAAGGCGCCTCGCGGCGCGGCGGGCAAATTGCAGGACTTGGGCCTTGCGTCGCGCCGGAGCGAGCGGACGATGCGCCGCGGACCGAATGACCGCCGCGTCATACCGATCGGCGACGATTAACCCGGCATCGGACGGCAAAAATCTCTCCTGTTCGAGGATTTGCGCGAGGTGGGGTGGCACCGCCCAGAAAAATCGATCGCAATATTCAAGATAATCGGTCCACTTGCAGTCACCCACCAGATCCGACCGTGAAACCTTGATTTCGACGATCGTCAGGCCGCCTTTGGAATCAATCGCCATCAGATCCGCGCGGCGTCCATTGGGAAGCGGCATCTCGAGGATTGCAAATAAATCCTGGCGGCAGAACAGACGGATGATCCCGCGCGCGACGTCCGCGGCGATGGGCATCATCTCGGGTTGAGCTAAGGGTTCGAGCCTAGTCGCCATTCGACCCTCGATAGAAGATCAGAACGTCAATTGAAAAGGCGGGCGAGTTTCGCTCGCCCGCATCTGCAACGGCCTATCTGAAGAACACGTGATTTCCGATCGACGCGACGCGCTTGAGGTGCCAGCCCGGCGACACATATCGCGCATGGAAGAACAGCGCGTTGCCGACTTCCGAATCCTTGAGCCGCTGATCGACGATCTTCGCGACCGCAACCGCCGTCTGCCACTGCCTGTTGGTGGGCGAAACATGCGGAAGCGTGGATCCGTGAATGAAAGAAAACTGTCCGCGCTGAAAAAGCACGCCGCAATAGGTCGAGGGGAAGCGGCCACCGGACTGCGAGCGGTTTGCAATGACTTGCCCAACCCCAAGCTGACCGGCAAGCGGCTCGCCCTTGGATTCAAAATAGACGCCGGTCGCCAGGCAATCGAGCTCGTGGCTTCCCGCATCGGCGCTCCGAAGCTCCGCGACCATTGTCGAAAGATCCTCTGAGCGTTCGACAGTGGGTGCCGTGGCATCTTCGTTAGTCATTTCAGGCGTCACGACCTCGGGCTGCGCGAGCTGCGGCTGGCCATCGGGATCGAGGAGCTCTGGAACCGAAACCTTCGCCAGAGTCGCGTTGGCGACCGAGACGAGTTTGTCACTCGAAGGTCCAGCCTGCGCCGGCGCGATAGTCATCGCGGTAAGAGCGGCACAAATTACCAATGCCGAGCGAAAAGAAGCCAAGAATCTAGCCGTACAGTTGCGGTGAACCGCGCAAGAACAAGCACGCTAATACTTTGCGAATACTACCGCATGCGCCCGTCGTGATTCCCCGTCTCGCGTGGCATCCTTGGCACTGATCGCCTTTTGGATGCCCCCCGCTCTTGTCGTTGACCCGAGGTTTTCACGGTGCCGGTTCAAGGGGTCAACCCGAAGCGGTCGTTTCAGCGATGAACCGTTCAGGCTCCGCGATATCCAGTTCGATTGCCCAGAAATCTTCGTCAAACCGTGCTCTTCGGGCGAGGAAATCAGCAATATCCATGGAACTTGCCGATTCGCTCGGTCCAACGATGCGCCACGAATAGGCTCCTTCGGTATTCAATATTCGTTCGAGACACGCAAAATGCTGTCCCCGGTTTGCAACGACGAGCAGCAAAGAGCCGCTGTCCGGGTCCCCTTTCTTGAGAATGGTCGCGAAGTTCCCGAGCGACGACATTCGCCTCAAAAGTGCTGCAACTTCCAACCCTGCTGGAAGGCGTTCGCTCACCGGGCTTAGGCTGCGTCGCGCTCATCAGCGCCGATGAGAACCGCAGTGAGGGCGTCCCTGGTTCGTGCGCCACGCATCTTCTCAAGCGTCGCGGCGTGACGGGTTACACGGCTGATTGTTGCAAGGGCCTTGAGATGCTCGGCTCCAGCGTCAGGCGGCGACAACAGAAGAAAGACGAGATCGACCGGGCGCCCGTCGATGGCCTTGTAATCGATCGGCTCCGCAAGCCGAGCGAACAGGCAGTAGATGCGCTTCAAATCATCGACCTTCCCATGGGGGATCGCAACCCCTTGACCAAAGCCGGTGGAACCAAGCTGCTCGCGCTCCGTCACGCTCGAAGAAATTGCAGACGGCTCAAGATCCACGCGCTGGGCGGCGAGATTCGCAAGTTGCTGGAGAATCGCCTTCTTGTTTCCTCCAGGAAGCGCGGTTTTGATCGCATCGAAATCGAGAAAATCGGCAAGTTGCATTGTCATACTCGTCATGAGGGGCCGATCGTTATCGATCCCGAGCGAAAAAATTGGGCTCAGGAGGCGCTCGGCTCAACCCAGCCGATGTTCCCGTCCTCGCGCCGGTAGATCATGTTGAACTCACTGGTTCGGCTGTTCTTGAACATTAGCGCATTCGTGTTGCGCAAATCCATCAACATGACAGCATCGGAAACGCTAGCTTCGGGAATATCCACTCGAGTTTCCGCGATGATTGCCGGAAAGGCCGTGGTCTCGTTGTTCGATTCCTGCGGCGAGAAGATCGTATAAGCTGCATTTTCGATATAAGCCTCCTCAGCCTCCTCGACCTTGTGATCCTTCAATCGGCGCATGTATCGCCGGAGCTGCTTTTCGATCCGGTCAGCCGCCCCGTTAAAAGCCATTTGAGGCTCACGTGCGCTGTGGGAGGCTTTGAGAACCACGCCCTGAATGACGGGCGCGACAATGTCGCAGCTATATCCATTGTCGGCGGCCCGCCCGAACGTCACATTGGCTCCGATGGCTCGGGAAAAATATTTCTGAGTGATCTCCGCCATGCGTTCCTGTGCGTAGCCGCGAACCAACTCGCTGGGATCGACCTGATGGCCTGCGACCCGAACGTCCACTTGATTGGCTCCTTTCGATCGGCCGCTTCAGGACCCTTGCAAGTCGCCCGCTAACAATTGCCGGCGAATCGAGCCCAGAGCGGATTGACTAACTGAGCAATAAACGCGCGATGGCGCTCCAGTTCCTCTTCCGCTGCTGCGTGTGGCCTCGCGACGCGAACGTTACGGACCGTAACGGTACCAGCAGAGACCTGGACGCCAGAGCTTTTCGAATCAGCCACAAGCCCAAGGCCGATCTGTCGACCGCCCCTGAGCTCGACATAAACTTGGGCGAGGAGCTGGGCATCAAGCAGCGCGCCGTGCTTGATCCTTTGGCTGCGGTCGATTCCGAACCGAACGCACAGAGCATCGAGACTGTGCTTTGCTCCCGGATGCCTCGAGCGCGAAAGCGCAAGGGTGTCGATCATCCGACTGAGGGACAGCACTGGCTTGCTGCAACGTTCAAGTTCGAAATTGAGAAAGCCGAAATCGAAGGTTGCGTTGTGCGCGACCAGCGGCGAGTCGGCGATGAACTCGAGAAGTTCATCGACCCGTTCCGCAAAGCGTGGCTTGTCCGACAGAAAGATCGTGCTCAGGCCGTGGACGGCCTCTGCTTCGATCGGCATCTCACGTTCAGGATTGAAATAGGTGTGAAAGTGCCGGCCAGTTTCAACCCGGTTGTAGATTTCAATACACCCAATCTCGACCATGCGATCGCCACCCGACGGACTGAGACCCGTGGTTTCCGTATCGAAGACGATTTCACGCATTGAGCGTTTCTAACTAGCACCAATCCCGAGACAAGCCAGAACCGAACGCACCTGAGCCTCAGTTTTGGATAGCTCACCCGACGTATCGATGACAAAATCGGCGCGGCGTCGCTTCTCCTCGTCCGGCATCTGCCGCTCGAGAATGGATTCGAATCTGGCAGGAGTCATTGCACGACGTCCGAGAACCCGAATGCGCTGAATCTCCAAAGGAGCCGAAACCACGATCACAGTGTCGAACTCGTGGTCGGTGCCGGTCTCGAACAAGAGTGGAATTTCGAACAGCGACGCCGGAGCGTTCTTGTTCTCCTCGACGAAGGCGTCGCGCCATTCCCGAACAGCAGGGTGAACAAGCTCCTCGAGCGCGCGCAGTTTCGAAGGATTTTCAAGAACAATCTGGGCAAGGCAATCCCGATCCAGAGTTCCCGACCGAACACATCCTGGAAAAAGCTCGCCGATTCGGTCCACCAGTGCGCCGCCTGGCCCCTGAAGTTTGCGAACGACGCAATCGGCATCAAACACGGGGATCCCGGCCGCCTCGAACATCTTAGCGACGGTCGACTTTCCCATTCCAATTGAGCCAGTGAGCGCAATCTTCTTCATTCAGGAACAAGCTTTCGTTCGCGAAGCGCGCCAAGCAACGGAACGAGCGGCATTCCAAGGATTGTGAAATGGTCCCCTTCAATCCGTTCGAATAACTGCACGCCGCGGCCCTCCAGGCGAAAGACGCCGACAGTGTAGCCGACTTCCGGCCATTCGGCATCGAGATAGTCCGCGATGAAGCTTTCCGAGAGCGATCTGACCTGCAAAATCGCGCGATCGCCGTGTGACCATTGCAACTCTCCCCCATGCGCCAGTGCAACCGCGCTCGTGAGCTCCATTTGCCGACCTGAAAAGAAACGCAGATGCTCGGCGCCCTCCTCCCGGTTCTCAGGTTTGCTGAAAATGCGGCCCGCACAACTGACGACGCTGTCACTTCCGATGACCCAATCGTCCAAGCACGCTCACTGCCTTTGCATCGGCGAGACGTCGGGCGATATCGCTCGGGTCCGACAAGCCAATTTTCAGCTCGTCCTCGTCGACCTGCGGTGCGACGCTTCGAAACTCGAGACCAGCAGCTGCAAGCATGTGCCTTCGAATGGGGCTCGTTGAAGCAAGGATCACGGTCAAATGAACAACCTTGTGGAAAAGCGATGAACTGCAGCTACTGCTGTCCTGGGGAGGATCTCAATGCGGAATTTGGCACCCCTTACCCAAGTGCAAATTCGAAAATTCATCCCCGGGGACGAATTCGATCCCCAGGCTGTGAATCACGGGCGCTAAGCAATCCCGGTGCCCTTAAATCCAATGGCCGGTCCAAATTGCACTTGTTGGCAATTCGGGAACCCAAGCCTAAACCCCGGCACTCCCACGCCAACTACATCATCAAACTTCTTCTTATTAATAAAAAGGGAGAGAAAGAGGGTGGCCGTAAAGCCTGCCGAACGTTCTCATGCGCACGTCGACAAGCCGTTGCTTGCGGTGCTCAAGGGGGAGCGACGCGACCCCGTTCCGATGTGGATGATGCGTCAGGCTGGACGCTATCTTCCAGAATACCGAAAACTTCGAACGGAACGGCAGAGTTTCCTCGACCTCGTTTATGATTCCGACGCGGCTTGCGAAATCACTCTCCAGCCACTGCGCCGTTTCGAACAGCTCGACGCTGCAATATTGTTTTCCGATATTCTGATCGTTCCCTTTTCGATCGGGCAGAATTTAACTTTCGTGACTGGTGAAGGGCCCAGACTGACGCCGCCGTTGATCGACGAAAACATCGATAAATTGCTATCCTATCCCGCGCGCCTCGACCCCATTTACGAAACGATTCGGAAAGTCCGCGCCGAACTTACGACGGACAAGACACTTCTTGGGTTCGCTGGAAGTCCGTGGACGGTCGCGACCTATATGGTCGTTGGACACGGCAGTCGTGATCAGTCTGAGGCCCGCCGGCTGGCCTATGCCGATCCGCAAAAGTTCGAAGCGATTATCCGGCGGATCGAAGAGGTCACGCTTGATTACCTTTTCAATCAGATCGCCGCGGGCGCCGAAGGCCTGCAATTGTTCGACAGTTGGTCGGGAAGTCTTTCGGTTGGCCAGTTCGAACAATGGGTGATTGCTCCCACAGCAAGGATCGTCTCTTCAATTCGGGAAAAACATCCCGGCATTCCGCTGATTGGATTTCCAAAGGGCGCCGGCGGCAAACTCAGGGCTTATGCGCTCGAAACTAAGGTCGACGCGCTTGGTCTTGATGAAACCGTCGATCCTTTCTGGGCGGCAAGCGAACTTCCCCCTGATCTTCCGGTGCAAGGAAATCTCGATCCGATCGCACTTCTTGCCGGCAAATCCACATTTGCCAAGGACGTGATCCGGATCCATGACGCGTTCGCCGATCGGCCGCACGTTTTCAATCTGGGGCACGGAATCCTGCAGGATACGCCGATTCAGCACGTCGAGCAGCTGATTGCAATGGTGAAGGAGATGAGGTGAGCGGTTTCACAGGCTTGCTCGGTCCTGCCTATCTTTGGGTCAAGGCGGCCCATCTTACGTTTGTGATCTTCTGGATGGCGGGCCTGTTCCTGCTTCCCCGGTTCTACGTCTACCATCATGAGGCGCCCGTCGGATCTCCCGAGGATCGCTCGTGGATTGAGCGCGAATCCCGAGTGCGTTCCATCATTCTGACTCCCGCCATGATTTTGGTGTGGATCCTTGGACTGATGCTCGCATTTGACGTTGGCGCTTGGGGACAGGCCTGGTTTTCAGCAAAGCTCGGTTTTGTCGTGCTTCTGACAGCCTACCAGGGCTGGCTCGGCCTTTACGGAAGAAAGCTCGCTCGTGGTGAGCGGCCCCTGTCCGAGTCGTGCCTTGCGAATGATGAACGAGATCCCTGGCATCGCGGCGGCAATCATTGTCGTACTGGTGATCGTCCGACCCTTTTAGTCGGCTCGCCGCTCGATCGAATGACTGCTGATTGACAGTCGCGACTGCGAGACATACCTCGAGACTTCGAGCGGCTCCGGCCAGTTCCCTTGATGCCGGTAGCTGTCTCCATTCAGCGGCGTCCTGCCGCCCTCCGGCTTTCGACCAATCTGAGTACAGCTCGAGCGCAACTCCCCCAAGAAAAGACCATCTTATGCATTTGAAAGATTTGAAGAAAAAAACTCCCGCGGACCTCGTCGCAATGGCGGAGGAAATGGGTGTCGAAGGCGCATCGACGATGCGCAAGCAGGATCTCATGTTTTCGATTCTGAAGGTCCAGGCCGAAAACGGCGTCGAAATCATGGGTTCAGGCACCATTGAGGTCCTGAACGACGGCTTTGGCTTTCTCCGCTCGCCCGAGGCGAATTACCTGGCCGGCCCCGACGACATTTATGTCGCGCCGTCGATCGTTCGTCGATTTCGGTCTTCGCACCGGCGATACCGTCGAAGGCGAAATCCGCGGCCCCAAGGAAGGCGAACGCTATTTCGCTATAACTCGGGTGACGTCGATCAACTTCGACGATCCCGATACCGTCCGGCATCGCGTCAACTTCGACAATTTGACGCCGCTCTATCCGGATGAGAAGCTGAAACTCGATACGCTAGATCCCACGATCAAGGACAAGTCCGCTCGAGTAATCGATATTGTTGTCGCCGCTCGGCAAAGGCCAGCGGGCTCTGATCGTCGCGCCTCCACGCACCGGTAAGACCGTCCTTCTGCAGAATATTGCGCGAGCGATCACGGACAATAATCCCGAGGTCATTCTCATTGTATTGCTGATTGATGAGCGTCCTGAAGAAGTCACCGACATGCAGCGGTCGGTGAACGGTGAGGTCATTTCATCGACGTTTGACGAGCCCGCGAGCCGTCACGTCCAGGTCGCCGAAATGGTCATCGAAAAGGCCAAACGGCTTGTCGAGCACAAGAAGGATGTCGTCATTCTTCTCAACTCGATCACCCGTCTCGGACGGGCTTACAACACCGTCGTTCCCAGTTCGGGTAAGGTTTTGACCGGCGGTGTCGATGCCAATGCACTCCAGCGGCCGAAGCGCTTTTTCGGCGCTGCCAGAAATATCGAGGAAGGCGGATCGCTTTCGATCATTGCAACGGCTCTCATCGATACTGGCTCGAAAATGGACGAAGTGATTTTCGAGGAGTTCAAGGGCACCGGGAACAGCGAAATCGTTCTCGATCGAAAGGTCTCGGACAAGCGCATCTTCCCGTCACTCGACGTCGGAAAGTCGGGCACTCGCAAAGAAGAACTGCTGGTCGAACAGGCAACGCTTACCAAAATGTGGGTGCTTCGCCGGATTCTGATGCAAATGGGAACGGTCGACGCGATGCAGTTCCTTCTCGACAAAATGAAGGATGCGAAGTCGAACGAGGACTTTTTCGCTTCGATGAACCAATAGGGCCTACGATCGGGCAGAACGCCGGCAGGAATGTTTAATTTCGCTGAGATTTTAACGCCTGCCGGTTTTGCCGTCCTAGTGCAGGTCATCCTCATCGATCTCACGATGGCGGGTGACAATGTTGTGATCCTTGGCACGCTGACTTCCGGCTTGCCGGCGAAGGAACGGCGTCGGGTCATTGCCCTTGGGATCGCAATCGCCGTTGTCTTCCTGATGGCGTTCGCTCTGATCGCGACAGCAGCTCTTAAAGGTTACCGGCCTGTTGCTTGCAGGTGGCCTGCTTCTCCTCTGGGTTGCCTACAATATGTATCGCCAGCTGCGGCCCGCGAAGATCGTCGTTGTCGATGATCCCGATACAGCGCTCGTCGAGGGCCCGAGCGCGAATAAGACGTTTCTTGCAGCCGCGCTTCAGATCACCATTGCTGACCTTTCAATGAGCCTCGACAATGTACTCGCGGTCGCGGCTGCTGCACGGCAGCACCCGTCCGTTCTTTTCGTGGGTCTCGCCTTGTCGGTGACCTTCATGGGGGTCGCTGCGGGCATCGTCGCGAGGTTCATCCACCGCTTTCCCCTCGTCGCCTGGGCGGGACTGTTGATGATCCTCTATGTTGCACTCAAGATGGTCTGGGAGGGCGCTCAGCACCTTCTGCCGGCCGTTCTTTAGGAACGGTTCCTCATGATTGAGCGCGACACGATTTTTGCATTGTCGAGCGGCCGCCCGCCAGCGGCCGTTTCGGTGATCAGGATTACTGGTCCCGCAGCCCATGACGCCGCTCGCCTCCTTGCCGGCTCATTGCCAGGCCCGCGGCATGCTTCGCTACGAGCGTTTCGCAATCCATTCACGGATGAAGTTCTCGATCACGGACTTGTCTTAAAATTCGATGCGCCGGCAAGCTCGACCGGGGAAGATATGGTGGAAATTCAATGCCATGGCGGGCGGGCGGTGGTCGATGCGCTGCTTGGCGTCATGGCGTCGATCGAGGGGTTGAGGTTGGCAGAAAGCGGCGAGTTCACCCGCCGAGCGTTCGAGAACGGACGAATTGACCTGACAGAAGCCGAAGGGCTTGCCGACCTGATCGAAGCCGAAACCCAAGGCCAGCGAAGAGCGGCCATTGCGCTCGCCGACGGCGGTTTAAAACGGCAGATTGCGAGTTGGCAGCATGAGGTCCTGGCGCTTTCCGCAGTAGCGGAGCGAGCGATCGAGTATGACGAAAGTGACGACGACATTGCGCCGGGGTTGAAGGAAGGGTGCAACAGGCTCGCTCTCGAACTCGGCGAATGGCTTTGCCGGCCGAGGGCCGAGCCACTGAAAGAGGGGATCAGAATTGTCATTGCGGGTCCTCCAAATTCTGGAAAATCAAGCCTTCTCAACATGATAGCTGGAACTGCGAGAGCGATCGTGACGGAGATGCCAGGTACGACCCGCGATTATATTGAGGTTCCGCTCGCGCTGGCCGGAATACCGGTTTTGCTCGTCGACACCGCGGGCCTGCGTGAAACGCGCGATAACGTCGAGGCAATCGGAATCGCTCGGACCGCTGAGCTCATCCATCGCTCGGACATTCTCCTCTGGCTCGGCCCGGCCGACGAAACGCCAGACCATCCGCGGCTCATCGCAGTTCATTCCAAGGCCGATCTTTCCGAGCGCAAGTCCGCACCCCAGGGGAGTCTTGCTGTTTCTTCGGTTACGGCGGAGGGTCTTACGGAGTTGCTCGAGCGCCTGGCCATTTTCGCTCGTGCGCTTCTTCCTGCTGAAGATGCGATCGCTCTCAACCGGCGCCAATGGACCCAACTCGACGAGGTAGCTTCGGCGCTCGCGGATGCTGCTCTATCGTCGGACATTCTTTTGATTGCGGAAGATCTGCGCTCGGCGCGCTCATCACTTGATCGTTTGACCGGGGCCGCGGGGATGGAAGACGTCCTCGATGCGCTGTTCGCACGCTTCTGCCTTGGAAAGTGACGTTGGCTTCTAGAGTGTTTCACGTGAAACAATGTGAGGCTTGGGCGGTCAGCCTCGCAATGATGAGGGACATCGATTAAGCGGCGACGAATGCACGACGTTTTGGTCATTGGTGCCGGTCATGCCGGATGCGAGGCTGCGGCGGCCGCGGCCCGGCGCGGGGCGCGCGTAGGGCTTCTGACGTTTCGCTCCCAAGACGTTGGCCAGATGTCGTGCAATCCTTCCATTGGCGGCGTTGGAAAGGGGCACCTCGTTCGCGAGATCGACGTGTTTGATGGGTTGATGGCGCGCGCCGCGGACAAGTCCTCAATTCACAGACGCATGCTTAATCGGAGCAAGGGTCCTGCGGTTTGGGGACCCCGCGTTCAGGCCGACCGGCGGCTTTACCGCCTCGCTGTGCTTGAGCTGCTCCGCGGCGCGGCAGTTGAGATTATTCCAGTCGAGGCCCTACGGATTGAGATTGCGAACGGACGTGTCTGCGGCGTTGAGACGTCCGATGGATTACTTGATGCGCGCGCAGTCGTGGTCGCAACGGGAACGTTTCTCGACGGGCGACTCTTCGTCGGGAATGAAGTTGCGGACGGCGGTCGGGTCGGTGAGCGCGCGTCCTCAGCACTCGCTGGTCAGATGCGCGAAGTCGGGCTTGGCCAAGGTCGATTGAAGACCGGCACGCCGCCGCGGATCGATGGTCGAACGATTGATTGGGCACGTCTCGAAGAACAACCCGGGGACATCGATGAGTGGACGATGTCAGCCATGGCCGGTGCCGATCGGCCGCGTCAAATTCGGTGCGCAATCGCGCGGACCAATGCACGGACGCACTCCGTCATCCAGGAGAACTTTGACCGTTCACCGCTGTTTGCCGGAGCGATCGAGGGGAGGGGACCGCGCTATTGCCCGTCGATCGAAGACAAGGTCAAACGTTTCGACCGTGACTCCCATCAGATTTTCCTTGAGCCCGAGGCACTCGGCCATCACTTGGTTTACCCCAACGGGATTTCGACCTCGCTTCCGGCTGATGTCCAGGTACGGTTCGTTCGGACGATCGCGGGTCTTGAGCGGGCCGAAATCGCGCGGCCTGGCTATGCCGTCGAATATGAATTCGTCGATCCTCGATGCCTCAACCAGACGCTTGAGGTGGACGCAATCTCAGGTCTCTTCCTTGCTGGGCAGATTAACGGCACGACCGGTTATGAAGAGGCGGCCGCCCAGGGACTTGTGGCTGGCTTAAATGCCGCTGCGCGAGCGTTGTCGCTTGATGAAGCGCGCTTTGACCGCCGGTCCTCCTATATTGGAGTGCTTGTCGATGATCTCGTTCTTCAAGGAGTAACCGAACCCTACCGCATGATGACGGCGCGAGCGGAGTACCGCCTTTCACTGAGGGCTGACAATGCGGTCACCCGCCTGGGCGCGGCCGCGCTTCGAACCGAATGTGTCTCGGAGGTGCGAAAGATGAGCATCGAAACGCACCTTCAGGCTCGCTCAAGCGCCCGATGGGATTCCACCGAGGAAGGCCAGGCGGATCTTCTCTATCGCCCCTATATTGAACGACAGGGACGCGAATGGGAAAATGTTCAGCGAGACTCGGCTGTGTGGATTCCGAGCGGCTTTGATTATTCTGCGGTGGCAGGGCTCTCGAACGAAATGGTCGAACGGTTGGGAACGACCAGACCAGAAACTCTCGACCAGGCGTCCCGAATTCGGTGGGGTCACACCGGCTGCCCTTTCGGCACTTTATGTCGCGGTTCGCCGGCGCGCAGCCGCGTGATCGACCGGCTCGAAGAGGCTTCGGGCAGAAATGTTTCACGTGAAACATTCGAGAAGCTCGAGTTCTATGTCGCGCGCCTCCGCGAGGAGTCGAAGCGGCAGAATCTAATTTCGAATTCGACTCTCGAGCATCTGTGGGAACGCCATATCGTCGATTCGGCGCAGCTCGCGCGATACGCACCGGATGGATCGGCAAGCTGGGTTGACGTCGGTTCGGGAGCTGGCTTTCCAGGAATTGTGCTCTCCTGCCTTCTCGACGGACCCGTCACAATGGTCGAGCCGAGGCGTCTTCGCGCCGATTTTCTCCACAGGGTGGCCGAATCGCTCGATCTTCGCGCGACTGTGCTCTGCCAAAAGGTCGAAAGGGTTGAGCAAACCTTTGACGTCATCACGGCTCGCGCGGTCGCTCCGTTGGAGAAACTGCTGAAGATATCCGCACATCTGTCCACAAGAAAAACCGTTTGGGCGCTTCCCAAGGGGCGCAGCGGCCAAGGTGAACTGGCCGAAGCGCTTCGCGCATGGCAAGGTGTGTTCGAATTGAATCCGAGTGTCACCGATACGAAGGGTTTTGTTCTCGTTGCGACGGGGGTGAGGGCCAAAACATGATCCGCATCGCGGTAGCCAACCAGAAGGGCGGGGTCGGCAAGACCACGACCTGCATCAATCTTGCAACAGCGCTTGCTGCCATTGGTTGGCGCGTTCTTCTGGTCGATCTCGATCCGCAGGGAAATGCCTCGACGGGAATTGGGATCTCGGCGTCGCAACGCAAGCTTTCTAGCTACGATGTGCTTATCGGGAGGGCTTCGGCTGTCGAAGCCGCAATGCCGACCCGCGTTCCGCGGCTGGATTTGCTTCCTGCGACGGTCGATCTTTCGGGAGCCGAAGTGGAGATGGTCTCTCTGTCCGATCGCGCGCATCGCCTCGAAAAAGCGCTGGCCGATTCGGCGTCTGGACGGTGGGACATTTGTCTTATCGATTGCCCTCCGTCGTTGGGGCTTTTGACCATCAATGCGCTGGTTGCGGCTCGGTACCTCCTGGTTCCGCTTCAGTGCGAGTTTTTCGCTCTCGAGGGTCTTAGTCAGCTCCTTCAAACCGTTGAAAGACTGCGGATCGCATTCAACCCCGAACTTTCGATTCTCGGCGTTGCGCTAACGATGTTCGATCGCCGCAACAATTTGTCCCAGGCGGTCGCCGAGGACGTTCGGGCCTGCCTTGGTCCGGCGGTGTTTGATACAATCGTTCCGCGCAACGTCCGCCTTTCAGAGGCCCCAAGCCACGGACTACCGGCATTGATTTACGATCTTCGGTGTCCGGGGTCGGAAGCCTACGTCAGGCTTGCTCGGGAGCTTATCGGCCGTCTCCCGCAAGTCGCCGAGGCCGCATGAACACCGAGCGTGGTGGAAAGGGGCCTGGGGTCGGTAAAGGGCTCGGAATGGGTCTCCAAGCCTTGCTTGGGGAAGCGGGTCGGGCGCCGGAGACCGAGGCTCAGCGAGAGTCTCGCGGCGGCGTTCGGGAGATCGAGATCTCGAGCATTCGTCCCAATCCCGATCAACCTCGAACTCAGTTCGACGAAGCCGCGCTCGAGGAGCTTGCTGCGTCGATCCGTGAACGCGGCGTGCTACAGCCTATCTTGCTTCGTCCCGACGGCGACGGATTCATGATTGTTGCGGGTGAGCGTCGCTGGCGCGCCGCCCAGCGGGCGCCGTTGCATGCAATTCCAGCGATCGTTCGCAACGTCGACGATTCAACAACGGCCGAGCTGGCCCTGATTGAAAATATCCAGCGTGAAGATCTTAATCCACTCGAAGAGGCAGAGGGCTACCGGACCCTCATTGATAAGCATAATCATACGCAAGACGGCGTCGCTCGACTCGTTCACAAGTCCCGCAGCCACATAGCCAACCTCCTGAGATTGCTTGACCTTCCGACGTTCGTCAGAGAGTCGCTATTGAGAGGCGATATCAGTATGGGCCACGCTCGGGCCGTCGCGACGGCATCCGACGCGGATCAGCTCACCAGATTGATCATCCGGAACGGTTTGTCGGTGCGCCAGGCGGAAGACGAGGCGAGGCGGCAAAGGCACAAGTCCGCTGACACGTCCGGGACGCGCGGTTCGGCAGGACGATCGGTCGACGACGCGGCCAATGCCGATATCCAGGCGCTGGAACGTCAGCTCGGGGACATTCTGGGGCTAAGGGTCCAGGTAACGAACAAAGGTTCGGCCGGGACCGTGTCCCTGCATTATTCGACCCTAGACCAGCTCGATATGATTTGTCAGCGTCTCAGCGGCGAGCCGATCTAAGACGCTGGCAAGCACGCGATTTTGGCGAGAGAATCTGCCTGTCGACGATCGTCATCTCGCTTTTTGCGCCTTTCGGGCGATTGTGAGCAATTCTTCTCCGAGCGCCTCGCGTTCGGGAGCATTATTGAACATGATGTTGCGTTCAAGCGCCCCGGCGCGCTCGGAAATCACCGCAAGGTCCTTTGCTGTCCAGCGTCCGAGCATCTTTCCGACAGTCTCCTTATCCTTCCAGAACAAGGATTTACCGAACGACGCCATGACGGCATCAAGGCGTTCTCCGCGCTCGATCCTCGCGCGTGCAGGCGCGAGCATGAGAATCCGCCGCTGGAGCGAGCGAAGCGCTGGAACGGCTTCTGACCCCGCTGGAGAAAGCTTGCTGATGCTGGTCGCTAGCTGGGCAATCTCGCCCAGAAGCGCGAGGTCAGCGAGACGCATGATATCTTCCTCGCCGTGCCCGGTTCCGACCGCTTCGATGGTCGCGCGGTCCAATTCCTTGGGCGCATGAGGATCCGCCCCGATATAAAGCGCGAATTTCTCGAGCTCGCGCAAAACCACCGCCTGGTCGTTGCCGCAGCTGTTCGCAATTCGCTCGGAAAGCGGATGACTAATCTTGAGGCCGAACTCGCCGACCAAGGTCCACGACCATCCGGGCCGCCTCCTGGCCCTCCGGCGCGTAAGCTGTAAACGCTAAAGCGAGGGGCGAACCCTCGGCGAGTTTGAGGAGCGCCGAGGTCCGCGAGAGCGACCCGGCAATCGCGACCACGGGACTTTCCACCGCGTCGGCCAAAAGCAGCGTTTCGACGCTTTCCAAAATGTCGTTCGCCGCGGGTTCGATCCAGATGAGCTTGCGTTCCCCAAAGAGACTTAAAGCCGCCGCTTCATCAGTAAGCAGACCCGGTCGTGATTTGAGATCACTCCCGGAAACCGCGAACTTGGTCGCTCCGAGCCCCTCGAGCAGGCGATTAGCAAGCGCCCGCGACTGGCCTTCGTCAGTGCCTAGAAACAAATAGAAGCGAAGCTTCGGCTCCGGCTGGTCGACGGCCCGACCGATCGACGACTTTGTCGCCCTCACTGGGGGTGAGTCGTCCTAGCGGCATAGATCGCGAGGCGTGCAACGATCTGATCCGCGACAATCCCGGAAAGATTTTCAAGCGCCGTTTGCTCTGCAGCAACCGTTGCATATTCGCTGCTGACGACATCAATGCTTGCATCCGACCCCGCCGTTTCATCGAGAACGACGGCGCCGTTCGAGAGATCGACGAGTTGATACCGCGCGCGAAGGGTCCGTCGTTCCTGCGAAGCGGTTTGGTCTGCGCGAAGTCCATAGGACGTGATGTTGTCATCGAGCGTGACTTCGAGCCTGTAGCGGGCGGTATCCGACCCCGATTCGCCAAGCCGATCGACCAGCTTCGTCCGGACGAGCCAGCCGGGCTGGCCCGGAATCGATGCGACCTCGACCTGCCGCAAAAGACCCGAAACCGCGCCTCCCGAACCTCCGCCATAAAGCGGATGAAGCCCGCATGCTGAAAGACACAGGGCCAACAAGCCAAGGGCGGCACGTCGCATCATGCGACGATATTCACCAAGCGATCGGGAACCACAATGATCTTGCGCGGGCGAGCGCCCGCAAGCTGCCGCTGCACATTGTCTGAAGCGAGTGCCAGCGCCTCGAGCGCTCCTCGATCGAGACCGCGCGGGGCGCTAAGGGTATCGCGCAGCTTGCCGTTGACCTGCACGGCGAGCGTGACCTCGTCGTCAAGGAGGAGCGCAGGATCAAAACCCGGCCAAAGTGAATCGGCGATCAGGCCGACTTCGCCAAGAACGGCCCAACATTCTTCCGCAAGATGGGGAGCCATCGGGGCCACAAGAAGAATCAGTCCCCGGATCGCCTCGGTCCGGGTTGCTGACGGCTTCGCCTTTTCGATCGCGGTTGTAAGCTCATACAGTTGAGCCACCGCCTTGTTGAATTGAAGCCCGTCGATCGCTTCTCCAACTGCCGCAATTGCCCGGTGAAGCTTGCGCTTCAACGGTTCGTCCTCGCCGGCATGCGACCGCTCGCTCCCCGCGAGACGCCACACTCGCTGAACAAAGCGCGATGCACCTTCGATCCCCGCTTCGGACCATTCGAGGTCCCGCTCCGGCGGGCTGTCGGAGAGCATGAACCAGCGCACTGCGTCAGCACCATACTTTTTGAGGATTGGTTCGGGATCGACCGTGTTGCGCTTCGACTTCGACATCTTCTCGACCCGCCCGAGGACCACAGGTTGGCCATTCTCGATGTGAACCCAATCGTCTCCGTTTCGCTTGACCTCGTCGGGACTGAGCCAACTGCCGTCGGCGGCACGATAGGTTTCGTGGGTGACCATTCCTTGCGTAAACAGTCCCGCAAACGGCTCGGTGATTGAAATCCGACCAATCCGCTTCAACGCACGGGTCCAGAACCGTGCATAAAGAAGATGAAGAATCGCGTGCTCGACGCCGCCGATATATTGAGCGACCGGGAGCCACTTTTCAGCTTCAGTGCGGTCGAACGGCTGATCGGGGGGCTGGCTAGCAAACCGAATGAAATACCAGCTCGAATCCACGAACGTATCGAGCGTGTCCGTCTCCCGGGTCGCAGCAGCCCCGCATTTCGGACATTCGACGTGCTTCCAGGTCGGGTGCCTGTCGAGCGGGTTGCCGGGACGATCGAATTCTATGTCTTCGGGAAGAACGACCGGAAGCTGTGATCGGGGGACCGGAACAGACCCGCATTTGGGACAGTGAATAATTGGGATCGGCGTTCCCCAATAACGCTGGCGCGAGACGCCCCAGTCGCGCAGGCGATATTGGATTTTGCCACGACCCCAGCCGCCATCTTCGGCCCGGCGAACGACCTCGGCAGCCGCCTTTTTTGTCGGAAGCCCGTCAAGAAACCGAGAGTTTACAGCGATTCCCGGCCCGCTATCCGCCTGATCGCCCACGGGCTCCGAAGCGTGATCGAGCTCTGAGGCGACCACTCGGCGAATTGGAAGTTCGTATTTTGTCGCAAATTCGAAGTCGCGCTGATCGTGGGCGGGAACTCCAAATATCGCGCCGGTGCCATAGTCCATGAGGACGAAGTTCGCGATGTACACTGGCAGACGCCAGTCGGGGTCGAGCGGATGGACGACTTCGAAGCCTGTTCGAACGCCCCGCTTTTCAGCCGTTTCGAGTTCCTCGGCTCTGGTTCCTCCCGCTTTGCATTCGGCAATGAACGTCGCGGCTCGAGGATCTGACTTGGCCGCCTCCTCGGCGAGCGGGTGATCGGGTGCGATCGCAACAAAGCTCGCACCAAAAATCGTATCTGGCCGGGTGGTGAAGACGTCGACATTTTTGATGCCGTGGACGGGATTGGCGAGTGCGAATCGAAATTGAAGACCCCGGCTTCTCCCAATCCAGTTCTCCTGCATAAGGCGCACCTTGTCGGGCCATTGATCGAGACCGTTGAGCCCGTCGATCAGATCGTCGGCGAAATCGGTAATCTTGAGGAACCATTGGGAAAGCTTGCGGCGTTCGACCGGCGCACCCGACCGCCAGCCGCGTCCCTCAATCACTTGTTCGTTTGCAAGGACGGTCATGTCGACCGGATCCCAGTTCACTTCGCTCTCTTTCCGATAGACGAGCCCGGCATCATAGAGATCGAGAAACAGCGTTTGTTCGTGACCATAATATAGTGGGTCACAGGTCGCGAACTCGCGCTTCCAGTCCAACGCAAATCCAAGGGTCTTCAACTGGGTGCGCATTGCCGCAATGTTTGCCCTGGTCCATTCGCCCGGGTGAACCTTGCGCTCCATTGCGGCATTTTCAGCGGGCATTCCAAATGCATCCCAGCCCATCGGATGGAGGACTTCGCGTCCCTGCATTCGCCGAAAGCGGGCAATCACATCACCCATCGTGTAGTTTCGGACATGCCCCATGTGGATGCGCCCCGACGGATAAGGGAACATCTCGAGCACGTAGGTCTTGGGTTTTTCGCTGTTGCTGTCGGCCGAAAAGCACTCCTCTTCAGCCCACCGCCCTTGCCACCGACGGTCGGCTTCGCCCGGGTCGAAGCGCCCGCTCGTCATGGAACTCGCCTAGCCCGGAACGGCAAGGCGGCGAAGGTCACGGGCACGCGTAAGAATGATATCCTCAAGCTTTTGAACTGTGGCCGCTGACACCGGCGCATCGACCCAACTGCCGTTTTGATAGACTTCGCGCGCTGCGTTCACTCGCAATGCGTCGGCCCTGAGATCCGGGTCGAGCACCGCCACCGTCAGCTTGACCCGCTCTCCTGGGGCCTTGGGGTTCGTGTACCAGTCGGTAATGATCACGCCGCTGTTTGGATTTGCCTGAAGAAGCGGAGCAAAGGAAACGGTGTCGACCGCAGCTCGCCAAAGATAGGAGTTGACCCCAATCGTCGTCATGCGCGAGGGCGCAAGGGTCGTCGGCAAGTTCTTGTTGCGCGCACAGCCCGAGGCTGTGACACCAGAGAATAAGACAATGGCAGCGGTAATATGGAGACGATTCATCGGCGGTCCTTGGTCAGACAAAGCTTTGCAAAGGGCGTTATAGCGCCGGCCTTACTCCCGCAAGCACCGCCCGTTCGCCAACGGTTATGTGCCCCATCGGCAACAGGGCATGAACGAATCGAATCCGCTCATGGAACCTTCAGGTTCGAAAGTTTATATCGACTCGTGAACAGGGAGTTCAACGCTTGCTGAGTCTGGCCATGAAGAAGGAAGCCAAGCTGGTTGCTGCGCTTGCAGCGGCCGGTCTTGTGCTGTCCCCGGCCCTCGCGACGACGACCACCAAGAAGCGTCCGTCCGCGGTCTCGCTGAGCTTCGATAATTTATCGGCATTCACGCCTGCCAACGCCGATCCAAAACTCGCTGCTGCATTTGCCGGCAAAAATCTCGCCTTGACCGATTTTCGGTTCACTCCTGCGCCTGCAAAGGGCCGACCGTCGCAGGTTCGGGTCGCGATTCGCGCTCGAGTCGCAACGCCGACCGGTTCAATGGCACAGGCGACCCAGACCTTGGGCGCAGTGAACGCACTCACTCCGACCAGCTATAATCTTGGAGTTGCGGTTGGCTGGCGTCGCTTTGCAGTTTCGGGCGATCTTTCGAAAGTTAAGCAAGCCGATCCGGCGCTTGGCGGCCGTGAGACTGCAATCGTCGGGGTTAGCTATTCGTTGAACCGTTTTACCGGTCGAGTTGCGGTCGGCGCGGATAAGGCCGACGGGCAGCCAATCGCTGCTCTCACTCGGCCCGATACCTATTCGCTCGATGTCGGCGGTTCCTATTCGCTTTCGCGTCGCGTCGCGCTCACTGGCGGGGTCCGATACAATATCCAACGCGACAACCTCTCCGCGCTGCAGGACGATCGCCGCGATAGCCAGGCTGTCTATGTCGGGACCGCGTTCAAATTCTGATTTGATCACCGGTCTGGCGACTTCAGGGCCTTCCAGTCATCCGATCCAACTGCTGATCCCGGCCCAACCGCCAAATCCGAGCGGCGCAAGGCTTCTGAATCTCTTCTCGTTCATACCTCCCAGGGCAACAATTTTTCTCCCGCCGAGCCTTGCCAGCGCGGCCGCGCGCATGCGTCCGATCGGCTTCCAGTCGGGATGGCTTCGGGTTGGATGGAGCGGCGACAGAAACAGGATCGGAGTTTTTTGAAGACGCGCGCTTCGAACCTCCTGAAGATCATGAACCCGAAGTGCAGCTCTAGGATGCTCGCGGATGAGAATCAGATGTCGAGCGCGCGCCAGGTTTCGAAGTCCTCGCTCGCAAGGTTTGCAATCGCGTCCGACAACAAGAAGGCCGCTCCCTCTTGGAAGTCGCCGCGCCGCACGGAGAATTTCTGGACCGCACGATGGGATGATGAGCCAATGTTTCGGCATGGTCTGGCGGGCGGGCATGGCCATTCCTATAGCGCGCACGAATGTCCAGCGCTGCACAGAGACGGAACCAAATCCTCGAGGCGATTGCGCGATCCGCCGACATCGCTGGTCGAGACGCTGAGGATATTTTGCTGGTCGCTGTCACGAAGGGCCGTCCCGCAGAGGAGATCGAACCGCTGATCGAGCTTGGTCAGCGTGATTTCGGCGAAAATCGGGTGCAGGAAGCGCTCACGAAATGGCCTTCGCTGCTTGATCGTCATCCTGACGTCCGACTGCACGCTATCGGGCGTCTCCAGTCGAACAAGGCAGCCGATGCGATCCGTTTCTTTCAAGTCATCCATTCGCTCGACCGGCCTTCGCTTCTGGAAGCTTTGGCAAGGGAAGCGGAAAAACAATGCCGTCCGACGACCGTCTATATTCAAGTCAACATCGGCGAAGAGCCACAAAAGGGTGGCTGCGCGATTTCCGAGATTGGAGAGCTTGTCACGGCCGTGAAGCATTCGTGCCTGACTCTTGCAGGGTTGATGGCAATCCCTCCTCTGGGACTTGAGCCAGCGCCCTATTTTGCGCTTCTTGCAAAACTTGCGCGGCGCCATGACGTCACTGGCTTGAGCATTGGAATGTCACAGGATTTTTCTGCAGCAATCCTTTTAGGAGCGACCGCCGTTCGGATTGGAACCGCTTTGTTCGAGGACGAATGATCAAGTTTGGAGCGATCATCTTCGATTTTGACGGAGTCCTGCTCGAAAGCGAGATTTCACGCGAACATCGAGCTCGCGAAGCTCCTGACGAACTTGGGCTTCCGCCACAGTCTTGAGGACACGCTCAGCCATTATGTCGGTCTTAGCGGCAATGACTTTCTCGATGCGATCGAGACGAGAATTGGCACGAAACTTCCGCCCGAATTTCACGAGAGAATGAAAACTCTTGGTGCCGAAGCGCTTCGGGATGGGATTTCGGCGGTCACCGGGGCCGTGGAATTCGTAAACTCACTTCCTATCCATCTTCCAAAGGCAGTAGCTTCGTCGAGTTCGACCCACTGGGTGCGCACTCATCTTCATCATCTCGGGCTCGAGAGCGCATTTGGAAATCATATTTATAGCGGCCGAGAACATGTCGCCCGCGGAAAGCCGGCGCCCGATCTCTATCGGCACGCCGCCCGGGAGCTTCGAATTCCAATCGAAGCGTGCGTCATCATCGAGGATTCGATGGTCGGAGCGACAGGCGCGCTCGCTTCGGGCGCAACGGTGATCGGGCTTGCCGCAGGCAAGCATTGCCTCGATGGCCACGTCGAAATGCTTGGAGGACTTGGTGTTCAAAACGTCGCGCGCGACTTTGGCGATGTCGCGCAATTGATCGGCGTTTCTAGCTGAGAAGGTGGCCGCTCCGCTTGCGCTTCGTCGCAAGGTAATCGGCATTGTGGGGATTGGCGGGCATCTGGTGGGGAACGCGTTCGACGACAGAAATCCCGGCATTTTCGAGCCCGGCGACCTTGTCTGGATTGTTCGTCAACAAGCGCACCTGGTCGATTTTCAGGGCATGAAGCATTGCAGCCGCGTGGCGATAGTCTCGCTCGTCGTCGGCAAATCCGAGCCTTCGGTTCGCATCGATTGTATCGAAACCGCGATCCTGGAGTCCGTAAGCCCGAATCTTGTTGGCAAGACCGATCCCGCGACCCTCCTGCCTGAGATAGAGGAGGACGCCGCCTCCAGCACCATTAATGATTCGGAGGGCATCTTTGAGCTGCGCCCCGCAATCACACTTCAATGAGCCGAAGACGTCGCCGGTCAAACATTCGCTGTGAAGCCTCACGACGGGAGGGTTTCCAGAAAACGCACCGACCAGGAGGGCGACATGCTCCTGGCCGTCGTCCGAGGCGCGGAAGACGAGAATTTGGGTCGAAGGCATGCCTTCGAGCGGAAGCTTGGACCGGGCAACGAGCTCGAGTGTCGGCTGATCCCTCTCCTTCACAATCGCCTCGAGAGAAATCGATGGATCCGAAGGCAAGGGCTCGATCAACCAGAGTGCCGGAAGGAGTGCTGCCCAACGCGTGAGTATGAGTGCAGCGCCAATCACCTCAAAGTCGTCTGAGGCGACTGGATGAAGCGGACCGATCGGACCGCGGTCGAAGTCGCGCCCAGGATCGACCAGTGCTTTGGCCGAATGGCTGTCGAGCCATTCCGATCGCTCGACGATCACGGGAGCTTTCGGATCGGCAGCTTCGCGCTCGTTCCCAAGCTTGAGCGCCGCTGCGCGATGGCCACTGATCGCAAGTTTCGCTCGATGATTCGGATCACGAAGATCAAGCAACTCCGACGAGGTCGTCTCGACCGAAGCCACACAAGCCTGTGTGGAAGCAACAATCCGAACGGGCCGCCCCGATCTTAGCGCGGCAATCGCTTCAAGGACGCCGCTCGACGCGCTCATATCGCTATCTCGCAGATCAACGGAACATGATCTGATGGGCGTTCCCATTTACGACACGGCTCGAGCACGCGGTGATTTCGAACGACAGTCCGGATTTCCGGCGAACACCACATGTGGTCGAGGCGCCGCCCGCGATCGTTTTTCGTCCAGTCGGGCGATCGATAGCTCCACCAGGTGAAGCAGCGTTCGGGCGGCGGAATGAATTGGCGCCCGATATCGAGCCAGTTGTGGGCCTGCTGAAGCCGCGCGAGTGATTGGATCTCGATCTCAGTGTGGCTAACGACCGTGAGGAGTGCCTTGTGGCTCCAGACGTCGCATTCGAGTGGGGCGACATTGAAATCGCCAACAATGATGGTGGGCTCTTTCAAGGATTCCGACCAACGCGTCATCCGTTCTAAAAAATCGAGTTTCTGCCCGAACTTCGGATTGACGGTGCGGTCCGGAGTATCCCCGCCCGCAGGCACATAGACATTTTCGAGCCGAATTCCGCATTCGAGCCGAACGCCGATATGGCGGGCCTCGCCGTTGTCCTGCCAGTCGTGCTTGCCCGGGTCCTTCAATGGAATCCGACTGAGTATTGCGACTCCATGGTGCATTCGCTGCCCATTAAGCTGGGCATAAACGTATCCGTTCCTGACGAACAATTCCGATGGGAAGATGCTGTCGAGAACCTTCGTTTCCTGAAGGCACAGGATGTCGGGTTGCTCTTCGACAATGAGCCGCTCGACGAGCGCTGCACGCGCGCGCACCGAGTTGATGTTCCATGACGCGATCTTCAAAATCTTGTTCACTGGTCGCGCTTAGCCGCTCCGGCGCCATATGAAAAAGGCCCCCGCTCCGGGGGCATGGAGCGAGGGCCGACCAAGCGTTCGTCACGCAAGGGATCCCGCGGACCAAGGTAACAGGGGGAAACCCTAAGTCTTTGCAGGATCGTGGCTCGCTCTAACTCCTTGTGCCTGACGCGAGGATGAACGGGTCGCAAATTGCAACTGTTATCGGCTATTTTTTCTTCGGATCGCTGTAGGTGAAATCGCTCTGCGGCACCGCGACATTGTAACGCACGTTCGAGAGCTTGACCGTCGTTCGTCGATCCTGTCCATCGATCGCCGTCCAGCCATAAAGCTGAAGTCCTCCAGGAGCCGTCGCATTGCGCATGAAGACGAGCGTCAAAGAGCCATATTGCGCGGGATCGCGCGCCTGAACTGAAACGACGTTTGGATTGATGGTCGGAACGATCTTGGCCCGTCCTTTAAGGTCGGGCGAATTGGAAAGCAGAATCCCGAGCGGAGTTCGGTTGAGCGGCCAACTCGATTTCTGTCCGACCTGATAGTCGAGAAGCGTCAAAGTCTGCCCGTTGGAAACCAGCAGAAGATCGCCGCTGCCATATGCGAAGCGAACCTTTCCCGGACGTTCGAGCGCCATTTTCCCGGTTGCCGACCGGCCGCCCGAGTCGATCTGCATGAAATCCGCAGTCATCGTATGAACCGCGCCGATATGGCTCCTAAGCAAGGCGAGGTCGGCAGAATCTGCTGCAATTGCGGGCGAAGCGATCGCCAAAACCCCGGGCACGAGCGCGCATGCGAATTTTGTCGGAAAAGTCATTCTAAATGCTCCGGAGAACTAGTTTTTCGAATTGGTGATTGACGGATTGAATGCCTGCTGAACCGTCTCGGTTCCGTTTCGACGGCGCTCAGATCGGATGACCGTCCGTGTCGATCAGCACTTCGCGGCGTCCGACATGATCGGGCTGTCCAACCAGCCCATCCTTCTCCATCCGCTCAATGAGCCGCGCCGCACTGTTATATCCGATGCGCAATTGGCGCTGAAGGTAGGAGGTCGACGCCTTTTGGCTTTCCGCCACGATTTGAACGCCCTTGCGGTAAAGCTGTGTTTCAGCATCGTCTTCACCGGTTGGTTGACCGTCGAAGAGATAGCCGCCGTCCTCGGGCTCTTCGGTGACCGCCTGGACATAATCTGGCGTCCCTTGCTTACGCCAGTGTTCGGCGACCGCGCGGACTTCTTCGTCGCTGACGAACGGTCCGTGGACGCGGATGATCTGCTTGCCCCCCGGCATATAGAGCATGTCGCCCTTGCCGAGCAGTTGCTCGGCGCCCTGTTCCCCGAGGATCGTCCGGCTGTCGATCTTGCTGGTCACCTGGAAACTGATCCGGGTCGGGAGATTGGCCTTGATGACTCCGGTGATCACGTCGACCGAAGGACGCTGGGTCGCCATGATCAGGTGAATTCCTGCCGCTCGCGCCTTTTGAGCAAGACGCTGAATCAGGAACTCGACTTCCTTCCCGGCGGTCATCATGAGGTCGGCGAGCTCGTCGACGATCACGACGATTTGAGGCATGACCTCATAGTCGAACTCTTCATCTTCATAGATCGGCTGGCCGCTGTCCGCGTCATAACCCGTCTGAATTCTGCGCTTGAGCTTTGATGACTTGGCCTTGGCCTCGCGAACCTTGGCGTTGAAGCTTGGAAGCGCTCGCACTCCAAGGTTCGCCATCTTGCGATAACGCTCCTCCATCTGCTCGACCGTCCATTTGAGGGCTCGGACGGCCTTTCCGGGTTCGGTTACGACTGGCGAAAGAAGGTGCGGAATATCGTCGTACATGCTCAGCTCAAGCATCTTCGGATCGATCATGATCATCTTACAATCGTCGGGCCCGTAGCGGTACAGAAGCGAGAGGATCATGCAGTTGAGGCCGACCGACTTGCCCGAGCCTGTCGTTCCGGCGACGAGAAGGTGCGGCATTGGTGCGAGGTCCGCGATGACTGGGTCGCCAGCGATATTTTTTCCAAGGATCAGCGGAAGCGACATATTCTGGTCTTCGAAGACTTGGCTTCCGATCAGCTCAGAGAGCGAGACCATTTCCCTTTTGGGATTGGGAAGCTCGATCCCAATCACGCTTCGGCCCGGGATGGTCGCGACACGAGCGGAGAGCGCGGACATATTTCGGGCGACGTCGTCTGCAAGCGCGATAACTCGGCTCGCCTTGATCCCACTCGCAGGTTCGAGCTCATACATTGTGACGACGGGTCCGGGACGAACCTCGACGATCTCTCCTCGAACATTGAAATCGTCGAGGACAGTCTCGAGGAGGCGGGCGTTGCGTTCAAGACCCGCGCGGTCGATCTGCTGCCGCCCTTCCTTTGGAGGAGCCGAAAGAAGATCGATGTTGGGGAGCTGGTAATTATCTCCAAGTGCGAGGCTCGGCTGCGCAAGCGGAGATCTGCGTTCCTTTCCGCGGGCGACCGGAGAAACCGGTCTCGATGATTCTGAAACCGCGACAATCGGCCGGGACTTGGGCGGGACTGCGTGACTAGTTCGCTCGTCCTTGCGTTCGTCGCGACGCTCGGTCTCGCGTGGTTCCGGCCGCCGCTCGCGCGGTTGCCGCTGAAAGATGCGGATCATGGTCTGACGCTCTTCGAGCCTCAACCCCATCGCGAAATAGCCAAGGGCCAATCCGGCAAGTGCCAGAAGAAGAAGAGTTGCAAGCCGAGTGGGTCCAGCGATCTGCGGGTTGCCGATCAGTGCGAAGGCCGAATTGAGACCATGGGCGGCGGCGAGTCCGAACGCACCTCCCCATCCCGCCGGAAGACCCGAGACCGATGACCCGCTGGTAAGACCAAACGCGGTCCCAAGGAGGATTGCTCCAAGGGCTGCAACCAGGAAAGCCCGCCAGGACCGGCCAGCAGGCTCGACCCGCAACATTCTTAAACCGGCAACTGCAACGACCGGCAGAAAGAATACCGAGCCGATTCCGAACAGCAAAAGCACGATATCGCTGAAATATGCGCCCGGACTTCCGAGCCAGTTCGCTGGCGGGCCGCCGGCCGCGGTACTGAGCGACGGGTCCGTCGGATTGTGGGTTGCAAGAGCGACCGCGGCAGCGAGGCTGAGCAGAACAAGGAGAGCGCCCGAGGTGCGGATCGCAAAGCGCCGAACGGCATGAGTCAGCGCCTCCCGCCAATCGGGCGCCAGTTCGCGCTTCGGAGTGCGCGTTGCAATGGTCGCCATTCCCACCCCCAAAATGATCGTGCAAGAATCTCCCACTGCAGGTCCGCGGTCAAGCGAAGTCGTGGCGTCATTGCGACGAACGGGTTAGGAGCCGCTTCATGAAAGAGGCGGACGTGATCCTGTTCGGCGGCGGCCTCGTCGGTCTTGCGCTTGCGTCAGCGCTCGATTCGAGCGGGATTACGGCCATCATCGTCGACCCGGCCGATCCGTTGCCTCGAAGCGAAGCGGCGTTCGATGGTCGAACGAGCGCGGTTTCATCAAGTTCGATGCGGATGCTCCAAACGATCGGGGTCGCGGATCAGTTGAGCGCTCCGGGCTGTCCCATCTGGCGAATCGCCGTCGCTGACGGACTAAGCGCCGGCAGACTCGACTTCGCTCCCGACGAGGACGAGCCGCTCGGCTTCATGCATGAAAATCGCGTCTTGAGAGCAGCGCTCCAGCAGCGAGCGGAGGCCGGTGAGCGAACCGAATTGCTTTGGAAGTCGAGAGTGATCGGCGTCGAGCGCCTGGATCAGGGGGTCGTGGTGTCGCTTGCAGACGGCAAAAAGCTCCGCTCCTCGCTCCTTGTCGCTGCCGATGGTCGAAACTCTGAGACCCGCGAACAGGCAGGAATCGCGGTTGCCCGATGGAAGTACGATCATCAGGCAATCGTTTCGGTCATTCGCCACGAGCTGGCGCATGACCACGTCGCTTATGAAATTTTCTATCCAAACGGACCGTTTGCAGTTCTTCCGATGAACGACGATGCGCTCGGTCATCGCTCGGCAATCGTCTGGTCGGTCCGAAAAGACGACGCCGCGGGCTGGCTCTCGTTGTCCGATGAGGAATTCGCTGCCGAGGCCGAAGAAGCGATGGGCGGATTTCTCGGGCATGTGCAAATGCTCGCGCCACGATCTTCCTTTCCGCTCGGCTTTCATCACGCAGCTCAAATCACAGGAAAGCGGCTGGCCCTGGTTGGTGACGCGGCGCATGCGGTCCATCCGATCGCCGGCCAGGGGCTGAACCTTGGATTCCGGGACGCAGCGGCTCTGGCCCAGGTTCTAGTCGAAGGGGCCCGCCTCGGACTGGATCTTGGCGACAAGCAATTGCTCGACCGCTATCAGCGCTGGCGCTCACTCGACGCATTGTCGGTTGCTTTCGCGACCGACACGCTGACCCGTCTTTACGGCATCCCTGGGAAAGGCGCCTCTGCAATCCGGCGCTTTGGAATGGGGCTTGTCGCGAGAATTTCGCCGCTTCGCGACCGCCTGATGAGCGAGGCTCGAGGGACCAGCGGCGATCTTCCTTTGTTGCTTCAGGGGTTGTCGATCTAATTCAAATCCTCGCGGTTTGCCGTCTTTTCGCTCACTGAATTGTCGGTTCGACCTCGACCCCACCAGTGACTGCGGCACGATGGAATTGCATCAGTTGCACGAGAAGATCCGCGCGGCTCTCAAGGGTCGGCTGCTCGAGGAGCGCCTGTTTTGCACCGACATCGAACGGGGCAACCTGAGCGATTGCGTTGACCAGCATTTCATCATCCAAACGGTTGACCGCCGACCAATCGATCGCAAGACCCATCGCATTTCCAAGGCGCCGGGCTTCGCGTTCGACTTCAGCGCGTTCGAGAAGCGAAAGCGGCTCAGGCTCCTCATCGTCGAAGGCCTGAATGTCGACCTCTGCACAACGGTAGGTCGCGGCCGGATCGTCTTCACGAACCAATCGAAAACGGTGCGATCCCAAAAGGACAATGTTATAGCGGCCGTCCTCGAGCTCCTCGAGGCCGACGATCTCTCCGACGCATCCGACCTCGTACAAAGGCGCGCGATTGTCGTCGTCCAGCCGGTGAGTCTGGACCATCGCGATCCGGTTCGAGCCTTCGACCGCGTCGCGTACCATTTCGCAGTACCGCGGCTCGAAAATATGGAGCGGCAACTGGGCGCGCGGGAAAAGGATTGCGCCCGGAAGAGGAAACAGCGGGACCCGAATAATCCTCTTCATGTAAACAGCACAGCCGACAAACGGCGCCGCTGCGTGCTCGACCATTTGTCTTCAAGACCCTGGGCTTCGAGAAGCTGAAGGAAACGCTGCCGAGCAGCACCGTCATTCCACTCGCGATCCCGGCGGATGATTTCGAGCAGGCCCTCGGCCGCAGCATCGCGATTTCCCGAGGCCATGTCGCTGTTGGCAAGCTCGAAACGCGCTTCGTGGTCATCCGGATTGGACGACAGGCGAGATTCCAGCGCACTTTTATCATCGGTGGGGCTTGCGGATGCGACCTCGAGCGCAGCCCGGGCACGAGCGATCTCGGGCTTTTTCAATTGTTCGGGAGAAAGGTCGTTCAATAACGCTCGAGCAGCCTCGGGATCACCGGATGCGATCAGGGCCCTTGAAAGTCCTCCGATGACAGCTCCGTGGTCCGGGGCCATCTCTTGGATCTGGCGGAAAATATTGACGGCACGCGCCGCGTCGCCTCCGGCAAGAACCTCCTCGGCCATTGCAATTAGCGGCTCGATTTCGGCTTCGGGTGTCGCGCCTTTGGGTTCGATTTTCAATTGCGTAAGAAGCTGATCGAGAATCTTCTTGAGCTGCGCTTCGGTGCGATAGTTGGTGAGATCGGCAACCGGTTGTCCGCGATGGATCGCGTAAACGGTCGGAATCGATTGAATTCGAAATTGCGTTGCGAGCAACTTCTCCTGCTCGACATCGATCTTGACGAGCCTCACACCTTTGGACGCATAATCGTCGGCGATCCGCTCAAGGATCGGCGAAAGTTGTTTGCACGGGCCACACCAATCGGCCCAGAAATCGAGGATCACCAGTTCGGTCATCGAGGGTTGAATGACGTTTTCTTCGAACCGCTCGATCGACTGACGTTCGGCTTCCGTTAGACCAAGGGTTGCCACGATTCTTGAGCTCTCCTTACAGCAGCGCCAACCATATGGGCTGCTCAATAGCGGCCCACAAGCGGTGCACGAGGGCTAACTGCCGCTTAACCCGGCTCTGGTACAAGTGGCGCATGCCAATGATCGCAGGACTTCGACAGCGCTGGTGGTGGGCGATCGTATTCGCGATCACTCTGGCCGGCCTAGGCCTGCGAATCTTGTCCGCGCGCGGTGGGCTTTGGACCGACGAAGCCTGGTCGATGATTTATGCGGCACGGGCGCGCGATCCGATGGGCGTATTTTTCAGAATCAATCACGACAATAATCATCATCTCAATTCGCTCTGGCTCCAGGCGATCGGACTTCGTGCGTCGCCGTTACTTGCGCGGCTCCCAGCGATCATGACCGGTTCGCTGTGCATCCTTGCGGCCGCACTTCTCACCGGACGGCGATCGGCGACTGCGGGAATTGTTGCTGCGATCCTGTTTGCGCTCAGTCCCGCTCTGGTTGTCTTTGGGTCGGAAGCCCGGGGGTACGCGCCGATGCTCCTCGCAGCCCTTGTCATGCTCTATTGCGTCTCCGAGGAGCTTGATGGCTGCTCGAGAAAGGGCGGGCGTTGGTTTCTGGCTAGCGTCGCGATCTTGGGAATGTTCTCGCACCTCACCATGACGGCGCCGGTGGGAATTGCGGCCGTGTGGTTTTATCTCGAGCGGCGCGACTCGGTCGGCCCGAATGCGGCTCTTAAGCAGACGGTTCGGTTGATGGGGCCCTCGCTTGTAGCGACCGTGGCCGTCATCGCATTCGTCTTTGGAGCGGCCGGCCTTAGTCCAACCGGACTTCGGCTCGGCGGCTACACGCCCTTTTCGGTTTCGGATTTCGTTTCTGCGCTCGATAATCTGACCCTGTGGTCGGCCGGCATTTCCTCGCCTTTGCCGTGGCTGATTCCGCTTCTTACTGGAGCCGCGGCCCTCTTCATCATGGTTCGACGGCCAGTTTGGCTCGGATCGCGTGCGCGCCTCTACGCGCTCCTTATCCTCGCCATTCCTCTTGGCGCCGCGATCGTTCGGCCGGGAAATACCGGGTTTGCCCGCTATTATCTCACAAGCTCAATTGGAATTCTTCTGTTTCTCTCTGAATGGATCGCGCGCGGACTTGGCGAGAAAACGCTTCCAATTCGCGTCGCGGCTGCGACCCTTCTTGCGGCGCTGGTCGGCATTTCGTTTTACGGAAACTCGCTTGCAATCGACCTTGAGCGCGGAAGGCCTGGTGCGACGGTTGCCGATATGGCCACGTTTTCCCCATCTGGCGCGCGGGTCGCCCTCGCTCAGCAGCGGCTCCAGGCGGTCGTCGAAGTCGCTGCCGCCGAGCGCAATTACCCGCTTCAATTTGAAAGCGGCTGTGCGCCCGCCGAGTTTCTGCTCTCGGTTCAAAATCCGACACACTTGGCTCCTTCCCAAGTAATGCGCTGCGGAATTGCGATGGAGGCGGTCGATTCTTCAAAGACAATTGCGTTGACCGGCGATTTGTGGGTTCTCTACCGAGCGCGGAACTTGCAAAGCCGGGAGGTGGCTGATAGCGGGCCCGGTCACGGCGCGGGAAATCGGCGCCTTTTTGCCGAGCGGGCGTAGCTCAGGGGTAGAGCACAACCTTGCCAAGGTTGGGGTCGAGGGTTCGAATCCCTTCGCCCGCTCCAAATGTTTTGGGGTCCGTACCGGGCACATAGGTTACAGTTTATTCCGGAGAGATAGGTAACACTTTTGCTCCGAAGGGGTTAGGTGCTGGCTCGAGCCGGCGGGTTTCATCGTCGAAGAATCCGATGTCATAGTGCATGAACGTTCCGGACCAAAATGCTGATCCTCAATTGCCGGGAAAGACGTGGCCCTCTCGCGCGTTGCTCGATTGCGGCGTCCATTCAAATCCTAGACCTTTGACCGAAAACAAAGGCGGCGAACGAAGGGGCTGCCGGCAATGTTCGCGAAAAGACCGCGCGATTGTGAATGGCCCCAGTGTCGAGGGAAGGATTTGCACATGTCCGATCAAGCCGAACTGACCCGAACGCAATCGGCGGCAATCACTGTGATCAACCCGGCCACCGACCAACAGGGGCGGAGCTATTCTCAATGCTCGATTGACGAAGCTCGCGAAGTCGCCCGGTCGGCTCAACAGGCTTTTGGCGACTGGAAGCGCACGAGCTTTGAGCAACGAAGCGCAATCATCGCGAAGGCCGCTGAGATCCTTCGTGCTCGAAAGGACGAATTCGCTCGGCTTATGACGAGCGAAATGGGAAAAACCCTGACCGAAGGACGCGCCGAAGTTGAGAAGTGCGCAACGCATTGCGACTGGTTTTCAACGCACGCGCAAACCTATCTTGCAAACGAGCCCGTCGACCTTGGGCAGGGCGAAACATTCGTCACCTTCAATCCAATCGGTGTCGTCCTTGCGGTCATGCCATGGAATTTCCCGTTCTGGCAGGTCTTCCGCTTTGCTGCGCCTGCACTGATGGCGGGCAATGGAGCTTTGCTGAAGCACGCGAGCAATGTGCCGGGATGCGCTCTTGCAATCGAGCAGGTCCTTCACGAGGCAGGAATTCCAAAATGCCTTTTTCGAACGCTCCTGCTGGCAAGCAAGGATGTCGAGCCTCTGGTGAAAGATGATCACATCGCAGCGGTGACGCTGACGGGCAGCGTCGGGGCTGGACGAAGCGTCGCGACAGCAGCGGGATCAGTGCTCAAGAAATGCGTGCTCGAGCTCGGCGGATCCGATGCCTATCTCATTCTCGAGGACGTCGACATCGACGAGGCTGCAAAAGTTGCAGCAACAGCGAGGATGGTCAACGCTGGCCAAAGCTGCATTGCCGGCAAAAGGTTTATCGTTGTTCGAGCGATCCGCGAAGCTTTTGAAACGGCGCTCGTCGAAGCGATGCGGCCATTCGAAATGGGTGATCCAACGAGCGACGAGACGAAGCTCGGACCGCTGGTGAGCGTGAAGGCCCGCGACGATATCCATGCTCAGGTGACTGCAAGCATAGCCAAGGGGGCCAAGCTTCTCCTTGGCGGAACCGTCCCGCAAAGGCCCGGCGCCTGGTATCCAGCGACGGTTTTGACAAACGTCACGAAAGGACAGCCAGCGCACGACGAGGAAGTGTTCGGTCCGGTTGCAGCGATCATTGAAGCCGAGGACGAGAGCGACGCGATCAGGATCGCAAACGACAGTCCGTTTGGACTTGGCTCAGGCGTTCTGACTTCCAATTTCGAGCGGGGCCGGCGAATTGCCGAATTTGAACTCGAGGCCGGAATGAGCTTCGTCAACGAAAACGTTCGGTCGGATCCCCGCGCTCCGTTCGGCGGCGTCAAGCAGTCCGGTTACGGCCGCGAGTGCGGAGCGTTCGGAATTCGTGAATTCGTCAACATCAAGACCGTCCACGTCAAGACGACCAGCCCGGCAGGCAAAAACACGACGCAGTGAACGCACTTCAGTTTTTGTCGGTCTCGCGTTGAAGGGCGTGAAGATCGCCATAGAAATGTGTCCCGACAAGGCCGGCAGCAAGCGCCTCGATCGGTCCCCCGCGAGGAAGGTCGTCGGGATCGAAACTGATGCTGCTGATCGCAACCGGCGGAAGTTTGTCGGCATTCAGCTTCGCGTTGAACGGGGCAATTTCGTTCGAGCGAAATGCTGCCCATTGAGATTCCACATCCTTAAGCTCACGATCGAGGGCATCGATCCGTGCAAGCTGATAATCAGTCGGCCGGTCTTCGACCGAATTGATCGCTCCGTAGATTTCATCGACATGCTCGCGAAGCCGCTCTTCACCGGTAATCGCGCCGCCTTCTGTCGTGGCGACGATTTCCTTTCGAAGAACGTCTGCCTTCGCGTCGATCTGCTGCGCTGCGGCCTTGACGTCAGCGCTCGCTGTCGAACTCTCTGAAAGCGCTGCGGCCTGGTCGCGAACACCGTTGATCTGTCCAACCAGCGTGGTCATTCGCTTGAACATGTCCTTCAATCGTTCGGTCGCGCCATATTGCGCCTGGCGATCCGCCAGGGTGAACCGCGCGCGCCTGTCGAGAGTGATCGTCAGCGGTTCGGTCGTCACCGCGCCCGCGTCGGTCAGCCGAACCGTATAATTCCCAGGAAGGACCCGTTCGCCCGAGGTCGAAGAGCCTGCAATCGATGCTGCTGGAGGAACGATGGGAGGCTTGGTCAGCATTGACCACGTCACCCGATTGAGACCCCGGCGTTTGGACGTTGGAATTTCGTCGACGACGTTCCCGCCCGAGTCGAGAATTTCGAGCTTCATCCGTCCGATGACGTGGCGCGCCTTTTGGTAATAAGTGATGGTCGCGCCATTGGGAGGATTGTCACCGGCATAGGACGCGTCTCCCTCGGCCCAGCCGCCATTCCCCTGAATTCGCTGTTCAATCGGTCCGGAAGGAATGAGCACAGCCGAGCTCGCCAGTGTTTGAGCGCTGAGCTGGCGCAACGGACTGACGTTGTCGATGATCCAGATTCCGCGTCCGTGCGTCGCTAGAAGCAAGTCGTCGGTTCGGTCCTGGCTTTCAACGTCGCGCACCGCGAGGCCGTCGGGAAAATTGTCCGGCTTGAACTGCGCCCAGCTCTGCCCTGCATTGAGGCTGATATACAGACCGAATTCCGTTCCCAAGAACAGGATGTTGGGATCGAGCCGATCTTCCTTGATTACGTGCGCATAGCCGCGGATCCCGGGAGTTTCGGGTCCGATCAGGCGCTGCCAGGTTCGTCCATAATCGGTTGTTCGATAAAGATATGGCGCCATGTCGCCGGTCGTGTGGCGGTCGTCGGTGACATAGGCGACGGCAGGGTCGAAGCGGCTGGCTTCAACCCAGCTGATCCAGTTTCCCGGAGCCATTCCAAGGTTGGCGGTCAGGTTGGTCCAGCTCTTTCCGCCGTCGCGAGTGAGCTGCACGTTGCCATCGTCGGTTCCGACCCAGATTTGCCCGGCTGCCCGCGGACTTTCGGAAATCGAATAGATGGTCGTGTTCATCTCGGCCGCGGAATTGTCGACGGTGATTCCCCCCGACTGCTCCTGGCGCTGGCGGACGGGATCGTTGGTCGAAAGGTCGGGAGAAATTCGGTCCCAGGTCGCGCCATGGTCGCGACTTCGGAACAGGAACTGCGAACCGATGTAGATCGAGCCTTTCTCGTTGGGCGACAAGGCAATCGGCGTATTCCAGTTGAAGCGCAGCTTCTCCTTGTAATTGGGCTCTGGCTGAATGAGCCGGGCCTGAAGAGTCTTGCGGTTAATTCGGGCAACAAAGCCGCCCTGCGATTCGACATAGGCGAAATCAGGATCGGACGGGTCCGAATAAGCCCAGAAGCCATCGCCACCGAACAGATTTTCCCAGCGACTGTTGGTGATTCCGCCGGGATATTCCTGGTCGCCGACCCAGACACTGTTATCCTGGAGACCGCCGTAAACCTGATAGGGATCCTTGTCGTCGGCGCTGACATGATAGAATTGGCTGACAGGAAGATTGTTCGCCTTCCACCAGCGGTTGGCCCCGTCATAGCTGTACCAGAGGCCGCCATCGTCACCCCCGACCAGATATTTTGTGTTCGAAGGATTGATCCAGACGTCGTGCCAGTCGCCGTGGGAGGCGCCGGCAGCGTTTGAGAAGCTCTTGCCGCCATCATCAGACACGGTCGCCGAAAAGCCCATTTTGAACAGGCGTTGCGGATCCTTGGGATCAACCACGATCCTTGCGAAATAAAATGGGCGCCAGACCATGCCCTGGCTTCGGTCGCGTTCCTCCCAGGTCAGCCCGCCGTTGGTCGAGACATAAAGCGCGGGACGGGCGTTCTCGATGAAGGCATAGACCTGCTTCGGATCGGATGGAGCGAAGGCGATTTCGAGCCGGCCCCAGGGATATTTTGGCAAGCCCTTGCGGTTGTCGGCACTCAAATAGGTCCAGGTTCGACCCCCGTCATGGCTTTCGGCGAAGCGGCTGCCGGACGACTGGTCGGGGCCATTTCCACCGGACCTGAATTCATAGGCCTTACGACGGAAATCCCAGGTGCCCGCGAAAAGATGTGCCGGATTGGAAGGGTCCATCGCCACTGATGAGCAACCCGTTGAGAGGTTGGCGCCCTTCAGGATCAACGACCAGCTCGTTCCTCCGTCTGTCGTTTTATAAAGACCGCGATTGGGCGAGTCGGACCAAAGCGGACCTGGAGCACAAACATAGACGGTATTGCTGTTCTTCGGATCAACGAGGATTCGGGTGATCCGCTCGGTTCCCGGAAGCCCCATGTTGGCCCAGGTTTCGCCGCCGTCGGTTGATTTGTAGACGCCGTTCCCGATCGAAACTGAGTTGCGCGTCCAGCTCTCACCAGTCCCGACCCACATGATTTGCTTGTTGCTGGGATCAAGTGCAACGGCACCGATCGATTTCACCGGCTCCTTGTCGAAAACCGGTGTGAAGGTCGTTCCTCCGTCTTCCGACTTCCAAACTCCTCCCGAAGCCGAACCGATCAGAAGCGTGACTTTCCCATCGGCTTCCTGACGGCCGGTCACAGCAGAAATTCGTCCGGACATGGTTGCCGAACCGATGTTGCGCGCACCCAGGCCCGAAACCGCAGCGCTATCGAAGGATTGCGCGGCGATTGGAGCGGAAACCAGCGCTGCCGAAGCAAGCAATATGGAACGCAGCATCTCTCTTACTCCCTCTCCGGAGATACACTTGGCTGCGCAGGCTTCGCAGTCGTCGGGCCCTTTTTCGCTGGGCCGGCTTTCCCATGTTTCATGGACGCATCGGGCGGCGGTGCGCCTGATGCTTTGGCCACGGGTTCAGGTCCTCCAGGCTCAGCAAAATAGGCGGGGCTGACCTCTAGATTGGCCTCGCCTCCCGCAACAATCGTTCGCTGCCGCTGACTGTCCTGGCCCTCGGGCCAGCTCTCCACCGACATCGGAAAATACACTCCAGCGACCTTTTCATAATCGCCAAGCTCGGTTTCATTGGTTTGGTCGGCGCCCCGAATCTTGCGCCGCTCCTCAATTTTGATTTCGAGGAACGTGTCGGGATCGAGCCAATAGGTGAACTGGTCCCCGTCCTTCTGAGTGACTTTGAGTTTGTAGGCTAAAGTGCCTTCGAAATCGTCCCGGCCAAGATATTCGACATGGCTCCCGTCGGTTCGCGATGCGAGCAGCGGCCCCTCGATAAGCGCTGAGTCGGCAAGCGCCCGAGCCTCGTCTGCCGACATTCGTTCGGGGTCCTTCCTTCCCTGGAAGGGATTGATTTTCCAGCCGTCGCCGTGCCCGTCATAGGCCTGAACGAGATCGAGCCCCTGGATCGTGAGATCCGTTCGTCCCGCAGCTTCAGCCCCCGTCCGAGCCCGAGTTTCCTCATAGGTAAGCTCGAAATCTCCAGGGTAGATGGATCGGCCATGGAATCGGATGGTCTTGATTGCAGCGAGAGCCTGCTCTCCGCCGCGCGCTTCGAGATTTTTCGCAACCAGGCTCTGCGCGTCCTGGCAAAATGCGGGAACCGCAACTGCTCCAAGCAGCAGCGCGACAGCAACATGACGCATCAGATGAGCCCCCTTGATGATCAAAATGCAGCATGGAACTGCTGTTCGATCGAATCAAGCGACCTTGGAAACGGAACGAAGCCGCTCCGACCCGCTAGGGGCGCTCCTGTACATTCTAACCCGCACCAAGGTCGTGGTTCGCAATCACTGCAGCAACGACCATGTTCATCAACGTCATCCGGACGGCAAGAGGAACGGCAGTCTTCTTGATCATCACGGCGATTGCAAAACTCTTTCCATCGGGAGCTGTCAGAATTCCGACATCATTGTAGCCCGCCTGAACCCCGCCCAACTCCTGACCAGTCCCTGTTTTGTGACTAAGGGTCCAGCCGGGTGTGAGACCGCCTTTGAGGCGGTTGGGACCGGTGTGCGTATTGCTCATATATCCAAGCAGGTGCGCGGTTGAACCCGGCGACAGAAGCTCGCCGCGCTTCAGTCGTGAAAGAGCACTGACGATCGCTCGCGGAGCTGCGCCGTCATAGGGGTCTTCGATATAGCGGTTGAATGCAGCGGTTCGGATATTCATCGGAAGCGCGTTTCGTACCTCGAAGAATTTGCTTCCGATCGCATAATCCTGCGACCAGGCGAGCCCGGCGATCCGGCTTTGGAGAGCGCGCTCACCGTTGGCAAAACGGATCGCACCCAAATGCTTTCGCGCAATCATCGCGCGAACTGCGTCAGGACCACCGGCAAGGCGCATCAACATGTCATTCGCGCTGTTGTCGCTGGTCGTGATTGCCCGTCGTATGAGGTCGTCAATGGTCGTCGTAAAGCTGCCGGTCTTTAACACGTCCTCGGCAATCGGCTGATGGAACAAGGTGAGGTCGTCCTTGGTCAACGTGACCGGCTGGTCGAGACGAAGGCGCCCCTGGTCGACTGCATCGAGAGCGGTGATCGAAACCCATAATTTGCTGACACTTTGCTGGGGATAGAGCCCCTTGTCCTTCCACCCCGTCTCCCAGCCATCGTCGACCGACTTGATTGCGATCCCGACCTCGCCGTCGAACCCACGGCCAAGTGCGCTGATCTGGGCTTTAAGTTCTGAAGGAACGGAGAAATGCCGCTCGGGACTGCTGGAACGGCCGGACAAGGGAGACGCCGACGCGCCCAGAGTGCTTGCAAAAACCACAATCATGCCGAACGCAAGCCGCGCTTGACGCCGTCCGGATCCATCCGTTCGCGTTTTAAATCCGTCGGACCGCCAAGAGGAAAGCCGAAGCAGGTTTTTGAGCGAACGGAGCATTCCTATCCCTTCGCAGTCAGGGACCCGTGTCCGGTCCTGGAAGGAGCGCCGCGGATTCGATTTCATCGAGTGCGCGATGAGCCGCGATATAGCGCCGGGCCTTGGCCACCCAGTCAGCGCCCCGCGAGGCCCCCGGTAATCGCATCACTTCTGCAAGAGCCTGATCGACGTTGCCGGACACAAGTCGCTGACGCGCCCGCTCATAGGTCGCGTCCGGGTTGGTTGCCGGCTGATCGACCGAATGAATTTCGACAAGCTCGCCGAATTGCCGCTGGAAGTTGGTCCACCAGCTGTCCTGAGGCCCGCCGCGGCGCAGATCCTTCCCGAGCAAATCATATTCGGTGATGAGGTCGTCGAGCCTTACAGGCTGGCGTGAAGTGGTAATGACCGTTGCAACGGCTGCGCGGTGCTGTGCTCCAAATCGATCGACGAGGAGATTTTCAAGATATCCAAGAGCGACGCCCCGATCGACTGCGCGTCGAGCCGCGAACGCGATCACAAGCGCGTCCGCCCGCCCAGCTGAACCTTCCGCGCGAGCGGTCGCATTCTCCACTCTTGAAACCCGGCTTTCGAGGTCAGCGATCTTTTGATCTTCGATCCGTTGGGGCGGTGCCGTCATTGGAGCAGGCTGCGAAACAACCGGCGAGCCAGCCCGGCTCGCCGGCGGAGCCGATTGTTCAGATGGCTCGGTAACTCCCAAAAAGCGCGCTGCGGGCCGAAAGTGGGCAAGTCCCCACGTCGCTGCGGCCGCTCCGCACAGGATGAGGACGAGCGCGATCAGCAGTCGCGAACTCCATCCCAATCCAGTGCGCGTTCCGTTCATTGCAGAGGCGGTATGTCGCACAGCCGTGAGGCTAGGGCCAGCAATCCCTCGTCACTGGGTTCCGACGCAAATTCCAAAGCTGCCCAGCCGGATTGCGAAGCTTGCGCTGCAGCTCTGCTGATCGCTGCAATGGCAATCGATCCACGAACATCAATAAGTTCAGCAAAGCGGCGTGCTGCGCGCGGCGAATGGATTAGCGCGACGCACCCCTGCGCCTGACTAAGATCGGGACAATCGATCGCCAGCGCCTGGTAGACTTCGACTTCAAAAATCGTGTGCGACGACGGGGACGAGTGACGGTGCTTCGCGCACAAATGAAGAAGCTTTTCTCCCCGATCGACCCGTTTGAGGAGTTCTTCCAAAGAACCTTCCCCAGTCGTTTCGACAGCAAACCCATGAGCTCGAGCGGCATTGGCCGTTGCTTCGCCGACCGCGCAAACCGGAAGCCCTCGAAAGGCTTCGAGCTTCTTTCCAGCCTGAAAAACGGCGTTTGCACTGGTCAGGAGAAGGGCATCAAAAGAGCTCGGATCAGGAGCTGCCCAGTCGAGCGGCTCGACTTCAAACAGCGGGACCGAAAATACGTCGAAGCCGAGCCTGGAAGCGCGCTCAAGCGTCGCACTTGCGCCCGGTTCGGGGCGCAGAACGAGAAGACGCCTCATTGGTGAGCGAACAGCCTCCGGATGGATTCGGGGGCTTTTTCGAGAAGCTGGATCGCGAGCTTGTTAGGGGTATCGCAATCGCCGCAGTCGAACACTGCGCGGTCTTCGATCAGGTCTTTGCCGTCTTCGCTGAACAGCTGTCCACGCATCCTCAGATCGCCGTCCTCGAGCACACAAAAGGCAGCAACTGGCGACGAACAATCGCCGCTGAGGCCGCGTGTGAAAGCTCGTTCGGCCATTACGCAATCAAAGCTGATCTGGTTGTTGACCGTGGTGAGAACGCTTTGCGTCCTTGTATCGTTGGTTCGGCATTCCATTCCGATCACAGCCTGCCCGGGGGCTGGTAGAATGATCTCCGTTGGAATTGCCGTTCCGCTAGTGATTTCGAGCCGCTTCATTCCCGCAGCCGAAAGAAGGGTTGCATCAACCTCGCCCGATTCGACCGCTTTCAATCGGGTTTCGACATTGCCTCGAAGAGAAACGATTTTGAGGTCCGGTCTCAACCGAAGAAGCTGAGCTTTTCGTCGTGGCGACGATGTCCCAACCACGGCTCCCTCCTTGAGCTCACTGATTGAAGGCGCTCCGATAATTCGGTCGCGAACGTCGCCGCGGGGGCGGACCGCAGCGATATGAATTTGTTCGGGCCGGAAGCTTTCGACATCTTTCATCGAATGGACGCAAAAATCGACTTCGCCGTCGATCAGTGCGCGATCGAGTTCTTTTGTCCAAAGCCCCTTGCCGCCGAACTCGGCAAGCGGCCGGTCGACGATCTTGTCTCCTGTCGTTGTGACTTCGACGATCTGGACCCAACCATCCGGCCAGCGCTGCGATGTTTCGATTGCCGCGGCAACCTTGCGCGCCTGAGCAAGCGCAAGCGGCGAACGGCGAGTCCCGAGGCGAAGTCCCTGCATTCGCAACCCCTAGTGCAACTGAGGAGGATGAGGCAAAGGGCCGGCTGCGAAATGACTCTTGTCCTTGGCCTTGAATTGTCCTGCGACGACAGCGCCGCTGCGCTCGTGACAAGCGACCGGCGCATTCTGGCGCAAGCCGTGGTTGGACAGAATTCGGCGCATCAGCCCTTTGGCGGAGTCGTGCCCGAAATTGCCGCAAGAGCGCATGTCGAAATTCTTCCCGGCTTGATCGAGCAGGTTCTTCGCGAGTTCGAACCTTTCCATTTCAAAGGTCGATGCGGTCGCGGCGACCGCCGGTCCAGGGCTCATTGGTGGGGTGATGGTCGCGCTTCTTGCCGGCAAGGGCCTTGCGCTCGCTGGCGGAAAGCCGCTGATTGCCGTCAACCATCTCGAGGGTCACGCGCTTAGCCCGCGCCTGGTCGATCCCGACCTTCGCTTCCCTTATCTTCTTCTACTGATTTCGGGCGGCCATTGCCAATTGCTCGAGGTTTTGGGCGTCGGCGATTTTCGTCGTCTTGCGACGACCATCGACGATGCCGCTGGCGAAGCTTTCGACAAGGCTGCCAAAGTTCTTGGACTCCCCTATCCTGGCGGGCCTGCAATCGAAGCGCTCGCGAAATGCGGAAACGCTTGGGCCGTTCCATTGCCCCGCCCCCTCATCGGCTCAAACGATGTGCACTTCTCGTTTGCCGGCTTGAAAAGCGCTGTTCAACGGGCAGCGGCGTCGGGCGCGTTTAGACGCGAGGATATCGCTGCAAGCTTCCAGGCAGCGGTGGTTGACTGTCTCGTCGATCGTACCCGCCTTGCACTTTCGAAAAGCCCATCGCCGACGCTAGTGGTTGCGGGGGGAGTGGCGGCAAACGAAGCCGTTCGCGGCGCTCTAGCGGATCTCGCAGCGATTAGCGGGCGGACCTTTGTCGTTCCGCCCGCATGGCTTTGTACCGATAACGGAGCAATGATTGCCTGGGCTGGTCTAGAGCGCTTCGAGGCCGGCTTTATCGATGGCCTCGATGCGCCAGCGCGGGCGCGCTGGCCGCTCGACCAACGAGCCGAAAAGGTTCGCGGCGCAGGTGTCAAAGCATGAGACTTGGAATTATCGGTGCCGGGGCCTGGGGAACCGCGCTCGCGCAGGTGTCTTCGACCAAGGACAGCGAAACACTCGTCTGGGCGGTTGAACCGGAAGTCGTCGAAGCGATCAACGAGCGCCGCGAAAATCTCGTTTACCTGCCCGGAGTGAAGCTCAGTCCGTCCATTCGAGCGACGAGCGATCTTGATTTGCTCGACAGGTGCGACGCGCTCCTTGTCGTCACGCCCGCTCAGCATATGCGCTCGGTTCTTGAAAATGCTCCGAAGGGAAAGATGCTGGTTCTTTGCTCCAAGGGGATCGAGGAACAGACGGGCTCGTTACTTCACGAGATGGCGTTTGAGGTCTGCCCGGAGGGCGAGATCGCAGTGCTGTCCGGTCCGACCTTTGCTCATGAAGTGGCCCGCAACATGCCCACCGCCGTCACTCTTGCGGCGCAGAATTCCAACATCGCCGAGGCTCTTCGCGAACGGATCGCTCGTCCAACGTTTCGGATTTACGTTTCGAACGATGTTGCCGGGGCCGAGATTGGCGGGGCGGTCAAAAACGTGCTCGCGATTGCGTGCGGAGTGGTCGAAGGCAAGGCTCTTGGTCAAAACGCGCGCGCTGCATTGATCGCGCGCGGCTTTGCCGAGATGACCCGCTTCGGGCTTGCCTATGGGGCGAAGCGCGAGACGCTTTCGGGACTTTCGGGGCTCGGTGATCTCGTGCTCACCTGTTCATCGACAAGCTCGCGCAACTATTCGCTCGGGATTGGAATCGGCGAAGGGCGTCCGGTCGAAGAACTTCTCTCGAACCGCAAGACAATCGCTGAAGGCGCGTTTACCGCGCCGGTCCTTGCGCGGCTGTCACTCGAGAAGGGAATCGATATGCCGATCGTCAACGCGGTCGATGCGCTGATCGCAGGGCGAGCCACTGTCGACCAGGTCCTCGATGAGCTTTTGTCGCGGCCGCCCCGTCCGGAAGGTGCCTAGAAATCAACCGCAATTCCGTTTTTCTCCCAATCGCCATAGCGTGTGGGATCGAGCCGGTGCTCTTCGCCGACAGGAGTCGAATCACGCGCTTTCTCTTGAGCTTGACGCACTTTGGGGGAAGAGCCCGCTTGGCTTTTCTCTTTGCTGTTCACTCGACGGCTCATGACGCCAAGATGGCAAGATCGTTCCCCAATGCCAAGCGTTGAAGGACTTGGCGCCCGTCAGGCGGCGCTTCGGATCCTCGATGCGGTTCTTCGCAAAGGTCAGACGCTCGAGGCGGCATCGAGCCGGCTTGGCGGTCTCGCGCAGCAGGATCGCGCTCTTGCCATTGCGATTGCCGGAGAGGTTTTCCGCCGCATTCCTGAACTCGATAGCCTGATCGACAGCGCAACTCGTCAGCCGCTTCCTCCCGACAGCAAGGCCCGGATGGTTCTTCGCATTGCGCTTGCCCAGAAGATCGGGCTTCAAACCAAGGATCATGCGCTGGTCGCAACGGCACTTCCGCTGGTCGAGGGGGGGCCGAGAAGACTTGTTCACGGGGTTCTTGGGACCCTGCTTCGAAAAGGCGTGCCGCAAAGTGACGAGGCGCGATTGCCAGACGATGTCGAAGATCGCTGGCGCTCGTCTTTCGACGAGACAGCGGTCGAGGCGGCGCGTCGGCTGATCGTAAGGCGTGCTCCGCTCGACCTCAGCTTTGCCGATGACGGGGAAGCTCAGCTCTATTCGCAAGAGATCGGCGCTCGCTCGCTCGCCTCTTTCAATGTCAGGGTCGAAAGCACGATTGTCAGCGGTCTTGCGGGGTTTGAGGAGGGCCGATGGTGGGTTCAGGACCTTGCAGCGTCCCTTCCCGCGCGCCTCATCAAGGATAAGGCCGATGAGGTTCTCGATCTTTGTGCCGCGCCCGGTGGGAAGACGATGCAGCTTTCAAGCGCGAAACATCACGTCACAAGCGTCGACTGGTCGAAGAGTTGTCTTGGACGACTGGGCGAAAATCTTCTTCGCACCCATCTTCACGCGGATTTGATTGAAGCCGATGCTTTGGAGTGGGAGCCGGACAAGATGTTCGATGCAATCCTGCTCGATGCGCCCTGCTCGGCGACCGGGACATTTCGTCGCCATCCAGAGGTTCTGTTCCGGGCCGGTCCCACGATCATCGCTCAAAGCGCGAAACTCCAGCGCGAACTCCTTTCGCGTGCCTCGAAGTGGCTGAAACCGAAAGGCGAACTCGTCTATTCGGTCTGTTCGCTTGAAATTGAAGAAGGCGAGGAGATGATTTTGCAATTCCTTGCTTCCAATCCTCAATTCAAAATCGATCCGCCAGGCTCTCATGAATTGCCGGAGTTCGTTCCGATTGCACCCGAGGGATGGGTTCGGATCCTCCCCGGGCTTCTCGAGGAATTCGGAGGTCTCGACGGCTTCTTCATGGCGCGCCTTGTCCGGAGCGCATAATCCCGTCTAATCGGATCCATGGTCCAACGCACCAGCGCCGCGGTCATCGCCCCGTCCATCCTTTCCGCCGATTTTGCGAAACTCGGCGAAGAAGTCCGCGCGATCGATAAAGCAGGGGCCGATTGGGTTCACATCGACATCATGGATGGCCATTTCGTTCCGAACCTCACCATCGGTCCGGCTGTCGTCAAAGCGCTTCGCCGGCACAGTGAACTGCCTTTCGATGTTCATCTCATGATCGCTCCCGTCGACCCGTTCCTCGATGCGTTCGCGGAAGCGGGCGCCGATATCCTGACCGTTCATCCTGAAGCCGGACCTCATCTTCATCGTTCGGTTCAAAGAGTGAAGGCGCTCGGAAAGAAAGCGGGGGTTTCCCTCAATCCAGGGACCCCGGTACAGGCGCTCGATCATGTCCTTGATCAGCTCGATCTAATTTTGATCATGAGCGTCAATCCTGGTTTCGGCGGCCAGAAGTTCATTTCCGGCCAGCTTTCGAAGATCGAGGAAATCGCAAATCGCATCGACAGACTGGGGCTCGACACCATGGTTGAAGTCGACGGCGGAATTGACCCAGTAACGGCCCGGCAGGCGATCGACGCCGGTGCAACCGCGCTCGTTGCTGGAACGGCCGTGTTCCGCGGCGGACCACAGGCCTACGGAGCGAACATCAAGGCCCTTCGAGGCGAGGGATGAGCGGCGAGGACTCGGCTGCCGAGCGGGCGGTGGTCACCAAACTTGCGCGCGGTTCGCTTCTTTCGCGAATGCGAGGATCGAAGCAGCCCCTCAAGCTCGTGGCAGTGCCGCGCGACCACGTTCACGGCGATCGCCACAAAGGCGAAGCCCTTCTTTCGGGCCAATTGAGTGTCGGAACCAAGACCATCCCGCTCAAGGAGCTCGATTTCGCGTCCGTCGGAGTGCGCGACCATGTGGCGCTTCATCTCCAGGGATTTTCGTGGCTTCGCGACCTTGCGGCCGCGGCATCGCGCGAGAAGGGTGCGCGCCTTGCCGAGGCTGTGGTCGGTCGCTGGCTAATCGCTCACGGGGCCAAGGTCGATGATGCCTGGGCCCCAAGTCTCTGGGGTGAACGCATCCTGTTCTGGACCGCTTATGCGCCTTACATCCTCTCGAGCGGCGACAGCGGGTATCGATCGGCGCTTTTGAACACGCTCGTTCGAGGCGCTCGCCATCTCGACGGCTGTGCAGACAAGGCGGTCGTCGGGCTCGACCGGGTCACTGCCTGGTGCGGAGTTGTTGCCGCCGGACTGCTCATTCAGGGCGGCGTTCCGCGTATCGCGCGCGGCGAAGCGGGACTGAAACGAGCGCTTTCTTCGGCCCAGTTTGACGACGGCGGGTTGGTCAGCCGATCGCCCTTCGAGCAGGTCCTCCTGGTCGATCGTCTCGGACTTCTCAGATCCTGCTACCAGGCCGCAAAGCAAACCATTCCCGAATCGATCGATGCAGCGGCGCAGGCATCGCTTGCTGCGCTTCATGGAGTGACGATGGGCGATGGAGCCTTGTCGAGCTGGCAAGGCTGCAACCCGGGCGAAGCCGCTCGCCTCACCGCCTTGACCGAAGGATGCGGCCTTCGCGCGCGCCCGCTCCGACAGGCGCGGGGGTGGGGTTATCATCGCTTGTCTGCGCTTGGGACGGTTCTCGTTCTCGACGCGGCACCGCCTCCTCAGCAGAAAATGGCGGGGCAGGGGTCCGCTTCGACGCTCGCTTTTGAGCTTTCCGACGGCAATCAGCGGCTGATCGTCAATTGCGGCGGGCCCGGTCGACTTCCGACCGATCTATCCGATGACCTTGTCCGCGCGCTTCGAACGACAGCTGCGCACAGCACTCTTGCGATTGCCGATACGAATTCGACCAACATTCTTGCTGACGGCTCGATGGGGCGAGGTGTTGAAGACGTGACAATCGATCGCCTCGAAGACAATGATTCGAGCCGGCTCGAGGCCAGCCACGACGGTTATGTTCGTGCGTTCGGACTTGTCCACAAACGCAATCTCATGCTTGGCAATGACGGCAAGGAGCTTCGCGGCGCAGACCAGCTTCGAGCAAAAGGACGCAAGAAAATTCGGGAATCGGCGACCTATGCTGCACGCTTTCATCTGGCGCCGGGAGTCGAAGCGACGATCACTGCCGACGGGATGGGTGCAATCTTGCGATCGAAAGGCGCGCCCGCGTGGAACTTTCGTTGTCGCGGAGGCAATCTTCTCATCGAAGAAAGCCTCTGGATCGATGGACAAGGCGAGATCCACGGCACGATGCAGCTTGCAATCGTTGGCGAAGTTTCGGCATTGGGCGGAGAAATCGGCTGGCAGTTCCGGCGCGCTAGCTGACGGATTTTTCGGATCATCTTGAAGCGTTTCGGGAGGTCGTTTTGTGACCCAAGAAAGGCTTTAAAAATGTGGGGACCGTCCCTCGCATTAACTGCAAATCTCTTGAAGGATCGATCATGACTGACTGGGTCCCGGTCAAGCGGGCTTTAATTTCCCTTTCCGACAAGGCCGGGCTCGACGAGCTCGCAAGCGGACTTTCGCGTCACAACGTCGAGATCGTTTCAACCGGCGGGACCGCCGCAAAGATGCGCGAAATGGGCGCAAAGGTTCGAGACGTTTCGGATCTCACCGGCTTTCCCGAAATGATGGACGGACGAGTAAAGACCCTTCATCCCAAAGTTCACGGCGGCCTCCTCGCGGTTCGCGACAATCCCGACCATTCCCAAGCGATGAGCGAACATGAAATTCCCGCAATCGATCTCGTCGTCGTCAATCTCTATCCGTTCTTGAAAACCGTCATGAGCGGTTCAAACCGCGATGAGATCATCGAAAATATCGACATCGGCGGGCCATCGATGGTTCGCTCGGCTGCAAAAAATCATGCTCATGTCGCCGTCGTCACGGATCCGACCGATTATGCAGAGCTCTTGGCCGAGCTCGACGGTCATGACGGCATGACCAGTCTCGCATTTCGAAAGAAGCTTGCCGCCAAGGCATTCGCTCTCACCGCAGCTTATGATTTAACCATTTCCCAATGGTTCGCCTTTGCCGATCAGGGTGAGCGGTTCCCAGCGACCCTGACGCTTTCGAGCACGCTCGCAATGCCGCTTCGCTACGGCGAAAACCCGCACCAGCGCGCAGCCCTTTATCTTCCGATCGGACCGCATGCGCGCGGAATTGCCCAGGCCGAGCAGGTTCAGGGAAAGGAACTCAGCTACAACAATCTCAATGATGCGAATGCCGCGCTCGAGCTCGCGTCCGAATTCCGCAAGTCCGACCCGACCATCATCATCGTCAAGCACGCCAACCCGTGCGGCGTCGCAACGCGCAAGACACTTGTTGAAGCGTGGACGGAAGCACTAGCCTGCGATCCCGTTTCTGCCTTTGGAGGGATTGTCGCTTCGAACCGGCCGCTCGATGCGCGAACCGCCGAGGCAATCACTCAAATCTTTACAGAAGTCGTGGTCGCGCCTGATGCCGATGACGAGGCGAAGGCGGTATTCGCAAAAAGAAAAAACCTCCGCTTGCTTTTGACTGGAGAAATCCCCGATCCCAAACGCGCGGGTCAGACAATGGCGGTGATCGCCGGAGGCATTCTCCTTCAGGACCGCGACAATGAAATGGTATCGCGCGAGGCTCTCAAATGCGTCACCAAACGTCAGCCGACTGAGCAGGAAATCGAGGATTGTCTCTTCGCCTGGACGATCGCCAAGCACGTCAAATCAAACGCCATCGTTTATGCCAAAAATGGTGCGACGGCAGGGATCGGCGCTGGCCAGATGAACCGGCGCGACAGCGCCAGGATCGCTGCCAGTCGAGCGCTCGAAGCAGCCGAAGCCAATGGCTGGGCTGAGCCCCGAACGATCGGTTCGGCAGTCGCTTCGGACGCCTTTTTTCCGTTCGCCGACGGGCTTCTTGCAGCGGTTGAAGCGGGGGCAACGGCGGTCATTCAGCCGGGCGGATCGGTTCGCGACGATGAAGTCATCGCAGCTGCCGACGAAGCGGGTGTTACGATGCTGTTTACGGGAATGCGCCACTTCAGACATTAAAATGAGAGTTTTAGCCCTGGTCAGACGGGCCCGTCCTCGATCTGACCCTGGGCGAGCGCGGCTTCTTCCGCTTCGCGAAGCTCGTTCACGTCGGCTTTTCGCATTCTAAAGAGCTCGCGGTCCTCAGGACCAAATCCTTTGGTCCACAAAACGGCAAAGAAGCCACAAAGGATTGCCGGAACTCCGATGATCAGTTGAAGCAGTTGCTCATGAAGAAGGAAATGAACGAGCGCGCCGATGGCAATCCCAGCGCTCGTCGCCCAGGCGAGATCCCATCGCCATCCCGACACTCGGGCGCCGAGTTCGCTGGCTAGCAACCAGGACTTGCTGATCGAGGCGAAGGCAAGAGCGATGCAGAGCCCGATCGCTGGCCCGGTTGCCTGGAATGCCAGCGGAAGATTCTTTGATTTCATGATGAGGATGAGTGCTGCCGCAAGGCCGGCCTCGATCGCAAGCATCACCAGGCTGATCACCATATTCTTGTTTCGCGCCACATAAATGAGCGCCGCTTCGCTCACCACCGCGGCCGAAGCGATCACTTCGGCCGCAAGCAGAAGACCGAGCATTGCCGCGCCTCCGGTAAAACCGGAACCCACCAGCCCCATCACAGCCCGGCCCGGGATGCCGAGCGCGAGCGCAATTCCAAGCTGGGCTGCAATGATCCAATAGGTGACCTGTCGAACCTGACGCGCAACACCCGCAAGGTCTCCGACCGCGATCCGGCGCACAATGGCTGGGCCAAGCACCGGCTCGAAACTCGTTTTGAGCTTGGCCGGCAGCGTCGCAACTTGTTGGGCGACGTAATAGACGCCGACGAACAGCGCCGGCATGAACGCGCCAAGAACCGCGAGGTCTATTCGCCGCGATGCCCATTCCACCGCGTCTGCGGCGGCTACCGGAACATTGCGCCACGTTGTCGCAAGGGCTGTGGGAAGATCCGGCTTCCAACCGCGCGGAAGACCGTAGCATTTGATGAGTGGAATGAGGGCGGCAATTAGCGCTCCAACCATCGAAAAGACGTAGGAAATGATCAGTCCGTCTTCGAGCGAGATATATGACCAGACATATGCAACGATGCTGATCGTCCATGGCTGGACGACCGAGCGCGCGCGAACCGTCGAGGCGACATCATCCTGATAGGCAAGAGCGGCAAGCGCGATATCGGTCCAGCTGATCGCAATGACGGTGATCGCAAGCAGCCGGTCCATCCCCTGGATCTGCGTCGTCGGGTACATGGCTCTTGGAAAGACGAACAAAATCGCCATTCCAATCGCCGATCCAACCGCGGCGACCAGCAGCCCGTCGGCGACGATCCATACCTGCGGCTTTTCCCCGTCGGAAAGCAGCTGGGCCAGTCCGCGACGCAGGCCGAGCGCTGCGATCTGAGCTGCGAACTCGACCGTCAGAACCGCATAGGCAAAACGGCCAAGCGCCGCCGGACCATAAATTCGGCCTCCAATGAACAGGAATGGCACCATCCCGGCGAGCCGGAGCACAAACCCGAAGATGTTGAGCCGACCACCCCTGGCAAGATTGGCCATGTCAGAATCGGGGGAATGCGGGGCTTTTAAAGCATCGGCGCGCGACTCATCGGTCAATGCGCTTCGCCCCAATGCGCACCCCAGCCGACCTCGACCTCGAGCGGGACGTCGAGGCGAATTCCGGGTTGTCCGGCCTCCCCCATTACGCGCCGGATGACGTCGGCAGCCTCCTCTTCGCGTCCTTCGGGAACTTCGAAAACCAGCTCGTCGTGAACCTGAAGCAGCATTTTGACCGCTCCAAGGCCTGCCCTTTCGAGAGCCTCGTCCATCCGAGCCATTGCGCGCTTGATGAGATCCGCGCTCGTGCCCTGGATTGGAGCATTGATTGCCGCACGCTCGGCACCGGCCCGGATGGAAGGGTTAGGCGAACGAATGTTCGGTTCAAAATGCGTCTTTCGACCAAATAATGTTCGCGAAAAGCCATGCTCGCGCACGAAGGCGAGCGTATCGTGAATATAATCGCTGATCCCTGGAAACCGCTCGAAATAGCGATCAATGATTGCCTTCCCCTCGTCCTTTGGAATTCCAAGACGCCCGGCCAGCCCCCACGGCGAAATGCCGTAGAGAATTGCAAAATTGACGGTCTTGGCCTTCGATCTCGTGTCGCGATCGACCGATCCGAACAGTTCCTCGGCGGTAATTGCGTGAATATCGGCTCCGGCTTTGAACGCGTTCTTGAGCTGCGGAACATCGGCCATATGGGCTGCAAGCCTCAGTTCAATCTGGCTGTAGTCAGCGCTCAACAGGCGAAACCCGTCATCGGCGACAAAAGCGTCCCGGATTTTTCTGCCGATCTCGGTTCGGATCGGAATGTTCTGAAGATTGGGATCGTTGGACGAAAGCCTGCCGGTCTGGGCACCGGTAAGGCTAAAGCTTGTATGCACGCGCCCAGTATCCGGGTTGATCTGCTGTTGCAGAGCATCGCTGTAGGTACTCTTGAGCTTCGTGAGCTGCCGCCATTCGAGCACGAGCCGGGCACATTCGACCCCCTCCTGGGCAAGACGCTCGAGCTCGTTGACATCGGTCGAATATTGACCGCTTTTGCCTTTCCGCCCTCCTTTAAGACCCAGTCGGCCGTAGAGAACCTCGCCGAGCTGCTGGGGGGAGCCGATCGTGAATGGGCCGCACGCGGCCTCGTAGATCTCTTCCTTCTAGCACCTGGATTTCGCGCCCGAAATCGGACGACAATCGTGCAAGGTAGCCGCGATCGACCTTAATCCCGCGGCGCTCCATCTTCGAAATAACCGGGATCAGTGGACGGTCGACGCGTTCATAGACCCGGCTTACATTTTCCAAGGCCAGTCTCGGTTTGAGGCGAAGCCAGAGACGAAGTGTGATGTCGGCATCTTCGGCGGCATATTCGGTTGCCGGGCCAAGCGGCACCTTGTCGAACGTGATCTGCTTGGAGCCCGATCCGCACAGCGATTTGTAGCGTGATGCACTCATGTGAAAAGTGAAGCTTTGCAAGTTCATCGAGGCCGTGCCCGAAGCTTCGGCCGGCATCGAGATCGAAGCTCATCACCATCGTATCGTCGACGGGTGCCACGGTGATTCCGAGTTTCTCGAACATCACCCAGTCATATTTGAAATTATGACCGATCTTAAGGATCGCCGGGTCTTCGAGCAGCGGCTTCAGCCTGCTAAGGACTTCGGTTGCGGAAAGTTGATCGGGCGCATCCGAATAAAGATCGGCTCCGCTGTGGCCCAAGGGAATGTAGCACGCACGATTTGGCGCGGTTGCAAGACTGATCCCGACGAGCCTTGCGATAATGCAATCGATACAATCGGTCTCGGTATCGATCGCAAGATAGCCCGTTTGCTTGGCTTCCTTAATCCAAACGTCGAGCGCCGCCTCGCTCGTGAGCGTCTCATATTTCGAGCGGTCGACAGTAATGATTTCGGCCGAGTCCTCTGGACTGCGCCTCGGTTCCATTGCTGCCATGACGTCATTTCGAACGGTCGCACCCGTCTGCTGCACCGAACCGTTCAAACGGTTGAGCAGCGACTTGAAACCCTGATCTTCAAGAAAACCTCTTAAGGGATCGGGCGGAATTCCAAGAAGCTTCAGTTCCTCGATCGGCTGCGGAAGCGCGGCGTCGCAAACCAGCCGAACGAGCTCGCGCGACAGGCGCGCAGCATCGGCATGATCGACGAGGGACTGTTTGAGCTTGGGCTTTGTAATCTGCTCGACCGAGGCAAGGACAGTCTCGAGATCGCCGAACTGCTGGATAAGCTGGCTTGCAGTCTTGGGCCCGATCCCCGGAACGCCAGGCACATTGTCGACACTGTCGCCCATCAGAGCGAGGACATCTCCGACTTTCTCGGGCGGCACTCCGAACTTTTCGACAACTTCCGCCCGCCCGATCCGACGGTCATTCATCGTATCGAGCATGTCGATGCCGGCGTCCTCGTCGATCAGCTGCATGAGATCCTTGTCGGAACTCACGATCGTGACTTTCCAGCCGGCGGCCCTTGCCGCAGTCACGTAGCAGGCGATGATATCGTCGGCCTCGAGACCTTCTTCCTCGATGCACGGAATTGAAAAGGCGCGCGTGGCGACCCTGATCAGGGGAAATTGCGGAACGAGGTCCTCAGGCGGCGGCGGGCGATGCGCCTTGTATTGCGCATACATTTCGTTGCGGTGGGTACGCTCCGAAGCGTCGAGAATGACCGCCATGTGCGAGGGGCCATCGGCCTTAGTGAGCCCGTCCGCGAGCTTCCATAGCATCGTCGTGTAGCCATAGACCGCGCCCGCGGGCTGGCCGTGTCGATTGGTGAGCGGCGGGAGCCGGTGATAGGCGCGAAAAATGTAGCTCGAACCATCGACGAGATAGAGGTGCGGCTGGGCTGCAGTCGTTGGAACATCGGACATGGAAGACAAGGGATTTAGCAGGCTCGATGCGGGAAGGAAGCTGAACTCCAATTTAGTATCGAATTCATAAGTTTTCGAGATGCGGGCCGCGAGGAAGGATCACGCTCTTTCACCACGCGTCCCAAGGATCAGGGCACTAAAATTGTGTCTTTGGGACTGGCAAGCATCGCGGGATAATCGAGCGTGAAGTGAAGACCTCGGCTCTCGTGGCGCGAAAGCGCGCTTTTGATGATGAGGTCGGCAACTTCAACCAGATTTCGAAGTTCGATGAGGTCCGGAGTGACCCTGAAGTGCGCGTAATAATCCTTCACTTCCCTCGAAAGCATGTCGATCCGATGCTTCGCTCGCTCGAGGCGCTTCGTCGTTCGAACAATGCCGACATAATTCCACATGAACCGCCTGATTTCCCCCCAAGTCTGGGCAATCACCACTTCCTCGTCGCTGTCGGTCACCCGGCTCTCGTCCCAGGGCCGAAGGTCGGGAACATTGGGAAGCGATCCCCAGTTGGCAACGATGTGCCGCGCAGCGGCTTCGCCGAACACGAGACATTCCAGAAGACTGTTTGAAGCGAGGCGGTTCGCTCCGTGGAGACCTGACTGAGTAACTTCACCTGCGGCATAGAGCCCCGCCGCGTCGGTTCGGCCGTCGAGGTCAACGACCACTCCTCCGCAAGTATAATGTTGCGCCGGAACGACCGGGATCGGCTCCTTCGTAATGTCGATTCCAAGCCCGATCAGCTTTTCGTAGATGTTCGGGAAATGCCGCGACACGAATTCGGGCTCGCGATGCGAAATATCGAGATGAACATAATCGAGGCCATCGCGCTTGATTTCCTGGTCGATCGCCCTTGCAACGATATCACGCGGCGCAAGCTCAGCTCGAGGATCATAATCGGCCATGAACCGTCGCCCGGTCATGGGGTGCTTGAGAATTCCGCCTTCGCCCCGGACCGCTTCCGTAATGAGGAAGTTTTTGACTTCGAGATTATAAAGGCAGGTCGGGTGAAACTGCATGAACTCCATGTTGGAGACCCGGCAACCCGCGCGCCACGCCATTGCGATTCCATCGCCGGTCGCTCCACGCGGAGCGGTCGAATAGAGATAGGCGCGGCCAGCGCCGCCAGTCGCAAGAATGGTCGCTCGAGCAGTCAGTGTTTCGACGCGTTTCTTTGCCCGGTCGTAGGCATAGAGGCCGTGGACTGCGCCACTCGTTGAAAAGTGGGTCGAATGACGACCGGTGATGAGATCGACGGCGACCATGTCGGGCACCAGCGAAATGTTGGGATGGCGTTTGGCCGCGCATTCGAGCGCCTGCTGGATGGCATAGCCGGTGGCATCGGCGACGTGGACGATGCGCCGATGGCTGTGACCGCCTTCGCGGGTGAGATGCAAGGCATCCCCATCGGTTGCGAATGGGACCCCGAGCTCGATGAGCCGGGCGATCGCCGCGGGCGCATTTTCAACCACATGCTCGACGACCTTGGGATTATTGAGGCCTGCGCCCGCGATCATGGTGTCGTTGATATGCGCTTCGAAACTGTCTCCTTCTTCAAGAACCGCTGCAATTCCACCCTGGGCGTGAACTGTCGCTCCTTCCGAGAGCGCACCCTTTGCGATCACCGCGACCTTGTGGCTTTCCGCAAGGTTGAGTGCAGCGCTGAGACCCGCAGCTCCCGAACCCACGACGAGAACATCGGTTTTGATGCTCACGCGATCTCCTGGGGTTCCGAAGTCAGGCTGAGAAAGACATCTTCCAGATCCGGGTCCCGGGTCGAGACGTCGACGATCGCATGTCCATCGGACGTAAGAGCGCTCAGGATCTGCCCCGCATTTACGCGATCCTTGCGATAGGTGATCTCAAGCGTGCGCTCGTTGATCAGCGCGATATTCTCAAAGCAACTGTTGGCCGGAACCCTTTCGACATCGCGATCGAAGGTCACCACGACGGCTTTTTCCTGAGCCTTTGAGACCAGCGCTCGAGTCGGCTCGTTTGCAATAACCTTGCCATGATTGATGATCGCGATGCGGTCACACAATTGCTCCGCTTCCTCGAGATAGTGGGTCGTCAGGACAATCGTGACCCCTCTTGAGTGCAACCCCCGGACATAGTCCCAGAGCTGGCGCCTCAGCTCGACGTCGACTCCGGCGGTTGGTTCGTCGAGCACCAGGATCGGAGGAGAGTGGACCATCGCCTTTGCAACCAGCAATCGTCGCTTCATTCCGCCCGAGAGCGTCCGGGAATAGGCGTTCGCCTTGTCGGTCAGATGCATTGCCTGAAGCAATTCGTCGCTTTGGCGTTCGGACTTTGGAATTCCGTAAAGTCCCGCCTGGATTTCGAGCGTTTCTCTGGGCGTAAAAAATGGATCGAAAATGATCTCCTGGGGAACCACTCCTATCGAGCGCTTGGAATTGCGCGGGTGTTGATCGATGTCGAAACCCCAGATCGTGATCGAACCGCGGGTTTTGACCACCAATCCGGCAAGAATATTGATCAGAGTCGACTTGCCGGCTCCATTGGGGCCCAAAAGCCCGAAGATCTGGCCGCGCGGGACGTCGAAACTGACATCATCGAGCGCAAGCTTCCCATCGGCATAGGTCTTCGAAAGGCTTTCAATCCGGATTGCAGGTTCGTCCATCGCACTTGCGCGCATAAGGGCGCCCCCGGGCGGGGACAAGGATCGCAAAGGTAAATCGACGTTTAACCTTAACCGCTAGAGTGATTTTCAGGTTAACCGAATAGCGCACTCATCGATGAGTGCCCGTATTCGAACATTTGCCTTGGTGGCACTCGGCGTTTCCTTCCTTGGAGCTGGGGCCGCAGGTGCGTCCCCAGTCGCAGCAAAGGTCGATGCGTCTGGGAACGCCAGCGTTTTGAGTTCGCTCAGCCTTCTTAAACAATCCGATCTCGATTTCGGAACTCTTGCAGAAGCGACTACCGGAACCGCAATACTCGATCCATTGAGCGGCGCTCTTACGACGACAGGCGGAGTGACCGTGCTTGGAACCAGCGCGCATGTCGCAACCTTTCTCGCAACTGGGTCGAAGAACTCGGTCGTCCATATTCGAATTCCAACCAGTCCGATCACGCTGACCCGGGTCGGCGGCGGTGGAACGATGACCGTCTCCAACTGGACTTTGGATGGAAGCGCGAATCGCAAGGTTCCGCTTTCGAGCACGTTCAGCTTTGCCGTTGGCGCGACGCTTAACGTTGCGGCCGCTCAGCCCGAAGGCGATTATACCGGTACCTTCAACGTCACGGTCCAGTATCCGTAAGGCCTTCACGAACAGGGTAAAGTTTTTGCGAACCTGATCCATTGAACGTGCGGGAAGGCGAGTGTGCGAAACTCCTGTCCATAAATTCCCGTATCAGGAGTGGGCAATTGGGGTACCGCAGGTTTCTCGTTGCTGCGTCATCGCTCGCAGCCATTTTCGCAAGTCCGGCAATTGGTGCGCCGGTTGCCGCAACCAGGGACGCGAGCGGCAAGGCTCTGATCCTCGTTCCATTGACCCTCACCAAGATCGACGATCTCGATTTTGGAACGATGATTTCGTCAAGTTCGTCCGGAACGGTCGCGCTTAATCCGGCAACCAATGTGAGGAGTTTTGCCGGAGGAGTGACGGGCGTCGCAAGCGCCGCTGGTCACCGTGCCTATTTCGCTGGAGCTGGAACGCCTGGCCAGCAGGTCATCGTCGTCGTCGATGCACCGCTGCAGCTCACCGACAGTAGCGGCGACACGATCGACGTTCTTGCAATGACGCTCGACAATGGCGGCAACCCAATCCGAACGATTGATCCGGTCACGCGGACTTTCTTTGTAGGCGTTGGAGGGATTCTCGATATCGCTGCAAATCAGGCCGATGGCGACTATTCGGCGATCTTCCAGGTCACCGCCAATTACGAGTGACCTTGTGGCGCGCGACTTGCGCTCTTAATTGCAGGCAATGGCATCGCAAATCCCGCCTCCGGAAGTCATTCGGGTCAAGACCGTTCAAATCGCGTGCGACGGCTCGGGGGAAGTGTCGCCCGAACTTGGCCATCCGCGGGTGTTTCTTCGGATTGAGCCCGATACCGGCTTCGTCGAATGCGGCTACTGCGATCGGCGCTTTGTTCTCGAAGGAGGGCCGGCGGACCAGCGCGTTCCATGATCTCTTCCGATCCCCGGCATTTTCTCTACCGCAGTCTCGATCCCGAAACTGCGCAGCGGCTCGCCCACAAGCACCTCTGCGCCCATGACGACGGCGAACTCTACCTTCAATATGCTGCGAGCGAGGCGTTCGGATTTGATGATGGGCGCCTCAAAACCGCCGATTATCACTCAAGCTCGGGGTTTGGGCTTCGCGGGGTGAGCGGCGAGACGACAGCGTTTGCGCATGCGAACGAAATCAGCGAACCCGCGATCGAACGGGCTGCTGCAACGCTGAAGCTTCTTGATCCACGCACTTCATCGCCGTCTCTGGCGCCGCGGCGGACCAACCAGGCGATGTATGGCCATGACGATCCGCTGAGCCTGGTACCATTCGCGCGCAAGGTCGAATTATGCCAGAAAATCGATGCGGCGGCGCGCGCGCGCGATCCCAGGGTGGTCCAGGTCAGCGCAACCTTATCCGCCAGCTGGAGCGTAATCGATATCGTTCGATCGGACGGTTTCATTGCGTCTGATGTTCGACCGCTGGTGCGACTTTCGATCCAGATCGTGGCCGAGGACAAAGGCCGCCGGGAAACCGGAAGTCACGGGTTCGGCGGCCGCTATTTGTACGACCGCCTGTTCGACGAAGCCCAATGGAGCAGGTCCATCGATATTGCGCTTAAACAGGCGCTCACTAACCTTCAGTCAGTCGCCGCCCCGGCCGGCGAAATGCCCGTCGTCCTTGGGCCCGGATGGCCTGGCGTCCTTCTTCATGAAGCGATCGGTCATGGGCTCGAGGGCGATTTCAACCGGAAAGGGACATCGGCCTTCTCGGGACGACTGGGAGAACGGGTTGCGGCGCCGGGAGTGACCGTCGTTGACGATGGCGCAATCGAGCAGCGTCGCGGCTCACTGACCATCGACGATGAAGGAACGCCGACCGGGCAGACCTGCCTGATCGAGAACGGGATTTTGAAAAACTATCTCCAGGATCGATTGAACGCGAGGCTGATGGGGATGGAGCCGACCGGCAATGGAAGGCGCGAGAGCTTTGCGCACGCCCCGATGCCGCGGATGACCAATACCTTCATGCTGGGCGGAAAGGACCAACCAGGAGAGCTGGTCGAGCGCGTGAAGGACGGCATTTATGCCAAGAGTTTCGGCGGCGGTCAGGTCGACATCACCAATGGCAAATTCGTTTTCTCCTGTACCGAAGCTTATCGGATCCGCGATGGAAGGATCGCCGAGCCGGTGAAAGGCGCAACCTTAATCGGTGACGGTCCGACAGTCCTCACCCGGGTCAAGGGGATTGGAAACGATCTCGCATTGGATGAAGGGGTCGGCATTTGCGGAAAAGGAGGTCAGAGCGTTCCAGCCGGTGTCGGCCAGCCAACGCTACTGATCGACGGATTGACGGTTGGTGGAACCGCCACGTGAGTGGCGAGAAGATCGCGGCCTCGAATTGCTCTTGAAGGCTCGATCGGGCGAAACGCCGGTAAAGCATCAAGGAGCAAAGTTCGGGCGGCCTGTGAGACGTTCGTTCAATCACCGGCGCTCATGACCGATATTGTCGAAGTTGCACGCTATCACAACCGGATCGAAGCGGATCTCGTTCGGCTCTATCTTGGAAGCGAGGGGATCGAAGCCATACTCTTCGACACCGAAATCAACTATTTTTACGGCGGCCTCTTCATGCCGGTTCGAGTGATGGTTCTCGACGAGGATCTTGAGGCCGCAACCAAGCTGCTGGCCGAGAAAACCTAAAGCAAATGGTCAATGGGAGCGGGATCAAAACCGGCTTCAATCAGGCTTCGCTCAACGCGTTCGCGCGAAGCGCCCAAATCCCGGTGGACAAGCGCGCAGACGAGCGCGGAGCGTGCACCCGATCGGCAAAATGCGAGAATTTTTCCGCTGTCTTGGTGTCCGAACGCTTGTTGCATCGCGTCGATATCGGCCGGTCCGATGCCGCGAATGATCGGAACGAAATGATAGGCGATGCCAGCGTCGGCTGCGGCGGCTTCGATCTCGCTTGCAAGTGGCTGACCGCCTTCCTCGCGGTCGGGTCGATTGTTGATGAGAATTCGAATGCCTTGCTCCGCCAGCCCGACGACCTCGTCTGGAGCGATTTGTCCGCTCACAAATGTGCGCTCGTCGAGCTGGCGGATCATTGGCTAAAGTCCGCGCTCGCCCTTCTGCGGCGCCGGGGCTGGAGCGACCGCTGGAGCAGCGCCTTGGGGCATTGCGGCCGGCGCGGGCGCCGGAGCCGTTTGAGGCAGGCCATAATATCTAAGGTAGGGCCCAATATCGGGATCGTGTCCGATGAAGGCCCGATACATCTCGCCATAGTCGAGCGTGTTCCCGCGCGAGAGAACCATGTCGCGGAAGCGCTGCCCGTTGGCTCGGGTTAGTCCGCCGTGGGTCTCGAACCAGTTGAACGTGTCCTGAGCGAGCATTCTCGTCCAGGGATAGGCATAATAGCCCGCGGCATAGCCGTTGCTCCAGATATGGAGGAAGTAGCTCGACCGGTAACGCGGCGGAACGTCTGCGGTATCGAAGCCGCTGCTTGCAAGCGCGCTTGCCTCGAACTGGTCGACATCCTGGCGAGGAGCATCGGCACTTAACGAATGCCAGTCGAGATCGAGCCTCGCGGCTTCCAGTGCTTCGCCATTGTCATAGCCCTGGTTGAACACGCGTGAGCGCTTGATCTTGTCGACCAGGTCCTGAGGCATCGGGGTCCCGGTCTGGTAATGAACCGCATAGTGCGACAGCACTTTGGGATCGAGCGCCCAGTTCTCGTTGAACTGGGAAGGAAATTCGACAAAGTCGCGGGCGACACTGGTTCCCGAAAGCGTCGGGTAGGTTTGCGCTGCGAACAGACCGTGCAGCGCATGGCCGAACTCGTGGAACATCGTCGTAACGTCGTCAAAACTGATGAGCGCCGGCTGTCCGGGCGCCGGTTTGGTGAAGTTTGCGACATTGTAAATGACCGGCTGAGTCCCGCGCAGATAGGACTGGTTGACGAGATTGCTCATCCACGCGCCGCCCTGCTTGTTGTCGCGTTTCCAATAATCGAAATACATGAGCCCAAGGGGTTTGCCGTCCGCGTCGAACACCTCGAAGGCCATCATGTCCGGGTTCCACGTTGGAAGATCGTGGCGCTCCTTGAAGGTTACTCCATAAAGCTGGTTCGCGGCATAAAAGACGCCGTCGGTCAGGACCTTGTGGATCTCGAAATAGGGCTTGAGCTCATCCTGGTTGAGATCGTAGCGCTGTTTTCGGATCTGCTCTGCGTAGAAATTCCAGTCGGCCGCGGTCGGAGTGAAATTCGCGCCCTGAGATGCTGCAAGCGCGCGAATGTCGGATGCTTCCTGGCGTTCCTTCGCCGCGGTTGGGGCTGCGAGACGATCGAGAAATTCGACGGCAGTCGCACGGTTCTTCGCCATCTGATCGTAAAGCACATAGTCGGCATAGGTCGGGTAGCCGAGGAGAGCGGCCTTCTTTGCACGCAACTGCGCAATCTCGCTGATCCCGTTGCGGGTATCGTTCGAATCCCCATGCTCAGCGCGGCTGAGGCTTGCATCCATCAACTGCTGGCGCGTCGCATGGCTGGTGAGATCCGAAAGCGTGGGCTGCTGCGTCGTGTTCTGAAGCGGAATGACATAGCCCGACAGCTGACGCCCCTTTGCATCCTGTTGAGCGGCAGCGAGCTGCTGTTGTGACAATCCGGCGAGTGCTGCCGGATCGCCGACGTGAAGTGCGCCGGCTTTGGCAGCAGCCAGAAGCTTCTGGTTGAACGCCGTCTGGAGCGTGCTCAGGCGCTCATTCATGGCTTTCAACTGAGCCTGCTTTGCGAGCGGAAGCTCGGCGCCCGAGTGGACGAAACCCTTATAATATACGTCGAGCAACTTCGCCTGCTCGGGGTTGAGGCCAAGGCTTGCCTGATGGTTGTGGAGATATTTGAAGCGCTGAAACAGCTTCGCATTGAGATAGATGAAGTCGCTGTGAGCAGCGAGAAGCGGCGCGGTCTTGGTGTCGACCGCCTGAAGAGCATCATTGGTGTCGGCACCGTTGACTGCGGAAAAGGCAAGACCGACGCGCTCCAGAAGGAGGCCTGAACGCTCCATCGCGGCAACCGTATTGTCGAATGTCGGCGGCGCGGGATTGTTTGCGATCGCCATGACTTCGCGCTTCTGCTGCGCCATTCCGGCAAGGAAGCCCGGAAGGTAGTCGCCGTCCCGGATCTTTGAAAAATCGGGTGTCTGGAATGGGAGGGTGCTCGGATTTGCGAACGGATTGGAGGCTGGAAGTGTCGCGGAAGCCATGTCGGCGGTCCTTGGAGGAGCGGCGAACGCAGGCGCCAGTAGTTGCGACGATGGTGAGCGCGGCGGATGCCAAGAAAATGGAACGGATCATGTCTCTCCCCAGAAATTCGATCACTTCAAGACTTTCGAAACGACGGCCTCGGCAGCAGTTCTTAGAAGATCCGCCACTTTTTCCCGATGCCTTCTTTCAAAAATGCGGCTCTCCATAGCGCCCAAGCTGCGTTCGGCCAATGCGTTGACGAACGCTTCACGATCAAAGGGTGCGCGAAAGCTTTCGGCCAAAAAGAGGCGAAGGCTGCGAAGGGGAGCGCCGGAGTAGCTTTGAGTTACTGTCCGCGATAGCGTTGCTAATATGCAAAAGGGACATCTCCTCGACCGCCGAGATCTTCTTGGATCGGCAAGTCTGGCACTGCTTGCAAGCCAGGCGGGCGCCGCGATCAGTTCCCGCGAAAACTGGAGCGCTCTTGCCGAGAATGTCCGCAAGGACATGCGCTGGGCGTGGGAACATTATCGAAGCAAGGCCTGGGGCAAAGATCAGATCAAACCGATCAGCGGTGGCTTCGAAAGCTTTCCCTTAAAGGATCATCATCTCGGACTGACCATCATCGAAGCGCTCGACACGCTCTGGGTGATGGAACTCGACGACGAATTTCATGATGGCGTCGAATGGGCGAAAAGCTCGCTTGATTTCGATGTCGATGGCGAAGTGTCGGTGTTCGAAACCAACATTCGCCTCGTCGGCGGTCTCCTGTCCGCCTGGCATGCGTGCGGCGACAAGGCGCTGCTTCAAAAGGCGAAGGATCTCGCCGATCGCCTGCTTTTAAGTTTTGAAGCCTCGCCGATCGGGCTTCCACACCGGTTTATCAATCTGAAAACTGGCGCGGTGAGCGGTCGGCAGACCAATCCCGCCGAGATTGGCACCTTCATTCCCGAGTTTGGGTTTTTAAGCCATGCGACCGGCGACAAACGCTATCGGCTGGCTGCAAAACGGGCTCAGCGCGCACTGTTCGACCGGCGCTCGAGGATCGGGCTTCTTGCCGACAGCGTCGATGCAATCACCGGCAAATGGCTCAGTCGCCGTGCGACCATCGGGCCGCCTTCCGACAGCTATTACGAATATCTCTTCGATGGATGGGATCTGCTCGGCGACCGCGAATGCCTCGCGATGTATCAGACATGCACTTCGGCGATTCTCAAGCATCAGCCAAGAATGAACAAAGGGCATCTCTGGTTTGTCGACGTCGACTTTGAAACGGGGCGGCTAATTAACTGGGACCAGGACGAACTCGCGTCCTTTTATGGCGGCCTTCTGACCCAAGGGGGCGCCCGGCGCTACGGCGCGGCCTATACGCTGAGCTGGGCGGCGCTGCAGCAGCGTTACGGGGTTCTCCCCGAGGAGCTCGATCCCGAATTCAGGCAAAGTGCTCAGTCCTTCCAATTCGCTGAGACCCGAGCTTGCCGATTCGGCGCTCAATATCTGGCTCCTCGATGGCCGCGACGAGTGGCGGATGATCGCCAGAGATCATTATCTGGCGATGCGGCGTTGGAACCGAGCCCAGTTCGGTTTCGCTTCGCTCGCCGACGTCACTGTCAGTCCGAAAATCCAAAGTGATCATTGTCCGGCCTACTGGTGGTCGGAGCAGATGAAATATTATTATCTCATGTTCTCCAACACGCCTCGCTTCGACTACCGCCGCCCCTATCTCAGCACCGAGGGCAATGTGTTTCGGGGGTTCATCAGACGCAACTGACCATCGGAGATCGGATGGATCCCTTGCGAGGCCAACGAAGCGCCTTTTTGATAGGGGCGCGACGCTCCTTTTGTTTGGCAGCGAAAGCTATTCGGCGGCTTCGGCAATCTCTTCGGCGAGCCGTTCCGCGGCCTGGCGTTGCCAGAGATCCCAATAGAGGCCGCCCTTTTGAAGCAGCTGATCATGCGAACCGCTCTCGACGACGCGGCCATCGTCCAGAACCACGATCTGGTCGGCATTGACGACGGTCGAAAGCCGATGAGCGATCATGATCGTCGTTCGGCTTCGTGAGACGCGGTCGAGAGTCCTCTGGATCTCTTCCTCGGTCCGGCTGTCGAGGGCGCTGGTCGCCTCGTCGAGAACGAGGACGGGTGGATTTTTAAGCAATGTTCGGGCGATTGCGACACGCTGTTTTTCACCGCCTGAAAGCTTCAGCCCGCGCTCGCCAACCATCGCTTGGTAACCTTCGGGAAGAACAGCGATGAAACGGTCAATGGCTGCACCCCGCGCCGCTTCCTCAATCTCGGCAGTTGTCGCACCCTCACGTCCGTAGCCGATATTGTAGCCAATCGTTTCATTGAAAAGGACCGTGTCCTGAGGAACGATCCCGATCGCCGAACGAAGGCTCTTTTGAGCGACTTTCGAAATATCCTGATTGTCGATCAGGATCCGGCCCGCGGATGGATCGTAGAATCGATAGAGCAGACGTGCGATCGTCGATTTGCCGGCGCCCGACGGCCCGACGATCGCGCAGCTCGAACCGGCTGGAACGTCGAGGTCGAGCCCCTTTAGGATCTGTCGGTCCTTTTCATAGCCGAAATGGACATTCTCGAATCGTACGTTCCCGGAGTCGACCAGCAAAATCCGCGCGTCTGGTTGGTCAATGACCTCGGGCTTCGTATCGAGAAGGTTCCACATGGATTCCATGTCGATCAGACCCTGGCGGATCGAACGGTAAACCCAGCCGAGCAGATCGAGCGGCCGGAAAAGCTGAAGGAGCATGGTATTGATGAAGACGACGTCCCCGGCTGTGAACCGGCCTTTCGTCCAGCCCATGACCGTGTAGATCATTGCGCCGGCCATCATCAGATTGGTGATCAGCGCCTGGCCGATGTTGAGCCACGCCAGTGAAACTTCATTGCGAACTGTCGCGCGAGCAAACGCTCCTATCGCTTCGTCGTAGCGCCTGGTCTCCTGTTCTTCGGCATTGAAATATTTGACCGTTTCATAATTGAGAAGCAAGTCCACGGCTCGCCCAATGGCCTTGTTGTCGACGTCATTGAGCTGGCGTTGAAGATCCGAGCGCCATTCGGTCACCCATCTCGTGAAGAGGATATAGATCGCCATCATTGCGAGCGTCGAAGCTACAAGGCCCGGCCCGAATTTGACGAAGAAGATGATGCAGGCAGCGGTAAGTTCGATAATCGTCGGGCCGATATTGAACAGGAGAAAGTAGAGCATCATGTCGATGCTCTTGGTTCCGCGTTCGACGATCTTGGTCAGTGATCCTGTGCGCCGTTCGAGATGGAAGCGAAGCGAAAGATCGTGGACGTGGCGAAAGACGTTACCCGCGAGACGCCGTGCCGCGTCCTGCCCGACCTTTTCGAAAATAGCGTTCCTCAAATTGTCGGAAAGAACGCCAGCAAACCTTGCTGCCGAATAACCGAAAACGAGGCCGGCAATGATTGCAAAGGGCGCTCGTCTTGCAGACATTCCATCGATGATTGCCTTGTAGGCAAAGGGCATCAAAAGGACCGCGGCCTTGCCGGCAAGAACAAGGACTAGCGCAGCGACGACCCTCAACTTCAGCTCGAGCTGTCCTTTTGGCCAAAGCATCGGAAGAAACCGCCACAGCGCCGCGAAGCCGGTTCCAGCTCCAGATTTCTGTTCGTGGGTCCCGGTAGTCGCCATCGGCTCATAAGTAGGAAGGCGAGGAGCCCACAGCAAAGGGCGATTTGCGAGCGGCCGGAACTCCCAAGAAATTCGTTGGTTAAAACAGTGTCTTAGGGGACACGTCATGGGACCGGGTTATTTCATCATCGCAATTCTTGGATGTGCCGACGGCGGCACGGCTTGCACGCCCGTCGCCACCCTCCAAACACGGTACGCAACTGAGGCCCAATGTGTTGAGGCGACGGGAGCGGCGCTCATCGATAACAGCAATTTCGATTTTCCGACGCTAGTTGCGAGGTGTCACCGGGCGGAGACCAAATCTGCCGAAGCCTCTCAGACGTCCAAGCGCCGCAGGGGCTGATTTTTCGGTTTTGGTGACGGCTCGGGACCTCGAGTTTCTGAGGGTCGTGAGCAAGAAGAGACTACTGTGGAGGACCATGTCCCGTATTTGTCGTCTGCGTCCGCAGCACAGACCCGGCACGAACATTTCTTCGACCTCGAAGACAATGACCAGCCGCTTTCCGATGCAATGAAAGATTTGAACCCACGAACGGAGTCGTGATCGATGCAGCATGAAAGTGACGTCTTGCAGCCAATGATCCACCAGGACCAGGAGCCGGGGCACGAAAGCAAACTTGAACCCAAGCCCGAGTGGCAGCCGCGCTATCGGGGATCGGACCGCCTCAAGGGGAAGGTCGCGCTCATTACCGGCGCCGACAGCGGAATTGGGCGGGCGGTCGCAGCTCTGTTCGCGCGCGAAGGCGCCGACATCGCGATCATCTATCTTTGCGAACATGATGACGCAAAAATGACAAAGGCGATCGTCGAGAAGGAAGGCCGGAAGGCGATCACGATCGCCGGCGACATCGGGGACAAGGGCTTTTGCGAGCGCGCCGTCCAAGACACCGTTGATCAGCTCGGCAAGCTCGACCTTCTCATCAACAATGCCGGTGAGCAGCACCCCGACAAGGACATCACCGACATTGACGAAGACCAGCTTCGGCGGACGTTTCAGACGAATATTTTTGGAATGTTCTTCATGACTCAGGCCGCGCGACCTCATCTCTCGAAAGGCTCGGCGATCATCAATACCACTTCCGAGACGACCTATCAGGGGTCGAAACTCTTGCTCGACTATAGTTCGACCAAGGGCGCGATCCTGGGATTCACGCGATCGCTTGCTAAGAATTTGGTGAAGGACGGGATCCGGGTGAATGGCGTTGCTCCGGGTCCGATCTGGACACCGCTGAACCCTTTTGGAGGACAACCCGAGGACAAGCTGCCGGAGTTTGGAAAAGACACGCCGATGGGACGACCTGGTCAGCCGAACGAAGTTGCGCCGTCGTTCCTTTTTCTCGCGTGCGACGATTCCAGTTACATGACCGGCCAAATCCTTCACCCGGACGGCGGAAACACGACTTCGAGCTGATAATAGAAACGAGTGTCTTCCAGACGCGCGCGATTTTTTCATCAAGAGTGCCAAGGCGGTCTGTGCAAAACAAACTCACACTGTCCGGACCATTGTTCAATTTCGGACAGTCGCCAGCAATAGGAGTTGGTAAAAATTTCGCTGCTTTGGCGAGATATCCCATTCCTGCCCGGCCCACTCGGAAGTCGGCCGTTGATTTTATGTGATAATTTCGAATTGGCACGCCTCCTGCATTGATTGTTGTGTCGGCCCAATTGGGAGTCGACCAAATCGATAAGGGGTAATTTTCATGTTCACGTCATTCCAGTCCGCCCGCCAGGTTGCGACACTCTTCTCGGCGGCTTTCATTTCGGCACTTCTTCTCGTTTCGGCAGCGACCTCGCTTCCGATCGCCTGAGCGGCCGACCACAACCAAGATTTTCGTTAAAAGGAATTGAAAATGAACGGGCGTTTCATGATCAACCGCAGCGACTCCAAGATCATGGGCGTTGCAGCAGGTCTGGCCGATTATAGCGGGCTCGACGTCACCATCGTCCGGCTTGAAATCATTGCGGCAACCTTGCTCACGGGACCGATCATGATCTTCCTTTATGTCGTCGCGGGCTTGCTGGCGCCGTCACGCTGATCCTTTGGCTTCGATCGGACGCCAATCCCATATAAGACAGGTGCGTGGATGATCAGTTCAATCTTCAGCGCTTCGTCGAAGCTCAGGAGGACATGTTCGGTATCGCACTTGGTGAACTCGAAGCGGGACGGAAGCAGAGCCACTGGATGTGGTTCATCTTTCCTCAGCTGAAAGAGCTAGGCCAGAGCGCAACAGCAAAATATTTTGGGATCGCTTCGATTGACGAGGCCTCGGCCTTCCTTGCCCATCCGTTGCTCTCGTCGCGGTTGAAGGATTGCGTTCAAACACTTCGAGCTTGGGCCGGACGCCGAAGTGCAGCAGAAATTCTGGGACCACTCAATTCCATAAAGCTGCTCTCGAGCCTGACATTATTCGGCGTTGTCGACCCTCACTCCATATTCGAATGCGCACGCGGCGAATTCTTCGCTGGCGAGCAGGATGAGCGAACGCTCGCTCTTTTGAAGCGCGGGCAGTAAGGAGCGCCAAAAGGGAGACTCGCCATGCGCAAGCTTTTGCTCACCGTCATTTCAGCCGCGCTTCTTGCCGCTCCGGCGACTGCCGCACTCAAGGTTGGAGATCGGGCTCCCGACTTTGCGACTGTCGGAGCGGTCGGCGGGAAGGAGTTCAAAATGCATCTTGCCGACCAGCTCAAGAAGGGGCCGGTCGTTCTCTATTTCTTCCCGAAAGCATTTACCAGCGGCTGCACGGCCGAAGCTCATGCATTTAGCACATCGATCGGGGAGTATAAGAAACTCGGGGCGCAGGTGATCGGAATGTCCGCCGACGATCTCAAGACGCTTCACGACTTTTCGACGAAGGAATGCCGGAGCGCATTCCCGGTCGCGACCGCCACTCCGCTCATCCAGAAAGAATATGATGTTGCGTGGGCAGCACATCCGGGGCTAACTACGCGAACGTCCTATGTCATCGACACCAACGGCAGAATAGTCATGGTTCACGATGATCTGGACTTCAGCCAGCATGTGGCAAAAACGCTTGCTGCAGTACAGGCTCTCAAGCACTAGGGAAAACGGTCATTGATCGGCCGGACGTGTTCCGGCTCTAACGACTCTCGTCCCACGGGACAAAGAATAGGGGAATGCGAAATGAAAATGCGAACGACTTTGATCATTGGCGCAGCGTTTGTGGCGCTCGCCGGGTGCAACAAGAAAAACGCCCAGAGCAATGAAGCGTCTCAGATTGAAGCCAATGCGGACAACGCCGCAGACAACATCACCGCAGTCGACAACAACGAAGCTGCGAACATCATGAATCATGCGGAAAACAAGGCTGACGCCATCAAGAACGAAGGCAAGAATGAGGCCGCTGCGATCAAGAACTCGGCCGACAACAAGGCCGACGCGGTCAAGAATTCGGATTCGAACAGCTCGAAGTAAGACGCGCGTTCAAAGACGATATGAAAGGGCGTCCGCGCGGAGCGGGCGCCCTTTTTTATGGCGTTGGGCCCGTCAACTGCGGAGCCGCGACGCCGAGGGTTTGAAAAACGTCTGACGGGCTCCCGGGGCCCTTCTGGCAAACGAGGATCGAAGGTTCGAGCGGTCTTGAATGCCGAAGATCGAAAACGACCTTGCCAATAATCTCTGGAAGTTTTTCGCTTTTGACTCATCCAACATGTGCTTGTTCGGCGTCCGTACCGACCATAAGCGCCAGCCGCTATCTCCAGCAGCTATGCAAGCATTGGTCGCACAATCTCGAAGTCAGGTTTACCCACGATCATGGAACGATCGTGTTTCCAAAGGACTCGCGCGGAGCCGATTGGCCAGGGGACGGCCTTGCCACCCTCGACGCGGGTCCGCAGAGCCTCAATGTTCAAATCACAGCCTCGTCGCCCGACCAGCTCGTCGGACTGAAACAGGTGATGGAACGCCATCTTGACCGATTTGCGTTCCGCGAAGCTCCGCTTCAGTTCGACTGGAAGTAATTCTTCACTCGGCCGAGACGTAAATCTCACTTCCCGAATCGCGGAACTTCTCGGACATCTCGGCCATCGCCTCGTCAGCAAACTCAGAGCCCGACCGAAATCCTTGCTGATCACCTTCACCGCTTTTCTTTTCGCTCTCCAGTCGCGCGAAATCCCTGACTTCCTGACTGATTTTCATCGAGCAGAATTTGGGCCCGCACATCGAGCAGAAATGGGCAGTCTTTGCGCCTTCCGCGGGTAAGGTCTGGTCGTGGAAGGATTCGGCGGTTTCCGGATCGAGCGAAAGATTGAACTGGTCGCGCCACCGAAATTCAAAACGCGCCTTGCTGAGCGCATCGTCATGGAGGCGCGCCGACGGATGGCCTTTAGCGAGATCGGCGGCATGGGCTGCGAGCTTATAGGTGACGACCCCAACCTTTACATCGTCGCGGTCGGGAAGGCCCAGATGCTCCTTGGGAGTGACGTAACAGAGCATCGCCGTCCCGAACCATCCGATCATCGCTGCTCCGATGGCGCTGGTGATATGATCATAACCTGGAGCGATATCGGTCGTTAGCGGCCCCAAAGTATAGAAGGGCGCTTCGCCACAGCTCTCCAGCTGCTTGTCCATATTCTCCTTGATTTTGTGCATCGGAACGTGGCCCGGCCCTTCGATCATGACCTGACAGTCATGGTCCCAGGCGGTCTTTGTCAGTTCGCCCAGTGTGTAGAGCTCGGCAAACTGCGCTTCATCGTTAGCGTCTGCGATGCTTCCCGGACGAAGGCCATCGCCGAGACTGAAGGCGACATCATAGGCCTTCATGATCTCGCAGATCTGGTCGAAATGTTCGTAAAGGAAGCTCTCCTTATGGTGCGCAAGGCACCATTTGGCCATGATCGACCCGCCCCTTGAAACGATTCCCGTGACCCGTTTTGCAGTGAGCGGAACGTAGGGCAGCCTGACGCCAGCGTGGATCGTGAAATAGTCGACCCCCTGCTCGGCCTGTTCCACGAGGGTGTCGCGGAAAATATCCCAACTTAAATCCTCGGCAACTCCGCCAACTTTCTCAAGAGCCTGGTAGATGGGCACGGTCCCGATCGGGACGGGCGAATTGCGCACGATCCATTCGCGCGTATCATGGATGTTGCGTCCGGTCGAAAGGTCCATGACGGTATCGGCGCCCCAGCGGATCGCCCAAACCATCTTGTCGACTTCTGAAGCCACATCCGAAGCGACGGCAGAATTTCCGATATTGGCGTTGATCTTGACGAGAAAGTTGCGACCGATCGCCATCGGCTCGGATTCCGGATGATTGATGTTGGACGGGATGATCGCACGCCCGCGCGCGACTTCATCTCGAACGAATTCGGGGCTCACGAATTCCGGGATCGCTGCTCCAAAACTCTCGCCATCGCGCACCGAGCTTTGTTGGCGGCCCAAATTTTCGCGCGCTGCAACATACTCCATTTCAGGAGTGATGATGCCGCGCCTCGCGTAATGCATTTGGGTGACGTTCGACCCGACCTTCGCGCGCAAGACCTTTTTGCGAACGTTGGGGAACGGGCTGACCCGGCCGTTTCGTCCTGCGTCCTCAAGATTGGAAACGGCTGCTCGGCCAGCTCCATTATCCTCAGGCCGAACTTCGCGCTGGGCGACCTCTTCGACATCGCCGCGGTCACGGATCCACGTTCGGCGAAGTTCGGGAAGACCCGCCATGATGTCGATGCGCGCGCTCGCATCGCTATAGGGACCGCTCGTATCATAGAGGATCACCGGCGGTTCGCCGCTCGAGGGTTCGAGATCGACAGCGCGCATGGCGACCCGAATGCCGTCACCGGCCTCGACATGAATTTTTCTCGATCCACGAATTGGACCGGTCGTGACTTTGAGTTCAGTGCGCGCGGGTACGTCGCCCATCAGGAATTCTCCTTCCTACGCCCGTACGAACGGGATCAGGTTCGGCGGGTCTCCGCGCTGCCTTAGCGCAGTCTCAGCCGCATGCCTGCGGCGCCCCGGGGAGAACGACCCTTAAGCGCCTCGAGAAGGGGAAGCTAGGTCAGTCGCAACTATTAATGCGCGCTCATACGATCTTCGGGAGAGACCCGACGATTGCGCCAAAAAAGCCCGCCGGCGCGTCGCAGGACACGCCGGTAGAACTTGCCCGCAGCGTCGGTCTCAAAGTGCGAAAGCTCTACAACTGATCGAGTTCGAAATTAGGCCGTCATCCGCGAGGAAAGCGGACAACTCCGAGCGAACCCCGTGACTTTCCCGGTCAGGCCTCAGTCGCGGCCTGCTCTTCAGACACCGAAGTCTCTGCTTCGTTCGAAGACTCTGCCGCGGCACTGGCCGCCGGCGCGCCGCGATTGGGACCACCCAATTTCATATTGATGTCGCGAAGGATCATTGCGATGGCCTCGAGACTGGTCGCGATCCTGTTGGTATGGAACGCGCGGCGTTCCTCAGGCGGCATTTTCCGGAGACGCTGGATCTGGTCTTGGGTAAGCGCCACTTCTCATACTCCTTTGAAAATGTTGAAGGGCGCGTACAGATTTTCGTTGGGCGACGCTAGTCAGCGCTTCATCGTTGGGGAGTCAGGAGGCTTCTGCGGAGCGAGTTTTCCGGCCTCCGACGATTTTCCTTCGTGGCGGAGAGCTGGCAACCGCCCCCCACTCAGTCATAAGACTAAGAACCCTGGTCGCTACCATCCTCATTCAATGCGAGCGTTCGACCATCGTTTGCCCGATAGTCATTTCTTAAAATCAGTGGCGAGCTGGCGTGGAGGCCATCATCGCAAACGCTCTGGTATGAAAGGAGCGGTGTGCCTCAGAAAACACAATTCCCATCAGAAACAGCAGGTTTTGCCAAGTTAACGCCGGTTAAAGCTTGCGCCCGTTCCCATCCGAGCCTTAGGTTTAAGCTCAAGGGGATGCTCGGCCCTTTCCAATTCACTGCCGTTCCAGCGGCTAACAAGGGAACTTGTCTAATGAAGATATCGAACCGGCGCATTGCGCTGCTCACCGGCGCTTCGGTTGCAGTCATCGGCTACGCTGCTCCAGCCTACGCGGCGACCACCACGAACCCAGGCGTCTGCGCGGCAGCCCCCGCCGGCCCGAACGCGACTGACACGCTCGATATTACACTGCTGGGCCACACCGGTGTGACGAGCGTCAACAATCCGGCCACCGCCATCGTCAATAGCTGCGCGAATGGAGAAATCATTCAGAGCGGCGTGGCAACGGGCGCGTCTCCCGCCGGAAATGTAACGCTTACGATTAAAAACGGCGCAGCTGGCAACGTAACGGTCGGAGCGATTGCAACCGCGGTCAATGCCGCCGGGAACGCGACGGCATTTGCTGAAATCTATAACCCGGGCGTTGACCAGATCGGTTCAGGTGCCAGGAAAGATTGACCTTACGATCGATAATGCCGGCTCGCTGGCCGTCGAGGCAGTGGCCAACGCTTCTGCACTCGGCGTCGCGCATGCAACCGCGAAGTTCGCGGGAAGCGCCACGCTCGGCTATGCAATCTACCAATCGGCGAACGGTGGAACCGCGGGCGCGAACGCGATCCATGCGGCAATTACGAACGAAGCTGGCGCCAAGCTCTCGGTTGTCGGAAGCGCCCACGCCAAAGGCGCAACGGCGACGGCAATCGCCAATCTTTCTACCGCTATTTTCCAGGTCGGCTCGAAGGCCGACACAATCGCTCTTTCGCTCGCGAATGATGGTATCATCGATGTTGGCCTCGATGCCGTCGCGGTCGCAAAGACGGGAAATGCAAATGCGGACGCGACACTATTCGCTGGAGTTGTGCAGTCAGCATTATCCGGCGCGACAGCGACAGCCTCGCTCATTAATAAGGGCACGATGAACATCGGCGTCGCCGCGGCGGCGACGGCGCATGGGAACGCCGTTGCAAATGCGAGCATGACTTATGGAGTGGGTCAATCGGTGCTCGCGTCCTCAGCGCATGCAGTTCTATCCAACGCCGCTGGCGCCACAATCAACGTTAAGGCGACTGCCATCGCAAAGGGCGGAGCCCTTGCTTCGGCGCATGCCGGCGTCGGTGGATCGGGCACATCCGCTGCTATTGGCCAGTTCGCGAATCTGAGCGGCAGCGGGGCCGGCTCCGCCAGCCTTTCACGAATAACGGAACTATCGATGTTTCCAGCGATCGCTTCGGCGGCGGCGACTGGTCAGGCAATTGCGCATGGCAATGTCGCAGCGGTCATCCAGTCCGTTTACGGGCGTAATGGAGGCGCATCGGCGAACTTCGTGAACGCTGGCACTGTGACGGTCGATGCGACTGCTCTAGCTGCGGGCGGAACGGCTGCCCAGGCGTCCGCTAACGCGTTTGGCGTTCATCAGGTGGCGAACGCAACGGGCACCGTGGGTGCGGGCGCAACGGCAGCTCCAGCGGTTGCTTCTGCAGCATTTACGAACAGCGGTTCGATTGCAATTGCAGCCAATGCGAGCGCAGTTGCGACATCGGGCGCAGCCAATGCGATCGCATCTGCTGCCGGAGTCATCCAAAGCGCCATTGCCGCCACGGCGTCGCTCACAGCGAACAACAGCGGATCTATCGCTGTGACCGCCAAGGCGCTCGCCAACGGTGAGTCACGGGTGCGAACGCTTCCGCTGCAGCTGGCGACGGAATTCTCCAGTATGGCACCGGTGCTTCTGCCGTCAACGAAACGGTAACCAACAGTGGCACCATCACAATTTCGGCGACAGGCTCGGCGGTTGCCGCATCAGGTCCCGCCCACGCTTTCGCAGTCGCCTACGAGGGGATCGGCCAGGGCGCGATCGGCGGAAGCGTCGATCAGTCGATCACAAACAGCGGAACTATCGCGCTTCTTGCAAATGCAGTCGCGCATGGGACCGGTTCGGCAACCGCGCGGGCGATCGCAAGCATTGGTGTCGGTCAGGCCGCAAGTGGAACGGCTGTCGCTCAGGTCGAAACGAACAGTGGATCGGTGAGTGTCAACGCAAATGCAGCTGCACATGCCAATACGTTCGCATCGGCCTCCGCTACGGCTCGTAGCGGGATTTACCAGATCGCAGACGCTCCGACAGTGTCCCAAACGATCACGAATAGTGGGTCAGTGACGCTCGGTGCACATGCATCTGCGCTCGCGACGCATTCGGCCACGGCTGCGGCTTTCGCAATCGGGGCAGTGTTCCAGACTGGACTGGGAGGGAACGTCAATCAGGCGATGACTAACGCAGCCGGCGGCACGATCGACGTTGGAGCGACTGCAATCGCTCATGGCGCCGATTACGCCAACGCTGTTGCAATTGCGGCGGCAGCGATGGTTCAGAGTGCTGTTGCAGCTTCGTCCGCCCACCAGGCAATGACAAACGCCGGCACCATTAATGTTGTTGCGAATGCTACGGCGGTTGGAGCCGGAGCGGTCGTTGGCACCGGTACCACCGCGCACAATGCGGGAACGGCGACAGCCAGAGCCTCCGCCTACGGAATCGGCCAATACATGAATGCTGCAACCGGCATCTCCAACCTCACCAACAGCGGTACGCTCGATGTCCAGGCCAACGCTGTTGCGAACGGTCTCGTATCTGCGAATGCCGAGGCGAATGGAACTGGAGCCTGGCAGGTCGCCGAGGCTGGCAGCCCGCAGCTCAATTTCACGAACAGCGGCACAATCAACGTCGACATGCACGCCGTAGCTGGGGGCGTTGCGACTGGCACCGCAACGAACGCTGCGATCTCGAAGCCGACCGGAACGGCTGAGGCTTCGGCATTTGGCTATGTCGCTGCTGGCTATGCCGGCCAGGCGGTTAATCTGACCGCAGTCAACAGTGGCAAGATCACTGTCACCGCTGCGGCGACGGGCCCAGACTTTGCCAATGCGAATGCGGTCGGCATCGAGGTCAACAACGCGCCAACCCTGACGACGGTCGGAACGGGTACGACCGCTCATACGGTTACGGTATCGCATCCGGTGGCCGGCTCGATTACCAATAGCGGAACGATTGCGGTTCTTGCCAAGGCGAACGGTTTGGGAACCACCGCAACGACGGTGGTTCATACGGCGACTGGCGGAGCGACATCGAAGGTCGTGACGACGCATCCGCACTCGAGCGCTCATGCCACCGGCATTCGCGTCAACGGCGGGGTCAACGCGGTCAGCTATACGACCTCGACGACCACTGCAGGCGGCAAGGTGACGCCGCACACGCACACGACCAACCTGACAATCAATAACTCGGGTTCGATCGATGTCACTGCGATCACCAATGGCGGTGCGGCTCAGGCCTACGGCATCCGGGTGACCTCGAACGGCACTGCGACACCTGCGGCTGGAGCGTTGCTCACGATCAACAACTCGGGCGATATCACGGCGCGTCTATTCGATCGATGGCGGAACGACCTTCCACCGCGGCGAAGCGATCGATGTCAGCGAAGCTCCCAACCCGAGCGTGATCAACCTTCTTGCCGGCAACATCACGGGCAATATCGAGCTTGCGAGCAATGCCGACACGATCAACGTCACGGGCGGTGAGACCAACTTCAATGGCATCATCAACTCGGCGTGCGGGAACTCCGCTTCGGTTGCCGCCGCTGGCGGCGACAGCACGGCGCTGAGCTCATGCGGGGTTGGAACCTTGAACATTGGCGATGGCGCCAGTGCCGGGGGCAATCTCCACATGATGATCGATCCGGTCGATGGTCCGTCCTACGCGTTCGTCAATACCTTGAACGTCAACAAGGACGGCACGCTGACCTTGGATCTTCCGGCTGGGGCCGGCGGAACGGCCGCTCCTGGCACCTATCCGCAGATCTTCGCCAATACCGCGAACCTTGCCGGAACCCTGGTTGCCAACATTCAGTCGACCAACGGCCTGTTCGACACCACCTTCTACGGTGCGGTGATCGATGCCAACACCTTGAACGGAACGTTCAGCTCATGTGGTCTTGGCGGCGCCTATGCCGGCGGGCTGCTGTTGAGCCTCAAGTGCCAGTACGATCCCGACGGCGATGTCGATCTTGCATTGACCCGGGCTCCGTTTGAATTGGTCACCGGCCTCAACCGCAACGGAGCTGCGGTCGGAACCGGTCTCGACAGTGTCTACAACGTCAATCTGACGGGCGGCACTCAGGCGATGTTCAGGGACCTGTTCCTGTTCACCAATGCGGCCAACTACAACACCGCGCTCAACATGCTCTCGGGCTCGGTCTATGCGAACTATTTGAACTCGTTCGCGAGCCTTGGTGTTCATGAGGACGATCTCGTCGATCATGCCACCAACTGCGAGATCCCGGCCTTGGCCGGCTCGGCGCTCGAGTGCCGCTCTTCTTCGCCGATCCATGTCTGGGGTCAGATCGACTATCAGACACGCCGGGCAAGCGGGGACATCAATGCGGGCTCGTCGCGCTCGAACCGGTTCACCGGTCTCCTTGGGCTCGACGGCAACCTTGGCAACCAGGCGGTGATCGGGGTCGATGCAGGCTGGCTCAACAACAGCTTCCACGACAACCAGTTCGGCGACAATGCCAAGGGCGATGGCTGGACCGTCGGCGGCTATGCCGTCTACGATCCGGGTGCGTTCTTCCTCAAGGGCGTCACCACCTACAGCTCATTGAACGGCCACTCGAACCGGCACATCGACTTTGTGAACTTGGCTCCTGGAGCAACGTTCATCGCCGATCCGACCGGGAACCCCGATGTTCGCATGTGGACCTTTGGTCTTCATGGCGGCGCTAGGTTCTCGCTGAGTTCCAACTCGGTCCTCACGCCGTACCTCGACTATGACTATATCAACGCCAAGCTCGACGGGTTCACCGAGAACGATGGCAATGGTGTGGCTTTGACGGTCGATGGCGCCAAGTCCAACCACAGCTTCCTCACCGGCGGCTTGAAGTGGGCGACTCAGCTTGGCGGCGTGGTTCCGGAACTCAACGTTGGGTACCGCTACCGCTTTGGAAGCAATTTGTCGCAGTTCACCGGGTTCATCGATGGCGATGCCGCGAACAGCTTCGATGTCGTCTCGGCGGGTCAGAAGAAGGGTGACTTCCTTGCTGGCATCAGCATCGGCGGAAAGCTTGGTCCGGTCGATGTGAGGGTCGGTTACGAAGGCGAGTTTGGAAGCGGGATCACGAGCCACAGCGGCAACTTCAAGTTCGTCCTGCCGCTTGGTGGTCATGCGGCTCCTCCGCCGCCACCGCCGCCTCCTCCGCCGCCACCGCCACCGCCGCCACCACCGGCGACCCAGACCTGCGCGGATGGATCGGTCATTCTTGCAACCGCGGTCTGCCCGCCACCACCGCCTCCGCCGCCGCCACCACCGGCGCCGGTCGAGCGCGGCGAACGCGGCCAGTAACACCGCTCAAACCAATACCAACACCAACAGAGGAGGTGGGCCAAAAGCCCACCTCCTTTTCTTTGTGAGTATCCTCAAAGAAGCCGCTCGTCGTTAGCCTTTGCTGACGAGCAGAAGAGCACACGAACTAGTTCATGGGTTTGCAGGGCGATTCAATTTCGCCCAATAATGTCTTCCCTTTCACAACCAGGATCGCCAACGAACCGGTCGCGCAAGCGAACCTGACGGCCTTGATCACGAGTTGTTCGGGCGTTCGCGAATCCAAACTTCTTGGGATGAACGTCACCGAAATTGCTGGACCCTCATTGCTGTTAGGACTTCCGTGCTCGCCGGCTCCTGTCGACTTACGATCCAGATTTTGAGACTAACTGGCGTCCCCCCGCAAATCCATTCGCCCCGCCGTCCCTTGGGGATTTCCGGCATCGGCAATCTGAGAGGCCGCCGCCGGAATTTCCGCGCGTCGAGGTACATTGGGGAATGGGCTAGGAACGACGAAAAAGGGCGCCGCTGCCGCGGCGCCCTACAAGATCTCAATTAACTGGCGGACTCGAGCTAGTGCTTTGCTGGCGCTCGACCTCTCGCGGCTTGAATCTCTTCAGGAGTTACGATGCCATCGTGGTTCGCGTCCAATTTGGCAAAGTTCGATAGAGGGCCCGCCTCATATTCCTGGAGGCTGATCTTGCCATCGTGGTTCTTGTCCATGGCGGCGATGACCTGTTGCGGAGTCACTCGGGCCTGCGGCGGACGCAACGCGGCCATGAATTCGGCCTTGCTCAGCTGGCCGTCGTGATTCGTATCGAGTCTCGCGAACTCCGCCTCAAGGCGCTTTTCCTCAAGAAGCTTCGCCTGGGCGAGCTCCCGCTGCTGCGCTGCGGCGATCTCGCTCGCTTCAAGCACTCCGTCATGGTTGGTGTCGATCGCATCGAACCGAGCTTTGAAGGTCGCAAGAAACTGCTCGCGGGTTATCGGCTTCGCAGCCTGAGGCTTGGCTGGCGCCGGCGCACTTGAGGCAGGCGCGGCAGTCGCGAGCGCCGGCGTTGCAACCGAAGCGGCCAACGTCGCCGCGATAAACAGATAACGATTTGGCATTCGATCTCCCCAATGAAAACTGGTTACCCCAGCGCCGATAGCGACTCGAGCGCCTCTCGTCGATGGGCGATTGGCGCAGTCGGCAACGGATAGAGCCCAACGCTTAAATGGGCAGGAACCATCGATCGTCATTGTTCTAATGGTCTTCACGTGCGTGCGCCAGTCCGCTGAGTTTGTTGCGGTGATGCCACAATCGACTCCCGGAAGGGCCGGAAAGTGCAATACGGATCAAGTTTTCCCGTTTGCTTTTCAAACATCGCGCGCGTAAGCGAAAATCAGAGGAGTGTTCCTTTCTTGGGGGCGAGACTGCGTGCGTGCCAGCTGCGCGGTCATCCAAGGGGCGCAATCCCGGGAGCAAAAAACCGAGTCCGCGGCCGCGGCTCAAACAGGGGATTACATCGATGACGACGACCCAACGGCGTATCGCTCTTCTTACGGGCGCAGCGGTGTCGGCTTTTGGTGTTGCTGCGCCCGCTTATGCGGCGACGACGACGACGCCTTCGATTACCGACATCACTTTCGCCCCTGATGTGTCCAATTTCCTGACGATCTGCCTTTCGGGATCGACGTGCGATCCGGGCGTGAACGCCACCGGCAGCGGCATTGTAAATGCATTTGTCTTCCAGGGCATCGTCCAAGCCGGTATTGCTACGGCAGCCGGGCCGACCAACGGCTATGTGACCTTGACGGCGACGAACGCGGGGCACGCGATAGCGCACGCGACGGCCGTAGCAAGCGGTATTGGCGCTCAGGTCGCCAATGCAAAAATGCAAACCGGTGTGGCTCAAATTGGCCAGGGCAGTGATGTACACGTCAGGCTTGTCAATCACGCAAGCGCCACTCTGGGCGCTAATGTCAGTGCGCAAGCCTTTGGTGCGACCGCTAACGCTAATGCGCTCCTCGAAGCTGGAATTGGGCAAGCTGCGCGTGGCGGGACCCAGAGCGGAATCGCTGAATTTCACGAACGACGGTTTGGCCTTGAGCGTCGTCGACGCGCTTGCCATCGGAAGTCTTGCCGCGAACGCGAAAGCAACAAATTTCGTGGCGTTTCTCCAGGAAGCATCCGGCCGAACCGCCGCCGTAAACATGCAAAACAGTGGCGTCATGATGGGTGAAGTTGAAGCCCTAGCCATAAACGACGGGGTCGGGAATGCGACTGCGACGGCAACTGTCCACGGGTCAAGTTTTTCAGGTTTCGGTGGAGCTCTTCTTTCTCAAAACGCGAACGGTGGACACGCAAGCGTCTCGCTCACTAATAGTGGAATTATAGAATTGGTGGTTGATGCCGGTGCCGTCGCAGACGGGGGCACGGCCAATGCCCATGCAATTGCAGCGAGCGGAATTCATCAGTCTGCCGCGGGGTCGACTGCTCATGTCGGATATGACAACACAGGTCTCGTTTTAGTCGGGGTCAGTGCAGATGCCACCGGAAAACTGGGCGCGAACGCGACAGCCGAATTGGGTGTCGGATTTTCTCAGAAGGTCTCGGGAAACTCGGCGACGGCAAGCTTTACAAATGCCGGATCCATGCACTTCGGCGCGACAGCGAATGCATTCGCAACTTCGGGCAGTGCGAAAGCGATTGCGACGATCGATGGGGTTCACCAGGTCGCAACTGGAGTCCGTCACGCCGTAGCGAACTATAACAATACGGGCACGCTTGAAGTCAGCGCAATAGCGAACGCCCATTCGCCCATAAATGCCACCGCAAACGCGACGGTCAGTTATGGAATTGAACAGGGCGCGCACGTTAGCGACTTGGGATCCGCCTCTGCGTCGGTTACAAACGGTGGAACTCTGACGGTCGCGGCATCGGCGAATGCAAATGGCGTTACATTTGGGACGGGCACGACAGCCGTTACGATCAATCCGGCAACGGCAAACGCCCACGCGACCGTGCATGCCGGAGTTCACCAAAGCGCTCAGGGCGCCGGCGTCGGCGATGGGACCGTTTCGCTTCTGAACAGCGGCACCATAAACATTGATGCGAACGCGAATGCTACAGCCACAAATGATGCACATGCTTTTGCGGAAATCGGCGGAAACTTCGCCGCCAGCCAAGGCGCCATTTACCAGTCGGCAGCCGGTTTCGACGCTTCCGATACCCTGACGAACAACGGTGCCATAAACATTGTTGCGGATGCGCGTGCCTTAGGAGGATCGCACGCGACCGCGACCGCCCAGATTTTTAACGCGGAATTGATCAGCGTGCGCATGCGGGATCGCTTTCTGTCGCAACGACCAGTGGAACGTTCGAGATTGGTGGCAACGCTGTTGCCAACGTAACGAATAACGGCATTATGAACATCAATGCGATCGCTCATGCGAGCGCTTTCACTGCAAAGGCAAACGCAAGCGTTTATTCGGCGGCCAAGCAAACAGCGAGCGCTGCTCACGGTAACGCGAGTGTCTCGATCACAAATAACGGTTTACTGAATGTCGAGGCGCTGGCTGGGGCTGTCGGATTTATCGCCACGGCCAATGCAACTGCGTACGGTGCTTATCAGACTGCGCGCGCTCATCATGGCAGCGCTAGCGCTAACTTCGTCGTTGGAGGCGCCGTAGGAACCGGAACGACTGCAAGTGTAGGCACGTACGATCTTATTGCAAAAGCCAGTGCGAGCGGATTTGATGCGAACGCAAAGGCATATGCCGGCTCGGCAATCTATCAAAATGTGCACGCTTCGAGCGGTGGCAATGCCACCGCAAACATTACCAACAACGGAAACTTAACCGTTGCCGCGATCGCGAACGCGACGGGTGTGTTCGTGCATGCAACAGCGACCAATTCGGACGCCATTTACCAATCGGTTCACGCAACGAGCGGCAATGGCGCTGCAACATATGACAATGCTGGCTCGCTGATGATTGCGGCGCTCGCGAGTGCGCAAGCGGATGGAACGGGGAACGCTGCGGCGAGGATCAGCAACGCAGTTTATCAAAATGTTCGCGGTGACAACGCTTCGGCGAGCCTCACCAACAGCGGATCCATGACCATCATTGCGCAAGCAGTCGCCACTGGCGAAACCCTCGGCACCGGTACGACCGCAGTGACCCTTTATCCTGGTACTGCAAATGCCCAGGCAACCGTCACCAACGGGGTCCATCAAAGTGCGGTCGCCGGATCAGGGGCAGCCTCCGCATCAATTTCCAATGCGGGAACATTGGAGATTGCGGCGGTTGCGGACGCCCACGCTACGGGTTCTGCAAAGGCTGTTGCTCATGTCGGTGAGGCGACCGCAACTTTCGGAAGTGCCATTTCGGCAGCGGCGATTTCCCAGAATGCTCACGGCTCCGTTGCCCATGCGACTGTGACGAACGCAGGGACACTTGATATTGCGGCGGTTGCCAAGGCTACGGGCAGTCATGCGGATGCCTTGGCAAAGGTGTTCGGCGGTATTGCACAACACGTCGGCGCGTCGTCAGGTAATGCATCTGCGAGTATTCTGAATAATGGCACGTTGTCGGTGATCGCGTCGGCTGCTGCGCACGGCGGCACGGCGGCGACGGCCCACGCAACTGTGAAGAGCGGTATTGCTCAACATGTCTTAGCTTCCGGTTCGGGAAATGCTTCGGGGAGCATCACGGGTTCAGGAACGATCGACGTTGCGGCAATCGCGAATGCGACTGCAACCGGCAAAGCTTTCGCCGAAGGTTTGCTGGAGGGGGGTGGAATTACCGAGTTAGTCATTGCGACCGGGCATGGCAACGCCAGTGCGACGTTCGATGTCGGCAATGTTAACGTGATTGCCGAAGCGCATGCGGTCGGAGCCTCGGCTTCCGCATATGCCACAAATAAATCTGGATTATTCCAGGGCGCGGGCGCATTTGATGGCGGAAACGCATCAGCGTCGTTCAACAACACGGGCACGATTAATATCGCGGCGATGGCTGCCGCGACTGCGACGAATGGCGCCGCCATCGGCCGCGCCTTCGTTAAGTCCGGTTCGGCTGGTCATGGCGGCCTGTCGCAGATCGCGGAAGGTCGTTTCGGCGGCACAGCCGATGCAGCCTTCACGAACAGCGGCAGCATCACCGTTGCCGCAATCGGGTCGGCCAAGGCACTTGCCGGCACAGGAACGGCGACCAATGCGGGCGGCTTTGCGTCAGCAGTTGGCGAAGTCGTGAATGGAGTGAAGCAACTCGGTGAGACGTTTGGCGGCGGCGACGCCAGCGCAACATTTGCCAATAGCGGCTCAATCACGGTTGCGGGCATGGCGAACGCAACGGGGAACAGCGCATTTGCAGAAGGTCTGGTGCTTGGCGGTGGACTGCGCCAGGGGGCCGTTGCAGTAGGAACCTTCGTGGCCTCTCCGACCACCGGCGGAGGCACGACTTTCGTTTTTGTTCCGGGCGGTAACGCGGTCGCGTCGCTGACGAATAGCGGCACAATCACAATCGTTGGAAGCGCTAAGGCTCACGCAACGAACGGCGCGGCAAGCGCAATCGGCGTCGTTGCAAGTGGTGGCGGCGTCATTCAGAGCGTGGTTGCTTCCGGTAGTGCGGCGGGCTCACTCAACAACAGCGGAACGATTTCGGTAGCCGGTCTTGCTGCAGCGACCGGCGTTGCGGGCGCATTCGCTGGAGCGGAAGTTTCGGGCGGCCTCGTTCAGATTGCTAGCGCAGTTCACGGAGGGTCACTCAGCCTCACCAACAGCGGCACCGTGAACGTCATCGCATCGGCGGCGGCTCACGGAACTGCGGGCTTCCATGCTACGACAACCTTCGTCGGCACTGGAACCACCGGGCACTTCACGACAATCGAAGTTGCGTCCCCGGTTCGCGCACAAGCTATCAATCTTGCTGGCCTTGTCCAGGAAGCGCATGTCTTCAACGGAAATGCTGCTGCGTCGCTGACAAACAGCGGAACGGTCAACATTATTGCAATGGCCAATGCGATCGGAGCCGGCGCGACGATGGCAACGGCTTCTGGCACGCTTAAGGCTAACGTCGATGCCTTGGCGGTTGTTGGGGACGGAATTCTCCAGAGGGTCACGGCTTCAAACGCGTCGTCGGCGACGGTTGCGGCCCATGCAACCGCGAACCTCACGAACAGCGGCAAGATTACGATCGCAGCTGTCGCCAACGCGAAGAACACGGGCACTGGCTCGGCTGTTGCATCGGCGATCGTTAGTCACGCTGTCGATCAGGCTGCAGGGGCGATCGGCAATGCATCCGCGACGATCAGTAACTCGGGATCGCTTGCAATCGACGCGGTCGCGAATGCGACCGGCGGGACGACCGCGGCTGCCAACGCTTTGGTCCATTCCGGAATTGGTCAGCTTGCGGTCTCCGGTAAAGGTACGGCCAATGCCACGTTGGTCAACGCCGCAGGAGGCGCTGGAACAACGGCCTTCTCGGGGTCAATTAGCGTGATTGCCAATGCCAAGGCGACCAATGTCGCAGGGGTGGCGCACGCAGGTGCATCGATTGCGACCGGCATCTCGCAGGTTGCATCCGGGGTTGTGGGTAATGCGCTGGTCAACAATGAGGGTTCGATTACGATCGGTGCCGTCGCGACTGCGAACGGCGGGCTTTCGGCAATAGCGAGCGGTGCAGTCGACGGCGGGCTTATTCAGGTTGCGAATGCCTATCCATTGGTCACCTCGACTGCGAGCTTTACGACGAAGACCACGACTTCTCTCGGTGCGGTCGTTACGCACACCCATTTTTACAACACGGGTGCGGTTGTTGGGAATGCGTCCGCATCGATCACTAACAGCGGTACGCTTGATGTTGTTGCAGAGGGCAATGCAATCGGGACGGGTGCGGCATCAGCCCATGCACTCGTCACTGACGGCATTTATCAGTCGGCCCATGCGGGCGCGGTAACCTTAGGTACCGGAACGACGGCGCATTCGGTCGGTGGCAATGCTACCGCAACGATTGAGAATAGCGGTACAATTGCGATCGTGGCCAATGCAGTTGCCACAGGCTCGAACGCTCACGCTTCAGCTAATGTGCTTGACGGCATTTTCCAGGCGGCCATCGCGTCTGTCGGAAATGCGTCGGCATCGATCAATAATAGCGGATCGATCACCGTTGCAGCTCTTGCGAAAGCAAAGGCGACGGCTGGTTTTGCCGGTGCAACCGCGGACATCACGCGCGGCGTGATGCAGACCGCAGTCAGCCATGGCGGCGGAAACGTGTCCGATAAGCTGGTCAACTCAGGCACGATTTCGGTGATTGCTTCGGCGGCGGCGGTTGGAATGACTTCGGCGTCGGCGCACGCGATGGTGCGAAGCGGCGTCATCCAGCATGCGTTCGCATCGGGTAGCGGGAACGCTTCTGGAACGATTACCGGCACCGGCACAATTAACGTTGCAGCGATCGCCAATGCGACGGCTACGGGAATGCTTTTGCCGCAGCGGGCGTCTTCGAGGGAATCGATCAGTCGATCATCGCCTATGGAAGCGGCAATGGAAATGCGGTGCTTGATGTTGGCAACATCAACGTGGTTGCCGACGCTCATGCGACTGGCAAGACCGCAGAGGCGTTTGCGTCTAATATTTCGGGCATTTTTGAGGGTGCGGGCGCGTTTGGCGGCGGCAACGCCTCGGCATCGTTCAACAATAGCGGAACAGTGGACATCGCCGCGGTTGGAGTTGCGCATGCGATCCAGCGGTCCGGCCGAAGGTATCGCGATTCTCAAGTCGGGGATCAGTCAGATCGCTGAAGGCCAGCTTGGCGGCAACGCTAGTGCAATGCTGAACAACAGCGGAAGCATTACGATTGCGGCGATGGGTTCAGCCAATGCGCTTGCAGCGACCGGAACAGCGGCGCATCCAGGCGGGATCGCTGACGCCGTCGGTTCAGTGGTTTCTGCAATGGGCCAGCATGCTATCGCGATTCGGCGGCGGCAATGCGGCCGCAACGCTCACCAATTCGGGGTCGATCACGATTGCAGGAATGGCGAATGCGAGCGGGAACGCAGCCTTTGCCGCAGGCGTCGTGTTCGGCGGTCTTCGTCAATCGGCGACAGCAACCGGCCAATATGCGACGATTACCACGTTCGGTGGCGGAACGGGCGCTTATACGCCTGGCGGCAATGCCACTGCTTCGCTTACTAACAGCGGCAAGATCATGGTCGTCGGCCATGCCAACGCGGTTGGCACGACCGGTGCAGCAAGTGCGGTTGCGCTCGTTGGCGGCGGCCTTGTTCAGTCTGCAAGGGCCCCCAATGGCGCCGCGTCTGCGACTCTAGTCAATTCGGGCTCGTTTACAGCGGCTGCAGTTGCAAGCGCGGTGGGAGCCAAGACGGCCCATGCAAACGCGACCGCATCGGGTGGCCTTGTTCAGGAAGTCGTTGCCGGAAGCGGCAATGCGACGGGTTCGATCACGAACGGCGGTTCGATCGATATCGTCGCCTCGGCGATCGCCAAGGGCAAGGGCGGTATCGGATCGTTTACTTTTGTCTCTGGAACGGGAACGACGGCTCACACAGTCACCATCCATTATGCCAACCCGGTCGCTGCGACCGCAATAAACCTTGGAGGGGTGGTCCAGGAGGCTAATGCTACCAACGGCAACGCGACTGCTAGCCTGACGAACTCCGGTTCGATCATGATCGCGGCTGTTGCTAATGCCTCGGGCGCAGGCGCATCGCTTGCAACTGCTTCGGGCACGGTCGTTGCTGGTGTCGATGCATTCGCGCAGGTCGGCGAGGGCATTCTTCAAACGGCCTTTGCAGCTGAAAGTTCGGCGGGGACTGCTCATGCCAATGCATCGGCAAGCCTCACCAACAGCGGGAAGATCACGATTGCGGCGGCTGCCAATGCCAACAACACTGGCATCGGTACCGCAGACGCGAGCGCGATCGTCAGTGGCGGAATGGTCCAGGCTGCTCAAGCTCTGAATGGCAATGCCTCGGCGGCGATCACCAATTCGGGAGCCGATCGCGATCCAGGCAGCTGCAACCGCGAAGGCGGTCCACACGGCTTACGCCAACGCACTCGTCTCCGGCGGAATTGCCCAAAGTGCGATTGCCGGAGGTGCTGGTCACAGCGCGAGCGCGAACCTCACCAACAGCGGAACGATCCAGATTCAGGCGGTCGGAAATGCGGTTGGAGGCGATGGCGCCTACGCAACGGCAGCCGTTTTTGGCGGCCTTTCGCAGACCGTCTTCGCGGCCAGTGGCCCTGCCTCGGCAGTGTTCAGCAACGTCGGCGCGGCAACGGTACCCGCAACGGGAACTGCGACCACGACAACTCTGAAGCCCGGTACCTTCTCGGTCCTTGCCAAAGCAAACGCGACGGCGGCCAAGGGTTCGGCAAATGCCAATGTCAGCGCGACCGGGGTCGTTCAGTCTGCCGCGGCCAACAACGGCAATGCCAACGCGACGATCAACAACAGTGGCACCATCGATATCGCAGGCGTCGCCAATGCGGTGTCGGGGGGAAATGCCCACGCTTCAGCGTTCATTGCTGGAGCCTTCCAGTTCGCAAACGCGTCTGGGTCGGTCGTGACGACCGGTACTGCTCCTGCGACCGTTCCTGCGGTTGGCAGTGTCAACTTCAATAACACCGGAACGTTCAACGTCGCCGCTCTTGCCGACGCGACTGGCGGTAAAGGTCAGACCGGCGCTGCCGCGACTGGGACGGCGACTGCCTTTGCATTCGCGGGCGGCGTTCTTCAGCGTGCGGCCAACGCGAACTTCAACAATGCCGGTAAATTTACAGTGATTGCATCTGCCAATGCGGCCGGCGTCACGGGGGCGAGCGCGGTTGCAAGTGCAGTCGGCGTCAGTCAGTCGGTGGTTGTCAAGAATGCGACGTTCACCAACAGCGGAACGTTCAACGTGGCGGCCAATGCGGTCGCGGCTGCGGGCACGATGATGAATGCGACGGGTACGCATGCAACTGCCGGAAACCATGGGTTCGCAAGCGCGACCGCGCTAGGCCTTGAAGTCTATACGCCCAACGGTGCAACCGAGACCTTCGACGTCACCAACAGCGGAACCTTCACCGTCCAGGCGAACGCCAAGGCCCCGGGAAGTGCATTTGCTCACGCAGTTGGAATGAACTTCAGCGCGACGGCAACCGTGCCCTCCACCGCGACGGTTCCAGTGCACAATGCAATGATCTCGGGTTCGATCGTCAATTCTGGATCGATCAATGTCATTGCCAAGGCGGCAGGCCCTGGAACGACCGCAACGACGGTGGTTCACACCTCCGTGGGAGGCGCAACGTCCAAGGTCGTCACGACCCACCCGCACTCAAGTGCCCAAGCAACCGGTATCTCGATGACCTCGGGTGCGAACACTGCAACGATCAGTAACTCTGGAATGATCGACGTTACCGCCATCACCAACGGCGGATCGGCCGAAGCCTATGGCATTCGGGTGGTCGGCAATGGTGAAGGTATTGCGCCTGCAGCCGGCGACGTTCTCACGATCAACAACTCGGGCGACATCATTGCCCGCTTCTCGACCGATGGCGGGACCACCTTCCATCGCGGCGAGGCGATCGACGTCAGCGAAGCTCCCAACCCAACGATCATCAACCTGATGGGTGCGGCCTCAGCTCCGGCCCAGATCTACGGCAATATCGAGCTTGCCAGTAATGCCGATACGATCAACGTCACCAATGGCGAGACCCTGTTCGATGGTATCGTCAACTCGGGATGCATGCCGGCCGGTGGCCCAACCGCACTGACGCTCGACGATCCGGCTCAGAATGCCTGCGGTGTCGGTACGCTCAACATCAACTCGGGCGGCAACTTCCACCTCACGATCGATCCGGTCGATGGGCCATCCTATGTCTTCATGAACACGCTCAACATGGGCACGGACGGAACCATCACGTTCGACCTGCCGCCAGCTGTTGGCGGAACGATCCCGATTGGGACCTATCCGCAGGTGTTCGTCGAGACCGCCAATCTCAATGGCACCTTGGTTGCGAACATCGCACCCAATGCCAATGGCCTGTGGGATACGACCACCTACCAGAACGTGATCGACGCGGTGGTTCGCAACGGAACGTTCAACCAGTGCATCATCAACGGCATTCCAACCGGATCGCTTCTGATCAGTGCTGGCTGCGTCTACGACGATCAGGCGAATGTCGATATCACGGTCAATCGCGCACCGTTTAAATCCGTTTCAGGCCTCAATGCCAACGGCCATGCGGTCGGGACTGGGTCTCGACAGCGTCTACAACATCAACCTCACGGGCGATGAGGCGCACCTGTTCCACGACCTGTTCCTGTTCAACAACCCGGCGAACTACAACACCGCACTCAACATGCTGTCGGGTTCGGTTTACGCCAACTACCTGCAGTCGTTCGCGAGCCTTGGAGTTCACGAGGACGATCTCGTCGACCATGCGACCAATTGCGAAATTCCGTCGCTTGCCGGTTCGGTTCTCGAGTGCCGCGCAAACTCGCCAATCCATGTCTGGGGTCAGCTCGACTATCAGACACGTCGGGCGAGCGGCGACATCAATGCGGGTTCGACGCGTTCGAACCGGTTCACTGGACTTCTCGGCATTGACTTCGATGCCGGAAGGTCAGCGATCCTGGGCGTCGATGCGGGTTGGATGAACAACAGCGTTCACGACAACCAGTTCGGCGACGACGCCAAGGGCGATGGCTGGACGGCCGGTGCCTATGCCGTTTACGATCCGGGTCCATTCTTCCTCAAAGGCGTGACGACCTACAGCTCGCTGAACGGCAGCTCGGATCGGCACATCAACTTCGTCAATCTTGCACCTGGAGCAACGTTCTTTGCCCGTCCGACGGGAAGCCCGGACATCCGCATGTGGACTGCGGGTCTCCATGGCGGAGCGCGGTTCTCGCTTAGCCCGACCTCGGTTCTGACCCCGTACCTCGACTACGACTATGTCAACGCCAAGCTCGATGGGTTCACCGAGAACGACGGCAATGGCGCGACCCTGACGGTCGACAGCGCCAAGTCCAACCACAGCTTCCTCACCGGTGGCTTGAAGTGGGCAACTCAGATCGGCGGCGTGGTTCCAGAACTCAACGTTGGCTATCGCTACCGCTTCGGAAGCAACACGTCCGGGTTCACCGGCTTCCTCGATGGCGACGCCGAGAACAGCTTCGACATCGTCTCGGCGCGTCAGAAGAAGGGCGACTTCCTTGCTGGCATCAGCGTCGGCGGCCACATCGGTCCGGTCGATGTGAGGATCGGTTACGAAGGCGAATTCGGAAGCGGAATCACCAGCCACAGCGGCAACTTCAAGTTCGTCCTGCCGCTTGGTGGCCATGCCGCTCCGCCACCGCCTCCGCCGCCACCACCACCGCCGCCGCCGCCCCCTGCGCCTCCAGCGACGCAGACCTGCGCCGACGGTTCGGTGATCCTGGCAACGGCCGTTTGCCCGCCGCCACCGCCTCCTCCACCGCCGCCTCCGGCGCCGGTCGAGCGCGGCGAGCGCGGACAGTAAAAATCGCGTCCAGGCGGGGACTTTGGTCCCCGCCCGTTCGTGATGATCAATCGGGCAATCGGAAGGAGAGGGAAGCAATTCCCTCTTCTTTCAATTCGTGGGCTGTCGACTTTTTTGGGGTTAGGCCCTTTATCTACCGGGACTTAGGGGTAAAAGAACCGCCATGAGCAACAGCAAAGCCACAACCGCGCAGCCCGAAGCCAAAAAGGGCCAGGCTGCAGGAAGCCATTCGCCGCAGGGCGCCGGCCCGAATCCACAACGCCGCCCAAGCACGATCGACGAAACGATCGCCAAGGCCCAGCATGGCCGGGTCAATGTGAGCCCCGATAAGGCCATCGAAATGGCCGGCCAGCTCTATTCACGTGGCCAATATCAGCAGGCGGAGCGGGTCTGCAGGCAAATCATCGCTGCGCGACCGGCGAACGCGGACGCACATAACATTCTTGGCGTTTCGCTCGCCGCTTTGGGCAATTCCAAGGAAGCAATCTCCGAGCTCAAGCGGGCTATCAAAATCAATGCCCAGGCGCCGAGCTATTATGCCAATCTCGGCGAGATTCTTCGCCAAGCGAGCAAGCTCGACGAGGCGAGCGAAGCGCTGGACAAGGCGGTCGCGCTCGATCCAAACAACGCCCAGGCGCTCAACAATTTGGGCATCATCCATTATGAGAAGCGCAAATATTCAGAGGCCGTCGATTTTTATCGGCGGGCGCTCACGATCCGGCCGAAGATGGCCGAGGCGCTCAACAACCTTGGCAATGCGCTTCGTCTTACCGGCGACATCGACGGCGCGATCCATGCCTATCAGGAAGCACTGACTCAGAGGATCGTCTATCCCGAAGTCTACAATAATCTTGGAACGCTTCTGCAGCAGGACCAGAAACTCGAAGAAGCCGAACACGCGCTTCGAAAGGCCATACAGCAGAACCCGCGCTATGCCGAAGCGCACAATAATCTCGCGTTGCTACTTTCGGGACAGAAAAACGAAGTCGAGGCGCTGCGCATCCTTGGCGACGCGCTGAAGTTTGCTCCGACCAATGTCCAGACGCTGCTGCTCACAGCCAAGATTCAGCTTCGGCGAAACAATCTGCCGGCTGCCGAACAGGCAACCCGCCTTGCCCTTCAGCAGGAGGTGGATAACGCCGAGGCGCAGATTGTTTTGGGACAGGTCCTTCACGAAACGGATCGATACGACGAAGCCATCGAGGTTCTCGAGCGGGCGCTCGAAAAGTCGCCGGACAATCCAGAAGCGCTCAACTTCTACGGTGTCGCACTGAAGTCGGTCGGTCGCCTCGATGAAGCGCGCGACTATATTCTAAAGGCGCTGCGACTGAACGATTCTATGTATGGCGCCTATGCCAATCTCAACGACTTGGTCGACTTTTCCCAAGGGATCGGGGACGAGCTGTTCAACCGCATGGACGCCATTTTCGAATCGGTGGACAATGCCGAGTCCGAGCAGTTCCTGGCGCTCCATTTTGCCTATGCCAAGGCGCTCGACGATCGCGGCCAATATGAGAAGGCGCTCGATCACTATATTGTCGGCGGACGCATGAAACGCGCCCAGCTCGATTATAAGGAAGGCGAAACCCACGGCTTCTTCGACGCTATTCGAGCCGCATTTCCGAAGGAAGCGTTCGAAAACCGCAAATTCGCTGGGCTCGATGACGATCGGCCGGTTTTCATCGTTGGAATGCCGCGTTCGGGTTCGAACTCTCGTCGAGCAGATCATCGCGAGCCATCCCGATGTGTTCGGTGCGGGCGAAGTCAAATATCTCGCGCGGGCTCTTGGCCAGCTGCGCGACCGTTTCCCGTCGCTCCCGAAATATCCCGAGATGGCCGCCAAGATCACACCGGCGCAGCTCGATATTGTCGCGAAAAACTATCGGGAAGCGCTGAGTAACGGTGCTGGGAACGCCAAGCGCATTACCGACAAGCTTCTCACCAACTATTTCTTCCTGGGCCTGATCAATCTCCTGTTCCCGAACGCCAAGGTCATTCACACGCAGCGCGATCCGGTCGACACCTGCCTCAGCGGATTTACCAAGCTGTTCAAGGACGACATGCCCCACAGCTACGACCTTACCGAACTTGGCCGTTATTACGGCAAGTATCGCGAACTGATGGAGCATTGGGAGAAGGTTCTTCCCGAAGGCTTCATGACCACGGTCGTTTATGAAGACGTCGTCGCCAACACAGAAAAAGAAGCCAAGCGCCTCATCGCGTTCCTCGATCTGCCCTGGAACGACAAGTGCCTTGAATTCCACAAATCCGATCGTCCGGTGAAAACGGCAAGCGTCGCTCAGGTGCGCCAGCCGATCTACAAAAGCGCAGTTCAGCGCTGGAAGAAGTACGGTTCGGGTCTCCAGCCGCTGGTCGAAGCCATTGGCGGGAAGCCGCAGAAGGAAGCTTCGAAACCGAAGAGCAAAAAGGCGAAAGAGAACGCCTGACCAATCCGGTGGGGCGCTTGCGAGCGCGCCACCCCTTTCTAGCGGGGAATTGAACGAAGCGGTGCGGCTACTCACGCATCTCGATCGGCTCGAAGCCGAGAGCATCACAATCATTCGGGAGACGGTCGCGGAAGCGAACAAACCGGTGATGCTCTATTCGATCGGCAAGGATTCGGCCGTGATGCTTCACCTTGCCCGGAAGGCGTTCCTTCCAAGCCCGCTCCCTTTCCCGCTGCTTCATGTCGATACGACTTGGAAATTTAAGGACATGTATGCCCTTCGTAACAGGGTTGGATCGGAGCCCGGTACCGAGCTGATCGTCCACAAAAATCCCGAAGCCGAACGGCTTGGAATCAATCCGTTCGACCACGGTCCGCGCCACACCGACATGTGGAAGACCGAAGGATTGAAGCAGGCGCTCGATACCTACGCATTCGACGCAGCGTTCGGAGGAGCGCGCCGCGACGAGGAAAAAAGTCGGGCAAAGGAGCGTGTGTTCAGTTTTCGAGATCGCAATCACCGCTGGGACCCCAAGCGCCAGCGGCCGGAACTCTGGTCGCTTTACAATGTCCGCAAGAACAAGGGCGAAAGCATGCGCGTCTTCCCCTTGTCCAACTGGACCGAGCTCGACGTGTGGCAATATATTATGCGCGAGAGAATAGAGATCGTTCCTCTCTATTTCGCGGCCGAGCGCCCGACCGTCGAGCGTGATGGCCTCATTCTAATGGTCGACGATGATCGTTTCCCGCTCGACGGCGAAACGCCGGTGATGCGCAAGATCCGGTTTCGAACACTTGGCTGCTATCCTCTATCAGGAGCGGTCGAGAGCGATGCTGCGACCGTCGAGGAAATCGTCGCTGAAATGCTTCTGACGAAAACCTCGGAGCGTCAGGGCCGGGCGATCGACAAGGAGGCCGGAAGCGGTTCGATGGAGAAGAAAAAACAGGAGGGATATTTTTAAAAAATGTCCCGCCCGCTCGAATCCGAAGAAGAGTTGATCAGGAATGACGTCCGGGCCTGGCTCGCCCAGCAGGAGGCCAAGGAACTCCTTCGCTTCATTACCTGCGGAAGTGTCGACGACGGAAAGTCGACCCTGATCGGGCGCCTGCTCTATGAGAGCAAGCAGATCTTCGACGACCAGCTCGATGCGCTTGAAAGCGACAGCAAAAGGCACGGAACGCAAGGAGCGAAGATCGACTTTGCGCTCCTGGTCGATGGTCTTTCGGCGGAACGCGAGCAGGGCATCACGATCGACGTCGCCTATCGTTTCTTCTCGAGCGCAAAGCGCAAGTTCATCGTCGCCGATACGCCGGGCCATGAACAATATACGCGCAACATGGTCACTGGAGCATCGACGGCCGATCTCGCCGTCCTTTTGGTGGATGCGCGCAAAGGCGTTCTCACCCAGACTCGAAGACATTCCTATCTCGCCAGTCTCGTTGGAATTCGCCGCTTCGTTGTTGCGGTGAACAAGATGGATCTCGTCGATTATGATCGCGCGGCCTTTGAAACGATCGACGCGGAATATCGCGTGTTCGCGGACCAGGTTGGGATCAACGATTGGGTAGCAATTCCCGTTTCAGGGCTCAATGGCGACAACATCATGAGCAAGAGCAATGAGATGGCCTGGTATTCCGGGTCGTCGCTCCTTGAACATCTCGATACGGTTCCGCTCGACGTCCTCGCGGACGCGCAAAAGCCGCTTCGAATGCCGGTCCAGTGGGTCAATCGTCCTAATCAGAATTTTCGAGGTTTTGCGGGCCAGATCGCGTCGGGCGGCGTTGCACCTGGAGACCAGGTCCGGGTCCTTCCCTCGGGACGAACGACGAGCGTCGCGCGGATTGTCACGGGTGATGGCGATCTTGAGGATGCTATCGCCGGTCAGTCGGTGACCTTGACCTTTTCTGACGAAATCGATTGTTCGCGTGGCGACGTCGTTTCCGCCGCCGCCGATCCGCCCGAAGTTGCCGATCAGTTTGAAGCGACGATCGTCTGGATGTCGGACGACGAGCTATTGCCGGGTCGTGGCTACTGGATGAAGATCGGGACCCAGACGGTCACTGCGATGATCCAGGAACCCAAGTATGAGATCAACGTCAACACCCTCGAGCATCTTGCGGCAAAGACGCTCGGACTGAACAGTATTGGCGTTGCTGAGCTCTCGACCGACCGCGAGATCGTTTTCGAGCCATATGCATCCGAAGGTTCAAGCCCGAACAAGGCTCTTGGCGGCTTCATCCTCATCGACAAGGTCAGCAACGCGACGGTTGGCTGCGGAATGATCCATTTCGCGCTGCGGCGCTCGCTCAACATCCACCGGCAGCATCTCGACGTCAGTCGCGAAAGCCATTCGGCAATCAAGGGTCAAAAGCCGGCGGTTCTCTGGTTCACCGGGCTTTCGGGCGCGGGCAAATCGACGATCGCCAATCTTGTCGAAAAGAAATTAGCGGCACGCGGGCGACACACATTTCTTCTCGACGGCGACAATATCCGCCACGGGCTCAATCGCGACCTTGGGTTTACCGAAGCCGACCGGATCGAAAACATTCGCCGGGTCGGCGAAGTCGCACGGCTGATGGCAGACGCCGGCCTCATCGTCCTCACGGCCTTCATTTCGCCGTTTCGCGCTGAACGACACATGGTGAGACGAATGATTCCGGAAGGGGAATTTTTTGAAATCTTCGTCGATACGCCGCTTGCGGAGGCCGAAAAGCGCGACGTTAAAGGCCTCTATGCCAAGGCTCGCGCTGGCGAACTGAAGAATTTTACCGGGATCGACAGTCCTTACGAACCGCCCCAGAACGCGGAAATTCACATCGACACGACGAAGCTCGATGCGGGCGAAGCCGCCGATTTCATCGTCGACGCTCTGCTTAATCGCCGCTAAGCCCTACCAGGTATAGGCGAGCCCTGTCGCAGCCATCAGCTGATTGGGGCTTCCGCGTTTCGCAACGATCGGCGAGCGAGCAAAGTCGCCGAGAAGGCGCGAATATTGAGCGACACCGAAAACTGATAGACCGCCGAGCAGATTGCCGGACAGCGAATGGTTCACAAGAAGGCTCGCTCTCAGATTCTTCACGCCGCCGTCGGGATCGTAGAGCGGCAACGCGCCGTGGGTCGCGACCACGTCGGCTGGAGTCACTCCAAAATAATAATCGGCAAATTTGCTACCGACGATTTCCGCACCGGCACTGAGGCTGACATAGGTCTTCGTCGAAATTGGCGTCGAAAAGCTGATATTGGGATCATAGACGGTCGAATTATAGGCATGCGCAACGTCGTGAAGAACGTCGAGATGGAAGGAGAGCGTGTCATAGGGATCGATGATCCCGTGAAAGCTGACCCCGGCAAATCCGCCAAGCTCGATTGCGGTCTTGCGCCGCTTCATCAAGCTCACGACCGGATCGCGGCTATCCCGACGATTGTCGAAGCGAAGTCCGGCAATCGGCCCTGCGTCCAAAGTGACTTTGCCATTGGTCGGAAGGAGATCGACGTCGAGATAGGTCCCGTTCGTACTGAAGGAAATCCCGTGGTATTTTCCTCGGATCGCACCAGCGGGAACTAAGCGATAGTCGTCCGAGCCTTCGTAATCGGGAAGCCAGGCCGCCCCAACTCCGATTGTCAGAGTATCGCGGTTCGCGAGCTGATCGGGGTTTGGAAGCCCGCTCGAAGCGGGTTGTGATTGCGCAATCGCCGGTGACGAGACGCAAAAAACGAGTGCACACAGCCATGAAGAACGCATTTTAATCCCCTGTTTCCCTCTCAAAACAGATGAAGGGAAGGAGAGTTTCTCAGCTGAAACGATATGGGGTCAGTCGCCAGTTCCCGGATCGGGACTGAAATATTTGTCGTACTTGCCGTCTTCGCCCTTATGCTCGTCCGCATCCGCGGGATTGTCTTTTTTCCGAGTGATGTTGGGCCACTCGGCTGAAAAGCTCGAATTGAGCTCGAGCCACTTTTCGAGGTTCTTCTCGGTATCCGGCAGAATCGCTTCCGCTGGACATTCCGGTTCGCACACTCCGCAATCGATACATTCGTTGGGATTGATGACCAGCATCACATCGCCTTCGTAGAAGCAGTCGACCGGACAGACTTCCACGCAATCGGTATATTTGCATTTGATGCAGGCGTCAGTGACGACATAGGTCATGGTGGATAAGCTCCTCTCCTGGGCTGCTATGTCGCGACCCTCGCTGCGTCAATTCCCGGCTTGTGAGATCTCTTCGTAGCAGAGTAGCGCTTCTTGTGATGGTCTTCTGCCTTCAGGGATCTTCAAGACTTTGAGGATCCGGATCTCGCCTCGAAGGGGAAAGGCGATGACGTTGCCGATCGTCACCTCTTCGCTTGGTTTCTCGACGCGCCTGCGGTCGATCCGGATATAGCCTTCCTCGATCAACTTCTGGGCAAGTGTTCGGCTTTTCACCAGCCGGATGCAATGGAGGAAGCGATCGATCCTCACCGCGTCTTCTTGAGCTTTGCAAGCTCGGCAAATGCATGGCCTGCCGGCAACCGCCGATCAGATGTCCCGGCCCTCCGGCCACGCCAGCGCCAGGCGTCGCCAGCACGTGCAAAGCCGACGTCGACCATAAGTGCGGTGATTGCCTCCTCGCTGAGACCGATCGATGTCGCGAGCGCGGTGTCGACAGGCTCCGTTCCATTTTCCGATCGGACCTTGCGGGCGTGGCTCGCAAGCCGGTCGGCGAGATCGACCCGAACAAACGAACGCCCGGCGCGGCGATAGGCGAGCGCTGCTCCCTTGGGATCGACATCAGCCCCAAGGACGGCAGCCCCGGCCGCTGGAAGTTTGGGCATTTTTTGTCCCAGGCGCACTGCGATTAAGGCAGCACGCCAATATTGTGCCTCGGGCTTGAGGAGCGGTGGCAGGAATACGTCGATCGGCCCCAGACGAACCCGAAGCTTGTGGAGAGCCTGGCGATCACTCTTCTCAAGATGAGCGATCGCGCTCAAGACAGACTTTCGCGGAACAAGGCCTCCGGCATCTGTAATCATGGCCGCGAGCGCTCGAACTCCGGGCGGACGCTGCGGATCTCCGGCCGCCTCGGCGAGACGGTGAAGCGAAGGGAGACGAGCGCGAATTTCTGAATCCAGCCATCGTTCGAGCCGCGCTCGAAGACGCGCTCGAGTTCTTGCGGACAATCGATCGAGTGCTCGCGCGGTCCGAATCGCAGGTTCAAGGAGCGATCGCCCGGCTGCAAGCCGGGCAAGAATATTGCCCTCCCACGAAACGGCGAGGCCGCTCTCGTCCGCGACGAGGGCAAAATAGCTATCCGAAGCTTCGATCAACGTGTTTGCGCGTTGCTCGAGTTCTTCTCCAAGGCGGCGTTCCGCAGCGGCAAGAAGCAGTCGCTTTTCAGCGTGTCTCGCCGAAGGGTCGACCATGAATTCGAAACCGTGCAAATGACCGATGGGCTCCGGTCCCACGCTGACTTGGCCGTCGGCAGCGATGGTCATCGGCAATGCGTCGGCGCCTCGAGCGCCGATATCCTTTACGAGAAGCGAAGTTCGTCGGTCGACAAAGCGCTGTGTCAGCCGCTCGTGGAGCGCATCGGACAATCGCGCTTCGACTTCACGCGTGCGTTCCGCCCACTTGGCGGGCTCCTTCAGCCAGTCGGAGCGATGGGCGATATAGGCCCAGCTTCGAATACCCGCGAGGCGGTCAGCGAGCGCTTCGATGTCGCCGTTTACATTATCGAGCCGGGTGACTTCGGCAGCGAACCATTCGTGGGGAATATGGCCGCCTTCGCCAATATAACTGTAGAGTCGCCTGACCATCCGGCTGTGATGCATTGGGCCGACTTTGCGGAAGTCGGGAAGGCCGCAAACGGCCCACAGCCGCCGCGCCTGAACTCCCTTCTTTGAAGCGATTGATGGGTCTTCGGCGACGAGCTTCAAAACAGCTAGGTCGATTGCTTCTGGAGCGGCGCGGAGCACGGGATCGTCGGGCTTTTTTTCAAGACTTCCAATCAGCGTCCGAACATCGCTGAAATCGAGCGAGGCGTTACGCCAATAAACAAAATCGAGCGGACGAAACCGATGTTCCTCGATCGCTGCGATTTCATTTTCGCTAAAGCCGCCCGTCTCGTCGGTCAGACCCAGAGTTCCAAAGGTCCCGTCGCGCTGGTGACGGCCTGCGCGCCCGGCGATCTGCGCCATTTCGGCAGTCGAAAGCCGCCGGTCCCTTTTCCCATCGAACTTGTCGAGACCGGCAAAAGCGACATGGGAGACGTCCATGTTGAGGCCCATTCCGATCGCGTCGGTCGCGACCAGATAGTCCACCTCGCCGCGCTGGAACATCGCGACCTGCGCGTTTCGGGTTGCGGGCGACAAAGCGCCCATGACGACCGCTGCGCCGCCACGAAAGCGCCGAAGCATTTCGGCGAGCCCGTAAACCTGCTCGGCCGAAAAGGCGACCACGGCCGAACGGGGCGGAAGGCGCGAAAGTTTGACGCTGCCTGCAAAGCGGAGAGTCGAAAATCGGGGGCGGCTGACGATTTCCGCATCGGGTAACAGCTCGCGAACAATCGGCCTTAAACTATCGGAGCCTAAAATCAGCGTCTCTTCCCGTCCGCGAGCTCTCATCATTCGATCGGTGAAAACGTGACCCCGTTCCGGGTCGAGGCCGAGCTGGGCCTCATCGATCGCAGCGAATGCAAAGTCTCGGTCAGCTTCGTTATGGCGATCGCTCCCGGCTCCTTTGACCGGCATGCTTTCGGCGGTGCACAAAAAGTAGCGCGCAGTTGGTGGGACGATCCGTTCTTCGCCGGTCAGAAGCGCGACCTCAGCCGCTCCCTTCAACGCGACGACGCGGTCGTAAACCTCACGCGCAAGAAGTCGCAGCGGGAAACCGATTACTCCTGATGAATGGCCGCACATCCGCTCGATCGCGAGGTGCGTCTTGCCGGTATTGGTCGGCCCGAGGATTGCTCGGACCAGGGCGTTTGACGGTGGCGCCATGGCAATCCATTTTGGCAGCGCTTGGGCCGGGCGCAAGGTCGAAAAGAGACTGAATTTAAGGCGGTCTTAACCTCAATCCGCGAAACCTTGGGTGATGTTGACGTCACGAAGCCAGTCGCACCCGCTTCGCCGCTCCCTGTCCCGAGGCTGGAAAAGCCCTGGGTGGAGAAGCGGGGGTCTCCTCGCGCTCCTTTGCAGCACGGTTGCCTGGGCGTCGTTTCCGCGCGCCGTTGCCTCGCCCGGCGATGAAGAGCGGCAATGGCAGGCGCTTCGCCTCGAGCCGCTTTCGAGCGGCGGAGTCACTGGAATTGCAATGGCACCGACCCCGGCCGCGCATCCGGTCGAATTTGCACCCAAGAGAGCTACAATTCCGCCGGTTGCAGCCACTCTTGTCGTTCAGCCGAAGGTTCAATCATTATCCGGTCCGTATCGAATCGAGGGTCGCGCCGGCGACGGACTTTACTGGTCGCTACGCGATGCTGGCGCGAGCCCGGACGTTGCCGCTCAATATCTTGCTGCGCTTGCGACCCGGATCGATGTGGGTGAGGTTGGGCCGACCGATTCGTTCGTGCTCGTTTTGGGGGCCGATCATCAGCTCCTTTATTCAGGTCTTGAGCGCGTGGGATCTCCCAGTCTCGAGCTCGTCAAATGGACCGCGAACGGACATTCAAACTGGATCGACCCACAAAATGCCGAGCAACCGGCACGTTCGACGAGCGGGTTCATTATGCCCGCAGCGGGCCCGGTAACCTCTTATTTTGGCTATCGCTTCCACCCGATTTTGCATTTCACCCGTTTCCACGCCGGGATCGATATCGGCGCGAGCTTCGGAAGCCCGATTGTTGCGGCCGCCGACGGCGAAGTCGCTGCTGCGGGCTGGGCCGGAGGCTATGGCCGTGAAGTCCAGATCGCTCATGGTTCGGGAGTTGTGAGCCTTTATGGACATATGAGCCAGATCGCGGTTTCCCCGGGCAATTATGTCCATGCGGGTCAGATCATCGGCTATGTCGGTTCGAGCGGCCTTTCGACCGGTCCGCACGTCCATTTCGAAGTTCGAGTTGGAGGAACTCCGGTCAATCCGCTCGGTGTTCGCCTCTCGAGCACTTCGGTCGTCGATACACATCTTGCCGACGCGCTGAAAGCGCGTCTGAGGCTGCTCTTGAGCGTCGGCACCAGAAAGTCGATCAGCGCATCGAGCGCCTAGCTATATTCCTTGATATAATCGTCGACTTTCTTGTCGACCGGTCGAACCCCGGTGAGATGTTCGGCGGAAAATTGGGCGAACGATTTTCCAAGTGAGTCCCGGAGCGACGGAGCGGCGTGGCGGCGAAAATCGCTGAGGCCCTGGCGTTCTTCTTCCGCCATATGATCGCCATTGGCCTTGTTCGTGTCGGCGATCGCTTGAAACCAATCTGACGATCCGACCTTAAAAGTATCGACCTTCGCTGCGTTGTCGCGGATCTCGTTATGATCCTTGATGGCGTCGCGCGTTTCGTCTTCCGCACTGTCGGAGTCGGCTGCGCCTTTCCCGATCTTCAAAAGCTCGGGGTAGAAGAAGCGCTCTTCCGCTTCGGCGTGGCGATCGAGAAGCGCGCGAAGCTGGTTCCAGACCGCGCGAAGTGCCTCGGGATCGCCGTTTGCTAGATCATCGATCGCCAGGAACAATCGTCGCTGCTCGTGATGATCTTCAAGGATCAGGTCGGTGATATCCATGCGGGGGTCTCTCGAATGAAGGCCGGATACTCATGAACCCCGGAGCAACGAGAGCTGTTCCCTCATAAAGCAGCGAAAGATCCTTAAATGAACGCCTAGCGGCCGTGGCCGCGCCAGCGCTTGATCGTTCGGCTGATGATTCCGGCCTCGTCGCCGACTTCACGCCAAAGCCGCGCGAAGCTCGGATCGGACGATGCGGGACGCCGTTCGGGTTCGAGATCGTCGAAGCGGACGCGGATCGGAATTGCGACGCCTTCACCGCAAACGATGCACTCGCGGTTCCTCAATGCCGGAACTGCATCGAGGAAGCTGCGCGCGCCTTCGGGCATCGCAGCACGGACGCAGGCCTGGTCGCGCTCGTTGTTGAGACGCATCGAAACGATTGTTCCGCACTGCGAAAGAACACCTTCGGCAAGGTCCGACGGACGCTGAGTAATAAGGCCGAGGCTGACACCGTATTTTCGGCCTTCCTTTGCGATTCGCTCGAGAATCTTTCGGACTGCCTGACCGGCCTGGTTCTCGTCTTTGGGAACATAGCGGTGCGCCTCCTCGCAAATCAGGAGGATCGGTCGCTGCGCTTCGGTCCTTGACCAGATGGCATAATCGAACACCATTCGAGCGAGCACCGACACCACCACCGACGTGATTTCCGAAGGAACGCCGGATACGTCGACGATCGAGATCGGCCGACCCTGGCTCGGCAGTCGGAACAGCTTTGCAAGAAGGCCCGGCATCGAATCCGAAACGAGCATTCCAGAAAACATGAAAGTGTAGCGCGGGTCCCCGCGAAGCTCGTCGAGCTTGGTCTTCAGCCGCTGGAAGGGCTGGGTATCACCGGCGCGATCGAGCTTGCCCATTTCATTGACGAGGATGGTGTTGAGATCGGTCAGCAAATAGGGAATGGGGCTGTCGACGGTGACTTTCCCAAGTTGGCTGAGGTCCTTTCCCTTGGTCCGAGCCGAAAGCAGGCATTTTGCAAGGATGTCCGCGTCGCGCTGCCTTTCGGCGTCGCGCGTTGTCAGCAGGACTTCGCAATGCTCCTCGAAATTCATCAGCCAATAGGGAAGTTGGAGATTGTCGACGTTGAACAGTTCGCCGCAATTCTTGAAAGCCGCCGAATATTCGCCGTGCGGATCGATCATCAGAATATGACCTTCCGGCGAAAGCTCCGAAATCCTGTGAAGCATGAGAGCTACGGATGTGGATTTACCGGTACCGGTCGATCCAAGAACCGCAAAATGCTTCGAGAGCAGAGGATCGACGTAAAGCGCGCCGCGGATATCGTCGGTCGGATAAACGGTTCCGATTTCGATATGCGGTTCATCGCTTGCAGCAAAGACCGAGCGTAAGTCGTCGGTTGTGACCGGGAGAACTTCGGCGCCCGGAATTGGATAACGGGTAACGCCGCGACGGAAGCCGCCGAGTTTTCCAACAGCGTTTGCCGAGCCCTCGCCGAGAAAATCCACATGAGCGATGAGCTCGCCGTTGTCATTGGCTCGAAGGGTTCGCACATTGGCGATAAGCCATGCGTTCGCGACGAGCATTTTGACCTGGCTTCCAACCTGGCCCGACATTGCGACTGCGGGATCGCTATGCTTCTGGAGCGCGCCCAATGCCGCGGGATCCATTCGGATCTGCGAACCTGAGCCTGCAATTTCGACGACGTCGCCGACGGGCACGAGCGAAGCACAGCCCTGCTTTACCGGAGCTGCTGTCGGTTCCTCGATGAAGTTGCTGACCTCACTGAGAAATTCGCGCAGGTTCGGCCGATCATCCATGACTGTCACACTCCCAGGCAATGTGCCCAGAAGCGCTTAGCCTCAAAGCGGTTAAGATTGGCTTAGGAATGGCTGTTCACACCTGCCGTTGGAAAGCGAGCGCCGCAGCTCGACGGAAGCGCAAGCGACAGTGATCTGGACATAATCTTCATATTGGCTAGCGTGCCCCCGCCGAATCGTCCGCAATGTAGAGCGGGGGATCAGGTGTGCGTTTATAAAGGAAGCATCAGGGTCGAGGACGCGAGCGGCGTTCATCTCGATCTTCACGAGTTTCGCTGTTGGCGTTTTTTGCGCGCCGTCAGGCGGTTCGAGCTCGACACGGGCGAAATCGTAAAGCGCTCCGGGCGCAATGAATTTGTGATCGCGAAAACTGGCGAGAAGCTTGTTCGAACACCAAGCTGAGGCCTTTCTCCCGAGAATCGTTCGGTCAAAGTTCCCACTTGATCAAACCGCTTCTCGGCTGGCGCATCCTTTCATCGGAAGCTAGCCTTTCAAAGGTGATGGCAAGAACTTCCCGACTGGTCCTCGTTTGTCTTGCGATGCTCGTTCCGGCTAGAGCGAATTGCGAAATCATCTACGCCGGGCGGTCCTGGTCGGCGATTGACCGGGGCAATTCATGCGAAGCTCTGTCCCGATCCTTAAGGATTGCAGTACGCGGCAAAGTCCAGGCGATTGCCGGCTTTACCTTTACACCTGACCATCAGCGCTGGGGTGAGTTTCACGCGCGGCTTCGCCGAATGCCGCGCGCCGGAGCGGCCGTCATGTTGAAGATCGACGGACAGCCATTTCTTCTCGTTTCGCGTCAAAACTGGGCATGGAGCGACGGACCTCTTCAGCAACAGGCGATCATTGCCGCACTTCGCAATGCAACTTTAATGAGCGTTGAATCCCGCGACAATTCAGGAGGACGGTTCGTCGACCCTTATGGTCTTGATGGCGTAGCCACTGCAATCGACGCAGCCGCGGCGCGCTGTGCTGGCAAAAGCGAGCAGCGCTAACTAGATAGCATCCCTCTCATGAGTGCTGATACCAACCTCATGCCCATTCCTGGGCCAATGGACCCTGTCCCGGTACCCCGCGCGGCGCAACCACGCTCCGACGGGCGCGTCGAGCTCATCGGACTATCCAAAGACCAGATTCGAAATGCGCTCGAAAGTGCGGGCCTTGAGCCGAAGCAAGCCAAGCTTCGCTCCAAGCAGATCTGGCACTGGATCTACAATCGCGGAACCAGTGATTTTGCAGCAATGAGCGATATCGCCAAGGCGCAGCGCCTCTGGTTCACCGATCGTTTCGCCATTTCGCGACCAGAAGTCGTGGAGGCTCAGGTCTCCTCTGATGGAACGCGCAAATGGCTTTTGAAAACGCACGACGGGCACGAGTATGAAATGGTGTTCATCCCCGATTCCGACCGGGGAACTTTGTGCGTTTCAAGCCAGGTCGGCTGCACGTTGAACTGCCGTTTCTGCCACACTGGAACGATGCAGCTCGTGCGCAATCTCGAGGCCGCCGAAATCGTTGGTCAGGTGATGCTCGCGCGCGACAGTCTGGGAGAATGGCCCAGCCAGCCCGAAGGCCGGATGCTTACCAATATCGTCATGATGGGAATGGGTGAGCCGCTCTATAATTTCGACAATGTCCGCGATGCCTTAAAAATCGTGATGGACGGCGATGGCCTCGGGCTTTCGCGCCGAAGGATTACGCTTTCAACCAGCGGCGTTGTCCCAATGATGGCGCGGGCAGGCGACGAGATCGGAGTCAATCTTGCCGTTTCGCTCCATGCCGTCACCAAAAAGATCCGAGACGAGATCGTGCCGCTCAATCGCAAATACGGGATCGACGAGTTGCTTGCAGCGTGCGCGGCCTATCCTGGCGCCAACAATGCCCGGCGAATTACGTTCGAATATGTCATGCTGAAGGACAAGAACGATTCCGATGAGGATGCCCGCGAACTGGTTCGGCTGATCCGTCGCTACAAGCTTCCGGCAAAGGTGAACCTCATTCCCTTCAACCCGTGGCCGGGAGCGCCTTACGAATGCTCGACCAGCGAGCGGATCAGGTCGTTCAGCAACATTGTCTTCGAAGCGGGGATTTCGGCTCCGGTCAGAACTCCGCGCGGCAGGGACATCGAGGCAGCATGCGGACAGCTTAAAACTGCTGCCGAGAGGAAGCGGCGTCCGCGAGCGGCGAGCGCTGCTTGAATTTCGCGACATTGCGCTTGCCGGCTGCGCAGGAGCATTGGGCGGAGCAATGAATGCGCTGGCGGGCGGCGGAACGTTCGCGACACTGCCGGCCCTGATTGCCCTTGGACTTCCGGCAAATATCGCAAATTCGACGTCGAACGTCGCTCTTCTTCCCGGTGCTGCAACCAGCGCTGCTGAATTTCGCAAGGAACTGTCGCCGATCGGCGGCCTTTCGGTGGGCCGTCTTGCGGCAATCACCTTTGTCGGTGGGATCGCTGGAAGCGTTCTCCTTGTCATTACTCCAAGCCGGGCATTCGACTTCATCATTCCCTGGCTTTTGCTGATCGCATTTCTCGCAATGCTGTTTGCGAAGGCCGCCTCGAAGCGCCTTCGCGAGCATTTCATCATCTCGCGGCCGACTTTGATCGCCGCTCAATCACTGCTGGCAATCTACGGCGGCTATTTCGGAGGTGGCGTCGGGCTGATGACGACTGCGACCTATGGTCTTCTTGCGGGAATTCATCCCCGAGCGCTATTTTCGGTCCGGACATTGATGCTCGCGACTGCAAATTTCGCAGCAGCAATCATTTTCATCACAATGGGTCTTGTCCGGTGGACCGCCTGCCTGCCGATGCTTGCCGGAGCAGTCCTCGGGGGCTGGCTTGGAGCAAAGGTCGGGAAAAGGCTTCCGCTTTCCCTCGTTCGGGCCTGGACTCTGTTTGTAACGGCGGCGACCACGGTCGTCTTTTTTATTCGCGCGTACGGGTGAAGGTTTTGGAGTTGCCGCTCATCCTAACTCGACGCTAGGCGGATTTTTGATGCTATCGCCCATCCGCCGGATTCTCGTGAAGCAGGTTCGTTCGACCTTCAACGATGCCTCGAAAGGGGAGCGACCGGTTCCTTCATCCGATCACGCGCTTTTCTCCAAGGGCGCGGTGATCCGAAAGGTTCATGGCGACGTGACCTCGATGATGGTCGGAGGCGTCGCAGCCTTATTGACCCAGATGCTCCATCCCAAGGCTCTTGCTGGAGTTTGGGATCATAGCGACGTCGAAGAGGATCAGCTTGGGAGATTGCGCCGAACCGCGCGATTCATCGCGGCAACGACATTTGGCGATCGCGATCGAGCGCTTGGCGCGATCGCAAAGGTTCGGGCAATCCACGAGCAGGTCAAAGGGGCGCTTCCCGACGGATCCCCCTATAGCGCTTCAGATCCGTGGCTTCTCGCCTGGGTTCATGTTGCAGGCGCAATCAATTTTCTGAACGGCTGGAGGCGCTATGGTGATCCGGCGATGAGCGGCACCGAGCAGGACCGCTACTTTGCCGAGAGCGGGGAAATCGCAAAATATCTTGGAGCCGATCCAGTGCCCCAAACTCGCGGTGAAGTTGAAGTTCTGCTCGCGGAATTCCAAAGCGAGCTCACAAGTGATTCAAGAAGCCGGGAATTTCGGGATCTGGTGCTAAGGACCCGCGCGCGCTCGCTTGTCGAGGCTCCGGTACAGAAATTGCTGATGACGGCCTCGATCGATCTTCTTCCGCCATTTGCGTTGGCGCTTCACGGACTTTCAAGGCCGGCACTCCCAAGCATCGTTCGAAACGCCACCTATGGGGTTGCAACCACGTTAAGATGGGCTTTTGCAGGTGAACATTATCGAAAAAGTCCCTGAATTGCCCTCAATCAATTGCGGGTGCTACGCGCTCGTGGCAAATCCCGCGACAAAATTGAAACTGGAGTCCGAGCGATGTCGCTTATCTCAAAGCTCGTGAACAAGCTGCTGACGAAGGGCAGCATTACACTCATTCGACCCGGCCATTCGCCGGAGACACTTGGTGCAGGCGGAGGCAAGCACCTCACCGTCCGCTTCACCGACCGAAGGGTCGGCTTTGATATCGTCCGCAATACAAGGCTCGGGTTCGGGGAAGCCTATATGAACGGGCGCCTCATCATCGAGGATGGAACGATCCTCGATCTCATGCGGATGTTTGTCGGCTCGAATCGATGGGAGGACTGGGGCGAAGGCCGGCGGGCAATGTCCAAAGGAGGAAAGAAGGTTCTTTCCCTCTTCAAGCACAATTCACTAACTCGCGCTCGCAGGAACGTTGCGCACCATTACGACCTTAGAGACGAGCTTTATGAGCTCTTCCTCGATGCCGACAAGCAATATAGCTGCGCCTATTTTACCAGCCTCGACTACAGTTTGGAGGAAGCACAGAGCGATAAAAAGGCGCACATTGCTGCAAAGCTCGCGCTCGAACCCGGCCAGAGGGTTCTCGATATCGGCTGTGGTTGGGGAGGCATGGCGCTCTACCTTCACAAAGTCGCAAAAGTCGATGTGCTCGGGATCACCTTGTCAGAGCATCAGCTCAGGATCGCACGCGAGCGGGCGGCGGCCGCTGGAGTTTCGGCCCATGTGAAGTTCGAACTGATTGATTATCGCCTGCTCGATCAGACCTTCGACCGGATCGTCTCAGTCGGAATGTTCGAGCATGTCGGGCTCAAGCATTATGACGAATTCTTCGCCAAATGCCGCCAGCTTCTGAAACCCAAGGGCGTCATGCTGCTTCACACGATCGGGAAACTCGGCGAGCCGTCGGATTCCCCCGATCCATTCACCGAGAAATATATTTTCCCGGGCTACCATCTGCCGGCGTTGAGCGAGATGGTTTCGTCGAGCGAGAAGGTCCGGCTGATCGCAAGCGACGTCGAAGCCCTCCGACTTCACTATGCCTACACCCTTGAACATTGGCTCAAACGCACGCTCGAGAAACGCCGCGAAATCGAAGCGATGTATGACGAGCGCTTCTTTAGAATGTGGGAATATTATCTCGCGGGCGGGATCGTGATGTTCGAGGATGGCGCAGCCTGCAATTATCAGGTGCAATATGTGCGCGATCGACGGGCGCTTCCGATCACTCGGGACTATATGGGCGAGACCGAAGAGCGATACCGCAAGATCGCAGCGGCCCCGGAGTCGAAGGGCGCTCCGGCAAAGCGGCGCCGGGCTCAAACGGCTGAATTCGCCAAATGAACCCAAATTGGGTCGGCGAAGCGCCGTCTTTTTTGGATTCTAACCGTCATCTTAACCAAGATTTTAGAACTTCCCGGACAGTTTGCCCCCGAACCATAGGGGGAAATCAATGCCCGTTAAGAGCGAAGCCGCGGCCGATGTCGCAATTATCGGCGCTGGCCCGGCCGGGCTGACGGCCGCTTACCTGCTCACGAAGGCGGGCTATTCGGTCATCGTCATCGAAAAGGATCCTACCTATGTCGGTGGGATCAGCCGAACCGTCGAACATGATGGCTTCCGCTTCGATATCGGAGGGCACCGCTTCTTCTCCAAGTCGCGCGAAGTCGTCGATCTTTGGAATGAAATTCTTCCCAACGATTTCATCCAGCGCCCCCGGATGAGCCGAATTTTCTACGACGGAAAATTCTACTCCTATCCGCTTCGAGGCTTTGAAGCGCTCCGCAATCTGGGCATTTGGCGATCGGCTCGCTGCATGATGTCCTATGGCCGCTCGCGGCTGTTTCCTCGCAAAGACGTCAGATCCTTCCAGGACTGGACGATCAACCAGTTCGGCGAGGAGCTCTTTTCGATCTTCTTCAAGACCTACACCGAAAAGGTCTGGGGAATGGGGTGCGATGAGATTTCCGCAGATTGGGCGGCTCAGCGAATCAAGGGTCTAAGCCTTGGCGGGGCCGTTCTCGACGGTCTCAAGCGCTCGTTTGGCCTCAACAAAAGGCCAAACGATGGAATGGAAACCAAAACTCTTCTCGAGACTTTCCGCTATCCCCGTCGCGGTCCGGGAATGATGTGGGAAGCCGCGCGCGACTTCGTCGTCGCGAAAGGCAATCGCATCTTGATGAACCACGCGCTTCAGCAGCTTTCGTTCGACACGAAACTTCAGCGCTGGCGCGTCGCAGCGAAGACGAGCGACGGCAAGAACGTCATCATCAACGCTGCCAACGTCATTTCTTCAGCTCCCATTCGCGAGCTCGTGAGCCGCATCCACCCGCTTCCAAAAGCGATGCCTCGCGCATTTGACCTTCGCTATCGCGATTTCCTCACCGTTGCTCTGATGATCCGTTCGAAGGATATTTTCCCGGACAACTGGATCTACATCCACGATTCCAAGGTGAAGGTCGGACGGATCCAGAACTTCAGAAGCTGGTCGCCCGAAATGGTCCCGGATCCCTCGCTCGCGTGCGTCGGACTCGAATATTTCTGCTTCGAAGGCGATGGCCTCTGGGCGTCCGACGACAAGGACCTCGTCGAGCTCGCCAAAAAGGAAATGGACATTCTTGGCCTGTGCGATCCGCGCGATGTCGTCGGCGGCGTCGTTGTTCGGCAGGAGAAGGCCTATCCGGTCTACGACGATCAATATCGCGAGAATGTCGAAGCGATCCGACAAGAGCTCGAAAGTGCCTATCCGACGCTTCACCTGGTCGGGCGCAATGGCATGCACCGCTACAATAACCAGGATCATGCGATGATGACCGCGATGCTGACGGTCCGCAACATTCAGGCCGGGCGCCGAGCCTATGATATCTGGGCGGTCAACGAAGACGCCGAATATCATGAGTCCGGCGAAGAGGGCGAAACTGCCGCGCTCGGCTCGGTTCGACAGGTCCCGAGCCGGTTGAAGGCCGCTTAAGGCAATGATCGACCAGCTTTACTTGCGCTATGTCGTTGCAAGCGCGGCATCGCTCGCGGTGGATTTTGCAACGTTCATGGCATGCCTCACACTTGGCGTTCCGCCTGCGCTTGCCGCAGCCGTTGGCTATATCGCCGGCGTCGTCTGCCACTGGTTTCTTTCGAGCCGAGCCGTTTTCGTCGGACAACTTGCCGAAGTCGGGACGGGCCGACGGCAACAGCAGGGACTGTTTGCTCTCTCCGCGTTGGCCGGCCTTGCAGTTACGGTTGCGATCGTTGGAATCGGGACAAGGTACGGGCTCGATCCGCGGCTTTCGAAGGTGATTGCGATCGTCGTCAGCTTTCAGGCGACCTATGTTCTTCGCAAGAAAGTGGTGTTCGCATGACGAACGATCGCGAGGAGCGCTTCCCGCTCAAACGTGAGCTTCTGATCGTCCTTGGGATCTTTCTCGTGGTCGGTTGCTTCATGACGTGGAACGCAAGGATGGCGGTTGGAAATCGCCTGTTCCCGGATCCCGACGATGCCATGCGGCTCGTCCAGGTGCGCGACTGGCTTGCGGGCCAGAATTGGTTCGATGTCACCCAGTACCGCCTTAATTCGCCAGCCGGTGGCCCGATGCATTGGTCCCGCCTGGTCGACCTTCCGATCGCAGCTGTCATTTTGATGGCGCGCCCGTTCTGCTCAGAGTTCGGCGCGGAATCCGCAGCATTGATTTTAGTCCCCCTGCTGACGCTCGGAATTACGATGCTTCTCGTAGACCGGATCGGAGCAAAGCTTCTCAACGGATCAGCAACCCTGCTTGCGGTCATCGCGACTCCAGCATCGCTTGGAGTGATGAAGCAGATGAAAATCATGCGCATCGACCATCACGGATGGCAGATCGTGCTTGCGCTCGGTGCTCTACTTGCACTCCTCGGCAAGAAACACCCCGTTCGGGCAGGAGCGATCGCTGGTGCTGCAATCGCGATCTGGCTCAACATTTCGATCGAAGGGCTTCCGTTTGCGGCCGCAATCGGCGCTGGTTTGGCTTTCGAGTGGATCTTGAATTCCAATGATGGTGAGCGGCTCAAATCCTATCTCGGTTCGCTGACTTTGGTCAGCGCTCTTGCCTTTGGCGCCACTCATTCCCCGTCCACATGGACGAGCCATCCGCACGACGCTTTGAACGACGCGCATCTTGCAGCGTTCGCAGCGGCGTGGCTTGCCTGTCTTGCTGTCGTTCGGCCTAATATTCACAAGCTCTCGCACCGCATTGCAGCGCTTGGAGTTGCAGGTGTCGTTGCGACTGCTGCCATGTTCGCGGTCGACCTTCATTGTCTTCAAGGCCCGTTCGAGGCGTTGGATCCGCTGGTGAAAAACTATTGGTACAACGGCGTCGACGAGGGCCGACCGGTCTGGCAGCTCTCCATTGGGGATGCGTCAGCCGGGCTTGCCCAGCCGGTGGTAGGGTTCATCGGAGCGCTTCTTGCAATTTCAAGGACGCGCGGCGCTGAGCGGCATCGCTGGATCACCTTTGCCTATCTTCTTGGAATGCTCAGTCTCTCGGCGGTGTTCGTCATTCGCGAGGCGACGACTGCAAGCGTTCTTAGCCTTCCTGGAACCGCGTTCCTTTGCGAATTTGCTTTGGTCCGGGCGAGGAAAGTGTCGTTTCTTCCCATTCGGGTGGTTGCGACCACGAGCGCTCTCCTCATTATGGCCCCCGCTTACGCTGCTCCAGCCCTTGTCATTCCCGCCGACCCGCGGCTCATCAATGCCATTTCCTCATCGGATTCGTGTGTCACTCGCTCGGAGCTCGACAAGCTTGCGACCCTTCCACCGAGCAATCTTGCAACCCCGCTCGACATCACTCCGGCGATCCTTGCCGGAACGCCGCACCGGATGATCGCCGGCGGTTACCATCGCAACGCGAGCGCGATCCGCGATGTCATTCTTCTGTTCATGGGACCGCCGTCCCAAGGAAGAGCGATCCTTAAAAAGCGGCACATCGACTATCTCGTCTTCTGCCCCCACACGCCCGAATCGGTCTGGTGGTCCAATCATGGCCCCGAAGGACTGTCGGCAAAACTGAACGCAAACGAAGTCCCGAGCTGGCTCGAACCCGTCGATCTTCACTTGCATTCGCTTCGCGTGTGGCGCGTTCGAAAAGACGTCTAAACCGACACTTTCGGCCTTCGGTTTCCTCTTGGATTCTTGTAATCCCCGGTCTTCGCATGGACAATTGATGCGATGCCGTTAGGAGCGCGCGGGCGAGGTTACGGGTTTGTGACACATGGGGGTTGAAGCCGCCTTGGCTGCTGACACAAATGATGAAGCGCGGCCCTGGTGGGAATCGCGCCTGTGCCTCGTGCTCGTCGTTCTGGCGACGATGGTGCCACTCCTTTATCCCAAAATTCCGCCACTGGTGGATCTGTTCGGCCATATGGGCAGGTACCGCGTCGAACTCGATCTCGACCATTCGTCATGGCTTCAGCAATATTTCGGATATCATTGGGCTGCGATCGGCAATCTCGGGGTCGATCTTTTAATTATCCCTCTGGGCAAAGCGTTCGGTCTCGAGCCTGCAGTCAAGCTCATCGTCATTGCGATCCCGCCACTGACTGCTGCCGGTTTTCTCTGGGTCGCACAGGAAGTCCACCGACGTATTCCGCCGACCAGCTTTTTCGCTTTGCCGTTCATCTATGGCTACCCATTTCTGTTCGGCTTCGTGAACTTTGCGCTTTCGGTTGCTCTTGCGTTCCTCGCATTTGGACTGTGGCTTCGTCTCGGGCGGCTTGAGAAAACGACCGTTCGCGGGTGGCTATTCGTTCCGATCTCGCTGGTCGTCTTTTTCACCCATACCTATGGCTGGGGACTTCTTGGCCTCATGTGTTTTTCGGCCGATGCGGTCCGCCTTCACGATCGTGGGCGGACCTGGTGGCGAGCCGGGATCGATGCTGCCCTTCACACCCTCGTCATGGCGCTTCCGGTGGTGGTGATGCTCGTCTGGAGAAGCGAAGCACATGGCGGCCAGACGATCGACTGGTTTGACTGGAAGGTGAAATGGCGCTGGATCTATTCGGCGCTTCGCGACCGCTGGAAGGATTTCGACATCGGCTCGCTAATCGCTGCAGCGCTCGTTTTTGGCTACGCAATCGTCAGTCGGAAGCTGACATTGTCGCGCAACCTCGCGTTTTCTGCGATTGTCCTTGGCATCTCGTTCGCGATCATTCCAAGGATCGTGTTCGGTTCAGCCTATGCCGACATGCGCCTTGCGCCCTATCTCATGGCGGTGGCGCTGCTCGCTATCCGGTTCAAGGGTGCGCCCGACCGGAGGACCGCTCAGGTGCTTGCAGTTCTTGGACTGCTCTTTTTCACCACGCGGACAGCGGCAAATAGCTTGAGCCTTGGAATGGCGGGGATGGATCAGAACGCCAAATTGCAGGCGATCGAACATATGCCGGAAGGTGCCCGAGTGATCACTCTTACCGGAATGACCTGCACGGAATATTGGCCGCTTTTGAGAAACAGTCACCTGGGTGCGATGGTGATCGTAAGGCGTGACGGCTTTTCGAACGACCAATGGTTATTGGAAGGGGTCAATCTGCTCGATCTCAAGTATCGCGCGGCCGGGTATTTCGCCGCCGATCCGTCGCAGCTCGTCAGGCCCGACCGTTGCCGGGATCCCCTTCATCACACGATCGACCAGTCGCTTGCGGCGCTTCCGCGCAATGATTTCGATTATGTCTGGCTGATCGACGTTCCGCCCTATGATGCCAATATCATGGCCGGACTGCAGCCGGTCTGGCGCGGACCGGGGTCGATCCTCTATCGACTGCACTGATGGTTCAGCTTTCGATCGTCGTCCCCTGCTTCAACGAGGAAGCGTGCCTTCCGGCCCTTCACGACCGGTTGCAGGCCGCAGGGAAGGCCGCAGCCGGCCAATCGTTTGAAATTGTTCTCGTCAATGACGGTTCGAGCGACGGTAGCTGGCCGATCATGCTTGCGATGGCGAAAAGCGATCCTAATCTCGTGGCAGTCAATCTTTCGAGAAACCATGGCCACCAGCTTGCTCTGACTGCCGGTCTCGACATCTGTTCGGGCGAAAAAATCCTCATCATCGATGCCGATCTTCAGGATCCGCCTGAGCTTTTGTCCGAAATGATCGCGCTCATGGACAATGAACACGCCGACGTCGTTTATGGAGTTCGCAAAAGCCGTGTCGGCGAGACCGCATTCAAACGCGCGACCGCGCATGGATTTTATCGATTGCTGTCGCGCGCGACCGAAGTCGAAATTCCGCTCGACACCGGAGATTTTCGATTGATGAGCAGGCGAGCTCTCGATGCGTTGCTGGCGATGCCCGAGCAAGCCCGGTTCATCCGCGGAATGGTCGCCTGGATCGGCTTCAAACAAATTCCCTTTGCCTACGACCGGCAGCAGCGAGTGGCAGGCGAAACCAAATATCCTTTGAAGAAAATGGTGCGTTTCGCGCTCGACGCGCTCACCGGATTTTCATCGGCTCCACTGAAATTGGCGAGCCATGCGGGGCTCGCACTTTCGGCCGGTTCGCTCATTCTCATTGTTTACATCGCTTACGCCTGGGCGGCCGGACACAACATCCAGGGCTGGACTTCGCTGATGCTCGTCGTGGTCGTTCTTGGCGCAGTGCAGATGTTCGTTCTCGCGCTCATGGGCGAATATATCGGCCGGCTTTACAATGAATCGAAGCGTCGGCCGCTCTACGTCGTCGAGGAAATCGCAGGCGGCGGCCGCCGCAATTCGAAGCTCGGCTATATCGCCGAAGCCACCGCAAACAACGAAAGTCCGGGCGGCAGGGGAACCCGTCCAACCAAGTGACGCTCGAGTGCGAAGATCGCCTCGAGTGACCGGTTGAGCGGCGCCGGCGGAAGTTTGACGTCGGCATCGCTCGTTCCACGGATTTTCGAGCCAAGTCTTTCCGCGACCGCGAGCGGGAACAAGAGGCTGTTGAAATAGCCGATTGCTCCAAGCTTCAGAGGCGAGCGTTCGATGAGCTTTCGAAGCCCATGTTTCGAATAACGGCGCTTGTGATGATTGACGACATCGTGAACCGACCACATCCATTGATGGGCCGGTACGGTCATGATGAACTTGCCACCGGGTCGCAGCTTCGTTGCAATCGAGGCGATTGCCGACTGATCGTCGTCAATATGTTCGATCACGTCGAGCGCCGCGATGAGGCTGTAGGTTTTGTCTTCAATACCGTCGAGCTCGGGTAGCCTTGCACTCATGATGGTCTTCCCGAGACGCCTCTGCGCGACGCCTCGGGCTTCGTCATCGAGCTCGACAGCATCGATCGCACCAAACCGTCCGAGCATTTCGAGGTTGTGGCCGGTTCCACAGCCGATCTCGAGAATTCGAGCGTCGGCCGGCGGATTTGCTTTCCGGCGAATGAGGTCAGCGAGGACCTCGCGGCGCGCTTTATACCACCAATGCCTCTGATCGAGTTCGGCCATCTGCTGATAGACGATCCGTTCCATCAGCCGAACACCCACTGGCGGTTAAACAGATAGGTTGCGAGCGGGGTCAGGAACATTGCCGGAATGAGCGGCCACCAGGTTGGTCCGTGCAACGGTCCTGTAAGGACGTAGGTGAAAACCTCGTTCAAAAGGAAGCCCGAGCTTTGAACGGTGAGGAACTTCACCTTCATTCGCTTGTCCTCGGATTTCCCATGACCTTTGAAGCTCCAGCGACTGTGGAGTACGAAGCCGATGCTGACCGAGACGACGAACGCGATGACGACCGCTGCAACCGGCGGCATGACGTAGGTCGCAAGATACCAATAGATGGCCGAATAGACCCCCGCGAGGAAAAACCCCACGAGCGCGAACCTCACCAGCTGAGAGACTGTTTCCTGACTGACGTTTAATCGAGTGGCCATGCCCCGGCTGCTTGCCGTTTATACTTGAGCGGCTACAGCGCGAAAAATGCTGCAACGCAAGGTCGATCAACTGGAACAGGCCACGCTCGAGATTCGTCGGGCGGCACTGGAAGTCGATCGTAGTGATCGTTTGGCTATTGGTCTGCGCCTGGTTCATCTTCGAAAAATGGTCGGCGATCCGCTACTTCGGGCTAGGCGATACCGACGATAATATGCGGATTATGCAGGTCCGTGCTCTTCTTCACGGACAGGGCTGGTTCGACCTTCGCAACTATCGAATGAACCCGCCCTTTGGTGCGAACATCCACTGGTCGCGGCTCGTGGATCTTCCGATCGCAGGTCTCATCCTTGGATTAAGACCCATGCTTGGCGGCGCCGGAGCGGAGCGATGGGCGGTCGCGATTGCGCCGCTCATCCCCTATCTCGTTCTTCTTTACGCGCTCGCGATCTGCGTTCGACGCCTCGTTCATCCGCTGGCTTATCCGCTCGCGTTCATCGCAATTCTGCTGGCGGGTTCGACCAACGGAATGTTCATGCCCGAGCGGATCGATCACCACGGATGGCAGCTTGCCCTCCTTGCGCTCAGCATGGCGGGGATCGCCGATCCAAAGCGTGTCCGAGGTGGCCTCGTCCTTGGAATTACGTCCGCGCTCTCGCTTGCGATCGGGCTCGAGATGATCATCTATCTCGCGATTGCTGGCGTCGCGATGGTTCTCTTCTGGGTCGTCGATGTCGAGGAACGCGAGCGTCTTCGAGCCTATGCACTGGCGATCACGGCCGGAATGGCATTTTCGTATCTCGTCTTTGCCTCCTATGATGACCGAAGCGCCGTCTGCGATGCGCTTTCGCCCGTTTATCTATCGGACGCTCTCATCGGCGGAGCACTCATGTATGGGCTTGCGTGGCTGTCGCCTGGCGACTGGAAGCGGCGGCTCGTTCTGGCGATTGTCGCTGGCCTTGCAATCGCTGCCTATCACGCCTCGGTTTGGCCGCAATGCCTCTCGAAACCCGAACATATCTCGCCAGAGGCGCAGCGCCTCTGGATGGACCATGTAAAAGAGGCGCGGCCGGTCTACAGCCATGGCTGGCGCATCGCGACATTGATTGTCGCACTTCCGATCACGGGCGGGATCGGATGGCTGCTTCTCGCCTGGGCAAAGCGGCGCGAAACCAATTTGTTCATGCGCATCGTCGGGGCAGCGGTTCCGGGCCTTGCGGCTTCGTTCCTCCTCCTTTGGCAAACGCGGACCGGACCTGCGGCTCAGATGCTTTCGGTGATCGGCGCCGCTGCGCTCGTGTGGATCGCATTCCCGCTCGTCTGGCGCGCCAAACACGAAAATGTCCGGATCGGGGGTGCAATCATCATCCTCCTTGTCGGGATCGGAGCGATTGTCCCCTTTATCCTCAACTTCATTCCCGAGCCCAAGCCGACTCCCTACGAAGCTGCGATCGGTAAAGCGAATGGGCTTTGCGCTTCGCTGTGGGGCCTTCATCCGATCGCACTTCAACCCAGAGGCCTCGTTTTTACCTTTGTCGATCTTGGCCCGCGCTTGATTACCGTCACGCATCACGACACGATCGCCGGGCCTTATCATCGCAATTGGCGGCAGATCGTCGATGTGATGAATGCCTGGCGCGGAAGTGCCGCTCAGGCGCACGCAATCATCGTCGACAAATATCATTCCAATTATGTGCTGAGCTGTCCCAAGAGTTCGACGACGACCATCTTCATGTCCGAAACCCCCAAGGGATTCTATGGCCAGCTCGAACGCGGTGAGGTGCCCAAATGGCTGAGTCCAATCGCTCTTCCCAAGGATTCGCCCTACAAAATGTGGAAAGTGGTGGGCTAGGCTAGGACGTGTGGGAAACTCTGTTTTAGGCCGTCAATCACGAACTGCGCTGCAAGAGCGGCAAGGATGACTCCCAGTAGGCGAGTGATCGCCGCTTCAACCTTGTCGCCGATCAATCGCATGAGGGGAGCCGAGGCAAGAAGCGTGATGAAGGTGAGCACGATCACGACCGTGATCGCTCCAAGCACGACGGCAACGTGCACGGGCGTTTCGGCGCGCGAAACCCACAGCATCGCGCTCGCGATCGAACCGGGTCCGGCGATCATCGGCATTGCCATCGGAAAGACGCTGATGTCTTCTGCCTGGGCGGTTCCTTCGATCGAAAGCGCGCGTTCCTCCCGGCGCTGAGTGCGGCGCTCGAAGACCATATCCATTGCAATGAAAAAGAGCATGATTCCGCCGGCAATTCGAAAGCTTGCAAGGCTGATTCCAAGCCCCTTTAGAAGCGGTCGTCCGAGCAATGCGAAAAACATGAGAATGGCCCAGGCTACGATTGAGGATCGAAGGGCTTGAGCGCGGCGATGGGCTTGCGAAGTTCCGCGGGTCAGGCCCGCAAAAATCGGAGCGCAGCCCGGCGGATCGATAATGACCAGAAAGGTGACGAGCGCAGATCCAAACAGCTCGATCATATTTTATCGCGACTCTTGACCAAAATCGACGTCCATCCGCGTGGCTTAGCTAAAGCGATTTGTCATATCGAAACCCATCGCGCCGGGCGGCCGAAACAAAGGTGTTTCGAATGAGGCAGGCGATGGTCATTGGTCCAACCCCGCCGGGAACGGGCGTAATCGCACCCGCGACGCTCGCTGCGGATTTAAAATCGACATCGCCGACCAGACGGCTCTTGCCGTCTTCTGCAGGCAGTCGATTGATTCCGACGTCGATCACCGTCGCTCCAGGCTTTAGCCAATCGCCCTTCACCATTTCCGATTTGCCGACGGCCGCAACCACGATGTCCGCGCGCCGGACGACATCGGGAAGGTCGCGCGTGCGACTGTGTGCAATCGTGACCGTGCAATTCTCGCGAAGCAAAAGGAACGCCATCGGCTTTCCAACGATATTCGAGCGTCCGATCACGACCGCTTCCTTGCCCTGAAGATCGCCGAGCTCGGATTGAATCAGTTTGAGGCAGCCAAGCGGAGTGCAGGGGACGAAGCCATGGAGACCGATCGCGAGGCGTCCCGCGTTGACCGGATGAAATCCGTCGACATCCTTGTCTGGCGAAATCCGAGTGATGATCGCCCGTTCATCAATCTGTTCCGGTAACGGGAGCTGGACGAGTATCCCGTCGATGCTTGGGTCCTGGTTGAGGCGGTCGACGAGTGCGATGAGTTCATCCTGACTGGTCGTCGATTCGAGACGAAACTCGAAGCTCTCCATTCCAGCCTCGATCGTCGCCTTTCCTTTCGACCGAACATAAACTGCCGATGCCGGGTCATCACCGACCAGGACGACGGCAAGGCCGGGCGCCCTCCCGACCGCGGCCTTGAACTCCCCAACGCGCTCGGCAATCTCGACACGAAGGGCCTTGGCGGCAGCTTTTCCGTCGATCAGCTTCGCGGTCATGAGCCGATATAATATTGGGTGACGACCCCATCCAGCAGCCGTTTGATCACCTGGATCAGAATGAGAACGACGAGCGGCGAGAAATCAATCCCGCCAAAGTCGGGGAGCATGCGCCGGATCGGACGATAGAGAGGAGCCGTCAAACGGTCGATTGCGACCGCGAACGTGCGCACTCCATGCGAACTCGTGTTGAGAACGTTGAATGCAAGAAGCCAGCTTAGGACCACCTGGACGATAATGACCCAGGTGACGATGCTGAGGAGAAGGTTGGCAATACTGACGAGGGCAAGGACCATGGCTTCGCTTAGCCGCGCTGTGATTAGGGCGCAAACCTCTCGGGTTCGGCTGTCGCAAGGATTTCGGCGAAGTCGCCGCCATCGTCGGTCCATTCCGAGGTTGGAGTCCAGCCTCCGGAGAGAAGGAGCACCCGGCATCCCCGCGGCCCGTATTTGTGGCTGTTCTCGGTGTGGATCGAAGCGCCCTTTGCGAAGCGAAATTCATGCCCAGCGACGGAAAATTCGCAATCTCCCGTTGCGACGAGGTGCATTTCGACACGCGAAAGAATGTCGTTCCAGCGCGCTTCGTGGCGGAACTGGTCAGTGGGAATCGTCCCATCGAGCTCGCGGTTAATTCGTCTCAAGAGGTTGAGGTTGAATTTCGCAGTCACGCCTTCGGGTTCGTCATAGGCGGCCATCAGGCGCTCGACCGGCTTCACCCGGTCCATCCCGATGAGGAGCTGTGAGCAGGGACCAAGCAGCTTTCGAAATTGGCGAAGGAGGTTGGTCGCGCTCCACGGCACGAAATTGCCGATGGTGGATCCCGGAAAAAATCCGATTTTGGGGAGCGTTTTGACGCTCGGTGGAAGTTTGAACGGACGTGCAAAATCGGCAGTGACCGGAACAACGTCGATCGCTGGGAAGTTTGCCTGAACCGCTGCCGCACTGTCGGCGAGATAGTCGCCCGAAATGTCGACCGGGACATAGGCTGCGGGCGCAATCGCCTCGAGAAGAATTGGAGTCTTGGTCGCAGAGCCTGCCCCAAATTCGATGATCGCAGCTCGAGCTGGAACGTGCCTTCCAATTTCCGGAACGATGCGCTGCAACAGTTCGGTTTCGGTCCGCGTCGGATAGTAGGAGCCCAGCCGGGTGATCTCATCGAACAGCTGAGAGCCTCGGTGGTCGTAAAGCCAGCGGGCCGGAATCGCAGGGATTGGCGCCGAAAGACCGGCGAGAACATCCGCTCGAAATTGAGGATCAGCAGTCCCGTGCAAGCCTTAAACCCGTAAATTGCCAGCGCGCATTCGGCGGAAAGAAATTCCGGTACGAGGCGCGGCTGTGACCGCGCGGCGTTGCAGCGCTTGCGCCCTTAAGGACGAACTGAGCGCACATGAATTTGCCGTTATATTCGCCTATTGCTCCCTCGTCGGCGCGATATCCGGGGTAGGAATCGAATGCGCTCTTGGTCCATTCCCAAACATCGCCGAACATCCCTCCACCAGGACGTGGAATGACCGCTCCAGCGTGGTCGAGCTGGTTGCCCATCATCGCATCATGAGACGATGCGAAATCTTCCCATTCCGCTTCGGTTGGAAGCCGTGCACCCGCCCAGCGGGCAAAAGCGTCGGCTTCAAAATAGCTGATATGGGCGACCGGAGCTGCAGCTTCGCGCGGTCGGCGTCCGCCAAGCGTGAATTCCGTTCCATCCTCGCGCCAGTAGAGCGGAGAAACGATGCTCTCGCTCTTCGCCCAATCCCATCCTTGCGATAGCCACAAGGTCGAAGTCTGATAGCCGCCGTCGGCAATGAACTCGTCCCATTCCCGATTGGTGATTCGGCGGCCGCCAAGTTGGTGGCTCGAAAGAAAAGTTTCGTGCCGCGGCCACTCGCAGTCGAACGCAAATCCGACATCGTTCGCACCGATTTCCACAACTCCGTTCCGCCCCCTGTGCCAGGACATCGGTTCGATCGCGAAGCAGCCTGGCTTTGAAAGCCTGCCGTAGGCCGGCTCGAGCGGATTCTCGGCAAAACTTGCAAGGATGTCGGTAAGGAAGAGCTCCTGATGCTGCTGCTCGTGATTGATCCCAAGTTCGATCAGAGCCTGCACGTCGGGCGACAATGAAGGAACGGCGCGCTCGAGCGCCTCGTCGACATGCGCCCGGTAGTTTCGCACCTCATCGAGCGAGGGCCTGCTCAGCATGCCTCGACGCGGTCGATCGTGTCTTGGGCCTTCGGCTTCGTAATAGCTGTTGAAAAGAAACGCCCAGGTCTCGTCGAACAGGCGATAATCGGGAACGTGATCACGAAGAACGAAGGTTTCAAAAAACCAGGTCGTATGCGCGAGATGCCATTTGGCGGGCGAGGCATCGGGGAAGGGCTGGATCGTTGAATCCGCATCGCTTAGCGAAGCTGCAAGATCGAGCGTCAGTTGTCGCGTCTTGAAGAGGCGAAGCGCAAGATCACGCGCTGGTGCTGGCCGAGCGTGGGTCGCCATCTGCTGCGCATTAGACGAAAACAGAAGTTGAGTCCCTTTGAAACGATCTTCAGCCGCTAAGTGCGGCTCGCACCGGGTTTCCAGAGGACGTCGCCACCTTCACCCGACGCGACACAACGCGCCGTAACGAAAAGATGGTCCGAGAGCCGGTTGAGATAAGCGAGAAGGTGAGGGTTGAGCCCGTCCACCTCGGTGAGTGCGACCGCGGATCGCTCCGCTCGACGAACGATCGAACGCGAAAGATGGAGGCTTGAAACCGCCATCGATCCGCTTGGGAGAATGAAGCTCGTCAATGGCTCGAGATCGGCGTTCATCTCGTCGATTTCCTGTTCGAGCCGTTCGACCTGCGATCCGACGATCCGAAGGGCTCCTTCGATTTCTCCAGGCGTTGCAAGGTCCGCCCCGAGATCGAAAAGATCGTTCTGAATATTCGTCAGCTGGCCTTTGAGGGTCTCGCTGCTGATTGACGCAATGACGATCCCGAGCGAAGCATTGGCCTCGTCGACATCGCCGATCGCAATCATTCGACGGCTCGCCTTGCTGAGGCGGCTGCCGTCGACGAGACCGGCGCTCCCCTTATCGCCGGTGCGGGTGTAAATTTTGTTGAGCTTGACCAACGGCGTTTTGCTTTAGTGGCTCGACGACGCGCTCGCGACGAACAGAATGAGGATGACAAGAATGATTGCGACCGCCTGGAACAGAACCCGGCGTCGCATCCACATCTGCGATTGTTCTCCGGTGACGTCCCGGCCGGACGCCATGGCGATGACTCCGCGAACGAGAACGTAAACGACCGCGGCCATTGCGAGCAGCAGCAGAACGAGCAGGAGGATCCGCATTCGAAAGGACTTAGACGTCCACGAATGTGAAACCAAGAGGCAGCCGGTCGTGAAGCAGATCGAAGGCAAGGCGAGGTCCGTCCGCACCGCTCTTCCGCATTGCTTCGAGTGTTGGCGCAAGATCCCGTTTGGCAAGACGCCGTCCGTCGCGGTGAGCAACGAGCCGGTGATGGCAATAGGTCGGCTCGGATAATTGGAGAAGGTCCTGCAACAGCCGCTGAATTGGAGTTGAAAAACGAAGGTCCGACCCTCGAGTGACGCAGCTTACATCACTTTCATCATCGTCGATGACGCAAGCGAGATGATAGGAGGAGGGCGCGTCCTTTCGCGCAAGAATGACGTCTCCAAGATCGAGCGCCTGCGATGAAATTCGCTCTCCATTTCCTTCGCGCCAGGACGGATACCCGGTGAGAGCCAGGGATTTTGAAACATCGAGCCGCCAGCAATGCGGCATTGAGGAGAGCTTTTCCTCGTCAACGGCAAGTCCGCGACAGGTTCCGGGGTATAAACCTTCTCGTCCGTGCGGGGCCTCGAGTGCTGCTGCGATGTCGCTTCTTGTGCAAAAGCATGGATAAACCAGGCCGTTTGAGCGAAGCTCGTCCAAAGCCTTTTGATAATGTGAAGAGCGGTGCGACTGAACGAGGAGGGGCTCGTCCCACTCAAGGCCAAGCCAGGCGAGGTCGCCCAGTGCTGCCTCGATGAACTCCTTCCTGGCGCGAGTGGGATCGAGATCCTCGATCCGAACACAAAATCTCCCGCCGCTCGAGCGCGCATGATGATGAGCAAGGACAGCGCTATAGGCGTGGCCAAGATGCAGTCGACCGGTTGGAGAGGGTGCGAACCGCGTCACAATCATGATCGGTGTTGCTCAAAGGGCTCTTGACCCCGCATCACTACTGATGCTGTCATAACCATGTCACGCCGGGCTGGCATCCGGCGGGCGACAAGGGAAGTGGGCCGGGTGCCCTCTCCTCCTTGAGTGCGACGAGGCCGGGGAGCTGGAGTTCGGACCCACCGGACGAAAGGCTGCTCGCGCTCGCATGTATTATCCAGAGCTTATCCGTCACCCCGAAAGTTGCCCGGCGCTGGTCCTCAACGCGGACTACACGCCGCTCTCTTATTATCCGCTTTCGCTGTGGCCCTGGCAGACTGCGATCAAGGCGATGTTCCTCGAGCGTGTCGACATTGTCGCTCATTATGACCGCGAGGTGCATAGCCCGAGCGTCGCGCTCAAGCTCCCGTCGGTCATTGCGCTCAGGGATTATGTCCGCCCCAACGAATATCCGGCATTCACCCGGTTCAATCTTTTTCTTCGCGACCGATTTCGCTGCGTCTACTGCGGATCGGGCCGCGAGCTGACGTTCGACCATGTCGTTCCAAGAGCCCACGGCGGACGAACCATGTGGGAAAATGTCGCGACCGCCTGTGCGCCCTGCAATTTGAAAAAAGGCGGTCGAACGCCCGGCGAAGCGCACATGCATCTCATGCGTGAGCCCATTCGTCCGACCACCTGGCAGCTTCAGGAGCACGGTCGCGGATTTCCGCCCAACTATCTTCATGAAAGCTGGCGCGACTATCTTTACTGGGATGTCGAGCTCGATCCTTGAGTGCGGCTTAAGAATTCGCGCAGTTCCGGAGCGATTTCAGAGCGCCGAAGAGCGACGGCAAGATTGGCGATCACGAATCCCGCAGCGCTTCCGCAGTCGTGGCGTTCCCCGTCGAACAGAAAGGCGTGAAAGGGCTCGTCCCCGATCAATTTCGCCATCGCGTCGGTCAGCTGAATTTCCCCGCCTGCGCCGGTCTCCTGCTGGTCGAGCTGGCGCATAACCGATGGCTGAAGAATGTATCGTCCCGGCAGCATCAGATTGGATGGCGCGCTCCCCTGCGGAGGCTTTTCGACCATTCCCAGAATCTCAGTCAGCCGACCGTCGCTTTTTCCCGGATCAATCACTCCATATTTGTGGGTTTGATCATCGGGGACCTTGAGCGCAGCGACGAGATTCCCGCCGACTTTTTGGTAAGCGTCCATCATTTGAGCGAGGCAATTGGGCGTTCCGAGCATCAGCTCGTCAGGAAGAAGGACTGCAAACGGCTCATCGCCAACGACATGGCGGGCACACCAGACCGCGTGACCGAGCCCGAGCGGCTGCTGCTGGCGGACGGTGATCACTTCGCCAAAGCCGGCTTTGGATGGCGAAAGAATTTCGAGGCTTTTGCCCTTTGCCGTCATTGCCGCTTCGAGCTCGAAGGCGGAATCGAAATAGTCGACGAGTGAGACCTTCCCGCGGCCCGTCACGAAAATGAGCTGCTCGATCCCAGCTTCCCGCGCCTCGTCCACGGCATATTGAATGAGCGGCCGATCGACGATCGTCACCATCTCTTTTGGAATGCTTTTTGTTGCCGGAAGGAGACGGGTGCCAAGACCAGCGACCGGGAACACCGCCTTTCGAACGCGTTGCGGCATTTGGCCCTCAGTCTCCTGGGTTGGTTGGCGCGGGCCCGGTCGGAGCCGTCTGGTTCATCGCCGGCTGAGTCTCGGAACCGGGCGGAAGCGAGGGAGCAGCACCGCCGGAAGCGGGCGGAAGATCGAAAGGATCCTGCGGACGAGGCTCGGACCGGCTCATGAGTTCATCGACCCGGTCGGGCTTGGCATAGGTTGGAATTGCAAGAAGGTCGTTCGAGGTTGGAGTTGCGCGCGCCATCAATGGTTTGACCGGAAGCGAATGGCCTTTCGATGGCGCGAGATCCGCAACATGTCCGCAGCTTCCAAGAGCGAGCGCGGTTGTGAGCGCGATTGTGAGCGCAAGGATCCGGCGCAGCGTCATGCCTGCCGACTAGCGGTTCGACGAGGCTTACGCTAGCGCCTCGCTCATGCGTTTCCTTCTGATCGGCGGCCTCGCGGTCGCACTTTGCTCCTGTCACAATACGTCAGCACCGACGGGCAATCAGGCCCAGACCTCTCTCCAGCCCTCACTCAAAGGTGTCGATCGAAGTCACGCGGGGGACGCTGCGCCAAATGCGCAGTTCGACGGTCCCGAAGGCGCATCAACGAGTCTCAAGGCGTTTGAGGGCAAGCCAACCCTCATCAATCTCTGGGCAAGCTGGTGCGCGCCCTGCATCAAGGAATTGCCGACGCTCGATCAGCTCGCCCGAACCAACGGCGGGCGGTTCAACGTTGTTGCAATCAGTCAGGACATGGCGCCGCACGCGTCGGTCGAGGCGTTCCTGAAGGCGCACCAGATTACGACTCTCAAAGGCTATCAGGACCCCAAGATGGCGCTTTCGGGCGCACTTGACGCAGAAGTTCTCCCAACCTCGATCCTGTTTGACGCCACCGGTAAAGAAGTCTGGCGCTATGTCGGTGACCAGGACTGGACGAGCCCGGCGGCGGCGAAGCTCCTCGCCGAGGCAAAAACGGGATCATACTAAATAGCCGGCCATCGATTGCGACCAGCCCCGCAGCGATAAGAGCAAGCCCAGCAAAGTCCTTGGCTTCAAATGTTTCGCGAAGGAAAATTGCGCCAAATAGGACGGCAATGGGTGGGACGACCAGCGTCACCAGGAGGGCGTTGGTCGCCCCCGAAGTCTCGATCAGTCGGAAATAAAGCACATAGGCGAAGGCGGTGCATGCCAGGGCAAGCGCTGCGATTGCCGCAAAGGCGCCGAGCGGTGGAAGCGGATGAGACCACGGCCGGTCGATGCCAACTGCAAGTGGCATGATGAGGATCGCCCCTGCGGTCAGCTGGCCGGCGGTCACTCCAAGCGGTGACACGCCCATGGTCTTAAATCGCCGCGCCCAGACCGCAGCAAGCGCGTAGCTCAGCGAAGCGATGAGGCAGGCGATTTCGGCAAGTCCCTCGTGATCGGAGTTCGTGACCAACGACTTTCCGACCATGACTCCAACGCCGACGATCCCGAGCCCGACCCCGCCCAGTTTGGCGACGCTGATCCGTTCGTCGCTGGTGAGGAAATGCGCAACCACTACTCCAAAGATCGGTGTGGTTGCGTTGAGGATCGCAGCGAGCCCGCTTGCAATATGAACTTCCCCCCAGCCGATAAGGAGGAAGGGCAGAACGTTGTTGAGAAGAGCAAGAATGAGGAGCGGGCCGATAGCCTGCCGCGGAATTCCCGCAGGCTTTCCGCTCAAGCGCAAATAGAACCAAATTCCGGCTGAAGCGATCGTCAGTCGAAGCCAGACGTAGGTCATCGGTTGAACGGACTTAACCGCGATGCCAATGCAGAAGAACGCCCCGCCCCAGATGAGAGCAAGGAGTAGAAGGACGGACCAGTCGGAACCGTTCATTCGCGTTCTGATCATGTAAAAACGCTCGCTCAATGCGCGCTTCGCGACAAGTCCATCGGCTTGATCGCTCAAAAAGCGCTGGTGAAGACCCCATCCTGCTAAGAGCCGGAGCGCCCCTTGGCCAACAGATGGTTAGGGCAAGGCGATAAGCTCAGCTTATCGCCGCTCGCTTCTTGATGGTGGCAAATTGATCAGTCGCGAAGAAGCTCGTTGATGCTCGTTTTTGAGCGCGTTCGTTCATCGACGCGCTTGACGATGACTGCGCAGGCGAGCGCTGGGCCGCCATCCTTGGCCGGAAGAGTTCCGGGAACAACGACCGAATAGGCTGGAACTCTGCCGTAATGGATTTCGCCCGACGAACGATCGACGATCTTGGTCGAAGCCCCAAGGAAAACGCCCATCGAGAGAACCGCGCCCTGTTCGACGATCACGCCCTCGGCGACTTCCGATCGAGCCCCGATGAAGCAGCCGTCCTCGATGATGACCGGCCCCGCCTGAAGCGGCTCGAGAACCCCTCCGATTCCCGCTCCGCCGGAAATATGGACGTTCTTTCCAATTTGAGCGCAGCTTCCAATCGTCGCCCAGGTGTCGACCATTGCGGATTCGCCGACATAAGCTCCGATATTGACGAAGCTTGGCATGAGAACGGCGCCTGGCGCGATAAATGCGCCGCGCCGGACGATCGCTCCAGGAACAGCCCTGAAGGCAGCCTTTTCAAAATCCCTCTCGCTCCAGCCGGCGAACTTCGATGGGATCTTGTCCCACCAGCGAGCGCCGCCCGGTCCGCCCTCGATTGCTCCCATTGGGCTTAGCCTGAACGAAAGAAGCACGGCTTTTTTCAACCATTGATGGACGGTCCAGCCTTCATCCGTCTTTTCTGCAATCCGAGCCTCGCCGCGATCGAGCGCAGCCACCGCCCGGTCGACAGCCAGGCGCAGGTCTCCTTGAGTTCTCGCGCCGATCGAATCGCGCTCATTCCAGCCCTGCTCGACGAGCGCCTCAACCTCCCGGTCCATCATTCTTCCCCCAAAATCCGTTCGAGCCAGGCTGCGACATCGCCGATCCGTTCATCGAAGGCCGCCTCGTCATAATTGTGGTTGCCGCGTTCCGAGCCATTGTCGACCCAGATCGTCATCATTCCCATGGCTTTTGCGGGAGCTAGGTTTTGGATCATGTCGTCGACCAGCAAGGCGGCCGAGGGATCGATCCCGAACCGATCGCAAAGGAGGTTATAGCCAAAGGGATCGGGCTTTGGCCGATATTGGCTTGCATGAATGTCATGCAGATCGTCGAACTGCTCGCGTACTCCAATGCGTTCGAGCACGCGAAGCGCATAGGGCGAATCGCCATTGGTGAAGACAAATCGGCGACCCGGAAGGCGTGCAAGCAACCCTGCGAGCCGGTCGTTGGGCTCGAGCCGGTCGAGCGCAATATCGTGAACATCTCTAAGGAAGTCGTGCGGGTCGACCCCATGCTCGTGCATCAGTCCCGAAAGCGTCGTTCCATGACGGTGGAAATGGTCTTTTTGGACGCGCTTGGCTTCTTCGGGACCGCATTCGAGCAGGCGTTCGATATACGCGCCCATGCGCTCGTCGATGAGTGTGAAAAGCCCCGTCGATGCCGGGTAAAGGCAATTGTCGAGATCGAAAATCCAGTCACGGATGTCGGCGAAGCGCTCGTCCATTGCCTGCGGCCCTAGTCCGTTCGAGGAGCGACGCAACGCTAAAGAGTGCGATGCATCGCCTGGCACCAAGCGAAGTTTGCCGATTTAGACGGTAAAGCTTTCCCCGCAGCCGCAAGCGCCCTTGGCATTGGGATTGTTGAACACGAAGCCGGCTGTGAAATCGTCTTCCTTCCAATCCATGATCGAACCGATGAGGTAAAGGATGGACGCTCCATCGACGTAGAACACGCCGCCGGACGTCTCGATCTTTTCGTCGAAGGCGTTGGCCTCGAACACATAATCGACCGAGTAAGCGAGACCCGAGCAGCCGCGCCGGGGCGTCGACAGCTTCACTCCAATCGCGCCTTCAGGCGCGCGCGCCATCAGGTTGGCTATTCTTTGAGTTGCTCCTGCAGTCAGAGTAATTGCTGCCGGACGCGAGCGAATTTTGGTTTCCTTGTTCACAACATTCCCAGTTCTAGACGAGCTTCATCGCTCATCTTCGAAGGATCCCACGGCGGATCCCAGACGAGATTCACAACCGCATCGCGAATTCCAGGAACCGAAAGCACGCGAAGTTCGACTTCGTTCGGAAGCGATTCGGCAACAGGGCAATGCGGCGTCGTCAGGGTCATACTGATCGTCGCATCACCCTCGTCGCTGATTTCGACATCATAGATGAGCCCGAGTTCATAAATATCGACCGGGATTTCGGGGTCGTAGACCGACTTCAGGACTTCAACCACCGAAGCCTGGAGCGCACTTCCCGCCCCGCTTTCGGGTTCGCGCTGCGTTTCTCCTGCGAGAAACCCCGCGAGATAGTCGCGCTTGCGAGCGACGCTTTCGGGTACGCGTGCCCGTGGCGGAGTGCTCGCCGCGTCGACCACCTTGGTTTCGATCTTCCGTTCCTCGTTCATTTGAAGATCCGTTTGACCTGTTCGATCCCTTTGACGAGCGCTGCGATGTCCGAGCTGTCGCTGTGCGCCGCAAAGCTTGCCCGGGCGGTTGCCTCAACACCAAGCCAGCGCATCAATGGCTGAGCGCAGTGATGGCCGGCACGAATTGCGACACCCGCGTCATCCAATATGGTGGCAGTGTCGTGGGGATGCACCCCATCGACGTTGAAGCTGACGATCCCGGCGCTGTTCTTGGGTCCGTAGAGCGTCACGCCTTCGATCGAACCAAGGCTTCGATGCGCTTCCTCGACGAGCGCACATTCATGGGAGTGAATGGCTTCGAGGCCGACACTTTCGACCCAATTTATCGCCGCGTGAAGCCCAATGGCTCCGACAATATGCGGAGTTCCGGCTTCGAACCTCGCAGGAGGCTTAAGAAAGCTCGAGCCCTCGAACGTGACTTGATCGATCATTGCTCCTCCGCCCTGCCACGGCGGCATCGAGGAGAGGAGATCGCTCTTCCCCCAAAGGCACCCAATCCCTGTTGGACCATAAAGCTTGTGGGCGGAAAAAGCGTAGAAGTCGGCGCCGTTCGAAGCGACATCGACGGCGAGGCGCGGAACCGCCTGACAACCATCAACGAGGAGTAGCGCGCCCTTGTCGTGAGCGATTTTCGCTGCCCGGCCGACATCGAGAATTGAGCCAAGAACATTGGAGACATGGGCGAATGCAACCAGCCGGTGCTGAGGCGACAGCATGGCCTTAGCCGCATCGAGGTCGATCTGCCCGTCGTTGGTCAGCGGAACGCAATCGAGTTCATAGCCTGCAAGCTGCCAGGGAACGATATTGCTGTGATGTTCGAGCTGGGAGACGAGAATGCGATTTCGTCCCGAACGCGGAAGCGTACGAGCGACGAGATTGATGGCTTCGGTCGCTCCGCGAGTGAAGATTAGCTCACCAAACCTCGCGCCGATCAGTCTTGAAGCCGCGTGACGCGCATCTTCGTAGGCCGCGGTCATGTCCGCCGAGCGCTGGTAGACGCCGCGATGAACGGTCGCATAATCCCGGCTGTAAGCATTGGTGATCGCGTCGATCACCACCTGCGGCTTTTGGGCGGTGGCTGCGCTATCGAGATAATGCCAGTTGCGGATAGCCGGAAACTGCGAACGCAGATCGAGCGCCGAACGAATATGCGAGGGGGCGTTCAAACCACCCTCCTCAGCGCCTCGCGCGCTTTCATTAAGATCGCCTCAGGGTCTTTCGCCGTCTCCCAAAGGCCCATGATGAAGCCCTCGAGCAGCAAGAGCGCGTGCCGTTGCTGGATCCATGCCGCGGCTCTGGGCATAAAAGAGCTGCATCGGATCGAGCTCACCGACGCTCGCGCCGTGCGCGCATTTCACATCATCGGCGTAGATTTCGAGCTCAGGCTTCGCGTTGGCCGTTGCGCCGCGGTCAAGCAGCACGGCCTTGATCGACTGTTCCGCGTCGGTCTTCTGAGCTCCTCGAGCGACTTCGACTTTCCCGAGATAGGATCCGGTTGCCTTGCCGTTGAGAACCGAGCGAACGACCTGCAGCGAGCGGCCGCCAGGAGCGAGATGCTTCACATGAGTGACGATTTCATTGGTCGAGGTCGAGTTCCCGATATTCGCACCGAAGAGTTCGAAGCCGGCGCCCTGTTCGAGTTCGACCTCAAGCTCCGCCCGGCCATAAACCGGGGCGGTGTTGAGAATGAAAATTCTCGCCTTTGCCTTTTCGCCCAGAAAAAGCTGAACGCGACGAAGCTGGACATCGTCGGGAAGCGGAAGCCAGACGTCCTCGAACGTTTCTCCAGCGGCGATCGTGATCGTCAGCCGATCCGAAAATTGCTCCCAGAGAGGTTCGAGCGCTGCAAGATCCGCGTAACGCCATTCCTCCTGTTTGGGGGTCGGAAACGGCGCAGTCACTGGATCGCCTCCCTATATCCCTCACGCTCGAGCTCGAGGGCAAGATCAGGGCCGCCGCTTCGAACAATCTCGCCGCGATTGAGGACATGGACCTTGTCGGGCTCAACATAATCGAGAAGGCGCTGATAATGGGTGATCAGGAGAACGCCCTTGGAATTTGCGCGCATGATGCGATTGATGCCGTTTCCGACGGCTTTCAGGGCATCGATATCGAGCCCGCTGTCGGTTTCGTCTAAAATCGCGAACTTGGGTGACAAGATCCCCATCTGGACCATTTCGGCGCGCTTCCTCTCGCCCCCCGAAAACCCGACGTTCACCGGCCGCTTCAGCATTTCGGAATCCATTCCAAGAAGCGCCGCCTGAGCTTTTGCAAGCGTGATGAATTCGCCGCCGGAAAGTTCAGCTTCGCCCCGCGAGCGACGCTGGGCGTTGAGGCTCTCGCGAAGAAACTGAAGGTAGGAGATGCCTGGAATTTCGACCGGATATTGGAAACCCAGAAAAAGCCCCGCGGCGGCGCGCTGATGAGGCTCCATTGAAAGAAGATCGAGCGTTTCGAACGTGACCGATCCCTCGCTGACCTCATAGCCCGGCCGGCCGGCAAGCACATAGGCAAGGGTCGACTTGCCCGAACCATTGGGCCCCATGATTGCATGGATTTCGCCCGCTGGAACGTCGAGCGAAACGCCGTTCAAGATCGGCTTTTCGGCAACGCTTGCATGAAGATTGGCGATCGTCAGCATTATTTCGCCTTGGCCTCGCCGGAGGCGCCGACTGGACAGTTCAATAAAAAGTCGCGGCGAAGCGCATCCATCGCATCATCGTGAATGCCGTGGAGCATTCGCTTGTCGTTCAACGCCTTCTGACGATCGTCGAGCGCGGCTTGCTGAAGATCGAGCTGCTTCTGGCTTGCCGATTTTTCGGCCGATTTCATGGTGGTCGATTTCCCGAAGAGCCCGTTGCTGGTCATTGAGCGCAAGCCGGTCGGCCACGATGCCTTCCTGTTCGTGATAGGTGTCGAGCAGAAACTGGCTGCGCTGTGCAGCCTCAGCCTCGAACATGGGATTTACGGAGCGCGGTCGCAGCGCTGGACTGCCTGATCGAGCGTGTCGAGATCCGCCGAAGCTGCAGCAATCATCAATAGAAACGGCATTAACCGACACTTCCTTCCAGACTGATTCCAAGGAGTTTTTGAGCTTCCACCGCGAACTCCATCGGGAGCTGTTTCAGGACCTCGCGAGCAAACCCGTTGACGATGAGTGCGACAGCCGCCTCGGAATCGAGCCCGCGGCTCATTGCGTAGAACAATTGGTCTTCGCTGATTTTCGAAGTCGTCGCTTCATGCTCGATCGTCGCGGTCGGGTTCTTGACCTCGATGTAGGGCACCGTGTGCGCTCCGCACTCGCTTCCAAGAAGAAGTGAATCGCACTGCGTGAAGTTGCGCACGTTTTCCGCCTTGGGAAGAACTCTCACGAGCCCGCGGTAGCTGTTGTTCGACCTGCCCGCGCTGATGCCCTTGGAAATAATCGTCGAACGCGTGTTCTTTCCGATGTGGATCATCTTGGTGCCGGTGTCGGCCTGCTGAAAATTATTGGTGAGAGCGACCGAATAGAATTCACCGACGCTATGGTCGCCTTTCAAAATGCAGCTTGGATACTTCCAGGTGATTGCACTTCCGGTTTCGACCTGAGTCCAGCTGACCTTGGATCGATCGCCCGCGCAAAGCGCGCGCTTTGTGACGAAGTTGAAAATCCCGCCGCGGCCCTGCTTATCTCCCGGATACCAGTTCTGGACGGTGGAGTATTTTACCTCCGCGTTCTCGTGCGCGTAAATCTCGACCACGGCTGCGTGAAGCTGGTTCTCATCGCGCATCGGGGCCGTGCAGCCTTCGAGATAGGAGACGTAGCTTCCCTTGTCGGCAACGATGAGGGTGCGTTCGAACTGGCCGGTGTTTTCCGCGTTGATCCTGAAATAGGTGCTGAGCTCCATCGGGCAGCGGACGCCCTCGGGGACATAGACGAAGGTCCCGTCGGAGAAGACCGCGCTGTTCAAGCAGGCGAAATAATTGTCACGCTGGGGAACGACGCTTCCGAGATATTTTTGAACGAGTTCGGGATATTCCCGGATCGCCTCGGAAATGCTGAAGGAAAGATGACGCCCGCCTTCTTCAGCTCTTCGCGAAAGGTGGTTGCAACGCTGACGCTGTCGAACACTGCATCGACGGCGACTTTGGCTGCCCCTTCGACTCCAGCAAGCACTTTTTGCTCTTCGATTGGAATCCCGAGTTTTTCGTACGTGCGGCGGATTTCGGGATCGAGTTCATCGAGGACTCTGAAGCTTCGGCTTCGCCTTGGGAGCGGCGTAATAATAAGCGTCCTGGTAGTCGATCTTGGGGATATCGAGCTTGGCCCAGCTGACTTCCTCCATATCGAGCCAGGCTCGATAGGCCTTGAGCCGCCAATCGAGCATCCATTCGGGCTCGTTCTTTTTGGACGAGATGAAGCGAACCGTATCTTCGCTAAGCCCCTTGGGCGCAAACTCCTGCTCGATGTCGGAGACGAAACCCCATTCGTAATCCTGAGCGATCTTGTCCCGGATCTCGCGATTGCTGACAGTCTCGTTCATCGCGCGAGCTCCGTCAGCCGGACGGCCCCGAGCGCTCCGCGCACGGCATTGCCGATGATCCCCATGTGAGGCTTTACTCGGCAATGAGCATCCAGCGCGCAATCGGTCCGGCCTTCCGAACAAACCGTCATCGCGATCGGGCCTTCGACGGCTTCGACAATGTCGGCGAGCGTGATTTCCACCGCTGGTCTTGCAAGCGTGAAACCCCCGCCAGCGCCCCGAACGCTGCTGAGCAAACCCGAGAGCGCAAGTTGACCCATTAGTTTCTGGGTTGTTGGAAGCGGAACCCGGGTTTCGGTTGAGAGCTCGGTCGCGCTCAAACGCGCGCCTTCGGGCCGGCTCGCGGCCGCAGCCATCAGAACGACGGCATAATCGGCAAGATGGCTAAGGCGCATGCGGATCTCACGGTTAAAAAGTTCAATTCGGAGTGTTCCGCTCTGATTTAGTCAGTTGCGTGTCGAAACGCAACCGACCGGCATGACGAACAGTGCATCACGTGCCATAGGCCGTCGCTGTGAATCTCTACCCGTTCGTCCGGCCGTTCGCCTTCGCGCTCGACGCTGAACGCGCGCATCGCGCGACGATCGCGGCGTTGAAGTTGATTCCAGGAGGACGAGTTCAAACCTTTCCTTCTTCGCTTCGTACGTCTCTTGCGGGCCTTGAATTCGATTCGCCTTTGGGGCTTGCCGCGGGCTTCGACAAGAATGCTGAAGTTCCAAACCAAATGCTTCGCCTTGGCTTCGGATTTGTCGAAGTTGGAACGCTCACCCCTCGTCCCCAAACCGGTAACGAGAGGCCAAGGCTGTTCCGGCTTCGCGAAGACCGGGCTGTGATCAACCGAATGGGGTTCAATAATGAGGGCCAGAGCGCGGCTCTTAAACGCCTCAAAGATGGGCGTCCTTCGTGTGGCATCATCGGAGTCAATGTCGGAGCGAACAAGGACAGCAGAGACCGGATCAAGGATTATGTCGAGGGCGTAAAGACGATGGGCCCCGTCGCGGATTTTTTGACGATCAACATAAGCTCGCCCAACACCCCGGGGTTGCGCGGCCTTCAGGACGAAGGAGCGCTCACCGAACTTCTCTCGGCGATCGCGTCGCTTGGCTCGCCAAAACCGATTTTCCTTAAAGTTGCGCCCGATCTTGACCTTAAGGATCCCGAACGGATCGTCCGCGCTTCGATCGATCATAAAATTGCAGCGGTCATCGTTTCCAATACGACGATTTCTCGGCCGGCGCTCCAATCCCCCAGCAGGGGTGAACGGGGCGGCCTTTCGGGCCGACCGCTCAAAGCTCTTGCCCTTCAATCGCTTCGCCGTTTCAGACAGGCATCGGCCGGCGAGATTGCGCTTATCGGGGTTGGCGGAATTGAAAATGCTAACGATGCTTTCGATCGCATTCGAGCCGGAGCAAACCTCATTCAGCTCTATAGCGCGATGGTTTACGAAGGTCCGTCAATCGCACGAACAATCGCCTTTGGCCTTGCAACGTGCTTGGAACGCGCCGGTTTTAGCAACATTGCCGAGGCAGTCGGGACCGAGTAGCTCGAAGCGCATGCACTCCTGGAAGATTCTCATCGCCGGGGCCGCATTGCTCGGCCTGTCCTCAAACCCCGCTGTTTCCTCGCCTCCGTCCGTCAAAGGAATGGTCAGCGCTGCCGATCCAAGGGCGGCGTCCGCTGGAACGCAAATCCTCGAGGAAGGGGGGAGCGCTGCCGATGCAGCGTTTGCCATGCTCCTTGCGCTCAATGTCGTCGAACCCGAAAGCTCGGGCATCGGCGGCGGCGGATATCTGGTCTATTCCGAACGCCAGGGCCTGCCGGTTACGTTCGATGGACGCGAGAGGGCGCCTCGAGCCGCAACAGGCGACTGGTTTCTTAAAGACGGCCAGCCGATGGGGTTCAGCGATGCTCAGCCCGGCGGGAAAAGCGTTGGAGTTCCAGGCAATCTCAAAATGATGGCGCTTGCGCACAAGCGCTTCGGAAAGCTTTCATGGGCGCGATTGTTCGAGCCCGCGATCCATCTTGCCCGGGACGGCTTCAAGGTTACTCCAAGGCTCTACAATTCTCTTGAGAAATATCCCGCGACCGGCGCATTTTCAGCCGAAGCCCGAGCGATTTTCTATGGGTCCGACGGTCACCCAAAACCGGTCGGATCGATTATCAAGAACCCCGCTTTTGCAAACTATCTGGAAGAGATCGCACGGCGCGGAGCCGAGGCTTTCTATAGTGGCGCCAACGCGCGCGCGATTGCGTCCAAAGTGAGCACCTCGCCGCACAATCCCGCTCCGATGCGAGTTTCGGATATCGAAATCTTACACCGCCAAGCTTCGTCAGCCGCTTTGTGGAATGTACCGCTCCTACCGGATCTGCGGAATGGGTCCATCCTCCTCGGGAGGATTTACGGTCTTTGCGACCTTAAAGCAGCTCGAGCGGTTCAATCTTTCCGCAATGGGCCCGCAATCGGTAACTACCTGGCATCTGATCGCGGAATCCGAGCGGCTCGCTTATGCGGACCGCGACAAATATCTCGCCGACGAGGATTTCGTGAAGGTCCCGCTGGAAGGCCTCATGAGTGCCGCCTACCTTCGCCACCGGTCGGCGCTTATTTCGCCAAACCGGACCATCGAAAGCGCAGTTGCGGGAACGCCTTACGGAGCATCGCCGGGATGCGTCCCGGCCCTCCAGCAGGAACACGGAACCACCCATTTCGTCGCTGCCGATCGCTGGGGCGATGTTGCTTCCGAAACTTCGACGATCGAGAGCTCGTTCGGCTCGGGCCTCATGGTCAATGGATATTATCTCAACAACGAACTCACCGACTTCAGCTTCATTCCCGAAAAGGACAATTGCCCGCTCGCCAATCGCGTTGAAGGCGGCAAACGGCCGCGAAGTTCGATGAGCCCGACGATCGTCTACGGCAAAGATGGCCATGTGGTGCTTGCCGTTGGGGCGGCCGGCGGTTCGACAATCCCTGCCCAGGTCATCAAGACGATCATCGGGGTGCTCGACTTTCATCTGACGCCGCAGGAGGCGATCGCACTTCCAATGATCTATGCGCCTTCCGACACCGTCTACGTCGAAGCCGGCACTCCGCTTGAGGCCATGATCCCAAGGCTTCGAGCCCTTGGCCATGAAGATGTGAAGACGCTGCCTCACGGCACGTTCAAGGCCAATGCGATCGAGTGGGTGAATGGCCGCTGGATCGGGGGCGCCGATCCGCGAAGCGAAGGTGTGGCATTGAGCGAATGACGCCTCCGCCGCGCCAGCTTGAACATTTCGACAATCTCGTTTCACTTTTCCTGGCGCGCGCTAAGCAGAAAGGGGATCATCCGTTCCTGTTTGCAAAGCGCGAAGGCGAATGGCGTTCGACCAGCTGGGCCCAGGCAAGGCAGCAGGTTCTGGGGCTTGCGCGATCGTTAAGGGCAATTGGACTTCAGAAGGGCGACCGGGTCGCGCTGGTTAGCGAAAATCGCCCCGAATGGCTGATTTCGGATCTCGCGATTATGGCGGCGGGCTGCGTGACGGTCCCGACCTACACCACCAACACGACGCGCGATCATTCTCACATTCTCGAAAATTCAGGCGCCAGAGCGGTGATCGTTTCGAGCGAAAAGCTGGCAAGGGCTCTGATCCCCGCGGTTCTGACTTCCAACGAATGTCGGGATGTCATTTCCTTGACGCCGGTTCGCCCCGATCAGACTCCCGACTGGTTGAGCTTCCACGACTGGACAGAGCTTTCCAGTGCTCAAGGCGGCTCGGCGGCGGGAGACGGGCTTGCTGCGGGAGCGCGGGGCGATCTTGCCTGCATCATTTACACCAGCGGGACCGGCGGCGCTCCCAGGGGCGTCATGCAGCACCACGGCGCAATTCTTCATAACCTCGAGGGCGCGACAGACATCATCTCATCGGATTTTGGCTGGGGCGATGAAGTTTTCCTGTCCTTTCTTCCGGCAAGCCATGCCTATGAACATACCGGAGGACAGCACCTTCCGATCGCTCTTGGTGCGCAAATCTATTACGCCGAGAGCCTCGAAAAGCTCGCGGCGAACATTGAGGACGTCCAGCCGACCATCATGATCGTGGTTCCAAGGCTTTTTGAAATGCTTCGGGCGCGGATCTTGAAGTCGATCGAAGCCAATGGGAAGTTTTCCAAATATCTCCTTGCAAGGGCGCTCAAGATCGGCCGCGACAAGACGCGCGGTAAAATCAAGCCTTGGGATCGTCCGATGGATGCCGCTCTTTCGCTGACCTTGCGCCGGGCGGTTCTCGCCAAGGTCGGCGGTCGTCAAAAGGCGTGGGTTTCGGGCGGAGCGCCGCTCAATCCCGAAGTCGGATTGTTCTTCCAGTCTTTAGGCATCACTTTCCTTCAGGGATACGGGCAGACGGAAACGGGCCCGGTTCTGTCGTGCAATCGCCCCAGCGCGGGCATCCGGCTGGAAACGGTTGGACCACCAATTCTCAATACCGAAGTCAAAATTGCCGAAGATGGCGAGATCTTGGTGCGCGGCGAGCTCGTCATGCATGGCTATTGGGATAATCCCGAGGAGACGCGGCAGGTCCTTCGCGACGGATGGCTTGCCACCGGCGACATCGGCCGGTTCGACGAGGGGGGGCGGCTCGTGATCACCGACCGGAAAAAAGATATTCTCGTCAACGACAAGGGCGACAATGTCTCGCCCCAGCGGATCGAGGGAATGCTAACCCTGCAGCCGGAAATCGCGCAGGCGATGGTGTTCGGCGACCGGCGGCCGCATCTCGTGGCCCTTCTGGTCCCGGACCAGGAAATCGCGACAGCTCCTGACCTTCAGCAAAAGCTTCAGGACGCACTCGATCGCGTGAACTCGGAAAATTCCATTATCGAAAAAGTGCGACGCTTTGTCGTCGCCGACGAGCCGTTCAGCATCGAAAACGAGCAGCTCACGCCTTCGCTCAAGATCCGGCGCCACGTCATTTTGAACGCCTATCGCGAACGGCTCGAGAAGCTTTACCGAGGCTAATCCGGACCGTTCACCGCTTCGTATAAGGAATGATCTCGCTGATCGTGCAGCTTCCAACCGTCATGTGGTTCATCGTGTCGAGCACTTGCTGAATGTCGCCCCGGCACATTTCGGATGAGCCGATTTGGCGCGTCAAAAGCGCATAGGGTCCTGAGCCAAGAAGTTCGCACCCGGGCCCGAGGTGGACAATGTAGGTCGTCTCGGTTCCGATCCTGAACCCAAGTGTATGGCCATCGATGATGGACGTGTCGTTGGTATTATAGCTTGGAAGACAGTTGATCGGTGGACCCGGGACCTTGCCCGCCAGGATATTTTCGTAAGCTCGCTGACCGCTTGGGCTTCGATCGAGGGTAGGAGCCTGTGCTTCGGCCGTGCAGGATGCCAGGGCCGGAATTGCGATCAGGAGAGAAATGCTCCGCATCTTAGCCTCCCAGAATGAAATGCAACTGCCTTGAAAAGAGCTTCTGTTCATGAACGAAACCTGTCTTTGGCCGCTCTTCTCAGTGCAAACTCATCAACGTTCGTTGAACGAACGAAAGGATTGGTTTCGCGTTCCTCGCCAACGGTTGTCGGAAGTGTGATTTGCCCAGCACTTCGAAGTCGTTCGACGTCTTCAAGTCGCTCGGCAATCGCCTTGTTTTGGGGTTCGGCAGAGTGGGCGAACCTCGCGTTTGAGAGCGTATATTCGTGGGCCGGATAGAGGCGAGTCTCGGGCGCAAGTGCGGCAATTCGGCCGAGCGATCGGTACATTTGCGCCGCCGTTCCTTCGAACAGCTTCCCGCAGCCCATTGCAAACAACGTGTCGCCAACGAACGCGATCCCGTCGCGCTCGAAGATGAGCGCAATATGCCCGAGCGTATGCCCCGGAACCTCGATGACCCGCCCGGCGCTCTTTCCAAGTCTGATTTCATCGCCTTCGCGAAGCGGAACGTCGCGGCCCGCAATTTCTTCCTTCGCGGGCCCTTGGATCAATGCATTAGTCTGCGACTTGATTGCGAGGTTCCCGCCGGTGTGGTCGCCATGCCAATGGGTGTTCCAGATTTGATCGATCGACCAGCCGCGCCGCTTAGCTTCGGCAAGAACCGGAGCGGAGTCTCCGGGATCGACCACGGCGGTCTCCCCGCTCTCCTCATCATGGACGAGCCAGATATAATTGTCCTGGAACGCTGGAACTGGAATAACCTTCATTGTTCGCGCTCCTTCCCGCGGCGACCAAGAATCTTCAGCGCCTCAGCTGCAAGCTCGCGGGTTAGCTCCGTAGCGCTGATCGATTGGCCGAGCGGTGAAGCCTGGCCTGCCCACATCGGGGAAAAACCATATTCGTTCGACTGTTCCGCAGCGCTCCGAAGCGGGGCGAGCGCAGTGCTCGCCAGTGGGTAGGGCGGAGCTTCTGACCGAACGGGGCCGAGATCATCGATCAACCGCCCGTGAAGGCCGCGCGCTAGACCGCCGGTCATGAGGTTTGTGAAAAGCGTATGACCGTTCGCAAGGGCCGTGCGGTGAACGCTTTTGATGGCGGCCTCCGGGGTGTGAAGAAAGGCGGTTCCGATTTGAACTGCGCTTGCACCAAGGGTGAGAGCGGCGGCAATGGCGCGGCCGCTCGAAATCGCTCCAGCCGCAATGACCGGGACCGAGACACAATTTAAGATTAGCTGGACAAGCGCAAAGAGTCCGAGCGCTTCGGCGGGGTCTGAGCCCAGGAAGCTTCCGCTGTGCCCACCGGCCTCGAAGCCCTGGGCGATAATTGCATCCACGCCTCTCTCTTCAAGCCAGCGCGCTTCTTCGGGAGTGGTCGCATTTCCAATGATCAGCGCTCCGGTCGCCTTCACGCGCGCCATAAGATCCGATCGAGGAAGTCCGAAATGAAATGTGACGACCGGGGGCTTCAATTGCTCGACAAGGGTTGCCATCGCCTCGTCGAACGGTAGCCGCATCGTTCCCGACGGGCCCTCTTTTACGGAAAATTCCTCGTAATAGGGACGAAGAAGTTCGCGCCAGGCTTTGTCGTCGAAACGTTCAGGCATCGCATGACAGAAGAAGTTGAGCGCGAACGGCTTTGGGGTTTGCGCGCGAACCGCTGCGACCTCACCCAGAACCTCGTCTCCTGACAGCATTGCGCAGGGTAGCGATCCCAAAGCTCCCCCTTCGATTGCAGCAAGACAGAGGCTGGTTCCAGAAGCGCCAGCCATTGGCGCCTGAATGATCGGATGCTCGGTTCCGAGGCGTTCGAGGAACGGGTTTTGGGGCCAGTCTACCATTCGCCTTGATTGGCCATGGAAAGCCAGGGCTCACGAGGGAGTTGGGCTTCGCCTTTCTGAAGCAGCTCGATCGAAATCTTGTCGGGCGACCTTACAAAGGCCATGCGTCCATCGCGCGGCGGGCGGTTGATCGTGACTCCCTGGTCATTGAGCCGGGCGCAGCATTCGTAAATATCGTCGACCTCAAAGGCGAGATGTCCGAAATTGCGGCCGCCGCCATATCCGGTCTCGTCCCAGTTGACGGTTAGCTCGACTTCACCGCCCTCGTCGCCCGGAACACCAAGGAAAATCAGCGTAAAGCGGCCGGCCGGATTATCCTTCCGCCGACGTTCCTCGAGGCCGAGCAGTTGAAAAAATGCAACGCTCGCATCGGGATCGGAAACGCGAAGCATCGCGTGCAGGAATTTCATTTCGCTCTCACTCAAATCATCGCTATAATGCACGGTTCGTCGCAGTCGAGACCGGCATTCGTCGCAATCGAGACCGGCAATCGTGCCCGACTGATCGTACCCGGTGACTGCCCCGGTGACTGCGCTCTACGCGGGCGAACGCAGGGTATCCTGAAGATGATCCCGGAAAACTTGGAACGACAGCGTCGTTCTCCTGAGCTTTGTTGCGATTTTTGCAATTGGACGGACCACCAGCGGCTATGTCCTTGGCGATAAGGCGCGCCAAAATGGCCGAACGCACGATTAGGGTGCGCGGCGTTTCCCGAACGCAACCTCACTGCCGCTCTTGCGACCTCGACGATCAATTTAACCCAGCAGGGGAGTGCGCTCGCACCGGTTCAGCAATTCGTCGATCAGCAGGCCGATCCAGCGCGCGCATTTTTCAAGCGCTCCGGATTTCGGCCCGATGAAATCACCGAAAGTGACGTCAGCGTGTCGCGGGAACGCTCGGCCGACGACACTGGCGGGTCGGGCGGGCCTCGAGACGGTGATCCGTGCGAGGATTGCAGCTCGACCGGATCCGGATCGCCGTTCCAGAAACTGAGGGTCTAACCACGATCGATTACGAGCTTCGCTAAAAGGCGAGCCCTTATTTGGGCGGGGCGGGATCGGTCTTAACGGTTGGAGTGACTCCGAGCATTTCAACGGCTTTTGCCGCCGCCTTGCCGATCTCGCCTTTGGGATCGTTGCCCGCGGCGCGCATCCAGAAGTCGCGGGCCTTGTCGTCGTCGCCCATCATGTCGGCGACATGCCCGGCTTCGAACAGGACCGTGGGATCGGATGGCGCTAGCGTCAGCGCCTTTGTGATCGCGGACAGTGCAGTCGTCATATCGTTCTCGCGGATCGCGAGCGCGGACGAGAAATACCAGTAGAAGGGATCGTTCGAAATTGTCGCCGAAGCGTCGTTCAACCTCGCCCGGGCGGTCTTGAGGTCATCCTGCTCTTCGGCGGCACGAGCGCGGTCGAGAAATGCTTCGCCGCGCTGCGCAGCCTCGAGACCTGGAAGGGCGAGCGCGCGATCAAGATCGAGCGCAGCCTTTGCGGGCTCGTTGGCCGCGATCCAAAGGTTGCCCGCGGCCGCATAAATGCGCGCCGTCCTCGGGTCCTTGTCAGAAGAAGCCCGGCCGGCATCTTCAAACGCCTGAGCAGCAGCCTCGTGATTCCCGCTCTTTTCGGCAGCAAGTCCGCGGCAGACGAGGGCATCGGGGGTGGAGTTGTCTGGGCACGCCGAAGAGCCGTGCGGCGGAAGGCCCGCGACGGGAGCGGCGGTCGAAAGTGCAGCAGCGAGAAGATAGATCAAGCGTGGGCCTCCAGGAGGGCTTCGACAGTGTCCAGGATCGCTCGAATTTCGTGCGGCTCCGACAGGCGATGACCGCTCCCTTTGACGATCTTGAGCTGGACATCGGCTGAACGAAGCGCCGTCATGAGCCGGAACGCGACTTCGAGCGGGACGTCACCATCCATGTCGCCATGGAGAAGTCGAACCGGGCAATCGATTTCAATTGCCCGGCCTAAAAGACAAAGCCTCTGGCCGGATTCGACAAAGCCGTGCGTGAACAACTGCGGCTCGGCGCCATAGGGACTGGGCTCTTCGATTTTTCCCGTCCGTGCAATTTCCGCTCGTTGTTCGTCCGAAAATCCCCATTGGGTGAAATCGGGTGCGGCAGCGATCCCAACCAGCGCAGCGACCTGTTCGCTTCGACGAAGCGCGAGGTGAAGAGCAATCCATCCGCCCATCGAAGACCCAATGAGGATGAGAGGATTGCCGGTCAGCAAATCCACCGCCCAAAGTGCCTCTTCAAGCCAGTTCGAAAGAGTTCCGTCCTCGAACCGTCCGGAGCTCGATCCCGTCCCCGAATAATCGAAGCGAACCATCGCCAGTCCGCGTTCAAACGCAAACTGGTCGAGCGCAACAGCCTTGGCTCCCTCCATGTTGGACGCGTAGCCTGGCAAAAACACGAGCGCCGGTCCGCCCCCTTCGCGAGCGCGGTAGGCGATTGTCCGACCATGAACGTCCAAATGGCGAAGAGGTGCATCGCTCATGCTTGACCGGACCACTTCGAGGCTGGAACCGTTTCAATTGCGATCATTGTTGCGTGAGTCTCATTTTTGAAGATTCTTGAAAACCGACGATCTGAATTTCTCATCTTCGTTCGGCATAGTCATTTTCCACGAGAATTTAAGGGAACGTGCGGGCGCCGGGGTGGTTCGTCTTCAGGCGAGGAGGACAGCCATGAAATATCGCAAACTCGGCGATAGCGAACTTGAAGTTTCGGAGATCTCACTGGGCTCGTGGCTCACCTACGGCGTCGGTGTCGAAGCAGAGGCAGCACTCGCCTGTCTTGAGGAAGCCTTTCATCAGGGCATCAATTTTATCGATACTGCCAATGTCTACGGACGAGGAGCGGCTGAAACCTTCCTTGGCAATGCGCTTGAAAGGTCGCCCGCGCGATTCCTACGTGCTTGCAACCAAGGTCTATTTTCCGATGAGTTCGAGCGATCGCGGCTTGTCCCGCGCGCAGATCGAAAAGCAGCTCGATGCGTCGCTCGAGCGCCTCAAGACCGATTATGTCGATCTCTATCAATGCCATCGATATGATTCTGATACCCCGCTTGAGGAAACGATGGATGCGCTCACGCGCGCAGTCGAAAGCGGGAAGGTCCGCTACATCGGCTTTTCGGAATGGCCTGCGGAGAAAATCCAGGCTGCACTCGATCTTGCTGGAAATGGCCGGTCCGCGAAGTTCGTGTCGAGCCAGCCGCAATATTCGCTTCTCTGGCGTGAGCCTGAAGACGAAGTCATCCCGCTCTGTTCGGAAAACGGCATTTCGCAGATCGTCTGGTCGCCGCTCGCCCAGGGCGTCTTAAGCGGGAAATATAATCCCGACAGTCCACCGCCGGCCGACAGCCGCGCTGCGAGCTCCGAAATGAGCGGCTTTATGGACTGGCTCTTGAAGCCCGAGATCCTTCGCGCAGTTCAAAATCTTCGTCCGATCGCGACCGAGGCCGGGCTCACCTTGCCCCAGTTTGCGCTCGCGTTCGTTCTTCGCGAACCCAATGTCGCATCAGCGATAATCGGGGCATCGCGCCCGGCCCAGGTCCGCGAAAATGCCGAAAGCTCAGGGGTGATCGTCGATCCACAACTGTTCCTGCGCGCCGAGGTCCTGGTCGATGACGCGCGCGCTCAAGTCGAAGCCTGACGAAGGAGAAGCATCATGGCAATTACCCGTTCGGCAACCGCGAAATATGAAGGCGTTGGAAAGGATGGAGCTGGAAAGCTCACGACCCAGTCCGGCGTTCTTAACGATCAGCCTTACGGCTTCAATACCCGGTTCGGAGATGAACGCGGCACCAACCCCGAAGAGCTGATTGCAGCAGCGCATGCGGGTTGCTTCACAATGGCGCTCTCGTTCGCGCTCGCGAAGGCCGGAATCAGCGACGCGCATCTCGAAACACGGGCAACGGTTACGCTCGATTCCGATGGCGAAGGATTCAAAGTGTCGCGTTCGGATCTCGAACTGACGGCCGACGTGCCCGGCATTGAAGAGAGCCGCCTTCGCGAGCTTGCGGAAGATTCAAAACGCAATTGCCCGATTTCGAAATTGCTCAAAGCCGACATGGATTTGAAGGTAAATATCGGCGCTTCAGCGGCGGCCTGAACAAAAATGTAAAGAAAAGGGCGACCATTTTTCCCGGGATCGGCCGCCCTTTCGTCGTGTTTCACCGACTGAGTAGGAAGCCATTTTTAGATCGCACGCGAACTTCGCCTTGCCGGCGACACGAAGATCTCCTCGATCGCAAGTTCGAACAGTTCGGCAATTCGAAACGCCAGCGGAAGCGAGGGATCGTATTTACCGGTTTCGATCGCATTGACGCTCTGGCGCGATACCTCGAGCCGACCGGCCAGATCCTGCTGGCTCCAGCTTCGCTCGGCGCGGAGAATTCGAAGTCGGTTTTCCATCAGCAGGCGCTTTCGCCGAGCGTGACGAAATTGATCAATCGCCCAAGACCGAGACCCGCGAACCAGACGATCACGATCCAATAACCGTCGACACGATCGACGAGATCGAACGATTCCAGAAAACCCCAGATGGTCGCCGCGCTCAACGCAAAGCCGGTCGCAAAGAGCGTCTGACGAATCATCAACATCCGGACATATTCGTCCTGCTCTTCGAGAAGATAGCGGCCCATCGCGAAGAAAATTCCGATGATCGGCAATGCCGGAAAAAGCGCGAGCACAAATCGTCCCGAGCCGGGGACGAGCTTATGCTTGAAGCAATAAACAGCAATGAGAAAAAAGATTGCGTAGAGAAGGCTCAGCAGAATTACGCGCCGGTTGTAACGCTTGCCAGCGGCCGTGCACATCATTGTCATTTCCCCCGATCGTCAATAATCAAGTCTCCTTGTCTTGGAGACAAGTGAACTTTACAATCACGCATCGGCGTTGTCAACGACACTTTACTCATCGCCGCATTTCGCTATCGGTTGAGAGCGAAGCTGCTGACCGCTACATGGCCGAGACCATGACCAAAATGTTCAAGATTGCACTTCCCGATGGGTCGGTTCGGGAAATTCCGGAGGGATCAACTCCTGCCGACGTCGCTGCGGCCATTGGCCCGGGGCTGGCGAAAGCCGCGATCGCCGCGCAAATCAACGGCGAAGTACGCGACATCATGCGTCCATTCGAGAGCGATTCGAACCTTGCGCTGATTACGGCGCGCGACGAGACTGACGCGCTCGAGCTCTTCCGGCACGATTATGCGCACGTCCTTGCCGAGGCGGTTCAAAATCTGTTTCCAGGAACACAAATCACATTCGGTCCGGCGACGGACGTCGGCTTCTATTATGATTTTGCACCGGCGCCGGGTCGCGGTCCGTTCACCGAGGAGGAACTTCCCGCAATCGAGGATGAGATGCGGCGGATCATTGCTGCCGACAAGAAACTCATTCGCGAAGTCTGGAGCCGCGAGCAGGTGCGCGACTTCTTCGAAAAGCAGGGCGAGCAGTTCAAGGCCGAATGGGTGATGGAGCTTCCCAGGGACGAGACCATCACAATGTACCGGACAGGGGATTCAGAAGGAGCTTGGATCGACCTCTGCCGGGGACCGCATCTCGCCTCGACCGGGAAACTTGATCCCAATGCGTTCAAGCTGACCCGAGTCTCGGGCGCCTATTGGCGCGGCGATCCCAAGAACCCGATGTTGAGCCGGATCTATGGAACGGCGTGGCTCAATCGCAAGCAGCTCGACGAATATCTCGTTCGGCTCGAAGAGGCGGGGAAACGCGATCATCGCAAGATCGGGCAGGAGATGGATCTCTTTCACCTCCAGGCCGAAGCGCACGGGAGCGTCTTCTGGCACCCCAAGGGCTATATCATCTGGCGCGAGCTCGAAGCCTATATGCGCCGCCGCATCGATGCCGCTGGTTATGACGAGGTCAAAACCCCGCAACTGATGGATGCCCGCCAGTGGGAGCAGTCAGGGCACTGGGGGAAATATCGCGAGAACATGTTTGTCGTTCCTGACGAAATTCCCGGAGTTGAAGAGGATGCTCCGATCCTGTCGGGAAGCGCGGATCTCATGGCTTTGAAGCCGATGAACTGCCCTGCCCATGTTTTGATCTTCAGGCAGGGGATCAAAAGCTACCGCGATCTCCCGTTGAGGATTTACGAGAACGGCTGCTGCCACCGCAACGAGCCGCACGGAGCGCTTCACGGCCTGATGCGCGTTCGGCAATTCACTCAGGACGATGCTCACATCTTTTGTCGCGAGGACCAGATCGTCGAGGAAGTGCGCGCCTTCTGTGAGCTCGCCGACCGCATTTACAAGGATCTTGGTTTTGCTCGCTATGGGGATCAAACTCGCGCTTAGGCCCGAGCAGAGATACGGAAGCGACGAAGACTGGGATCAAGCGGAAAGCGAGCTTCGCGAAGCGGTCCGGTCCGGCCGGGATGGCCAACAAAGAGTTCGGCTGGGAGGAATTGCCGGGCGAAGGGGCATTTTATGCGCCCAAGCTCGAGTGGCATTTAACCGATGCAATTGGACGCACCTGGCAGGTCGGAACAATCCAGTCGGATCGCGTCCTCCCGAACCGTCTCGACGCGAGCTACGTCGCCGAGGACGGCGAGAAGCATCGGCCGATTATGCTCCACCGGGCGATCTTCGGTTCGTACGAGCGGTTCATCGGGATTTTGATTGAACATTATGCCGGCAAGTTCCCACTCTGGCTGGCGCCCGTTCAGGTGGTTGTCGCGACGATCGTTTCAGAGGCCGACAATTATGCCCACGAGGTTGCCTCCAAATTGTCGCAGGCCGGTATTCGCGTCGAAACCGATCTTCGCAACGAGAAGATCAACTATAAGGTTCGCGAGCATAGCCTTGCCAAGGTTCCTCTCCTTTTCGTCGTTGGAAAACGCGAGGCCGATGAAGGCACGGTCGCTCTTCGGCGCCTGGGCTCCGAAGAGCGCCAGGTCATCATGACCAAGGACGAGGCGGTTGCCATGATCCAGGCCGAAGCCGTTCCTCCGGATCTCGACCAGAGGACGGATTGACCTGCTCTCTGGCGATTAAAGGCCACAGGTCGCGGCAAAAATGACTCACATTTGTTCACTCGCACTTTTCATCGTGCGCGGGAGTGCCTAACTCGCGAAGCTGAGCAACAACTATTTTGGAGACTTTGCTATACCGCCGCCATATCCGCGCCGTTCGATGGCGCCGCCGCAGCCGATGTCCGGCCCTCGCTACAACGAATTCATCCAGGCGCCCAAGGTTCGGGTGATCGATGAAAACGGCGAAAATCTGGGCGTGATGTTTACGCGCGAAGCGGCCGAGCAGGCATCCAAAGTCGGTCTCGATCTGGTTGAGATTTCTCCCAACGCCGATCCGCCGGTTGCCAAATTCCTCGATATCGGCCGGTTCAAATACGAGGCGCAGAAAAAGGCCGCCGAACAGCGGAAAAAGCAGAAGACGCAGGAGATCAAAGAGATCAAAATGCGTCCCAACATCGACGATCACGACTATGATGTGAAAATGCGCAAGATCGTTGAGTTTCTCGAGGAAGGCGACAAGGTCAAGGTGACCATGCGCTTTCGTGGCCGCGAGATGGCCCATGGCGAGCTTGGAATGGCGGTCCTTCGCCGAGTCCAGGAAGAGACTTCCGAAATGGCAAAGGTCGAAGCGCATCCGCGCATGGAAGGCCGTCAGATGCTGATGGTGCTTGCGCCCAAATAGGGTTTTTCGGTGAAAGCGGCCGTCCGAACGTTAGGCGGCCTTCGGTCGGGCGGCCTTGAGGGTTGCGTCGAGGAGCGATGAGCGAAGCGCGTCGATCTCGTTCGGGGCGAGTTTTGTCCCTCCTTTTGAAGTCAGGTAAAAGACGTCGACCGCGCGCTCGCCATAAGTTGCGATGTGCGCGGAATGGATTTGGTGGCCGCAATCGTGGATCGCCGCGGCAAGGGCGGCAAGAAGTCCGGGTCGGTCGCGCGCATTGACTTCGACAACCGTGGTTCTGGTCGACGCGCGCTCGGCGATTGCAACCGAAGGCGCAACATCGAATGCGGTGGTCCTTCGTGCAGTTTCACCCGAGGGAAGCTCCGGCGGATCGGCGTTGTTCAGCGCCGTTTCGACGGACCGAACGATCCGGCTTCGTTGTCTCGGCTCCCGATAGGGCTCCTCCCGACCATCGAGGACGAGCAGATTGTCGAGCGCCATTTCGTCTTTGGTCGTATGAATTCTCGCATCGATGATGCTTGCGCCCGCTGACGCCAGCCCCGCGCAGATTCGATAAAACAGACCTTCGCGGTCGGCTGTAAAGATGCTCACCCGGGTTGCGCCACTTTCTGGATCATCGGCGACGATGACGCTTGGAACGGCCTCTCCGAAACGCGATTCAAAATCCGCAACCTGACGCGCGTTCGCAATCTGCCAGGATAAAGGTTCGGCAAGCCAATAGCTGTCGGGAAGGCGCTTCGCGTGGGCCTTGAGCGCACTTGCTTTCCAGCCCAGCGACTGCGCGAGCTCCGATTGCCGTTGAGTGACAAGTTCAGTTCGGCCGTGCTGTTTGTATCCCAGCCGAAGTCGCTCCTCGGCCGCTTCGAACAGGGTGCGAAGAAGCGAGCGTTTCCAATCGTTCCAGACGTTGGGACCAACGGCACGAATGTCGACGACCGTCAGGATGAGAAGAAGGCGAAGCCGCTCCGGGCTCTGAACCTGGCGGGCGAAATCCTCGATAGTCTTGGGATCGGCAAGGTCTCGTTTGAACGCGGTTGAAGACAATAAGAGATGATGGCGCACAAGCCAAGAAACGGTCTCGGTTTCCGCGGCGTCGAGCCCGAAACTCGGGCAAAGTTTAAGTGCGATTTCCGCTCCAATGACGCTGTGATCACCGCCCCGACCCTTGGCGATGTCGTGCAACAGGACCGCAACATAAAGTACCCGCTTCGAAGCGATCTGTTTGAAGATCGCGGTCGAGATCGGATGGTCCTTCTTAAGGTCGCCTCGCTCGATCGCGGCAAGGAGTCCAAGCGCGCGGATGGAATGCTCGTCGACGGTATAATGATGGTACATGTCGAACTGCATCTGAGCGACCACTCGGCCAAAATCTGGAACGAAGCGGCCGAACACTCCCGCTTCGTTCATCCAGCGAAGGACGATCTCGGGGCGATGGACTGAGGTCAGGACCTCCATGAACAGTGCGTTAGCGGAAGTGTCTTCGCGAAGCTTGCGGTCGATGAGGACGGCGTCGCGAGTCGCGGTGCGCATTGCAGTGGGATGGATTTCTAGCTCTTCGCGCGAGGCCAGAGCGAACATTGCCATAAGACGCAGCGGATCATTCTTGAAAAAATCGTCCGAAGGGATGGAAATTCGTCCCCGGTCCAGAACGAAGCCGCCCAAGCGCTTGGGCTTACGGCGGATTGTCGGGAGGGCGAATCGAAAGCCCGACTTTCCAAGTTGTTCGTCGAGCTGAGCCAAGAAAAATCCGGTGAGGTCGCCGACCGCCTTGGCGTTGAGGAAATAGAACCGCATGAACCGTTCGACCGCGGATTTTCCCGGTCTATCAGCGTAGTTCATGATCTCGGCAATTTGCGGCTGATATTCAAAACTGAGGCGTTCCTCGGCTCGCCCCGCGAGCCGATGAAGATGGCAGCGAACCGACCAGAAAAACCGTTCGGCGCGATCGAACCGCCGAAACTCCGCTGCGCTTAAGAGGCCGGCTCCGACGAGATCCGAGCTTTTCTCGACGCCGTGGACATATTTTCCGATCCAGTAGAGCGTGTGGAGGTCCCGAAGCCCGCCCTTGCCATCCTTGACATTGGGTTCAACCACATAGCGGCTGTCGCCCATTTTCACGTGCCGCTCGTCGCGTTCGGAAAGCTTGGCAGCGACGAACTCGGCTGCGGTCCCCTGGACCACTTCCTTTCGAAAGCGGCGCATCGCCGTGTCGAACAGGCGTTCGTTGCCCCACATCCATCGTCCCTCGAGGAACGCGGTTCGAACCGTCATGTCCTTCTTTGAAATCGCGATCAGCTGCGGGGTCGAGCGGACCGAATGACCGACCTTGAGTTTCAGATCCCAAAGAAAATGGAGAGTCGCTTCGGCGGTGCGCTCGTCATCTTCGCGTGTCTCCTTGCCAGTCAGGAACATGAGATCGAGATCGCTATAGGGAGCCATTTCGCCTCGGCCGGTCCCGCCTAGGCCGACAAGAGCAATGGTGTCGCTCTCGGCGGTATGTCGGGACTGAACGAAATCATGGACCAGACGGACGATCTGATCATGAAGGAAGGCCGTCGCCCGGGCTGCTGCGCGGCCATCTCCTGGAAATGCATTAAGTCGGCATCCGATTTCGGCTCGGCCCTGTGCCAGAGCGCTCGTCAGTATCGTCACCGCCTCGGCGCGGCTCGCTTCCGTCTTGGGAAGCTTGTCGAGCTGCTCGGCAAGAAGACGACGATCGATCAGCGCGCGCCGGTTCTCGATCTCAAGAAAGGTCATCGACCCTGCTCGATTGCGAGCGCTTTCAAACGATAGAGATGTTCAAGCGCATCGCGCGGAGACAGGCTGTCGGGCTCAATGTCGAGGATCGCGGAAAGGAGCGCATCGGGAGCGGGCTCGATTGGCGGGGAAGCTGCGAACAACGGAAGATCATCAAGACCTGCTGCAATTCCTCCGGTTGAATCGCGGCCGGCCTCGAGCTTTGAGAGGACGGTTTTTGCTCTTGCAACGACACTCTTCGGTAATCCCGCAAGCTTAGCGACTGCAATCCCGTAGCTTCGGTCCGCGGCTCCGCCCGCAACCTCATGAAGGAGCACGAGATCATTCTTCCACTCGCGCGCCCTTACGTGATGGAGCGAAAGCGCGTCGAGGCGTTCAGAAAGCCGCGTCAGCTCATGGTAATGGGTTGCGAATAATGTTCGGCACTTCACGCTATCGTGCATGGCCTCAACCACCGCCCAGGCGATCGCAAGACCGTCATAGGTCGATGTTCCGCGACCGATTTCATCGAGGATGACGAGGCTTTGGGCCGTAGCCTGAGAAAGAATTGCAGCGGTTTCGACCATCTCGACCATGAAGGTCGATCGTCCTTGGGCCAAATTGTCTGAGGCGCCGACGCGGCTGAAGAGTTGATCGACAATGCCAAGTTTTGCGCGGGCTGCAGGAACGAAGCTTCCTGCTTGAGCGAGAATTGCAATGAGCGCGGTCTGACGAAGAAACGTCGACTTGCCACCCATATTCGGCCCGGTAATCAGCCACAGCCGGTCCTCTTGTGACATTTGAAGATCGTTCGCGACGAACCGCTCACCGGCCTCGCGAAGCGCGCTCTCAACGACGGGATGGATCCCGCCCTCGATCTCGAGGAAGCGATCTTCGCTAAGCTGCGGCCGCGCCCAACTACCTTCCGCGGCGCGCTGAGCGTGGCCTTGCGCCACATCGATGCGCGCGATTGCGCCAGCAGTTGCCGTAATTCTGGTGGCGCTTTCGATTGCCAGGCGAGAGAGCTCGGCGGCGTGCGAAGCTTCGGCCGTGAGTGCGTGAAAGCCCGCTTCGACGACCCGTGACGCTTCTTCGTGAAGCTCGGGAGAATTGAAGCGAACGACGCCGGCGAGCGTCTGGCGATGCGTAAAACCGCTGTCTGGGCTGAGGAGCCGCTCGGAATGTTTGGCGGGAACTTCGACATGGTAGCCAAGGACTGCATTGTGGCGGATCCTTAAAGAACCAACGCCGATCGTTGCGCGGTAGCGAGCTTCGAGGCCCGCGATCGCCCGTCGTCCATTGGACGCGGCGCTGCGCAGTTGATCGAGTGCCTCGTCATAGCCCTCCTTGATGTAACCGCCCTTGGACGCATCGATCGGAGGCGAATCGACGAGCGCAACTCTCAAGCGCTCGAGGAGCTCCTCATGGCCTCGAAGGTCTGGCAACAATCGGTCGAGAAGCGGGGGCCGATCGACCTCGTTTTCAAGCGCGCAGCTGAGCTCCGACGCGCCCAGCAGACCGTCGCGAAGCAATGCGAGATCGCGGGGGCTGCCACGTCCAGCCGAAAGCCTTGCAAGTGCTCGCGACATGTCGGGAAGCTGTTTTAAGAGAGATCGGATTTGTTCGCGCCGAATGGCGTCTGAGTGAAGCCACGCGACGAGCGACAATCGGTCTTCGATCGCGCGATGTTGAGTGAGCGGAGCGGAAATGTCTTCGAACAGGAGACGCCGTCCCGTCGCGGTCTGGCATCGGTCGATTTCTCCCATGAGACTGCCCTCGCTGGCCCCGCGGACCGAACGGGTCAGCTCGAGGCTGTCGCGGGTCGCGGCATCGATTGCCATATGCGCCGAGCGTGAGACCCGCCGAGGCGCATCGAGGAGAACCCCAGCCTCCTTCTGGGTGGCATCCAGATAAGTGAGCAGCCCGCCGGCAGCGGCGAGCTCCGCACGTGAGGGAGCGCCCAGTCCATCCAGCGTTGAAAGAGCGAACCGACGTTTGAGCAATTGTTCGCCAACGCTGGAATCGAAGCCGCCTTTTCCTTCCAAAATACTGGTTTCGGGAAGGGCTTGTTTGCCGATCGTTTCGGCGGGAGCGAGGCGAGCGAGTTCGGATGGAAGCTCGCTTTGCTCGCAGCTCAAGAGTTCGAAGCGACCGGTCGAAATGTCGGCTGCGGCGATCGCCCATTGGTCGCCGCTTTGACCGATCGCGGCGAGCCAGTTCGCACTTGAGGATTGAAGGAGCGTATCTTCGGTCAGCGTCCCTGGAGTCACCAGTCGAACGATTGCGCGTTCGACCAGCGCTTTGCTCCCGCGGGCCCTTCGAGCCTCGGCGGGCGATTCCGTCTGCTCCGCAATCGCAACCCGGTGTCCGGCCTTGATGAGGCGCGCCAAATAGGAATCGGCGGAATGAGCCGGAACCCCGCACATTGGGATCGGTTCGCCCCCGTCTGTTCCACGCTTTGTGAGCGCAATGTCGAGGCACGACGATGCGACTTTCGCATCATCGAAGAACAGCTCGAAGAAGTCGCCCATACGATAGAACAGCAGCGCGTCCTTCGCTTCGTCCTTGAGCCGGCGATACTGGGCCATCATTGGGGTCGGTGCGTCGGCTCGGGCCATGCAACAACTGGTAGCCGCTGGACCCGCCTCGAGCGACTCCCTTAATTGCCGCCAGGGACGGATTTTCAAAGGGCGCGGAAGGAAACTGCCATCTTGCTCAATGCGCCGTCGGCAAAACTGACGCATCGCCGAATGGCGAGCGCGCGTGACTCTTTGCGTTCGCCTCCGCTAAGGGCCGTCGGCCATGTCGGAATCGAACATTAAATATACCGAAGCCGAAGCGCTCGAATTTCATTCGCACGGGCGGCCGGGCAAACTCGAAATCATCGCGACGAAACCGATGGCGACCCAGCGCGATCTCAGCCTTGCCTATTCGCCGGGGGTCGCGGTTCCTGTGCGTGCGATCGCGGAAAACCCGGCCTGTGCATACGAATATACTACCAAGGGAAATCTCGTTGCAGTGATTTCCAATGGGACTGCGATCCTTGGCCTTGGAAATCTCGGCGCCCTTGCGTCAAAGCCGGTGATGGAAGGCAAGGCGGTTCTGTTCAAACGCTTCGCCGACGTCGATGCAATCGACATCGAAGTGAAGACCAGCGATGCCAAAAGGTTCATTGAGTGCGTTGAACTTCTCGAACCGAGCTTTGGCGGCATCAACCTTGAGGATATCGCCGCGCCTGATTGCTTCATTATCGAGCAAACGCTTCGCGAGCGGATGAACATTCCAGTGTTCCACGATGATCAGCATGGAACGGCGATCATTACCGCGGCCGGCTTGATCAACGCCTGTCGTCTGACCAATCGCGAGCTCGGCGACGTCAGGGTCGTGGTCAATGGCGCTGGCGCTGCGGCAATTGCGTGCACCGAACTCATCAAAGCGATGGGTGTTCGCGGGGATCATGTCATCATGTGCGACCGCAAGGGGGTGATTTCGAAAGACCGATCCGACCTTGATCAATGGAAGTCGGCCCATGCGGTCGACACGAAGGCCAAAACGCTTGGCGATGCGCTTCACGGAGCCGATGTTTTCCTTGGCCTCTCGGCAGCCAATGCGCTGACCAAGGACATGGTGAAGACGATGGGCAAAGAGCCGATCATTTTCGCAATGGCCAATCCCGATCCCGAAATCTGGCCGCCCGATGCCATGGAAGCGAGACCCGATGCGATCATTGCAACGGGCCGGTCCGACTTCCCCAATCAGGTCAACAATGTCCTTGGCTTTCCCTTCATTTTTCGCGGAGCGCTCGACGTTCATGCAACCGCGATCAATGAAGCCATGAAGATCGCTGCAGCGGAGGCTTTGGCAGAGCTTGCGCGCGAACCCGTGCCCGAGGAAGTCGCCGCGGCCTATGGCGGTCGCTCGCAAAGTTTCGGGCGCGATTATATCATTCCTGCGCCGTTCGATCCGCGCCTGATGGAAGTGGTCGCTTCGGCGGTTGCGGAAGCTGCGGTTCAAAGCGGAGTGGCTCAAAAGCCGATCGCCGATATGGATGCTTATCGCCAGCAGCTGCGCGCCAGGCTCAATCCGACGGTCGCAGTCATGAGCCTTGCCTACGAGAATGCGCGCGCAAATCCCAAACGGGTGCTGTTCGCCGAAGGCGAGGAACCCAATGTTCTAAGAGCGGCAATCGCGTTCAAGGAAGGCGGTTTTGGAACACCGGTTCTCGTGGGGCGCGAAAATGTTCACGAGCAGTTGAAGGAGCTCGGTGTTGAGAACCCCAAAGATTATGAGGTTCTCAACAGCCGCAATTCCCCGCTTGTCGGCCGGGCTGTCGATTTCATTTATGAACGCCACCAGCGCCACGGAATGCTTCGGCGAGAGATCGAGCGAATGGTCAATCAGGACCGCAATTATTTCGCTGCGGCAATGCTTTCCCTGGGTGAAGCGGATGCGATGATCACTGGAACGACACGCCCGTTCAGCCAGTCGCTGCGTCAGGTTCGGACCGTCATCGACGATGAAACCGGGGCGACGCCGTTCGGGATCAATGTCATCGTCAGCAGAAGTCACACCTTGCTGATTGCCGATACTGCAGTGACCGAGCGGCCGACCGAGCAGCAATATGCGGCGATTGCGATGCGCGCGTCCTCCTTTGCAAGACGCATGGGGATCGAGCCGCGCGTCGCGTTTACGAGCTACACGACGTTCGGCAATCCGCCCGGAGTGCATATTGAGGGCCTTCGCGAAGCCGTGAAGCTTCTCGACAGCTTCCATGTCGATTTCGAATACGAAGGCGAGATGGCGCCCGACGTCGCTCTCAATTACGAGATGCAGCAGCGCTTCTATCCGTTCAGCCGGCTTTCCGGACCCGCCAACATCCTCGTCATGCCCGGGCTTCAGTCGGCGAGCATTTCGGCCAAGCTGCTAAGAGAAATCGGCGGCGAAAGTGTTCTTGGCCCCTATATTCTTGGGCTCGAACATCCGGTCCAGATTGCCCCGATGACTGCAAGCGCTTCGGATCTCGTGATGCTTGCAGTGCTGGCCGCGGGTGACGCTCATGCCCGTTCGCAGCGACAGGCGGCCCGAATCTAGCTTCGCTCGACCGAGCTCACCGGTTCCGCGTCGCGAAGCGCAGCGATGATTGCGTGAAGATGGGCAAGATCGTGCACTTCGATATCGAGATGGAACGTCTGAAAGCTTCCATCGCGGTGAGCGAGCTGAAGATTGATGATGTTGGCGTGTTTTGCTCCAAGGATCCCGGACATCGTCCCAAGGGCGCCCGGAATATCGCGAAGGATGACAACCAGTCGGGCTGCACCTCCATCTGAACCTTCGCCCCAGGCGAGGTCGAGCCAGTCCGCGTCGATCCCACTGGCGAGCGTGTCGCAGCCGATGACATGGACTTCGATCTCTTCGTCTTCGCGTCTCAGGCCAACGATCCGATCGCCTGGGATCGGATGACAACATTGCGCAAGATGATAGGCGACTCCAGGCGTCAGACCCTTGATTGAAATTGCCTTGCGTTGACCAAGCGGGCGGGGCGCGACATCGCCTCCAGCCGAGCCCGGCATCAGCGCCTCCATCAGCGCTTCGTCGCTTATTCGCTTGCGGGCGATCGCGATCATGAGCTCGTCCTGGTTTTCGATCTTGAGTTTCTTCAAGGCTCGCTTCTGGGCATCCCGATCGAGTTCTGCAGGGAGGCGCTGAACGATTTCGTCGTAGATTTTCCGGCCGAGTTCGATCGTTTCCTCGCGTTCCTTGTGACGGACGAACCGGCGAACTCCCGCACGCGCTTTTCCGGTTGCGACAAAGCGAAGCCAGCTTGGCTGCGGATGCTGTGCTTCCGAAGCGAGGATTTCAACCTGGTCGCCATTTTCGAGCATCGTTCGAAGAGGAACGACCCGACCGTTCACTTTCGCTCCGACGGTTCGATCGCCAAGGTCGGTGTGAACCGCATAAGCGAAGTCGACCGGCGTCGCGCCCTTGGGAAGCTGGATGAGCTCGCCTTTGGGAGTGAAAGCGAAGATCCGGTCCTGGTACATCGCCATTCGCGTATGCTCGAGCAGCTCTTCGGGGCTTTCGGCATGCTCAAGAATTTCGACCAGATCATCGACCCAGGGCACGTGAATATCGGCCTTGGGTTTGCCTTCCTTGTACGCCCAGTGAGCTGCGAGACCCCGCTCGGCCTGCTCATGCATTTCGCGGCTTCGAATCTGCATCTCGATCCGCATCTTGGAATCGTGGATGACCGAAGTGTGGAGGGATCGGTAGCCGTTGCGCTTGGGCGTCGAGATATAGTCCTTGAAGCGCCCGGGAACCATCGGCCAGCGGCTGTGGATCAGACCAAGAGCGCGATAACAGTCGCCGACGTCGTCAACGATGATCCTGAACGCCATGACATCCGACAATTGTTCGAAGCTGATGTGGCGCTCCGCCATCTTCTTCCAGATCGAAAACGGATGCTTCTGCCGCCCTGTGACTTCGGCTTCGAGCCCATTGTCTGCGAGGTAGAGCTGAAGCCCGAGCCCGATCCTACTGACAAGATCGCCGCCCGATTCCGTCAGCTGGTTGAGGCGACGCATCACCGAGGCGTAGGCGTCCGGCTCGAGCTCCTTGAATGCGAGCGTCTGCATCTCGGTCATCATTTCATACATTCCGATGCGCTCGGCGAGCGGAGCGTAGATATCCATCGTCTCGCGCGCGATGCGGCGGCGCTTCTCTTCGTTCGGAATGTAATGGAGCGTCCGCATATTGTGCAGACGATCCGCGAGTTTCACGAGCAGCACGCGAATATCATCGCTAAGAGCGAGCAGGAATTTGCGAAGGTTCTCCGCCGCCCGTTCGTTTTCGGACTGAGCCTCGATCTTGCTGAGCTTCGTTACTCCATCGACGAGACGCGCAACATCGGTTCCAAACAGCTTTTCGATTTGCTCGGGTGTTGCGACCGTATCCTCGATCGTGTCGTGGAGGATCGCGGTTGCGATCGTCTGATCGTCGAGTTTCAGATCGGTCAGGATTCCTGCGACTTCGATTGGATGACTGAAATAGGGATCGCCTGACGCCCGCTGCTGGTCGCCATGAGCCTTCATCGAGAAGACATAGGCGCGGTTGATCAGTCCCTCATCCGCATCGGGATCATAGGACCGGACCTTCTCAACCAATTCATACTGACGCAGCACGTCTCTTAGATGGGCGGAGGGGAGGCCATTGTGCAAGCGCGAAAGAGCATCGGAAGCTCACAAGGCAAGGAGCTTGTCGCTTCCGATGCCCAAATGCCGCGTTTTAACGCGGGAAACCTATGGTTTTTCGAAATCCCAGCCGGAACGAAACGACGAAAAAGCGTTTCAATATGAAACGTTCTTAAGCCAGAAGGTTGCGGAAAGCAACTGTCCATCGACGCCTTTCTGTGCTTTCATGACCTGGGATTGGAGAGAGAGCGGCTAATGCCGGGAGACACGCTGACGTCAGATATCGGCCATTTCAAGAAAGCGGCACTGTCCTGTCCGATCCCGGCAGCAGTCGAACTGATCGGCGAAAAGTGGGCTTTCCTTATTCTTCGTGGCGCATTCAACGGACTTCAGCATTTCGAGGAATTTCAGGCTGGCCTTGGCATTGCCCGGAACATCCTTTCCGACCGCCTGTCGAAAATGGTCGCGGGCGAGATTCTCGAACGCTCGTCAGATTCTCATGACAGGAGGCGCGTGATCTACGCTCTGACCGCCAAGGGTGAGGGACTGCTACCGGTCGTCCTCGCGCTCCGCCAATGGGGCGAGCAATGGGGCTACGGTAATTTGGATGTAGTTCTTGTCGATCGCCGTGACTGCAAGCCCGTCCGCAAAATCTCAGTCCATGCGCACGATGGTCGCGAGCTCTTCTTGAAGGACCTGGTCTGGGTCGAGCGAGAGACTCCAGCTGGGCGTGAGAACTTAAGCCAACGCTAGGTTTCAAGTCAGCGCGCTGACTTGCAGGCAATTTGCGAGCCTCTTTTTCGCGGGAATGGCCGATCGCCTCACTCGAGCTCGAGAATATGGTCGCGAAGAGCGCGCGCATCATGAAGCGCATTGTGAGGGACCTTGCTGTTCGCAGCGGTGCTGAAATTGCTCATAGGGGCGAGGCGGAAGGTCACATTGCGAAGATCGACCATGTCACCCGGTCCGGTCACCATGAGATTGCAGAATTGGGCGATGTCCTCCGGCCAGTCGGCGAAGATTACCGGGTCCTTGTCGTGCCTAAGGTAGCGTTCGAGTGCGTGCGCGGCGTCCTTTCGCGATAGCCGCGGACACGACAATTGCTCGGGCACGCTGTCGAGATAGGGGACGACGTGGCGCTCGACCCATTCGAGGATCTGATCCGATGTCGCGACCGTCAGATAGAGATCATCGCCGTCGTCCGGAACCAGCGCGAGGCTGATGAGTGCGCCTCCAACGCCATTAAATTCGGTATCGAGAAAATAGCGCACGGGTCGGTCAGTGCGGCTGAAAGATTGCGCAATTGTCGCTCGGAAGCGGAACACCCTTCCGACAACGCGCTTCAGCGAGCCTCACCTGCTTGCCACGCTCTTCGTCCTCCTTGCGCGCTTCCTTGCCGCGCTTCTCGTCGGCTTTCTTCTGGCTTGGCACGACGGCGTTGACGCCTGCCGAGGCGACCTTGACCGGAATGGAGACGACATCGACCGCAGTGTTCGCGATGGTCGAAACAACGCAGCCACCAAGGGCGAAAGGAAGAAGGAAAACGAAGACCCGCATTCGCCAAAGCTCGCAGAAGCTGGGCGAACGGGCAATGAACAAATCCTCACATATTCATTGCGGCCTGTCCGAGCGCTTCCGCCTGGGTCAGAAGTGTTTCGTCGGCTTCAGCCCCGGGCGGCAACGCTTCCCTTCCAACGATCACCATCAAGGGGACGGCCATTGGAGTAATGCGCCCAGTCTCCACGTGGACCATTGTTTCCGACGCACGGTCGACGAGACGAACGAGGCGCCCGAGTTCGGTCATTCGCCGGCGTGCATCGTCCCAGGCTGCCCGTAAAAGAAGATGCTCGGGTTCGTAGCGCCGAAGAACATCGTAGATGAGATCGGTCGAGAAGCTGACCTGCCGCCCCGATTTCTTTTTCCCCGGATGATGACGCTCGACCAGACCTCCGATCACTGCGACCTCGCGAAAAGCAGTCTTCAAAAGGTAGGAGCTTTCGACCCATTCAACGAATTCCTGCTCGAGAATATCGGCCGAAAACAGCGATTTTGGATCATTGATCGGTTCGAGCCCATAGCAGGCGAGCGCATAATCATTGGCGACAAAGCCCAGGGGTTTGAGCCCCGCGCTTTCCATTCTCCTCGTAATCAGCATTCCAAGCGATTGATGCGCGTTCCAGCCCTCGAAGCTGTAGGCGACCATATAATGCTGCTCTTCATGGGCGAAGGTTTCCACCAGAAGCTGATGCGGCTCGGGTAACATCGACCGGGTCGACTGGACTTCGAGCCATTCGCGGACATCATCGGGAAAGCGCTTCCAGTCGTTGCGATCGCACAGCATGTGCCGGACCCGGTTCGCAAGATGGGTCGACATCGACATTCGCTGCCCGCCGTAGGTCACGATCCGAGCCCGTTTCGAGGATGCGTGAACGATGATGTCGGTATCTTTGAATTGCTCTACCTCGAGGCTCAGCCCCGAAAAGTAGAAATGGTCGCCGGGCGAGAGGGTCGAGGCATAGCCTTCCTCGATTGTCCCGAGCTTTCGTCCATTGCGGAAGCGAACGGTGAGGAGCGGTTGTTCGACGATCACTCCGGCATTGAGGCGATGTTGCTGAGCCACGCGCGGTCCGGCAATTCGCCAGCTGCCGTCGGGATCGCGGACGAGACGACGAAACCGATCATAGGCTTTGAGCGAATATCCGCCCGTCGCGATGAAATTCAGAATCTCTTCGAACGTCTGGTCCTTAAGACCGGCATAGGGGGCGGCCGAACGGATTTCGCAAAGGAGAGCCTGCTCTTCGAACGGGGCTGCAACTGCGCAGCCCAAAATATGCTGGGCAAGAACATCGAGCGCTCCTGGGCGAAAAACTTCGGGGTCGAGTTCGCCTTCTTCCACCGCATCTATCGCCGCGCGCGCTTCGAGATATTCAAAGCGGTTTCCAGGAACGACGATGCCCTGAACTCGGCTCGTCGAGCCGGTGATTGGCCCGGCCGATCCGCTGAAGCAGTCGGGAGCTCCCTTTGGAGCGCCCATCTGAATGACGAGATCGACATCCCCCCAATCGATCCCAAGATCGAGGCTTGCGGTCGCGACGAGACCTCTTAGCCTTCCCACGGCCATTGCGGCTTCGACCTTGCGGCGGGCTTCAACCGCAAGACTCCCGTGGTGAATTCCAATGGGAAGCGCAGATTCGTTAACCGCCCAGAGATCCTGAAAAATGAGTTCCGCAAGGCTTCTCGTGTTGCAAAAGACAAGCGTAGTTTTGTGAGCTTCGATAAGGCTCATGACTTCGCGCGCTGCGTGCCGCCCGGAATGGCCGCCCCAGGGAATGCGATTTTCCGGGATCAGGATCGAAAGATCAGGTTCTGCGCCAGTTTCACCCGAGACGAGATCGACATTTTCAAATTCGGCGTACGGCGCCAGCCATGATCGATAGGCGTCGGCATCGCTGATTGTTGCCGAAAGCCCGACACGGCGAAGCGAAGGGATGGCCATTTGGAGGCGCGCGATCGAGAGCGACAAAAGGTCGCCGCGCTTTTCCTTCGCAAAGGCATGGAGTTCATCGACGATGATCGTCCCCAGTCCCTCGAACATCTGCGGCCAATCGGGATAGCTTAACAGAAGACTGAGCGATTCCGGGGTGGTCAGAAGGATGTGCGGAGGCTTGATCCGTTGACGCGCCTTGCGATCGGAAGGGGTGTCGCCGGTTCGAGTCTCGACCCGAATTGAAAGTCCCATTTCCTCGATCGGACCCAATAAGGTTGCGCTGAACGTCGACCGCAAGCGCCTTCAATGGAGAAACATAAAGGGTGTGAAGGCCCTCGCTGGGCCGGTCGGCAAGCTCGCAGATCGTTGGAAGAAATCCGGCAAGCGTCTTTCCAGCGCCGGTCGCTGCCACCAGCAACGCACTCCTGCCGCGCCGCGAGAGTTCGAGCATTTCGAGTTGATGGCGCCGGGGCGTCCACCCTGCGGCTTTCAAACCACCGTTCGACGACGAGGGGAAGCGAGGTTCGGATCAGAGCTCGTCGGTTCCCTGGGCTCGGCGCTCGCTGTCATTTTTGAAGCGTTCGGTCGATCCATCTTCCGAGCGACCATCGCGATCCGTTTCGCGCTTGGTCGGGACCCGAATGACTAGCCAGATCAGAACGATCAGAAGGATCGCCGGTCCGATCGTGTTGAGCGCCCAGATATCCGCCTTTCCCATGTGACCTTTCCTTTTTTGCCGGAACTTGAGGGCGAGCTTTCCTGTATAGCACCCAATGGCGCGCTTGGGTTCCTGGATCGAAGTCTCACCCGGAAGGCATCTATGTCAAAGGTGCGGACGCGTGGATTGATCCAACCACGCCAAAGGAGAAGGCCATGATCACGCATGGCCATTCCGATCATGCGCGCGGAGGTCACGCAAATGTCCTTGCGACCGCCGAAACGCTCGCAATCATGGAATGCCGTTACGGGCCGCAAAACGGGCAAAGCATTGCCTACGATGACCTGATCCGACTCGGCGACGTCTCCGTTCGCTTCGTTCCTGCAGGACATGTCCTCGGATCTGCGCAAATCGTTCTTGAGAAGAAGGGCGAGCGCATCGTCGTTTCGGGCGACTACAAGCGGCGCATCGACCCGACCTGCCTGCCCTTCGTGCCCATTCCTTGCGATGTCTTCATCACCGAAGCGACCTTTGGACTTCCCGTTTTCATTCATCCCGACACCGGAAGCGAGATCGACCGGCTCCTTCAGCGGCTTCATTCAGACCCGAGCCGCTGCGTCCTTGTCGGTGCCTATGCTCTGGGAAAAGCCCAGCGGATCATCTGCGAACTACGGGAACGCGGCCATCGCGACACGATCTATGTCCATGGCGCAATCGAACGTTTGAATGCGCTTTACGAGAGTTTCGGAATCGCGCTTGGCGATTTGAAATATGCAGGGTCCGCAACCAAGAGCGAAATGGCCGGGCGCGTGGTGATTTGCCCGCCTGGACAACTCAATGACCGCTGGTCGCGCAGGCTTCCCGATCCCGTGACTGCAATGGCCTCGGGTTGGATGCGCATTCGTCAACGCGCACGCCAGCGCAACGTCGAATTGCCGCTGGTGATTTCCGACCATGCCGATTGGAACGAGCTCACGATGACGATCCGGGAGCTCGAGCCGACCGAAGTCTGGATCACGCACGGCCGCGAAGACGCGCTCAAACACTGGTGCATGACCCATCAGATCAAGGCCTGCGAACTCAACCTTGTCGGTTATGAAGACGAGGAAGATTAGCCGCCCCGGCTGATCGTCAGTGTGCTGCAACTTCCCGGCGCACACCCGAGCTTTCGAGCTGATCGTCGATCTGTTGAACGAGCCGGTCGAGGCCTTCCTGGTCCGACGCCTCGGCCCGCGCGACAAGAACATCTTGCGTATTGGAGGCTCGAAGGAGCCACCAGCCGTCCGCGGTCTTGACCCTTACTCCATCGGTCGCGTCGACCTTCGCGCCGTCTTTCATCAGGCGATCACGCACTTCCTCGACGATCGCGAACTTGCGCGGCTCGTCGACCGCGAAGCGCATTTCCGGCGTAGCTTTAGTCTTGGGCATGGCATCGACGATCTGGGTAAGGCTTTTCCCGCTCTCGCTGATCGCTTCGATGAGACGCACCGCTGCATAGAGTGCGTCGTCAAACCCGTACCAGCGATGCTTGAAGAAGACGTGTCCGCTCATTTCTCCTGCGAGCGGAGCGCCGCTTTCCTTCATTTTCGATTTGATGAGGCTGTGGCCGGTTTTCCACATCAGCGGCGTTCCGCCGAGCTCCTGAATTCGGTCGAACAAGGTCTGGCTTGCCTTGACGTCGGCAATGATCGTCGCTCCCGGATGCTCTTTGAGGACGGGCTCGGCGAGGATCATCAGGAGCTGGTCGCCCCAGACGACGCGTCCTGTGCCATCGACCGCTCCAATCCGATCGCCGTCACCATCGAACGCAATTCCAAAGTCGAGCCCGTCACGAGCAACGATGGCCTTTAGATCTTCAAGATTGGCTTCGACGGTGGGATCGGGATGATGGTTGGGAAAGCGTCCATCGACGTCGGTGAAGATCGTGACATGCTCGCCCGGCAATCGCGGCACCAGCATTTCGACGATCGGTCCCGAGGCGCCGTTTCCTGCGTCCCAACCGATGCGGTAGGCCTTCCCACGAAAGCCCTCGAGAAGACGTTCGACATAGGCTTCTCGAATATCCTTTTCCTCAACCTTGCCTTCGCCCTTGCTCCATTCCCCTTCCGCCGAGCGGCGGCCGATGCCCTTGATTTCCTCGCCGAACACCGACCGGCCCTTAAGGAGGAGCTTGAACCCGTTATATTCCGCCGGGTTGTGGCTTCCGGTGACCTGGATCCCACCGTCGACAGCGAGATGATGGGTTGAGAAATAGAGCATCGGCGATGGCGCCATGCCGATGAGGATGACATCGAGCCCGCCCTCGACGAGGCCCTTTAGGAGTGCATCCTCGAGCATTTTCGAGTGGGTCCGGCCGTCCCGACCGACCGCGATTTTCCTGGCGCCCTCATCGCGCGCAAGCGCGGCATAGGTTCGCCCAAGCGCATAGGCGTCGGATTCGGTTAGCGTCTCTCCGACGATTCCGCGAATGTCATATTCGCGAAGAATGGATGAATTGAATGTGTGGGTCATCAGCGACGCGAACGTAGGGATTGGGGCTTTGTTCAACCAGTCGCTGCGAGCTTTTCTTCCTCTCGCCCGGGAATTGCGAGCCCGGCAATCATTTCGCGCAGTTCCTGGCGGGCCGTGACATGCGCAATTCCGACTTCGCCAAGATGCGGAAGGTCAAGAAGAGTGAGGCCCTTGGGAAAAAGTTCGCGATAGATGACCCGCTCGCCAAGGCCCGGGATGACTCGAAAACCAACTCGTCGGGCGAGCTCGTCGAGCGCTGCTCCAACACGTTTGAGATTGTGCGAATCGATATGCTGGAGGCGGTTTCGAAGCACCACCCAATCGACGCTCTTGCCGGTCGTTTTCGCGCGCTGTGTGCGGCTGTTCCAAATGAGCTCGGCATAGAAGCTTGGCCGGGTAATCTTGTAATTTTCCGGATGAACCTGCCCAATGAGATCGAGATCGACAAAACTGTCGTTCATCGGAGTGACGAGCGTGTCGGCTTTGAGGATCGCGGCTTTGGCGACTGGATCATCGCGGCCCGGAGTGTCGATGACGATCACGTCGGAAATCTCGGTTAATCGTTCGAGCGCGGCTTCGAGCGAGGCCTCGCTCTGGTCTTCGAGAACCTCGTAATTGGCCTGGGGAAGCTCGGTCGCGAGCCTTCGCGTCGTTGCGCCGCGGTTCTCGAAATAGCGGGTCATAGTTCGCTGGCGGCTGTCGAGATCGAGTGCTCCGACACGATGGCCGGACGCTGCGAGCGCGATCGCGGTGTGAACCGCGGTCGTCGACTTGCCGGTGCCGCCCTTTTCGTTTGCGAAGACGATGAAATGAGGCTGAGTCATGCTTGATCTTTCCCCCGGCGCATGCGCAAGCGCCGCCCAGACGCGAGAATACTAGAGGCTTCCCAAGCGTGCAAATCGTTCGTTCGAATGAGGAATTAAGGCATGCCCGCGCCCAAATGGCGGGCTCGGTTGCCCTCGTTCCGACCATGGGAGCGCTTCACCGTGGCCATTTGGCATTGATCGAAAAGGCCAAATCGAGCGCGGACACAGTCGCTGCGACCATTTTCGTCAATCCGACGCAATTTGGTCCCAGTGAAGATTTGAGCCGCTATCCCCGCCAGGAAGCTCTCGATTGCGAGATGCTTGAAAATGCGGGCTGCGATCTCGTCTGGATTCCTTCGGTCGAGGATATCTATCCTCACGGATTTTCGACATCCATTCACGTCGGCGAGGTTTCAGAGCGCTGGGAGGGAGAGGCGCGGGCGGGCCATTTCGACGGCGTTGCGACGATCGTTACCAAGCTTCTCCTTTCGGTTCGTCCGAACGTTGCCCTGTTTGGCGAAAAGGACTTCCAGCAGCTCGCAGTCATCCGCCGCTTTGTTTCCGACCTTAACATCGACGTTACGATCAGCGCGGCGAAAACCGTTCGCGAAGACGATGGCCTCGCCCTCTCGTCGCGCAATGCTTATCTCTCTCATGACGAACGGATTAGGGCCGGAGCGCTCTATCAATCGCTTCTGACCGCTCGCGACGCGATCCGTTCGGGCCAATCGGTGCAGCCCGTGCTCGAAGGGGCGCGCGAAGCGCTTCACTGGGCGGGCTTTTCGAAAATCGATTATTTTGCATTGGTCGACGCCGCCAGCCTCGAACCATTATCCGTCCCTCAAGAGGCGGCAAGACTGATCGCTGCTGCGGTCATTGGAACGACCAGATTGATCGATAATCTGGAGGTCCCGAAAATTCATGGTTGAGCAGCGTTAACCATTTCTTTGCAGTTCACGCTGAATTTCCCGTTTCAACAGGAAGGGGAAATTCAATCATGAGCGCAATCAGTCAAAAAGGTGCGGAGTTCCTTTTGAGAAGCCGCATTGCCGATGCCGAAGCCGGTGACATCGACGCATTGTTCGAATTGGGGATCAGCTATTCGACGGGTCAGGGCGGAGTTCCGGTCGATCTCATCGAAGCCCACAAATGGTTCAACCTCGCCGCACTGTCGGGCTCCACCCGGGGACAGGAATGCCGCGCCGAGATTGCCCTCGAGATGAGCGCTCGTGAAATTGCTGAAGCGCAGCGCCAGGCGCGCGCATGGCTTTCGAGCTCGATCGATCAGCGTCGCGCAGCCTGAGTCGCGCAGAAAAACACGCAATCGCTGCTATTTTTATGAAGCCGGCTGACCGACGATCGGAATTTCAACGAGCGTTGAGACGATGCTGGGTGGCCCGGGGCGCTCTATTCCCCAGCTGACTGCACTGACTTCCCCCTCGGGGACGCCCAGCAGAATGAGGTATTGGCGTGCTTCGCTCGCGCGCCTCAGGCCGAGCGCAAGGGCGTGGTCGCGCGTATCGGCCGGATCGCCAAAGCCTTCGATTCGAAGCGCAAGCTCGGGATGTTGCCGGAGCCACATCGCCTGAGCGACCAGCATGGTTTGCGCCTGAGCGCTCAAAACCGCGCTTCCGGGAGCAAAATAAACGCTCGTTCCGCCCGACTGGAGGGCAAAGTCGCCGCGCAGTGCATCGAACGGACTTTGCACGGGCATTTGGCTTTGCGCCGTGGCTGGATATTTTTTCAAGAACGGAAGCTGGGCCGAGGCCGGCGCCGCAATGAGAGCTGTGATCAGAAGAATTTCTTTGCGCATCGAATTTTCAGTCCATGCTTCCGGACCAGTCGGGGTCCGAACCATTGAGAGGGATCGTCAGTTGCTTTGGAGCCGACCCATCAAGGCTCAATCGGTAGATTGCCGGCCGGCCATTGGCCTCGGTCCGCTGGAAAATGAGTTCGCGACTGCTCGCGGCCCAGCTTGGAGCTTCGTCGGTAGAGCCGCCGGTCAGAATTTTCTCGCCCGTTCCATCTGGCGCAATGAGTCCGATCCGGCGCGTGCCGCCCCAGCGCCAGGTAAAGGCAATCGACTTGCCGTCCGGACTCCATTGAGGAGTGGCGTAAGCTGCCCTTCCGAACGTGATTCGTCTCTCGTCGGAGCCATCGGAATTCATGACATACAGCTGCTGGGTTCCCGAACGGTCGCTTTCGAACACGATTTTTCGACCATCGGGCGAGAAGCTTGGATCGGTATCGATTGCAGGCGACGTCGTCAGCCGCTGCGGAATTCCGCCGCCGGCGCCAACCACATAGATGTTGCTGCTCGGACCCTGCATCATCGAAAAGACGATTTTTGCGCCATCCGGCGAATAGCGCGGAGCAAAGGTCATCGAGGCTCCTGGCACAAGCGGATGCTGAGCGCCGTTTGAAAGATCGATGATCCGAATTTGAGGAATCCCACCCTGATCGCTGACATAGGCAAGATGCGCAGCTTTGGGCGAAAGCCGAGGCGTTAAAACTATCGAATCCCCCGACGTCAGGAAGCTTCGATCATAGCCATCGCTGTCCATGATCGCGATCCGCCGGATTTTGGAATCCGGTGCACCCGTCTCCGAGACATAGGCAATCCTTGCATCGAACATTCCGGGCGAGCCAGTGATTGCCTTGTAGGCAAGCCCTGAACATTTGTGCGCGGCGCGCCTCAGATCTTCACGAGCAATGACGAAGCCCTCACGCGCAAGCTCGCGCCCCTTGGTGACGTCGTAGACATAGCAGCCGATGGTGTAGCGCCCGTCGGAACGTGACTGGACGAAGCCGGTGAGGAGCGCCTTGGCTCCGCGTGCGCGCCATTTCGAAAAGCTCGGCGCGGTGACCTCTGGAAAGGCATAATAATCCTGCCGGTCGGGACTGATCGGAACGAGTTCGCTGGTGTGGGCAAGGTCCGAATCGATGAGCTGGGTCGCCTGCCACGCAATGGCGAGGGTCTCATTGCCCTTGGTTCCCGAGTCCGGTGTAGTCATTGGCGGAAGCGCGATGACCTCGGCTTCGGAACTTGCCTGAGCGTTCGCAGCGCCAGGGACCAGCGCCAGGGCGATCAGCGCGGCGAAGCCCGTTTTCATGACTGTCATGCGATTTGCGAGACGATAGCGTTGAATTTTTCCACCCATTCTTTTGGCTGTCGCCTTGGTCGACCGTTCGCATCGAGGAATGCCGCAGTGACCGAGGCCTCGGTCAGCAGTTCTGCTTTTCGCATGACTCGCTGCTGAATGCGCACCGAACATGCGCGGAGTTGATCGATTACACTGACAATCTGAACCTCTTCCCCAAGCCTTGCGGGCCGGTGGTAGTGAATGTCGAGGGAAACGACGGCATAGGCGCTTGCGTTCTGTTCAAGCTCCAGCGCCTGATCGATGCCGATCGCGCGAAGCATGTCGGATCGCGAGCGCTCCATGAACTTCAAATAATTGGCATGATAAACGATGCCGAACGCGTCGGTATCTTCAAAGTAGATGGTCAGCGCAAAATGATGTTCGCGTCCGACGAAACCGCCGCGAAAGGGCTGTGAAAATGGCGAAGACGACATGGAAAAGCTGCTCTAGCGAGAGCGAGGTTTCTTCGTAAAGTCCGCTAGCGTTCGTTTGTACAGGATCAGTGCTGCAAAGTTTGCGCTGGATGAAGACCAGCTCCGATGTCCCCGACGGTCCGGACAAGATCGCCTTCCGCTTCGTCGACATCGGAAAGGTGCATTCCCCAACCCGGGAGGAACATGCCAAGGACCGGCACTTCGCCGCCGATCCGGTCGGTCCATTTTTCGCCGGCAACATGATTGGTCCGAATGGAAAGATAGCCCTTTCCTCCGGCGTTGATGCAGCGTCCCGAAACGAGGCCGTGGGTATGGACAAACGGCGTTGCAGGCTGGCCCTGCGTCGACCAGCGGATCGGACCGCCCGGAACATCGATACCCGAGCGGGTGAACCAGTCGCTGTCGAGTTTTACCCAATCGGGGGATCCCGGGCTCGCGGGATTGACGCAGCCAACGGTCATTCCCGCCTCATCGGTATCACCGAACATCGCGTTCGTTGGAGGAGCATTGTTCACTCGAAAGCTGCTCCAGGCCATCACGCATCCGGTCTCGCCCGATCGGCTGCAGAGCGGCGTCGACTTGAATGTACCCCCGACACGTTTTCCAAGGGGAACGAGGACGTTATATCCTGGAATGATGGCAAGCCGCATTTTCGCCTTCTGAGCGGGATCGTTTTCGATTTCCCGGGCGATGAGTTGCTGGAGCATGTAGCTCCCCTGGCTATGTCCAATAAGGACGAACGGCCGGCCGTTGTTTCGCGTTTCAAGATAATTGCGCCACGCAGCGAGAACGTCGGAATAGGCAAGTTCGCCCGCCGCCCTAATGTCCGCACCCGCGGCATAGACAGCGATCGTTCCGACGGTCATCTGCCGGTAAACTGGAGCAAAGGTCCGGCACACAGACGCAAACCTTGCGAACTGGATTTGGGCGGTAATCCTTTCCGCCGCACCAATTTCGATGCCGCTGTTAAAACCAGGGTCGCTCGAAACTGTGGGATAGACATAAAAGCAGTCGAGTGGTGGATCCTTGGCGATCGCTCGATCGGTTCTTGCGCCATAGCCTGATGGTCCAAGATCGGTTGTTGGAAGCGGCGTCGAGCAGGCGTCGACACGCCCTGGAAGGCAGAGCCAGCTTGAGTCCTTTCGATAATCCGGTGCAGCGCTCGCATTTTGTGCAAAGGCAGCGGAACCGGGCGAAACTGCGATCAGAACCGCAGCGAAAAGGCGGCTAAGCGATCGGGCATTCACCACTGAACGCATGGTTTTTCCAAACCCTTACTGATTTTCGAACAACCCGCTTTGGCCAGGTTTGGGATCCGGCAGTCCGAGATGCGCGTAACCCCTGCCATTGAGGCAGCGGCCTCTTGCGGTTCGAGCGATCAATCCAAGCTGAATGAGATAGGGTTCGATCACGTCCTCGATCGTATCGCGAGGTTCTGAAAGCCCGGCCGCCAAAGTTTCGACCCCAACTGGACCTCCGCCGTAGAGATCGGCAATCATCGTGAGATAGCGGCGGTCCATGGAATCGAGGCCAAGGCTGTCGATCTCGAGCCGGGACAGGGCCTTGTCTGCAATATCGGCAGTAATTTTCGAAGACGGCGCTCCGTGCGCGAAGTCGCGCACCCGTCGAAGTAGCCGGCCGGCAATCCGCGGCGTTCCTCTCGAGCGGCGAGCAATTTCCCTAGCCCCGTCATCGCTCAAGTCCGTGCCAAGCAATCGGGCGGCGCGGTGAACGACGAGATCGAGTTCCTCGACCGAATAGAAAGTGAGGCGCAGAGGAATTCCGAAACGATCGCGAAGCGGCGTCGTCAGCAATCCCTGGCGCGTCGTGGCCCCAATCAAAGTGAAGCGCGGCAATTCGATCCGGACCGACCGGGCCGACGGGCCTTCACCAATCATGAGATCGAGCGCCCGGTCTTCCATTGCCGGATAAAGCACTTCTTCGACCGCCGGATTGAGCCGGTGGATCTCGTCAATGAAAAGGACGTCGCCGTCTTCAAGGTTGGTGAGAAGCGCTGCAAGGTCGCCGGATTTGGCGATCACGGGGCCTGAAGTTGCGCGAAATCCAACGCCCATTTCCCGAGCGATGATTCCGGCAAGGGTCGTTTTTCCAAGGCCCGGTGGTCCATGAAGGAGAACATGGTCGAGCGCTTCGCCCCGGCTTTTTGCTGCGCCGACAAAAACTCTCAAATTTTCCCGAGCGGCCTGCTGACCGATAAATTCGTCGAGGCTTTTGGGACGAAGCGCAGCATCGCCGTCTTCGCTGGTCCGTTCGGGGGTCGTGATTCGATCGGGGTCGGTCGCGCTCATTGCGGGGCATCTCGTCCAAAGAGATTGCCGAGCGCAAGCTCGGTGAGATGCGCGACGAGAAAACGAACCGGAGACGTCGATCGATCGTGCATCATCGATTGCATGATGCACGTTCGGCTTCAGTGATGACAGTGGCTTTTCCACGCCGACTGCCATCCTTCCTGCGTGCGGACGGTCGTTTCTTTCAGGTGCACTCTTCCAAGAGCGATTTTTCTTGGCTTTGATGCGCCGCTAACCAAAGGTTCGTCTTGGGGGAGGATTTCAAATGCAATTGGATCGGCGGGGCGTGCTTCAGGGATTGGCAGCGGCCGCGCTCGCCGGTCCGGCTCTTGCACGGGCTGCTTCGCGTGGCTCCTGGTATGGCAATTCGCTCATTATCGATGGCCTTGGCGGGATCAACGATCCCTACAGCAAGGACGATGTGCTCCGGCTATCCGACCGCGCTTGGGCCGAAACGAAAAGTACCGGGGTTACGGCGGTCCGCGACACGCTTCTTCCGGTCGGCAATTATGTAGACGGGTGGGAGCGGTTCACCAAGAATCTCGACGATTACCATAACCGACTTCTCGCCAATCCCGACCGGCTTCTCCTCGTCGCAAAGGCGGCCGACATTGTGTTGGCGAAAAGCTCAGGCAAGCTCGGCATCATTTTGGGAACGCAGGATACTGCGATGGTCGGGCCCAAGCTCGACCGTCTCCACGAAATGAAGGAGCGGGGCGTAAGAGCGGTTCAGCTCACCTACAATCTTGCAAATTTGAGCGGTGACGGTTCGATCGAACCGCGCAATTCGGGAATCACGAACCTCGGGCGCGACACGATCCGGCGGATCGAAAGCGAAAAGCTACTGCTCGACCTCGCGCACGGCGGCGCTCGGACGATTGACGACGCGATCGCCTTTGCAGCCCGGCCGCTGACGATCAGCCACACCGGCGCGCGAGCGATCACCGATCATCCCCGCAATGTCTCCGATGCAGCGATCCGGGGCGTTGCCGAAAAAGGCGGTGTCGTTGGCATCTATTTCATGCCCTATCTTGCCCCCGACATGCATGCGAGCGGAGCCGTCCTCCTCGATCACATCGATCATGTCGCACGGGTTGGAGGAGAGGACCATGTCGGGATCGGCACCGACGGCGGGGTTCTTCCGACCGTCATCGATGCGGCCGCACGAGAGTTTGCGCGCAAAGACTATGAGCAGCGCAAGGCAGCCGGGATTGCGGCTCCTGGAGAAGGACCGGACGTCTTTCCGCTGGTTTTAGATTATAACAGTCTCGACAAATTCGAGCGGCTCGCAAGCGCACTGATGGCGCGCGGCTGGACCACGGCTCGGCTCGAAAAGCTCATGGGCGGAAATCTGATGCGCCTCTATGGAGACGTTTGGGGCGGCTAACCGAAGCGCCGCCCCATTTTGAATTCAGTAATTGGAAAATTCGCTTCCTAGTAGAAAGCGCCCGGAATCACGTCTGCAATTCTACCCGTATATCGGTTCACGAGCAGAATGTCGGGACCATAACGGACCCAGACGAATCCCGGAGGTGGCGGCCCAAGACCAAGTCCTGCCCAGTCGTTCCAGAAATAAGCACTCGAGAGGAACAGCCGTGGCAGGATTCCGCCGACGCTCCAGCGCCGATAGCTGTAGCCGCGCGGATAGCGGAAGGTACTCGCTTGCATCCGGTGATAGGAGGACGGTCGCGATCCCGGCCGGAAGACGGTCGTATTGGTCGTTCGGCTGGTTCGATTAACCCGCGTTGTCCGGTTCACCTGAGTTGTTCGGTTCGCACGGTTTGCAACGTTCTGGCGAGTTGCAGTCATCCGCGTATTTGCGAAATTCCGCTGCCCGGCCTGAACATTTTGCCGGGCTTGGACATTCTGCCTGGCCGGACGCTGTGCCCGGTTTTGTTGACGTGGGGCTGAAGCCCGCGCCTGGCTTTGGTGCGATTGATTGCCACCTTGGCGATCATTGTCCCGCTGCGCATTAGCAGCGGCAGGGGCAATCAGCGCAATTGCAGCGACTGCACATAAGAAACGCTTCATTGTTTCCGCTCTCCTCGTGGTTGCGGTGTAGCCAATACACGTTCGATCACTGGCTTTGTTCCGTAGCCGACATTCGAGATTGGGGATTTTTAAGCGCGGGCGAGGAAGGATTTTTCCGTTAAAAGATCAGCACCTGTTCGAAAAAAGGCGCCAAACCCGTTGGTTAAATTATTTCGCGGCTTTTCGAAGAGCGAGGCGAACGAGAGCATCGAGCGGCGCGTCTGGCCCAAGTTCATCCTGAGCGCTTTTGACCGCATCACTGGCTTCTGCGGGTTTGAATCCCAAGTTTGCAAGCGCCGATAGTGCGTCTCCAGCAAGACTACCCTTGGGGAGAGGAACCGCGACTTGAAAATCGGCCGATCCGAGTTTTCCCTGAAGTTCGTTGGCAATTCGGGCGGCAAGTTTGGGGCCAACGCCGCTCGCTCTCCCGATCATCGCCTTGTCCTGGAGCGCAACCGCCTGGACAAGCTCGTCCGGTGAGAGCGTCGAGAGAATTGCAAGCGCAAGACGCCCTCCGACGCCCTGGACGCTGGTCAAGGAGCGAAAGACGTCGCGTTCGCGGGCCGATCCGAAACCGAACAGAGTCCAGGCGTCTTCACGGACCTGAAGCTCGGTCAAAATGACGACCGTGCCTCCGATCGGCCCCAACGCGCCGATCGTCTTCCCGCTCATCTGGACGAGATAACCGACGCCGCCGACATCGATTATCGCGCAGTCATTCAGAATTTCCGACAAAATTCCGGAAAGGCGGGCAATCATCGCGCAGTCCGCTGGAGTTCGGGCGTGTTTGAACGGCCGACGGCTGAATGTGCGTCTGAGCGGCTATGAAGACAGAACGCCATGCTCTTCGCGCTTCCTTTTTCGCTTCGATCCCTAACGACTAATGCCAGCGCGAACGCTCGCCAAGTGATGGGCGTGAGTGATTGCGACCGCGAGTGCATCGGCAGCATCGGGCCCGCAAATTTTTACTCCCGGAAGAAGTCGGGCAACCATTGCGTGAACCTGCGCCTTTTCGGCGCCTCCGGTTCCAACCACGGCCTTTTTGACGAGCCTTGCCGCATATTCGCCAAGTTCGAGATCGGCGCGCGCGGCGCACATGAGGACGACGCCCCGGGCCTGGCCCAATTTCAAAGTCGATTGGGGGTTCTTGTTGACGAACACTTCCTCGACCGCGGCCGATTGCGGCCGTCGCTCGAGGATGAGGAGCTCGAGTTCATCGGCAAGCGCTGCAAGTCTTTTTGGAAGCGGGTCGCTGGTTTGGGTTTTGATCTGACCATTGGCGACATGAGCAAGACGATTGCCGTCGGCCTCGATCATTCCCCAGCCGGTCGTTCCAAGTCCGGGATCGAGACCCAAAATCCTCATCCGAGCTGAGCCAGTTCCTCGTCCGGAATCCGTTCGTTGCCCCAGACGCTCTGAACGTCGTCATCGTCCTCCAGAGATTCCATCAGTCTTGCGAACTGCTGGGCCTGCTCGCCTCTTAATTCGACATCCGTCTGAGGCCTCCAGCCAAGCTTTGCCCCTTCGCCTTCGCCAAGAATGGCTTCCAACGCCCTTGCAACCTCGTGCAGGTTTTCAACGCTGGTCCAGATCCGGTGGCCGTCCTCGTCGCTTTCGACATCTTCGGCGCCTCCCTCGATCGCAGCCTCGAGCAGCTTTTCGGAATCGCCGGCACTTGCCGGATAGTCGATCAGTCCGAGCCGCTCGAACCCGTGGCTGACGCTTCCGCTCGCTCCCAGATTGCCGCCATTCTTGGAAAAAATCGTTCGGACATTGGTCGCAGTCCGGTTGCGGTTGTCCGTGAGGGCCTCAACGATGATCGCAACGCCTCCAGGTCCAAAGCCCTCGTAGCGGATCTCTTCGTAATTTTCGGCGTCCGAACCGGCAGCCTTGTCGATCGCGCGCTGGATATTGTCCTTGGGCATCGACTGGGCGCGCGCGGCAATCACCGCGGCCCTTAAACGCGCGTTCGCGTCGGGATCGGGAATTCCGTTCTTCGCAGCAACCGTGATTTCGCGGCTCAGCTTGGAAAAAAGCGCCGAGCGCTTTTTGTCCTGAGCGCCCTTGCGATACATGATGTTCTTGTATTTGGAATGGCCTGCCATTGGAGCTCCACGATTGCAGCCCTTTGATTTTTAAATAAAGGGCCTCAGCGCAAGGTCGGTTTCGGAACGGTTACGCCAGGCCGAGGGCCGAGCGATAGGTCTCGAGGATCGCATCCTGTTCCTGACGGGCATGCGATTCCATTCGTCTCAAGCGAACGATCATGCGCATGATCTTGGGATCATAACCGTTCGCTTTCGCTTCGGCGTAGACATCGCGGATGTCGTCCGAAATTCCCTTTTTTTCCTCTTCGAGCCGCTCGACCCGCTCGATGAAAAGCCGCAGCTGATCGGCCGCGACGGTATCGTCCGCCATTCGTTAAAACTCCAATGCAGAAATGAGAAGCGCGGCTCTAGCGGGTTGAACCATCATATCAAGCGGCTAAGGGCTTGTGCTAGCGCCAAAGGGCTGAGGAGAAGAGACAAGGTGATCGAAACTCTCCCGCCACGATCGCGGAAAGTGAAAATTCTCGCGACTCTCGGGCCCGCCTCGAGCGACTCGCGAATGATCCGCAAGCTCATGCTCGCCGGCGCCGATGCGTTTCGAATCAACATGAGCCACGGCGACCAGAAGCAGAAGGCCAAACTGGTCGAGCATATCCGAGCGCTCGAAAAGGAATTCCACCGCCCGACGACGATCCTGTTCGATCTTCAGGGGCCCAAGCTCAGGGTCGGCCATTTCGAGGGCGGACGAACGATGCTCCAGAAGGGCAGTCGCTTTATCTTCGACCGCGATTCAAGAGCCGGCGACAGCAACCGCGTTCAGCTTCCGCATGCCGAGCTGTTCGAAGCGGTCCGCCATGGCACCAACATTCTCATCGACGATGGAAAGGTTCGTCTCAACGTCCTTGAAGCCGATGACGAGCATATTCTTACCGAAGTCAAAGTCGGCGGGACCATATCCGACAACAAGGGCGTCAATGTTCCCGATGTCCTGGTTCCGATCCCGGCGCTGACCGACAAGGATCGCGACGATCTCCATTTTGCGCTCGAGCAAAGGACCGACTGGATTGCGCTGTCCTTCGTTCAAAGGCCCGAGGATGTTGCCGAAGCAAGGTCGCTGATCGGTGAGCGCGCCGCACTTCTTGCGAAAATCGAAAAGCCCGCAGCGATCGACCAGCTGACCGACATCGTCGCGCTTGCCGACGCGGTCATGGTTGCGCGCGGTGACCTTGGGGTCGAGCTTCCGCCCGAGCAGGTCCCGCCGCTCCAGAACAAGATCGTTGCTTGTGCACGGCAGTTTGGAAAGCCCGTCGTCGTTGCGACCCAAATGCTCGAATCGATGGTGACGTCGCCAACTCCGACAAGAGCCGAGGTCAGCGACGTTGCAACCGCGATTTATGATGGTGCCGATGCCGTGATGCTTTCGGCCGAAAGCGCGGCCGGCCAATATCCATTGGAAGCGGTTCAGATGATGGACCGGATCGCTGCCAGCGTCGAGCGCGATCCATCCTATCAGGCACGAATTCACTTCACTCAAACGAGGCTCGAGCCGACCACCGCCGACGCGCTCGCAGGCTCGGCCCGCCAGATCGCCCAGACGGTCTCTGCAACCGCGATGGTCTGTTACACGAGTTCAGGGGCAACCGCCCGGCGGATCGCCCGCGAGCGCCCTCCAGTGCCGCTCCTTGCGATGACCGCGTCGCTCCATACGTCCCGGCGCCTGGGCCTGTTGTGGGGCGTTTACGCGGTCCACACCCGCGACGTCTCGAGTTTCGAAGAGATGGTCGAAAAGGGAAAGCGCATGGCACTTCGCCACAAGATTGCGGTTGGTGGCGATCGGGTCGTCCTCATGGCCGGGATACCATTCGGAACAGCGGGTTCGACCAACGTTCTTCACGTCGCTCGGCTGATTGGCGACGAACTCGATCGCTACAACAGTTCGAAAGGCTCAGTGGGGCAGTAGAGCGGGAATTTGATCGAGGATCTCGCGGGCGAGAAATCCGATCGGTCCGATGGTCTTGGAAAGGCGCCTCCCGGCTTCGCCGTGAATCCATACGCCCCAGAGAAGCGCGTGGAGCGGGTCGGCTCCGCGCGCGAGCAATCCCCCGACAATTCCGGAAAGAACATCGCCGCTTCCCGAAACACCAAGTCCAGGCGCTCCGCCGCTATAGGTCCAGCAATCGGCTTGGGGTGTGACGATATGGCTCTCAACCCCTTTGACGAGGAGGATCGCGCGATAGAGCCGAGCGGCTCGAAGTCCTGAACCAATTGGATCCTTCTCGACGATAGAAGGATCGCAATTCAGGAGGCTCGAAAGCTCGTCACAATTGGGAAGGAGGACGGGCGCCAAAACGCGGTCTGGGCCGGATTTTCCCGGAGGCTCGAGCGAATGGAGAAGAGCGACATCGAGCGCTAACGCAATTTCGGAACGCAACAGCACATCGGCGAGGCGCTTCGAGGAACTCGAGCTTTTCATGCCTGGGCCGGCAACGATCGCATCGAAGTTCTTTGAGACGAGCGTTTCGATTGTCTCGATGGCGTGGTTCGCAAAGGCGCCCTCATCCGCTTCTTTGAGGGGAATGACCATGGCCTCGGGCATTGCAATTCCAAGAGCGCTCGAAGCGCTTTCAGCCGTTGCAATGGAAAGCTTTCCGGCGCCCGACCGCATCGCCGCCATGGCCGCAAGCCATGCCGCGCCGGGCACATCGCGGCTCCCGGCAATGATCAGGATTTCGCCCTTGGACTTTTTGTCGCCGTCGATGACGGGTGGAAGCGGATGACGTTCAAGAGCCTCGGAATCGAGTGGAGTGCAATGCTCCTTTTTTGTCCTCGTCATCGCGTTCCGGTGACGGCGTCCGGCGCGGACGTCTTGGGAGCGCCTTCAGCTTCGAGCGGCGCACCATAATTCCAGACCTTCAATTCAGGGACGCAGGTTCGATGTTCATCGGTCTGGAAGCGATATTCGCTGATCCCGCAATTCATGACGTCCGCCTGCTGGTCGATCGCGAGGATCTGCGCTTCGTCCAATTCCTCGAGAATATAGCGGAAGCAGAGAACGACGACCTGATGGCAGACCACCAGGACCCTTCGATCACAATAATGAAGGTTGATGGTATTGAGCATCGATCGAAGCCGAAAGATGACATCGGCCCAGCTCTCGCCGCCGGGCGGCCGGTGATAGAATTTGCCAAGGCGCCGGCGGTGCGCGGCTTCGTCGGGAAATCGCTCCTTGATTCCAAGGCTGGTCAGTCGATCAAAAATTCCAAACTCGCGCTCACGAAGGCGTTCATCAATTATGGTGCGCGCAGGATCACCCGAAAGTGCGCCCTCGCGGCAGATGATTTCGGCGGTCTGCTTGGCCCGAACATAGGGGGAGGAAAGAATGAGCTCGGGCCGCTCATCGCGTTCGCAGCGCTGCAAACCAGCGCCCGGTTGCAGCCGCCTGCTCACGCCCGAGGTCGGACAAGGGAACGTCGACGTCGCGAAGCTCGATATCGATTTCGTGAGCGCCGGCTTCGTCAGCTGCGTCGCGTGCGACATTCCCCTGGCTTTGCCCGTGTCTCACCAACCATAAGCGCGCCGGCCAGTTCTGCCGCGTCTTATCGCCATTTGGGAACTTCATGAGCGATGAAAAGCACGAGCACGGAGATTGTGCCCGGCGCAGCTTCAGCTCATTCGGCTGCAACCGCCGTTTCGTCCAGTTTTCCCGGGCCCGTTTTCCGCTCGTCGATGCGGCGGAAGGTCGCGAGCGCCTGTCCGACGATCTGGTCCATATTGTAGTAGCGGTAAGTCGCGAGGCGCCCAACGAACGTCACATTGTCGGTCGAATCAGCAAGAGCCTCGTACTTCTTGTAGAGCGCCTGATTCTCGGGCCTGGGAATTGGATAATAAGGATCGCCTTCGGCCGAGGGATATTCATAGGTGATGGTCGTCACCCGAGCTTCCTGGCCGGTGATGTGCTTATATTCGCTGATCCTCGTGTAGGGAACATCGGGCGATGGATAATTGACCACCGCGACCGGCTGGTGCTGCTCTTCGTTCAAGGTCTGGTGATCGAATTTGAGGCTTCGGTAGGGAAGTTTGCCGAACCGGAAGTCAAAATATTCGTCGATCGGACCGGTATAGATGATGTGATCCGCGATGTCGTAGGCCTGGTCCTTCAAATCGCGAAAATCGGTTCCGACGCGCCGATCGATGAGGGGATGATCGAGCATCGCCTCGAACATCTTGGTATAGCCCTCGAGCGGGATCGCCTGATGCGTATCGCTGAAATAGCGATCGTCGGTGTTGGTTCGAGTTGGGATCCTGCTCGTCACCTGCTTGTCGAGTTCGCTTGGATCGAGACCCCATTGCTTGCGGGTATAGCCCTGGAAAAAGAGCTCGTAGAGTTCGCGGCCGACCGCGTTGATGACGACGTCTTCCGATGTCTTGATGTCCTCGACCGGCTCGGCCCGGGACGCGAGATATTCGGCAGCCTCCTCGTCGGTCGTAAGATTGAGCCCGAACAGCTCGTTCAAAGTCGTGCGATTGATCGGAATTGGAACGAGCTTGTCCCGAACACGCGCGCGAACGCGATGTTCGTAAGGCCGCCACTTGGTGAAGTTTGAAAGATAATCCCACACCTGATCGCTGTTGGTGTGAAAGATGTGGGGACCATATTTATGGTAGAGGATGCCCGCTTCGTTCGGTTCGTCATAGGCATTGCCACCAATATGAGGGCGACGATCGATGAGGAGCACGCGTGCCCCGTGCTGTGAAGCGAGACGCTCGGCAAGAACGGAGCCGGCAAAGCCGGCTCCAACGATTAGATAATCGTAGCGGCCGCCGTCAGCGGCTCGAAGATCGTCACTCATTCCGCGGCGACCAGAAGCGCCGGTGAACTGTGGCCAGTGCGTGTTCCAAGAACATCCGCAATGAGGCCCGCCATCCGGGCCTGAGTCGTATCCCAGCTCGATGCGGAAAGCATGAGATCTGCTTCACCGAGCCAATCGCTCTTAAGGTTGCCGACAAGCTCGAACGCCTCTTCGCAAGCCTTCACGAACTCTTTGGCGTTGGATGCGATCTTGACGCCTTCGAGTTCACCATAATGGCGAACGACATCCTTGATCGGTGTCGAAACCACCGGCTTTCCGCCGGCAAGATATTCGGGAGTCTTGGTTGGTGAGATGAACTGAGTGCTCTCGTTCATTGCGAACGGCATCAACGCAACGTCCCAGCCCGAAAGATAGGACGGAAGCTGAGCGTAGGTCTTGCCGCCAAGATAATGGATATTGGGTCTCTTGGGCAGTTCGTCTTCGGAAATCTTGACGACCGGGCCAACCATCACGAACGACCAGTCCGGACGCATTTCGGCGACCTGTGCAAGCAATTCGGTATCGAACCGCTCGTCGATCACTCCATAAAAGCCGAGGCGCGGACGGGGCAGATCTTCCTGGTCGCCAGGTTCGAACTGGCGTGCCCGTGCCTTTGCAAAATGCATCCGGTCGACCGAGGATGGGAAGCAATGGATATTCGAGTGGCGATCCTTTTTCGCTTCAAAAAGGCTCGAACCGCCAGTGAAGACTACGTCGGCGCGATCGAGAAGCTCCTGCTCAAGAGTGAGCAGTTTCTGAGGCGCAAACTTGAATTTTGAAAGCTCGTCCATCGCGTCGAAGACAGTGACGTCGCAATCGAGATGTCGCGAGAACGGCAACATCATTGGCGTGTAATACCAAGTGATGAGCGGGCCTTTGAGCGAAGCCGTATGAGCATCGAGCAGCCGCTTGAGCGCGGCTTCGCGCGCGTCGTCGGGCATGCCTTGCGGAAGATGGGGAACGACGATTCGAAGATTGTCATAATCCTCGCTCTCACGGACTTGAAGAAAGGCCGTGTCGCGCGGTCCGATGTCCACTGGCTCTTCCCAGTAAATGACGTTCATTTCGCGAGCGAAACGGCTCATCAGGTGCTGCGGACGTTGGAACACGAAGTTCCACCGCAGGTGCGAAAAGCAGATCAATGTTGTGGGCTCTGAGCCAGGTGCCGAGGGCTCGGCTTCCAACGCTACTGGCACCCCGACGCGAGTCAGCATTTTACGTTCAACCTCCGTGTTTTGGTTCGCCCGAGAGATCAACGGGCTGGAAGGCATTGGGGTTCCGTAATGACTACCGAAATTCGAGCGAAAATCGTCAATTGTGCAGCGCAACACGAAACAGCGTCCCGATCACTAAGGGCGCCTATGTCCGGGCGCGGCGGGATTTGAGCCGCGTCTAACACCCTACATGGGTATCCATAGCGCGGTTGACCAGTGGCACGAGCGGTGGAAGGAGGCAGGCCTGAGGAGAGACGCCCGTGGCAACGACGATCGAGGAACTTGAAACGAGGCGCGAACTGGCGCGCCTCGGCGGCGGAGCGAAGCGTGTCGAAGCGCAGCATTCCAAGGGACGGCTGACCGCTCGCGAGCGGTTGAGCGTGCTCCTCGATCCCGGCAGTTTTGAAGAATATGACATGTTCGTCGAGCATAGCTGCTCGGATTTCGGAATGGCCGAGCAGAGGATCCCGGGCGATGGAGTCGTCACTGGTTCGGGGACGATCAATGGCCGGCTCGTCTATGTGTTTGCTCAGGATTTTACCGTCTTCGGCGGGTCGCTCTCGGAACGCCATGCCCAGAAGATCTGCAAAGTCATGGATATGGCGCTGAAAGTCGGAGCGCCGGTCATTGGGCTCAACGACAGTGGCGGAGCGCGCATTCAGGAAGGCGTTGCAAGCCTTGCAGGTTATGCCGAAGTCTTCCAGCGCAATGTTCTAGCCTCGGGCGTCATCCCGCAGGTCAGCCTGATCATGGGCCCGTGCGCTGGGGGCGCAGTCTATTCGCCCGCAATGACTGATTTCATCTTCATGGTGAAAGACAGCTCGTACATGTTCGTGACGGGCCCCGATGTCGTGAAGACGGTCACCAACGAGGTGGTGACGCAGGAAGAGCTTGGCGGGGCCATCACTCATACGACCCGTTCGGGCGTCGCCGACGTCGCGTTTGAAAACGATATCGACGCACTTCTTGCGACCCGCGACTTTTTCGATTTCCTTCCGCTTTCGAACCGTCACGATCTTCCGCACCGGACCTCTGAAGATCCGATCGACCGAATGGAAGAAAGTCTCGATACGCTCGTTCCGCCGAGCGCAGCGACGCCTTATGACATGCACGAGCTCATCCGAAAGGTTGCCGATGAAGGCGATTTCTTCGAGGTTCAGCCAAATCATGCCGCAAACATCATCATCGGCTTTGCACGGATCGAGGGGCGGACGATCGGGATCGTCGCCAATCAGCCAATGGTTCTTGCAGGCGTTCTCGACATCAATTCATCGAAAAAGGCGGCAAGGTTCGTCCGCTTCTGCGACGCGTTCGATATTCCCATCCTGACCTTCGTCGATGTTCCAGGTTTTCTTCCAGGCGTCGGTCAGGAGCATCACGGCATCATCAAGCATGGAGCCAAGCTCCTGTTCGCTTTTGCCGAAGCAACCGTTCCAAAGATTACGGTCATTACGCGTAAAGCCTATGGCGGAGCCTATGACGTGATGAGCTCCAAGCATTTGCGCGGTGATTTGAACTATGCCTGGCCGACCGCAGAGATCGCGGTCATGGGCGCAAAAGGCGCGGTCGAAATCATTTTCAGGAAGGACATCGGCGATCCCGAAAAGATCGCGACCAGAACCCGCGAATATGAAGAGCGGTTCGCCAATCCGTTCATTGCCGCGAGCAAGGGCTTTATCGACGAGGTGATCATGCCGCACTCAACCAGACGGCGCGTTGCGATTGGGCTAAGGAAACTGAGGAACAAGCAACTCGAAAATCCATGGAAGAAGCACGACAATATTCCGCTGTGACGATACGCCGCAACGACCGCGAGAAGTTGGCGGCAATCATTTCCATTGGTGGGACGTGAAATATGAGCAGCTACAAAGCGACCATCGAGTGGCGCCGAACGGGCGACGGAGATTTCCTAAAAGGGCAATATAGCCGGGCACATGAGTGGAAGTTCGACGGCGGACTTCAAATAGCGGCCTCGCCAAGTCCGCACATCGTCCCAGCGCCCTGGTCGGATGCGAATGGCATCGATCCCGAAGAGGCGTTCGTTGCATCGCTCTCGTCGTGCCACATGCTGTTTTTCATCGATCTCGCTCGCCGCCGCGGCCTCACGATCGAAAACTATCTCGATGAAGCTGAAGGCTTGCTCGAAAAGCGCCCTGACGGCCGCCTTGCAATGACGAAAGTCACGCTTCGCCCGCGCATGCACTGGGGCAAAGATGCGCCAGCCGAAGCGGTGATCCAAGAGATCCACCATCAGGCACATGAAGCCTGCTTCATCGCAAACAGTGTCACGACGGAAATCACGATCGAAGACTGAAAAACGAGAGAACGAAACTTAAAGGGAAGTCACAGGAAATGAAGCTTGGACGATTGAACCATGTCGGTGTTGCGACGCCCTCGATCGAAGCCAGCGTCGCGCTTTATCGAACCCTGTTCGGCGCCGAACCTCACGGCGAACCGTTCGATCTCCCAGCGCAGGGCGTTCGGGTTTGCTTCATCGATGCTCCAAATTCGCAAATCGAACTCATCGAGCCGCTCGGCGACACGTCCCCTATTTTGAAATTTCTCGAGAAGAACCCGGCAGGCGGCCAGCATCACGTCTGTTTTGAAACTTCCGACATCGAGGAAGCGCGCACTTTTTTCGAAGGCAAGGGCGCTCGGATTCTCGGGCCAACGCGCATCGGCGCTCATGGGTCGCCGGTGTTTTTCCTCCATCCCAAGGACATGGGGGGAATGCTCACTGAAATCATGGAAACGCCTGAGGGTCACGATTGAAACCGCGCGACCCTTTTCCAAGGGTTGGGATGATCGCTTTTCCGCGCTAGTGCGATCGGTCGTGACGAAGACGCCGACAAGATCCGACTGGGAAACCCTCGCGCAAAAGGAATTGCGCGGCAAAGATCTTTCTCGCGAGACTGTCGAGGGGATCAGGCTTTCGACCGTTTACGGTCCAGAAGATGTTGGTGAAACCGGGGGCTATCCCGGCCTCGCGCCGTTCACGCGCGGTCCTTACGCGATCCATGTACGCAGGGCGGCCCTGGACCATCCGGCAATATGCCGGCTTCTCGACCGCTGAAGAATCCAACGCCTTTTATCGGCGCAACCTCGCCGCGGGCCAAAAGGGCCTTTCGGTTGCCTTCGATCTTGCAACGCACCGAGGGTACGACAGCGACAATCCGCGTGTCGCGGGCGATGTTGGAATGGCGGGCGTTGCGATCGACAGTGTCGAAGACATGAAATTGCTGTTCGACGGAATTCCGCTCGACGAAATGTCGGTCAGCATGACGATGAACGGTGCGGTGCTTCCCGTCATGGCCTTCTTCATCGTTGCCGGCGAAGAACAGGGCGTTCCACACGCCAAACTCACCGGCACGATCCAGAACGACATCCTCAAGGAGTTCGCGGTCCGCAACACCTACATCTACCCGCCCCAGCCATCAATGCGGATCGTTTCCGACATCATCGCTTTTTGCGCTCGCGAAATGCCCAAGTTCAATTCGATCTCGATCAGCGGCTATCATATGCATGAAGCCGGAGCGACAGCGGTCCAGGAGCTTGCTTACACGCTTGCAGACGGCATGGAATATGTCCGCGCTGCGCCAGGCTCGTGGACTCGACGATCGACGAATTTGCCGGGCGTCTGAGTTTCTTCTTCGGGCATCGGAATGAACCTCTTCATGGAGGTTGCGAAGCTTCGCGCGGCGCGCACTCTTTGGCATCGGATCATGAGCGACCTTGGCGCGCAAAAGGAAGAATCCAAGCGCCTTCGGACCCACTGCCAGACGTCGGGCGTCAGCCTCACCGAGCAGGACCCCTATAACAATATCATTCGCACCACGATCGAAGCGCTTGCCGCAGTCCTTGGCGGAACCCAGTCGCTGCACACCAACAGTTTCGACGAAGCGATCGCGCTACCGACAGATTTTTCGGCGCGAATTGCGCGCAACACGCAGCTAATCCTTGCCGAGGAAAGCGGAGTGACCGCGGTTGCCGATCCTCTGGGCGGCAGCTGGTATGTCGAAAAACTGACCCGTGAGCTTGAACAGCGCGCATGGGAGCTGATCGAGGAAGTCGAAGCCCATGGCGGAATGACCAAGGCCGTTGCCGAAGGTCTTCCCAAGCACCGGATCGAGGAAGCCGCGGCTGCGCGCGCAGCAAAGGTCGATACCGGCGAAACGGTCATCGTCGGAGTCAACCGCTACCGGCTGCCAGCAAGAATCCGAAGTCGAGATCCTCGAGGTCGACAATGCCAAGGTTCGAGCCGGCCAGATCGCTCGCATCGAAAAGGTCCGCGCAAGCCGGGACAATGCAAAGGTGCGCGCTGCACTCTGAAGCTCGGAAGAGGGCGCGAGAGGCGAGGAAAACCTCCTCAACTGAGCATCGAAGCTGCGCGAGCGCGGGCAACGCTTGGAGAGATTTCGGATGCTCTGGAGCGGGCGTTCGGGCGCTATCACACCAAGCCCGAGCCAGTGCGCGGCATCTATGGCGCAGCGCGCAGCGATCGATCGCTGGAAAGCGGCCGAAGACGGCGACGAGGATCGGTCGCGAGCCGGCTTGGCCGAAAGCCCCAAGGATCATGATCGCCAAGATGGGTCAGGATGGCCACGACCGAGGCGCCAATCTCGTCTCGTCCGCGTTCACCGACCTTGGCTTTCGAAGTGATCGCCGGACCGTTGTTCCAAACCCCGAGGGAAACCGCTGAGATGGCGATCGAGAATGACGTCGATGTGGTTGGCGCGAGCTCGCTTGCGGCCGGACACCGCACGCTCATCCCCGAGATGATCGAACGGCCTTAAAGGAGATGGGGCGAGCGGATATCAAGGTCGTCGCCGGCGGCGTGATCCCGCAGCAGGACTATGCGCTGCTTCGCGCCGCGGGCGTCCAGGCGATCTTTGGCCCCGGCACCAACCTTGCCGATGCAGCCGACGAAGTTCTGCGCCTGCTTGGCCATAACCGGCCGCCGCTCGACGAGGCGGCGGAGTGACGCGCTAGGGTTTGTTTGCTCTGGTAAGCTGTGCCTATTGGTTCATTGCGCTCTGGATTTTGATGATGGCGGCAACTGCACCGTGCGGCTTGGCGCCCGGGCTCTGGTGTGATGTCGAGGGTCCACCAACCTTAGGCGTGGTTCTCGAAGCGATTGGGCCGGGCCGAGTTTTGGCTATCGCGGTTGGATTCTACCGTCATCGCGGCTTTGAAGTTCTTCTGGCCGCGAAAGGCTCGCTAGTGTTCAAAAAGATCCTGATTGCCAATCGCGGTGAGATCGCGTGCCGGGTGATCCGCACCGCGCGGCGCATGGGGATCAAGACGGTCGCTGTCTATTCCGATGCCGACGCGCGATGCGCCGCATGTCAAACATGGCCGACGAGGCGGTGCGGCTTGGCCCGCCGCCGGCAAGCGAATCCTATCTCAACGCGCAGAGCTCATCATCGATGCCTGCAAGGCAACCGGCGCCGAAGCCGTCCACCCTGGCTATGGCTTCCTTTCCGAGCGCGAGAGCTTTGCTCGAGCGCTCGAAGAGGCGGGCATCGCCTTCATCGGCCCGCCGCCCGAGGCGATTGCGGCGATGGGCGACAAGATCGAATCCAAGAAGCTTGCAAAAGAGGCCGGCGTGAATGTCGTGCCCGGCTATCTCGGCGACATCGCGACGACTGACGATGCGGTCAGGATTGCCTCCGACATCGGCTTTCCGGTCATGATGAAAGCATCGGCCGGCGGCGGCGGGAAGGGGATGCGCCTCGCGTGGAACGAAAATGACGTTCGCGAAGGGCTTCGAAAGCGTCAAGCGCGAGGGTCTTTCACAGCTTTGGCGATGATCGCGTCTTTATCGAGAAGTTCATCGAGCAGCCGCGCCACATCGAGATCCAGGTGCTCGGCGACAAGCATGGCAACATTTTATATTTAGGCGAGCGCGAATGCTCGATCCAGCGGCGGCATCAGAAGGTGGTCGAGGAAGCGCCCTCGCCGTTCGTCACGCCCGAAATGCGAAAGGCGATGGGCGAACAGGCCGTCGCACTTGCAAGGGCGGTTGGCTATTATAGCGCGGGGACGGTCGAGCTCATCGTTTCCGGCGCCGACACGAGCGGCAAGAGCTTCTACTTCCTCGAAATGAATACCCGTCTTCAGGTCGAGCATCCGGTTACCGAGGAAGTGACGGGCCTCGACCTCGTCGAGCAGATGATCCGCGTTGCCTATGGGGAACCGCTTGGAATTCGCTCAGGACCGAGTCATCCTCAATGGCTGGGCAATCGAAACCCGGGTTTATGCCGAAGATCCCTATCGCGGGTTCCTTCCGAGCACTGGCAGGCTCGTTCGCTATCGCCCCTCGACGCTGGTGCGTGCAGCTGACGAGGTCGTTCGGGTCGATGATGGCGTCGCCGAGGGCGGCGAAGTCAGCATCTATTATGATCCGATGATCGCAAAGCTCGTCACCTGGGCCCCGACGCGCACCGCTGCAATCGAGACTCAGGTCGAAGCCCTCGATCAATTCGTGATCGATGGAATCAACGACAATGTCGACTTTCTCTCGGCGCTCATGCAGCACCCTCGCTATCGCTCCGGCGATATCACGACCGCCTTCATCGCCGAGGAATATCCCGACGGATTCGATGGCGCTCCGGCAGACGCTCAGCTCTTGAGCGATCTTGCGGTCATTGCGGCGATGGTCGCGGCGATCAGCGAGGAGCGCGCTTCAGAAATCAACGATCAGCTCGGCGACCGCGTTTACGTGCCCTGCGAACGGGTCGTGAGGATCGACGACAATCCCGAGCAACACGTCAGGATCAAGCCCTACAAGGGCGGAACGCTCGCCCTGGTGGATAATGGAGATCTTATCGACGTCATTGGCCGCTGGTCGCCCGGGCAGCATCTGGTGACAGTGCTTCTCGATGGTCGCAAGCGCACCGTTCAGGTGCGGCGCGTCGGGCGCGGGCTTGAACTTCAGACGCGAGGCGCAATCCACAAGGTCAAGGTCTTTGCGCCTCACGTCGCGGAGCTTTCCCGCTTCATGATCGACAAGCCGCCGCCCGATCTCTCGCGGTTTCTCCTGGCGCCGATGCCGGGGCTCCTCACAAAGCTCAACGTTTCAGTCGGCGATCATGTCGAACCGGGTGCAGCCCGTCGCCGTCATGGAGGCGATGAAAATGGAAAACATTCTTCGTTCGCCCAAGGCCGCGAGGGTCAAGGCGACGCCAGCAAAGCCCGGCGAAAGCCTCTCGGTCGATCAGGTGATCGTCGAGTTCGAGTAAGCGCGTTCTTTTTCGGGTGGTCGCTCAATTGCGCGATTGATCGAAGGCGCGAGGAGTTTGGTGGATCGCAAATGTTGGTGCGAAACCCTCGGATGAAGAAAGGTCCGTTCATCCAAAGTCCAGCCGATGTGGCGGAGAGGTTCTCGATTGCTCGTGTACCAATCGTGCGATCAGCGGTTCGACGATTTTTCCCTTGGAGACTTCAACTTGATCGATAAGCTTCGAAGAGCAGCGCTGATCACCTCGGGTTCGATGATCGCGTCGGTGGCGTCTGCCGCACCCATGACGAGCGCGGCTCCTGTCGTCCGATCGGTGCCCGTCTCGAGCCTCGTCAGTGAGGTCTCGATCCCGCATTCGATGTTCAAGCTGAAGAATGGCCTAACCGTCATCGTTCACGAAGATCACAAGGCGCCGGTTGCCGCGGTCACCGTCTGGTACAATGTGGGATCGAAGGACGAACCCAAGGGCGAAACCGGTTTCGCGCATCTCTTCGAACATTTGATGTTCAATGGATCGGAAGATCTTCCGGGAGATTATTTCGACTATCTCCAGGAAATTGGCGCCACCGATTATAACGGCACCACCTATTACGATCGCACCAATTATTTCGAGACGGTTCCAACCGGAGCGCTTGCTCGAGCGATGTTCATGGAAAGTGACCGCATGGGCTATCTCTTGGGTGCGGTCACTCAAGGCGTGCTCGATAATCAGCGTGCCGTCGTTCAGAATGAAAAGCGCCAGGACGACAGTCAACCCGGCGGCCTTGTCCAATATGCGCTGTTCGAAAATCTCTTCCCCGCCGGCCATCCCTATCATCACACCGTGATCGGCTCGATGTCCGATCTCGACGCCGCGAGCCTCGAGACGGTCAAGCAATGGTTCCGCGATAAATATGGGCCGAACAATGCGGTTCTCGTGGTCGCCGGTGACGTCAATCCCAATGAAGTGAAGTCCTTGGCCGAAAAGTATTTCGGGCCGATCTCCGCTGGTCCCGTCAATCATCCCGCGATGGCAGGCGTTCCAACGCTCGCACACGCCAAATCCATCGCGATGAAGGACAATGTCGCAACGACTATCATCCAGCGCTACTGGGCGGTGCCGGGGCTCCTCGACCATCAAATGGAAGCACTCGATATCGCGGGATCAGTTCTTGGTGGCCTGTCGAGCTCGCGGCTCGACAAGATCATGGTGCGCGGCGAAAAAATCGCAGTTGCAGTAACATCGAGCCTCACTGCACTTCAGCGCGCGGGCATCTTCTCGGTCAGCGCCGAAGTGAAACCCGGTGTCGATCCAGCACTTGTCTCGAAGCGGCTCGACGAGATCATGGCGGACTATATCGCCAAAGGCCCGACCGCGGACGAAGTCCACCGCGCGGTCATGAGCGAGGTTTCGGGCCGGATCCGCGGGCTCGAGCAGGTCGGCGGGTTCGAGGGGAAGGCGGTCTCGCTTGCCGAGGGTCAGACCTTTGCCCACGACAGCGACTTCTACAAAAAGACGCTCGACGCCTATGCTTCGATCACGCCGGCCGCAGTGCGCTCAGCGATGCAGAAATGGCTACTTCGGCCTGCGCTCACCATAACTTTGTCGCCGGGTGAACGCCCTGCGTACCAGGAAGCCAAGGAAGTTACTCCTCCCAAGCCCGGCACTGACAAGAGCAAGGGCGCAGTCAAGGGAACTCGTCCGCTTCCGCCGGTCGGTCAGCTCGAAGCGCTTCATTTCCCGACCATCGTCCACACCAAGCTCTCGAACGGAATTCCGGTCGAATTCGTCCAGCGCAATTCCGTGCCGATCACTCAGGTCGCGCTGGCGTTCGATGCAGGTTCCGCAGCCGATCCCGCGCAGCAGCGCGGTCTTGCCTCAATGACCATGGATTTGCTCGACGAAGGCACCGCTGAGCTCAGCTCGCAGCAATTTGCCGAGAACGCCGAGCGTCTCGGTGCGACCTTGAGCACGGAAAATGGCTCGGATCTATCTTATGTCATGCTGAATGCGCTTTCGCCCAATCTTGCGCCTTCGCTCGATCTGGTGTCCGAGACCGTCAAGGACGCGGTCTTCAGGCCCGGTGACATCGATCGCATTCGAAGCCAGAAGTTGACCGCGATCGCCGAGACTCAGAAAGACCCAACTCGGGTTGCGCAGCGGCTTCTTCCGGTTGTCCTTTACGGCAGCACCCACCCCTATGGGGCGCCGTCCGGAGGCGATGCGTCTGCGATTGCCAAATTGAGTCGCGCCGATCTCGTCAACTTCGAGCAGCGCTGGATCCGGCCCGACAATGTCAAAATCTTCATCGTTTCGGACCGTCCGCTGTCTGAAGTTCAGCCGCTTCTCGAAGCGCGCTTTGGTCACTGGTCTCCTCCAGCGGTTGCGAAAGGCGTCAAAATCTTCCCGGCGCTTCCTCCGCGGCCGGCGACCCCAAGGATCCTCCTCGTCAATCGTCCAGGCTCACCCCAGTCGAGCATTATTGGCGGCGAGCTGCTCCCGATCGATCCGCGTTCGGACATCGTCCCATTCGACACTGCAAACCAGGTCCTGGGCGGGACATTCCTCTCTCGCCTCAACATGGACCTTCGCGAGCAAAAGGGCTGGTCCTATGGAGTGAGCGGCGATGAGAGCGTGTCGCTCCACGCGGTTCGTTATACGATTTCTGCTCCCGTCCAGGCGGATCGGACCGCCGATGCGCTTGCCGAACTGAACAAGGACATCACCGACTTCCTGACGACCAATGGGGTGAGAGAAGACGAGCTCAAAGTCACCGTCGAAAATGACATCAACCGGCTTCCTGGAGAATTCGAGACTTCGGCTGCAGTCCTTGCCGGAATGATGAACATGGAAATGCTCGGGCGTCCCGACAATTATTACGAGAGGCTTGCTCCTGAATATCGCACCCTCACTCCAGCTTCGCTCGACGCCTCAGCGCGCTCACTGCTCAATCCCAAGAGTCTTACCTGGATTGTGGTTGGAGATGCGGCAGTTCTGAAACCTCAGCTCGAGAAACTTGGAATGCCAGTCGAGGTCGTCGAAGCGCCGTAGTTCCTGGGAATCCCGAGCTCGCCTGTCAGGCAGCAACTCTTGAACCGATCATCGGAAGGATTTCTTCGGGCGACGCGGGCCTTCCAAGAAGAAATCCCTGGCCGATCTCGCAGCCAGCGGCGCGCAACAGGCTCGCCTGGTCTTCGGTCTCGATACCTTCGGCAACCGATTCGATTTTGAGGCTCTTGGCAAGGTTGACGACCGCAGCGACGATGGCCGAAATCTCGGGATCGATCCCCATTTGTTGCACGAAGCTCCGATCGATCTTGACGACATCGACCGGAAAATCCCGCAAATGCGAGAGCGAGGAATGTCCGGTTCCAAAATCATCGAGCGCGACTCTAATTCCGGCATTTTTCAGCTCGGAAAGAGCACGCCCGACATATTTCGATCCGCTCGCCATCAGCACATGTTCGGTGACTTCGATTTCGATCAGTCGCGGGGAGATCCGGCGTTCATCGAGACGGTTCAAAAGCCGTTCGGCATAATCGTCTCTTAGAAATTCGGCCGGTGCTGCGTTGATTGAAACTCTCCCGAAATTGAGCTTGCTGTTGGTCCATGCACGGACATCCTCGAGCACCCGCAATTGCATGAGGTCGCCGATTTTCGACGCGAGCTCATAATCCTTGAACGCTTCTTCGATCGTTTCTGGAAGCTGGAGACCTTTGGAAGGATGCCGCCAGCGCAAAAGCGCCTCAAAGCCGACGACCTCTCCGCTTCGAAGTGCGATCTTGGGCTGGTAAAGCGGAGTGACGGTCCGCTCATTGACCGCGATCCTCGCGTGGCTGAGCTGCATTGCAACGCGCTGCGCTTCTTCACGCATGTGCGCGTGGAACAGCTTGGTTCCGCCCCTTCCTTCAGCCTTCAACGCATAAAGTGCAGTATCGGCGAGCTTGAAAAGATCGTTCGCGCTGTCGGCGTCGTCGGGAAAGAGAGCGCCACCGATACTTGCGCCGCCGCTCAGCGCCCGTCCCTGGAGGCGCAACGGCGCTCTTAACGTCAGTCCCGCTTTTTCGCCGACGATGAGTAGATCTTCTGCGCGGTGAATCCCCTCGACGATGATCGCGAATTCATCGCCGCCGACCCGACCGACGAAATCCTGGGCGCGCAGACCCTTGCGCAGTCTTTTGGCGAATTCCTGGAGGAGGGCATCGCCCGCCGAATGCCCGAGCGTGTCGTTGATATGTTTGAAATGGTCGAGATCGATGAGGAGGAGGCCAACCTTGGTCGCTGCGCCCATCGAGCGGAGCACTGCAGCCTGAAGCCGGTTCTGAAATGCGCGGCGGTTGGGAAGGGACGTCAGCGCGTCATGCTCGCTCGCCCATTCGAGAAGCTCGGACTTGTGGCGTTCGGCAGTCGAATCCCTCGAGATCGCAAGGAGGCTTTTGATGCTGCCGTCGCAATCGCGAATCGGAGTGACGACGACGTCCCACCATTTCGAGGTGCCCGTTTTGGTCGGGCATGAGCCGCTGAACCGAACGGTTTCGCCGCGGCTTGCCCGATCGACCGCCCCTCTGACGATCAATCGCATGTCAGGCGGCCACAGGGTCCACCATAGCTCGCCGGCAATGTCTTCGAATTCCGCGATTTCCATCAGCGCAAGGCCGGGCGAATTCATGAGTTCGAGGTGGCCACCAAGAGAGATGATCTTGATGCTGTCGGCGCTCGCATCGAGAACGCTTCGATAAAGTTGGCGCTCGTCGCTGAACGCTTCTTCGGCGAGGACCTGCTCGTGTATATCCGTGCAGGTCCCGAACCAGCGCGAGATTTTTCCAGACGAGTCGACTTCCGGCCGAGCCTTGATCTGGGTCCAGCGATATTCGCCGTCCGGACGCCTCAAGCGAAACCTGGTTTCATAATCTTGCGTGCGCTCGACCGCTCGTTCCCAGCCGCTGACGGCGGCTTCGGCGTCATGCTCATGGACATGAGCCACCCAGCCTGAGCCCATGAGCTCGGACGAGCTTCCGCCATGATCGCGAGTCCATTGTTCGCTGATGAAATCGATCTCTCCGTCCCCGCCCGTCGACCATAGGACGTGAGGAACGGAATTGAGGACGTGGATGAGTTTCTGGGTTTGGGATCGCCTGGGCTTAGCGCTGCTCGAAATTTTTGCGCTAACCGAGTTCTTGGACAGTTTGGACAAACGCTTCTCTCCCCCCAGAAGCTTCGCCCTATGCCCGGATTTTGCGAACTATCGGCTTAACTATTGATCCAATCTGGAGCTTAAAAACGAGAGGCTAAAAAACGCGAGTGACGTGGCCCATTTTTCTTCCCGGCCTCGCCTCGTTTTTCCCATAGATGTGGACGTGAAGGCCAGGCTCGTCGACGAGCTCGCGCCAGCGCCTAACATCAGCTCCGATGAGATTGTCCATTTGGCTGCCACGACCCACGAGGTCGGTCGGTCCTGGAGGAAGATCGCAGATCGCTCGAATATGTTGCTCGAACTGCGAGGTGACCGAACCTTCGATCGTCCAGTGGCCGCTGTTGTGAACCCGCGGTGCGATCTCGTTGACGAGCGGACCCTCGCGGCTCGGCGAAATATTCGACCGTCAGAACTCCGATATGTTGCAGGGCCTCGGCGATCCTCAAGGCCCCTGAACCTGCCTCTTCCATCTGAGAGATGACCGCTTCGCCCGCAGGAACGCTCGAACGGCGAAGAATGCCTTCGCCATGCTCGTTCTGGGGCGAATCCCACACCGCATGCCGACCATCCGCCCAGCGAGCGACGATGACCGAAAACTCTGCAAGGAAATCCACTCCGGCTTCCGCGACCGCAGGCTCATTGTCGATGCTTTCCCAGGCGTCTCGAGCGTCCTCGACGGAACGGATCCAAGCCTGACCTTTTCCGTCATAACCCCAGCGCCTCGTCTTCAACACGAGCGGGCATCCAAGCTCGGAGACCGCGCGGTCGAGCCCGTCTTGGCTCGAGATCGAGCGCCACGGCGCAACCCTTGCTCCGCAGCCTTCGATAAAGGCCTTCTCGCGTGCCCGGTCCTGAGCAATTGCGAGGCTTCGCGTCGACGGGCGAAGCCTGTCGCCGAGCACATCGAGCGGGGCAACGAGAAGATTTTCAAATTCGTAGGTCGCAACCTCGACGCTTTTTCCAAATTCACGAAGCGCGGAAAGATCGTCGAAGGAAGCGCAGGTGAATTGGGCCGAGACTTGTCCCGCAGGACTATTGGGATTGGGATCAAGGACGTGGCATTTGTAGCCAAGCTGAGCTGCCGCAATGGCGAGCATCCGCCCGAGCTGGCCGCCGCCGATGATACCGATGGTGCTTCCTGGCGGGACCGTCATCTAGGGAGCTTCAGCCACCGATCCGGTTTGTTGATCGCGCCAGGCTTCGAGCCGAGCGCCGAGCGCTTCATCTGAGATCGCAAGGATTGCTGCTGAAAGAAGGGCGGCGTTGACCGCTCCAGCCTTTCCGATCGCAAGCGTACCAACCGGAATTCCTGCAGGCATCTGAACGATCGAAAGGAGGCTATCCATGCCCTTTAGAGCCTGGCTTTCGATCGGAACTCCAAGAACTGGAAGCGAAGTCATCGAGGCGGTCATTCCGGGAAGGTGAGCGGCACCTCCTGCGCCCGCAATCACGACTTTAAGACCGCGCGATTTTGCCGACTGCGCATAATCGTACAATCTTTTGGGTGTCCGATGCGCGGACACCACTTTTGTTTCATGGGCGACGCCAAGCGCTTCCAAAGTCTCGGAAGCATGGCGCATCGTCTCCCAGTCGGAGCTGCTCCCCATGATAATGCCGACGAGCGGCTTGGCCATTGTCCCACCTTGAACCATTGCAATGGAGCGGGCTCGTTTAGGGTGCCGATTCCAGCTAGGCAATCATGGTTTGGAGGTCATCGAGCGGCAGCCATCATTTTGTCGCCGCATCGGTCCTCCCATTTTCGAGGGTTTGGAATGGCGCTATGGCTAACAGCGCAAAGGGCTCAGGGAGCTCAAAAACGGAGCAGGGTTTAGGGGGCATGAGCGGTGAGCTGAGAGACGTTCGGGACGTCGAACAACTCGTCAGTGAAGTCGATGCGCTGCGCGGCAAAGTCGCGCAGCTGCAGGAGCGTGTCGAACAGCTCGATCTCCTTGCCCACGAGGACAGTTTGGTTCAGCTTCCGAACCGCCGCGGCTTCATGCGAGCCCTCGAGAGATTGATCGATCGGGTCAACCGGTACGATGAGACCGCAGCCTTGCTGTTCGTCGATCTCGATGGTCTGAAATTGATCAACGACACGTTTGGCCATCTCGCCGGCGATGAAGCGCTGATCCAGGTCTCGAAACTGCTCGTTGGCGGCGTTCGCAAAAGCGACATCGTCTCACGGATTGGCGGGGACGAATTTGCGATCCTTCTGTCTCACTCCGACGAGGACCGCGCTCGAGATACTGCCAATCGCCTCATCGACCTCATTGCGGGGTCCGACTTTGAACATGACGGCGAATCGCTTCCCTTGAGCGTCGCCATTGGAGCGTCGGCAATCAACGGCGACGATACTCCCGAAAGCGCGATCTCAAGGGCCGACCAGGAAATGTATCGCCGAAAGGCGGCCTGAGACCCTTTTTAAAGATCGAAGCGATGTTCGACCTTTAGATCATCTCCAAGTTCGTACACGATCGGCTTTCCGGTCGGAATTTCGAGGCCCACGATTTCGTCATCGGAAATATCCGAAAGATATTTGATGATCCCACGAAGCGAATTGCCGTGCGCAACGACGAGCACCCGTTTGTTTTGGGACAAGGCGGGAGCGATGTTCGCGTCGTAATAGGGAAGAGCGCGAGCGATCGTATCCTTAAGACTTTCGGTTCGTGGAACGTCTATGCCTGAATACCGGCGGTCGGAGCGGACTTCGAACGGGCTGTCATCGGGAAGAGGCGGAGGCGGGATGTCAAACGAGCGTCTCCAGATCTTGACCTGTTCGGCCCCGACTTTCTCGACCATCTCCTTTTTGTTGAGGCCGGTCAGCCCGCCATAATGGCGTTCATTCAAGTGCCAGTCCTTGGTTTCTGGAAGCCACGACCGGTCCATCTCGTGAAGGACGAGGTGAAGAGTTCGGATCGCTCGCGTAAGCACGCTCGTGAAGCAGCAATCGAAATCGAAACCCTTCTCTTTGAGAAGCCGACCGGCCGAGCGCGCTTCCTCTACGCCGGTTGGCGAGAGATCGACGTCCCACCAGCCGGTGAAACGATTTTCAAGGTTCCACTGCGACTGGCCATGCCTAAGCAAGACCAGGGTCGGCATCAGGCCGTAACCTGCTCGCGCTTTGCCGAATTCTTTGCCGAGATCGCCTTCTTGAGATCGGGAAGGAGCGCGTGAAGCGAATCGAGGCACGCATTCGCAAGATATTTCGAGCGCTGGGGCGACCAGCCATAGATAGGATCGGGAAGATCGAAATTGTCCTTGAATGGCATTTCGAGAGTCATCGAAACGCAGCCGTAGCGCTCGGCGAGCTGAGTCGTCGACATGGACATATTGGCTTCGCCCGGCCGCGGAATTTCATAACCCTTCTTGCGCTGGAAATCGGGTGAAATGCGCTCCAGAATCTCGCTGAACAGTTCGAACAGGCGCTGCTGGCGATCGGTGATCGAAGGAATGCCTTCGAACCCTGCAAGAAAGTTTGCAGGAATGGCTTCATCGCCATGGACGTCCATCGCAAAGTCGACGCCGGTTTCGTCCATCGCATTGCGGACGCAAAGGACCTCAGGGCTTTTTTCCTCCGACGGCGCATGCCACTCGCGATTGAGATTGGTGCCAACTGCATTGGTTCGAAGATGGCCGCGTCTTGAACCATCTGGGTTCATATTGGGAACAACCCGGAAAGTGCATTCTTTGCGCAGAACGCGTGCCACGGGATCGTCCTCGTCGGTCAGTTTCTCGAGCGCGCCTTCCATCCACCATTCCGCCATGCTTTCGCCCGGGTGCTGGCGAGCGTAGAGCCAGGCTTTGATCGGCCCATCGCCGATCGTCAGGCAATCGATGTCCTGGCCATCGAGACTCTTCCCGAGCGATCGGTATTCAATTCCATGCAGCGCTGCGGTCTGAGTGACGAGATCGTGATGCCGCTCCATCGAATAGGGCGCGAAATAGGCGATCCATACGAGATCCTGGGGCGGGTTGAGCTTCATGGTGAGAACGCCGTCGGCAAAGCTCGTATCTTCGATCCTGATCCATTGTTCGCGATCGAGGCTGAGAACGCCTTTGTAGTCGGGCCATCCGTGGGGATACGCCGAGCCCGCGCAATTGGTGATCCGAAGAGTGATTTCGCGGCCCTCGCATCCCGAAAGCCGGAAATAGAACCATTGGTAGAAGTCGCTCATCCGGTCTTTGACGATTTCCAGATCGAGCTGGTCCCCGTGCTGATTGACGAGCCGGATATTGCCGGCATCGAACGCGCTCGAAATCGTAAGTCCCATGGAGCTTTTTTCCGTTTGAAATTTGCGCGCGCCTGATAGCCGAAATCGAGCCGCCCGCAACCTTATGGGCTTTTCCTTGGCAGCCCTGCTCCTCCTGAGCTACCGGCAATTGCCATGACCAAAGTCCCAGTACTCGTGACCGGCGGAGCCGGCTATATCGGAAGCCACGCCGTTCTTGCTTTGAAGGATTCAGGCTGGAGTCCTTCAGTCGTCGATGATCTTTCGAATGGATCGCGCGAGGTCGTTCCCGAGGGCGTCCCTTTTTATGAGGGCAATATCGCGGATCGGAAACTCATCGCGAAAATTTTCGACGAACAGAAAACGGACGCGATCATGCATTTTGCAGGTTCGATCGTTGTCCCCGAATTGGTCGAGCAGCCGCTCAAATATTATGCGAACAACACGCTCGCATCGCATGCGCTTATCAGCGCGGCAGTCGAAGCCGGGATCCGTCACATTCTCTTTTCCTCGACCGCAGCGGTTTATGGAGCGCCCGACCATGTCCCGATCAGCGAGGATGACGAAAAAGCTCCGATCAATCCTTATGGCGCTTCCAAACTTATGACCGAGCGGATGCTGAGCGATGCGTCGGCGGCCTATCCGTTCAACTATGGAGCGCTTCGCTATTTCAACGTCGCGGGCGCCGACCATGAGGGGCGAACGGGTCAGATCGGAAGGGGTTCGACCCATCTGATCAAGGTCGCGTGCGAGGCAGCGGTTGGAAAGCGAACGACCATCGCGGTTTACGGAAGCGACTATCCGACCCCCGACGGGACGTGCATCCGCGATTATATTCATGTCAGCGATCTTGCCGATGCTCACGTGGCAGCGCTCGAATGGTTGATCGCGCACAGCGACGAAAATCTCGTCATGAACTGCGGATATGGACACGGGCTTTCGGTGCTCGAAGTCCTCGACGCCGTCGACAAGGCGAACGGGAGGCACGTCGAGCGAGTGATGGAAGGCCGGCGCGCCGGGGATCCGCCCGAGCTTGTTGCTGGAAACTCCCGGCTCCTTTCGACGCTTCAGTGGCGGCCCAAATATGCCAATATCGAAACCATTGTCGGCGATGCGCTCGCGTGGGAGCGAAAGCTCGTCGAACGCGATTCGAAGAACGGCTGAGCAAAATGAGAGACGCCCTCTCAAATGGACTGAACCCGCACACTTACTTGACTTGAGGAAAGCCTCTCACTAGGTCGGCGGCCGGTTCAAAGAGCCAATTTTCTCAACAAGAGACCGAAAGAACGAGGCAGGCGCCCGGCCATGAAGATTTGCAATTCGCTAAAGTCGCTGAAAGCGCGCCACCGGGACTGCCGAGTGATCCGTCGTCGCGGCCGCACCTACGTCATCAACAAGACGAACCGCCGGTTCAAGGCGCGCCAGGGCTGATTTCGCCTTCGGAGGGAGCATTGCGCTTCCTCCAGTTAATCCCCACATCATGACTCGGAAATAGTCGCACCGTCGGCTCTTCGGGGATTGGACCTTGTCGTCACTAAAGGTTAACCTCGGTGCGCTCATGGGCGATCAAGGAGCCGGGAAAATGAGAAAGACCGTAAGTCGCGTACTGATGTTGGGCGCCATCGCGCTTGGCGCGACTGCGGCTCATGCTGCTGCACAGCGGCCGCAGTTCGGGCAGACACCCAAGGGCTGGAGCTATGAGCTGAGGGACGGCCAGCGGGTGCCCAAGGACAATCGCGTAACCAATCCCGACGGAAGCTGGCGCGAAGAGCTCAAGCAGGGCAATTGTGTCACGGTGAAGCAAAAGACCCCAACTGGCGAATATAAAGAAAGCCGCCAGTGTAATCAGAGCTGAGGCGAACGCTTCGGGTCTTTTTTTCAGCTAAAAATGCTAGGCCTTTGCTTTCGCCTTGAAGGTAAAGCTTCCCTTCGGCCGCACCTTGATCACGCAGGCGGGAAGGCCCGTCGAAACCACATCCTTGCAATCGCGCACCTGTGCACTTCCATCGGGTCCTGCAAAGATCGCCCAGTCGCGCGGGGGCCCGTGGTCATATTCGCAATGCGCAGTCCACTCGTCCAAGTTCTGCCAGGATCCGACAAAGCCCGCGTTCGTCACCCGCTTGCAGACATAGCCTGCATCATAGATCGCCCGTTTAAGGCCGATCGCGAGATTGAACGCGTCGAGCTGGTGAAGCTGGATCTCTTCGTCGCTGACGATCCGGATGTTGGGCTGAGTGGCGGTCGGCTTGCTGTTGTTACAGGCTCCAAGAGCGACAATCGCCAATAAGGCTGCGGATCCACGCCAACCCATCTTAAAACTCCTTCATTCGTCATAACGAATTTTGACGCGTGAAGCTGCACTCTTTGCTCGTTCGACCGCGTCCTCGGCGCTTCTCCCGCGCGCCAGGGCGATCCCCATCCTTCGGTTCACCAGCGTGCTGGGTTTTGCAAAGATCCTCAGATCGACGGGGTTTGACGGAGCTCCCAAGGCAAGCGCCTCGGTCAGCCCTTCGTAGGTAAACTTTTCTGAATTGCGATCGGCCAGAATGACGGCCGAGGCCGAAGGACCCAGAAGTTCGATCGAGGGAATCGGAAACCCCAGGATCGCTCTTAAATGAAGCTCGAACTGATTGGGAAATTGCGAAATCAGAGTCACCATCCCGGTGTCGTGAGGCCGCGGCGACAATTCCGAAAAGATCGCCTGCTCGCCCCTGATGAAAAATTCGACGCCGAAGATGCCATGGCCGCCGAGCGCCTCGACAATCTTTCTCGACTGGTGGCGCGCTGAAAAGAGCGCGCCTTCCGAAAGCTGAGCGGGCTGCCAGCTCTCGCGATAATCGCCGATCTCCTGACGATGGCCGATCGGTGAACAGAACAGAACGCCGGCCTTGGTCGCGACCGTAAGAAGCGTGATCTCGCTGTCAAACTTGATGAATTCCTCAACGATCACCCGCGGCCGGTCGCCGCGCATTTTTTTGACCGCATGATCCCAGGCGACCCCAACATCCTCGAGGGTCTTGGCAGTGCTCTGGCCCTTGCCCGAGCTCGACATGACCGGTTTGATGACGCACGGGAGCCCAACTTCAGAAGCCTTTGCGATTGCCTCTTCGCGCGTTTCCGCAAAACTATATTTGGAGGTCACCAACCCTAAATTTCTGGTCGCAAATTCGCGGATCGCATCGCGGTTCATGGTCATCTGGACGGCCTTGGCCGAAGGCGCGATCCGCCAGCCTTCCTGTTCGAGCTCGCCAAGGGTTTTGGTATCGATCGCTTCGATTTCGGGGACGATGACATCGGGCCGATATTTTTCGATCGCCGCTCGAAGTGCCGCGCCGTCGAGCATCGGGAATGTCTCGAACGCATCCGCCATCTGCATTGCGGGCGCGTTTGGATAACGGTCGCAGGCGATGACCCTGCAACCGAGGCGTTTTGCGGCAATTGCAAATTCGCGCCCGAGCTCGCCGGAGCCGAGCAGCATCAGGGTCGCGGTATACATGAAGGCGCGATAGCCGCGCCGCGATTGCTCGGCTAGACGAAACGCGAACGGAGGGGACTTGCATGCGTCCGACACTGATTTTGGCAGCGGCTTGCCTGCTTGGGGCTGCCGCTCCACACCAATTGCTGACGCCCAATGACATTGTTGCATCAGCTCCAAAATCCGCATGGCGACAGATCCCGAGCGACGATCTTCTGGTGATGGATTTGAAGGCAGGGGGCCGGATCGTCATTCAGCTCGCGCCCCAATTCGCGCCGGTCCATGTCGCCAACATCCGAGCTCTTGCGCATGGCGGTTATTGGGCGGGATCGACCGTCTATCGCGTTCAGGACGATTATGTCGCTCAATGGGGACATAATGACAGCGACAAGCCTCTTCCGGCGAATGTCGTTGCCAAGCCACCTGCGGAATATACTCGTGTCCTGAAAGGCCTTTCGATCACGCCTTTGGGTTCGCCCGATGCTTATGCTCCTGCGGCGGGGTTTTCGAACGGCTGGCCGATCGCCTTTTCACCAGCTTCGGGTTGGGCCGATCTTGTCCACTGCTATGGAAGCGTTGGCGTAGGCCGCGATTTATCGCCCGATACCGGCACGGGCGGCGAACTTTACGCAGTGATCGGGCAGGCCCCAAGGCAGCTCGACCGCAATATTGCAATTGTCGGACGGGTAATCGAGGGCATCGAAAATTTCGCTTCGCTCCCGCGCGGAACGGCAGCCCTGGGTGTCTACAAGGACAAATCCGAGGACGTTCCGATCGCAAGCATCCGTCTTGCAAGCGACATGCCGCCAAATGAGCGCCCGCACTATGAATATATGGACACCAGCAGCCCGGCTTTTGCGCATTATTTGAAGATCCGGGCGAACCGCCATGATGATTTCTACATCAGGCCGGCAGGCGGGGTTGACCTTTGCAACGTCCAGGTTCCGGTGCGCAAGAGCGTTTAGGCCAACGGCAGTTCGGGGCCTGCCACGCTCTGGCAACTTCGAAACTGTCGCTTTGCGGCGAACGCCTAAGCGACGAGGTCGTGGAGGTCGCGGTTCTTGTGCTGGATGACGACCGTGCCGGCATGCGATCGCATGCTCGCTTCAGCAAGCGGCAAGGCTGTCGCGCAGAAGGCGCATTCTGCCGAAACCCGTCCGACCAGCCACTGAGTCCGACCGCAGCCGGGGCAGTGATTGACTTCACGCTCACGGTAGACGGCGTGATAGCCGCGCTCAAAAGGCTTCCATGATTTGCCAAAGAACATCGGCATGTCTGACTTCCTTTCGCACCGTTTGAACGAGCAAAAGAGCGGCCGGTTGCACGCCTCGATCGTCCTTTGGCGGTTCTGAAGCAATTGGGCCGGTGAAGCGTGGCGAAGGATCGACCGGCGGTTAGTCCGACAGTCCCTCGATCGAGATCGGCTCGGCAAACTCAGCGCCAATCCTGTCGCCAGCAATCCATTTGACGACGGCATTGGCGCGCTCGCGGCCGGGAACCATGAGCCACACCCTAGAGCCCACTTCGAACTGGGCATTGGCCACAGCCATGAAGCCCGATTTGGAAATATTGAGAACGGTTGCCTCGACTCCATTGGCGCCGAGTTCTCGCATTTTGGCTTCGAGCTCGACCGGCCGGCGCGAGAAGCGTCGACGATCGCGATGGTCCTCCGCAATCCTGGCGTTGATCGTCACCAAACCGTCTCCATCCGCCGCTCTAGTGGCGCGGCGCGGCGAAGGAGAGACCGATCCGGCCGCTCTTCACCCATCTCACCTGTGCCGAGACAAGCCCTTGGTCAAGAAGCTGAAGGTTAAGTCGTTCACCAATGTTTGGTGTGTGTGGGAAAATCACCATCGCTCCCGAAGGCGAAATATTGACCAGCCGAATAACATGCCGTCGTCCGCGAAATTCGAGGACCGCGGTATTCGAAACGGCGCTGCTGCGCGCCTCGCTTCGCTCGTCGATGGTGCGCTGGGTCTGCCGTCCGATCATTCCGCCATCGAGAAAAATGCTGGACGCCACTTCACTGCTGCCTTTTTTTAAGCGCTTAAAAGCCCGACCAGTGATCTTAGCCATGCGCGCTTAAGGATTGGTTTGCGAAAATGAGAAAATGAATTGGCCAAGATCAACTGGCGGCCGCTGCAACTGACGTGTATGCATTCGTCCAAGGGAAGTGGGGTTATCGTTTTAAAATGAACGGCTTGCTCGTGCCGAACGCGACTGTCTCAAAGTTGCTTCTTATCTTCACACTGGTTGGCGCGATGGCGGTCTCGCCTGGCATCGCTCAGGTCAATCCTTCGCGCTCACGGCCGCCGGTTCCACCACCGCAGCAAGGGGCGCAGGTTCCGTCGCGGCCCGTTCCTGAAGGGCCCGTTCCGGGCAATCCTGACTATGCGCCGGATCAAACCAAGCAAGGCCAGGTGGTTGCACCCGCTCCAGTCCCCCAGACGCCGGTCCTCTGGGACGTTCAAAATGCCCAGGCGCTTCTTCACGCGATCCGCAACATCGGTGTCGAGGGCCTCAATCCTTCCGACTATGATCCCGATGGCCTGGAAGCTTCGATCCAGGCGAACGATTATTATGCGATGTCGGCCGCAGCGACGCAGCGGTTCGACCAGCTTTCATCCGATCTTGCGCTTGGCCACGTCAAGAAGCCCGCTCGGATCGACTGGTTCGTTGCCGACAATGATCTCAATGCGCAAAAGCAGGAACTCACTTCTAAGGGCAGCGCTGGCCGCCCACGATGTCGAAGGCGCGCTCGCGCATCTTCTTCCAACCCATCCCCAATATGCTGCATTGAAGGCCGCGCTCGCAGCAACGCCCGAAAGCGATACCGCAACGCGCGACAGGATCCGCCTCAACATGGATCGCTGGCGCTGGCTGCCGCGCGATCTCGGCAACAAATATATCATCGTCAATATTCCAAGCTTCCACGCGACCCTCGTCCAGAACGGCGCCAATCGCTGGAAGGAACGGGCGATCGCGGGCAAGCTCTCGACCCCAACGCCTGAACTGAACGCGCTTGCGACGGGCGTCATTTTGAACCCCTGGTGGGAAGTCCCAAAGAGCATCGAACATGAAGCCGCCGGCAAAAAGGGCTTCGTTCCAGTGATTGGCCCTGATGGCGAAATCCAGCGCTGGCGCCAGCCTCCTGGACCAACCAACGCGCTTGGGCAGCTCAAATTCGTGATGCCCAATTCCAAGGCGATCTATCTTCACGACACCAACGCGAGGAGCCGGTTCAACGACAATGTAAGAGCGCTTAGCCACGGCTGCGTTCGAACCCAGCATGTCGTTGATCTCGCGACTCTTCTTCTTGGCGACGACGGCGGTGTCTGGACGAAGGAAAAGGTCGAGGCCGCGCTTCACAGCAAAAAGACGATCCAGGCCAATTTCGTAAAGCCGGTTCCGGTTTTCATCGTCTACTTCAGCCAGGCGGCGCTCGTCGATGGAACGATCGTCAATTATAAGGACCTTTACAATCGCGACGGCGAGGCCATCGAAGCCTTGAACATGAAGGATGGGGGCGCAAGCCTTGCTCCAAAACCCAAGCCTTTAGATGACATCGCCGAGGCTTTGAAAAATTACCGATCGAAGCTCGCGGCAAAGGGAAGTTCAGCCAAGGGTGCTTCGACCGCAAAACCGGCAAGCCGCGTTGCCGGCGCAGCCAAATCATCGGTGACGAAGAGCGGAACGACAGTCGCGGCTCAAAAATCGAAAACTGCCAAAGCCAAGGCCGAAGTCGCTTCGACCAGCAATCCCTAGCCGGTTTAGAAAGCACTTCGCATCCTCAAGGATAAGGCGCAGTTTCGGCTATACCGGACGACCGGCGTTCACTTCGCCGACTTAAGCCTTTAAATGGACTGAAGAGTTCGATTTTTGGGTGAGTGAAACTCTTGGCCGCACGCTCGATCAGTGTCGCAACGACGCTCACAGGAACGGCGGCAGCGTTCGCGTTCCTCTATTTCTTCCGGCCCGTCCTCGTCCCCTTCGTCGGCGCATTCGTTCTTGCAGTGCTGGTGAGCGGACTGGTGCGATGGATCCGCGATCGCTCGCCCAAAGCCCCAGGTTGGGCCGTCTCGCTGATCGCCGGGCTGGTCGTCATCATCGCAGCCTCTGCCGCCCTTTTCGTAATGGGCCAGGGCATGGTCCAGATGGTTGCCCAGGGCCCGGCGCTAATGGAGCGGATCGATGGTCTTGTTCAAAGTGCCGGCCAGTCGTTTCATTTGAAAGAGCAGCTTCACCTTACCAACCTCATCGGAAGCGTCAGTGTTCCCCAGATTGCGGGCTTCGTCCTTTCAAGCGTTCAGGGTTTGGCGTCCGGCGTTCTTCTGATGATCGTCTATTTCGGGTTCATGCTCGCGGGGCGCGAGCGGATGAACAACAAGCTCGATCATTTCGAAGGAAGTCAGGGGCGCGCGAAAACCATTCGCCGGATCGTCGTAAAAATCGCCCAGGACCTTTTCACTTACATCTGGGTCCAGACAATCACCGGAACGATTTTGACTGTTGCGGCCGCAGCCGTAATGCTCGCCGTCGGATTGAACAACATCCTCTTCTGGTGCGTCGTTTTCTTCCTTCTGACCTTCATCCCCAATATCGGAGTGACAGTCGGTTCGGTCGCTCCGGCGCTCTTTGCGCTCCTTCAATTTCCAACGCTGTGGCAGGCGATCACGATCTTCGCCGTCATTCAGATTGTCGCGACCGTCGTTGGAAACATGATCTATCCAAGGCTCCAGGCCGAAAAGCAGAATATCGATCCCCTAGCGACCATCCTCTCGCTGTCCTTCTGGACATTGCTGTGGGGGCTTGCGGGCGCCTTCCTTGCCGTTCCGCTGACGCTCATGACCATGACAGTCTTTGCTCAGTTCGAAAGTACCAAATGGGTCGCAGCTCTGCTTTCGAACGACGGAAAAATCGACAGCTAAAAGCCAGAGCTTGAGGGGCTATGAAAGCGCGACTCCCGTCGTCGCTCCTCGTGTCTGGAAATGCCTTAAGTCTCAGGCGATTTTGTCGGCGTAGACCATGCGCCCGCCAGCGAGGCGGCGCATCACTTCATATTGACTGGTCTTGGGCATCGCAAAGCAGCCTTCGGAACGTCCGAGCATTCCATGAAGCTGGAGCATCTCGGGTTCGGCGTACCAGGCATTGTGAATGACGATCGCTCGCGATTCGGCATTGCTGTTCGACCAGTCGAGCCCGCGAACGCGAAGCGATAAACCATATTTGCCGTCATAATAAGCGTCGGTCACATAAGTGCCGTTCGAGGTTGCATAGCTTCCAAAGTCGTTGCTGAACCGCTCGAGATATCCCGAATGTTCAGGGTCCGACCCCCGGCCATGGCAAACCAGATGGCTCTCGACCGCACCGTTCATCAAATCGACGACGTAAAAGCGCTGCTCGCTCGAGGGTTTCGAGAAGTCGGCGATCCCGATCGAATCGCGCGGCCAGACCTGGCGCTGGTCGAGCGCGGCTTTCGCTTTCGCAAAGAGTTGCGGATTAATGCCGGCAGGAGCTTGAGGCACGGCATTGGCCTGCGCTGGAACGCTCGCATAGGGGCTGGTTGCCGGCTTTGGCAGCAAAAGACCCGGTAACGCCTGCGAACCTGCGGCAGACGAGAGGATCAGCCCAGCCGCACCAGCGGCGCCCAAACGCAACAATTCCCTCCGCTCCAATGACATTCTTTCCCTCCGCTCTTGGACCAATGCTTTATCATTCAACGGGTTAATGGCCGATAACTGATTGGGCCAGGTTTCCCGTTCCGCCGTCCCAACCTACCGGTTCGTCGCATGCGACGTATCTTGAGGACGGGTTGAATGGTTGATCCCGTGCTGCTAATGGCCGCGCGCCGCCGAGCTCATGAGCTCCGGAGGACGCCTTTCTTTTGCCAATGAGACGGGACTATCGTCCGTCGCAATGGCATATGGGGTTAAGTCCCTGAATTTAAAGACTTTGAGGAGTGTGACGAGTTACATGCAGATCATCGTTCGCGACAATAATGTCGAGCAGGCGCTGCGCGCACTGAAGAAGAAGCTGCAGCGCGAAGGCGTCTACCGCGAGATGAAGCTGCGCCGTCACTACGAAAAGCCGTCGGAAAAGCGTGCACGCGAGCGTGCTGCTGCAATCCGCCGCGCCCGCAAGCTCGAGCGCAAGCGCGCCGAGCGCGAAGGCGCGCGCTAGTCGCGACCTTCGAACACCAAACAACACCAGATGTCCGAAACCAGAACCGCTGACGAGCCCGCACGACGCGGGCGAGGCTTGTCGCTCTGGATCGGCTTTCTTCTCGTCATTGCCGCAGGCATCGGCCTCGCCTGGGCGGGAGCCGGAGCGCTTCGCCCGACCATCACTCCAAGCGGGCTCTCGTTTCGAACGGTAAAGAGCGGCACGGGCGAAACTCTGACCCGAAGCGATGCCGCGCTCATGGATTATATTCTCTCATCCGACGACGGCACCGTTATCGACAGTAGCGACAGCCATGGCGGCCCGCAGCCGTTCGCGATGGATCAAGTGTTTCCGGGTTTTGCCGAAGCGATGAGCAAAATGCAGGACGGCGGCGAATATCGTTTCACGATGCCGCAAAGCCTTGCCTTTGGTAACGGTTCAGCGCCTCCGGGTTTTCCAAAGAACAGCAAGCTCAATTTCGAGGTTCGCGTCCGGAAGGTGGTCCACGGCGGCGCCGCGCTCCTCCAGCAGCAGCTCGAGCAGCAGCAGGCCCAGCAGATGCAGTCGCAGCAGCAACAGGGGCAGCTTCCAGGTTCGGTTCCGGGGCAACCGACCCAGCACTAGCTGCAACGAGGCCCGGACCTTCTTCGTCGCGCCTCGCATGCTGATGGCTCAAGTCGACGAGAACCACCTTTAAAGTTGCAAGAATGGGGTCGGCAAAAAGCACCCCTAAGATCCCGAACAGCGCGGCCATCAAAAGCTGCATCGCGAGCAAGACCGCGGGCGCAAGGTCGACCGTTCGCCTGGCGACGTAAGGGACGACGAGATAGGCGTCGAAATTGTGCACGAGAAAATAGACGACGATGCACCAGATGCCGTAGCCATAGCCAGCGCTGAACCCGACCGCGATCATCAGTACGCCTGACGTAATCGCTCCGATATTGGGAATGAAGGCAAGAACGCCGGTGACAAGGCCGAGCAAGGCCGCCATCGGGACTCCGCCGATCGCAAGCATGAGCCAGGCAAAGACGCCTTCGAAGACCATCGCGATCAATCGGCCGAACAGGAGGCGCCGCAACGTAATTCCGACATGCTCGGCGATCCTGTAAAAGCCCGAACGAGCCCTTAGGGGAAGCATCCAGGCGATGCCGCGGTCATAGAGCCTAGGTTCGGACGCGAGGAAAATCCCGATGACGATCATTGCAAGAATGCTCGCAATGCCCCCGATCACCGTCCCGACCGCGGTGGTCAAATGGCTGACGCTCCCCAAGATCTGACTTCGCCAGTTGCTTGGCTGGCCGTCCATCAGTCCAAGCGACGAGCCAAAGCGCATCAACCGGTCGAACTGTTCGGTGACGACCGTCCGCAAGGCCTCGAACTGGGCGGCAATCGTTGTTCCGGCAAACCAGAAGACCCAGCCGATAAAGCCGAAACCCAAAATGAGAACGAGGAGGAGACGCCAGGGTCGCGGAAGCGGCAAAAAGCGCCCCAAGAGACGCACTCCGCCATCCAGAAACACCGCGAATATCGCTCCTCCAACGATGAGGAGGAGCGGCTGTCCGAGCGTAATGATCCCAAGGATGACAAGGCCGATCCCGAACCAGACCGCCGCTTTTTGCATTTCGCGGCGAACCAGCGGGTCTTTAAACTCCGCCGGACCGGGCCGCTCGAAGTGGGGCTCGGTGGTCGGCGGTTTGCTCGCCATCAATTCTTCCTGAGGGACGTTCCAGATCGGCCCGGCCGAAGCGCTTCGAACCAGGTCAGTGGGTTCCACCACTTCGACGTCCCGTCGAGCGAGAAGGTGATGAATTCCGCGCGTCCGCCAAGATTCTCCCACGGGACGGGACCGCCAAGACCGCCCTGCCATTCGGCAACACGGCTGTCGGCCGAATCGTCGCGATTATCGCCCATCAGCCAGACGTGACCTTCAGGAATAGTGACGGGACCAAAATCATCCTCGGAAGAATGTCCAAGCTCGACCGTCTCGTAGGTTCGCCCGTTGGGAAGCGTTTCTCGAACCACCGGGACCCTACAGAACATTTTCCCGTTCGCGGCTTTCACCCGAAAATCAAACAGGGCGGGATCATGCTCCGATCCGCACGGCGAATTGACATCGATCGGGATCATGTCGGGCGGAAGGACCTGGCGCTTGACCGCCTGGCCGTTGATGTAGAGTTGCCCGTCGACCATCCGGAGCGTGTCGCCCGGAAGCCCCAACACTCGTTTGATATAATCGGTCCGGGTTCCAGGAGGCGTAACAATCACGATATCGCCGCGCTCAGGCATCTTTCCGAACAGTCGGCCTTTCAAGGGTGGGAGCACATGGAAGCTCGGGGAAACCCACGACCAGCCATAAGGATATTTGGTGACGACCAGCCGGTCGCCGGTGAGGAGGCCCGGCATCATCGATTCCGATGGAATGTAAAACGGTTTTGCAATGAGGCTGTGAAAGGCGAGCACCGCAATGAGGACCCAAACGAGGCCCTTGATCTCACGCCAAAGCACCGAGCCTTTGGGGTCATTCTTTTCTTCGGCGGGCACGGACGCTTCGTCTGCGCTCGTCGACTCAGGAACAGTATTGCTCAACACTCAGGGCTCCAGCTTGCGGGCAGTCAGGATCACAAAAGCCTGCGCCCAGGGATGATCGTCGGTCATCGTTAGATGTATGTCGATGGCGTGGCCTTCTGTCGCAAGTGCGTCAAGCCGAGCCTTCGCTCCGCCGGTCAGCCTTAGCGTCGGGGCCCCTGAGGCAAGATTAACAACGCCGATGTCCTTCATGTGGACGCCGTTTCGAAAGCCCGTGCCGATGGCTTTTGAGAAGGCTTCCTTTGCAGCGAATCGCTTGGCGAGAGTCCCGGCACGGGTATGCGGCCGCGATTGAGCTTTCGCCTGCTCGGTCTTGGTAAACACCCGGGAGAGGAATTTGTCGCCCCAGCGATCGAGCGAATGTTGAATGCGCTCGATATTGCAGAGATCCGATCCGATGCCGACGATCATCGCGCGCTGTCCATGAGCTCGCGCATATGGCTAATGCTCTCATCAAGCCCCAGAAAAATCGCTTCGCCAATGAGGAAATGGCCGATGTTCAATTCGGCGATCTGCGGGATTGCAGCGATTGGAACAACATTGTCGAACGTCAAACCGTGTCCGGCATGGGGCTCGATCCCGTTCTTGACCGCAAGTGCCGCACAATCGGCGATCCGCTTCAATTGTGAAGTGCGCTCATCCCCTTCAAGATGGGAATAACGGCCAGTATGAAATTCAACGACTGGAGCGCCAAGCGTGATTGCGGCAGCGACCTGCGCTTCGTCAGGCTCGATAAAAAGGCTGACCCGGATTCCGGCGTCTCCCAAGCGTTCGACGAAGGGTTTGAGGTGCAAAAGTGCGGACGCCGCATCCAAGCCGCCCTCGGTTGTCTGTTCTTCGCGCCGTTCTGGAACGATACAACAGGCGTTGGGCCGATGGCGAAGCGCGATCTCGAGCATATCGGAGTTGGCCGCCATTTCGAGATTTAAAGGTAAGCTGATTTCTTCCATCAGCCGGTCGATATCCCGATCGCGGATGTGCCGGCGGTCTTCGCGAAGATGGGCGGTAATCCCGTCCGCACCCGCTTGCTCGGCAATCCATGCTGCACGCAAGGGATCGGGATGATCGCCGCCGCGCGCGTTCCTGATCGTCGCGACATGGTCGATATTGACGCCGAGGCGAAGGCGGTTGGTCAAGCGGACGCCCGGCTTCCGGGCTTGACCGGCGGGATCGCTTCCAGGTCGGCTGGAAGAGCATCGGCCGGGTAGGATGGAAAATCGACGCTCGCCAACGCGATGAGCGGAACGCCGACATCGGCTGTACCGCCCGAGCGATCGACGATGCAGGCAGCGCCAAGAAGTGTGCCGGGATAGCGCTTAATCGCAGCAATGCATTCTCGTGAGGAAAGTCCGGTCGTTACGATATCTTCGACCATCACCAGCCGGGCGCCTTGAGGAATCTCAAACCCCCGGCGAAGCTCGAACTCACCATGTTCGCGCTCGACGAAAATGGCTTTGGCGCCCAATGCCCGAGCGGTCTCGTAACCAGGAACGATCCCGCCAATCGCTGGAGAGACGACGATATCGACCCGTCCAAATTTCGCTTCGATCAATTCTGCGAGCGCCCGGCAGAGTTTTTCGCTTCGTTTTGGATCTTCGAAAATTCGCATTTTCTGTAAAAAAACCGGGGACCTTCGGCCCGACGACAGGATGAAATGCCCTTCAAGGAGAGCGCCTGCGTCCCTGAACTCATCGAGCACTTCGTCCTTCGTCATGGGTTCGCCTTTGAAACAATGGCACGCCAATAGAAGGGCGATCATGGCGCTTCAACATGTTCGAAGTCGCAAGGTTTGCCGATCAACCGCTTGAGGCTCTCAAAAGCCGCGCCTATAGAGCGGAAAATCCCGGGAAGTGCGCACCTGCACCGACCGGTTCCAACATGCGACCTGGGGTGCAGATGAAACGGATTGGATGGGCGATCGCGTTGGCCGTGGTTTGGCTGACACCTGCAACGGCGCAGGCGCCTCAAACTACGGCGCCTCAAACTACGGCGCCTCAAACTACGGCGGCTGCAAAAACTACTGAAGCTTCAAAGCCTGCCGCAACTTCCAACGGTAATGAAATGCGCCCCCAGGCGCTCGCTGAGGGAAGCGTTCCAACGCCGCCAGGCGGATTTGCGCAATTTCCCAAGAACCCGAGCCCTTCGAGCACTTCGCCTGCCAAGGAATCGGTCACCTTCCCGACCATGGCACCAACGCCCGGCATCGGTCAGCCCGATGGAGGGATGTCGCTCGAAAAGCAGTTCTCGCCCATCGGAAGGGAAGCCGCAGCGTTCCACAACTACTGGCTTCTCGTTCTTTGCGCGGTCATCTGCGCAGTCGTTCTCGCGCTCCTCATATACGTAATGATCTTCTTTCGCCGGGGCGTTCATCCGGTCCCGTCGCGCAATTCGCATAATACGACGATCGAGGTCATCTGGACCTTGGCGCCGGTCCTCATCTTGGTTGCGATCGCAATCCCTTCGATCAAGCTCGAGCGAAACCAATATTCGCCGCCGCCTGCGGACGTGACGGTCAAGGTCACCGGTCACCAATGGTATTGGAGCTACGAATATCCCGACATGGGTGTTTCGTTCGACAGTTATATGCTCAAAGAAGCGAACGACCCGACGCGCCAGGCAAACCAGCGCGCTCGGACCGATGTCGATGGGCCACCGCTCCTTGCGGTTGACCAGCGGCTCGTTATTCCGGCGGGCAAGGTCGTCAAATTCATTATCACGGCTGATGATGTCATTCACAGCTTCTCGGTTCCGGCCTTCTGGATCAAGCAGGACGCAAACCCCGGTCAGCTCAATGAGACCTGGGCGAAGGTTGATCGGCCGGGCGTCTATTTCGGCCAGTGCTCGCAGCTTTGCGGCGACCGCCACGGGTTCATGCCAATCGCGGTCGAGGTCGTTCCTCCCGCCCAGTTCGCGGCGTGGGTCGCGTCCAAAGGCGGCCACCCGGCAGCTGCGGCAGCCCCAGGAGTTTCCAAAGCCGCGCAAACGGGCTCGGGGATGAGTACGCCTGCGCCCGCGGTTTCAGGAACTGCAGTCGCGAACCCAGCGCCAGCGCCAGCAACGACAAACGCCGCCAAATAGCGTCCACCAAGCAAGACACGGATACGATAGGCCCCATGAGCACCACCGCCGACGCACTCAACCTGAAGCCCCACGAGGTTCACGGAGCGGAGCATCACGAAGATCATAAGCCGACCTTCTTCGTCCGCTGGTTCATGTCGACGAACCACAAGGACATCGGAACCTTATATCTCATCTTCGCGATCATCGCGGGCACGATCGGCGGCTCGATATCCGGGATCATGCGGTGGGAACTGATGGAGCCTGGGATTCAGGTCTTGAACCGCATCTGGCCGATCGGTTCTGGAACCGCGAATTTCGATGAATGGACTCACCACTGGAACGTCCTCATCACCGCGCACGGCCTCATCATGGTCTTCTTCACCGTGATGCCAGCGATGATGGGCGGGTTTGGAAACTGGTTCGTTCCGCTGATGATCGGAGCGCCCGACATGGCGTTCCCGCGCATGAACAATATCAGCTTCTGGCTCCTCGTTCCCTCCTTCCTTCTGCTTCTTGGATCGACCTTCGTCTCGGGAGGAACAGGCCCCGGCGCTGGAACCGCCTGGACTCTCTATGCGCCGTTATCGACTTCGGGCTCGTCGGGCCCGGCGGTCGACATGGTCATCTTCTCGCTTCACTTAGCGGGCGCGAGTTCGATCCTTGGCGCGATCAATTTCATCACGACCATCTTCAACATGCGCGCGCCTGGAATGACTCTCCACAAAATGCCGCTGTTCGTCTGGTCCGTACTTGTGACCGCGTTCCTTCTCCTACTTTCGCTTCCCGTTCTTGCGGGCGCGATCACCATGCTTTTGACCGACCGCAATTTCGGAACCGCCTTCTTCGATGCGGCAGGCGGCGGAAATGTCGTTCTGTACCAGCATCTGTTCTGGTTCTTCGGTCACCCCGAAGTCTACATCATGATCCTTCCGGGATTTGGGATGGTCAGCCAGGTCGTTGCGACCTTCAGCCGCAAGCCCGTCTTTGGCTATCTCGGGATGGCCTATGCGATGGTTTCGATTGGAGTCATCGGCTTCGTCGTCTGGGCGCACCACATGTTCGCGACCGGAATGGGCGTCGATGAGAAGATGTATTTTACCGCAGCGACGATGATCATCGCCGTTCCAACGGGCGTCAAAGTCTTCAGCTGGATCGCAACCATGTGGGGCGGCTCGCTGACCTTCGAAACGCCGATGCTCTTTGCCTTGGGCTTCATCTTCCTGTTCACGGTCGGCGGCGTGACCGGCGTCGTTCTCGCGAACGCTGGCGTCGATACCTACCTTCACGACACCTATTATGTCGTTGCTCACTTCCACTATGTGCTGAGTTTGGGCGCCATCTTCAGTATTTTTGCGGGCTTCTATTACTGGCTCCCGAAGATGAGCGGCCGGATGTACAATGAGGCGCTTGGGAAAATTCACTTTTTCCTGATGTTCATCGGGGTCAACGTGATCTTCTTCCCGATGCATTTCCTGGGTCTCGACTTAATGCCGCGGCGGGTTCCCGATTACACGCCGGCTTATGCCCACTGGAACTATGTCTCGACCGTTGGTTACATGATTACGGTTGCGGGCGTCGCAGCCTTCTTCCTCAACCTCCTCATCACGCTGACCGCCGGGAAAAAGGCTCCTGATAACCCCTGGGGCGAGGGAGCAACCACGCTCGAATGGACTCTTTCGAGCCCGCCGCCGTTCCACCAGTTCGAGACTTTGCCGCGGATCGACTGATCCGACGCTCGCTCAAGGATCGAAGATACCAAAAAGGGCCGCTGGGATTTCCTCCCAGCGGCCCTTTTCATTAATTCGCCTGCGAGGCTGCCTGATTGGTCGACCTTCGCAATTGGGCGATTGGCCCGGCTAATTTTTGACGCGCACCACCTTGATGATCTTGATCTTGGGAGAGAGCATCTCGCCCTTCATCGCGCCTTCGCCCTCGGTCGCGGAAACCGGTGAATCCAGGATCTTTTTAACAACGTCCATGCCTTCAACGACATGGCCGAAGACCGCAAAGCCGGGATCGCTCGCGCTCGCATTGAGCGAGGGAAGATCGCTTGCCAAAATGAAGAAATCCGCGCGCGCAGTTCCCGGCCCACCGTTTGCAAAAGAGATTGCGCCCGCGACGTTCTTCAATCCCGTTTGACTGGTCGGCTCGTGCTTGATCGGCGGGAAGAGTTTGAGGCCGTTGCTGGTGACGCCGCCCTGGATCAGGCCGCCGTCACCGACATGCATCGCACGATAGAAGTTTTCGCCGTCGTAGCGATGGGTATCGACATAATGAAGAAAATTGGCGGTGCTGATTGGAGCATGGGTCTTGTCCAATGCAATGACGATCCGGCCCGCGCTGGTGTCGATCGCTACGGGGACGAGCTCGGCCTGGGGAGCTGGAGCGGGCGCCGTTACAACTGGTGCCGACGGAGGTGTCGCGGGCACGTTTGATTGAGCAAAAGCTGGAAAAGCGAGGCTCGCGACAAGCGCGGCTTTTATAAGAGGAATGGCCATGATTTTGGCGCCATAGCAAAACCATGATCAAGATTGCCAGGAGAAGGCTTTTCCTCTTCTCGCCAAGCCCTTATAGGCGCATCCACAAATGCCCGCAGCAGAGCTGACCAATCCAGTCGCGCTTCCCGCAGACTGGCGCGATATTCTCGCGCTCACCAAGCCTCGAGTTCATGTATCTCGTGGTCTTTACAGGCCTATGCGGACTCCTCGTCGCACCGCAGATGCCGCCGCTTGTGCTCGGATTTACTGCAATCCTCTGCATTGCTCTTGGAGCGGGCGCCTGCGGCGCTTTGAACCAATGGTACGAGGTCGAGATCGATTCCAAGATGCGAAGGACGGCAAAGCGGCCGCTTCCTTCTGGACGTATGGACCGGCAGTCGGCGCTTCACTTCGGCGTCGGGCTTGGCGTTTTCTCGGTCATTCTCATGTATCTTGCGACCAACTGGCTCGCCGCGGTTCTTTTGGCTGCATCGATCATCTTTTATGTCGTCATCTATACCATTTGGCTCAAACCCAGGACTGCTCAGAATATCGTGATCGGCGGGGCGGCGGGAGCCTTTCCTCCATTGATCGGATGGGTCGCAACGACCGGGCACATCTCGGCGCTTCCTTTGCTTTTGTTCGGGATCATCTTCCTTTGGACGCCGCCCCATTTCTGGGCCTTGTCGCTGTTCGTCCGCTCCGACTATGCGGACGCGGGGATTCCAATGCTCCCGGTGGTTTCCGGCGTTTCGAACACCAGGAAGCAGATCTTCCTTTACAGTCTTCCAATGGCAGCCGCCTCGATCGCGCCATGGCCTTTGGGGCTTGCAGGAAAGGTCTACGGGGGTTCGGCGCTTGTTTTGAATTTCGTATTCGTCGTTCTTGCAGCGCGGGTCCTTTCGAACCGAGCGACCGAGCCATTGCAAATGGCTCCCGAAAAGAAGCTGTTCGCTTATTCGGTCTTCTATCTTTTCGCTCTTTTTGCAGTTCTGGTCGCCGACCGCTGGCTTGGGGCCTGACGTGCCAAAATTCGAGGAGGAGATCGTTCGTCGCCAGCGCGAGCGCTCGCGGATCTTTGCCATTCTTCTGGGCGCGTTCGTCGTCCTTCTTTTCTTCATCACAATCGCAAAAACGGGAATCAACTGGTGACGACGATTGCAGAGCGCGGCAATGTGAAGACCGCGCGAATTCTTGCGGTCATGGCCGGGGTCATGCTCGCGCTCGCATTTGCAGCAGTGCCGCTCTACCGGATGTTCTGCCAGGCAACGGGCTGGGACGGAACACCCGAGCGCGCCGATAAAGCGCCTGGAGCGGTCGCGGGTCAGATCGGCGTTCGCTTCGATGCCAACGTCAATCCGGGCCTTCCCTGGAAATTCGAGCCCGAGCAGAACACAGTCTCGATTCAGCCGGGTGCTCAGACCAAGATCTTTTATAGCGCTCAGAATCTCAGCGCTCGGGCGATCACGGCTCAGGCTGCCTATAATGTGACGCCCGATACAGTCGGAAAATACTTCAAGAAAATTCAATGCTTCTGCTTTTCCGAGCAGACGCTTCAGCCCGGACAAAAGGTTGAAATGCCGGTGGTCTTTTTCGTTGATCCTGCAATCCGGAAGGACCCGGATACCAAGGACGTTCACGAAATCACGTTGAGCTATACATTTTATCCGGTGGAAACTGTCCCGACTGCTCGCTAGAGCCGGTTGGTCCGAGGAACGAGGGGAAGCGTAACATCCATGGCCGCGACGAAGCACCACGACTACCATCTCGTGAATCCGAGCCCCTGGCCGCTCACGGGCGCGATCGCCGCCTTCTTCTTCTTCGGCGGCTTCGTCATGTATCTTCACGAGAACCGCTTTGGCCCGATCCTCATGGGCATCGGGTTTGCAGGTATTCTCGCGACCATGTTCGTCTGGTGGAGCGACGTCATCAAGGAAGCCCATGGCGGCGATCATACGCCCGTCGTCCAGCTTCATCTTCGCTACGGGATGATCCTTTTCATCGCGTCCGAAGTGATGTTCTTCCTGGCCTGGTTCTGGGCCTTCTTCGACTCAGCGATTTTTCCGAGCGCGGTTGATGCGGTGGGAGGAGTCTGGCCGCCAAAGGGGATCAATGTCCTCAATCCCTGGGGCTTTCCGCTTCTCAACACTATGATCCTATTGTGTTCGGGAACGACGGTCACCTGGGCGCACCACAGCCTCATCCACGGCGATCGCAAGGGATTGAAGCTCGGCCTTATCCTGACCATCCTTCTTGGCATCAGTTTCACGAGCGTTCAGGCCTATGAATATGCCCATGCACCGTTCGCGTTCAAAGGCAGCATCTATGGCTCGACCTTCTTCATGGCGACTGGCTTTCACGGCTTCCATGTCATCGTCGGAACCATCTTCCTCATCGTCTGCTACTTAAGAGCAAAGCGCGGCGACTTTACGCCAAAGCAGCATTTCGGGTTCGAGGCCGCAGCCTGGTATTGGCATTTCGTCGACGTCGTATGGCTGTTCCTGTTCACCTCGATCTATGTCTGGGGCGGTTGGGGCGCTCCGCAGGCCGGGTGAGCCGGGCGAGCGCGTTGAATCAACAGGCGCCGCTTTTGGCGATTTTGACTGGCGCTCATTTGGGTGGCGGCGCTGACCAGATGTTCGTTGGTCGCCCAAGCTTTGCTCGCCACTGCACGCTTCGCGCCCTTGTTTTTGCGGGCGGCTATTCGACGCGAGGAACCCGAACCGCCAAATGACAAAGCGCGTTCCAATTATCTCGACAATCATCGTCGCCGCTGCGGTCGCGCTCATGATCTGGCTTGGCATCTGGCAGCTTCATCGGGCCAAATGGAAAGAGGGCCTCATCGCCAGCTATTCCAAAGCCCAGAAGCTTCCACCGATCACGTGGCCGACGAGCGAGCTTCGAGACGACCAGCTTCCGCTCTTTCGCTATGCGACCGGAGTTTGCATCAAGCCGTTGAGCAGCCGGGCGATCGGCGGGGAAAATCGCGCGAGCGAACCGGGCTATGTCTTTATCGTCTATTGCGCGACTGCTGGCGGTGGTCCCGGCATGGCGGTCGAACTCGGCTGGAGCCAGAATCCCAACGCCAAATTTACTTGGGTGGGTGGTCCTGTCAGCGGGATCATTGCTCCCGATCGCCTGTCGCGGATGCGCCTTGTGGCCGCGTCGTCTCCTGCGGGGCTCGTTCCAAGCCGACCGCCGGACATCAGTTCGATCAGTGTGATTACGCCCGCGATCCATCGGGGCTATGCTGCAACCTGGTTTGGTTTGGCGGCCATTGCGCTCATCATTTACGGATTGGCGATTGTCCGGCGAAGGAAAGTGGAGCGAGCGACGCCTTGAGCGGTGAAATGCATGTCCTTTCGAACGGCCTCACCATCGCCGTCGATCCTTTGTCGGGCGCGGAAAGCGTTGCGCTCGGGCTCTACGCGATGGTTGGATCGCGCTCCGAGCCCGAGCATCTCAATGGTCTTGCCCATGTCGTTGAACATATGGTGTTCAAGGGTGCAGGATCGCGCGATACGCGTGCGATCGCGGAATCGATCGAGGACGTGGGCGGGGTCATCAACGCCTGGACTGCGCGCGATCAGACGGTTTTCTATGGCCGCACTTTGGGCAAGGACGTGTCCCTTCTCGCCGAACTTCTCGCCGATTTCTTGCGCGCTCCGCACCTCGAAGACGCGCATCTCGAACGCGAAAAGACGGTCATTCTCTCAGAGCTCGGCGAAGCCACCGATTCTCCTGACGATGTCGTTCACGATCATCTGTTCGAAGCCGCGTTTTCAGGCCAGCCGCTCGGCCGATCGGTCCTGGGCTGTGGCGAGACCTTGGCGAAAATTACCACCGAGGATTGCAGAAACTGGATCCGCGACGAACTCATCCCCTCGCGGCTCATTCTCTCGGCAAGCGGGAAGATTGAGCCATCAGAAATGCTTAAGGTCGCCGAGCGCTTGTTCGGCGACATGGCGGATTGGCCGGGTGTTCCGATCGGCCGAGCGGAGTTCACCGGCGGGGTCAGAAACGACCGCCGCGAATTTGAGCAGGCGCATTGGTGTTTGGGGCTCCCAGGACTTTGCGCATCCGATCCAAATCTTCCTGCGCTTTCGATGTTCGTCCAGGCCCTTGGCGGCGGAATGTCCTCGCGCCTGTTTCAGGAGCTTCGCGAAGAGAAGGGGCTCGCTTATTCAGTAAGTGCCTGGCAGCAGGCCTATTGCGATACCGGAATGGTTTGCCTGAGCTGCGCCGCTGATCGGACACGGGCTGTTGAATCCATGCACGTTGCGCGAACCGTTCTTGGGAGCGCCGTCGAGGATCTAAGCGAAGTCGAGGTCAGCCGCGCGCGTGCTCAACTCGAAGCGGGACTTCTGATGAGCCTTGAGAGCGCTCAAGGCCGAAGCGACCATATGGCCCGCTCGATCGAAGTCTTTGGACGCATCCTTTCGCTCGAAGAGCTTCTCGAGCAGATCCGGAGTGTCGACGCTTCAGAGGCTCGCGCTGCAGGCGCGCTCCTCCTCGATGGACGCGCCGCCGTCGCATCGGTCGGAACGCAGCTCGCGCTCGCCGCGTGATTGAGATCCAGACGCTGGTTGCCGAGCCCTGGGCTGACTGGGGTTTGATCGATTGCGGCAATGGCGAAAAATTCGAACGCTATGGCGATGTAAAAGTCGTTCGTCCCGAACCCCAGGCGATGTGGAAGCCAGCGCTTGCGACATGGGACGCCGATGCGAGGTTTGTTCCGGGCTCCGACGAGGAAGGCGGAGGCCGGTGGGTCGTTCACCGGCCAATCCCGAACGAATGGCAATTGTCGCGTGGGAATGTCCGTTTCAATGCGTCGCTGACGCCTTTTCGGCATTTGGGCTTTTTCCCGGACATGGCGCCGCAGTGGGACTGGATGCGCGAGCGCGCAGAAGGAGCCAATATCCTCAATTTGTTCGGGTACACCGGCGTCGGAACGCTTCAGCTGAGCGATGCCGGCGCTGACATTGTCCATGTCGATGCTTCGAAGAAATCCGTCGCTGCCGGACGAGACAATGCTGCGCTGTCAGGAATGAGCGATAGGCCAATCCGCTGGATCGTGGATGACGCGATGAAATTCACTGCGCGCGAGGTTCGGCGTGAACGGCGCTACGATGGAATTCTTCTCGATCCGCCGAAGTTCGGAAGAGGACCCACCGGAGAAATCTGGCGGCTCGAAGAGCATCTGGCACCGCTTCTCACCGATTGTCGGAAATTGATGGACGAGAACAGCCGCTTTCTTGTGCTTACGGTCTATGCGGTGAGGATGTCCGCGCTTTCGATCGGCGAGCTCGTGAGACAGATTTTTAGCGATCTCGGCGGCCATGTCGAACTTGGAGAAATGTCGGTTCGCGAGGAAAGTCGTGGTCTTCTTCTGCCAACGGCAATTTTCGCTCGCTGGTCGAAGACTTAAGTTCGAGCCGCTCTCATCGCTGCCGCTGCGACGAATGGCGACCCCGCGGTAATGATCAAGGAAACGGCAGCTTCCAAGGCAAGTGCGTTCGATGCGCCAAAGATCAGTAATGGAATGGCAATCGGAAGAAGGAGAAGGCCCGCGAGCGAGCCGGCGCGCGGCAGGCCAGAGGTTAAAGCCGCGATCGCGACGGCAAGCGCTGCAAGGGCTGGAGTTCCAACGAGAAGCGCAACCTCAGTCTGAAGAAGCGCGCCAGCTTTCATTGCGAGCAAAACCGAGGCGGGGATTGAAGCGATGATAAGTAGTGGCGCGAAGGTCAGCCAGTGCGCGATAATCTTGGCAGACGCGATACTCTCTTCTGCAATACCGCGAACGATCAGCTGGTCGAGAACTCCGTCGACGCGATCGGGCTCAATCAACCGTTCGATGGGTAGGAGCGCGGCCGTCAGAACCGCGATCCAGAGCGTTCCTTCTCCGATTCTCGAGAGAAGGCGGGCATCGGGCCCGATCGCAAAGGGAATGAGTGCCGCAACAAGCAAGAAGAATATCATCGGAAGCCAGGCGGAGCCGGTGAAGCCGCGGCGAACATCGCGCGTGATGAGAGCGGCAATCACTGGCCAAGCTCAAGCGTTCGCCAATTGCCAGCGAGCGGTTGGTGCGACGCGACGAGCACTGCGCCGCCTTGCTCGCGGTGTTCACCAACGATATTTGTAAGGCGCTCAGAGCCGTCCGAATCCAGTGCATTCAGGGGCTCGTCGAGCAGCCACAGTGAGGCGCCCGATGCGACTACGCGCGCGAGCGCTGCTCGTTTCGCCTGGCCCGATGATAGAAGGCGGACTGGAATGTCAGCCAGATGATCGATGCCGAGCTTCTCCATCGCCTTTTCGACCGAACCACCCCAGAAACGGAGCGCGCAGCTAAGAGACAATTCGCGATCGAGCGCGAGATGGTCATCCGCAAGGGCAACAGGCGCGCGCTCGATCTTTCCAGCATCTGCATTGAGAAGGCCGGCCGCAAGGCGAATGAGGCTCGATTTTCCCGAACCATTTGGGCCCGTGACTTGCAATGCTCCGCCGGCATTAAGCTCAAGACTGAGGTCTTCGAACAACAGTCGTCCGCCGCGGCGAAGTGCGACATCCTCGAACCTCAGCGCTGTTTTCACTCAGGCTCGTCCTCGAGGGCGTGCATGTCGTCGTCGGAAAATCCAAAATGATGGCCGATCTCGTGAATGACGACATGGCTCACAATTTGCTCCAGGCTGAAGCTCGTTCTTTGCCACTCGGCGAGAAGAGGGCGCCTGTAGAGTGTCACCTGTTCTGGGATCGTTCCTGAATGCTGGACGCTTTGTTTGTTGAGCGGAATTCCCTGGTAAAGCCCGCTAAGCTGCATCGGATGATTAAGGCCAAGGCGTCTGGCGGTGTCGGGACTTGCGACCTCTTCGACGAGTAGGACGATTTCGCTGAGGCTATCGGCAAACGGCGACGGAAGCCGCTCAAGAGTTCGCCGCGCAATCGCTTCGATGTCCGCTGACGTCGGGAGTCGTGCGCGAAAGTGCTCAGCGGGCGTCATCGAGACGAACTAGGGACGGCTGTTCTAAGTCGCAACCTTGCGGTCATAATACTGAGCCTGATCGCATTTCTTGAAGTCGGGCGCGAACGCGCCAAGAATCTCTGTCTCTATTTGGACTTTCGGATCTTACTCCGAACGAGCTGCCTCGATTAGTTCACGCCGCGAATGTACGCAGATTATAAACTCGCGGACTGTGCACACATGCTAGAAATTCCTAAGGTTGCCGGGCATGCGTACTGACCTTAGCCATCTGCCTCAAAACAAGCAGCGCGAGCTTGTGCATGTGGTGGATGTCATTCGTGGTGAATTTGCGAAAGCGATCGCGCACCGAACGCAGGAACGGTTCCGCAATGGAAAGATCCTCAAGATCATCCTCTTTGGAAGCTACGCTCGAGGCGACTGGGTCGACGATCCCGTCGGCCGCTATTTCAGCGACTATGATCTGCTCGTTGTCTTAAGCCACGAGGATCTGACCGACGTTCCGGAATTCTGGGCTAAGACCGAGGGCCGGCTGCTCGATGAGCTTTCGGAAGGAAAAGCCTTAAGAACGCCGGTCAGCCTTATTTATCACAGCTTGGATGACGTGAACGAGAAGCTGAGGCTTGGGCGCTATTTCTTCATCGACATTCTAAAAGAAGGCATTCTTCTGTTCGAGGAACCGGGACATTCGTTCGTCGAACCTCATGAGCTGAGCCCAAAAGAAGCGCTCGATGAAAGTCAGGATTATTATAAGCGGTGGTTCCGAAGTGCCGTTGAGTTCTTCGATGATTTCCGCAGCAATTTGGGCAAAGGACGTACAAACAAAGCCGCGTTCGAACTTCACCAAGCAACCGAACGGCTTTACCAATGCCTCTTCCTGGTCCGCACATTGTACACACCGAAAACCCATAATCTCAATCGGCTCCGCGCACTTGCCGAAGGGATGGAGCCGAGTTTGAAAAAGGTCTGGCCGGGATCAACCCGCGAAGAGAAACGCGCGTATGCAAGGCTTCGCGAGGCCTATATCAATGCCCGCTATTCACGCGAATATAGCATCACGAGCGATCAGCTCGCCTGGCTTGGAACGCGTGTGCAGATTTTGACAGATCTAGTTCAACACGCCTGCGTCTTGCGGTTGGAGAACCTCAAGCGCGCCGCTTGAAACCTCACGGGACGGGTGGAATTTAAGCTGGCGTACGAAGCTTGCTCGCTTCACGCTTGGCCCTTAGAGGGCAACCTTCCAGCAAGTGCGGAGCGGTGGCCGAGTGGTCGAAGGCGCTCGCCTGGAAAGTGAGTATGCGGCAAAACCGTATCGAGGGTTCGAATCCCTCCCGCTCCGCCAACTTTAAGTTATTGAATTTATTTTGTTTTTTCTGGTGCACACTTAGGAGAGGCGCGAGTTAGCTCGTTCGAACTGATGATAAATGCACGAAAATGTCATGAGTTTGGCTGGGCTGCTCTTCGCATTCCGGGAGGCGCACCTTCATCACAACCTCGGTGCGCGTTCCGCCCAATTTCGGATTCCACGCGTTGTCTGGTGATCGTGACGCATCTTATGCGATGACCGTCACACGTAACTGGCGACTAACTTTTAGTTTGGTGGCCGATGATACGATCGCCGACCTTGATTTGGAGGATTACCACTAATGGCTGTCAAGGTTCATTCTTCGTTCGTGATCCATCCTGGGACGTGGCTGAAGGAAGCGGTCGTAGCTCCGACCGGCCTTAGCGTCCTCGCGCTTGCAGAGAAGCTGGATGTGGCGCGTCCTACGCTGAGCAAGCTGCTAAATGGACACGCCGGCCTTTCTTCTGAGATGGCATTGCGCTTCGAAAAAGCATTCGGGCTGAATGCCGACACGCTTATGCGAATGCAGGTAGCGCATGAGATGACCGAAGCGAGAGAACACGTCGACGAACTTCGAGTGGATAAGGTGCTGGAAGCCGCCTAAGCCAGCAGTTCGCCGAATGACCGTGCTTATTCAACTCAGTATAAAATCACGCGCCCATAATCGGCGGCGATTTCCACTCGGTATGTTTTCACGAGCCCACAATCGCCGCAACATTCCACTTCGGTATGTTTTCGCCTTTTGGCGTGAGTGACCGTCCGCTTCGCGCCCATTGTCGTCATAGAGCGTGACGCGAACGGGGACCAAGAACCTGCCATTGGGTTCACGGATCTTGAGGCGTCTGAGGGCGCTGGTTCAGCTACAAGGCTAGTGTCTGTTTCGACCCAAAGCACGCACTTGGGTGCAGCATGTTTGGTCAATTTCGGACAGCGGCTGACGATCGCCCCCCGTAGGCAGTTCGAGGCGGCCCAGCGGAGTGAATGAATGGCCTTAGACGACCTCCGGAACTTAGAGTCGGAAGCCGCGGAGTGCCGCAGGCTTCCGTCTGCCTTCCGCGCAGACATGCCGTTAGCCAGGTCCACGCCCCGCTAAGGCGTGATGCGGGCGAGTGGAGCGGTAATCGTGCATATGACGCCGTTGGGATCGTAGTCGATGGTCACGGCGGCCGCGAGGTCACTGGCTACCGCGCGTTCGAGGAGACGGGTTCCGAACCCGGTCTGTTGCGGCCTCGTAACCGGTGGGCCGCCGCTTTCCTGCCACACGAAGTCCAGTTTGTCTGCCTCGACAGTCCAGCGCACGGCGACCGTCCCGTTCTCATTCGACAGAGCTCCATATTTGGCGGCGTTGGTGGCGAGTTCGTGAAGCGCGAGCGTCAAAGTAACGGTGGCGGAGGGGGTAAGCAGCGTGGCCGGACCGGCGAGGCTGATGCGCGCCTTGCTTGTGTGGAACGGCCGCAGCGCCACCTGCGTCGCTTCCTGAATTGGCGTCGGCTCCCAAGTATGCTGCATCAGCAGATTGTGAGCCGCTGCGAGTGCGCCCAGGCGCCCTTCGAACGCCCGCAGCAGTTCCGGTTCGACGGCACCTCGCTTGAAAGTCTGGTGAGAAAGCCCTTGGACCACTGCGAGCGTGTTCTTCACGCGGTGGTTGAGTTCGTTCAGTAGCAGGCGCTGCTGCTCCTCGGCGCGCTTCTTGTCCGTAATGTCGCGCTGGATACGGACCGCAAACGGTTCGCTGTCCTGCTGGTCGCGCACGAGCGAGGCCGCGACTTCCACCCATATGATCCCGCCGTCCTTGCGAACGTACCGCTTCTCGACCGTGTAGCCACCCCTGGCGCCGGACCATTGCTCTTCGAAGAGGCGCCTGTCGTCCGCAATGTCCGCGGGATGCGTGATGTCGAAGAAGGTCATCGACCGCAGCTCGTCCAGACCGTAGCCCGTCATCACCGAATATTGCTCATTGGCGCGGATGAAGCGGCCTGTTCGGTCGGTTTCGCAGATGCCGACCAGCGCATGGTTGTAGGTCGCTGCGAGGCGCGCCTCACTTTCCCGCAACGCGCGCTCGGCCGCTTTTCTCTGCGAGATATCGCGAAGGAAGCCGAGGAAGAGCCGTTCTCCGGAGATGTCCGTCGATGTGATGGAAAGCTCGACCGGAAACTCCTCGCCGGATGAACGAAGGCCGCTTATCTCCACGCGGCGATTAATGAGCGGCCCATCGCCGGTCGCCAGAAACCGGTCGAGGCCTCGGTGGTGTGCCTCGCGGTAACGGTGCGGAATGATCAGTTCGCTGAGCTGCCGGCCCACCGCCTGATCCCGCGACCAGCCGAAGGTCGCCTCCGCAATGGCATTCCACCCTCGGACGACTCCGTCGCTCTTCATGACGATGACGGCGTCCAGCGCCGTTTCGAGAACCGGCGACAAGTCCGCGAGCCAGAGGTCGCTGACAATTTCCATAAACGTTGGCGATAGTTAGTCGCCCGCTCATGGTCCAGCGCCGCGGCGCAATTACGATTGAAAGCCGCCACCAAGCACGTTCGGCTCACGGCTAAATGAAGAAGGCGGCTACTCCCTTCCGGGGAGCCGGCCTTAGTTCCGTGGGCTCGGAGCCGGGGACATAGGTGAGCGCGCTTGACCGTCCAAACGGCAGCCTCTCCATGTGTTTCTCTGATTACGCATGTCCAACGGTCGTCGGAAGCGGCGGGATGAGCGCATGGCGGATCTGAGCTGGCCCTGCCGAAGTGCAGATGGTCTGCTTACGGCGAAGTTCCGCCGTTACCTCCTCATGACAATTCACGCGGTCATAATCGCCCTGGATTCCGAACTCGGTATAAAACCACGCCTCGACCATCCGCGGCGATTTCCGAACTCAGTATCAAATTACGCGGAATAATCGCGGCGGATTTGGAGCTCAGTACGAAATTGGGGTTTTGCTACCAGTCGAACCGCGGCCCCGAAGGCACGCAAGGACCCTGTTCTAAGGTGCGCATCAGACTGCCCCTAGCCCGTGAATTCATGTGCTTCTTCGATTTGTGTTCAGCTATTGTCGGTGCGGCTTAAGGAACAAAAAGCTAGAGTCCGAATCCGACCCATTCCTGCCATTAGCGCTCGGCTGCTTTTCGAGCCATTGCGGACATCGCGCTGCGCGTTAGGATGGGTGAATGAGCTGGCTCGCCTGAACGTTGAGCGAAACTGCCCGGATCAAGGCTTTGGCTGCAGCGGCGCGCCTCCTCGAGCCCGACAAGGCGACGCGCCGTGCACTGATGTCGGCGGTGACAGCACATGCCGAGCGCTTCCTCGAAGGCCTGCCCGACCGTCCCACCTATGACAGCGCAAGCAGCGGCGTGCCCCCTATCTTCGCGGAGGGGCCCGGCGAGATCGAGCAGGCGCTTGCGCACATTGCCGAGCACGTCGAGAGTCCCGGCATCGCCACCGCTTCAGGGCGTTTTCTCGGGTACATTCCCGGGGGCGGGCTGTTTCACGCCGCGCTTGGTGATTTCCTTGCTGCCGTTTCAAACAAGTATGCAGGCTTTACACCGGCCGCGCCCGGCGCGGTGAAGCTGGAGCATAGTTGCGTCAATTTCCTGTCCCAGTCCGTCGGCTTTCCGACAACCGCAGGCGGAACGCTGACGTCGGGGGGCAGCATCGCCAACCTCGCGGCAATTGTGGCGGCGCGCGATGCCGGCGATCCAGCGGGTGGCGGGGCGGTCTATGCAGCGGCAACCGCGCATCATTGTGTCGACAAGGCGCTGCGCATCGCAGGCCGCGCCGACGCGCCGCGACGGACGCTGGACTTGGATGGCAATTACCGCATTACGCCAGCCTCGCTGGAAGCCGCGCTGGCGCAAGACACGAACGATGGCGTGCGGCCCTGGCTGGTCGTTGCTTCCGCTGGAACGGTCGACACCGGCTCGGTCGATCCGCTGGACGAGATTGCCGAAATCTGCGCGCGACATGGAGTCTGGCTGCATGTTGACGGCGCCTATGGCGGCTTGTTCATGCTTTGCCCGGAAGGCCGGGAGGCGTTGAGCGGCATCGAGCGGGCCGACACCTTGGCAGTCGATCCGCACAAGACTTTGTTCCTGCCCTATGGAACGGGCGCGGTATTGGCCCGGGATGGCCGGGCGCTACGGGCATCCTTCAGCGCCACTGCCGACTACCTAACCGAGTTCGCTGCGCATGATGATGTGTCGCCCTCAGACCTGTCACCGGAATTGACCAGGCATTTTCGAGCGCTCCGACTTTGGCTTCCGCTCCAGCTCGCCGGGGTCGCGGCCTTTCGGGCAGCGCAATCAGAGAAGATCGCGCTTGCCCGCTACATGCACGCACGTCTTTTTGAGATGCCGGGATGGGATGCGGGGAAACCACCGGACCTCTCGGTGCTCGCATTCCGCTATTTGCCGAAGCGAGGGGATATCAACTCGTTCAACGAGCGCCTTACCAAAAATCTACAGGATGAAGGCCGCGCCTTCTTCAGCAGCACTCGCATTCATGGCCGGGTGTACATTCGCGCCGCGATCCTCTCCTTCCGAACGCACCTTGAACATATTGCGGAGGCATTGGAGGCGTTAAGCGACGCCGCGAAAGCGCTGGAAGCCGAATGAACCGGTAGGTTTAGTGTTGCGACGACCTCCTGAGACCACCGTCGGAAATTGCCATTAGAGACCGCATGAACGAACGTCCGCTAACGCGGCGGGCGCATTGCAGCAGCAAGACTCCGAAGGGCCGGTCGCTGACCTAGATGCACTTGCCAACGCTGATTTCGGACCGGGTTCGCGGGCTCAGACACGTTCGAACTTCTGCACGAAGTCGCCCAGAATTTTCAGACCCCCGCCCAAAACTTTTTTAAGGTCGCCGGAAATGCCTACTGATAGCGATAAGATACGCACCGAGTGATCGCGCCCCACCCGCGACCCACCCCCGGTCTTTTGCCGAGCGAGGTAGCCGGGCGTGCGCGTTCCTCAGGCTTGCAGCCGGACAGCTGCCATGGTGACCATCGCGCCGCTGCAGAGCTCGCTCAATGTTTTGTATAGCTGTTTGTATGGTGTAACCAGCGAGCGGCAATTAATCCAGTCATTTCAATGCATATTGGCGGAGACGGAGGGATTCGAACCCTCGGTAAGGGAATACCCCCTACGGCGGTTTAGCAAACCGCTGGTTTCAGCCACTCACCCACGTCTCCGGATGCTTGGCGCTCAGATTTTCCTGAGTGGAAGATCGAGCACGAGCAGCTTCGAGCCGGCGGCTATATAAGGCGTGTCGTCAGGGTTCAACCTATTGTCCATCGCTGTGCCCGACTACTCGCAGCGGCTCACCGTCAAAACTAGTGCGAATGCACCTCAATTCGCATGTCGAGACTCATCACTTCACCCGAATTCAGTGCTCGCATTCCAAGCTTCGGCCAATCGCTTTCGGGATGATTGAGCGCAGCGTTCGCATGAGTGACGGGTTCGGCAACGAAGATTCCGCCGGTCGGCGGTGAATAGAGCTGGAAAAATTTGGCCTCAGGCGAAGAGAGTCGAAGCTCGAACGGCCAGTCGGGATCAGTCATTTCGGCCTTACCGGCCCATCCGCCAAAGCCATTGTCGAGGTCCTGACCGCAAACTGAGCGATTGCGCAGATCGAAGCGGCCTTCAGCGGGGACTTCTTTTACTGGCAAGACGTGCTCATCGACGGTCCAGGCGCAATCGACCTCGGTATCGATCCGCGTCTCCGAGCCGCAGTGGAAATAGGGATGGAATCCGAGCCCGCAGGGCATCGCGTCGTGACTTGTGTTGCGGCAGGAGAGTCGGGCTGAAAGCCCAGTCTCGTCCAGCGCGAGCTCCTGAAAGGCTTCATATGCCCACGGCCATTCACCAGCTTCATGACGATAGGAAAGCTTGGCACTCGCCTTCTTTTGATCCTCGACCGTCCAGGCATTGAGCCAACCCTGCCCGTGAAGTGGACTGGGGTCCCCAGCCATGTTCGGCTTCAAATGCACCTCACGTCCGCGGAAGGTGAAAGAACCTTTTCTGATTCGGTTCACATATGGAACAAGCGGAAAGCAGCAGGCATCGAGCGCCTTTTCCGGAGGAGTGTGGCATTTGCGCAATATCGGGAAGGTTTGGTCGCCATTCTTCGATACAAAACCCGAGATAGAGCCGCCAATCGAAGGGCTTAGCTCGAGTTCGAGATTGCCTGCGAAGAGAGTGACCGCACTCATTTCCTGATCCTTCGATTTGTTAGCATTCACAAATGCGCAACTTCGCTGGGGATAAAATCCAAATCCAGATTGCATGCCGATTCCCCGGACATGTATTTAACGCCCCGGAGGGCCGGGGAGGGTCAAATGAAACGACGAGTGAAGGATTTCGTCGATATCGCGGACCATGTGTCGCTCGACGATCTCATCGAACAGCTGGCTGAACTTCGCAAAAGCCTAACTGAAGATTCCGAAGCGGAGCTCAGGCTTCGAGGCGACGAAGTTTTCGGACAGCGAATCACGATCGCCTATTTCCGCGAGCAAACCGACGAAGAAGCAGAAATCGAAAAGCGCTACGCTGAAGCTGCAAAGGAAGCCAAGCGTAAGGAACTCGAGCGACTTCAATCCGAGCTCGGCATGGTGTGTCACGCAGCGCCCCGCCATCGCGGAAAGTTACGCATCGTCGCTTAAAGTTCAGCCTGGGCGGAAGCTCAGCGAAAGTCCGTTCATGCAATAACGAAGTCCGGTGGGCTTGGGACCATCGTCAAAGACGTGACCCAAATGGCCTCCGCAACGCGCACACAGGACTTCGGTGCGCTCCATCATCAAACCGTAGTCGGACCTCGTCACAATTGCATTTGAAAGCGGCTTCCAAAAGCTCGGCCATCCGGTCCCACTCTCGAATTTCGTTGCCGAGCTGAAGAGAGGTAAAGCGCAGCCTGAGCAAATGAAGACGCCTTTTCGATGCTCATTCAACAATGGGCTTGAGAAAGGACGTTCGGTCGCCGCCTCGCGAAGCACCGCATATTTTTCATCGCCGAGCATCTGGCGCCACTGTGCGGGCGTATGATTAATTTGAAAGTGCATTGCAGCGGAGCGACCCGATCGCGCGAAAGTGACTAAGCTTACCGCGCCAATGCCGAGGAGCCCAAGAAACGTGCGTCGGTCGTTCATCATTGGTTACTCCCGCGTAACGGAAAGGCGAAAATGTCGAATAAGCGACGGTTCATGAACGAGACTCGAAGGCGCGCATGGTTCTGATCCTTCTCGCCTATCTCGGCGGCATTTTGACAATCTTGAGCCCGTGCATTCTTCCGGTGCTTCCGTTCGTCTTTGCGCGCGCCGATCGTCCGTTTGTTCGCTCGACGCTTCCGATGCTTGCAGGAATGGCCGCGACCTTTGCAATTGTTGCAACTCTTGCTGCGGTCGGTGGGGGCTGGGCCATCAGAGCCAATGCGATCGGTCGCTGGGCTGCGCTCGTTTTATTAGCGCTTTTTGGAATTGCGCTCGTGTTTCCGAGCGTCTCGGACCGGCTCACTCGGCCGCTCGTGGCCTTCGGATCGAAACTCACGCAAGACCAGGGCCAGAAGCAGAGCGTCTGGTCTTCTGTGGTCCTTGGCGTTGCAACCGGTTTGTTGTGGGCGCCGTGCGCAGGCCCCATCCTCGGCATCATTTTCACCGCAGCCGCGCTTCAGGGCGCGAACTTTGATACAACGCTTCTTCTCCTTTCCTATGCCCTTGGCGCTGCAACATCGCTTGCTCTCGCCCTCCTCATCGGCGGGAAGGTGTTTGCGCGGATGAAGAAGTCTCTGGGCGCGAGCGAGCGGATCCGCCAAGTCCTTGGAGTTCTGGTTCTCGTCGGCGTTGCGGCAATTGCTTTTGGAGTCGACACTCGTCTTCTTTCGAAAGTTTCGAGCGCTCAGACCGCAAGCTTTAAATCCGGGCTTGCGCAAAAGCTCGGCGCTCAACAGGCGATGGGGGACAGCGCGACCAAAACGAACAGCGCCGGCGAACTCGTGCTTCCCGTGCTTGGAACGCTTCCAAGCCTTCAAGGCCTTCGTCCCTGGTTCAACTCGAAACCGCTCACCAATCCCGATCTCAAGGGCAAAGTCGTCCTCATCGACTTTTGGACTTACAGCTGCATCAATTGCTTGCGCACTCTTCCCTATTTGAAGGCGTGGGACGCGAAATACCGAAATGATGGTCTCGTGATCATTGGCGTTCATGCGCCGGAATTTGCGTTTGAGCGCGATCCTTCGAATGTTTCAAAGGCGATTGACGATCTCGGCATTCGCTATCCGGTCGTTCTCGATAATCAGTATCGCCTCTGGAACGCCCTTCACAACCAATATTGGCCTGCCCATTATTTTATCGATGCCACGGGTCGCATTCGCTATTTCCATCACGGAGAAGGCGAATATCAGATGTCCGAGCGCGTGATCCGGCAGCTTCTTGCAGAAGCTGGACACGCTCCTTCTGGAACCATGGCGCAGACGAACGCGAGAGGGAGCGAAGCTGCAGCAGCCTTCAATGAGATCGGATCGCCCGAAACCTATCTCGGCTATGATCGCGCAGAAAGGCTCGCTTCACCCGGCGGCCTCGCTGACGACACTTCCAAAATCTATTCCTCCGCACCGCTCGCGCTCAACCAATGGTCATTGGAAGGGCGTTGGACGGATGTGAGGCAGAGCGCGCGCTCATCGAGCGCTGGATCGGGCATTTCCTTCCGCTTCCATGCCCGCGATCTTCATCTGGTACTGGGCACGACCACGAATAAGCCAGTTCGCTTCAAGGTGACGATCGATGGGAAAGCGCCTGGTTTCGATGCCGGCGTCGACATCAAGCCCGACGGAACTGGAACGGTCACTGGCGAACGGCTCTATCAGCTCGTTCGTCAGAAGGGTGCGGTAACCGATCGCACCTTCAAGATAATTTTCCTTAATCCAGGTGCAGAAGCCTTTTCGTTTACCTTTGGCTGACCTTTTTTAGATCACCATCCGGATATTGGCTCCCCCTTCAGGAGCGGTGAGCGCACAAATCGAGCCGCCATGGGCAAGAGCGACCTGCTTTGAAAAGCTCAAACCTACGCCGGTTCCGCCCTTGTGGGTTGTATAGAAGGGAAGGAAAATATCTTCCCTCCGGTCTTCCGGAATTCCCGAACCATTGTCGCGGACTTCAATTCGGAAGCAGCTGGAAGGATCGCGAGACAATGCGAGCACGATGATCGCCGGATCAACTTGAGCGGTTGCTCGGATCGCGTTTCTCAAAAGATTGAGAACGGCCTGAGCGACGAGTTCGGCATCGCCCTCGATCGCGAGCGTCTTTGGGCTCACATCAATCCTGGCATCGATCGTCCGATCGCTGGCATTTGCAAGCGCAAGACGCATGATTTCCTCGGCCCAGCTTTTGGCTTGGAAACTTCGGCGATGAACCTCGGGCGTTTGTGCAAATTCGCGATAGCTTTCGACGAAGCGCAAAATGCCTTCAGCGCGTCTTGCAACGGTCTCGGTCGCGGTTTTTGCGTCCGCTAAATCGCCGTTTGCCTTTTCAGCTGCGGCAACCAGATCGGCGCCCGTCCGAGCAAGCGACGTAACCGGGGTCAAAGAGTTCATGATCTCGTGCGTCAAAACGCGAACGAGATCGGCTTGAGCAGCAACCTCGAGCGCTCCAAGTTCGCTCTGGACCGGGAGAATCGAAATCACGGTCACAGGCTTGTCGAGCCTTGCAACCTGAGCGGAAGCGAAGATCGCCTTTTGAGGAACGCCGTCCAGAATAAGGCGAGTGATTTTCCGGGTGCCCGGCGGAAGATGGGCTGCTGCATAGAGCTCGGGCCCAAGCGCCTCGAGATCGCTCAAATGGTGCAAGGGATGGCGGGCAAACAACTGCCTTGCGGCCTTGTTGAGGATCTGAACGCGGCCGTCACTTTCGATCGTCAAAAGAGCGCTTGGAGCATCATCGACAATCGCGGACAAATATCGCGCTTCGGCGCTCTCTTCGGTGTGGCGCGCCTGAATTGTTTTCAATGCGTGATCGAGCGTTCGCCCGAGGACGTCGAAGCCCCCGCCGCTCGGATCAGTGAAGCGCTGTGAATAATCTTCGAAACGAACAGATTCGATGAAACGCGATACAAGAAAATTGGTCCGCCGAATGAACGTCCACAGACTTGCGAACGCAGCGACAGCAACCAAGCCAGCAACCACGAGCCCGGCGCGGACGCCGGGCGTTGTCGAGGCTTTGGCGACCAGAAGAATCGCGGCGACAAAGACGATGGTCCGCCACGCGAGTCCGAATTCGAACTTCTTTCTAAAGTCCATGCTTTTCCATGCGCCGATAAAGTGCGCCACGGCTTAGGCCGAGTTCGGTAGCGGCAAGCGAAATGTTGAAATGGTGCATTCGAAGCGCTCGCTCGATCATCTGCTTTTCGAAACTATCGAGATTGAGCGTGTCGCCTTGCGCCGGCAAGGCGGCCGCGGACTGGGAACGGCGAGGCAAAGGAAAATCGTCGATCCGATAGTCATCGCCTTCGGCCATGATTACCGCACGTTCCGCGGCATGACGAAGGGCCCGCACATTTCCAGGCCAGTCATGCTCGACCAGGGCTTCGAGAACGGCCGCCGAAAGGACCCGTTCGGCCTTCTCATATTTCTTCTCATAGAGGCGAAGATAATGACCGATGAGGAGCGCAATATCTTCGCGGCGCTGTCTTAGCGGGGGAAGTTCGATTTCGATCGTGTTCAATCGGAACAGGAGGTCCTGGCGAAACCGCTTTTCGTCCGAAAGCTGATCGGGCGAGATGTTCGTTGCCGCAATCACTCGAACATCGATTGGAGATTTTGTGTTTGCACCCACCGGAGTGACTTCGCGCTGTTCGAGCGCAGTCAGAAGTTTGGGCTGAAGGTGAAGCGGCAAGTTTCCGATCTCATCGAGAAAGAGCGTGCTTTTGTCTGCGGCCTTGAGGCGACCGATCCGCTCGCCCGAAGCTCCCGTGAACGCGCCCTTGGTATGACCGAAAAGCTCGGATTCGAACAAGGTCTCGCTGGTTGCTCCAAGATCGATCGAGACCATCGGCCGCTGTGATCGGCGCGAGAGCCTATGAATTTCGCGAGCGACGATTTCCTTGCCCGTCCCGTTTTCGCCAAGGATGAGAACGTTCGCGTCGGTTGGAGCGGCGCGCTCGATCAGCATTCGAACCCGCTCCATCGATTGCGATTTGCCAAGAAGCGGGGTCTGGGGACCTTGCGCAAGTTCGCTCGTCCGTCCGCGTTCGGCGCGCGCGTCGATCCGGCTTTTCCGAAGCGTGGCCGCGCTCCTCACCGTCGCTTCAAGGCGCTCATTGCTCCAGGGCTTTGCGACAAAGTCGCTTGCGCCGGCCTTGATCGCTTCGACCGCAATCGAGACGGCGCCATGGGCGGTAATGATAACGACGGCCGCATCGGGGTCGGCACTCATGATCTTGCCAAGATAATCGAGACCTTCGCGACCATCGGTTTTGGCGCGCTCGAAATTCAAATCGAGAAGGATCGCATCGGGCGCGTCCGACTGCATCAGCGGCAGAAGCTCGGCAGGGGAATCCAGCGTTTCGATCCGCTCGAACAACGAGCGAAGCGCGAGCTTTGCGGCGAGCGCAATATCGGGATCATCGTCGACCACGACTGCGAGTTTGAACTTTGTCACGCCGGGCTAACTAGCGGCACTGTCCGGAAACGAACAGTAGGCCCGTGCGTCACGGGTTTTGTGCACGAGGATCGTTGGCTTTCTTCCTATCCGCCGTCGGCTCAATTGAAACGAGCCCCAATTGGCACGGCGCTTGCAGTGGTATGGGCCATGAGGGTTCGTGCAAGAGCGGTTGAGATGGAGGGGCAGCGAGCCAGCCAGCGCGCTCGACCGTCCAATTTCGGACAGATGCTGTTCGGAGCCGGACAATGAGCCTCGTCGAGCTGAAGCAGACATCGCGGTCCGAAGCCGTCACCGGCGGTGCGATGGACCGCGTCGTTGACCGACGTCGGATCGACAAGAAAATCCTGATCGGTGGCGGCGCCGGGGCGGTCCTGGTGCTGATCCTTATTTTCTGGCTCTTTGCGCCGCGCGCCGATTCCATCAACGTCTCGCGCGACCGGCTGACGATCTCGAATGTTCGGTCGGGAACGTTCGACGATTTCGTTCCCGTAAGAGCGCAGGTCACTCCGCTCGTCACCGTCTTTCTCGATGCGGTCGAGGGCGGCCAGGTCGACAAGAAACTGGTCGAAGACGGCGCCCACGTCGTCGAGGGCCAGCCTCTGGCGGTTCTTTCCAACGCGGAACTTCAGCTCTCGACCCTCGAAAAGGAAACCGAGGTCGAGCAGCAGCTCAACAATATGCGAACCCAGCAACTCGCGCTCGCGACGACGAAAAGCGCAGACTTAAGGGATTTGAACCAGGCGCAGACCGATCTCGCAAAAGCGAGGCGCCAATATGACCTTTACGTTCCGCTCGCCCAAAAAGGCTTCGTTGCAGCCAAGACCTTCAACGATGCCAAGGACGACTATGATTATCAGGTCAAACGGCTTCAGATTTTGAAAGAAAGCGTCGCCAAGAACGAAAGCCTTCAGTCAAGCCAGCTCGGACAGGTGAGCGCTGCGGCGCATTCCTTGGATTCGAGCCTTGGTATCGCTCGCGGCAGCTTGAGTCAGCTCAACATTCGAGCGCCTGTCACCGGCGAGCTCAGCGGTTTTGATATTCAGCTCGGGCAATCGCTTCAACAGGGCGAACGGATCGGCCAGATCGACAGTGCAGCAGGCGATAAACTCCAGGCCAATGTCGATGAATATTATCTTGGACGAGTGAGAGTGGGACAAATGGCGAGCGCCGATGTCGATGGTCGCTCGTACCAACTCAAGGTTTCCAAGGTCTATCCGCAGGTCAAGAACGGCGAATTTCAGATCGATCTTTTGTTCATTGGCCCAGAGCCGCCCTCGATGCAGCGCGGCCAGACGGTCCAGGCGAAATTGACGGTCGGCGATTCATCAAAAGCGCTTCTCATTCCAAGCGGTGCCTTCTTCAACGACACTGGCGGGAATTGGGTGTTCGTGGTCGATTCGAGCGGCACCGGCGCGACCAGGCGATCGGTTCAGCTCGGGCGGCGCAACAGCGATTTCATCGAGGTCTTGAGCGGGCTCAAGCCCGGCGAGAGCGTCATTACCTCTTCCTACAGCGGTCTAACCGACAAGACCCACCTCAGCTTCAGTTCCGGCGATTGAAAGGACAAGCACGTGCTCACCATGACCGGTCTCACCAAAACGTATCGAACCGACACCGTCGAAACGACGGCCCTCGACAATGTCGATCTCGATATTGCCGATGGCGAATTCGTCGCAATCATGGGTCCGTCCGGATGCGGAAAATCGACGCTTTTGAACGTCATGGGAATGCTCGATAGCCCGACCAGCGGCTCCTATCTTTTCAACGGTCAGGAAGTCGCTCCCTTGAACGAAACCAAGCTCGCCGAGACGCGCAAAAGCAACATCGGCTTCATCTTCCAGAGCTTCAATCTGGTCGACGAGCTGACGGTAAGGGAGAATGTCGAGCTCGCGCTTCTCTATCACAATTTTCCGTCATCCGAGCGGCGCGCTCGCGTCGATCGCGTCCTCGACAAGGTCGGAATTGCGCACCGAGCGAAACATCGTCCGACGCAGCTTTCGGGCGGTCAGCAGCAGCGCGTCGCGGTCGCGCGTGCGCTCGTTGGCGAACCCAAGCTCATCCTCGCAGACGAGCCGACCGGCAACCTCGACACTGCCCATGGCGAAGAAGTGATGCGGATGCTTCGCCAGCTCAATCAGGAAGGCTCGACGATCGTGATGGTCACTCACTCGCCGGCGCACGCCGACTTTGCGAGCCGCGTCGTCAACATGCTCGACGGGCGGATCCTTCAGGAGCGCAGGCGCGCAGCCTGAACTTTTCAAAGACGACGAAAAGCACATCTCCTTTGCAAAGGATGATCACCATGTGGCGAAATTACTGGACTGTCGCGATCCGGGCGCTTGCGAAGAACCGAACCTATTCGATCATCAACATCGCCGGCCTCGCGATCGGCATGGCCGCATGCATCATGATCCTCCTCTATATCCGCTACGAGGAAAGCTTCGATAAGTGGTTGCCGGACGTTCAGAACACTTATCAGCTCCAGGCCTGGTATCCGCATCCCAAGGACGGACCGCCCTTCTTCACCCAGATGTCGTCCTACACCACCAAAAGCGCGATGATGAAGGACTTCCCGCAGATCAGTAATGGCGTCTATGTCCTTGAAACCGATCCCGTCTTCATCAAGGACGGACAGGCGACGCCGACTGAAAATTACCTCATTTCGGACGATGACTTTTTAAAGGTCGTAGATCTTCCGATGGTCGCCGGTTCGGGAACGCCGACGGTGAATACGGCAATCATTTCGCACAGCGAAGCGATGCGGCGCTTTGGAACCGACCAGGTTGTCGGGCGAACGATGACGACGATTTCGAAGGGCGTTTCGCGCGACTTCAAGATCACTGGTGTCTTTAAGGACATTCCCAAGAATTCGAGTATGAAGATCAACGCGGTCGAGAGGCTCGATTTCAACAATTTCTTTTCCGAAGAACCCAATTTCCTCACATGCTGGAGCTGCCAATCCGGCTTCGTTTATCTGAAGCTTCGCCCGGGAAGCGATCCCAACCTAATCCAGGAGCAGGAGCCGGCGTGGGAAAAACGCAACATCCCCGACGAGACCAACGGCAATATCAAAGATAATCCCGGCGACGACGAAGACTGGCACCTTGTCAATCTTCGCGACATCCATCTCGGTCAGGCGCAAGGCAGTGCGCTGACGCCAGGAAATGACCGCCGAACGATCACAACTTTTGCGATCATCGCTCTCCTCATTCTTGGAATGGCGGTCGTCAACTTCACCAACCTTGCAACCGCGCGCGCCAGCCAGCGCGCACGGGAAGTCGCTTTAAGGAAAGTGCTCGGAGCGACACGCAAACAGCTCATTGTGCAGTTTGTCGCCGAATCCGTCCTGATTTCGGCAATTGCCATGCTTCTCGGGCTTGCTCTCGTCGAATTGCTGGTGACGCCGTTCGCAGCATTTCTCGATGCCGCCCTTTCTCTCAATTATTTCGGACAGGGTGGAATCCTTCTTCCAGCCATTCTCCTCACACTTCTCGTGGGTGTTGTCAGCGGGCTTTATCCTGCCTTTTTTCTTTCGAGGTTTCAGCCAGCTCAGGTCCTCAAGGCCAATCGCTCGGCGTCGGAAACGCCGGGCTCGGGCCGCCTTCGCGTCGGGCTCGTCATTCTTCAGTTCGCAGTCTCGATTGGCCTCATCGTCTGCACGACGGTCATCTATGGCCAGACGGTTTTCGCAAGGCATGTCGATCCTGGATACAAGCGCGATCATATTCTCCAGGTCGAGAATATGAACCGTTATCAGCTGCTTCGAAAAACGCAGATGATTGAGGATCAGATGAAGCGGATCCCAGGGGTCGAGGCCGTTGGTCTCACCGACATCGGTGTTTCGACCGACAACAACAACACGACCGGTCTTATTCCGCCCGGCGCAGACAAAACCGTTGCAATCGGTCAATATCAGGTGAGCCCCGGGTTCTTCGACGCGATGGGCTTGAAACTTCTTGCAGGGCGGTGGTTCGATCCGAACCGGCCGGCCGACGATATGACGCTCGGATTCCCCGTGAAAAAGCCGGACGAAATCGCGCTTGCTCAGCGTGGGATCAATGTCGTCATGAACCAATATGCGATCCAGAAACTGGGCTTCAAATCGCCGCAGGACGCAATCGGAAAGGTCGTTCGAAGCGAGCTCTTCGAACCCGGCACAGGTATGGTCAATATCAACATCATCGGCGTTGTTGGAGACACGCGCTTTCGTTCTGTGCGCACGCCGATCGATCCCATCATGTTCCAGGATGTGAAAAGCGGACCGGGATGGATGGTAATCCGCTACAATGGCGATCCGTCGACTGTAGAGGCTGCCGTAGAAGCCCAGTGGAAGCAGATATCCAACGACGTTCCGTTCCAGGCAAAGTTCAGCGAAGACATCATGCGCGAACTCTACAAGGCGGAAGATTCGCGTGCTCGGATTTTTGCGGCCTTCTCGCTTCTTGCCGTGATCATCGGTTGCCTTGGACTGTTCGGCCTTGCAGCGTTCACCGCTGAGCGACGCACCAAGGAAATTGGAATCCGAAAGGTTCTCGGCGCCAGAACGCGCGATATCGTCCAGCTCCTCGTTTGGCAGTTCAGTCGGCCTGTGATCATTGCAAATGTGATTGCCTGGCCGATCGCCTGGTGGGTGATGCGCGGCTGGTTGAATGGATTTGACCAGAGGATTGCGCTCACTCCAATTCCCTTCGTCTTTGCAGCATTGATTGCGCTTGGAATCGCGGTCGCAACCGTCGTCGGTCATGCGGTGAGGGTCGCGCGTGCCAATCCGATCCATGCCCTGAGGTACGAATGATTGGATGTGTGACGCCCGTTTCTCGAGTTTAACGGGCGTAACTCTGCCGACAATGACTGCGAGCACTGCGCGCAATGTTTTGCGCGGACCTTCGAATTTTGCCTTTCGAGGATCGATCGAACCTTTGTTCCGATGCTCGGTTCACACGGAGTAGACTGTGCCATGCGGCTTCCGAGCATCATTCTATCCGCATTCTTGGCGCTGGCCGCGCCGTTTCCCTCGGTAATTCACGCTCGCACTGGCGTACAAGCGCGCCCGTATCGGATTTGCGGGCCAGCATCATATATCAATTCGAGCTCTCATTGCGTGCATCGGCCGATGCGTTCGACAAGGGCGCCAGTTGGAGCAAGGGCTCGTTGCCGGGACGGCTCATACAGCTTCAGTGAGCACCGGCGCGGAACGTGCAGTTGGCACGGCGGCGTCGCCCGATGGTTGGGCTGAGGAGCCGGCTCGTCAGACGAGTGAATATTGGCTAACCGGCGGCCGCATTTTCCGGCCAAACGATCTTCGGCCTACAAAAACCTGGCGTGTTCGACTAAATAGGAGCCGACCCTTTCATCGATGCAGGCGCAACGTTCGCTCGCTCACCCCGAGCGCACGGACTTTCTAGCGCGTTGAATAACTGATGAAGGCAGTGAGTCCCTTCGCGACTGGCGAGGGCAAGTGAGCCGCAATTTAGCCGTTCGGCTATGTTTCTGGTGCGTGGACTGTGCAGTCGGAGAAAAGTGTGACGTTCGGAATCAATCAGTTTTCGCAAAGTGTATCGACAGGATCTGCTCCGGCGATCGACTTCGGTGCCTTTCGACGACGTACGTTTGCGATCATCTCGCACCCGGACGCAGGCAAAACGACACTGACGGAAAAGCTCCTCTACTCGGCCGGCGCGATCCACGAGGCCGGCGAAGTGCGCGCGCGCGGCGATCGTCGTCGCGCACGATCCGACTGGATGGCGATCGAACAGCAGCGCGGGATCTCGGTGACGAGTTCCGTCATGACCTTCCAGCACGGCGACATCCTCTTCAATCTTCTCGATACGCCAGGCCACCAGGACTTTTCCGAAGATACCTATCGAACGCTGACTGCGGTCGACAGCGCGATCATGGTCATCGATGCCGCAAAAGGGATCGAAGCGCAGACCCGCAAATTATTCGAGGTTTGCCGAGTTCGGAATATCCCGATCATTACCTTCATCAACAAGGTCGATCGCGAAGGACTGAGCCCGTTCGCATTGCTCGATGAAATCGCCGAAACGCTCCAGCTCCATGTTTCTCCGCAGAACTGGCCGACTGGTCTCGGCGGCCAGTTTCATGGTCTTTACAGCTTCGCGAACGAGAGCTTTTTTTCAGCCGATCGAAGCGACGGCACCAATCCTGGCGCTCAAATTCGCTGTAGCGGACTTGACGATCCTCTCATTGACGAAATGATCCCGGCGGAGGCAGCCGCACTCCTTCGCGAAGAGGGCGAACTTGCCCGCGCGGCTTATCCGACATTCGATCGAACCTCGTTCGATGAAGGCGATCTGACGCCGGTCTATTTCGGAAGCGCGCTCAAGCTCTTCGGTGTCGAACAACTGCTTGGTGGGCTCGCGCATTATGCTCCTGGTCCCCAGCCGCAGCCCGCGCGCCCGGAAGCCGTCTATCCAGAGGACAGCCGAGTTACGGGCTTTGTGTTCAAGGTCCAGGCCAACATGGATCCCAATCATCGCGATCGGATCGCGTTTTTGCGCATTTGCTCTGGGGCTTTGAAGCGCGGAATGAAGCTCAACAATCCGCGCGTTGGAAAGCCGATCACAATCCACAATCCGATTACGTTTTTCGCTCAGGATCGCGAACTCGCCGAGCTTGCGCTTCCGGGCGATATCGTCGGGATTCCCAATCACGGGACGTTAAGAGTTGGCGATACGCTCACCGAAAAAGGCGAGCTCGCGTTTACCGGTCTTCCCGAATTTGCACCCGAGATCCTTCGGCGTGTCCGGCTCGATGATCCGATGAAGGTCAAGCAGATGCGAAGGGGCCTTGGCGATCTTGCCGAGGAAGGCATCATTCGCGTGTTCAAGCCTTCCATCGGTTCGCACTGGATTGTGGGGGTCATTGGCGAACTTCAGCTCGATGTCCTTCGAACGCGTCTCGAAGACGAATATGGAGTGAAGCTGGGCTTCGAAGCCTCGCCAAGCGAAGTCGCGCGCTGGATTCATTGCGAAGATCAGGGCGAGCTCAAACGGTTCATGGAGGCCAATCGCTCCAAATTGGCGCAAGACCAGGATGGCGCTCCGGTTCTCCTGATGCGAAACGAATGGGAGTTCGGCCGGTTCGTCGAAGAATGGCCGAAAATCGAGTTTCTGGCTGTGCGCGAACGGATGTAGTTGTCCCTTAAACACCACGAAGCATGATCGCCGAGCTGATCTCGACAGGGGATTGTCTAGCCCATTGCTGGACTTTTTAAGAACTCTCGCTATATGGGCGGCAACACGAGGCGCTTTTTAAAAGCGGCGTGATCGGTTTTCTAACTGGCCCGCGCCTTGATTTTTGCGAATGCTCTCCATTTCACGCGGGGGTGCTTTTTAACCCCCTGTTCCCTCGTGCCTAAGCACCGGGGATCCGGCATTCATTTACGGAAAAAATATCCAAATGTCCTTTCATGACCTTGGCCTTTCGAAAGGTCTCATCGATGCGCTTACATCGAAAAATTATTCAAAACCCACACCCATTCAGCGCGAAGCGATCCCTCTGGTTCTTACGGGGCGCGATCTTCTTGGCATTGCCCAAACCGGAACCGGCAAGACCGCGGCCTTCATGCTTCCAGCAATCGATCGGCTCCTCGCGTCCGCGCGTGGCCGCCCGATGCCCGGAACTGCGCGCATGCTCATCCTTGCACCGACCCGCGAACTTGCAGCTCAGATTGCGGAAGCTGCTCGGGCTTATGCCTCAACCTCGCGCATTTCTGTCGGGGTCATCTTCGGCGGAATTCCGGTCAGCAAGAGCATCCGCGAAGTCTCCCGGGGCCTCGATGTTCTCGTTGCGACGCCAGGCCGCCTTCTCGACGTGATCGATCAGCGTCGACTTGACCTTTCGAACCTCGAGATCCTCGTCCTCGACGAAGCGGACCAGATGCTCGATCTTGGTTTTATCCATGCCTTAAAAGCGATCGTGAGGCTCATTCCTGCCAATCGCCAAACGCTTTTCTTTTCAGCGACGATGCCGACAAGCATTCGCCAGCTCGCCGATGCCTATCTTACAAATCCTTCCCGGGTTGCGGTTGCGCCCGTCGCAACGACCGTCGAGCGCGTGAAACAGAGCGTCCTCTTCGTGAGCCAGCCTGAGAAGCAAGCTCTTTTGACCGTCTTTCTTCAGTCGACCAAGATCGATCGCGCGCTTGTATTCAGCCGCACCAAACATGGCGCGGACAAGATCGTTCGCTTTCTTTCTGCGGCCGGGATCCAGGCCAATGCCATTCACGGAAACAAGAGCCAGGCTCAGCGCGAGCGAGCGCTCGAGCTTTTCCGATCTGGCGAAGTTCCAATTCTCGTTGCGACCGACATTGCAGCGCGCGGGATCGATGTCACCGGGATCAGCCATGTCATCAATTTCGATATTCCCAATGTTCCCGAGCAATATGTCCATCGCATCGGTCGGACCGCACGCGCGGGAGCCGAGGGAATTGCGATTGCTTTTTGTGCAAGCGATGAGCGCGCCTATGTTCGCGATATCGAACGGCTGACGCGCCAGAAGATCGACATCGAAAGCCTTCCCGAAGGCTTTGGCGCAAGTGTCGAAGCCTTGAAGCGCTTAAAGCCCGCGAAGGTCGAGCAGCCGCGAAGATCAAGTCCGATGGGCGCTCGAGGCCCGATGAAGGCCAATCGCCGGACAGAGGGCAGGCGGCGTGACGAGCGAAACGACAACAGCCCTCATCAGTCGCGCCCAGGACAACCCGGTCAAAGAAGCGATGAACGGGGAGGCCAGAACCGCCATCAGCCGGCAGGTGCTGGCCAGCGCACATTCCGCGGGGACGGTTCCAGTGACGACAATCGCAATCAGCAGCGAAACACCGGAAACCCGGGCATCCGAAGGGATGAACGGACCGACGAGAGCCGCCATCATCCGCGCAATGCTGGGCAGCATGCGGTTCGAAGGGACATGAGGACCGACGAGGTCCGTCAGCAGCCGCGAAATCCCGGCCAGTTCGCACATCGAAGCGAAGGCTATGGCCCAAAGCCGCGTTTCCAGGGTGGACGCGCGAAGCCAGGGTTTCGGAGCCGTACCGGAGCGCGCTGACCCCACAATAGACGGTTGAGCGTGCGCACCATCGTTCCAACGAAATGAAGACGAACTGAATCGGGTTTTAAAGCGGGTCCAAACCCGCTTCAGAGCCCGTTCAGGCGGTTTGATCGAGACATCGGCTCTACGAGGAATGCCCGATGCTCGAAACCGCAATCGCTCTTAATCGCTTTGGCCTTGGCGCACGGCCGGCCGATCGTCTGCCCGTAAATCCCGAACGATGGCTCACCGGCCAGTTTACCCTGTTTGACCCTCGACCGGCGATGATTGCTGAGGTCCCGTCACGAGCTGTGGTCGTCGGTGAGCTTGCTGATTATGCCTTCGAAGCGCGGATGGCGAGGCGCGAAAAAGCCCAGATGATGCCGGCTTCGTTGACGACCAATGGAGTGCCAAATCCTAAGCTGCCGATGGACCCGAAAGAACAATCGCTCCGGCAGGCGATCCGCGACGACTATCTTCAGATGACGTCGGCGAGACTATCATCGGCGCTCACGACTGACACGCCCTTTGCTGAGCGGCTGGTCCACTTCTGGGCCAATCATTTTGCCGTTTCGGTCGACAAGCTCCAGGTGATCGGGCTTGCGGGTCTTCTCGAGTTCGAGGCGATCCGGCCTAATATTTTCGGGCGATTTTCCGACCTTCTTCTAAGTGTCGAACAACATCCCGCGATGCTTCTTTTTCTCGACCAAATTCAGTCGATCGGACCCAATTCCGAACTCGCGAGCAGGGCCGCCCGACGCGGTGGAAACCGGCGCGGCCTTAACGAAAATCTCGCGCGCGAGATCATGGAACTTCATACCCTTGGAGTGCGCACCGGCTATAGCCAGGCCGACGTCACGGAATTTGCACGTGCTCTCACGGGCTGGACCGTGACCGGTCTTGGGCCTGGCCAGCTGGGTAGCTTTTCCCGAGGGTCCGCAGACGGACAATTCACCTTCGCTCCAATGCTTCATGAGCCTGGCGATCGAACGATCATGAACAAGCGCTATCCGCAGAGCGGTGAAAGCCAAGGCCGGCAGATCCTTCTCGATCTTGCGTCCAATCCCGCAACAGCACGCCACATTTCCACAAAGCTTGCGCGCCATTTTGCGGGCGATGATCCGCCACCAGCACTCGTCGACCGGCTTGCGAATTCCTATCGTTCGAGCGGTGGCGATCTTGCCGCGCTCTACCGGGTGCTCATTGCCTCTCCCGAAACCTGGACCCCGCAGCCACTGAAGTTCAAGACACCCTGGGAGTGGTCGGTTTCGGCGCTTCGCGCTCTTGGCACCAGTCTCGATCCGAAGATCGCGGTGGGACTATTAAAGCAGCTCGGCCAGCCGACCTGGCAACCGGGATCGCCTGCTGGCTGGGATGATATTGCTGCGAGCTGGGCAGCACCCGAAGCGATGATGCGGCGCGTCGAAGTCGCGCAGCGGTTTGCAAGTCATGCCGGCTCATCGATCGACCCTAGAGCATTGGCCCAGAAGGTCCTTCCGGGAGGGCTTTCCGATCGAACGAAGGTTGCGATCGCGCGAGCGGAAAGTCCGCAGGAAGGGCTCGCTCTACTTCTGGTCAGTCCCGAATTCGTAAGGAGGTAAAAGATGCTGAGCCGCCGCCTTTTCCTCAAAACCTCGAGCGCAACGCTTGCAGCTGTTTCAATCCCTGGAATGGCACTTGCCGATCCTTCTCGCCCGCGCCGGTTTGTATTCATCATCCAGCGGGGAGCTGCTGACGGGCTTTCGATCCTTGGACCGACCGGAGATCCGACATTCCACGCGATGCGCGGCGATTTTGATTCCGACCTTGAGAAGGGGACGCCGCTTCAGAGCTTTTTCACGCTTCATCCAGCGCTTTCCCAGACCGCCAAGATGTATGCCGATCGGCAGGCGCTTTTCGTCCACGCAGTTGCGTCTCCCTATCGCGACCGATCCCATTTCGATGGACAGAATGTTCTCGAAACCGGCGGATCTTCGGCTTACGCTTTAAGGGATGGTTGGCTCAATCGCCTGGTCGGGCTTCTTCCATCTTCAGAATCGAGCGCGCTCGCGCTTTCCGACACCGTTCCGATGGCCCTTCGAGGGCGCAACCGCGTGTCCTCGTTTGCGCCTTCCAAGATCCAGGCGCCAAGTAACGATCTTTTGGAACGGGTCGGTAATATGTATGACGCTGACCCGCAATTGCACGTGCTCTGGAGCGAAGCTCTCAAAACGCAAATGACGGCCGGCAATGTCGAGACCGCGGGTGGTGATGGTGCAGCAATCGGAAGCGTTGCGGCAAAGCTCCTTTCGGGAGACGGCGCAAATATCGCAATGATTGAAACCAACGGCTGGGATACGCATTCCGGGCAGAAGGGCCGACTTTCAGCACAGCTCAAAAATCTTGACGCCATCCTCGGTGGTTTGAAGTCGGGACTTGGCGAGGACTGGTCGAATACGCTCGTTATTGTCGCGACAGAATTTGGCCGAACCGCTCATCCCAATGGGACCGGCGGCACGGATCATGGCGAAGCTTCGCTTGCAATGCTTGTCGGCGGGGCGGTGAGCGGCGGCAGAGTAGTTGCCGATTGGCCAGGCCTTTCGACCGGATCGCTGTTCGAAGGTCGCGATCTTAAGCCTACCACCGATCTCGATGCGCTTATCGCAGGAGCCGTTGCTCAGCATTATGCGCTCGAGCCTTCGCGCGTCATGACGACGCTTTTTCCGGACACTCGCGGAAAGGCTTATTCAGCGAAACTGATCGCTTAGATTTTTTGGAAAATTGCGCCTCGATTGCCTGTGCAACAAGCGATTTTCCAGCTTCGGACACGAGAGTTGCCATCAGCGGATCATCGCCGTTCGAAGCTCGCGAAGCGACTGGCCAAAAACGCAGACCGAAAGGGCGAGCACTTTGCAATTCATCGTTATCACTTTGCCGATTGCGCGTGCTAAATTGGCGATAGACCCGAAATTCCTGATTGCGCAGCGGAGCGTTCGATCGAAGGAAGTTCGACGCGCGCTCCTTTAGGATGACGCGGAACGAATGCCTTTGGAGAGCCGCTGCACCATGCTCTTGAGGAACGTATAGGCCGCTTTCAGCACCGGGATTTCGCGAAGCCTCCAGCGCGGAGCGATGAGCATGGAATAGGCAAGGCGGCCACGAAGATTTTTGGGATAACCCGCCAGATGATGGATTGGCCTCAAAGCTGTCGTTCGGGACGTCTTGTAACTCTCATCGCCCGTCAGAAAGTCATATTCGCGTACGCCGTTTAACCAGGCCCGTTCGATGCTCGAATAGCCAATGACCGAACCTGCACGAAGGCTTGCAAATTCTTCACGATAGGAAAACTGATAAAGCCACAGGCAGTTCTGGGCGATGAAATCGATTTGAAAAGCGATCGCCTGTCCCTCGGCGAATGCGAGCCAGAGTTCCATCTGCGACCCGAGCTTGAGGAACGAGCGCTTCAGAATTTCCTGGCCAGCTCCCGGTTGAAGGCGGGCGACACCCTGCCGGCCTTTCCACGACGAGGCTTCAATTGAGGCGACAAGATCGAGACGCGCTGCGGCTTCGGCTCCGGTAAATCGCTCGACCGAGCGTCCGTTCTTCAAGAACCGTTTGCGCCGGTTCCGCATTTGCTTGAGCCAGAGGGGGCCATTCTCGTGAAGCGAATTCCAGTCGCCATTCCAGTGGCAGTAGGCGGATGTCGTCCACTCAACTTTCGTCCAATTCGCGCGATCGGGTTTGGAAATTCTTGGCAAAGCCGTGAATGGTTCGGCGAGCTTTCGAAGAACGATGAGATCGAACTCCTCTTCATATCTCATGAGTTCCCAAAGGAGGCGGCGTTCGACGGCTTCGGGCCCGTCGACGAATAGGAAACCAAGATAATCCGAACGATCATCGGCAATGAAGCGAAGCAGCCGGAAACCCAGTTTTCGTTCGATGCAAAGCGGTGCAATTCCGATGAGTTCGCCCGACTTTCGAAGCGTGACGATGAAGGGTTCGCACGAACCGTCCTCATCAAGACATGCGCTTGTCCACGCGAAGCTTAAAAATGGGTTAGAAAGATTGGACCGCTCGTAAAGCTCGTCCCATTCGCGCTCGAGGCCTGAGAAACCTTCGAGACTTCGCGCAACCTCGATGACGATCGATCTTGTTTCAGCTTTTGTAACAAGCTTTGCACGCGCGTTCATCCAACCGCTCCACTTCTGAGGCGTCGTGAAGCAATGACACTCGCAAGATCGCCAGTTGAGAACAGCGGAACATCGCGTTCACCGCCAATTGGGGAATTCTTCAAGGTCATGCGTTCGAGCGCCGGCATCGCCTTGAAGCTCTTAAGGAAGCAAAGCCTTATGAGACATACGCAAGTCCGCGCTTGTCCCGGTTCGGGACTGAGCGAAAACAGGCCTCACTTTGAGGGAGCCAACCCTTCCTGGAATGAACCACCACACCAGGAAGGGCTCGAAGAAACAGTCTAACCCTAGGCGTTTCGAAACACGCCATAGGCCTCATTTGGCGTGGAACGTTGCTTTAATGCCCGTCACTGGCCTCCCATCCATTTTGCAACGCCGCCATGGTGCGAGCATGCGCCGGCATGATGAGCGGCATGGCTATAGGTGCCGTCCTTGCACTGGGCAGTCGCTCCCGAAGCATTTGTTTCCATCGCCTTGCTGTTTGCAGCGGCAGGATGGGGAGCTCGAGCGGTGGGTTTCGGCGCGGGTGCAACGCTCGTCCGGCTCGGAGCCGTTGACGATTTCGCGCGGCAGGTCGAGCGAAGCTTGTTGAACATCTTGGTACAGTCGATGGTCGTCGAGGTCGTCTTCGACACGGTCTTGACCGCCCCTGCGCTCCGTCCGCCAGCTGTCTGAGCGGCAGCGGTCTTGCATGCAGCCTTTTTCGCGTTTCCAGCCTTCGTGCAGTCGTAATGGCGAGCGGTCGTCGTCGTCGTGACCTTGGTCGTCGTCGTTCGCGACGGTGTTGCCGTCGAAGAAGCTCCAGATTTGCAGGCTGCCTTGTTCTGATTGGCGGCCTTTGAGCAATCGTAATGGCGCGCAGCCGCGGCCGAAGCGGGCGATGCGATCACCACGGCCGGCGCAAGACAGGCAATGACCAGCGCTGCTCGATGAAGAATATTCATGAACATGTCCTCCTCAATTTTTCCTGAAAAGCAGGCTCATTTTAAATCAGAACAGGTTGGAAATGCCTCCCAGAATGCCCGACCCGCCTTCGGATTGAAGGAGAGACGAGAATCGCCCGAGAGCGCCTTCGCCGCCGATATGACCGACGATTTCGTTGAGCTTGTCGGCTGGCAGGCCGGTGGCATCGGACGCGGTCTGGACAGTATCTCCGTCCTGGCTGTGCGCCTGACCAAGGGCGGTTATTGCCGCTTCCACCTGATCGGGCTCGAGTCCGACTTTTTCCGCGAGATTCTGAATGGTGGCGTTGCCGCCCACCTGACCCAGCATGCTGTCGAGCAGACTCATAAGGCTCTCCCTTTTTTCAAGAGCGAGCGCCTTAGCACAGGTCGAGGGGATGGTGAGAGTTTCGACGGAGATTTCAAAGGTGCGACCGGAAGGATGCGATGTCGCCTGGCGATCAGGAGGTGGATCTTGCCCTATTGGGCCATTGCGACGGTGCGATCGCTGAGACCTTTTGAAACGAGCGATGAGATCGTTGTGCCTGCCGGCGGGGCCGGGTTTGACGATGGCTCGAGAAGCGCCGCGATATGATATTGGACCCGGCTCACGATGATCTTTGCCGGAGCCTCGTCCGCGCCCTTGATTCCCAATTCACCGCTCGATCCGGCAAGTCGGAGCGTTAGGGCGTCCCTCGGTTCGCCCGCATATCGGCCGTTGAACATCTGGGCTTCGCCCCATTCGCCCGGCCAGCGATAAAAAATGTGCTGTCCGATCGCTGCGATCTTCGAGAGCAAAGGCGCCCATTGGGGAGCGACATAATCGGCATGATAGTGGGTAGCTTCGCCGACCTTGTCGGTCACGTATCCCGAAAGAGCCGCGCGAGCGATGGCCTGTGCGTCGCGCCAGGCGTCGAGCGAGGGAGGCCGCGAAAGCTTTCCCTGGCAAACAAAACTGAACTGACAGGTGCCGCTGCCGGCCCCCTGGTAGACGACGCCGCAAACGGATTTTGGAAACGCCGGATGCCGAACCCGATTGAGAACGACCTGAGCTACGGCACGGCGGCCTTCCAATGGTTCGGATCCCGCTTCGTAATAGACGGCCTGGCTAAGGCACCGCAAAGCGAGGAGCTTGTCGGTATCACTTCCGCTGATGATGAAAGGTTCCGCGCTCGTGACCTCTCCACCAGAAAACGGCAATGCGGCATTGATGATCCTAGCTGGGCCGCCGAGAGCGCGCATCTCGAGACCCTGCGCAATTCTTGTCTCGTCGACGATTGTCGGAGATGTGGCCGGGGGAAGATCGACGGTAATCGAGGCAGCGTTCGCGCGTCCCTGGGCATGGGCAAGGCCAGTCACACTGGCTGCTGCAACGACGATCAGTGCTCCGATTATTCCCGCCTTTTGACGGCTTTTGGCAGCCAAGCGCGCGGATTGAAGAAGGGGCAGACGCGTTCCGATCACAACCAGATTTACCTCATTCGTTTGTCGGTTAGATACTGGCTTAGAGTTAACGCGCGGTTGAAATTGGGAGAATGGCGCACTTCGTAGGTGCCCCAATCCGGCACGAACTTCCAATTGAACGAATTGCGTTTACGGTTTGTTAAAATGCTCGAACGGCGCGGTCGCGGAAGCGCTGCCGTTAACCCTGATCGGTGAAATCAGGGGACCCCTCAATCGGCCTTTGGCGCTCAATCGGAATAAAGGGTTGCGCCTCTTGCGACCCAGGTGTCGAGTAGGTCGAGCTCTGCCCGGCTCAATTCAACCGACTTCAAACCTGGACGGCGAGCTGGCTGCCGGAATGCCGTCTTTGGCGCGGGGACGGTTCGAAGAACCGATCGCACATTCAAGGGACGCTCGAACGAAAGGCCGCATTCATCGCCGCGGACCCAGGCGATGCGTCCCGGAACGTCATTGCCTTCACGGCAAAAGCGAACCGAACGTCCCTGTTCAAGAGGAGATCCGAACAGGAGCGCTCCGCCTGCCGAGAGGTTCATGACCTTCATGGTTGAAGGCAAGCCCTCCTGTTCAACCAACGCCGAAAGCATCACTTTGGAGCGCTCGGCGCTCCGGCGGTCGATCGGAAGGCTCATCATGGTGGAAAATCCTGATTGGTAGGTCATGGGAAGATTATCAGCCCGGCTTCGAGGAACTCCAATAGACTAAACGGGGCCTGTTCCGGTTTGGAACAGACCCCGTTTGAAAAGGAGAAGCGCCGGTCAGACCAGCGCTTCGTTGGATCAAAATGACGTTGGGTCAGCCGCGCTCGAACGGAGCGACGAAGGTTGTGACGGCAGTCCAGCGCGAGAGCACTCCGCAGTCGCTCATGAGGTCGATCGGAACTCTTGCCGTAAAGGGTGACCGATAGGGATAGCAGTCGAACGTCTTGTCGGTCTGGAGACAGAGCTTGCCGTCAGCTGCAGTCCACGTGGCATTCTCCACGATCGCGCCCGAGGGCGAACTGATCTGAGCGACGCCGCCGCTTTCGAAATAGACGGTGTTCATGACCCCTCCAGTTTCAACCTGAACCTGCTGGCCGGTGATTTCGGCGCCCGGGACCCACTGGGCCGAAGCTGCAGAAGCTGCCGTGAGTGCGACTAAAGCAAAGAGTGTCCTTGCGATCATGGGTGATCTCCGCTCAGTAAAATGCGTTTACGAATCGTTAACTGTTTTGTTAACCAGCCGATCCGAAGTCAACCAGCCAATTCGCGTGCCTGTGCCAATGAGGGACAGTCGCGACGAAGCCGTCCTCGCCGCCTTGCGCCTGTTAACCCGCGAGTTGATGATCATGGTTCACTGATTCTTAACAGGACAACATGGCAAGCGTAACTGCTCCGACCAGGGTTCAAAGTGAATCCCCATTTCTCTTCCCCGGCGATACTCGCGCCGAGCGGGCGACAATTGGTCCGTCGAAAAAGTTGTTCGCGAAATCCTGCGAGCGACTGAGGATTCGACTTTACCTGTCCTTGTTTCTTACTGACGTTCTACTCATCACAATCGCCTTTCTTGCAGCTGGCGCAATCCGATTGGGGTCCCCCTTCGAGCAGCAGTCTTTAAGGACTCTTATTGTCGTTCTTCCGACCTTCATTGCGATTGCGGTTCAAAATGGCGCTTATTCGATCGAAGGCCTTCAGCGGCCTGCCAGAGGCGCTGCAAAGGTCGCCGGGGCGCTCGCTTATGCGATTGCAGTCGCAATCGCGCTTCTCTTCTACATGAAGGCCAGCGTCGAGTTCTCGCGCCAGATTTTCGCGATGGGAACCGTTCTTGCCGGACTTTTGAGCGTCACTGGCCGGCTTATCGTGGGCACGAAAATCAACCGCAAATATGAGGGCATTTTCGTCAACCGTCTGGTGATCCGCGACGGAGTTCAGATCGAGGCAAAGCCGGGCGATCTGATTGTTTCAGCAAGTGCCCTTGGAATTGTCCCTGGTGACGACAATCCCGTGCTCCTTGATCGTTTCGGTCATGCGCTCGAGGGTTGCGACATGGTCATCATTGCCTGCTCGCATTCGCGCAGAGCCAAATGGTCGCACGCGCTCAAAGCTGCAGCGGTCGATGTCGAAATCGTAACGCCCGAACTCGACGCATTCACTCCCATTGGACTTGGAGAATATAACGGAAATCGAACCTTGCTCGTGAGCGCGCGGCCGCTCAACATCCGCGATCGAGCGCTCAAGCGCTCATTGGACCTTGTCGTCGCAATTGCTGCGCTCGTCATCCTTCTTCCCGTAATGCTCGTCACAAGCCTTGCGATCGCGCTCGAAAGTCATGGTCCGATCCTGTTTCGCCAGCAGCGCGTCGGAATGAACAATCGCCTGTTCGATCTTTTGAAGTTTCGAAGCTTCGCGAACGATTGCGCGGATCCTAGCGGAACCTGTTCAGCGAGCCGGCACGACGCCAGGATGACCCGGGTCGGCAAGTTCATCAGGCGCACGAGCATCGATGAATTGCCGCAGCTCCTCAATGTCATTCTTGGCCATATGAGCATCGTCGGCCCAAGACCGCATGCGCTTGGATCGACGGCAGAAGACGCGCTCTTCTGGAAAATCGATTCGCGCTATTTCCATCGCCATGTCGTCAAGCCCGGAATGACCGGCCTTGCTCAGATCCGTGGCTTTAGAGGTGCGACCCTGAGGCAGCACGACCTCATGAACCGGCTGCAATCCGATCTCGAATATCTTCGCGAATGGACGATCTGGCGCGACCTCAAGATCATCGGTCGAACGTTTGGGGTGCTCCTTCACCCCAACGCATTCTGAACAAAAAGCGCCGCCCGGAGGAGAGCGATTGAATGTCTCGACTTCTCGTCATCTCTCTTGCAGTCGCGCTCCTTCCCGCAGGGTCGAGCGAGAGCAACGCGACCTATGCGACCCTCACCGGGAACGTGATCTGGCCAGCGCAAAAGGGCGGGCTCGTCATCGACGGCCATGGCGGCGAAGTCGTGACTCTCGAAGGCCAAATTCAAAACGCGTTGATTGGTCCTCTTAACGTCTCGAACGCCTACCGGGTCGTTTACGTCAGCCGGTCGGCGAGCGCTTCGCGGATCGAGGTCGAAGGCATTCTTGCAAAAGTGACCGACGCCTGCATCCGAGCTCATGCCGACGTGGTGATCGTCCACGATACCCACTGCACAATGACGGGCGGCCCGCAATCGGGCGGCGTGAACATGCCGTTCGGGCTCGACGTTACCGGAGGAGCCAAGGCTCTGGTTGAAAACAGCAGCTTTAATGGGTTCGACTGGGAGGCTCCCCCGTATCGCTACTGGAGCGGCGAGGGGATCACGATCGAAAAGGAAGTCGGGACGGCCGAATTTCACGATGTATCGGCCAACGACAATTCGGACGCAGGCTTCGACATCAAGCCATTTGCAACACTGACAGCCGTTTCGGCCGCGAACAATTGCAGGAACTTTCGCTTCTGGTCAGGTGCCGAAGTCGGCACGCTAACGACCGGCGACACGATCCTTCGAGGCGGCATCAGCAGCTGTTCGGGAGTTTGGGAAAACGGGACGATGACGGGCCCGCGCCCGCGGCTTCACATTCAAAAGCTCATCGTCCGGATGAAGCGGCCAGGAACGATCGTCGAAGTGGAAACCGGTCCAGCCGACATTGCGATCGACAGCTGCGACATCAAGGCGCCGGTGGGAACGAGGATGATCGAGTTCGACAAGGGCGCGGGCGAAGTCCGACTGGGGCGGGGATGTCTTCCCTACGCTCCGAAAGCTCAGGGATAAGCCGGGTGACAAAGCTACAAACGGCGACTCACTGCTCGAACGGGCAGTGGGCTTAGGACGCGGCGCAATGAAGCAAAGCCCTAATTATTATGAGTTTTTAGGGGTCAATCCGGCTGCTCCTCCCGAGCAGATCCGGTCCGCTTACCTGTCGCTCATGAAGCAATACCATCCTGACCTCAAAGACGAGCGAAGGACGAACGAACGCGAGGACATCGCTGCGCTTCTCAACCTTTGCTACGATGTTTTGAAAGACCCTTCGAAGCGCGCGCACTACGACAGCCATCTCACTTTGAGAAAAAGCGACGATCGCGTCGATCCGTCGCGAAAGGTTCTATTGACCGGGCAAACCCGTCGTCCGCGTCGAAGCCGCTGGGACACATCGTCCTTCGTCTCCGCAGGACTGGCGCTGGTCATTGCCGGAACTGTAATTTCGCTTCCCTGGCTTCCGATGCTTTCGAGCTTTGCATTTGAATCGAATGATTCGGCGCCAAGCACTATTGCGGCGGCTGCGCCGCCGGTCACTAAGGTCGGTGAGCTTGCACCGGCGCGTGAAATCCATTTCGCAATGAACGCATCGTCCGACCAGGCGATGGCGACAAGCCGGCAGTGCTTCGTTTCCGCGCTCGGGCATCGCAGCGTTCGCGAAACCGAGCGCTGCGTCATTTTTGATAATGCCTATCTCGAGTGGAGCAGGATCGGGTCTGAAGATGCACCCAGGTCCTATTATTTCAGCGATCAGATTGCCGACATCAGGGACAAGGAAGCGCTCGAAGCGGTCGGCCTTTCCGACGATTCGCGCCTCAAACGCTTGAAGCAGATCAGCCTCGACCGACTCATTGCCGAGGTGAAGTCCACTGTCGACGAAGGCTCACGAGGACAACCGCCGGTGCAGCAGTCTCAAGGCGCCGGATTTGACCCGATTCTGTCCCGATGAGAGACAGGGTAAGTTATTTTTGTGCCTTTTGCGTTAACAGAAAATTAAGTAGGATTTGAACTCAAAGGAGCAGTTCTGATGAAAAAGTTTGCAACCCTGTCAGCTGTGCTCGCTCTTATGAGTACACAGGCCGCCGCTGACGTTCGTCCGGCAGATTGCCGACCGGTCTTTCCGGTAGTGGATGAGGTCACTGCGGTCGTTCCAACCGACGTCATTACGGCTCCGGCCGAGCCGGTGCCCGTCGCCGAGCGCAGCTTCGTTGGCTTACCGTTCCTGTTCGGACTGATCGGGATCGTTGGGTTCATTGTTATCATCACCCATCATTCCCACCACAATAAACCGGTAAGTCCGGCCTGAGCCTGCCTTTTGGGGTTTTAAAAAAAGCGCTCGGGAGCGGCCCAAAACAGGCCGACCTCGAGCGCTTCGCTTTTCTCTCTAAATCAAAACTCAAGTCGTCCGAGTCCGATTACGCGTTCATTGGGTGACGAACCGACGCAGTGCTTTTGGATATTGCGGAAGAATTGCGGAAATCACGAGCAGGTAAACCACTGCTGAAAATCCGCACAGAATAGCGATCATGATGAAGCTCGCTGGATTTTCCAGTCTAAACAGCATCGTTGCGATCACGCCCATGACGCTTCCTGCAAAAAGCGGCCCGGCAATCGCTCTCAAATGATCTCTAAAACCAATACCGCTCACTCGCCGAACCAGATAGATCTGAACCGGCAACAGGAACAAAGATCGGATGCCATAGGTCAGCGCGAGAATTCTCAGTCCGTAGCGGACTGTGAGGATCGTCACGATGATCGTCGACACAAGGTCGAGCAGCGAAAGGTGACGCTGCCAGCTGATCCGCCCCTTTGCCGCGAGAAGCGCCAGGACGAACTGGTTGATTGTAAACGGGAGCGCAAGCGGGAGAAGCATCGGTGCAACTGCGCCAGCATCCTGCCATTGCGGTCCAAACAATGCCGGAACAAGCCAGGGTCCCGCGATCGAATAACCAATCAGCGCCGGGATCGAGATTAGCGCGCATTGCTGGAGCATCTGGGTATAGGCATGTTTGAGCGCTTCAAGTTCGTTCTGGAGTCTCGAGAAGGTCTGAAGTGCGACCGTCGCAAACGGTCCGACGACCTGCGGTCCGATGAGTTCGGCGCAGCGCCACGCGACCCGATATGAACTGACCGCCGCAGGCCCCATTACTCGCGCCACTCCAAGGTCCTGCGAGCGAAGACTAAGCAAGGTTACGACCTGAGCAAACCCAAGATCGATCCCGTTCTTGAAATATCTTCGAGCCTCGGGAAAATCGAACGACAGTCCGGGCCTCCAGGAATAGGCAGTCCACGCGAGGATTGTGCAAACGAGTTCCCTGATGATGCGCTGAAGAACGAGCGCCCAGATTCCAAAGCCCATCAACGCCGCAACGACAGCAATTGAGCCGCCAATGAGGCCGCCCAACACCGAGCGAAGGGCAAGGGTCTTGTGCCCAAATTCGCGAAGGCGAAGCGCCATATGCGTGTTACCCGCGCCGCTCAAAAGGACGGGAATCGTCAGCCAGACGAGGACGGCAGCAAGCTGCGGTGCTCCAAATGCCCTCTGGGCGAGCGGGGCAAGAATGATGATCAGGAGTGCATAGGAAGCGGCAATCGCGAGATTGGTCCAGAAGATCGTGCTCAAATCGCGATGATTAAGCTCTTTGGTTCGTGCAATCCGCTGGCTTACGCCTGCTGTTGCAAGATTGCGCCCCATATCCATGAAGACGAACGCAATCGCGAACGTGCCGATTGAGGGTTTGTCGAGAAGCCGGGCGAGAAAGACGAAGACTGCGAACGAAAATACCTGATCGCCCGCCGTCTGGCACATCGTCCAGACGATCGAACGAAGCGTTCGCCGCTTCAAATGCGGGTCGAACGCGGTGAGCTCAAAATCCAAACCGTCTTTCACGCTAATTCGCTTCGCCTTTCACGCGGCCCCTCTAAACCATCGAAGGATTACGAAATCATTCAGATGGATCGGGACCCGCTCTCAATTTTCAACTGCGTTTCATACCGTTAGGCTTTGAGCGATTGCCGCGCTGACGGTCCGGATGCGTTCGCCAAAGCCTGGATGGTCGAGCGACACATCCCACCACAAACGGGTTTGAAGCCGCTCCAGAATTGCGATTGCTCCAGCGGGCTGGAACCCTCCGCTTCGAATCAGCGGTACTGCGTAAAGATCGGCCGCTTTCTCTTCGCGCCGAATTTTCGCGGCTCCGACCCCAAACAGACCCAGAAGTCCGTGCGCATCATGCTGAGACGAATGGCCAAGAATATTGTGCGCCATTTCGTGAGCAATCACGAATGCAAGTTCATCATCGCTCCTGGTAAATCCCATGAGCGCGCTGGAAACGAAAATGCGCGATCCATCGGACCAAGCGTTAAGGTCGGGCGAGCTCGTGACGAACGCGTCGCCTCCGCATCCCGGCTGACCGCGAAGCTTCAAATGAAGCAATTGTCCGTGTCGGCGGACGAGAAGGTCGGCAACCCTCAACGAGAGCGCCTGCCTTAAAGCCGAAGAAAAGCGCTCGAGCCGCTGATAGGATTGGGGCGCATGTTCAACCGCCTGCGGGTCTTTAATACTTCTCCCGTCGATCGCGAGGATTTCGTCGTCAACTTCAAGACCCGCTTGGTCCGCAACACTTCCCGGAACGACATCGAGAACACCAATGCCGTCATAGAGCGAAAAGGCTCTCGAGACCGCTGGTCGAACGCTCAAATCATATTGCGTAAGATCGTGCAGAATAAGCCCGCTCCGCATTTGCGGACTTGCGCAGCTGTTCGCGTTCGCAGCGCCTATTCGATAGGCAATCGTCTCAACTCGAAGCTCCTCGGCTCCAAAAGTCCGAACAGAAATTTGGCCAGCGTTTGCCGATGAGGCAATGAACATCGAGCCCAACATCAGCGCGATTCGACTGGAAACCCGGCGCACATTTCCTGCCATGACAATGCTCCTGATTTAAGAAGCATTGTGCGCTCAGAGTTCTTACGATTGGGTTAGGCCGTTCAATCTCACCGAGGTTCGGTCAGTAAATTTCAACCTCCCTCTGTCATGCTTCTGTCCGACGTCAAACTTTCATGGATGACAAATGAAGCGGGACAGGACATTCTTGGTGGTTGCGGGCCTCCTTGCGCTTGCGCTTGCAGTCGGCGGCGCGGGAATGAATTTCCCGGCCCTCGAAATGATCCTCGACCTGGTTGCTTTGGGAGTTGCAGCGACGCTTGTCTGGCGTGGGAGAGTAACTGTTCTTTCCCCGCTCAGCCGATGGGCGCTGGTCCTAATTGCAGCGGTGCTTGCGCTTCCTCTTCTTCAGCTCATTCCGCTTCCGCCGGGTATTTGGCAGGCGCTTCCTGGTCGGGTCGTCCCAGCCCAGGTCGATGCGGCACTCGGCCTTCGCATCTGGAGACCGCTCACCCTCGATTTTGAAGGAACGTTAAGAGCGGTCTTGAGCCTCGTTCCGGCGTGCGTCCTCTTTTTCGGATGTCTTAAATTAAGGACGTCGGAACGCGCGACACTTCTTCAGTTGATTGCCGCCTTTGCGCTTTTGAACGCCCTTCTTGGGATCATGCAGCTCGCAAGCGGTGGACTGCTGACACCCTTCCCGTCCGCTCACCTTGGTTATCCAATCGGTCTCTTCGTCAATCGCAACCACAATGCTGTCTTCCTTCTCCTCTCGATGCCGATCGCTGCGGCATTGGGCGCGCAGCGAGCGCAAAAGCCTTCGACCCGGCTGGCGTTCATTGTCGGAACTCTTGCGCTCGTTACCATCTTTGGGATCGTCATCATCGGAACGACGTCGCGGATGGCGCTCGTCCTACTTCCGATCGCGCTTGCCGGATCGCTTCTCGTTCTATTCTTTCGCCAGTCCTTGTGGCGGGTCGCAATTCCTTCAACGCTCGGTCTGGGAGTTATTGCCGCAGTCATTTCGTGGGTCGGAGGGTTCAATCGCAACCTCTCGCGCTTTTCGAACTTCAATGATGCGCGTTTCGATTATTGGGACGATGTTTCCTGGGCGCTCCATCATTATGGTCTCGCAGGGACTGGCTTTGGGACCTTCGTCCCGGTTTACCAGACGGCCGAAAGTCTTGGTGGGGTCGGGCCTTCAATCCTCAATCATGCGCACAACGATTTCATTGAGGTTGTGCTCGAGGGCGGCATTCCGGCAATCCTCCTGCTCATTCTGTTTTTCGTAATTTTGGGGTTTGCGGCTGCGCGCCTTATGAAGCTTCGCTTCGATCTCAATCGTGCTCTCACAAGCTTTGCAGCAGCGATCGGGATCGTCATGGTCCTTTTGTTTTCGCTGGTCGATTATCCGTTGCGAATGCCGGCGATTGCGTGCGCCTTTGCAGTGCTTTGCGCCTGTCTTCTTCCAACGCCGCGCGCGATTTTCGAGCCGGAGCAGGCGCCCGACAAGCTAAAATCCGTCCGCGTCGGCGGGATGGGAAGAATTGGAAAGTTTCCGGCTTTCGTTCCGCGCGTCCTTGTCTCGATGGCACTTGCGACCATTGCCTTTTTCGTCATCCAGGCCGGAGTTTCGGCATCGGCTCTCCTTGGCGATGATTTTGCGTTCGCCCGATCGTGGGCCCCCTGGTCGACCGCTGCTCTCGCGGGCGTTGCCGACGATGAGCTGAACTCGATCCAAACCAAGAGAAGCAATGCTTGCCGCACGATCTGCGCTCAAACTTTCGCCGATCAATTCGGAAGCCCTTCGGACCGCTGCAATGACTCAGAGCGTCGGCGGATCGACCGCCGCTGGCGAACGATTGATGGAAATCGCAGTCTCGCTGGGATGGCGCGATCCCTTAACTCAGCTCTGGGCGATGGAAGCCAGTCAGCAAACGAAGGACCCTCAAAAGGCGCTCGAACGCGCTGAAGCCCTGTTCCAGCAAGATATGTATCTGCCGACTGCGCTTGCAGTCCTGGTCGAGGATGCACCTGGCGGACCGACTTCGAACGCGCTCGTCAGGCGGATGGTCCAACGGCCTTTGTGGAGATCCAATGTTCTAAAGTCGCTAGCAATTCTCCCATCCGGCTATTTTACCAAAGCACAGGCGATGGTTCTGACACTCGATCAGACCCGAGCACCGCTCAGCAATGAAGAGGCGCAGCCCCTCATCAACCGGCTTTTGAGCATGAGAGACTTTGAAAATGCGCGCCGGATCTGGATGGGAACGCGCGCTTCGGGTCTTGTTGCAAACGGCGGTTTTGAAAATCTCGGCTCTCGAAACGGCGCCGATGTTCCGGCAGACTGGGATATCAGCGATGAGGATCTTGCAACGATTGCGATCCAGCATCCCGATTTCACGAGTAACGGTCGAGCCTTGCGCATTTCTGGCTCGGCGCGCTCCGGACCAATTCTGTCGCAGCGCCTGATTCTTTCTCCAGGCGCCTATCTCCTTTCCTATCGCGCGCGAAGCGGAGCCGGGGCGCCCGTTGGCGTCCGATGGCTGTTGAACTGCGAGACTTCTGACGGAAACGAAACCGGTCCAACCGACAGCCCACCTTCAACATCGTGGCAGGAATTCCACGCCAACTTCACTGTGCCAATTCGAGACTGTCCGATCCAGACGCTCGCACTCCAGCGACCCGATGATATCCATTCTCAGGAAGTTTGGGTCGACGATGTGATTCTGACGCCGACCACTCACTGACGAAGGATCGCTCGAAGAGGAGCGGTCCAACGAGAAGATCGGCTCAAGAACCCATGAGGTGTCTGCGATGAAATATGTGGTAGCGGTCCTGTCATCGGTCGCGCTTTCCGCCTGCGCGGCCAGCCAGCCAATGACAAACCTCCCGAGCGGAACGAATGCATATGCGGTGATCCCGGCTGCTCCGGCGACTCCTCAACCCACCCTTGCCGATTACAAGATCGGAACGCTCGATACGCTCGATGTGACGGTGTTTCAGGAACCCGATCTTTCGGCAAAGGCGCTCCAGGTCGATGCTGCGGGGACGATCGCTCTTCCCCTCGTCGGGACCATCCAAGCCAGGGGCAAAAGCCCCGCCGAACTCTCGCGCGCAATCGAGCAGGTTCTTGGCAATAAATATCTTCGAAACCCGCAAGTTACCGTCACTGTCGCCGCCTCGGTGTCGCAGAAAGTGTCAGTCGAGGGCGAAGTCACCGAACCTGGCGTTTATCCTTTGACGGGTCCGACCACCCTTCTTGGAGTGATCGCAATGGCCAAGGGTGAAACCGAGGTCGCGACCTTAAAGCAGGTAGTCGTTTTCCGGAACGTCAACGGACAGCGAGAGGGCGCCGTGTTCGACGTCGCAAGCATTCGGCGCGGCGTCGCCGCCGATCCTGTGATCGAGGGCAATGATATGGTGGTCGTCGGATATTCCGCCGCCAAGCGGTTCTGGAAGAACGTTGTGAGCGCTGCTCCAATGTTCAGCATTTTCCGTCCTGTAACTTTCTAAAAGACTGATTGGGAGAACAAGCGTGGCTGACATGCGCTTCGAGGGATTTGAAACCCACGGTGGAGCACTTCCAATGGTCCGGAGCGACTCCGTCCTGTTGCGACCGGAGTTCCTTTATGAACCGGAAAGCTCATCCGAACTGTTCGACTTGAGGAAAGTCTGGTCGGCGCTTTGGCGCCACAGGCTCCTCATCATGTCGATCATTGCGGTCTCGCTTGCATTGGGAGTCATCAGCCTGTTCCTCATTCACCCGAGCTATCGGGCAACCTCGAGCGTCGAAATCGATGACCAGGCACAAAAGGTTCTCGGCACTGAGGATCAGCCCGCTTCGACCAACCAGGATCCCGACCGTCTTCTTCAAACTCAGATCGATATCTTGAAGAGCCGGGCGCTTGCAGAGCGAGTCGCTGATGGTCTCAATCTCGCCGGCGACGACCGCTTTTTGAAAGCCGAAGGCATCAAGCCCAAGGAAGCGATCAGGCGCGAACAGGTCATCCAGGCTCTTCGCGAGAATTTGGGTGTCTCACTTCCAAGAGATTCGCGCGTCGTTCCAATCCAGTTCGACAGCGCCAATCCCGCGCTCGCTTCGACGATTGCCAACAGCTACGCCGACAATCTCATCGCCGGAAATCTCCAGCGCCATTACGATACCTCGACCTATTCGAAGGATTTCCTTCAAAACCAGCTGAGCCTCACCAAGGCCCGACTGGAACAGTCCGAACGTGCGCTTCTTGATTATGCGCGGTCTGCTGGGATCGTCGATACGAGTGCCGGTGCCGGTGCGCTGGATCCGAGCGATCCTAATGCCAATACCGCTCCAAAGTCTTTGACGACCGCCAATCTGATCGAGCTCAATCAGTCGCTGGCGGCCGCCCGCGCAACCCGAATTCAGGCCGAGGGCCGCTGGCACCTTGCTGAAGCGACGCCGCTAATGAGTCTCCCTGACGTTCTTGCCAACCCTGCAATCCAGCAAATGGCTCAGAAGCGCTCGGAGCTCGAAGCTCAGTATCAGGAAGATCTCGAGCACCGGAAACCCGACCACCCGGTCGTCAAGCAGGAGCTCGCTGCCCTCACCGCGCTCGACCGCCAGACCAATCTGCTCGCCGGAGCGATCCGAAATTCGATCCGCAACCAGTACCAGACAGCCCAGGCCCAGGAGGGCGAGCTCGAAGGAACGGTCAGTCAGCTTAAAGGCGCGACCCTTGCCGAGCAGTCGCTTGGAATCCGTTACAATATCTTGAAGCGCGAAGTCGACACCAACCGCGAGCTCTACAACGGCCTCCTCCAGCGCTTTAAGGAAGTGAGCGCGGAAGCCGGCGTGACCTCGAACAATATCTCGGTCATCGATCGTGCTGATCCGCCGCTGCTTCCGGTTTCTCCCAATCCCATTGTCAACATCAGCCTTTCGCTTATCGCTGGTTTTGTGATGGCGCTCGTTGCAGTCGCAGCGCTCGAGACGTTCCGTGACGGAGTGCGTACTCCTGAAGAAGTCGAGCAAAGGTTCGGAGTTGCGTTGCTCGGAGTTATCCCGCGGCTGAAGCGCGGAGCAACGACGGCGGAGCTCGAAAACCGTTCATCGGATATTTCCGAAGCCTATCAGACGGTCCGAGCTTCGGTTGAGCTTTCCTCCGAAAGCGGTCCGCCCAAGACCCTTCTCGTCACCAGCAGCCGAGCGGGCGAAGGTAAATCGACAACCGCACTTCAAATGGCACGCGACGCTGCAGCCGCGGGACGCAAGGTGCTTTTGATTGACGCCGACATGCGCCGTCCATCAATTCACACGCTCGTTGGGATTTCCAGGATCCCGGGTCTTAGCAACATGCTGACCCAGCAGCTTCCGGCAAGCTCGGTCATCTACGAAACCAAGACCGAGCGTCTGTTCGTGATGCCTTCAGGCCCCAAGCCGCCAAGCCCGGCCGAACTTCTTGGTGGGGCAGGCTTCAGGGCTCTCCTTACCTACCTTAAGGAAGAGTTCGACCAGATCATCATCGACAGCCCGCCGGTTCTGGGTCTTGCTGATGCACCGCGGCTCGCTTCGATCGTCGATGGAACAATGATCGTCATGGAAGCCAACCGGTCACACCGCGGAGCGATCGCAGCTGCGATGAAACGCCTCGCCTCGGCTCGTGCCCGGATCATTGGAGCAGTCCTGGTGAAGTTCGATCCGAAGAAGGCAAGCTCGGAAGCGGGCTACATGCTCGATTATTATTCTTACGGAAATTCAGATGACGACGGCTTCCCCGCGGGCCAGCTTGCGACCAGCTGAGCTTGAGACGATGACATCGCAGTCGCCGGCCAGTGTCTTCCGGCACGACGAGGATCCAAAGCTCGTGAGGTTAGCGAAATATCCGGCGCTCGAGCTCGCTCGCCGGATCTATCGCTGGTCGCTTTCCAGTCGTCGGCTTGTGAAGCGATCAAGTCGCATCAGAGCTTCGCTTCTTAATCTTCCACGCTCGAACGTTGGAGTTCGTCTCGCCGAGCTCGATCCCACCCTCGACAAAAAGCTCGCTCATCTTCGCCAACCGAACCAGGAATTGGTGATCGGCGATTTCGACCAGGATGGAGGCCTTCTCCCTCGCTTCGGCCCAATCGCCGGAATTCCCTCGATTGAGCCCGACCAATTCATGGAAAGAACCGGCTGCCCGGTTCTCCTCGTCGATCTTAACGGTCGTCTTGGCGTTCGCAAAGAGTTCAAGAGCTTCGGTCGGTTCGTCCAGGAAATCGAGGCGATGCTGGAACTGGAAGCGCGGCAGTGCCCGGTCCCATCGCTCATGAATGTCGATTGGGCCGCCCACAAGATCACCATGACATTCGTTCCAGGCGGTGTGGTTCGCGAGCTCCTTGCTCTTGCCGGCGCAGATATCCGTGATCGCAATTCGACGAAAAGCTATTCAAGAACGGTCGACAAGGAGCGCATTCGAAGCGGCCGTGAGCATTTGCCCAAGGTTCTTGCGCGCGAGGACGTTGCTCGCATTGCAGCTGGCCTTGCCGCGATCCACGCCTCGGGCTTCGTCCTCGAGGACGTCAAGTTTGGAAACATCATTCTTGCAAGCGGGTCGGGACGACCGATCTTCGTCGATCTCGAGCGCGCACTTCCCACTGATCGGCTTCCGGCCGCGCTCACGAAATATCTGCGCGAGATCGATTTGAAGAAATTCGAGGAGCATTTCGGCGACGTTCGCGACTTTGGGTTCGCTTTCCAGTGACCGCACTTTGGAACCCCAAACTGGATTCCGCGGACCGCGAGGCAAATCACAATCTTCATCCTCGAGGGGAAAAGCCAAGGGTCCTTTTCATCATCAACTCACTTTCGGGTGGCGGTGCCGAACGGGTGATGACGACCCTCCTTGAACATTCAAAAGTCCGATCGGCCAGTCATGACATCAGGCTATTGATTCTGGACGATGACCCCCGCGCCTTTCCGCTGCCCGAATGGCTCACCGTCATTCAGAGCGACTGCAGAAAGGGGACGATTTCGAGCATTTTTGCAGTCGAGCGGGTCGTCAAGGATTTCGACCCCGACATTGCCTTGAGCTTCTTAACGCGCTCGAATATCGCGAGCGGGATTGCGATGATGAAGCGCTCGCGACCCTGGATCATCAGCGAGCGAACGAGCACCAGCGCCCACCTTGGAAATGGTGCGCGGCAGCTTGTCACCAAAAGCCTCATTCGCCTCATTTATCCGCGAGCGACGCGATTGATCGCAGTTTCGAGCGGTGTCGCTCAAAAACTTGAAACCACCTATGCGGTCGACATCGACCGCATTGCGGTCATTCCCAACCCCGTCGACAGGCGCGCTCTCGAAAAAGCGGCCGCCGAACCGAGCGGACTCCGCTTCAATGAACCCTATATCATCGCAGTGGGAAGGCTGGTCGCGGTCAAGAATTATGCGCTTCTCATCCAGGCGTTTGCGAAATCGAAGCTCAATTCGAGGCTAGTGATCGCGGGCGAGGGGCGCGAGCGCAAAAGCCTCGAAAGGCTGGCCAGCGATCTCGGGATCGCCGATCGCGTGGATTTTCCTGGCTGGCTTTCCAATCCCTATCCCGCACTCAAGCAAGCAAACGTCTTTGCCTTGTCTTCAAACGTCGAAGGCTTTCCAAACGCACTGGTCGAAGCGCTCGCCCTTGGAGTTCCAAGCGTTGCAACCAACTGCAACGATGGCCCTTCAGAAATTCTTGCAAGGACAGGAGCCGAATCGATTTCCGGACTAACGGTTGCGGACGCAGGGATTCTCTCCCCGGTCGGCGACGTCGAATCTTATGCAAAGGCACTTAGAATTGCGTTCGATGAAAAGACCAAAGGCGGACTGGTCGCAGCTGGTTTGAAGCGTTCCGAAAGCTATTCAGCGGTCTCGATCGCGAAGCGCTATTGGGACCTCGTCGAAAGCGAATTGAAGGCGCGCGCGAAGCACAGGGCCTGACGCTTCCGATCGGCTTTCATGAGCGCTGAACGCTCACCAATTCCTCTCCCTGAACGCCCGATCTCCTTGTCCCAATAGGAGACATGGCGAGCTTGGCGTTTGATCGGCAATCATCCCGATGAGACATCGTTTTTCATGTCTCGCCGTTCATGCCATTTTCACGCTCCGCCTCGGGTTTCGTTCTGATGTGCGGCATCGTTGGCCTCATCAGTGGTCCCAGGCGCCGGCCTGATCTTATCGAAGCGCTTGTCGATCCGATCGCTCACCGCGGTCCGGACGACAGAGGCACCTGGATCGATCGCGGTGCGTCGGTCGCACTTGGCCACCGGCGGCTCGCGATCATCGACCTTTCGGTTGAGGGCCATCAGCCGATGGTATCGGCAAACGGCCGGTGGGTGCTGAGCTACAACGGCGAAATCTACAATCATCGCGACCTTCGCCTGGATCTCGACGCGGGTCATCACGTTCCCGAAGGCGGCTGGCGCGGAAGCTCGGACACCGAAACACTGATCGAAGCCATCGCCATTTGGGGCCTCGAAAAAGCGCTCGAACGCGCGACCGGGATGTTTGCATTTGCGCTGTTCGACCGCAAGGATCGCAAGCTCTACCTCGCCCGCGACCGCTTTGGGGAAAAGCCGCTTTATTATGGCTGGACTGGTGGAGACTTTGTGTTCGGCTCCGAACTTAAAGCTCTCACCGCTCATCCCGCGTTCGACAATCCGATCAGCACGGTCGCTCTCGAAGCGTTTATGTCGCGCTCCTACGTCCCGGCACCGCTCTCAATCTACGAGCGCATCTTCAAGCTTCAGCCAGGATGCATTCTCGAAGTCACAACATCGGCGCCCAAATCCCCGCTTCACGCGCCTCCAGGCGAAGGTGCGGCGCACGATCATGTTCGGCTGAAGCGATATTGGTCTTATGGAGATGTCCTCCAAAAGGGGCTTTCCAATCCGATTGCGGACGAAGGCAGCGCGATCGATGCATTGGAAGAAGCGCTTGCCCGTTCAATCCGCAATCAATCCATTGCCGACGTTCCGGTGGGCGCATTTCTTTCAGGCGGGATCGACAGTTCATCGATCGTTGCGCTCTATCAGAAATATTCGAGCGTCCCGGTGCGAAGCTTTACGATCGGATTTGATGACGTTCACTTCAACGAAGCGGAACATGCGCGTTCAGTCGCGTCGCATTTGGGAACGATCCATGAAGAACATTATGTAACTCCAACCGAAGCGTCGGGGGTTATTCCGCTTCTTCCTAAAATGTTCGACGAGCCTTTCGGGGATTTGTCGGCGATCCCGACCTATCTTGTCAGTCGCTTTGCACGATCACATGTGAAGGTCGCGCTAAGCGGCGATGGCGGCGACGAACTCTTCGCGGGCTATCTTCGCCACGGACATGCTCTCTCCGTCTGGAAAAATCTGAGAAAAATCCCCGCTCCAGCGCGCCGCGCCGGGGCGGCTGCGATCGGGCGGCTACCTCCGGGCCTTTGGACGAAGCTCGACAGCCTTCTTGGAGCGTCGCGAAGAAGTCCGCTTCGCGGAAAAGTCCACAAGGGCCTGGAAGTTGTCTCCTCGGTTCGAACCTTTGATGATCTTTATTCGGGCTATCTCGATCAATGGCCGCTCGAGGGGCCTCCCGTCCTTGGAGGGAGTGGCAAACAGGCGTCCTTTCCGCTCGATCCCGGGTTCGATGCGCCCGATGCGATCAAGATGATTTATTGCGACGCGGTCGCCTATCTTCCCGACGACATTCTTTGCAAAGTCGATCGCGCCTCGATGGCGGTCAGTCTCGAAACGCGCGTTCCATTTTTGGACCATGAAGTCGCGCGCGTCGCGGCGCGCATCCCGATGTCGATGAAACTCAAAAGCGACGGTGGGAAATGGGTGCTGCGCGAGCTTCTCGGGCGTCATCTTCCAAAGTCGATGTTCGAGCGACCGAAGTCGGGATTTGCAATGCCGATCACCGACTGGCTTTCGGGCGATCTTCGTCCTTGGGCGGAAGATCTTCTGGATCCCGCGAGGATGCACCAGGACGGGCATTTCGACGTCGAACGCGTGCAGTCCCGCTGGCACGACAATCTCGAGCGCCGCCGCAACGCATCGACCTCGATCTGGTCGATTCTCATGTTTCAGGCATGGCTCCGCTCGGTTGAGGAAGAGCGAAAGTCTGTCGGGATCGAAACCTATGCCGCGTAATTCCGTGGCTCCCCCGCTCGTCTGCGTCCTTGGGATGAGGGGTATTCCAGGAGTGATGGGCGGGGTTGAATCGCATTGCGAAGAGCTTCTTCCAAGGGTGCAACGAAGGGCTCCCTATCTTCGCTTCGTTGCATTGGGCCGAAAACCTTACATCGGAAACGAAAAGCGGACGTTTAACTCCATCGAGGTGGTCCCGCTTCCTTCGCCAAGACGGCAGAGCACCGAAACGCTCGTCTCGAGTTTCCTCGGCGTTTGTTATGCGCGTTTCATCGGCGCGTCGGCAGTCCACATTCATGCGCTTGCATCGGGGCTCTACGCTCCGCTCGCAAAGCTGCTCGGGATGAAGGTGATCCTCACCATCCACGGTGCCGATTATCAGCGCGCCAAATGGGGATGGAGCGCACGGGCGCTGCTTCGCCTTGGAGAAATGTTTGGAGTGAATAGCGCGGACGCAGTCATCTGCGTTGCTCCATCGCTCACCAAGGATCTTCAAAGGCGCTATCCAAAGCGAGCGTCACGCATTGCATTTGTTCCCAATGGAGCGCCACCCATCCGTGTCGAGGGAAGCGAACAGGCGTTGCTTGACGAGTTCGGTCTTGAGCGCGGGAAATTCATCCTTGCCGTCGGGCGCCTCGAACCGGGCAAGGGCTTCGAACTTTTGATCGACGCATTTCAAAAGAGCGCAATCGGCAACAAGCTCGTCATCGTCGGCGGAGCTCAGCATGATCCGGGCTATGCGTCGAACCTGATGCGGTCAAAAAGCGATTGCGTGATCTTCGCCGGAGTTCAGCCACGGGCTCTCCTTGGCCATCTCTACAAAAGCGCGGCGTTGTTCGTTCTTCCATCGCTTCACGAGGGATTGCCGATCTGTGCGCTCGAGGCGGGTCTTTCAGGATGCCCGCTTCTCTTGAGCGACATTCCTGGAAACCGCGACCTTGGTCTTCCCGAATGGCATTATTTTGCTTCGAGCGACGCGAAGGCTCTCGCAAAGGCTCTTGAAGCGCCGGTCGAACAATACCGAGTGTCTTCCAAAAGCTTTTCCAGTTTCGACTGGGAGAAAATCTCACGCCGGACGCTCGCCATTTACGATGAGGTCATGGGTCTTGGCGCAAAGGAAAGCCAGGTTTCGAAAGGGCGCGCTTATGCCCACTAAATATCGCATCGCGCTTCTCGTCGATGACGTTCAAGTTCCGAGCTGGGTCCGGGATCTTGCCGTCTTTGCGTCCAGCCATTCGACAATCGAACTCGCTGCAATTCTCGCTGTTCGGCCATCGGCAGGGCGGCTCGATCGACTGATGGAGATCGAACAGCGCTTCCTGTCTAAGTCAAAGGACTACCGCCGCTATCAGCAATTGCACGCAATTGCCGATCTCGCACCGGTGCAAATGAGACTTGGAAGCTCGGCCGAGCCTTCAGCCGATGAGATCCGAGATCTCAAAGCCTTAAATCTCGATGTTCTTGTGCGCTGCGGGAGGGCGTTACCATCCGGGGCGATTGTTGAGACGGCAAGCGACGGGCTGATCGGGATTTTAACCTCAGCCGATCGCGACGGAAAAGGGGACGCCGCGGGCTTTGTCGAAGCTAGTGAGGGAAAGATCGAGACGCCCTTCACGATTGAGCGGATGACTGGCGAGGGGACGTGCGACTGTCTGTTCAGCGGAAGCATTGCGACCGCGCTGTTATATTCCTGGACGATGATTTCGCTTCAGGCTCGAGCATTCCCCTATCTTCAATCGTGTCTCGAGAAGATCGCCTCGGGACGCATCAAAGCTATGAACGAAGCACCCGTCGAGGTCTCCAAATCAGCGGGCGGCAATGTTTTTTCCTATGCGATGCGAACGGCTGGCCGAAGCTTTGGAAAAGCGGTGAGGCGAGCCTCCGGCAAGGAATTTCGATGGCAGATCGCTTTTGCCGAGAGGAACTGGAGCGGGCTCGACTTTTCGAAGGCGAAGATCCTTCGCAATCCCAAAGGCGTCTTCCTTGCGGATCCCTTCACCATCAGTGTTGATGGCGTTGATTATCTTTTCGTCGAGGAATTTCCTTTCGATACGCGAAAGGGCGTCATTTCGGCCTATCGCTTCGAAAACGGCGAGCCCAAGCGGATCGGCGTTGTTCTTGAAGAGCCTTTCCACCTCTCTTTCCCGTTCGTGTTCGAGCACAACGGGGAGATCTACATGGTCCCGGAAGCCGGCGGAGGCCGGTCCGTCACCTTGTACCGCGCAACGAGCTTTCCAAGCGTCTGGGTGAAGGAAAAAGTCCTTCTCGAAAATGTCCCGGCCGTCGATACGATCATCTTCCAGCACGATGAACTGTGGTGGATGCTGACGACGATCCAGGGCGAGGGGCCGGCGCTCAACAATGCCGAACTTTACGCCTTCTATGCGACCGATCTCCTTGGTGAATGGAAGCCGCACATGGCGAACCCCATCGTCATGAACGCAAAAAAAGGACGAAATGGCGGGTTTTTGCGTGACCCTGCTGGCAGGCCATGCCGCGTTGCGCAGGTTCCCGGCTTCACCTTTTATGGCGCTGGCTCGGCGATTTACCGAATTGATGAGCTTACTGCGGAGAGCTATCGCGAGACGCTCGTTCAAACGGTTGATCCGACGTTTTTCCCGAAAATCGATGGAACGCACCACGTTCACTCGTCGGGCCGAATGACCGTGTTTGATTTTCTTCGCGTCGAGCGACCGGCCAAACGCAATTCCGAGCGATTTGGATCACGCCTTCAAAAGCGGCTTCGCCATCCACAGAAAAGGGTCCAAGCAAGCGTCGAAATGGGGCTCAACTTAGATGTTTGTTAACCGCATTCGGTAGACAGTCAGCGACGTCGTTGCTTCAGCCGGTGTAAAAATGACAAGTCGAAGGCGCTCACTTGAACAGGTCGCTGAACGCGTACGTGCGCGAGAGAACCCGCGCCGGCACCGAGTTCGGATCCATATTCCCGTGACGATCAATCGCGATGGGACTTTGAGTTCAGGAGTCATCGTCAATCTCTCGAAGGATGGTTTTCGGATGGAAACCGACGAGACACTCGCGCCCGATCAGTCGATTTTGCTCCAGCGCGACAAGGAATCTGTTGAGGCAACGATCAAGTGGGTCGAGGGTCCGCTCGTTGGCGGTCATTTCACCAAGGACCGGCCGCAATGGTAAGAGCGGTCCCGCCGCCGGTCTCATGAACGCCCTAATTCCTTCCCCGGGCCTCGCCGATCGGAAGGAGCGCGAAGACCGTCGGCGAAGTTTCGCTAGACGCCTACGCTCAGCTTCCCGACGGATCGATGTTCAGGGTGATCGTTTCCGATCTTACTTATGACGGGTGCAAGATCGAATCCCCGCTTGTGCTCCTCAAGGGTCTCAAGCTCACGATCAACGTTTTGAGGCTCGGCGCTTTTGCGGCCGAAGTCCGATGGTATTCCGACGGATCTGCCGGCCTGAAGTTCAACGGAACCGAGGAGGTCGCAGAAGTTGCTCAGCGTCCGCGCGAAAAGCGCTTGTCGGTTCGTGCCGACGTCACCTTGCGGCGAATGGGACGAAATCCCTATCAGGCGAGCGTCTACGATTTTTCGCCGTCGGGGTGCAAAGTCGAGTTCGTCGAGCGCCCGCGCGAAGGCGAACAATTATTCGTGAAATTCGACGGCCTCGATTCGATTGAGGCGGAAGTCCGTTGGGTCGACGGCTTTCATGGCGGAATTGCGTTCAAGCGCCCCATCTATCCCGCGGTCTTCCAGCTTCTTCTCGCCCGCATGCATATCAATGATGTTTGAAAACGCTGCTGTTCCAGCCTGATACAAGTCTTCCTGGCGCCTGTCCTTCGCCGCTTCGGGCTGTCAGGGTGGGCTTGTCATGGCCAGCTCTTCTGAAGATCTCGCAAGATTGTGCGATTGCTCGCTTGAGGCCGCAGCGCGTGCCAGAAAAGCGAGCGAGCGGAATTCGGCATCTGGAATCGGCGCTTCGCTTCGCTCAGGCCGCCTATCGGAAGAGGGTTTCGAACCGGGTCGTCGATTCGATCGGCCACGCTCGCTAGTTCATCGAGGCTTTCGATGGTTCGCGCTTGAATCCAATCGAGCGCTTTGATCCTGATTGTTCAAGCGGCCTGACTTACTTTACCTTCATGAGCGGCTGGGCAGCTGTTAGCGCCGAACCGGTTCTCATGTGCGCCGGCCACCCATTACGGCGAGATCGCTCAAGGCATATCTTTCACTCAACATATGAGGAGTGAAACTGATGAGCTGGTGCATTGGCCGGACCGAAGCACTTTCCGATCCGCTCGCCGCTCGGCGCAAGGCGCTCGCGAAGCTTCGAGCCCTGGAAGACCTCGAGGACCCCGAAAGCCTCGTCGTTCCGATCCTTATCGACGCGATTCTGATGGCGGAGAGCTATCGCGGAGCCCGCCACGACATCACCTTTCTTCCCGAGCTCACGCGAAGTGTCGATGCCCTTATCCGCGAGCTCAACGCAGCGGAAAAGGCTAACGAATGGTCCGAAGCGGTCGGCTGAAAATCGAGAGGATTTTTAAGACCAGAAAAACCGAGCCGAGCAAACGGCCGGTCCAGCCCCGCTTCGCTGATCCCATGCGTTTCTTTATGCAGGCGTTGCTTGTCCTGGAAACGGCCGCTCTTCGACGTTGTGGAAGGAGGCAATCTGCCACGTTTCAGCCTCGCGAACGAAAACCTGGAGGATCCTGGTTTTTAAAATCCCAGTCCCGGCAATGTGACTTTCGGAGCGATGGACGGTCGCCGACGTATCGACGATGACGACGCTGGGCGAAATGGCGCGCATGTGATCGATCGACTGCTCGAGACGTGAACCCTTGTAGATGGTTTCGAAAATCCTCGCATGCTGCATTTCAAAGGCATCATGGCCAACGAACTGCTGACCAAAGATGTTTGTGAACACGCAGGTCTCGCTCACATTTTTGCTGAAAAGCGCTGCGTCGCCCGTGTTCCAGGCCCGGCATTGGCTTTCGATGAGCTTCGAAATTTCCTTCATTGGGCTCAAACCTTCATTGCAGCTGCAGCTTCCTGATCGCGTTTGAGATTGCGCGCGAGCTGAGCCATTCCATTAAGATACTGGGGTGGCACGTTGACGTCGCGATAATCGAGCTTTGCTGCTGCACGAAGAGTCCAGAACGGATCGATGAGATGCGGCCGTGCAAGCGCGACGAGATCGGCGCGGCCGGCAGCGAGAATCGAATTGGCATGGTCGGGTTCATAGATATTTCCAACCGCCATGGTCGCGAACCGGCCTTCGTTTCTTACCCGGTCGCTAAACGGCGTCTGGAACATCCGTCCATAAACAGGCTGCTGCTCGGCCCAGGTTTGCCCTGCGGAAACATCGATGAGGTCCGCGCCGAGCTTCACGAACGCTTCGCCGATTTTGACCGCGTCCTCAGCCGTAATTCCGTCGGCACCAGCCCAGTCCGTCGCGGAAATCCTGACCGACATCGGCTTTTGAGCGGGCCAGGCGGCGCGCATCGCTGCAAAGATTTCGAGCGGATAGCGAAGGCGGTTCTTGAGCGATCCGCCATATTCATCGGTCCGCCGGTTCTGGAGCGGCGTAATGAAGCTTGAGATGAGATAGCCGTGTGCCGCGTGAAGCTCGATCATGTCGAACCCGGCATCGAGTCCCATTCGAACCGCTTCGACGAACTGGTCGCGCACCCGATCCATGTCCGCGCGGGTCATGGCTCGCGGCACCTGGTTCAGGGATGACCAGCGGACCTCGCTTGCCGCCATCACCGGCCAGTTGCCACTTTCCAAGGGAACATCATTCCCTTCCCAGCCGACTTTGGTCGAGCCCTTGGCCCCCGAATGACCGAGCTGGAGGCAGATCTTCGCTTTGGAAGCCGTGTGAACGAAGTTCGTGATCTTAGACCATGCCTCGACATGGTCCGCGTTCCACATCCCGGTGCAACCCGGAGTGATCCGCCCGTCGGGCGAAACACAGGTCATTTCAGTAAAGACAAGTGCGGCCCCGCCGAGCGCCCGCTCGCCATAATGAACGAAGTGGAAATCGCCCGGCATTCCGTCTTTTGCGGAATACATCGCCATCGGCGAGACCGTGATCCGGTTCTCAAGCTCCATTTCTCGAAGTCGAAACGGAGCGAACATCGGGGGAGCAGTTTTGTTCGATCGACCTTCGCTTGCGCGGTCCCAAAACCAGCGTTCAACCGTCTCCACCCATTGCCGATCACGAAGCCTCAGATTTTCGTGGCTGATCCGTTGCGACCTGGTCAAAAGCGAATAGGCAAACTGAAGCGGTTCGAAATGCGTGTAGCGCTCGAGCGTTTCGAACCATTCGGTCGAATTTCGCGCGCTGTTCTGGAGCTTCAGGACCTCGAGCATCCGCTCGGCCTGATAGTCTTCGAGGGCCGCTCCAAGCGACAGGGTTTTGCGGTTGAGAACTTCGGCAAGCTTGATCGCATCTTCAAGCGCGAGCTTGGTCCCCGACCCGATCGAAAAATGGGCGGTATGCGCTGCGTCTCCCAGGAGGATCCGATTGCCGCTCGTCCAGCGCTCGCATTTGATCCTTCTAAAATTGAGCCACGCGGCGCTTCCCACCAGATGGCTCGCGTTCGACTCGAGGGAATGACCATCGAGATATTTCGCGAACAATCGTTCGCAAAGCGCGATGCTTTCGTCCTGATCCATCGTGTCGAAGCCGGCGCGTCGCCAGGTTTCTTCGGAGCATTCGACAATGAAGGTCGAGCAATCCGGGGCGAAGCGGTAGGCGTGCGCCCAGATCCATCCCCACTGGGTTTCCTCGAACGCGAAGGTAAAGGCATCGAAACTCTTTGAGGTGCCGAGCCAGACGAATTTATTGGCCCTTTCATCGACATCGACGCCGAAGGCCTCGGCTTCGAAATCGCGAAATCGCGAATTGATCCCGTCTGCGGCGATGACGAGATCGTAATTCTCCCGTTGAGGATCTGAAGGATCGCATTCGCTGTTGAAGTGGAGAACAACTCCAAGCTCGATCGCACGGTTTTGAAGAATTTCAAGAAGCCGTTTTCTTCCGATCCCGATGAACCCATGGCCGCCCGAAGTGATCGTTTGCCCGCGAAAATGGACGTCGATATTGTCCCAGTGGGCAAATTCCTCGGTAATGGTTCGAGCCGAGACAGGATCGTTTCGCGAGATATTGTCGACGGTAAGATCCGAAAATACGACACCCCATCCGAACGTTACGCCCGGCGCATTGCGTTCGAAAATTTCGATCTCGTGTGTCGAATCGCGAAGCTTCATCGAAATCGCGAAATAAAGACCTGCTGGCCCGCCACCGATGCAGGCAATTTTCATGCGTTTGCTCCGCGGTTCGCGGGCGTCATGGCTTTGAACGTGCGGGCGAACTGAAAGAACGTCGTCATGCCGATCTTCAAAGCAGGAACCACTGGCTCAATCGACCCTCACGAGAAATTCCTCAACGGCCCGGTTGAACGCGTCGGGTCTTTCAAGATTGGCGATATGGCCGGCGTCAGGGATAATTTCGAAACGCGCGCCTTTAATGAGCGCGGCGAGCTGTTCGGAAAGCTCTGGGGGAGTGATGATATCCTTTTCACCCACAAGAACCATTGTCGGGACCAGAATTGCTTCTGCCCTTTGCCGTTGATCGGCAAGCCAGACCGCTTCGGAGCCGACGAGATAGGCATCGGGGCTAATCTTCGCCATGGTTTCGATGACTTCGGTTCGAACCTTTTCATCTGCGGGCTGGGCAAGAAGCGCGTCTACCCTCGCATTCGCCATTGACCTTAAGTCATTGCTGTTGGCGACCGAGCGATCGTAGATCGCCTGACCCTGGGGATGAGCCGCAAAGCTGTCGGCAAGGACGAGCGATGCCGTTCGCATTGGGTCAAGGTGGTTGATTGCGATTGCAATGACCCCGCCGAGCGAGAGCCCGCAGATATGGGCCCGATCGACTTTAAGTTCGTGCATTGCCGAAAGGATTGTCAGCGCAAAATCCTCGCGGCGTCGTTCCGCGAGAGGCGGGATCGCTTTCGCCATAGCCTGGATAGTCGAACGCGATCGCCCGGCGCTTTTTTCCAAAATATTCAAGCTGTCGGTCCCAGACCGATTTGTCGGAGCCTACGCCGTGGAGGAACACGATCGGAGTATCCGGGCCACCGCCCGCTTCTGCATAGCCGATTGCGGTTCGGCTTCTGGTCATCACCCTCGCCATGACTTCATCTTGGCAGCGCGGGGTGTTGCGCGCTAGCCTTGCGGTTCGATGACCAGAATGACAGTCAATGGTGAAGCCGTTCAATATCGGCTCGATCCCGATACGCCCCTCCTTTGGGCGCTTCGCGACGCTTCGAACCTCACCGGGACCAAATATGGCTGCGACAGCCACGACTGCGGCGCCTGTACGGTCATCATCGACGGTCGGGCGACCACGAGCTGCAGTGTCACGATCGGAAGTCTCGATGGCGCTCAGATCACGACCATCGAGGGGCTGTCGCGCTCGCACCCAATTCAGGAGGCCTGGATCGCCGAGCAGGTGACGATGTGTGGATACTGCGAGCCGGGCTTTATCATGGCGATCGCAGCGCTTCTTGGCTCCAGCCCTTCGCCGACCGACGAGCAAATCGATGCCATTCCAAATCTCTGCCGGTGCGGCTCTTATCCGCGCATTCGAAAAGCAATCAAACGCGCAGCGGGTAACATTGGCCCAAGTTAACGTAGATGAATATACGGCACCGAAACGGTTCAGCCGTGGCTCACCCGATCGGTGCTAACGGGTGTGTAACGAACAGGAAAGGTTATCGTTATGCGCAAGATCCTGATCTCAATTCTCCTGGCAGGCGCCGCTGCAAGTCCAGCGTTCGCTTACCAAGATTCCGACCATCACCAGGACAATCATCCGCCAGCTCAGAACAATCATCAGCAGGCCCACGAAAGCCGGGCACCGGCCAACGCTCAGGCTCGTGAACAGCGTGGTCCCAATCAACCCTATTATGCGCCCAGGCAGCGTGATGGCGGTGCAGCTCAGCGTCAGGCCGAGGGTGCCTATGCTCAGCAGCGCAATGCCTACAACCAGGAGCGCAATGCGTATAATCAGCAACGCGGCGCTTACGAGCAGCAGCGCAATGTCTACAATCAACAGCGCGGTGCATATCAGCAGCAGCGCGGCGCCTACGAACAGCAGCGGCAGGCCTATCTCGAGGGACGCGGGCAGGGCTATCGCAACGGTGGAGATTACCGGCGTGGGTACGGCAACCGCAATGGTCTAGCGGTCAGCACTGTTCCGCGTTTTGGGACCCAGCCTCCACTTCGAACGAACAGCCGCCGGGTCCAGGATCTCAACTGGAATCGCAACTGGCGCAATAATGGCCGCTATGACTGGCGCGGATACCGTGAGCAGCACCGGTCGAGATTCCACCTTGGCTATTATGTCGATCCGTTTGGCTGGGGTTATCAGGCAATCGACATCGGGTATCGGATGTGGCCTCAATATTACGGCGAGCAATATTGGCTCGATCCCCAAATGTACGACCTCCCGTATCCGCCGCCGGGCTGCGCCTGGGTCCGCTATTATAACGACGCGGTCCTCATCGACACCTACAGCGGCAGTGTCGTCGACGTCATCCCTGCGTTCTTCTGGTAAGCGCTCAAGCTACAACATTAAGGATCGACGAAAGGGACGTCGCGGCGATTGCCGCGGCGTCCCTTCTGCATTAGCGAGGCAATACACTTAAGAAGGTTTCAAAGGGGGGTATTTGAAAATGACATTGGTTGCTCGTCGGATCCTGTCGGCATCGCTCGGGGTGTTGTTGTCGTCCTCAGCATTGGGTGCCGGCGCCCCCGCAGCCCATCCAATGGCCAAGGCAAGTGCGCACGACCGTCTGTTCCAGGTCTTCAAGGACAGCGATGAAGCGAGCCTTCGACGAAATCCTGCCGAAGCGCTGTTTCGCGGCGATATGCGCTATGCCGACCGGCTCGGCGATTTCTACAGCGACGCGCATTACCAGGCCGAAAAGGCGGCCTCCGAACACGATCTTGCAGCGCTTCGCACCGTTCCGCGCGATCAGCTCAATGCGACCGATCGGATCGCCTACGACGTGTTTGAAAATCAGACCGAAGAACAATTGAAGGGATTCGCTCCAAATCTTCTGAAGATCGAGGAAGCGCTTCCGATGAACCATTTTTATGGTCTTCACACGGAATATCCGACCATTGCCGGAGGGCAGGGCGCAGCGCCGTTCAAGACTGTTCTCGACTATGAAAACAATCTGAAACGCAACCGCGATTTTGCGTCCAATATCGATGAAGCGATCCAGCAGTGGAAAAAGGGCGAAGCCGAAGGAATCGTCGATACCAAGCTGACTGTCCGCGACATGATCGAACAGCTCGACAACCAGCTCAAGATGAAGCCCGACGAATCTCCTTATTGGGGTCCCATTCAGAATTTTCCGGCATCAATCGGGCCGGCTGATCGGGCAAAGTTGACTCAGGAATATCGAGATTCGCTGACGACGGTCGTTTATCCAGCGCTTCAGCGGATGCACGACTTTCTGGCGAACGAATATCTTGCCCATGCGCGTGATGGCGTTGGCCTCATGTATATGAAGGGCGGCGGCCCCTATTATCGCTACCTCATCGAATCGACGACCACCGAACCTCTCGATCCTGCCAAGGTTCACGAGCTCGGCTTGAGCGAAGTTGCTCGGATCACCAAGGAATTTGGAGAGGTTCGGCAGGCGGTTGGATTCAAGGGCACGCTGCATGAATTTTTCGATTACATGCGCACCAGCCCCAAGTTCCAGCCCAAGAGCAAGGAAGAGCTCGAACAGGGGTTCGAAGCGGTCAAGCGCAAGGTCGAACTCAAAGTCCCGCAATTCTTCTCGCAGGTTCCTAAAGCCGGGCTCGTGATTCGGCCCTATCCACCGTATCGCGAGAAGTTCGAGGCGGGCGGGAGCTATGAGCAGGGAACGCCCGACGGCTCACGGCCTGGCACGTTCTATTTCAACGCCTACGATTTGCCGTCGCGAAGCACGTGGGAAGAAACCACGCTCTTCATGCATGAGGGCGAGCCCGGGCATCACTTCCAGATCAGTCTTGCACAGGAAGATCCCTCCCTTCCGGCTTTCATGCGATTTGGCGGCAACACCGCCTATGTCGAAGGCTGGGCGCTCTATTCGGAATCACTTGGCTATCCGATGGGAATGTACACCGATCCCAACCAGAGGTTTGGAAATCTGAACGACGAAATGCTTCGCGCAATGCGCCTCGTCGTCGACACCGGCATTCATTCCAAAGGTTGGACCCGCGATCAGTCGATCCAGTACATGCTTGACCATTCAGGAGAATCGAAGACCGACGCGACCGCAGAAGTCGAGCGCTACATCGCCATTCCAAGCCAGGCTCTTGCCTACAAGATTGGGCAGCTGACGATCACGAAGCTTCGGGATGAAGCCAAGGCCAAGCTCGGTCCGAAATTCGACATCCGCGAATTCCACGCGCAGGTTTTGAACACCGGAGCTCTTCCGCTTCCGATCCTCGAAAAGAAGATCCGCGACTGGATTGCCTCGAAGCAGGCTCACTGACGGCAACAGTTCGACGCCGGGGCGCGGGTCAGGCCGACAGCGCCTCGGCGATCAATCTGCGGCTGTTTTCGAGGCCGTAAAGAGCGATGAAGCTTCCCATTCTGGGGCCCTGCGATGATCCAAGAAGCGTTTCGTAAAGCGCCTGGAACCATGAGCGCAGCGGATCGAAGTGATGGCGCTTTCCAACTTCGAAAATCATCGTCTGAATGTCTTCGGCCGAAGCGTCGGCCGGAAGGCTTGAAAGTTCGGAGTCGAGGTCGAGCAGTGCCTCGCGCTCGATCTTGGTCGGGCTTCGTCGCTGAAGCTTCGGGACGACAAAATCGCGCGCATAATTTACCGCAAGTCCGATCAGTTCATCGAGTTCAGGATCACTTTGAGCCGAGGTTCCCGGCGCATAGCGCTGGACGAACTTCCACGCCGTTTCCTTGTCTTGAACTCCAGGCAAGCTCACGAGATTGAGAAGAAGGCCATAGGTCAGCGGAAGAAGTTTTTCAGGGACCCTGCCGCCATGAATATGGTGCACCGGATTCCCCAATTGCTGCTCGATCGGCTGGTTTCGATAATTGGTCCGAAACTGCCAATATTCATCGACCGCCCTTGGGATCACCGCCATGTGAAGGCTCTTTGCGCGCTTGGGCTCGCGATAAATGTAGAATGAAAGGCTCGGCTCGCTTCCGTAGCGCAGCCACTCCTCGAGACTGAGGCCATTGCCCTTGGATTTCGAGATCTTCTCGCCATGCTCGTCGAGGAACATTTCATAGTTGAAGCCCTCGGGCGGCCTTCCACCAAGAATGCGCGCAATCTTGCCCGACTGGACGACGCTGTCGATGAGATCTTTCCCCGCCATCTCGTAATCAATTCCAAGAGCCACCCAGCGGGCGGCCCAGTCGACCTTCCATTGAAGTTTGGCCGCCCCTTTCAAGGCGCTTTGCTGGACGAGAGTTCCGTCCTCGTCTTCAAATGCAATCAGCCCTTCATTCGCATCGACGATCGTGACCGGAACCTGGAGGACCCGCCCGGACGAGGGCGAAACCGGAAGCAACGGCGAATAGGACTTGCGCCGGTCCTCCCTTAGCGTCGGAAGCATCACGCCCATGATCGCGTCGAATTGGGTGAGAACCTTGCGAACCACTTCATCGAACCGCCCGGATTTGTAGCAGTCGGTAGCCGACAGAAATTCGTAATCGAAGCCGAAGCGGTCGAGAAAATGTTGCAGCATCGCATTATTGTGGTGCGCAAAGCTTTCATACTGGCCGAACGGATCCGGAATCTGAGTGAGCGGTTTTCCAAGATACTCGCTCAGCATCTCGCGGTTGGGAACGTTGTCCGGAACCTTACGGAGACCGTCCATGTCGTCGCTAAAGGCGATGAGGCGCGTGGAACCGCCGGTCAGTTCTTCATAAGCCCGTCGAACGAAACTGGTTCGTGCGACCTCGTTGAAGGTCCCGATGTGGGGAAGGCCCGAGGGTCCATAACCCGTTTCAAAAACGACCGGATCGCCTTCAGGCTTGCCATTGGGCCAGCGCTTTGAGAGCTTGCGCGCTTCTTCGTAGGGCCACGCTTTAGAAGCCATTGCGGTTGTTCTGAGATTATTCGCTTCGTCCATCCTGGCGCCGTCCCTAGCGAACGCATTGCAGCGCTGCTAGCGCAGGTGAAATCTATCGTCCCACCGGAACGAAGCTTTCTTCAACGATCAGATTTGTCGACTGGTGAACTGGCGTTCATCTTTCGTTCCCATTAAGGTCTGCGGCTCCTTATGAAACCGCTTCAGCTTCCCGCACTTCACGCCACTCATGCCGGTATCTGGCTCATTTCGGCGGACAATGAGGTGCGCGAAGCGAGCCGCGGCGAAGCGATCGCCCGGGCGGCCGAAACCCCACACATTCTTTTGAACGCTCCGCTCGTTGGCCAGAGGCTGGGATATCCCGAGCTCAGCGGGCTCGATCTTCTCGAGCTGTTCGCCTTTCTCTGCCCTTCGCATTTTGCAGTGCCGACCGTCGCCGGGATGAGCCGCGCCGTCGGCCTCCAGCCGCCTGAAAGCGAGACCGATGCCGCGGCAGCTCTTCAAAATATCGCCAATCGGCTGCTCCTCAAACTCGAGGATCAGGGCTGGGGCGAACGCGAAGGCGCCTGGACGTCCAATTCGACGCTGCAGCGTCTCGGATGGGGATGGGCGCCGCTCATCGGAGCGCGCCTCGAACGCCCGACCAATGGCGAGCGAATGCTTTTTTCGCGCTTGCGGTCATGGGAGGAAACGCCCGATCGGCCGGCACCACGAACGGTCTCGCTCGATCCCGAAGACGCGGCCGAGAACCTCGATCGTCTGACCGGCCGGATCGAACCGCGCGAAGGCCAGAAGGCGATGGCGAGAGCGGTCACAAAAGTTTTTGCGCCAAAGCGAGCAAAGGATTGCCCAAACGTCCTGTTAGCCGAGGCCGGAACGGGGATCGGGAAGACTCTCGCCTATCTGGCGCCGGCAGCCCTCTGGGCGGAAAAGGCGTCCGGAGCCGTCTGGGTTTCCACCTACACCAAGGCGCTTCAGAGGCAGCTCGACAGCGAAGGATACAAACTCTTTCCAGACGCGGAGGAGCGCGCGCGAAAGATCGTCGTTCGAAAGGGACGCGAAAATTATCTCTGCCTTTTGAATTTGGAAGACGCGCTTCAGGGCGCCTTTTCGGGGCGCGCAGCTATTCTCGCTCAGCTCGTTTCGAGATGGGCCGCTTATACCAAGGACGGCGACATGGTTGGCGGCGATCTTCCTGGATGGCTCCCAAGCCTGTTCCGCCGCAGCGGCTCCACAGCTCTTACCGATCGCAGGGGCGAATGCGTCTATGCCGGCTGCCCGCATTATCGCCGCTGCTTCATCGAACGGGCCGAGCGTTCGAGCAAGGAGGCGGACATCGTCATCGCCAATCACGCGCTCGTAATGATCAATGCTTCGCGAGCGCGTGAAGATTCGCCTCGAAGAATTTTGTTCGACGAGGGCCATCATCTGTTCGACGCTGCGGATTCAAGCTTTGCAACGCTCTTTGGCGGTCATGAGGCGATCGAACTGCGGCGCTGGATCATCGGGCCCGAAGGGCGCTCTCGCGGTCGGCGACGCGGACTTGCGGCGCGATTGATGGACGTTGCTTCCTATGATGAGGAAGGAGCGCGCGCGCTCGAAAGTGCAGTTCAGGCGGCCCAGGCGCTCCCTTCGGATGGCTGGCTTCAGCGGCTGGCTGAAGGCGCGCCTTTTGGTCCCGTCGAAGCGCTTCTCGCGGAAGTTCGGGGCATGGTCTACGCGCGCTCGAAAGCCCAGGAGGCGGGTTATGGTCTCGAGACCGAGCTTGCCGAACCCGATGGTGCGCTCGTTTCCGAAGCGACTTCGGCAATGCACGCTCTTGAAGCCCTTCTAAAGCCGCTCGCAGCTCTCGCACGACGTCTGGAAGCGGTCCTTGAAGATGCTCCGGACTGGCTCGATTCGCAGGCGAGGGCGCGGGTCGACGGAGCGTTGGCGGGTCTTTCCTTCCGACGCGAAACGCTGTCGGCCTGGATCGCACTTCTTGCGAGGATCGGCGGCGAAGCCGATCCCGAATTTGTCGACTGGCTCGCGGTCGAACGGGTCGAGGGGCGGGAGTTCGACGTTGGAATTCACAGGCGCTGGCTTGATCCCACCAAGCCGCTCGCCGCGACGGTATTGAGACCCGCCGACGGAGTGCTCATGACTTCGGCAACGCTTCGCGGGGGCGAAGATTGGAAAGCCGCTGAAGAGCGCACCGGCGCTGCCCATCTTGCGCTTCCAACCGACCACTTCGAGGCGGAAAGCCCGTTCGATTATTCGTCCGCTTCTGAAGTCCTCATCGTGACCGACTTGAAGGCCGGGGATATTCCATCGCTGGCGGGCGCCTATTCGAGGCTGATCGAGGCTGCAAATGGCGGGACCCTTGGTCTCTTTACCGCGATCCAGCGTCTCAAAGCGGTGCATGCCCGCATTTCCGACCGGCTCGCTCGAGCCGGGCTTCCGCTTCTTGCCCAGCATGTCGACCCTATCGACCCTGGAACGCTCGTCGACATCTTCCGCGACGATCCGCATGCCTCATTGCTTGGAACGGACGCGCTTCGTGACGGGGTCGACGTTCCAGGACATTCCCTTCGGCTGGTCGTCATGGAACGCGTTCCATGGCCAAGGCCAACCGTCCTTCACGCGGCCCGCCGAATGGCGGGGGGCGGAAGCGCTTATGACGACCGGGTCGTTCGGGCGCGCCTTGCTCAGGCCTTCGGGCGCCTCATTCGCCGCGAGGGCGATGAGGGTGTGTTCGTGATCCTTTCAGCGGCAATGCCGTCACGTCTATTAAGAGCATTTCCTGAAGCTGTGCCCATCCGCCGAGTAACCTTGGAAGAGGCGATCGCGTCAGTTCAGGCGCGCCTTTCGAAACCCGTTCCGGGAGAACTCGAGCTCGCGCGATGAAGCGCCTTTCGGTTCTTCGTCATGCAAAATCCGACTGGGACGATCCCAGGCTCGATGATTTTAATCGTCCGCTCAATCCTCGCGGGCGTGAAGCCGCTCACATCATTGCGAGGGAAGTCGAGCGTCGAAAGCTTCAGTTCGATCTCGTGATTGCAAGCCCGGCGATCCGGTCCCGGCAGACCCTCGAGGCCTTCAAAGGCTCAAAAGCAATTGGCGAAATTCGCTTTGAACCAAGGCTCTACCTTGCAAGTCTCACAACCCTGCTTGCGATCATTCGATCACTTCCCGAGGAGTTGAGCTCCGTTCTTCTCGTCGGCCATAATCCAGGTCTTCACGAGCTTGTGCAGACAATCGCCGAGGCGCCTCCGTCTCTTCAAGAGAAGATTGCGCACAAATTTCCAACCGCGGCACTCGCCGAATTGGAAATTCACTCAGTGCGATGGAATGAGGTTGAGGAAAACAGCGCGACTATCGACGCGCTCCTTCTTCCAAGGGAATTGAATTAGGATTCAAGAGCGTCGGCAAGGCGATTGCGAAGTGCAATCAGTTTGAACACATCCACCCCTTGGGTGCCGACCTCATTGTCCCCGGGCGGAAACTCGGCACTGTTTTCCATCGATGCCGATGGCATCGCCGAGACCGGGGCCGGGTCCTGCCCCTGGCGCAAAAGCTTCTGGACGCCACGGACGGTGTAGCCCTGTTCGTTCAGAAGGCTGTGGATTTGCCGGACGAGAGCGACGTCCGCGGGCCGGTAATAACGCCGGTTGCCCGCGCGCTGCATGGGCTTCAGCTGAGGAAACCGGGTTTCCCAATAGCGAAGGATATGCTGGGCGACGCCGAGCTCTTGCGACAATTCGCCAATCGTCAGGAGAGCGCCGGCTTCCTTGTTTCCGGCGGTCAAGCCTTAGCCCTTCGCGATCCGGTCGCGCATGATCTGGCTGGCGCGAAAGGTCATGACCCGGCGCGGAGCGATCGGCACTTCGATCCCGGTTTTCGGGTTGCGGCCGATGCGCTGGCCCTTGTCGCGCAAAATGAACGTTCCGAACCCCGAGATCTTGACGTTCTCGCCTTCGGAAAGGGCGTGGCACATGTGGTGAAGGACACGTTCGACCACCCCCGCCGACTCCGCCCGAGAAAGGCCGAGACGACGATGCACGACGTCCGCCAGATCGGCTCGAGTCAGCGTGGAATTGCGCATCCATGTCATTGTTGATCCGCGCGATCCCGAGATCGGCCATGATGTTCTCCCGAGTGGACGGCGCCCCCCGCCGCTCTATTCAATTACACATTCGTAACGGAATTCCGTTTCGTCGGCAATTCGACAATCGACGGATATTCCAATTTTTTCAATACCGGAGCGCGGCCGCGCCCCAGGTAAAGCCACCACCCATAGCTTCCAGAATAATGATGTCTCCGCGCTGAATTCGCCCGTCCCTGACGGCTGCATCGAACGCGAGCGGGACCGATGCCGCAGAAGTATTGGCGTGCCTGTCGACGGTCATGACGACCTTCTGCGAGGGAAGTCCCAATTTTTTTGCGGTCGCTTCCAGGATCCGGGCATTTGCCTGGTGGGGAACGACCCAGTCGATTTCGGAAGAGCTGAGGCCAGCATCTTCCAAAACTTCCTTAAGGACATTGGCGAGGTTGACGACCGCGTGGCGGAAGACTTCTCGGCCCTTCATTCGGAGCTTTCCGACCGTTCCCGTGGTCGATGGCCCACCGTCGACAAACAATAGGTCGTTGTGCCGGCCGTCGGCATGAAGGCGTGTCGCAAGAATGCCGCTCTCGCCCTCTTGCGCACTCAGAACGATCGCTCCCGCGCCATCGCCGAAAAGAACGCATGTCGTTCTGTCTTCCCAGTCGAGGATCCGGCTAAAGGTTTCCGCGCCGATCACGAGCGCTTTTTTCGCATTGCCCGAACGAAGCATCGCGTCGGCAACACTGAGCGCATATAAAAAGCCCGTGCAGACCGCCTGGACATCAAAGGCAATGCAGTCCGCAATCCCCAAAGCTGCCTGAACCTTTGTTGCCGATGAGGGAAAGGTCTGATCGGGCGTCGCGGTTGCAAGGATAATGAGGTCGATTTCGCTCGCGGCAAGGCCGGCATGATCGAGCGCGTTTCGGCACGCGGCTTCGGCAAGGCTCGCGGTCGTTTCATCTTCGCCCGCAATATAACGGCATCGGATTCCGGTTCGCTCGACGATCCATTCGTCCGTCGTCTCGACGGTCTTGGCCAATTCTTCATTGGTGACCTGGCGGGCGGGAAGGGCGCTTCCCACCCCAAGAACGACCGAACGGATCATTGGGAACTCCCGTTCGCGAATGCATGGGCCCGGAAATCATCGAGATCGTCGCCGATCTTTCGAGTGATGTCGTTCCGGACGAGGCTCGCCGCGACCCGAATCGCATTCGCGACGCCTTTGGGATTGGCGCTTCCATGGCTTTTCACAACGAGACCATTGAGGCCGAGAAACACCGCGCCATTGTGATTATTGGGATCGAGATGAACTTTCAGAAGATTGAGCGCCGGCTGCGACAGAGCAAAGCCCGCTTTTGAACGAAGCGAACTTTTAAACGCGCGCCTCAGAAGGTCGGTGACGAAACGGGCCGTGCCCTCGGCGGTCTTCAATGCGATATTTCCAGAAAAACCATCGGTAACCACGACGTCGACTTGTCCTCGGGAGAGCTGATCGCCTTCGGTAAACCCGTCGAAGCGAAGCGGAAGATAATCGGCTTCACGAAGAAGTGCAGCCGCGGCCTTGAGCTCGTCGGTCCCTTTCAATTCCTCGGTTCCGATATTCAGCAATTTGACCCTGGGCTTTGGAATCTGAAGGACGCAGCGCGCGTAGGCAGCGCCCATCACTGCGAACTGGACCAGATTTTGGGCATCGCACTCGGTGTTCGCGCCGAGATCGAGCATGATGACGTCCGTTTCGGCGAGTGTCGGCAAAAGTGCAGCGAGCGCGGGCCGGTCGATCCCCGGCATGGTCCTTAATGCGAGTTTCGCCATGGCCATGAGAGCGCCGGTATTGCCGCCGGAAAGCGCGGCGTCGGCGCGCACTTCCTTCACCGCGTTGACCGCCATTCCCATCGATGTCGTTCTTGCCCGGCGGATCGCCTGGCTCGGCTTTTCCCTCGAATCGATCGCTTCGGGCGAATGGATAACCTCCGCGCAATCGCGAAGATTTTTGTGCTGATCAATCTCTTTTCCGACCTGCGCCTGATCACCGTAAAATGTGAAGCGAAGCGATGGGTCCTTGCGCAGGGCCCGCGATGCGCCCGCGATCATTGCCGAGGGGCCGCTATCGCCCCCCATGGCATCGATTGCGATGTGTGGCCCCCCGTCCATGGGCCGCGTGGGCTCAGGCCTCGGGCGAAACGATTTCGCGGCCATTATAATGGCCGCACGCCGAGCACATATTGTGCGGCAGCTTCAGTTCGCCACAATTCGGGACATTCCTGAAAGCTCTTGGCCGCCAGCGCATGGTGGCTGCGGCGCATGTTCCGCTTCGATGGCGAAGTTTTTCTCTTAGGGACAGCCATTGCGGCACCTTCAACTCAAGTGACATAATAAAATTGCGACGATCTGCGCCTCATCTCGGCGGGGTTCCCCCCGCGGGTGGCGGCCGGATCGTCGCGAACCGTCGCCCCTATAGCGAAACGCCCGAGTGTTGCAAGTCAGTGGCTTGTCATCGCCTTGGCTGAGTTTTGGCATCGATATCCTCAGGTCCAGTCATGACCCAGCCTTCGGGTCGCCGCATCAGGACGAAGCGATAATAGAGGTAGGACAAAATCGCGACTCCACTCGAAACGAAGAGCGATTTGCGGCCCTCGTCGGGGTCGAGCCACAGAACAACGACTTCTCCAATGACGATGAAGATCCCGATGATCGGAATCAGCGGGAACAGCGGTGATTTGTATCGACCCACTCCAGTCCGGCCACTTCGCCGACCGGCAAGAACGCCCCAGACATAGAAAATGGTGAGAATGGTGTAATTTCCCGAAAGGACGAGGATTTTGAAATAAAGCGGGATGTACGTCGCGAGCGCGGTGCTCAATCCAATCAAGACGATCGCGAGCCACGGCGCGTCGGTTTGGGGGATAAGGGTCATCAGCGATCGGTTGATCGTGGGCGCGAACAATCGGGTCCTTGCCATCGCAAAGACGTTTCGTCCGATCCCGACAAAGCCTGCAAGGCAGGCATTGAAGATCGCGATCGCGATCGAAAGCGATACCACCTTCAGAAAAAAGCCGGGGAGATATTGACCAAGGAAGGTCTCAAACGGCGAATCGTTTGTAAGAACTGACTTGAGATCGTGCGATCCAACGATCAGTCCGAGGACCGGGGCTGTTTCGAGAACAACGGTAATCGCGAAGGCGAGCATGATGATCTTGCTGATCGTTTCCGGCCGTTTCATGTCTTCGGAGAACATCAACGCCTGCGACGAGCCCGCAAGCGCCCAGGAGGCATTGTTGATCGCGATACCGGTGATTGCGATCCCGGCGACGACCCAGGTTCCGTTTTGGACCCGCATCGGATGTGTCATCAAATGGAGAGTGCCCGGCTGAACATGGAATATGCCGACTGCTGCGATCAGAAGGAGTGCTGCGCCTTCGATCAGCATGAAGACGCCGGTGATCGCCTCATTCGAGCGCATGTTGAGCAGCGAGAGAACGGTGATCACGATGACGACCACAAACGTGATCTCGTTCGGCGTCAGCGGAACTCCAAAAGGCTGGAGGTAGATCGCGATCCCGACCGCCGAGGTGCTGAGGAAAAGAGGGATCGAGGAAATGCTCGCGAGATACATTGTTGCTCCCGCCCAGTCGCCGATTGCATGACCAATGGCGGCATAATCATAGCCCGCAGTCGGGTACGCCGCTCCAAGTTCGGCGGCCATCGACGTCTGACAATAACAAACGAGGCCACCAAGAACGAATGCGAGAATTGTGCCCGTTCCGGATTCGGTCAAGATCGCTCCGCCACTGACCAGAACCGACACCCCCGGCGACAGCACCGAAAGGGTGAGGATGATGACACCGAGACCCGAAAGCGAACGCGTGAATTTGGGCACTTCGCTAGGTCCCGAAGGCTCAGCTTCGCTCATCCGTTGGCAACGCCTCGAAGATGGCTGAGCTGGTCGGCAACGAAGGGATTGGTCCGTCGCTCATGGCCAAAGGTCGACATCGGCCCATGACCGGGAACGAATTGGGTGTCGGACCCCATCGGCCATAGACGAGTGGTAATTGATTGAATGAGCTGCTGCTGGTTTCCGTGGGGGAAGTCCCAGCGTCCGATCGATCCTTTGAAGAGTACGTCGCCGACGAGCGCTAGCCTTGAGGTCGGATGATGAAAGACGACGTGCCCGGGCGTGTGACCCGGGCAATGACGAACATTCAGCTCAAGTTCGCCAACCGTCACTTCGTCGCCATCGATCAGCCAGCGCTTGGGTTCGAACGGAACTCCGACAATTCCGTATTTCTCGCCGTCTTCGCGCAGGCGGTCGATCCAGTACCGATCGGCTTCATGTGGGCCCTCGATCGAAACTCCAAGATCTTCGGCGAGAATTCCAGCGCTTCCGCAATGGTCGATATGGCCGTGGGTCAAAAGGATCTTCTCGATCGTGACTCCAGCCTCGCTTGCAGCCGCCTTCAAACGATGGAGATCACCGCCTGGATCGACGAACGCGGCCTTTTTCGTGTTCGTGCACCAGAGCAATGTGCAATTTTGCTGGAGTGGCGTGACCGGAATGATCGCGGCTCTAAGCGGAGGCTCCCCGCCGGTCATTTCCACGGGTCCTTGGAAGACCAGGGCTTCAGTGTCGTAGTCGTTGGCGGCTCATCGTTCATCGAGGCAGCAACTGCTTCCGCCTGCCGCATCGCTCGAAGGACATTTCCTCCAGCAAGCTTTGCAAGATCTTCATCGCTCCAGCGGCGTCGGATGAGCTCGGCGAACAATAGAGGATAGCCGCTGACGCTGTTCATTCCTGGGGGAGATTGCTGATAACCGATTCCATCAAGATCGCCGCCAATCCCGACATGATCATGGCCCGCAATTTTCGAAATATAGTCGATATGGTCGGCAATGAGTCCGACATCGCCCTTGGGCGGAGCGTGCGTTCGGTCCCACTCGGCAAGAGCTGCGGTCCTAAGATCGGGCTGACCCACGTCGAGCTCGGCAAGCCGGGCCTGTTCGGCGGCACGATCGGCCGACCACAAACGATAGGGTTCGGACAGATGTCCCAGATAGAAATTGACCATGACGACGCCGCCGTTGGAAGCGAGCTTTCGAAGGATATCGTCGGGGACATTGCGCGGATGATTGGCGAGCGCCCGAGCGTCGCTGTGCGAAAAGATGACCGGAGCTTTGCTGACCACGAGCACGTCGCGCATCGTCTCGGGCGAGACATGGCTGAGATCGACCAGCATCCCAAGACGGTTCATTTCATGAACCACCGTCCGGCCGAAGTCGGTGATCCCGTGAAATTTCGGATCGTCCGTCGCGCTGTCCGCAAACTCGTTGTTCTTGAAATGCGTGAAGGTCATGTAACGCGCGCCAAGGTCGTAGAATTGCCTCAAGGCAGCAAGGCTTCCTCCGATCTGATGACCGCCTTCGATCCCGATCAGGGATGCAATTTTTCCGCTTTTGTGAATGCGAACAACGTCGTCGGCGGTTCGCGCAAGCTCAAGATCGTTGGGATAGGCTTTGACGAGCCGCTTGACGATGTCGATCTGCTCGAGGGTTGCTCGAATGGCCGAATCCCCGGTGACTTCGGAAGGAATGTAGACGGACCAGAACTGACCTCCGAGGCGACCTTGATGGAGGCGCGCCATGTCGGTCATCAAGGGATGAGCCCGGCGGTCGGTTGCGCTAGCTAGCCCATCGACGCTGAGGGCGTAATTTTCGCGGAGCTGCTCGGGAAGATCGTTATGACCGTCGATCAGCGGGGTTGCTTTAAGGATCCGATCGATCCGTTCCTGGACCTTCGGATCGATCGACTGAGCCGAAGCGAGGCCTGGAATCAACGCGATCGCGGCCGCCAGAAGAAGCAAATGTCTCGTCGCCATGACGAAGGTTTAGAAACAGCCGATGGCGCGTGCAATCGAATGAGGGGACTTGCGCATCTGCGCGCAAGTCGCGAAGCACGAATATCATGCCTCCCGATCTCGAAGTCAGAATGGAGTTCGACCCCGAGGAGGGGATTGCCGATCTTGAAAATCATCTCGACGGGCTGAAGAAGCGCGCGGACGAACATGGGTTCAAATTCGATCGCCATGCGGCCCGCAACGAACTCCAGGCTGCGACCTTCGGGAAGAGCCGACAGGCGATCGCGAGGCTTCTCTTGAGCCCAAGCGGAGCCATGGCGATCGAGATCAAGGCGCTCGATTAGGCTGCAAGCGGAAATCGCAGGAGCCGGTCCGAAATCGGAACAAGCGCTGCGGCCCCAATTCCGACCGACCTTAAAATTTCCGGATGATGCGCATCGAGGCCGCCTGTCAGAACTCCAAACGCGGGCATGATGATCTTGGTCTTTGAAAGAATGAAACAGCGACGCGAGACATTGCGGCCCTTGAGATTGAGCCTCAACTTGGGATGAAAATGCCCCGAGATTTCAGGTTGGGCTTCGTTTTGGATGGCTTCATGACGAAGGATGATCCCCAGGATTTCCGCTTCCTCGGTAATCGCCCCACCACATTGGCCTGCAAAGGCGCGGTCATGATTGCCGACGATCCAGACCCAATCGAGCCTCTCCGTCAGGCTTTCCAGAAGTTCTCGCGCCTGGCGCGCGAGCCGATCGCAACCGTTCGAATCATGGAAACTGTCGCCAAGACAATAGAGCCGCTCAGCGCCGCTTCTTGCGACTTCCTCTGATAAGGACATGAGCGTCGCGTGCGAATCATAAGGCGGGAGGAACTGGCCGAGACGAGCAAACCAGCTCGCCTTTTCGAGATGAAGATCCGCAACGAGAAGGGCGTTTTGAGAGCGCCAATAGAGGGCGCCGGACGGCGTTGCCTCAAACGTCTCGCCTGCGAACGAAAAGGGAACCATTGGTCCGCTCTAACTCAGGACCACGCGATCCGCCAACACCCAATCCGGCCGCTTTTGCGGCCGGGCATTCAACCCAATCGATTATTCGTAATCGCCGCCCGATGGGCTCGGACGGGGAGGAGCTGCAGCAGTAAGGCGAAGCGCTTCGGCGGCCTCGCTCAGCGATGCGAGCTCTTCGGTTTCATCTTCCTCGTCGATCCTAACCTTCTGGAGGTTGGTGACGATCGATTCTTCAAGGATCTTCGGGCGAACGCTTTCTTCGGCAATCTCGCGCAGCGCGACGACCGGATTTTTATCGCGATCGCGGTCGATCGTGAGATCGGCGCCTCCGGAAATCTGCCGCGCTCGTTGCGCAGCGAGCAGGACCAAATCGAACCTGTTCGGAATTTTGTCTACGCAATCTTCAACTGTAACGCGCGCCATTCGTCGCTCCGCAAAACAATTCCGCTTTTTGGGAATATGGGATGTAGGGAAGGGTTCGCCAATAGCTTGCGGCCGCTGCAAAAGTCAACAAAACGGTTATTATGGAAAGCGACGCTCAACCGATCGAACCAAGAGCCCCGATCCGAGCGGATATCGCCGGGAACAAGCTTGAGCTCATCGAAAGCGGCGAACAGCGCCTTGAGCTCCTCCTCAAGCTCATCGGTGACGCGGCGACCAGCATCCGGATCCTCATGTACATGTTCAACGCGGATCATTCGGGAACGCGGATCCGCACCGCTCTCGTCGAAGCGGCCAGGCGCGGCGTTGAAGTCAAGATCCTGATCGATGGCTTCGGTTCTGGAGTTTCGGCCGAATTCTTTGCTCCGATCGATGAGGCGGGGGGCGCTCATTGCGTCTTCAACTCATCCTACGGACGGCGCTACTTCGTGAGGGATCACCAGAAGCTGATCGTGATCGACGAGAGGATCGCGATTATTGGAGGTGCCAATTTCGACGAACATTATCTGACCGATACCGGCCCTTCGCACTGGCGCGATCTTTGGCTCCGTATTGAGGGTCCCGAAGTTGGCGTTCCAGCGCGCTACTTCGACAGCCTGCTGCGCTGGTCGAAGCGAAAGAACGCAAGAATGCGTTCTCTTCGCGCGATGGTCGGGGAATATAGTGAGTGGCGGGGGCCCATCCAGTGGAAGTTCAGTGGCCCATTAAGCATGCGCAACAGCTGGTGGCGAACGATCGGCCGCGACATCCGCCGTGGCCGCGATCTTGCGATGATCTTCGCCTATTTCGCGCCTCCTGGGGCAATGTTGCGCCGGATAGGGCATCTCGGGCGACGCGGCCGGGCGCGAATCATCACCGCTTCCAAGTCCGACAATGTTGCGACCATTTCGGCTGCCCGGCACAGCTACAGCAGGCTTTTGAGGCGCCGGGTCGAAATGTTCGAATATCAGCCGGCGAAACTCCACACGAAGCTCGCGATCATCGACGACGTGGTTCACATCGGATCATCGAATTTCGATTACCGAAGCCTCTATATCAATCTCGAGATCATGCTCCGGATCAAGGACGCGAAGTTTGCCAGCGCAATGAGAAGCTATTTCGACGGCGAAATCGCTCAAAGCCTGCAGATCACGTCCGAGTTGCATAAGGAGCGGGCAAACCCGTGGCGCCGCTTCAAATGGGCGGTGTCGCACTTTCTCGTCAACGTCATGGACTATACCGTGACGAGGCGTCTGAATTTCAGAGCCGAAGGCTAATTGTCGGCGTGATCCTTATAGGCCCAGAATAAGGTCGCGGGCGGAACATTGATCCACTCGAACCCCCGCTTGATCGGCGCGAAATGGGGTTTGATGAAATCATAGACCTTGGGATTGAACTGATAGACGAGAAACGCGCCGCCTTCGCGAACGACCATCGCCGTTGCCTTGGCAATCGAATCGCCGACGCCTGGAGGAAGCGTCGAAAAGGGAAGTCCCGAAAGGACGTAATCAGCCGAGCCCAAATCATTTTCGGCGAGGATCGTCTCGACATCGGCGGCCGAGCCCGTGACCGTAATCAGGCGCGGATCATCGATCGAATTGCGAAGATAGTGGGTAAAGTCGGGATTGGTGTCGATCGTTACGAGGGTCCCATCGGCTCCGAGCTTTTCGAGAATGGGGCGAGTGAACGTCCCAACGCCCGGCCCATATTCCACGAACAATTTCGTGTTTGCCCAATCCACCGGGGCGAGCATTTTTTCGATGAGCACTCGGCTTGAGGGAATGATCGAGCCGACCATCACGGGATTTTTCAAAAATCCGCGAAGGAAGTGCCATTGCGGACTCGGCGAACGCCGGTCGCGGCGGCGCTGGAGCCGTCTTGATCCCTTCAGCGTCCGCGCAGGTGAGGTCGACATGGATTCTCCGTTGAGCAGAGTTGGGCGGAGCGTTGGCAAATGCGCCGCCGATTGGCAAGGTTCCCAACGCTCGAACTTGCCAATTGCGTTCAATCAGCAGCCGCGAGCCGGGCCATTCGTGCGACGAAGAGGCGAATTCTCATCACCGAGTGGAACATCCCTTCAGGTTTTTCCGCCCTCTCTTGGACGAAGCATTCCAGGAAGAACAAACCCAATTCCGCCCATCGGACGAACGGCATCGCTCTTCAACGTGTCTTGAATTCGGCTGTATTCCTCGAGCATTTCGGGTGTGACCGACGCGCGCGTGTGTTTGAGTGCAACTTCGAAATCCTCCATCGTCACATTACTCGCATCGAGGCCCCGGCGAAGCGCGGTCAGGCCCGCCCGGCGCACGAGATCCTCAAGATCCGCGCCGGTAAAGCGTTCGCTTCGATCGGCAATCTTTTGAAGATCGACATCCTTTGAAAGCGGCATGTTTCTCGTGTGAATCGCAAGGATCCGTCGCCGGCCCCCGATATCGGGAGTTCCAACGTAGATGAGCTCGTCGAACCGCCCCGGACGAAGGAGCGCGGGATCAATCAGTGTCGGACGATTGGTCGCTCCAACCACGACGACATTCTGAAGCTCTTCGAGCCCGTCCATTTCCGAAAGGATCGTATTGACGACTCGCTCGGTCACTTGCGGTTCGCCAAGTCCACCGCCGCGCGCGGGAACCAGACTGTCGAGCTCGTCGATGAAGATGATCGTCGGCGCGACCTGACGAGCGCGATTGAACAGTCGCGCAATCTGCTGTTCGCTCTCGCCATACCATTTGCTCAAAAGATCCGAGGATTTGGTCGCGATGAAATTGGCTTCGCTTTCGCGTGCAGCGGCCTTTGCGAGAAGGGTTTTGCCGGTCCCAGGCGGCCCATAGAGAAGAAACCCCTTCGCCGGACGAATCCCGAGACGGCGGAAAGCATCGGGATGCTTGAGCGGAAGCTCGACGCCTTCCTTGAGACGATCGCGAGCTTCATCCAAGCCGCCGATATCGTCCCAGCGGACCTGCGGCGCTTCGACCATCACTTCGCGCATTGCCGAGGGCTGGACGCGTTTTAAGGCATTATCGAAATCGCGAAGCTCGACCGAAAGCTGATCCAGAATTTCGGTCGGGATGACCTGTTCGGCAAGATTGATCCGCGGCATGATCCGGCGGACGGCTTCGAGCGCAGCTTCCCGGCATAGAGCGGCAAGATCCGCCCCGACGAAACCGTAGGTGCGGCGCGAAAGGTCATCGAGATTGACGTCTCCCGCGAGCGGCATTCCGCGGGTATGGATTCCCAGGATTTCCCGTCGTCCGGGTTCGTCAGGAACTCCAACCACAATCTCGCGGTCAAATCGGCCCGGCCGGCGGAGCGCTTCGTCAATCGCTTCCGGGCGATTGGTTGCTGCGATGACAACGGTATTTTGTCTCGGCTCAATTCCGTCGAGAAGAGTGAGGAGTTGCGCAACGAGGCGCTTCTCGGCTTCGCCGGTGACCTGCCCGCGCTTGGGAGCAATCGAGTCGATTTCATCAATGAAGATGATCGATGGCGCATCCTTTGCGGCCTCTTCGAAGATTTCGCGTAAGCGCCGTTCGCTTTCGCCGTAAGCGGAGCCCATGATTTCCGGGCCGTTAATGAGAAAGAATTTGGCAGCGCTTTCATTGGCAACCGCTCGGGCCAGAAGGGTCTTTCCGGTTCCGGGCGGTCCATGAAGAAGAACGCCCTTGGGAGGGTCCACTCCAAGGCGCTGAAACAACTCCGGATGCCGCAAGGGAAGCTCGACCATCTCGCGAAGCGCGTCGATTGTATCGCGCATGCCGCCAAGATCGTCATAGGTGACGTCCGCTCTGCGCTCGCCGTCGCTTCCGGTATATTCGGGAAGAAGCTCAACGCTCGTCTTGGAATCGATATGGACGATCCCTTTGGGGAGCGCAGTCACGACGACGAGCCGTAATTCCTGGAGCGCAAAGGCGGGCGCATTGAGCATCTGCCGAATATGGTCGGGCATGTCGGCATTGACGCGCTGATGGCCGGTGGTCGAAACGACATCCCCCTCAACGAGCGGCCGTCCGGCAAAAGTTCGCTTGAGCGCGTCGGCCGAGCCCTGAAGACGAACATTGGGCTGCGCGGGTGCGAAGACGACCCTGGTCGCCGGGCTCGACGAGGCTTTCCGAACTTCGACGAAATCGCCCGACCCGACGCCGGCATTGGCGCGCTGGAGGCCGTCGAGCCGAATGATGTCGATCCCCTCATCCTCGCCGTAGGGACGGATGGCACGAGCCGCAGTCGAACGCTTTCCGACCACTTCGATGACATCGCCCTCGGCAAGTCCGAGCTCGTCCATCAGCCGGTCGGGAAGCCGAGCGAAGCCACGACCGCTATCGGCTGGCGGGAGGCTTGCAACCTGGACTTTGCGCGTTTTTGCGCGGTCCATCGTGTCCGCATCGGGCATTGGTTCTCCTGTCCCCCCACATTCGTGAGTGCGCAACTCTGGCGATACGCTCTCGGTTCATTTGACGGTTCAATATTTGATTGCACCAGAAATTCGTCGGACGACCGGGCGCGGAACGAAGCGAATGCTCGCTGCGCCAAGCTTGTTGATTATGCCCGGAACGACGACGGCCTTGTTGGCTTCAAGGCCCTTGAGCCCGACCTCGACGGCCTCTTTTGCATCCATTGCGACCCAATCGAACATCCGGTTGCCGCTAAAGCCGGCGACGTCCCCAAATTCGGTCCGGGTAGGCCCCGGGCAAAAGCAGGAAACCTTGATCCCGTTTGTCTTGAGCTCTTCATGAAGAGCTTCGGTAAAGGAGAGCACAAAGGCCTTGGTTGCAAAATAGACGGCCATCTTGGGGCCGGGCTGGAAGCCAGCAGTCGATGCGACGTTGAGGATCGAACCCGATCCCCGTTCGATCATTTGCGGGCTGACCGCCCGGCAAAGGTCCATCAGGGTTGAAACATTAAGGTCGACCATTTCCCGGAGGCGGTTCGCATCGGTGTCCGAAAATCGGCCGATGAGCCCGAACCCCGCATTGTTCACGAGAATTTCGACGTGTTCGTCATTCGCCTTGACGTCCGCCATCAGTTGCGCGGCCGCTCCGGGTCTTGAAAGATCCATTTCGACCGCGCGCGCATTTCCGAGCTCCTTTGCAAGAGCGTCCAGCCGGTCCTTGCGTCTTGCGACAAGAACGAGGTGATGACCGCGCTTTGCAAGCTGGCGGGCGAACTCGGTTCCAAGGCCTGCGGATGCGCCCGTGACGAGCGCGACGGCGTTCACTCGGCGGCTTTCCCCACGCTCGCCTTGACGATGCGGCCGGGCTCGCGCGGCGGTTCGCCGGCGGGAAGTGCATCGACATATTCCATGCCACTCTCGACTTCGCCCCACACGGTATACTGCCCGTCAAGGAAGCCGGCGTCTCCAAAGCAGATGAAAAACTGGCTGTTCGCGCTGTCGGGGGTCGGCTTTCGAGCCATCGATGCTGTGCCCCTGACGTGCGGCGCGCGGCTGAATTCGGCCTTGAGGTCGGGAAGATCGGATCCGCTCATTCCGGTTCCGGTAGGGTCGCCGCCTTGGGCCATGAACCCCGGGATGACTCGGTGGAAGGGGACATTGTCATAAAAGCCGCTTCCAGCGAGCTCGGTGATCCGCTGGACGTGGTTGGGCGCAAGGTCGGGCCTTAACTTGATGACGACATCGCCGCCGGAGGAAAGGGAAAGCGTGAGGCGATCGGCATCGGCCATGGAATGAACTCCGAAAAAAAGAAAACTGTCGAACGGCGCCGATTTAGGTGCGCGATGCCGGTTGCGCCAGAGGAGCGGCAACCATAGGGAGATTGGTACCGCGTCAGGAGAGGGGTCACGACATGAGCGAAAGCGAGCATTTCGCCGCGCCGCTCGTGAGCGACCCAAACGCGGCTCAAAGCAGCGTCATCGATGAAGAAGACCGGCTGAGACCGAAGTTCGTCGAAAAGGTTCTCGATGCCGTTGATGCGGGTGACGACGAGACCGCCCGAACATTGGTTCAACCGCTTCATCCGGCGGATATCGCCGATTTGATCGAGCTTGCGGCGCGCGACGAGCGCGAAGGCCTTGTCAAAGCGCTCGCCGGGATCGTCGGCCCCGACGTGCTCGCGGAAATGAACGATTATGTCCGCGAAGGCCTGCTGGACGAAATGGAGCCGCAGCAGGTCGCAGACATTGCCGGCCAGCTCGAGACCGATGATGCAGTTGCGCTGATCGAGGATCTCGACCGCGACGAACAGCAGGCGATCCTTCAGCGGATGGAGCCCGATGATCGCGCTGCGGTCGAGGAGGCGCTCGGATATCCAGAAGAATCCGCTGGACGCCTGATGCAGCGCGACCTCTGCGCGGTTCCCGAGCAATGGACGGTCGGTCAGGTGATCGATTATCTCCGCTCGAGTGCGGAACTCCCGACCGACTTCTGGGAGGTATTCGTCGTCACCCCGGATCATCACCCCGCGGGGACCTGCAAATTATCGACGATGCTAAGAACGCCGCGCAGTCGCCCGATCGCGGAAATCATGCAGCGTGAACAGACCCTCATTCCGGTCGACATGGACCAGGAGGATGTGGCGCTGAGATTCCAGAAATATGCGCTCGTATCGGCGGCAGTCGTCGATAATTCCGGGCGACTGGTTGGGATGATCACCGTCGATGATGTGGTTCACATTATCCAGGAGGAAGCGGGCGAAGACGCTCTCCTTCTGAGCCAGGCGGGCGATAGCGACATTAACGCACCCCTGTTCGAAACGATGAAGACGCGAATGTTGTGGCTGTTCATCAATCTTGGAACGGCAATCCTTGCAGCGGGCGTCGTTGCCGCATTCCAAGGTACGATCTCGCGTCTCGTCACGCTCGCGGTCATTATGCCGATCGTCACCGGAATGGGCGGGAACGCCGCGACCCAGACCATGGCGGTTACGGTAAGAGCGCTCGCGACCAACCAGCTGACCTCGTCGAACAGCTGGCGAATGATCTTTCGCGAATGGTGGATTGCAAGCGTAAATGGGCTTGGGCTTGGGATCCTGATGGCGATCGGATGCCAGCTCATCTACCACGACACGGGCCTAAGCTTCGTTCTCTTTCTCGCGATGCTGCTCAACAGTCTCAACGCGGGGCTTTCGGGCGTGCTCATTCCGGTCGGGCTCGAAAAGGTCGGGATCGATCCAGCCGTAACTTCGACCGTTTTCGTGACGACGATGACCGACACCCTCGGGTTCTTCTTCTTCCTGGGTCTTGCGACGCTGTTTCATTTGCACGGGTAAGTGCTTGATTTTGCGAGCCGGTCGCGCAATTCAGACCGGGCCGTGACCAAACTCCATCTGACGAAGGTCGCATTTGCCTGTCGCGACTTTGAAACATTGCAGACAAGAACTCGCGAACCGGAGCGTCGGCGGCGAGATCCGGATCGCGACCCGAATCCGGCCAAAGCGCGCCGGCGAACTCATCGGTGGTAACCTCTACTGGATTTTGAAGCACCGGCTGGTCGCCGGTCTCGAAATCCTTCGTTTCGAAGATCGCGAGGACGGGCGGATCGACATTGTCTGTTCGGAGCTTCTGGTCGCAATTTCGCCGCAACCCAAACGTGCCCACCAGGGCTGGCGATATCTTGAAGCCAAGGATGCACCGGCAAAGGAGGGCGATCCTAGCGGAATCGGAGAGCTTCCGGCCCAGCTTTACGGCCGGCTTGCAGCGCTCGCTCTCGTTTGAACGCTCACTCGCGGCCTTTAGCGGCAGCCGGCGATGCTCGCCGAACCGCTGGCATGCAAAACGCACGCGGGCGCCCCCGCCAGTCTGATCGTTGCCGGACCATTGGCATCGATTGTCGCTGAATTCGTGACATTGGCGGAAATGGTTGCCGATCCGTCGGCGCCAAGGGTCGCGTTGGCTGCAACCAGAGATCCGGCATCGAGATTGGAAAGTCCGCGAACCAGCGCGGTCATTTTTCCGGTTTTTCCCCGAAGGCGTGCATTGGCAGTCCCGATGAGGTTAACGTTGAGCTGATCGACCTGCGTCTCCGCAATATCGCTAACGCCGCTTCCCTCGACCGAAAGGTCGAACGAAAGCCCCGAAATCCGGTTGATGTCGAGCGCCCCGGACCCATTGAGCCACGCTTGACTGAGATCGTGCGTTCCGACGCTGATTTCGACGGGTCCGACATTTTCGCCTGGGTAACCGCCCCATGAATCGGGATTGTTTCGAACGACGAGAGTATCGCCCTCGACTTCGACCGAAATTCGATCGAGAGCGTCCGCCGAGCCGATCGCTCGCGCAAACGGAGCGACGCCCGTCGTCAGTGCAACTTTGAAAGGTCCCTCGACCCGGACCTTGCTAAAGCTCGTGATCCCGAAATTACGAGTGGCTGCACTGACTGGAGCCGAGCCCGCAAGAATTGCAGCAAAAAGAAGAAAGGTGCGCATGGACGCACCTTCCCATCTCGTGGTTAAAAGCTGTTTAAGAACAGCGAACGCTTCCCGACCCCGCCTTGTTGATCGTGCATTTGGCTCCGCCGGCAACGTCGACATCGCCCGAGCCCATAATGCTAACGTCCGCGGTTCCGGTTGCATTGGCTCGGACGCTGCCTGAGCCCGCGATCGAGATTTTCGCCTGCTGCGACTGAACCGAGCCCGCGTCGATGTCGCCCGAGCCACCGATTTCGAAATCGGCCGACTGAGTTTTGCCGCCTTTGGCCTTGAGGCTTCCTGAACCTCCAATCGTAAGCTTCATCGACTGAACGTCGACGTTATCGACGTTGATCCCGCCCGAGCCCGCGACCGATCCTTCAAAGCTTGCGCCGTGCACATTATCGACATTCACATTGCCCGAACCTGCGATCGCTGCCGAGCTCAGCTGCGGAACCGTGACCGTGAAGCGGGCTTTGCCATGCCTGGTCCAGCTCCAGTTGAAGAAGGAATGGTGTTCCTGCGGGTGGATGACCAGCTTGTCGCCCTGAACTTCGACGATCGTCGCATCGATGAGCTTTTGCGAACCTTGAGCGGAAACACCGGGATTGGCGCCGGTATGCACTGCAACCTCATAAGGTCCCGCGACTTCAATCTGACTGAAGTTGCCGACCGGATAGGTGCGAGTGACGGTTCGACCCGGTCCCTCGTGGTTCATCTGCCCGCACGCGCTGGTCGTTGCGGAAGCAGCGATTGCGACCGCTGCGATGGACTTGCGCATCATGATGTTCTCCCGCTGTCTAAAATGAACAATAGGTCAAATGGAAAAGGCGGCAAGGATGGAAGGCACTTAGGAACAGCGAGCGCGCCCGCTTCCGCTGCCGGCCACCGAACATTTGCCTCCGCCGGTAACGCGCGCATCCCCGGACCCCATGAGAAGGACGTCGGCCTTGCCGGTCACATGAGCAGCGATGTCACCCGAACCGAATATGGCGATGTTTCCCTCGACAAGATCCATTCCGCTCGTTGCGATTTCTCCCGATCCTGAAGTTTCGAGCATTGCGATGTTGGAATGCCCCTCGCCAATCGATGCGTCGCCCGACCCCAGCAGCGACAGTTTGAGCGCTTTTGAATCGATCGACTGAACTGCAAGGTCGCCCGAACCGGTCAGCAGCGATTCCAGGCGTTCGCCGCAATATTCGCCGATGAGCGCGTCGCCCGAACCGTTGATCGTAAGCTTGAATGTCGAGCTCTCGACCGCATCCATCACAAAATCGCCAGAACCCATCACAATTGCTTCGGCGTCCCAACAGCGAAGCCGATCGATCCTCACATCGCCCGAGCCTCCCGCCGACAATTTGAGATTTTCGAGCTCGGCTTCGTGGATGAAAAGATCTCCCGAGCCGGTGCTTGCGCATTCGAACGCCGCGTTTGCAATTCTTGCGAGGCGAACATCCCCGGATCCGCTAATTCTTAACGTCGTGAGGTTCGTGACACAAACACGGATGCTGACGCTTGAGTTCGATCGTCCCTCGCTCGTGATGAAAAGCCGATCATCCTTTCGATTGACGATGATCTTGGATAACGCTGCCTCGGGGCCAGTTGCTTGAATGGACGCAGGCTCGCCGGTCATGATCTCGACATCGAATGGAACCGCAATCTCGAGTTTGTGGAATTCCTTCGTGTCGAACGATCTGTCGATGCTGGGGCCGGTCTCGTCGACGGGTCCGCGCCTCGACACGATCGCCGAAAGAATTTCCACTGCAAGCGATCGCGGCATCTTCACGCACTCCTCATCAGTGTCTTATAACACTAATACGCATGTGTGCCGGTTTTCGCAACCAACAAAAAAGGCGCCCGCTCGAAAGCGGGCGCCTTTAAAAGACTAGCCGAGAGGGTCCCGACCGTTAAACGGCGGCTTCCTTGTTCTTTTGATGAACCGTCGCCGCAGCATTCAAAATTTCAAGAATTTGGGCCAGCGCCGACTTCTCGTCGGTCTGCTCCATTGCGCCAAGTTCGCGCGCCAGACGCGACGATGCGGCCTCGAAAATCTGACGCTCCGAATAGCTCTGCTCCGGCGCATCATCCGGCCGAAACAGGTCACGGACGACTTCCGCAATCGAGCTCAAGTCCCCGGAGTTGATCTTCGCTTCATATTCCTGGGCCCGGCGCGACCACATGGTCCGCTTGATCTTTGGCTTGCCCTTCAAAGTGTCGAGCGCGTCCTTCATCGTCTTGTCCGACGAGAGCTTGCGCATTCCAACCGAGTCGGCCTTGTTGACCGGAACTCGAAGGGTCATCTTTTCTTTCTCGAACCGGAGCACGTAAAGATCGAGACGGGTCCCGGCGATTTCGGTGCTTTGCAGCTCGACGACCCGGCCAACACCATGCTTGGGGTAAACAACATAGTCGCCGACATCGAAGCTGAGCGCCTTTGTAGCCATTGCTAACCTTTCCGTTTGCGGCAGGAGAGCCGGCGCATTTGCGTCGTCCCCCAAAACGACCAGTGGTCGCGGCTCCACGCCTGTTTCCTTGGCTTCCCTTGAATTTAGGGCCGCAGCTCAATCGCAGCGGCCCCAGGTGACAATTGTATAACACAAGCGACGTCAAATTGCGAGTCCCAGCTGGACCGGGCCGCTCGCTTCCCCTTCACTAAGGTTATGGAGGCCAAGCCCAAGAAGGCGAATGCCTTTTTCAAGCGGCTGGATCGCCTGGAGCAGGCTTTGCCCGGCGGCGGTAAACGCCTGAAGATCAGCGAGCGGAGCGGCAAAGCTCTTCGACCGCGTAAGGAGAGTGAAATCTCCGAATTTGACTTTCAGAGTCACCGTTCTTCCAGTGACCTCGGCTCGGGTCACCCGGTCCCAGGCATAAAGGGCGATCCTCGAAAGCTCTGCCGACAGTCGCTCGTGGTCGATGAGATCCTCGTCGAACGTTCGTTCCGCGCTTACGGATTTGTAGGGTCGATCGGGCTTGACTTCGCGTTCGTCGATCCCCCGGCAGATCCGGTAATACCAGGATCCCGAGCTTCCGAATTGAAGCTCGAGCGCGGGAAGGCTCCACTCGAGAAGGTCAGCCCCGGTAAAAATTCCAAGAGCTTCCATCTTCTTCGCAGTCACCGGCCCGACGCCATGAAAGCGGGCAACCTGCAAGAGAAGCGATGAACTCGGGTCCCTTTTCCGGCGTAATGACCGTGAGCCCGTCGGGCTTGCGATAATCGGACGCGAGCTTCGCGATGAATTTGCAATAGGAGACACCGGCTGATGCGGTCAGCCCGGTCTCGCTTCTGATCCTTTTGCGAATATCCTCCGCAATCGCTCGAGCACTTCCAAAGTTGAGCCGGTCGGACGTCACATCGAGATAGGCCTCGTCGAGGGAAAGCGGCTCGATGAGGTCGGTATAATCAGAGAAGATGAGACGGATCTGATGCGAAACCTCGCGATACCGTTCAAATCTTGGTTTTACGAACACGAGCTCGGGACAGCGCCGCTTCGCGCTGACCGATGGCATTGCCGAGCGAACGCCAAAGGTTCGTGCCTCGTAGGATGCAGCCGCGACAACCCCGCGGTGTCCGCCGCCGACCGCAACCGGCTTTCCCTTAAGGGATGGCTCGTCATGCTGTTCGACCGATGCGTAAAACGCATCCATGTCGACATGGATGATCTTGCGTACCGGGCGGTCCGAGTCGGTCAAGGTGGATGGTTTCTGACCCAGACCGGGCGCGTTCGTCCAGCCCAAGTGCGACGCACGATTTAAGTGGTGTCTTTGAACATTCCTTCGCAAGATTGCCCGCAATTTTCGTCTCGCAGCGTTCGGCTATTGAATGTCGCTGTTCTTCCCTTGGCTTCCTCAATCTGCTTAAGGGCGCGCGCATGAACATCCATGAATATCAGGCAAAAGAGCTCCTCGCGAACTATGGCGTTCCGGTTCCCGCGGGATTTGCGGCAATGACCGTCGAGGAAGCAGTCGAGGCTGCAAAAAAGCTTCCTGGACCGCTCTGGGTCGTCAAGGCCCAGATCCACGCTGGCGGCCGCGGAAAAGGCCGGTTCAAGGAGCTTTCCGAAGGATCCAAGGGCGGCGTTCGCCTCGCAAGGTCGATCGATGAGGTTCGCGACCACGCCAAAGAGATGCTCGGAAAGACGCTCGTCACAGTCCAGACCGGGCCTCACGGGAAAGCAGGTCCAGCGCCTTTACATCACCGACGGCGTCGACATCGCCAAGGAATATTATCTCGCGCTTCTGGTCGACCGCGAAACGGGACGGATCGCGGTCGTTGCCTCGACAGAAGGCGGCGTCGAAATCGAGAAAGTCGCCCACGACACGCCCGAGAAAATCACGACCATCACGATCGATCCCGCGACCGGCCTAATGCCGCACCATGGTCGCGAAGTTGCGGCCGCTCTTGGTCTTACCGGCGACCTTTCGAAACAGGCCGGAAAGGTTCTTGCAAAGCTCTACGAGGCTTTTCTCGGCACAGACGCTTCGCAGATCGAGATCAACCCGTTTGCAGTGACTGACGATAAACGGCTGGTGGTTCTCGATGCCAAGGTCGGGTTCGACAGCAATGCAAGCTTCCGCCATCACGACCTTCAGCAATTGCGCGACCTTTCCGAAGAGGACCCGATGGAAATCGAGGCCTCCAAATATGACTTGAGCTACATCAAGCTCGACGGGACGATCGGGTGCATGGTCAACGGCGCAGGCCTTGCCATGGCGACGATGGACATCATCAAGCTCGAAGGCGCGGAACCCGCCAATTTTCTGGACGTCGGCGGAGGGGCTTCCAAAGAGAAGGTCACCGCTGCGTTCAAGATCATCCTCTCGGATCCCGCAGTAAAAGGCATTCTGGTCAATATCTTCGGCGGAATCATGCGCTGCGACATCATCGCAGACGGAATTGTCGCCGCAGCGCGCGAAGTCGACTTGAGAGTCCCGCTCGTGGTTCGTCTCGAAGGCACCAATGTCCAGAAGGGGAAGGACATCCTTGCTTCTTCGGGGCTTCCGATCATTGCCGCCAACGATCTTGGCGATGCTGCACGCAAAATCGTTGCCGAGGTCAAACAGGAGGTCGCAGCATAGTCCTTGTTCGTCGGCAAGGGCCAATCCGGCACCGGCGCGAACGGGCTGATTGCAGCGAGAACGAGATGGAGTTTAAGCAATGAAAGTGCTGGTCGCCGTCAAGCGGGTGATCGATTACAACGTCAAACCGCGCGTCAAGATGGATGGATCGGGAGTCGACCTCTCCAACGTTAAGATGAGCATGAATCCGTTTGACGAGATCGCGATCGAAGAAGCGATCCGGCTTAAGGAAAAGGGCATCGCGAGCGAGATCGTTGCGGTCTCGATCGGACCTGCAAAGGCTCAGGAAACGCTAAGAACGGCGCTTGCGATGGGTGCTGACAAAGCGATCCTCGTTCACAGCGACGAGGAGGTCGAGCCGCTCGCGGTTGCAAAGATTCTCGCGAAAATCGCCGGCGAAGAGCAGCCCGGAATGATCATTCTTGGAAAACAGGCGATCGACGACGACAACAATGCAACCGGTCAGATGCTTGCAGCGCTTCTCGGCTGGCCTCAGGGTACCTTTGCATCGAAGCTCGAGGTCGCGCAACAGTCGGCCAACGTCACTCGCGAAGTCGATGGCGGTCTCGAGACCGTGAAGCTTGCGCTTCCCGCTGTCGTCACGACCGATCTTCGCTTGAACGAACCGCGTTATGCGTCGCTTCCAAACATCATGAAGGCAAAGTCGAAGCCGCTCGCGACCAAGTCGCCGGAGGATTACGGCGTTGATGTCGCTCGCCGCCTCGAAACGTTGAAGGTTGTCGAACCCGCCAAGCGGCAGGCGGGTGTCAAGGTCGCAAGCGTCGATGATCTGGTCGAGCGGCTTCACAATTTAGGGGTCGCGAAATGAGCGTTCTGGTCCTCGTCGAACATGATGGTCGCACGATCAAGGACGCGACGTTTGCCGCGGTTTCGGCAGCCTCGAAACTTGGGGGCGTTGATCTCCTCGTTGCCGGTTCGAATGTTGCTGAGATTGGAAAGGCCGCAGCGAACATCGCAGGAATTTCCAAGGTGCTCGTTGCGGATTCCAAGTATCTCGATCACGAGCTCGCTGAAAATCTGGCGCCGTTGGCTTCAAAACTGATGGAAAACTATGACGCCTTCGTCGCTCCAGCGACGACCTTTGGAAAGAACATCGCTCCACGCGTTGCTGCGCTGATTGACGTCATGCAGGTGAGCGATGTCATTGCGATCCAAAGCGGGGATACGTTCGTTCGCCCGATTTACGCTGGCAATGCGATCGCGACCGTAAAGTCGAGCGATCAAAAGAAGGTGATAACGGTTCGAACGACCGCGTTCGACAAGGCCTCCGCCCAGGGCGGCAATGGAACGATCGAAAACGTCGATACCGGCGAAGCGTTCGGGAAAAGCGAATTCGTTTCGATGGATTCATCGCAAAGCGAGCGTCCCGAACTGACCAGCGCAAAGGTGATTGTGTCAGGCGGACGGGCTTTTGGCTCATCCCAGCAATTTCATTCGCTCCTCGATCCCCTTGCCGACAAGCTCGGAGCAGCCGTGGGTGCGAGCCGCGCCGCGGTCGACGCCGGCTACGCGCCCAATGACTATCAGGTCGGGCAGACCGGAAAGATCGTTGCGCCTCAAATCTATATTGCGATCGGAATCTCAGGCGCGATCCAGCATCTTGCCGGAATGAAAGATTCAAAAGTGATCGTTGCAATCAACAAGGACGAAGAGGCTCCGATTTTCCAGGTCGCCGACATCGGGCTTGTCGGCGATCTGTTCAAAATCGTTCCCGAGCTGACGCAGAAGCTTTAGGAGCATCTTCGGTTCGCGTTGTTTCGCGCCTTCGCCGCTCGATCTTTCGAACAAATCAGGTCTTCTTATGTTCGGGCTTACCCTTGCGGCTTGTCGACGCCATTTTCTTGAGTTCTTTCTCGCTCATCGATGATTCCATCGATTTTGAAGCGCCTTTGAGCTTGCTCTTTGGGGTATCACCGCGCTTGGCAGACAGAGCGGCTCCCGCAGCTTTTTGCTGTGACGCAGATTTGGCTGGCATTTTTCAACTCCTTCAACAGGATAACGGTCGAAGAAACGCGCAACTCGCCGCTGCGGTTCGTGATTGCGATCAATTCGAGCGGTAAAATCCGCTCGGTGCCAGCATGGTTCAACCTTTCCGATCATCGGCCCTAAGCCCAAACACTCAAAACCCGCGCGGAGATGTTTTGGAACAACCGTGATCTGCTCGACATTGGGCCGCCATGGAGCATCAGTCTTTGTTTCCGACGTTAGTGCATTGCGAAACCGAAGCGGAGAGCTTCCTGTGAGGTGTTCGGATCAAAAGATCGCCCTTGTGACCGGAGGTGCGGGGTTTATCGGTTCCAATTTATGCGGGCGCCTTTTGAGCGAGGGCGCAAAAGTCCTCTGTCTCGATAATTTTGCGACTGGCCGCACAGAAAATCTGAAGTCGTTCGAATATGATCCGAATTTCGAGCTCATCGAACACGATGTCATCGAGAAGCTTCCGCAATGGCTTTGTTCCAACCGCGTAAGGCTCACGCACATCTATCATCTCGCGTGCGCCGCCTCGCCGTCCTACTATCAGGCAGACCCCGAGCATACGATGCTGACCAATGTCATGGGCACTTGCCATTGCCTTCGCCTTGCCGAAGAAACTGGCGCGCGGTTCCTTCTGACCTCGACCAGCGAAGTCTATGGCGATCCCAAGGTCCATCCGCAGAACGAGGATTATCGCGGCTGGGTCAGCTGCACAGGGCCGCGGGCGTGCTACGATGAAGGCAAGCGCGCCGCCGAAGCGCTCGCATTCGACTTCCTTCGAGCGCGCCGCGCGAACGTTCGCGTTGCGCGCATTTTCAACACCTATGGGCCCAGAATGCGCTGCGATGACGGACGAGTAATTTCCAACATCGTCTGTCAGGCGCTCGCTAATGAGGACATCACCATCAATGGCGATGGTTCTCAAACCCGAAGCTTCTGCTTTGTCGACGATATGGTCGAGGGGCTCACTCGGCTAATCGACAGCGATTTTGCGGTGGGCATGCCGATCAACCTTGGGAATCCCGACGAACTTGCGGTGAGAGAATTGGTCGATTTGATCGTCGCAAGGACGGGCAGTTCTTCGCGGCTTGTCCACCGGCCACTTCCAATCGATGATCCACGCCGGCGCAGGCCCGATATTTCAAAAGCGCGAGAACTCCTGGGTTGGATTCCGACCATCTCTTTGGACGAGGGCCTCGACGCGACGATCGCCTGGTTCAAAAGGGAGCGAAACCGGATCGAGATCCCGACCTATCTGGTTTCATCAATGATCGCGACCGCGGCCGAATGATTTCCGATTGAACCAGAAAGCGATTGCGCACCGACTTTCTTTTACTGGCGTGGTGCGCAACCGCTTTGTTGCCAAAGCTATAATATTGCAATCGGCTAACAATTGTGAGCCATGTGATTGCCATCAGGATTGAATTTGAACAAAAGGCGCCAAGCGCATGAGTGGTTCTGTAGATAGCGTTTCAATTGCGGGCCGACCCGGCAGCGCGATTGGGTCAGCCGTCGATATTCCTCTCCTTTCGAGCCTTCCAAAACCGGTCCGCGAGCGTCTGCTTCATGCTTCACGGGTCGAGAGGTTTGCAGCTCGCGCCCAACTGTTCGAAGGCGGTGAAAGCGCTCAGTATCTCCACGCGATCCTGAGCGGTCTGGTGGATCTTTCCTGCACCTACAAAAGCGGCGAATGCACCGCACTTATGATGGCAACGGGCGATGTTTTCATGCCCGCAGTCGCGCTTTCTTCCGAGCCCTATCTGGTCTCAGCTCGAGTGCTTTCGATTTCGCGGATTCTCCTGATCGATGCCCAGACCGTCAAAACCGAAGCGCGGACCTGTCCCGAGCTTGCGCTCGCGCTTGCACGAATCATGGCGGGCCAATGGCGCGTCGCGCTCAAGATCATTCTCGACCTCAAATGTCGATCGCCATCGCAGCGGCTTGGTGCGTTCCTTCTTCGGCTGAACGACGCATCCCAACCCGGACCGCCGGCAGAAGTGCCGTTTTCGAAGCGACAGCTTGCCTCGCGCATCGGAATGCAGCCCGAGACCTTGTCGAGGACGTTGCAGACGCTTGCTGCCAATGGTCTCTATTTGCGGGGACGCCAGATCATTGTGACGGATCGGGGGGCAATTGAAGAGTTTTGCGGCCCCGATCCCTATCCGCCAGCGAGCGAATATGAGTTTGGAGTTCACGCGCTTTAGAATGGCGCCGAAGAATTTTTGAAAACTTGGGATTGAAGAAAGCGGGCAGGTCTGCCCGCTTTCCTCGATTCGAAATCATCCTAAATTGCTATTTGCCCTTCAGCTCGACGATTACCGCATCGAAGGGCTTGTCGCCCAGGTTTGTCGGAGTGTGCACGCCTGCAGGCGTGAACACGGTTTCGCCTTTCTTTGCGGTGCTGATGACAGTCTTTCCGTTCCCAAGGAGCATTTTTATGCGCCCGTCGCTCATATAGGTGACGACGGAATCCGGATGAGAGTGCCGGACGCTCGTTTCATGCGGCCCATAATGAATCCGAAGGACCCGCACGCGGGCGTTATTGATGAGGACCGTGTAATGCTTGGGATCGACCTTGACTGCGTCTTGCGCAAAAGCCGCACTGAACGAAAATGCAGCGATTCCAGCCGCTAGCGCGGCTCGAGCGATGATTGCCATGAATTTTCCCCTCTCCATCCGCCATCTTCGGCGGGCACGTGACGCGAGAAACGCTTATCAACGAAACAGGATACTGGGCACGCGCACAAACGTGCCGATCATGTTCGGGTCTCGCCCGAACGGCCGTCGCCTTATCGCAGAATCGGCAAGGTTGCCATTGGTCCGCCCATTTGGGGCGCATTACGCATCGAGGACGTCACGGACCTTCATCGCCAGCTGGCGAAACATGAATATTTTGGGAAGAAGCTCGCGACCATCATCGACACGATCGGACAGCTCGGCGCTCGGGGCGGAATCGAAGAGCAAGGCCAAGAACTCCAGCTTTTGGAATCGTCCTGAAAAAATTCACGCACGAATTTTTCTGGTCTGTACCTGAGCTAAGTCTTCCACGGCATGGAACTGGCGGTAATCGATGGTTCGATTGCCATCTGGAAGCATGCCGATGATGTCCACGAAATGTGCGTTCCAGCGGATATCCGCCGGACCGTACGCCCACCGCGTGTGGATGGTCTGCCCGCTGCCCTCGTCGGTTCCGGAAAGCACCACTACAATTTCGGCGTCCGGAGGCAGCTGCCCATCGCGCAAATAGGCAGCGAGAGGACTTGCGCTTCCGATGCGGTGCATGATTGTCCAACTGAGCACGAATACAGGGGTCGAGCTCCGTTCGAGCGGCAGATCGGTGAACCGCCGTAAAGTTCTTCCCTCCACGAGCTCATCCATGAGCAGCGAGACTGTGGCATGCGCTTCAAAGATAAGGTTGAGGCGCTGGTTGGCCGCCCGAAACATCAAAGTCGGCACGCCCTCAATCTCTGCGATCACCGCGACGTTGGAAAAAAGCACTCGGGCGGTCGGCCTCGAGAAGCGTGCAAAAAAGATCCCCGTAACGAGAGCAAAGAACAGGATCCCACAGGTGATTTCCATAACCACCAAGATATTGGCGAAGACTGACACCGGGTACATGTTGCCGTAGCCGATCGTCGCCACTGTATCGACGCTGAAGAAAAATGCCCGCCAATAGGTCGGTGCATTGACGATGTTGCCGCCCCAAGAAATTCCGCCCGGATCAAGCGTGTAGAGGTAGGCAAAGATCAGGTTGAAGACCAAGAACAGGAGCATGGATGCACCCGCCAATCGAGGCCCACTGAGTTTGATCAGCTGATGATAGATGTCTGACGGGTGCCAGCGGGAGCTCCCAATCGGCTTCACTCTAATTTGACCGCTGCCTCGCAACGCTCCCGAGAGTCCCGGTTTGTCTTGCTGAACTGGTCTTCGACGCATGATCGAAACCTAGCATTTTAGATTGCAGTGCCCAACTGGCAGTGGGCTATTGACCCATATAATCGGTCGGACAACGGCAGGAATCCGGCGCCTTTTTTAAACCTTCAATGGACAGTGGAGGATGGGGGTGATGGTGCCCAGGGGCGGGATCGAACCACCGACACCGTGATTTTCAGTCACGTGCTCTACCAACTGAGCTACCTGGGCGCTTGAATTGGGCAGATCGGCCCGATCAAGTGCCGCGCTCCCTAACTCTCACTCTCTAGGCTGTCCACCCCGCTATCGGCTGGAGGTCCAGCGATGCGATAGCCCTCGCCAAGCCACTTCAAGAGGTCGCGATCCTTGCATCCGCGGCTGCAGAAGGGCGCGTAATCGGGGTGCTCAGCGTGCTTGCAGAGGGGGCAACGTTTCTGAAATTCAGAGGACTTCGGCATAGCCCCCAGACATGGGGATGCTTGCATCGCCCCGCAACTCGATTCGACCTCCAATTTGTACGACAAGCTTATCGATCCAGTCCGTTCGTTTTTCGAGCACGTCGATCACGGATGGATTTGCAACAACGCGTTTCGCACCAGGTCGCTCAATCGCAATCCCTCTTAGAAGTGCTCGAGCTTCGAAGTTGGAAGAATCCTGGCCCAGTTCGACCAAGGATGCGCGTAGCCTCGGACGAACAATCTGGACGAAGCCGAACCCGTTCATTGCCGTTCGCTCGAACGGTTTGGGAAGGTGAGCGTCAATCGCTTCCGCGACCGACTGGCGCGCGAGTTTCCCGCGCACGGTCGGCAAATCGATGCCGATCGAACCCCCGATGTCGAGCCGACAGATCGCTTTCGCCGCTTCTCGGGCGCCGACAATTGCGAGCTCTTGCGAGCCAAGACTGCCGTCGACATCAATCAATGTCATCGCAGGAGTAACAACGATCCGAAGCTCGCCCCCGGCAAAGCCAACCACGCCGGTTCGTGCTTCTTCGATGAGAGTATTCCAACCGAAATCGGCGAGTTCGTCTCTTCCGCTCGGGAAAACGAGAAATCGCGCGCGCTTGATGTCATGGACTGATTGGTGGGAAGCGTCAGTTTCATTGCAGATTTGGCCCAGGGGCCTCTTCCAGGGCTCGATCCCGGGGATTGCTTCACGGGTCACCGCAATCGTGACAAGGCTTCCTTCGGTCGCCGCGCCCGCGCCCTTTGGAAGAAGATATTCGATGCCGCGCTCGTCACGGACAACCGCATTCCGGTTTTCACTTCGAACATGTGCGAGGCGGGCTTTGACGATTGAACCGGCGCGGATGGTGCCATCGAGTTCAATTCGGGTCTCGAGAATCTCGCCTTTTTCTACGCAGATCGATCGGGTCTCCCCGATGCCGCGTTCAACGAGCCATTCAGACAAGAGGGTAACCCGCGGATTTTAGAAGGGTGCGCGTTTCGGCAAGCGGCAATCCCACGACATTGGAATAGCTTCCGGCGATATGGCGGACATAGACTTCGCCATAGCCTTGGAGCGCGTATCCGCCTGCCTTGCCGCGCCACTCGCCGTGACTTGCATAAAAGTCGATTTCCTCCCTCGAGAGGCGCTTCATTGCGATTCTGGTTTCGACAAGTCGCGTTCGGATCGACCCGTTCGGCATTGCAAGGGCGACACCGGTCAGCACTCGGTGTCGGCGTCCCGAAAGAAGCTCCATGCAGGAGCGAAGGGTTTCTTCGTCCTCGACCTTTGGAAGAATTCTGCGGCCAACGGCAACGACCGTGTCGGCTGCAAGAACGAGGGCAGCCGGTTCTCCCGCCGCGACCGTCCCTGCCTTTTCGCAAGCCAGACGCATTGCATGCTGGCGTGGAAGTTCACCCCGAGGAACGCTTTCATCGATGTCGGCAGCGATGACGCTATCGGGATGAACTCCGATGCGGGCGAGCAGATCGAGGCGGCGCGGGCTCGCCGAGGCGAGTATCAAACGCATCAGTAGCCGGGTGGACCCCCGCGACCGGGCATGAAGCGATAAGTGATCCGGCCCTTGGTCAGATCGTATGGCGTCAATTCGACGAGAACTTCGTCGCCGGTGAGAACGCGAATGCGGTTCTTGCGCATTTTCCCTGCAGTATGGCCCAGGATCTCATGGCCATTCTCGAGGCGGACGCGAAACATCGCATTGGGCAGCAGCTCCACAACCGTGCCGCGCATCTCGAGCAATTCTTCCTTGGCCAAGCGATCCCTCTTCCTTGCTGATAAAAGTCGCAGCGGCTTAGCGGCGCACCGAGAAAAAGGGAAGGTACGCGCTAGACAATCAGAATTGTCGATCCGCTGGTCTTTCGACCTTCGAGCGCGCGGTGGGCTTCTGCAGCATCCTTGAGTGGATAGCGCTGCTTGACCTCGATCTTGACCTTTCCGCTTGCAACCATCTCGAACAGTTCGCCCGCGCTCTGCTCCAGTTGCTCGCGTGTAGTGATGTAATGAAAGAGGGTTGGACGCGTGAGATAAAGCGAACCCTTCTGCGCAAGAATTCCCGGGGGGATCGGGTCCGGGGGACCAGACGCATTGCCAAAGCTCACCATCAATGCGCGCATCTTCAAACAATCGAGCGATTTCATGAAGGTGTCGCGGCCAACAGAATCGTAGACCACCGGCAGTTTCTCGCCCGAGGTGATCCGCTTCACTTCGGCGACGAAGTCCTGCTTGGAATAGACAATCGGGTGAGCACAGCCATGTGCTCTTGCAAGCTCGGCCTTCTCATCGGTTCCAACCGTTCCGATCACGGTAGCACCGAGTGCCGATGCCCATTGGCACATGATCAGTCCAACGCCGCCGGCGGCGGCATGAACCAGAATCGTATCGCCCTTTGCGACTGGAAACACCGACCGCAGAAGCATTTGCGCAGTCATGCCATGAAGCATCATCCCGGCGGCCTGTTCGGTCGAAATGCTGTTGGGCAGTTTCACGACCCGGTGCGCGTCGATCAGCCGTTCTTCGGCATAGCCTCCGATCGGACCCGCATAGGCGACCCGGTCGCCCTTCTTCACATGGTCAACTTCGCTTCCAAGAGCGTCGACGATTCCGGCGCCCTCGACCCCCGGAGTGAAGGGAAGGGGCTGAGGATAAAGTCCGGTGCGGTGATAGACGTCGATGAAATTGAGACCCGCTGCGTCCTGGCGGATTCTCACCTGCCCCGGGCCAGGTTCGCCAAGCTCGACATCCTCCCACTTGAGGACGTCCGGACCACCGGTTTGACGGATTCGGATCGCGTGCGCCATGCCCGAGCGTTCAACGCCAATCGTGCGCAAAAGAAAAGCCCCGCCCCAACGAAAGAGAGCGGGGCTCAATTCTTTTTGAAGTCAAGATCGGGTTACGGCGTTGCGCCCGCAGCAAGGGCTGCGAGAAGGAGAAGCGCAACGATATTGGTGATCTTGATCATCGGATTGACCGCGGGTCCCGCTGTATCCTTGTAAGGGTCGCCAACCGTATCGCCAGTTACAGCGGCCTTGTGGGCTTCAGATCCCTTGCCGCCGTAATTGCCGTCTTCGATATACTTTTTCGCATTGTCCCACGCGCCGCCGCCGCTGGTCATCGAAATAGCGACGAACAACCCGCTGACGATCACTCCAAGGAGAAGTGCACCGACTGCTGCAAGACCGTTTTCCTTGCCGGCGACCGCTCCAATGACGAAGTAGACGACGATCGGAGCAAGCACCGGAAGAAGCGAAGGAATGATCATCTCGCGGATTGCCGCCCGCGTTACGAGATCCACCGTCCGCGCATAGTCGGGTCGAACCGATCCATCCATGATCCCGGGATTATCGCGAAACTGACCGCGAACTTCCTCGACGACCTGTCCTCCGGCACGGCCGACCGCGGTCATTCCCATCGCTCCGAACAGGTAGGGAAGAAGGGCTCCAAGGAGGAGGCCGACAATGACGTAGGGGTTGGAGAGGCTGAACAGTTTGTCGAGGTCGGTCGTCACTCCGATCTGGCTTCCGAACTCGCGCAGATCCGCAGTGTAGGCGCCAAACAGGACGAGCGCTGCAAGACCGGCCGATCCGATTGCATAGCCCTTGGTCACAGCCTTGGTCGTATTGCCGACCGCATCGAGTGCGTCGGTCCGAGCCCGGACATCGTCTTCAAGCCCGGCCATTTCGGCAATTCCGCCCGCATTGTCGGTCACGGGACCATAAGCGTCGAGCGCGACGACCATGCCAGCAAGCGCAAGCATTGCCGAGGCCGCAAACGCCACCCCAAGAAAGGCCGCGAGCTGATAGCTTGCGATCAGGCCAACGATGATCACGATCGTCGGAGCGGCCGTTGACTCGAGGCTGATCGCAAGGCCCTGGATGATGTTGGTACCATGGCCGGTCTGGCTTGCCCGAGCGATCGATTGCACCGGCCGGTAATTGGTCCCGGTATAATATTCGGTGATCCAGACGATCAGCGCCGTAACCGCGAGACCGACGAAGCTCGCCCAGACGAGGTGCATCGCCGGGAACGCCGTACCGGTGGTTGTTGTGATGGTCTGGCTGAGATCGCCGCCGAGCGTGACATAGGCCGCGCCGTAGATCGCGGGAACCGCAAGAAGCGTCGCTGTCCAAAAGCCCTTGTAGAGAGCGCCCATGATCGAACCGCTCTTGCCGAGCTTCACCGCATAGGTGCCGATGATCGACGTGATGATGCAAACACCGCCGATCAAGAGCGGAAGAATCATCAGCGGAAGCAGAAGCGGCGAGGAACCGAGCGCGAGCGCGATCGAAACCATCGTAATTCCGACCGTGACGACATAGGTTTCGAAGAGGTCGGCCGCCATTCCCGCGCAGTCGCCGACATTGTCGCCGACATTGTCCGCGATCACTGCGGGGTTCCTTGGATCGTCCTCTGGAATTCCAGCTTCGACCTTGCCGACGAGATCGGCGCCGACGTCCGCGGCCTTCGTGAAAATGCCGCCACCAAGACGGGCGAAAATCGAAACGAGGCTCGCACCTAAGGCCAGTGCAGTCAGCGCATTGACCACGGCTCGGTCATTGGGCGCGTATCCGCCAGGGCCTATGAGATACCAGAAGAGGACTGCGATCGCGAGCAGAGCGAGGCCCGCGACAAGGAGACCAGTGACCGCGCCAGCTCGAAATGCGGCGGTCAATCCGCCTTGGAGACTCTTGCGAGCGGCTTCGGCAGTCCGGACGTTGGCGCGCACCGAAATATTCATGCCAATGAAACCGGCAGACCCCGAAAGAATGGCGCCGATCAGAAAGGCGACCGCAGACAGAGGCTTGAGGAAAATGCCGATGATGATCGCGACAATGACGCCGACGATCGCAATCGTCGTGTACTGACGCTTGAGATAGGCGGCAGCGCCCTCCTGGATGGCTGCGGAAACTTCGATCATCCGCGCATTGCCCGGAGACAGGCTGAGCACCTGGCGGCTGGTGAAGATGCCGTAAAGGATGGCAATAATGCCGCAGGCAATCGCAACGTAAAGCAGATTCGGGCCGAGATTCATGGGTTCAGGTTTCCCCGTTCTTTAGGCAAGTGAAGGCGCCCGCGAGAAACGCGGCGGCCCCCGGATGGCGGGTTCTTTAGGAGGCGTTGGCGAAGCTTGCAACTACGTGAGTTGAACGTCGAACGATGAGACGTCGCGACCCTAACGGATCATGAAAGCCATGGTCATCCCGCACGCGAGCCCGCTAAGGCCGATGAGCAACCGGCGAAGGCGCAGCGCGGTGAAGTTCATCGCTCGAATGCTCAAATCCCAGCCTCTCCGGCAATTCAACGGGCGTTCCGCGCCAGCTAAGAGACAGTCCCGGCTGGCCTTCGCTGATGATCCCGATCCGGCTGATCCTCGTCCCTTCGGGTAAAGAAAGGGTTTCCGGGTCGTCTCCGGCTGGAAGGGTGATGAGAAGCGCATAATCATCGCCGCCCGTCGCGGCGAACAGATGAGCGTCGAGCTCAGCTCCTCGCTCGGCGACGAAAGCGCTCGACATGGGAAGACAATCAAGAGCGATTTCGATCGCGCAATTGCTGGCCTTCGCCATTCGAAGGCCATCCAAGAGAAGTCCGTCAGAAACGTCCATCATTGCATTCGCGACGGGCGCGAGAACCCGTCCGGCGAATAGCAATGGGACCGGACGACGGTAGACGTCGATGAGAGGGCCAACCGAATGGGGATCCGTTTTGAGAAGTTCAAGGCCTGCTGCAGCATCGCCGAGCGTTCCAACGAGCCACAACCAATCTCCGGGTTTTGCATCGGCGCGGCCCGGGACGCGCTCACCTTTCTTGCCGATCGCAGTCATCCCAAGGACCCTTGGTGCGCCTTCGGGAAGCGCAATCGTATCACCGCCGATGAGCGGCAAATCATAGCTTTCGCATGCCTGCTCGACCCCTGTCAGGAAATCATTTTCCCAGCTCCCGTCACCGGTCAGGGTCAGTGACAGGAGCGCGCCCGTCGGAATCGCGCCTTTGGCAGCGAGATCCGACAGATTGACCGCGACGAGCTTCCATCCGACGCTCGAAGCGGGGTCGCGAGAACGGAAATGGACCCCCTCGGCAATGGCGTCGTGGGTGAGGACTAGATCACCAAGGACTGCAACGTCGTCGAGGAGGCCGCGTGCTTCTGGCGCGGTCGCAATGCGCCGCAAACGATCGATGACATCGTCCTCGCGGATCATGACTTTAGCGATAGCCCCGCAGCCATCAGGCGCAAGGCGAAACAGCAATTGGGCGTCGAGTTAGGCCGAAAACTGAAAGATTGCGGCGGCTGCAAATCCGACTGCAAGAAGCGCAAGGAGCCAGAACCCCGGCCCATGCTTTTCGACGCTCAGAGGATTTTGCGGGTCAGCCCACAAGATCGGCATGTCGTCCGGAGCAGTGATTCCAAGGCCATCGATCGAGCGTGCTTCGACGTCATGTTCATAGCGCTTGCCGCCAACTTCATACCGGAGACGCATGTCGGCAGTGTGGAAGGGCGACATGCGCTGAAGACCCTTGGGATGTTCCGGGGGGTTCAACGGATCGCCGGCTAGAGTGTCATTGAGCGCGTCGGTATTTTCCGAATGCGCAAGTACTGGAACGCGATTGGCTATGAGCCAAAAGATCCGGCACACGATTGCGACAGCAACGAGGGCACATGCCGTCAGTCCGAGAGTTTTCACATCCATCGGACTGCGAAATAGCAGCCAAGGGTTAAGAGCGCGTTTCCTTGGCGATTGCGTCCAGAAGGCCGTTCACAAATCCGCTTTCGCGCTTGTCGTAAAATGCGTGAGCGACATCGACATATTCGGAAATCACCGAAGCGACCGGAACATCGCGCCTCGCAATGAGCTCGTATGCACCGGCGCGAAGGATTGCGCGCATCGGTCGGTCGAGCCTCTCGAGGCTCCAGCCATCGGCGAGACGATCGGAGATTAGCGTGTCGATTTCCTCACGTCGAGCCGCCGTCCCCGTAACCAGATCGTCGAAAAAGTCCTGCTCCGCATCATAATAGCGTTCATCTTCGATCGTTGCGCCAAGCCGGTGGTCGTGAAACTCCTTCAGCAGTCTTGGAACCGGCGTATTTTCCATCTCCTGCTGATAAAGCGCCTGGACCGCCGCAAGTCGGGCCGCAGAACGGGATCTGGAACGTGCGGCAGCTCTCATCAGGTTCGCTTAGCTGCGACGCCCGCGTTTCGGCAATCTTATAAGGACGATCGCAATAAAATGGGGCCGACGCAGGTCACGTCACGGTCGTCGAGGGTCAGTCTTATGGATAACTGACGGTTTTGGGCACTTCGGGAAGCGGAATGAATTCCTGATCGTCGCCTGGAACGAGCGGAAATCTTCGCGCTTTCCAGTCATCCTTCGCCTGATTGATGCGTTCGCGAGATGACGACACGAAGTTCCAGAAAACATATCTCGGATTTCTGAATGCCTGGCCGCCGAGCAACATTGCGCGCGCTTTTGTTGCACTTTTCAGCCGGCCCGGCTGGCCGGGCTTCAGGACATAAAGGCGGAACACAGTTAGCGGATAACCGTCGAGGTCCGCTTCGCCCTCGACCACCATCAAGGCGCGCTCGTCTGCCTCGGCTTCAATCTCTAGCGATCCGTTGGATGAAAGCTCGATGTCCGCATAGATCGTCGGACTGTCACAGCGGGTTCGGGCCTCGGCACCCCACAGCCGACCCATGAGGATTCGGGCTCGCGCTCTTCCATCATCAATCAGTGGAAGCCCGCTTGAAGGGACGTGATCGAAGGCAGGGTTAACCTCCTCGCCTCCGTCGGGAAGCGCAAGCCAGGTCTGCATCCCATAAAGGCTCGGACCCGAGGCTCTTATGTCTTGTGGAGACCGCTCCGAATGAACGATGCCCTTTCCCGCAGTCATCAGATTGATGGCTCCTGGCTCAATGATCTCACGCGATCCCAGGCTGTCACGATGCTCGATCGCCCCATCAAAAAGATAGGTGACGGTCGCAAGGTTGATGTGCGGATGGGGCCGAACATCCATTCCCCGACCGCTCGGAAGACGGGCCGGTCCGAACTCGTCGACAAAAATGAATGGCCCGACCATCGTTCGCTCGCGCGCCGGAAGTGTTCGGTTGACCTTGAAGTCGCCAAGATCATGAGTAACCGGCGTGATCGTTTGAATGAACATCTCGTCTTCGCTCGGCATTATCTCAGTCATTGTTCGTCGAGCTCCGGATAATGGCGGAAGATGCCGTCTTCGTTGAACGCCAGGCGCCTTTTGCTTGAAAGATATTGAGAAAGTTCGGGAAGTTCAGCGACCGTCTCGCGCAAATTGAGAGTGAGTGGAATTGTATTCGCAAGCGACTTCATCTGTTTTGGAAAGGCGTAATCGAGGCCTTCGACAAGCTGGAACAGCGAAAGATCCGGATATGTCCAGGACGATCCCATCAGCCAGGGCCCGGAGCCTTTGAGCACCATCTCGAAATAGCCCAGATATTTGGGAATGCGTTCGGTCCGGAACGCTTCTGAGGCTCGAACAGCCTCCTCCTTCTGATTGCGATAATAGAGGCTCGAGGACACCGGATGATGGACATTGTGCGCTTCGGCGACCACGTCCGCGATGGTGAGCTGAAGCTGGTTTGCGAACCAGCGGTCCTTGGATTCCAGAAGCCCGTGACGATCGGCAAGGAACATGAGGATGTTCGCGGTTTGAGCAATGCAAAGATCGCCGGCGACGAGATATGGCGGCGCGAACGGAAGTCGAATTTCGTTTCTCATGTCGCTTGCAAGGACGTTGGCGCCCTTGTCCCGGGCACAGTCTCGATAGGGGATTTTCGCCGCTTCGAGGGTCAGTCTTATAAATTCGCCGCGACCGGGAATGCTCGGCCAATACCAGAGATCATAAGGGACCATCACGCTTCTCCTGGAGCGGTCGCTCGGATCGAAAGCGCATGAACCCGCTCAACCAACAGTTCGCCGAGCGCTGAATGGATCATTCTTTGACGTTCGACGCGAGATTTGCCGGCAAAAAGCGGACTTTCGATTCGCAACGTAAAATGGCTTTCGCCATCAGGATTGTAGCCGCCATGGCCACGATGTTGTTCGCTGTCGTCGGTAAGTTCGATCTGAGTTGGACCGAGCGACGAACTGAGCCTGCGAAGCATTTCAGCTGAGACGGGGCCGGTGGTCTGGGATGTCATCCCCCTTATATAGACGGGTTCGATGGCGACGAAACAATCCAGGCTTCACGGAAGAATTGAAGGCGCAAGAGCGCGCTGCGCAGTTCCTGGCTGCGGCGAGCCCGGCGAATTCAAAGCTCCACTCCAGGCGTCGAACTTCGATGGCCCTGGGCACTGGCGTTTCCTGTGCCTCGGTCATGTCCGCGAGCACAACGCGAAGTATAATTTTTTCGAAGGCATGAGTATCGACGAGATCACCCGGGCGAGGCATCCGCTTGCCGGCTGGGAGCGGTCGAGCCGGAGCTTTTCCGGATTTGGGGCGGACCCAGCGCCCAAATGGAGCGACTTTTCCGATCCGCTGGATGCAATCTCGGGCCGCTTCGGGCCGATCAGCGCCGCAGGCCACCCCTCGCGATTCTCAAAACAGGAAAAGCGCGCGCTTTCGGTTCTTGGACTTGGTCAAGATGCCGACCTCCACTTGCTCCGCCAACGCTATTCCAATCTCGTGCGACGCTACCACCCTGACAAGAACGGCGGCGATCGCTCGCATGAGGAGCGCCTGAGCGCGGTGATCGAAGCCTATCAGCTCTTGAGGAAATCAGCCGCTTTCGCCTAGTCGCGGTCTGGTGCTCCGAGCGGAAAGTAGGAGCGATAGGGGCGGCCACCATCGACAGCGCGGGCGATGGAAGGATCCGCGAGCAATCGCTTGCGAAAAGCGCTCAGCTTTGGACGTGAGGTCCCGATTTCTTCGACCCAATCGGCGTAGAATAACGATGGGGCGGCTGCACAGTCGGCAAGTGTAAACATGTCCCCGGCCGCCCATTCCTCGCCGACCTCATGCTCCAGCCAGTCATAGGCGGTGTTGAGGCGCTCGCGAAACTTGGCGACTCCATAGGGATCGCGCGAGCCTTCCGGTCGGAGCGCATCGGCAACTACGGATTGCATGTTGAACATGACGTGGAGGTCGAAAAAACGGTCGAGAAAGCGCACTCGGCGGCCGAGCGCGCCATTGGGGATCCAGCGATTGGAACCGGGACGGACGTCCTGAAGATATTCGATGATTGGCGTGGATTCGAACACCGCCTCCTCGCCGTCCATCAGAAGCGGAAACTGGCCGAAGGGCGAGTGGCGCAGGAGCACTTCGCGGTGTTCAGGATGGTCGGGGTCAAGCATCTTGAAGTCGAACGGCGTTTGGTCGGCCCAAAGGGCAATCAGGACCTTCTGGGTGTAGGACGAAAACGGGTGACCATAGAGTGCGAGGGTCACCATGCCCCCGCTTCGATCTTCAGCCGGCGCTCTTGTTCTTCTTCGCTTGGCGGCTTGGTCTCGAACGAACCTTTGGAAACCTCGCCACCGGGTTCGTAGGTGCTGAACGCCACTCCGCTGTCCGCCACGAAGTGATCGACCATCTTCAAACTCCCTGGACATTGTGAGCCGTCGAAGATTGACTTTCCTTTCCCAAGAAGAACCGGGAACGTCATGATCACCAGTCGGTCAATGAGGCCCGCCGATAGAAGCGGCGGGTAAAGCGTGCTGCTGCCTTGAATGAGAAGGTTGCGTCCATCGCTTCTTTTGAGCTCTTCGACCGCGTCCGCCGTCTTGCCGGAAAGCTGGTGGCTGTTCTCCCACGCCAAGCGTTCCTTGGAATGGGTCAGTACGTATTTGTTGATCCGCTGGAACCGTTGTCCAATCGCAATGTCGCGGTTGTAAGGCCAGTATCCTGCAAAAATGTCGTAGGTGCGCTTTCCTAAAAGCAGGTCATATTCAGCCTCGATGATCGCTGCGAACGGTTGCGCCATGCTTGTGTCCCAGAACGCGAACGACCAACCGCCGAGCGTGAACCCGCCAGTTGGATCTTCCTCGGGACCGCCTGGAGCCTGCATGACGCCGTCGACCGACTGGAAGACGGCACCGGTAAGCTTACGCATCGGCGGCGACGCCTTCGACTGCGCGATCGAGCGCAGCGATATCGATTTTCCGCATTTGCATCATCGCTTCGAATGCCGCTTTGGACTTTGCCGGATCGCGCTCGGCCATCAATTGTGTGAGGCGCTTGGGCGTAATCTGCCAGGACAGGCCGAACCGGTCCTTGCACCAACCGCAAACGCTCTCCTCACCGCCGTTTGAAACGATCGCGTTCCAGTATCGGTCGGTTTCCTCCTGGTCGTCCGTTGCGATCTGGAAGCTGACGGCTTCATCGAACGTGAATTCGGGACCGCCGTTCAGAAGCATGAAAGGCATTCCAAGGATCGTCATCGTGATGACGAGCACATCGCCGGCCTTGCCGTTTGGATAATCGCCAGGAGCGCGCTCGATCGAGCCGATCCGGCTGTCGGGAAACGACGCTTCGTAAAAGCGCGCGGCGTCTTCGGCATTCTTGTTGAACCAGAGACAGGGCTGAATTTTGTTCGACATTTCTCGTCCTCCTCAGGTCCGGCCGACCAGAGCGAACTCTGCGCCTTGGGGGTCCATTCCAATGACGATATGATCGCCGCCGGGAACTTCCATTGGCCCCATCAGGATCTTGCCGCCGGCCTTTTCCGCCAATTCTTGAGCCTTCGAAACCGACGGCACCCGGAAATAGAAACGCCAGTGCGGCGGCTGATCGCCCCTTGAACCGGCGATCGCTCCAAGAGTCAGGCCTTCAAGGTCGATGAACCGGTATTCGCCATGATCACCCATGGGCATGAAGTTGTCCGTCGCCCATTTGAACTGGCCGCCATAGAAGCTCCTGGCCGATGCTGGATCACTGGTCGAAAGCTCGTTCCAGGCGCAGCGTTCCGGGTCACCAGGCGAAAAGACGGTGCTCGGCTCGTTCTCGCGCCCGACTGGTGGGATGGGTGTCATCACATAGAAAGGCGCGCCTTGCGGATCGGCGACGAGCGCGATCCGGCCGACGTTGGGAATATCCGTTGCAGGCATTAGCGCCTTCCCACCCGCGGCCTCGATCGAGGCGATCTGAGAATTGACGTCTCGTGTGTGGATATATCCAAGCCAGATCGGACGAGCGCCGTGCTGCTTCATTTCGGCACTGAGCGAAAGAACTCCGCCGGCAAACCCGCCGTCGCTTGTATTGATCATGCGATAGCCGTTGTACTCGGCCACGGCCTCGCCGACGCTCCAGCCGACAACTGCGTCATAGAAGGCCTTTGCGCCTTCAGCGTCGGGCGTCATCAGTTCGTACCAGATAAAGTCGCCCGGCGGATTTGGTCCGGTACGGTTGTGCTGAGTTCGCATCGGCGCGTCCTCGGTTCTAACGTCGGTCATCGTCTGCCTCCGTAGTTTTTACGACTGAAAATCGTGGCTTAAGCACTGATTGGAGCGGCAGTGGTGGTGGCCGCACTGCTGTCGGCAGTGTCGAGGATTTTTTCGAACCCGCCCCAGAACATCCGCTTGCCGTCGAATGGCATTTCGCCTTGAGGCCGGAGACTTTCGTCGGCCATGATTTTGCCCCACGCCTCATCGCGCGTGTTTTTGTCAGGCCATTCGATGAAGGAGAAGACTATTCCCTCCCCGTCTTCGGCTTTCACCGCGCGATAGAAGTCCGTCACTTTGCCTTTGGAGACGTCGTCACTGAAGGCTTCGACGACCCGCGAAGCGCCCTTGTCGCGGAACTGCTGAGCCATTTTTGAAGCAAGCTCGCGATAGGCTTCGCGCTTGCCTTCCGGAACCGGAACGACAAACCCGTCGGTATATCGGCCTCCTGGAGACCCTTCTTCGACGATCGCTTCAAACCCGCCCATGACCATGCGTTTGCCGTCGAACGGAATGTTTGCGCCCATATCGGCCATGTTGGGATCGTTAATGAATTTCTCGTTGGCTGCATCGCGCGCCGTGCGATCGGGATATTCAAACCAGGAAAACACGATCTTTTCATCGGGTTTCGCATCGACTGCCTTACGAAAATCGGTCACCTTTCCTTCGGGGACATCGTCCTCCCAGGATTCGACCATCCGAACGACACCAGTGTTTCGGACAATTGGAGCAAACGAACTCGCGTGCTTGTCATAGGCTGCCCTGTTCGCTTCGGGCACCGGGACGATGAAACCTTCAAAATACGTCATGCTGCCTCTCCCTCGGGTTGGAATGCTTCAAATGGTGCGAGATGGTCCGATAGCGCCTGCTGGAATGCCGGGCGGCTTTCTCCGCCCTCCAGATAGGCTTGAAGATTGGAGCTTTCCGCAAGAAGTTTCCCGCGATCGGCAATCCTTAGAACCGTAATCATCATGAGATCGCCGATGGTGAACCGATCGCCCTCGAGCCATCGCTTGTCGTCCAGGCAATCGGAAAGCTGGCTCAGCCTTAATCGTGCCAGGCTGTCCATGGTGGGTTTACTCGGCTCAGCCCACGTCTCCGCGGCCCAGACACTGTCGAGAAGGACGCGATGCTGAACGAACGGTTCGATGCTGTTGAGAGCGGCATAGACCCACTGGATTGCGCGATACTTTTCTTGAAGATCGCGTGGCAGAAGCTTGCCGCTTTTTTCGCCGATATATTGGAGGATCGCGCCGCTTTCGAACATCTGAAGGCTCTTGTCGCGAAGGCAAGGGACCTGATTGAACGGCTGATCATTGAGATAGCCGGACGGCCGCTCCATTCCGATAAGGCGCTCGCGATAATCGATCCCGGCCTCTTCGAGCGCCCAGCGGATTCGAAGATCCTTGACCAGGCCGCGCGGACCTTGCGGCACCCAGCGGAAGGCCGTAATTTCGATCTCGGCGTTGGGGTTGATCGGCATCTCTTCGCCTTTTCCCTTTAGATCGCGGTCCCTTTAGATCGCAGTCCCGATGGCCTCGCGGACCGCTTCGGATCCTTGCTCCGCGGCTGCTGAGTTCATCCACATGATCTCCCAGATGTGACCATCGGGATCGGCAACGCTACGCCCGTACATGACCCCATAGTCCTGCTTCGGGCTGGGATCAGCAGTCCCGCCCGCCTCTACAGCGCGTTCCAGGGTCGAGTCGACGCTTTCGCGGCTACTCGAGGAAAGACACAGGAGCACTTCCGAGCCCGTTTTTGCGTCGACAATCGGGCGCGGCGTGAACCGGCTAAACTTCGCGTGTGTCAGAAGCATGACATGAATGCTCTCGCTGACCGTCATGCAGGCGGCGGTTTCGTCAGTGAATCGCGGTTCGTTTACTGCTCCAAGAGCCTCGAGAAAGTCGCGCGACTTCTGAAGGTCGGTAACCGGCAAATTCACAAAGATCATTGGCGGCATTGCGATTCTCCTCGGGCGACTTCGACTCGCTTGCGTTTTGGGACTGAAAGTTATAAATTACAACCATGAAGTTAGATAATATAACTAATAGTCGGAAAACTGAAGAGAAGCGGCGCTTCGATGACGCCTGCGGCCTTGCGCACGCGCTCGAACTCATCGGCGAACGCTGGTCGATGCTGGTTCTTCGCGAACTTGCTTACGGGCCGCGCCGGTTTTCGGAGCTGAAATCGGATCTTGTCGGGATCAGTGCGAACGTCCTTGCTCAGCGTTTGGCGGAACTCGAACGGCGCGGAATCGTGCGCAAAACCAAATTGCCTCCTCCGGCGTCGGTCCAAGTTTATGAGGCCACGTCGTGGGGCCTCGAAGCTGCGCCGCTCATCGCACAACTCGGAAAATGGGCGGCAAGAAGCCCTCTCCATGATCCTACCCGTCCGATCAGCCATGTTGCGGTGATGATGTCGCTTCAAACAATGATCGACCCTGGGCGGTCCGAGGGAATGTCAGCGAAATTGGGATTTCGATTGAACGCGACCGACTATGTCGCAAAGCTTGCTGAAGGACGTCTCGATGTGACCCGCGGCAATATTGAGGGGTGTGATCTTGTCACTACCGCCTCGCCCGAGGCGCTAGCGGCCGTCATTTATGGAGGTGCTCCGCTCGAAATCGATCACAATCGAGGGAGATTTTGCGCTCGCTAAGCGTTTCGTGACGCTCTTTCCTTTACCTCAAAAGGCGTTCTGAGATTGAGGCTCGCAAGCCCTTCGCCTAAGGCCAGTTGATGACTGATCTTTCGAACGTCCAGCCCGAAAGTCGCGCCGAACCGCTGCTTGCGACCCCCGACAAGGTGGTCAAGGTCCGCGATGCATTTGGAGTCGATTCCGATCTTGAAGTCGCGGCGTTCAGCGAAGCGGACGAGCGCGTTCCTGATCTTGATCCGACCTATGTCTTCGACCCCAACACCACGCTTGCGATCTGCGCCGGCTTTGCACGCAATCGTAGGGTCATGGTTCAAGGCTATCATGGCACTGGAAAGTCGACCCATATCGAACAGGTCGCTGCGCGTCTCAACTGGCCGATGATCAGGATCAACCTCGACGCGCACATCAGTCGGATCGACCTTGTCGGCCGCGACGCGATCGTTCTTCGCGAAGGGCGGCAAGTGACCGAATTTCGCGAAGGACTGCTTCCCTGGGCCCTCCAGCATCCGGTTGCACTCGTTTTCGACGAATATGATGCAGGGCGCCCCGACGTTATGTTCGTCATCCAGCGGGTTCTCGAGGCGGAGGGTCGGCTCACCCTTCTCGACCAGAACAGGGTCATCCGTCCCAATCCCTGGTTCCGCTTGTTTGCAACCACGAACACCGTCGGCCTTGGCGACACGACCGGCCTTTATCATGGCACTCAAGCGATCAACCAGGGCCAGATGGACCGCTGGAACATCGTCACCACCCTTAATTATCTCCCCGCACAAGTCGAAGCCCAGATCGTCCTTGCGAAATCGGGCGAATATGACGATCCAGGAGGTAAGGCGATCGTCGACAAGATGATCAAGGTCGCGGATTTGAGCAGGCAGGGCTTCATCAACGGCGATATTTCCACCGTGATGAGCCCAAGGACCGTGATCAGCTGGGCTCAGAACGCGCATATCTTCGGAAATGTCGGCTATGCGTTTCGAGTGAGCTTTCTCAACAAGTGCGACGAAGCCGAACGCCCGCTCATTGCGGAATATTATCAACGCGTATTTGGAGAGGATCTTCCCGAAAGTATCGTCGGGAAGGCCTGATTGAAGTTCGCCGGTGGCTGAGAGGCTCGACACTTTCCGGCGGGCTCTTGCTGGAGCCGCCCGCGCCATTGCCCGGGATCCCGAAGTCGAGGTCGCATTTGCCTCCGATGTCGCTCCCCCGTCTGGAAAAACCGCTCGAGTTCCGTCGCCAGGACAGGGTCTGGAACCGCGCCTGGTCGCCGAGGCGAGGGGAGCCGCGGATTCCCTTGCGCTTCGTCTACGCCATCACGATCCGCGCTTGCACGCCCGCCTCGCACCGATCGACATCGAAGCGCGCGCGGTGTTCGACGCTCTTGAGAATGCGCGGGTAGAAGCGCTCGGCGCTCGCTCGATGAACGGCGTTCGCGACAATCTTCGTCATTTGACCGAGGCTCGGATCCGTTGCGGATGCGATCGTTCGAGCGCGTGACGCCGAAGAGGTTCCGCTTTCGACCGCGATCGGATTGATGGCGCGCGAGCGCCTGACTGGCGAACCCCCGCCGCCGGGCGCCGCGGATGGCCTCAAACTGGTCGCCCCATGGATCGAAGAGAAGGCCTCGGCCGAGCTCGACGGGCTCACACTCAGCCTCGACGATCAGGCGGCGTTTGCCAAAATGTCGCGGCGGCTGCTCGAAGACCTGCGAGCTCGCTTCAGCCGAGGATCCCGAGGAAAACGAGCCGGACGAGGGCGGCGACGAGGACGAGGCAAACGAGGGCGACAACGACAAGTCCGCCCAAGAAGGCGAGGAGGGAGAATCCGGCGGCCGCGATTCGAACTCCGCGGCGAAGAGGTCGAAAGTGAGGGCAAGGATTCGAATTCCGCCGAGCAGATGGAAGCAGAAGACGATGTGCCTGCAGCCGGCGATGAACTTGGCGAAAGTCTGTTCGCAGCGCCGGGCCGCCGGAACTCCGAATTGGCTCCCGCAGTCCGACTACAAGGCTTTCACCACTCGCTTCGATGAAATCGTCGAAGCCCTCGAATTGTGCGACGAAGAAGAGCTCGGCCGGCTTCGAGCCTATCTCGACCAGCAGATGGCGGGCCTTTCAAACGTCGTAACTCGCCTTGCCAACCGGCTTCAGCGCCGACTCCTGGCTCAGCAGGCGAGAAGCTGGGATTTCGATCAGGAAGAGGGCCTTCTGGATGCGGCGCGCCTTGCGCGCGTTGTCGTCAGTCCGGGCCATTCGCTCAGCTACAAGATCGAGCGCGATACCGATTTCAAAGATACTGTCGTCTCACTTCTCATCGACAATTCCGGATCCATGCGCGGGCGTCCGATCGCGATTGCAGCGATTTGCGCCGATATCCTTGCGCGAACGCTCGAACGCTGCGGAGTTGCGACCGAGATTCTTGGATTTACGACGCGCGGCTGGAAGGGAGGCCAAAGCCGCGAAGCATGGCTTGCCGCGGGACGACCGCCGAGCCCGGGCCGCCTCAACGATCTTCGGCATATCATCTACAAGCGAGGCGACGAGCCCTATCGCCGCGCACGCCGAAATCTCGGGCTGATGATGCGCGAGGGGTTACTGAAGGAAAATATCGATGGAGAGGCTCTTCTTTGGGCGCATAACCGCTTGATCGCTCGGTCCGAAGAACGCCGAATTCTGATGGTGATTTCCGATGGCGCGCCGGTTGACGATTCGACCGCGTCAGCCAACGGAGGGACTTATCTGGAGCGCCATTTAAGGCAGGTCATCGAGTGGATCGAGAAGCGTTCGAGCGTCGAGCTCATCGCGATCGGCATCGGGCACGACGTGACCCGCTATTATACGCGCGCAGTTACGATCATGGATGCCGAACAACTTGCAGGTGCAATGGTCGATCAACTTGCACGGCTGTTCGAATTGCCCTGAGAAAAAGTGCACAGGCGCATGGGGTCAAAAAAATGGGCCCGACGCACATGATGCGCCGGGCCCCCCTCGTTACGCGACGCGAGGGAACTTGTCCGTTTTATGGGACGTGACGAGGAAAGGGGAAAACCCCGTCGAATGAGGAGCTTATGCTCGATTCGCGAGGAATTGATGCTGAACGCGAAGTGCAGCCGTTGTTCATGAAAAGCGAAAGAATGTCAGGATCTTAGCCGGCCGCGAGGCTCGGCTTGATGCTTTGGCGCAAAAGCGCCGATTTCCACTCCAATGTTCGAATGGCTCCTCGTCTAGGGAGCCTTCAAAGGAGTGACTACTGAGCTGACTTCTTGGCGATCTCGCGCTTCAGTTTGCGCGCCTTGCCGCTGAGTTTTTCATCGCTCGTCTTGAGGAGCCAATTGTCGAGCCCGCCGACATGCTCGACCGAGCGAAGGCCGTGCGTCGAGACACGCAGCTTGATGCTCGTTCCGAGCGCATCCGAAATGAGCGTGACGTTCTGCAGATTTGGCAGGAACGTGCGCTTCGTCTTGTTATTGGCGTGGGAAACATTGTGTCCCACCTGCCGGCCTTTGCCGGTCAGCTCGCAAACCCGCGACATGGTGATCTATCCTGATTTTTTCGGACGAGCCCAGTAGGGCCCGAAGAGCGCCGCCCGTTAGCTGCTCGGGCAGCTTGTCGTCAACGCTCGAGGTCTCGCCGGACGGCAACCGAACAGCCTCGTTTGCGTTCATCAACATGACCAACCTAAAAGCTCAAGGCCAATGCGCGCGATCATTTTCCTCCTGATCATTGCAGTTCTCGTCGTAATCGCAGGCGTTGCGACGGGCTTTGTCGACATCAATCATATTCGCGGCGGCGAGCCACCCAAGCTCTCCACGACGCGAAACGGAATTCGTGCAAAGGCCGGCCAACCGCCAGCGTTCGATGTCGAAACGGGCTCGGTGAAGGTCGGAACTACCGAAGCGACGGTGAAAGTGCCGACGCTCCAGATCCAAAAGCCCGGAAATGCTGAAGCCAATGCTTCGACCAACAACGCGATGTGACTTCAAACTGGGTGTGCGCTAGCCCCAAGGCATGTCCTTCCCGCTTCCTTCGCCTATGCGGCGCGCGCTCGAGCTTGCAGGCAAGGCGGCAGAGCTCGGAGAAGTGCCGGTCGGTGCAGTTGTTACCCTAAACGAAGCAATCATATCGCAAGCGTTCAACCAAATGCGAACGTCGAACGACCCGACTGCCCATGCCGAGATCGTGGCAATCCGCGAGGCGTCCTCAATGCTTCAAACATCGCGCCTCGATGAGTGCACCTTGTGGGTCACTCTCGAGCCCTGCGCGATGTGCGCTGCAGCAGTCGCAATCGCACGAATGAAAGCGCTCAATTTCGGCGCCGAAGATGAAAAGGGCGGAGCCGTCGTCAACGGCGCAAGAATTTTTTCGCAATCGACCTGTCATCATCGCCCGGCCGTGCTTGGAGGCATTGGCGAGGATCAGTCGGCCAAGCTGTTGCGCTCGTTTTTCTCCAAACGGCGCTAGAGGCTGTAAGGCAAGAGCCGGATTTCGACGCGTCGGTTGGCGGCTTTTTGAGAATCGTCGGTTTCAGGATCGTAAAGCGGAGAGGTTGCGCCCAGTCCCTTTGAGGCAATTCGCGCTCGACTGACTCCATGGGCCGCAAGATAGGTCGCAACGGCCGAAGCGCGCTTGTCCGACAAGGCCTGATTGACCTGCGGGGAACCGGACAAATCCGTGTGCGCGAAAATGTCGACATAGGTTTCATTGCTCTTTTTCACTTCGCGCGCGATTTCGAGCAAGGTTGCATCAAATTCCGGCTTCACGCCGCTGCTTCCTTCGTCGAACGTCAGTGCGGCCGGGATTCGAACGACGATCGCGTTGCCGACCCGAAGAACATCAAGGCCGATCCCGGCGGTCTGCGTTCGAAGTGCAGCATCGAGTGCAGCCATATATCCCGGTGCTGCAGCAGCGCTCAGAGGACGGATCTTGGCTGCGCGCATTTTTGCCGTGCGGGCGTGTCGGCCGCCGATGACGTCCGAGTAAAGATATGGGGCGTTGAGCCCGAGCGGTGTAAAGGCGGCAGTGCGAACGAGAGGCGGCGGTGCGTTCGATTCGCACGCGCTGAGAACAGCAATCGAGCAACCGAGGAAAATGGTCGAGAGTTTGATTCGGTTGTGCACGTCCCAATGCTCCTTAACGCCCCAAGCGATCAGCCGCCAAACCGGCACGCGACAGGGATGGTTCCGATGGCGGTTCAAACCTCACCTTGTGGTCGACGCCCGCGCATGGTTACATCCGTATCACCCCAATCATGAGTGATCACTTAGCCCCTTTCCCCTGGTTCGACATCGTCCTCATCATCGCGCTGATCGGCATCAATGGCGTTTTGTCGATGAGCGAGATGGCGATCGTTTCCTCGCGCGACGCGCGGCTGCGAGCAATGGCCCGAAGCGGCAGTCGCGGCGCGGAATGCGCACTTCGCCTCGCGGCCGAGCCGGGACGGTTTTTGTCGACGGTTCAAACCGGAATCACCCTCATCAGCATAATCAACGGCGCGTTTTCAGGAGCGAGTCTCGGGGGGCCAGTGGCCGACCGTTTCGAGCACGCGGGAATGAATCCGAAGCACCGCCCATACGTTGGGATTCGGGCTGGTGGTTGTCCTCATCACTTTCTTTTCGCTGGTCATCGGCGAGATCGTGCCCAAACAGATTGCACTTCGTTCGCCTGAAAAAATTGCGTCGATTGTATCGCGTCCGATGCGCGTTCTTTCGAAAGTTATCGGCACCGTTCGTCTGGTTGCTTGACCGATCGAGCGCGCTCATCTTCAGGCTGTTTGGTCTTGATCGAGGATCCAAGACCCAGGTCACTGCTGAAGAACTTCATCTGGTCGTGGCCGAAGCTCAAACAGCAGGCGTGCTCGAGGAAAGCGAGCGAGCAATCATTTCCGGAATCGTTCGGCTTGCGGATCGTCCCGTCCGGCAGGTCATGACGCCCAGAACGGAAATCGACTGGATCGACTTGCGATTCGAGCCCGGAGGAGATCCGCGAAGCGCTGCTCGACACCCAGCATACGCGGATTCCGGTCGCCGATGGTTTGGTGGAGAATATCGTCGGAGTTATCGAAATCCGCGATATCGTGGCTGCACTTCTCGAGAACCGGGAGATCGTTCTCAAGGATTTGTGCCGAACAGCACCCGTCATCCCCGACCTCATGGATGCGATGGATGCACTCGCAGTTCTTCGGACTTCCGATGTTCCGCTGGCACTCGTTCATGACGAATATGGGCACCTTGACGGAATTGTGACTCCAGGAAGCATTCTTGCAGCACTGGCTGGAACATTCGCTCACGACGTCGAGCAGGGTGACGAACCACCGCTCATCGAACGGGACGATGGAAGCTGGCTCGTTTCGGGCGCCGCAAATGCCGAGCTTCTATCCGATCGTCTCGGAATCAATATTCCTGAAGATAGGGACTATTCTACTGCAGCCGGTTTCGCCCTTTCAGTGCTGAAGCACCTTCCGGACACCGGAGAAAGCTTTCGGCATGACGGCTGGTCGTTCGAAATCGTCGATATGGATGGGCGAAAGATCGATAAACTGATCGCGTCGCGAACTCGAGATCGCAACGCTGAACCTCGTCAACCCGCTGCAGACTGACCTGAAATGAACTTCTGCTAAGGCGCCGCCGGATAGTTTTTCGAGAGCTTACCAAACCTTTGTTCGAAGCCGTCGGTATCGTTGCGTGACAGATAATCTGCCTGCTCGACAATCCGGTCACGAGTGAGTCGGCCGCGGAAAGCGCCAAGTTGCTCGTCGAGACGCTCGATTTCGAGAGGTGAAAGGCCCGCGAGCTGCCCGAAATTGCCAAAGCCTGCCGAATGGAGCGCCTCGGCAAATTTGGGCCCAACGCCTTTGAGCATGCACAGATCATCTCTCGGGATCTCGCCATCAAGCGCCCGGTGGACCGGCGCACTGATGATATCGCCGGTGACATCGCTCGCCGCAGCGGCGGCTTCGCCCGCGATCCCTCGGCCTTCGGAAGGACGCGGTTGTTGTTGCATGTGAGGCCGGACTTGCGAGCTTTGGGTCAGAGCTCACCCGCTGCTTGGGCCGTAACAGGATGAACGCCAGAATGAGCGCAACGACGATGACGACCAGCCACCAATATTCGCGAATAAGATCCATTCTTTTCTCTCACCAATTCCATTGAGCGTTGTAGCGACGACGAAGTTCGACCAGATAAGCGACGACGAGCCCAATTAGGAAGCCCAGCAAAGCGACGAGCGAGCCCTCGACAATTAGCGGCACTCCGCCGCTGTTCGAAGACCAGCTCGCGTTTGAAACTCCGTGAAGCCCATCAATCAGCCGAACGAGCTCACTTTTCTGGAAGTCGTCGGCGGGCCCTTTAAGGAGAACACGGCGGGTGAGCGGATCGTCGTGAAGAATGCCGTTCACTTGAGGAATCTCATAATAGACCATTGTCTCGCGGATGTTCTTTTCGACATTGGTCCTGAAACGGTCAGCGGCACCAAGCGGGCCGTGCCAAAGGATTGCGAGAAGAATTGAAGCGACAATCCCGATTGCGAGCGCTGGAAGCCGGCGCCGCGGGACGCGGAATGCGAACCTTCCCGCAATGATTCCGACAACAAGGCCCGCTAGGAGCGCTGGCCAGAAATAACTCAAGAGAACGTTCACGAGCGTCCCCGTTCAAGTTCGCGCCATCCGATGTCGCGACGATAAAATCCGTCGGCGAAGTCGATCTGGTCGATGGCACGATAGGCGCGCGCCCTCGCGTTCGCGAAGGTTTCGGCAACTGCAGTGACTGCGAGCACGCGCCCGCCTGTCGCGATCAACCCCTTTTCGCCAAGTGTCGTTCCGGCATGAAAAACGGTTACGCCTTCGATATGTTCGGCAGCCTCGAGCGCTCGTACGGCGCCTCCGCGCGCTGGTGTCCCGGGATAGCCCTTGGCCGCAACCACCACGGTCATTGCGTGCTTCGAGCTCAGTCTTGGAGCGTCGATTTCGCCCAAGCGGCCGCTTGCGACCGAATGAAGCAGCTTCGCGAAATCGCCTTCAATTAGCGGCATGATGGCTTCGCATTCGGGATCGCCGAAACGGACATTATATTCGATCAGTTTCGGACCACCGGATGTCAGCATCAACCCGGCATAAAGAACCCCGCTGAATGGAATCCCTTCCGAAGCGAGCGCCCGTGCAGTCGGTCGAACAATTTCCTCCATTGCCCGGGCTTCGAGGTCCCTGGTGAGGACACGGGCCGGTGAATAAGCGCCCATTCCTCCGGTATTTGGACCGGTGTCGCCTTCGCCGACCCTTTTGTGATCCTGGGCCGAAGCGAGCGGAACGGCACAGGCTCCATCGACTAGCGCAAACAGGCTGGCTTCTTCGCCCTCCATGAACTCTTCGATGACAAGCGGCCCGTCACCGGCAGAATTGATCGCAATCCGAGCGTCTTCCGCCGTCGTTGCAATCGTGACACCTTTGCCGGCTGCAAGGCCGTCGGCCTTGATCACGACCGGAAGCCCGAATTTTGCAAGCAGGGCGTGGCCTTCGCTCGCACGATCGACCCGGACATAGCGCGCGGTCGGGATCTGATTTCGCGAACACAGATCCTTGGTGAAGCCTTTGGATCCTTCGAGCTGCGCAGCTGCAGCGTTGGGCCCGAAAACCGGGATGGCCCTGGCCCGAATTGCATCCCCAACGCCCGCCACCAAAGGAGCTTCGGGCCCGATGACGACAAGTTCGATTTCATTGCTGAGCGAGAATTCCACAATTGCATTCGCGTCGCATGGGTCGATCGGAACGCATTCGGCCCAGCGCGCAATTCCAGGATTTCCGGGCGCGGCAATCAGCCGGTCGCAGCTCGGCGATTGCCTAAGTCGCCACGCGAGCGCATCTTCACGAGCGCCCGACCCCAAGAGCAGAATATTCATGGATCTCCCTGACGATACGCGCGCTGGCCTGTTAGCGAAGGTCGCTCGCGGCGACAATTCACCGGCTCTGACTGTCACGGAACTGTCGGGCGCACTGAAGCGGACCGTCGAAAGCGCGTTTGGGCAGGTCCGGGTTCGTGGAGAAATCAGCGGCTTCAAACGACATGGGTCGGGTCATTGCTATTTTTCGCTCAAGGACGAGACGGCATGCATTGACGCGGTGATCTGGCGCGGGAGCGCTTCGACCCTCGGGTTCCAGCCCGAGGACGGCACCGAGGTTATCGCGACCGGCAGGCTCACGACCTATCCTGGCCGATCCAAATATCAGATCGTTGTCGATCGGATGGAAATCGCAGGCGAGGGTGCTCTTCTCGCCCTCCTTGAAAAGCGCCGCAAACAATTGGCTGCAGAAGGGTTGTTCGCGCCCGAACGCAAGCGGCCGCTGCCGTTCCTTCCTGAAGTGATCGGGGTTGTGACATCGCCGACAGGTGCAGTGATTCGGGACATTCTCCACCGGCTGGAAGATCGCTGTCCGACGCGAGTCATTGTCTGGCCGGTGCCGGTCCAGGGCGAGGGCGCGGCTGCGAAAATCGCTGAGGCGATCCGGGGATTCTCGATGGTCGAGCCGCGCCCGGACGTTCTCATCATCGCGCGCGGCGGCGGGTCGATCGAAGATCTCTGGGCCTTTAACGAAGAAGAGGTCGTTCGGGCGGCCGCAAATTCACCCATTCCCTTGATTTCGGCGGTCGGGCACGAAACCGACACGACGCTCATCGACCATGCCTCGGACCGCCGCGCTCCGACCCCCACTGCCGCAGCGGAAATCGCAGTTCCGGTTAGGGCAGAGCTGCTCGCCCTGCTAGCGGAGTTCGGACATCGGGCACGCCATTGTCTTTCGCGCCACGCCGATCGCGCTCGTGAACGTCTAGATCTCACAGTCTGCCGCTGGCCCCAGCCTCAGGCGATTTTCGAGTTTGCGGTCCAAAGGCTTGATGAACTGGGCGACCGCCTTCCAAGATCGCTCGGCGCCCGCGCCGGCACCGCGCGCGCGGACCTCAACCTGATTATGGGACGACTTCGTCCTGCGATCGTTCAACAGCGTATCGCCCATTGCTCGAGCGAACTTGCGCAGCTGTGGAGGATGGCTGAGCTCGCTCACCCCGAGCGGCCGCTCTCGAAAGGCTATGTCCGAGTAACCGATCGCAAGGGGACAACCCTCACGCGGGCGGCGGACGCGCGCTCAACTGGTTCACTGGCGTTGCATTTTAGCGACGGCAATGTCGAGGTCACCGTCGATCGACCAGGCGGTCAAGCCAGCGTTGAGCGAAAGGCTCGTCATTCCTACATGTCGAAGCAACCGGGACTTTTCGATCCCGACAGAGGAATAGACTGATGTTGATGACCGGAAACGGAAGAGCCGCGCGCGTTCATTATCTGGCGGGGACCTTTCGACTCCTAACCGACGGCGACCATGTCGTTTGCGCTGTCACTGGCGCCCACATTCCGCTTCACGAACTGCGCTACTGGAGTGTCGATCGTCAGGAGGCCTACGTTGACGCGGCTGCGAGCCTCGAGGCGGAGCAGAAGGCGAGCCGCTAACCGACGCGCCTCACCTTGATTCCGTTCTCGCCAGGAATCGACAGCCAAAAGCTTCCCAACGACCCCCGTTTCACAATCACTTTTCTGCCCGGTCGAGCGTCGAGGCCCGGCCAATCGTCCAACTGAGTCCAAACCGATCCATCGTCCAGCGTGATTTGCCAGCCCCCGTCGGAATTCCGACCGGCGGTCCGGATGGTTCCGTCGATCTGGCTGATTTCACCACCGGTTCCAAACAGGCCTCCGAAGTTTGGAATTGAAAAACCGAACAGCGATCGACCAGCTGCGCGAGCGCGCTCCCTGTCGATCATGACAAGGTCTTTGCTTGCGATTGCGGCATTCATTGCAGCGGTCTCGCGATCGTAACAGGCGAGTTGTTGATCCGGAGCGGGAATCGGGCGGCAGGCCATCAGGCGTTGAACCTCCGCTGGCGTTCCAGTGGTCGTTGATCGCGCCGATGCAGCCGCTGGAACGACCGCGAATAGGCAGGCAAGAAGGATAACCGGTGATCGCCGCATGAGTTTCCAATCCTGCTGAATGTAGGGCTCCAATGTAGGGCGCAGACTATCCGCACGAGCGATTTTTTCGCAAGCAACCGCTGTTGCAAAATTGATACAGCACATTGACAACTTGCCCTCGAGGGGTCGGCAAGCGTTGCCAGCCACTCCACGCTTCACCTATCAAAAGGAGCAGTTCGGCAAGGTTTAGTTTGTCGTTCCACGGCAGCCGTGGCCCCGCGCTCGGCTAAGTGAAGGGGAAGAATACATGAAGCTCGATTTCCGTCAGCGCTTGCTAACGACCACTCTGCTGGTCGGCGCAGGCATGATTGCATCGCCGGCGATCGCTCAAAACGCGCCGTCGATCACTCCGCCAACCTGCCCGCCGGGCACGCCGGCGTCGACACCCAATTGTAATCCGTCAGACAACAGCGCGATGCCGACGAACCCGAATACGACCGGGCCGCTGTCGAACGCGGGAGTGCCGAGCACGAACGCGGAAGGCGCGCCGGTCAACAACGCTCAGGAAATCATCGTTACGGGTTCGCGCATTCCGCAGCCCAATCTTCAGACTGCAAGCCCGGTTACCACCGTCAGCAGCCAGGAGATCAAGCTCGAGGGAACGAGCCGGACCGAGGATCTAATCAACTCGTTGCCGCAGGTTTTTGCCGATCAGGGTTCAAACGTCTCGAACGGCGCAAGCGGAACGGCCAATATCGATCTTCGCGGTCTTGGCTCGAAGCGAACGATGGTCCTCATCAACGGCAAGCGCATGGTTGGCGGTGATCCGCTCGACGCCGTCCCGGACATCAACTTCATTCCAATTCAGCTCGTCAAGCGCGTCGACGTTCTGACCGGCGGTGCGTCGGCTGTTTACGGAGCGGACGCAGTTGCCGGCGTCGTGAACTTCATCATGGATGACACCTTTACGGGTCTTCGAATCGACGGCCAGGCAAGCGTCTTCAACCATGATCAGCATACTGACAGCGCGGTCATCAACGCCAACAAGGGCTCTGGTTATCTCTATCCGACTGGCATGAGCACCAACGGCGGTACTCAGGATATCTCAGCAGTCTTCGGGGCGTCGTTTGACGACGGTCGTGGCCACGTTCAGGCTTACGCGACCTATCGAAGCCAGGATCCGGTTCTGGAATCAACCCGCGATTACTCAGCCTGCGCATTGGGTTCCTATCCTTCGCAGTATGTCGCTCAATATGGCGAATATTATTGCGGCGGCTCTTCGACCTCGTCGACGGGCTCTTTCCGCCAGTTCAATCCTGCAACCGGACAGCAGCTCGCCAAATATCACGTCGTAGGGAACCAGTTTGTTCCGGGCACGACGTTGTTCAATTATGCTCCGTACAACTATTTCCAGCGGCCTGACGAACGCTACACGCTGGGCGCTTTTGCGGATTACGAGATCAGTTCGGCCTTCCATCCTTATGCCGAGCTGATGTTCATGAACGATCACACGGACGCTTTGATCGCGCCGTCGGGTGACTTCAGCAACACCGATTTCATCAACTGCGACAACCCGCTGATGTCGACCCAAGAGCGGACGACGATCTGCGGTAATCCGGCGAACCTTGAGACGGTCAACGGAGTCACCGGTGCACAGGTCACGATCGGTCGGCGTAACGTCGAAGGTGGCGGCCGTGACGATGATCTTGAGCACACGGATTGGCGGATCGTCGCCGGTATCCGCGGTAACATCGCAAAGGGTCTGACCTACGATACGTCCTATCAGTTCAGTAAGTCAGAGCTTTCGGAAACCTACTACAACGACTTCTCACTCCAACGCCTGACCAAGGCTCTGGATGTCGTATCGGTCGCGGGTGGCGCGATTGTCGCTCCTGGCACGCCCGGCGCAACGATCGAGTGCCGGTCCGTGTTTAACGGGTCGGATGCCAACTGCGTACCGTATAACGTCTTCCAAACCGGCGGCGTAACTCAGGCGGCGCTGAACTATGTTTCGGTCCCAGGATTTGAGCGCGGCTATGTCGCTCAGAACATTGCTGAAGCCGATCTAACCTTCACCGGTGCGGATTACGGTCTTCAGACGCCTTGGGCCGACACCGGCATCGGAGCGAACATCGGTGCCGACTACATGAAGAACTCGCTCAGTTTCAGCCCGGATATCGAGTTCACGTCCGGCGATCTCACCGGCCAGGGTTCTACGACGCCTCCGGTCGCGGGTTCACTCGACGTTCGCGAGCTCTACGGCGAATTGCAAATCCCGATCATTGAGCACAACTTCATTGATCTGTTGCAGATCGACGGCGGCTATCGTTTCTCCAATTACCACATCTCGGGGCAAACGACGAACACGAGCACCTACAAGTTGGAAGCTGAATTCGCACCGGTCAGCGATGTCCGGTTCCGGGCCAGCTACAACCGCGCGGCTCGTGCGCCGCAGGTTGTCGAATTGTTCCTCCCACAAAGAATTGGCTTGGTTGGTACGGCCGATCCTTGCGAAGGCACAAATCCGACCGCTACGGCTGCCGAATGCGCAAACGAGGGAATTACTGCTGCACAATACGGCAATATTCCCTCGAACCCGGCACAGCAGTACACCGGTCTTCTTGGGGGCAATCCGAACCTCAAGCCGGAAACTGCGGACACGTGGACGGCCGGCGTAGTTGTGCAGCCTCGCTTCATTCCCGGGCTTGCTCTTACCGCCGACTACTTCAACATTAAGGTCAAGGGTCTTATTGGAACGCTCGGTTTCTCGACCGTGATGAACCAGTGTTTGACGGCGGATCAGTATTGTAACCTCGTTCACCGCGACCAATTCGGCACGTTGTGGCTCACTCCAAACGGCTACATCACACTGACGAACACGAACGTCGGTGGCCTGCAGACTAAGGGCTTCGACTTCCAGGGTTCGTACAACCGGCGCCTGGGTGGTTTGGGTACCTTGAACCTGAGCTTCGTCGGAACCTATCTGCAGCACCTGATCACCAACCCGTTTGGTAATCTGAACTACGACTGCGCGGGCTATTATGGAGCTACTTGCGGAACGCCAAATCCCAAATGGCGTCATAAGGCACGTATCGCACTCACCATGCCAAATGGCATTGGTGCATCGATTCAATGGCGGCACTTCTCGAGCAGTCTGGATGACACGCTCAGCACGAATCCGCTCATGAACGGTGGCGGCGGTCCGTTCGCCAGCCCGGGCAACTACAGCATGGGTCGGCGCGACTACTTCGACTTGGCGTTCACAGCGCGTTTGGCACAGAAGCTTAACCTGCGCCTTGGTGTGGACAACATCTTCGATCGCGATCCGCCGTTACAAGGTATGGCTGAAGGAAACGGCAATACCTTCCCGCAGGTCTATGATGCTCTTGGGCGCTATATGTTCGCGGGCTTCACGGTCGACTTCTAAGTATAAACTCAAGCCAAAGTTTGCGGCGGGTCCCCCCAAGGGACCCGCCGTTTTCTTTTGGACGTCTTAAGGGATTGAAATTCGACGATACGCGGGCATGGATGTGCAAATGGCATCGGGTCGTGAATTGGAGGCTGACCGCGCCGCTCAAGTCGGCAACTACAAGCTAGCGCGCTCGCTTCTCGAAGAGGAGGCGGGTTCTAATGGCTCCAGTTTGTCGGTTTGGGTCAAACTGTCGGCCTTACGAAAGGGCGCGGGTGATCTTAGCGGAGCTCTAGTCGCAGCAGAGCGAAGCCTTGCGATTGCACCACTTGACTTCACATCACTCCTTCAACGAGCGGTCCTCTTGGATCAACTGGGGGACGCTCGAAGCGGAGAAGCATTCGGGCAAGCCCTTTCGCAGGCTCCGCAGGCCGCGGACGTTCCTCCCCCCATGCGAGATGCTCTTGCCCATGCGCGCGTCCGGTGGGATCAGCACTCGATCGCGATCGAACAGCGCTTGAAGGGCACAATCCCTTCGACACTTGACGATGAAGCTCGAAGCCGAGCTGAACGCTTTGCTTCAAACAGGGCACGGCGGACGCGACATTTTCACCAGGAGCCGACGGAATTCCACTATCCCGGTGTTCCCGAAATCGAGTTTCACGACGCTTCGAAATTTCCGAGATTAGCGCGTCTGGAGGCCGCCACCGAGGCAATTTCTCTCGAGTTTGATGCTCTGCTACGGGCCGAGGTCGCCGAGATGATCCCCTATATTCAATATCCCGACCACGTACCTCTTGCCCAATGGAAAGAGCTAAACAATAGCCGACAGTGGACGGCTATCCACCTGTTGCAGAATGGCGAACGCGTCGAATCAAATGCGCGACATTGTCCGAATACCATGGAGGTTCTGGCAATGCTCGATCAGCCTCGAATTCGCGGCGCCTCGCCAAACGCCATGTTTTCCTTGCTTGCGCCCCGCACTCGGATTCCCCCGCACACAGGGGTCGCGAATACGAGGGTCGTGTGCCATTTGCCGCTGATCGTGCCTGCTGGTTGTGGTTTCAGGGTGGGTGCAAGCACACGCGAGTGGCGGATAGGCGAAGCCTTCGCGTTCGATGATACCATTGAGCACGAAGCCTGGAACGAGAGCGATGAACTGCGCGTGGTTTTGATCATCGATCTTTGGCAGCCGTCCCTCCGTCCGCAGGAGCGGATCGCAATTACGGGGCTGATCGAGGCCGCGGGCGTCAGCTTTGGCGGGGCCTGATGGTCGCTCGAAATGCAGAGGAACTCGGATTCGGCGCTGTTTCGTGAGGTAAGCGCCGCGTGGGATCGTGGAGACGCGCAGCAAATGCTGCCAAGGCTCGAAAGGGCGCTCTCGCGGTCGAGTGATTATCGCTTGTGGCACATTCACGGCCTGATTCTCCGGAGCCTTGATCTTCATTCCGAAGCACTAAAATCCCTTGCGAGGGCGGTGTCCCTTGCGCCGGATGCCGCCAATCCTGCGCACGCTCTTGCCCGGACAATGCACGAAGCAGGTCTCCCGAGCGTGGATCCCTATGTGCGCACGCTGCGCCTCGCACCCGGCGATCCAGAGATTCTGTTGGGCCTTACCGCCGCGCTGGTTGCCGAGGGGAGGATCGATGACGCAATCGCGGGTCTCGAGCGGGCTTCGTCATCGGTGCCCGATTGGGTGCAGGGACATTCGCACCTTGCAAGGCTGCGTTGGATGCAAGGCGAGCGCGAAGGATTTTCACGAAGCTTCGACAATGCCATCGCCCTGCGCCCTCGCAATCTCGATCTCCGGCGCGAGCAAATTGTCGTTCTCGTTCATGCCGAACTCTGGGATGCGGCGTTGCGAGCGATTGCGTCTGGCCGCTTGGAGCTCGGAAACAACTCACTGTTCGAGGAAGACGAAGCAGCGATATACTCCGAGCTTGGTCTCATCGACCGGGCGGACGCACTTTTTAGCGCGCTCGCTGCAATTTCGGATGCGTCAACGCAGCTTCGACGCGTCAGGCATTTGTTACGTTCGGCGCGATTTCAAGAAGCGGTTGCCGCAATCGAGCCATGGCTAGACCGGCCCAACGCCTATCTCTTTTGGCCCTATGCGTCGGCGGCATGGAGGATCGTCGGTGACCCGAGATCGGACTGGCTCGAGGGTGATAACCGCATTGTCGGAGTTCTACGATATCGCCGACCGGATCCCGCAACTCACTGTCCTTATAGAGACGCTTGGCCAACTTCATTTAACTCGGGGCGCACCGCTTGAGCAGTCGGTCCGAGGGGGCACTCAGACAGACGGCAACCTGTTTCAGCGAACCGAACCGGTGATCATTGCGCTTAGAGAAGCTGTTCGCGAGGTCGTTGCCGAATATGTCGCGCAGCTTCCGCCCGTCGATCCACGCCATCCCTTGCTCTCGCGGCGGCGCAATTCGATCCGCTTCAGTGGCGCTTGGTCAGTTCGGCTGATCGAAGGCGGCTATCACGCCAACCACGTCCACCCGCAAGGTTGGATCAGCTCGGCACTTTATCTGGTGCTGCCATCCGATGTTGGGCAAGACGATGCTGGTTACCTCACGCTCGGCGAGCCTCAAGACCAGCTCAAGCTTGGGCTACCACCCACCAGGCTTGTTGAACCGAAGATCGGCCGCCTCGTTCTTTTTCCATCCTGGATGTGGCACGGCACGCGCCCGTTCGGACGGGGCGAACGCATGACCGTCGCCTTTGACGTCGCCGTCCCCAGCTAAAATCCCAAGCCCGTTTGTCATCAATGCGGATCGGAAACCCGAATTGCCGAAAATCGAACCTTTAGCTACCGGGTAAAAAGTGAACGACCAGATTACACAGGACTCGCAGCAAGAAACCAAGGCTGCGGCGGAGGCGCGCAGGAAGATCGCGGCCAATCCGCACGACGCTGAAGCTTATCGAGCGCTTGGACGCGCGCTTAGAAGCCTAGGCGAGACCGAGAGCGCGAACGAGGCAGAACTTGCGGCCATTGAAGCATCGGATCACGATCCAAACATCCGCAACGCAAGCGAGGCGATGGTCCGAAACGACCTGCCATTAGCAGAACAGATCCTGCGTTCTGTACTTTCCCAACGACCTGGCGACGTCGCTGCAATTCGAATGCTCGCGGAGATCGCTCTTCACTCAGGCTACCCTCGCGACGCGGATGTGCTCCTTCGTCGGGCCATCGAGCTAGCCCCTGGCTTCTTTTACAGCCATTACACCCGGGCCGTTGCGCTCGATATGCTCAGTCGCTCCGGAGAGGCGCTCGAGGAATTGAACTGCATCAACGGGCCGGAGGCGGAGCTCGACTCAATAATCGGACAGAAGGCTCTGGCGCTGAGCCGCGTTGGCGAAAATGACGAGGCCATCGGACTTTGTCGAAAGCTTCTCGAGAGACAAGCGGACAATCCCGAGATCTGGATAAGTTTGGCCAATCTGCTCAAGATTGTCGGAGACAGCCAAGGAGCGATCGACGCCTACCGCGAGGTGCTTAAAGTGGCACCATGCAATGGAGAGGCCTGGTGGAGCCTTGCGAACCTCAAGACATATCGGTTCAGCGACGAAGAACTCACCAGGATGGAAACGTCACTGGAAACTCCAGAGCTAAACGAGGGTGATCGATTTCGGCTGCACTTCGCGCTTGGCAAGGCTTTTGAAGACAGGGGCCAATACGAGGCGAGCTTTGAACATTACCAACGCGGCAATAATTTGCGTGGTGCGCAGATCAAGTATCGACCTGATGAACTCGCAGCGCTCGTGGGTAGAACGGAGCAGCTTTTCACCGCCGAGTTTTTCGAACAGCGAAGCAACTTCGGTTGCGAGGCTCGCGACCCGATCTTTATTATCGGGATGCCGCGGTCCGGCTCGACCTTGATTGAGCAGATCCTTGCAAGTCACCCGATGGTTGAAGGAACCGGCGAGCTTCCTGACGTCATCGTCCTAGCTCGCGAACTTGAAGAGACCAGTGCGGGAGGAGCGCTTCAAGGATGGGTTAACTACCCGGCACTTCTGAGCGACCTTTCGGCGAAAGATCTCAAGCGATTGGGTGAAACCTATCTCAAGCGCACCCGCATTCAACGCAAATCCGATCGGCCGTTCTTCACCGACAAAATGCCAAACAACTGGATTCATGTGGGCTTGATCCATCTCATGTTTCCAAATGCAAAGATCATCGATTCACGGCGCCACGCACTCGCGTGCGGCTTTTCGAACTACAAACAGCATTATGCTCGAGGGCAGGAGTTCTCTTACGATCTCGAGCATTTCGGCCGTTATTATCGCGAGTACGTTCGGCTCATGGACCACTTTGAGAAAGTCCGGCCAGGAATCGTGCACCGGCTCGTCCATGAGCAGCTCCTGGCTGATCCTGAAGCAGAGATCCGAAGGCTTCTGGCTTATCTTGGGCTTCCGTTTGACGAAAATTGTCTCAATTTCAACGAGACGAAGCGGGCCGTGCGTACCGCAAGCGCAGAGCAGGTTCGCCAACCGATCGACGCCGAAGGGGCGGATCATTGGAAAGAGTTTGAACGTTGGCTAGGACCGCTCAAATCGGCGCTCGGCTATGCAGAATGAGGCTTAAGCGCATCCTGGATTTGCGCTCGACATGATCCGGGTTAATTCCCGTTGATCTTTAGCCTTAGTCACCTTAACGGGTTCGGCTGGAAATCCAGTGGGGAGCTTTCATGCTGAAATCGTTCGTGTTTTTGCCAGCCATTATTCTTGCCGCCAGCGTCCCGGCCCTAGCTGCGCCTGAGCAAGCTCAGTCAGCTCAATCTCAGCAGCAGCCAAAGCAGGTGGATAGCCAAACCGCACTCGATCCCAATCGGAAGATCTGCAAGTCCGAGGATCTCATCGGGAGCCGGACCGGAGGCTCAAGAATTTGCAAGACAGCTGCCCAATGGGCAGCAGAGCGCAAGCAAAACGGCGGGGAAGACGACTAGGGCTTAAGACCAGCTGACGTCATCATCAGGCGATCAGCTGGGGCTCTTTCACGCGCGATCTTTCAAGAAGTCTCGATCTTCCGCACCGCGCAGCGGTCAATCGGAATAACCAAGCCGCTCGGCCCAAGGCATCAGGATTGGAAGAACTGGGGAGAGCTCTTTCGAATAGCGCTTCCATCGCCCGGTGGATGCCTTCGTAAGGGGCTGAACAACCTGATTGTAGCTTGGGGTTTGGATCGCACCACGAGCTTTTGCTGTCGACTGATGGTCGAGCAGCGAGTCGCGCCAATCCAGTCCCAAAAATTCGATCAAAGGTTTAAGGGTCGACCGAGGTTCTGCGACAAGGTCTTCATAAACAATCGTTTGAACCCTTAAGGGCATTGCATCTCTGCAACGCGTCCAAAGCCGCATCGCTGCGTCATAGAATTTTGCGGCGGTCTCCAACTCGAGAAAACAGGCCATGGACTCGTTCGCGACGAACGACTGCATGAAGCAACTGAGCACTGCGTCGCACGGATGGCGTTGCACAAACACGAGTGGCGCGTGTGGAAACAAACAATAAAGATAGGGTGCGGCAAGCATATTGAGCGGCAGCTTATCGACGACGAGCTCCGCCGGTCTTTGGTCGGCATGCTGTCTTAGCTCTTCGAAATAAGCTTCGCGCGCGCGTTCCAGATCCGATTTCGAACGCGCGTCCAAAAGCCTTGCATCGCCAAGCATCGCGATTGCTGAATTGATCAACGGAACTTCCTCGAGAACGACCGCAGATGGGTGGCCCATCAAAAACGTGTCCAGCAACGTCGTACCGGAGCGCGGGAAACCTACGATAAATGCCGGGTCCGCTCCCCGCGCGGATCGCAAGACTTTGAGCTCCGCTGCCCAACCTTCAGTCACTCGATCAGCGAGCTCATTGATCGAAATTAGGTGGCGGCGTCCTTTTTGAACCCAGCCGGCAAAGTCGTCCTGTGACCGGTTCATCAAAACCGCTTCCGAAAATGCCTGGTCGGCTTCGCCGAGCGAATTGCAGATTCTACTCATCAGCCAGTGCCAGCGAAGCGGATCCTCAGAAGAGGGCAGAGTATTCAAAATTCGGCGTGCCTCTTGGGCTTGGCCTTTCCGAAGCATTGCAGCCGAAGCGGCATAAGCGAGACCTTCGCACTTCAAGTTCTTTGATTGAAAAATGTTCACCAGGATTTCGAGAGCTTCGAGCCGGCCGGTTCTCTCGAGAAGAAGAGCGAGCTCACGGGCGGTTGCGACATCGACCGTCAAATCGTTCCTTGTGATGAGCGCGGCGATCCCACTTTCGGTTTCCGCGAAGCCGGGTGCTCCAGCAAGAATTGATGCCTTATCGACCTGGAGGTCGGACTCTTCTCCGCGTCCCAGATCCGCAAGAACCCTTGCATAAAGGATCCGAGCCGAGATTGAGTTGGGCGAGGTTTCGACCCATTTTTCATACTCGTCGGCACTTTCCTGAAAACGCCCCAGGCTCGCCAGAGCGGACGCAAGAGCCTGTAGAAGTTGAAGTTCAGACGGATTGGCTCGAACGGCTCGCTTGAAACAGTCCACGGCTTCCGGCCAACGCTTGAGAGTTCCAAGAGCATGAGCTCGGTTGCTCCACGCGCGCCAATCCATCGGTCGGGCATGAGCCAAGGCTCCCCATGCTTCGGCGGCGGCTTCCCAATCCGATGACGAACCGGCGGCCTCGGCACGCACCTGCCACAATGCGAGCTCTGATGGACTCTCGCCGCTCGGAGCTGGCGCGGCTTCGAGAGCTTCCCGAGCATGGCCACTGTCGACCAGCGCGCGCGCGAGAATTACGCGATGGCGAAGATCATCTGGGTCCATTTCGTGCGCACGTCTAAGGTAGGCTATTCCTGCTTCGAGATTGTTGGAGCGGCATTCAATGAGGCCAAGCAGGTGGACGAGGTCAGCGGTTGGCGAAGCTTCGATCTGGCCTTCAGCAAGGCTACGCGCTCCTTCCAAATCTCCTCGCTGAAACGCGAGCACCGCTTCATGATAGGAAGGGCTGGACTGCACCGCGCCGCCGTACGGTCGACCTTCGCATGCGGTCAACTCCTCTCAATGAAGGAGTTCTTTTTCTCAGTTCCGTGAACGCGGAGATTCCATTTCCCGGGTCGATAGCCCTTGTCTCGCGCTCGAAGACAACTGTTGACCAGCAAACCGAGTTCCATGATAAACAGATGTTCGAAAAGGAGTTTTTGTAATGTTGAAGCTCGTCGTCTGCACCGGTCTGCTGCTGTCGGTTCCAGCGGTGGCTCAAACCACTCAAGGTTCGTCGAACACTGCCAGCAAGCCTACTCAAGCGACCGCCGATCCCAACAAGGTCATCTGCGAAACCGAACAGCAGATTGGCTCACGCCTCGCGTCCAAAAGGATCTGCATGACTGCTGCTCAATGGAAAGAGCATGAGTTGCAAGTGCACCAGCAGCTCGATGAGCAGCATACCGAGACCCAGCCGTCGCCTGGACTTTAAGAGGCCTTCGTCACGATCCGGAAGACTATTCGGCTTCCCGCCAAAGTTTGGCATCGACTGGGGTCAGAACGAGTTGTCCGTCTCCTTCGTCGACCCGAACGACAGAATTGTCGAGGACTTCGCCTGACAGGATTTTGTCGGCGAGCGGATCCTGAAGATATTTCTGAACCGCCCGTTTTAGCGGCCGTGCCCCATAGACGGGATCATAGCCGACGCGCCCGAGCCAGGCCCGTGCCGCCTTGGTGAGGTCGAGATGAATTTTTCGATCTTCGAGAAGCTTCTGAAGTCTTGCGATCTGGATGTCGACGATCGGACCCATGTGTCCGGCGCCCAATCGATGAAATAGAATGATTTCGTCGAGTCGATTGAGAAACTCGGGACGAAAATGCGCTCGAACGAGCTCCATGACCTGAGGCTCGACTTTCTCCACGGGTTCGTCTTCGCCAAGCGAAGCCAGAAACTGGGACCCGAGGTTCGATGTCAGGATGATGATCGTGTTGCTGAAATCGACGGTTCGGCCCTGACCATCGGTGAGCCTTCCGTCGTCGAGAACCTGCAATAAAACGTTGAACACATCCCCATGAGCCTTCTCGACCTCGTCGAATAGGATCACTTGATAGGGCCGGCGCCGAACCGCTTCGGTCAAAACGCCCCCTTCCTCATAGCCGACATAACCAGGTGGTGCCCCGATGAGCCGTGCCACCGCATGCTTTTCCATGAATTCGCTCATGTCGATGCGAACCATTGCGGACGCATCGTCGAACAGGAATTCGGCGAGCGCCTTTGTGAGCTCGGTTTTTCCAACGCCCGTTGGCCCCAGAAACAGGAATGAGCCGAGCGGACGGCCCGGGTCCTGAAGGCCCGCTCGCGCGCGTCGAACGGCGGAAGAAACCGCCTTAACGGCTTCCTCCTGCCCGATCACTCGAGCACCGATTGCGCCTTCCATGTTGAGTAGCTTTTCGCGCTCCCCCTCGATCATCCGTTCGACAGGAACGCCCGTCCATTTGCTGACGACCGCAGCGATGTCGCCATCGGTGACTTCCTCGCGCAGCATTGCACCCTTTGCTGCCGCCTGCGCGTCGGTGACCTGGCGTTCGAGATCCGGAATCCGCCCATAAGCGAGCTCGCCGGCTTTGGCGAGGTCGCCCGCGCGCTGGGCCTGCTCGAACTCGAGCCGTGCAGCGTCGAGCTGCTCTTTGATCTTGGCTTCGGCCGAAATTTTCTCTTTTTCCGCCTGCCAGCGCTGGGTGAGTTCTGCCGACTGCTGCTCGAGATTTGCGAGCTCCTCTTCAAGACGTTTCAGGCGGTCTTTCGAAGCCGCATCCTGCTCTTTCTTCAAGGCTTCGCGTTCGATCTTGAGCTGAATGATCCGGCGATCGAGACCTTCGATTTCCTCCGGCTTTGATTCCACTTCCATACGAATGCGGCTCGCGGCCTCGTCCATAAGGTCAATGGCCTTGTCGGGAAGGAAGCGGTCGGTGATGTAGCGATTGCCTAATGTCGCTGCGGCAACGAGCGCTGCATCAGTAATCCTGACGCCGTGGTGAAGCTCATATTTTTCTTTCAGTCCGCGAAGGATCGAAATCGTATCCGGAACCGTCGGTTCGCCCACGAACACCGGCTGAAATCGCCGTTCGAGAGCCGCGTCCTTCTCGATATATTTGCGATATTCATCGAGAGTGGTCGCGCCGATGCAGTGAAGCTCACCTCGCGCAAGCGCGGGTTTGAGGAGGTTTCCAGCATCCATCGCGCCTTCGGCCTTCCCCGCGCCCACCAATGTGTGCATTTCGTCGATGAAAAGGATGATATCCCCTTCAGCCTGCCGGACCTCGTCAAGCACGCCTTTCAGTCTTTCTTCGAATTCGCCGCGATATTTGGCGCCTGCGATCATCGCGCCCATGTCGAGCGCAAGCAGGCGTTTATCCTTGATTCCGTCCGGCACATCGCCGTTTGCGATTCTCAACGCCAACCCTTCGACAATCGCGGTCTTTCCGACACCGGGTTCGCCGATCAATACGGGGTTGTTCTTCGTCCGGCGGGCGAGAACCTGAATTGTGCGACGGATTTCCTCATCACGTCCAATCACCGGATCGAGTTTGCCCGCGCGCGCAGCGTCAGTGAGATCGCGAGCGAACTTCTTGAGCGTGTCATATCGATCCTCCGCGGACTGACTGTCGGCTGTGCGTCCGCCCCGCAGTTTGTCGATCGCAGCATTCAGATTTTGCGGAGTTGCTCGTGCCTTTGCGAGCGCTGCGGCGACGCCGGTTCCTTTGGCGAGCGCCATTGCGAGAAGAATGCGTTCGACTGTCACATAGCTGTCGCCGGCTTTCTTGGCGATCTGCTCCGCCTGGTCGAGGATGCGCATTGTATCGCCGTCGAGCGAGGGTGCCTGCGATGCTCCGCTTCCAGTGACATTGGGGATCTTGGCAACGAGTTCGTCGGCTTCCCGCCGAGCCGTCTTGGAATCGCCGCCTGCCGCTTCAATCAGCCCGGAGGCCATTCCCTGTTCGTCATCAAGCAGCGCTTTCAAAAGATGCGCAGGTGCGATCCGCTGCTGATGCTCCCGAACCGCGATCGTTTGAGCGGCCTGAAGGAAGCCGCGGGCGCGTTCGGTGAGCTTTTCGAAATCCATATGTCCTCGTCCGTCAAATGCGTTCCAGCGGATATGGTGTTGCACTTGTGCAACACAAGGCCAGGTTGCAAACTTGTCTTTCCGACCAGTGAATGACGGACAAAAGCTCTAGTGGGGCGGTCCGGGTCCCTCGCCCGATTTGGGGTGCAAAGCGCTCGCTGAAGGCGCTGAGGTCGAGCCATTTGCCTGAGGTGCCGTCGGGCCGGGTGCAACAAGTGGGATGCTTGCAGGCGTCGTCAGAGGGGCTGGCGATGGTGGCAAAGGTTGGCCGACACTTGCGATATCCTCTGGATGAATGATCGCCGGGCAATCGGCGGCAACTGCGGGATCCATGTTCCAGCGACGAAATTTGGTGCTGTCGACGTGGAAGCGCAAATAGGCATAGAAACCAAGACCGGCATTATAGGCGGCCCCGTGCTCGGAATGAACTCCGCACAGCGTTTTCATGAGGGCTTCACGAGTGGTCGGGCGCAACGGAACCATGTCGATCGCTGAATCGAGCCTGTGAGCGCTTTCGGGCGCTCCCCCTGCGCATTTGTTGAGCTGAGGATTACGATAGACTGACACTGGCTCGACCGGTCCAACGGCGGGGATCACATAATCGCGGACATAGCGAAGCGTCTGGACCATATGCTGCCACTCCTCAGTTGGCGGCACTTCAAAAGGCTGTGCGCCGCATTCCTGCCAGGCCGTTGCAGTGCGAAGGAGCTGCCAGGTCGGAAGCACGCCTTCCACCTGGTTGGTCGTGAGATAATCGTTGAATGCTTTGACTTGGATCGCGTGGGCGGGCGTTGAGAGATACCACGAGCGATAGCCCGGCTCGTCCTGTCCAACGGTAATATATTGGGCAGCGGGGTCCCAGTTCGCGGCGGAGGGGAGCGTTTGCGACGGGCTCGTCCCAGGGGAACTCGGCTGGAGCGCTGGCGATCCTTGTGAAACCGTTTGAGCGGCAACGCCTTGGAAGGGTGCGAGAACGAGCGCGAGGGCTGAAAGGACGAGCTTCATGACGGCCAGCATACTCCCATGCTGCAGCTTGAAAAGCGCTGAACACTGGTCCACGTCGCGCGAATGAGTCAGCCTATCGAAGTCGATCTTCCGCACAATCTCGGCAAGGATGAGGCTCGGCGCCGGATTGCAAGCAACATCCATCGCCTCGAGGAGCACATTCCAGGGGGAGCCAAGGTGCAAACAGGCTGGGTCGGCGATCAACTGAACCTCGACGTTGCCGCCATGGGACAGTCCATTACCGCGACGATCGACGTCGAGGAGACCAAAGTGCGCTTGAAGGTCCTCCTGCCACCGATGCTCGGGATGTTTTCGGGGATCATTCACGGTGCACTGCAAAAGAGCGGTAATGCGCTGCTCGAGAATCACTCGAATAGCTAATTGATTCGTTGCGGGTCGCGGCCGGACGAGGCAGGTACGGCTTCGTTGCGACAGGAGGCTGAATGCGGCATTTCGCGGTGGTCGGTTCAGGGCCGGCCGGCTTCTATACTGCAGAGGCGCTCGAAAAGGCCTATTCCGACAAAGCTCGGGTCGATATTCTCGATCGCTACCCCGTCCCCTATGGGCTGATCCGGTTCGGAGTGGCGCCAGACCACCAATCTCTGAAGGCCGTTTCGAAGCGCTACGACAAGGTCGCGGAGAGCGCAGGGGTGGATTTCATCGGCAATGTGCTGGTCGGTAAAGATGTCTCGGTCGCCGAGCTGCTCGAACTTTATGACTGCGTCGTTCTCGCGACGGGTGCGCCGCATGATCGAAGACTGAAAATCGATGGCGAGGATCTTCAAAATGTCTTCGGGTCGGCCGAATTCGTTGGCTGGTATAACGGTCACCCCGAATTCGCAGATCTCGACCCCGATTTGAGCGGCTCGAATGCCGTCGTGATTGGAAATGGCAATGTTGCGCTCGACTGCGCCCGCATCCTTTCCAAGACCCATGATGAATTTCACGGATCCGACATCGTTGGCCATGCGCTCGAAGCGCTCGATCGGTCCTCGATCCGAACGATCACAGTCCTTGGAAGGCGTGGGCCGCACCAGATCGCGATGACTCCCAAGGAACTCGGCGAACTCGGCCATCTCGAGGCTGCGGTCCCAATTGTGGATCTTGCCGATTTCCCGAGCAGCGAGGTTGACGAACTGCTCGATCCCGGGCTTCGAAAGTCGGTTGGTCTCCTCCGCGGCTTTGCAGAGCTTCAGCCAAACAAATCCAAAAGCATCGTCTTCGATTTTTTTGCTCGGCCGGTGAGGATCGAGGGGGAGGGGAGACCCGAACGAGTGATTGTCGAGCGAACCCAACTCGATGAACATGGCCAGGCTCGGGGCACTGGCGAACTTTACAAGGTCCCCGCATCACTTGTCGTCAGTGCCATCGGCTATTCGACGTCGCCGATCACCGACGTCCCCTTCGAGCGGGGAAAGTTCAAGAATGAGAACGGGCGGATCTCCGAGCGGCTCTACGCGGTGGGCTGGGCAAGGCGCGGTCCAACCGGGACGATCGGAACCAATCGTCCCGATGGCTATGAGATCGCCGATCAGATCGTGAGCGAGCTGCCTCCCGGAAGCCGTGGCGATCGCCACGGCGCGGAAGGCCTGAAGCATTTGCTCAAGTCGAGGGGAGTAATGCCAACCGACTATGACGACTGGCGCCGGATCGAAACGCAGGAAATCACGCTCGCCCGACAGGGTTCACCGCGTGAAAAATTTGTTCGACATCAGGACTGGCTGGACCAGCTTAGCCGGTGAATGCGTGGCTTGCGCTTGTCCCAAGGCGCATCTATCTAGCCGCGGCCTTGGCTCCCGCGGTGACTTTGTCACAACCGACGCGGGTTCCGGTCGGGGAGTAGCTCAGCCTGGTAGAGCACTGTCTTCGGGAGGCAGGGGCCGGAGGTTCGAATCCTCTCTCCCCGACCACTGAGTTTTCGCTTTGAAACACGGCTAGCTCGCTTACCTGTGGTTGGCGCACGCTTGGTTTGGTCTTCGGGCGCTTCAAAGCACAACGAAAGCACAGCCAGGAGCGACATGGCGACAATTACCTGACGTGGACGGGCTGAAATGCTCAAGTCAGGCGGAAGCCTATCCAGCCCGCTCCCCCACCTTTTCCGGCAAGCGTCAAGCCATAGCATGGCCGACAGAACATGTGGCGGATCTCGGCACCCGAGCAGATGAGTGCGCCGTTACAATGACGTGCATGGGCCCTTGAGCCGCTACTTGGTCCTGCGGTCACCCCCCAGAGCGGGGAATGCAAGGTCTGGCGCCTCTCAAAAATGGGCAAGGCATCCATCAGCGGCCTGGCTCGCTGGTCGTGAGGCGCCGACCGAGGTCAGATGCCGTGTTCTTCGAGCATCTTTTCGCGCTTACCATGTACAGACATTTTCGCGCTTTTTGTCTGTAAGCAATTGCAAAAAATACGCACCCGCGGACCACATGACGAATGCAGAGTCTCGACCTGCCTCGCGGCGGCGCGCGCCGAACTCCCCGAGGCAATGTCGGCCACCCTCCCAGCTCTTGAAGGTCCATCGAATGGGCTTTGCTCATCCCTGCTGGCCTCTTCCAGCCAGCAGCTTGAATCAAAAAATTAGCCGGCTGTGAATCGCGAAAGATTCAAACAATGCGAATCATGCCCTAATGCGAGCGCGCACAGCAACATTTCCGAATTCTCGTTCTGCGATACTATTGAAACGGGCGGTACAGCTCTACAACTCTTCGCCGCACCTTGTCGGAAAACCAATTGACCTGGAGAACACCGAAGTCTCCGGCCTTGGTAACATAGGTGGTATAGCCGCCCGTGGGATCGGTCCATTGAACCAATCCCGAGCTTTTTGGATATACGTCTCCCGTCACGCGCTTTTCAATTTCGTCGGCTGCCGCGTGAAGGTCTAATCGGTTCGAAGCTGCGCCGCAAACTCGTTGGTTGTAGCTGCGCTGGCCGGAATAATCCACGATGTAGAGAAATTCGTCGCCTGGCCCGTCCAGTTTCCAGACTTGAGCCGACGCCGGGTGTCCCAGGGTCCGCTTCAGCTTGTCAGGAAGGGCTTCGAAGGAAACTGCATGCGCGTCTGCTGGAGACAATTTCGCCTGTCCGTCGAGGCACGCCGCGATAAAGACATGTGGCAAATCGCCTGTGTCCGTTTCGGTAGCTATCGTACCGCTCAAAAGCGTGAGCGCCGCAACACCAGCAAGCATCAGATATGCGGTCCCAGACGCTGCTGCTCATCGGTCACATCGCGCGCATCCTGCTGATGCTGCTTCCACTGATCTGCAGTCATGCAGACGCGCTGGCTAGCGACGCGAGAACCGGTCACCTCTTCATCCTGGCAGATCACTCGTTGAGCGGCCCGATCTGCCGGGGCGTCCTGTCGTTGCTGCGGGGGGGGCGGCTGGCTCCCGGCAATGGCTGACGAACAGATAAAGACAAACGCCAGCGCACACATCGACTTCAACATTGAATTCCCTCCCATCGTCCGCAGAAATCGAGGCAAGACCACTCCAAGTATCGTCAGGACTTGCCACAATTGAGCTATTACCTTCAGTTAAGCGGCAACTCGGCAACGGCGCAACCGCTATTCGCATAAGTTGCTGTCGCAGCTTGTAATTTATTACTCCTGTGCTTGCGGGGTCACAGCCGCGAAGTTCAAATACTCGTGATGAAAGTCTCGTTGAGCATCTTCGCATCCGTGCAGCCGGCCAATGCCATTGCGACCCGCATTTCGGCCTCGATGAGCCTTAGGACGTGGGAAATTCCCCTCTCGCCGTCTGCGGCAATCGCGTAGGCCCAGGCTCGCCCGAGCAAGACGAAGTCCGCGCCGAGTGCAAGCATCCGCACTACATCGAGGCCCGAGCGCACCCCGCCGTCCGCCAGAAGCGGAATTCGGCCTTCGATCGCTCTCGCGATGATCGGAAGAGCGCGGGCCGACGACAGAACTCCGTCGAGTTGTCGCCCGCCATGATTGGAGACGACGATCGCACTGGCGCCGCTTCTCTCGGCTTCGAGCGCGTCTTCGGGATCGAGAACGCCCTTGATGATCAGCGGCCCCTTCCAGCGACTGCGGACCCATTCGACGTCCTTCCAGTTCACCGAAGCATCGAAATTCGCGCGAACCCATGCCTGAAAGTCCTCGAGCGGTGCGCGCCTTCCGACGACCGCCTCTAAATTTCCAAAGCTGTGTGGCCGCCCAAAAACGCCAACGTCCCAGAGCCAGCGTGGCCGTGATGCGAGTTGGACCGCACGGCGCAAACCTTTGCCGACGGCTCGGGAATCGCGATAACGTGATCCTGGAACCGCAAGATCGACGGTGACGACAAGAGTGCTGCAACCGATCGCCTTTGCGCAATCGATCACGTCCGAAACAAAGCTGCGGTCCTTGACGAAATAGAGTTGAAACCAGGGAACATGGCCCGACTGCGCAACTTCCTGAAGTGAGCAGCCCGAGACCGTTGAAAGTGTGAATGGTATATTTTTCGCCGCCGCGGCGCGCGCGGCCTGGACTTCGCCGCGGCGTGCGAAAAGTCCGGCAAGTCCAACCGGCCCCAAACCAACGGGCATGGCCCAATCATGATCGAAAAGCTTTGTTGAGAGATTGATTTTTGAAACGTCTTTGAGAACCCGTTGTCTCAGTGCGATGTCGCGCAGATCCTCGACGTTTCGCCTCAGGGTTTCCTCGCCGTAGGAACCGCCGTCGATATATTCGAAAAGAAAATGCGGCAGGCGTTTCTTGGCGAGCGCACGATAGTCGCTGACGCAGGCGACGCGTCTCTTCAAGAGTGTATGCAAACCCTGGCCATGGCGAGGCTTTGCCTGCCAACGCCCGTCCGCGCAAGGCGATCAGAAGGGATCAGGTGGCAAAGTTCGGGTCGAGACGGAACGCCTTTCGTTTCAGTGCCGGCCACGCGAGGAGATTTGCAGCAAGCGGAACTCCTTTTTGACCCTGCTCGGCGGTGATCTCCGGTGCGCCCTGAGGTGGATTATTGATGTCGCTCGCAGCCGAGAGCGCAAGGACCTGGGCCTGGCAGGCGCGCTCGAGAAAGTAGAGCCGAACGAAGCATTCCCCGACGGTATTCCCGACCGCAAGAGTCCCATGATTGCGAAGGATCATTGCGTTCTTTTCGCCGAGATCGGCAACGAGCCGATCGCGCTCGGCAAGATCCACTGCAACACCTTCGTAATCATGAAAGGCAAGGTCGGAACGGATCAGCATTGCGGTTTGCGTCAGCGGCAGAAGCCCTTGGGCATTGGCCGAAACTGCTTGGCCTGAGGGCGTATGTAAATGCATCACGGCGTGAGCATCGTCGCGCGCCATATGGATCGCCGAATGAATGACGAAGCCGGCTGGATTGGTGAGGAACTGGGTGGGCTCGACCGGGCTCCCTTGCGCATCGACTTTGATCAGCGATGATGCGGTCACTTCTTCGAACATGAGGTTGTAGGGATTGAGCAGGAAATGCTCGTCGTCTCCGGGAATCCGCGCCGAAAGATGAGTGAAAATAAGATCGTCCCAGCCAAAATGCGCGACCATCCGGTAGGCTGCTGCAAGATCGACCCTGGTCGCCCATTCCTCGTCGCTGACCTTGCCCTTCAAGGGGGCAATTTCGAAAGATTCGATTGCTTTGGTCTCGGTAAGGCCGCGGTTGATGCTGTCCGCGCGGGTCATTCGGGCGCATCGAAACAATCGGGATTGGCACCGCCGAATGCGTCCAGTCTGTAGGCATTCTCCTCCGCCCGAAGGAGCGTCGGAAGTCCGTCGAGCGTAACTTTGAAGCGCCTCGCATTGTAGAGTTGGGGAACCAAACAAATGTCGGCGATGGTTGGCGAGTCTCCGAACATGAATTTGCCTGCCGTCGTTGCTGCAAGCTTTTCGAGTGGTTCGAGACCCTCGCGGATCCAGTGGGCATACCAGCGGTCGATCTCGTCCTGGCCATGGCCAAGATCGTTCTTGAGATATTTGAGTACTCTCAAATTGTTGAGTGGGTGAATGTCACACGCAACAACGAGCGCCATCGCAAGAACCTGCGCACGATCGGCTTTTGCTGAAGGAAACAACGGTGTCCCTGGAAATTTCGCATCGAGAAAGGAAATGATCGCAAGCGTTTGTGTCAAACGCTTCCCGTCAACTTCGAGGACAGGAACAAGCCCCTGGGGATTGAGTGCTCGATAGTCTTCCTCTCCCTGCTTGCCGTAGAGGAGATTTACCGGTCGGCTTTCGTATTCCAGCCCCTTTAAATTGAGTGCGATCCGGACTCGGAACGCCGCCGATGACCGAAAATAATCATAAAGAATGATTTGGCTCACCGACGAACGCTTACTCCGCGCAGATGAAGGGCGCTACAACTTCAAACGGCACGCGAACCGGACGCCCGAGCGCGTTGTCGATGATTGCCCATTCGGTCTGTGACCGAACGCAAACTTTGTCGGTTCGGTCGAGGAATTCCACAAAACGTGTGAAGCGTGCGCCTCGGGGCGCGTCTCCGACCCACGTTCTCGCCCTAATCGAATCTCCGCTTTTGGCCGACCGCAGATAATCGATCTCGTGTCTCACAACGACCCAGAAATAGCGATCCTGATGCTGCCTGGAAGCGGCGCGCTCCCAGTGCAAGGTCGAAACATCCTGAATCCACCGCACCCACACCGCATTATTGACGTGCCCCAGCTGATCGATGTCCCGGGGCGAAGCGGTAAACTGTGTTTCGAAAGCGGGATTGCTCATTCCGTCCTGGTCAGAATGAACGCGTAGGTCTCCGCAACTTCGTGGAGTTTCTCCCAGCGCCCGGATTTGCCGCCGTGACCGGCCCCCATGTTGATTTTGAGAAGGAGGAGGTTGGAGTCTGTTTTGTTTGCTCTGAGTTTAGCGGCCCATTTCGCGGGTTCCCAATAGGTCACCCGCGGATCGGTAAGTCCACCCGTGATGAGCAACGGCGGGTAATCCTGCCTCCGCACATTGTCATAGGGAGAATAGCTTTTGATATATTCGAAAGCGTCCTTGTCGATAATTGGATTCCCCCACTCGGGCCACTCGCCCGGTGTCAGCGGCAGGCTGTCATCGAGCATGGTATTGAGAACGTCGACGAAAGGTACGTCCGCGACCGCCGCCGCCCAGAGTTTCGGATCCGAATTGACGACTGCTCCCATAAGCTCGCCGCCGGCGGACCCGCCATTGATCGCGATCGAGCCCGCTTTGGTGAATCTGTCTGCGATCAACCCCTTGGCGACATCGACGAAATCGTTGAACGTGTTGGTACGTTTTGCGAGCTTCCCGTCGAGAAACCAGCGATACCCAAGGTCATCGCCGCCGCGAATATGAGCAATCGCGCACGCCCAACCACGGTCGAGAAGGCTGAGGCGGTTTGAGTTGAACACCGGTGGGATGGCGTGGCCGTAAGCGCCGTAGGCATAGAGAAAGAGCTTTGCTTCGCCATTCTTTTCGAACGGCTTTTTGTAGACGATCGAAACCGGCACTTTCGAGCCATCGCGGGCTTCGATCATGAGCCGCTCAGTGGCATATTGCGTGGGATCATATCCCGACGGGATCTCCTGAATTTTGCGGATTTCGAGTTCGTCGGTCTCCGGATGGTAATCCAAGGTGGTCATTGGTGTGACCATCGATGAATAGCCAAGCCGATAGGAATCGGGCGCAAATTCGGGATTCCCGAGGAAGAACGCGCTGTAGCTCGCCTCCTTGAAGGGAATTCGCCGGTCTTTGCCGTCGTAGCTCCTGAGCACCAGCTGATCGAGGCCTTCGATTCGGCAACTGATGGCAAGGTGGTCGCGGTACGAAACGATCCCGGTGAGGTAGACCTCGTCCGAACCCTCGATGAGAGTTCGCCACTCCTCGGGTCGCTCAATGTCCGCCTCGGCAATTCGGAAATTCACGTGCGTGTCGTTGGTATGGATCCAAAGTTTTCCATGCGCAGCGTCGACATGATATTCCCGGCCCTCCTTTCGCCCGGAAATCAGGCAGCGCGGTTGCGAGGGATCGTTCGCCGGCACCGACCGGACCTCATTGGTCACATTGTCGCCCGTCGAAATGAAAATGAGGCTTTTGTCCTGAGAGCGGCCCACCCCAACGGAAAATCCGAGTTCCTCGGTTTCTTCGTAAAGCGTCAGATCCTCGTCGGAAGATTGACCAAGGCGGTGATAGCGAGCGCGATAGCTTCGCCATTGGTCGTTGACCTCGGTGTAGACGATCCCACCGCTGTCGCTCGTCCAGACGGGCTGTCCTATTCCAACCTCGGTGACAGTCTCCAAATCCTTGCCGGTTGCAAGATCGCGAATTCGAAGTTCGAATCGTTCGGAGCCGTTATAGTCGGCAAGTGTCGCGAGAAGCTTTCCATTGGGGCTGACTTCGAGTGCTCCAAGACGGAAATATTCGCGACCTGACGCCTCGGTCGGCTCGTCGAAGATTGCCTGGTGTTCTTCACCTCCAACGGATTGGCGGTACCAGGTCCGATATTGCGCTCCCTCCTTAAATGCCCACCAATAGAGAAAGTCGCCATCACGGATCGGAACCGAACTTTCGTCTTCCTTGATTCGGCCCTTCATCTCTTCGAACAGCTGGTCGATCAGATCCTGGTGCGCCTTTTTCCAGCCATCGAAATATTCGTTTTCGGAATTGAGATAGGCAAGGACATCGGGATCGGTGACGTTTGGATAGTTGGCGTCCCGAATCCAATTCCACGGATCATCAACCGTGATCCCGTGGCGTTCGAAGCTGTGCGGCCGCTGTTCGGCGGCAGGCGGGGAGGGCATGTCGGTTTGCGTGTTCATGGCTTTTGCGAAAGCAAGAGCAGACGCGTGCGTCCAGCCCAAAAGCGCATTATATGCGCTGACATGTCTACCTATGCAGATCGCCTGAAGGCGCTTCGTGAACAACTCAGGGCCGAAAGGCTCGATGGGTTCGTCGTTCCACTCACCGACGAGCACATGAGCGAATATGTCGGAACCTATGCCCAGCGCCTCGCCTGGCTTACGGGGTTCAAGGGTTCGGCGGGTTCGGCGGTCGTCCTGCCCGAACAGGCGGCGATCTTTGTCGACGGCCGTTACACGCTCCAGGTCCGGCAACAAGTCAGTCCGACCGAGTGGAGCTATCAGTCGGTTCCAGAGACAAGTACCGCCAAGTGGCTCGAGGAACATGCGCCTCAAGGCGCTCGGATCGGCTACGATCCATGGCTTCACACACGCGATTGGGTCAGCAAGGCGAGAGAAGCATTGGCAAGTCGCGGCGCTGAACTCGTCGCGGTCGAGCGCAACCCGATCGATGAGATCTGGACTGACCGTCCCGAGGCATCGAAAGCCCATTTGGCCGTTCAACCGGAGAGTTATGCCGGCAAGTCGGCCTCGGAGAAACGAACGGAAATCGGCGACTGGCTATCCAAACTTCATGCCGACGCTGCAGTTCTTTCCGCACTCGAACTCGATCGCATGGGCGTTCAATGTTCGCGGTCAGGACGTCAGCCGAACACCTGTGGCGCTCGCTTATGCCCTCGTTCATTCCGACGGGACCGCCGATCTCTTCGTTGCATCCGAAAAAATCTCCTCCGAGGTTCAGCTGCATCTCGGCAACGGCGTGAGAATTCACGAGCGCTTCGAGTTCGAGAAGGCGCTTGCAGATCTTGGTGGCAAGACCGTGGTGGTCGATCCCGAGCGCGCGGTCGCCGCGATTTTCGAGGCTCTCGAAGCTGCCGGTGCCAAGGTGCTCGAATTGCGTGATCCGACCATTCTTCCAAAGGCCATCAAGAACCCAGCTGAGATCGCCGGCCAAAGAGCAGCCCAGACACGCGACGGAACTGCGATGGCGAGGTTCCTTCACTGGATTGACGAAAAGGCGCCGAACGGAGGCATGGATGAATTGTCGGCATCCGATCGGCTCGAGGCGTTTCGTCGCGAGGCTCCGGAGCTCAAGGATCTGTCATTCGACAGTATTTCCGGGGCGGGTTCGAACGGAGCGATTGTTCACTACAAGTCGAGCGAAAAGACCAACCGGAAGCTCGAGTCCGGGTCACTCTATTTGATCGATTCGGGTGGCCAGTATGTCGATGGAACGACCGATATTACGCGAACGGTCGTGATCGGCGAACCGACCGACGAAATGCGCGATCGTTTCACTCGGGTTCTTAAAGGGCATATCGCAATCGCGACGGCTCTGTTTCCCAAGGGAACTCGAGGCAGCCAGCTCGACAGTTTCGCCCGGCGCTCGTTGTGGGAGGCGGGCCTCGACTATGCTCATGGCACAGGTCACGGAGTTGGAAGCTTCCTCTCGGTCCACGAAGGCCCGCAGCGGATCTCTCCGGTTGGGAGTGTTCAGTCGGGCGGCGACGAACCGCTCCAGGAAGGCATGATCCTTTCGAACGAACCGGGCTATTATAAGACGGGCGAATTTGGGATCCGGATCGAAAATCTGGTGCTCGTCGTAAAGCGCGAGATCGCCGGTGCCGAAAAGGAAGTGCTTGGCTTCGAGACTCTGACATTCGCGCCGATCGATCGCAGACTGGTCCAAGTGCAGATGCTCGATCCCGAGGAACTCGTCTGGCTCAATTGCTACCATGCGCACGTCCTTGCAAAGATCGGACCGACGCTTTCGGGGAGCGATCTCGACTGGCTTCGAAAGGCGTGCGCACCGATCGAAGCCGAGTGAATTGTTTGAACACTTCGGTGCTCGAACGGCAAAGCCACGATTGCGAGGTCTTATGAAAGGCCAATCGCTTCACGATTTTCCAGTCCATCTCGGCCGCCTCGGACGAGCATCGTCGGAACCTCAGTTTACGGGCCTCGATTGGTTCGAAGCCTATGGGGGGCGACATCTTGATGATGAAGGCGAAGGGCGGCTCGTTAGTCTATTCCGGTTTGAAGAACCCTGGACAAGTTGGGAAATCCACCCGTCGGGAGACGAGGTTGTCTGCTGCCTCGAGGGCCAAATGGTTCTCCATCAGGAACAGGGCGACAAAAGCGCAAAGAGTTTCGAGCTCGGGCCGGGCGACTACGCAATCAACCCAAAAGGGACCTGGCATACCGCGGATGCGTCAGGCCCGGTTCTCGCGCTCTTCATCACCGTCGGCGAGGGAACGCGCAACCGGCCGAGGTGAACCGTGCCTCAAATGACACGCTCGTCATCCAGCATTAATTGCTCGTTCAATGGGTAGCGGCTAAACGGAATTCACGGAGACGAATCGTGATTACCGGAATTCAACTTGCACTCGCCATACTTCTCCTTGGAGTGATCGTCTGGGTGGGCGATGCGGTTGCTCGCGGGATCGAAGCCGCGCTCGGCGATAAGCCGCTAAGGGACCGCGATCGCTGAAGCTTTTTGAACAACGGCCCCCTTCGCAAAACAACCTCGCAGCCTGCCGTTTCTTAAAATTTTCATGGCTGTCATCGAACGCGAGCGGTCTTGACAGACCAAGAGTTAAGCCCGCCCTTTTTATCGCCAACGGCGATCGCCTCGACGAAGAAATGGTGCTGCCGGTGAGGATTGAACTCACGACCTCAGCCTTACCAAGGATGCGCTCTACCACTGAGCTACGGCAGCATTTTGTCCGGAAGTGGCCGCGCCTATGACTGGGGGTCCGTTCAGATGTCAACCCGTTCGGTCCAGATCGAGCCGCTGAAGGGGATTGAAGCTTCATGACGCCGCGTGCATTTCACCATCCGATGGCGACGAAAGACAAAGAGCGTGAAGAACGACTTGCCGCGGCGCTTCGCGAGAATCTGAAGCGGCGTAAGGCGAAGGCCCGTTCGGTCTCCCAAGCGGATCAGGATCGCGCGATCGATTCCTGACCAGCGAAAGCGAAGCCTTGCCTCGAAAGCAGCATTGCGCTTGGGAAGCGGCAACATGCGCTTTTTCTCAGACAATGCGGCCGCCGCACATCCAAAAGTCATCGAGGCCATCGCCAAAGCGAACCATCTCGATTCCGCCTATGACGGCGACACGCTAAGCAAAAGGCTGGACGGTGCATTTTCGGATCTGTTTGAACGGCCCGTTCGTGCATTCTGGATTCCGACCGGCACAGCAGCCAATTGCCTCGCCCTTGCCGCGCTTTGTCCTCCCTATCGCGCAATTTTGTGTCACAAGGACGCCCATATTGAAGTCGACGAGGCCGGTGCTCCTGCATTCTTCACCAATGGCGCCAAGCTGATACTGCTCGAAGGCGAAGGAGCAAAGGTCGCTCCGTCCATTCTGGCAAATGCGTGCGACGCAATCCGCGACGATGTCCACCAGGTCCAGGCCGCTGCAATTTCGATTACGAATGCCACCGAATATGGCCTCGCCTATCGCGGTTGCGAAGTCGAAGCGATCGGCGAGTTCGCAAAGTCCCGGCAGCTCAGGCTTCACATGGATGGAGCGCGTCTCGCTAATGCGCTGGTTTCAACCGGTGAAACTCTTGCCGATGTCACTTGGCGAGCCGGCGTCGATGCACTCTCGTTCGGGTTTGTCAAAAACGGCGGCCTCAACGCCGAAGCACTGATCCTCTTCGATCCCGAATTGGCTGACGAGGTTGCGGTTCGAAGAAAGCGCGCCGGCCACCTACAATCCAAGGGACGCTATCTTGCAGCGCAGCTGCTAGCGATGCTCGACGACAATCTCTGGCTCGACAATGCGCAAAAGGCCAACGCTTCGGCCCGAGGCCTTGCCGCTGCAGCGCCGCATCGCCTCGTTTATCCCGTCGAAGCAAACGAGATCTTTCTGAAAATGAGCCCCGAGGAGGCATCGCGGCTTCGCGAAATGGGCTTCGATTTCTATGATTGGGGCCCCGGCGAGATCAGACTCGTCACGAGCTGGGATGCCAATGAATCCGCGATCGAGAAGTCTCGCGGCCGCGATCGCCGGACTGTAGGATTGCAATGCGCTTGAGCCTGTTGAGTTCAACACCATTGTTTTGGGTGTCGCCTGCCTGGCTTCGCTCAATGTCGTGAGCGCGGCCGAGGACCTTTCGGATCCGTATCGCCAGCTGTCGTGGCGCGGCAAGGACGTCGCCATTCCCTTTGTGATTTTCACTGCGATCTGGGGCTCGACCTGGATCGTCATCCGGGGACAGCTTGGTGTTGTGCCAGCCCAATGGTCCGTCACCTATCGCTTTTTGATTGCGGCCTTGGCGATGGCAGCGTTGTCTTTGTGGAAGGGCGAGAGTCTGCGACTTGGTCGTCGAGCGCTCCTTCCGGCTTTGTTTTTGGGATTGATGCAATTTTGCGTCAATTTCAACGCTGTCTATCTCGCCGAGCGCCAGATCACTTCGGGTGTCGTTGCGACCGTCTTTGCGTTGCTCGTCATTCCGAGCAGCCTGCTTGCCTGGGCTTTCCTCGGACAACGTCCAAACCGCCGATTCGCATTGAGTTCGCTGATCGCGGTCATCGGGATACTTCTCCTCTTTGCCCATGAGATACAGGAGCATGCCCAGGATGGGCGCCATATCGCTGCAGGGATAGCACTGACGCTCTTTGGGATGATCGGCTCGGCTTCTGCTAATGTTGGACAGGCGCGGCCTGAACTGCGGCAGTTCAAGCTCCTTCCACTTCTCGCTTGGTCAATGGCCGCCGGCGCTCTCATCGATGGGACGATCGCTTATCTGTTTTGCGGTCCGCCTGTAATCGACACGCGTCCGTCCTATTGGGTCGAACTCCTTTATTTGTCGCTTGCCGCCTCGGTTCTGACGTTCAGTCTTTACTATCCGGTCGTTCGGAAGATCGGGCCCGCGAAAGCGGCATATTCGAGTGTCATCGTTCCAATTATCGCGATGGGATTTTCGACCTGGCTTGAACATTATCGCTGGACTGCACTTGCAATCGCAGGAGCCGTGCTGGCCCTTGGCGGAATGGCTGGAGCGCTCAGTCGCGGCCGACCGTCGATCGCGGCTCCAGACGCCGCCTGATGCGTTCGGGCAGGAAATGCCCTCGAGTGTCATTCGAAGATTTGCATATTGCCTGGACAGCGCCGAGCTGTGGGTCGAGTTCACGTCTGGACGCCGGTACGTCTATTCGGACGTCCCCGAAGAGGTCGCAGCAACGTTCCGCGGGGCCTTTGCCAAAGGTGTCTATTTCAATAGCCGGATCCGCGATCGTTTTCCCTGTCGCGAAATCACTTCAGTTGAGCAAAACCGGACGGCAACGCATTCTTAAGGGGAGAGTGCGACAATCAGGTCATGATTCCGATGCGCTCAAGCACCATTTTCAAGAGCCGGTGGATGGCTCTTCTGTGGGCGGGTGGAATCATCTGGTTCGCGTATGATTTTGCGCAGTCCAAGCAAGCGGACTCCAATACTTCTGCCAATGCTGAACAATCGACCGACGCAAATGGCAATCCGATCACGAGCGATGACACGAAGAAGCTCGCAAGCGAGCTCAATAGCTTTTAGGACGCTTTGTCCCACTCGATCCGTTCGATGTGCCAATGCCTCTGGGCTTCTGTCGAACCCGGGACATCATTCACCCTTCGCAATTGAGCGACTGCCGATTTGCTCGAATGCTCGTGGCTCACCGTCCCTTCGATCGTCATCGGAACCGAAAGATAGATCGATCCGGCTGCGCCCTCCTGAGTACCTGGAGAGCCCATCGAAACATGAAGATTTCTAAAGCGCTCGAAGTGTGAATTGAACTCGTTTCTTGACGGTGCGTCGGCCCCAAGAAGCATATAAGCCTCGTCAAATTTGCCCCCGTTGAGAAGGGCAATGAAGGCGCGGACGACATCGGTAGCGGCTTCCGTGCTCGAAGGGTCAATGGCCGGTAATTGTCTGCCCGGCGTCATTTGAAGCTCGGGCGCGTTCCTCAAAGATCCATCGTGAGCCGTGGGTGTTGCGGTCGAACGATGCGCAGGCTTCACACATGCTCCTGCGAGCAACGAGAACATCGTGATGATCATGACCTTCCGCATTTGATCCAATCTCTCACTTTGGAACCGCCACTTTCACGGTTCGTTCGTTTCGCCAGCATAACAGGGGAATCATAGGAGAATTTCCATGGCCGATACCGACCAGGAAGGCACTGACCACGACCATACGACAATTGTCGAAACTGGCGGTGGAGGGGGCGGTGGAGTTCTAGCCGTCGTCCTTCTCATCATCGTCGTTCTTGTCCTTCTCTATGTCTTCAGAGCCGACCTTGGCTTTGGAAGTCATTCGACCAACGTCAGCGTTCCCAACAAGATCGACATCTCCGTCAATCATAATTGAGGAAATGATTGCGGGCGGGTGGCGAGTTCCCGCCCGGAAGCGGGCGCGGTTCCAGATGGTGCCGCGCCCGTTTGAGTTTCGCGAATGAACAAACTAACCCGCGAGCATGTCTGACGCGCTCCAATACATGACGGGCTTCGGAAGCCATTTCGAGAGCGAGGCGGTCGGCGGCGCTCTCCCCAAAGGCCGCAATTCACCGCAACGACCGCCTTTCGGCCTGTATGCCGAGCAGGTTTCTGGAACCTCGTTCACGTCGCTCCGCCACGAGAACCGCCGTTCCTGGCTTTACCGCATGCGCCCGACGGCGGATCATCGCCCGTTCGAGCCTTATGAGAACGCGCCTCTGTTTGCGGCTTCTTCTCCATCTGGGCGCCTTGCGCCCAATCGACTGCGTTGGAATGCGCCCGACGATCTTCCCAAAGGGACGGATTTCGTCGACGGCCTTGCGACAATGCTTCAGGCGCGCGAGCCCGAAGTCCTCGAAGGCTGCGCAATCCATTTCTATCGCGCTGAGAAGAGCATGGACGATCGCGTGTTTGTGAATTCGGACGGCGAGCTCATCATTATCCCGCAACAAGGCTCCATCGAGATCCAGACGGAACTGGGGAAGATGCGGATTGCTCCCGGCTCGATCGGGATCATTCCTCGCGGGCTGAAATTCAAAGTTTTACTTCTTGAAGGCCTGTCTGCTGGCTATGTTGCGGAAAACTACGGTCTTCCGTTTCGACTTCCGGAACTCGGTCCGATCGGATCGAACGGTCTCGCCAATGTCCGTGACTTCGAAACGCCGGTCGCATGGTTTGAAGATCGAGATCAATCGACCCAAATCATTCAAAAGTCGCTCGGCCATCTTTGGACCGCGACGCTTGATCACTCGCCTCTCGACGTCGTTGCATGGCACGGAAACTACGTCCCCTGTCGCTACGATCTTGAACGTTTCAACGTGATTGGCACAATCAGTTTCGATCATCCGGATCCCTCGATATTCACGGTTCTTACGAGCCCCAGCAATGTGCCTGGGCGCGCCAATGCAGATTTCGTGATTTTCCCGCCGCGCTGGATGGTCGCCGAAGAAACGTTTCGGCCGCCCTGGTTCCATCGCAATGTCATGAGCGAAGCCATGGGGCTCATTTCCGGCGCCTATGATGCGAAAGCTGAAGGTTTCGCTCCTGGTGGACTGTCCCTCCATAATTTGATGAGCGGTCATGGACCCGATGTCGAAAGCTGGCGCAAGGCAAGCGAAGCAGATCTCAAGCCAAACAAAATCGCTGGCACCCTGGCATTCATGCTCGAGACCTGCTGGCCATATCGTCCAACGGCTTGGGCCCTCGAACGCGCTCAACCCGATTATGATTTCGCCTGGGCAGGATTCCCCAAGGCGCGCCTTCCATGATCGCGCCCGACGAGACCAATGATCCTTCGCTCAAGAGCTGGGTCAATACCAGTTCAGCAAGCGATTTCCCGATCCAGAACCTCCCACTTGCAATCTTCTCGGTCGGCGAACGCCGGCGGCGGGCCGGAGTCGCGATCGGCGACTATGTGCTCGATCTTTGCGCTGTGAGCGATCTTCTCGATGACGATTGGACCCAGGATCTGTCGCAGCCCGTCCTCAATGGGTGGCTTTCGCGGGGGCCTGCTGCGAACCATGAGCTTCGAGTTCGGCTTCAGGAACTTTTGTCGGACGAGCGCTATCGCGACGAGGTCGAAGCTGAACTTGTCGGCCAAAGCGAAGCCCGATTTCACGTGCCCTGTCTCATCGGAGACTACACCGATTTTTATGTCGGCATCCATCACGCAACCAACGTCGGCAAGCAGTTCCGGCCCGACAATCCGCTCCTTCCCAATTACAAATATGTCCCAATCGGCTATCATGGTCGCGCAAGTTCGGTCTGCGCGTCGGGTCAGCCGGTAGTGAGGCCGAACGGACAGACGAAGCGACCTGATGACGACGCGCCGGTGTTTGGAGCAAGCCGCCGTCTCGACTTCGAACTTGAGCTGGGAATTTGGATCGGCGAAGGCAACGATCTTGGATCGGCGATCCCGATTGGCGAAGCCTCGGATCATATCGCGGGCTATTGTCTGCTCAACGATTGGTCCGCGCGCGATCTCCAGGCCTGGGAATATCAACCGCTCGGACCGTTTCTTGCCAAGAATTTTCTGACAAGCATAAGTCCCTGGATCGTGAGCCCACAGGCGCTTGCGCCGTTTCGAGGACCCATGGCGGCCCGGCCGAAAGGGGATCCGGCACCGCTTCCATATCTCGACGATCCGTCCGATCGCGAGCATGGCGGACTCAACGTTGAGCTCGAGGTTGCTTTGACGAGCGAACAAATGCGTTCGCGAGGCTGTCCGCCCAAGATTCTGACTCGCGGATCGGCCGATGCCGCCATGTACTGGAGTACCGCCCAGATCGTTGCTCATCATTCGTCCAACGGTTGCAACATGAGGCCGGGCGACCTCATCGGTACCGGGACGCTTTCGACAAACAAGAAGGACGGGCTCGGTTCGCTGCTCGAAATCAGCCGTGGTGGGAGTCAGCCGATCGAGCTTCCAACCGGCGAAACTCGAGGCTTTCTCGAGAATGGCGATGAAATCACTCTTCGCGCCTGGTGTGAGGGGCAAAATGCCGTTCGGATCGGTTTTGGCGAGTGCGTCGGCCGAATTGTCGAGGCCTAGATCAAACCCAGATTGCCCGCCATCAACCGCGTAACTCCATAAAGCCGGTCGAGCGCTGGAGTTTCGATTGCCAGGCGCCGAGCGAGCTCGCGCGGTGCTCCGAGCAAGGCATCAAGTTCGATCGGGCGCGAATTTTCGACATCCTGGAGCATCGAGGTTTTGAAGGCTCCGAGGCGCGCCGTTACCGCCATTCGGTCTTCACCGCTTTCGCTGATCGGGCATCCGATGCTCGCCCCGACGGTTGCAAGCTCGGCCATTCCCTGGAGCATCCAGGACCGACATTCTGGTTCGCTTAAAATGCGATCCGAGCTCGCACGAGTTAGCGCCGAGAGGGGGTTGATGGTCGCGTTGCCCCAGAGCTTGTACCAGATTGCGCGTCGCACATCGCCGCTCGCCTGTGCGGTGATCCCGGCTGAGCTCAAGAGTTCGCACAGGGTCTCGATGCGCTCGCTCGACCCTCCGCGAGGCTCGCCGAGGATGATTTTGTCGGAATGTTTGACGACAATTTCATTCGGCCCGGTCCGGTAGCATGATGCATGGACGACGCATCCAACCAGCTGCGAGAAGGGAAGGGATCGCGCGATCCTCCCAGACGGGTCCACGGACTTCAGTGGCTCATCTTCCACGAACCACCAGGGGACGCCGTTCAACATCGGCAAGATGACCGTGCTTTCATCGATGAACGGGACTGCTGCCTCAGCCGCCGACTTAAGGGAAACAGCCTTGGCAGCGATGATCACCAAATCGGCGCGCCCTTCAAATTGCGACAAGCGGACGGACGCGCTAATCTCACCCTCGCGTATCACGAGTTGATCGACCGGTCCCCGGCTAGTGACGGCTCTTACCGAACTTCCCGAAGCCGCTAGCCTGGCGGAAATCCAACCGCCAATTGCCCCGGCGCCAATCACGCAAATATTCATCGCTGTCCCGATGGGCTACAATCAGTCCGATCGGCAAGGGGCAAGATCATGCTGTTTCGACAACTCTTCGAGGAGCATTCGTCGACCTACACCTATCTTCTTGGATGCGACTCGACCGGCGATGCTGCGCTCATCGATCCCGTGGCCGAAACTGCCGAGCGCGATCTCGAGATCGTCGTCGAACTGGGCCTGAAGCTGCGTTTGACCATCGAAACGCACCTTCATGCCGATCATGTCACTGGCGCGTCCTGGCTTCGCGAGCGAACCGGTTGTCGATGTGCATTGCCGCAGAAGAGCGGCGCCGAATTGGTAGACCTCGAGGTCAATGAGGGCGAGACGATTGGGGTCGGAAAGGTCCGATTGAGCCCGCTCTACACGCCGGGACACACCGATGACCATCATTGCTATTTGCTCGAAGGGAGTGGACCGGCTCGCTTGTTCACTGGCGATGCGCTCCTCATCGATGGCTGCGGTCGAACCGATTTCCAGAATGGAGATCCGGCTGCGCTCTACCGATCGGTTCACGAGAAAATCTTCAGTCTCCCTCCCGAAACGCTGATTTATCCCGCCCACGACTATCATAATCGCCACGTCAGCAGCGTTGGTCAGGAACGAGAACGCAATCCGCGCCTCGGGTCCGGCAAGTCGCTCGAGGAATTCATCGCGATCATGGCCGGCCTTGGTCTTCCACGTCCGGCAAAAATGGACGTTGCGGTTCCGGCCAACAGGAGGTGCGGAAAGGCTTAATAGCGATCAGGGATCGGCAAGAGCGGGAGCGCAAATTCTTCCGATCGCAGCCTCAAGCTTGGTTGGAGTAAAGGGCTTCAAAATAATCTCGACGCCTTCGGGCCGATCGCCAATCGCGTCTGTATCGGCGTAGCCCGTAATCATGAGCGCCGGGACTTCAGGACAGAACGTCTGAGCTTCGCGAAGGAACTCGGCGCCCGAGATTTCGGGCATTGCATAGTCAGTAATCATGAGGTCGAATTCGCATTCGCCGCCTTTCAGCCTTTCCAGTGCCTCTGCACCGGTCGCGGCCTCGACGACCTCATGCCCGAAATCGCACAATATCGCCGAAGTCGTGCTCCGAACCTCCTCATGGTCGTCAACCAGAAGAATTTTCAGTTTGCGGTCGAAGATCGGCCGGGCTTCCTCATCCACATCCACAGGCTTCGGGCGATGCTGGTTGGGCGCGCGCGGAAGCCATAGCTCCGCAGTCGTTCCCGATCCTGGTTCACTGTTCAAAATGAAGGCGCCATTCGACTGCTTGGCAAAGCCGTAGACCATGCTCAAACCAAGGCCGCTGCCCTTGCCGACCTCCTTTGTCGTGAAGAAGGGTTCCATCACCTTTTCGAGATGTTCGCGCGCAATTCCGGTTCCTGTGTCCCGAACCGAGAGCCTGACATAGTCGCCTTCGACGGACCCGGGCAGTTCGCCGCTCGAAACCTTCCGGTTTTCAGCCGAAATGGTGATTGTTCCACCGACCGGCATTGCATCGCGGGCGTTGATGATGAGGTTCATCAGCGCGAGCTCGAGCTGGGCCTGGTCGGCAAAGACCTTCCAGACGGACTTTTCGAGACGCCACTCGAAATTCATGAGGCCGCCGAGGGTATGCGTGAGAAGATCGACGACCGCTTCGCGAAGCGACTGAAGGTTGATTGCGTGAGGCTCAAGACGTTGCCTGCGCGCAAAGGCGAGAAGTCGGCGGACGAGTTCGCTCCCCTGTTCGGCAGCGCGCTTGGTCATGTCGAGAACCCGCTGCTGGTCAGGCTCGAGCTTCACGCGTCGTTCGATGACACTCAAGCCACCGATCACCGCAGCGAGAAGATTGTTGAAGTCGTGGGCAATTCCGCCGGTGAGCTTTCCGATGGCATCCATCTTTTGAGCCTGGACCAGCTGATTTTCGAGCGAACGCTGCTCGCTGATGTCGGTGATCGTTCCTGCAAACTCGGCGGGTTGTCCCTGGGGATCCCTTAGAAGGACCGCCTGATCGAGGAAATGCTTGAAGGATCCGTCGGCGCACTGCCACCGATATTCAAGCGACATCTTTCCCGAGCGGCTTCGCGCTTCAAGGGCGGCAATGACTTTGAACGAATCGTCGGGATGAAGCCGCTCGATCCACATTTGCGGGTCCTCGGCCATTTGCGCATGACTGAACCCGGTGATCGCTTGGATATCCCCGCTCACATAATCGGGGATCCGCATCTTGGAATTGCACGGCTCGACATAAAGCAGCATTGGAAGCGACTGAATGATTGCCGCCTGGCGCTGCTCGGCCCGGCGAAGCTCCTGCTCGACGCGAAGGCGCTCGGCGTTGACCCGAAGGTTCGCATCGAGAAGTGCCTGCTCGTGACGCGCCTTGCGCTCGACCTCCTTGGACTTTTCAAAGAGCTGGACAAACACCGAAACCTTCGAGCGAAGAATGATGGGATCAACGGGTTTGAACACGTAGTCGACCGCGCCCATCGAATAGCCGCGAAGGAGGTGCTGCGTTTCCTTGTTGACCGCCGAGAGGAAAACGATCGGAATTCCCTTGGTATGATCGCGGCTGCGAATGATCTGGGCGGTCTCATAGCCGTCCATTCCGGGCATGTAGACGTCGAGAAGAATGACCGCGAACTCGCCCTTGAGGAGGTGTCTAAGTGCCTCCTCTCCAGACTTTGCAAGAACGACTTCGCCGAGGTCCTCAAGGACGGTCGCAACCGCTAGAAGATTTCGCTCATCATCATCGACGAGCAGGACGCGCGCGCGTTCGATAGCCTCATCCTCGAGCGGTTGTTCTTGGTCCCCTGACATCGGAGTGACCGGAATATTCCGAACTGGGCGATTCATCACTCTACTCCGCCGGCTCCGCGATGGTTGAAATCTGGGCCGCGGCGTGGGCTTCGCGCGCACGGGCAACCCAGACCCGGAGCAGTGCCAGCAAAAGCTCGATATCGACGGGTTTTGCAATATAATCGGACGCTCCGGCATCGAGACATTTCTGGCGATCGCCCTTCATTGCTTTGGCTGTCACAGCGATAAGCGGAAGGTCGGTGAGCTGCGGACGCCGGCGGATTTGTTGCATCGTCTCATAGCCATCCATATCCGGCATCATGATGTCGATGAGTGCGACATCGACGTCCGAAGTTTGTTCAAGAATCAAAATGCCGTCTTTTCCACGTTCAGCGTGGAGAACCTCGACATCGTGACTTTCAAGGACGCTCGTCAGCGAAAAGATGTTGCGGATGTCGTCATCGACGATCAGCACTTTTGAGCCGGCGAGTTCGGCCATGCTTCGTGCCGAGTCCTTGGCCTCGCTCTTGCGCCTCTTGCGCGGTTTCGTGATGGCTTCCTCGCGAAGGTCCGTGAACACCTGGAGAAGCTGGTCGCGTTCGACCGGCTTTTCGGTCACTCCGAACGCCCCCATGTTCATGACCGCCTGCCTGCGATCGACGCCCGAAATAACGTGGATCGGAACTTCGGCCGTTTCCGGATCGTGCTTCAAGAGATCAAGCAGAACGAACCCGTCGATGTCGGCCAGACCAAGATCGAGAGTGATCGCACTGGGTTGAAGCTTTCTAGCCATTGCCAGGGTTCCAGCGCCGGCGGTCGAAACGACGCCTTTCAAACCGGCGTCGTGCGCCGCATCGAGCAGGATCGATGCAAAGGTTGCGTCGTCTTCGACGATAAGAACGAACGGTCCCTTGCCAAGATCGTCGCGATCGTCGCTGACGTCGAAACCCGTGGGAAGAGCGGTCGGCACCAGCGCGCCGCTGTTGTCGTAGCGAACGTTAGTGCTCGCCAGTGTCATTCCGGCTTCAACAACGGCCTCGAGCGGGACATACAGGGTGAAGGTCGAGCCTTCGCTTGGCTTTGATTTCACTTGAAGTTCGCCGCCGAGCAGTCGCGCAATCTCGCGGCTGATTGAAAGACCAAGACCGGTTCCGCCATATTTGCGGCTCGTCGTCCCGTCGGCTTGCTGAAATGCTTCGAAGATCAACTTCTGCTTGTCCTCGGGAATTCCGATGCCGGTGTCCGTGACCGTGATCTCGACGGCCTCGCTCGCATTCCGAAGAACGGGATGGGTCAGGCTCCAACCGCCTTCGGAGCAGCGCACTCCAAGCGTAACTCCGCCTTTTGAAGTAAATTTGAACGCGTTGGAGAGAAGATTGAGAACAATCTGCTGGAGCCTCTTTTCGTCGGTTCGGATCGTTTCGGGGAGATTGGGATCGAACTCGACGTTGAGATCGAGGCCCTTGTCGGTCGCAAGCTGACGGAATGTCCGTTCCATGTGCTGTTTGAGGTTGTGCAGCGGCATTTCGCCGACCTCGATCGTAACCGTACCAGACTCGATCTTCGACAGGTCGAGAATATCGTTGATGAGATTGAGAAGATCGGACCCCGCCGAGTGAATTGTTCTCGCGAACTCGACCTGCTTGTCTTTGAGATTGCCATGGGCGTTGTCGGAAAGAAGCTTGGACAGAATGAGAAGCGAATTGAGCGGCGTCCGTAGCTCGTGGCTCATATTGGCCAGGAACTCCGACTTATATTTCGACGTCAGCGCAAGTTGTTCGGCTTTCTCTTCAAGCGCCCTTCGAGCCATCTCGATCTCGAGATTCTTGGCTTCGACCTGACGCTTCTCATTCTCGAGCAACTGCGCCTTTTCCTGAAGCTCCTCGTTGGTCGCATGAAGCTCTTGCTGCTTGCGCGTGAGTTCGGTCTGGCGTGCCTGGAGTTCCTGCGTGAGAAGCTGAGACTGCTTGAGAAGTCCCTCGGTCCGCATCGTTGCTGCGATCGTATTCAACACAATTCCGACCGACTCCATGAGCTGGTCGAGGAAGTTCTGGTGGGTTTCGTTGAATTCGTTGAACGAGGCGAGTTCGATGACCGCCTTCACTTCGTCCTCGAACAGAGCCGGAAGAATGTTGACATTGGCCGCGGTCGCATGGCCAAGGCCCGACCCGATCCGAATGAATTCGGATGGTACATCCTTTAGAAGAATTGGCCGACGGTCCGCCGCCGCCTGGCCAATCAGTCCTTCGCGCAGGCGAAATTCCTGTTTCAATTCCCCGACGGTTTCCGCGCCGTAGCTTGCGACAAGCTCGAGCTTGGTCTCGTCCTCTTCGCGCTTGGTGACGTAAAACACGCCATATTGAGCGTCGACCAGCGGTGCGAGCTCGGACATGATGAGGTTCGACACGGTCGCAAGGTCGCGCTCGCCCTGAAGCATTCTGCTAAACCGCGCGAGATTGGTCTTGAGCCAATCCTGTTCGGCATTTTTGAGCGTCTGCTCTTTCAAGTTCGCGATCATCTCGTTGATCGTGTCCTTGAGTGCCGCCATTTCACCCGATGCCTCGACCGCGATCGATCGGGTCAAGTCACCCTTGGTGACCGCCGTTGCCACTTCTGCGATCGAGCGAACCTGATTGGTCAAGTTTGCTGCCAGCTGGTTCACGTTGTCGGTCAAATCGCGCCATAGGCCCGCCGCGCCAGGGACTCGCGCCTGTCCGCCAAGCTTTCCTTCAATGCCGACTTCGCGCGCCATGTTGGTGACCTGGTCGCCAAAGGTCGACAGAGTATCGATCATGAAGTTGATCGTATCGGCGAGCGCAGCGATCTCACCCTTGGCATCCACGGTCAGTTTGCGCTTCAGATTGCCCTGCGCCACCGCGGTCACGACTTCCGCAATTCCGCGTACCTGATTGGTTAAATTTGTGGCCATGAGATTAACGTTATCGGTTAGATCCTTCCAGGTCCCGCCGACCCCGGGGACTTGCGCCTGGCCGCCCAATTTGCCTTCGGTTCCAACTTCGCGGGCAACTCTGGTGACCTCGCTCGCGAACGCGTTCAGCTGATCGACCATCGTGTTGATGGTATTCTTGAGCGCGAGGATTTCGCCTTTGACGTCGACGGTGATTTTCTTGGAGAGATCGCCTTTCGCGACCGCGGTCGTGACATCCGCGATGTTCCGCACCTGGCCGGTGAGGTTTGCCGCCATCAAATTCACATTGTCTGTCAAATCTTTCCACGTTCCGCCAACTCCGCGGACCTGCGCCTGGCCGCCGAGTTTCCCTTCGGTTCCAACTTCGCGCGCAACGCGGGTCACTTCCGAGGCAAAGGAGTTGAGCTGATCGACCATCGTGTTGATGGTATTCTTGAGCTCGAGAATTTCGCCTTTGACGTCGACGGTGATCTTTTTCGACAAATCTCCCGATGCGACCGCGGTGGTCACTTCGGCAATGTTTCGGACCTGACCGGTCAAGTTGGCGGCCATCGCGTTCACATTGTCGGTCAAGTCCTTCCAAGTTCCACCGACGCCCGGCACTTGCGCCTGCCCGCCCAATTTGCCCTCGGTTCCGACCTCGCGCGCGACGCGCGTGACCTCGCTTGCGAATGCATTCAGCTGGTCAACCATGGTGTTGATCGTGTCCTTGAGGGCAAGGATCTCGCCTTTGACGTCGACGGTAATTTTCTTCGACAAGTCGCCGCGTGCGACCGCGGTCGTCACTTCGGCGATGTTGCGGACCTGACCGGTCAGATTGCCGGCCATCAGATTGACGCTGTCGGTAAGATCCGCCCACGTGCCAGCGACGCCTTCCACCTGCGCCTGGCCGCCAAGCTTTCCTTCCGAGCCGACCTCGCGCGCGACGCGGGTCACTTCCGAGGCAAAGGAATTGAGCTGATCGACCATCGTGTTGATGGTGTTCTTGAGCTCCAGAATTTCCCCTTTGACGTCGACGGTAATTTTCTTCGACAAGTCGCCGCGAGCGACCGCGGTCGTGACTTCGGCGATGTTGCGGACCTGACCGGTCAGATTGCCCGCCATCAGATTGACGCTGTCGGTAAGATCCGCCCACGTGCCAGCGACGCCTTCCACCTGCGCCTGGCCGCCAAGCTTTCCTTCCGAGCCGACCTCGCGCGCGACGCGGGTCACTTCCGAGGCAAAGGAATTGAGCTGATCGACCATCGTGTTGATGGTGTTCTTGAGCTCCAGAATTTCCCCTTTGACGTCGACGGTAATTTTCTTCGACAAGTCGCCGCGTGCGACCGCGGTCGTGACTTCGGCGATGTTGCGGACCTGACCGGTCAAGTTCGCGGCCATAAGGTTCACATTGTTCGTAAGATCGGCCCACGTGCCCGCGACCCCTGGGACCTGCGCCTGACCGCCGAGCTTGCCTTCGGTTCCGACTTCGCGCGCGACGCGCGTGACCTCGGATGCGAACCCGTTCAGCTGATCGACCATGGTGTTGATCGTGTTCTTGAGTTCGAGGATTTCGCCTTTGACGTCGACGGTGATCTTTTTCGACAGATCGCCCTTTGCGACCGCAGTCGTCACTTCGGCGATGTTGCGGACCTGACCGGTAAGATTGTCGGCCATGAGATTGACGTTGTCGGTGAGGTCCTTCCAGGTTCCCGCGACACCTTCAACTCGCGCTTGCCCTCCGAGTTTTCCTTCGGTTCCGACTTCGCGAGCGACGCGTGTCACTTCGCCTGCAAAGGCGTTCAGCTGATCGACCATGGTGTTGATCGTGTTTTTGAGCTCGAGGATCTCGCCCTTCACTTCAACCGTGATTTTCTTAGACAGATCGCCGCGCGCGACCGCGGTCGTCACTTCAGCAATGTTGCGGACCTGACCGGTAAGGTTGGTCGCCATCGCGTTCACATTGTCGGTGAGATCCTTCCAGGTCCCAGCAACGCCCTTGACCTTTGCCTGGCCGCCAAGCTTGCCCTCGGTTCCGACTTCACGGGCAACGCGGGTCACTTCTGACGCAAAGGACGCGAGCTGTTCGACCATCGTGTTGACGACTTTGCCGATCCGAAGAAATTCGCCGCGAAGTGGCCGGCCGTCGATCTCGACCGTCATGGATTGTGAAAGATCGCCTTTAGCGACGGCCCCGATTACGCGTGCAACTTCCGCGGTCGGCTGGACCATGTCTTCGATCAGTTCGTTGACTGAGCGGATCGCGCTCTCCCAGCCGCCTCGCGCATTTTTTACGCGTCCGCGCTGGCTGATCTTTCCTTCCTTGCCAACCACCTTCGACAGGCGTTCGAACTCCTGAGTCATTTCCTCGTTAAGCGAGACGACCTCGTTGAAAAGGGTCCCAATCTCGCCGTCGAGGCCATCGACGTCCTCGGGAAGACGAACGCTAAAGTCGCCGCGCCGAAGCGCGCGGAGCGCGCTCACGAGCTGGCGACGATCGATGAAGTCCCGCGGGGCCTGGATATTCACTGGCTTACTCCGGTGGTTACTCTCCCCCGCCCGTGGTTGATCCAAGACGGCCCCCCCGGGCCGCCCAACTCAATTTCCTATTAAAGCACTGTTTTGGTTTCCGCTTCCTAAAAATTTGAGATGGATCAAGTGTGAATGAACCAAACTTAAAAGCCCAGTCGCCACGCGACTTTAGGTTTTCCCCAAATCGACCGAAAATTCTTTTCACGAGTTCCAATCGGAGGAACGTTCGTCAGACCCGCAGTGAATGGCCATGACAGGGCGATGATGTGCGTCCGCTCTCACCTCGTCGGCGCGAACTGCGGGTTTGACGCCCAAAGCGGTGCATGGCACCGCCTTTCGAATGGCTGACCAACATCAACCGCAACGGACCTGGGGCGGTCGTTTCACGGCAAGGCCTGCCGAGCTCATGACGCAAATCAACGCCTCGATCGGCTTCGACAAACGATTGTGGCGAGAGGACATTGCGGCTTCAAAAGCCCATGCCGCAATGCTCATCGAACAGCACATTGTGTCGAAGAGCGACGGGGCCGCCATTCTCGAAGGGCTCGACATCATCGCTTCCGAGTTTGAGCGGGACGGCGTCCCCGAGCGCCTCGAGCTCGAGGATATTCATATGACCGTCGAGCATCGGCTCAGCGAGATTGTCGGCGCCTCGGCGGGCAGGCTTCACACTGCCCGATCGCGCAACGACCAGGTCGCAACCGATTTCCGGCTTTGGGTTCGGCAAGCCTGCGACGAAGCCATCGACGCGCTGCGAGGTCTCCAGCGAGTGATCGTGGAACGTGCCGACGAACATGTTGAAACGGTGATGCCCGGTTTCACCCATTTGCAAGTCGCTCAGCCGGTCACGCTGGGTCATCATTTGATGGCCTATTATGAAATGCTTCGGCGGGACGTCTCGCGTTTCCGCGACGCGCGGTCGCGAATGAACGAATGCCCGCTTGGAAGCGCGGCGCTCGCCGGTACGGGATTTCCGATCGATCGTGAGCGTGTCGCCGAAGCGCTGGGGTTTGATCGAGCGAGCGCAAACAGCCTCGACAGCGTGTCGGATCGTGACTTTGCAATCGATTATCTCATGGCTTCGGCACAATGCAGCCTTCATCTGTCGCGCTTGGCCGAAGAGCTGATCATCTGGGCCAGCGCCCCGTTCGGGTTCATCAAGCTTTCGGATGAATTTTCAACCGGCTCATCGATCATGCCCCAGAAACGCAATCCCGACGCCGCTGAGCTCGTCCGGGGGCATAGCGGCCGGATCATTGGTGCGCTCACCTCTTTGATGGTGACACTCAAAGGCCTTCCGCTCGCTTATTCCAAAGACATGCAGGACGACAAAGAGCCGGTATTCGAAGCGCGCGACCTCCTCATTCTTTCGCTCGAGGCGCTTGCCGGGATGGTCGAGACAATTTCGTTTCTACCCGAGCGGATGCGCGCTGCAGCATCGCAGGGTTATTCCACGGCAACGGATCTTGCAGACTGGCTGGTTCGCGAAGCCAACGTGCCGTTTCGAGAGGCGCATCATATCACCGGTCAGGCCGTGAAATCGGCAGAAGAGCGCGGCTGTGATCTTGCCGAACTGCCGCTTGATCTTCTCAAATCGATTGATCCGCGGATCGACGAGCGCGTGTTTAGTGTGCTTAGCGTCGATGCATCCGTTGAAAGTAGAACGAGCTATGGTGGCACCGCGCCCAAAAATGTTCGCGAACAGATTGCAGCTGCCAAAGACAATCTAGGCGTCTAGCTTCCTTTTGCGTTTCGCTATCGTTCGAAGCCTCAAGGAATTGAGTCGGATGAAGCCGGCTGCGTCGCGGTGATCGTAATTCCCGCTTCCTTCTTCGAACGTGACGAGATCCTGATCGTAAAGCGAATGGTCGCTCTCGCGACCAATGACAGTCGCATTGCCCTTGTAGAGTTTGACCGTCACTCGGCCGGTCACATGGTCCTGACTTTTGTCGATTGCGGCCTGGAGCATCTCACGTTCAGGCGCAAACCAGAACCCGTTGTAAACCAGGCTTGCGTAGCGCGGCATCAACTCGTCCTTGAGATGCATCGCGCCGCCATCAAGCGTGATGCTCTCGATTCCACGGTGCGCAACAATCAGGATCGTTCCGCCTGGAGTTTCGTAGACGCCGCGCGACTTCATTCCGACGAAACGGTTTTCAACAAGATCCAATCGCCCGATGCCGTTGTCGTGACCGAGCTGATTGAGGTTCGCCAAAAGCGTCGCCGGCGAAAGTGTTTCGCCGTTGAGGGCAACGGCATCGCCCCGTTCGAAATCGATCGTAATGAACGTGGCTTTGTCCGGCGCGTCTTCCGGCGAAATCGTTCGCTGGTGAACATATTCCGGGGCGTCCGCGGCAGGATCTTCGAGAACCTTTCCTTCGGATGACGAATGCAGCAAATTTGCGTCGATCGAAAAGGGCGCGTCACCGCGCTTGTCCTTGGCAATTGGGATCTGATGCTTTTCGGCGAAATCGAGAAGGGCTTCCCGGCTCGCGAAACTCCATTCGCGCCATGGTGCGATTACTCTGATATCGGGTTCGAGCGCGTAGTAGCCCAGCTCAAATCGGACCTGATCGTTGCCCTTTCCGGTTGCTCCGTGACAGACCGCATCGGCGCCGACCTGCCCTCGCGATCTCGATCTGGCGCTTCGCGATCAATGGCCGAGCAATCGATGTTCCAAGGAGATATTGCCCTTCGTAGAGTGTATTGGCCCGGAACATCGGAAAGACAAAATCCCGGACAAATTCCTCGCGAAGATCCTCGATGAAGATGTTTTCCGGCTTTACGCCTAGCATCTCTGCCTTGCGCCGGGCCGGCTCGACTTCCTCTCCCTGTCCGAGGTCGGCAGTGAAGGTTACGACTTCGGCATCATATTCGGTTTGGAGCCACTTGAGGATGATCGAAGTGTCGAGACCTCCCGAATAGGCAAGAACAACCTTCATTTTCGTCTTCGTCATAGAGTTTGGTCCAACATCCAAAGCATTGTGCCCCGGGCCGAATGAAGCCTGTTCTCGGCCTGTCTCCAGACGGCAGAGCGATTTCCGTCGATGACTGAGGCGGTCACTTCTTCGCCGCGGTGCGCCGGGAGGCAATGCATGAACCATGCGCCTGGCGCATTCGCCATCAAACTGTCGTTCACCTGATAGGGCTCGAATGCCTTGCGCCGGTCGTCGCTGTCCTCTCCGCCCATCGAAACCCAGACGTCGCTATAAATAATGTCCGCATTCGTAACCGCCTCGGCGGGGTCGCGAATTTCTCGAACGCCCGCAAGCGAACCATCGAAGCCATAATTCGTTGGGCTTGCGATCGTGAATTCAGCGCCCACCAGGCGACATGCCTCGGCAAGCGATCGCGAAACATTATTTCCTTCGCCGATGAAGGTCACTCTCGCGCCTTCGAGATGGCCGAGCAATTGCTCGATCGTCATGAGATCGGCGAGAGCCTGGAGCGGGTGATCCGTCTCCGAAAGCATGTTGAGAACCGGACGAACGTCAAGCGCCTCCATCTGCTCAAGGAGGTTGTGATCGAAAACCCTGGCTGCGATGATCGCATGAAAGCAAGCAAGGGTTCGAGTGACGTCTGCAATCGTTTCGCGGGTTCCGAATTCCAAGTTCGCTTGGTTGCAGATAGACGGGGTGTCCGCCCAACTGGGCAACAGCGACTTCCATGGAATTTCGGGTTCGAGCGCTCGGCTTTTCGAAATAGAGCGCAACCCCTTTGTCATCGAGGACGCGAGGCGGGCTCGCAGTTTTGGAATACTCAAGGATCGCGAGAAGATCGGATTTTTTCAGATCGCGGATCGAAAGAAGATGCTTCACCAGCTCTTCTCCTTTCGAACCATCGTTCCAACGCCGTGATCAGTCAGAAGCTCGATCAGAAGCGAATGTTCGACCCGGCCATCGATGATGTGGGCAAAGTTTACGCCCTGGTCGACGGCATCGGCACAGGCCTTGAGTTTGGGAAGCATGCCGCGACTTGCAAAACCCGATTTGATCCGCTCGCGAAGTTCGTTGGACGTCAGCCGGGCAATAAGGGTGGTCTCGTCCTCGACATCTTCAAGAAGGCCGGGCGCTGCGGTCAGATAGACGATCTTTTCGGCGTTCATTGCAACCGCGATCGCTCGCGCCGCTTCATCGGCATTGACGTTGTAAGCCTGGCCTTGAACACTTGTTCCGACGGTCGACACTACCGGCACCAAGCCGTCGTCAAGCAAACGGTGGACAAGCTCGGCTCGAACATCGGTCACATTTCCGACGAACCCAAACGACTGGTCCGCTGGTTCGACTGTCAAAAGACCCGCGTCCTCGCCCGAAACTCCGACAGCCACCGGTTCGGCACCGGCCTGGCTGTTGATGATCGCCACGAGATCGCGATTGATTTTCCCAACCAGAACCATTCGAACGATTTCGAGCGTCTCGGCGTCGGTCACTCGAAGGCCGTCCTTGAACTCCGGCTCCTTGCCGACTCGCCTAAGCATTGAATCGACCTGCGGGCCGCCGCCGTGCACAAGCACGCAGCGGACTCCGACGCTCCTTAGAAGGAGAACATCCTGAGCCAGCGCGAGATCGGATTTTCGGTCGATCGCGGCACCGCCGAGCTTCACAACGACAGATTTGCCCGCAAATTCGCGGATATAGGGAAGCGCTTCGACGAGAACTGTTGCGATTTCCGAAGGTAGAAGAATGATTTTCATGACGTCTTGCTGTTTTCTTTGATGTAGCCGGGGCCAAGATCGATCCCGATCATTCGTGCTCTGCCGCTTCCGGCTCCAAGGTCGACTTCAATCGAAATCTCCTCGCCCATCATGTGCTCGGACAAGGACTGGACGTCATGAGGAACGCCTGTTCCCCCTCTTGAAACGACAATTCCTCCGTAGCTGACGCGCGAGCGTCCAACATCCAATTCGACGTCGCTCGATCCGGCTGCTGCAAGCAGTCGACCCCAATAGGGATCGCCGCCGTACCAGCTGCATTTGACCAGATTGTTCTCGGCAATGGCCTTGGCGGCCACTCGCGCTTCGATGTCACTCGCTGCCCCTGTGACGACCAGCCGCGCGATCCGCGTCATGCCTTCGGCATCTCGAGCCATTTGCATCGTCAGATCGTCGCAGGCTGCGAAAACCGCATTTCTGAACTCATCAAGACTTGGAGCACCGCGCCGACCGGATACCAAAAGCATCGCGGTGTCGTTGGTCGACATCGCACCATCGACATTGAGCGTATTGAACGAGCTATTGGCAGCATCGCGAAGGATCTGCTGCAGGTCGGACCGTTGAACGTTCGCATCGGTCGTTAGAAAGGCGAGCATCGTTGCCATATTGGGCGCAATCATTCCGCAGCCCTTGGCCATTCCGCCGATGGTAAAATTGGATCCACGGATCACGACCTGTTTGGACTTGTGATCGGTCGTCAAAATTCCACGCGCAGCATCGTCGGCTCCCTCGACCGATAGCTTGTTCGCAAGTTTTGGAGTTGCAGCGAGAATGGGTTCCATCGGTAACGGGCTGCCAATGATCCCCGTTGAACAGACCAGAACATCACCAGCATCGATTTCAAGCGCTGATGCAGCCGCGTTCGCCATTGCCCGCGCGTCGCTTCCGCCCTGTTCGCCGGTACCCGCATTGGCGTTTCCGGAGTTAATGATGACAGCAGAAGCCTGGCCGCCATTGGCGCGAAGTATCGCGCGATCGAGCTCGACTGGCGGCGCCGCGAAGCGGTTCTTTGTGAAGACCGCAACGCACGAAACGGGCTTTCGATCGTCGGTTGCGATCATCGCCATGTCGAACCGGCGCCGTTTGATGCCCGCGTGGCATCCGGACGCAACGAAGCCTTCAGCGGCTGTCACACTCATGGGAAAACTCCAATTGCATTCAGTCCGTCCGTTTCCGCGAGCCCGAGCATCAAGTTGGCACACTGGATCATCTGCCCAGCCGCGCCTTTGCCGAGATTATCGATCGCACAAAGAGCCAGAATCCGCCCGGTACGCTCATCGTGGCGCGCCGTGATCTGGGCTCCGTTTGAACCTGTAACCCACTTGGTTGCCGGCGGATCCACCGTCACATGAATGAACGGTTCGCCAGCATAGGCTGAAGCGAGGATTTCAATTGGGTCGCAAGTTCGGGTCGCGTGGCCATAACAGGTCGCAAGGATTCCCCTGGTTATCGGAAGGAGATGGGGAGTGAAGAGGACTTGTCCTCCGATCGCCATTTCCATTTCCGCAGTGTGGCGATGATTGAGCAGTCCGTAAGCGCTGTAACTGCCGTCTACGGTGCTGAACCCTGTCGCTTCCTTCGCTTCGCGCCCCGCGCCGCTCACACCTGAGGCCGCATCGACGATCAGACCATGATCATCGATGACCGCTGCATCGATCAGCGGCTTTAACGCCAGAATTGCGGCGGTGGCGTAACAGCCCGCGGCTGCGACCGCTTTCGAGCGACGAATTTTCTCCCGATTGAGCTCGGGAATTCCATAGACAAAGTGCTTCAGAAGCTCAGGTGCGCCATGAGCGTGATTGTACCAGCGTTGATATGAGGCTGCGTCATCCAGTCGGAAGTCTGCTCCAAGATCGACAAACGGAATTCCTCGTTCGAGAATTCCGGCAGCGATCGTCTGACTGTGACCGTGGGGCAAAGCCGCAAAAACAAGATCTATTCCGTCGAGCGATTTCTCTTCGAACCGTTCGATTGTTGCAGCTGGAAAGCTCGACCCGAGGTGGGGATGGACGTGCACGAGTAGCTGACCGGCTTTGCTGTCGCCGAACAATTTTCGCGCATCGAAGCTTGGATGCGACGCGATCAAACGCAGCAGCTCGCCCCCGACATAGCCGGATGCTCCAAGGATTGCGGTCCGAATCATGGGAAGGGCCTATTCACCCGATTGCATAAGTATGCAAGATAGCGCATATGCATGCAGATGAGTGAGCTAAAGGATCGTCGCCAGCGGATCGTTGCCGATCTCATCTCCTCGCGCGCACTGTCCAGCCAGGAAGAGCTCGCGGATCTCCTTTCGGCACAAGGGTTTGCTGTCACCCAGGCAACCGTGTCTCGAGATCTCGAGCAGCTTGGGGCGGTCAAAGTCCGACGGGATGGCCGGTTCAGTTACGCACTGTCTCAAGATGCTCAGGGAACGCCGGCCTCCCGCCTTGCCGGCGTACTTCATGATTTCGTGAATTCGATGATGACCGCGATGAACCTCCTCGTCATCAAGACTCCGCCGGGTTCAGCCCATCTCATCGGAGTCCTTCTCGATCAGTCCGACTTTCCCGAAATTGTCGGAACGATTTGTGGTGACGATACGATCTTCATCGCCTGCAACTCGGAGCGAACGGCCAGATCGGCTCCGCGAAAAGTTGCTGTCAGCCGCAAACCTCTGACTCAATTTCTGTCTCGCCTCTCAAAAACGAGCTGAGTGCTCCTCGCGACTCCAGTCACAAGGAGCACTCATTCTCAAGCTTTGTCAGTCGGCAGGATTCCAGATGAGAGCAAAGTCGTTCTCATCGCCTCCACTCGCCCTCCCGAGGTTCGCATAAATGCGTCGCGGTCCAAATTCAGGAGCCGCGATCGAAAGAGAAATGTAGTCGCGGCCGGAAGATTCCGATCGCCGAAGCCAGCCAGCTCCGATTTCCGTTCCTTCAGACACAACCCTGTAATCGGGCTGTGCTTCGCTCGACTTTGCTTCGTTGGGAGCAATTTCGATATTGGCCTTGATCGAAAGTGTGCGGAGGTGGCCCTTGAACCCTCCGTTCGATGTGCGAGTTACATTCCCAATAGCCGGCATTTCCTTTTCTCCCTTCCAAATGCAGCCCGAGCCCCTGCGACCTTGCACTCAAACGAAGCCGGATTTTTGTGTCTGGTCCGCGTTCGCGAATTTTAGACTCCAATCCGCCAACCTTGAGCGGCGATGGCGTTGACCATGCGCCGCTTAAGATGACGAATTCCAAGGAAGATTCTATTCCCCCGTTTGGGGGAATGGCTTTGGTTCGCAAAATGTGCATCACCCCCAAATTCCCGAGTCGCCGATTGGAATCGGCTGTCTTGAACGGGAATAATGCTTGCTCGCTTTTCCTCTGATTCGAATCGGCAAAGCATTTCGGACAAGGTTTTCCGCGCATTGATCATTTGAAGCGGCGCGCCCGAGCCGACGATGGATTTGTCCTTCATCGGGACAGTGAAATTGCAAAGGTTGCACGAGTTTTAGATGCGTGGCTGGGATGACCATTCATCAGTTTCGAGCGCCCAAGGGCGGCAACTCACGGGTTAATCCATGCTTCAAAACGGGCATATTCCTGGGCCATCGCTTCCAAGCTGGTTCCTCATGCCCGCGACGGCATTTTTCGCGCTTGTCACGCTCTATTTCATGATGCGGACGCGCGGTCGCGCAGCACGCTTTCTGATCTTCGCCTGCTGGCTCCGCTACACGCTGAGCTCGCTTCACCAATTCACCTACAATGAAGCGTTTTTCGGGTTGAAGTGGGTCGCTCTGGGTTCGCTCGTCATCATCACGACCGGCACGCTCGTTCTCGAAAAGCGGCGGTTCCTGTCGCGCTACTTCTTCCCCGTTGCGATCATCTGTTTTTTGATGATTCTCAGCTCGACGATCAATCGTTCGCCAATGTCCGCGATCGACCCAATCATGCGTTTCCTCGCCTTCGTCTTCATTGCGGTGGGAGTCTGGCAGGCCCTCGAGACCAGCGGATCGACGGCTCTTCGCCGGCTGTTATTCGTCTTTGTTCAACCTCTAACCTACCAGATCGCATCGATTGTCCTTCACTGCCCCAAAACGAGCGATCTTGACGGCGGCGTCAGTTACATCGGCGGCTATTATCACGATGAGCTGTTTTCGCTGATCCCCGCGACTGCGTTTTTCGTCGCCGTTTATGCTGGCCGATTGAACAAATTTGCGCGGTTTTCGATGTGCTTAACTGCGCTCGCTTCGATTGCTCTTGCAAATTATCGAACGACGATGCTTGGCATCCTTCCGCTAGCGCTGTTTGCGCTTCTGTCATCAATGCCGCGCTCGTTCGTTCCAAGTCAGCGCGCCCTTTCGCGCTTCGTCGTTATCATGTCGGGAGTAGGCCTTCTCGGGGTCGGTGTGACACTTGGCAGTGAGCGCTTTTCCGATCTTAAGTTTGTCACCGAGGCGACGTCTTTCATCAAGCCGCCAGAGCAATTCACATATGCAGATATCCGAGTCCTATCCGCGCGGCCCTACATCTGGAGCCAGTACATTTACGGATATCGCGATTCGACGCGCCTGCAGAAGGTGATCGGCCTTGGGCCGGATTCTTGGCAGGGGAAAATCGATGATTATGCTCACGATACAATTATCTCCTTTCTTTACGAAACGGGGATTCTCGGAGCTGCGGCGATTCTATTCCTGTGGTGGAGCATGTTTCGCCTTGCGCTTTCCGCGGACCGACGGTCGCGAACATTATTGATTGGCGGTCATGTAAGCTTTTTCGTGCTCAACCTTGCCACCATGGCGCACTGGGAGGTCGAGGGAAATATCCTCTACGGAGTCCTTGTTGGCTATACGATCGCAAAGGCGCGGCAGGCAAAACTCGCAAGAGGCCTTGCAGCAAGCGAGGTCGCAAAAGAGCGAGCGTTTTCGCTGAGGACCGGGAGCCGCTCGCCAGCCTTTGCCTAGCACGGAAATTTTCCCTGTTCGGATTTACCAGACTTGGCGTCGACTACGAGGTTACTAAACCGCCCAGCCACTGTGCGGAGCGATCAACTCGGTGCAAATTCGACCCGAAAAAGGGAAGTCAAGGAAGCGATGCCGCTTCGCCGACTTTCAAGATTGATGCTGTTACCAGCGTCGGCGCCAACCGCCCCAACCGCCGCCGCCTCCAAGAAGTCTGACAACGAGCAGCAGGATGATTGCACCAATCGTCGCGTTGATGATTGCACTGAGCACTCCGGTACCCAGATGGAGCCCGATTTTTGGCAGCAACCAGCTTCCGATAAAGGCACCGATGATTCCGAAAATGAGATCGCCGATGATTCCGAAGCCTGCGCCACGGACGACCTTTCCAGCGAGCCAGCCAGCAACGATGCCGACAATCAATATGAGGATCAAATTGTGATTGGACATGTGCATCGCGTCACCTCCGCGCCGTGGTCACACGCCGCCTAGATTGATTACCCTGACCGCCAACGTTTCCGCTTTACTGCAGTTCCTCAAGTCTTGCATCCGCGCTTCGCGCACACATCTTGATCTCAGATTTCAACCTACAGGCTTTTGAACGAAGACGGACTCAAAGGTCGCGCCGGGGCATCAATCAAGGGCGCGCAATTTGATTGAGCCATGAGCGGTCCGGTGCACTCAGATCCATGCGCCGGGCGGCAGCGAATTTCCTTCGAGCCTCATCGCGCGATCCTTTTTCCCATAGTGCTTTGCCCCACATCAATTCGTTGGCGCCCCAGCGAGGAGCGAAGCGCGCGGCTTTGGCATAGCTGGATGCTGCATCGTCGAAGCGCTTTGCGGCGAATTCAGAATCGCCCAGATATTTAAGTGGATCAGCAAAATTAGGAGCAAGATCGGAAGCGCGGCGAAGATGAGCTTCTGCTTCGCCGATGTCGCCCCGCAATAATAAGAGGCGCCCCCATTCGAGGTCGGCGAACGGGAGGCCGGGATTGGCGGAAGCGGCGGCAGCGAAATCCCTGTTTGCGGAAGCCATGTCGCCAGTTCGGCCCATGACCCACGCGCGGGCACGAAGACATAGGTAGCAATCGGCTGGGAAGTGTCCCCACAACCGCTCGCGCTTCGGCTCCGTGACCGAGTTCTGCGAGTGCGCGCGCGCGGTTGGGAAGAACGAACCTCTCGCGCGCATAACGAGCGATTTCCGGTCCCTCGGGATTGTTCGCCAGAACTTGAAGATCGCTTTCGCTTTGCTGGACAGCGGTGGTCCAGTTGGAAAGGTCGGCCGCTCGAGCAAAATCAGGGGTGGAATAAACGTCGAGAAGATAGAGATGCGACAAGAGGAATGGATCGTGCTGGGCATCAGGGACCCGGAGTGAACCGCTGATGTCGTGAAGCTCGATCAGGGAATTGGCGTAAAAGGAGGGCATCGCGCCGGTAAGGTTCGCGTAAATTTGTCGACCGGGCTGACTGAAAATGCGAGCTGCCTTTGCCGGATCTCCGGTGAGATAATATTCCCAACCCTGGTTAAGCGTCGAACCAGTTTCGATGCCAACTTCACTAAGCCCACCACCACCATGTGCGGCGAGTTCTACCGATCGCGACTGCAATTGGATTGCTCGGCCGTCGTGACCAAGAAACGCCTCGCAATTCGACGTGTTGAGATAAGCGAGCGCGTTTTGCGGGTCGAGTTGGATCGCACGGTAGCCGGCGAGCGCACAATTCGGGATGTCTTTTGCGGAAAGTAGGTTGGAAATCTGCGCCCAGGCCCAGGCTCGCTCTTCTTTCGGAGCGTTGCTGTCTGCCGTTCTTCGCGCCACTGCCAGCGCTTCGTTGGCTCGTCCGTTTAGCTCGAGATACTTGGAATAACGATAGGGTTGGGTTGCATTCGACAGTGCCTCTGCCGCCTTTTGCGCGAGCGCATCGAGATCCGTGCCGTTCCCGTCGACGGTCATCGCCGGACCAAGACCGGTATGGAGAGACAATCGCAGGCCGGCGCCTTGATGAAACAGGGTTCCGCCGATCCGTGTCTGATGGCCGAGCCGTTGTCGAAGCAGCCGATCGATCTCGCCGAGTGAGACCCCTGACCCCGGAACCTCGATGTTGATGTCCTTGCCCCAATCGACGTCGAACGTATTTTCTGCGCGGAACGAAGATGCGTTGGCGTTGATGGTTGCCAGTTTGTCTGCGACGAGGCCCGCCAGTTGTTCACCACTGATTTCGGTATTCGCGAGATCGGGCGGGACCGCGAAGCGCTCGATCACGAGACTGTGATCGCGCGACGCATTCCAGATCATGTCGATGAAAAGAATTGTCGTCGCAATGACGAGAAGAGTGAGCGCACCCTGAAGGATGATTTTCATGGTCTCGAGCGCACGGCTTGCTGCGCTGCCGTGGATTGTGTGCCGATGTTCGGCTCTGAAATGGTCGACCTGAAGTTTGGTGAGCGACCGCTGTTCGCGAAGAAAAGCGGCAGCCTCCTTTGCGACCCTTGAATCGCTTCCCGCTTCGCCGATGGCGATCCCAACGGGTATCGAGACGCCTGCTCGCCTCCGGCGCTTTGCGGATGCCTTGCCGGAAGCCGAATCCTCCGCCTGATCGTCTGCCAATTAAGCCCCCCAAAAAAGCGTTAGCGCTTTTCGAACTGCTTGCCACCTCGTGAAGCTTGGAACTCCTCAATCGAAGGTCGAACTTTGCTTTGAAGGAGCAACACAAACTCCTTCATCATCGGATCAGCGTACCGGAAGCATTCGAGCAAAAAAATCGGCTCCCGCAGTATCCGCGTCGAGCCAGGACTTCCATCTTAGAAAGCCGTGGATTTCATTAGGAATGACCATTTGTTCGAACGGCAAATGCTGGTCCTCGAGACGACGCGCAAGATCGATCGTTTGGGAGAAATTGACATTGCGATCATCATCCCCCTGGATCAGCAATACCGGCGATTTCCAGCTGTCCATCGTGGCAATGGGCGAGGAATCAAAAGCCACTCTCATCGCTTCGTCGATGTCGCCTTTCTCATAGCGTTTCGGCTGCTTTTCGAGCCGAATCCCGATGAGGCTCGACCAGTCATGGACGCCATGCATGTCGACGCCAGCTTTGAAGATGTCGGAGTTCCGCGCAAGTCCCATCGCGGTTAGGAAACCGCCGTAAGATCCTCCCCAGATTCCGATTTTTTTGGGATCGACGTCGCTTCTCGCCTGAAGATATTTGGCTCCCGCGACCACGTCCTGATATTCGGCCGCTCCAGCCGGACCGGCGTGATCGGGATGATGAAAATCATGGCCATAACCAATGCCGAGCCGGTAATTGACCGAGAGCACGACATAGCCGTGATTGGCGAAATACTGATTCACCGCATAGCTGTTGCTGTAATAGTCCATGTAGTGCCAGCCGAGCAGCATCTGACGCGGTGGTCCGCCATGAACGAAGATGATACCGGGCTTCCTCGAACCCGCGCCATTGTCAAAGAGCTGACCCTGAACCACCCATCCATCGACCGCAGTGAAACTGACGGCATGGGGCACGACAAGCGAAGCTTGCGGAAATTCCTTCGGAACCGTGCCGGCGCCAAGGTCACGTCGGCCACGGCCGTCGATCCCCACGGTCGCAAGGGAAGGGGGTGCCTTTGCATCGGCGCTGATAAACGCGATCGTCGATGGGCTCGCGACGACGGGCGACCACTCAAGCGTCGTCCCTCCGGTCAGCGGCGCGAACTGCGGTGCGTCGACCGGCACGCGGAAGAGATGTCGGCGGTCATTGTCGTCCTGGGTCGCGCCGAGGTTCGCATCGAAGATCAGGAATTTGCGATCGCGCGAAATTGCCACATGTTCGACCATGAAGTTGCCGGGCGTCAGAAGAAGCGGTTCGCCGCCATCGGCCGGGATCGAATAGAGATGCGGCCAGTTGTCGAGATCGGCGAGAAATACCAGCCGGTCGCCGGCGCCCCAGTGCAAATTCACTTCGCCCGCTGTTTCGGGAAAAGAACCATGAAGCGTGTCGGGGCTTTGCCAAACAATCCTCGCACGTCCGCTCGAGACGTTGGCGACCCATAAGGAAAATGGATCGGGAGTCTGCCTAAGGAGCGGCTTGGGAGCGCCCCCTTTTCCTTGCCGCCGCGCAAAGGCGATCCGGGTCCCATCGGGCGACCAGGTCGGATAATCGTCGAAACTGGTGGACGGCGCGAGATAGCTAAGCGACGCAGCTTTTAGATCGTAGATGCCAATGAAGCTGTGATCACCGTCACGTTCCGAAACAAAAGCGAGCTTCGAACCATCGGGCGAAAAAGTCAGCGCTTTGTCTTCTCCGCGGTCGAAGAACAGACGCTTGGGCTTTCCTTTTCCGTTAAGCGCTGCAGTCCAGACCTGCTTATCCTTAAGGTAGGCCAGCTGTCCGCGGGACGAGATGGCAGGTCCATCGCCTTCGGCTACCTTGACGGGCGAACCGCCTGAAAGCTGCGCGCCCCAAATCGTGACTTTGGGTTCGGTTGGCGAAGAATCCGGATCGGGAGGCAGGCTGGCTTCCCAGTTCGCATCGTGATCGCCGCCGCGCACATAGACAAGATGTTTGCCGTCGGGCGAAAAGCTAAGCTGAGTGATTTCCTGCCCATCGTCGGCACGGTATTGAGTAATTTGCCTCGGGGTGAACGCAGGGCCGTCCGCGACCCACACATTGCGGACGCCCTTGAGAACCCGAACAAATGCGATGGCGTCAGCGTTTTCTGCAGAATCGAGCTCCGGCACGAAGGGATACGCAAGCACCTGTTCCATTGTGAACGAGCCGCTATTGGCGGGTCCTTGCGCTGAGGCGGGAGCGCAACAGAGCGCGCTCAAAACGATGGCCGTCCCGAACATTTGTCGGATCACTACGGCCGGCTTCTTCTTCGCAACCCCCTCCTGAACCAATTTTCCCTCCGCTCCTCGCGGCGGCAGTCCCGCCGCTTCGCATCCTTCAGTTGTGTCCGACCAAACTCATGTTCGCAATGCCCGGAAAAGGGAACGCCGTCGGGAGAGAGGCCGCCTCGGAAAAATCTAACGAGTAGGTTTGCTGGTCAATGGCGCAATTTAGAGCTCGGCGAGCTGGACCTCGGCGAGGCTCGTCGTCCTCGCTTCGCTTTCGGAGCCAAGCGCCCTTAGGAATGAAAAATGCTGCCTGAGAGCGGAAGCCACGCTTCCAAGATCGTGGTAATGAAGTCCGTGACGGTCCGCGGCGGTCCGAACGATCGGCCGCAATCCCGAATAGTGGGTATGGGCGACATTTGGGAACAGGTGGTGTTCGATCTGGTGATTCAGCCCCCCGGTCAGCCAGGTCGTCATACGCGATCGGGTTGCGAAATTGGCTGTCGTTCGAAGCTGGTGAGTCGCCCAATCATCTCCAGGTCGAACGCCGCTGAATTCCATCTCAGGCGTGAGATGGGCAATCTGAAAGACCGTCGCAAGCACCCAACTGAAGACAAAGTGGAATAGGACAAACGCAGTCGCCGCCCAGAAAAATGGAAGGACCACGAAAGGCGGAAGAACAATAAGAACGAAATAGAGGGCTTTGCAGACAAAAAATTCGGTGCGCTCTGAAGCGGTCAAACTGATCGGGTGCCACTCGTTCAGACGACCAACCGCGAGACAATGGAAATCTTTCCAGAAGAGCCACTCTAATGTGTTCAAACCATAAAAAAGAACAGCCTTGAGTTCCTGCCGCCGAAAGCGGGATTCCCATGGGCAGAGCGGCGAAAATCGCAGGAAGCCGCGCGTTTCCAAATCATCATCCCAACCCAATACGTTAGGTTGGCGATGGTGAAGGCTCTGATGTTTGTAGACCCACAAGTATCGGGAAGGACCAAGCAGGATCGAACAAAGCCGAGCCGCCTGGAGGTTTGCCGTTCCGCGTTGAAAGAGCGTGCGATGGTTTGCGTCGTGAAACACGCCGAAGCCCAACGCCGCCGCTGCAAGTGCCAGTGAAAGTGCTGCAAGAACGACAACAAGGAAGAACGGAGCGAACAGCAAAGCGGCGTAGGAAAGCGCAAACCACGAGACGATGAGTGCCGCTTTCCACTGGAGACGAGGATCGCCAACCGATGGCCGCCCGTCCTTTGCCTTTGCCGCAAGATGTTCCGAAGCCTCGGCCTTCAATTCGCGCCAGAAATCCGATTTTTTGGAAAAGCTCGGCATCTGGCTGCACGCTTCGGTTCGCGTGATTGAGGTAACTGCGGTCACCTCGGCGTTGCTTCTAAATTGATTATCGAAAGCGGACCGACCCGTTTGTGCGGCCGTGTTCGGACCTCATACTCGATTGGAAACAGAACTTCTCCGGCCATCTACCCGTCATCCTCGTTCGCCGAGGTGCCCCCCAGCGGACAGCTCGCAGCTCGCTAACGTGCGTTAAGGATGGAAGAGAGCGCAAGTTAGCGCCTGAAACCTTCGATATCGGCGGATAGCACTACCCTGATAGGCTTCTCTTGGGCGGAAAGATACGGTGGTCGATGCCGACTTTCGATCCGGTCCGGAAAAAATGAAGTCGTTTGCCGCCAGAATTCAAATATCGAAGCTGCTTCGACCATTAGCCGCGATCGGTTCATTCGGTGCTTCATCGCTCTCAAAAGCGAGAGTGATACGCCTTGAGCCTAGACGATCGATCCGACCTGCTGACCATCCTTGAGGATTTCGCAGATCGGGCAATCTTCGCTGTCTGCGGCCTTTTGCACGGCGTCCTTGTCCGATGCTGCAATCACGTCCCTTTTCTTGAGGACGATTCCGCCGGGCTTAGTCACCTTGTTGATCCGATAATGCCGCATGATCCCCGCCGGTCCTAAGTCTGTGACGCAAACTTGTTTGATGGGCTTTGTTGAGTCAAGTGCGCGATGATTTCAGTGCGGGCCTGTTCGCCGCAGTGCCTCGTGAACGTTCCAAATCTCCCGGAAAACTAGGTTTTTTTGGGATATCGCGGTTTCTTTTTTTGCCTCGGCTCCCGGGGCTGCTCATGGGCCCGTTCGGGCCGATAGTTCGACTTTTTCTCGCGAGGCTCGGCAAGCTCAATGACGAGGCCCTGGTCTTCGGGTGAAATCGTGGCACGACGAAGCGCCTTTATGAAGCCCGGTCTCGCCCGTTCGCTCACCTGGAAGTAACTCTCGTTGGCTGCAATTCGGATCGCTCCGATTTCGGCCCTCGTGACGTGACCATAGCGGCAGATTAGCGGCAACAGCCAGCGCGGGTCGGCGTTGTGCCGACGGCCGGCATTCATTTTAAACCAGACCGCATCCTCGAAGCCCGCGCGGTGGCCCTTGTCGCCGCCGGCCTCGTCCCGTCTAGTTGAGCCCAGAATGTCTTCCGGCGCCGGCAATTCGGTGCGGAGCGAACGGATGAGCGCCGCGACGATCGCTTCGGGCGAAAGCTCCTGCATCAGCTGGGTGGCAAGCTCGCGATCTTCGCTTTGAATTTCGACCGGAGCCGAAAGCGTTTCGAGAAGTCGCTCGCGATCCTTTGACCGAATTTCTGACGCCGTCGGGACTGGGATCCATTGCGCATCAATGTGCGCTCCCCGCAGCATGGACTCCACGCGTTTCCGGCGCGGGAAGGGTACGATTAAGGCAGCTGTCCCCTTTCGACCGGCTCGGCCCGTTCGACCCGAGCGATGCTGAAGGGCTTCGGCATCTCGCGGGAGCTCCACATGAATGACGAGCGAAACCGAGGGAAGATCGATTCCGCGCGCGGCAACGTCGGTCGCAACGCACACCCGCGCGCGCTGGTCGCGCAATGCCTGAAGCGCCTGGTTGCGCTCGTTCTGGCTGTGTTCTCCGGACAATGCGACGGCATGAAACCCGCGCTCGGTCAGGCTTGCGTATAGCCGCCGAACCGCGTCTCTCGTGGCACAGAACAGGATTGCGGTCTCCGCTTCGTGGAACCGAAGAAGGTTGACCACCGCATGTTCGATGTCGGTCGGGGACACTGCAAAGGCCTGATAAGCAATGTCCTGATGGCCCTCCTTGTCACCAAGAGTTTCGATCCGAAGGGCATTCTTCTGATAGCGTTTTGCAAGCGCGACGATCGGGCGAGGCATGGTCGCAGAAAAAAGCAGCGTGCGACGATCCCGAGGCGTCGCATCGAGGATTTCCTCAAGCTCCTCGCGAAAACCCATGTCTAGCATTTCATCGCCTTCATCGAGCACCGCGGCGCGCAAGGAAGATAGGTCCAGAGCGCCCCGTTCAAGATGGTCGCGAAGACGACCGGGCGTTCCAACGACAATATGCACGCCGCCAGCTAGCGCCCGCCGCTCTTTCATCGGGTCCATTCCCCCGACGCAGGTGACGACGCGTGCACCGGCATTCGCGTAGAGCCACTGAAGCTCCTTGCTGACCTGGATCGCGAGCTCTCTCGTGGGCGTAATCACCAACGCAAGCGGCGCGCGTGCGGGGGGCATGGATTCCCCATCGAGGAGCTCGGGCGCGATTGCCAGTCCGAACGCCACCGTTTTCCCCGACCCGGTCTTGGCCGAAACAATGAGATCGCGGCCGTGAGCCTCGTTGGCGATGACCGCGGACTGTACCGGAGTGAGTTCTTGAAAACCGCGCGAATCAATCGCTCGGGCAAGAGCCGGCTGAAGCAGAGAATGAAGCATGAGCGCGCACTACTCGCCCGCTGCGAAAGCCGATAGGGCTCGAATTGGCGAGTTTTCCACGGCGATTTCGCAACGCCAGCAATTTCCAGGTTCGATGAAGCTTTTGGTGTCCTTTGGGGATGGTCATGAAAAGACCCCTCGTGCGCCGCTTGGCTTGGGGGTCAACGTTCGCCCGTTCCCGAGAAGATTTAGGGTCACAGTTTGGAAATTGGAGCGAACCGGCCTACATGAGCAGCGCTACTAGTCGCAATCGGACGGTCTTCGGCGCTTTATTGCGGCTCCTTCCTCCTTCTTTGTCGCTTCTCCTAGCAAATGAGGACCGATTGGCGGTCCGCAATAGAAGGAACCATTGAATGATCACCGGAACCGTCAAGTTCTTCAACCCCGACAAAGGCTATGGGTTTATCCAGCCCGAGGATGGAAGCGGCGATGCGTTCGTCCACATCAGTGCGGTCGAAGCTGCCGGACTTCGAACCTTGGATCGCGATCAGCGCGTGACCTATGATCTTGAAAACGACGGTCGCGGCCGAACGAGCGCCGTGAACATCCAGGCCATCTGATCGAGCGCCTGCCGTCCCTTGAAGATTTCAAGGGTCGGTTGATCTCGCGAACAGGAATGTGCGCTATGTCGACATTGCAATTTTATACCGAGCGCGCTGCGGATTGTCGGCGGCAAGCCGAAGCCACGAACCTTGCAAACGTTCGGGCGCGATGCTTGAGCGCTGCTTCCGCATGGGATGACATGGCGGATCGAATTCCGCCGGACCCAGGCCTACCGGGAAGAGGATGCGGCGCGAAAGGCAGAAGCCGGTTCGTAAGCCGGCCGAACGCGCTCTAAGAAAGCACGAAAATCGAAGCCCCACTGCTCGCCGTCGAGGGATGTCTGAACACATAATCCTCGTTGGTCGCGAATCATTTCGCGTCGAACCAAAGACTTTCACGATTGGCGAGCACGTGGCCAGCGTCATCCATGACACTTGCTCGAGCGGCCTTTTAGGAACCAAGCGGGGTCTCCTGCACTCCAGCTGTCAGAAATCATCAGTGGCAAGCGAAGGAGAGAAATAATCGCGACCTTCATGTTCTGCACCGGGATTGAGAACAGCGTCCCAACGATCGGTGACGGCCGGATCCGGATCGACGAGATGCTCAGTTGCGGCCACTACCAGCATTGGCAGGAAGATTTTTCATTAGTCACCGACATCGGAATCCAGTTCCTTCGCTATGGTCCGCCGATCCACACCACCTGGACATCCGCGGACACTCGCGACTGGTCCTTTGCAGACGCGACCTTTGCTGATCTCAAACGTCGGAACATTGTTCCGATCGTGGACCTTTGCCACTTCGGACTGCCGGATTGGCTCGGCAATTTTCAGAACCCCGATTTTCCGAAACTGTTTGCCGATTATGCCCGCGACTTTGCGCGGCGCTTCAACTGGTGCCAGCTCTATACGCCGGTCAACGAGATGTACATTTGCGCAATGTTCTCGGCCAGATACGGTTGGTGGAACGAGCAGCTCTCAACCGATCGGTCGTTCGTAACCGCGCTCAAGCACATCGTGAAAGCCAATGTGCTCGCAATGCAGGCGATCATCGCGGTTCGTCCGGATGCAGTTTTCGTGCAGAGCGAGTCCAGCGAATATTTTCACGCCGAAAACCCTGTTGCGATCCCTCGCGCCGAGCATCTCAATGAAATGCGTTTTCTGTCTCTCGATCTGAATTATGGCAAACGCGTGGATTCCTCGATGTACCGCTATCTTCGCGACAACGGCATGACCGAGGAGGAATATGACTTTTTTGCCGAAAACCACCTCAAGCAGCACTGCATCATGGGAAACGATTATTACGTCACCAACGAGCATCGGGTCACGGCGCAGGGCATAACCTGTCCGTCAGGCGAAATCTTCGGATATGATTTGATCACCCACCAATATCACCAGCGTTACCGTCTCCCGGTCATGCATACCGAAACAAATCTTGCTCAGGGCCCGAAGGGAAATGAGGCGGTCAACTGGCTTTGGAAAGAATGGGCGAACGTCCTTAGAGTTCGCAACGACGGGGTCCCGATCGTTGGATTCACCTGGTTTTCCTTAACTGACCAGATGGACTGGGACAGTGCGCTCAGAGAGCAGAACCACAACGTCAATCCGGTCGGATTATTCGATCTCGACCGGCGAATTCGTCCGGTTGGGACGGCCTACAAGCAGCTCATCGCCGACTGGCGCAATGTTCTACCGACGCAGAGCGTCTGTCTGACGGTCCCCGTAGTCATGCCCGACGATTCGGATGGAGAGCATGTTCAAATCCAACAGGCTCAGGCGCGCCGGATGATTAATCAGGGGATGGCTGCAAGTCCGTCCGCGCATTCGTAAGGGACGCATGGCCCCGACGATGGACGACGGATTGAAGTGCGCGAGTGGGAGAGGTGATGGAATGGCCAAACACAGGATCGGTATCGTTGGCTTCGGCAAGATCGCTCGCGACCAGCACGCGCCTGCAATCGCCGCCTCGAATGACTTCGAACTGGCCGCTATCTCGAACATCGGGTCAGGAAGCCCACCGCCCGGCGTGCCGAGCTTTGCCAGCACGCAAGAGATGTTGAAGGGTGCTCCTGCTCTTGATTGCATAGCCATATGCACACCGCCGGGCCCGCGCCGCGTAATCGCATTAGAGTGCCTCGAGGCTGGGAAGAATGTTCTTCTCGAGAAGCCGCCAGCAGCAACGGTTGCGGAGGTTGGCGACATTGGGACGCGTGCAAGTCAGCTCGGAAAAGTCGCGTTCGCAACTTATCATGCGCAGCACAACGCCGCAGTGAAACTTGCAGCTGATCACCTTACAAACAGGACGGTAACCAAGCTTCTCGTCACGTGGATCGAGGATATCCGTCAGTGGCACCCGGGCGAGAATTGGATCCTGGCTGAAGGCGGGTTCGGCATCTTCGATCCCGGGATCAACGCCTTGTCAGTCTTGACTCGGATCCTTCCGCAGCCGCTGTTCATCCATGCAGCAGATTTATCGTTTCCATCGAACCGACAGGCGCCGATTGCCGCCAATCTTGTATTCAGCCTCGGTTCGAGCGCGAATGGAGAGATGAAAGCTCAGTTCGATTGGCGTCGGACTGGTCCTCCAACCTGGGAGATCGATATTGCGACGGCTGACGGACTTCACCTTAAGTTGAGCGATGGTGGTTCCAAATTGGAAGTCCAGGGGGAACCACCATTTGCGGGCCCTGCGGACGAGTATCCCGACATTTATCGTGAATTTGGTGAGCTACTTGAAACCGGAACATCGAAGGCTGACGCCGCGCCGTTCCAGCTTGTTGCCGATGCATTCATGCTTGGCGGACGAACAACCGTCGAGCCATTCGAGTTTTGAACAGGCGCGTCACCGCGTGGGTGTCGAAACATCCCACCATCGGGCGTTGGTCGCTGCTCCTCCTTGGTGTCGTTGTCGGAGCTGCCGCAACCCTCGTCGTAATGGGGCGCCATAACATAGGCTCAAGCTTTGCTTCGCCGGCTCGACCAGCAATCCTAGTCCCTGTTTCGTTGGCAGGTGTGATCGATGATCGCGCCAGGTTCCGGCAAATCTTCTGTGCGCTTGATGCCGACCATGGCTCACGATTTCCGGTGAAGCGCCCGTGCAGCACTGCGCTCCAGCGATTGGGTGGGGAAGGAACTCCAAGTTTGAAGCCCATTCCGGTCCGGCCGAGCGGGGCGCTCCTCCACATCGTGATTGTTCCAGGAATGTTTGGGCAATGCGTGAAGAAATGGGCGTTGCCACTTCAAGACGCAGCGCTCTTCATGAAGCAACAGGGTTATCGCGTCGATACGCTGGACGTGGATGGGCGCTCGAGCAGTGCTCGGAATGCGCAAATCATTGCACACACGCTTCCCTCGTTACTCAAACCTGACGAGCGGTTGCTGATTATCGGCTACTCGAAGGGCATGAGCGACCTACTGGAAACGTTCAGCCTTTATCCGCAAGCAATTCCTCCGGGATCGGCGGTGGTAAGCCTGTCCGGGATCGTTTCCGGAACGCCAATTGCGCATCATCCCGCAGCTCTGGACGGGATCATTTCTTCGCTTCCGTTTGCGACCTGCGCTCGAGGAGACGAAGGTGCGGCCGAAAGCATCAGTCGCTCCCGCAGGATCGCCTGGCTTGCGGATCATCCATTGCCCCGCGATCGGACGTATTTCTCCGTCGTAGCCTTCGCTGAGGACGCGCACATCTCCTGGCCGCTCGAACATTCGCATCAGCAGCTTTCGACGATCGACGCTCGCAACGATGGGCAGGTTCTTTTTACCGACGCGATTATTCCAGGCAGTCACCTACTTGCTTATGTGAACGCAGACCACTGGGCTCTCGCGCTTCCTCTCGCGCGGAATGTGCCGGCGCTTCGACCCATGTTCCGTGGCCGAAACGATTATCCTCGGGAGATCTTGCTTGAAGCAATCGTTCGTTCAGTCGAAGAGCAGCTCGGATTATCGGGCGGAAGCCAACAACCGACTGTGTTTAAGTCTCAAAAGGGGGGCTAAGTCCTCAAAAGGGGGCCTAAGTCGGTGATCGAAACCGCGCGACGACTAATTGTCAGTAGCGTTCGCTTCGACGTTTTCCTGTCGTGCGGGGCCCATCGCGACCCATTGAGATCTCAGCCCGGCGAGATGTCCCGAGTCATTTTGTCCTGATGCCGCGAATTTCGTGATCGGGCCCCGGGGAACCGCACGGTCATTTCGAGCCAGTCCTCAGTAATCCGTCGAACACTCAACCCCTGCATTACGAATTATAAGTGCTTGATATTGCAAGAGGTTTAACGAGTATCAAGAAACCGGAATTGCACTGTGCATGGGCGGCGGTCGACTCCCGAAGTCTTTTCGATCAGCCGCGCAAGCTGCGCGTGCCGCGGCCCAGATTGAGGCTGGTCACTGCACCCTGCGAGTTGATCTTACAGGTGAAGCGATAGTCCATTCCGGCGTTCTGATAGCGCTCGTTGGTGGCGCCGTAGCCGTTGTTACCGCCGTTGCGCTGGTCATCGGCCCGGGGCCGGTTCCAGCCTGCATTGCCTTGGCCGACGTCGGAGGAGGCGATGCCACTGACCCTCAGTGCGCCGTTCGAGCGGTGCTCGACATTGGTGATACCGACCACGCGGAACATTGCGCCATTGCGATAGCCGTTCTGGCCATAACTATCATCGCCCTGCTGTCCGTAATCGTTGCCGTAGCCGTTATAGCGCTGGTCGCTGTTGAGGCGCTGCTCGGCGCTGCGGGCGCACATTTCGACGCCGCTGCGCTGGGCGGTCTGCTCGTAACCGTAATTGCCCTGTGGGTACTGGCCATAGTCCATTGCTGCATTGACGCCGGCGCCGACGCCGTTGCTCGGGTAGCCGTAGGGACTGACCTGGCCATAGGGACTGACCTGGCCATAGGGATTGATCTGAGCGGTCGCCGGAGACGAGACCGCGGCGATCGCCGCCAATCCAGTCAGGCCGGTCGCGAGCTTCGTAAAGTGGTTCATCGTGATCTCCAAATCTTTGTCAGACAAGAAAAAATATCGAACCGGAAATATCCATTAGACTTTTTCCAATGGACGTAGGATGAATGCAAAGAATAAATCTAGCCAACGTCCAATGTTCATCGTCGGTCAAATGGGGAGAAATATTTAAATTACTATAAGATTGCTTTGATATATATTTTATAGGTCTGATTTTTTATTTTCTGTAGCCCATTGCGCATTAGGCAAAGTCGTCGTACCTACTTGCCAGCTACCAGTCGCAATCGACGGTCCTTGGCGCCAAGTCGCTCCTCCGCCCCTCTTTCTCGCCTCCTAGCGGCAGTAGCCATTTCCGGCTCCTGCCAACCAAGGAAGTCACCATGAAATATTTTGGAACCGTCAAGTCATTCGATACGATCAAGGGCCACGGCGAAATCAAGCAGGAAGCCGGTGGTAACGATCTCCGCTTCGAAACCAGCGCGATCCAATGGGACAAGAATGTCGCTCCTACCGTCGGTCAGCGCCTGAGCTACGACGTCGGGCAGACTTCCGAGCGGCACCCGTGCGCACTGAACCTTCAGACGATCTAAGCGGCCGACGGAAGCAGCAGCTTTCGCCTGTCCTGTAAAGCGTCGGGGCCGATCCCGGGCAGCGGTTGAGCGACCTAAAGTCCACGCCGCCCGGGTGAGCCTTTCAATTCCGCAAGACGGAAGCACGACCCATGGAAGATCAGGTTCGAGGGAGTTGGCGTAGCCTCGCCATGCCGCTCGTCCTGACCGCGATCGTCGTCGGCTCGGCGCTGGGCTTCGCCTTCTCCTGAGCGCCCGCTTCGGGGTGGCAATTCCGGAGCCCTACCCCATATTGGGAGCATTGCCGGCAAGGCACGGGTAGGCGGCCGGTGGCTGAGAGACATGAGGCGCTTCCGCTTACAGCATCAGGAGCATGACCGATGGACTTCAATTCTTTTTTCGAAGGCAATCGGCTTGCGCTAGTCAACGCCGACGTCGCCCTCACGCATCGCGAAGCGCACGGCCATGACCAGTTCGCGCGCAAATATGCCGATCGGTCCCGGATGAGCCCGGCAGCGCTTCTGGGATCCGCCAAATGACCGCCCAGGAGAGCGCAGACGATTCTGCGACCGGCCACGCGCCCCGTCGCGGCACAACCTTCCGCACGTACCGCAAGAAGCCGCTGCCCACGGCGATCGAGGCGCGCCGGCAGAGCCACGCCCTCCAGTCGGCCTGGGGCCATTTCGGTGAGGCGGGGCCGGTGATCGCCTTCCTCAACACCCACCACGAAGGTCTCGAGGGCCAGCCGCTTCACCTCGCTATCGACAGCGACGAGGGTCTCGCCCGGGTCAAAACACTGCTCAACCGAATGACTGTCGAAAGGCAGCCGGAAAACCGCATATGCGAATGAAGCGTCCACCGCTTACCGATGAGTTCGATCGCGCAAACAGCGAGCGCGACGCGAAGAAGCGGAAGGAGCAATCCTCGGCCGAGGACAAGGCGATCGACGCCGCAGTGCGCAAGAGCATCAAGCTGCACGGCGCCTGATATCGGAGAGGAAGCATGGTCGATTCCGAACGAACGAAAGGCAAGACCTTCACGGCCTTTCACTCTGCGGCCGAGGAGGCCGAAATGAAGCGCGCGCAGCAGGATTGGGCCAATGAAGGCGGGCACATGAGCTCGACCTCAGGCCGCGTCATCCATCGGCCGAGCGAGGGCCTGCCTTTCGTTGCCATCCTTTCGCACCACGGCAGCGAGCGCACCAAACACGGCTTCGCGACGATGGGCGAAGCGGAGGCGTTCATCAAACGCAACACCCCCGTCCCGGAGCGGAAGCTGTCAAAGTTGTACGATCGGCCCGCGACCGAATCTTGAGCTGTCCTACCTGCGCCGGCGGCAAACCCTACGAAGGGCATTCTTGGCTGCGCCTACAATGGTTGAAGCCGGTAAGGCGTGGCCTTTTAAGGGGACGGCGCTGCTGTCGTGGCGGGTATCGCATCGGTCAAGCTGATCCGGCGCCCCGCTACTGCAACGAATGGACGGCAGTACCGAAATTTGCCAAAGCTCAAGGCGAACGCGAATCCGAGCTGCTCGTCTGGGCCGTAGCTTTCAAGTAATGCCGCCGCTTCGTTGCCGTCGCTGGGTGGATCTTTCGAAAGTGCGGGCCCTTCAAGTTAGGGCTCCGGCGGCAAAGGGTCTATGAAGGCCGCATCACCGGCATCGCTGGCGCTGACTAAGGAGTCATGCGAAGATCGCGCCTCAACGGAGCACAATCAAATGAAGCAGCTTAACGATCGTGCAGAAGCGCAGGCCCTGGCGCTGGCGATCGTCGACACGCTTCCCGAGCCGTTCGTGGTTCTCGACGACAGCCTTCTCCTTATTGCCGGCAGCCGCTGCTTCTACGAAGTGTTCGGCGAAGACTCGGCAACAGCCCATGGCCGCTCGCTGTTCGAGTTGTCAGGTGGTCAATGGGACATACCGGGACTGCGCCAGTTGCTGACGAGGATCGTTCCGGACCATACGGCGGTCGATGGCTTCGAGTTTGAGCAAAACTTCGCACATCTCGGCAAGCGGACAATTCAGCTCAACGCCTTGCCCATACGCGATGAGAGCGGGGTAAGCCGAATGGTTCTCCTTGCCATCAAAGATATAACCGAGCGTCGCGTTGCTGAGCAGGAGAAGCAGCGGCTGCTGGAACATACCGAGGAGCTGCTCGAGGAGCAGCGGACCTTGCTGCGCGAAATGCGGCACCGCATTGCCAACAGTTTGCAGATCATTGCCAGCATTTTGCTGCTGAAGGCCGGTTCGGTCTCGTCCGAAGAAACCAAGAACGAACTCCGTGCAGCCCACCAAAGGGTGATGTCGGTCGCAACGGTGCAAAGTCACCTTAGCGCGTCCGACGGAATTGAGCAGATCGAAATGGGACCGTATCTGACAAAACTCAGCGCGGGGCTTGCCTCCTCAATGGTGGGGGCCAAGCAGCATATCGACATTGCGGTGGCAGCGAGCGAAGGCGCTTTGCTTACCAGTCATGCGGTCAGCATCGGACTGATCGTGACCGAGCTGGTCATCAATGCGATCAAATATGCATTTCCGGAGCCGCGGTCTTCGGCCCGTCTCCGGGTCACGTTCGAGATGGCGAAATCCGACTGGAAGCTCACGGTGGCCGATAACGGCGTGGGGCGGACCGGCGAGGAAAATTCGAAGGCCTCGACCGGTCTTGGCACTGCCCTCGTCGGAGCGTTGGCGAAACAGCTCAAGGCTCAAATCACGGAGGCCTCGTCGCCCACGGGGCTAACGGTGGACATTACCCGCTCGACATTTGAATCCCACTTGCCCGTCGCGGCGTGACTAAAGGAGACAGCGGTAGCGGCTCTTCCGGTCCCCAATAGTAGTGCAGAAGCACCGCAACGTCTCACACGCCGAACGCGACCTCTTTTGTCCGTGATCCCAATGGATCTCATTTAAAGCTGGAAATTCCAAAGCTGCTCATTCACTTTCATTGCTTAATGATGTCGTTGACGGGGGAAAATACGTGGGCCAAATGATGGGAGGAGGCGCGGCGAAACCGTGGAAAGCTGCGGCATGCGTGGCAGCCACGATCGCAAGCGCAATTGCTACATCCGGTGCTTTGGGTGCTCCAGCATTACCGCGGGATTCGCGTGTCTGGACTTCTCGGCAATCAATATCGAACCGATCAGCTCGATTTCCTTCAGCGACTGGTCGATATTGATTCTGGAACGGGCGATGCAGAAGGCGGGAGAAAGGTTGCCGACTTACTCGCCGATGCGCTCCGCGCGAGCGGAGCCGAGGTCACGATCAGTCAGGCTGAGGGTGCCGGGCTTGGCCCGAATCTGGTGGCGACAGTCAACGGCTCAGGAAAAGGCAGGGTTCTCCTGATCGGCCATCTCGACACCGTTTTCGAGCCCGGAACGGCTGCGAAGCGGCCATTCCGAATGGATCGGGACAGGGCTTATGGGCCGGGTGTGTCCGACGAGAAGGGCGGAGTGGTCGAGGCCGTGTTCGCATTGCGGATTCTGCACGAAATCGGATTCAGGAACTTCCGAAACATTACCCTACTCATTGAATCTTCCGAAGAAGCTGGGTCCCCGGGCACTCGGCGGCTCATTCATAAACTCGTTGAAAACGCGGATGTCGAACTCAATCTCGAGCCAGGTGATCCGCCAGATGTCCTCACCGTCTGGCGCAAGGGCAGCACCAGCTTCCAAATCGATGTGAAAGGGCGTGCAGCTCATGCAGGCGTAGCGCCGCAGCTCGGTAGAAACGCTGCTGTCGAGCTTATCCACCAGATTCAGCTCAGCCACTGGCCAACGTCGGGCACAGGACTGACCTCAAACCTCACTCTCATGAGTGCAGGCACGAGAGCGAACATCATCCCGGATCATGCTTCGGCGGTGTTCAACGTCCGCTATCGCCAGAGAGCGGACCTTATAGCTGTAGACGCGGATTTCAGGAAGAATGCTTTGTCTCTGGTGGTGCCCGACACGACGGTCACGATCAAGTCGGGTCCAGGTTACCCGCCTTTGTCGGAAACTTCGGCGGTCGATGAACTCGCCGATCGCGCGACCCGGATCTACGCGAGTATGGGAATGGATCTCGGGCGTGGCGGAAATGGCGGAGCGTCGGAATCAGCGCTCTCACAAGAGGGCGGAATTCCTGCGCTTGACGGGCTCGGGCCAGTCGGTGGTGGCTTTCATTCCGCAGATGAGTTTCTCGACCTCAGGACGCTGACCCCCCGGCTTTATCTACTAACGGAACTCGTGATGGATCTTGGCCAGAGTCCGCCCAAGTGAAGCGCCAATTCGCGATCGGCGGTTATATTGGGCGAGTAACACTGACGGCCGCATTCTATATTGCTTGTCTTTCGGCGCAGCTCGGCTGTGGAGCACGTCGGCACCAGGAGTATTGAGGCAACCGCCCTACTAAGACTGTACTAACCTCGTTTGAGGCAAATCGGACCAAAGTTTCCCCTCGCGGGTCAAGTGCTCGCCAATGAATTTTAAACACTTCTATAGCGGAAACTTAAATGTGTTAGTTTCGTTCTTCAGCTATCGCGAAGGCTTCCTGGGCAATTCTCGCGGCTGAGAGACCGTTTAGCGCTCCCGCTCAATTGGGTGTCGCTATGCTCGGTTCCAAGACCATCCTAATTGTTGACGAAAGCGGCTATGCCGCATTGGACCTCTCGCAAGCTATCGAAGGATCGGACGGATTGGTTGCCGGTCCGGTGGCAACACTTTCCGAAGCCATGGTGCTCCTTGATGATATCCCGATTGGTGGCGCGATTGTGGATTTTGAGGTCGCGGAAGCATCCCAAGTTGTTATGCTCCTCACGGAACGCAACGTTCCTTTGGTCATTCAGATCAGCTCGGCGCTTGCGCCGTCGCGATGCGACTTTGGCCGCGAGGCTAGTGTGCTTGTCCGTCCCGTGGATCCCTACACAGTGCTGGAGTCATTGCTGATGGAAATTGGCAAGATGGAGCTGGACACTTCGAATGCGTTAGGTTCTCAACCTAAACAAGTGTAATTTCCGACCATCACCAGACACTTATGTGGATGACTGTCCAGGCCCGCGGTGTCCTGAAGAAGGATCTGCAGGCCCACCCTCTTTCGGGCCGAGCGATCCGTCCGGTCACGTCACGCGAGCAACGGCGATCAGCGTGGCAGCCTTACTGACATGATCTCGATCCGCTAGCGTTCAGCGTTGGTCGAGGACCGCGCGGTGCTCGGCGTCGCCAGAAGCCACGACTAATCAACTTCGCGGTGGTGCGTCGCGGATCTGCTTGAAAGGATCAAGCGGGCTCCGGGACCCGCGAGGGAGACCTCCAGGTAATGCCGACCCCCCAACGGGCACTGCATCTACGTCTTAGATACTGTTTGAAATTCGTCCGGCTCGCGCGGAATTCTGCGAAGATACAGCACTAGCAGCACCGAGATCGCAGTGATGATGCCAAGCACCATCCAAGCGTCGTTGATCGCATGGACCAATGCCGCCTTCTCTACCAAAGGCCGGACCATTTCTTGCGTGAGCTCGTCGAGCGGTTGGCCCTGCTGCTCAAGGAAAGCGTCGCGCGGAATGCCTATCCCGACCGCCGTAGCGATATCGCCGGCGCGCAGCTTCTCGACGACCTCGTGTGCATGGGTCGCGCTGCGGCTGAAGATGGTAGTATCGATCAGCGAAAGCCCCACGGCCCCTCCCAGATTCCGCATCAAGTTGAACAGCCCGCTGCCATCGGCCACCAACGTCGGGGGGAGCCGGCCGAGAGCGAGGCGGGTCGGGGGCAGCAGGCAGAACATGATTGCGGCACCGCGCAGCACTTGAGGAAGAACCATCTCCGTCGCGTCCGTGACCGATGTCTGACGGGTACTAAGCAACAGTCCCGCAGCGAAAAGAGCGAATCCGGCAAAGGTAAGCCAGCGATTCTCCAATTTGCGTTCGAGCACTACGGCAAACGGCGCCGCGGCAAGCTGGGCGACTCCGGTCACCAGCATGATCTTCCCGATTTGCAGCGCGTCATGTTCGCGGACCAGTCCGAGGAAGAACGGCATCAGATAGGTCGAGCCGAACAAGCCAACTCCTAATACGAAACTGAGTAAGCAGCCGATCGTGAAATTGCGATCCGCAAAGCATTTTAGCTCTACCAGGGGCCAGCGCGAACGAAGTGTCTTGGTGATAAAGAACGCCCCGCTGAGCACGCTCAGAGAAAGCAGAGTCAGCACCCGCGGAGCGCTCCAACCCAGTGTCGGAGCGTCCTTGAGACCGATCTCCAACGCTATCAGCGATAGCGCCAGTGCCAACAGTGCGAGCGGGTCAAAAGCGCGGGCAGTGCGGCGATTGGTTGGCTCGTCCCGCAACATCACGACAGCGCCCAGTCCTGCAAGAGTTCCCGGCGCAATGTTGATGCGAAACAGCCAATGCCATGACCAGCTCTCGGTGATCCAGCCACCGACAATCGGGCCCACCGTGGGCGCAAGCACCGCGGCGACCCCGGCTATCGTCGTCGCCACGCCTTGAGAGCGCGCCGGAAACAACAGAAACACTGCCGAGAAGACCGTCGGAATCAAAGTGCCGCCGGCAAAACCCTGGACGACCCGCCATTCGATCAAGGTCTGGAAATCGTGACTTTGCCCACAGCCCACCGAGGCGAGCGTGAAGACGCTGACCGCTCCTATGAACAGCCAACGCACGCCCAGCAGGCCGGTTAAGTAGCCGGTCAGCGGGATCGCCACGATCTCGGCGGTGAGGTAGGCGGTCTGAACCCAGACCATCTGGTCGGTGGCGATTCCCAACGCCTTTTGAATTGTCGGGAGCGACGTAGCAACGATCTGGATATCGAGGATCGCCATGAACATGCCAAGGCACATGATGACGAATCCGATCGAAGTGCGCGCGCTCGCGGCCGGCGTCACGTCACTGATCATTGGGGCTTGTCCAGTCTGTTACGACCGGAGAGTCCAGATCGTAGGGAGATCGCTATGACTAGGAACTCGCATGGGGAAGGATCGTTTCCCATGCAATCAAGAATACCGGTCAGCCGGTCGGACAGGACAGGCATGATAACGCCGGTAACGCTTCTCTCGCTGGCAACGGCGACACCCCCGAACGTGATAAGGCAGAACGATGCCCTCGCCACCGCGCGCGAACTCATGGCGCATGAATTCCGGGATTTTGAACGCATGAGGTCGGTGTTCGCCAATGCCGGCATTGCCGAGCGGCAATTGGCACGTCCGGTCGAATGGTATTTGCAGCCGCGCGACTTTACCGAGCGGACCGCAGTGTATCTTGAAGTCGCGCTCGACCTGTTCGTAATCGCGGCGGAAAGGGCGCTGGCGGAAGCGAGCCTCGATGCCGACGCTATCGACACCATCGTCACCGTTTCCTCGACCGGCATTGCCACGCCCAGCCTCGAGGCGCGGGCGATGGCGGGGATGGGGTTTCGCAGCGACGTGGTCCGCGTTCCGGTCTTCGGCCTGGGCTGCGCGGGTGGCGTTTCTGGTCTGGGCCTCGCAGCCAAGCTGGCGCGGGCCACGCCCGGCTCGACGGTGCTGTTTGTCACGGTCGAACTGTGCAGCCTTGCTTTGCGTACTGCCGATGTTGGCAAGGCGGACATCGTCGCGGCTGCGCTGTTCGGCGACGGTGCCGCCGCATGTGTCGTCAAGTCCGGCGACGAAGGCTTTGTCCAGATCAGCGGCAGCGCCGAGAAGACGTGGCCCGATACGCTCGACATCATGGGCTGGAAGATTGAATCAAGCGGCTTTGGCGTTGTCCTCCACCGCGCCATACCCAGCTTTGCAAAGCGGCATTTTCAGGAAGCAATGGAACAGATGCTCGCGCCGCAGGGGCTTGTAATCGGCGATGTCGATCGCTTCATCTGCCATCCCGGCGGCGCCAAGGTTGTTGATGCGATAGAAAGTGCATTCGCGCTCAACCAAGGTTCGTTAGATCACGAGCGCGCGATACTCCGCCAGCACGGCAACATGTCGGCACCAACCGCCCTGTTCGTCCTCGATCGCGTACGAGAGGGCGGCCTGCTCCCGCTGTCAGTTCTGACGGCGCTCGGGCCGGGATTCACCGCAAGCACTGTTACTTTGAAGCGCGCCGCATGACGCTCCCCTATGTGATCATGGCTCTCGTTACGTTGCAGCGCCTCGCCGAACTGGTCATCGCGGCACGCAATACGCGCCATCTGCGCGCCTTGGGCGCAATCGAGGTTGGCCGGTCGCATTATCCTGTGATGGTCATGCTTCACGCTTCATGGCTAATCATATTGTGGCTGACGGTGGGCGGGCATCCAGTCAATTTGCCGCTGCTCGGCATTTTCCTGCTGCTGCAGGGGCTGCGGGTTTGGGTGTTGGCAACGCTGGGCCGACGTTGGACGACGCGCATCATCATACTGCCGGGCGCTGCTCTGGTATCGGGCGGGCCCTTCCGCTTCCTAAGGCACCCGAACTACTGCGTGGTGATCGGGGAAATCGCGGTCTTGCCTTTGGTCTTCGGCCTGGTGTGGATCGCGGTCACTTTCTCGGCCATCAACGCAGCCATTCTGTGGGTCCGCATCCGCAGTGAAACGCAAGCCATCTACGGACGTGAGGTTATCGCCGCTGACTGATAGATGCGCCCTTAGCGCTTATCGCTGCCTCTCGCTCGGCCTTGATGCGCAGCATCGCGGAATGACAGATTGCGGACGTCAAATTGATCTTGGCGATCATGCAGGCTTCCACCCGCTTCCGGCTAAACGAGCGCATCTCCGCCGGGCAGAGCCGCTGGGCCTCCTGCGCGCAAGCTTTTTGGCCCAAGTCTTGCCCAGCTTGAGCGGTGCCTGCCAGGCTCATCAGAGCAATAAAGGCGAGCTTCGTCGCCAACGGACGGAGTAAGCTTGCAGGCATATTCAGAAGCTCCAGAAATCGCATACCGGTAAGAGCACCGCCAGAGGCTACAAACCTAACGAGTTTGCGGCGACAACGTGCCTCAAGATCTCAACTCCGCTGGCTTGGCAAGGGGAAGTTTCTGGTAAGGTTAGCGATTATTGCAACGAAGTTTTGGAAATTCGGGTGGAGATGAGTTTACAGCTGACTGCTTCGAGCGCCGACAAAATCTCGAAAGTTCAAATGCGGGTTATTGAGTCGCCCACCGCAGGGGGCGATCTGCAACTAGTGGCTGCGAAGTGGCCCTCAGAGAACCAGCGCGAAGTTGCGCCCATACCAAGCGGGCAAAATGCTCTCTTGGACCATGATGCCAATTCTTGGTTGGCCTACATGTGCTGCAATAGCACGACCTCAGCACTCCAAAGCTTATCTAAGTACTTGTATCTAAAGAGATGTTTCTAGCGGTGCCGCTTGCAGGAACTCGAGCGCGCGACCCCCGTATTACGAGTTTTAAGCCTCTGATATTGAAAGGCTTTTCATGAGTTTCAAGAAGCCTGAATTTCACTCGGCAGGCTCGGACGTCGAGCCCGAAGGAGTACGCACGAGCCAACGGCGACCTTGAAGCAGTCGCCCTACACGCCATACTATTCTCAGCTGCGGCAAATCTGACCAAAGTTTTCTCGCGTGGTTCAATTCTCGGCCCGTGCCGGGATGCGTTCATCGAACAATACCTTGGAGACTAATGCTCCGGCTGCCGCGCCGAGAAGCTGCGCAAGGATGAACCATGGGACGTTGTGCGGCGCGATTCCCGCGAACGTGTTGGTCAGGCTTCGCGCTACGGTGATCGCCGGATTGGCGAAGCTCGTTGACGAGGTGAACCAGTAAGCCGCGGTGATGTACAGTCCGACGGAAGGGGCGGCCCAGTCGCGGCGGAAGCGGACGGTGCCGAGGATGGTCAGGATCAGCCCGAAGGTCGCAATGAATTCGCCGGCGACCTGGCCCAACCCATCCCGCGCCTTCACCGACAGCTGCAGCGTCGGCAGGCCGAACATCAGATGTGCGGCCCAGGCGCCGAGGATGCCGAATGCGAGCTGGGCGAGGATGTAGGCGGCGGTGTCGCTCCAGCGAAGCTCGCGGCGCGCCGCGGCGACGAGGCTCACCGCCGGGTTCATGTGCGCGCCGGAGATCGGCCCGAGCATGGTGATCAGCACGAAAAGGATCGCGCCGGTCGCGAGCGTGTTGCCGAGGAGAGCGACGGCGTCGTTCCCCGGCGACAGGTTCTGGGCCATGATCCCGGAGCCGATCACGCAGGCGAACAGCAGGAAGGAGCCGAGCCCTTCCGCCGCGATGCGCCGCGCCAGCGGTGGCTGATCACTCAACGGGCGGGCTCCGTCTTACCGATCTCGCGCAGTCGGTTCTTGATCGTCAGTTCGTCGATACTCTCCAACGGCAGCGCCAGGAACAGGTCGATGCGTCGTTTGAGCGCCTGATAGGCTGTCCAGAAGGCCGCTCGCTGCCCTTCGCCTTCGACCGCTGCCGGATCTTCGATACCCCAATGCGCGGTGACAGGCTTGCCCGGCCATACCGGACAGATTTCACCTGCTGCGTTGTCGCAGACGGTGAAGATGAAATCGAGCTCCGCCGCGCCGCGGGCGGCAAACTCGTCCCAGCTTTTCGACCGGAATTCGTCGGTCGAATAGCCAAGCTCGCGAAGCAGTTTCAGCGCGGCAGGGTGCGCCTCACCCTTAGGAAAGCTGCCGGCGGAGAAGGCGCGGAATCGACCAGCACCTTCTTTGTTCAGTATCGCCTCCGCCAAGATGGACCGCGCCGAATTCCCGGTGCATAGGAACAGCACATCGTAGGTGCGGCTCATCCAGCAGCTTTCGGCATGCAGCACTTGTCGTCACTGAGGCTATTCCCGAGCGTTCCGAGCGCACGGCTCTCGCCGTAGTTCGTAGCCTCGCCGTCCGTGAAAAACGTCTCCCAAACGAGGCCGTCAGGATCGGCAATCCAGCTCTTCTCCGACTTCGCGTAGCAGCAAGTGGTGCGCCCCTCTTCGAGCACCGGACGATCAGCCGCTTTAAGGCGGCCATAGATCTCGGCCAGCTCGTCCGTGTTCTCGGCCTGCACCCCGAGGTGCTGGATGCCCTTCGACGGATGCTGCCCCGCGGAGATCGCGAAGTTTACCCGCGGATCGTCGAGCATCCATTTTGCATAGTTGTCCTTCTCCACCGTCGGCTCGGCAGCGAAGAGCGTCGAGTAGAACCGGATGGACTGGTCGAGGTTGTTCACGCCAACGTGGACATGCAGGCGCTTCATGCGGATTTCCTTTCGTGAGCAGCAGGTTCGCAGGCTGCTGGAGCGCATTGACCGGCACCGCAGCAGTTTTCGGTGAGGAAGCCGACTAGCGAATTCATCGCGGGGTAGTTGGCGCGATATATGAGGGATCGATGCTGCCGTTCCTGCAGGATCAGACCCGCATTCCGGAGCTGCGCAAGATGGAAGGAAAGCGAGCTGTTCGGAACGCCTAGGGCATCTGCGATCGCACCCGCGGCTATGCCTTTGTCGCCGGCCTGTACCAGCAGCCGAAAGAGGGTGAGCCGATGCTCCTGCGCGAGCGCGCCGAGCGCTTCAACGGCGGCATTGTTTTTCATCAGCGCAAGGATGCCCAGTGAATGCGGGCCGTGCAAAAGGGCGGACTTGGCGGCGCAGTTACGGCCGCGATGATTGTTTGGAGAAGTGGCGTAGACGAGCGCATTCCAGCTTCCTTTCGAGAGATATCGAAATGACGACGCCGACCCCGGATGTCAACAACTCTTCGATTTTTCTCGAAGCGAAATGAGACCGCATTCGCTGCATTTCGCAGCAATCCTTCCGCCTACTGGATCACGACCATAAGGGGGCGGTCTGTGGGCGCACGGTAGTGATGCGGATCAGGGCGACATGTGCCGGCTTTGTGGGCACAATTTTGGCCAAAATATGCATCTAAGTGCTTGTATCTAAAGATAAGGTTGGGGTCGTGCCCACTACGATTCTCGAACTCATGACACCGTTTCTTAAATGCCTGAAATGTGGGCAGCAATTTGGAGTATCTGGCGCCAGAATGCTCTCGTCTTCAAGATGAACGCCGGCTTTGTGATGGTGAATGGCCAACAATACGCAAGTAGAGGCGTCAGATCGCTTGGCCCGGATCGATGGTCATTCCGCAAGAGGAGTAACGTGGATCGTGACGCCTTCGTCAATTTAGTCGATGCGGCCCCGTACTTGTGCTCCAGCAGAGTTTTTTACACGGGGCGTTAGGTGTGACCCGCGGTCACAATTCCGGGCTCGCGACGGCAATTCACTTGCTATGTGACGGGAACAGGTAGCTAACCAGAGGAATGCGCAGCAAGATCTCACGCCCCAGCGGCGAACCGCGCCCGCGAACCCGTTCCGAATTCGTTTGGGATGTTCTCGTGCTTCAGATCAAGCTAGTCATTGGCAGCGCCCTCAGTTTCGCTCTGGGTCCGGCAACGTTGGTCGCGGCCTTCCTCGATCTGATTCTCAAGTCCGGGTCGCATGGCAGCCGTTTTTACCGGGTGCTCCATTGGGGCCGACAAATCGATGAAGCTCTAGGCCTCTATGCTGCGCTTCACAGAAGATACGAAGGCATAGAGGCGATCGCAGAGCTCAATCGCTCACAAGAGATTGTCTCCGAGCGTAGTGGTTCCCCGAACAAGCGCGCAGCTCGGTGAGAGCGTCCGCCTTCCGGGCCTGGAAACCCGCGCTCCTCGTGTTGCTGATGGGCACTTCATCTACCCGGACCATCGCGGCCCCTGTTGCCCTCGCGTCTGGTGCGGTTGACGGTGTGCGCGATGGGGAAATCCTCACGTACAAAGCAATCCCATACGCAGCGCCGCCGGTGGGGCCGTTGCGCTGGCGGGAACCTCAGCCTGTAGTTCCATGGGCCGGTGTTCGCCGTAGCACAACGTTTGCCCCGGCGTGCATACAGGCCGGTGTCTCCATGCCGGGAGAGACGCCGCCCAAGACCAGCGAGGACTGCCTCTACCTCAACGTGTGGAAGCCTGTGCGAGCAACAAGTCTGCCGGTGATCGTCTGGATCTACGGCGGTGGCTTCTCCACGGGCTCCGCGTCAATGCCGCTCTATTGGGGCGACCAGCTCGCACGCAAGGGAGCGATCGTCGTGACATTCGGCTATCGCGTAGGGCCTTTTGGGTTTCTGGCTTATCCCGGCCTGACAGCCGAATCTGACCATCATTCGTCTGGCAATTACGGACTTTTGGATCAGATCGCGGCCCTAAAATGGGTTCAGCGCAACATTGCGGCCTTCGGAGGCGACCCCCGGCGGGTCACCATCGCAGGTCAGTCTGCGGGCGCGACGTCAGTCAGCATTCTCATGGCATCGCCGCTCGCGAAAGGACTGTTTGATCGTGCCATTGCACAGAGTGGAGGGATGTTCGAGCCGATGCAGCTCGCACCGAGTTTTCAACTCGCGAACGCCGAGCGCGACGGCGAAGCCTACGCGGCATCCGTCGGCGCAAAGTCCCTGGCGGACCTTCGCGCTTTCCCGCCTGCAGCGCTCCTTAAAGGCAAAGCCGGAGAAATCTCTCATCCCATCTTGGAGCCGTACGTCATGCCGCGCTCGCCCTACGAGGTATTTGCTGCGGGCGACCAGAATGCGGTGCCCATACTTCTTGGCTCCAACGCGGACGAAGCGCGCTCGCTGATCCCCGATCTCGGCGCTGTCAAAGCCGCGACATTCGACGCCGACATCACTCAACGTTGGGGTGCATTGCCGCCACAACTGCTGGCGGCGTATCCGCACACGACCGATGCCGAAGCGGTCCGGGGCCGCCTCGATTTCGAGCGCGATTTGCGCTTCGGCTGGGATGTGTGGGCGTGGGCGAGGCTCGAAGCCATGCAGAGGGGAAGCGCCGTCTATTATTACCATTTCACGCACAAGCCGCCGTTTCCTCGGAACTCAGTCTACGCGGGCTGGGGCCCCAGCCACTATGCGGAGCTCTGGTACATGTTCGACCATTTGAACCAGGAACGGTGGAAGTGGAGTCCCGCCGACCGCGAGCTGGCCGATTCGATGGCGCGCTATTGGGTCAATTTCGCGCGTGACGGAAACCCGAACGGAAAGCATCTTGCGCAGTGGCCACGCTTCACCGGTCTGAGTGGTCAAGTGCTATATCTTGACGAGCGAATTCACTCTGGCGGCGTCGCCGATCTGAAGACGTTAAAAGTGTTCGACACGGTCTATAGCCAAGTGAGAGGCGCACCGTTTGGAGCAGTGCCACAACATTAGAATTGGGTCCGCAGTTGCAGGTCTCGTGTTTTCGATCAGGCTGCCTCAAATTGAATGGTCCGGGATTAGATGACTTCAGGATGTACAGACGAGCCCATCAAGCATCGGGAATAACCGGCGCTCGGGTTCATCAGTGTTTCTCGGAAGCTTCCGGATCGCGTCATACTTGTTGCATTCGCAATCTGCGATCCGCATCCGCTTCTTACGCTCCCAATATGGGAGCAAGACAGATGCGCACGATCAAACGTCGCGTTGCTTCTCAACGGGCGAAAAAGTGCGGCGCTGGGTCTCGTCACAATGCTATCAGGCCGTGGTGGTTGTCATTGTCGCGCGCGAAAGCACGCCGGCCTGACTCAGAGAGATCTGGCCGGCCGACTGGCCTAACCGGCATCCTTCGTTGCCAAGAACGAGACAGGTGAGCGACGTCTGGAGTTTGTCGAGTTCGCCGCGGTTGCCCGGGAGCTTGGGATGAACCCGGCGAGCCTCAAGCAGCAGATCGATACGGCAATCGCTGGGAAACTCGATATTTGAATAACGTAAGTAGTGCAGGTGGTGCCGCCTGCGTGACTCGAACACGCGACCCCCGCATTACGAATGCGATGCTCTACCGGCTGAGCTAAGGCGGCAATTGACCTTCTAGAGCCCTACTAACTTCACCTCCGCGTTGCCAGCCCCTTGGCATCGTTCGTGAATTCAGCTGGAGCCTGCGAATTACGAATGCGATGCTCTACCGGCTGAGCTAAAGCGGCTTGCTCTTTGGGCGGTGTGGCCCCTAACAGCGCGCCACAGCGCGGGCAAGGGTTGCCAGATTTGGTCTCGCGACATTTATGATTAACGCTTTAGTAAGCGCCTTCCTCCATTTTGCCCATGAACTGGAGGGAAGTGGGCCCCGCAGAAATGGATAGTTACCGCGAACATTCGAGCGATTTCGATCTTCCGTCGCATTCCAGTCCGGAATCGGCGGACGAAATTGCGATCGCGATTGGAACCGACGAGCGACGCATGCATGTGCGCGCTTACAATTATTGGGTTTCACTTCTCGATGGGCGAGACTTTCCGTCGATTGAGGATCTTGAACCAGCTGACGTCAAAGATTTCGAGGGGCATAGCATCTTGCTCGATTTCACCTGCGGGCGGGACAATCCGGCGGTTCCTTATATCGGAGCAGCGATCCGCGCTGAATGCGGGCTCGACGACGATACCGGGACGATTGCGGACGTCCCGAGCCGGTCGTTGCTTTCGAGGCTGACCGATCACTATCTTCAGATTATCGCAAACCGGGCACCGATCGGTTTTGAAGCGGAGTTCGCGAACCAGCGTGACGAGACGATCTGCTATCGCGGAATTCTGATGCCGTTCTCCTCTGATGGAGAGGCCATCGATTTCATTTACGGAGTGATCAACTGGAAGCAGGTCGGCCCGCATTCGGCGCCGATTGAGAGTTCCGCGCTTCTTAACGAGGAACCCCTCGAGCTCACTGAGCCTTTAGCGGCTTTCTCTCAAAATATGGTCCAAATTGGTCCCGTCGCCGATCTCCCCGAGGCATCGGCTGTCCACTTTTCATGGGAAGACGGGCCGCTCGCAGACGCAGAGCTCGAACCCATCGCCGGCGTCGAACTCGATGAAGATGCAGCTCTCGCCGACAGGCTAAGTGCGGCGCGCGAGACCGCCGATGCAGTGAAGGCGGGTGAGGGTCGAACCCGCGCGGCTCTCTATCGCGCCTTGTCGCTCGCCTTTGATTTCGCTCTCGCTGCCGAAGAAGACCCCGAGGAATATTCCGATCTGCTCGAGGAATTGGGTGTACGGCCGCAAGCCCGAGCGCCGATGACAGCAATCGTGAAGCTGGTATTCGGGCTCGACTATGACAAGGCACGCTTGACCGAGTTCGCAGCGGCACTGTCCTATGCCTTCCGACAAAGCGTCGGCGCCGGCGGCTTCCTCGACATGATCGAAAAGGCTGGAGGATTAAAGGCGCTGGTTGCGTCCGAGCGTCAGGCGCGTCGTCCTGAAGCCCGTCCCGATACCAAGGCAGAAGTCGCTCGCGCGCGCCTTCGCAACCTTCCGCCGATCTCTCTTGAAGATGTTCCAGGCGATGCCGAATTCGCGCTCGTTCTGACCCGTCGCGGTTCAAGTGGAATGCACGAGGCCGTCGCGATCATTGCCGACCAGGCTCTCGTCGAGCGCGCCATCAAGGACGCCGTCTAAAGGCCCAGGCCACGGCCGTTCCGACGCGCGGGCGGTGATTTCGACGTCAGTCGCGGGGTTGTTCCTCCCCGAAGCCCGGGTCTATAGGCCCGGCAGTTCCCACACCCTTGGAGCATGGATTTCGATGACGGCACACTCGCGCCTGGACCCGCCGCTGGTCGAGGCAATTCGCAAGGCGCTGACCGGAAATGCACTTCCTGGAGAGACCCACGGATTGACCCGAGAGGCGGAGCGCGAGGCCGCCGAGTTTCTGACTGAGGTTGCAACGAAGCGTCGTCGCGGCGAGCTCGTTCTCAAGATCCACTCTACCGGCGGGGAAGCTGGACGCCGCCGCATGTGGATCGGCATCGTCAATGACGACATGCCTTTTCTCGTCGATTCCGTTGCGAATGCGATCGCTGCGCGCCAGTTGACGATCCATCGACTTCTTCACCCGGTCGTATGTGTTGATCGAGACACCACCGGAGAACTGCGGCTGGTTGAGCCGCTGTGCGGCGACAAGAGCCGGCGCGAGTCCATGATGTATGTCGAACTGGACCGCGCGGACGCTAAAGAGCGCCAGGAACTCGCCGCGGATCTTCGCCGAGTCCTCGGAGACGTCCGGCTCGCAGTGAGAGACTGGGAGGCGCTTCAGAGCCGAATGCGCGACGATGCGAGGAAAGCAAGCGATGAAGGCGCTGCGCTCCTCAACTGGTTTGCTGACGGTGCAATGACGTTGCTCGGCTATCAGGTCGAGAAACCGTACGAAGCGCCGTCCGAATCCCTCGGGATTTTCAGTATTCCGGGCGCTCCGACGGACGAGGGCGGTTGTCTTGGAGCAATGCGCTATTTCGAAAATGGCGGCGAGGTTCCGCTGATGGCGAAGGCCGAGCGCAAGTCGACGGTTCACCGGCGTGTCCCATTGGATCTCGTGGTCGTTCCCCTCCGCGAGAATGACAAGATCGTCGGGATCGGCGTTCACGCCGGTCTTTGGACGAGCGAGGCGTTGCGAGTCCCGCCGGAAGACGTTCCGCAGCTAAGAATCCGTCTCAAACAGCTCGACAAGGACTTCGGCTTCGATCCGAAAGGGCACTCGGGGAAAGCGCTGCGCCATGCGGTCGCGTCGCTTCCACGCGATCTTGTGAATGCCATCGATTATGATTCACTTCGCGACCTTGTCATGGTTGCAATGTCCCTTGCCGACAGGCCGCGACCTGCGCTGATCCAGGTTCGAAGTGTTCTCAAAGGCCAGCTCTTCACATTCGTCTGGTTGCCACGCGAGGAACTCAACACCACTCGGCGTCTTGCAATTGCGACCCTTCTTGAAAATGAGGTCGGAAGGGAAATCACGAGCTGGTCGGTTGAGCTCGGCGACGCGGACCTCGCGCTCATCAGATATACTCAATATATCGACGAAGACGGCACTGCGCCCGACGCCGACGCGCTTGACTCCGCAGTCGTGGAAATGGTTCGTGGCTGGGCTCCCGCGGTCGAGGCAGAGCTGATAACCAGAGCCGGCGCGCCCCGAGCGACGCGCCTCGCGATCACCTACATTGGAGCGTTTCCCGACAGCTACCGGTCTCGCACCGCGCCCGAGGAAGGCGCTGCCGACATTCTAAGACTTTGCGCTCTTGACGACGATTTTGAGCGCGACGTTCGAATTTCGAAGGTCGACGGCAATTCGGATCGCCAGTTAAGACTGAAGGCTTACCAGAAGAGCGGACTGATCCCCCTTTCGGAAGCCGTACCGGTTCTTGAAAATTTCGGGTTCCGAGTGCTCGAGGAATTACCGACCGAACTCGCAGGTAGAATTGGTTTTATCCACGACTTCTACGTCGAGGTCGGTCCGGAAGCCGATCTCGATTCTATTCTCGCGCGAGCACCACAGTTTGAGCGCGCGATTGCAAACGTCCTTTGCGGGGTTGCCGAAGACGATGAGTTCAACCAGCTCGTTCTCTACGCCGGGCTCGATACCAAGCCCGTCGTCTGGCTCCGCGCATGGTTTCGCTACTTGCGTCAGACCGGGAGTAGTTTTGGTCTCGTAACGGTCGCCGACGCGCTTCGACGCGCTCCGAAATCGACTGCAGCGCTCGTCGGACTGTTCGTTGCCGCGCACGATCCTTCGGCGTCCGGTCGCGATGGCCGGATCGCGCAATTCAAAGAACATCTTGATCAATCTCTCGCGAAAATCCGTTCGCTCGACGATGACCGGATCCTTCGCCGCCTTCGCGCGCTCGTCGAGGCGATTTTGCGGACCAATGCCTTTGCTCCGGCCGCCGAAGAGGCGCTCGCGTTCAAAATCAATTCCTCGAAGGTCCCGGGTCTTCCGGCGCCGGTGCCGTGGCGGGAAATCTGGATCTACAGTCCTCGCGTCGAAGGGATCCATCTTCGCGGCGGACCAATCGCAAGAGGCGGAATTCGCTGGTCGGATCGCCGCGACGATTTCCGAACCGAGATCCTTGGCCTGATGAAGGCACAGGTCGTCAAGAATGCGGTGATTGTTCCAACCGGTGCGAAGGGTGGATTTTATCCCAAGCAGCTCGCGCCGATGTCCAATCGCGACGCGTGGCTCGCCGAAGGAACCGAAAGCTACCGCATCTTCATCCGCTCGCTGCTTTCGATCACCGACAATCTCGTCAACGACAAGGTCGTCCACCCGGCTCAGGTTGTGGTTCACGATGGCGACGATCCTTATTTCGTCGTCGCTGCCGACAAGGGAACGGCAACCTTCTCCGACACTGCAAATGCGCTCGCCCTGGAGCGAAATTTCTGGCTCGGCGATGCTTTCGCGAGCGGCGGCTCGAACGGTTACGACCACAAGGCCATGGGCATTACCGCTCGTGGGGCGTGGATCTCCGTTCAGCGCCACTTTCTCGAAATGGGGACCGACGTCCAATCGGACGACGTGACGGTTGCTGGCTGCGGCGACATGTCGGGCGATGTGTTCGGCAATGGAATGCTATTGTCGAAATCGCTCCGCCTGATCGCAGCCTTCGATCACCGTCACATCTTCATCGATCCGGATCCGGATCCCGCCTCAAGCTGGGACGAACGCAAGCGCATGTTCGACCTCCCGAGATCGAGTTGGGACGACTATGATCGCAAGCGGATTTCGAAAGGGGGAGGGGTTTTCCCTCGATCTGAAAAGTCCATTTCGTTGAGCCCGGAAGCACGCCGTTCGCTGGCTCTCGATGTGAAAGATCTTGATCCTACATCGCTCATCAATGCGATCCTCAAAGCTCCCGTCGACCTGCTATGGTTCGGCGGCATTGGAACCTACATCAAGTCATCGATGCAAAGTCAGGCTGACGTTGGTGATCCCTCGAACGATCCGCTCCGCGCAAACGCAAATGAAGTCCGGGCAAAAGTGATCGGTGAAGGCGCCAACCTCGCGATAACGCAGGCCGGCCGGATCGAATTTTCTGAACACGGCGGCCGGATCAATACGGATTTCATCGACAACAGCGCTGGCGTTGATTGCTCCGATAATGAAGTGAACATCAAAATTCCGCTCAATCGCGAGATGCATGACGGTGTTCTTTCACTCGACAAGCGCAACGCCCTGCTTGCGCGAATGACACAAGACGTCGGCGAGCTTGTTCTTGAGGACAACCGACTTCAGACGCTTGCGCTTTCAATCGCGGAAGCGGGCGGTGCAACTGCACTTCCAGCGCATGTTCGAACGATCGAATTGCTTGAGGCATCGGGCCGTCTCGATCGCAAGGTCGAAGGACTGTCGTCGAGCGAAGAACTGATGCGCCGCGTTCAGGAGAACCGCGGGTTAACTCGTCCCGAACTTGCCGTCGTCCTTTCGATTTCAAAACTCGTACTTCAAGATGCGGCGGAAGAACTGCGTTTGTCCGAAGACCCGCTGGTCGAACCCGAGCTGTTCGAGGCCTTCCCAAAGGCAATGCGCAAAACTCATGCCGAGGCAATTCGAGCGCACCGCCTGCGCAACGAAATCATTGGAACGAAGGTTGCGAACCGACTGGTCAATCGGCTTGGCCCGGGGATCGCTTTCGATATGACAGAGGAGGAGGGCGCCTCCCTCAAGCAGGTCGTCTCGGCGTTCCTCGTTGCAGAGCGGCTGCTTGATCTCGACAAATTGTGGAAAGAAACCGAACAGGCAGCTCTGCCCGAGACCGTAAGGATCGAACTTTTTACAATCGCTGCGGCAAGCATTCGCGCACATCTTTCGGATGTCCTTCGCGCGGCCGGCGGTGAAATTCGGATTTCGGCTCTTTGCCAAATGCTCGAGCCCGGCGTTCGAAAGGTCTCGGTCGCGGCAGCCAAGTTGATCCGGTCCGAGGTCCGCAACGAAGCGGCGGCTCGCCGTGATCGACTGCTCGCGCTCGGCGCAAGTGAGGAGATTGTTCGTGGCCTCGTTAGACTTTACGAGCTCGACGGAGTGTTCGGGATCGCAGCCCTTGCTGCCCGACATCATCTCGATGAGCTTGTGGTAACCCGCGCATATACGCGTCTTGGCGAAGCTCTCGGCCTCGACTGGGCTCAACAACAGGTTGCGCGCTTCGTCCCGGCCGATCAATGGGAGCGACTTCTGACGGCAGGCTTGGCACGCGACTTCGAACAGCTGAGAATCGAATTTTTGTCTCGATGCCGGTCAGCAGACCTTGGCCAATATGTCGAAGAGTGGATCGAGCAACAGCGGCCGCGAATCGACCAGTTTGCCGAACTCGTGACTCGCGCCCGAAGCGAAGGCCACGTCAGCGCACCGATGCTTGCGCAGATTGCAGGGCAGGCTCGCATTTTGCTTGCGCGCTGATGCGCATCGCAATCCTCACCCCTGGGCCCGATTACAAAGAGGACTGGTCGTGGGCCTATGACAGCGAAAAGAAATGGCTCGAAAGCGCTGGAGCGCGAGTCGAGGCCATCCAATGGAATTCGGGAACCGACCTATCTCCGTTCGATCTCGTTCTTCCGCTGATCGCCTGGGGTTATCACCTCGACATTTCCCGATGGCTTCGTTTCCTCGATGATGCCGAGGGCAACGAATTGCCGCTGATCAATCCACCGACGCTGCTGAGGTGGAACAGCGACAAGGCCTATCTCGCCGAACTTTGCGATCGCAATGTTCCAACGGTCCCAACATTGGCAGTCGAAGCCTGCTGCGACGCGGACCTCGAGGAAGCGCGCCGCCACTTTGAAGCCGACTGGCTCGTGATCAAACCGCCGATCTCGGCAAGTGCGACCGGAACCCATCGAGTGGGCCCAAAGGATGATCTTCCGCACGCGAGCCGAGGCAAAGCGATGATCATCCAGCCTCTCATCGAGGAAATTGAACGGACCGGTGAGTTTTCTTTGATGATGTTCGACGGCGAATTCAGCCACGCTGTCGTCAAGCGCCCCAAACGCGGCGATTTTCGGGTTCAGGCCCATCTTGGAGGAACGACCCATCCGTCGGCTCCGCCGCCAGGGGGAATCGCTCTTGCCCGCCAGGCGCTCGATGCTGCACCGTCACGAGCGACCTATGCGCGCATCGACGTTGTCCCAGATGATCAGGGGATCCTCAAGATCATGGAACTCGAGCTGATCGAGCCGGCGCTTTTTCTCGACGAATCCGAGAAAGGCGGCGAGATGTTCGTCAGGGCAGTTCTGAGCGCCGCTGAAAGAGCCACTGTCTGATCGCCGAGGTCAGATTGGGCGGCTCATCGGCATCAAGACGCGCGGAATCGATGGTTGAAACCAACCCGTTGACCGGACAGCCGCGCTCGCGCGCCTCGATTTCGAGGGCATCCCAGAAAACAGGCTCAAGACTGATCGATGTCGGATGTCCAGCGATCAGGATCGAGCGCTTTTTAGGTGGAGCATAGCGCGCGTCCATCAGTACATGTGCTGGCCACCATTGATCGACAAGGTCGAACCCGTGATGAAGCCGCCGTCCTCGTCACACAGAAACGTCACCCCGCGTGCAATTTCGTCGGCCTTTCCGAGACGGCCGACCGGTATCTTCGCAACGATCTTACCGAGTACTTCCTCGGGCACGGCCGCGACCATGTCGGTGTCGATGTAGCCAGGAGCAATGGCATTGACGGTGACTCCAAAGCGCGCTCCTTCCTGGGCAAGCGCTTTGGTGAAGCCGTGAATTCCGGATTTCGCGGCAGCGTAGTTCACCTGACCATATTGTCCGGCCTGACCATTGATCGAGCCGATGTTCACGATCCGCCCGTACCCGCGCGAGGTCATCCCATCGAACACCGCCTTGGCCATGTTAAAACAGCCGCCCAGATTCACGTCGATCACTTCCTGCCATTTGGAGTGATCCATCCTTCGCATCGTCGAATCGCGCGTAATTCCGGCATTGTTCACGAGAACATCGACCGGTCCGAGCTCGGCTTCGACATTCCTTACGCCCTCCTGGCAGGCTTCGAAGTCGCCGACATTCCATTTGAACGACGGAATTCCGGTGCGTTCGCTAAATGCTCGAGCGCGCTCCTCATTGCCGGCATAATTGGCGGCAACCTTCATGCCCAAATTCTTGAGCGCGATGCTGATCGCTTCGCCGATACCGCGTGTTCCGCCAGTGACGATCGCAATCCGTGCCATGGCCAACTCCCTGCTGTTGTTGTGGCGCGCGCCTATTCCTCGGTTCGCCAGCCTGCAAGCTCGCGCTCGACCAGCTGGTCGAGCATAGCGATGCTTTCAGGGGAATCATTGAGGCATTCGAGGAGCGCAAATTTCACGCCTCCCGATTCTTGAAAGCTTTGTTTTCCCCGAATTCCGAGTTCCTCGAGTGTTTCAAGGCAGTCTGCAGAAAATCCAGGAGTTGCGACCGCGACACTTTTCACGCCCTGCCCGGGATAGGCTGCAAGAATGGTGTCGGTCGAAGGTCCGAGCCATTGAGCGCGGCCAAAGCGCGACTGAAAGGCGACATCAACCGGTCGGCCAAGTGCCTCGGATAAAAGCCGCGCCGTTTTTTGGCAGTGGCAATGGTAAGGATCGCCAAGATCGAGCGTTCGAATTGGCATGCCGTGAAAACTGAGCAGCAGGCGGTCGGGCTCGAAATCGAGATCGGCGAGCTGCCGCTCGATGTTCGCTCTTAGAGCCTCGATATAAAGCGGATCGTCATAATATGGCGGAAGCGTCCGGATCGAAGGTTGCCATCGCTTTGAAGCAAGCGCTGCGAACACTGTGTCGTTGGCGGTTGCGGTCGTCGCTGCCGAATATTGCGGGTAGAGAGGCGCGACGAGAATCCGTGTTGCGCCTTCGTCCGCCATTCTCTCGATCGCAGCTGCGATTCCGGGATTTCCGTAACGCATTGCAACATGAATGTTGATCCGCGGCAGTCGCGAACGAAGCGCTTGCGCCTGGCGATCGAGGATCACGCGAAGCGGTGAGCCTTCGTTGGTCCAGATTTGGCGGTAGGCCTCGGCGGACTTTTTCGGACGGGTCCGCAAAATAATCCCGTGAAGAACCGGCAGCCATGCGATTTTCGGGATTTCAATCACTCGGGGGTCGCTCAGAAACTCCGCCAGATATCGGCGGACCGAACGCTCCTCGGGGGCATCGGGAGTTCCAAGGTTGATCAGCAACAGCCCGATCCTAGGCTCCGGAATCTGAGGGTGAGCGGGAGGCGTTGGCATCATAGGTTTTCAGGATCGAAGGGAAGGGACCGTAACCTTTTGCCCGTCGTTGCAAAAAGTGCATTGCCAAGTGCGGGGGCGAGAACGGTGGTTCCAAGGCCGCTCACTCCCCCGGCTCGCTCGCCGCTCGGAATGATTTCGATCAGGATCTCCGGAGTTTCGGAAAGGCGCGGCAATCCGATCGAGCCAATCGCTCGCGCCCGGGGCATGCCGCTGATCCATTCGGGCGTGGTTACGGTCGCTTGCGCAATGGCCCAGATGAGGCCGGCTTCGATCTGTTGTGCGACGAGACCGCTGTTGATCGTTTGGCCGCAGTCGATCGCGGCGACAAGACGGTGGACTTTGATCCGTCGGTCACTTCCAATGCCCGCCGTTGCGACAAGGCCAATGTGCGATCCGAAAGCCGAAACTCCGGCGATTCCCATAGCGCTCCCCGGTCCACCACCATCCCATTGGGCGGCTCTAGCGGCACCCTGGAGGCAGCGCGCGAGACGACCGTTTCCACCAAGCATCGACATCCGGAAGGCGAGCGGTTCCATTCCGGCGGCATGGGCAAGTTCATCGACAAAGCATTCTGTGAAAAACGCAAATTCGCGCTCGGGCGAACCGCGCAGATAGCCGGTCGAAAAGGGAAGCTTCGCGTGGATCGCTTCGATCTTCACATTGGGAATCGAATAGGGGGGAGTGGCCCCTCTAAGAGCCGTTCTTCCCAATGAGCGCGGGCCAGTCCTTCTAGCCAGGCGCGCAAGCGCGGACCCGAGCCCGTCAGCCGTTGCCGCCCGCATCGCCCAGGCCGCGGTTATTCCTCCTGCGCCTGGCAATGCGGTCATTCTTGCGATCGCTCCCGGGCCGAGGCGGTCATGATTCTGGCTCGAAGATTGGGAAAGGACGACCTGAACCGGTTGTTTCAATACCCGAGCAAGTTCGACGGCAACCGCAACTGCGTCGGGTTCCATCGCTCTGCCCGCTGGCTCTCCGGATGGAAGCGGATAAAGGATTGAGCCCCTCTCGGTCGGAACTCGAACGCTCTGTGTAGTCGTCCAGATTTCGGTATCGGAGCCGTTCAATCGCGCTGTTGCGCTCAAGGGTTCGAGTCCCAGATGCTGCGAGGGAGAAGCGTAATAGGTGGCTGCAAGCGGGCGCGAGTCCCGCACCGTTCCATCATAGTCGCCTCTGCTGAACCATTGCTGGGCCGAGGACGAAGAGAGCGCCTCGTCGAACTCGCGCCGCATATCGGTTGACGTGCGATTTCCGCTGAAAACAGGATCCGCTGCCTTCATTGCCTGTTCCGCCGCCCACCAGCCTTCGGCCACGATTGCAAACCAATTCGCGCGGGCTGCGATGTGGCGAATTGCTGGGAAACTCGCGATCGGCGTTTTGCTGAAATTCCTGAGCCTCCCGCCCGGAGGAGCGAGCCGAACCGAAGCGAACAGCATGTCAGGAAGCCGGATATCTGGCGCAAAACGCCAGCTGCCATCGGCTTTCGCTGGTCCATCGAGACGCGGGAGCGGCTGGCCGATCAAACGCTCCCTGTTCATCGTTCGAAGCGGAGGATCGCGTGGAGGCGTTCGGCCAGAAGCCTCTTCTGCAAGTTCGCCAAAGCTGAGGCTCCGGCCGCCATTGAGCACCAGTCCATCGGCGGTATCGCAATGTTTTGGCTCGACATTCCAGCGGTCGGCGGCCGCACCGACCAACATTGTTCTTGCGACCGCTGCGGCATTTCGAAGACTAGGTTCGAAGGCTCGAACTGACGTCGAGTTTGCGGTAATCCTAAGATGGTCCGGCCAGCCTTCCTGGCGTGCCAAGGGATTAATGTAGGTATTTGAGAGCGGTGCCGGTTCGACCGCGATCCTGTCCCAGGCCGCTCCTAGCTCGTCGGCCACGATCTGCGGCAATGCGGTCCAAATGCCCTGGCCAGTCTCGACCTGCGGGAGTGCAACGGTGATCTGGCCGCTTTTGGCGATCTTGATGAAATTGCCGAATGGCTGATCCCCGGGCCCCAGGGGAAGTTCTCCTCCGAAATGGCGTGGCCAGAACGCGAAGGACACAATCAGTCCAACGCCAACTCCCCCGCCAATCAAGACTGATCGTCGGTCGAGCTTCAATGTCGGTACTGCGCCTTCACCGCGCAGCGATCGATCTTGCCGGTTCCAAGGCGAGGAAGCGGAGCATCTGCAATGATGATATCTCGAGGGATCTTGAATTTCGCAAGTCTGCCGTCGAGAAATTGAAGAAGGTCGCTCTGGCCGAGCGCTTTGCCAGCTTTTTGATGGACGATCGCGACTGGCACTTCACCAAGACGATCGTCGGAAACGCCGAATGCGCAGACTTCGTCGATGAAACGGCACGCGTATAGTTCCGCTTCGATTTCGGCTGCGGAAATATTCTCCCCGCCCCGAATAATGATGTCCTTCTTGCGATCCACGATGAACAAATAGCCGTCCTCATCGAGATAGCCGATGTCTCCCGTGCGGACGAAATTGTCGGTAGTGAACAGGGCACCGGTCGCGTCCTCATTGTTCCAATATCCAGTTATGTTGGCTGCCGACCGGATGGCGATTTCGCCGCTTTCGTTCGACGGCAAGACCCTGTCGTTCTCGCCAAGGATGAGAACCTCGACAAGGGGCCTGGATTGCCGCCCGGTCGAAGCGGGCTTCGCTTCATAATTGCTCCAGAAGTTGGTGCACCCAGCCGCATTGGTTTCGGTAAGACCATAGCCCAAGGCCGGCTGCGCGTTCGGAAACGCCTGCTTCAGTCTTTCAACATGGGAGCTTGGCCTCGGTGCGCCGCCGGCAACGAGATCCCTAAGGGACGAAAGGTCGAATTTTCCGCGCTGAGGATTGTTCATGAGTTCAAGACTCATCGTCGGGACACCAACAAAATAGGTGATTTTTTCTTTTTCGATCAGCTCCAGAGCCTGGAGCGCGTCCCATTTCCGCATCAGCACCATGCATCGTCCGATCACGAAGCTGTTGAGCATGACCGGCACTTCGCCCGTGACGTGAAACAGCGGGACACCGACAAGAGTTCGCGGCTGGTCGACAGGTGCCCGGCCTTGTTCGGCGAGGAGGCCAAGAACAACCATAGTGCCGATCGAAAAGCTATAGGTTCCGGTCGTCACCGCCCGATGCGTTGAAACCGCGCCCTTCGACAATCCCGTCGATCCGGACGTGAACAGGATTGTCGCATCGTCATCGGGCGTAATGTCAGGAAGAACTTCATCCGCGCGACGAACCCCAAGCAATTGGGCAAGGGCTTCGTTGTAAGGACGGTCGACTTCGATGCTTAGAATTCGTTGGTTGCGGCACCTGGCTTCGATGCGCGTTGCGCGGATTTCGTCCGCGATAATCAGCTTTGGTTCGGTGAGATGGATTGCATGCTCCATCTCCAGGGGTTCCCACCAGCCATTGATAAGCGTTGCAATTGCTCCAGCCTTCAACGCGCCCATGTAAATAAGAATCCACGACGGTGAATTACGCATTGCGATCGCAACGCGATCGCCTTTGCGAATTTCGCGCGCGACGAATCCAGCTGCAATTTCGTCGGAGATCCGGTCGAGGTCTTCAAACGTCAGCCGCTCATTGTCAGCGACGATGGCTTCCGCCTTGGAATGCTGGGCACAGAATGTCCGGAATAGCTCCGGCAGAGTTGCCGGAAGATTCTCGACGACCGCGCGACCGTGCCGATCCCATGCGACCACAATCCTTCCGCCAGGGCTTAGAAGCCGCGCGACTTCGTCATCGACGCGGCCGTCGAGTTCGCTCGCCATTCGAGTTCTGACTTTCTTTGCCTTTGTCGACATCAGCCTTATGAGGCGGTGAACATCCATGGGGAAGTCCTTGCAAGCCGCGCCCGACAACTCGCACTACATCGCATTTCCAGATCTTGGGCTTTCGCCTGTCGCGCTCCACATCGGAAGCTTCGACCTTCGCTGGTATAGCCTTGCCTATCTCGCCGGGATTTTCATCGGCTATTGGTATCTGTTGAAGCTATTGAAGCAGCCGGGTGCACCGCTGTGTCGCCGTCATGCCGACGACCTTGTTTTCTACGCGGCGCTCGGGATTATCCTGGGCGGTCGGATCGGCTATGTCCTGTTCTACAATTTGGACCAGTATCTTCACCACCCGATCGAGATCTTGAAGCTTTGGGACGGGGGAATGTCCTTCCACGGAGGCGTCGTCGGAACATCGCTCGGAATCATCTATTTCGCATACAAGGAAAAGCTCTCCTGGCTTCGAATTCATGACTATGTCGCGTGCTGCGCGCCGTTCGGACTGTTTTTCGGCCGGCTTGCCAATTTCATGAACCAGGAGCTCTGGGGTGCGCCGACGCACGTTTTCTGGGCAATTCGCTTCGTTGAAATGACTCCGGGCGGCCCAATTCTTGGCCCGCCGCGCCACCCAAGCCAGCTCTACGAGGCCGCTCTTGAAGGGATTGTCCTGTTTGCGATTCTTGCCTGGGCGTTCTGGAAGACCCAAGCCCGCTATGCCCCTGGAAAGCTCGTCGGTGCATTTCTGTTCTTCTACGGCTGCTTCCGTTTTGGTATTGAATTCATTCGCGAGCCCGACAGTCAGCTTGTTCGATTTGCGCAGGCGACCGGACTGCACATGGGCCAATGGCTTTCGCTTCCAATGATCGCACTTGGACTTTGGCTGATGCTGACCGCGAACAAGCGGCGCGTACGCGTCGAACCGACGGTTGGTGCTGATGCCGTTGCGTAAGCCTCGTTCGAGTGCGTCCAACAGAAGTCGATGACGCCGCTCGGCCGGGCGCTGCGTGAGCGGATCCGCTCGGAGGGTCCGATCAGCGTCGAGCTCTTCATGGACGCCTGCAATTCCTATTATTATTCAACCCGAGACCCTATCGGAGCGCGGGGCGATTTCACCACGGCTCCAGAAATCAGCCAGATGTTCGGAGAAATGATCGGAGCTGCCCTTGCCGGTTGGTGGAAGGCGCAAGGCGCTCCCGCAAACGCGTTTTATGCGGAGCTCGGGCCGGGCCGCGGCACGCTTGCCAAGGACGTGCTTCGTGTTTTGCGGTTTGCCGGCTTTGGCGGCGAAACGCATTTCGTCGAGACGAGCCCCATCCTTCGCAAATGTCAGGAACAGGCCGTTCCGAACGTTCAATTTCATGACTCAGTCGGCGAGCTTCCGGACCGACCGATGCTTTTGATCGCCAATGAATTTCTCGATGCTCTACCGGTTCGGCAATTCATTGGCGGGACCGAGCGCTGCATCGTCAATTCGAGCGGAGGATTCGCGTTCGATGGCGACGGAGAAATTACCGAGGATTCTCCCTCGAGGGATGAGGTCGTCACCGCGATTGCAAAACATGTCGTTGAAGCTCCGGGCGTCGCCATCATCATCGATTATGGCCATTCGACGCGCGGTTCGGGCGATACTCTGCAGGCGGTTTACGACCATCAGTTCGCAGATGTTTTGGACCGGCCCGGCGAACAGGACCTCACCGCCCATGTCGATTTTGAATCGATCAGCGAAATCTCGAACAGGGAAGGGGCGCTGGTCACTCCAGTTCTAACTCAGGGCGAGTGGCTGGTCCGGCTCGGCATCGGAATACGAGCTGAGGCGCTTTCAAATGCCAATCCCGAGCGAGCCGCAGAAATCAAGGATGCATTGATCAGGCTCGTTGGTCCAAATCAGATGGGAAGGCTGTTCAAGGTTATCGCTGTTCGCTCCCCCGGGAGTCAGTCTGTCGCGGGGTTTCAATGATATCGTATCGGGACGCTGATCTAGCGGATGCTTCCATCCTCGACAGGATTTTCAGGATCAGTTTTTGTGACACTTTCGCGCATCTCTATGGACCTCAGGACCTTGCCGCTTTCCTTGCCGGAATCACCGTCGCACATTGGGAAACTCAGCTCGCCGACTTAAATTATGCATTTCGTCTCGCCGAGGTGGATGGCGTTGCGGCCGGCTATCTAAAGCTTGGACCGTTCGGCAAACTTCCGGTTTCTCCCACGCGAGATGCGATGATCCTCGATCAACTCTATATCCTCAAGGAATATCACGGAACAGGCCTTGCTCGTGACTTGATGAGCTGGGCAATCGAGGAAGCTTCAAGGCGCCGTGCCGAAGAACTTTATCTGACCGTTTATGTGGATAATCATCGAGCCCGGCGTTTTTACGATCGCTATGGCTTTAAGACGGTTGGACGATTTGACTTCAAGGTCGGCAATCACGTTGATGAAGATCTCATCATGCTAAAATCACTGTGAATGACGCTGACGAAAAAGTCGAAGTGATCCGGTCCATCTCACTGGGTCTATTTCCGCACGGGTTTCTCGGTCGAAGAGGTGGTGTTTCGAAAGGTGAACTTCAGGGGCTGAATGTCGGTTTTGGAAGCAGTGACGACCGCGCGGCAATCGAAGAAAATCGCAGTCGAGCGGTCGCCGCACTGCTCGCGAATGCCGAACTCGTGACCATCCATCAAATACATTCGGCAGAGGTGATCTACGCCGACCGCCAGTGGCCGGTCGATCAGAGGCCGCGCGCCGACGCGATCGTAACCGACCGCGAAAACCTCCTTCTTGGAATTCTCACCGCAGACTGTGCTCCGATTTTGCTTGCCGATGAAGAGGCAGGCGTCATCGGCGCGGCGCACGCAGGCTGGCGCGGCGCGATCGCGGGGGTAACTGACAAGACGGTTGCCGCGATGGAACGCCTTGGCGCTCGCAAAGGCCAAATTCAGGCTGCGATCGGACCATGTCTTGGCAGGCACTCGTTCGAAGTCGACGAAAGTTTCCAAGCTCTGTTCCTTGCTGACAATCGCAACAATGGCAGTTTTTTCTCCAAGGGCGCCATCGGAAAACCCCATTTCGACCTCGAAGCCTATCTCGTTAGCCGGCTCCTTGCCGCAGGAGTTGGAGAAGTCGAAGCGCTTGGGCTCGATACCTATTGCGATTCCGACCGTTTTTTCAGCTACCGTCGCGCAACGCACCGGGGCGAAGTCGATTACGGCCGTCAGCTGAGCGCAATCGCCATTCGAAACTGACCGACAACAAGTGTTTCGCTTCGGCACAGGCGCAACTTGTTCGTCGCCTGGGGGCGGCGGCGGGTGCAAAACTGGCCGCTTCAAGGAGCGAGGCACATGGTCGGGAAGATGGTTCGTGATCGAAAAGGCGTCGCTGCAATCGAATATGCGCTGGTCGTAGCGCTGATCTCGGTTGCTGCGCTCGGCGCTTATGGCACCGTCGGAATGAAAATTCAGGCTCAATTCGGAAATATTGACGATCAGCTTGCCCAGCACATGTGACCATTTGCGAAGCCGGGAATTGAATAGGCGTTCGCCCTAGGCGGATTGCCGGGCAATGATTAGGGAGACTCAATCCCGAGGAGACCCAATTTGCCCAACGAGAATGAGATCAGCGGCACTCCCGACCATCACCGGCCCCCGAAACCCTCCGCGACGACAATCGGCAATCACAAACTGAAACCGTCGACCCTGATGATGGGGTACGGATTTGACCCCGAGCTCAGTGAGGGCTCGCTAAAACCCCCGATTTTCCTCACTTCGACCTTCGTTTTCGCAAACGCTGCAGCGGGGAAGCGTTTTTTCGAAGGCGTGACCGGCAAGCGGCCTGGAGGAGCGGAGGGCCTCATTTATTCGCGCTTCAACGGGCCCAATCAGGAAATTCTCGAAGATCGGCTGACAATCTGGGAGGATACCGACGATGCGCTAGCCTTTTCGAGCGGGATGTCGGCGATTGCGACATTGTTTCTCACCTTCGTTCAACCCGGAGACGTGATTGTTCACTCCGGGCCGCTCTATGCGGCGACCGAAACATTGATTGCAAAGATCCTCGGACGTTTTGGAATCTCGTGGCTCGACTTTCCTTCCGGCGCGACCCGTGAAGAGATTGATGAGGTTCTCAGGCGTGCGAAAAGCCAAGGGCGAATTGCGCTTATTTACCTTGAAAGTCCCGCCAACCCGACAAATCAACTCGTCGATGTCGAAGCTGTGCGTGAAGCCCGCGACGCGGCCTTTGGATCCAACGAAAAGCCTCCGATCGCGATTGACAATACGTTCCTCGGACCGCTCTGGGCCAAGCCGCTTGCCCAAGGCGCCGATCTTTCGGTCTACAGCCTCACCAAATATGCTGGCGGCCACAGCGACCTCGTCGCCGGCGGCCTTGTTGGAAAACAGGCATTGATCGATCGCGTCCGAACGATGCGCAACACGATCGGAACGATCTGCGATCCCAATACCGCCTGGATGCTGCTGAGAAGCCTCGAAACACTTGAGCTCAGAATGACTCGCGCAGGTGAGAATGCGGCGAAGGTGTGCGAATTTCTCCGTACTCACCCCAAGGTCGAAAAGGTTGGCTACCTTGGATTTCTGGATGAGAAATCCCGCCAGGCAGACATTTATCGACGGCACTGCTCGGGAGCGGGCTCGACATTTTCGCTCTACTTGAAGGGCGGGGAACGTGAAGCCTTCGCATTTCTCGATGGATTGCGGATCGCTCACCTCGCGGTCAGCCTGGGCGGAACCGAGACTCTTGCAAGCGCTCCTGCCGCAATGACTCATCTCTCGGTTCCTGACGATCGCAAAGCTCAACTTGGGATCACGCCCAACCTGGTTCGAATCTCGATTGGAGTTGAGGATGCCGAAGATCTGATCGCAGATTTTGCAAATGCCCTGGATGGGGTCTGATTTGCTCTAATTCGCTGGCCTTGGGTAATTTCTGACCAAGTTTGATGCTCAGACCGACGGCATTGGTTCTCTAGGTTTTCCAATCATCGATCCGCCAGCCGCGCTCATGCGCCAGGCGCTTGAGACGACTGTCCGGATTAACGGCCACCGGTTCGTCTGCCCATTCGAAAACCGGCCGATCAGAAACGTGATCGGAATAAAATCGCACTCGTCCAAGCGCGCCCTTGAGACCACGATCGGCAATCCACTGCGCGATCATCCGCATCTTTGCTTGACCGTAACAATTCTCGCCGGCAATCTTTGCCTGGATGCGATCATCAGGACCAATGACTGAATTGGTCGCAATGACGTCGTCAAATCCCAGTCGCTTAGCGATCCGGTCGGCATAAAGGCGATAGGAGGCGGTCGCAAGAACGATGCGCCGGCCTTCGGTCCGATCATTCGCAAGCGCGCGAAGCGCACCGGGACGAATATTCGTCTTGAGCTGGTTGTCCGCAAAACTATCGGCAAGAAGCGTAAGATCTTGCGCATCAACCGCGTTGCCGATCAGAAGGAAATGATTGATTTCCTTCAATCGGGCGCGATCAATAAGGCGGCTGGCATAAGCAAGCATGGACAACAGGGCGACTGGAAGAAGTATCAGTCGCCACGGGGCTCGTCGCGCCGCGCAATGGATCAGGAAGGGCGTGTACGTCGGCCTCTTCGTAACCGTCCTATCCATGTCGTAGATCGCCAAGTCGGTCATTGCGATCCTTCAAGAATCTTCTCGACGAGAAAATGATCGTCAGGCTTATCAACGTCGACGCCTGCAAGGGGATTACTGAGGCGAACTGCCGATATCGAAAGCCCGAGACTTCGGCCGAGATGGGCCAGGGCACCATCAATGGTCATCATTCGAAGACCAATGCCAGCAACGATCACCGGACCAAGCGCCCAAACGATTTTCCAGCCTTTTTTGCGATCCTTCTCAATCACGCGCCATTTTTCGATGGCGGCGGCGACGCTCCTTGAGCGAAGCGCAAACAGATTTGCTCCTGTGAATGCGCCTCCACGGAACTTGAGCCATGTCCGCTTCGTCCCTTTGAGCCGGGTCATGAGGCGCTCGCGCTCGACGACCGCGATGGCAACATCGGATTGAGCGCTCAACGTGCAGAATTCGTCGATCATGGCTGTGTCGAGCAATGCATGATCGGCAGTCGTCACGAGGAGCGGCCACGAAATCGTCGGATCATCGATGAGTTCGAGGAGGGTTTCCGCAATCGTTGCTCTTGATGCTCGCAATTCAACGTGTGACGATTCAGGAATGACGGGCCGAAGCTCGTCGGGACGTTGAGAAAAAACGAGAATTGCTTCGACCCGCTCGCTTGCCATCAACGCCCTTAAGGGGCGCAAAATCATCGGTTCTCCGGCGATCGGGATCAGGGCTTTGAGCTTCGCTCCGAATTGTCTCGCGAAGGGGTCTCCGCCGGGACGTTCTCCTGCAAGAAGAATTGCAGTCCAGCTCATCCTTCCAGCCAGGATTGAAGTTTTTCGCCGCGCGCAGCACGTTCTTTCGCCTGCGCGAGGCGGACAGCGTGGACGATAAGGCTGATCAGCGTCCATCCAGCGACAAGCTCGACGCCAATGTCCGGCCGACGAAAAAGGAGTGAAACGAAAAGAAGAACCATATTTGGATTTCGACGGGCCGTAATGAGACGAAATCGGCTGTCGAACGGGCGCCACACGTGGATTTCCATTTTGAGCTGCTTGATGAAGATCCCCTCGATCACTCTTTGTGCGACATAGCCTCCGACAATTGTCCAAAGAACCATGGTCGCAAAGACCGGCTCGAGTGGTCTTCCAAAGGCGAAAAGACCATGTTCCCAAGCCCAGTACCAAAAGGGTGGATGGACAATGTCGATCCCGTGGTCGAACACCTCCCCGAGTTTGGACGAAGTACCCGTGACCCGCGCGAGCTTCCCGTCGACCGTGTCGAGCACCATGAAGGCGAGGCCTGACAAGAGTCCGGCCCAATATTCGCTTTCGAAGAAGAAGTAGAAGGCAAGAACGCAAAGCAATGCGCCAATCAAAGTCACCAAATTGGGCGGAATTCTCCCGCGCGCCGCCCAGCGGGTCAGATAGAATGCGCCCTTTCGCCAAAGATAGAGTGTAAGAACGTCGGTGACGCCCTTGTAAGCCGCATCGTAGGCGGCACGTTCGACTGCTCCTTGGCTCTCTTCATCAAGAACAAGGACAAAGGGTCGTTCCCGCTTGCGAAGTTCGGAATAGCTCATCTGAGCCGTTTCCGACGAAAGCTCGCGATAGCCTTCCACCAACTGGTGATCTTCAAGGCCCGAAACGATCGGGAGCGGGTTCGAATTCGGCGGTGACGTGGGCCATGACCGGTTCGCCATCGAGGGTGAGGATCGTTCCTGGCTCAACCTTGAGGATCTTCAGCCACGCAGGGTCCCAGGCAAAACGCATGCTCGCAACGAGGAGGGCCCGGCCCTCCTCGATCCTTTCGCTGCATTCGAAACCGGCGTTGGTTGCGAGCCTTAGTGACCGCTCGCGCGGGTCCATCCCGAACGGACGAGCGTCGTTCCAGCCGACCGGCACAAATAGAAGTGGCTGCTGATTTGCCATGCCGGCGGAATAGAGGCGGCGGAAACGGCAGGGAAGAGTGGTCAAACCCATGACTTGCCCCTGTGACGTTATTCGCGCATCACTCCGGCGAATGACCGATCTCAAAAGTCACGAGGAGGAGCATTCCAATGGCTCCGTCTACCGGGTAGCCGGAGCGCTGACGATTACACGCGCGGCTACCGCTCAGCGCGAGATCGACGCTCTTTCCGATCCTCTGACAATCGATCTCTCCGAAATCAGCCGGATGGATACCGTTGGGGCCTGGATCGTCTATCGAACGGTTCGCGACCGTGGAGCGAAGGTCATCGGCGCTTCGCGTGACGAAGTCAGCCTCCTGAAGCAGGTCAAGGAATTTGACGTTCCGACGCGCGTAACGCCCGAGCAGAGCACCGGGTTCGAACGCGGGCTTTCCGAGCTTGGCGAATGGGTTACCGAAACCGGACGAACGCTTCTTGGGCTGCTGGGATTTCTCGGCTCGACCCTTGTCGCATTCGCCAATGTGATCAAGCGACCGAAACGCTTCAAGATGAACGCGGTCATCCAGCGCTTCGACGTAGTCGGTGTTCGAGCGCTCGGCATCATCGGACTGATGAGCTTTCTCATCGGGATCGTGATTGCACAGCAGGGGTCGGTCCAGCTCGCTCAGTTCGGAGCACAGGTCTATACGATCAATCTTATCGGTCGAATTACCATCCGCGAGCTTGGAACCTTGATGACGGCAATCATGGTCGCCGGTCGTTCCGGGTCCGCATTTGCCGCTCAGATCGGAACGATGAAGATTACCGAGGAAATCGATGCGATGCGAACGATTGGAGTTTCCCCAATCGAAGCGCTCGTCATCCCACGGATTATGGCAGCCGTAGTGATGATGCCGCTCTTGTCCTTTTGGTCGATGCTTCTTGCGTTGATTGGAGGAGGGATCTTCGTCTGGCTGTCGCTCGAAATCCCGCCAATTACCTATGTCCAGCGGCTTCATGAGGTCATTCCGCTAACCGATCTTTGGGTCGGTCTCATCAAGGCGCCCGTGTTTGGTTTCATCATTGCGCTCGCCGGCTGCTTCCAGGGCATGCTCGTTCAGGGCAATAGCGAAGAAGTCGGTTCGCGAACGACAACCGCCGTTGTGCAGTCGATTTTTCTGGTGATTGTGGTCGACGCCGTCTTTGCTGTCTTCTTTTCGAACATCGGCTGGATATGATCCCCGAAAAGCTCGACCCGTCCAGAATTCCGGAAGGCTGCCATCCGGTGATCACCGTACGGGGGCTGAGCAACAGCTTTGGCGATCAAACCATTCACGAAGATTTGAACCTCACTTTGTGCCGGGGTGAAATTCTTGGCGTCGTCGGTGGGTCGGGCACCGGAAAGTCCGTTCTCTTGCGATCGATCATCGGTCTTCAAACTCCCGATGCCGGAGAAATCGAGGTTCTCGGCGAGCGAATGATCGGTCGCAATGAAGACGAAGCGAAGAATATTCGCCGGCGCTGGGGAATCCTGTTTCAGAACGGTGCACTGTTTTCGACATTGACCGTCGCGGAAAATGTCGAGGTTCCGCTTCGCGAGTATTTTCCATTCATCAAGCCGCCGCTGCTCGACGAAATCGCATCCTACAAGATTGCGATGGGTGGCCTTCCGCCCGACGCCGGACCCAAATTCCCTTCCGAGCTCTCGGGCGGCATGGTGAAGCGCGCCGGGCTTGCACGGGCGCTCGCGCTCGATCCTGAACTTCTCTTTCTGGATGAACCGACCGCGGGCCTTGACCCGATCGCCGCCGCTGCGTTCGACGAGCTCATTCTTTCGCTTCAAAAACGGCTCGACCTTACCGTCTTTTTGATTACGCATGATCTCGACACGCTTCACTCGATATGTGACCGTATCGCGGTCCTTGCTGACAAGAAGGTGGTTGCAGTCGGAACGATCCCGGAACTCCTCGCTTTGGATCATCCGTGGATTCAAGAGTATTTCAACGGGCCGCGGGGGCGCGGTGCTGCCGCAAGCTATGAACATGAGGTAGTAGCCTGAATGGAGACGCGATCGAATTACGTGATCGTCGGAGCTGTAACGGTAGCGCTTCTCATCGGGTCGCTGCTGTTCATCGTCTGGCTTGCGGGTCTGTCGAGCAAGACGAGCAAATGTTACGACATCTACTTTCCGGCCGTCGGAGGAATCGAACAAAGGCTCGAACGTCAGTTTTTCGGGCGTTCCAGTTGGTCAGGTAGCCAAGATTTCGCTTCTTCCCAATCGCCCAGAGTTCGTCTGGGTGCGGATCGAGGTCGATCAGCAGACTCCCGTTCTTGAGGGCACAACTGCAGAAATCCACAGCGTCAGCCTCGCGGGTGCCAATGAGATCCAGTTGAATGGTGCCGAGCGCGGCCGTCCCCCGATCATGCATATGGGTCCGCAAGGGTGCCCTGTGATCCCCGCAAGTTCGAGCGGGCTGAGCGCACTCCTCAACAGCGCGCCTGAACTTCTTGCCAGAATCCAGACCCTGACCGAGCGTCTGACGGAACTTTTGAGCGACAAAAACCAGAATTCGATTTCCGACATCCTCGAAAATATCGACGCGACGACCGGGACCTTGAGGAAGCAGGCTCCTCAAATGGCCGAGACCATCTCCGACATCCGTCTTGCGGCGCACAATGCGGGGCTGGCGGCCGGGAACGTCGCCAAGCTCACCGACAATACCAACCGCCTCGTGACTGACGAGGGTCGGCCCGCGGCGCAGGATTTGCGCACGGCAATTGCCCATATGCAGGCCGCAGCCGACAACCTCAACGGTCTGATCAGCGATGCAAGACCCGGTATCCAGGATCTCAGCAAATCGACATTGCCGCAGGCCAATCAGCTGGTCAGGGACCTGCGCCAATTAACCCAGTCATTGCAGTCCGTTTCCGACCGAGTGAACGAGCAGGGCATTTCCGGCGCGCTCGGCCCCGAAAAGCTTCCGGACTATAAGCCAGGGAAACGCAAATGAGGCTGTACACCAGGGGTTTTCCAACGATCGCTTTGGCGTTCGCACTTGCGGGCTGCTCGCTTGGGTCCCTGTTCGGTGGGGGAACTCCCTCTCCGACAACGCTCGCGACTCTGACTTCCGATGCGCCCGATCCCGGCGCAATCACGCGAAGTTCGGCAGCGGCGCAGGCCGTCACCATCGCGGTGCCCGTCACAACCCGCGAACTGAAGACGGTCCGGGTGCCGGTGATCCTTTCGCCGACCAACGTCCAATATGTCACCAACCTTCAGTGGATCGACACTCCCGAGCGGCTGTTCCAGAATTTGGTGGCGGAAACGGTGCGTCGAACGACCAACCGCGTCGTCATCGATCCCGGCCAAACCGGCCTCGACCCGGGGATCATCCTTCGCGGAGAGCTTCAGCGCTTCGGCTATGACGCCCAGACCGGACAGGTGGTCGTGGTCTTCGACGGTTCGCTGGCGCTCTCGCCCTCTGCAACGGTCCTCACTCGGCGTTTCACTGCAACCGCTCCATCGGACGGAACGGGACCAAGTGTTGGACCGGCGCTCAACCGGGCGGCAAACCAGGTCGCACTGCAGATTGCGAACTGGATCGGCGCCCAGCACGGCTGACAGCGCTTACGCCAAGCTTTTCGTGACCTGTTCGTAGACGTCTCTTGAAAGGCCTCCGCTCGACGCAATTCTTTCGAGCGCTGCGCGCATCATTGCCGCGCGCTTAGGTTCGAAGCGCCGCCATCGTCCAAATGGAGGAACGAGCCTTGCGGCGACCTGCGGGTTGAGCTTGTCGGCAGCGATGATCATGTCCGCCAGGAACGTGTAGCCGCGCCCGTCGGCGGAATGGAACGCAAAATGATTGCTTGCGAACGTTCCGGCGAGCGAGCGGAGCCGATTGGGATTAGTCATCACGAAATCGGGGTGATGCGCGAGCTTGAGCACGCAATCCATGGTGTCGGAACGCTGAGATGCGGCCTGAAGTGCAAACCATTTGTCGAGAACCAGGGGATCGTTGTGGAAGCGGTCGAAAAAGGCGTCCAGCGCTTGGCTCCGCTCGGGCCCTTCCAAGGAGACCAGCACCCCAAGCGCACCCTGGCGATCGGTCATATTGTCCGCACAATCATATTGTCGCTTTGCCAGTGCCGCCGCCTTTTTTGGGTCACCGGCAGCGAGAAATCCAAGAGCAACAGTTCGCAAGCGCCGAACGCCCTTTGCATTGGGGCTGAGGTCGTCGCCGGGAGCCCCGTCACTCGAGTGCGCCGAGAGGAGCTCTCCCCGAAGCGCCGTGCCGACCACTTCGCGAAGACTCTCGCGCGATGCATGAATTGCATCGGGATCGACGACATCGAGCCGATCGGCAATCAGACTTTCGCTCGGAAGAAGGATGGCTTCCGCCTTGAACGCAGCGTCGAGCGAATTGGATTTCAAAGTCGAGGAGATTGCGCCGATTACCGGCGCTGGATCGGCTTTTCGTCCTCGTGCCCCGTCAATCAGAGCGCGCATCATCAAGTCCTGAATCGCCTCGTAGCGGGCGAAGGCGTCGCTGTCGGTTTGTGCAAGGCGCTCGAGCTGGTCGATCGTTCGCTCCACATCGAGAACAACGGGCGCCGAGAATTCGCGGTTAATCGAAAGGAGCGGCGGCTCTGTTACATTATCGAACGTCACGACCATCGACGGCTGATCGAGAATGATGAGGCGCTCCGCGCAAATCTCTGCGCCCGTTTCGCGACCAATGAGCGCGGTTCGAAGCGGGATCGGCATCGGCTTTTTGACACTTTGCCCCGGCGTCGGATCGACATGCTGTTCGAGGTGAAGGGTCGCGGTCTTATTGGCGGCATCATGGTCGAGCTTCGCGCGGACCTTGGGGGTTCCCGCTTGCCCATACCAGATTTTGAACGGTTCGAGGTCAATTCCGCTGCCATCCTCGAGCGCAGCGACGAAGTCGTCGCAGGTCGCAGCCCGACCGTCATTGCGATCGAAATAGAGATCCGTCCCGGCGCGGAATTTCTCGGCTCCGATGACGGTCTTGAACATCCGAATGAGTTCGGCACCCTTGTTGTAGACGGTTGCGGTGTAGAAATTCGCGATCTCGATATAACTGTCCGGCCGAACCGGATGCGCGAGTGGCCCCTGATCCTCTGGAAACTGGACGGCCCGAAGCACGCGTACATCCTCAATTCTCTTGACCGCCGGGCTTCCGACGTCAGCGGAAAACGATTGATCCCGAAATACTGTGAACCCCTCTTTGAGACTCAACTGGAACCAGTCGCGGCAAGTGACTCGGTCGCCGGACCAATTGTGAAAATATTCGTGCGCGACGACGCGGGCGATATTGTCGAAATCGGCGTCGGTCGCAGTGTCCTGGTCAGCCAGGACATAGGCCGAATTGAAGATATTGAGGCTCTTGTTCTCCATCGCTCCCATGTTGAAATCGCTAACTGCGACGATGTTGAATTGATCGAGGTCATATTCGCGGCCATAGACGCGTTCGTCCCAAGCCATGGCGAGCTTGAGACTGTTCATCGCATGCTCGGTCCGCGGCAAATCCGCTTCACGCACCCAGATCGCAAGATCGACCTTGCGACCAGTCATGGTGGTGAAGCTATTGCGGTTGGCCGAGAGGTCTCCGGCGACCAATGCGAAGAGGTATGAGGGTTTGAAAAAGGGATCTTCCCATTCAGCCCAGTGGCGACCGTCGGCGGCCTCTCCGGTGGCGACCCGATTTCCGTTCGAAAGAAGAACCGGGAAACGTCGAGAATCGCCCGCCATTCGGACACGATATTTCGAAAGAACGTCGGGGCGATCGGGAAAGAAGGTAATTCGGCGAAAACCCTCGGCCTCGCATTGGGTGCAAAGCATTCCCCCCGACGCGTAAAGTCCCATGAGCTTAGTGTTTGCGAGCGGACGAATTCGAACCTCGGTTTCGACGGTTGCACATTTGCCGGTTAACGGGATGATCAGCTGGTGACCCTCGATCGCAAAATCCGCTTCCGCTCCGTCGATTTTGACACCGATCAGTTCGAGATCGTCACCGTCGAGCCGGAGAGGGCGGTCATGATCGCCGTTCCGGACGACCTCCAGGGTCGCTCGGACTTTTGTCGAATTCTGAATCGAGATCGAAGTCGAGGTTCACCTTGGGGACTAGCCAGTCCGGCGGGCGATAATCTTCTCGACGAATGGCGGTGTGTGTTGGCGAAAGCGGCGCTTCGGGCGCGCTTCTCGCATCGGCGATGGTGGTGCTCAGATCTCCCATAGCGGCGATTTAGGAGCGTGCCGGGATGGCCACAACCCGCCAGGCCGGATGACGCGTGCCAAACCAAGGGAAGCCGCTTCGATCGACCGTGCATCCCATTGCCCGCGTGGCGCGTTGAGCGGGGAGAGCAAGAGGAGGCTGATCCTATGAGCGCTTTTGATGATATTCGCGAGCACATGGAAGTGATTGGAGCCGATGGAGTTCATATCGGCACCGTCGATCGAATTGAAGACAATCGAATTAAGCTTATTCGTCCTGACAGCGGCGTCGGACACGAGAAGCATCACCATTACATTCCCAAAGGATTGGTTGCCGATATCGAAGGCGACAAAGTGCGCCTGACCGCGCGCGGTGAAGTCGTTGCAGAGCTGTTCGAAGAGGAACAGGGCGGCGAGCCGCTGGACGGAGCGCATCAGTAGCTTGATCCTAAACTCCTCTTGCGCTCCAATGGCGCAAGGGGAGTGGCAATGCGAAAACTTGTCATATTGCTGAGCATGTTTCCGCTGCTTCCAGCTTGTCAGAGGCCCAGTGGAAATTCTTCCGGCAATGAAGTGACCGTCGTCAATGCATCTGCTCCCGAACCGCAGGTCGCGTTTTGCTTTTTCCAGGACCAGGAAATGAAAGCCTGGAAGGCGAAGATCGACAAAAGCGGCAATGTCGTTGTCACTGGAAAAGCCTATCGCGAGGATCCGCGGTACGAGGCATTGCTCGGTCCAGCGACAATCCACGGAACGCTCGCCGAACTTGGCCCAACAATCGAACAGAATGACACGGGGTTCGCGGCCCCTCAGAACTGGTGGAATTTGACCGAAACCATCGCCAATAGCCGCGCGGTCGAGAGGGTCGCGATCCACTGTGGCGGCAAGACGATTGCAAATCTCGCGGTGCCTCGAACAAAATAAGCGCCGGCCGGCCGTCTGCCCTTATTGAGAAGACACTGAAAAGCGCTCAATTTGGGTTCCATGAAACAGGGGGTGACTCGTGCGCCTTCGGGCAGATGGACCCGCCCCGAGGATTATCTCGGTGCGATCGCACGAAAGCGTGCGTTTCGCCGCAGTAGGGAAAAACGGGATCGGACAGAGCCGGAATCTCCAAAACTTCTGCTCTCGACACTTCCGTTCCTTGCAATACTTGTTCTTCTTGCCGTCCTCGCGGTCGCGATCATGGTCGCAGCCTTTCCCGGAAGCCAACCGCTTCAAAGTGCGCCGGGACCGGTTCGGCACGAACCAGGCGTCGCATCAAAAGGCTGGTTTCAAGAGGCACAGAAGGATTTTCGTTAACAAATTCTCGTGTTCACCGCACTGCAAGCTTCCTGAGCCGAGTGAAGAGTGATGCTGCTTAGCCTTACCACTGCGCTCGTAATGCTCGCCGACGCGCCTCCTGGCACACCAGCAGCCCAAGCACCTCAAGTCTCCCCAAACAATGGTTCGGTTGGGACGCCTTCCGCATCGCCGAGCAGTTCGACCAAGGTTTCAGCGACTGGTGCTCTTAGGGAGTGCCCGCAGACACCTGTCGACAGCCGGCAGATCGTGATCTGCGCGGAGCGTCCGCAGGGATATCGCATCGATCCCGACATCCTCGAGGCCAAACGAGAATCGCGAAGCCCGGGCCGCCCGGTTAGACCCGGGGGCACAGTCCGGCCCGATTGTGCGACCGTTGGTCCGGTTCCCTGCATGAACGCGGGAATTAATCTTCTCGCTGCTGCTGCAACCGCAGCACAAATGGCTCAGCGCCTGTCGAAGGGTCAGGAAGTCGGGAGCATGTTTCAAACCGATCCGCAGCCCGACGAATATCATCTTTATCTGATGGCTAAGGCGCGCCGCGAAGAGGCCGAAAAGGAGAAGGCCGCTCTCGCCTGGAAAAAGGCGCATCCGGCAGGTCCTCCATCAGTTCAACAAGAAAACGGAAACGCCCAACCGGCGCATTGATTGCTCAGCAGTGCCATCCGGTCCCTGACCACCACATCCGGTCGGGAGCGCAATTTTGATTATGCTGGACCCAGCGTGGGAAAGCGCGATCTGGCCGGTCGTTCCACCAGTCGTTTCCGCTGTCAGCTGACCAATCGCGATCGTCATAGGAAGTTTGAAGATCGTAGCCGCTCCACGCAGCCTGGGTTTCATCGCCCGATCTCCCGCGGCGCGATAATTGTCGTGCTCCAAAACCGCGGCTTCGATCGGAGCGGTGATGAAGAGATTGACCATCAAATGTCGCTCTTCGTTCAATTTGGTTCGCGTTCGCCGCCAGCCCCTGGGTGCTGAAGAAACTCGCTGCAGCGATTGCTGCAGCCGTGAGCAACACACGATTCATGTCGCCGCTCCTTTTTCAAAGTTTGAGTGCGATTGGGCAAACGCGCGTCGCGGGCAAAGGGACCAAAATGTCTCTGACAAATCATGGCTCACCATGTTAGGACCACGGCCGTGCGTCCGAACGATCCCTTAAGGATGGCCGCGTTGTCCATCGTTCTTTTGCCAGGACTGGCAAGCTCGGCCGGTTCTGCGCAAAATTTGCCCCCTCCCAAGTCAGAAAGCGCTGGAGATACGCTCCCGAGCTCGGTTTCGGCTGTCGAACGCAAGGGCTGCGAAAACGGGACGACTTCCGAGGTCGTGGTCTGTGGTCGATCACAGCAGCGTTACCGGATCGATCCTGCGGTTCTCGAGGCCACCCGCGAAGCCGATGCGACACCGCCCAAACCGCCCATTTCGAAAGAGCCTGCGGTTCCTTGTACCGGCCAGGAATGTGGCGGAGGAACGATCCCGTTGGTCTCGGTCGCACTGACTGCGCTCAAAGCCGCGGAACTCGCAGCCGCGGGAGACGATTGGCGCGACGCGTTCAAAACCCGAGCGGACCAATATCAGGTCTACCAGGAAATGAAGCAGAAGGAATCGGACGAGAGGAAGGTCCATATCGGGCTGGTTGCCGGCAACAAATAATAGCTTCGCCCACTCCTCAAAATCGGAACATTCTTCGTATCGGGACAGCATGTGCGATATAAACACTGATGCAGCGCGCCGAAACCATATGGCTTCGAGCACAAGACTTTTTGTAACGTAATCCTTTAGTTATCGGCCAACCGCTATGCCTCGATCATGAGCCAGTCGACGATCGCCAAATATGTGACACCCTGGAAGTTTCGCCGCGAGCAGATGGCAAAACAGGTTGCCGCACTTCGCGAGCGTGACGGCGACAATTGCCGGCGCTGCCGCCGTCCGCTTCGCTTCGATCTTGGGCCCGGTCAGGACAAAGGCCCGAAGATCGAGCGCGTCGCCCCTGAAATCGAGGTGGAGATCGAAGATCTCCAAAATCTTTGTCTTTGCCATCGCCGATGCAATTCTGCCGGGGCAGATCATACCGTTGAAGTTACTGAGCGCATTCGCCGCAAAAGCGAAGCCACCCTTCTCAGTCGCTCGAGGTCATCGAAGCTTTAATCCACCGGCCGCTTCTGGTTCCTGAATTACCGCGCATTGTTCTCGTCGATCGCATTGTCGGTCGAACGGTCGATCCAGGCTTTATCGGCTTGGGATTCAGGGATAACGATCGGCTTGGTTTGAGGCGGTTTCGGAATTCGAACGTGGGTCGTCCTTGGCGCCGCTGCCGACCAGGCATAGCCTGCCGCAAGGCCAAGAATGATTGCCGCAACCAAGATCTGCAAAGCGCGCACGACCATAGGTATTGCACAGAAGATCTTGTCGATCGGTAAAGCCTCGCATCGTGCGTTTGGCGAGCTTTGGTTTTTATTCCGCCGCTACGCCCGCCACCTCGAACATGTCGGGCCCGTCACCTGGCGTCGCAGAATCATTTGCAGCCGCTTCAGCCTTTGCCTTCATGCGCCGGTCGAAACTGTCCCAGACCTCGTTCCAATTGCCGCGTGTCGCAGCCTTTGAATATTCGGTTGCCCGAGTCTCGAAGAAGTTCGCGTGCTCGACTCCATTGAGGATGGGCGCGAGCCATGGCAGCGGATGCTCGTCCACCATATAGATCGGAGCAAAACCAAGCTGGCCCAGCCTCCAGTCGGCGATGTAGCGAATATATTTCTTGATCTCTTTCGGGTTCATCCCGTTCACGGGACCCATCTCGAACGCAAGATCGATGAACGCATCTTCAAGTCGGACAGTCTTCTGGCAGCAGTCGAGAATGTCCTCCTTGACCTGCTTTGTGAGACAGTCTCGTTCCTTCACGAAGGCATGGAACATGCGGATGATTCCCTCGCAGTGAAGGCTCTCGTCCCGAACCGACCAGCTGATAATCTGTCCCATCCCTTTCATTTTGTTGAAGCGGGGAAAATTCATCAGCATCGCGAAACTTGCGAACAGCTGCAGACCTTCGGTGAAGCCTCCGAACATTGCGAGCGTTTTTGCAATATCCTCGTCGGTATCAACTCCGAATTGCTGAAGATAATCATGCTTGTCCTTCATCTCCTTGTACTGGAGGAAGGCCGAATATTCGCTCTCGGGCATTCCGATTGTGTCGAGAAGGTGGGAATAAGCCGCAATGTGCACCGTCTCCATGTTCGAGAAGGCGGTCAGCATCATCTTGATTTCGGTTGGTTTGAACACCCGACTATATTTGTCGTGGTAACAGTCCTGAACCTCGACATCAGCCTGAGTGAAAAACCGAAAGATCTGAGTGAGGAGGTTGCGTTCGTGCGCGGTAAGCTTTTGCGCCCAGTCCCGGCAATCCTCGCCAAGCGGCACTTCTTCCGGCATCCAGTGAATCTGCTGCTGGCGCTTCCAAAATTCGAACGCCCAGGGATATTCGAATGGCTTATACGTCTTTGACGCCTGAAGAAGCGGCATTGCTAGGCTCCTTTGAAATTCGCATCGGTCCGAATCCAGTAAGGATGCGGCCCATGTTGCTCGAGCGAGCGGAAAATTGGCTTAGTGAACGTCACCGGCGCCAGTTCCGAACTGCGCGATGGGTAACGACGGTGTGGCTTCGCTTGGCGCCAATTCCAAATACGACGATCCCAAGGAAGTAGCCAAAGTTGTACCAGCCGCCATCGTTCGGCACGGCATAGATCCCGATCTTGTCGCTAAAAAGCGAGACGATCCAGGCGAGCGGAAAGATGAACCCGTGCCACAATCCAAGCCAGAAACCGGGAGCCCCTGGCGCTACCGCGCTCGGTGCCTGAGTTGCAGCGCATGCTGTCGCGAACAGACAATGGGGAAAAACGAAAGTCTTCACTGAATGGGCCCTCGAATGAAATCTGCGTCCGCCGGACTGGGCCGATATTCAAGAAGACCAAGTGCATGGATCGCAATGATTACGGCAATTGCGAACATGATGACCGCACCTTGGCTTCCATAGCCGTCGGTACCGGGGCCGCGGCGATAGAAAATGACTCCGGCGATCAGCAGCACCAGCGCCACAACCAGCTCGATCCCGCGAGAGATCGTCACGGGGCTGATCTTGCCATTGCGGTCACCTCGTCGAGGCGATTGGCATAATTTTCGATCACCGCCGCAGTTCTCACGACATAGGCGCGGGCGTCATCCCAGCGGCGCTGCTCGATTGCCTCGCGCACTCCGGGAAGAGTCTTCGCTCCATATCCGGTGAGCGTCCCTGGCGCATAGATGAGATTCTTGTACCAGGGACGGCCGGGAAGGCCCTGCGGGTCGAGCAAAAGCTGGTCGATATTCGCAAGGTCTGCGTTGATCCGCGCCTGAACCGCAGGTGAAAGCCGATCCTCGCGGCCAAGCATCAAATCCGCAGCCGCAGCCGCGCGCTTGAGATGATCCGATGCATTTTCAAGCGGCAGCATGTCGATCAAGGGAGTAATCCCCTTGTTTGCCGGAGCGACCAGAGGATCATAGGCTGCCGACGCGAGCCTGAAATCTCCCTCGCGCTGTAAATCGGCAAGCGAGCGATCCTTTTCACGCTGGTCCTCGTCGAGCTTCATCACCTCGTCGACATATTGCGAAACGGTCCGTGCAAAGTCGGAATAATGCGCCGGCACTCGGGGAGCATCGGCTGCTCGAAGAACCAGCCGGCCAACGACCTTCGACAACGCGACTCCATATTGAAGCCCCGGATCATCGAAATGCATCACGTGGTAGTAGGTGTCATACGCCGAGTGATAGCTTCCGCCGGCAAAGTCTTGACCACCAAAGCCGATGTTGACCGACGCGATTCCAAGGTGCTGGACGAACGGGGAATAATCCGAGCCCGAACCAAGCGGGCCGAGCGGGAGGTCGCCGCCAGATTTTGCAGCCTCGACCAGCTCAGGCCGAATTTCTCCCCTCGAGGAATAGCTTTCGGCAAGAATCCGAGCCCGCGCACGGACAGACGTTGGAATCCCGGTTTGAGGATCGAGCACATCGGCTCCAGCAGCATCGACGAAATGCTGAAGATCGTGACTTCCCTCAGCCGAAAGGAAACCGCGTCCGTTGTTGTCCGTGTTGATGTAAAGGAGAGCCTTGTGCTGAAGTTCGTCAGCATGTTGCTCTGCCCATTCGGTCGAACCGAGAAGACCGGGCTCCTCTCCGTCCCAGCTCGCATAGACGATCGTCCGCTCGGGACGCCAACCCTGTCGATAGAGCTGCCCCAGAGCCTTCGCTTCGCTCATCAGCGCAACCTGTCCCGAGAGCGGATCGGCGGCTCCGAACACCCATCCGTCATGATGATTGCCGCGAATGATCCACTGGTCCGGATAGACCGTTCCGTGAATCATCGCGATTACGTCATAAATCGGTTTCAAAGACCAGTCGGACTGGACCGCAAGGTGAACCTGGACCGCATCGGTCCCACCCCAATGATAGGTCAATCCAAGTCCGCCTCGCTCGTTCCCTCTCACGACCGGGCCCTGAAGGCCGGCAAGGATCTTCGTCGCATCGGCGTAGGATATGGGAAGCGTCGGAATATGGAGGAGGGTCGGCGCTTCTGCGCGAGTCAGACGTTTTGCAGCGGGGGTCGCGCCCACTCCAGGCGTCAGTGGATCGCCCGGAAACATCGTCATGTCTGCGACGGAGCCGCGCTGAACGCCCTCGGGCGGCCGAGCGCCGCCTTTTGGATAATAATCGCCTTCCGAATAACCGTCATCGGCGGGATCGGAGTAAATGAGGCAGCCGACCGCGCCATGCTCTTCGGCGAGCTTTGGCTTCAACCCGCGCCAGCCCGCTCCGTAGCGGGCGATGACGATCTTGCCTTTGACGCTGATTCCGCGCTGCTGGAGCGCATCATAGTCGGACGGCATTCCATAATTGACATAAACAACCGGTGCAGTGACGTCGCCGTCGCCCTGGTAGGCAACGTATGGCGGAAGTGCGCCTGCCATGTGTGCTGAACTGGGATCTTCGGGGACCGGCGGCTCTTGTCCGCCCAATTTCAGATGTTGTGGAGTAACGAGCTCCAGACTGGTCGAGATCGGGGTTGGATAAAGAACGTCGAAGCGTTCGATATGCGCATCCCAGCCCCATTGCTTAAACATCGCAAGTTCGAAGTCCGCATTCGCCTTGTCGTGCGGCGAACCCACCTGATTGGGCTCGGACGACATTTGTTCAAGCCATTGCTGCTGGTCGGAAGCGCTGATTAGACCGTCGAAATTTTTCTCGAGCGCCTCGCTGTCGTTAGGTTGCGCGGCAAGCGCGGGCGAAACGAAAACGAACGCAGCAGAAGCGAGTAAGGCAAACCTCATCATTCTCTTAATATCCCCCATCGCCGGAATCAAACGAGCCGGTTTTCAAACGCGGCGCCGGCGCAATGCGTATGAAAAGACCAGGACTGATGTCCATGTCAGACCGTACAATTCTTTTGGCCTACTGGCACGCCAGACATTCATCATAATCGGTCGTCGACTGAACTTTGATTTCGCGCAATTCAGGAGTGTTGTCAGCCTCGACTCCTCCGGCAAAGCCAGCCCGCTGAACCGACTTCGAACGCAGATAATAGAGCGTCTTGATGCCAAGCTCCCAGGCTCGAAAGTGAAGCATCATGAGATCCCATTTGTCGACATCGGCAGGGATGAAGAGATTGAGCGACTGAGCCTGGTCGATGAACGGAGTGCGGTCGGCCGAAAGCTCGATCAACCATCGCTGATCGATCTCGAAACTTGTTTTGAACACATCCTTTTCCTCCTGGGTCAGGAAGTCGAGGTGCTGGACGCTGCCGCCGTTTTCGAGAATCGAATTCCATACCGCGTGGCTGTCCTTCGCCTTGTCCTTCAACATCCGTTCGAGATACGGATTCTTGATCGAAAAGGAGCCAGACAACGTTTTGTGGGTGTAGATGTTGCCGGGAATGGGTTCGATGCAGGCGCTCGTGCCTCCGCAGATGATCGAAATCGAGGCCGTCGGAGCAATCGCCATTTTGCAGCTGAAGCGCTCCATCACGCCCATATCCATGGCGTCGGGGCACGGGCCGCGCTCCTTCGCAAGCATCATCGAGGCCTGATCGACTTGCGCCCGGACATGTTTGAACATTTTGAAATTCCAGCTTTTCGCCATCGCTCCTTCAAATGGAATGGAGCGGGCCTGGAGAAACGAATGGAATCCCATTACTCCAAGACCGACGGAGCGTTCGCGTTCGGCCGAATATTTCGCGCGCGCCATTTCGTCCGGAGCGCGCGCGATGTAGTCGGAAAGAACATTATCGAGGAAGCGCATGATGTCCTCGATGAACTGGCGATCCTGGTTCCACTCGTCCCACGTCTCGAGGTTCAGTGAGCTGAGGCAGCAGACCGCAGTTCGGTCCGCTCCGAGGTGATCACGGCCGGTAGGAAGAGTGATTTCGCTGCAAAGGTTCGAGGTCGAAACCTTAAGTCCGAGGTCGCGGTGATGCTTCGGCATCGCCCTGTTCACCGCATCGATGAAGATGATGTAAGGTTCACCTGTCGCTAGACGGGTTTCGACAAGCTTCTGGAACAATGACCTTGCATCGACCTTCGCGCGCTCGGATCCGTCGCGCGGACTGCGAAGAACGAACTCGCTTCCGTCGCGCACCGCTTCCATGAATGCATCGGTGATGAGAACTCCGTGATGGAGATTGAGCGCTTTGCGATTGAAGTCGCCCGAAGGTTTGCGAATTTCGAGGAATTCCTCGATCTCGGGATGCGAGATGTCGAGATAGCAGGCGGCAGAACCGCGCCGCAAAGATCCCTGGCTAATTGCAAGCGTAAGGCTATCCATCACGCGAACGAACGGGATGATACCGCTGGTCTTGCCATTGAGCCCGACAGGCTCGCCGATGCCGCGGACGCAGCCCCAATAAGTTCCAATTCCGCCACCGCGCGAGGCAAGCCAGACGTTCTCGTTCCAGGTACGGACGATCCCTTCTAAGCTGTCATCGACACTATTGAGATAGCAGCTTATCGGGAGACCACGGCCGGTGCCGCCATTCGACAACACCGGAGTTGCCGGCATGAACCACAGCTTCGAAATATAGTCATAGACGCGCTGCGCATGGGCTTCGTCATCGGCGTAGGCGGCAGCAACCCGAGCGAACAAATCCTGATTGCTTTCACCAGGGAGCAAGTAGCGGTCGCGCAACGTCTCCTTGCCAAAGTCGGTCAGGAGCGCATCACGCTGCGAATCCGTCGTGATGTTGAACCTTGGAGCATGAACTGCTTTGGTGCTGGATGCGACGCCCGATCCATCCTCGGTCGGAACTTGTGACCCGGTCGAAAAATCCATTGCTCTTCCCCGTCCTTCATCGGCCCGGTCCCGGACCATCTGTTCTAGTCATGTTCGAACTCGGAGCCGTTCCGGACACCCTAGTCGTTTTGCGCCCTTAAAGGGGCTTTTTCACCGACGTCCCCCTGTGGAAATCGGGGACGAGTTCCCACCCATCGGAACATACTCTTTCCGATGCCTCAATACTAGTAATTGAGTATCTGCTTGCCCTTGCTACTAGCTATAGTGCCTGAAGCCGATTTGAGCGCAAGCGTTAAATGCACCGAGTTAAACAAAATCCTGTGGATTTTCGGCGGTCCGACATTGACGACGAACCATCACGAAGATCGCTGCACTGTTGCCGAGCCATCTCCCGGCCACTAAGCGAAGCGCCGCACAACAGGGGCAGCGATGTTCAACTGGTTCCAGTCCTTTCTTCCAAGGACAATCGATTTCTTCGCAATGTTCGAAAAGCACGCGACAACGCTGGTCGCTGGAGCGAATGCGCTCGCCATGCTGGTCGAAGGGCGCGGGCATCCCGATGATCAGATCGCGGAGATCAACCGGCGGGAACATGAAGCGGACGACGTCATCCGGCAGGTTCTTCGCTCGGTTCGGCAAACCTTTCTCACCCCATTCGATCGTGGGGCAATCACGTCGTTGATCGCGTCAATGGACGACGCGATCGACGAAATGCACTCGACGGCGCGAGCGATCGCACTTTACGAAGTGAATAGCTTCGAACCCGAAATGAAGCAGATGGCGAGGATGATCGTCGATGCCGCAAGCCTGACTGCCGAAGCCATTCCGCTTCTGCGCAACATCAGCAAAAATGGAACGAATATTCATACCATCACGGAAAAAGTGGTGCGGCTCGAGGGGGCTGCAGACGATGCTCATGCGAAGGGTCTCAAGCGTGCCTTTCAACAGCTCTCAACACGTCCGATGGAGTTTATCATTGCGCGGGAGATCTATCAGCATCTCGAGTGGGTCACCGATGCATTCGAGGATGTCGCGAACGAGATCGACGGCATCGTGATCGACCACTCCTGAGCAACCCGTGCACGCCCTGGCTCTTCCGCTTTTGATTGGGCTCATTGTCGTTGCCCTTGGCTTCGACTTTTTGAACGGTCTTCACGATGCTGCAAATTCTATTGCAACGGTAGTTGGAACCCGACTGATCAGTCCGGTCGGAGCCGTTGCATTCGCGGCATTCTTCAACTTCGCAGCCTATTTCCTGGCGCTCGAGTGGCCATCCTTGCACAATGTTGCCGACACAATTGGCAAAGGCATCATCGACAAGGATCTAGTTACTCCCGCAGTCGTGTTCGGCGCGCTCATCGGGGCAATGTTCTGGAACGTGGTGACATGGGTGAAGGGTATTCCCTCGTCTTCCAGCCACGCGCTGGTTGGTGGAATCCTCGGTGCTGGCGTTGCTCATGCAGGATTTCCAAGCATTGAATGGATCGGCCTCAACAAAACACTGATTGCGATCGTTCTTTCGCCTGTCCTCGGCCTCATGCTGACGATGGCGATCATGCTCGTTACAAGCTGGCTCGGCGCAAGTGCGAGCGCCCGGGGTGCCGAGCGGTCATTTCGAGGACTTCACCTCATCTCGTCGGGTACGCTCTCGCTTAGTCACGGCCTCAACGATGCGCAGAAAACCATGGGGCTGATTTCTGTCCTTCTTTATTCCACCGGCTATCTTCACGGCCAGTTTTCGGTCCCCAATTGGGTTGCGCTCAGCTGCTACGTCGCAATGGGTCTTGGAACGCTTACAGGCGGCTGGAGGGTGATCGAAACGCTGGGGACGAGGATCACGAAATTATCGCAACACCAGGCGTTCAGTGCGTCGGCTGGTGGCTCGATCATGCTGTTCGCGGCGTCGCTGCTTGGAATTCCAGTTTCCACCACGCACACCATGACGGGCTGCGTCATCGGTGCCGGCGCAGCACGCCGGGCATCCGCGGTTCGGTGGGGAGTTGCTGGAGACGTTGCAGTTGCCTGGGTGATCACTATCCCGGCGTCCGCGATCGTCGCCGCGCTGTTCTACTGGCTGATCAGCGGTGACATCGTGCGCCTCGCAATTGCGGTCGCGATCATTGCTTTCATTGGCTACTCGGCGCGCGCATGGCGAATACAAAGCTGATCGATTAACTGGAGGGATCGCAATGGGAATCCGGCCTTTTCTCACAACGGCGATGCTGATCTTGGTCGGAGCTGTCCCGCCAAAAACTCAGCAGGTAAGCACCCAGCGCATGAGCGAAATCACGCATGTCCTCGCCTCGGACTCGTTCCAGGGACGTGCGCCTGGGACCGAAGGGGAAGCGAAAACCATTCCTTACCTCATCGGGCAGTTCAAAGCCGCGGGCCTTGAGCCTGCGGGCGAACATGGCGGATGGACCCAAACTGTTCCGATGATCCGAACCCAGCTCAAGGCGCCAATCGCCGTCTCGGTCGCCGAAGAGGGAAGGATCGTCCCGCTCAAGTTTCCCGACGACATTTATCTTGGAACAGTTCGACCGGTTGATCGGGTTCGAATTGAAAACGCGCCGATGGTGTTCGTCGGCTATGGAGTGCAGGCCCCGGAACGAGGTTGGGACGATTTCAAGGGCGTCGACCTTAAAGGCAAGGTCGCTGTAATGCTCGTCAACGATCCCGATTTCGAAGCTGCGCCCGGCGAGCCGGTCGCGGGCAAGTTCGGCGGAAAGACGATGACCTATTATGGCCGTTGGACATATAAATATGAGGAAGCGGCTCGACGGGGCGCGATCGCTGCGCTCGTCGTTCATGAAACCGACGCTGCGGGCTACCCTTGGACCGTTGTCAAAAGCCCAGCCGGGGAGAGTTATGCAATCGCACTACCACCAAGCGTGCCCCAACCGGTCCTCCTCCAAGGCTGGATCCAGAAAGGTGTCGCAGCAGCCCTGCTAAAGAATGCCGGGTACGATTATGAAACCGTCAAACGCGAGGCTCGAACCTCTGCGTTCCGGCCAATCGACCTTAAGGCCAGATTGTCGGCCAACATTGCGGTCTCCGTCTCGCACATCACGAGCCACAACATTCTTGGGAAACTGACCGGCACGACCTACCCCAACGAGACTGTAAGCTACGGCGGCCACTGGGATGCCTATGGGCTTGGTCCTGCGGACGCGCACGGCCGGACCATTCGTCCGGGCGCCGCGGACGATGCTTTGGGCCTTGCGGCAATGCTTGAAGATGCGCGCTTGTTCGCGGCCGGCCCGAGGCCCAAGCGAACAGTCCTGTTTGCGGCATGGACGGGCGAAGAACGGGGGCTTCTTGGCTCCGAATATTATGCCGAACATCCAATTTATCCGTTGGAGACGATGGCTGCGAACCTCACCTTTGATACGTTGCAATGGAACGGCCCGGTTAAGGATGCGGTGCTAGTCGGGCGCGGCCAGAGCGAAATGGATGAATATTTTGCGCAAGCCGCAAAAGCCCAGGGGCGTTACGTCACTCCGGAAAACCACCCCGAACGCGGGCTGTTCTATCGCGCCGACCATTTCTCGTTCGCAAGACGGGGCGTTCCGGTATTGCTCGATATGGCTCTTGCCGGAGCCTATGACATGAAAAACGGGGGCCGCGCCGCTGGCGAGCGTTGGCTCGATAGCTTCACTTCGACTTGTTATCATCAAACCTGCGACAGCTGGGCGCCCACGTGGGATCTTCGTGGCGCCGCACAGGAAGCCCAATTATTCTATGCAATCGGAGCGAGGCTCGCGAACAGCCATGCGTGGCCCAAGTGGAATTCGACGTCGGAATTCGCTCGGATACGACAGCGTTCGAACTCGGTTCGAACAGGAAAGACCGGCCCTCAACCGGTTAGGCGACGTCGGTGATCCTTGATTGACTTTATGGCCAGGATCCGTCTGAGACACTCCTGATGAACACCATGAGGGCAAAATCGATTCCCATCCGGGTCGCCCTCGCGCTCCTGCTGGCAGCGATCCTTGCTGTCCGATCGCTCGTTCCTGCTGGATACATGCCGAAGTTCGACCGAGGGTCTGTCTCGGTCATCGTGTGTCCTGATGGGGGGATGATGGGCGGAATGCCTATGCATCACTCTGGCGATCCAAAATCGATGCACGAGCAATGTCCCTACGCTGGGGCGTCCGCCCTTGGAGGGATGCCGCCTCAATGGCCAGCTGAGCTCGCGACCGAAATTCCCCAACTCCTTCGGCTTCTTGGTCGAACATCCGTTCGTATTGAATTCAAGACCGCATTCGAACGTCCCCCTCCAATCGGGCCTCCCATCGCCTTCTGAACGCTTTTCGACTGTTCAGAAAAACGATCCCGCGCGAGCGGGTCTTGGGATTTTAAAAACCATGATCGGTTTCAAAACAATGGCTCTCGCGGGTGCAGTTGCGCCTGCACTCCTTTTCATTTCAACGACTGCGGAGGCTTGCGCTAGCTGCGGCTGCACTCTCACAGCGGATTGGTTGAGCCAGGGACTTGCGGCACAGCCGGGAACGACGGTTTCGCTGCGTTATGATTATGTCCCTCAAACCTTGCTTTTGAGCGGGACCAAAGCGGTTAATCTGAACGCGATCGATTTTCCAACGGATCGGGAGATCGAGCGTTATACCGACAATCAGAGCGCAACCTTCACGCTTGACCACCAATTTGCGAATGATTGGGGTCTCGATATTCAATTGCCGGTCCTGACGAGGCCGCACAGCACCATTGCCGAAGGAACGAATGAGGCGAGTCACTCCGACACAGGCGGGATCGGCGACGCTCGTCTGGTTGGTCGCTGGCAGGGGCTCTCGGTCCCGGGGAGCGTAAACGGGATTGAGGCCGGCCTTGTCGTTCCGACTGGCCGCTTCAACGAGAACTTCGACTCAGGACCGCAAACCGGCGAGCCGGTCGATCGTGGTCTCGAGCCAGGCACAGGGACCTTTCAGGCGGTTCTTGGTGCCTATCGTCTCGGATCTTTGTCACCCGAACTCGGCTATTTTCTCCAGGTGACGAGTCAGATTCCGTTGACGCAGAGGGAGGGTTACCGTCCGGGCAGCTTCGTTCAGGCCTCAGCTGCTCTTAATTACACGCATTGGCGCAACATCACTCCGCAACTTCAGCTGAGCGTCCGAAAGGTCTGGCGCGACGGCGGAACAGACGCCGATCGGCCCGACAGCGGCGGAGAGCAGGTCAATCTTGCTCCCGGAATCTCGGCAAAGCTAACGACGAAAATTGTCGGGTTCACCTATCTGGCACTTCCGCTTTACACTCGCGTCAACGGATACCAGCTCGTGCCAAAAGCGACCTTCTCTGCCGGTTTTTTGGTTCACATCTAGCGCGCTTCCAAAAGTGGAGTGACGACACGTTCAAGGGTCGTCATGTCGATCATCGTCCGTCCGTCGCCTTTGGTCGAGAAAACGAGACGACCGGAGCGATCGTAAACGCGAGTGACCGGAAGAGCAGTGGGAATGTCGCGACGCTGCATTTTGACATCATCGATGCTTGCGACCGGGAATGCGAAGGTTTCTGTCGCCCTTCGAAGTTTTGCCCTCGAGGCGCCCTGATCGATCGAAACGGCAAGCAGGCCGAGCCCCTGGCCATGATGCTTGCGATAATAAGTGTCGAGGATCGGCATTTCGATCCGGCACGGTGCGCACCATGTCGCCCAGAAATGGACGATGGTCACTTTTCCGTTGCTGTTGAACGGTGCTCCCGTAATCGTCGTTGCAGACTGAAACGGAGCTCCTTCAATCGGACCCGATGCCAGCAGGGATACCGCCAGAAAAATTGAGAAAACGCGCACCCGATCAATCTCTTTTGGAAACTAAAAGCCGAGCCGCCTTTAGAGCAGCCCGGACCCGATTTCCAAGCGCTGGTTCGTGAAAGTCTGCCGGCACTTGCTCCGCTCGAAAATTTCGAGCTTGTCACTCGACGCCAGCGTTTCGCTGGCGCAATGAATGCCAAATGGGGGTACGTCACTTTTTCATATGCGCTTGTTTGTTCGGCGCCGCCGGCACGAACGCGGCGGCAGATCCTTCACCAATCTGTCCGGATCGGCCGGGGAAAGCGACCTCAGCCTGCACCGTTCCCGTTGGTCATTGGCAGGTCGAAACCGGGATTGCCGACTGGAGTTTGCAATCGAGCGCTTCAGAGCGCGATACGTCGCTGACGCTGTTCGAAACGACAATCAAATATGGTTTGACCGACGCGTCCGATATCGAAGTCGATTTTACTCCGTTCGAGAGTGAGACGAGCCGAATTGCAGGGGTTCGTGATAGCGCCAGCGGCATCGGTGACTTAAACCTCCTTTACAAGCAGAGGCTGACGAGCTCCGATTTACCGCTCCAGATTGTTGCGATGCCGTTCGTCAAAATCCCGGTTGCGCGACGGCCGCTTGGCAATGGCGAATTGGAGGCAGGACTGTTGTTTCCGATCGGCTATGCGATCGCGAAAACTCCTTTGAGTATCGGACTGACGCCGCAATTTGACTGGGTCGCCGATTCCGATCGCAACGGCCACCATGCGGCAATGGAACAGGTTGTCACGCTCGGATGGGCCGTGACGGACAAGTGGAATCTCTCGGCTGAATTGTGGGGCGGTTGGGATTGGGACCCGAGCGGAACGACGCGACAGGCAAGCGTCGATGGGTCGGTCGCTTATCTCGTCGACAGTAATTTGCAGTTGGATGCCGGAGCCGATTTCGGTTTGAACCGGGCCACTCCCGATCTTGAAGTCTATGGCGGAATTTCCAAGCGCTTTTAGGTCAGATAGACTTCGATGATCCGGGTTTCCTCGCGAAGTTCCGACGCCCGCCCTGAATGACCAGACGCTTCGAATTGCGCTGCCAGCACCGCACGTTCGTCGATTTCCGAAAGGATAATCGCTCTTAAATCCTCGTTCGAAAGTTGCTTTCTTGGAACTTCGCCACTGGAATCTCCGAATGTGCGCTCGACATATTTTTCGTGTGCGTTTCCAAGGTCAATCGCTTGGGCATTGTCGATTGCTCCAATCAAGGTTCGAATGACCTTCGCGAGCGCCGGATCTCTGGCTTTTATCGCCACTCCAAGATCCGCCCGCAACCGGGCTTTCAGTGACTGAGCCACATCCTTGGCCACTGGATCAGCCATTCAGCAATTTTCGAACGCTTCTTGCGGCCTGACGCAGGCGCTGCTCATTTTCGACCAGCGCAATTCGAACGAACCCTTCACCTTCCTCGCCAAAGCCCACCCCCGGAGCGACCGCGACATGCGCTTCTGTCAGTAGCTTTTTTGAAAATTCCACCGATCCCAGATTGTGGAAACGTTCGGGAATTGGCGCCCAGGCGAACATGCTCGCCTTCGGCACGGGGATGGTCCAGCCCGCACGCGCGAAAGACTCAACGAGGACGTCGCGCCTCTTGCGATAGAGATCGCGGTTCTGCTGAACGATGTCCTGGGGACCGTTCAATGCGGCGACTGCTGCGGCTTGAACCGGAGTGAACGCGCCGTAGTCGAGATAGGATTTCACCCTTGCGAGCGCTTCGATGAGCCGCGCATTTCCGACCGCAAAGCCGATCCGCCAACCGGCCATCGAATAGGTCTTGCTCATCGATGTGAATTCGACCGCGATATCCTTCGCACCCTCGACTTCGAGGATAGATGGCGTTGGCTGATCCCCGAAGTAGATTTCGGCATAGGCGAGGTCGGAGATGACAATAAGCTCGTGCTCGCGGGCAAATGCAACGAGCCGTTCGTAAAACCCGAGATCGGCCACATATGCAGTTGGGTTCGAGGGATAGCCAACGACCAGGACCTTTGGCCGCGGAACCGTATAGTGCATCGCCATTTGGAGCCGACGGAAGAAATCTTCGCCAGGCGCCGCCGGGATTGACCGGATCGCTGCGCCCGCAATGATGAAGCCGAAGGTGTGGATGGGGTAGGAGGGATTGGGAGCCAGAACAACGTCCCCCGGGGCCGTGATCGCCTGCGCGAGATTTGCAAGCCCTTCCTTGGAGCCAAGAGTAACGATGACTTCGGTTTGCGGATCGACCTCGACGCCGAACCGGCGCTTGTAATAATTGGCCTGTGCTTTCCTCAGTCCCGGGATCCCACGGCTTGCCGAATAGCGGTGCGCATGAGGTTTCCGGGCGACCTCGGACAGTTTTTCGATGACATGATCGGGCGGGGCTCCGTCCGGATTTCCCATCCCAAGATCGACAATGTCCACCCCGCGAGCTCGAGCCGCGGCTTTCATCGCATTCACCTCGGCAAAGACATAGGGAGGAAGACGCTGAATGCGGTAGAAGTCGGTGTCCATCCGAGCTCTTGTGGCAAGCATGCTGCGCTGCGGCAAGCGCTCCTGAAAATTGGAAAGTCAGCTCCGTGACGAATGGTTTTGAAAGCGACGAATGGGGCTCGCATCGCCGGTAGGCTCGCAATGCGTCTGGAGCCGGCCTAGATATTTCATTTATGGCGGACGATCCGGACATCACGAGTGCCATTCCAACTCTTGAGGATTGGCAGCACTGGACGCTCGTAATGGGGCGCGCCCAGCAGATGCTCATGGAATTCTGGGCCGGTAAGATGAAGCAAGGTCAGGGGTTTCCATCATGGTCGCCGGCGGGTTTTGGATTTCCTCCCCAAACCGCCGCGTCTGATCCGTCGTCGCTGATGAGCGCCGGCGCTGAAGCGTGGGCGAAAGGGCTCGAAACCTGGGGCAAGATGTTTGGAACGATGGGCGCGGTGAACCTTGCGCCCGAGGGAAGCGCGAAGGACCGCCGCTTCGCAGCGCCTGAATGGCGGGAAAATCCGATCTTCGATACGATCCGGAAAACCTACCTTGAGATTTCCGACCAGCTTCTTGGCACTGTCGACCAGGTCGAAGGCGTCGATGATGGGACTCGCGAAAAACTGCGCTTCGCGACCCGCAGTTTCGTCGACGCAATGAGTCCTTCGAACTTCGCTTTGACCAATCCTCTGGTTTTGAAGCGGACGATCGAAACGCGCGGCGAGAATCTGCTCAAGGGCCTCGCCAATATGTTGAAGGACATTGCGGCAGGTCAGCTTACTCAGACCAAATCCGGAGTTTTCGAAGTGGGTCGCAATCTTGCGGCGACGCCAGGAAAGGTCATCAAGCAGACCCCGCTTTATCAGTTGATTCAATATGCACCGACGACCGAGGACGTTCTTTCAACTCCGGTGGTCATCTTTCCGCCGTGGATCAATCGCTTCTACATTCTCGATCTCGCGCCCGAGAAGAGCTTCGTAAAATGGTGCGTCGACAACAAAATCACCGTGTTCATGGTCAGCTGGAAATCGGCGGACGAAAGCCTCGCCGACACGAGCCTCGATGATTATGTGCTCAAAGGGCAGGTGGATGCGATCGATACGGTGCGAGACCTGTTGGGGGTCGAGAGCGTTCACGCCCTTGGATATTGCGTCGCGGGCACGACCCTTGCTGCAACGCTGGCATATTTAAAGGCAAAGGATGAGTCGAAAAAGGTCAAGTCCGCGACCTTCCTGACCGCTCAGGTGGATTTTGCCGAAGCTGGTGACCTCAAGCTTTTCTCCGGGCCCGAAACGATGATGCTGCTCGACAAGCTCACTGCTGAAAAGGGCTATCTCGACGGACGCTACATGGCGGCCACGTTCAATTTGTTGAGAGGTCGCGACCTCATCTGGAATTATGTCGTCAACAACTATCTTCTGGGTGAAGAGCCGCCGCCCTTCGATCTTCTCTACTGGAACTCCGATACGACCAATCTTCCGGCGCGCTGGCACCGGGCCTATCTCGAGGATCTCTACGAAGGAAATAAGCTCGCTTCGAAAGGCGCAATCTCGGTCGGCGGAATTGCGATCGACATCACCACCGTTCGAATCCCGTCCTATGTTCAAGCCGGGCGCGAAGATCACATTGCGCCGCCGGAGAGCGTCTGGAAGATCATGAACCATTTTCAAGGACCCAAAAGATTTGTCCTTGCAGGTTCGGGCCACATTGCAGGAGTTGTGAATCCGCCCGCGGCTCAAAAATACCAATATTGGACGAACGACCAGCCCGAAAAGACGCTGAGCTCATTCATCAAAGGCGCGAACGAGCATAAGGGCAGCTGGTGGCCGGACTGGCTCGAATGGCTGAAAATCCAGGACGACGGGCTCGTAAGGGCCGCGGAGGCTCGAATCCCGGGAAAGGGATCTCGGGGGGCGATCGAGGACGCTCCTGGATCCTATGTCAAATCTCGCTGAGGTCATCGTCCTTCGACCATGACAGGCCTCGTGGGGCTTTTGGCGGTGCGCAACGCAGGCATCTTGAATTGCAAACCCGGTTTGCGCGCAACTTGGCCGTCAGCTCGACTGATATTTCCAATGTCTTCGCTTGCCCTCAGACAGCCATTCAAGGGCCGTCTCAATCCTCTTCTGGCGGGTCGAATCCTGTTTGGCCTCGTGAATCCATTCAAAATAATCGCGTTGCGCAGAAGGGGGAAACCCGTCGAGATTCGCCTTAGCCTGGGGCGCTCGCGACAAGGCCGACGCAAATTCAGGATGGATTTCGAGCGCGGCTTTTGGCCGATGTTTCGGTTTGCGTGGCGCAGCCTGGGTTGCAAGGTCGGCAGCTTGCCGAATTAGCCGGTCGAGCTCCGCGTCGGTCGGCAGCTGGTCGACCGACTTTATCTTCCCGAATTGCCCGAGCGCGTCCGCATCTGCGACATCTTTTCGAAGCTCCTGACCACGCCAAAAGTTCAGTGCGGCGTGGGCCTTGAAGGCTGCGGTAATGAGAAGGATTTTCCCGCTGCGGCTGTAAGCGGGCATCTGCCATTTTATTGCTTCCTCGACGTCCGGAACGACGGCGTGAATACGTTCGCGCATTTTTTCGAGAATCGGCCGGGCAAAGGGCTTCGCCCGAGCGATATACTCATCAATTTTGGGCTCGCGGTTCAAAAAATTCCTCCTCCGAGGAACAGTCGGATGATTCCAACGAAGATGACGAACAGGTTGAGATTTCGACCCGAATTCGCGCTCGAGATCATTCCAATGCCGGCCCCGATAATCGCAATCGGGATGATCAACCAATTGGCCCAGCCAAGGAGCGGAACGAAGGCGACCAGCGCACAAACGAGTGCGATGAAACCGATGAAAAGAGAAATCAGATTGAACATCGTTGCGAGTTTAGCATGAAGCGACGTCGAACCCGAACTCGTCATAGGCCACCCTCAATTCGCTGCGACGAGTTCCGGTCGCCTTGGCCTCGGGGCGGACTGGCGCATTCATTTTCGATCTCCTTGGCAGTGGTAAGCGTTCGGTGAAGACTTATGATCAATCGCCAATTGGTTGAATGGCGGCGGCATGACTGTCACTGTCGGAGAGAGGTGAACAACTTGTCGGTCGATCGTCAAAAGCGTCATATTTTCGCGACAAGCGCGGCCCTCCTTGCGCTCGCTCTCGTTTCAAGCTGCGCAACGAAGCCCAACGTCCGCCCTGGCGAGCGGCCCTCGGTCGTCGTCGGACCACCGCTCAAATCGCAAACTTGGAAGGCCGTTGCGACCGCGGCTGACCAGGACCGGATTTCACGCCTCGGGCTTGCTTGGCAGGAGGCTCTAGCCGAAGCCCGAAAGAGCGATCCGACCGAAGTCAGTCACGACGGCAAGCTTTTGCTTCCACGATCCGGCCTGCCGCGCCCGGCGCCGACGCCGGGAAGTTACAATTGCCGCCTGATCAGGCTCGGAAAGGCGGTAGCGCGGGAAAAGGCCTACGAAAGCTTCAAACCGTTCTTTTGCTACGTCCAGGTCGAGGACGACCAGCTGACGATCGTCAAGCAAACAGGAAGCCAGCGGCCGGCGGGGCGGCTTTGGGAAGATGACGATCCCAATCGCATGATTTTCCTTGGCAGCCTCGCCTTGGGGAACGAGGATCTGCCGCTCGCATACGGCGATGACGCAAAGCGCAACATGGCCGGCGTTCTGGAGCGCATTGGCGCCTTTCGATGGAGGTTGGTCATTCCCTGGCCTCAGAGCGATTCCAAGCTCGACGTTTTCGAACTGACGCCGGTGGATTTCGCCCAACAGCCGGAATGAGTGAGACGGGACGACTTTCAGATCCCGAAGAAATTCGGGCAATCCTGATCGCATCCGCGCGATCGCGCCAGTCGATTAGCTATTCGGAACTGCTTTCGCTTCTGGGCCATGATTTTTCCCGTCCCAAAATGCGCGCGCTTTGCAAAGTGCTCGCCTTTATCGACCAACAGGGCGAGGAGCGCGGTGAGCCTGAACTTGCGGTTCTCGTGGTTCGCCAGGCCGACGGACTTCCCGGCCAGGGCTGGTGGGTCGAAGGAGCCAAGAAGTATGACTACAGAGGTCTTTGGGAAGGACCGGATGCAATGAGTCTCGTCAGGACGGTCCAGGCGACAACCTTCGACCATTGGGCAAAGGATTGACGTTCGCTCGCGCTCAAGCCCTTGCAAGGCGAGCCACCGAACCGTCCACTCCTTCTCGCAAAGCACAAGATCGCCTGATAGTGGCCGAGATGTGAACGAGGCACGCACTTTTACCGTTGATGACGACGATGACGGAATTCGGCTCGACCGGTGGTTCAAGCGCCATCTGCCCGAAGTCAGTTTCAACATCGTCTCCCGCTGGGCTCGGACCGGCCAGCTTCGTGTCGCCGGGAAGCGCGCTCTTCCTGGAGATCGAATCGAGGCGGGGCAGGAGATTCGAGTGCCGCCGATCGAGCCGCAGCGCCGTCCTGCCCGAAACGCGGTCGCTCGCGAAAGCCTGACTTCGGACGAAGTCCAGTTCATTCGCGATCTCGTCATTCATGAAGACAAAGCCGCTTTTGTTCTTAACAAGCCGCCGGGACTTGCAACCCAGGGGGGAACCAAGACCCATCAGCATCTCGACCGGCTTCTTGATGGACTGGAAGACGAGGGCGGTCGACCAAAGCTCGTTCACAGGCTCGACAAGGACACGTCTGGAGCGCTCCTTGTCGCGAGAACCGCGCGCGCAGCCGGGCATTTCGCGAAGGCATTCTCCGGGCGAACTGCCCAGAAGCTTTATTGGGCGCTCGTGGTCGGGGTTCCCGACGCCGAGGAAGGGCTCATCGATGCTCCACTCGCAAAACAGCCTGGGACCGGCGGCGAGAAGATGCATGTCGATGAAGTCAACGGTCTTCCCTCGAAGACTCGCTGGCGCGTGCTCGACCGGGCAGGCAATCGCGCAGCTTGGCTTCAGCTTCAGCCGCTCACCGGTCGGACCCATCAGCTCCGAGCCCATCTTGCGTCAATCGGCCACCCAGTTGTGGGAGACGCAAAATATGGTGGCCCAGAAGCCTTTTTGACCGGCGGCATCAGTCGAAAGCTCCATCTTCACGCGCGCCGGATCCGGATCGAAGCGCCCGATGATCAAATGATCGACGTTACTGCGCCATTGCCGTCTCATTTTTCCGATTCCTTGACCACACTTGGCTTCGATCTTTCCGCCGGCAATTCCATGAGCCCTCAATCGAGGGCGGCAATTTCGCCGGAGGCAAAGCAACGCCGGATCTCGGCCGCCGCCAAGGCACGGCGAAGAGAGCGCCGGGGGGAGAGGCGGTCGCGCGGCAGTCCGAAGGCCCGACGATGAACCGCCTTGCAATCTTCGATTGCGACGGAACCCTGGTTGACAGCGGAAAGACGATCTCGCGCGCACTTGAAACTGCGTTTGCGAATCACGGACTTGCCGTTCCGCCGCCGGACGTTTCGCGCAAGGTCATCGGTCTTAGTCTTGTCGAAGCAATGAAAGTTCTCGTGCCCGAGGCGTCTCCTGAAAAGCATGATCGGCTGACCGAGGATTATAAGCGCGCGTTCTGGGCCCTTCGCGCGGCCGACAAAGTCGAAGAGCCGCTGTTCGAGGGCATCCTCGAGCTTCTCGATCGACTGGAGGAGGACGGCTGGCTTTTGGCGGTGGCCACTGGGAAATCCGATCGAGGGCTCAGATATTGTCTCGAAAGTCATGGAATTCACGCTCGGTTCGTGTCGCTTCAAACCGCGGACCACAATCCATCAAAGCCCCACCCCTCGATGGTCGAACGTGCGATTTTGGAAGCGGGAGCCTCGGCGCACACGAGCGTCGTGGTCGGCGATACGAGTTTCGACATGCAAATGGCGGTCAGTGCGGGATCGATCCCGATTGGCGTGGGCTGGGGATATCACGATGCTCACGATCTCATTGAAGCTGGAGCGATTGCTGTCGCAAGTCGGCCGCTCGAGATCCTCGAGATCGTTAGGAGTTGCGGTCGTGGTTGATGATGCGATCTGGCGAAAACGTCTCCTTTTCTACACCCTTGTCCGAGCCTCGGGCCTGGTTCTGTTTTTTCTTGGGATCGCGATCATCTATACCAATTTCCTGAGGGTTGGCGGATGGCCTCAGCTCGGAGCGGTCATTGCGATTTTGGGCGCCATCGATGCACTCGTTGTTCCGCATCTTTTCAAGCGCAGCTGGGATCGCGAGGACCAAGGGCGCAAGTGAAACGGTTTTGGACGGATGTCGAAACGGAAGCTGAGGGAGAGGGCTGGACGATCACGCTCGATCGGAGACCGATAAGGACTCCGGCGAGGTCAGCCCTTGTGGTTCCAACCCAATCGCTCGCCATTTCCATTGCACAGGAATGGCGCTCGATTGGTGAAACGATCGACCCGCGGGCAATGCCGCTGACAGGCCTTTCCAACGCAGCGATCGATCGGATTGCTCCCGATCGCCAGGAATTCGCGTCCGGCCTTGTCCGCTACGCCGAAGCGGATCTTTCATGTTATCGCGCCGAAGGCCCAGGCGAGCTCGTCGAACGGCAGGAAAAGGCCTGGCAGAAGCTTCTCGCATGGGCACGTCGGCACTTCGACGTGGAGTTTCGTGTCACGTCTGGAATTGTCTATGTCGCCCAACCCGCCGAGACGGTCGATCGACTGTGTGCCGCGGTTGGAACGCTCGACCCCTTTCAGCTGGCGGGTCTTTCACCGCTCGTGACGATCGGCGGGTCGCTCATTGCAGGTCTTGCAATTTTCTATCGGGCGATCACCGCTGAAAGTGGATGGTTGACCGTCAGCCTCGATGATCATTGGCAGATCGAGCGATGGGGCGCGGATTCGGAGTTCGAAGTCGCGCTTGAAAATCGCCGGCAAGAATTTTTCGCGGCCGCGAACTTCCTGCAGTTGCTGCGGGAATAGTGGGATCACAAATGTTCGCTGGCCGTCAGCCGACTGACCTTAGTGACGAGGGCCGATCAGGTCTCGAACGAGCTCGACGAGGCCCGTCTGACGGATTCGCTTTGCCCGTTCCGCAGCGACAATAGCCCGAACCTCGGCGAGACACTGGTCCATGTCGCGATTGACGAGAACATATTCATATTCGGCCCAGTGATCGATTTCATCCGCGGCTCGGCGCATGCGATCATCGATCACGGCGTCGGAATCCTGACCGCGACTGAACAGTCTCTTGTGGAGTTCCCCCATCGACGGCGGAAGGAGAAAGATCGTAACCAGATGCTCGCCAAAATCGGGCTCCAGCTGGCGGGCTCCCTGCCAGTCGATATCGAACAGAATGTCGCGGCCCATACGCAAAGCCTGTTTGACCGGCGATTTTGGTGTTCCGTAGCGGTAGCCAAAGACATGGGCCCATTCCACGAACTCGCCGCTTTCGATCATTGAGTCGAACTGCGAATCGTCGACAAAATGATAGTCCTTGCCGTTGACTTCGCCGGGTCGTTTTGGACGAGTTGTCGCGGAAACTGACATTGTCACTTCCTCGTCGGCTGCCAGCAACATTCGCGAGATCGTCGATTTGCCGGCGCCCGATGGAGAGGAAAGCACGATCAAAAGGCCGCGCCGCGCGCGCATCGGCTGATCAGTCCTTGGATCCATGGTTGCTCTTGCTTCGGCTAGGCCGTGGCCGTCAAGCGACTAAATGGTGCGCTGCACAAAATTGGGCTTGAAATGCTGCGCTGCAATGCATATTGTGCACTGCAGCAATTCAGAAGGAAATGATCCATGACAGACGAAACGACGGTTGAAGCCAAGGCTGCCGCCGAAGCTCCGGCCAAGGTCGCCAAGGCTGTTGCAGATACGGCCAAGACAATCGCGACCGAAAGCAAGAAGACCGCGAAGCGCGTCCGAGCGACGACTGTTCGCCAAGTCAAGCGCGAGGCAGTGGCCGAGAAGGCCGCAAACAGCCGTACCGCTCGCCGCACCCGCAAAGCTTCGCGAGCCCGTGTGCGTGCCACCCAGGAAAGGATTAAGACCGTGACCAACACCAATTTCTTCAACGGCCTCGAAGCCGTTCCGGCCTTTGCGCCGCTCCAGACGCTGTTCGTTGAGGCGAACGAGCGCAGCCAGGACATGGTCAAGAAAAGCCACAAGATCGCCGAAGAATTCGCCGATCTCACTCGCGCCAATGTCGAGGCCGTCGTCGAGGCGAGCCGAATGGCAGCCCAGGGCGCGCGTGCCATCGGTCAGGATGCGGTCAGTTCGGGCCGTGAAGGTTTCGAGCAGGCGGCGGACGCGATCCGCTCGCTCGCCGAAGCGAAGTCGCCGACCGAATATCTTCAGCTTCAGGGCGACTTTGTCCGAGCGTCGTTTGACCGCGCCGTGACCGAGACCTCGAGGCTCACGGAATCGCTCGTGAAACTTGCTGGCGAAGCGTTCCAGCCGATCTCCAACCGCGCAACGGCGAATGCCGAGCGCTTCAACACTCTCGTTGCCTGACCCTCTCCCCTCCTGAAATCAGGCAACGACGTGCGGCGGCCGCTCCAAATCGGGGCGGCCGCCATTTTTTTACCGGCATAGTGCACACTGCCGCCTTGCCGCCGGATTGTGGCGTGCCATATTTCAGGGCCAATGATGCAGCGACTGATCACGATGGCCAATAAGCCGGATGACGACGGTCTCGAAGAAATCGAGACGGGCGTCGCGACACGGACCCGGCCCAGAACAAAGAAGCCTTCCAACTACAAGGTGTTGATGCTCAACGACGATTATACTCCGATGGAGTTTGTCGTCCTTGTGCTCCAACGCTTCTTCAGCATGGGAATCGAGGATGCGACGCGCGTGATGCTCCAGGTTCATCAGCAGGGCGTCGCGGTTTGCGGGGTGTTCACTTATGAAGTGGCTGAGACAAAGGTCAGTCAAGTGATCGATTTCGCGCGGGAAAATCAACACCCCCTGCAGTGCACGCTCGAGAAGGCGTAAAAACCGTTTCGAGTTGCTTTTCTACCTCTGAACGTCATGTCCATTTGGACGCGGGTCCTCCCTTGACCGGCGCAGCTCTCAGGCCGCCGGTGCCTTGCAGGCAAAAAAGAAGCGGCTAAAGCGCCGGGCGTGGACAGCATCTGGATCAAGGGCGGGACGCGCCTCGAAGGCGAAATTCCGATTAGCGGGGCCAAGAACGCCGCTCTCACCTTGATGCCGTGCGCGCTTCTCACACAAGAAAAACTCACGCTCAAAAATCTGCCACGACTTGCCGACGTGGACACGTTCGCTCATCTTTTGAACCAGCTTGGAGTTTCGACGCATGTCGCCGGGGTCAAGAAGGGCGAGATCGGCCGTCGGATGACTCTTCATGCCGACGAAATCGTCTCCACCGTTGCTCCTTACGATATGGTTCGCAAAATGCGGGCGTCGGTGCTCGTTCTCGGCCCAATGCTCGCTCGGATGGGCGAAGCGGCGGTTTCACTTCCCGGTGGCTGCGCCATCGGCGACCGGCCGATCGACCTCCATTTAAAAGCGCTCGAATGCATGGGCGCTGAGATTGAACTTGCGTCGGGATATGTGAAGGCGAGCGCACCCAAGGGACGGCTTCCGGGCGGCGATTTCAGTTTTCCGGTCGTTTCGGTCGGAGCCACGGAAAATGCAGTCATGGCCGCGGCTCTCGCGCGTGGCCGAACGCAACTTTTCAATGCTGCGCGCGAGCCCGAAATCGTCGACCTCTGCAACCTTCTCGTTGCCATGGGCGCGAAGGTGAGGGGCATCGGTTCGGCGCACCTCATTATCGATGGAGTCGAGGAACTCCATGGCACCGAATATGAAGTCATGCCCGATCGTATCGAGGCGGGGAGCTATGCCTGCGCTGCGGGGATGACCCAAGGGTCAATCAATCTGATCAGTGCTCGCGCAGACGATATGCGCGCGACCGTGAACGCACTTGCTCAGTGCGGTCTCATTGTCGAATTCCACGATCGCGGAATCAAGGTGAGTTCGGACGGAGCACTGAAGCCATTGGCTCTTTCGACTGCGCCGTTTCCAGGTTTCGCAACGGACATGCAGGCTCAGTTCATGGCAATGCTTTGTCTTGCCGAAGGCGACAGCTTCCTTGAGGAAACGATTTTCGAGAACCGCTACATGCACGTTCCTGAATTGCGCCGCATGGGTGCGGACATCGACATTCATGGCCGCTCGGCAATCGTCCACGGGGTTTCAAAACTTGCCGGCGCGAGCGTGATGGCGACTGACCTTCGAGCTTCGATGAGTCTCGTTGTCGCCGGCCTGGCGGCCGAGGGCGAGACCGAGGTTCTTCGTGTTTACCATCTCGATCGTGGATATGAGCGCCTCGAGGAGAAACTTTCCGCTGTCGGGGCGACGATCGAACGAAGAAGCGACGGCTAAAAGCCCTTCTTCAACGGATTTGGTATGGGATTGTTGGGGTTTTTCAAACCACGGCGTTCAATCAGCTCGGTCATTTAAGGCAACCGCACGACCTCATTTGAGGTCTTTGGCAAATCTGATGCTGGTGCGCTCGAAGCCCAAATGCCGATAAAAGGCGTGAGCCCCAGAAAGGCGATCGTTGCTTGTCACTTCGACCAGAATGCAGCCGGCCTTGCGCATCCTGTCCTCGGAGGCTTCGACAAGCATCCGCGCAACCCCTTTGTTTTGCGCCTCCTTTGCAACCACGAGGCTGGTGATCCGGCCAAGCGGTGCGGGTCTTGCAATGACGACCCTGATCGCAATTCCGCAAAGTCCAACAACGAGATCGTCGAGGGTCGCAACGAGCGGCGTTTCGCCGCTTTTCTTCAAAAGATCGAGGTTGTGCCGGACGTCCTTCGGACTGATCTTGTGGCCAAGATATCGGATCAGTTCGGAAAGCCGCTCGGCATCGGAGGCTTTCGCGTTGCGCAGCTGAGGCCGTGAGTTCGAAACCAAGCGCGATGACCGAACAAGGAGCGCTTTGGGACTTCGAGCTGAGCCGTCTTTCGCACGCGTTCGTTCGCCGTGTTTTGCCGCAAGCCGGGCGCCCTCGAGCGATCCTCCCCAGTCTTCGGCGACGATTTTTCGAAGATGGTCCTCGACATCTTCGAGCGAGCCGGTGGGACCGTGAGTTCCGATGGCAAACACCGCGACTCCATTGCTGTCCGTCAGCCCGACTTTCCCGAAGCCAGGTTTGGTAGGAATCCTGACACGCGAGCGAACAAGCTTCAGCCCACGGTTTCTCGCGATCCTCACGAGATCATCGAGGTTCGTCTGGCTCACAGCGAATCCGCGACATGGAGAATGAGGCCAACCAGCCCGCCTACGATCGTCCCATTGATTCGGATATATTGAAGGTCGCGTCCGACGGCCGATTCCAGCCTCGCGGTCACGGTGCGTGCATCCCATCCGCGAATCGTTTCGGAAACCAGTTTGACGATCGAACCTCCATAACTTGCGGCCATTCCGACGATTGCTCGCCTCGCAAACTGATTGATCGCAGACGCGAATCCGCCCGTCCTTCTCAAGGGTCGCTCCCATCGATTTGAGAACATCGCCGAGCTTTCCGGCAAGCGCTGCATCCGGGTTGCGCGCGGCCCGAACCACGGCTTCGCGGCCTTTTTGCCAGATCGTATCGAGCCACAGACTGACAGACCGGTTGTCGAGCAGCTGATCCTTGATCGCCTCGACCCTTTCGCGCGTTTCGGCTCGCGCCTGAAGATCATTGGCGAGCTGAGCCAGGGCTTCCTCGATTTTCTGGCGAACCGGATGCGTTGGATCGGTCGACATCTCGACCGTCAACTTTCGCAAGCCCTCGATGATCGCATCGGCCAGCCTTGCATCGAGGCCTGCAAGTTTCAGCGCCCAATTTGCCTTCTTGTGAACCATCTCGCGAATGAGCTGTTCGTTCGCGTCGAGCGCTCGCGCGGTCCAGCGAATCGCTGCTTCGAGCATCGGAACATGACGGTCGTCGTTGATCGCCGAAGCAAGCGCATGGCCAAGCAGAGGAGACACCTCGGTGTGTCGGAGCCGAGCGATGATCGCGCCCTTGACGATTCCACCGAGACGCTCGTCGTCGAGACTTTCGAAAATGTCCGCGATGAGCCGGGAGGCTCCTGCGCGAATCCTGGTTCCTTCAGACGAGGGCGTTTGAAGAAAGCGCCCCGCGGCCGCCGAAACGTCGAGCGTTCGCATTCGCCTCGCGACGACCGAAGGAATAAGAAAATTCTCGCGGATAAAGTTGGCCAGTGCCTCTCCAATCCGATCCTTGTTGCGCGGGATGATCGCGGTGTGGGGAATGGGAACGCCGAGCGGGTGACGGAACAGCGCAGTCACCGCGAACCAGTCGGCAAGACCGCCAACCATCGCGGCTTCGGCGAACGACTTGGCATAGCTCAACGCGGGATAATGCTGCTCTAAAGCCCGGCAGGCGATGAATAGCAGCGCCATGACGATGAGGAGGCCTGTTGCGACGACCTTCATGCCTTGCGCGCCAGGCTGCGCTGGGTTGAACCTGCGATTGCGATCCGTTCGTCATTGCCCTCATTCCGGCTCAATAGCTGAGCCGGGCTCGAGGTTCATCATTCGGCAGGAACTGCTTCGCCGGTCTGATGCGCTTCACTTCCGATCAGCCTGTGGAACAGGCGCCCGATCCGCGACTCGATCGAAATTGCAATCGAGAAATAGGCCGGCACCAAAACGAGAGTCAGAACGGTTGAGAACAACAGGCCGCCGATGACGGTCACGCCCATCGGAGCGCGCCAGCTCGCATCACCGGTAATCGAAAGCGCGATTGGGAGCATTCCTGCAACCATTGCGACCGTGGTCATCACGATCGGCTGTGCGCGCTTGTGCCCCGCCTCGTGAATCGCTTCGTCCTTGGCCATTCCGTGGTTCATCATCTCGACTGCGAAATCGACCAGAAGGATCGAGTTCTTGGCGACGATTCCAAACAACATCAGGATTCCGATGAGGACGGGGAGCGACACAGGTTGTCCCGCAATATGGAGTGCGACTGCAGCGCCCAGCGGAGCGAGAACGAGCGAGCCCATATTCACGAATGGCGCGAGGAATCGCCGATAAAGCAAGACGAGGACCGCAAAGACGAGAAGGATGCCCGCCATCAGCGCGATTGCGAAATAATAGACGAGCTCACCCTGCCATTTTTGATCGCCAAGATCGAGCTTCTGAACGCCCGGGGGAAGATGCTGAAGCGTCGGAAGCTGATTGATCTTCGGCCAGACGTCGCCAGTCACGACACCCGGAGCAAGATCGGCTCCAACAGCGATTCTTCGGATCTGGTTCGTCCGCTGAATGGTCGTCGGACCCGATCCGAAGCCAATCTCGGCCACTGCCTTCAAGGGCACCGAGCCGCCATTTGTCGTCGGTACCGGCAGATTCTCGAGGGTCGAGAGGTCGCGTCGGGCGTATTGCGACAGGGAAACCGTGATTGGGATCTGGCGGTCCGAAAGCGAGAATTTGGCGCTGTTCTGCTCGATCTCGCCAAGGGTCGCGATCCGGATCGTGTCGCTGAGCGCAGAGGTCGTCACTCCGAGATCTGCGGCAAGATCGATGCGCGGCTTGATGGTGATTTCGGGCTGCGGCATGTCGCCTGAAATTCGCGGCGCCCTCAGGCCCGGAATGGTCGACATTTCCTTTGCGATCTGATTGGCGACCGCGTTGAGCTTCACCGGATCCTCGCCGCCCAGATAGAGCATGACATCACGCGAATCGCCGCTTGGGCCGCCGCCATTCTGACTTTGGAAGCTCACTCGTGCATCGGGGATCGCCGATAGCTCGGGAGCGTTCGAGCGTTCAAATTCGGTGCTCGATCTCTTTCGGTCTTTCCTCAGGACGACGTTGAGATGTCCGTTGCCGACATTGATGCGCTCGAAGACGTGTTCAACATCAGGATCCCGCTTCAGCATCGTTGCAACCCGGTCCTCGACGGCTTCAGTCTGCTCGAGTGTCGCTCCTGGCGGAAGCGTTACGTTGACCTGCGAGAAATCGAGATTGAGCGGGGGCTGGAATGTCATCGGAAGCGTTGCAAACAATCCGACGGTGATGAGGAGGGCTGCAAAACCGGCGCCAACCATTGCAAAACGATGGTCTCTTAGAAAGCGACGTTAGCCAGCCGATAAATCCGGGATGTTTCTCGCGGTGAGCATGGGCCTTGGAGGTATCCAGGCTCCAGTTGAGAGTATTGAGGTAGACCGTCCATCCATTTCCATGCCGCGTGAGGCTGTCGCCCTTGCGAGCGAAGGAAATAGGCCGCGATCAAGCGGCGTGATCATTCGGGCAACGAGCAGACTCATCAGGACCGAAATCACGACCGTGAAGCCGAACGCCTTGAAGAACTGACCCGAAATCCCGGGCATGAGCGCTACGGGCAAGAACACGGCAACGATCGACATGGTCGTTGCAAGCACTGCAAGTCCGATCTCGTCAGCAGCGTCCAGGGAGGCTTGATAGGCCGACTTTCCCATCCGCATATGCCGAACGATATTTTCGATTTCGACGATCGCATCGTCGACAAGAACGCCCGCGACGAGGCTCAACGCGAGCATCGAAAGTCCGTTCAGAGTGATCCCCATGAGGTCCATGAAAAAGAACGCGGGGATGGCTGAAAGCGGTATTGCGAGCGCGGAAATTGCCGTGGCCCGGATATCGCGAAGGAACAAGAGCACGACGAGAACCGCTAGGATCGCGCCTTCAATCAAGCCTTCCATCGCCGATCGATACTGGGTCTTGGTGTAATCGACGGTGTTGAAAATCTCCGAATAATGGATCTTGGGATTTTCCTTCTCGATCTTTTTGCAGCTCTGCCCAAGCCTTGTCATAGGTGGTGACTTCCGACGCCCCCTTGGCGCGCTGAACCTCGAAGCTGACAACCTGGCGGCCGTCCTGCTTCGCGAGAGTCCGCTGCTCGGAATAACTATCCTGAACCTGCCCAAGGTCGGCGAGTCTGACGAAACGACCGCCGGGCAAGCGCGATTTGCGTCTGCGACAGCTGATAGGCGTCCTGCGCGTTACCAAGAACGCGGACCGACTGCTCGGACCCGGCGATGTCGGCGCGGCCGCCGGCCGCATTGAGATTGGATGCGCGAAGTTGGTCGTTGACCTGTGAAGCGGTGATTCCCTGGGCCTGAAGAGCGGCCGGATTGAGAACGACCCGGATTGTTCGATCGACGCCGCCGGTTCTGGTGACCGCGGCAACGCCTTGAATTCCAAGAAGACGTTTTGCGATCGTATTGTCGATATACCAGCTGAGCTCCTCGAGGCTCATGTCGGTGGTCTCGGCGCCGATATAGAGAATGGGATCGCCCGCGACGTCGACTCGCGTAATCTGCGGCTCGAGAATTCCCTGGGGGAGATCGCTTCGGATTTGCGCAACGGCATTACGCACATCATTGACTGCCCGGTCGGTCGGAGTTCCGATCTGGAATTGGACGAAGGTCTGGCTGTCCCCTTCGGTCACCGAGCTGTCGATTTCATCGACACCATTGACGCTCGCGGATCGCCGATTCCACTCTCTGAGTGACCTGAGTCTCCATTTCGTTCGGAGCTGCGCCAGGCTGTGAAACATCGACCGTTGCCGCCGGAAAATCGATGTCGGGATTGTTGTTGACCTGCATTCCCGCGAACGAGATGAAGCCGGCGAGCAGAAGCCCGACAAACAGCACGATCGGTGGAACCGGGTTGCGGATGCACCAGGACGAAATGTTCCGGAAATTCATGGCTGGACTGCTTTCCTGGCGCTTTATTGAGTTGCGGCTTCGCGCTTTGGAATGACTTTCTGCCCCGGGTTGAGGAATGGACCGGCCGAGAGGACAACGGATTCGTCGCCCTGAAGACCCTGAGCAATGGTCACTCCGCTGTCTGTCACCGCGCCGATCTTGATGTCGCGACGCTCGATTTGGTTCTGTCGGTTGATGATATAGACATAGTTGCCCTTCTCATCGCTCAGAACGGCACTCTGGGGCAGGGCCGGCGCGGCGGTCTGTCCAGCAGTGATTTCGAGCCTCGGCGTAGCCGCCGGGCTTGATCGCCCGAGAAAAAGCGAGCGCTATTCTTACCTGGCCGAGCCTCGACACAGGATCGATCACCGGGGAAACCTGCCAGACCGTTCCTGAAAAGCTCTGGTCCGAGCCGACAGGCGTGACTTGTGCCGGCATGCCGACACGAACGAACGCGAGGTCCTGCTGCGCAAGCTGGGCCTGCATTTCCATCTCGACCCGCTTCCGCCAGCCTGAACAGTGCGGTCGAACCGGAACTTACGATCTGTCCGACTTCTACGTTGCGCGAAAGGATCAGACCCGAGGCCGGAGCAATGACATTGAGCTGATTCGATCTGCGCGCGCGTTGCTCCGAGCTGAGCTTCGGCCACCCGGACCTGCGCAAAGGCAGCATCGCGAGCCGCTTTCTTGGCATCGATGTCTGCCTTTGAAATAAATCCACGGTCCTGAAGCGCGATCGCTCGGTCGTAGTCGGACTGGGTCAGCGCGGCCTGAGCCTTTGCAGCGACGATCTGAGCCGCAAGCTGCGAAGCCTGCTCGGTTTGAACCGAGCGATCGACGATCGCGAGCGGCTGACCTGCGCGTACCCATTGGCCAGCGTCAACCATCACGCGAACAACCCGGCCGCCGGCTCCGGCGATCCCGATCGGCTGGTCGCGTTTCGCTGCAAGTGCGCCGCTGGCAGTAATGACCCGTCCGACATCGCTTCGACCAGGCACGATCACCGTGACGGTCGGAATCTGGCCGGCGCTCCCGCCAGCTGCCGCCCCGGTTGAGCTTGAGCTCCGAGAATGACTGATCACGGCGAGGCCAATGATGAGCAAAGCAAGCGCTGCAATTGCGCCGATAATCACCAAGCGTCGCCGTCCGCGCGAGCCGTCGACGACGACAAGCGTGTCAGAAGAGTGGATCGAAGTTTCCCGGTTCATTCTTTCCTGCCTAACGTGCCCACCCGCGCCTGCCGGCGCCGCATAACGCAGCTGTATTACCCTAATAAGTCACCTTGCGCAACAGACCGAGCCCACGGTACGTGCTTCAACCGCTTTTCGATTAGTAGTGGCACTTGTTCCGCGAGCGCGCGTTGGCGCATTTAACGTGAAGGTCGCTTGAACGACATAGAAAAGTAAGGGGTGAGCGGCATGCAACATTATGGAATTATCGGTTGGATAATCATCGGCGGAATTGCAGGGGCAATCGCAAAACTGCTCATGCCGGGCCGCGATCCTGGCGGATGCATTATCACCATTCTTCTTGGAATCGCCGGTGCGGTCCTGGCGGGCTGGCTCGGTCATGAAGTCGGCTGGTACAAGACCGGAGAAGGCGCAGGCTTCGTCGCCGCAATCGTTGGCGCGTTCATTCTTCTTCTCATCTATCGACTGATTGTCGGCCGCAGGGCTTAGGTAACGCGAGCGCTGTTCAGCTGTCAGCCATGGGCGTCGGGCAAGCCTTGGAACGGGACCAATAGCGATGGACACCAAGATGAAAACCTGTGCGGCTCGGGCGCTGATCCTTGCATCCCTGTGGTGGACTGCGCCGGCTTTGGCACAACAGGCGTCCATTACTCAGACCATCGCTGGGACTCGGCTCGATCTTAATGCCATCGGCGAGGTCACGAGAGTTCCGGACGTGGCGGTGATCACTGCAGGGGTCGTTACGCGTTCGAGCACGGCGAGTGGCGCGTTAGGCGATGTTGCGGGAAAAATTGCACGTGTGCTCTTAAGGCTGAAGCAATCGGGCGTCGCCGACCGAGACATCGAAACCAGCAATGTCAGTCTCAGCCCCGAATATCGGTACGTCGACAACCAGCCGCCGCAACTGACGGGCTACAGTGCTTCCAATCAGCTCAAAATCAAATTTCGCGACATTCGCAATTCGGGAAAAATTATTGACGCCTTGGTCGGCGAAGGCGCAAATCAGATCGACGGCCCGCAGCTTTTGGTCGACAAGCCCCAAGAAGCGCTCGACGAGGCGCGAACTAAAGCGATCGCGCTCGGACGCGCCCGAGCCGAACTCTATGCCAAGTCTCTTGGTCTTCATGTCGCTCGGATTGTGTCCGTTGCCGAAAGTGGAGGTTATTCGCCGGCGCCGCCCGCTCCGATGGCGATGATGGCGCGCATGGAAAATGCATCAACAAAGATCGAACCCGGTGAACAACGGCTTGAGGTCAATCTCGCGATGACCTTCGAGCTCCAATAAAAAGGGGCCGTTTTGATACGCCCCTTCTCGAATGGCGAAGCCGTCCGGAAACCCAAGATCCGAAAGGCTTCGCCAACGATTGCCGGTTAGGGCCTACCGAACGGTGCCTCGTCGAACGAGGTTGACGATCGCAAGCAACACGATCGCCCCAATAAGCGAATAGAGGAACGTTTCGATCGTAATGCCGGAATTAATGCTTCCACCGAACAGCAGTCCGGCAATGACCGCTCCGACGATGCCGACGATGATGTTAAGGATAATGCCCTGTTGAGCGTCGGTCCGCATTATGAGACTGGCAAGCCAGCCGACGATGCCGCCTACGATCAACCAGATGATGATCCCCATGAGCTTCCCCTCCTGTTTTTGCAGCCCGTCGCGAAGTCGCGCCGAGCCTTTAAGACACCAAATGTAAAATGATGCCTGATTGAGGGTTGTTCCGGATTCAAAAGGATCTGTCCAGAGAGGTTCCGGATGTATGCAGTGTCGGACGAGCGCTGCCAGCGCGCAGGTCACTCTTAAAAATCAGTAGCGTTGCTGCTTTTCGTACTGATCACGATAATGCTTGATCCTGGTCACGCGCAGCCCGGGCATTCCGCTACGATCGACCGCGCGCTGCCAGCTGGTGAACTCCTCCAAACTGAGCGTGTAACGCTTGCACGCTTCGTCGACGCTGAGCAGACCGCCTGTGACAGCGGCGACCACTTCGGCTTTACGGCGAACGACCCATCGCGTGGTTTGAACCGGAGGCAAAGAGTCGAGCGTCAGCGGCTCGCCGAGCGGTCCGATGACCTGGGCTGGACGAATCTTCTGGTTCTCGAGCATCTACTTCTACACCTGCTTCATCGTTGCGATCTGAGGCAGTCTTTACATCCTGCCGTTAAAGATATTCTGAAACGTGCTGGTTAATTCACCGGTCAGTCTGCCTTATGATCTCTTAACCCTGCTTCATCGGCGAACGTGCCGCCGAGAATTCTTACCGCCTCGCGCCAACCGTCGCCGCCTGAAAGGTAGCAGGCGATGGCATCCTCTCTTGTCCGCTCGTTCCGGCCGTTTGCCGGGCCGAGCAGTTGGAGAAGCTCGTCGAGGCTTAGGGGCGCTTCCCGTTGCGCACAGAAATTCCGCTCGTGACGCGCCACCCAATCGATCCTCGCTCGTCTGTTCTTCGGACGGTCTAGCGGTGAGGAGTGAAATTCGGGTAAAGACCGGCTCGAAAGACCCTTCCGATGTGGATCGATTTTCAGCTTGGCCGCCCATCGGGCGAAGCCCGGATCGTTGTTGCGATGTCTGGAGGCGTTGACAGCTCGGTCACTGCCGCGCTCGCTGCGCACACCGGTGCCGAGGTCATTGGGGTCACTCTTCAGCTTTACGATCACGGCGAAGCTGTTCGCCGCTCGGGCGCGTGCTGCGCTGGGCAGGACATCTATGACGCCAAAGAGGTCGCCGATCGGCTGGGCATCGCCCATTACGTACTCGACTACGAAAGTCGCTTTCGAAGCGGCGTCATCGACCGGTTCGTCGATGAATATGCAAACGGTCGAACTCCGGTTCCATGCGTGAGCTGCAATCAGGGCGTGAAGTTCGTCGATCTCGTCGCGTTCGCGCGCGAGCTTGGAGCCGATTGTCTTGCAACGGGTCATTATGTTCGGCGGGTGGTGAACGGCGGCTCGGTCGAACTTCACAAGGGCACAGATCCCCATCGCGACCAAAGCTACTTCCTATACGGGACCACGCGAGAGCAGCTCGATTTCCTTCGATTTCCACTGGGCGAGCTTCCCAAGGATCGGGTCCGTGAAATCGCATCGACGCTTGGGCTGAGGGTTGCGGCCAAGCCTGACAGCCAGGACATTTGTTTCGTTCCGGACGGAAATTACGCGGCGCTGGTCAAGCGATTGCGACCCGAGACCGAAACCCCTGGAGAAATTGTCTCTCTTGAGGGCAAACTGCTCGGCACCCACAAGGGGATCGTCCATTTTACCGTCGGTCAGCGGCGGGGAATTGAGCTCGGGGGCCAGAAAGAGCCGCTCTACGTTGTTCGCATCGAGCCGGAGACTTCGCGCATCGTTGTTGGTCCGCGCCGAGCTCTTGCCGTTGAAGCCACGAGGATTGCCGACTGGACTTGGATCGGGGAAGGTCAGAGTCGCGTGAGCGTCAAGGTTCGTTCGCTTGCAACTCCCGTAACTGCAGCCCGGGACGGAGAATGGCTTCGCTTTGAAAAGCCGGAATACGGAGTTGCTCCCGGCCAGGCCGCAGCAATTTACGAAGGAAGTCGACTTCTTGGCGGTGGATGGATCGCTGAGACGTCGTCTTCGGATCGGAGCCTGCCAAATGCCGCCGCCGCTTAGCGCGGGTATTCTTCTCTATCGTAAGCAGGGCAGGGATGTCGAAGTTCTGCTGATCAAGCCCGGTGGTCCATTCTGGCGCAAAAGGGACGCTGGGAGCTGGATGATCCCGAAAGGCGCAATCGAGCCGGGAGAAAGCCCGATCGAAGCGGCAATTCGCGAATTCAAGGAAGAGACCGGGACGACCATCACTGCAACGCCCATTCCACTTGCGAAGATTCGTCAGTCCGGAGGTAAGCTTGTCGAGGCATTCGCGGTCGAAGGCGATCTCGATGCAACCAAGCTGACTTCGAACCTCTTTGAAGTCGAATGGCCTCCGCGTAGTGGTCGTCTCGAGCGATTTCCCGAAGTTGCCGAGGGAAAATGGATGTCTCTGGGTCGCGCGCGCCGGATGATGCTCTCTAGCCAGCTCCCACTGCTCGATGCGCTTGAAAAGAGATTGTCGGCACAAGAGTCGTGAAAAGCCGTGGTCGGGCAGGCTCTTGGTTAGCGGAAAAAAGCTAGAGCTGGAATTGCCCCACGATTACTGTCTGACATCGTCCGCCAAGAATCACTCGATCCCCCGACAACCGGCAATTCATAAGCCCGGTACGCTTACTCGCCTGGATTGCGGTGAACTCGCGTCGCCCGAGCCGCTTTGACCAGAACGGAACCAGCGCTGCATGGGCAGAGCCCGTAACAGGATCCTCGTCGATGCCATGGTAGGAGGCAAAAACGCGGCTTGCGATATCCTGACGATCGCCAAGTGCCGTGACCATCACCAATCGATCAAATGTCTTAAGCGCTTCAAAATCAGGAGCGACTGCGCGCACCGCAGCTTCGTCTTTGAGAAGGAGGATTGCACTGTTGTTTCCGCCCTCGCCGATAAAGAGTTCGCCGGTCACGCCAAGAGCGTCGCGAAGCCCGGGCAAGTCCCCGGCCACGACCTCATAAGCGGGAAGATCGAGCTCCAGGACATCTCCGTTTCGACTGACGACTAGAATTCCCGATCGGGTCGAGAACCGCACGCGCTCACCGTGAATGAGGACATGTCCGCTTGCGAGCGTCGCATGACCGCAAAGATCGACTTCAGTCGTCGGAGTGAACCATCGCAAGTCATAATCCGTGGCTTCGTTCGAGCTTGGGACCGTAAAGGCCGTTTCGCTCAGATTATTCTCCGCTGCGATCGCCTGCATCAGCCGATCGTCGAGCCAGCGTTCGAGCGGCATCACAGCCGCGGGATTGCCGGTTAGCGGTTCGTTCGCGAACGCATCGACCTGAAAGAATGGGATCGTCTTCAATTGGCGCGCTCCGTAATGTCTTGCGACAGCAGGGTCTCGCGATCCGTCTGGCCTTCGGGATCGACGTGGATCAGAATTTCGGTTCCTGGAAATCGCCCCTGCAGCGCGAGTTCGGCGGCGTCCAGTCGATCATGGGCTTGCTGAACGGTCCAGTTGGCAGGAACCCAGACATGGAACTGGACGAAACGAAGGGTTCCACTCTTTCGGGTCCGAAGGTCGTGGAGTCCTGCGAGCTCGGGAAATTCGGCGCTCGCGGAGAGAAACTGCTGCCGCTCGTGCTCGGGCCACTCCCGATCCATCAGCTGATTGATCGCATCTTTCGAAGCATGAAAGGAGACCCAGACGAGCCACAGTGCAATCGCGATCCCGAACATTGCGTCGGCGCCCCGGATTCGAAGCTCCTGGTCGAGAAGGAGTGCGACGATGACGGATATGTTGAGAAAAAAATCGGCCTTGTAATGGAGATTGTCGGTCCGGATCGCGACGGATTGAGTCCGCCGGATCACATGCCTCTGGTACGACAAGAGAAGAAGCGTGAAGACAATCGCGACAAGCGAGACCGCGATTCCAGCCTCCATCCGTTCGGTTTGTGCGCCTTTGAGAAGACGTTCGCACGCGCGCCAGGCGATTGCGATCGACGAGAGAGAAATGAGGACGACCTGCCCGAGGGCGACGAGGGCTTCGGCTTTGCCGTGGCCGAACCGGTGGTCACGATCGGCCGGAATGGCCGCAATCCGAATTCCGACAAATGTCGTGATGCTGGCGATCAGGTCCAATGCGGAATCCGCAAGGGAGCCAAGCATTGCGGTCGAATTCGTCGCCCAGGCCGCCCAAGCCTTGGCGATGAGCAGCAAGACTGCAAGCGTGGCACTCGCAAGGGCCGCCCGTGAGGTGAGCTTTGAATGTTCGGCTGCGATCTTGGCAGTCGTCATGGATAAAGCAGTCCTTCTGACCAGCCGAGCGCCTTGTCTTTTGTGAACAGGCGGCGTTCGTGAAGCCGGTGAGGCCGATCGCTCCAGAATTCGATCCGTTCGGGACACACTCGAAACCCGCCCCAAAATTCGGGACGGGGAACGGGTTGATCAACGAAGCGCGCGCTGAAATCCTGAAATCGCTTCTCGAACGTCGCGCGATTGTCGAGCGGACGCGACTGCTCCGATGCCCAGGCGCCGAGCTGTGAATCGCGCGATCGGCTCGCAAAATACCGGTCGGCGTCGTGATCGGAAACACGCTCGACATTGCCTTCGATCCGGACTTGCCGGCGCAACGACTTCCAGTGAAAAAGCAGTGCTGCCTGGGGGTTTTCGCGCAGCTGCTCTCCCTTAAGACTCCCCTCGTTGGTGTAGAATAGGAAGCCTTCGGCGCCATGCCGCTTGAGAAGCACCATTCGAACCGATGGACGACCATCTCTATCCGCGGTCGCAAGCGCCATCGCATTTGGATCGTTCAGCTCCTTGGCCTTCGCCTCGCAGAACCAATGATCGAACAGCTGGAACGGATCGCTTTCCATCGTGCTTTGGCCTTAGGCTTGGGTTTGCGACCGCTGCAACCCATCTGGTCAGCAAGGAACCGTTGCGGCATGGAAGATCTATGGCACTCGACCTTTACCAACGCCTGGGGCTCAAACGCGGCGCGAGCGAGGCGGAGATCAAGAAGGCCTATCGAAGCCTCGCCAAACAGCTTCATCCCGATCGCAACAAAGACAATCCTGATGCGGCGAGGCGTTTTGGCGAAATCACGGCCGCCTATGACTTGCTTTCCGACAAGGACAAGCGTGCGCGCTATGATCGCGGCGAAATCGACGAGGAGGGAAATCCGAAAATGCCGTTCGGCGGTGGGTTCGGCGGCCATTCCTCGAACGCCGGTGGTCGACCCGGGCCGGAAGGCTTCGATCAGTTCAATTTCGCTGGAGCCGAAACGGCAGATCTCAGCGATTTGTTCGAGGGGCTGTTCGGGGCCGGCGGGGCACGCACGAGAGCTGGCGGACCATTTAGCGGCTTTCGCCGCGGTCAGCCGCAAAAGGGCGCGGACGTCGCCTACCGCCTGAAAGTGTCATTCGAGGACGCAGTGAGGCTGAAAGCGCAGCGAATCACCCTTGCCGACAAAAAGACAATCGATCTGAAGCTTCCCAACGGACTGGAGGACGGAACCAAGATCCGTCTCGCAGGCAAAGGTCAGGAAGGACCGGGCGGACGGGGCGATGCGATCGTAACGATCGAAATTTCTCCACATCGCTATTTCAAACGCGATGGAAACAATATCCGTCTCGATCTTCCCGTGACCCTCAAGGAGGCGGTCCTAGGTGCAAAGGTCAAGGTTCCAACGCCCGAAGGGCCGGTAATGCTGACAATTCCAAAGGAATCGAGCTCCGGTAAAATCTTACGTCTCAAAGGCCGGGGATTCTCGGCAAAGGACGGGAAGAGGGGCGACCAGCTCGTTACCGTTCAGATCGAAATTCCAGCGAACGACCCGCAATTGCAGCAATTTGCCGAAGGATGGCAGACAAGCGCAAATCCGCGCTCGGGTCTCGGAGTTCTGACCGCGCACGATGCGCGATATTTCGCCAGAATCGCCCGAAGAACGACGCAAGCGTCTTGCCAGCATGCGCGCGGCCTTCGGAACGGAGGTCGAAGAGAAGCTCAAACCCAGAGTGACTGCTCTGGAGGTCGTGAAACGGGTTGCCGTTGGGGTCTACAACGACGGGTTCATTCACGCCGGCAATCTTGCCTATCTTTCGATTGTCGCATTGTTCCCGTTCTTCATTGTCGCTGCAGCGATGGCTCATCTTCTGGGCCAGAGCCAGGACGCGATGCTGATGGTCTCAAATGTTCTTCGCCGTTTGCCGCCGGACGTCGCAACGACGCTTCGCGAACCCATTCAGGAGGTGCTGACGGTCAGAACTGGAACCTTGCTCTGGCTCGGCGGTGTTGTCGGACTTTGGACTGCGACGAGTTTCGTCGAGACCATTCGCGACATCTTAAGGCGGGCCTATGGCGTCAAATATTGCGCCCCTTTTTGGGAATATCGTCTCGGTTCAATTCTGCTCATTCTGGGCGCTGTACTCTTGTTGATGATCGCATTTGCGGTGAGCGCAGCTCTCACCATCGCTCATCATTTCATCATGGAATGGTTCCCGCTTGCGCAGGACATCGGAAAGACCCTTGGGCTCTATCGGCTGGTGCCTGCGGTCACCCTCTTTTGCACTTTTTACGCGCTGTTTTTCGCACTTACCCCTTCGCGCTATCGGAGGCGCTCGTACCGCAAGTGGCCGGGCGCCCTGCTCATCACCCTCTGGTGGCTTGGAACCGTTGAGCTGATCGCTCCGGTCCTTGGGCTATTTGGTGGATATACCCGAACCTATGGAAGCCTGGCTGGAGTAATGATTTCGCTGATTTTCTTCTTTGTTGTTGGACTTGGCGTCGTCATCGGGGCCGAACTCAACGCGGCGCTGGCCGAAAGCGGTGCCACGGCGCTAAAGGGCGAGATCTACACCGGGCCGTACAGCGACGAACTTGAGGTCGAGGAGCCGCAGCCCGGCGAAGACATTGTACCGGTACTGCAGACAGGGGGACAGCTTTGAGCCAGTTGATGCAGGGCAAACGCGGGTTGATCATGGGACTTGCGAACGACCGCTCGCTCGCGTGGGGAATTGCAAGGGCGTTAAGTGCTCAGGGCGCACAGCTTGCATTTTCCTATCAAGGAGAAGCACTCGAACGGCGAGTTCGGCCGCTCGCAGCCGAGCTCGGTTCGAGCATTCTTGTCGATTGTGACGTCAGCAGCATGGAGGCACTCGACGCAGCTTTCGAGCAAGTCCGCGATCATTGGGGCACCATCGATTTTGTGGTTCACGCGATCGGCTACTCGGACAAGAATGAGCTGCGTGGGAAATTCGTCGAAACGTCGATGGATAATTTCCTCATGACGATGAATATTTCGGTTTACAGCTTCGTCGCCGTAGCTCAGCGGGCGCGCCAGCTGATGACCAGGGGCGGCTCACTTCTGACGCTGACCTATTACGGCGCCGAAAAGGTCATTCCGCACTACAATGTCATGGGCGTTGCAAAGTCGGCGCTTGAAACGAGCGTCAAATATATGGCCGCGGACCTTGGCCCGGAGGGAATTCGAGTCAACGCGATTTCCGCAGGGCCCATCAAGACGTTGGCTGCAAGCGGAATTGGCGACTTTCGCTACATCATGAAATGGAATGAATTGAATGCGCCGCTTCGGCGAAATGTGACGATCGAAGATGTCGGCGGCGCGGCGCTTTATCTTTTGAGCGACCTAGCATCCGGAGTGACGGGCGAAGTCCACCATGTTGATGCCGGCTATAATGTTGTTGGAATGAAGGCCGAGGACGCTCCAGATATCAGCACGGTCTAATGATCGCTCGAACCATTCACCTCAAAGGGCTAGTCCAAGGTGTATCGTTCAGGGCATGGACCAAGGATCTGGCCGACGTCCTTGGGGTTACTGGCTGGGCACGCAATCTGCGTGACGGTTCGCTCGAAGCTCATCTTGAGGGCGACGAAGCTGCAGTCTTGGCGCTGATTGAGCGAATGAAGACCGGCCCTTCGGGCGCTCGGGTCGACGGTTCGAAGGTGAGCAATTCCAAAATCGAACACTGCCCAACCTTCGGCATCCGGCGCTAGCCTGCGAACGGATCTCTGACCAAAATCGTATCGTCCCGCTCAGGCGAAGTACTCACCAGTGCGACCGGGCAGCGGATCAATTCTTCGATCCGTCGGACATATTTAATTGCTCGAGCAGGCAGATCGGCCCAGCTACGCGCACCTTCGGTCGTTTCGCACCAGCCCTTGATTTCTTCATAGACCGGCTCGACTCTTGCCTGATCGGCGGCGCGCGAGGGAAGATAATCGAGTTCCTTGCCGTCAAGCTTGTAGCCGGTGCACACCTTCACCGTTTCGAGTGCGTCGAGAACGTCGAGCTTGGTCAACGCAATTCCAGTCACTCCACCAACTGCGACCGCCTGCCGAACGAGAACTGCATCGAACCAGCCACAACGCCGCTTTCGGCCTGTTACCGTTCCGAATTCGCGTCCGCGCTCGCCTAATATGGCCCCGACCTCATTGTCCTGTTCGCTCGGGAAGGGCCCCGAGCCGACGCGCGTCGTATAGGCTTTCGTAATTCCCAGAACGAAGCCAGCAGCCGAAGGGCCGGTCCCGCTTCCAGCGGCGATGGTCCCGGCAACCGTGTTCGAGGATGTGACGAACGGATAGGTGCCATGGTCGACATCGAGAAGAACGCCCTGCGCGCCTTCGAAAAGGATCCTTTTTCCGCTTCGCCGCGCATTGTCGAGGTCGCGCCAGATCGGTCGGGCGAAAGGCAGAACGAATTCGGCGATTTGGGAAAGATCGTTGCGCAGCCGGGCACGGTCGATCGGCGGTTCACCAAAACCGGCGCGAAGGGCATCATGATGCGCGCACAATCGGTCGAGTGTCGGTTCGATATCGTCGAGATGGGGAAGATCGCAGACGCGAATTGCGCGGCGTCCGACCTTGTCTTCATAGGCCGGCCCGATACCGCGGCGCGTGGTTCCGATTTTGCCCGCGCCGCTTGCGTCTTCGCGAAGGGCGTCAAGATCGCGATGGATGGGAAGGATCAATGGGCAATTGTCTGCAACCATCAGAAGATCAGGTGTGACTTCAACGCCCTGTTCGCGAATGCGCTCGATTTCCAGTTTCAGCGCCCAGGGGTCGAGTACGACGCCATTGCCGATGATCGAAGGCGTGCCCGTCACGATGCCGCTTGGAAGGAGTGACAGCTTATATGTCTTTCCTTCAACGACAAGCGTGTGACCGGCATTATGGCCGCCCTGGAAGCGCACCACCATGTCCGCACGGTTCGCAAGCCAATCGACGATTTTTCCCTTGCCTTCGTCGCCCCATTGGGCGCCGATGACGGTCACATTTGCCACTGTTTGCTTTCCTGCGTTCGAGCCCGCGCGGCTCTAAGGGGAAGGGGCGAGAGTTGCAAATGACGTTCGGGCAAATCGCCCGTCCTCGGGCCGATATGTTTAAGCAGCAGGATTTGCCTCAGGCGCAACATTACGGAAGCCAAAAACAACAGGTTTCGGACCATCAGAAACTCAATGGGATGACCTCAAGAACACCGTCGAGTTGGTGAAGTTCTCGCGCAAGGTCCTGACTGATCGGATCGTCAACGGAAACAAGCGCGACGGCCTCACGCGCCTGCTTGCGTCGACCCAGGTTGAAGGTTGCGATGTTGATGCCCTTTTTCCCGAGTGTTGTACCAAGATCGCCGATAAATCCGGGTTGGTCGGTGTTGACGATATAGATCATCTGCCCGGTCAGTTCCGCTTCCACCGGAATCCCAAAAATCTTTACCAGCCGAGGAGAACTTTTCCCGAACAGCGACCCTTCGACACGGCGTGGGCCCTGGTCGGTCCCGACCGAAACCGAGACGAGGGTGTGATAGTCACCTTCACCTTCATTGCGGATCTCGCGCACTGCAATTCCCCGCTCCTTTGCAAGATAGGGGGCATTGACCATGTTCACGGTGTCGGACCAAGTCCCAATCACTCCTGCAAGGACCGCTCCAGTAATCGGTTTGATGTTGAGTTCCGAAGCTGCGCCTTCGACCTCGATATCGATCGAACGGATTTCACTTCCGGCGATCTGACCAATGAGGCGTCCAAGCTTTTCCGCAAGGCTCATGTAGGGTTTGAGACGCGGCGCTTCCTCCGCAGAGAGCGATGGAACGTTCACGGCATTGGTAACTCCTCCCAAAAGGAGAAAATCACTCATCTGCTCGGCGATCTGAATTGCGACATTGACCTGGGCTTCGGTGGTCGAAGCCCCAAGATGAGGTGTGCAGATCAGCCCGCGGGTGCCGAACAATGCATTGTCCTTGGCAGGCTCGGCGCTGAAGACATCGAGGGCAGCCCCGGCGACGTGTCCGCTTTCGAGAGCGTCCTTCAGTGCCTCTTCGTCGATTAGCCCGCCGCGGGCACAATTGACGATCCGAACACCCGTCTTGGTCTTGGCAATCGCATCGCGATCGAGAATTCCTCGGGTCTGATCGGTAAGAGGCGTGTGAAGAGTGATGAAGTCGGCCCGACGAAGGAGGTCGTCGAGATCAACCTTTTCAACTCCGAGCTCGAGCGCTCGCTCGGGGCTAAGGAACGGGTCGTAAGCGACGACCTTCATTTTGAGGCCATGCGCTCGATCCGCGACGATCGAACCGATATTACCGCATCCGATCAGTCCGAGAATCTTGCCCGCAAGCTCGACGCCCATGAAGCGGTTCTTTTCCCACTTCCCCGCCTGGGTCGATTGATCGGCCTGCGGGATTTCGCGCGCCAGAGCGAACAGCATCGCGACCGCATGTTCGGCAGTCGTGATCGAATTTCCAAAAGGCGTGTTCATGACGACGATACCGCGAGCACTTGCAGCTGCGACATCGATCGTATCGACCCCGATCCCTGCTCGGCCAATGACTTTGAGACGCGGAAGCGCCGAATCCATCACGATCGAAGAAACCCTTGTGGAGCTTCGAACTGCAAGGCCGTCGTAGTTGCCAATGATGTCTTGGAGTTCCGAAGCGGTCAGCCCTGGATTTTCGTCCACCTTGATTTGGCGGTCGCGAAAAATTGCGGCGGCTCGCGGGTCCATCTTGTCTGCGATCAATACGGAAATTTGCTCAGCCATTTGTCTTTAATCTCCGGAAGCCCATTCGACTTCCATTGCGGTTTTGAACTTGGAACAAAGCGGATGAACCGCTCTGTTCGACTGTCAGGAGGCGGTCGTTTCGAAGGCCCAGTCGAGCCACGGCCCAAGCGCTTCGATATCGCGCACTTCAACTGTTGCGCCGCACCAGATTCGAAGCCCGGGCGGAGCATCGCGATAGGCGGTGAGGTCGAAACCTGTGCATTCCGCCTCGAGCAGCTTTCCGATCGCTCTCTGACGAACCTGATTGGCTTGCTCGTCGGAGCGATCCGCGAATTGGAGACAAACCGAGGTGTTGGAACGGATCGATGGATCGTCGGCGAGATATTCGATCCAGTCTGTTCTTCGAACCCATTGGTCGAGCGCCGAATAATTAGCGTCCGCTCTGGCAATCAGCGCTTCAAGACCACCGATACCCTCCGCCCAGTCGAGTGCGAGCAACCAATCCTCGACACAGAGCATCGATGGCGTGTTGATGGTTTCGCCGCGGAAAATTCCATCGATCAGCTTGCCGCCTTTGGTCAGGCGAAAAATCTTGGGCAGGGGGCGCGGCGCCGGTTCGCGCTCCAGGCGCTCGACTGCGCGAGGAGACAGAACAAGCATTCCATGAGCCGCTTCGCCGCCCAAAGCCTTTTGCCAACTGAACGTTCCGACATCGATCTTTGCCCAGTCGATGTCCTGCGCAAAGGCAGCCGATGTGGCATCGCAGATCGATAAACCGGCACGGTCGCTTGCGATCCACTTGGCATCGGGAACCCGAACGCCGCTCGTCGTTCCATTCCAGGTGAAAATGATATCGCTCTTGGGATCGATATCCGAAAGTCGAGCGATCTTCCCGTAATCGGCGGTCCGAACATCGGCGTCGAGCTTCAGTTGTTTCTTAATGTCGGTTGCCCAGCCCGAGCCGAAGCTTTCCCAGGCGAGTACGGTGACGGGCCGCGTTCCAAGCAGCGACCAGAGCGCCATTTCCATTGCCCCGGTATCGGAACCTGGAACGATCGCGAGCCTGTAATCCGCGGGAAGGCGAAGGAGTGCGTGGGTTCGATCGATCGCTCTTGAAAGCTTGCTCTTGCCGATACTGCTCCGGTGGGAGCGACCGAGCGCCGAATGATCGAAACGTTCGCGGATTCCATCCAGGAGGCTTTGCGCAGGGCCCGGATGAAAAATTTGGTCGGCTCGGCTTTTGTAGGGGTTTTGCCGGGCGCAACTCGGCGCCGGCATCGAAACTTTGCGTCACTCTAACTCTCCTCGCAGAGAGCACGCGCCGCGTTGGGACGGCGTGGCCCGGCAACAGGTGTAACGGTTGACGCCCGCTTGGCAATCGCTCGATTGCAATATTTCGCTGCGCCGTTCGCTTGAAGAGCTCGCGCGACAGGGGGACTGCGACAGTTGAACGGCTCATCGCGCTTAGCCGCCAGTTCATCCCGACAGGCGCTCAACATGGTTGAAATCGTTAACCATCCCGAAGCAATGTGGACTTCGCCGATGCGCGGGAGGGCAATGCGTGGCCGGCTAGGGGCTGGGGAGCTCCTGATTTTGACGGGAAAGACGCGACGCGTTTGTGCGCGGTGGCGAGCATTGGAGCGGGGAATAAATGGCCCATGTATTGGCTGCAACGTCGGCAGTGTTCCGCGACCGGGACCTGTTTGTTCACGACGGGACGAAGCTTCGACGTTTCCGCATTTCCGCTCCTGTCCAATTTTCTCTCGTTGCAGCGCTTCTGTTGATGCTCATCTGGGCGAGTTTTGCGACCGCTCAACTGATGGAGCGCGCGCGTTCGAGCGGCGCAGCAACCGACGTTCGAGCACGCCTCCTTGAACGCCGACAAGCGCTGATCGAAGCTGCACTTGCGGGCAAAAGAATTGACCCGGCAATGGTCGAAGCCGCAAAAAGTGATGGTCCGCTCGTCAAGACTGGACCTCTTGCAGGTATCGAGCAGCAGCAGTTTGCGCAGGCGGCATTGATCGCTCGAGCATTGGATGTGCGATACAAGGTGACAGCAGCTGAGCTTGAAAAGCTTGGAATCAAGCCGATGCAAGCGGGTCAAAAAAGCGCTGTCGGTGGTCCATTCGAAAGTATCGGCAATCCCACGTTCAAGGCATTGTTCACCAGCTGGAAGAAGCTCGACGAATTGCAAAACGACGTCATTGCAATTCCTTCGGACAAGCCAATCAGGGCCGCTGTCACGTTTACAAGCGGTTTTGGAGTTCGCTCAGATCCCGTTCCACGCCGGTGCCGCAATGCACCCGGGAATCGATCTTGCCGGAGCCTACGGAACGCCAATTTATGCAACGGCCGACGGGACTGTTCTTCGAGCCGGGTGGAACAGCGGCGGCTATGGAAACCTGGTCGAGATCGATCATGGCAGGGGCATCAGCACGCGCTATGGCCATATGTCGGCGATTCTGGTTCACGCTGGCGATCATGTGAGCCGCGGCCAGCAGATCGGACGGATGGGTTCGACCGGCCGCTCGACCGGCAATCACCTTCATTACGAGGTCCGGATCGACGGACGGCCGGTCAATCCAATCCCATTCATGAAGTCGACCGATTACGTACTTGCAATGCAGAAGCGCGCCGGTACGCCATCGATGGATGCGGTTGGAGTTGGTGGTCCCGACGGCGGTCACTGATTGCCTTGCCTGCTCGCCACTGCGTTCCTATCTGATCGAGTGTGAACGACATTAGCCTCTCGTCGAGTGCAGCCAAGCGCGTCGCCTGGATCGCGGAGCGGCAAGCAAAGCCTGCGATCTTGCGCCTTTCGGTCGACGGCGGCGGATGCGCAGGATTTACCTACAAGTTTGAACTGGCCGAAGCGCCCAAGGGCGACGATTGTGTTGCGGAAATTGATGGAGTGAGGCTTGTTGTCGATCCCATCAGTCTCGACCTCGTTCGCGGCTCCGCGATCGATTTTGTCGAGGATCTTGGAGGCGCGGCGTTCAAGGTGCTCAATCCCAATGCCCAGTCCGGCTGCGGATGCGGCAGCAGCTTTTCGGTCTAGGCTCGAGCGGCTAGGGCGGGCGAATGAAGCTCGCCACATTCAACCTCAACGGAATTCGGGCGCGCTTGCCCAGGCTGCTGGAATGGCTGGCTCGCGAGCAGCCCGACATTGCCTGCCTTCAGGAGTTGAAATGCGCCGACGAGTCGCTCCCGATCGCCGACATCGAAGCTGCCGGCTATGGTGCCGTCTGGCACGGCCAGAAGGGTTTCAATGGCGTTGCGATCCTTGCTCGAGGCGACAGCCCCGAGCTCCGAAGGGTCGGTCTTCCCGGTGATCCCGATGACACCCACAGCCGTTACATCGAGGCGGAGACCAAGGGATTTATCGTTGGTTCGCTTTATCTTCCCAATGGCAATCCGGTTGGAACCGAAAAATTTTCGTACAAATTGCGGTGGATGGAGCGCCTCGGCGAACATTCGATAGAATTGCTCGACGAGGAGCGCCCGGTCGTGCTGTGCGGCGACTGGAACGTGGTTCCGGAAGACCGGGACGTTTTTTCGGCTCGAGCGACCGCCAACGATGCGGTGATGCAGCCCGAAACGCGCAGACTTTGGCGAGAAATTCTCAATCGCGGGTGGACCGATGCGCTCCGCTCACTGAACCCCAATGAGGAAAAGCTGTTCACATTCTGGGATTACACGGCCGGTTGCTGGCAGCGCGATCTCGGGTTCCGGCTCGATCACCTGCTATGTTCGCCCGAAGCGGCTGATCGGCTGCGTTCGGCCGGCGTCGACCGATGGGCGCGCGCGCAGGAAAAGGCGTCCGATCATGCACCGACCTGGAGCGAGTTCGCCCCGCCCTGACACCTTGCGGCAAGGCTCGGCGATTGAGCTAGAGCGTCTTTTCGAAGATCCGGTACCGATGGTTCACCCGGGCACCCGGGAGCTCGGCGATCGACACCATTCCCTTGTTGTCCTCGAGAATCCAGCCGAATTCTCCGAGCCTCATTCCGAACCGTTTGACGGCGTCTCGCCTCGTGAACTCGATCAGCATGAAAGCGAGCTGAGTTGCGAGGCGCGTGTGGTGAAGTTTTCTCGCCACACCCATCAGGGGAACTCGAGCCCGGCGCGTGCGGGGATTGCGTAGCCGCCAAAGGAGTTTGATGAAATTGAACGGGAAAAGTTCCCCGTTGAGATCCTTGGTCAGCTCGTTGATGTCCGGAATGGTGAGCATGAAGGCGACGGGTTCTTTGTCCAGCTCGGCAACTCGAACAAGTTCATTGAAAATGATCGGTTTCAGCTTTTTGCCGGCATAGGCGATTTCCGATTCGGTGAGCGGGACATAGCCCCAGTTGTTCGACCATGCGTCGTTCAAGAGATTGAGGATCAGTCTTGCTTCCTGGTCGAACTTGCTTTTGTCGACCGGTCGAATCCGGATTCTCGGATTGCGCTCTCCAGCTTCGATTAAACGAAGAATCCGCTCGTCGTGCCATTCGGCGATATTGACCTCATAAGTCAGTAGATCCTTCGCCTTTTGGTATCCGGCAGATTCGATCCAGTGCTGATACTCGGGTCGATGGTGGCCCATCATGGCCGTCGGAGGTTCGTCAAAACCCTCGATTTCCAATCCCGGTTCATCCCAGATCGAAAGGCTGATCGGCCCAAGCGCGTGGGTCATCTTTTGATCGCGGAGCCATCCTTCTGCAGTCGCGATCAGCGCGTGCGCAGCGTCCGCATCGAGCGCATCGAGAAAACCCCATTGGCCAGTGCCTTCGCCCATATGCTCCTGGACGAGATCATCGATTTGGGCACTGATCCGTCCGACCACCTTGCCGCTGCGCTCGGCGAGCCAGAATTCGGCGCGTGCGTGTTCGAACCAGGGATTCTTTCCGGGCGTGATCAGCCCGTGAACCTCATCCTTCAACGGAGGGATCCAGGCGGGATCGTTTTTGTAGACCTCCCAGGCGAAATCGACGAAGGCTTTCTTGTCCTTTTTCGACCGGACGGAGCGAATGGTGACGGGCGCGCTACTCATTGCCAATCGCTAGCGAGTTGAGCCGTTCAGCGCCAGTGAACCTTGAACCGCCCAATTGGTGCCACGATCTCCTGAGAAACGCCAAAACCGATCATGATCGAAACAATCGCACTTGAGCGCTCGAGCAACGACGCGCATTCGGGCCGGCCGCTTCAGCCGGGCGCGAAGGACGATGTCGCCATGCTAAAGGCGGCCGCCAATCTGACTCGGGATCTCAATGTTCCAAGAGGGATCGTCTACTGGTCGGACATGCTGTTATCGGCGCTGCTTGGCTATTGCGCACTGTTCGGGGCGATGATGGTCCGATCCCAGTCCGTGGCCCTCGTCAGTGGACTTGTCGCAATTCTCGCCCTCTATCGCGCCGGCTCGTTCATTCACGAGCTCACTCACATCAAGAAGGGGTCGGTGAAGGGGTTTCGCCTTGTCTGGAACCTTGTGGTCGGAGTTCCGCTTCTCGTTCCCAGTTTTCTTTACGAGGGCGTGCATAACCAACACCATGCAAAGCGCTACTACGGGACTGTAGATGATCCGGAATATCTTCCGCTCGCCTTGATGGAGCCATGGACCCTGCCGCTGTTTCTCGTTGCAGCAGCGCTCGCCCCCATTGGAATGCTCATCCGTTTTGGAGTTCTTGCACCGCTCTCGCTCGTCTTCCCAAAGCTCAGAAGTGTCGTTGTCGGTCGTTATTCCGGCTTGCAGATCAATCCGAGGTTCGTTCGCCCGCGACCCGAAGGCGAATTTGCGCGCGACTGGTTGTTCCAGGAAACCGCATGCAGCCTTTGGGCGATTACCCTTGTCGTCTTAGTCATTTCAGGGGCAGTTCCGCTCCGCGATTTCGTGATTTTCCTATTGGTCTCGTCTGGAGTCATGTTTCTCAATCAGGTCCGGACTTTGGTGGCTCATCTTTGGGAAAATAGCGGGGAACCGATGAGCGTCACTGCCCAGTTTCTCGACAGCGTCAACGTCCCGCCGCCAGCGACCTTGCCAATGGTCTGGGCGCCGGTGGGCTTGCGCTATCACGCGCTTCACCATCTCCTTCCAGGCTTGCCCTATCACGCGCTCGGCGAAGCGCATCGGCGTCTGTGCAGGGAACTGGATTCCAAAAGTCTCTATCATCGCTCGACCCATCGGCATTTGTCGCTTCTCGCTGCACGGCTTGCGAAAAGTTCGATTAGGACCCGGTCACGATCTCCCACCCTCTAAGGAAATGAGAAGCTGCCTGTCGGAATTTTGCCATAGGCTCGGGTCTGATGAGTGCAGGAATCGGAAAAACCGGTTCCATAAGAACATTGGACCGAGCGACTGCAATTCTTGACTCTGCGGCGCTTTTTTGCTTGAGGCATCGCGTTCGGCGGGTGAAAGCCCGCCGTTCTTTTTAAAGGGAAAATGGGCGGTTCCCTGATGTCCGCCTGGCCAGGTCTACCTTGTACGGGACCTTGACGAACGAAAGGATGAACTCATGCGCCATCGTGTAGGCGGTCGTAAGCTTCAACGCACTTCGAGCCACCGCGCTGCTTTGTTTCGGAACATGGCAGCAGCTCTCATCAAGCATGAGCAAATCACGACAACGACGGCCAAGGCGAAGGAGCTTCGCCCGTACGTCGAAAAGCTGATCACACTTGCCAAAAGGGGCGGCCTTTCGAACCGGCGCCTCGCAAGTTCCCGGCTGATGGACGACAGCCAGCTCGCGAAACTTTTTGATGTCCTGGGCCCGCGCTATGCGAGCCGCAGCGGTGGCTATATCCGGGTGATCAAGGCTGGAATTCGGCTATCGGACGCTTCGCCGATCGCGATCATTGAGTTTGTCGACCGGGACGTTTCGGCCAAGGGCAAGGATTCGGGTCCGGTCATGACCGAGGATGAGCTCGAAGCCGCCTAAAAGCGGGCTTCGAATCGACCGCCTGATGCGCGGCCGATGGTCGGCGATTGGCTAAACAAAAGGAATGAGCACCTCGGGTGGGAACCTTCCTCTTGGGATGTTGCCGATCGGCTGACGGTTTCGCTCTGATTTTTCGAAAGGCGCGATTGAAAGGCGTTCGACGCGCGCGATCGGCTGATATTCAATCGCGGTCGCTTACATTTCCAGATTGGCAGTGTTCCAGAAGTGAAGTGAGCACCTGAACTTTACTCGGGTCGACTTGCTTCCTATCCGCCCGCAATGACGGTTCAGCCCAATCAATCCATTCTCGTCGTCGATTTCGGAAGCCAGGTGACGCAGCTCATCGCTCGGCGCGTTCGCGAAGCGGGTGTCTATTGCGAAATTGCACCCTTCAATGCGAGTGAGGACGCGTTCAAGCGGTTGAATCCGCGCGGCGTGGTTTTTTCCGGCGGGCCCGCGTCGGTCACGGATGAAGCCAGTCCGCGAGCGCCGCAGCTGATGTTCGACTCCAATGTTCCGCTGCTGGCGATCTGCTACGGTCAACAGACGCTTCATCAGCAGCTTGGGGGGCGCGTCGTCAGCTCCGACCAACGGGAATTTGGACGGGCGTTCATCGAAGTCGTTGCTCCAAGCGCGCTGTTCGACGGCCTTTGGAATGTCGGTGAGAAACATCAGGTCTGGATGAGTCACGGTGACCGCGTTGAAACTCTGGCGCAGGGTTTCGAGGTCGTCGCACGCTCTGAGGGCGCGCCTTTTGCAATTGCGACCAATGAAGCTGCGAAGCGCTTTAGCCTCATGTTCCACCCGGAAGTCGTTCACACTCCGGACGGAGCCAAGCTCCTCTCCAATTTCGTTCGCCACGTTTGCGGATGCTCGGGCGACTGGACGATGGCCAGTTTCCGGGAATCGAAAATCGGAGACATTCGGGCTCAGGTAAATGGTGGCAAAGTGATTTGCGGCCTCTCGGGCGGAGTGGATAGCGCGGTCGCTGCAGTCCTGATCCATGAGGCGATCGGCGATCAGCTGACCTGTGTGTTCGTCGACCATGGACTAATGCGGTTGGGCGAAGCCGATCAGGTCGTCAGCCTGTTCCGCAACAGTTACAATATCCCTCTCGTCCATGTCGACGCGAGTGAGGATTTCCTCGGCGGTTTGGACGGTGTCACCGACCCTGAAGCGAAGCGCAAATTCATCGGCTCGGAATTCATCAACGTTTTCGAGACCGAAGCAAAAGCGATTGGAGGCGCCGACTTCCTTGCCCAGGGCACGCTCTATCCCGATGTGATCGAGAGCGTCAGTTTTACCGGAGGCCCGTCCGTAACCATCAAGAGCCATCACAATGTCGGCGGGTTACCGGAGCGGATGAACATGAAACTCGTGGAGCCGCTTCGCGAGTTGTTCAAGGACGAAGTCCGAGCGCTCGGTCGGGAACTCGGATTGCCCGAAGCGTTCGTCGAACGGCATCCGTTTCCAGGACCCGGGCTTGCAATTCGAATTCCAGGCGAAGTGACCGGCGAGAAATGCGAAATTTTGCGCAAGGCCGATGCAATCTATCTCGAGGAGATCCGCAATGCGGGCCTTTATCATGCCATTTGGCAGGCATTTGCAGTGCTTCTTCCGGTGCGCACCGTCGGAGTGATGGGCGATCACCGCACCTATGATCACGTTTGTGCGCTTCGAGCGGTCACGAGCATCGATGGAATGACCGCTGACGTCTATCCATTCCCTCCTGAATTCCTGAGCAGGGTTGCTACCCGGATCGTGAATGAAGTCCAGGGCATCAATCGGGTGGTCTATGACTATACTTCAAAACCCCCCGGAACGATCGAGTGGGAATGACCTTCGTTCGCGAGGGTTGAGAGGGAGCCGCGGGGCACGGGTTATCTTTAATCAAAATAAGCCATTTCGCTTCCCGGTTGGCTTCCCGGGCGCGGAGCCGGAGTAGGCAAGGGGAATTCGTCCAGCGAATCCTGGGACCGGTCGACAGTGCGTACGAAATGCCTCTGGCGCGCATAGAATCCGGCAAGTGCGGCGGTAAGACCCGCGGCCGCTCCGACGCCAAGCGACCATCGCGGTCCCGCGACGTCCGCGACCCAGCCAACGACGGGTGCGCCGATTGGAGTTCCACCGAGCGCGACGGCAAGCCGCAAAGCCATCACTCTCCCGCGCATCGCCGGTTCGGTCGAAAGCTGCATGAGGCTGTTGCTGGTATTGGTAAATGTAAGCGCAGCCGCGCCAATCACGATCAGTGCCGCTGCAAACGTCCAGTAATCTGGAGCAATTGCGGCGATTAGAAAGCCAATTCCAAAAACGGCCGCGCCGTAGACGAGATAAAGAAATCTCGGTTGGCTACGGCCGGCGCCCAATAGGGCTCCAGACATGGTCCCGATCGCCATGATCGACGACAAGAGTCCGTAACCGCGAGCGCCGCTGTGGAAGACTCGAACAGCCATGGTTGAAACGAAGATCGGGAAGTTAAATCCAAAGGTTCCGATTAGGAACAGCATGACGAGCGCAATTCGAAGATCGCTGCGCCCCCAGACGTAGCGAAAGCCTTGCGTCAAACTGCCTCGGCTCCGTTGCGCTCGCGGCTTTGGATGAAGTTCCGCGGCGCGAAGGGAAGAAATCGAGATCAGGACGGCGACGAAGGAGATGCCGTTCACGATGAACGCCCAGCCGGTTCCGATCGAAGCAATGAGGAGTCCGGCAACTGCGGGGCCGATCATTCGTCCGGCGTTGAACGAGGTCGAATTGAGAGCGACGGCATTGGGGAGATCCTGATCGCCGACGAGTTCACCGACGAACGTCTGACGAGCGGGAGCATCGAACGCAGAAGTGCAGCCGAACAGGAACGCAAATAGATAAACCTGCCAAAGACGGACCAGTCCGGTAACGGTAAGGACACCAAGGGCGAGCGCAAGAAGGCCCATGATCGCCTGGGTGGCCATCAGGAGCTTGCGCTGGTTGAAGTGGTCGGCGGCAAAACCCGTCCATGGTAAAAGGAGGAGTTGGGGCCCGAACTGGAGCGCCATGACAATTCCGACGGCCGAAGCACTGTTATGTGTAAGCCCTGTCAGAACCAGCCAATCCTGAGCGGTACGCTGCATCCAGGTCCCGACATTCGAGACGATCGCCCCGCCGAACCAAACCCGATAATTGAATATGCGAAGCGACCGGAACGTCGCCAAATTGGACAGCCGTTTCATGCCTTGGTGAACTTTCCGGCCACCTGACAACTATGATCCGTTCGCATCGTCTCGCTCATCTGACGACAATGGCCGCAAAGCCCAAGGGTTCAGTCAATCGCAATTTTCCTCGTCGAAGGAAAACGCATCGAGATTCCGGTTAACCGCTAACATTGGGTTTACCATCGGATTGACGATCGGCCGACGATCGGCTGTTTAGCGTTCCGATGCACAACCGTTGGAAATGGATTGTGGCGCCAGGGGTCTGCGCACTTGCAGCATGCTCCACTGTGCATCCGACCAAGATCGCGCAGGCACCTCCCGCGACACCGGCGTCGGCTTCGCCCTATCTCTGGACCACCGGAGCAGCCCCACAGGGTCACAAGGATATGGTTGCAACGTTTGGCCGAACGGGGCTTGAGCCGGGCCAATATCTGTGGGTGAGCGCAATCCCGACTAAGGGAGAAACACGCATTATCGTCGATCGGCTCATACAGGTGGCTTACGTATATCGCGGCGAAAATCTGATTGGCGTTTCAACCGTTTCGACCGCAAAGCAAGGTCATATTACGCCGCTTGGACAATGGTCGATCCTTGAAAAACGGCCGTTCTATCGATCGAAGAAATATGACGATGCACCAATGCCGTGGATGGAGCGGATCGATCAATATGGGATTGCGCTGCACGGCGGCGGGACACCTGGCTATCCTGAAAGTCATGGTTGCATCCATCTGCCGATGAAATTCGCGCAAAAGCTCTACGGGCTCACGAAAATCGGAACGAAAGTTGTGATCGAGGGGTAAAAATGCGCGGCCGACATTTTCGGCCGCGCATGACCAGAGGCTAGGAGCGAGTTCGCGCCCTGCCCGGGGTCCGGTTTTCCGAATTATTGGTTCCAAGCGTTGCTGCATCAATCGGGCTTGGCGTATTATCTTCTCCGCTTAGCGCGCGCTCGTGCGCGCGTTCCTCATCGGCTGCGACCGCAATTTCTGCCTGAGTGGTACTGCCTTGCCGATCGCGACGCCATTGGTCGAAATCACGGTGGAATTGTTGCTCGCGCTCGCGACAATAATCGGCATAATCCTCGTCGAGACTGTTCATTTGCCGGTCGCGCCAGCTGCGATAATGATCATCCGGATTGGCGCTGTAACGCCGCTCGCCTGTTTCGAAGTTAGAAGAGGCACCGAACAGGCCTCGGCCGCGAGATCGGTCGTAGCTAAGTTCACCTTCTCCGGGTCCCTCAATGCTGGTCGACGAGTTGCGCCGGGGCCAGCGATCTCCGCTTTGCCGTTGGCTCATTCTTTCGTCATCATATCCACCGAACACCGCGCGGTCTGAATTGCCACCTGGGCCGCGCCAGGTTTCGTCGCGGTCCCGCCAGGCGCGCGCGCCGCGCCAGTTGCGATCGTCGTCGCGATCGGGTTCACCGCGGTCGGGGTCGATCTCACCATGACTCCCATACCCCTCGCCAAGATAGCCGTGCGCCATTTTTCAATTCCTTCTGTCGGTCGTCAAATTCGGATCAAAAGGGCCTGATGGTCCTTCGGGCTAAACGAACGGCCGGGCCGTCGGATGCCGATTTCACCCTCATCTCGACGTAATTGAACGCAGTTGAAGGTGTGTTCAGCGCGGCTCTCGGATCGGGTGGACCGGGAGCTCCAGGGTTGTACGCAGGCCCGGCTTGTTGTCGTCGAGACGAAGCTCTCCGTCATGAAGGTGAGCGATCGACTTGGCGAGCGCCAGACCAAGGCCCGCACCTTCGTCGGAACGGCTGGAATCGAGCCTTCCAAATCTTTTGACAGCTTCGTCCCGTCGCTCTTCCGGGATCCCCGGTCCCCGGTCCGCAACCTCGATTTCGATTTTCCGTTCTCCGGGTTGGACGGCGACTTCGATACCCCCGCCGCTGTGCCCGTAGCGGATGGCGTTTTCGAGGAGATTGCTCAAAGCCTGTGCAAGCAGCTGACGGTGACCGAATAGTGGAACCGCCTGGCCGGGACGATGGTAACGCAGGCAACTGCCCCGCTCTTCGGCAAGGGGATCGTACATTTCGACGAGCTCGGCTGCGAGCTCACCGACATCGAACCAGGCAAACTGGTTCCGGCTCGTCAGCGCTTCGGAGCGGCTAATCTCGAGAACCGTAGTCAGGATCCGGATGAGCGCATCGGCATTCCTGACGACGCTGTTGAGCAATTCCTCTTGTTCGGCAGGATCATTGGTTTCTGCCGCGGCCTGCGCAGCGGTTCGCAATCGGCTCGCCGGGGAGCGAAGGTCGTGGGCAAGAGAATCCGTGAGAAGGCGAAGTTCGCCCATCAGCGCGCTGATCCGGTCGAGCATTGCGTTGATTTGCATTCCCAGGCGATCGAATGAGTCGCCCGCTCCTGTCAGCGGCACCCTCTGAGTTAAATCTCGAGCACTGATCCGGTTGGCGACAGTGGCAATGTTTCCAATCCGACGCGACACGTAGTGAGCGAGAATTACGCCGCACAAAAGGCCCAATAATCCCGCCACAAACAGCGCGATGAGAAGCGAACGTTCGAGCGTCGCCCGGAATGCCAGTCCCTCGCCAACCAGCCGACCGCTGATCAGCCACTGTCCCGACGCAAGGTGGCTCAAAACGATCTCGGCCGGGTGCGGACTGGGTTGTCCGCCAAGCCGAATGACCGCGTTACGATAGCCTTCCTGCATCGACTGAACCGGAGGCGATTCGGCAAGATTACCCTCGATTTCGCGCCCAGTGGAATCGATCAGTGCGACGACGGTCTGGGGATCCGCATAGGCAAGAGTGTCTTCGATCGCACCGTTCAGCGCAGCCTTTCCGCCGCTCCGATAAACGTCGGTTAGGACTTTCGATTGTTCGACCACCTGACGATGGAGAGTGGCGACAGCGTCGTCATGAGTTCTTCCGTAGATGAAACCGATGACGGCAAGGTTCGAAAGTAGCGCAAGCAAGCCCGCGAGAAACGCGATCCGCAGGGTCGTCGGCATCAAACGGCCTATCTGAAGTCAGGCGGCGAGCATGTAGCCCGCGCCCCTGACCGTATGGAGAAGCGGTCTTTCAAATCCCTCTTCGAGTTTTCGTCTAAGGCGGCTGACGTGCACGTCGATGACGTTCGTACCGGGATCGAAATGATAGTCCCAAACCTGCTCGAGAAGCATGGTTCTTGTCACCACGCGTCCTTCGTTGCGCGCGAAATATTCGAGCAGGAGATATTCACGGGGTTTAAGATCAAGCCTTTTGCCGGCGCGTTTAACAGATCGCGACAAGGGATCGATTTCGAGGTCTCCGACGGTGAGCCGATGGTCGGCGGGATCGACCCGCGAATTCCGGCGACGAAGAAGTGCGTTTACCCGAGCAAGGAGTTCCGCGAACGAGAATGGCTTTACGAGATAGTCATCCGATCCGCACTCGAGCCCTTCGATCCGGTCGCCGACCGAGGCAAGCGCGGAAAGAATGAGAACTGGCGTCTCGATGTGCGCGGCGCGAAGTGCCCGAAGGACCGAAAGACCGTCGAGAACCGGAAGCATCCGATCGAGAATGATGAGATCGAAGCTGCCGTCCGTCGCTCGAAACAGCCCGTCCTGGCCATTCGTCGCTTGGTCCACGCTGTGGCCCTCCTGGCGAAGGCCCTTGGCAAGATAGGCGGCGGTTTCGCGGTCGTCCTCAACTAAAAGGATCTTCCTCCCCATCGCGGCCTTAGCTCCATACCCTTTGTCGCTTCAAAACAATGACTCCGCGCGGCGGCGGGAGGGAGTCACCCCGCATCGCCGCGCGGAACTCCGGTCCAGCACACTTGCTGTGAGCTCGAACCTTGTTCGTAGTCGTCTTTTTCAGCGTAGTCTTGTTCACTTTCCGGCAGGTTGCTGTGGTTCTTCTGCCCGACTTGTCTCGTCGCCAGGTTGGATGCAGTCGATCGCCGAACTGCAATCGCCGGGATCGCGTTCATCGCGAATGGTGCGACCGAACCAATGAATTTTTCATCCATTCTTTTCGTTCCGCGCCCAGACGTTGGCTAGCGGCACATATTTCGAAACGATTTTCACACGCGTTTCAGGCCCATTAAAGCTTGTTCATCGCACCAATTCGGCGCTTTGCGTCTCAGCTTTTCGGACGCTAGGCTAGGTCGGCATGATCGCTCAAAAGACCCGCTACGCGCTTCGCTCACTCCTGTTTCTCGCCAATGAACAGGACGGCAGTCCAGTTCAGCTCGCGCGGATCGCCGAAACGCAACGCGTTCCTCCCAAATATCTCGAGCTCATCATGCTCGATCTGAAAAAGGGTGGGCTCGTCAAAAGCGCGCGTGGCCCCAAAGGCGGCTACAGGCTTGCGAAATCCGCAGAGCAAATTTCATTCGGCGAGATCGTTCGAACAATGGAGGGGCCAATCGCTTTGGTCTCATGCGCAAGCGTCAATTTTTATGCGCCCTGCGGTGATTGTCAGGACGAGGCAAGCTGCGCAATTCGCCGCGCGTTCTCGATCTTGCGCGATCAAAGTACTGCTGTTCTCGATTCCATTTCACTAGCCGAGGGCGCGAAATGGGAAGAGCGGCTGGAAATCGGCAAGTAGGACCTTTTTTCGTCTCATTCGATTATCGCGCGGCTCGCTGGTTTGACGGCGTTCCTAATGACAGAAGGCTGCACTGGCGGTGCGAGAATGTGGCAGCTAGAAGCTGACCTCATGTCGACCTTCACCATCGACACTGGCACGAGCAGAGCAACTCCGTCGCCCGTTCCGGGCAAGCGAATGACTGCGCCTTCGATCCGAGCGCACAAAATCGCCGACGGCACCGGTTTCCGAACGGAACAGCCGATCGTGATGCTGACAGCCTATACCATGCGCATGGCTCAGCTACTCGATCCCCATTGCGAAATGCTGCTCGTCGGCGACAGCCTCGGCCAGGTCATTTACGGCCTTCCGTCGACCATTCCGGTGACGCTGGAGATGATGTGCGCCCATGGGGCAGCGGTCGTCCGCGGAAGCTGGCATGCGCTGGTCGCAGTCGACTTGCCGTTTGGAAGTTACGAAGCCTCGCCGGGCCAGGCCTTTGAGTCTGCGGCCCGGGTCATGAAGGAAACCGGCTGCGCTGCGGTCAAGCTTGAGGGGGGCGAGCCACTTGCACCAACAATCGATCTTTTGACGAACCGCGGAATTCCGGTGATCGGACATGTCGGGCTCACTCCGCAAGCCGTCAATGTGCTCGGTGGTTATGGCGCTCGTGGTCGTGAAGAGCGAGAGGCGGAAAAGATCGTCGCGGACGCAAAGGCTGTCGCGGATGCGGGCGCCTTCTGCATTGTCGTCGAAGGAGTGATCGACGAGATCGCAACCAAAGTCGCACGAACCATTGCGCCTCCGATTATTGGGATTGGTGCGTCTGCCGACTGCGACGGCCAGGTCCTGGTAATCGACGACATGCTCGGAATGTTCGAGCGAACTCCACGTTTCGTGAAGCGGTACGACGATCTTGCGACCCGGATTGGCGAGGCTGCACGCTCGTATGCGCAGGAGGTGCGATCCCGAACATTCCCGTCAGAAGACCAGACGTATCGGGCGAAGTCGGTCCATTCCTAGGATTGTCGCGCCTTTTTAAGCAAGGTTTTCGAGGTTTCGGATCATGTCTTTTTTCCGGGTTTGATCCCGGTCCCTGACCTCAGTGACGCTTCAATTGCAGTTCCTCTTTGCGTTTCGCGCGGCAGCGGCTAGACGATCCGCCGCCAGCTTCCGTTCATCTCGGGTGGGGAAGGGGAGCGGCGGCAAGCGGATTCCCCGAGCGAATGAAACTGAGGAACGTCTTTGGCGCAGCCCCCGGACATTACGGAAACATTTGTACGCGAGGTCGATGACAACCTGCGGCAGGACCGGATTTACAACTTTTTCCGAAAGAATGGCGCTCTGCTAGTCGTCGGATTGGTCGTGTTTCTTGCGATCTGCGGCGGTATTATCTGGTTTCAGCAACACCGCGTGGATCGGTCGCAGGCCGAAGTCGAACAGCTTGCTCAGATCTACAAGGACATCGCCAGCGGAAACACTGGCAAGGTCGCAGGGCAACTGGATGATCTTTCGGCGAGCGGAAGCGAGGGCGTTCGCGCGACCGCAATGTTTACCCGGGCGGCATTTGCACTTCAGCAGAATGACCCGAAGACGGCAGCCGCGATCTACAAAAAGATCAGCGATGACAGCTCGTTTCCGCATTCCTACCGCAATGCCGCGCTCATTCGCCAAACTGCTGTCGAATTCGATGAACTTCAGCCCGGGCAGATCATATCGCGCCTCGAACCGCTTTCGAAACCGGGCAATCCCTGGTTCGGCTCTGCCGGCGAAATGACTGCACTGGCACTCATCAAAGAAGGCAAAAACCAGGAAGCGGGTCAGCTTTTTGCGACGATCGCCAACGACAAGAGCGCGCCCGAATCAATTCGGAACCGCGCCATCCAGATTGCGGGGAGCCTCGGCGCTGATGCGAGCGCGGCACTCGGACCACAGGCCCAATAGGAAGAGAATGAAAACATTAAGGAATTTTGCCGCTGGACTCCTCATCGCCAGCGCATTCGCCTCGAGCGGCTGCAGCCTGTTCAAGAAAGGTTCGAGACCCGGCACTCCGGTCCTCGGTCAGCGTATTCCGGTGCTGACGACCGAGGGCGAGGTCGAAATGGACCCTGCGACGCAGGCGCTTCCCTTCAGTCTGCCTCCGGCGACAGCAAATTCCGGTTGGACCGAATTGGGCGGCGATGCCAGCAATTCTATGGGCCATCTCGCGCTCGGTGCGGCACTTCGGCCGGCGTTTACCGTGCAGGCTGGGCACGGAAGCAGTCTCACCATGAGACTTTCTGCTCCGCCGATTGTCGCCAACGGGCGGGTTTATACCATCGATACTTTGAGCGCAGTTCGTGCATTTGATGCGCGCACCGGCGCCCTCGTTTGGGCGAGCCAGACCCCCGTCATCCGGGGCGACGAGAGCGCTCTTTATGGCGGTGGCATCGCCTACGACAATGGTCGGATCTTTGCGACGAACGGGCTTGGCTATGTGGCTGCGTTAAGTGAACAAACCGGCGGGATTCTCTGGAAGGTCCGACCGGGCGGTCCGCTGCGCGGATCACCAACGGTTGCCAACGGAGCTGTTTACGTCGTCAGCGAAGACAATCAGATCTATTCACTCAAGGAAGACGATGGTTCGACCAATTGGTCCGAGGCCGCGTCGCTTGAAATTGCCGGGTTGTTTGGCGCTGCATCGCCTGCCGTGGGCCGCGGGACGGTCGTCGCCGGTTTCTCGTCGGGCGAACTGAACGGTTATCGTTATGAAAACGGCCGTCAGGTCTGGCAGGACCAGCTACAAAGAACCAGCATTCGGACGAGCGTTTCGTCGCTCTCGGACATCGACGCCGATCCGGTCATCGACAATGGACAGGTGTTCGCGGTCGGCGCGGGCGGAAGAATGGTCGCCCTCGATCTCATTTCCGGCCAGCGCATGTGGGAGCTCAACATTGCGGGCATTTCGACGCCCTGGGTCGCCGGTGACTGGGTGTTTGTCGTCACCGACGACGACAAGTTGCTTTGTATCTATCGTCAAAATGGGCACATCCGCTGGATCAATCAGCTTCCCTCGTTCATCAATCCAAAGAAGAAGAAGGGCGACGTCGACTATTCGGGGCCGGTGCTCGCGGGCGGACGACTTTTGCTGACGGCGTCCAATGGCGAAATCATCCAGATCGATCCCGCGACGGGAAGCTATCAGTCGCAGTTCAGCGTTGGATCGCCTGTCAGTCTTCCTCCGGTGGTCGCGGATTCGACGCTTTATATTTACGACGACCAAGCGCGCCTTCACGCCTATCGGTAGGTCCTTGTGACCCTGGATGACTTGATTGTTGAGCGAAGGAACGGCGTGGTTCCTTCCCGTCTCGCATTGGCGCGCCACATTCGCTAGGCCAACGACATGCCTCTCCCGACAGTCGCAATCGTCGGCCGACCCAATGTCGGCAAATCGACGCTGTTCAACCGGCTCGTCGGAAAGCGAATTGCGCTGGTGGACGACCGGCCCGGAGTCACTCGCGATCGCCGTGAAGGCGACGCCAATCTCCTTGGTTTGGATTTTCGAGTTATCGACACGGCTGGATTTGAGGACGAGGACCCTGAAACTCTTCCTGGCCGAATGCGAGCTCAGACGGAAGCTGCGGTTCAGGATGCCGATGCCGCGCTGTTTCTCATGGACGCTCGAGAAGGGGTGACCCCGCTCGATGAAGAGATCGTACGGTGGCTCAGAACTCAAACCACTCCGATTGTCGTGGTTGCGAACAAGGTCGAAGGACGTTCGGGCCAATCCGGCGTTCTTGAATGCTATCGTCTCGGCCTTGGCGAACCTGTCGCGTTCAGTGCAGAGCATGGGGAAGGCATCGTCGAGCTGTTTGAAGCCCTTCGACCATTGGTCGAACTGGAAATCAACGACGATGAGCCCGCAGGCGAAGGCGCGCCGCTCAAGCTTGCAATTGTTGGCAGACCCAATGCCGGCAAGTCGACGCTGGTCAACATGATGCTCGGCGAGGAACGGATGATCACCGGACCGGAAGCGGGAATCACACGGGATTCCATCAGTCTCGACTGGGTATGGCAGGGGCGGCCGGTTCAGTTGGTCGACACTGCCGGCTTAAGGAAGCGATCGCGGGTCGATGACAAGCTCGAGCGTCTTTCGGCAGCCGATACAAAGCGTTCGATCGATTATGCCGAAGTGGTGGTTCTGCTGCTCGATGCAACGCGAGGCCTAGAATCGCAGGATCTCAAGATCGCCGACCAGGTCATTGAAGAAGGACGGGCATTGATCATTGCGGTCAACAAATGGGACATTGCCGAGGGTGCGTCGGCGTTGTTCAACGGAATCAAAGCCGCACTTAGCGAAGGACTTGCTCAGCTTCGCGATGTTCCTCTTCTCGCTGTCTCGGCTAAGACCGGCAAAGGCATCGAAACAATCCTTAAAGTCGCGTTCGAACTTCGCGACGCCTGGGCCAGGCGCATTCCGACCGGAGAGCTCAACCGCTGGTTCGAACGCGCAATCGAATCCAATCCGCCCCCGGCTCCAAAAGGCAAACGGATCAAGCTTCGCTACATCACTCAAATCAAATCACGCCCTCCGACATTTCTTGTCTTCGGCAATCGCACCGACGAACTTCCCGAAAGTTATCGGCGCTATCTGGTCAACGCGATGCGGCGCGATCTTTGCCTTGAAGCCATCCCGTTGCGCCTCGATTTTCGAGGCGGACGAAATCCTTTCGACCGGCGCTAAGGCAAATTTTACTCTTGTTGGACTATTTCCTGTGCGTGGATCCACTGCCGATCGACGGCGCTTGAGGAGTTTGGTGTGACCGACGACGCTCGGGACATCGTTGACTGGGGACATTTCGAGAAGAGCCGGGCGGAGCTTGGCCCTGGGTTCATCCGCATCCTCAGCTATTTCAAGGAAGATGGAGTGAAGTCGATCGCGCAGATCGAGGCCGCGATGCGCGAACAGAACACGACGGCTCTCGTCACGCCTGCCCATACCTTGAAGGGCGAAGCTCGCCAGCTTGGCGCAGCGCCGCTTGCCGATGTCGCGGAATTGATTGAATCGACCGCTCGCTTTTGTGTCGAAAGTCACCGGTTTCCGGATGAGCTCGTTCCCGAGGTCGTCGAGCTTCGAAGACTATTCGATCACACCATCGACTTGTTCGACAAGGCGACGAACCCGCTCGTTAGCCGATCGGGTCAGTCCGGTTTCGGCCGCAAAGCCTCCAACCAAAGCTTCGGGCGAATTTAAGCTTCAGGCGTCAGTTCAGTCCCCATCAGGCTGGGAAAAAACCCTTCGCTCGCGCTTCGGAGCTTAGCGAGCGATATCGACTGGCTGGTCCCATGTTCGCTCGAACGAACCCGGATGGAATCGCCGCCTGTCGTTCCCACTTCGATTGCAAAGATCTGCAAGGAATTGGCAAGCGCCCGAACCGATTCCGGCCAGCGTGTGGTCACGAGAATGCGTCCCTGGTCTTCGCCGAACAGAATTGCGGCGGGATTTGCAGCGGTCGGCAGTTTCACTTCGGCACCAATGTCGCCGGCAAGGCCCATTTCGGCAATGGCAACGAGTGCTCCACCGTCGCTGATATCGTGAGCCGCCGTAACCTTTCCGCCGGCGATCAGATCGCGCACGACTTTGCCGAGACGCTGCTCAACGGCAAGATCGACTGGCGGCGGCGGGCCTTCGCGCAGGCCATGACACACCTCGAGCCAAAGCGACTGGCCAACGTGTCCACTCGAGTGCCCCAGCAGGATGATGGTTTCGCCTTCGTCCTTGAAGGCCATGGTGCTGCTTTGCTCCCAGTCTTTCAGAAGACCAACCGCGCCGATCGCCGGAGTGGGAAGAATCGCGAGACTGCTTCCGTCCTCAGTCTTGGTTTCGTTATAAAGCGAGACATTGCCGCTCACGACCGGGAAATCGAGCGCTTTGCACGCCTCCGCCATTCCTTCGATACAACCGACCAGCTGGCCCATGATCTCGGGACGCTCCGGGTTCCCGAAGTTGAGGCAATTGGTAATCGCGAGCGGCTTTGCGCCAACGGTTGAAAGGTTTCTGTAGGCTTCAGCGACGGCCTGCTTGCCGCCCTCAAAAGGATCGGAATAACAATAGCGCGGGCTGCAGTCGGTGGTGATTGCGAGCGCCTTTTTCGAGCCGTGCACCCGAACGATGGCCGCGTCGCCGCCAGGACGCTGGACGGTGTCGCCGCCGACGGATTGATCATATTGCTCCCAAACCCAGCGCCGGCTGGCAAGATTGGGCGAGGCGATCAACTTCAAAAGATCGCCCACGATATCTCGGCTTTTCGGAACGACTTCGAACGGCACAGGTGCTTCGGAAATGCGATAGGGTCGCTCGTAGCAAGGAGCATCATCAGCCAAAGGCCCGAGCGGAATTGAGCAACGGTTTCGCCGTTCCAAACCAGATCCATCCGTCCGGTATCGGTCACTTCCCCAATGACCGCGAAGTCCAGCTCCCATTTGCGAAAGATCGCTTCCGCCTCAGCTTCGCGACCAGGCTTGAGAACCATAAGCATCCGCTCCTGGCTCTCCGAGAGCATCATTTCATAAGGAGTCATGGCGTCTTCGCGGCACGGCACCTTGTTCATGTCGAGGCGAATTCCGACGCCGCCCTTGCTCGCCATTTCAACCGACGACGAAGTCAGACCCGCAGCGCCCATATCCTGAATGGCAACGATCGCATCGGACGCCATCAGCTCAAGACAGGCTTCGATGAGAAGCTTCTCGGTGAAAGGATCTCCAACCTGAACCGTCGGTCGCTTTTCCTCGCTGTCCTCTGAAAAGTCCGCACTTGCCATGGTTGCGCCGTGAATTCCGTCGCGGCCGGTTTTCGATCCGACATAGACCACCGGATTTCCAATGCCGGCTGCGGCCGAATAAAAAATCCTGTCCGTTCTCGCGATGCCGACAGTCATCGCATTGACCAGGATGTTTCCGTCGTAGGCGGCGTCGAAATTTACTTCCCCGCCAACGGTCGGAACCCCAACACAATTGCCATAACCGCCGATGCCGGCGACGACTCCAGCGACGAGATGACGAGTTTTCGGATGGTCGGGCCGTCCAAAGCGAAGTGCGTTCATATTGGCGATCGGGCGTGCCCCCATCGTGAACACATCGCGCAAGATCCCGCCAACTCCGGTTGCAGCGCCCTGGTAGGGTTCAATGTATGACGGATGATTGTGACTCTCCATCTTGAAGATGGCAGCCTCGCCATCTCCGATGTCGATTACGCCCGCATTTTCTCCTGGCCCTTGAATGACCCATGACGCCGAAGTCGGAAGTTTCCGCAGGTGGGCGCGCGAGCTTTTGTAGCTGCAATGCTCAGACCACATGACCGAAAAGATACCGAGCTCAAGAAGATTGGGCTCGCGATTGAGGGCCTTGACGATGCGACCATATTCTTCGTGCGACAGTCCGTGTTCGGCGATCGTCGCCGGGCTGATGCGAGAGGCTTCAAGAACGTCCATCGGGAGCCCTTAGCTCCGCGGCCGGTCCCGGGCTAGGGCGCTGCGCTAGACATCCTGACGCGAAAATCTCGCACCCGAGAAGATGAATGTCTGTGGCCGCCCGTCGACGAAATCCATGAAAGAGCCTCGCTCGGGCGACCATGGTTCGTCACCGATTTGCCAGAGATTTGTTCCAGTCCCCTCCATTGGAATTTCGGTTCCAAGCCAGAGCCGGCCGCCACGTTCGACAACGTGAGCGAAGCCAAGCCACGGATTGTCGTTCGAGTAGCGCCCTGCAAGCTTTGCGAGGTCCGGATCAGATGCTGGCAGCTTCGCGGCACTTCCAACTCGCAAATAGGTCGACGGGCCGAAGCTTACCGCAGTTACTGAAGAACCGTTTCGCTCGAACATCAGACTGAATTCACGAAACGCCGGGTGGGTCGTCGTGAAGAGGTCCGCGCCTTGCGGTTGAAGTGATGCGCGCTGTCCGCCGGCTTCGATCGCGAGCGGGGCACCCACTTTAACTTCGAGCGATCCTGCCGGTCCCGAATAGCGCGCGGCATAAGCTGCGGCGTTGGCAATCGGGATTTCGAGCGACGGAGGAACCGGCAAAGGTCGGCCGAGCCCGGCGTTCGTAAGGGCCTGGACCGCAAATTCGGTCAAAAGCTTCGGCCGATATTGGGCAAACGCGCTGATTGTCGCGCTTGCGAATGCGCCGGCGCCGCTCACGACGTCGAGGTGGAATGAGGAAGAAAAGCTCACCATCCCGCCGGTGTGGTGGAGATAGGCGCGATTGCCCGAGTAAACATGCATCAGTCCGTTGCCGTAGGACATTCCACGCTCATCGCTAGGGACGGCGTGCCTTGTATCAATCCGAGCCGCAAGTGGCGTCAGTCCAAGGCCGCCCTTGCCCCCGGCGGCACCAGCAAGGGAACGAAGAAGAAGATTCATGTCCGAAGCCGTTGACGCGATATTGACTGCCGCCGAGCTGGTATCGACCCAGGCCGACGGGGCGAGCGGAACTCCGATCGCAAATGGCAGCTCGTCGATCACTTCGAATCCTTGAGCATATTGCGATCGATCCTTGGCAAGTATTGCCCCTAGCGATCGTCGCATCCCAAGCGGACTAAAAATCCGCTCCTGGACAATCTGGGCGAGCGGCTTTTCACCCAGATGTTCGATAACAAGTCCCAGGATCTCGTAGCCAGTGTTGGAATAGTGCCAATGCTGCCCGGGCGGATAGGCGGTCCAGAGACCGCCATCGGGAAAGACGGGGACATCCGATGCAATGCCAGCCGAATGGTCGAGTAAATGCTGGATCTCGATCGCGTTTCCTGGAGGAAGTGGAATGGCGGGAAGAAGCGCGCTAACTCGATCGTTGAGGCTGAGCCGGCCTTCTGCTGCAAACTGGTGCAATATCGCCGAGGTAACGAGTTTGCTGATCGATCCGATCTGAAAAAGCGTTCCGGGGGAAATCTTTACGCCCGTTCCGGGATTGGCGTAACCGAAGTCCATGACAGTGCTCAAGCCGTCGCCGGTCGTCACTCCAAGAGTCAGTCCCGGCAGGCCAAAATGCTGAAGGTGCGCAAGACCATAGGCACCGATTGCAGTCAGTGCGCTCGATCGATCTGAATTTTGACACAGGGCGGGGGCCGCAACTTGAGCAACCGCTAGGCTCAACGAGCCGCGGGCAAATCCGCGCCGGGTAATCAGCATTTAGGAATAACTTTGCGAGCGCAGGCAAGCGCCGCAAAAGAGAGAAGATTTGAGCCTTCAGAATTCATATCAGTCACGCGAACAGCCGCCACGCCTTGTGTCACGAAGCGGCTGCCCACGGCATTTTCGAAGCGAGCACAACCTCCAGTCCGATACAGTCGGGCGTTTGGTTCGGTCGTCCTGCATGAAGCGGCAACAACGCCGCCTGGATTTAGGCGGTGCAGGTCTGAGACGGATGCCCAGGCACTGCGATCGTCGCAGACGAAGCGCGTTGGAGAGCCTTCGACCGAATAGCCACCGCTTGCAGTCATCGGCTTGCCTGCGGCGCTCGAAACAACCTGGGTTGTTTCGCCCTTGCCGGCATGGACGTTCGCCGACTTGTTGTCGGACAGGTAGTCGACCGTAACGACGCTGTTGTCGGCGCAGCGATAGAGCTTCGTCCCGATAACCGCAGGCGGAAGAGCGACCGGTCCGTTGACGGCCACGTTCGTGTCGGTGTCGGCCGGCTCGGAACTGGCAACAATGGTGTGGTGCTTGCTGCAACCGGCGAGCGCGGCGGCCGCTGCAAGAGTGATGAGCAGGGGATAACGAGTCATGAATTGACCATTTGCGGCGGAAAGGAGTGTCGTCAAGCGGCACGCTTGCATATTGTCGATGCGAGCCATAGCTTCGTCGATACCAATGCCTCACCAGGACGGCAGCAGTGCTCAGCGCATCCGCATAGGATTGACGGGTCTCGCATTCGCGTTCCTGCTGGTTCTGCTCGGCTCCATTGTCAGCCGCTGGAGTCACGACAACGTGAGCAATGCGGCTCAGCAGGCGAGCGCAAATGAGCCGAGCGAGCCGCTCGCCGAGCTTGGAGTTGCTCCGGGTGGTTCGGACGATACGGCGAACAATTCGGCGAGCTCAGCGAAGAAGAAATGAGTGAGCCGAGCGCTCTCTCTCTTAGCCATTGCAATCCTGATCGTTGCCGGACTGATCTTGGGATTGCTGGACGTTCGACAAGCACCCACACCGCCTCCTTCGCGCGCTTTGAATAAGCGGCCGACGCTTCTTCTATTGACCAGCCTTCCGCTGGTTTTTGGCGAGCAATTCTCTCTCCAGGACAATGGTTCCCCGGTGTTGCAGAGGCTGGAGCTGAGATACCGCGTCGTTCCGATCAGCGTGGCTGCTCCAAGTGAGCTGGCAAAGGGGCATCTTTTGCTGATGGCCCAACCGCTTGCCCAACCTGCCGAAGACTTGGTTGCTCTCGATCACTGGGTTCGCTCCGGAGGAAGAATCTTGTTGGCCGTGGATCCAATGCTTGAATGGCCAGACGAACGTCCTCTTGGAGATCCGCTGAACCCTCCAGCGATGTTCATGGACACCGGCCTGCTCGCTCATTGGGGCGTTCGCCTCGACAGCCCTGAACGAAGTGGAGAGAGGATCGAACATCTTGGAAGCTATGATGTCCTCACCGATTCACCCGGCTCGCTCTTCGGCAGCTGCCCGATCAATCACGACCGGCTGGCCGCCTATTGTCGTGTCGGAACCGGCCGAGCAACCATCATCGCGGATGCCGATTTTCTCAATGTCGGCCAATTAGGCCCAAAAAGCGTCCATAATCTCGACGCGCTGGTTGAAGAGCTTGCGCGTCTCGAGGTTCAGTGATTCGGTAAACAACAGACTTATCCACAGGATTGAACCCGCAGAACACATAAGGAACATCGAGATTCCATCCTTGCAAAAAGCCGCAGAAATCCGGCGGAATCCATGGAATCCCACAAAAAACCACGAAAACCCATTGTATCCCGCACCGCATTGAGTTACCTACAGGGGCTGTAGCGCGGGGGGCTTACCCGTTGTTTTGAAAGCTGACGCGAACGCGTGCGGAAGCGCGAGTTCGCGAACGGTGTCTCGCGCGCTCGGAAGAGGAGAGTTTCGGGCGTGGCGCTAGAGCATCTGTTTCAGGGCAGCGCGCTAAACGCGGTCGATGCAAAGGGCCGCGTATCCATTCCTGCATTTCTTCGATCGGTCATTGAAAAGCGCGGCGACGCCCGAACCATCGTGCTTGCAAAACACGAGACCTTTCCATGCCTCGGCGCCTACGACCCGGCCTACGCGGCGCTGAAACACTCGAAGCTCGAGCGATTGCTCGAGAAAGAAGAGACCAATCCCGACGCTCAGCTCGAATATCAGCAGCGAAATCTGATGGCTTTCGCAGCGACGGAGGAAGTCCCTTACGACAGTTCCGGTCGCATCCTCATGCCCCCGATGATGCGACGGAAGGGCGAGATCTGCGATCTCGCCCTATTTCTTGGCACCGGAGAGACGTTTCAGATCTGGAACCCGGATCGCCTTCTCAAGGATCCGCGAATTCCGGCGGACTTGAAGGACATCGCTCGATTTCGTCTCGAAGAGCGAAGCGCGTCATGACCGACGCACGAACCCGCGTTTCTGGACACGTTCCTGTGCTGATTGATGAAGTGATCGGTGCCCTTTCGATTCATCACGGCGATGTTCTTGTCGACGGCACGTTTGGAGCGGGCGGCTATACGCGCGCCATGCTCGCGGCGGGGGCCGCACGAGTGATCGGCTTCGATCGAGATCCCGAGGCGATCGAGGCCGGCTCGTCACTCGTCCCGGACCCCCGCCTGACCTTGGTCGAAGAGCGGTTTAGTCAAATGGATCACGCGCTCGAGGCTCATGGCTTTGGGCGAGTTGATGCAATTGCGCTCGATATCGGCGTCTCTTCGATGCAGCTCGATCGTTCGGAGCGCGGATTTTCGTTCCAGTCCGATGGGCCGCTCGACATGCGCATGAGCAAGTCGGGCCTGACCGCCGCCGACTTTTTGAATTCGGCCGAAGAGGCCGAGATCGCCCGGGTTCTGCGCGACTACGGGGAGGAGCCGCGCGCCCGGGCGATTGCCCGCGCAATCGTCGCTGCACGTCCTCTTCATCGAACTTCGGAACTCGCCGCGATCGTTCGGCGGGCGGCCGGATTTCGAACCGGACAGAAGAGCGATCCCGCAACACGCACGTTCCAAGCGCTTCGAATTCATCTCAATTCGGAGCTGGACGAACTGGAAGGCGGCCTCGACGCCGCCGAACGTGCGTTGAAACCCGGCGGCCGGCTTGCGATCGTCACTTTTCACAGTCTCGAGGATCGCATCGTAAAGCGGTTCCTTCGAGAGCGGAGCGGTGGCTCACCCGCTGGTTCGCGCCATCGCCCGGTTGTTTCGAGCTCGACCGAGCCGACGTTCGAGCGAGTCGCCAAACCGGTTGCTCCGACACCAGCCGAATTGAAGACCAATCCGCGGGCTCGCTCGGCACGTTTGCGCAGCGCGGTCCGAACCTCCGCACCAGCCCGGAAGGGAAAGCTCCAATGAGCGCTCGAAGCTTTGGCTCTCTTTTCATGGTTGCAAGCTGCGCTGGCGCAGCACTTAGCTGCTATCTCGTCTCCCTCCGCGTCGCTTCGGAGCGCGCGTCAGCTCGAGGACGTGGAAACCCGAATTGTCCTCACTCAGCGCGATCTTCGTCTTCTTCAGACGGAGATCGGCACTCGTGGACGTCTTTCCCAGCTTGAACGGTGGAACGCTGGGGCTTTTTCCCTCTCCGCTCCTGCTGCAAATCAATTCGTTCAGGGAGGCTTTGAGCTTGCGAAACTGACGCAGCCCGAACGCCAGCCAGATTTCCACGCGCCGGTCGTCCTTGCTTCGGCTCCGGCGCCGGTCCCCCCGAAGCCTCAGCTTGGCCCGGTCAGCACTGATGACCGGGTTGCTTCAGCGCAAAACCCTGGAGCGCTGCTCCACGAAGCAAGTCTGAAAACCGAGACGCGCGAGGTCCCGGTGAAAGCGGCTGTCGCTGTGCCCCAGCGAACCGCTAAAACGTCCCTGGACAGGCCGGTTACGGCGGCGAAGCCGGCTTCAATCAAGTCCAAGGAGGAGTCGGGCCTCGCGGCCGCCAAAATGACGGCAAAGGCGAAAGGCCGGAGGGTGGCTGCAGCAAAGCCGGCGTCAGTTCGAAGTCCTTCAAGCTTAAGCGCAACCAACAAGAAATCGGTGGATAAACCGGTACTTGTGGCCCTCCGATCGGTGACAAGACGCGTTCAGTTTGCGAAAACCGATCCGCTTGCACCGTTACCGCTGAAGCACTCAGGCAAAACCAAGGACGCACCTACCGGCCGATGAACGCTCCAACCCCCGCTCTCGTCGCGCCCCGGCCCGAGCGGCTCCGACTCGTCGGTCAACGGCGGCAAATGCTCGCCGTAATGCATCAGCGGCTGATGTTCGGAATGGTCGTTTATGCCGGGCTCATCGCCCTAATTGCTCTTCGAATACTCTATCTCGCAGCCTTTGGTGACCATGCCGGCCGAAAGGAAGAGTTGACCGCCTTCATTCCCGAACGCGGAGACGTTCTCGATCGCGACGGTGAGGCCCTCGCCCGGACGATCGATGCGTGGACGATCTCGATCCATCCCTCCAAGGTCATCGGCGACAAACTCGCGCTCGCGCAACGTCTCGCCCAGTTGATGCCCGAGCATTCTGCAGAGCAATATTTTGCGCTCCTTCGATCCAACAAGCCTTTCTTTTATTTGCGGCGACGAGCGTCACCCGAGCTCGTGGAAGCGGTGAATGCGATCGGCGAGCCGGGAATTGCGCTCGATCGCGAGCCGGATCGGCTTTACCCCGAGACGACGCTTGCCTCTCACGTTTTGGGTTTCACCAATATCGACGGCAAAGGCTCCGCGGGCGTCGAACGGGCGTTCGATTCCTATCTATCCGATCCCAGGACGAGGGGCCAACCGCTTGTTCTTTCGATCTCGAGCCGAGTGCAGCAGGCGCTCGAGGCCGAACTCGGCGATGCAATGCAGCATTTCTCCGCGATCGGAGCAGCTGGCGTCGTCATGGACGTGCACACCGGCGAAGTCATTGCCATGACTTCGCTTCCATCGTTCAACCCCAACGCTCCGGGCCAGGCCACCCCCGATCAGCTGTTTAACCGTGCGACGCTTGGAGTGTTCGAACTCGGCTCGACGTTCAAACCGTTTACGCTTGCGATGGCGATGGATTCCGGAACCGTCTCGGGCCCGGGTCAAATGATGAACTGTCCAGAAGTCCTGCCGGCTTATGGCCATCTGGTTCACGATACGCATCCGTTCGGACGCCGTTGCTCCGTTGCCGAAATCATGATGGAGAGCTCGAATATCGGAATGGCTCAAATCGCCGATCAGCTCGGTACCGAACGCCAAAAGGCCTGGCTTAAAAAAATGGGCTTTCTCGATCGCGTGGAAATCGAGCTGAAGGAGCGTGGTCGCCCGCTGACTCCGGGAAAACGCTGGGGCCCATTTGAAACCATGACCGTCGGGTTCGGAGAGGGAATTGCGGTCGCACCTCTCCAGCTTGCGATGGGATATGCCACCCTGTTCGACGGGGGCATCTATCACACGCCAACCATCCTCAAGGTCAGTCCCGAACACCCGCTTGCCCAAGGGAGGCGGGTGTTCACCGCCGATACGAGCTACCGAATGCGTTCGCTGCTTCGCCTTGTCGTGATGAAGGGAACTGGGCGGAAGGCTGACGCTCCGGGATATCGGATTGGCGGTAAGACCGGCACTGCCCAGAAGATTATCAATGGCCACTACAGCCAGTCGGTCAACCTTACGAGTTTTGCAGGTGTGTTCCCGATGGACGACCCGCGCTATGTGATCGTCGTCATGCTGGACGAGCCAAAGGCAACTCCGGAAACCTTCGGTTTTACGACTGCGGGATGGAACGTCGCTCCGGTAGTGGGCCGGACCGTCAGCCGGATTGCGCCGATGCTTGGAATTGCGCCCGATTTGAACCGCGAGCCGAACATGAGTGAAGTCCTGCCTTACGTACAGTCCCCAAAACAAGATTCGAAAAAGGACTGAACGGAGTGCGACTTGACGACATCGCGGAGGTCGGCAGCGATTCTGAAGTGACGGGATTTGCAATCGACCACCGCAGGGTTGCGCCCGGAAACGTCTTCGGAGCCTTCAAGGGGACAATCTTCAACGGTGAGGACTTTATTCCAAGTGCCGTCGAGCGCGGAGCAGTCGCAGTTGTTGCGCGCCCCGGAATCGATTCTGGCGCCGTGCCGCTTTTGTCCGATTCCGAGCCACGCCGTCTTTTTGCAGAGCTTGCCTCGAAATTTTATGCGCCATTTCCCTCGACAGTCGTGGCAGTCACAGGGACCAACGGGAAAACATCGACCGTCGAGTTGACGCGCCAGATCTGGCGCATTTCAGGCCACCGCTCCGCGTCGATTGGGACGCTTGGAGTCACAACCTCGGACGAACAGGTGACGACCGGGCTGACCACGCCCGATATTGTGACATTTCTGCAGAACATGGCCGGCCTCAAGCGCATGGGCATCAGCCACGCGGCCTATGAAGCCTCGAGCCACGGATTAGATCAGCATCGTTGCGAGGGTATTCCCCTGAGCGCAGCGGCTTTCACCAACTTTAGCCGCGATCACCTTGATTATCATGAGACGATGGAATGCTATTTCGAAGCGAAGATGCGGCTGTTCGAAAATCTGCTCGAACCCGGAAAACGCGCAGTCATTTGGGCCGACGATCCAAAATCCAGTGAGGTCATTGAGCGGTCGAAGCGCCGAGGCCACGAGATTCTGACCATCGGACGTAACGGAACGACAGTTCGTCTCCTTGAACAACGGGCAACGCCGCTCGGACAAAAGCTGGCGCTAGAATATTGCGGCAAATCCTATTCCGTTTCCCTGCCGTTGATCGGTGCCTATCAGGCAGCAAATGTTCTCACCGCCGCGGGTCTCGTACTTGCGACCGGCGGCAACTGGAAATCCACTTACGCCGCGATCGAGAGGGTTGCTCCTGTGCGCGGACGCCTGGAGCGCGCTGTCATCACCGGCGCGGGCGTTCCAGTCTACGTCGATTATGCCCACACTCCCGATGCACTCGAAGCGGCGATCGCCGCTTTACGAGCGCATGTCGAAGGGAAGCTCATCGTCGTGTTCGGGGCGGGCGGGGACCGCGATCAGGGCAAGCGGCCTCAAATGGGCAGCGTTGCGGTCAAAATGTCGGACGTGGTGATCGTCACCGACGACAACCCCAGAAGCGAGGATCCACAACGGATCAGGGGCGAGATTCTCGCATGTGCCGCTGGAGCGATCGAGATTCCGGGCCGGCGCGAAGCCATTTTCGAAGCGGTTCGGCTATCGCGTCCGGGAGACATTGTCCTCGTCGCAGGCAAGGGGCACGAAACGGGGCAAATCGTCGGCGACCGGGTCCTTCCGTTCGACGACGCCCTTGTTGCACGGGAATGTGCAGCGTGACTTCTCTCTGGACTTCGGAGGAGATCGCACACGCAACCGGTGGCCGCGCAAGCGCATCGTTCAAGGTTACCGGAGTGACGTTTGACAGCCGCGAAGTCGAACCTGGCGATCTCTTCATTGCAATGCCCGGAACAGCTCACGACGGCCACGGCTTTGTTCATTCGGCATTTGCCGCCGGTGCAACTGGTGCAATTGTCTCCCAGCCGGTCGATGGCCCGCACGTTCTCGTTGAGGATTGTTTCGCTGCGCTCCTGGCGCTTGGCGCCGCATCACGCCAGCGAAGTCGAGCGGTCATCATTGGGGTTACGGGATCGGTCGGAAAAACCAGCACCAAGGAAGCGCTTTTCGCCGCTCTCGATCGAAATTGTCCGGGCAAGGTTCATCGCTCGTTGAAAAGCTACAACAATCACACTGGAGTTCCGCTCAGTCTTGCGCGAATGCCACGCGAAACCGAATTTGCAGTGTTCGAGATGGGCATGAACCACGCCGGTGAAATTCGGGCTCTGGTCGCCCAGGTGCGTCCTCAGGTGGCGATCATCACCGCCATTGCTCCCGCGCACATCGAAAATCTCGGATCGGAAGAGGCCATTGCCGACGCCAAGGCGGAAATTTTCGAGGGCCTGGAGCCGCCGGGAGTCGCGATCGTCCCCAATGAAACAGCGCATCGGGATCGTCTCGTCAAAGCTGCTCGGCGTCGCTCGGACCGGATCATCACCTTTGGCGCGGGCGATGCCGATGTTCATGCGGTTCACGCCGTCGCAGCTGAGTCCGGTGGAACGCTCATCAGCGCCGGGCTACTCGAACGGGAACTGACCTTCACGATCTCCCAAAGGGGAGACCATTGGGTGTCAAACGCTCTTGCAGTTCTCGCGGCGGTAGAGGCGGTTGGCGAAGATGTGGCCGTTGCCGGACTCGCCCTTGCCGATCTCGTCGGTCTCAAAGGGCGCGGCAAAAGGTACGTGATCGATTTTGAAGACGGTGCGCTGCTTCTTATCGACGAAAGCTACAATGCAAATCCTGCCTCGATGTCGGCAACGCTCAAGAGTCTTGGTGCCGAGCGGGACGTCAAGCGACGAATCGCGGTGCTTGGACCAATGCGCGAGCTTGGCGATCACAGCGGCCCACTCCACGCCGGTCTTGCCCCGTCGGTAAGAGACGCAAGAATCGACAAGCTTGTTCTCATTGGGGACGAAATGGGGCCGCTTGCAGAAATCCTCGAGAATGAAATCGATATCAGTCGAGTGACGAGCGTAGAGGCCGCGACCGATGTCCTTTTGAGATTTGTGAGACCGGGCGATGCAATTCTCGTGAAGGCTTCGAATTCGGTCGGACTTGCGCGTTTGGTGGAGCGTGTCGCGGGGGGAATCGCATGCTCTACATGATTGCCGAGCAGCTTGGGTTTCCCGGCGTCCTGAACCTTATTCGTTACATCAGTTTTCGTGCAGGTGCCGCAAGCGCTACCGCGCTTTTGATCGGACTTCTCATTGGGCCGCAATTCATCAGCTGGTTACGAACCAAACAGGGGAAGGGTCAGCCCATTCGAGAGGATGGTCCGAAAAGCCACCTCTCGAAGCGAGGAACTCCGACGATGGGCGGCCTTCTGATCCTCATTTCGCTTTCGATCTCGGTTCTCCTCTGGATGGATCTCGCAAATCGATATGTGTGGGCCTGCCTGCTGGTGACTGCAGGTTTCGGGCTGATCGGCTGGCTCGACGATTACGACAAGGTGAAAAGGGCCCATCACGCGGGCCTTTCCGGCAAGTTTCGCTTGTTGCTCGAATTCCTTTTGGCCGGAGTCGCGACATGGCTGATGGTTCGAACAGGTGGGACCGAACTTCACGTTCCATTCGTCAACAAGGCGGTCGCCGACCTCGGTTGGTTTTACATCGTGTTCGGGGCGTTCGTCATTGTTGCCTTCGGTAACGCGGTGAATTTGACCGATGGTCTCGACGGCCTGGCGACCATGCCCGTTGTGATTGCAAGCCTTGCCTTTCTCCTCATCGCTTATCTTGTGGGGAATGCGAAATTCGCAGCCTATCTTGGGATCCCGCATGTGATCGGCGCCGACGATCTGACGATCCTTTTGATGGCGATTATCGGTGCCTGTCTTGCCTTCCTGTGGTTCAATGCCCCGCCCGCCGCCGTCTTCATGGGCGATACCGGAAGTCTCGCCCTTGGCGGCGCGCTCGGCGCAATCTCGGTCGCGACCCACCATGAATTCGTGCTGGCGATCGTCGGCGGCCTGTTCGTCGTTGAAGCGCTAAGCGTCGTCATTCAAGTCGCAGTCTATAAGCGCACCGGAAAACGCGTCTTTCTGATGGCTCCGATCCATCACCATTTCGAGCAGCTAGGCTGGTCCGAACCGACCGTCGTAATCCGATTTTGGATTATCAGCTTCGTTCTCGCACTGGCGGGTTTGGCTACGTTGAAGTTGAGGTGATCACCGCACGCGCTTTTGAAGACAAAGCCATCGCCGTTTACGGTCTGGCGCGGTCGGGACTTGCAACTGCGGCTGCGCTTCTTGCAAGCAATGCAAGGGTGACGGCGTGGGATTCCAACAGCGAAGCGCGGGACAACGCTCCGGTGGGTTCAAATCTCGCCAATCTCGACGAAATCGACCTTCGCGGGTTCGACAGTCTGGTTGTCACTCCGGGACTTGCCCTCAACCGGCATCCGATCGCCTCTCGCGCAAATCAAGCCGGTCTCGAAATTATCGGAGACATCGAGCTGTTCGCGCGAGCTCGGGCCGAACTTCCTCCTCACAGGGTTGTGGGCATCACTGGAACGAACGGCAAATCAACGACAACCGCGCTTGTCCATCACATCTTGAAGACCGCAGGGGTTCCGACAACAATGGGCGGAAACATCGGCCTTCCGATCCTTGCCCAGAATGCGCTTCTTCCCGACCATGGAACGACTGGAGTCTATGTGCTCGAGCTATCGAGCTATCAGATTGATCTCACCCAAAGCCTCGATTGTGACGTCGCCGTTCTTTTGAACATCACTCCTGATCATCTCGACCGCTATTCGAGCTTTCACGCCTATGCCGCATCGAAAATGCGGCTACTCGAGATGTCGAGTGGAAAGGTGGTCCGCGGCCGTGATGTCGGGCTCGACCAGTCCGACTGGCCCGCGCTCCAGGGTCCGCACAACGCTCAAAATGCGGCCGCAGCTATCGAAACCTGCCGCATTCTTGGCGTTGGCGAAGGAGAAATCGCCGAGGGGCTTCGAACCTATCCTGGCCTGCCCCACCGGATGGAACGCGTCCGAACCCTCGATGGAGTTCTGTTCGTCAACGACAGCAAGGCCACCAATCCGACCGCAACCGCCCCAGCGCTTGCAGCCTTCGATCGCATCAGATGGATTCTTCGGCGGACAGGCGAAGACCGACAATCTCGACGAATGCACGCCGCACCTTGGTCACGTGGCGTCCGCCTATACCATCGGTGACGCTGGCGAGATGTTCGAACAGCTGCTCAAGTCATTCGTGCACGTGAAAAATTGTCATGAACTGGCGGTTGCGGTCGAAGCGGCCGCAGAAGACGCTAAGGAAGGAGATATCGTGCTCCTTTCGCCGGCATGCGCGAGCTTCGATCAGTTCAGGGATTTCGAGGATCGCGGCGACCAGTTCCGGAAGCTAGTGAGGGGTTTATGATCCGAAGCATCTCGGGAAGGATCAAGGCAAAAGCGGCATTGATCGACCCCAATCATTACGGTCGGTCCGACACAAGTGCGATCGGCCGCTGGTTCTGGGAAATCGACAAGGTTCTCCTTCTCCTCATTTCGGTCGTGATTGCGATTGGCCTGATTGCCGTTGCGGCTGCGTCGCCTGCTGCAGCGCAACGCTATTCGGGCGTCACCGCGCACGTGTCCGAACTCTATTATTTCTGGCGCCAGCTCGCATGGATTGCGCTTGGAGTTCCGATCATGATTGCGGTTTCGATGATGCCGCGCGAGCGGGCGCGGCGTCTCTCGCTAATGGGAGCTGGGATCTTTATCGCGCTCTTGATTCTGGTTCCGATTTTCGGGCCGGAAGTGAATGGAGCGAGACGCTGGATCAACTTTGGACTTGGCCAGGTTCAGCCGTCGGAATTCCTTAAGCCGTTTTTCGTCGTTTCCATGGCGTGGCTGTTAAGCCTCAAGGACACCGACAAGTCGCTTCCCGTCTATCCCATTTCCGCCATAGTCGTTGGAGGAATTGCCTATTTGTTGATGAAGCAGCCGGACTTTGGAAGCACGATCATCTTCTGTGCGGTCTGGGTCGCGATGCTCGCACTTGCCGGCGTTTCGCTAAGAGTGCTCGGTATCCTTGCGATTGCGGGGGTCATTGGAGTGGTTCTGGCCTATTTCTTTTATGACGTGGCGACCCAGAGGATTGACGAGTTTCTGTTCGGGAAAGGCGATAATTTCCAGGTCGAAAATGCGATGCGGACCCTGACCGCCGGAGGCCTTTTTGGAATGGGACCGGGCGGCGGCACCCGCAAATTCGGACTGCCAGAGCCGCATACCGACTATATCTTTTCCGTTGTCGGCGAAGAGTTTGGGCTCATTGCGTGCCTTGCAATTGCGTCCCTTTATCTCGGGATCGTCGCAAGAGTTCTGATCAAGCTCCTAGATGAAGAATCCAGTTTTGCAATTCTCGCGGCAGCGGGGCTGGTGATCCAGTTTGGTCTTCAGGCCCTCATCAACATGATGGTGAACGTGCAGCTAGCTCCCTCGAAGGGGATGACCCTTCCCTTCATCAGCTACGGCGGGTCCTCGATGCTCGCACTTTGCGTTGGAATGGGTTTGCTTCTCGCCTTCACTCGAAGGAACCCCTATCTCTCGCGTTCACCTTATGTCGTTAAGTGGAGCGGGGAGTCTCTGGCTGCATGAACTTTGTGTTGGCCGCCGGCGGCACGGGCGGGCACATGATCCCGGCCCACGCGCTTGCCGCGGAGCTCGGAGCGCGTGGGCATCGCATCCTTCTGATTACCGACGATCGCGGTGTGCGTTTTCCTGGTCTGTTTTCAAATGTGCCGGTTGAAATCCTTCCGGCCGGACGAGTCGATTCCGGTCTGACTGCAATCATCCGCGCGCTCGGATCTGTGGTCAAAGGTCGGCGCGAGGCAAAACGGCTTTACCGTGATTTCGAACCCGATGCTGTGATCGGATTCGGGGGATATCCTGCTCTTCCGTCGCTTCTCGCGGCGAGCGCGATGAATGTGCCTTCGGTCCTCCATGAGCAGAATGCCGTTCTGGGACGCGTCAATCGCTTCCTTGCCGGCGATGCGGTGGCGATCGGAACGGCCTATGAAAGCGTCTATCGTCTCAAGAATAAATATGCGGACAAGGTGGTTCTTATTGGAAATCCGGTCCGAACCGAAATCGCAAGGCTCGGTGAACAACCTTATCCACCGTTTGACGAAGCCGCGCCGCTCAAGATTCTGGTGACCGGGGGGAGCCAGGGAGCGTCAGTGCTCAGCAATGTCGTTCCAACCGGCCTTGGGCTTCTGGCACCATCGCTTCGCCGCCGACTTCAGGTGGTTCAACAATGTCGCCCAGAGGACATCGAGCGAGTCCGGAGCCAATTTGCCGAGCTTGGAATTCCAGCAGAGCTCATGACCTATATCGAGGACATGGCCGACAAGCTTGCAGACGCCCATCTCGTCATCGCCAGGGCAGGCGCTTCGACCATTGCCGAGCTTTCGGCGGCGGGACGGCCGGCCATTCTCATTCCCTTTGCAGCCGCGACCGATGATCATCAGACCGCGAACGCCGCCGAGCTCGTCAACGCCGGCGGCGCTCGGGCGATCGCCGAAGGGAACTTCACGCCTGAGCTCCTCGCTCGCCAAATCGGAGCCTTGGCGTCCGATCCGATCGCCCTTTCGAACGCGGCTGCGCGCGCTCTTTCCGTGGGACGGCCAAATGCTGCGCGAGATCTCGCCGACCTCGTCGAGCGCGTGGGAAACAAACTTTCTCCGCTCGAAGTGGGCCCGGTTCTTGCTCCTCGAACAGAGATGGTCGCGCCCGCGGGAGGCGTTCCTGCGTGAAGGCGCTGGGGACAGACATCGGGACGATTCACTTTGTCGGAATCGGCGGCATCGGAATGTCCGGAATTGCCGAAGTCATGCACCAGCTCGGCTTTACCGTCCAAGGCTCGGATGCCTCCGATTCCTATGTCGTCGAGAAACTTCGCAAAAGTGGCATTTCCGTACAGATCGGCCATTGCGCTGAGAATCTCGGCGAAGCTGCAGTCGTGGTCTGCTCAACCGCCATCCGCGACGATAATCCGGAAATTCAAGCCGCTGCGGAGCGAAGGCTGCCGCGGGTCAAGCGTGCCGAAATGCTCGCCGAACTGATGCGCATGCAGCGGACAGTCGCTGTCGCAGGCACGCACGGCAAAACTACGACCACGTCGATGGTTGCTGCTCTGCTCGACGGCGGCGCCCTCGATCCAACGGTGATCAATGGTGGAATTATCAACCGCTATGGTTCGAACGCGCGACTTGGAAAAGGCGAGTGGTGGGTCATCGAGGCGGACGAAAGCGACGGAAGCTTTTTAAGGCTCGATGGAACGATCGGCGTCGTTACCAACATCGATCCGGAACATCTCGAGCATTACGGAGACTTCGACGCGGTCAAGGACGCATTCGTCGAATTTGTCGAAAACGTTCCCTTCTATGGGCTCGCGGTCTTGTGCGTCGACCATCCCGAAGTTCAGAATATCATCGGCCGGGTTCGCGATCGGAGGATCGTCACCTACGGTTTTTCTGCGCTTGCCGACGTTCGTGCGGACGATGTCACCCCGATTCCGGGAGGAAGCCAATTCAATGCCGTAATTCTTGGTCGCGAAGGTGAACGGCGAAGCATTGAAGGCGTTCAGGTCCCGATTCCTGGAAGGCACAATGTTCAAAATGCGCTTGCAGCAATTGCGGTGGCCCTGGAACTTGGAATCTCGGACGAGGACATTCGGCGCGGGTTCGAGCGATTCGACGGAGTCAAACGGCGTTTCACCAAAGTCGGCGAAGTCGACGGAACGATTGTGATCGATGACTACGCTCACCATCCCACCGAGATTCGAGCGGTACTTTCTGCCGCGCGTGAAGGCGCTGAAGGAAGGGTTATCGCGGTGGTCCAGCCGCACCGCTACACACGCCTCCAATCGTTGATGGACGAGTTTCAAAGCGCCTTCAATGATGCCGATGTCGTCTTTGTTTCGCCGGTCTATCCGGCCGGCGAGGAACCAATTGAAGGCGTGGATTCAACTGCGCTCGTCGAAGGTCTTCGAGCTCATGGCCATCGCATGGTGCGCGCGGTCGACGATTTCGACGATCTTTGCACTGCGCTTCGCGATCTTGCAGCTGCCGGCGACACCGTCATCTGCATGGGCGCGGGCGATATCACCAAGTGGGCGAGTAATGTTGCAAACGGCATAGCGGGAGCGAGATCGCGCAAGTGAGCAGGCTGATGGATTTGCCTCAGGTGCGCGGGAAACTCACTCCAAATGCGCCGCTCGCACCCCTCGTTTGGTTCAAGAGCGGAGGGAAAGCCGACTGGTTGTTCGAACCGAACGATGAACAGGATCTCGTCGAGTTTTTAAGAGACCTCGATCCGTCGGTTCCGGTCATGCCACTTGGACTTGGATCGAACCTCATCGTTCGTGATGGTGGAGTTCCAGGCGTTGTTGTTCGTCTCGGAAAGCCATTCGCGAAACTCGAGAGAATGGATGAAGTATCGTTGGGCTGCGGAGGGGGGGCGAGCGGTATTCTCGTTTCTTCGAACGCGCGTGATTTGGGAATTGCCGGGCTTGAATTCCTCCGCGGAATTCCCGGAACCGTTGGTGGTTTTGTTCGGATGAATGGCGGCGCTTACGGCCGGGAAGTGAAGGATGTCCTTCGATCCGCAAGGCTTGTGCTGCGTTCGGGCGAAATCGTCGAGCGGACATTGGCTGAGCTCGGATACAGCTATCGTCACAGCAATCTTCCTGAAGACGCGGTCGTCGTTCAAGCCACGCTTTCGGGAAGCACGGGGGATCCCGAGGCGATCGGTTCCGAAATGGACGCCATCGCCCGCGCCAGGGAGGAATCACAGCCTCTTCGAAGCCGAACCGGAGGCTCGACGTTCAAGAATCCGACGGGTCACAAGGCGTGGGCTTTGATCGACGCCGCGGGCTGTCGCGGGCTTCGGATCGGTGATGCTCAGGTCTCGGAGAAACATTGCAACTTTCTTCTCAATCTCGGCGCTGCGACGAGTGCCGAAATCGAAGCGCTGGGCGATGAAGTGCGCCGCCGGGTCCAGGCGAAGACGCACATCAGCCTTGAATGGGAAATTCAGCGAGTTGGCAAAGAATGATAGTTCACGGAAAAGATTTGGGCTGGATGAAAGCGGGCATGGTTGAAAAACCGTTCGCGAACGTGACTGTGTCGGTCGTGTCGCAATGATGTTTGATAAGTCTCTTCATGTTGTCGTTCTCATGGGCGGATGGTCCAATGAGCGTGACGTATCGCTCACGAGCGGTCAGGGAGTGGCGGAGGCGCTGCGCGAACGCGGATGGTCCAATGTGACCGAACTCGACATGGATCGGGAAGTCGCTCAGCGACTTCGAGAACTTGAGCCGGATGTCGTTTTCAACGCGCTTCACGGCACCCCGGGCGAAGACGGCACAGTCCAGGGCATGATGGACCTCATGGGACTTCGCTACACGCACAGCGGCGTTGAAACTTCGGTCATTGCGATCGACAAGGAGCTCACCAAAATGGTTCTCGTTCCGCACGGCATCCGAATGCCCGCGGGACGTGTCGTAAAAAGCGAGACCATTTTTCGCTGCGATCCACTGCCACGTCCCTATGTTCTGAAGCCGGTCAACGAGGGCTCGTCGGTCGGCGTTGCGATTGTGACTGAACACGGCAATTACGGCGATCCGGTCGGCCGGGACGTGCCGGGTCCATGGCACGAGTTCGATGAGCTATTGGCCGAACCCTTCATTCGCGGGCGGGAGCTCACGGTCGCGGTTTTGAACGGTGAAGCGCTCGGAGTGACCGAGTTGAAGCCGAAAGCCGGTTTCTATGATTATGCAGCGAAATATACCGATGGTCTCACGGTCCACGAATGTCCGGCAAACGTTCCCGAGACAATTGGCCGGTCGATGATGGAGACGGCATCAAAGGCTCATCGCCTGCTCGGCTGCGAGGGTGCCTCGCGTTCGGATTTTCGCTGGGACGATGAGAAAGGCGAGGAGGGCCTCTACCTTCTCGAAGTCAACACCCAGCCCGGAATGACCCCGCTCAGTCTGGTTCCCGAACAAGCGCGACTTAAGGGCATAGGCTACGGAGAGCTCGTGGAACGGCTCATCGAGGAGGCGCTTCAGTGAGCGCTGCCCATGTCAGGCGCGGAGCAACGGCTCGAACCAAGCCGCGATCGGGCGCGAAGGTCGCTGTGCCCAAGAAGATCGCAAAGCGCCTCCCCGTCGATCAGGGACGCGCCAACATGATCGCGAGCCTCGTCTTCGGAGCGTTCATGCTCGCAATTGCGGTGGTGGTCGTCTTTGCGCTCGACATTCCCGCCAAGGCGGAGCGCGCGGCCGCTTCGGCGGCGGGCCATGCCGGCTTTACGGTCAGTGGTTACCAGATCGTCGGACTGAACCATATGGGTCGGACCGACGTCGACCAGGTTGTTACCGACGAACTGCGGCGCGCGGCCGACGAGGCCGGGACCGCCAAGGCTCCGCAGGCCCTCGTCGACGTTGGAGCGATCCGCCGAAACCTCATGCATTTTGGCTGGGTCAAGGACGCAAGAGTTGTTCGACGTCTCCCCGACACACTTGTTATCGATATTGTCGAGCGCAAGCCCGCCGCCCTATGGCAGAGTGAAGGCCAGCTCGCTCTGATCGATTCCAACGGCATCGTCCTTGATCGCGTTCAGGTCGACAAGATGCCGGATCTTCCGCTCCTCATTGGAGCAGGTGCGAATTCGAAAGAAGAGGAACTTGCGGGGTTGATGGCCGGGGTCCCAACGCTCAAGCCCCAGCTTGCATCGGCGACCTGGGTTGGCGGTCGGCGCTGGGATCTAAGCTTTCAATCCGGCGAAACGGTTTCACTTCCCGAGGGCGATGAAGCTGCACGCATCGCGCTCGACAAATTCGCAAAGCTCGACAAGCAGTCCGGATTGCTCGGACGGGGAATTGTGCGCTTTGACCTCCGGGTGCCGGGCAAAATGATTGTGCGCCTTCCTCACGCGATCGAACCCTCGGTCGCAGCTCCGGTGCAGGAGGACTGATGGCGCACGCGGTCGAACAGGATCTCATTTCAGTCCTCGACATCGGTTCATCGAAAGTCAGCGCGATGATCGCGCGCCTGGACGACGAAGGCAGGCCAACGGTCTTAGGAACCGGACAGCGCGAAAGCCGCGGGGTCAAGCGCGGATATGTGACCGATATGTCGGCAAGCGAGTTCGCCGTTCGGGAAGCGGTTGAACTTGCCGAGCGCATGTCGGGCGTGACGGTCGAGGATGTGTGGGCAAGCTATGGAGCGCCCGGACTGGTCAGCGACATCGCCAATGTGGAAGTCGAGCTTGGCGGTCACGCAGTCGAACAGGCCGATGTCGACGAACTTCTGGATGCCGGCAAACGCGCCATTGATCACAATGGCCAAGTCGTTCTTCATGCCCACCCCGCGCTCTACACTATCGACCGGGCCCAGGGCGTCCAACAGCCGATCGGTCTCCATGCTAGCCGCCTCGGCGTCGATATTCATGTAATTGCGGCTGATCCGTCGCCTTTGAGGAACATCGACACGGTCATCCGCCAGGCTCATCTTGGAGTGAAGGCAATCGTCGCTTCGCCGATTGCAGCAGCGCTCGCCTGCCTTAGCGAGGAAGAGCGCGAACTCGGAGTTGCGCTCGTCGAAATGGGTGCAGAGGTCACCAACGTTTCTGTCCATTGCGGCGGGATGCTCGTCGGACTGAGGTCGATTCAGTTTGGGGCGAAAGACATCACGAACGACATCGCCTGTGCGTTCGCGGTTCAGCGCCGCGACGCGGAACGACTTAAGTGCTTCTACGGATCCGCCATGACAAGTCCGCGCGACAATCATGAAATGATCGAGGCGACCCAAATCGGTGCCGAGCCGGGGGCGGAACCGATGAAGATCACGAGAGCGCAGCTGATGATGGTCATTCGTCAGCGGATTGAAGAACTGACCAACGAAGTCGAAGCCGCCTTGAAGGCAGTCGGATTTACTGGACCGGTCGGTCGCCAGGTCGTTCTTACAGGTGGTGGCGCTGAGCTTAAGAACGTTGCGGACTATATGCAGGGCGTTCTCGGTCGGGCTGTGCGCGTCGGTCGACCCAAGCAGATTACGGGTCTTCCCGACGCGCACAGCGGTCCTGGTTTTTCGACCCTGGTTGGACTTGCATTGCTCGCTGCGCGCGGTCGCGGAGATATCCGTGACATTGGTCCGATCGCTCGAACTCGGCCTCCAAGAGGCCTCGTCGGCCGCTTCGTTGCTGCAATGAAGGGCGGGTATTAGCCTCTCGCAAAGACCCCTTGCGAATTCCCTCCAAGCGATTTGGCCGCTCCGGCTGCGCCGAACCTTTCCAAAAAGCTGTTGAACCCATTCCCATGCGCTGGATCGCTAGGTTGAGCGACGTTATTGTTCCTAAATGCTCACCCAGGATCTGCTGCAGGACGCCAGCGAAATCGCCGATCGAATTACGGCTCTTCGCCGCGCGATTCATTCTGAACCCGAACTCGGACTCGAAACTCCCAAGACATTGGCCAAGGTTCAAAATGAACTTGGCGACTTGCCTCTGGAATGGCGTCAGGGATCGTCATGTACCGGAGCAGTTGCAGTCCTCAACTCTGGAGCGAGCGGCAGAAGCGTCCTTTTGAGAGGCGATATGGATGCCCTCGCGATGGATGAGGACACCGGCCTGCCATTCGCGTCCACCATTCCAGGACGGATGCACGCCTGTGGACATGACACGCATACAGCAATGCTCGCTGGAGCTGCGCGAATTCTTGCTTCACGAGCGAATTCGCTTCGTGGCGAGGTACGCTTCATGTTTCAGCCCGGTGAAGAGGGCTATCATGGCGCGCGCTTCATGATCGATGATGGTCTTCTCGACCCGCTTCCAGATGCCGCGTTCGCGCTTCATATCATGCCCAATGCGTCTCATTCCGTCATCGCCAGTCGTGCCGGAACCTTGCTTGCCTCTGCCGACATGCTCGAGATCACCATTATCGGAAGAGGTGGCCATGCTTCGATGCCTCACGACACCAGAGATCCGGTTCCGGTTGCATGTGAAGTGGTTCTTGCTCTCCAAACGATGATTACTCGACGGTTCGACGCGGCGGAGGCGGTCGTCGTGACCATCGCCCAAGTGATCGCTGGGACCGCTCATAATGTCATTCCCGACCGGGTGCTTTTGACAGGAACCATCCGCACGCTTTCGGCTGAGCGACGCCGCGACATTCAAACTGCCATTCGGCACGTGGCCGAGAAGATCGCAGAGGCACATGACTGCACGGCGGAAGTCGAAATCAGCAAAGGATTTCCTCCGACCGTGAACGATCCGCGCGCGGTTGCGCTCGCGGAGCGCGCTGCAACATCGCTTCCAAACGGCAGGTTCTCTCATCTTCCGACCCCGATCATGGGCGCGGAAGACTTCTCCTACGTCCTCGAAAAAGTTCCAGGGATGATGGCCTTCCTTGGAGTTGCAGGCGAGAATGCAGATCTCAAGCAGTGCTGCAGCATTCATTCTAGCAGAATGATGGTCGATGAATTCTGTTTTGCCGCGTGGGGCGGCTTTCCTTGCCGCCTGTGCAACGAATTTTCTCGACAGCGGCTGGGAGTGAATATTGGCGTGCTTGAAGGGGCGTGAAGGTTTAAGGGTTGGGATTAGGGAAATTTTCGAAAAATCCGCTCGATTTGGCTGCCAAGTGAGTTCTTTCGAGCGACACTGATCCCCACTTTTTTCTTCAATATTAACTTTTTCGCTTGGCTTGAGACTCGCAATGATTCAAAAATTCATCGTGCAGGCTCAACGCGTTGCCGCTTTGGGGGGAGTTTTGGAAACATGAGCATCGATTTCATCCGGCCGGAGGTTGACGAGCTTCGCCCGCGCATCAGCGTAATTGGCGTCGGCGGAGCAGGCGGAAACGCCATTGCGAACATGATGCAAGCGGACGTTCAAGGGGTCGACTTTGTCGTCGCCAACACGGACGCTCAAGCACTCAACAATTCGACAGCCGATCGTCGGATTCAACTCGGTCTCAAGATCACGCAGGGGCTCGGGGCCGGTTCGCGACCCGAAATCGGGCGCGCTGCTGCTGAAGAAACGCTGGAAGAAATCATCAATTCTCTTGAAGGCGCGCACATGTGCTTCATCGCCGCGGGAATGGGTGGCGGCACCGGGACGGGCGCAGCGCCAGTGATTGCCAAGGCGGCACGCGACAGGGGCATCCTGACCGTGGGCGTGGTTACGAAGCCGTTCGCATTCGAAGGAGCACGGCGTTCGCGCTCGGCTGATACCGGAATTGCTGAACTCCAGCAGCATGTCGACACGTTGATCGTCATTCCGAACCAGAATCTGTTCCGGCTCGCCAATTCGGAGACGACGTTCAAGCAGGCGTTCGAAATGGCGGACGAAGTGCTTCAGCAGGGCGTTCGCGGAATCACCGATCTCATGGTGATGCCGGGCCTCATCAACCTCGATTTTGCCGACGTTCGTTCGGTCATGAGCGAAATGGGAAAAGCGATGATGGGCACCGGCGAAGCCGATGGCGACAATCGCGCGATCGAAGCCGCCGAAAAGGCGATTTCCAACCCGCTTCTCGATGGCGTTTCGATGAAGGGCGCCAAGGGGGTCATCATCTCGATCACGGGCGGCGAAGACATGCGCCTGATGGAAGTCGACGAGGCCGCAAGCCATATCAAGGAACTGGTCGACCCGGACGCGAACATCATCTGGGGTTCGGCGTTCAACAATGATCTCGGCGGGAAAATTCGAGTTTCGGTTGTGGCAACGGGAATTGAAGCCGATGCGGTGGCCCAGCCCGCGCCGGGGAAGGTCTTTACGTTCCCGGGCCGCCAGCCTGCTGCACATCCTGCCGTCCAGGTTCCCCAACCAAAAGATAATGCGACCGACGAAACGCTTGAGGTTGATTTGTCATCGGAAGAGTCCGACGACGAGCTCGTGCTTGGAGCGGACGACGTTTTGACGAGTCCGGTTGGTTCAGCGCCGATTGCTCCTCCCGAAGAGGAGGATGAAACTGCGACGCCTGCTGCGAGCGGCGGAACCTTGTTTGAACGCATGTCGAACATCGCCCGCGGAGCTCCCAAGGCTCAGGTGGAAGAGGGTGAAAACTTCAGGCGGGATTCCATCGACATTCCGCGATTTCTCAATCGCCAGAACAACCAGTAGTTTTTTCAAGGACGGATTGAACAGGGGGCGGTCCCGGCCGGGACCGCCCTTTTTTCATTGGCGACAGCATTTTGCAGAGCGATTCGGAGCGCCTCAGCGTCTCCTTCGCACGGTTCACCGTGATGCCTCTAGGCAGAAAGCTTCCGGCAAGATTCTCTACGGCAACGGGGAGGGACGATGCGGGGATTGGCAGGAATTTCATGTGTTGGGCTAGCACTTGCGTGCGTCGGCGGCTCCGCGACCCTGGTCGCGTCGCCCGCTTCCGCCCAAGGAAGCTACTCTCCTTACAACGAGACGCCAGCGGCTGCACTTGCCCGCTATGTTCGAACACTGGCCGAGAACGCGAAGGACTTCGACGCTTTGATAGGCGCCGGCCGGGCTGCGCTCGAACTTGGAGATACCCAGGCCGCAGCTGGCTTTTTCGCGCGCGCGGACGATGTCGATCCCAAGAGCCCATATCCGCAGGAAGGAATGGGCGCAGTGTCGGTTGCAAATGGCGATGCCAAAGGTGCGATGCCGTATTTCACCCGCGCGCAGCAGCTTGGGGCGACTCGAAACCGTCCTCGGCTGCGACCGGGGGCTTGCCTATGACCTTCTTGGCCAGCAATCTCTCGCGCAAGCCGATTATCGCGCGGCACTTGGCGGCACAGATGCCGATGAGGCTCGTCGCAGGCTGGCACTAAGCCTCGCGATCAGTGGAAACCGGAGCAGTGCGCTCGATGCGCTCGCGCCTCTTTCGACCAAGGGCGATTCGACTGCCGCGCGCGTTCGAGCATTCGTTCTCGCCCTTACCGGAGATTCAAGTGATGCAATGACCGCGGTCGACGCAGCAATGCCCGGCAGCTGGTCGCGGGTCGCTCCGTTCCTGCAGCGGCTTCCAACGCTTCCGGCGGGCGAAAAAGCTGCTGCGGTAAATCTTGGTATTTTTCCGGATTCGAACGGCTCGGCGGTCGCTTACACGCTTCCCGCTCCAACTCCTTCAACGGTGGCGATGACTGAAACGACGACGAGCGGAAATAGTCTTGACGGGATCGACGCGCTTCTTCGCACGCCCTCGCCTTCAGCTCCGACGCCTCAAACCGCGTCTGCGCCTGCGATCGCCCAGCCTCAGGCCGAACCCCAAGCGCGTGCGGTTCAGGTCGCCTATTCGCCGCCGGTTGTTCAATCCGTCGTCCAGCGAACCGAGCCTGCGATGCGCGGAATTTGGCTTCAGCTTGGAAGTTCTCGCAACGCGACCTCGCTCTCGAACCAGTTCGAGCGGCTGAAATCGAGCTATAGCGACGTCTTCAAGGGGATTACCGCGTATGTCGCCCAAGGAGCCGACCGGTCACTTCTCGTGATTGGGCCGTTCCGTGGTACGTCCGACGCGAGCATTTTTGCCGAGGATCTGCATTCGATCGGCGTCGATGCGACGCGCTGGACCAATTCCGATTCCGACAGGATTGTGCCACTCGCTTCGGAATGACGCTTCCTGTTTCGATTGCCGCACGTCCCGATCAATCGCCGGGCCGGCTTCACTGCGAAGAGCTGACCGGACCCCGAGGGCCTCGCGATCTGTTTCAGCGCGACCGCGATCGGATTGTCCATTGTGTCGCCTTTCGTCGCCTCCGCCATAAAACTCAGGTCTTCATCGCGCCCGACGGTGATCATTATCGCGTCCGACTGACCCACAGCCTCGAGGTTGCGCAGATCGGCCGGACCATTGCGCGAGCGCTCGGTCTGAACGAAGATCTCACCGAGGCGCTTTGCCTTGCACATGATCTTGGCCACCCTCCCTTTGGGCACGCCGGCGAGGATGCGCTTGATGTCGCGACCATCGACGCTGGGGGCTTTGATCACAACGCGCACACGGTTCGGATCGTCACCCATCTCGAGAACCCCTATCCAGGCTTTGACGGACTCAACCTCAGTTGGGAGACCCTCGAGGGACTTGCCAAGCACAACGGACCGATCGTGGATCCCACCTGGGCGCTTGAAGAGGTCAATCGCGATTGGGACATGGAGCTTTCGACCTGGCCCGGTCTCGAGGCTCAGGTCGCGGCAATTTCCGACGACATTGCCTACGACAATCACGACATCGACGATGGTCTTCGCGCAGGGTTGCTGAACCTTGAAGAACTGATTGAACTTCCGATAGTCAAAAGGCTTTGGACAGCGATTGGCGAGCGACATCCGAACATTCCGCTCGAAAAGCGTCAGCGCGCACTGGTTCGCGATATGATTGGTGCAATGGTTGGCGACGTCCTTTCCGAGACACAGCATCGCGTTCGCTCGAGCGGCGTCGAGACGATCGACGAGGTTAGAGCCGCCGGGCGACAGCTCGCGGGATTTTCCGATGCGCTCGCGAGCGAGGAGCGCGACCTCAAGACCTTTCTTTATGCGCGTCTCTATGGATTGCCGGAGCTTTTGCCCGTTCGGGACGAAGCCGAACGCGTCATCGCCAATCTTGCTGCCGCCTATCGCGCTAACCCCTCACTTCTCCCCGATACATGGCGTCGTTCCGGCAATGCGGCCGACCAGGTTCGTTCAACTTGCGATTTCATTGCGGGAATGACGGATCGGTTCGCGATCGCCCGGCACCAGGAGATTGTTGGCCCGGTCAACTTGCCGCCAGACCGCTTCTGATCAGGTGACGCGCGAGATTTGCTGCGCTAAACGGCCACGCTTTCCCGCTGATTGTGGATAGAAATTGAGCCTTTACGCCCAATATTTTGCGCTCCTCGACGGAGTGCTCGATGATCTTGTCGCCGAAGGCGCGCTGCCGAAGGATCTGGATCGCTCAAACGTGACGGTTGAACCGCCGCGCGACCCTTCGCACGGGGATCTTGCGACCAACGCTGCGATGGTTCTTGCAAAGGCCGCCGGCTCAAATCCGCGCGCTCTTGCCGAGGTGATCAAGACGAAGCTCGAGCTTCATCCGCCCGTGCAATCGGTTGAGATCGCGGGTCCGGGATTCATCAACCTTCGGCTTCAGTCTGACGCGTGGCGTGACGAACTGCGAACGATCCTCGACCAGGGCGACGCCTACGGTCTTTCCAAGGCCGGGAAAAATGAGCGGGTCAATGTCGAATATGTTTCGGCCAATCCGACGGGACCTTTGCACATGGGCCATTGTCGAGGAGCGGTTGTTGGCGACAGTCTCGCGCGCTTGCTCGAAGCTGCGGGATTTCGGGTCACCAAGGAATATTATGTCAACGATGCCGGGGCGCAGGTCGATACGCTCGCCCGGTCGCTTCATCTGCGATACCGCGAGGCTTTGGGAGAAGAAATCCGAGAAATTCCAGAAGGGATGTATCCGGGCGAATATCTGCAGCCCGTCGGAATTCTGATGGCCGCCGATTATGGCGACGATCTCGTCGAGGTCCCCGAAAAGGAATGGCTGCCGATTTTTCGGGCGACGGCGATCGAAGCGATGCTCGAATCTCATTCGCCATGATCTTGCTCTTCTGGACATCCACCACGACCTTTTTTCCTCCGAAGCGGAGCTTCAGCAGTCAGGCGCCGTCGAGCAAGCGGCAAGAGTGCTAAGAGACAAGGGTTTGGTCTACGAAGGGACACTTGAGCGGCCCAAGAGCTTGGACCCGCACGACGAATGGGAGCCCGTCGAGCTCAGCCTCTTCCGGTCGAGCGAATTTGGCGACGATCAGGATCGGCCGATCAAGAAATCGGACGGCAGCTGGACCTATTTTGGTGCCGATGCCGCCTACCATTGGCAAAAGGCCAACGGCGCCGATCATCTGGTCAATATCTGGGGAGCCGATCACGCAGGAACCGTGAAACGGATCAAGGCTGCGGTCACTGCGCTTACGGACGCGCGCGTCGACCTCGATGTCAAACTGGTTCAGATGGTTCGTCTGTTTCGCAACGGCGAACCCGTGAAGATGAGCAAGCGGGCGGGCGACTTCGTCACTCTTGCCGATGTCGTCAACGAGGTCGGCAAGGACGTTGTGCGGTTCATGATGCTGACGCGGCGGGCGGATGCGCCGCTCGACTTCGATTTTAGCCGGGTCGTCGAGGCATCGAAAGATAATCCCGTCTTTTACGTTCAGTATGCCCATGCGCGGATCAGCTCGCTCAAGCGCAAGGGGCTCGAGACCGGCATTGATTTTTCAACCAAAGCCGATCTTTCGCTTCTCGATGATGAAGAACTGATGCTGGTCAAGCGCGCCGCGCAATATCCGCGCGTGCTTGAGGGGGCTGCGATCGCGCACGAGCCGCACCGGGTCGCATTTTATCTCTACGATCTTGCCGCCGAGTTTCATGCATTGTGGAACCGCGGCAACGATGATCCTCAGCGGCGCTTTCTGATTGAAAACAACCTACAAATTTCTCGCGCGCGGCTAGAACTTGCGCTAGGCGTTGGGCAAATCATCAGGAGCGGCCTTGCACTTATGGGTGTCGCGGCTGCCGAGGAGATGCGCTGAATGAGCCAGGCTCAAGCCGCTTCGGGTCGGGATCGTTTGCCGTGGCTCGCAAACGAGGCGACGCCCGAGCGAAGATTCAGTTTGCCCGCGATTGGGGGCTGGTTGGTTGCCGCCGCGCTGCTGGTTGGCGGAGGCGCCTACTGGATCGTCGATCGCAACCTCGATAATGAAGCGGCCCCGCAGGTCGCCCCCGCGCGAACGACCACAATTGCCTTGCCGACTGCCAAGCCCGGAGCGAAAAAAGCGCTTGGGACGCTGAAGAAGGCTTCGGCTCCTCCTCATCACCGGTCTTCCTTGGCAGTTCCACCAGTTGCCAAACCAGCCGTCGAGGTCGCGAAGACAAACCTCGCTCCGCGCCATCAAAATGTCGCGTTCCGGACCCCGCGCAACCAGGGGGTGGCGCTTAAAACCCCGCGACATCCGAATGTCTTCCTGGCAGCGCAGTCGAAGTCGGTTGGCGCGAAGCCGAAGGGCTGCGCCTGCGAACATCCAAGCTCGACGATCGCAAGCGCAGTGCCGCCAAAGGTTCTCCGACCACAAAAATCGGCCGCAGCGCCAATTTTCGCGCAAGGCCCGGCGCGTTCGGCGGGCTCCTGGCCGCCGCCTGCGTTGGGCTCATCATTGATCCAGGGCAGGGTTGTGCAACTCGCAGCGTTTGCCCAGGCCGAGCAGGCCAAGCTCGTGTGGCGGGATATCGTTCATGCTTATCCGGCAGTCGCGCAATTCCAGCCCTCGTTGATCGAAAACCGCGATTGGAACGGGCGGCCCTTTTTCCAGTTTCAGCTTGGAACGGCTTCGCATGCCGATTCTGAGATGCTTTGCCAGTCGATGCAACGACTGAACTTCCGATGTGCGGTCGTTGGACAGCGATGGAAGCCTCAAGGGTGAGTGATAGCGGCCGCTACGACGAACAGCTCCCATGGCTTCAGCCAGTTGATGACGAAGACGAACCCCGCGGAGTGTCGGCACGCAAGATGCTTGCCGCGCTTGGGGCCGTTCTGCTGGGTGCACTGATTGTTGCCGCAACCTTTTTCTGGCTTGGGCACCGCGACACCGGGGTGCCGGGACCGCCGCTTTTGATCCGAGCGCCCAGCGAGCCATATAAAGTCCGTCCGGCGAACCCGGGCGGCCTCGATATCAGCAGCGAGAGCGAAGCTGCCTTCGAAACGAGTGCGGGCGAGGACAAGAATTCTCAGCTCGATACCAGCAAGCTTCCAAAGGGAACGGTGGTGAAGCCTCCCGAGGACAAGACGGCGACCGCGACCGCGACACCCGAAGCTGCAAAGCCTGCGCCCGTGGCCGAGAAAAGCCCCGCTTTGGCGAGTGACGATACGCAGACGAAACCCACCGGAGGCGCTGGAAGCGTCATTCAGCTCGGTGCATTTGCCAATCGCGCCCAGGCAGGGCGCGCTTGGAACGCACTGTCCGCTCGGTTTCCCAATATTGCCGCAATGAACGAAATGATTGTTCCATTTCCCGGCGGAATTCGGCTGCGCGCAGGCGCTCCGTCGGCCGCCGAGGCAAAGCAAGCGTGCGACGCTTTGAAAGCCGCCGCCGAAAATTGCTTCGTCGCACAATAAGCGCTCGAGATGCAGGCGGTTATCTACGGAATGGCTGGTCTTGAGCTGACCGCAGACGAGCGCGATTTTTTCCGCGAATCTGACCCTGCAGGGTTCATTCTGTTCAGGCGCAATTGCGAGACATCTGCTCAACTTGAGCGCCTCACCCAATCGCTGCGCGAGCTCACCGGTGTCACGGATCTTCCGATTTTGATCGATCAGGAGGGCGGACGAGTTGCCCGAATGAAGCCGCCCGAATGGCCCACCTTTCCGCCAGCTGAGCAATTCTCCGACCTCTATCAGTTGGCGCCGGCTTCCGCGATCGAGGCTGCGCGAGCGAATGCTCGTGCCATTGGGCTCATGCTCGCAAATGTCGGAATCACGGTGAACGCCCTTCCGCTTCTCGACGTTCGCCAGGCTGGTGCAAGCGATATTATCGGTGATCGCGCGCTCGGGTTTGAGCCCATGCAGGTTTCGGCCCTTGGTCGCGCAGTTCTCGACGGAATGCGATCGGCAGGGGTTGTCGGGATCATCAAGCATATCCCGGGACATGGTCGTGCACTCGTCGACAGCCACAAGGAGCTTCCGGTGGTTGCTGCAACCGCTGATGAGCTCCGGTCGGATCTTGAGCCCTTCGAGCGACTTTCCTCGGCGCCGATGGGGATGACTGCGCATGTGGTCTACGAGGCGTGGGACGCCCATCGCCCAGCGAGCATGTCGCCAATCGTCATTTCCCGAATCATTCGCAGGACCATCGGATTCGAAGGATTTCTGATGAGCGACGATATCGGCATGGAGGCCCTTAAGGGCGATTTTGGAAGCCGAGCCGCTGGAGTCGTGGACGCAGGCTGCGATGTCGCGCTTCATTGTTCTGGCGATCTTGAGGAAATGGTCGCGATCGCCAAAGCGGTTCCAGGAATTTCGCGCTCGGGCGAAGCGCGACTCCGAAACGCAATGGCGTCGATTGTTGGGCCAGAAGACAAACCGGACTTCGCTGACGCCCTCGCAACTCGCGACGCGCTGCTGTCGCTCGTGTAACGGCGGCATTCGCAGACCCCAGCCGCCTGTTTGTCGATCCGCGGGCTTGTCGCGTGAAACTCTTCTTTGCCACAGTCGCGGCTCGACCTTCCCGAACGCAGCTAGAGAGAGTGTTTGCCGATGCGACTGCTACCTTGTTTGTGCGCGGCCGCGCTCGCCGCATCGCCCGCCTTTGCTCAGTCGGCTTCGTCGACGACCGGAACAGCAACCGAGAAGGTCAAGACTCCTGAAACAATCCACAATGAGATGCTTGCAGAACAAGCGGCTCACGGATGGGCAGACGCGCCGGTCGAAGAGCGAACGGTTTCAAGCCATCATTCGGTCGCCGTCAACGGCCAGACGCTCGGTTATACCGCGACCGCAGGAACGCTGACGATCCGTGACAATGACGGAAAGCCGACCGCAAGCATCTTCTATACAGCCGACACTCTCGACGGAGCGCCGACGTCACGGCGTCCCGTCATGTTCCTCTACAATGGTGGCCCCGGATCGGCGTCGTTGTGGCTGCGGATGGGGTCGTTCGGTCCTATGCGGATTCAGACGACCAACGCCGAGTATCTCCGGCCGGCTCCGTTCAATTTCGGAGCAAATCCCGACACGCTCCTTGGCACCACCGACCTCGTGTTCATCGATGCTCCGGGCACCGGTTATTCGCGTCCGCTGGGCGATACCAAGGCGTCCGATTTTTATGGTGTCGACCAGGATGCCGATGCGTTTTCGCAGGGCAATCCTTCGCTATGTGACCAAGTTCGGACGCTGGGACAGTCCCAAAGTTCCTGTTCGGCGAGAGCTACGGCACGACCCGCTCGGGCGCACTCGCCTATCAGCTTCAGCAACGCGGAATGGCTCTGAACGGCGTCATCCTGCTGTCTTCCATCATGAACTATGGACGTCGCCAACCGGGCATGGACCGCGATTACATCAATTATATCCCAAGCTATGCGACAACGGCCTGGTATCATCACAAAATGACGAACCCGCCTGCGACGGTCGCGGAAGCTGCCGCCGAAGGTCGGGCGTTTGCGGAAGGTCCCTACAGCGCGGCACTCGAGAAGGGACAAACGATCAGTCCCGAAGAAAGGGACGCGGTTGCGCGCCAGATGAGTGCTCTCACCGGCCTCTCGCCGCAGTTATCGAGGAAGCGAACCTTCGCGTCGACCTTCAACGCTTCCGCAAGGAGCTTCTTCGCGATCAGCGCCTGACGATCGGGCGATATGATTCCGCGCTATACCGGCGTCGATACCGATGCCGCCGGCGAAAGCCCGGATTTTGATGCCTCCGATGCTGCAATCGGCGGAGCATTCATCGGGACGCTGCAAAGCTATCTTGCCGACGATCTCGGCTACCAGACTGACATGCCCTATCGGTTGAGCGCGGGCGAAGGCGAAGACTTCAAGTGGGATTTCAAGCACAAGGCGCCCGGTGTTCGCGTATACACTCAATGATCCCGACACGGCGCTTGATCTCGCTGCCGCGATGCGGACCAACCCCTATTTGAAGGTGCTTTCGCTCAACGGCTGGTACGACATGGCAACGCCATTCTTCGGCACCGAATATGACCTTGGCCACATGATGCTCGAGCCTGCTCAGCAACGGAACCTCGAATTCCGCTATTATCCCTCGGGCCACATGGTCTACCTGAACCCCGACGCGCTTCATCTCGATGCGAGCTCGACGTCGAAACTTCATCGATCAGACCGTCGCCGAAGCAGGAGTGGTTCGCCGTCGAGGCTCTTCCGGCACGCCGGCGCCACCGGTAATTTATCCACACATAGATGCGTGGCGCTGCCTTCGCACGCGCCACTACTCGTGGTATGATCGTCCTTGTGGACGAAGACTTCGACGAACGCCCCATTCGCGGGTCGGACGAGCTGACGCTGAGCCTCGACGGCTGGGAAGGTCCGCTCGATCTCCTTCTCAATCTTGCGCGCGCTCAAAAAGTCGATCTGGCCCAGATTTCGATCCTCGAGCTCGTTGAGCAATATCTTGCCTATCTTCGCGATGCGCGAGCGCTCAAACTTGAGATTGCAGCCGACTATCTCGTCATGGCTGCGTGGCTCGCCTATCTGAAATCCTGCCTGCTTCTGCCCAAGGATCCCGAGGCCGATCCAAGCCCGGAAGAAATTGCACTCCGACTCCAGCATGCGGCTCCAGCGACTCGATGCAATGCGTGAAGCGGGGGCCCGGCTGCTGGGGCGCGATCGGGTGGGGCGGGATGTGTTTCTTGCGCGGAGCTCCTGAAGGTCTTCGACTTGTTCGCAAGCCAACATGGCAAGTGCGCGATTTCGACCTGTTCGCCGCCTATGGCGCCGTTCGTGCGCGCACTGCACCCGCAATGCATGTCGTCCATGCGCGCGCGGTCATGACGCTTGAGGAAGCGATCGAGCGGGTCGGAGCGAATGATCGGAATGGCGCTCGAATGGACGTTCCTCGAGAGTTTCCTGCCTCCAACCCAGGATCCGCAGTTTCGCCGTTCGGCCCTTGCTTCGAGCTCTCGTTGCGGCGCTTGAGCTCGCTCGGCGCGGGCGACTCGACATTGCTCAGGACGAGGCCTTCGCTCCGATCATACTTCAGAAGGCAGCATGATGGACGAGCTATTGCGTGCGATCGAGGCAACATTGTTCGCTTCAGCCGAGCCGCTCACGGCGGAACAAATCGCCGAGCAGGTCGGGCAAACCAACGTCGAGGAATCGCTTAGCCGAGCTCGCCCTTCATTATGAGGGCCATGGAATCGAACTCGTCGAGCCGCGGAGGCCGCTGGCATTTCCAGACGGCGCCGGATCTTGCTCATCTGCTCCGCCGAACCCGCGAAGAGCCGCGCCGCCTGTCGCGAGCAGCAACGGAAACTCTCGCAATCATTGCCTATCACGAGCCCGTCAGCCGCGCCGAAATTGAAGCGATTCGCGGTGTTCAGATCTCCAAAGGCACGCTGGATGTGCTGATGGATGCAGGCTGGGTTCGGCCCGGCCGGGCGTCGCGAGGGCCCGGGGCGACCGCTTGCTTTATGCGACGACCAAGGAGTTCCTCACTCATTTCGGACTGGGCTCACGGCGTGACCTACCCGGGATTGACGACCTCAAGGCCGCGGGCCTTCTCGACCCCCTCGATGAGACGAGCCTTCCAGCTTCAGCTGGAAAGCGACGACGAGGGACACTAGATAGCGCTTCCAAAGGAGTTTCTTCATGGGCGGTTTCAGCATCTGGCATATTCTGATCGTAGCGATCCTGCTCCTGCTGTTGTTCGGCGGGAACTCGGTTCTCCTCGATGATGGGTGACGTCGCGAAGGGAATCAAAAGCTTCAAGCAGGGCATGGCTGACGACGAGGAAGAGAGCCGTCGCAAATATGACGAGAAGCGACGGTACGAAGATCAAAGGCGGGCCGATCCACCACGGCAACTTCCGCGCGATCAGGATCCGATCGACGTTACTCCACGAAGGGAACGAGCCAGTCCGCCTCCGCCTGCGAGACGACCGAACGTCGCTAGAACTCTCGATTTCAAATGTTCGGTATCGATTCCGCCGAGCTCGCGATCATCGCATCCTCGCGCTGGTCTTCATTGGGCCAAAGGATCTGCCCAAGGTCATGCGAACCGTCGGCTATTGGGTTGGACGAGTGCGCGGAATGGCGCGGCACTTTCACCGCCGGAATCGAGGACATGGTGCGCGAAGCCGAGCTCGAGGAAATGGAGAAGCAGCTGGCGCGAGGAAAATGAGCGCATCATGCAGCGTTCATCCCGACAGTTCGCCCGATCCTCATACGGATGAGATTGATACGATGCCCCCGGTTGCCGAACTGGCTGAGCCGGGCCTCCCATTTGAGGAAAAGCAGCCGGTTGACGAGCTTCCGCTCGACAAGCGCCCTCTGCCATGAAGGAAATCGACGAAACCAAGCTGCCGTTGCTCGAACATCTGATCGAGCTGAGACGGCGGCTACTCATGTCGCTCGCAACGCTCGTCGTCTGCTTCTTTATCTGTTTCGCTTTCGCTCGGGACATTTTCGCAGTCCTTGTCCAGCCGCTTCTCAGAGCGGGGCAGGGACGACTGATCTACACAGATATATTCGAAGCGTTCTTTGCTCAGGTTAAAGTCGCGTTGTTCGCGGCGCTGATGCTGAGCTTCCCGGTGATCTGCGACACAATTGTGGAGGTTCGTCGCGCCTGGGCTCTACGCCAAGGAGAAGCGGGCGTTTCTCCCTTTCCTGCGTGATGACTCCGTTCTTTTTCCTCGGAGGGGCATGCTTTGCCTACTTCGCAGCAATGCCCTGGGCTCTCCACTTCTTGCTAAGCTTTCAGGGCAACATCGGGGGAATCCAGCAGGAGGCGCTCCCAGGCGTAGGCAATTACCTCGATTTCTGCACGCATTTCCTCTTCGGCTTTGGTGCCGCGTTCCTTTTGCCGATTCTGCTCATGATTCTCGAGCGGGCTGGGATCGTGACCAGGGAGCAGCTTACAAAATCGCGGCGTTACGCAATCGTTGCGTGCAGCGCTCGTGGCGGCGATCCTTACCCCGCCCGACGTCCGTCTCGATGATGACTCCTCCTGGTCCCGCTTTATGGGCTCTACGAGTTCGCCATCCTCGCCATTCGAATTACGCATTGGCAGGCCGCCCGAACGGCTCGCAAAGCTGCCCAAAAGTCAGGTGAAATCGAGGGAGCCTAGACAGAAGAGGGCCCGGAAGCGCCACCGGGGGGGGGAGGGTTGGCGGTTCCGGGCCCATTTAAGCGGATAGCGAGAGCGGGGGGGCAAAAGGTCACTATCCGACTTGCATAACGCGGCTTGTCAAAATGAGTTCCCCGTGGCCAAGAGATTTTCGAAAGTTTTTTTGGCGGCCCCGTAACGATTGGGGTGTCGGCTAGGCGACGACGGGAAACACAGGCAGGTCAACGCTGTAGCGCCCAAGATTGCGTTCCAGAGGGGACCGCAATTGTCTCGCGAGTCCCGCGACAATCCGCTCGAACTGCACCTTTTCCGGACGGTCTTCTTCTTCTGGATCGAGGACCCGGCTGCTAAGAGTAAGCCGGCCAGTGAGTGCGCTTGTCCGTCGAACGGAAATTTCAATCGGGTCCGATGGACAATGGAGCATCGAAAACTCCACGATTTCAGTGACGAGAAAGGCAACCGCGACCGCAACGTCCTGGGTCGTGTTGGCTGCGTCGACGTCGAGATCGATTCGAATGCTTCGAGCCGACTCCGGTGCACCCGCCCGAAGTTCGGCGGCAAGCTCGGTTATCAACGGGCGGAGCGCAATTCCGCGATTCTCTTCCATTTCGGCGAAATGATTGCGGTGCACGATTGAAAGCGCGCCGACTCGCCGGCTGATCCCGGCATAGGCAAAACGAGCTTCGAGCGTCGTCGCGCTTCGCCCATGGATGTTTAAAAGCGAGGCGACCACCTGCAGATTGTTTTTAACCCGGTGGTGGACCTCCCGGACGAGCCGCCTCTGTCCCTCGAGCGCGCTTGCCATTTCGGCGTCCGATTCCTCAACGCGAGAAATTGCTCGGCCAAACGCGTCGCGAAGTTCTTGGATTTCCTCCGAAGGACCAAGTTTGCGTGGCAGATTGAGAGTGCCCTGACCGGGCTGATATTGAACGACCGCGCGTTCGAGCCGCTTGAGCGGTCGGATCAGAAGCCGGCTGACCAAAAGCCAGGTGATGAGCGCCGCTGCAATCCACATCAAAACCGGAAGCAGCAAAACAAGCCGATCGACGGGCGTAATTCGATTTTCCGAGGCAGCAACCCTGGCGCCCATCGCGCCGCGCCCGATCGGCCAATCGCTGATTCTCAAATCCTGAAGCGAATCCTGCGCAGGCCCAATGACCGTCAATTCTCCAGTGGAGTCGTGGAGAATGAGCGACTGAACTTCGGGATTTCCTAAGGCTGCGGTTCGAAGATCCTGAACCGGAAGAAGAGCAGTCGCCATTCCATTGATCACGCCAACGCGCACTGCGACTGCATCGGAGTTTGGAGCAACCCGGAGCCGGATATCGCCGGGAGCAACAAGCGGCAGGTTCGATGTATTTCCGACAACTCCAATCGTGCACAGCGAACTGCCGCTTGGAGTTTCGAGCTCGAAGCTTTGCGAGACGGCAGGAGCAATTGACAGTGAGCGTTGGGCTCGTTCGCACGCGTTGTCATTGCCTTGGGCAAGCGCCCCGTTCGCTGCAATTCGAAGTGCCAGTGCATTTCTTGCAATGAGGCTTTCGACCGCGCTTGCTGCAAGTCTCGAATTGTCCGAACCGCGCTGGCGCAGATTCCAGTTTGCCTGGCGAATTCCGCTTTCGCCGACCCATACCAGCGCAAGTCCAATGGGAAGGAGGACTGCGGTCAGGATCAGCAGCAGTTTGGCTGCCGTTGGAAGCCGCGCAAACCGCTCGGTGGCACTCACCGATACGCGTCCGTGGGTTTAGCTGAGCTTGCCAATGATATTGAGAAAGTCGTCGGGCACGGGCTCACGCAAGGTGTCGTCGTAGACCGAGCGCAATGCTCGACCAAGATCGCCTTTACGCGCGGCACGATCGGAAGCCTTGGACTTTTTCGAGTGCCTGGAATGTCCGGCTCCCTCCGTCTCGGTTCCCTTCCTGGCACTCAACTCCTCATCCCCCCTCGCGCGGACTGTGCGCGCTCATACTAACCTCACAGAGTGGCGCAACGGCTTCCCGCCGCGTGACCCACTTCGATACGCACGTAAGCCGGCCGCCGCGGCTGCTTGGTGAGCGCCGTGACGTGCCAGTCCAGTGATCGGAAACCAAATGGCCGGAGCTTGGTTCCACACACTATCCACTTCTCTTTGGGGGCGGTGCGGCAACGCAACAGATAGCTCTTCTAGGGTTGCAACAATGAGGGCGTCTCGCCAAAGACGCCGCGAACAATGATTTTCCAGGGAGATTTGAAGCGTATGTCCCTTGGCCAGGAACTTGCCCCGCACCTGCCCTTTTTGCGTCGCTACGCGCGCGCTTTGACCGGCAGCCAAACACACGGCGATGCTTTTGTCCGCGCAACGCTCGAGGCGATTGTCGCACAGCCTGAGGAATTTCCTCGGGATGTCGATCCCCGTCTGGGCCTGTACAAGACTTTCCATGCGATCTGGTCGACCGCCAACATCGAAGAGGGTGAAGAACCCTCCAAGAGTCCGGTCGGAGCAGAAGGCATTGCCCATGCGCGCTTGTCGCGCATCACTCCACTTTCCCGTCAGGCCCTGCTTTTGACGTCGCTAGAGGGATTTTCGTCGGAAGATACCGGCTACCTCATCGATGTCAGACCCGCAGACGTCGATTTGCTCGTCGCTGAAGCGCTCGAGGAAATCGAACGTCAGACGCTGGCGGATGTTCTGATCATCGAAGATGAACCGATTATCGCGATGGACATCGAAACAATCGTTCGCGATCTCGGCCATAATGTCACCGGAGTAGCGGTCACGCGTGACGAAGCCGTCGCTCAGGCGCGGCAGCACCCTCCGGGCCTCGTTCTCGCCGACATTCAGCTTGCCGACGATTTCGAGCGGGATCGATGCGGTAAAGGACATTCTTGCCGAATTTTCCGTGCCCGTCATCTTCATCACGGCGTTCCCGGAGCGGTTGCTGACCGGGACTCGGCCGGAACCGACCTTCCTGATTACCAAGCCATTTCAGCGATCGACGGTGAAGGCCGCCATCGCTCAGGCTTTGTTTTTCGACGCGGCGACCGTTCCTGCAGCCTGAACCTCATCGGGAACACGGTTTGACTCGGCGCGTTGGCCGCAGGAACGGTGATTTCGTGACGAGAGCATAATGGTTGACCCGCGGCATTCGAAACCTTCAGTCGTCGAGACTACGACTGAAGCTCGTGCGGGTTCGACTCCGGGCGTGACTCGCAATGTCTTGGTAATCGGCACTCTGCTGGTGATCATTATTTTTGCAGTGATTGTCTTGGTTGGGCTTCGCTGAGTCCCTACCTGCTCTCGCAATCGACGTTCATGTTCAATTTAAGTCCGCGCGGGCACGGTCGCGCGGCGATACAGGGTGGGGTCTAGTTTGGAAGACGATCTTGAAGAGGACGGACCAGAAAGTGCGGTGGCCGAGCCGGTCCCGCTGTCCGACCCTGAATTCAAGGAGCAGCTCGCCTCGGTTATTCCGCACCTGAGGGCGTTTGGACGATCGCTTTCGGGAAGTCGCGACCTCGCCGACGATCTCGTCCAGGAAACTCTCCTCAAGGCATGGGCAGCGCGTCTACGATTCCAAGCCGGAACGAACATGCGGGCTTGGACCTTCATCATTTTGCGCAATCTTTTCCTCAGCCAGATGCGACGAGCGCGGTTTAAGGGAGAGTGGGACGACATCACTGCATCGAAAATCCTCGCAGCGCCGGCGAGCCAGGACCGACACATCGAGCTTGGCGACATGCAGCGCGCACTGATGCATCTTCCGCAGCCTCAGCGTGAGGCTCTGATCCTCGTCGGGGCGGGCGGCTTCGCCTATGAAGAGGCGGCGGAGATTTGTGGCTGTGCTGTCGGAACCATCAAGAGTTGCGTGGCGCGCGGGCGAGTTGCGCTCGAGCAGCTCCTGTCCAGCGGCAAGCTTCCCTCACGCAGGCAACACAAGACCGATCCCAACAAATCCGCGCTGCAGACCATCATGGGGGAAGTCGACGAGCTCAGCCGCGACCACCACTCGTAAGCACTCCGGCCAAAGGGGCCTTGAACCGACTTCCGGATTGAACCTTGCAACGCGCCTTTTAGGACTCGGCGCTCAGTTTAGCTTGCGCAGAAGATCGGCAAAATCGCGGTCGCACGGTTCCGAAGCCGCAGCTTCGAACGCGCGGCGCAACGCTGCCGTTATGCCGGCATGTGCAGGCGGCACATCGACGCGGATTATGCGACGATCCATCGAACTTACATCCGGCACGGAAACTCGTCCTCGCTCCAGTTTCATCAGCATTGCAAACGACCGGGAGCACGTGGAAGTTTCCTCGTCATGCGCGAGCCCAAAAAATCCGTCGTGAAGAGTGGCAAACCGGACCTGGCGACAAGTCAAAGGGAAAACGCGCTTGCGCGTGCGCGCGATCATTCGAGCTTCCTTCGCGACGCTCTTTTCGCTCATGGTGAGATCGCGGACCGCTTTCTTGGCGCTGGAGCGCGAGCCGCGGCAGAACTCGCTCTTGCAGCCGGCAGTGGTCTTGGCGTGGAGCGCTATCTTCGTCAGCGACGCACATCGCTCGCCTTGGCCGTTGCGCTTGGAGATCTCGCTGGAGAACTTGCGCTCGAGCGAGTGACCGCAATTCTTTCGGATTTTGCCGACTGGGCTATCGACCAGGCGGTGACGACCGCGATGAGGGAGCGGACCCCGGGCGATGAGGCCAAAGGTTTTGCGGTGATCGCGATGGGCAAGCTCGGCAGCCACGAGCTCAACTATTCGTCGGATGTCGATCTCATCTTCCTGTTCGATCCGACAATTTTGGCTCGAAAAGCGCGCGAGGACCCCGGTGAGGCCGCGGTTCGAATCGGTCGGCGCACGATCGAGCTGCTCCAGAAGCGCACTGAAGACGGCTATGTCCAGCGCGTCGACCTCAGACTTCGACCATCGCCTGAAGTCACGCCAATCGCCCTGCCTGTCGATGCTGCAATTTCGCATTACGAATTGAGCGCCCAGCCCTGGGAGCGCGCCGCCTTCATTCGCGCACGCTCGGCTGCCGGCGACATTGCCCTTGGCGAACGCTTTTTGAATTCGATCCAGCCGTTCGTGTGGCGCCGCTCCCTCGATTTTGGAGTGATCGAGGAAGTGCGCCAGATTTCTGCCCGAATCCGGGATCATTTCGCTCAAGGAGCGCGGATCGGACCCGGATTTGATCTCAAGCGCGGGCGGGGAGGGATTCGCGAGGTCGAGTTTTTCATTCAGATCCAGCAAATGATTCACGGAGGGCGCGATCCCTCGGTCCGGGCACCAGCGACACTCGATGGGATTGAGGCGCTTCTTAAAGCCGGACGGCTCGAGACCGCTTTGGCGTCATCGCTTTCCCAGGCCTACCGATTGCTAAGGACGGTCGAACACCGCGTTCAGATGGTTTCGGACGCGCAGACTCATCTGCTTCCCCTCGAAGCCGCGTCGCTGGACAATGTGGCCCATCTTCATGGGCTCCTCGATGGCGATGAGTTGCTTGCGGAATTGGCGCCCCACGTCGAGCAAGTGGGCGAGATCTTCGACAGTCTTGCACCCGACGAACGCCAGGTGCTGTCCAATGATCCCGACATTCTGAGATCCGAACTCGCTGGTTTGGGCTTTCCTCGCCCCGACGTCGCCGCCCGGCATGTGTTCAACTGGAGGTCCGGAAAGGCCCGATCACTAAGATCTCCGGCTGCCCGCCATGCATTCGAAGAGATGCTTCCGGCGTTGCTACCCGCGATCGCGGCGAGCGCACATCCGGATCACGCGCTCAACAGGCTCAGCGATATCGTCGAACGGCTATCGAGCGGCGTCAATTTTTTCCGCCTCCTCGATGCGCGGCCACAGCTTGCGGAGTTGCTCGCAAAGGTCCTCGCTCATGCGCCTTTGCTTGCCGATCAGCTCGCGAGACGCCCGCAATTGTTCGAAGGTCTGTTTGACGCGTCGAGCTTCGCGATGCCGCCTGTGGCTGAAAAGTTTGCAGCACTTCTTGGCGATGCAATGTCGAACTATCCCTATGATATCGCGCTCGACCGGACGAGGCGGCTCGTGAACGAGCGTCGGTTTGCTCTTGGCATTCAGCTCATTGATCGTCGCCACGATCCTCTCGAAGTCACCGAAGGCTATGCAAGGGTCGCCGAGGGGACTCTGATCGCACTTGCCGACGAAGCTCGAACGGAATTCCAAAAAGTTCATGGGACCTTTGCGGAAGGCGAGCTTGTCGTTCTTGGACTGGGACGCTTCGGAGGCCATTCCCTCACCCATGCGTCGGACCTCGACATCATTTATCTTCATACCGCTGAACGCGGAGAATATTCCGATGGAGCAAAGCCGTTAGCGCCCAACGACTATTTCAATCGCCTCGCAAGCCGGGTGACTGCAGCGCTCAGCGTCCCAACGGCCGCAGGTCCGCTCTATGATGTCGATACGAGACTAAGGCCCCAGGGCGAGACCGGAATGCTTTCCGTCTCACTCGACGCTTTTGAACGTTATCAACGCGACGAAGCGTGGACCTGGGAACATATGGCGCTGTGCCGCGCGCGGCCGGTGTTCGGCTCGAAAGCGGCCCAGGCCCGCGCCCAAACCATTATTTGGGATGTTCTTCGCTTGCCACGCAATCGCGCAGACGTTGTCCGTGACGCCGTAAAGATGCGCGCCGAGATGGCGCAACACAAACCTGCGCAAGGAGCATTGGACGTGAAGCTTGGGCCCGGCGGGCTGGTCGATCTCGAATTTGCAACCCATGTCCTTCAGCTCACCACTCATGTCGGCCTCGACACGCGCCTTGAGGTCGCGCTCGCGGCGCTTGCTGCTGAATCCCTGGTTCCCCCGGGGATAGTTGATGACCTGAAGTTGCTCTCGCGAATGCTCGTGATGATGCGGCTTGTTGCGCCAGGAGAGGTCAAGCCGACGCCCGACACATGGCAGCTAGTTTCGGAGGCGTGCGGTGCTAAATGTTGGGATGAACTTCTTGCGAAGCACGACCGGGCGCGTCACAACATCGCGAGCCTCTGGAAACGCCTAAAGGAGTGGCAGTGATGATCGAGGAAGGCGACGAAGCGCCCGAAATGAGCATCGCTTCGAGCGACGGAAGCAGAATTGACCTCGCGTCTCCTTCCACGCCCGTTGTGCTTTATTTCTATCCCAAGGACGATACGTCCGGATGCACGCGCGAAGCTCAGGATTTCACGGCGCTCGTTGGCGAATTCTCGAAGGCGGGCGTCAAAGTCATTGGCGTCTCGCGCGATTCGATGAAGAGTCACGAAAAATTCACCGGCAAATATGACCTCAAGGTGCCCTTGGTTTCCGACGAGGACGGGAAAATTTCAACCGCCTTCGGGACCTGGGTCCAAAAATCCATGTATGGCCGCAAATATATGGGGATGGAGCGCGCAACATATTTGATCGGGACGAACGGGAAGATTGTTCGGGCGTGGCGCAAGGTGAAGGTCCCGGGCCATGCGCAGGAGGTTCTGAACGAGGCGCGAGGCGCATCGGGTCGGTAAGACGCCTTTCATTGCGTGCACTGAAAGACGGGCTCGGCCGGTCGACAGAAGATGCCAGGGCCGGGTGCGATTTTCAAAATCGGCTGACGCTTGTCACTCGCTAATGCCGTGACCTTGCGCAAGATATTCGGAGCTGCGCATTTCTTCGATCCGACTGACGGTGCGCTGAAATTCGAAACTGCCGTCGCCCTTGGGATAAAGGCCCTCGGGTTCGGCATCGGCAGACGCAAGGAGCTTGACCTTGTGCTCATAGAGAGCGTCGATGAGGGTCATGAAGCGCATGGCTTCGTTGCGCATATCGGCCATCATGACCTTGATTCCAACGATAATGACGGTGTGATAACGACGAGCGATCGCGAGATAGTCCGCTGCTCCGCGAGCTTCGCCGCAAAGTCGTTTGAACGAAAAAACTGCGACACCCTTGAGGCTCTTTGGGACGTGAAGAGTTCGTCCGCCGCCGACATCGATATCCTCGGAAGGGACCTTTGAACGGTCCTCAACGGGATAATCCGTCAATTGGAAAAAGGCCTGCGACAATGCGCGGGTCGCTTCCGGTCCGTTCGGGACATGCCACACTTCGACACCGCTCAGGCGCTCGAGACGATAGTCTGTTGGACCATCCACCGCCACGACGATCATGCGCTTTTCGATGAGTTCGATAAACGGGATGAACAGGTCCCGGTTGAGACCGTCCTTATAAAGATCTCTGGGAGGCCGGTTGGATGTCGTGATAATCTTGACCTCATGGTCAACAAGGCTCGTGAATAATCTCGAGAGGATCATTGCATCGGCAGGGTTGGTCACCTGCATCTCGTCGAAGCACAAGAGCCTCGCTTCGAGCGCGATCGATTCACTTACCGCTTCGATGGGGTCACGTTCTTCTCGCTCGCGAACGATCCTCAGTCGCGCATGAGTTTCGAGCATGAACTCATTGAAATGCACTCGCCGCTTGGGCCGAATTTCGATAGATTCGAAGGCAAGATCCATCAGCATGGATTTGCCGCGTCCAACTCCGCCCCAGAGGTAGACTCCGGCGGGTTCGGTTTTTGTCGAGCCAACAAGCCGAGCAAATAGTCCGCGCCCTCGCCCGAAACTGTTGCCGAGCTTGTCGAGAGCCGCGACTGCACGGTCCTGAGCAGGATCGGCCTTAAGCTCGTGAAGAGCCACGAGCCTTTGGTAAACTGTCCGAACCGGCATTTTCATGCGTGCTTGGCACGCTCCCGAACCCGCTTGAGGGTGCCGGTAAAGCTATAGCAGGCCTGATCATCCTGCCGGACCACGCCTTGCAGGAACGCATGGCCACCCGTCTGCTTTACGAGCTCGACATAGGCATCGAGCGGGCGTCCTGGCTGGCCTCGCTCGAGAAAATGGGTCGTGAGGTCCAGCGTGACATAGTGAGCCCGCTCCATGCCTGCGCAAAGGCCGCCGGCGAATAGTGCCATGTCGATGAAACTCATGACCGATCCCCCGTGGAGCGAGCCGCCCATGTTGAGATGCGCGTCGGTCGGAAACATTCGACAGATCCCGCGACCAGCCCCATCAGGTCGGAACAACAACCGTCCGGTTGCCGCTGCGAACGACCCCTGGGGAAAGTCTCCCCAGCTGAACCATCCTTGATGATCGGGATCGGGCGTCGCTCCGTTCGGAAGCCCGACATCCTCCATGAGATCCTTGAATGCGTCTGCCACGCGGTGTTTTACGCGACCCGGTCGGCGATCAGCTTTTTCGTTTCGGCGATCGCTTTTGCCGGATTGAGCCCCTTGGGGCAGACATTCGCGCAATTCATGATGGTATGGCAGCGATAGAGTTGAAACGGATCCTCGAGCTGATCGAGCCGGTCGCCCGTGGCCTCGTCACGGCTGTCCACGATCCATCGATAGGCCTGGAGCAAAATCGCAGGACCAAGAAAGCGATCGGAATTCCACCAGTAACTCGGACAACTTGTCGAGCAGCAGAAGCACAAAATGCACTCGTAGAGTCCGTCGACTTGAGCTCGGTCTTGTGGCGACTGAAGCCGCTCCCGCGACGGAGCGGGGCTCGACGTCTTCAACCAGGGCTGGATCGCCGCATATTGCGCGTAAGCGTGAGTGAGATCGGGAACGAGGTCCTTGACCACGTCCATGTGTGGGAGCGGCGTGATCTGCACTTCTCCCTTCAGATCTTCAACAGCCGTCGTGCAGGCAAGGCCATTGCGACCGTCCATATTCATCGCGCACGAACCACAGATGCCTTCCCGGCAGGATCGACGAAACGTGAGGGTAGGGTCGATTTCATTCTTGATGTGGATCAACGCATCGAGAACCATCGGTCCGGTCTGGTCGAGGTCGATCACATATTTGTCGAAGCGGGGATTGGCTCCGGTATCCGGATCATATCGATAAATCTTGAACGTCTTTAGCCGCTTTCCCTCTTCAGCCTTCCATTCACGGCCTTTGGTGATCTTGCTGTTCTTGGGGAGAGTGAATTCGGCCAAGCGGAAACCTCCTTGCTTCAAGCGGCCGCTAGCACGCTCAATGGGCGAAAGAAAAGGCCGCGGAAGAGAGGCAGAGGCCCTTTTCGAGGCTCGACAGCGCCCGGCGAGGGTGCGCAGGGATCAGCTCGAACCGGCAATCGCCTGCGCAAATTGACGTCCAAGCCACGTTCAATATCTTGGAGCGCCCGCATAATGGGATCGGGCTTGGAGGAGCGCAGGATCCGATCGGGCCCCACCCCAACGATGAGCCAGGGGAAGCCGCTTACCGAAAGCGGTGATGGTCGACCGGCACAAGCGCGATGCAGCGGGCGTGTCGATGTCGCCTGCAGTGGGTGAAAGCCGAACGGCGACCCTCGGCATGAACCGGGAGCGAGCTGACGAGCGTGGCTGCCGCGATGGTCGCAAATTCATGCTCATCAGATCGGCGCTCCTTCAACCGAACGGGGCAACGATCCGCTCAACGGCTGTTTGCCTAAGTAAGCCGTGGATCGGACAGGAGCCGATCGGTCGGCAGGGAGGATTTGCCCGGCCGCGCGGTTGCGAGCGTCGAGCAACGCTTCTAAGCGGACCCCGCGCTCCAGCACCGCGGCGACTCCCCCAGCCGGTGTAATACATATGGAAAGGTTCAAGAGTTACGGCTCATGGCTCGTAAGAAGATCGCATTGATCGGCGCCGGAATGATCGGCGGCACGCTCGCACACCTCGCCGCCATGCGCGAGCTTGGCGATATCGTTTTGTTCGACATTGTCGAAGGTGTCCCCGAGGGCAAAGCGCTCGACATTTCCCAGGCGGGGCCGATCGACGATTTCGATGTTACGCTGAAAGGGACGTCGAACTACGCCGATATTGCAGGCGCTGATGTTTGCATCGTGACCGCGGGAATCGCGCGCAAGCCCGGAATGAGCCGAGACGACCTGCTTGGGATCAATCTCAAAGTCATGAAGGCGGTCGGCGAGGGCATTAAAAATCATGCGCCGAGCGCGTTTGTGATCTGCATCACCAACCCGCTCGATGCGATGGTCTGGGCGCTGCGCCAATTTTCGGGATTGCCGCACAAAATGGTGGTCGGCATGGCAGGGGTTCTCGACAGTGCGCGGTTCCGCCACTTCCTTGCTGATGAATTCAAGGTCAGCGTCGAAGACGTGACCGCCTTCGTACTTGGTGGTCATGGCGATACGATGGTTCCGATCGTCGAATATTCGACGGTTGCCGGCATCCCCATTCCCGATCTCATCAAGATGGGCTGGACGACCACGGAGGCGATCGACGCAATCGTCAAGCGAACGCGCGGCGGCGGCGGCGAGATCGTTGCTCTCCTGAAGACGGGCTCGGCATATTATGCCCCAGCAACGAGCGCGATTGCGATGGCCGAGTCCTTCCTCAAGGACAAGAAGCGGGTTCTTCCGTGCGCAGCGCACCTGACTGGTCAATATGGCGTCGATGACCTCTATGTCGGGGTTCCGGTTGTGCTTGGCGCGAAGGGCGTCGAGCGGATCGTCGAAGTCGATCTTGATCCCGAGGCGAAATCCAATTTTCAGGTCAGTGTCGATGCAGTGAAAGAGCTCCTCGACGCCTGCAGGCAGATCGACAATTCCCTAGCTGGAGACGCTGCGCAGTGAGTATTCTCGTCGATAGAAATACCAAGGTGATCACTCAGGGAATGACCGGCGAGACCGGGACCTTCCACACTCAACAGGCGCTTGCGTACAACACAAAAATGGTAGGCGGTGTCACCCCCGGCAAAGGCGGCTCGACCCACATTGGTCTTCCCGTGTTCGATACGGTTCACGAAGCAAAGCAGGAGACTGGCGCAACCGCATCCGTCATTTACGTCCCGCCTCCCTTCGCAGCGGATTCGATCCTCGAAGCAATCGATTCGGAGATCCCACTCATCGTCGCAATCACTGAAGGTATCCCGGTGCTCGACATGGTTCGCGTAAAGCGAGCTCTCACTGCTTCAAAGTCGCGATTGATTGGTCCCAACTGTCCCGGCGTCCTTACACCCGACGAGTGCAAGATTGGGATCATGCCCGGCAATATTTTTATGAAGGGAAGTGTTGGAGTTGTCAGCCGGTCGGGGACTTTGACCTACGAGGCTGTGTTTCAGACAACCAACGAAGGCCTCGGCCAGTCGACCGCGGTCGGAATTGGCGGCGACCCGGTCAAGGGCACGGAATTCATCGACGTGCTCGAGATGTTTCTTGCTGACGATGAGACCAAATCGATTGTCATGATCGGTGAGATCGGCGGCAGCGCGGAAGAGGACGCGGCGCAATTCCTTGCCGATGAGGCGAGGCGCGGCCGAAAGAAGCCAATCGTCGGGTTTATTGCTGGACGAACGGCACCGCCTGGTCGTCGGATGGGCCATGCCGGCGCGATTATCTCTGGCGGCAAGGGAGATGCCGAAAGCAAGATTTCGGCCATGGAGGAGGCTGGAATTGTCGTTAGTCCGAGCCCATCTGAGCTCGGCAAGACACTCAAGGAATTGCTGGCAACAGCTTGAAATCATGGCCGACGACCAAAATTTGATGTTTGTGAGGGAACCTGGCCCGAGTTGGGAGAGATCCAACTGGCCGATCGAGGAGCTCGATGAGCTTAATCTCGGTCTCGATCCCACCAAAGCGACGATAGAAAAAGTTCGCGAGGCTGGCGCCAAGCATGCGTCGACCCAGGGCGCGAGTTTAGACGAAATCAGACGCGCGGCCGACGATTCTGTTCGGGCGATGATGCTGATCAGAACCTATCGCGTGAGAGGCCACCTGGCCGCCGACCTCGACCCTCTCCATTTAACTCCGCGCGAAGTGCCGGCGGATCTTACCCCCGAATATCACGGATTTGGATCTGCGGATCTTGATCGTCCCATCTATATCGCGGGCACCCTTGGCTTCGAGATGGCAACAGTTCGCCAAATCGTCGCAGTTCTTCAGGCCAATTACTGCGGTCACGTCGGCCTCGAATACATGCACATCAACGATGTCGAGGAGCGCCGATTTCTTCAGCAGCGGATGGAGGGGAAGGACGCCGAGATCCATTTCACGTCCGAAGGGAAGCAGGCGATTCTCGCCAAGGTGATCCAGGCCGAACAATGGGAAAAGTTTCTCGCGCGCAAATATGTCGGTACGAAACGGTTTGGACTGGACGGTGGCGAAAGCGCGGTTCCGGCGCTCGAGGCGGTGATCAAATATGCCGGTCTCATGGGCGTCGAGGAGATTGATGTCGGCATGGCCCACCGAGGGCGACTTAACGTGCTTACCAACGTCATGGGTAAGCCGTTTCGAGCGATATTCAGCGAGTTCGCAGGGGGCGCCACGAACCCCGCGGACGTCGGGGGTTCAGGAGACGTCAAATATCATCTCGGGACGTCGTCCGATCGTGAATTCGACGGCGTCCGGGTGCATCTTTGCCTTCTTCCAAACCCGTCGCATCTCGAGGCGGTCGATCCGGTGGTCCTTGGGAAGGCGCGCGCCGTCCAGACCATCAACGATGACCACCATGGCAAGACTGTCCTTCCGATGCTTCTCCACGGTGACGCGGCGTTTGCCGGACAGGGAGTTGTTTGGGAGTGTCTCAGCTTTTCGGGTCTGCCGGGCTACGGCACCGGAGGTTCGATCCATTTCATCATCAACAATCAGGTCGGCTTCACGACGAGCCCGCAGTTCGGACGCTCCTCCCCTTACCCATCCGATGTCGCCAAAGGCGTCCAGGCGCCGATTTTCCACGTCAATGGCGATGATCCCGAAGCCGTGACCTTCTGCTGCAAGGTGGCAACCGAGTTCCGACACACCTTCGGTCGCGACATCGTCATCGACATGTGGTGTTACCGTCGTTTTGGACACAATGAAGGCGACGAGCCGAGCTTCACTCAGCCGCAGATGTACGCGGCCATCAAGAACCATCCGCCAATCAGCGCGATTTATGGCAAGCGCCTTCTGGAAGAAAATGTGGTCGACCAGGAGTGGATCGACCGCAGCACGAGCGGCTACGTCGCGCATCTCGAGCAGGAATTCCAGGCGGCGGCCAGCTATCTGCCGAACAAGGCTGACTGGTTTGAAGGCCGTTGGTCCGGGCTTGGTCGCCCAGGCGAGCCGGTGATTGGTCGCCGCAATACTCAGACGGCGATTACCGAAGACGAACTGAAGCGACTGGGACGGGTGCTGACCCAGGTTCCATCAGGAGTTCATGTTCACAAGACCCTTCAGCGCATCCTGGATGCAAAGGCGACGATGTTCAGTTCGGGCGAAGGCTTCGACTGGGCAACGGCCGAAGCGCTCGCCTTCGCGAGTTTGATCGCCGAGGGACAGTCGGTGCGGCTGTCGGGCCAGGACAGCGGTCGCGGTACCTTCAGCCAGCGACATGCGGTCTGGGTCGATCAGCAGACCGGCGAGAAATACATTCCGCTCTGCAATGTCAACGGCGGCCGCTTCGAGGTCCGCGACAGCCCATTGTCAGAGTTCGGAGTTCTTGGCTTTGAATATGGCTATTCGCTTGCGGATCCCCACTGTCTGGTCCTCTGGGAAGCGCAATTCGGAGATTTCGCGAACGGAGCCCAAAGCATCATCGATCAGTTCGTTGCGGCAGGCGAAGCCAAGTGGTTGCGGGCAAGCGGCCTCGTTATGCTCCTTCCGCACGGCTTCGAAGGCCAGGGACCGGAGCACAGCTCGGCGCGTCCGGAGCGCTATCTTCAACTTTGCGCGGACGACAACATGCAGGTGGCGAATTGCACCACCCCTGCGAATTATTTTCATATCCTTCGACGGCAGATGCGGCGGGAATTTCGAAAGCCGCTGATCCTGATGACCCCAAAGTCGCTTCTTCGTCATAAACTCGCGGTCTCAAGTGTTGCGGATTTCACCGGGGAAAGTCATTTCAGACGAATACTTTCCGACCTTAATCCTCCGGCTCAGGGCGAAACCCGGCGCCTCGTCCTATGCTCGGGAAAGCTTGGCTACGAGCTCATTGAAGCACGCGACTCTGCGGGCGATCTTGGCATCGAAATCCTTCGTATTGAGCAGCTCTATCCGTTTCCTTCCGAGCCACTTGTCAAAAGACTTCAAACGATGCCCGAGCTCAAGACGCTGGTGTGGGCGCAGGAAGAGCCGAAGAACAACGGCGCATGGACGTTTGTCGAAGATCTGCTCGAGCAGTGCTTAACGGATGCAGGTTTCGGCGGAATGCGGCCTCAATATGCGGGCCGCGAGCCGGCTGCGTCGCCCGCGACCGGGCTTGCAAAGCGACATGCGGCCGAGCAGTCGAGCTTGATCGCTTCCGCATTGGGCCATAGCAGCGCGCCAGGCTCTGCCGCTGCAGCTGCGGAATAAAGGGAAGACATGTCCACCGACGTCCAGGTCCCCACGCTCGGGGAATCGATTACCGAAGGAACCCTCGCCCAGTGGCTTAAAAAGCCAGGCGAGGCGGTCAAGGCCGACGAGCCGATTGCAACGCTCGAAACCGACAAGGTGAGCGTGGACGTGCCCTCGCCGGTCGCGGGGGTGTTGACGGAGCAGATGGTGGAAGAGGGCGATAATGTCGCCGTTGGCGCGGTCATCGCCCGTGTCGACCAAAGCGCAACCCCTTCTGCAGCTTCGGTCGCGAGTTCGGGCAAGACGAACCCAGCAGGAGCCGGTGAAAATCCTCAGCTTCGTGGAACGCCCCATGCACCGGAGCCTTCCAATATCGGTGAAGGCGAACCGGTTTCTGACGAGCAGATCACCACGCTCTCGCCTGCCGTGCGTCGGGCGGTCCTTGAGCATCATGTCGACCCAACAAAGATCAGAGGCAGTGGAAAGGACGGCCGGCTGACGAAAGATGATGTGCTCGCCGCCGCTCAGGCGCAGAAGGAGCCGCATAGTCCAGCCGAAGCTCCCAAGTCTTCAACCGGTTCGTCAGAAACGATCGTTGAAATCAGTTCGTCAGCGGAACGAGCTTCGCGTCACGAGGAGCGCATCAAGATTTCGCGCCTCCGCCAAACGATCGCGAAGCGCCTCAAGGATGCGCAGAATACAGCCGCAATGCTGACGACCTTCAATGACGTCGACATGACCGCCGTGATGGATGCGCGGTCGCGCTACAAGGACCTATTTGAAAAGAAGCACGGAATTCGCCTCGGCTTCATGGGGTTCTTCGTCAAAGCCTGCGCACTTGCAGCAAGAGACGTCCCATCGGTCAACGCAAGCATCGAGGGCGACGAGATTGTCTATCATGAGTATCTCGACGTTTCCGTCGCGGTTTCGGCTCCGAAGGGCCTTGTCGTTCCGGTTGTCCGCGATGCCGATCGCATGAGCTTTGCGGAAATCGAAAAGCGCATTGCCGACTATGGCAAACGTGCAAAGGACGGAACTCTGGGTGTCGATGACATGCAGGGCGGAACGTTCACGATTTCAAACGGCGGAGTATTTGGTTCGTTACTTTCGACGCCGATCATCAATCCGCCCCAGGCAGCGGTTCTGGGAATGCACCGGATCGAGGAGCGACCGGTGGTTCGAAACAAGGAAATCGTTGCCCGACCGATGATGTATCTTGCTCTGACTTATGACCATCGTCTGATCGATGGCCGGGAAGCGGTGACGTTTCTTGTGAGAGTGAAAGAAGCGATTGAGGATCCAACGCGGCTCCTGATCGACCTCTAGAGGATCGCGTTGCCGACGGACTGAACGAACATGGAAGCGGAGCAATTGATGGCCGAGGGCTATGATTATGACGTTCTGGTGATCGGCGCCGGTCCCGGCGGCTATGTTGCGGCCATTCGCGCCGCACAGCTCGGACTTCGAACGGCCTGTGCTGAAAGCCGGCCGACGCTCGGCGGCACATGTCTCAATGTCGGGTGCATCCCCTCCAAGGCTCTGCTCCACGCATCGGAGCTTTTCGAGGAAGCTGCCCATGGCACCCTTGCGAAATGGGGCGTGAAGGCCGCCAGCGTTGAACTCGACCTTGGTCAGATGCACTCCGCTCGTCTTGACGCGGTCAAGGGCCTGACTCAGGGGATCGAGTTCCTGTTCAAGAAGAACAAGGTCGATTGGCTGAAAGGTCATGCGACATTCGAAAGTGCGCACATTGTGAAGGTCGGCGATCGGTCGGTCCGAGCCAAGAACATCGTCATCGCGACCGGTTCTTCAGTCACTCCATTGCGCGGAATTACGATCGATCAGGAACGGATCGTGGATTCGACCGGCGCTCTTGAACTTTCGGCAGTTCCCAAGCGAATGGTGGTGATTGGAGGCGGAGTTATCGGTCTGGAACTCGGGTCCGTCTGGAGGCGGCTTGGCGCAGAAGTGACCGTCATCGAGTTCCTCGATCAGATTCTGCCTGGATTTGATGGCGATGTCCGCAAGGAAGCCAACAAGATTTTCAAAAAGCAGGGATTTGACTTCAAGCTTTCAACCAAGGTGACCAAAGCGGAGCGAAAGGGGGAAGGCGTTGTTCTGACCGCTGAGCCCGCTCAGGGTGGCCAATCGGAATCGATCGAGGCGGATGTTGTCCTGGTCTCCATCGGGCGGCGCCCGAACACTGACGGCTTGGCGCTCGATAAAGCCGGACTAGCGACGACCCCGGGAGGACAGATTGAAACCGATCACGAGTTTCGCACCAAGGTCCAGGGAATTTGGGCCATCGGCGACGTCATTCCGGGTCCAATGCTTGCGCACAAGGCCGAGGACGAAGGCATTGCAGTTGCAGAAAACATCGCTGGACTGACCGGCATCGTGAACGAGAACGTCATTCCTTCAGTGGTCTACACGATGCCCGAGATAGCGGGCGTTGGGCTGACCGAGGAGGACGCGCGGAAAGGGGGCGAGATCAAAGTCGGGAAATTTCCGATGCTCGCCAACAGTCGAGCCAAGACCAACCGCGAAACCGAGGGCTTCGTGAAGGTGATCGCGGATTCAAAGACGGATCGCGTATTGGGCATCTGGATCATCGCCTCGGTTGCCGGAACGATGATCGGTGAAGCGGCGCTCGCAATGGAGTTTGGAGCGACCAGCGAGGACATTGCCTACACCTGCCATGCTCATCCGACGCATGAAGAAGCGTTGAAGGAAGCGGCGATGGCGGTCACCGGCAAGCCGATCCATATTTGAATCTTCAAAAGGCGACGCGCAGACTGAGCGTTCAGTCCGTTCGTTTTTTGACGAGTGAGAATTCGACCGGTTCCGAAGGAACTTCGATCCGGATCGCGAGGTCATGTTGCCAACGGGCAACATCGATCCATTTGCCAAGCTTGAATCCGACGCCGCGCTCAACGCCCGAAAGCGTAAACCCGAGCGACTTGTGCAGTGCGATGCTCGCGTCGTTGGGCAATGCAATGCCTGCAACGACAGTCACGAACCCCTGCTTCTTTAAAAGTTCGAGGTGGCTCGAAAGCAGCCTCTTTCCAACGCCCGCTCCCAGAGCTTCCGGTACAAGATAAATTCCGGTTTCGATGCTCCATCGATAAGCTTCGCGCGTGCGCATCGGCGACGTCGATGCGTAGCCAATCACCTGGCCTCCGGTTTCGGCGACCAGCCAGGGATGGAGCGGATTTGCGATCCTTCGACCGATTTCAGCCGAGTCCGGTGCGATCTCCTCGAATGTGAAATGCGTCGTTTCGACGTAAGGGCGATAGATCGCAGCGATTGCCGCCGAATCCCCCGGCACTGCCACTCGAATTATCGTCGTCATTGCTGGGCAATAATAAGGAACTGCGAAGGATCGGCAGCGGCGAGATATTCACATCCTCGTCAACTCAAGGTTGTCAGCCAATTCCGAAGGAGCTCAAAAACGCCCAGATTGTGTGTCTGGAGCGGCTTTGGTTCAATTTCTGGGCAATCCAGGCACTGCGCCTGAATGCTTGGCCCCGAAAGGACCGACTGGACTTGGTCTACCATTTGCGCAACCTGTTCCTGAGGCGCTCTCGCAAGCGATGCAAAGGCATCCTCGCGTACCGCCCCGACTTCCCCGTTCCCGCTGGACAACGCCTCGATCAGCTGCTGACGGACATTTGTTGGTGGCTCGAGATACCGAACGTGGCGTTCGTTCCCAAGTCCGGCGAGCTGCGCCGCCTTGGCGATCGCGTCATCGATACCGCCAAAGCCATCGACGAGTCCGATCTGGTGCGCGGTGCCTCCGTCCCAGACCCGTCCTTGTGCGATCTGATCGACCTGCTGAGGGGTTTTATGCCGTGCCGAGGCAACGACGTTGAGGAACCGACCATACATGGAATTGACGCCGGCCTGGATGAGCTGGGACGCCTCGGGTGATGGGCCTTTGAACAGGTCGGGTTCTCCCGACAGCGGCGTTGTTTTGACACCATCCGCGCCAATCCCGAGCTTTTGGAGTGTGCCTTGAAAGCTTGGAATAATCCCGAATACTCCGATCGAGCCGGTGATGGTCGAGGGTTCGGCATAAATGAAATCGCCTGGGGTAGAGACCCAATATCCCCCCGAAGCGGCAACACTGCCCATCGAGATCACGACAGGAATTTTCTTGGCTTTGGCTTCGAGGATGGCCTGGCGAATTCGCTCGGACGCAAGGACCGAGCCTCCTGGACTATCGACCCGCACCACCAACGCCTTGATTCCGTCGTGAATGCCGTCCTCGATCTCCCTTGCGATCGTGTCGCCGCCGGCCGTTCCGGGGCCGGCATTTCCATCGACGATCATCCCCGCGATCGTCACAATTCCAATCGGTCCCTTGGGATTTTCATCGACGACGTCCGAAACGTAGGATGAAAGCTTGATCCGAGCGAACCCGGAAGGGTCCTTGTCTGATGTCCCTCCAAGCTCGGCCAGACGCTGTTCGAACTGCTGGCGCGTTCCGATTTTGTCGACGAGGCCATTTCCAAGCGCGGCCTTCGCCATGTCGCCACCGGCTGCTGCAATTGCACCGTTCATGTTCGACAGGAACAGATCGATATTCGCCTTTGGTCGATCCTGTTTGACTTCCTGGCGCCAACTTTCGAGTTCCGCTTGATCGAGCGCAGTATAATTCTGCTTTGCAGCGGGCGACATGTCGTTCCGGATGTACGGCTCGACGGCAGACTTGTATGTGCCAACGCGGTAGACGTTGGCGGTCACTCCAAGCTTGTCGAGTAGCCCCTTGTAGTAAAGGTTGCTTCCGCCCGGACCGCTGATCAGGACGGCCCCAAGAGGATTGAGCCAGATCTCCGAAGCGGCCGAAGCCAGTTCGTAGCTGCTGTCGGTGTATCCAACGCCATAGGCTATGACCGGCTTCCCGGAAGCGCGGACGCTTCGAACCGCGTTCGCAAGGTCAGCGATTGCGGTCCCGCCGCCGCCGGTAAAACCGTCCAGATCGAGCGCCACAGCCTTGACTCGGCTGTCACTTCGAGCAGCGTCAAGAGCCTGCACGAGATCGCGCAATCGATATTCTGCGATCCGATTTCCGCTCGCGATTTGAGACCATTGTGCGCGCGCCGGTTGCTCAACTACGCTGCCTTCGAGATTGAGGTCGAGCACGCCAGGCTTCACTGGTGCTGCGCGCGTTGAGAGCGCCGCGTAGAGAAGGCCAAAGAAAAGCAGCATGAAGACAAGGACAAGGATGTCCTTGATTCCCATCAGCAGCTTCCAGATTGCGCGAACGAACTTCATTGCAACACCTCAGCGATTTCTTCGAGGCCAGCTAGCCCAGACGAGCGGACTTTGCGACCCTCGCGTCGAACTCTGGGTTGGAGGACACGTGTATGACGGTCACGGATTGCCTGTGCTCCCGCTTGTTCGCAAAGGTCTGATCATGAACGGGGGAGAAGCGCAGGCGATCGAGCAAAGACAGACGCTTTGGTCTGGCGAATTATCGCCGATGCTCTCACTCGCCTGGCCGCTCATCCTTGCCAATGTTACTCAGCAGGTCATCCAGGCAACCGACGTCATCTTGATGGGACGCCTCGGGGCGACGCAGCTCGCTGCAGCCACGCTAGCGCTCAATCTCACCTTCACTTTCAATGTTTTTCTCCTCGGCCTCGTGACCGCAGCTTCGCCGATGATGGCGACCGCATTGGGAGTGCGGTTCAATGCGGTTCGCGACGTTCGACGGACGTTTCGAGCCGGCCTTTGGCTGCTCATCCTTGCGCTGCCTCCCTATTGGATCTTGCTTTGGAACGTTGGCGCAATCATGCGCGCGTTCGGCGAGGCGCCCAATTTGGCGGAGGAAGGACAGACCTTTCTTCATGCCTATATGTGGGCGACCGCTCCGTGGCTCCTGTTCCAGCTGCTTCGTAATTTCGTGTCCGCGCTCGAGCGCCCACGGGTCATTTTCGGGCTGAGCCTAACCGGGATCGCGCTCAACGGCCTTCTCAGCTGGTCTTTGATGTTTGGGCATTTGGGAATGCCGGCGCTTGGTCTGATCGGGAGCGGAGTTGGAAGCACTCTCACATGGCTGATCATTTGCGCGGCGCTCATCGCAATTATCGCACGCGATCGGCGATTTCGGCGTTTCCGGATCTTTGGTCGCTGGTGGCGGCTCGAAGCGGAGCGAACGCGCGCATTGGCGAAATTGGGTTGGCCGATCGGAGTTACTCTTGGACTTGAGATGGGCGTCTTCGCGCTCGCCGCTTATTTCATGGGCTGGATCGGCGCACCGGCAGTGGCCGCGCACGCTGTTGCGCTCCAATGCGCTGCGGTGACATTCATGGTGCCGCTGGGCCTTGGCCAGGCCGCAACGGTTCGCGTGGGGCTTGCTCTGGGGCGCCGGAACGCAGCCGAGCTTGCTCGGGCAGGGTGGACCGCATGGGTGATGGGCGTTGCGTTCATGGGCGTGATGGCACTCGTCATGTGGACGATCCCGCACCGTCTGGTGACTCTGTTCCTCACCGACACTCCTCAGAACAGTGCGGTGATCCGTCTCGCGGTCAGCTTTCTTCGGGTCGCGTCAGCCTTCCAGCTCGTGGACGGCGCGCAGGTGATCGGTGCAGGAATGCTTAGAGGACTGCACGATACAAGGTGGCCGCTCATCTTCGCGCTCGTGGGCTACTGGGGAATCGGACTTTCGATCGGGATCTGGCTTGCGTTCGGAGCCGATTGGAAGGGTTTCGGGATTTGGGTCGGGCTTGCGAGCGGGCTCGCTGTGGTTGCAATCATGATGCTCGCCCGCTGGATGATGCGCGATCGTCTCGGCCTGACGCGGACGATGCACCCGTAAACGTTACAGGGCGAAAAATCCGGTTCGCCGGCCGTTGACGGATGACTGGCGCGCAACCATATCGCCGCCATCGCTGGCACTCTCATGGGGAGAGTGCCAATGGGAAGTTCAATCAATTAAAGGAAGAGGGGGTTAAGCCCATGGGTTTCAAGCCGCTTCATGACCGTGTCCTCGTTCGACGCGTCGAGGCCGAAGAAAAGACTTCCGGCGGAATCATCATTCCCGACACCGCCAAGGAAAAACCACAGGAAGGCGAAGTCATCGCCGTTGGCGCCGGAGCTCGAGACGAGACAGGCAAGCTGACGCCGCTCGATGTCCGGCCAGGGGATCGAATCCTGTTCGGCAAATGGTCCGGGACCGAAGTGCGCCTCGAAGGCGAGGATCTCCTGATTATGAAGGAGAGCGATATCCTCGGCATCGTCGAGGGCTCTTCCGCGGCTCGCAAAGCCGCGTAATTCCGACATTTTCCTAAAATTCCAACACACAAAGAGGTAAGCGAACATGGCTGCCAAAGACGTGAAATTCAGTCGCGATGCGCGTGAGCGCATCTTGAGGGGAGTCGACATTCTCGCCGACGCCGTCCGCGTGACGCTTGGGCCCAAGGGCCGCAACGTCGTCATCGACAAGAGCTTCGGAGCACCGCGGATCACCAAGGACGGTGTCACGGTCGCAAAGGAAATCGAGCTTAAGGACAAGTTCGAGAACATGGGCGCTCAGATGGTGCGCGAAGTGGCCTCGAAGACCAATGACATCGCCGGTGACGGAACGACCACTGCAACGGTTCTTGCGCAAGCGATCGTTCGCGAAGGGATGAAGTCGGTCGCCGCTGGAATGAACCCGATGGATTTGAAGCGCGGCATCGATATCGCCGTCAAGAAGGTGGTCGAAGATCTCAAGTCGCGTTCCAAGGATGTTTCGGGATCGAACGAAATCGCTCAGGTCGGGATCATTTCGGCCAACGGTGACCGGGAAGTCGGCGAGAAGATTGCCGAAGCGATGGAGAAGGTCGGCAAGGAAGGCGTGATCACGGTCGAGGAAGCCAAGGGGCTCGAGTTCGAGCTCGACGTCGTCGAAGGCATGCAGTTCGACCGCGGCTATCTTTCGCCTTATTTCATCACCAACCCGGAGAAGATGCAGGTCGAGCTGTCCGACCCTTACATCCTCATCCACGAGAAGAAGCTCTCGAACCTCCAGGCGATTCTTCCGATTCTCGAAGCGGTGGTTCAGAGCGGCCGTCCGCTGCTCATCATTGCCGAGGACATCGAGGGCGAAGCGCTTGCGACTTTGGTCGTCAACAAGCTTCGCGGCGGGCTCAAGGTCGCAGCCGTCAAGGCTCCGGGCTTTGGCGATCGTCGCAAGGCGATGCTCGAGGACATTGCGATTTTGACCGGCGGAGAAATGATCAGCGAAGATCTCGGGATCAAGCTCGAGAATGTCACGGTCAACATGCTCGGCCAGGCCAAGCGGATCACGATCGACAAGGACAATACGACGATCGTCGATGGCGATGGAACGCGCGAAGCGATCGAGGCTCGGGTTGGAGCGATCCGCCAGCAGATCGAGAACACCACCTCCGACTATGATCGCGAGAAGCTTCAGGAGCGGCTTGCCAAGCTCGCCGGCGGCGTTGCGGTGATCAAGGTTGGCGGAGCGACCGAGATCGAGGTCAAGGAGCGCAAGGACCGGGTCGACGACGCTCTCCATGCGACCCGTGCGGCGGTCGAGGAAGGCATTGTTCCTGGCGGTGGAACGGCTTTGCTTTACGCCGCAAAGGCGCTCGAGGGATGCAAGGGCCAGAATGACGACCAGACGCGCGGCGTCGATATCGTGCGCAAGTCACTTCAGGCTCCGCTTCGCCAGATTGCCGAGAATGCCGGCCAGGACGGCGCCGTCGTTGCAGGCAAGTTGTTGGACGGTAACGATCGAGACCCTTGGCTTCAACGCCCAGACCGAGGCCTTTGAAAATTTGGTCGAAGCCGGCGTGATCGATCCGACCAAGGTGGTTCGAACCGCGCTCCAGGATGCGGCAAGCGTTGCTGGTCTTCTCATCACGACCGAGGCGGGATCGCCGAAGTCCCGGATGATAAGCCCGCACCAGCGATGGCCGGTGGCGGAATGGGCGGAATGGATTTCTAAACAATCCGCTTTTTCCATCGAGTTTAACAGGAAAGGGTCGGAAGCCATCGCTTCCGACCCTTTTTCGCTGTCGACATTCGCAAACATTTAGCCGTTTGCGAGCAGGAAGTAGCTTGCGATCAGTCGGGCGCGCAAAAAAAAGGGCCGCTTCCCTCGAGGAAGCAGCCCTTTTCGTTAAGCGTTGACGAAGCTTACTGGTTCGTCGTCGCGTTTGCAGTCGTGTTGTCGGCACTGTTGCCGCTCGCATTGCACGTCGGTCGTGTTGAGCGCAGTGTCGGCAGCATTGCGTCGCCGATGCGTTGTCGCGCAGCGTTGACGTCCGTCGAAGAGGTATTCTCGACAGCCGTTTCATTCGCCGCATTGTTGTCGGCATTGCTCTTGTTGCACGCGGCGAGGCCGAGCGCGAGGACCGCAACGGTCACAATCGCAACCTTCTTCATGATCGTTCCACTCCCTTAAATCAGCCCCAGGATGGGCGTCGTCTCGGCCTTCATTGAATTCAGTCAGGCCAAGCGGATGCCAATAGCTTCAATGTCTATCTTGGCACAAGGGATTATTTTCAACTGTGGAATTGACATATAAAGATATCTTTATATCCTTAATCTGGTGACCCTAATCCTTCCGCTCGCTGATCGATTTCAAGCGCTTGCGGACCCAACGCGCCTTCGCATCCTCGCCCTTTTGAGAAATATGGAACTCTCCGTGGGCGAACTTGCCCATGTTCTTGGGCAAAGCCAGCCGCGCGTGTCACGTCATTTGAAGATCCTTGCGGACGGCGGAGTGCTCGAGCGCAGAAAAGAGGGCAGCTGGGTCTTTTTGACCTTGTCCGAGCCTCAGCGAACCGACCCCTTGTTCGTCCTCATCGACAGTTGGGCGGACGTGGAAACACAGGCGCTGTTCGCTTCGGATGCGTTGCGAACCGAGACGATCCGAACCGATCGAGCGGAAGCAGCCAATCGCTATTTTGCGTGCCACGCCGAAGTCTGGGACCAGATCCGGTCGCTTCACGTCGCTGAAAGCGAAGTTGAACTTGCGATCGAGGATGCGTTTGCAGATCGCCCCGTCGGCCGGCTTGTCGATATCGGGACGGGCACTGGCAGAATGATCGAACTGTTTGCCGGAAAGTCCGTTCAGGCGATCGGGATCGATCGGTCTTCTGACATGCTGCGCCTTGCTCGAACGAAGCTCGAGATCAGCTGGAATTGTATCGAGCCTCAGGCAAGGTGACATGTATGCGCTTCCGCTCGCTGACGAGAGCGCGGATACAATCGTCATTCACCAGGTGCTTCATTATGCCCATTCGCCAGCCGCCGCGATCGCCGAGGCCGCTCGAGTGCTCGCGCCCGGCGGCATTTTGCTGGTTGTCGACTTCGCCGCCCACGATCGCGACGAATTGCGCACGAGCGATGCCCACATCCGTCTCGGGTTCGATGACGAGATCATGTCCGGTTGGTTTGCGTCGGCCGGGATCGAACTGGATCGGATTCGGCATCTCGAGGGCGGCGAGCTGACTGTGACTCTCTGGCGTGGCCTTAAAGCGCCGATAAGTCAGCGGAGGGCCGCGTGAACCCGTTCGAGCCTCATCGTCACCTTCGGCACAATCTGCCCCTCTTTGCCGACAGCTCGCGGAGATATCGAGCTCAGTTTCGAATTCTTTCCGCCAAAGACCGAGAAAATGGAGCAGAACTCTGTGGGACTCGATCAAGACGCTTGAGCCACTCCGGCCGCGTTTCGTCTCGGTCACCTATGGCGCTGGCGGCTCAACTCGCGAACGTACGCACGCGACTGTCGAGCGCATCCTCAAGGAAACCAGGCTCACGCCTGCAGCGCACCTGACCTGCGTTGGTGCGACGCGCGAGGAAATCGACTCGATCGCCCGAGATTATTGGGATTTGGGAGTGCGTCATATCGTTGCTCTTCGTGGCGATCCGCCGGAGGAAGGGGCCGCATTTTCGCCGCACGCCCAAGGGTATGCAAACGCCGCCGAGCTCGTCGCAGGCCTAAAAGCGGTCGCGCCGTTCGAAATTTCGGTTGCGGCTTATCCTGAAGTTCATCCCGAATCCCGGACCCGTGAGGCCGATCTCGACAATCTGAAGCGCAAGATCGACGCGGGAGCGGACCGAGCAATCAGCCAGTTTTTCTTTTCGGCAGAATGCTTCGTCCGCTTCCAGGACGCGGCCGCAAATGCCGGAATGAATATCGAAATCGTTCCAGGTATTCTTCCGGTCTCCAACGTCGCTCAGGCCCGGCGAATTGCCCAAAGCTGCGGAGCGACCATTCCGCACTGGCTCGACGGATTGTTCGAGGGGCTCGACGATCTGCCTGGCAGCGCGCCAGCTGATTGCTGCTACGGTCGCGGCCGAGCTCTGCGGCCAGCTCTATGCGGCCGGAGTGCGCGACTTTCACTTCTATACTCTCAACCGGGCGGAGCTCAGCTATGCCATCTGCCACCTGCTTGGCGTGAGAGCGAAGTCATGACTCCAGCACAATCGCTTTGCGCGGAAGCCTCAAGACGGATCATCCTTAAAGATGGGGCGTATGGAACGCTCATCCAGCAGCACAAGCTCGATGAACGCGATTATCGCGGCCAGCTTGAACTTTCCAAGGACCAGCGCGGCAACAACGATCTTTTGAATATCACTCGGCCAGAAGTCGTACGCTCGATTTGTGCGAGTTTCGCCGACGCCAGTGCAGAAATCCTCGCGACCAACACATTCAATGCAAATTCGATCAGCCAGTCCGATTTTGGAGCGGAAGGCCTCGTTTCAGAAATCAATCGAAGTTCGGCAAGAATCGTGCGCGAAGTCGCCGATTCCTGTACAGCGCGCGATGGCCGGGTACGCTGGGTCGCAGGAGCAATCGGCCCGACCAACAAAACACTGTCGCTGTCGCCCAGCGTCAACGATCCGGGTTTCCGCGAAGTTGATTTCGACCAGGTGCGATCGGTGTATCGCGAGCAGATCGATGCACTGGTCGAGGGCGGAGTGGATTTCATTCTCGTCGAAACGATCTTCGACACGTTGAATGCCAAAGCCGCGATCATGGCGACCTTGGATGCCGAGCAAGACCTCGGCGCGAGCTTTGCCTCTGATGATTTCGATGACCTTGACGGATCTTTCGGGAAGAAATCTCTCGGGCCATACGGTGGAAGCCTTCTGGGCTTCTGTCCGTCACGCCAAGCCGATTACCGTCGGGCTGAACTGCTCGTTCGGAGCAGCGCAGCTCCGGCCCCATCTCGCCGCTCTTTCCGCAATCGCGGATACCCTTGTGATGGCCTATCCCAATGCGGGCCTTCCCAACGAACTTGGTGAATATGACGAGGCGGCCGAACAGACCGCCGCGCAAGTCCGTGAGTGGGCAAAGACTGGCCTCGTGAACGTTGTCGGCGGCTGCTGCGGGACCACTCCCGCGCACATCGCCGCGATTGCCGGGGCGGTGCGTGATTGCACGCCTCGCACCGTCCCGGCCGAACGCCCCGGCACTTTGCTTGCCGGTCTTGAACCGATGTTCATTGCTCACTGACCCATGGAGTTGTCACAAGTGAATCGAGCGGCCGCGGGTGCACGCTTCGTGAATATCGGGGAACGTTGCAACGTCACGGGCTCCGCGCGCTTCAAGAAGCTCGTTCTCGCCGGTGATTATGACGCGGCTGTTGAAGTCGCTCGCGACCAGGTCGAAAATGGCGCGCAAATCATCGACGTCAACATGGACGAGGCGCTTCTCGATTCCGAGCAGGCCATGACTATTTTCCTCAAGCGCATTGCGGCCGAGCCCGACATCGCGCGGGTCCCGATCATGATCGACAGCTCGAAGTGGAGCGTGATCGAGGCCGGCCTCAAGTGCGTTTCAGGAAAGCCGATCGTCAATTCGATCAGCCTGAAGGAAGGCGAGGGTCCGTTTCTCGAGCTCGCACGCAAGTGTCGAGCTTATGGTTCTGCGGTGGTCGTCATGGCGTTCGACGAGGTCGGTCAGGCCGATACAGTCGAACGCAAGATTTCGATCTGCCAACGAGCTTATTCCCTCCTCGTCAGTGATGGCACGAACCCCAGCGACATCGTGTTCGATCCCAATATCTTCGCGATTGCGACGGGGATTGAGGAACACCGGCGTTACGCGCTCGATTTCATCGAGGCTGCGCGTGAAATTCGCCGGCGCTGCCCAGGGACGCACATCAGCGGAGGCCTGTCGAACCTCAGTTTCTCATTTCGCGGCAACGAGCCCGTTCGACGGGCCATGCACAGCGTCTTTCTCTACCATGCAATCCCGGCCGGGATGGACATGGGAATCGTCAACGCCGGTCAGCTTGACGTCTACGACCAGATCGATCCGGAGCTGCGCGAAGCCTGCGAGGACGTCGTCTTCGATCGTCGCGAAGATTCGACCGAACGGCTGATCGCGCTTGCTGAAAAGTATAAGGATGTCGATCCGGTTGCGGAGAAAGCTGCTGCGGAATGGCGTTCGCTTCCGGTCGCGGAGCGACTGTCCTACGCGCTCGTCAAGGGGATCGACGCCCATATCGTTGCCGACACCGAGGAAGCGCGGTTGGAGGCTTCCCGTCCGATCGAAGTGATCGAAGGACCGCTCATGGACGGAATGAACGTGGTCGGTGATCTGTTCGGTTCTGGAAAGATGTTCCTTCCCCAGGTGGTCAAATCAGCGCGAGTGATGAAGCGCGCGGTTGCCCACCTCATTCCATTCATCGAGAAGGAAAAAGAGGAAAACGGGATTTCTCGCGGCAAGGGTCGGGTTGTGATGGCGACCGTCAAGGGCGACGTCCACGATATCGGCAAAAACATCGTTGGAGTGGTTCTCCAATGCAACGGTTTCGAAGTCATCGACCTTGGTGTCATGGTTCCGTGGCAGACGATCCTTGAAGCGGCCAATGAAAATCAGGCCGACATGATCGGGCTTTCGGGTTTGATCACTCCCTCACTCGATGAAATGGTGACCGTCGCGGGCGAAATGAAACGCACAGGCATGAAGCTGCCGCTGCTCATCGGCGGAGCGACGACGAGCAAGGCCCACACCGCATTGAGGATTGATCCGGCCTATGACGGCCCGGTCATTCACGTTCTCGATGCGAGCCGTGCGGTCGGTGTCGCCTCGTCGTTGATGTCCGATACCCAGAGACTGCCTCTGATCGGTTCGACAGCAGACGACTATGAGAAGCTTCGCCAGGCGCGTTCACGAAGCGGGCAGAGCGAGCTCGCAACGATCGCGGAAGCCCGCGAAAATGGATTCGCTTACGATCCGTCCGGCCGGCCGTCGGCGCCCGCTTATCCGGGCATCCACAACTTTGGTGAATGGCCGGTCAGCGATCTCCGGCCTTCGATCGACTGGACGCCGTTCTTCCGCGCGTGGGAACTGGCAGGAACATATCCCGCGATCCTCGATGATCCGGTCGTCGGCGAAAGTGCGCGCAGCCTGTTTCATGATGCCCAGACGATGCTCGATCGGATCATTGCCGAGCGATGGCTGACGCCAAAGGCGACGGTCGGTCTGTGGAGATGCCGGCGCGAAGGTGACGATATCCTCATTCTCGCCGGAAACGATTGGACTCGTCTTCCGATGCTCAGGCAGCAGATCAAGAAACGCGAAGGCCGGGCCAATATGTGCCTCGCGGACTTCATCGATCCACAGGGCGAGGATTGGATCGGTGGTTTTGCAGTTGGAATCCACGGCCTTGAACCGCACCTTGATCACTTCAAGACCGACAATGACGATTATTCGGACATTCTTCTGAAAGCGCTTGCTGACCGGCTTGCCGAAAGCTTTGCCGAAGTCCTTCACTCGGAAGTTCGCAATCGCCTTTGGGGTTATGCGGACGAACATTTTTCCAACGCCGAACTCATTCGAGAGAAATACCATGGGATTCGTCCGGCTCCGGGCTATCCGGCCTGTCCCGACCACAGCCTGAAACCGCTTCTGTTTCAAATCCTCGGCGAAAATCCGGGCGAAGTGACATTGACAGAAAATTTCGCGATGCTTCCGACTTCAGCTGTCTCAGGCTTCTACTTCGGGCACCGCGACAGTCAGTATTTCGGAGTTGCCCGGATCGGCAGGGACCAGCTCGAAGAATATTCCGAGCGGCGAATGGTTTCGCTTGCACAGGCCGAGCGGTGGTTGCGACCAAATCTCGACTAAAGGTTCGGCTCTAAGGACCTTCCAATGATCTTTCGAGGATCGGATCGCTTGTGGATCGACCCGATTTCTTTCTAGGGGGAAGGCACTGACACCCGCGAAATCGGAAGAGGCCGAGGCCGAGACCAAAGGGAGTGGGAATTGATCCGCCGTCTTCTCCTTCTCATTCTGGTGTTGCTCACCTCGAGTGTCGCGACCGCGCGCGGCATCGATGCACAGCTTGTCGCCGAAGGACCGGGCAAGGCCGGCGGCGAGGTTGACCTTGCGATCCAAATGCAGCCTCAGCCCGGATGGCACGGCTATTGGTTGAACCCGGGCGATGCCGGCCTCCCGATGGATGTTCACTGGCATCTTCCCCAAGGCTTTACGGTCGGTCCCTTGCGCTATCCCGTTCCGAGCCGTCTCGAGATCGCAAATCTTATGAACTTTGTCTTCAAGAAGGACTTTGCGGTTCTAGTGCGCCTTCGCGTGCCGCCGAATGCCAAGGGGGTGGTTCCCATTCGCGCCGATGCACATTGGCTCGCGTGCACGGACAAGATTTGTGTGCCCGAACAGGGCGAACTTTCGCTCATGCTTCCGATCGGAAGCGGAACGCCCAATCGATCCCAGTTTGATAGGTGGCGCCGGCATCTCCCACGGCCGCTTGCGAGCCTGGCCCATTTTCAAGTCGCCGGAGACAAGATTCGCATTGCGATCCCCCTGCCTTCGAGCGTTACGCTCGATCATCCATATATTTTTCCCGTCACTGATGGGCCCGTCGACTATGACGCGAAGGAAATATTTCACCGTTCAAATGACGTCCTGATCGCCGAACTCGGGCGAAAAGGGGCGGTCGCGAACGCCCTTTCGGGCGTTCTTTCTCTGGACGCCGGTGAGGGGCTTCAGTTTCGCGCAGTTCCAGGTCCGGTCCCCGAAGGCTTCGACTTTTCAAGCCTTGGTTGGAAGGCCATTTTCCTGGCCATTTTCGGCGCGATATTGGGCGGTGCCCTACTCAATTTAATGCCGTGCGTGTTTCCAATCCTGGCACTCAAGGCACTCCATCTCTCGCGCGCCGGCGGCGACGCCAAGCACGCGCGAACAGACGCCATTTCCTACACCTTTGGAGCCGTCATCGGCACCGCGCTTCTCGGACTTGCCCTTCTTCTGTTGCGCGCAGCCGGCGCCGTGGAGGGCTGGGCATTCCAGCTTCAGGACCCGCGAGCAATCTTCATCCTCCTCCTTCTCGCGCTCGCCATCACCGCCAACCTTCTCGGCTTTTTCGATCTTCCGGTTGTCGGCGGCAACGTTCGCCCAGCGGGAAGTTTTGGGACCGGCGCTCTGGCCGCTTTTGTTGCAACCCCTTGTGCCGGTCCCTTCCTCGGTGCTGCTCTTGGAACTGCGCTCCTTTTGCCGGCATTTGGGTCAATAGTCGTATTCGCATCCCTTGGTTTTGGTCTTGGCCTGCCATTCCTCATCATTGCATTTGTGCCGGCGCTTCGAACCCGGCTTCCAAAACCTGGCGCCTGGATGCGGCGTCTTCAACAGGCCCTTGCGATCCCGATGGCGGCAAGTGCTCTCGCATGCCTCTGGCTCTTGAACCGTCAGGACGGAGCTCGAGGACTGGCTGTCGGCGCACTCCTTGGATTGCTCGTGATCGTCACCCTGTCCATCGCCGGTCGCCTTCAGCGCAACGGGATTCGCGGTGGATGGGCGGCATTTTCAGCGATCATCGTCGTAGCGGTTCTCGGCGTCGTTGCCTTGCCTCTACATGCGAACGTTCAAGTGCGCGTCCAGGGAGCTACTCCGTTCAGCGAGGCTCGGCTCTCGGCATATCTTGGGCAACGGCAACCGGTGTTTGTTTATTTCACGGCCGACTGGTGTCTCAGCTGCAAGGTCAATGAAGTCAGCACGATCGATCGCCAAGAAGTTCAAGATGCATTGCACAGAGCCCATGTCAAAATTCTTGCCGGTGACTGGACCAATGGTGATCCAGAAATCACGCGCTTTCTTGAAAGCCACGGACGAGCGGGCGTTCCGCTTTATCTCTGGTACGCGCCGCAGAAGTCTCCCGAACAGCTTCCCCAGATCCTTACGCCAACAATGCTTATTTCACGCGCCCGGTTGCTCCCACAGAATTAGGTACGCGCGACCACGCCTTCTTGCCGGCAAGCCAGGTTTCAAGGACATGCGCATGCCCAAGCGAGGCGGCGTCAATTTTGGTCGGATCCCGATCGACGATCACGAAGTCCGCCCATTTGCCTGGATCAAGGGCGCCGATCCGATCTTCTGCAAAACCCGCATAGGCGCCGCCTCGCGTATAGGCGCTGAGCGCTTGAGCGAACGTCAGACGTTCGGAAGGAAACCACCCTCCTGGCGGCTGACCGTTGAGATCCTGCCGACTGACCCCTGCGGAAAGTCCGGGAAACGGATTGGGCGATTCAACCGGGAAATCGGTGCCGAACGCAAGTTTGGCGCCGGTTCTCAGCATGGACTGCCAGGCGTAGCTGCACTTGAGGCGATCGAGTCCGAGCCGTGTTTGGGCCATCAGCCGGTCGCTCGTCTGGTGCGTCGGCTGCATTGAAGCAATCATGTGCCCGCGGCCGATCCGCGGCAGATCGGAGCAATCCACGATTTGCGCATGTTCGATCCGCCATCGTCGATTGAGTCCATATTTCGTGTTCAAAAATTCATAAGTGCTGATCACCTGCGCATTGGCGGCATCACCGATAGCGTGGGTAGCGATTTGAAACCCCGCGGCAGCGGCGGTGTCTTCAAGCGATTGCAATTCGGCGTCGCTATGAAACCGATTCCCGCGATTTTTGGGAGCGTCCGAATATGGCTTTTTGAGCCACGCTCCGCGCGATCCAAGGGCGCCGTCGGCGAAGAATTTGATGCCCACGGCGCGTAAGCGATCATTGTAGAGCCAGGGCGTTGGATGAGGGATCGTCTTCAAGGGATCGAGCCCGAGCAGATAGACCATCAGTCGAACCTTGAGAGTCCCGCGATCGCCAGCGCGGCGGAAGCTGTTCCAATCATCAAGTGACGTGCTCATCGATCCAACGCCGGTCACACCGAAGCTCAGAAGGATCGCCTGCGCCTTTGCGAACGCAGAATCGAAATCGCCTTGAGTGGGCGCTGGGATTGCAGCGTTGATCAGCGATTTTGCATTGTCGACGAACATTCCATTGATGATTTCGCCGGCCGGAGGAGCCTTCGTTTGCGCAGTGACGCCCGCGGCTCTCATGGCGGCACTGTTTGCAACCAGCGCATGTCCGTCAACGCGTTCGAGCACGACTGGACGGTCACGAACAATGGCATCAAGATCCGCCGCGGTTGGGAACGACTTTCTGGGCCACAATTCCTGATTCCATCCCGCGCCAACGATCCATTTCGTGTCCGGGTGCGAGGCTGCATAGGTTCGCAGGCGATCCTGGAGCTCACGGAGCGACGTTACCCCAACGAGGTCTAGCCGAAGCGCATCGCGACCAAGCTCCAGAACGTGCCCGTGAGCGTCGATGAAGCCAGGAAGCAGAGTTCGGCCATGTTCATCGATGACGACATCGGCCTTCACCGGCGGTTCGCCGCGACGGACCAGCCGCACGACTTTGCCGTTTTTGGCGATCAGCATTCCGGTGAAATGCTCAAGATGTCCCGAGGCGTCGGTTTGAATGCCATTGGCATTTGTAATCAACGTATCGCAGTAGGCGGCACCTGCCGATGCGAGAAACGCAAGGGCGACAAAGGTCTTGATCATTGCACCCGCTTAGCATTGTTCGCTCGAGTGGGAACGGCTAGTTCCGCCTGCGATGCTTGAACCGCCGACAATCGCAGACATCCGCGCCGCAGCCGATCGCATTAGAGGTGCGGTAATCCGGACGCCGATGCTCGTCAGTCGCACCTTGTCCGAGATCATCGGTGCAGAAGTGTGGCTCAAATTCGAAAATCTTCAGTTCACCGCCGCGTACAAGGAACGCGGAGCATTGAACAAACTGCTCCAGCTAACTCCCGAGGAGCGCAAGCGAGGCGTCATTGCCGCGTCCGCCGGCAACCACGCTCAGGCGGTCGCTTACCACGCCCGAAGGCTCGGGATTCCAGCGACTATCGTGATGCCCGAGCCGACGCCTACCGTGAAGGTCACCCAGACCGCGGGGCACGGCGCCGAAGTGCTTCTGTTCGGCAGAGTATTCGATGACGCATATGGCCGTGCGCGCGAGCTCGCGCTCGAAAAAGGCTATGTTTTCATCCACCCCTTCGATGATCCGCAGATTATCGCCGGCGCGGGAACGGTTGGCCTTGAGATGCTCGAGGATGTCCCCGAGCTCGATTCGATCGTCGTTCCGATCGGCGGCGGCGGGCTCATGAGCGGAATCTCGATTGCTGCTCGGGCGATTCGACCGCAGATCGAGCTGATCGGGGTCGAAGCTGAGCTCTATCCGTCGATGAAGTGCGCGGTCGAGGGCTGCAAGATGCCCCTTGGAGGAGACACTCTGGCCGAGGGGATCGCGGTCAAGCAGCCAGGAGAGCTGACTTCACGAATCATCCGCGAGCTTGCCAACGGCGTGATGTTGGTGCCGGAACGTGAGCTTGAGCGGGCCGTTGCGATGCTGGTCGGAATTGAAAAAACCGTGGTCGAAGGCGCCGGTGCGGCAGGCCTTGCAGCAATGATTGCCGATCCGGGTCGCTTCCGCGGAAAGAAGATTGCAACGCTTCTTTGCGGTGGCAACATCGATACGCATTTGCTTGCGAACGTTCTTGTTCGCGATCTCGTTCGACAGGGTCGAATCGCAAGATTGCGAGTTGCGGCCGAGGATCAACCAGGCGCGCTCGCGTCAATCACTCGCCAGGTCTTCGAAGCGGGCGCCAATATCATCGAAGTGAAGCACAGCCGCATATTCACTCGGCTGCCAGCCAAGGACACGGTCATCGAAGTGGAATGCGAAGCTCGCGATCCACAAACAATCGATGCAGTCGTTGCACGACTCGAAGCGGCCGGATTTAGCGTCGAGCGAGCTCAGCTCGACTAAGAGTTAAGCGCTTTTGGAGTCGCAAGGCGCTCCATTCGAAGATTTGCTGTTTTTGTGATCTTCCCGAGGCTTAGCTGTCTCCCGGTGGCACAAGTTGGGCCGCTAAACGAAATTCGGCATCCAACATCTTTCCTTCGGCGTTAACCAGCCGCATAAAGACACGTGTAACCATTTTAAGTGAGGTCGCGGGTGAGCGCACCCTTCCGCTTCCCCAAGTTTTTTGTAACGAACCCGAGCCCGTGTCCGTATCTTCCGGGCAAGGTCGAGCGGAAAGTCTTCACTGAACTTACCGGTCGCCACGCAAGCGAACTTAACGAGGCTCTGGGGAGAATTGGCTTTCGGCGCAGCCAGTCGGTCGCCTATCGGCCAAGCTGCATCGACTGCTCGGCCTGCGTTTCGGTCCGAGTCCTTGCTTCGGAATTCGAAGCAAACTCTACCCAGCGCAAATTGCTTCGGCGTCATCGCGATCTCGAGGTCAGCGCCTGCAAGCCATGGACGACCGAGGAGCAATATCATCTTCTTCGCGCCTATCTCGCAGTTCGCCATCCAGGTGGCGGAATGGCCGAAATGGATGAGAGCGATTTTGCCGACATGGTCGAGCAGACGCCGGTCCGGACCTATGTCATCGAATATCGTGAACCTTCGAAAAACGGCCGGCCGGGACGGCTGATCGGAGCCTGTCTGTCCGACCAGCAGAGCGACGGGCTTTCTATGATCTATAGCTTCTTCGATGTTGGGCCGGACGCGCGAAGGGGACTTGGAACCTATATCATTCTCGACCACATCGTTCGGGCCGCTCGGGCGGGTCTTCCTTATGTTTATCTGGGCTATTGGGTCGAAGGCTCGACCCGAATGGCATATAAGACCGGCTTCCGGCCCCTCGAGCGTCTCGGCCGGGATGGCTGGCGAAGGATGGACGCAGAAGAACCCGAAAGCGCAAAGACTTCGATCGTTCTTCCGACCCGCCGATCACGAAGCCGCCTTCTCATCGACGCCTAAGTCGCCGGCGTTCGGGCTGACGGAATCCGAAATACGCTTCGAACAGCGGTTTCATGAAAATGGCGAGATGGCAAAAGCCACCCCGCCGTTCCCCTGTTTGAATTTTGGTCGAGAGTTTAGGCGACTGCGGCCTGCGGCTCGGGTTCGCTCACCTCTTCCGGGTCACGAAGGACATAACCCCGACCCCAGACGGTTTCGATATAATTGGCGCCACCACATGCCAGCGAGAGCTTCTTGCGCAGCTTGCAGATGAAAACGTCGATGATCTTGAGTTCCGGCTCGTCCATCCCGCCATAGAGATGATTGAGGAACATTTCTTTCGTGAGCGTCGTGCCCTTGCTCAAGGAAAGAAGCTCGAGCATGGCATATTCCTTGCCCGTCAAATGAACCCGGGCACTGTCGACCTCGACGGTCTTGGCATCGAGGTTGACGGCGAGCTTGCCGGTGCGAATGACCGATTGGGAATGGCCCTTCGAACGGCGAACGATCGCGTGAATTCGAGCGACAAGCTCGTCCCGGTGGAAGGGTTTGGTCACGTAATCGTCAGCCCCGAAGCCAAGAGCGCGAACCTTTGAGTCCATTTCTCCGATCCCCGAGAGGATCAGGACTGGCGTCGAGACTTTCGCGGTGCGCAGCTTCTTAAGCACATCATAGCCGTGCATGTCGGGAAGATTAAGATCGAGCAGAATGATGTCGTAATCGTAGAGCTTTCCAAGATCGAGGCCTTCTTCGCCAAGATCGGTTGTGTAGACGTTGAAGCCTTCCGTCCCGAGCATCAATTCGATGCTCTTTGCGGTCGTAGGTTCGTCTTCGATCAGCAGCACTCGCATTGTGAGATCCCCCGTTCACGGCCGAAAACGTTACGGACTTTTAACGGCCTTGAAGCGTCCATTAACCATTCGAGATCTGAAGGGAAAAGGTTAATATTTCCTAACTCGCTGGATTCCTTGGCTTGTTGCAAGTGAGTCACAGAAATACCCACAAGCAACGGAAGACAAACGCGCTTTCGGGTGCCACGCAACTGCTCCATTCGCGGTCTCCTGGAGCAAGCCGCTCGTGCAGATCCTTAAGGGTTTGCGCGAGATCTGGACCCCCTCCCTTGCGCTCTTAAGAGCAGGCATGCGAATTCGAACCGATGCTCAGCGACCGGATCCTTTTCATCGACGCGGAAGCCATTGTCATCGACAAACCGGCGGGCCTTCCAGTCGATCCGCCGCGACGCGGAGGCGATTCGATTGCGGCAAGAGCGAACGAGCTAAAATGCGGCTTTCAAAGACCACCGACAGCCATGCATCGTCTCGACATGGATACTAGCGGCTGCCTGCTATTCGCCCGCTCGCCCAAAAGTCGCGCCCGAATTCAGAAAGCGTTCGAAAGCCGAGCGGTCGAGAAACATTATCTCGCAATTGTTGCGGGTGAGATTTCTGATGAAACGGGAGTGATCGAAATGCCGATCGCCAAGCGATCGAGCGCCCAGGCCGGCTGGAAGATGGTTTGCGATCCCGATGGTCTTGAAGCGACGACACGGTGGCGCCGTCTGGCAGCTCACGACGGAGCGACCCTGGTTGAATTCGTGCCACTGACCGGCCGAACTCACCAGATCCGCGTGCACGCGCGCGCGGCTTTTGGAAGCGGGATTGTGGGAGATCAGGTCTACGGCATCGGAAGGGGGCCTATGCTGCTTCACGCATCGCGGATCATCGTTCCGCGCGATCGAATGTCGAACATTGATGTCACGGCGCCGCTGCCTTCCTATTTCGGAGATTGGTGCAATGCGATCTGAAGATGTGCAGATCGCTGAGGACGCTCTTAGCGAGACTTTCCTTGCCGCAACTGGACCTGGCGGCCAAAACGTCAACAAGGTCGCGACGGCGGTTCAGCTTCGGGTCGACCTCTTCAAGCTCGGTCTTCGTCCTGACGTCTATGCAAAACTCAAGCGCCTCGCGGGAAGCAAAGTGACCGGGTCGGGCGAACTCATTATCACTGCACGGCGGTTTCGAACGCAGGAGGCCAACAGGACCGATGCGCGCAAGCGCCTGGCGGAGCTTGTTGCAAGTGCCCATATGGTTGAAGCGAAGCGCAAGGCCACCCGGCCGAGCCGCGCTTCGAAAGCCGAGCGGGTACAAAGCAAGCGGCGACGAAGCGAAATCAAACAGGGCCGGGGCAGGGTCAGCGACTTCTAATTGCAAGTGGAAAAGAGCGAATGTTCGATTACCGGATTGATGCGACCGACACGGCCACCATGTATCGCGATCTTGCGAGTGCGCTCGAGGGCCTCATTGCACACGAAAGTGACGCAATCGCGAACATGGCCAATGCGGCTGCATTGATTTTCGAAACGCTTCCGCATCTCAACTGGGCAGGATTTTATCGCAATCTCGGCGGCGAACTTGTGCTCGGCCCGTTCCAGGGACGTGCCGCATGCATTCGCATTGCGTTCGGGTCGGGCGTCTGCGGAAAAGCCGCCGAGACCCTCAAGGTTCAAAGGGTCGAAGATGTTACGCGTTTTGATGGCCATATCGCGTGCGACTCGGCTTCGGCGAGCGAACTCGTGGTTCCGATTTCAAGGAATGGCGATTTGATTGCCGTCCTTGATCTCGACAGCCCGCACGCCGGCCGGTTCACTCAAGAGGATGAAGAGGGCTGCGTTAGCCTCGCAGCGATTCTCGCAAAAAAGCTCTAGCTCTACTGTTCCAGCCATTTCTCCCAGAAACTTCCCGGTAATGATCATTACCGGGCACGGAAATCTTGCTCGCATCGTGTCCGGCGAAAGTTGCGACGATCCGCCCGTCCGTTTGGAAGCACGACAGGCTGCAAAGCGAAGAGCAATCCGCGCTGTCGCCGACAATCACAAAACAGGCGCGTTTCAGTTTTTGAGCCACTCTTAAAAATCGGTGCGCATCGAATGCTTCGTGAAAGCATTGTGGAGTGCAAGCGGGCCACCCGGGAATTGGACGTGCCCTTGACCTATGTGGCCGCATTGGCTTTGAGCCATGCCAGCTTTCCTCGACGGACCTGCTTATTATGCCCATCGAACTCAAGATGCCCGCGCTCTCCCCCACGATGGAGGAAGGAACCCTCGCAAAATGGTTGGTGAAGGAGGGAGACAAGGTCACCTCGGGCGACATTCTCGCCGAAATCGAAACCGATAAGGCGACGATGGAATTCGAGGCCGTGGACGAGGGCACAATTGCAAAGATCCTCGTTCCTGAAGGCGAGGAGGGCGTTAAGGTCGGTGCGCCAATCGCCATCCTGGCTGGCGAAGGCGAAGATATCGCGAGCGCCAAGACCGCACCGGCAAAGCCGCAAAACGCGCCTCAAGCTGCACCCGAGGTCGAGCAATCGCCGCCAGTACCGAGCGGGACGAGCGATGGTGCCACTTTGCCAGCGACAAAGGCGCAGCCGGCGCCCGAACCCTCGCGATTGTCGCAATCTTCGGGCGACAGCGACTCTCGCATTAAAGCCTCCCCGCTTGCCCGCCGTCTCGCCCAGGCTCGGGGAATTGACCTTGCCACTCTTCAGGGCAGCGGGCCGGATGGCCGTATCGTAAGAGCGGACATTGACGCAGCTGTTGGGAAAGATTCTTCAAGGGTCTCGCAAGCGGCGCGCAGTCCGGGTGGCGAAGCGCCATCGGCGCCAGTCCCGCACCTCGTTGTGCCAGGGACGATCGAACAGGCAATACCCCATGAGCTCGTCAAACTGTCGAACATGCGAAAGACGATCGCTCGGCGCCTGACGGAAGCAAAGCAGCAAGTCCCTCATATCTATCTCACGGTCGACATTCAGCTAGATTCACTGTTGAAACTCCGCTCCCAGCTGAACACCGGGCTCGAAAGCCGCGGTATCAAACTCAGCGTCAACGATCTTCTGATCAAGGCACTAGCCCAAGCGCTGGTCGAAGTCCCCGAGTGCAACGTCAGCTTCGCCGGAGATCAGCTGTTGAAATATCATCGGGCCGACATTTCGGTCGCGGTTTCGATTCCCGGCGGACTGATTACCCCAATCATTACAGGCGCTGACAGCAAGAGTGTTTCGACAATTGCCCGGGAGATGCACGACCTTGCTAGCCGCGCTCGAGAAGGAAAGCTCCAACCCCAGGAGTATCAAGGCGGAACCGCGAGCCTTTCCAATATGGGAATGTACGGAATCAAGCAGTTCGAAGCGGTCATCAACCCGCCCCAGGGGATGATCATGGCGATCGGGTCGGGCGAGAAACGGCCCTATGTCATCAACGATTCGCTCCAGATCGCGTCGGTCATGAGTGCGACGGGAAGTTTCGATCATCGCGCCATCGATGGAGCTGAAGGTGCGAAACTGATGCAGGCGTTCAAGCGGCTAGTCGAAAATCCGCTGGGGATGCTGGCTTGACCAAGTCTGAGCGCGTTGCGGAGCCCCGGTTCGCTGCGAAACTTAGGAAGATCGGCGATCCGGACGCGCAGTTCGGCGGCCGTTGGCTTCTCCAAATGCGCTTTTTCGCCGAGGCCTTTGGCTTGCCCCAGAACGGAGCGGGTTTTCTGACGGTTCCCAAGGCCGGCAACCGGCTTTGCGTTAAGAACGGATTGGCAGCAGCTTCCGCGAGGCAATTCAAAGAATCGCGAGCGATCGCTGCTATAGAGGAAGGCAATGGCTGAAACCTACGATCTCATCGTGCTCGGGTCCGGCCCGGGCGGCTACGTTGCTGCAATTCGTGCCACTCAGCTTGGGCTCAAGACGGCCATCGTCGAGCGCGAAAATCTTGGAGGAATTTGCCTAAATTGGGGCTGCATTCCGACCAAGGCCCTGCTTCGAACTGCCGAGATCTTCCACTACCTTCAGCATGCACAGGCCTATGGGCTCAGCAATCAAAATCCGTCGTTCGATCTTTCCAAGGTCGTCGCTCGCAGTCGCGCCGTCGCTAAACAACTGAACCAGGGCGTCGGCCATCTGATGAAGAAGAACAAGATCACGGTCGTCATGGGTGAGGGGAAGCTAACAGCGAAAAACCAGATGAGTGTGACCTCTTCCGACGGGAAAGCCGTTCAGCTTGAGGCCAAGCATATCATCCTTGCAACGGGCGCCAGAGCGCGTGACCTGCCGTTCGCGAAAGCCGACGGAAAACGCATCTGGACCTACCGTCATGCAATGACGCCAGCGGAAATGCCCACCGAACTTCTGGTGATCGGCTCGGGCGCGATCGGGATCGAATTTGCAAGCTTCTATGCGGATCTCGGCGCCAAGGTCACCGTCGTCGAAATGCTCGACCGCATCGTTCCAGTGGAAGATTCAGAAGTCAGTGGCCAACTTTCAAAAAGCCTTCAGAAACAGGGGCTAACGATCCTCACGAGTGCGGGAATCGAAAAGCTTAGTTCGGATTCGAAAGGCATCACGGCCACCATCAAGGCCAGTGACGGCAAGGTTTCGGAACAGCGTTTCAGCCACGCGATTGTCGCCGTCGGGATTGCTCCAAACACCGAGAACATCGGTCTCGAACCACTGGGAATAAAGACTGCCAAAGGCCACATCGAGGTCGATCCTTATGGTCGAACGAATGTTGCCGGAATTTGGGCAATCGGCGACATCACCGGTCCGCCGTGGCTTGCGCATAAGGCAAGCCACGAAGGGGTGACGACAGCAGAAACAATCGCGCGCGAGCTCGGCAATAATGAGGTTCATCCCCATCCGACGAACCCGAAAAACATTCCAGGCTGCACCTATTGCAGACCTCAGGTCGCCTCGGTCGGGATGACCGAAGCCAATGCGAAAGAAGCCGGATACGACATCAAGGTCGGGAAGTTTCCCTTCATTGGAAACGGAAAAGCGATCGCGCTTGGGGAAACCGAGGGATTCGTGAAGACCGTGTTCGACGCCAAGACCGGTGAACTCTTGGGTGCTCACATGATCGGTGCCGAGGTCACTGAACTGATTCAGGGATATACCGTTGGGAAAACTGCCGAGCTCGTAGAAACGGACTTCATTCAGACCGTCTTCCCACATCCGACACTTTCCGAAATGCTTCACGAAAGCGTTCTCTCGGCATTCGGACGCGTGATTCACATCTGAAAACGGGGAGGCGAGAGTCCGCCTTGAACAGTCTGGGACAGGGGAACGGGGGTTCAACGATGAATTTCGCGGTCGTTTTGGCTGATCCCTTTATGGATTTGAGCCGCGTTTCGTGAGTGCTTCAAGCGCCAGCACGAGAACGCTCGTCGTCGCTCTTCTTGCAAATCTTGGAATTGCCGTTTCGAAATTCGTTGCTGCAGCGATCACCGGTTCCTCGGCGATGCTCACCGAAGGCGTCCACAGCGTCGTCGATTCGACAAACCAGCTTCTGCTGATGTGGGGCCGCCACGCGGCAAAACGTCCCGCGGATCGGCTCCATCCATTCGGCCATGGGCGCGAGCTGTATTTTTGGAGTTTCGTTGTTGCCGTTTTGGTCTTTTCTCTTGGTGCGGGAGTGTCCGTTTACGAGGGCATCGTGCATATTTTGAATCCCGAACCGGCAGTTTCCCCGATTATCGCTTACGCCGTTCTTGTGATCGCTTTCGTTCTTGAAGGCTGGTCAACGATTGAAGCCTACCGCGACTTCAGGTCCGCCAAGGGCAGCCTTCGCTGGCTCGAAGCGATACGGCGATCCAAGGATCCGCCAGCATTTATCGTGCTGCTTGAAAACGGCGCTGCAATCGCCGGAATTATGGTTGCCGGAATCGGGCTTCTTTTGTCCCAGCTCTTGGCAAATCCACTGTTCGACGGGGCGGCGTCAATCATTATCGGAATTATTCTGGCGGTTACCGCTTCCTTGCTCGCCTATGAGTTCGAAGGAGCTCCTGATTGGAGAGGCCGCTGATCCCGAACTCGTCGAGAGCCTACGCGAGCTTGCTAACTCGATTTCCGGCGTTGTTGGTGTAGGGCATGTCCTTACTGTCCATTCCTCCCCAGATCAGATCACGGTGATGATGAACGTCGACTTCGATAATGATCTGCCCGCAGGCGACGTCGAAAAAATCGTCTGTCGGGTCGAGGAGGATGCACGGCGCCGCTGGCCAGCTGTAAGGCGCCTCTATGTCCGCCCGATGCATGGTGCCGCAGCGCAGCTCCTTGGTTGAACTGGAATTGCCTTTTCAGGAGGGGTCCGCTCAAAACTCGCGCGCAGCGACGTTGTCCGCCTCGCCAATATGCCATCGGCCTCGTAGCGATTTTCGCGCATGACCGCCCATCCTCTGGACGAAGCGACCGAGCGCAAAATCCGAATGGATTTTACGGCTGCCGTGAACATGACGAAGAGGGAAATTGAGGAGTGGCTCGCGACCAGTGAAAGCCGGAAGGTCGGCTGGAAAGGCTCCGACGGCAACGCAAACGAAAGTGTCGGACACGCAAGTGGACACCGAATTGTCGAAATCCTCGGCAAGACTGCAGCTGAGCTCGATTGGGCCGATCATCGTCATATGCGCAAGGTTGTCGGCTTCATCCGTCGCCACACTGCCCAGCGCCCGGAGAACATCTATACTTCGCGCTGGCGGTACAGTCTCATGAACTGGGGCCATGATCCTCTGAAGGAGCATCGTGGGTGAAAAACTTCCATCAGGCGCCCGGTGGTCCTGGGGTGGCAACGTGCGATTTTCGTTGCGCATTGTGCGCCGCCGCCGCGGGGTTTGGCGGCACGACAATGGGATAGCGAAACGATGACACAATCGATGCATGACGTTTCAGACCCGAGAAACGCTTCCATTCGCATCAATGTGAATGGTCTGCTGAAGAATAGAAACGAAGCGGTGGTTTCCGTTTTCGACAGCGGCTTCATGCTTGGCGACGGAGTTTGGGAAGGCATCCGAGTTCATCGCGGAAAGCTGGGGTTCCTCGATCGGCACCTTGATCGACTGTTCGAAGGTGCCAAGGCAATCGCACTCGAAATTGGCCTCACTCGCGAGCAACTTGCCAAGCGGCTTTACGAAACGCTCGACGCGAACAAAATGGACGAGGGCGTTCACGTCCGATTGATCGTTAGTCGGGGGGTGCGGGCAACTCCCTACCAAGACCCAAGGGTCGTGGTTGGAGGCCCAACCATCGTCATCATTCCAGAATATAAGGAACCGGATGATGCCGTTTACGAACGCGGGCTCAAACTTTTTACCGTTCATGTGCGTCGCGGAGATCCCGCTGTTCAGGATCAGAAAATCAACTCGCTTTCGAAGCTCAACTGTATTCTGGCTTCGGTCCAAGCAACGGTCGCTGGAGCCGATGAAGGCTTGATGCTCGATCCGCACGGTTTTGTTGCAACGTGCAATTCCACGCATTTTTTCATCGTTAGAAACGGAGAAATCTGGACATCAAGCGGACGATATTGCTTGGGCGGAATTACCCGCGCGCTGGCGCTTGAAATTGCGCGCGAGGCCGGGATCCCGGCAATTGAAAAGGACTTTTCCCTTACCGATGTCTACGGTTCGGACGAAGCGTTCGTCACCGGAACGTTCGCCGGGATCGTTCCGGTGAGCGAGGTAGATGGGCGCAAACTCACCTGCCGCGGCCCGATGGTGGACCGTCTTTTGAAGCTTTATTCAGAGCGCGTCGAACAGGACGTCGACGCTCAAAATCGTCCGTGACGCTTCGGATCGCCATGTGGTCGGGTCCGCGAAACCTTTCGACTGCAATGATGCGGAGCTTTTCCAGCAGGGCCGATACGTTCGTATCCGATGAGCCGTTTTATGGTTGTTTTTTGAAAACGAGCGGTGCCAACCATCCAATGCGCGATCGCGTCGTTGAAGCCATGGATTGCAACTGGGAAAATGTCATGGCGAGCCTCAGGGTCACGCCGTCGGACAATTCACCCATCTGGTATCAGAAGCACATGTGGCACCATATGGTCGGCCCGATCGGATTCGAGGATTTTGAAGGTTTTCGGCACGCATTTCTCATTCGTAATCCAGAGCTCATGATCGCGTCTTACCTGCGCAAGAGAGAAACCGCCGACTTTGAGGATTTCGGGCTCGAGCGGCAGGCGGAATTCTTTAACCGCGAGGCTGACCGCCTTGGCCGCGCGCCGCCGATCGTCGACGCAAACGACGTTCTTCAAAACCCGGCCAAAACGCTTGAACGATTGTGCAAAGCCCTGGGGATCCCCTGGGATCAAGCGATGCTCAGCTGGTCTCCAGGGCCACGGACGACCGACGGCCCCTGGGCTCCGCACTGGTATTCGGCAGTTGAAAAAAGTGCCGGTTTTGGCACTCCCGAGGTGGCGGAGATCGCGCTTGATGGCGACGCAAAACGGCTCTTGGACCGGTGCCGACCGTTCTACGAAGGCCTGGCCCGACATCGGATCCGCTAAACCCTCTTGAAGTTGACGCTGCGTCAACGTGTAAGACGGTCGCATGGAACAGCAGCTCGACATCAGGGACGTTGCGAAATCAACCGGCCTAACCAGCCGCGCGCTTCGCTTTTACGAGGCCCGAGGCCTGATTGCACCGCTTCGAACCTTTAACGGACGAAGGCTCTACGGACGTGCCGATCTTGAGCGAATCCAGCAAATTCTTGCTCTCAAACGTGCCGGCCTCAGTCTCGCTCAGATCGGGAAGCTCACCATTGCAAGAAATCTCGATCTTGCGTCATTGGTCGACGCTCAGCTCGATGTGATCGACGATCGCAAAAGAGAGCTCGAGGAGGCCAGGAACCTGCTCGTTTCGATCAAGTCTCGCATCGACCGCGGCGAGCCCGTCGATGCTGCGACCTTTTGCTCGCTTATCCGCCAAGGAACAAAAATCATGGAAGCCGAAGACTGGAAAAAGGTCTCAGACCAATACTTCTCAAAGGAAGAGCAGGAGGAATGGGCAAAGCATCCTCCAAAAGCAGAGTTCGATCAAGCGGAATACAGCCGCAGATGGGCCGACCTTGGGGCCCGTGTCGAAGCCGCAATTCCCAAGGGTCCCGAGAGCATCGAGGCCGGCGCGCTTTATGATGAATGGCAGGAGCTGCTTGCTCCGTTCAAAGCCGTTGCCACTCCCAAGATGATGGAGGGCGCAACCCGCTTTTACGAGAAAATGGATGAATGGAGTGGCGATGTCCCAAATGCGCCGTTCACGTCCGAGGCATTTCGGTTCATTCAGGAGATCGGACGAACGAAAGCCAAGGCGTCCTAAACGCGAATTTGGTTAGACGAAGATTTGAATACCAGGTTGGGAGGAGAGCGAGGCTTCAATGCGAGCCTTCTCTCCTCCTACCACGAAGCTGAAGAAAAGCTCCTTCCAAAGGAGCTTCTCACCGCCTTTCATATGTGCCGATGAGCTCGCCTTTTGCAATTGCATGACTGAGCGCCTGCTTTTCGACATCCGAAACCTTTGAATTGGAAGAGAGCCCGAGTTTTGCGACATCGAGCGCATAGAGCTTGAAATGATAGTGGTGGGACCCGTGGCCCTTGGGCGGGCACGGCCCCTTGTAACCAATACTTCCAAAATCATTCCGCACCTCGGTCCCTTCGTGCTGAATTCCTCCGATCGAGCGGGCGGTGCTCGGGATATCGAAAACTCCCCAGTGATGGAACGTCCCGTTCGGTGCATCGGGATCGTCGACGACAAGTGCCAAGCTTTGCGTTCCGCCTGGGGGATCTCCCCAATGAAGGAGCGGTGTGTCGCCTTTCCCGTCACACGTGTAACTCACTGGAATTGGCTGGCCATTTTTGAAAGAATCACTTCCAATTGCGAGCTCGGCAAGGGTCGCGCTGTCCACACTTCCTCTCCCATGGTTTTGACTGTTCGGCGGCTTTCCGGCGCCGCAGCTTCCAAGAGCCAAAAGCAGAATTGCCGGCGTGAATTTTGTGAATGCTCGGCTCATGTGGGGGGTCCTTCACGCAAGCGAAGATACCAACGCCACCTCTTCGAGAAGCGTTCCTTTGTTCGTCCGCTGCGGTTGACCCTTTATCGCACGCCCGCTATGTGCCCGGCCGTCCGCGCACTCTCGTGATTTACGAATTTTTCGGTTCACCTGTTGCCGGCAAGAGCTGAACATTGCTCAGGAACGTGAAGACCCGGGGCTTCCACCTCATTCAAAGGGGGAGCTGCCAGGACTTCACGCATTTTGCTTTGGGCAAAGTAACCGCCGGGACTTCCGGCATAGACAAGGTGAAGGGCTTCATGCCAACGATTAATCAGCTGATCCGTAAGGGTCGCGAACCGCAGAAGGCAAAGTCGAAGGTTCCGGCGATGGAGCAGAATCCGCAAAAGCGCGGCGTCTGCACCCGGGTCTATACGACGACTCCGAAGAAGCCGAACTCGGCGCTGCGAAAGGTCGCGAAAGTTCGCCTGACCAATCAGCGCGAAGTGATCAGCTACATTCCTGGCGAGGGTCACAACCTCCAGGAGCATAGCGTCGTTCTGATCCGCGGCGGTCGTGTCCGCGATCTTCCGGGTGTTCGCTACCATGTCCTTCGCGGTGTCCTTGACACCCAGGGCGTCAAGGACCGCAGGCAGTCGCGTTCGAAGTACGGCGCAAAGCGTCCCAAATAATCACGCCAGAGTAAGCCCCGGGCATTTTCAAGTCCCGGATCAGGCTGAAGAGAGAAAGGAACAATCCAATGGCTCGTCGTCGTCGCCCAGAGAAGCGCGAAGTCCTCCCAGATCCCCGTTTTGGGGACGTGGTCCTCTCGAAATTCATGAATTCTGTCATGTTCGACGGCAAAAAGTCCGTCGCAGAAGGCATTGTTTACGGAGCCCTCGACAATGTCGAAACGCGAATGAAGCGGATCCGCTTCGGCGTGTTTCACGATGCGCTCAATAATGTGAAGCCTGGCATCGAAGTCCGCTCACGCCGTGTTGGCGGTGCGACCTACCAAGTCCCGGTCGAGGTCCGAATTCGAGCGCGCGCAGGCGCTGGCGATCCGCTGGTTGATCATTGCGGCACGTGGACGTTCGGAAAAAACGATGGCGGGGCGCCTCTCGGGCGAACTGATGGATGCGTCTCAGAACCGCGGCAATGCGGTCAAGAAGCGCGAGGACACGCACCGCATGGCCGAAGCGAACCGCGCGTTCAGCCACTACCGCTGGTAAAAACCGTACCTATATTGGAGGAGCCGGGCCGAACCGGCTTCCCACATCGCTAAGGAAGATATTCAAATGGCCCGCAGCCATCCGCTCGAGCGTTATCGTAATATCGGCATTATGGCGCACATCGACGCCGGAAAGACGACGACCACCGAGCGCATTCTCTATTATACCGGAAAGTCCTACAAAATCGGCGAAGTCCATGAGGGCACCGCGACCATGGACTGGATGGAGCAGGAGCAGGAGCGCGGGATCACCATCACCTCAGCGGCAACGACCTGCTTCTGGCGCGCCGACGAAGGCAAGGGCGAAGAGCACCGGGTCAACATTATCGACACTCCGGGCCACGTCGACTTCACGATCGAGGTCGAGCGCTCGCTGCGCGTGCTCGACGGCGCCGTGGCATGTTTCGACGGCGTTGCTGGAGTTGAACCGCAATCGGAGACTGTCTGGCGCCAGGCGGAAAAATATCGCGTTCCAAGGATGTGTTTCGTCAACAAGCTCGACCGTACCGGTGCAAGCTTTGAACGCTGCGTCGAAATGATCAAGGATCGTCTCGGCGCCCGTCCGCTCGTTCTTTATCTGCCCGATCGGCATTGAAGGTGGCTTCAAGGGCCTCGTTGATCTGGTCGAAAAGCGCGCGATCATCTGGCTCGACGAAAGTCTCGGCGCGAAATTCGAATATCACGAAATTCCCGATGATCTGAAGGACTGCGGCCGAGCTCGCTCGGAGCGAACTCATCGAAACTGCGGTTGAGCAGGACGATGACGTGATGGAGACCTATCTCGAAGGCACCGAGCCCGACCGCGACACCTTAAAGAGGTTGATCCGCAAGGGCACGCTTGAATTTCTCGTTCGTTCCCGTGCTCTGTGGATCGGCGTTCAAGAACAAGGGTGTGCAACCGTTGCTCGATGCGATCGTCGACTATCTTCCAAGTCCGCTCGACATTCCCTCGGTCGAAGGCGTGAAACCCGACACGGACCAGGTCGAGGCGCGTGACGCCTCCGACAACGCTCCGTTTTCCGCGCTTGCATTCAAGATCATGAACGACCCGTTCGTCGGCACGCTGACCTTTGCCCGGATTTACTCGGGCAAGCTCGAAAAGGGCACCGTCCTCAATTCCGTGAAGGACAGGCGCGAGAAGATCGGACGCATGCTCCTCATGCACGCCAACAATCGCGAAGATATCGAAACCGCTTATGCAGGCGACATTGTCGCGATCGCGGGTCTCAAGGAGACCACCACCGGCGACACGCTGTGCGATCAGAACAAGCCGATCATCCTCGAGAGGATGGAATTCCCCGATCCCGTGATCGAAGTTGCGGTTGAACCCAAAACCAAGGCTGACCAGGAAAAGATGGGCCTTGCACTCTCACGGCTCGCTGCCGAAGACCCGAGTTTCCGAGTGACCACGGATCACGAATCCGGCCAGACGATCATCAAGGGAATGGGCGAGCTCCACCTCGAAATTCTCGTCGATCGAATGAAGCGCGAATTCAAGGTCGAGGCCAACGTCGGAGCGCCCCAGGTCGCGTACCGGGAATATGCTCGCGAAGTCGGTCGAAGCTCACCTACACGCACAAGAAGCAATCGGGCGGCTCGGGTCAGTTCGGCCGAAGTGAAATTCAAGGTCACTCCGGGCGAGCGCGGTTCGGGTGTCCAGTTCATCGACGAAATCAAGGGCGGAAACATTCCACGCGAATATATTCCGTCGGTCGAAAAGGGCATGCGAGAGACTGCTGAAACCGGCTCGATGATCGGATTTCCGATCATCGATTTCGAGATCCATCTCACCGACGGCGACTATCACGACGTCGACTCCTCTGCGCTCGCGTTCGAGATCGCCGGCCGCGGCGCGATGCGTGAAGCTGCGCAGAAAGCCGGCATCAAGCTTCTCGAACCGATCATGAAGGTCGAGGTCGTAACGCCTGAAGATTTCATCGGCGACGTCATTGGCGATCTCAATTCGAGGCGCGGACAAATCCAGGGCACGGACAGCCGAGGCAACGCTCAGGTCGTCGAAGCGATCGTCCCCCTTGCCAATATGTTCGGCTACGTGAACCAGCTGCGCTCCTTCACTCAGGGGACGGGCTCAGTACACGATGCAGTTCTCGCATTACGAGGAAGTGCCTCAGAACGTCGCCGATGAGGTGAAGGCGAAGCTAGCATAAGCGCAAAATTGTAGTTATGGGCGCGCTCGCATGGGGCGGGCCGCCCGAATTTCCAGAAAAGAAGAGGCGTAAAATGGCGAAAGCTAAATTTCGAGCGGACGAAGCCGCACGTGAACATCGGCACCATTGGTCACGTCGACCATGGCAAGACGTCGCTGACTGCAGCGATCACCAAGGTTCTTGCCGAGAGCGGCAAAGCCGAGTTCACCGCTTATGCGAACATCGACAAAGCTCCGGAAGAGCGCGAGCGCGGAATCACGATTTCGACGGCCCACGTCGAGTATGAGACCGACAAGCGCCACTATGCGCACGTCGATTGCCCAGGCCACGCCGATTATGTGAAGAACATGATCACTGGTGCCGCTCAGATGGACGGCGCGATTCTGGTGGTTTCGGCTGCCGACGGCCCGATGCCGCAGACCAAGGAGCACATTCTTCTTGCAAAGCAGGTCGGCGTTCCGACCATGGTCGTCTATTCTGAACAAGGTCGACCAGGTCGACGATCCCGAGCTTCTCGAGCTCGTCGAGCTCGAAATCCGCGAGGAACTCAGCAAGCGCGACTTCGATGGCGACAATATTCCGATCGTTTCGGGTTCGGCGCTTGCTGCGCTCGAGGACAGCAACCGCGAAATCGGGCACGATTCCATTCTGAAGCTGATGGATGCGGTCGATGACTGGATCCCGACTCCGGAACGTCCGCTCGACAAGCCGTTCCTGATGCCGATCGAAGACGTGTTCTCGATCTCGGGTCGCGGAACGGTCGTCACCGGTCGCGTCGAGACCGGAATCGTGAAGGTCGGCGACGAAGTCGAAATCGTTGGAATCCGCGACACTCAGAAGACGGTCGTCACGGGAGTTGAAATGTTCCGCAAGCTGCTCGACCAGGGACAGGCGGGCGACAATATCGGAGCACTTCTGCGCGGCGTCGGTCGTGAGGAGGTCGAGCGCGGCCAGGTTTTGGCCAAGCCCGGCTCGATCACTCCGCACACCGATTTCAAGGCGGAAGTCTACGTTCTGTCGAAGGACGAAGGTGGTCGTCACACTCCGTTCTTCGCCAATTATCGTCCGCAATTCTATTTCCGGACGACGGACGTGACCGGCGAGGTCCTGCTGCCGGAAGGCACCGAGATGGTCATGCCTGGCGACAACGTGAACATCGGCGTCAAGCTGATTGCTCCGATCGCGATGGACCCGGGTCTTCGCTTCGCAATCCGCGAAGGTGGACGAACGGTCGGCGCAGGGGTTGTCGCAGAGATCACGAAGTAATATAGGGCGCCAACCGCGCGATTCTGGATCAGGGTCGCGCGGTTCGCTTTTGAGTAAGGTTTTGTTGGCGCGCCCGGCCTCGTCGGACTCGCAGGCTCTTTCGCATCGGTAGGGACATGGAAACGCAGAATATCCGGATTCGCCTGAAGGCGTTCGATCATCGAGTGCTTGATCAGGCCACCGGCGACATTGCCGATACGGCTCGCCGTACGGGTGCTCTTATTCGTGGACCCATTCCGCTGCCGACGCGCATTGAGAAATTCACCGTGAACCGCTCGCCGCACGTCGACAAGAAGTCGCGCGAGCAGTTCGAGGTGAGGACCTACAAGAGGCTGCTCGATATCGTTCAGCCGACGCCGCAAACGGTCGATGCTCTGATGAAGCTCGATCTTGCCGCAGGGGTCGACGTGGAGATCAAGCTGGCCTGATGGCCAGCGCGGACGAGAGGCTCGCAAAAGACTAGGGTGATACCGCCGGAGATACGCTCCGGGCTGCGTCCCCGCCGCTTCCCCGAAAGGAAGCACTAGCCCAGGCGGGGCACGCAAATATGGAATTGGGCTGCACGCACGCGGGATATTTCCGCCGTGCCTCTGTGGAGGAGTTTGATCATGCGCACCGGCGTGATCGCGAAGAAGGTCGGAATGACCCGCCTGTTCCAGGCGGACGGACGGCATGTGCCGGTTACCGTCCTGCAGCTGGATGAGGTTCAGGTCGTCGGACGCCGCGAAAAGGACCGTGACGGCTATACTGCGGTCCAGCTTGGAGCTGGAACCGCCAAGGCGAAGAATGTCGCCAAGCCGCAGCGTGCCGCCTTTGGCAAGGCCGAAGTTGAGCCGAAGGTCAGAGTTGTCGAGTTCCGGGTTGCCGAGGACGCACTGCTCGATCTTGGCGCGCACATCAGTGCCGATCATTTCATTGCCGGGCCAGCTCGTCGACGTCGCGGGCGTCACCCAGGGCAAGGGCTTTGCCGGAGCGATGAAGCGCTGGGGTTTCTCGCGGTCTTCGCGCAACCCACGGCGTTTCGGTCTCGCACCGGTCGCACGGTTCCACGGGCAACCGCCAGGATCCGGGCCGAGTGTTCAAGAACAAGAAAATGGCGGGTCACATGGGTGCCCGCAACCGCACCCAGCAGAATCTCGAGATCGTTCGCACCGATCCCATCCGCGGACTGCTGTTCATCAAGGGCTCGGTTCCCGGGCCACAAGGGCAGCTGGCTGACCGTCAGCGACGCGATCAAGCTGCCGCGGCCGGACGCTGCGCCCTATCCCGCTGCAATCCTGGAATCGCTCAAGACCGAGGAGTATCGAAGCTTCCAGCGGCCGGTCTGGTCGATGATGCCGCAGTTCACGAGATTCCGGCGCTTCCGAGCGACGAGGAAGTTGCAGCGATCGCGGCCGAACAGGAAGCTGGCGCGGCAGCCGAAACCAATGAGGGCACAGATGCCGAGGCGGGTCAGGCGACGCCTTCACCCGACGAGAGCAAGGAAGGCTAAGATGAAGGTCAAGGTACAGACCCTCGACGCCAAAGGCGGCGGCGACATCGAGCTCAACGACGAGATTTTCGGCCGTCGAGCCCCGCGCCGACATTCTTCACCGCGTCGTCACGTGGCAGCTTGTCAATCGCCGCGCTCCGGCTCGGGCGGCTCGCGAGCGCAGCGATGTTGCGCGCACGGGCAAGAAGTTGGGACGGCAGAAGGGCGGCGGTACTGCGCGTCACGGCGATCGCAGGGCTCCGATCTTCATCGGCGGCGGCAAGGCTCATGGTCCACGCGCGCGGATGTTCGTGTCGAGCCTCAACAAGAAGGTTCGTCAGCTCGGACTTAAGATGGCGCTGTCCTCCAAGGCGCGCGAGGGCAAGCTCATCGTGCTCGACAGCCTCGACGTCAGCGAAGCAAAGACGAAGGCGCTGGGTGCTCAGCTTGAGCAAGCTTGGATTTGGCAAGACTGCGCTGGTGATCGACGGCGACGCGCTCAACGTCGGTTTTGCCCGCGCTTCCTCGAACCTCGAGAGCATCAATCTGCTGCCTGCGGTTGGAGCCAATGTTTACGACATCATGCGCCACGAGACGCTGGTTCTGACCCGCGCCGCGGTCGAGAAGTTGGAGGCCCGCTTCAATGGCTAGGAAGCCTCAAACCGCGCTCGATGCGCGCCACTACGACGTCGTTCTCGCGTCCGCACATCACCGAAAAGTCGACGATGCTTTCGGAGAATAACTGCGGTCGTGTTCAGGGTCGCTCCCAAGGCGAGCAAGCCGGAAATCAAGGCTGCGGTCGAAGCCTTGTTCAATGTCAAGGTGACGAACGTGAACACGATCGTCACCAAGGGCAAGACGAAGCGCTGGAAGGGCAAGCCCTACCAGCGGTCCGATGTGAAGAAGGCGATCGTTACCCTTGCCGAGGGTCAATCGATCGACGTGACCGAAGCGGGTCCGCGGCTAATGGCTCTCAAACAATATAATCCGACGTCGTCCGCCCGCCGCGGGCTGATCCTCGTCGACCGCTCGACGCTGTGGAAGGGCAAGCCGGTCAAGAAGCTGACCGAAGGCAAAACCAAGTCCGGCGGTCGCAACAACAATGGGCATGTGACCAGCCGCGGAATTGGCGGCGGCCACAAGCAGCGCTATCGCTATGTCGACTTCAAGCGTCGGACATGGGACGTTCCGGCGACTGTCGAGCGCCTCGAATATGATCCTAATCGTTCGGCATTCATTGCGCTTGTCACCTACGAGGGCGGCGAACAGGCCTATATTCTTGCGCCGCAGCGTCTCGCACCGGGCGACAAGGTCATCGCTGGCAAAAAGGTCGACGTGAAGCCCGGCAATGCGATGGAAATCGGCCAGATGCCGGTTGGTACGATCGTTCACAATGTCGAGCTCAAGCCTGGCAAGGGCGGCCAGATCGCGCGTGCGGCCGGAACCTATGTCCAGGTTGTCGGGCGCGATCGCGGAATGGTCATCGTCAGGCTCAATTCAGGCGAACAGCGCTACGTCCGCTCGGATTGCATGGCTACGGTTGGTGCGGTCTCGAACCCCGACAATGCGAACACCAATCTTGCCAAAGCTGGCCGTAACCGCTGGCTGGGCAAGCGGCCGCTCACTCGCGGAGTCGCCAAGAACCCGGTCGATCACCCGCACGGCGGTGGTGAAGGCCGGACGTCTGGCGGCCGTCATCCGGTGACCCCTTGGGGTAAGCCGACCAAGGGTGCTCGCACTCGTCACAACAAGGCGACCGACAAGTTCATCATTCGGTCGCGTCACGCGAAGAAGAAGGGTTAATCCATGGCCCGTTCCGTCTGGAAAGGTCCGTTCGTCGAGCTTTCTCTTTTGAAGAAGGCGGAAGGCGCACAAGACAAAGGTGGGCGCGCGCCGATCAAGACCTGGTCGCGCCGTTCGACGATCTTGCCGCAGTTCGTCGGCCTCACCTTCAACGTCTACAACGGGCGCAAATTCGTTCCGGTGTCGGTCAACGAAGAAATGGTGGGAATGAAGCTGGGCGAGTTCGCTCCGACCCGCACGTTCCACGGCCATGCCTCGGACAAGAAGGGCAAGCGCTAATGTGCAAGCCAGCTGCACCCCGCAAGGTCGGCGAGAAGGAAGCGCTCGCGGTCGGCACCACCATTCGTGGTTCGGCTCGCAAGCTCAATCTGGTCGCTCAGATGATCCGCGGCCGGAAGGTCGAGGAAGCGATGAACATCCTGCAATTTTCGCCAAAGGGGATGGCCGAGGATGTTCGCAAGGTACTCGCAAGTGCGATCGCCAATGCCGAGAACAACCACAACCTTGATGTCGACGCATTGGTCGTTGCCGAGGCGAGCGTCGGCAAGTCGGTATCGATGAAGCGGTTCGTGACGCGTGCGCGCGGCCGCTCCAGCAGGATCGTGAAACCTTTCAGTCGTCTGCGTGTCGTCGTTCGCGAGCAGGAAGAAGCATAAATATGGGTCAGAAATCCTCTCCTATCGGGCTTCGCCTGCAGATCAATCGGACCTGGGACAGCCGCTGGTTCGCAGAAGGCCAGGACTATGGTCGTCTGCTGCTCGAGGATCTCAGAATCCGCCGTTTCATTCTCGAAAAGGTGCCGCAGGCGGCCATTTCGAAGGTGGTGATCGAGCGTCCTGCCAAAATCTGCCGGATTTCAGCATCTATGCCGCTCGTCCCGGCGTGATTATCGGCAAGAAGGGCGCCGACATCGAGAAGCTCAAGCGCGAGCTTCAGAAGATGACGAGCTCAGAGGTTAGCCTCAATATCGTTGAAATTCGCAAGCCCGAGATCGACGCAAAGCTCGTTGCTCAGGGTGTTGCCGACCAGCTCGAGCGGCGAATTGCCTTCCGCCGCGCAATGAAACGCGCGGTTCAATCGGCACTCCGTCTCGGGGCAGAGGGCATCAGAATCACCTGCTCGGGACGGCTTGGTGGTGCAGAGATCGCGCGTACCGAATGGTACCGTGAAGGTCGAGTTCCGCTGCATACGCTGCGCGGGAATGTCGATTATGCCGAGGCCGAAGCGCACACCGCTTATGGAGTTTGCGGGGTCAAGGTCTGGGTCTTCAAGGGCGAGATTTTTGCTCATGACCCGCTCGCTCAGGATCGACTGATGATGGAGGCTCAGACCTCCGGCGTCCGTCCGGCGCGCGAAGAGCGCGGCAATCGCTAAGGATTATTAAGAGATGCTGCAACCCAAGCGCACCAAATTCCGCAAGGCTTTCAAGGGCCGCATCCATGGCAACGCCAAGGGTGGAACGGAGCTCAACTTCGGAGCTTTCGGTCTAAAGGCAATGGAGCCCGACCGCATCACTGCGCGTCAGATCGAGGCTGCTCGCCGAGCGATCACTCGCCACATTCAAGCCGTCAGGGGCGTCTCTGGATTCGGATCTTTCCGGACGTTCCGGTGAGTTCGAAGCCGGCCGAAGTCCGGATGGGTTCGGGCAAAGGAAGCCCGGAATTCTGGGTCGCCCGAGTGAAGCCCGGGCGGATTCTATTCGAGCTCGACGGCGTGCCCGGTTCAATCGCAAAAACGGCGTTTGAACGCGCGGCCGAAAAGCTTCCGATCAAGACCAAGGTTGTCGCCCGTCTCGGCGAGAACCTGGCCGAGGAGGAATAAGATGCCAGCGATCGACGATCTTAAGGCAAAGTCGGACGACCAGCTCCAGCAGCAGCTTGCGATTTGAAGCGCGAGCAGTTCAATCTGCGCTTCCAGTCGGCAACGAACCAGCTCGAGAAGCCGAGCCGAGTGCGTGTGGTGCGTCGCACGATTGCGCGCATCATGACGCTGCAGAATGAACGCGCCCGGGCGCAGGCGAAGAGCTGAGGAGAGTAAGAGATGCCAAAGCGCGTCCTCACCGGCACGGTGGTGTCGGACAAGGCTGACAAGACGGTCGTGGTCCGTGTCGAACGGCGGGTGAAGCACCCGTTGTACGGCAAGATCATCAAGCTGTCGAAGAAGTATCACGCCCATGACACGGCGAATGAGTTTCATATCGGGGAGATCGTGCGCATCGAGGAATGCGCGCCGATCTCCAAGCTGAAGAGCTGGCGGGTTCTCGATCGGATCGGAACCGCGAAGGTCGGCTCTGTCGATATTGCCGAGCCAGAGGCTGTCGCGACCGAAGCACAAGCTCCGAGCGAAAGTCCAAAGGCGCCTGCGAAGTCATCCAAGGGCAAGGCTTCGGCCAAGACCAAGGATGTCGAGCAAGCGGACGCCTGACGTTAGATTTGAGAGGATAAGGGTCGAACAATGATCCAGATGCAGTCCAACCTGGAGGTTGCGGACAACAGCGGCGCCAAGCGCGTTCAGTGCATCAAGGTGCTTGGTGGTTCCAAGCGCCGTACTGCAGGCGTTGGTGACATCATTGTCGTCAGCGTGAAGGAAGCCGCGCCGCGCGGTCGAGTGAAGAAGGGCGATGTTCACCGTGCCGTCATCGTACGCACCGCAAAGGACATTCGTCGTCCCGATGGATCGGTGATTCGCTTCGATTCCAATGCTGCGGTTCTCGTCAACAAGAACGAGGAGCCGATCGGAACTCGCATCTTTGGCCCGGTGGTTCGTGAGCTTCGTGCAAGAAAGCACATGAAGATCATCAGCCTTGCGCCGGAGGTGCTGTAACTGGCCGCGAGCAAGATCAGAAGGGCGATCACGTCGTCGTCCTGTCCGGAAAGGACAAGGGGCGCACTGGCGAGGTCGTTAAGGCAATGCCGAAAGACGGCAAGGTCATCGTTTCCGGACATCAACGTCCACGCGCGTCACCGCAAGCCGACGCAGATCAATCCGCAGGGCGGAATTGAGCGCAAGGAAGCGCCGCTGCAGATTTCGAACGTTGCGATCGCAACCGCCGACGGCAAGCCGACGCCGCGTCCGTTTCGAGGATTCGCGACGGCAAGAAGGTCCGTGTTGCGGCCAAGTCCGGAGAGCTGATCAATGGCTGACGAACGATATATTCCGCGCCTCAAGCGCGATTATGACGAGCGCATCGTCCCGGCGATGATCGAGCGGTTCGGGTACAAGAACCGATTGGAGGTTCCGCGCCTCGAGAAGATCGTCCTCAACATGGGCGTCGGTGACGCGACCCAGGACAAGAAGCGCGTCGAAACGGCGGCGTCGGAAATGCAAGCAGATTGCGGGCCAGAAGCCGGTGATTACAAAGGCCAAGAAGTCGATCGCGCAGTTTAAGTTGCGCGAGGGCATGCCGATTGGTGTGCAAGGTTACGCTTCGTCGTGACCGGATGTACGAGTTCCTCGATCGGCTGGTCACGATCGCGCTTCCGCGCGTTCGCGACTTTCGTGGACTCAACCCGAAATCCTTCGATGGCCGTGGCAATTACGCCATGGGTCTCAAGGAGCAGATCATCTTTCCCGAAATCAATTACGATCAGATCGACAAGGTTCGGGGAATGGATGTCATCGTCACCACGACGGCGAAGACGGATGAAGAGGCTCGCGAACTGCTGCGCCTGTTCGATTTCCCGTTCCCAGCCGAGGAGCAGCGACAGGCCGCGTGAGCGGCCGTCGCGCAAGGAGAAGAACTTAAGTCATGGCGAAACTGAGTTCGATCAACAAGAACGAGCGTCGCAAGAAGCTCGTTCAGCAGAACGCGGCAAAGTACGCGAAGCTGAGGGCGATCGCAGACGACGAGTCGAAGGACGAGACGGAGCGCCTCATCGCGCGTCTGAAAATGGCCGAGTTGCCACGCAACGGGAATCCGACGCGGATTCGCAACCGCTGCGCGCTAACGGGTCGTTCGCGTGCTTATTACCGCAAGTTCCGCCTTTCGCGGATCATGCTTCGGGAGCTGGCCAACAAGGGCCTGATTCCCGGCGTCATCAAGTCGAGCTGGTAAGGATTAACGGATGGCGATGACCGATCCTCTGGGTGACATGCTCACCCGCATCCGCAACGGCCAGCAGGCGCGCAAGGATTTGATTCTGACGCCCGCCTCGAAGCTGCGCGCGCATGTTCTCGATGTGCTTCAGCGCGAGGGCTATATCCGAGGCTATTCCGAAGAGGCCCTTGCGGGCCAGAAGGGGCTGCGGATCGAACTGAAATATTTCGAGGGCCAGCCCGCGATCCATCATCTGGCTCGCGTTTCGAAGCCGGGTCGCCGGGTCTACTCGGCTGCCCGCGAGCTTCCGCGCATCCGCAACGGTCTTGGCACGATCATCGTGTCGACCCCGCGCGGAGTGCTTTCGGACGTCGAAGCGCGTGAACAGAATGTCGGCGGCGAAGTCTTGGCGGAGGTATTCTGATGTCCCGCATTGGCAAGAAACCGGTCGCTCTTCCGACTGGAGTGACTGCAAGTGTCGAAAGCGGCACTCTCACCGTCAAGGGCCCGAAAGGAAGCCTGGCGATGCAGCTCCTCGACGATCTCGTGAACTATGAGGTCGGTGAAGGAGAGATTCGTTCGACCCCACTCACCAGCGCGCAGCGCAACCGCGCGGCTTGGGGAATGACGAGGACCAACGTCCAGAATCTGGTTACCGGAGTGACCGAAGGTTTCACCAAGGTGCTCGAGATCACCGGCGTTGGCTACCGTGCTCAGGCGCAGGGCAAGAATTTGCGTCTCCAGCTCGGTTATAGTCACGACGTGAATTTTCCCGTTCCGGAGGGAATCGAGGTTAAAACACCCGATCAGAATACGGTCGAGATCAGTGGCATCGACAAGCAGAAGGTCGGGCAGGTCGCGGCCGAAATTCGTCGTTGGCGCAAGCCGGAGCCATACAAGGGCAAGGGTATCAAGTACCGCGGCGAATATATTTTCCGCAAAGAAGGCAAGAAGAAGTAGCCATGGCGAAACTCTCACTCTTCGCGCGCCGCCGACGTCGTGTGCGCACCGCGCTTCGTTCGCATGCGCACGGCAAGGCACGCCTGTCGGTTCATCGCTCGGGCCGGCATATCTACGCCCAGGTCATCGACGATAAGGCTGGCAAGACGATTGCCTCTGCTTCGAGCCTCGACAAGGATTTGAAAGACAAGACCGGCGCGACCAAGGATCGCGCTGCGGCCGTCGGAAAAGCTGTCGCGGAACGGGCCAAGGCCGCTGGCGTCAGCGAGGTCGTTTTCGACCGCGGCGGCTTTCTGTTTCATGGCCGGGTGAAGGCCCTTGCCGACGCTGCCCGCGAGAGCGGACTGGAGTTTTAAATGGTGAAGAGAACCAGACCAACGAAACCAAGACCGAAACGGTCGCGGACGCACCGCCAGCGGGTGAACAGCGCCCGCCGCGCGGACGTGGTCGGCGTGGAGGCGGTGATCGTGACGGAGGTCGTGGACGCGGCCGCCGAGACGATCGTCGTGGCCGCGGCGGAGACGACGATGGCGGCGAGGAGTTGATCGAGAAGCTCGTTCACATCAATCGCGTGTCGAAGACTGTGAAGGGCGGCAAGCGTTTCGGATTTGCAGCTCTTGTGGTCGTTGGCGACGGCAAGGGCCGCGCGGGATTTGGTCACGGCAAGGCGCGCGAAGTTCCCGAAGCCATCAGCAAAGCAACTGCGGCAGCGAAGAAGGCAATGATTCGCGTCCCGCTGCGCGATGGACGAACGCTTCATCATGACGGCAACGGCCATTTCGGAGCAGGGCGAGTGACGCTTCGCTCGGCGCCATCAGGTACCGGGATCATCGCGGGTGGCCCAATGCGTGCGATTTTCGAAAGTCTCGGAGTGGCCGACGTCGTTACGAAGTCGGTCGGAACTTCCAATCCGTACAATATGATTCGAGCGACGTTCGAAGCATTGAAGGATCAATCGAGCCCGCGCTCGGTTTCGCAGCGGCGCGGGAAGAAGGTCGCGGACCTCCTCGGCCGCGGCGGCGCCAGCGTTGTCGAAGCCCAGGCTCAGGCGGAAGCGACGGAGTAAGCGACATGGCGAAGATCAAAATCACCCAGACGGGCTCTCCGATCCGCCGCGACAAGACCCAGCGTGCGACCTTGGTCGGCCTGGGTCTCAACAAGCTTCGCAGAAGCGTCGAAGTCGAGGCGACTCCTGAAGTGATGGGACAGATCCAGAAGGTCCATCATCTGCTGAGCGTCGAAAAGGCAGCCTGAATATTTCGTCCCTTCGGGGGCCGCGCGACAGAAGCGAAAGCGAGTGCAAGACCATGAAACTCAATGAAATTCGTGACAATCAAGGAGCACGCGCACGGCGCGTGCGCGTAGGCCGCGGAATTGGCTCTGGCCTCGGCAAGACCGCAGGCCGCGGCCAAAAAGGTGCAAAGTCGCGCTCGGGCGTATCGATCGCCGGCTTTGAGGGCGGACAGATGCCGCTCCACATGCGGCTTCCAAAGCGGGGCTTCAACAATATCTTCGCTCGCGACTATGCCGAAGTGAACATTGGAGCCATCCAGAAAGCGCTCGATTCCGGCGCGCTCGACGGCAAGGGAACCGTTGACCATTCGGCTCTTAAGGCTGCGGGCCTTGCCCGCGGCGGCAAGGATGGAGTGCGACTTCTTGGAAAAGGCGAACTCAAGGCGAAGCTGAGCTTTCGCGTCGCCGGAGTATCCAAGGGCGCTCGCGAAGCGGTCGAAAAGTCGGGTGGTTCCATCGAGCTTATCGAACGCAAGAATCCGGCCGAACTCGCTGCCGCTAAGAAGGGCTCGCGCAAGTCGTCGGCTTCCAAGGTCTAAGGGTCTTAGACAAGCGGCCTTGAGCCACTATATCGGCGGCGGAGGGGCTTTTCAGCCTTGACGCCGCCGTTTGTATTTCCGGGGAATTTTAGTCGATGGCATCCGCAGCCGAACAATTGGCCTCAAGCATAACGCTCGCGAACTTTCAAAAGGCGACCGAGCTCAAAAAAAGGCTGTGGTTCACGCTTGGCGCGTTGATCTTGTTCCGCCTGCTTTCGTTTGTTCCGGTGCCCGGGATCGATCCGGTCGCAATGAAAGCGCTCTATCAGACCCAAAGCGGCGGCATTCTCGACGTCTTCAATACGTTTTCTGGAGGAGCTCTCCAGAGGTTCTCGATCGTCGCCTTGGGCGTCATGCCCTATATTACTGCCTCGATCGTGGTTCAGCTGGGCGGAACGCTCTACGGTCCCTGGCAGACGCTGAGGAAAGAGGGCGAAACCGGACGCAAGAAGCTCAATCAATATACGCGCTATCTCACGGTCGCGATCACACTCGTCCAGGGATTTCTCGCCGTCAGAGGCCTCGAATCCGAGTTCATGCGGCAGGGAATTCAGGCCGTGGTCGCGCCTGGACTGCTGTTCGAAATTGCCGGCACTGTCAGCCTTGTTGGCGGAACATTGTTCCTGATGTGGATCGGCGAGCAGATCACCAGCCGCGGTATCGGCAACGGCGTTTCCCTCATCATCATGGCCGGGATCATCGCGCGCCTTCCGCAGGCGATCGGTCAGCTTCTCGAGGGGAGCAGGACTGGGTCGTTGAGCGGAATCCTGGTTCTCGGGATCATCGTCCTTAGCCTCGCTCTAGTCCTCTTCATCTGCTTCATGGAGCGCGCCCAGCGTCGCGTTCTCATTCAATATCCCAAGCGCCAAACGGTTCGCGGAATGCAGCAAGAGCGTTCGCACCTTCCGATCAAGCTCAACACCGCCGGCGTCATTCCGCCGATCTTTGCTTCGTCGCTGTTGCTGATGCCTCTTACAATCCTGAATTGGGCAGGCACTCGAGCGAGCGCCGGTGGCGGGACGAGCGACTGGCTGATCACGATCAGTACCTTTCTTCAGCCCCATGCGCCGGCCTATATGGCGCTCTACGCGCTCGGAATTGGCTTCTTCACGTTTTTCTACACCGCAGTGCAATTCAACTCCGAAGAAACGGCCGACAATCTGAAACGCCATGGCGGTTTCATTCCGGGCATTCGCCCAGGCAAGGCGACCGAGCATTATTTCGATTATCTACTGAACCGCATCACAGTTGTCGGCGCGGCCTATCTCGTCCTGATTTGTCTCATTCCGCAGATCCTCTCCGCTCAGGCGGGACTTAATATCCAGCTTGGTGGAACGAGCCTATTGATCGTGGTCAACGTCACGATGGACACGGTCAGTCAAATTCAAAGCCATCTTATCGCTCACCAATATGGGGATCTGATCAAGAAGGCGAAGCTCAAGACGACACCGCGGCGGCGCTAATCCGATCGGCGAGGAGGGGGAGACCGCCGCAATGTTCAACATCATCCTTCTCGGTCCACCGGGAGCTGGCAAAGGGACCCAGGCCGCGCGTCTGCAGGCGGAGCGTGGAATGGTCCCCTTGTCGACCGGTGACATGCTTCGTGAGGCCGTCGCAGCGGGCACGCCCGTCGGGCTCGAGGCAAAGGCGGTAATGGAGCGGGGCGAGCTCGTCAGCGATGCGATCGTTGGCGCGCTGATCGGCGAACGTCTCGATGGTGCGTCCGACAAGGGCGCAATCTTCGACGGGTTCCCGCGCACTCTGGCGCAAGCTGAAGCGCTCGATCATCTTTTGAACGAACGCGGACGACACCTCGATTATGTCATCGAGCTTGCGGTCGATGAAGATGCACTAGTTGTCCGGATCGTCGGGCGGTTCAGCTGCAAGCGGTGCGGGACCGGCTATCATGACAGTTTCCGACCAACGAAAATGCCGGGCATTTGCGATGTCTGCGGATCGCGGGAATTCGTGCGCCGCAGGGACGACAATGAATTGACGGTGCGGACACGAATGGCGGAATATCGGGCCAAAACCGAGCCAATTCTTCCGCTTTACCAGCAACGGGGGCTTGTTCGCCGCGTCGACGGAATGGCGGGGATCGATGAGGTCGCGGCCCAGATCGACGCAATCCTGGACGGAACGGCCTAAACTCGCTCGAGCGAGAGAAAGCGAAAGGCGGGAGCACCGCCTTCGCTTGGATGCTCTTCGCTGAAAATTTCCTTCCACTGGCCAGAAGCGCGCGGGTCGGCCATCACAGTGTCGCCATCGAAGTCGGCGAGCACCTCGGTAAGTTCGAGCCGAGTTGCAAGCTCCATGAACCGTTCGAAGGTCTCCGCGCCGCCGATCACCGTAATCGGCTCCTCTCCGGCAGTCGCGAGCGCGCCTTCGACATCATGAGCGACCAGCGCGCCATTTGCCTGCCACGACGGGTCTCGAGTGAGAACAATGTGTTTTCGTCCGGGCAATATTCCAGGAAGGCTCTCGAATGTCTTTCTTCCCATGACCATCGCGCTTCCCATGGTAAGCGTCTTGAACCGCTTGAGATCGGCGGAAAGATGCCATGGAAGGCGTCCCGCACGGCCAATGACTCCATTGGTCGCGCGAGCAACCACGAGTGTGATGGGCGTTTCATCCATTGCACGTCTCTTTGACGTGCACCGCTCCGCATGCCAAGCGCCGCCAAGATGACGCACAGCCAAGCGAAGCTTGTCGAAACCGTTCGCGAGCGCCTCGGACCCAAGGCCGTTTCGACCGAGCCGAGTGAAATCGAACCTTGGGTGACCGATTGGCGAGGTCGAGTGCACGGCGCCACACCGGCGATTCTCGCGCCTTCATCGACCGATGAAGTTTCGCAAATCGTGACTCTCGCTGCCCAATATCGTGTTCCACTCGTTCCTCAGGGCGGAAATACGGGAATGGTCGCGGGCGCAATTCCACCGGCCAGTGGCGAAGCACTCCTTCTATCAATGCGGCGGATGAGCCGCATTCGGTCGCTGAGCTTAAACGACCGGCTCGCGAGCGTTGAGGCGGGTCTCATCCTCGCGACGCTGCATGAGACAGCGCTTGAAATCGGCATGCGCTTCCCGCTCACGTTGGGTTCGCGCGGAAGCTGCACCATAGGCGGGCTAACCGCGACCAATGCTGGCGGCACCCAGGTCCTGAAGTTCGGGACAATGCGTTCGCTCATTGCGGGGGTCGAAGCGGTGCTTCCCGACGGATCGGTTTATTCTGGACTTACCGGACTGAAAAAGGACAATCGGGGCTACAATATTGATCAGCTGCTGATTGGTTCGGAAGGAACCCTTGGAGTGATCACGGCTGTCGCGCTTCGACTCGTTCCAGCTGTCGTGTCCCGGGCAGTCGCATGGGTTGGACTTCAGTCGCCAACGCATGCGCTCGATTTGCTCCGCTTTCTAGAATCGCGCACCGACGCCATCGAAGGCTTTGAACTCGTGGCAGACGACTTGCTTCAGCTCGTTCTGAAACATATTCCAAACACTCGTTCGCCGCTCAAAAGTGAGCATTTCTGGCACGTTCTCATCGAGGCTGCGACTTCGAAGGTCGACGAGGATGTCTCAAAGGCGCTCGAACGTTGTCTTGCTGACGCCCTGGATCAGAATATGATTGGGGACGCCGTTCTCGCCGCGAACGAAGCCCATGCGGAGGCTTTTTGGAAGCTTCGCGATTCCATTTCCGAAGCCGAACGGACCGAAGGCCAGACGCTCGCCCATGATATTTCGGTCGCTGTTGGAGATATGCCGGAGTTCATGATGTCCGCTGCCAGACAGGTCGAGCATGCATTTCCAGGAACTCACGCAAGCGGGTTTGGTCATCTTGGCGATGGCAATATCCATTTTCACGTTCGCGCCGGTATTCGATCAAGCCCGGACTGGTACGATCGCGAGGGCGCGGAAATAACGAGGTTCGTCGACGATCTCGCGACGGCGGCTGGCGGGTCAATTTCCGCAGAACATGGGATTGGACAGCTCAAACGTGCCGAACTTGCTCGCCTCGCACAACCTGCCCAGCTTCACGCGCTGCGCGCAATCAAACAGGCCTTCGATCCATTGGGAATCATGAACCCCGGCAAGCTGGTCCCGTGATATTGGGACCGGCCCCTCTCGGCCGGCCCGATTGTTTTTCTCGAACGTCAAAAGCGCGGCAGCAGCAGATTTAGTGAACAGCCGGAGGAGGGACGGGAATGGACGCCGGCCCGGTCTTGTCTCTCAAATAGGTGATGAGAAGTGCTGCTGGCTGTGGTCCATCATTCGCCACTTTGTGCGCAACGTCCCGTTCGATTTCAAACGTTTGTCCTATCGCGAGATGGCGAATTGGGCTTCCTCCCATTTGAAGATCAACCGAACCTGAGAGAACGTAGGCGATCTCGTAGCCATGATGGATTTGCCAGCCGGTGGTTTGCCCTGGGCCAAGATCCTGCTCGACGACATTGACTTCGAGATTCTTTGAATTGCCCGGCACATCAACGTGAATGTCGGTCGGTTCAGCGGATACCGCGCTCGATAGCAGCGGAACGATGAAAAGGAGGAGCATGATCGCGCGCATTTCGAATCTCCACGTGCACGCCGCCGTTGCCGACCTGCACCTTCGGGACGAGATGTCTAATTGAAATCCTTCTGCGTCTTAGACGCACCGATCTCAACGAAAATTATCGGCGTAAGTCTGGATTTTGAGACTGACCGGAGAGGCGGGAACGACATGATAATCGAATTCGTGCGCCTTGCAGTAGGCGATTGCATCGTCCTTCGACGCAAATTCGAGCCGGATTTGCGGACGGGTGTCGCCCGAGCCGTTCCAACCGGTGAGTGGATCGGGGCGAAGCGGTTCGTTTCGCTCGAACTCCAAAATCCATCGTCCAGCGTTTGCTCTTCCCGACTGGGTGGTCTTTCGGTCTTGCTGTGCGATGCGCGCGATTGTCATAAGCTTGGACGTGGCAAAGAGCGCGCTCCAAATCAAGTTTGGGGGCTATCGAAGGATCCTCGATCGGTCCATTTATCTAAAAGCTTCCGGAAGCGCGCTTGCTCCTGAGCGTCGGGTGCGCCGACGAAGGATCGTCAGGCCACGAATGCTTGGGATAGCGACCGCGCATCTCTTTGGCGACGTCCTTCCAGCTTCCGCTCCAGAACCCTGAGAGGTCCTTCGTGGTCTGGATTGGTCGGCCGGCGGGCGAAGTGATCGCAAGTACGAGCGCGACTGCGCCTCCCGCGATCATTGGATGGCTGGACAGGCCGAACAGCGCTTGAGCCCGAACTGCAACCGTCGGACCCGCGACCGCAGAATAGTCGATGAGATGAGTACTTCCGGCGGGACTGAGGAATTCGACCGGCGCAAGGCGATCGAGATTTCGGCGGGCATCGTAGCTGAAGAGCTGTTCGAGGGCCGAAGTTAGAGCAACGGGCGCGATATCCGACAAAGCTCGCTTATCGGCTGTAAGTGGGGTCAGCCACTCTTCGAGGCGCTCGATGAGTGAACGATCATCGAGCGCGGGGATCGAATGATCGAAATCATGAGCAAACCGGGCTCGCTGACGCAGTTGAAGCGCTCGTTCGTTCCACGGCAAGAGGCTCAATCCATGATCGCGAACGCCTTCAACCAGGGCCCGCTCGATCGCGCGTTGATCTGGCGAAGGGTCGGGACCGCTCGAAAGAATAATATTTCCGAGGCGCCGAGTTCGGCGCGGCGCAACGAGGTTTGCAATCGGATCGAAGGAGGCATCGGTTCGGTTTTCGATTTTTTCGGAAAAGAGATCGAGAACGTCGCCCTCATCGATTGGGGCCGCGGAAAGAATTCTAGCGCCCGATGCTCGTCCTGCAACCTCGGCAACTGCGAGCCACAGACTTCCTGAAAGCGCAAGCGCAGGATCGAGACGAAAGCCTCGTCCTCCGACGGACTGCCAGCGTTCGCCCGTGGAATCGCGCCGTTTCGAGAGTCGATCGGGAAAGGCAAGGGCGACCGCCTTTCCAAGATCTTGCTCATTCATCGGAGCTTCGGGACTGTTGAGCAGTCGGCACCAGTTGGAAGCCAGCTTCTGGGCCGATTTCGACCGTTTTGAACGATCGCGCCGCCAACGGCGCCAGCGCAGCTCAAGATCGGGATCAATGCCGCCAAGCCCTCGCTCGGTCAGAAGAACCGCAACGTCCGCTGCAGCAGATGCGAATCCGAGCCTCGCACTGCAAATGAGCATGTGGGCGAGCCTAGGCTCCAGCGGAAGGTCAGCGATTGCACGACCATGTTGGGTCACACGTCCATCCGCATCGATTGCTCCGATTCCCAATAATCTCCTGCAAGCTTCGTCGAGTGCGGCACTTGGCGGTGAATCCAAGAAAGGCAGCCGGCGCGCGTCGCGTTCACCCCACAGAATTGAGCTTAGAAGCAAGCTCGAAAGATCGGCCTCGAGAATTTCTGGAGGGTCGTGAGGAAGCAATGATGCGTTCGAAGCTTCATCCCAGAGGCGAATTGCAATCCCGCTTGCTTGGCGAGCGGCGCGGCCAGAGCGTTGAGTGACGGAAGAACGGCTCGCTCGCTCTGTCACCAATCGGGTCAGCCCGGCGTCCCGATCATAACGGGGACGACGTGCAAGTCCGCTGTCAACGACAATCCGGACGTCGTCGAGCGTTACGCTCGTTTCGGCAATACTAGTCGAAAGTATGACCTTGCGCATGCCTTGGGGAGGGGGAGCGAGCGCCGCGCGCTGGGCGTCCCCGTCGATTGCACCGTGCAGTCTTTGGAGCTCGACATTGGGCGCAAGTGTCCCGAGCGCCTCGGCAGTGCGCTCGATTTCGGCAACGCCCGGGAGGAACGCGAGCAGCGAACCGTCATTGTCTTTCAGCGCAGTCCGAATGGCCTTCGCCATTTGAGTTTCGATAGGAACACCCGGATCGCGCCCGGCATATTGCACTTCGAGAGGGAAACTTTTGCCTTCGCTAACAATGACTGGAGCTTCTCCCAAGAGACTCTGCAATCGCTTGGAATCAGGTGTTGCCGACATCGCAAGCAAACGCAGATCGGCGCGAAGTGCACTTGCTGCATCGAGCGCGAACGCAAGCGCGAGATCATTGTCGATGCTTCGTTCGTGAACTTCGTCGAATAGCACCGCCGAAACATTCGAAAGCTCCGGATCCGCTTCGATGCGTGAGAGGAATACTCCATGAGTCATGACAGTTAGACGGGTTTGCCGCGAGACCTTACTGTCCAATCTGGTCGCGTAGCCAACCATCTGGCCGGGTGTCTGACCAATTGTGGCCGCGATGAATTCCGCGGCGGCCCGCGCCGCAAGGCGCCTCGGAACAAGAAGGAGAATTTCTCCGCGGCACCAGTGTTCGTTGAGCAGTGAAGGTGCGACCTTCGTCGTCTTTCCGGCGCCGGGAGGAGCGATCAGGATCGCCCGTCCGCGATGGGCCAGGGCGCTTTTCAAATCCGGCAGAATCAATTCGACGGGAAGGCTTGTCCCAGCAGAATTAGTGCATTTCCGCTGGTCGGTCACTTCGGTGAAGCGGCTCCGTCTCCCAGGTAAAGATTGAACCAGGCAATCGTCCGCTGACGAACATCAATCATGTTCTGGGGATCGCGAATGCCGTGCCCTTCGCCAGGATAAATCACGAGGCTCGTCGGAACATTCATTGCTCGCAAGGCGTGCCAATATTCAACGGATTGGGTTGGAGGCACCTCGATGTCCCGCTCGCCGACATAGATGAAGGTCGGTGTTTTCGCATTCTTGATCGTGCGAATGGCCGAGACTGCCCAATAAGCGTCGGGATCGTCATACATAGACTTTGTGAAATAGGGGATCATCCATTGGTCGATGCCATTGATGCCGTAATAACTGATCCAGTCCGATAGCCCTGCACCTGCCACAATCGCCTTGAAACGATTGGTCTGCGTATTCGCCCACATCCCCATGAATCCGCCGTAGCTTCCACCCATCAAGCCAAGCTTTGAATTGTCGATCGGTGCCAGTTTTTCTGCTGCATCGACGCCAGCAAGGATATCCTTGAGGTCACCCCCGCCGAAGTCGCGAATATTGGCACGAGTGAAGGCTTCGCCTGTGCCATAGCTTCCGCGCGGATTTGGGAGGAAGAGGTAATAGCCGCGCCGCGCAAGGTCGGCGGTCGTTCCCTGCCAGACGAAGGTTGGCATGCTCGCCGCTGCAGGGCCGCCATGGACAATCGTGACCATCGGGGCCTTGCCCCTTACGTTTGTGCGCGGAGCAAGAAGCCAGCCCTGGATCGTGAATGGGCCATTTTGCCAGAGGATGCTTCGGGCGGTGACGAGGGGTGCCCAGCCATCATCGTCATGAGTGATCTTGATTGGATTGGTTGGAAGTCCGGCAAAAATTGCTGGCGCATGTTCAAAGTCCTGCCGCACGAATGCAATCAATCGGCCGTCTTGGGATTTGGAAAATCTTGCAACGTCTGCCGAAATCGAAGCTGGCGCAGACCAGACGGGCGCATTTGCTTCGAGATTTGAATTGAACGGAACGATCGCTGACTGGCCAGAAATCAGCGCTGACGCAACGAGTCCGGATCGTCCCCAGATGAGGGAGGTGAAACTACCATGAAAGCCGCGGGTTCGGTCAATCGGGACGCCCCCCGCAACAGGGACGGTGTAAACATCGCCTCCAACGGATCCGAAATCGCTCATCAGGCCGCCGATAAATGCAACGGTCGAGCCGTCAGGCGAAACGCGCGGCTGGTTCATTTGAAGAGAAGGTGATGCAATCCTTCTTACCTCGCCGGTCCTTCCATCGATCCGATCGAGTTGGGCAATCCACCAATTATCGTCACCGTTGCCAACAGCTGAGGTCGCGACAAACCCCGATCCGTCTGGGAGCCAATCATATTCGTAAATATATCGATCAGCAGGAGATAGGAGTGCGAGCTTTCCACCGGCCGCTGGAACGGTTGCAATCCGCTGCTCGTCGCTTCGCTCACCGATTTCACCGACTTCGCGCACTCCAGCCTGCGTTGCACCGGTCTCCTTTCGCGCTCCGATCGTAACCAGGAGTGAAATGCGCCGGCCGTCGGGCGAAAAGCGTGGTTGCTGAGCGATGCCCTCAATTGTCGCAAGCGTACGCCCGGGCCCGGCACCTGCGTTCATCAAACGAGTCGTGGCACCGTCGCGCGCGAGAAAATCGAGACTTCCGTCGGGCGAAAAAATCAGACCAGAATAGGTGCAGGGCCGGCAAGGATCCAAACTGGAAAGAACCCGACCGGTCGAAGTCGATCGAATGACGATGTGACCGTGCGGCTTGGTCGCTTGGTTGGGAAGAGAGTCGCTTTCAACTGCTGCGACACGGTCGCCCGCTGGTGCAAGTGCAAGCGAGCCATATTGATGGAGATTTGGCGTCGCACTCGCTGCATGTCCCTCAGAAGAGATAAGAGCGAATGCAATTGCGGCATAGAAGCGCATTGACGACATCTTTTTTCTGACCCCGCTCGCGATCGATTCATGAGTTTTTCGCGATACTGTTCGCGATCAATAAGCCCTTGAGACTGAAAATTCGGCCGCCTCAATTAAAGCGGATCTTGCCTTGCTCGCAGGAAAAACCGCGAGCGAGTCAATTGCCCGGCGTGCATAATAGCGCGCACGTTCGACCGTATCCGCGAGCGCGTCGCTCGCCCTGATGAGACTAGTGGCATGGGCAAGGTCTTCGTCCGATGTCCGATCACCGGAAATCGCCGTTCGCCAGAACGCGCGATCGGCTTCATTTCCTCGAGCATAGGCAAGGATGACGGGCAGGGTCATCTTGCCGTCTCGAAAATCGTCTCCGACTCCCTTTCCCATAATCGCGCTGTCTGACGCATAGTCGATGACATCGTCCGTCAGCTGGAATGCGATCCCGAGATTTCGTCCATAGGATTCCAAAGCGAGTTCGAGATCCTCGTTTGCTTCGGCGACGACCGGGCTCACCCTGCACGCGGCCGCAAAAAGTGCCGCGGTCTTGGCGCTGATGATTTCGAGATAATGCTCTTCGTCGGTCTCGATCTGGCGTTGTGCCGTAAGCTGTTCGACTTCGCCTTCTGCGATTACGGCCGAGGCGTGGCTGAGAATTCGGAGCACCTTGAGGCTTCCATCCTCGACCATGAGCTCGAACGCACGCGAGAAAAGAAAATCGCCAACAAGAACGCTTGCCGCATTTCCCCAAATGAGGTTCGCCGTGCGCTTTCCTCGCCTCAGTCCCGAGCCGTCGACAACGTCGTCATGAAGAAGCGTCGCGGTATGAATGAATTCGACCGCAGCAGCGAGTTTCTGATGGCGAGTGCCTGGATAACCGAGCAAAGCTGCGCCCGCGAGCGTCAGCATCGGACGCATGCGCTTCCCGCCGCCTGCGATGAGATGCCCGGCAAGTTCCGGAATCAGCGCAACCTTGCTCTGCATGCGTTCGAGGATCACCGCGTTGACCCCGTTCATGTCTCGGGCGATGAGTGCCATCAGCGGGTCGAGCGAAGCCGCCCGGTCAGCAGTCAAACTATGGATCGTTGCGGACACGTGCTCGCACTAGCGAGGGCGCGGGACTTTTCCTAGCCAGCTACCAGACGTGAACGCGCTGGTCGGGCGGAAGATAGAGCTTGTCGCCGGGCTGGACGTTGAACGCCTTGTACCAGGGATCGAAGTTTCGAACGATTCCATTGACCCGGTACTTTTCGGGACTGTGCGGGTTGCTGAGGAGTTGTTGTCTTAATGCCCCTTCACGGGTTTTTCCCTGCCAGCTCGCAGCATAGGCGATGAAAAAGCGCTGATCGCCGGTATAACCACCGATGACCGGCGGTTCCCCGTGACGCGCGACATATCGACGATAGGCAGTGTAGGCTGCTTCCAGTCCCCCGAGATCTGCGAGATTTTCTCCGAGCGTCAGCTCTCCTTTGATATGGACTCCCGGCAGAGGCTCGTAAGCGTCAAATTGTTTCGCGAGCATGTTCGCGTGGACCTTGTAACGATCCGCTGATTGGCTGGTCCACCAGTCGCGGAGCCGTCCTTTGGCGTCGAACTGCCGTCCCTCGTCGTCGAAACCATGACCCATTTCGTGGCCGATGGTTGCGCCGGTTTCGCCATAATTGACCGCAGGATCGGCATCCGCGTCGAAAAAGGGCGGCTGGAGCTGCGCAGCCGGGAAGGTAACCTGGTTCATGACCGGATCGTAATATGCGTTCACCGTTTGGGGCGTCATCTCCCACAGACTGCGATCGACTGGTTTACCGAGACGCGAAAGCTCGAGGTTCCACTCGAATTTGTCCGATTGGACGTCGTTCGCGAGTGGATCGGTCAGACTGACCTTCATGCTCGAATAGTCGATGTATTTGACCGGATGGCCAACGCGCGGATCGAATGCCGCGAGCTTTTCAAGTGCTTCCTTGCGGGTCGGCTCGTCCATCCAGCTCGCATTGCTGATGAGCTCGCGGTAGCCGGCACGCATATCATCAACCAGTTCGTCGACCTGGTGTTCAGTTTCGCTTGTCCAGTGGCGCGCGATATAGAGCTGACCAACCGCCTCGCCGAGCGAGGAATCAAGCAGCCGGACCCCGCGCTTCCATCGGGCGGCCTGCGCAGGAACGCCCTGGAGCGTCTGACCATAAAAGGCAAAGTTCGCTTGATCGAACGCCTTTGGAAGAAACTGTGAATGATCGCTGATGAAGCGAAAGGCCATCCAGTCCTTCCAAGTCGACAGCGGCACGTCGGCAATTCGTCTACCCGCAGCTGCGACCGCGCTCGGCTCGCCAACGACCACGGTCGGCATTGCGCCCAACCCGACATGATTTAGAGTTGCGCCCCAGTCGAACTGGGGTGCCAGAGCCATCAGCTGGGCACGGTTCATCGGATTGTAGGTCGCTTTGGGATCGCGACGCCTTTCGGGGGTCCACTGATCTTTCGAAAGACGCGTCTCGAGCGCAAGGATCGCGTCGGCCTTGGCTTGTCCGCTAGGGATTCCCGCGAGCGAGAAAATCTGGGCGATGTAGGATCTATAGGCAGCGCGGATCGAGCGGTATTTTTCGCCGGTGAGCAGATAATAGTCGCGCGTCGGCAAGCCCAGCCTCGCCTGGCCGGCCTCGACCGTGTAGCGGGTCGGATCCTTTTCGTCGGCAGTGATCCCGATACGGATCGGGCCTTCGAATGCGGGTTCGGCCATCATCTGGACGAGCTCGTTCCGATTGCGGATATTGCTGATGCGATCGAGATAGGGCCGCAATGGCGCAACTCCGCGTGCTTCAATCGCACTTTCGTCCATATATGCGCGATAGAAGTCGCTGACCTGGCTCATCAGCGGATCCGAGGACGTGGGTGCGGATGCCTCTACGAGACTGCGAACCTCGACTTCGGTCGAGTCTGGCAGGTCATAATTATAGCCCGCACCGCGTTTGTCTTCGGCGATGGGATGAGTGTTGAGCCACTTGCCTTCGACATAGGCAAAGAAATCGTCGCCCGGTTTGACACTGGTATCCATGTCGGATGTGTCGACACCCCAGGTCCCATATGCTGGTGGTTTTGCCTGTGCTGCAGGCGCTGCAATCGCCGCTGCGGCGCAGGCGATCAACAAAAGTTTGCGAACCGACATTTTTGCCTCCCCGGATCAGATCTTAGTTACGATTACCAGAGATGCACGCGCTGATCGGGCGGCAGATAAAGTTTGTCGCCGGGCTTCACGTTGAACGCGGTATACCAGGCGTCGACGTTTCTCACGACGCCGTTGACCCGGTATTTGCCAGGACTATGCGGATCGGTGAGAATCTGCTGGCGCTCGGCGTCCTCCCGTTCTTTCGTCTGCCACGCCTGGGCATAAGCGATGAAGAAGCGCTGATCGCCGGTCAGTCCGTCGATCACAGGCGGCTCGCCGTGTTTCGCATTATATTCCTTGTAGGCCGCGTAAGCCGCTTCCACACCGGACAAATCGCCGATATTTTCGCCCAATGTCAGCTTTCCGTTGACGTTCACTCCAGGGTAGGGGTTGAAGCTGCTGTACTGCTTCACGAGTGCGTCGGTGCGCTGCGAGTAGAGTTTGGCTGAGTTCTCGGTCCACCAATCGCGCATATTTCCCTTGGGATCGAACTTGCGCCCCTCGTCATCGAAACCATGACCCATTTCGTGGCCGATAACGGCTCCGATCGCACCATAATTCGATGCAGCGTCGGCGTTCGGATCGAAGAAAGGCGGTTGGAGAATTGCCGCTGGGAAAGTGATCTGGTTCGCCAGCGGATTGTAATAGGCGTTGATCGTCTGAGGATACATTTCCCATAGCGTTCGATCGACCGGTTTGGAAAAGCGCCTGAGGTCGAGATCCCACTGGAACTGTTCCGAGCGAAGCGAATTGCCGAGAGGATCGCCCTCGAACGACGTTCATCGATGAATAGTCGATATATTTGACCGGATGACCGATCCTTGGCTCGAACGCCGCGAGCTTCTCGAGCGCAGCCTTGCGGGTCGCATCGTCCATCCACTGGTTGTTGGTAATTCGTTCGCGATAGGCATCCTCGAGATTGCCAATCAGTTCTTTCATCTCAACTTCGGACTGCGCCGGGAAGTGCGTCTTGACATAAATCTGTCCGACGCCTTCACCGAGCGCCGAATTGACGTCCGCCACTCCGCGCTTCCAGCGGTCACGCTGCGTTTGAACTCCGTTGAGTTCCTTGCTGTAGAATGCAAAACGCGCATCATCGAGCGCCTTTGGCAAATAGGACGCGTGGTCCGATACGAACCGAAACGCGAGCCACTCCTTCCATGTCGAAAGCGGCGTCGAAGCAAGAATCTTGCCGGCGCCCGCGACTGCCGAAGGCTCGCCGACGATGACGCTCGGCGCAATTCCAAGACCCGCTTTGCGAAGAGTTGAGTCCCAGTCGAATTCGGGCGCGAGCCTGGTGAGCTGTGCCCGGTCCATCGGGTTGTAGACCTTGTCGATGTCACGCAGCTGGTCGGCCGGCCATTGCGTTTGAGCAAGCGCGGTTTCGAGGGCGATGATCCGATCGGCGGCCGCTTCGCCGCCAGGAAGTCCAGCAAGATTTTCAATCGTAACGATATAATTGCGATACGCTGCGCGGTGCGCCTTCATCTTCGCGCTCTCGTCGAGATAATATTCACGGCTCGGAAGACCAAGAGACCCTTGGTCGGCCGCCGCCGAATAACGCGATGAATCCTTGAAATCCGGGCTGATCGAAAGGTCAACCGGGCTTGCAAACCCTGGTTTCACGAACAGCGACAAGAGCTGATCGCGGCTTTTCACCGCATTGATTTGTGCAAGATAGGGCTTGAGTGGAGCAGTCCCGGCGACATCGATTGCGCGAGTATCCATATAGCTTGCGTAATAGTCGCCGATCTGCTGGCCCAAGTGGTCCCGGTGCGGGTCGTTGGCGAGCTGCTCGACGATCTGGCGGACATCCTTTTCGGCCTGATCGGAGAGGGTGACAAATGGCCCTGCCGACGCGCGATCGGGCGCGATCTGAGTATTCTTGTCCCATGTTCCGTTGACATAGGCCCAGAAGTCGTCGCCGGGCCGGACCGACTGATCCATCGCCGCCGAATTATATCCCCAGTCGCCATAAACGGGTTTGGCAGGCTGGGCAGCTGCCGGAAGCGCAACTGCAACCAGGCTCGCGGTTGCGAGCGACAAGAACTTGAATTTCATGGATTAATCACCCCTCCGGAGGAATCGGACGTGCAATGCCGCAAGCGAACTGAATTTGGCAAGAGTTTTCGACGAATGAGCAGGCGCGCCGAACGAACGATCCAATCATCAATCAGCCGGCAGGCAAAGCAAGGCGAGCGAGCACGCCTCCCAAGTCCTCGCTCTGTTCCAATGCCACCGATCCACCATAGATTTCCGCGACATCCCGCACGATTGCCAGTCCAAGTCCCGTTCCGGGCTTACCAGTGGTGTCGAGCCGCGCTCCTCTGGTGAACAGCTCGCCGACGCGATCTTCGGGGATGCCTGCGCCATCGTCTTCGACAAGAATGTGAACCATGTCCCCTTTTGGTTCGACCGTCACAAACACTCGGCCACCGCCATATTTGGCGGCATTTTCGATGAGGTTTCCGAGCAGTTCATCGAGATCCTGCCGTTCGACGCGGACTTGGGAATTATGGTTGCCTGCAATATCGATCGTCACGCCTTCGTAGAGTCGCGTAACCGCGCGTTCGACCGCTTCGAGGCTGTCCCACACGCGGGTGCGAGCTTGAGCTGCTGCACGCCGCCCGATGGCCCGGGCACGCGCAAGATGGTGATCCACCTGCCGTCGCATGGCCAAGATTTCGCGGCAGACAGTTTCGGCAAGGTTGGGCGCGTGAGCAGTGGCTGCATTGGTGATGACCGTGAGCGGGGTTTTCAGCGCGTGGGCGAGGTTGCCGGCATGCCGCCGTGCTTCGTCGGCCTGTTCCTCGCTGTGCGCGAGCAATTGGTTGATTTCCTCGGTGAGCGGCCGGATTTCCAGCGGAAAATCTCGGCCGACACGCGTTTTTTCGCCCGATCGAATTGCTGCGACTTCGCGGCGCACGCGTCGAAGTGGCCACAATCCATAGAAAGTCTGGAGGGCGGCGAGAATGAGAAGTCCAACGCCAAGTGCGGTGAAGCTCCAGATGAGGATCGAGCGCGCCTGGTGGATCTGTAAGTCAAGATTGTCACGGGATTCGGCAACCTGAAAACGCCAACGGACGTTCGAACCGGGAAGGATCACGTCGCGCTCGGCAATCCGAAGCTTTTCCTTCCGCACCGGATCCCAGAACTCGTCGCTGTCGTAGAGATGCGGCTTGATATCGAAATGAGTTTCGGAAACATGCAGCCGACGATCCCACAAGGATCGTGAGGCAAAGGTGTCGGCGCCCTGTCCGCTGATCTGATAGTAAAGACCGGAATATGGCTGGATGAAGCGTTGTTCGGCCGGAGCTCGACTGAAATGAACCTCCCCCAGCGGTCCAATTTCGGACGCGTCCACCATCGAGTTCAAAATATAGACGAGCTGATTGTCGAAGGCGTCGAGGAACGATCGTGAAAGAACCCGGTCGAGTGCGAACCCGCCGATGAGAAGGAGCGCCGCAATCCAAATGGCGGCGATCACGATCATGCGGCGCGTTAGCGAGCCCGTTCGACGGCGGTGCGCTCGTCGACTGGCGGCGGTTGGAAGCTCGGGCGCCGCCGTTACTGGGGCGGCCTGGTCATTCAACTGATCCTGTCCTCCGCTGGCTCCTCGAGGCTGTAGCCAAGGCCGCGAATGGTCGTAATGACATCCGCTCCAAGCTTTTTGCGGATCCTGGTCACGAACACTTCGATCGTGTTCGAATCGCGATCGAAATCCTGGTCGTAAATATGTTCGATAAGCTCCGTCCGGCTGACCACCTTGCCCTTATGATGCATGAGATAAGAGAGAAGTTTATATTCCTGCGCCGTGAGCTTGACTGGATCCCCGGCCCTGGTGACCTTCCCTGAGCGCGTATCAAGCCGGATATCGCCGGCGTTCAGTTCGGACGAAGCGTTTCCCGAGGAGCGACGGATCAGTGCACGAAGCCGGGCAATCAACTCTTCAGTCTGGAACGGCTTGGCAAGATAATCATCGGCACCGGCATCTAGTCCTGCAACCTTGTCGGACCAGCTGTCGCGCGCCGTGAGAACGAGAACCGGCATTTTTCTGGCTTCCTTGCGCCACCGGTCGAGAACCGTAAGTCCATCGATTTCCGGCAATCCAAGGTCGAGGATTACCGCATCGTAACTTTCTGTGGATCCGAGATAATGACCATCTTCGCCATCGGTCGCGAGATCCACGGCATAGCCGGCGCCCTCGAGAGTCGAGCGCAATTGTCTCCCTAGATTGGGTTCATCTTCGACGATCAGAATGCGCATCAACGCTCTCCGGAGCTGTTTTCTTCGCACCGTCAACCCGTGTTGCGGCGAGAGGTTGCTTACGCGGAACACCGTGGAAGGACCAAAAGTCAATCCACCCCATTGGGCTTCGTCAGGGCCGCGATCGACGGATGATCCGTCCCGTCTGCGGGTCGACATCGACCCAGATCACTCGGCCTCCGCGGATGAATTTCATGCGGTAGGTGCCGTTGCTAATTTCTGGACCGAGATAGTCCGCGCCGCCCATCAAAGGCATTACTCGGCGTTCGAGCTGCGGAAGGGGCATCGAACGGCCTTCGCGCCGAACCTGGAATGCTCGATCGGAATCGCGCGGCGGATCCGCCAGCGCGGGAACGCTGGTGACGCCGGTCGCAATCATCCCGGCAAGCAAAAGGCTGTACAAAAGCTTCATCACTCGACTCTTCGTCGTTGCTACTTCTAACAGCGGCCATTGAATTGGCTATGAACGCCGGTGAACGGAGACGTTCAGAGTCACAGTGAGTGGCGAATTGGCAACAGTCGTCTGAACGAGGGGGTTCAGGACGGACAGTTCCTTGGCTAGTGCGCGACTGATGGCCGCCCCAATTCTCAGCTATGAAGATCTTGGACTGATCCAGGGGGAAGGCTGGCTGTTCCGTCATCTCGATCTGTTCATCGGCGAACGGGATCGACTGGCTCTCATCGGCCGAAACGGAGCCGGCAAGACGACTCTGCTGAGGTGCATCGCCGACCTGATCGATCCCGACGAAGGAAAGCGCACGATTGTCCCTGGGACGAAGGTCGTACTCCTCGAGCAGGACCCGCAAATGGACGCGTTTCAAACCCTTGGCGATTGGGTCCTTGATGGCCAGAATGCGCCGGAAGCGCATTCCGCCGCGGCCGTCGCGGACCAGCTTGGGATCGATCTTACCCGTCCGAGTGCAACTGCGAGCGGTGGCGAGCGCCGCCGGGCCGCGATTGCCCGGGCACTCGCCCAAGGCCCGGACGTTCTCCTTCTCGATGAACCGACAAACCATCTCGATTTGGGAGCAATCGAATGGCTCGAGGAATGGTTGAAGCGATTTGCCGGGGCATTCATCGTCATCAGCCACGACCGGACGTTTCTGAGCCGGCTTACGCGCAGCTGCCTGTGGCTCGATCGCGGCGAGTTGAGGCGGGCCGAAATCGGCTTTGGCGGATTCGATGCCTGGACCGAACGGATCTACGAAGAGGAAGCACGCGCGGCCGAAAAGCTCGACGCAAAGCTGAAGATCGAGCTTCACTGGCTTCAACGCGGAGTAACCGCGCGGCGAAGACGCAATCAGGGGCGACTGGCCAAGCTGAACGAAATGCGTGCTCAGCGTGCCGCGATGTTGGGAACGACGGGAGCCGCAAAGCTTGCGCTTGCCAAGGATGATGTCCGATCGAAAACTGTGATTGATGCCGAAGATGTTTCGAAGAGCTTCGGGGATCGCCAGATCATTCGCAGCTTCAATCTGCGCGTTCAGCGGGGCGATCGGATCGGGATTGTTGGACCCAATGGTGCCGGCAAGACCACCTTGCTCAAACTTCTGACAGGTGAACTCGAACCGGATTGCGGAACGGTCCGTCTCGCAAAAACCCTTTCGGGTATCGTCATCGATCAGCAGCGCCGATTGATGGAGCCCAATCGGCGCGTGAAGGATGTCCTCGCCAATGGCGGCGACTGGATCGAGGTGCGAGGCTTCAAAAAGCATATTAAAGGCTATTTGAAGGAATTCCTTTTCGATCCTTCGATTGCCGAAGCGAACGTTGGCACGCTGTCCGGCGGAGAGCGATCACGACTGTTGCTCGCGCGAGAGTTTGCGCGCGAAGCCAATCTTCTCGTTCTTGACGAACCGACCAATGACCTCGATCTCGAAACTCTCGATCTCCTTCAAGAAGTCATTGCCGACTATGAAGGCACCGTTCTTATTGTCAGCCATGACCGCGATTTTCTCGATAGAACGGTGACCATTACGCTTGGCCTCGATGGCTCGGGCAAAGTCGACATCGTCGCCGGCGGATATGAAGACTGGGTCAGGCAGCGCTACCAGGAGGCACTAAACCGTCCGACCAAGCGAGAATCACGAAGTCCCGGTGCGCGTTCCAAAACCAACCAGATCGAATTGGCTTCGCCATCTCGGGCGAAAAAGCTCTCGTACAAGGATCAGCGAGACTTTGAGCTCCTTCCGACCGAAATCGAACGGTTGCAGTCCAAAGTTGCGGCCGATGAAGTCGTGCTCTCGAATCCCGATCTCTACCTTAAGGATCCCTCGCAGTTTGCCGAGCTCACGGCGCGGATAGCTCGAAATCGTGCCGACATTGAGGCGGCGGAAGTGCGCTGGCTCGAAGTCGCCGAGTTGGCAGAATTGCTTTCATCGTCCTGAAAAGACAGTTTTTTCGCAAACATTCAGGCGGTTCTGGCGGCCGCGGCAGTTCGCTGGCGGATCCGACGTTCGAGAATCGACAACGGCATTGCACCCTCGAGCAACACGTCGTGGAACCGCTTGATGTCGAATTTGGGCCCAAGACTGTTCTGAGCTTCGGTTCGAGCCCGAATCCACGCAGTGTGTCCGACCTTGTAGCTGCAGGCCTGACCGATCATGGTGCAGTAGCGCTCGACTTCGCGCTGGGAGCGCGGACGAGCATAGCCCGTCGTCGTCACCATGTAATCGGTGGCCTGCTCCCGCGACCAGCGTTTCGAATGAATTCCCGTGTCGACCACAAGCCGAACAGCCCGAAACAGGAAGGACTGGAGGAACCCGGCACGTCCCAGGGGATCATTCGCATAGGCGCCGAGCTCGCCCGCGAGCTGCTCCGCATAGAGTGCCCAGCCCTCGGAATAGGCGGAAAAAAATCCGAGCTTTCTTAAGGTTGGAATATCTTTCGATTGTTGCGAGACGCTGATCTGGAGATGATGTCCGGGAACTCCCTCGTGATAACAAAGCGTCGGGAGAGTGAATTTGGGCCAGTCGCCCAAATCCTTCAAATTAATGAAATAGATCGCGGGACGCGAGCCATCGAGAGCCGCGCGATTATAATAGCCGTTGGACGCACCGTCCTGAATTTCGACCGGCACTCGACGAATTTCGAGGGGCTGGTTGGGGAGGGTTGAGAAGTCGCGCGGAAGACGCGTGTACATGTCCTTCACAATGTCATTGAGATGAGCGAGCAGCTGGGCCCGTCCGGAATCCGTGTCGGCGTAAAGTTGGGATGGAGCCTTGCTAACACCGGCGAGGCGTTCACCGACGGTCCCGTTTGTGTAGCCCTCACTCTTCAGGATTTCGTCCAGCTGGTGGGTGATATCCGCAACCTGGTTGAGTCCCATTTGATGAACTTCGGCGGGGGTAAAATTCGTCGTCGTCGCTTCTCTTAGGGCTTCCGCGTAGATCGCTTCGCCGTCGTTGAGCCGCCATGCCCCGTCTCCGGGGCGGGACGTTGGCTTAAGCGCGATCATCGCAGCAACCTGCCGGTCAAGCGCAGGGTAAATGTTTTTTGCGACAATCTCGGATGCACGGGCCTGCCAGTTTCCGCCGATCCCCTTCGCTCCAGTGCGCTTCACCAGCGACTGGACCATTGAATTCTCGTCAGGTGCGACATCGCGAAGTTTGCGCATTTGACCAAGCGCCAGGTCGATCGACCAACCTGGGGCGAGAAAGCCACGGGTCGCCTGTGCACGTTGCTCGAGGGTATCATTGTCGAGAACGGTCGCAAATTGTCCGAGGCGGGACAGATAGGCTTCCGCGTCGGACGAATTATTGATCGTGTGTGCAGTGTTCAGAAAATCCGGGATTGAGAAATAGGCGCCGGATTGTTGGCTGATTGGATAGGGTCGCTGAGCCGATTCGATATCCCATCGAAGCGAGGCAACCGTCGATGTGTTGAGGGAATATAGAACGACTTCACGGTTGAGTGATCCGGCAGGCGACAGCTTCGCAGGAGAAACGGCCGTGACCTCTGCGATCGCCTTTTGATTGCGGGCAAGCTGCTCTCTTCGAACGGTGGCCAAAGGCCGCGTTTCGAGCCTTGATTTGAGCGCCGCATTTGGCCCCTTGTCCAAGCCGAGCGACGACGCAAGTTGCGGCGAAGTTCGGACACGTTCCTCGAAAATTTGGTCGAACAGGCGGTCGAGATTTGCGTCTTCGTTCGAGGGAGCAGCGCCCGAAGCGAAGAGCGGGGTTTCAGCAAGCGGAAGGAGCGCGGCAGTGGCGCCCGCTGCGATGAAAGAACGCCTGTCCATCAGCAATCATCCTTGGGAATTTTCAGTGGTGGATTTGCAGCTTAACGGACCGCTCCTCGAGAGCAATTGCGTTCGTCGAATGCATGGGCGCGTTTGTCGGGACGAAAACAATTTATGCCAAGCGGGCGCTTGCGAGACACCGGGCTTCGTTTGGAGGACGAGCTCAGGCGCTGAGGCGATACTGCTTGATAAGATCGTAAAGCGTCGGCCGGCTGATTCCCAGAAGTTTGGCTGCGCCCGAAATATTGTTGTCCGAGCGGCTCATTGCCTGTCGGATCGCCTTTCGGTCAGCGGTTTCCCGAGCAGCTCGAAGGTTGATCGGCAGTTCATCGCGCGGCCCGTTTGCACTGGGGAGATCGAGATCGGCTGCATTCACGGATTTACCATCTGCCATGATCACTGCTCGCTTCACGCGATTTTCCAATTCTCGGACGTTGCCGGGCCACGGATAGGCGTCAATCGCTTCGAGGGCGTCTGGACTGAGCGCCTGGATCGAAGGATTGAGTTCGCGGGCGAAGCGATTGACGAAGTGGCGTGAAAGAAGAACTGCGTCACCCGATCGTTCTGCGAGCGACGGGATCTTCACGACGATTTCGGCGAGACGATAGTAAAGATCCTCGCGGAAGCGCCCATCCACGATCATAGCTTCGAGATTCTGATGGGTCGCGCAGATGATGCGAGTGTTAACCGAAATCGCGCTCCGGCCCCCGAGCCGCTCGATGACCCGCTCCTGAAGAAAGCGAAGCAACTTGACTTGCAATGCAAGGGGAATGTCGCCGACCTCGTCGAGGAAAAGCGTTCCTCCTTGGGCAAGCTCAATCTTTCCGACGTTCGATTTGACAGCGCCGGTGAATGCTCCTCGTTCGTAACCGAACAGTTCGGCTTCGAGGAGATTTTCGGGGATCGCGGCGCAGTTGATCGCGACGAACTCGCCGCTGCGTTTGCTCTTCTCATGAACCGCTCGAGCGAGAAGCTCCTTGCCGGTTCCGCTCGCTCCCAGCAGCATGACCGAAACGTCGGCCGAAGCAACACGCTCAATCGTTCTTGAAACCTTCTGCATCTCGGGAGCTGCGGTGATAATCGCGCCGAGTCGCGCTTCAGAAGCAGCGCTCTCGAGCCGACGGTTGTCCTCCTCGATCTCGTGAAGATGGAACGCACGAGCGACGATCAAACCGAGTTCGTCGATGTCGACCGGCTTCTTGTAAAAATCATAGGCGCCCGTTGCGATCGCTCGAGTGGCGCTTTCACGTGCTCCATGCCCGGTTGCGACGATCACCTTCGTGTCAGGTTTCAGTTTCAAGATTTCGGCAAGAGTCGCGAAGCCTTCTTGGGTTCCGTCGGGGTCAGGCGGAAGTCCAAGGTCGAGAGTGACGACAGCGGGCTCATGAGCACGCACTGCATCGATCGCTGCTTGGCGATTGCTGGCGCAGACAACTTCAAAGCCGTCATAAGCCCATTTGAGCTGGCGCTGGAGGCCTTCGTCGTCTTCGACAACCAGCAGAATTTTCGGATTCTCGTTCATGCAATCATCCGTCCTTGCTCGCTTAAAGTGGTTGCCCGAGGCAGGCAGATGGTGAAGGTCGTGCCCTCGCCTGGGCGACTGTCGACGCTGATCTGCCCACCCATGGTGGTAATCAGCGACCGGGCTTCGAATGCACCGATCCCAAATCCGCCCGGCTTTGACGATGCGAAAGGTTGAAACAGGCGATTGCGAATGAAATCGCCATCCATGCCAATTCCTTTGTCGCTGATCGCGATGGAAATGCTGTTCTCATCGGTTTCGACACGAACCACCACGGGTGTTCCGCTGCTCGCGTCGAGCGCATTCTGAAGGAGGTGGCCAAGAGCTTGCTCAAGTGCCGCCGGATCGATTTGGATCGAAACGCTGGTGTCGCCGAGCAGCATAATCTCGCGGTCCCTTTTGTTAGATGCGATTGCCGCTTTCAGGATTGGGCCCAATTTCTGCGCCTCGAGCCGTTGGACTCGGGCAGCCGCGTGTGGAGCGAGCCGGGTCAAAAGGTCGTTCATCTTGCCGACCGACGACTGCAGAGTTGCAACCATGTCGGCACGAAACTCCGGGTTATCCGAGTGACGCTCCGCATTGCGCGCGACCAGGGATAGCTGGCTCACCAAATTCTTGATGTCGTGAAGAATGAACGCGAAGCGCCGGTTGAATTCGTCAAATCGATGCGCGTTTGCGAGCGCCTCCTGGCCCATCGCCTCGGCGAGTGAACTCGCGGCCTGATTCCCGGCCGTCCGGAGCAAATCGAAGTCTTCCCAGTCGAGCACGCGCCGGTACTCGGGCGCCGCGAGAAGGACCAGACCCACGAGGCGTTGTTGATGCATGAGAGGGACCCCTGCCCAAAGCAGTTTGTCGTCGAGCATCCATTGGGGGACGGAAATGCCCCGATCCCGTTCGCTCGCCCAATGTTCACGGATCCCGTTGAGTTCGATCGTTCGTCCGTTCGCCTCCACTTCGGACCACAAAGGTTGGCACTCATGCAGCTTTGCAACCGAAGGGCTGGAATTGGGCCAGTTCCAGCTCGCAGCCACTGCAAGTGCTGCACCATCGCCAACAAGAAGAATCCCAGCAGGCGCATCGACGACATCAGCAAATGCCTTGACGATCCGTTCGCCCAAGGGAGGAGCGTCGGTTCCTGAACGACCAAGGGTTTCAGTGAAGCGAAGCCATTCGCTGCGATAATCGTAGCGGTGCTCGAACAAATGCTTTGCGAGTTTGATCTTGAGCCAACCTCGCGCCCGGTGACTTGGGAGCAGGACCATTGCAGCAACCGTCATCACCGCAAGAAGTGCAACCATGAGCGCTTCTGACCAGTCGACACCGGACCCACGAAGGGCGGTGGCGACGATCGCCATCAGAGCGAAATAGGCACAGATCGCAAGCAACGAGAGCGACTGAAATGTCGCTGCGCGTGACGGACGGATGCGCCATCCACTTTCGTCCCGAGCTGCAAGCGCGAACAATGGAGCAGTCGATGCAATTGCAATCCCACGCCACTCGAGCAGCTTTTGAACGCTCCGCGAGCCGATATAGGCGATGGTGTAGAGATTGAGTTCGTAGACCCAGATGATTGCCAGTCCGATGACTGCCAATCGAAGATGCGACCGGCTCGACGGCGCTGCCTGGCCATAAACATTGTGCACCAGAACGAGAGCGCCCGCGGCAGCCGTAATGCGAAGAACAATTCCGGTTTCAACCAGAGCACCGCTCGGCGAAATAAGCTCCAGCGTTGCCCCGATGAGCTGGAGACCAATCACTCCGGCGACTGCACCGAAGACGAGTTTCAGACCGTGTTCGCGCTCCTCGCCTGCGCCGGACAAGCCATAAAGCAGACTGATCCAAAGGAGGTTGCGGGCGCTTTCTGCATAGCCGACGATCGGAGCACCTGGAGTGACTGCAGCAAGCCACGCCCAGCACGCAGTCATGGCGAATGCGCCGGCAAGCAGTCTCTGCAACGGCTGCCGGGCCTCCCCGATTCGCCATAACGTCAGCGATGCAAAGAGCGCCGCCGCGAGCGCGTGGCTCCAGAAGGCGATCAGCGCGTCCACGAGCGGACCAGTGTAAAAATCGGCGACATGTGCGTGGGTGTCGCTAAATTTTACAAAGAAGTGGTGAACGCGCCCGCTATGAAAGGCTAGGAAGACTTGAAAATCGGCACTTGTGAAGGGAGTTGTGGCGATGGTTGCCAAGCGCGCACTCGCAAATAGCGGAATCGAAGTCGCACCCCTGGCACTTGGTGGAAATGTGTTTGGGTGGACCGCCGACGAAAACGCGAGCTTTGCAGTGCTCGACGCTTTCGTCGATGCGGGCGGCACCATGATCGATACGGCCGACGTCTATTCGGCGTGGGTACCGGGGCACCATGGCGGCGAGAGCGAGGCGACGATCGGTCGCTGGTTGAATCGGAATCCCTCCAAGCGCGAGAAGGTCGTGATCGCGACCAAGGTCGGGATGGCCAATGGGCTTGCACCCGAAGTCATTCGAACGAGTTGTGAGGCGTCGCTGAGGCGGCTGGGGATCGACCGGATCGATCTCTATTACCAGCACAAGGATGACGACAAGGTTCCGCTCGAGGATAGCCTTGGTGCTTTTGAAACTTTGCTTGAAGATGGAAAGATTCGAACAATCGGCCTTTCCAACTTTCGACCAGATCGGATCGAGGAGGTGTTCGCGGTTGTCGAACGGCTCGGCCTGACAAAGCCAGTGGCTTTGCAGCCGCGCTACAACCTTATCGACCGAACGGAATTCGAGCAGGACCTGCGCCCGGTTGCAAAGCGCGAGAACCTGTCGGTCTTTCCATATTATGGTTTGGCAAGCGGTTTTCTTACCGGAAAATATCGAACCAAGGACGATCTTGGAAAAAGTCAAAGAGGGAACCGCGTCAAAGACTATCTCAACGGGAAGGGACTTCGAATTCTTGGTGCGCTCGACGAAATTTCGCGTGAGACCGGCGCTTCGCTCGCAACCATTTCGCTATCGTGGCTGATGGCTCAGCCCTCGATCGTTGCACCCCTTGCAAGCGCGACACGGGTCGAGCAGCTCAATGAGCTTGTTGCCGCGATGGATTTCAGACTCGATCCCGAACAGTTTGATCTGCTCGACCGGGCGACTTTAGCGGACGGGCAGGCTTTTGCCTGACTGAAATGGCTTAGGGAATGTGCGGAGCTAAGGCTCTGCCAAGCGTTCTCGATCGAGATTTGCGCGGGCTATTTCGAGCGCGGCACCGGAGCTGGCGTCGGGACGAGTTCCATCACATCGAACTGGGATTCAAAATGCGGCTTGGGCATTAGGAAACGCCATCGTTCGGGCCCGATCCGCTCCACGAAGGCTGCAGTGTCACGCATCTGATCCTGGCCGTATTGAAGCGCGCGCGTTTCGTCTCCCAGAACAAGGGTGCCAAGAAAGACCTGACGGACCGGATCGCCTGGAAAAATCAGCCCGACGAACCGCTGCTGACCGCCAAATTTGTTGAAGCGTTGAAGGCCTTTGTCCGTTTTCACGCGGCACAGAAATTGCGGATTACTGCTATATGAAAAATGATTACCGCTGTCGGGTTTTGTACCGATCTTGATGATACGGCATTTATAGAAACCGTTCGGAATTCCGGGGGGTCCAAGCGCTGCGTCAGGCTCCAGGAGGACGCCTTCGCGTGCGATTTCCGATGCATGGCCGGAACTTCTCGCCGCTTCGAGGGCCGTGACCAGATTGTCGCGCCAGTCTGCAAGACGCTGGCGGTCATCGTCTGTTGCGACTTCTTTCCACGCTGTCGTCCAGCGCGGGATCAGGCCTGAAGGCTGTTCGATGACGTTGCAGGACGAACATGCCATAAGCACAGCCAGAAGAAGAATTCGTCGCATGGTTCTGACTTTGAACTCGTAGCGTCGCAATCCAAGCGCGCAACTGGATTGCACGCATGCTCCTGCTATGCCGATGTCGTCGTCAGGCCGCTGTCCAACCGCCGTCCATGCTGAGATTTGCGCCCGTGATGGAGGCCGCCTCCGGACGACAAAGGAATAGGGCCAAAGCCGCAACCTCATCGGTAGTAACAAAGCGCTTTGTCGGCTGTCCTGCGAGCAGGACATCGTTCATGACCTGCTCTTTCGTCATGTTTCTGGCCTTCATTGTGTCGGGGATCTGACGCTCGACGAGCGGCGTCCAGACATATCCCGGCGAAATGCAATTTGCGGTAATGCCGGCTTGCGCGGTTTCGAGCGCGACTGTCTTCGTCAGGCCAGCAATTCCATGTTTTGCTGCGACATAGGCGCTCTTGAAGGGAGATGCGACAAGACTGTGCGCGCTCGCAGTGTTGATGATCCGCCCCCAGTTCTTTCGCTTCATCCCAGGGACTGCGAGCCGAATGGTATGAAATGCCGACGAAAGATTGATCGCAATGATTGCGTCCCATTTTTCGGGAGGAAAATCCTCGATCGGCGAAACATTCTGAATTCCCGCATTATTGACGAGAATGTCGGGACCACCAAACTCTTTGGCGCAGCGGGTCATCATCCGTTCGATTTCGTCAGGCCGCGACATGTCCGCGCCATCGTGAAGGGCGCCCAATGACCGGCATTCGCGTTCGATTTCCTCGGCATCGCCAAAGCCGTTGATCATGAGCCGAGCGCCTTCGGCTGCAAGCGATCTCGCGATCGCGAGTTCGATGCCCGAAGTCGAACCTGTAACGAGCGCAACCTTACCTTCGAGAATCATGATTTTCTCCTTCGCTTTCGCTAATCGCGGCGGAGCGTCGATTGCAACCGCGCCGCCCTCTGGCGCATTGGGCTGAGGGAAGAGGAGGCTCGCGATGCGTTTCGACGACGAGCGCGAAAGTAGCAATTTTGAAGATGTAACGGGTCAAAGCGGCCTTGGAGGGGGCGGCTTTGGCGGCGGCGGTCTTGGATGTCTTCTTCCGCTGGTCGCGAGCCGTTTCGGAATTGGCGGGGTTGCGGTTCTCGTGGTCGGTTATTTCATTTTGAGTGCGCTCGGAGGCCTCAACAGCGGTGGCGGGAGCGGCACCTACGGTTCCAGCCAACAGGTCGGAGCCCCGGCCGGCACAAGCACGCTTGATCCGTCGACCCGTCACTTCTCGCTTCAAGTTCTTGCATCGACGGAAGACGTCTGGGGCACCCTCCTTCCCAAGAAGGGCATTAATTACGCTCCAACAACTCTCGTGTTCTATTCACGAGATTATAATTCGGGCTGCGGGGCCGCGCAGTCGGCGATGGGCCCGTTCTATTGCCCGACGGACAAGAAAATCTATCTCGACACCGAATTCTTCAATGAGCTTTCACAGCGGTTCCAGGCCCCGGGCGATTTCGCGAAGGCCTATGTGATTGCGCATGAAGTCGGGCATCACGTGCAGGATCTCATGGGAACTTTGGGTCAAGCCGAACAAAGCCAGTCGGGCGCCAATGAAACGCAGGCCAACGCCATTCAGGTGAAAATCGAATTGCAGGCAGATTGTTACGCCGGCGTCTGGGCAGCCAATGCAAAGAACCCTGAAGGCCAAGCGGTCCTGCAACCCGGAGACTTCGAAGAAGGAATGCGAGCGGCTGAAGCGATTGGCGACGATACTCTCCAAAAGGAGACGCAGGGCACCGTCGTTCCTGACAGCTTTACCCACGGAACATCGGCTCAGCGGATGAATGCCTTGCGAACCGGCTATCAATCGGGCGACCCCGATGCCTGTAAGGCGCTTTAGAGCCGGACCAGCATTTTCCCGATATTTTCGCCCTGGAATAGGCCAAGGAACGCGTCCGGCGCAAACTCGAGCCCGTCCACAACAGTCTCGCGTGATTTGACGGCCCCCTGTTCGATAAGCGTTCCCATTTCGCGGTAGAATTCGTCCATCCGCGCGTAATAATCGAGAATGAGAAACCCTTGGATGCGAATGCGTGCGGCAATCACTCGCATGAGGAATTTCAAAATGGCCGGTTCTGTTTTGTTATAGCCTTCGATCATTCCGCAAATCGCAAAACGCGCGTGGTTGCGAGCGAGTGCAAGAGCTGAGTCGAGGTGGTCTCCGCCAACATTGTCGAAATAAACGTCGATGCCGTCGGGAGCAGCTTTGCCAAGATCTTCAAGAATTGTGCCGGCTTTATAATCGATCGCATGGTCAGCACCGATTGATCGAACGTAGTCGCACTTTAGCCGGCCGCCAGCGGAACCGATCACCGTCATTCCTTTCGCTTTGGCGAGTTGCACAACAACCGAACCGACCGCACCGGCTGCTGCGGAGACGAAGACGATGTCGCCTTCTTTCGCGCAAGCAACGTCGAGAAGGCCGAAATATGCGGTTGCCCCTGGGATTCCGAGTGACCCTAAAAAATCTTGAGGCTTTGCAGGGCCACCTGGAAGTTTTCTAATTGTTTGTGCGGGAACAAGTGCTTCATCGCGCCAACCGCCAAAATGCAACACGAGATCTCCTGCTTCCAAGCCGTCAGCCTTGCTTTCTACGATTTCGCCGACAGCTCCCCCCTCGAGCGGCTCGTTGAGCCTGAATGGAGGCGCGTAGCTTTTTGAATCGTTCATTCTCCCCCGCATGTAGGGATCGACCGAAAGCCAGCGATTGCGCACTCGGACCATTCCTTCCTCGAGCGTTGATCCGGCAATTTCTCTGAGCTCGAAATTTTCCCGGGTCGGCATGCCCACTGGGCGGCTTTTCAAATGCCAGCCTCGCGCCATCAACAATCCTCCTCGCAGTAACCGGTAGCGGCGCCATTCGCCAAGAAAAGACCCGGTCGCGAAGGGGACGACGCGGCCGGGTCCGGAGTGACCCGGCTTGCTACCGGGTCCTGAAAGCCTCCCACGGCGGAGGCTCAGCTCGCCGTTTTCTAGCGGTACGTTTTTCTAGCGGTACGTTCCCTCGAAGCTTCGATTGAGGTTGCGGGGCCCCATTTCTCCCTGATCCTCGCGCTCGAATAGTGCGCGATTGCGACTTTCGTCACGCCACCTTTTCTTGGCTTCTTCTGACGAGCAATCGAGAACCACCTTGTCGCCATCGATACGGTCGATGTCCGAGCAACTCATAGAATGATGAGAGCCGCCGCTGTCCGCGTCCGACTTGGTCAGGATAATGCGGTCCCCAGCGGCGCGATCCACAGTTCCGACATGCTTGTTGTCGCTGCCAACGACTTCCATGTGTTCACGGATTTGACCGAGTAATCCGCGCTTGTGTTGGCGTTTCTCGCGCCAACTGGAAAAGTCGTTTTCGAAGCGAGACTGATGCTCGCGACGATAATCGTCATAGTCGCGATCGAGACTGGTCAGATGCCGATCTCGCCAGCTTTGGTAATTGGGGTCTAGATCGCCCTCATCGCTTCTGGAACGTCGCGAACCTATCGAACGAAATTCGTCGCGATCGTAGGGCGACTGCGATCGGTCAAAGTCGTCCGACGAACGGTTTGAGCGGCCGGACCTTCCGGCTCCCGAAAATTGACCGGACGAATGGCCGCTTCGACCATAGTCGCCCGCCATCGGTCGGTAATCGCGATCGCGCGGAGGTCCGCGGTCCTCGCCCGAGGTTCGACCGCGTTCCCACTCGCGGTCCGGGTTAATTTCCCGGTCGCGATTTTCCGGTAAATCGCGCTGCCAGCCGCGATTGTAGTCGCGCTCGCTCGAACCGCCGCGATTGAAAACGCCGCGATCATAATTGAAATCGCGGTCGGAACGGCTTCCGCCGTAGCTCGACTGATCGCGCTCATAAGATCCGCGGTCACGATCGCTGGAATCATGGTCACGATCGGATCCCCAACCGCGGCCAAATGCGCTTCGTTCACCTTGGCGCGAGCGGTATTGGTCATCGCGATCTTCGCGCGCCTGGTCTCTGCGTCGTCGCCGCTCGGCATCGTCGTCGCCGAACCAAGAAGCGACCTCGTCGCTTGCGCGATCCCAGAAGCCTCGATCGTCTCTACCGCCACGATTGTCAGACCCGCGCCAGTTTCGGTCCGAACGGTCGTCGGACGATCGAGAACGCTCATCGCGGTCATACCGGTCGTAAGCCATATTTTCTCCTTAATGACATAGAAATCGGCCGGCTTCAGCCGGTCACAACACTCGCAGTCGAAACGAACGGCTCGCGAGAGCCGTTCCTCAGCGGAGAGGTGACAAACGAGTAGAAATCGGCGGGCCGAAGCTCTTGCGGGACAAGCGTTGCAAGCGAGAAAACAAGCGGCTAGGGGAGCCGCTTCCATGCGGCCCCGAGTGAGCGGGGCTGCGGCCTGCTGGACGCGCGGGGCTGTAGCTCAGATGGGAGAGCGCTGCAATCGCACTGCAGAGGTCAGGGGTTCGATTCCCCTCAGCTCCACCAGCCTTTTCAACGACTTAGATGGATATCTGCCGGGCGCCGTGCGTGAAAAGTATCGAGAACCTATAGCGGCGTTGGTTGTCAACGACATGGTCCAGATAGTTTCCTTCGGCGACGGCGTCGAAATTAGCCGCCATATTGCCGCAACGGATGCAGTTAGGATCGAAAATCACGGGGCGGCCAGGGGAAATGCCTTTCGCAAAATTGGCCCGCGAACATCCTAATTTCATGCAAGCTCGGACGAAATTGCATTTGGAGGCGAGGCCAATTTCGCTGGATTGTCGGATTGACTGGAACCGCGACAAAGCGTCTAATCAATCAGCCTATTTTCCAAGGGGGTTCAAGATCATGCGTACACTGGTCCCTGCCGCGGTAGCGGCCCTGTCGATCACTGCCTCTGTCCATGCAGCTCCCGCCAATGTCCAGGCCGCACAGTCGACGATTACATACTCGACCACGGGCGGAGTGACCTCCGGTTTCGGCAATTATGCTTACGCGACGAGCAACGTCGTTTATGATCCGGCGACGGACACGTACACGCTGCGTGATACCGGCAGCCTGACGACGACGTCATCGTTCGGTCCCTCGGACATAAACAGCGGCGCTTCAAATGCCGAGTTCACGGTCTACAGCGAAAACGGTAACACGTTCAGACTTCTCAACGAGGGCGCCGGGAACCCGGTGATCCAGCTCACCTACGTGCAATATGGGGAATGGCTTCGCTCCACGACCAGCAACGGGACAACGTCGGTCAATGACACCTACCTGGTCTTTGGCAGCAAGACGCCTCGAGGATCTGTGCCGCGCGTCGGTTCGGGAACCTACACCACGATTTATGACGGGTCATTTATCGATAACGCCGGTTCGCACGCGCTCGGCGGCAACGGGAGTATGACCGCGAATTGGTTGAACGGATTGCTAAGCTACAATGCCAACATCACCGGCGTGCCGAGCGGATCGTTGGCGTTTTCGGGAAGTGGCAGCATCAACTTCAACAGTGCCGTTTTCAGCACGAAGAATAGCAGCGGCATTTACACCTTGACCCAAAATGGAAGCTTCTACGGACCCACCGCGACAGAAGTTGGCGGATTGTTCCACCTTTCGAGCCGCACCGGCCAGGGCGAAGGCGCATTCGTCGGAAACTGACGGTGTGCCAGTTCTAAGCGGCGCTCGCTGACCGATTTTCCTGATGCTCGCCCAAGTCGCAGGCGCAGCTCTTGCTATCGCGCAGCCTGCTTCGCAAGCTCCCTGCGTGGAGGTCGCCGGCTGTGTCCAAACGGACGCCGCGCATTTGTTCGCACTCGCCGACTCGCTGTATGCGCGCGGAGAAAAGGAGGAAGCTGCCGGCATTCTCAGAGCATTGACGCAGGACAGTCATCCAGAGCTTAGAGCCGAGGCACGCTTCCGACTTGCCGCAGTTTTGGAATCGCTTGGCGACCTTGGTGGAGCAGTCCAGGCGTTGCGTGACCTTCTTGCAGAGCAACCAACGGCCAATCGTGCGCGGCTCGAGCTTGCCCGAATCCTCGCGCGACTGGGGAAGACGAGGGAGGCCAAAGCCACTCTCGCACAGGCTCAAGGATTGGGCCTTCCCTCGGAGGTCGAACAAAATGTCCGCCGCTTCTCCGCCAATTTGTCGGGACCTCATCGTCGCGGTCTTACGGTCGAGCTGACCTCCGGTCCGGATTCCAACATAAACCGTTCAACAAGCAGCGAGTTCATCGACACGATCATTGCTCCATTCGAGCTCGATCCGAACGCCCGGCGACAATCGGGGATTGGGTACACGGGCAAAGTCCAAGCCTATTCGCGCGACAATCTTGCCGGCATCACTTTCCTGTCGGACTTGGACTTGGACGCCGACCTCTATGACAAATCTCGCTTCGACGATGTTCAGCTCACGGTCGACAGCGGTCCGGAATTCGTTGTGGGTTCACTGAAAACGCACGTAGCCGCTGCTTACCAGCAAATGTGGTACGGCAACCGTCCTTATTCGAAAGGATTAGGCGGAAACCTCAATACGACAGTGCCGTTATCGTCGTCGGCTCAGCTGGCGCTGACGAGCAGTCTGATGCGGCAGACGGTCGCTCCCGATCAAGGACAGGACGGCTGGCAAGCATTTGTGGATGCCGACCTCCTGAAGGCGTTCGGAGGCAACACACTTGGTCGAATATCCCTACGTTATGGCAGGCTCGACGCGGAGGCACGGCCGGAAAGTCTGCGGCAGATCGGCAGCGGAGTTCTTCTCGCTCGACAGACGGAGCGCATGACCTTCTTCGGCGAGCTCGATTACACTCGCTCGCGCGGCATCGAACAGATTTTCCTGTTCGGCAAAACGCGGCATGACCAGCGTTGGGATCTGACCGGCGGCATCATCATCAACAAGGCCAATATGGGAGGATTCTCTCCCGTCCTGCGGCTTACCTATAGTCATAGCACATCCAGCATATTGCTTTACGATTATCGCAGGAACTCGTCTCGACATTGGATTCACCAGGACCTTCTGAGTCCATTCCAATTACGCAAGTGCAACGCAATCATCGCCGAAGTCTAATTCACCGACCGATAGCGGCCTAAGCGCGCTTTGACGCCATCAACCTTTCCATTCTCACGCGAAGGTCAGTTACCGCTGTATGCTTAGGTCTTGGGGAATCTCGCATTGTTCTTACGCTTGTTGCGGCGATCGACGATTTTTGATTCCGAGCTGGAAGCGAGCCGTCGCTCTCATAAGCGGCCTTCAAAATTGCAAGGTCCAGCGTGCTCAACTGATCGACTGGAGTTTGCTGATCAGGAACCGGACTAAAAAGCGTCGGTCTTGCGAGAATGCCGTTCTGCTATTCTACTAAGCGAATGGGCGAAGGCGTTGATGACCTAAGTGAGCGCGAAAAGGAAACGCTGCGCTTCCTTGTTAATGGTCACGATGCCAAATCCATTGCGCGGGAGCTTGGCCTCTCGGTCCACACCATAAACGAACGGCTACGCGACGCACGGAGGAAACTGGGTGCTTCGAGTAGCCGGGAGGCTGCAAGGGCTCTCGCAGAGGCCGAACAATTCGGAGCCAATTCTCTTGGGGACAAAAGATTCAGGGTTTCCGTTTCCCCTGCAGATCTGTGCAAAAAAAGCCATCGCGGCTCTCATTCTGTCGCTTGGCTTAGTGCAGGGATGCTCATCATGTCACTCATCGTTGCCGCCGTCGTGCTATCGTCCGTTTTTTACAATAGCGGCACAGGCAAGACGCAACGGGTCGGCTCTTCCGTCGCCGCAGCATCGGCGACAAGCAGTCTCACAGCTGCGGTAGATTCCGCTCGGGTGTGGGTAGGATTGCTCGATCGACAGCGGTGGGATCAAAGCTGGGCCGCGGCTGGAGCGCTCTTTCACTCAAAGTTGTCCAAAGCCGTTTGGGTCTCAACAATTCAGGGAGTTCGAAACCCACTCGGACCGGTTTCCAGCCGTTCGGTCACGACTGTTGTTCAAACTGGCCCGTTCCTGGGCGCGCCGCCCGGCGATTATGCAGTTGTCAAATTCCAGACGAGTTTTTCCCGCAAAAGCGCTGCAGTCGAAACTGTCGCACTGGCCCACGAAAGTGCCGGCTGGAAAGTGGACGGATATTTCATTCGCTAGGGTCGCGTTGGCTTGAGGATTGTTGCTGCGCAATCCTATCGCGTCATCGATCGGATCGGGCTTGGCTACATTCGATCGCCGATGCGGGGACTCCATAAGATCGGCACATAAGCAATCAGGAACAACACGAGCGCCGAGCCCCAAAGAACTCCTGCAAGTTCAAACATGAGCGGATATCGGCCAATCCCAAAGCTCGCGACCACACGGAGCACGGCACCAGCAGTCACACACGCATATGAACCGATCGTTATCGCCGAGGCTTTGAGCGGACGACCGGTGTGACCGAGGCTGGCGCGGGTCATCACTGCGAGGATCATGGTGGTCATGGCTCCCGCCGTCAGCGCATGAACACCGGCACTTTGCGGAACCCCGAACCCCGCAACGGACATTCCAAGCAGGACCAAGCCAATCGGTACCCAGACGTATCCAAGATGCAGAACCAACACCAAAGGATCGCTGAGGCTTTGCGAGCCTCCCCAACGCGACAGGCGAAGCGCCTGTGCTATGCCAGCCAGCAACAGAATCCCTCCCGTGAGCGGATTGGCAGGGAAGACCAACCAGAAAAGGAACGCAATTGCAGTTGAAACGATGACCAGGCGATCAAGGACTTGGGGCTGCGTCGGAAGCGACCGGGATCTTCCTTGCTTAACCAGCCAATTTCTCGTGAACGAGGGGATAATCTTGCCGCCGATAATCGAGATCATCACGATCAACAGGGCAACCGCGCTCCGCCAACCCAATTCACTCGAAATAAGGCCTGCGGCACCAAGATAATCGGCTGCGTCGGCGAGCCCGAAGGCAAAAACGAGGCCCACAATTGGGAAATTGCGGTTCTTGCTCCCGATTAACTCGCGGCCGGCGAAGAGCGCGACTGCCCAAAATAGACCGACATCAAGAACTGCGGCAGGCCAGATTCCGATCAGCGACGAAAACATCACTGCGAGCCTTGCTGCAGCCCAAATCCCAAAGAGCGAGAGCAGAGGTTTCCCTGCAATTGGGAGTCTTCCGGTCCGGTTCGGAATTGCAGTTAGAAGGAAACCGACAACGGCCGCACCGACGAACCCAAACAACATATCATGCCGGTGCCAGGCGACGCCTTCAAAGCGGCTGGAAAGGCTGATTCTGCCCGATAGAATGCCGAGCCAGATCGAGATTGCAACGACAGCCCACGACGCTGCCCCAAAGAAAAATGGCCGAAAGCCCCCACGCAAAAACGGGTGCGAAGCCGCTGTGCGGCGCTTTCTAAGCGCCAGCATCTTCTCGCCACGCGTGATTTTTCCGGTCATGGATTTCCTAATCAGCTTTCCTGAACCGAACATGCTTCGGCAAAGGCGCTGCCACGAAGAATCGCTCACAAACCATCAGGTTGCTGCGAGCGTCATCTCGTTAGGCGCGGTTATCGTTGCAGGCGAAGGGTTTTCGCGTAACATTGGCAGGATCGCTCAGGCTGCAAGGGTTGAGTTGCGGCGGCTTCCATGGATGGTGAAGCAGTCACTCATCAGTGAAGTCCAACGAGCAGCTGAGTTGGAGTTCGCGTCATCAACTTTCGCTACATTTCGTCCTGGTGCATCCGCAACCCCGTACCGCCGATCGTGTTGTTCATCGGCCTGCTGCTGGCTGGGCTGATCTCTTTCTTCGGAATGCAGGTTAACCAAAATCCGGACATCGATTTTCCAGCAGCGATCGTCACCGTTTCACAACCTGGCGCAGCCCCGAACGAACTGGAGACCCAGGTGACCCAGCGGGTCGAGTTGGCCATTCGAGGTGTCAACGGCATCGATGAAATCGACAGCACAGTTACCGAGGGGAGTAGCGAGACATTCGTTCAATTCCAGATTGGAACGCCAACCGATCGCGCCGTCAACGATGTTCGCAATGCCGTCGCGCAGATCCGGAGTAGTCTTCCTGAAGGAATCCTGGAGCCGCAAATCACCCGAGTTGATGTGGCAGACCAGCCAATTCTCTACGCTGGAGCGGAAACCAGTGACATGAGCCTCGAAGAGCTCAGCTGGTATATCGACAATACCGTCGCAAAGCGTTTGCTCGCTGTTCCTGGTGTCGCCGCGGTCACTCGAACCGGCGGGGTGGATCGGACGATTAGGGTCATTCTCGATCCGGCAGAACTCCAGGCCCAAGGGATCACGGCCTCGCAGGTCAACCAGCAGCTTCGAGCGAGCAACATGAATGCAGCGGGAGGCCGCGCCGATGTCGCAGGTTCGGAACAGTCGGTACGTGTGCTTGGGAATGCTCGCGATGCCTATGATCTTTCACAAACCCAGATTGCTCTCTCGAGCGGTCGCTTCGTCAAACTTGCTGATCTCGGTCACGTTGAGGACAGTTATTCGGAACAGCGGACGATTGCGAAAGAGGATGGTCGGCAGGTCGTAAGCTTCGAGGTTCAGCGCGCTAAGGGGTCGTCGGAGGTCACCACCTATGACGCTTCATGGAAGGAGCTGCGTAAGCTGCAGCAGGAAAATCCAAAGGTTCGCTTTTCCGAGATCTTCAATCAGGTCGATTACACGAAGACTCAATACCTTTCAGCGATGGAAGGTCTCGTCGAAGGGGCGATCCTTGCCATCCTGGTCGTCCTTTTGTTTCTCCGCGACATCCGGGCAACGGCGATTTCGGCCCTTGCGATCCCACTTTCGGCGATCCCGTCATTCTTCTTCATGGATCTTTTGGGAGTCACTCTGAACGGCTTGTCGCTGCTTGCGATGAGCCTGGTTGCAGGAGTGCTCGTCGATGACGCGATCGTCGAGATCGAAAACATCGTCCGACACATGCGTATGGGAAAATCCGCCTACCAGGCTGCGCTCGATGCCGCCGACGAAATTGGTCTTGCGGTTCTCGCAACGACGATGTCGATCGTGGCCGTATTCCTCCCGGTAGCACTGATGCCGGGGATCACAGGGCAGTTCTTCAAGGCGTTCGGCTTCACGGTCGTCATTTCCGTTTTGATGAGCTTGCTCGTTGCGCGAATGATCACCCCACTCGTCGCCGCCTATTTTCTGCGTTCTCACGGAGCTCAGCCACATGCTGCCTGGAAGTGGATGGACGTCTATCTGAAAATGCTGAACTGGAGCTTGGACGTCTCGAAAGCGCATGCCTACCGCGAAAAACATCCCGGCTGGTTTGGCCGGATGAAATCCCTTTTTCGGGACCATCGGATCGCGATGGTGGCCATTGGGATTGGTGCGCTGATTATCACCGGGGTGCTTTTTGCAACCTTGCCGGTGACGTTTGAGCCCGCCGTCAACATGGACTTTTCGCAGGTCAATGTGACTTTGCCGCCTGGAGCTACGCTCGAACAGACCGAGGTCGTCGAGGATCACGTTGCAAAAATTCTGAAACGCGATCCCGACGTCGAGCACGTTTTCGAGCGCATCAATGTTAACAATGGGCATTTGAACGTGGTGCTCAGCAAGAAGCGAAAGAGGACGAGCACAGAGTTCGAACGCGCGCATGCGCCGGAGCTGGCGGCAATTCCGGATGCAAGGGTGAGCTTCCAAAGCCAGAACGCCGGTGGTCCGGGTGGCGATAGCCACGACATCATGCTTTATCTTGGCGGTGAAGACCCCGTTCAACTGAACGCGGTGGCAAACAGAATTGCCATGGAAATGGCCACAATCCCAGGCTTAAGAGCACCCAGGATCTCGGGCGATATGCCCCAACCGGAAATCAGGATCACTCCACGGCTCGATCTTGCCGCCAATCTTGGAGTTACGACATCGGCGCTCAGTCAGACGATCCTCATCGCGACGTTGGGCGATATCGAACAGAATAGCGCCAAGTTTTCCCTGGCCGACCGCCAGATCCCGATCACGGTCTCGCTGTCTGAATATGCACGTCGTGATCTCATGACGCTCGAAAACCTTCCGGTCCCGACCGCTAGCGGCGGATCGGTGCCATTGAAGGCTGTTGCCGAAATCGGCTTTGGGTCAGGACCGACAACGATTGAGCGTACCAACCAGATTCGCAGGATCGCAATCGGCGCGGACCTCGCCCCAGGCGTCGTCACAGGCGACGTTTGGCCAAAAATCAACATGTTGCCGACCGTCCAGCATCTTCCGCCTGGTGTCCAAAAGCTGAACTTGGGCAATCAGCAATGGCAAGGAGAGTTGATCTACAACTTCGTTCTCGCGCTGGCCGCTGGAATTCTTCTGGTGTTCGCGGTTCTTGTTCTCCTCTACCGCCGCTTCCTCGCACCGTTCGTGAACATGGGTTCGCTGATTCTCGCCCCACTGGGTGCAGTTGTTGGACTTCACCTCGCCGGGCAGCCGCTTTCTCTGCCTGTGTTCATCGGCATTCTGATGCTGTTCGGGATCGTTGCCAAAAACTCCATTCTGTTGGTCGATTTTGCGGTCGAGATGATGAACCACGGAATGGCAAAGGACGCTGCTATTCACGAAGCCGGTCATAAGCGAGCGCAGCCGATCGTCATGACGACGGTTGCGATGGTTGCAGGAATGCTTCCGATCGCGCTGTCGATAACTGGCGACAGCAGTTCTCGTGCGCCCATGGGCATAACCGTGATCGGCGGCCTTTTGTTTTCGACCGTACTGACGCTCGTCCTCGTGCCAGCTTACTTTTCCATTGCGATTTCGATTGAGTCTCGGATTGGCAAAGTGTTTCACCGGCTCATCGGCAGCGAGGCGCAGCACTCTCCCGCACCAATGCCGGCGGAGTAAAGATGAAGTTGGTGCTCAGGCGTTGTGAAAATCCGCTAGCCTGTCGCTCAAGGGCGAATAGAATGCCGCCACTTTTCGCCGTCAAACGTGCCGAACCTCGCCGGCGCTTAATGTGTCGGGACGGAACGTGAGATTGCGTGTGCAGCGACGACCAACTTCCCTTGACTGCTCCGCGGCTGAAAGCGGAACCGGGAAACATCCAACTCGTGGCCTGTCGCGCTTTCTGAAAATTTTGGGCCCCGGCGTCGTAACGGGAGCAGCGGACGATGATCCATCGGGGATCGCCACTTATTCCCAAACCGGTGCGCAATTCGGATTTGGCCAGCTCTGGACTGCGCTCTACCAAATCCCGTTGCTATTTGCGGTTCAGGAAGCCTGCGGCCGTATCGGAGCAGCAACCGGAAGCGGTCTTTCTGGAATCATCCGCAAACATTATTCGCGCTCGGTTCTTGTCGCGGTTGTCCTTCTCGTCGTCGTTGCCAACACCATTAATATCGGAGCGGACATCGCCGCGGTCGCACAAGCAGCGGCGCTGGTGGTCCCGGTGCCTCGGGCGCTTCTTGCAATCTCAACCACAATTATCGTTGTGTGCCTGGAAATTTTCATCTCGTACGCAATTTACGCCAGGTTTCTCAAATGGCTTGCACTTGCACTGTTGGCTTATCCTGCGACGGCGCTCATCATTCACGAGCCCTGGGGCCAAATCCTGATTGCGACATTCGTCCCGCACATTGAATTCAGCGTCCCGTTCCTGTTCCTCATCACCGGCGTTTTTGGCACTTCGATCTCTCCCTACATGTTCTTTTGGCAAGCTTCCCAGGAGATCGAGGAGGAAATCGCCCACGGGTTTACGTTTAGCCGTCGGGGAAAGCCGCGCCTCCCGCGCCAGTTCATTCGGGACATGCGCCTCGATACCGCCGCGGGAATGATCGCGGCAGAAGCGGCGCAGTGGTTCATCATCATCACGACTGCATCGGTTTTGTTCAAGCATGGAGTTACGAACATTCGGACCGCTGCCGATGCAGCAAAAGCGCTTGAACCTCTGGTTCGCTCGTTCCCGAATTCCGGCGAAATCGCCCGAACGATCTTTGCAATTGGGATTGTTGGTCTTGGAATGCTCGGGATCCCGGTTCTCGCTGGAGCCGCGGCATACGCGCTTGCAGAAGCCGTCGGCTGGAAGGAGGGGCTTTCGCGCAAATGGAGCGACGCTCGCGGATTTTACTCTGTCATTGGACTTGCAACCTTGGTTGGCCTTTTGCTCAATTTTGTCGGAGTGGATCCGATGAAAGCGCTGGTTTTTACCGCGGTATTCAACGGTATTGCGGCGGTTCCGCTTCTCTTTCTGATCGCTCGGATCAATGGGAACGGGCAAATTCTTGGAAAGGAAAAGGGGGGATTGCTCTCGCTTTCGATGGTTTGGCTGACCTTTGGGGTCATGGCACTTTCGTGCGTCGCCTTGCTCTATTCAACGGTCGCGGGAAGCTGAATTTGGGGCACCGGCCGGCAACCATCGCCGGACCATTGGACTTCATGTCAGGTAAGAGTGAATGATCTCGACAAGCTCCTCGGCGGCGACCGCCCGGGGATCGTCCTTTGGAAGATGCTCTTCGATAAGATGTTCGCGGATATGGTCCTCGATCACCTCGCCGATGAAGCCGTCGAGCGCTCCCCTGCAGGCGGTCGCCTGCTGGAGAATGCGGGAGCATTCATTGTCGCTTTCGATCGCACGCTCAATCGCTTCAATCTGTCCTTTGATGCGTTTGACCCGATTGAGAAGCTTCGCCTTCTCGCGCTCAACATGAGCCATTTTTCATCTTTCCCAGATTGACAATAGTCTACGGGGGTATAGTTCAACGCCTCGGCTCATGGGAGTCCTCCGACTTTCATGAACCCAACACCAATTGAGGAATGGATGAAACCGCGACCTGGCAATGCGACCAGTGAGGGTGACAGTCGACGCTTATCGCCGATTGCTCAACTCACCGGTCTCTCGAGGCCCGGGAGATTGTTCATCTAGGGATACCGCTCGCGGTGTTCCGCGGGCGCTCACTCTCCTTAGGCTTGAGGACCAACACTCAAGAAAGGAGAGGCACGATGGCCTTTTACCTTCGATTTATCGATCCCTATTGGGACGACATTCCGAAAAGCACACATCGATCGCCACTCGCTCGGCATTCAGCGCCGACGAGCCCTCCAAAGCTCGTGCTACCTCGGACGCTGGTGGACAATGGTCCACGTGCACACTGGGCTCGGAACTGAAACGTGGCTCGCCGCCATCCGGCCAAACCTCCGCCCAAAAGAACGAAGCGAGCGAAGGTTGAGACGCGCGCTAAGTTCAAGCAGCAGCAGTCTGCAGTCCTCGATTCCGCCCATGTGGGAGACATCCTCGGCGCATTCGGAACGATTTGGGTTGGCGACGATCAACCCCGGACAGGACTGAAGTCACGCGTGATGACTCTGCTGGCGATTGTCGGACCGGGCCTCATCGTGATGGTGGGTGATAATGATGCCGGAGCATTCGGAACCTATACGCAGGCCGGCCAGAGCTACGGCACCGCGCTATTGTGGACCCTCCTTCTTCTCGTTCCGGTTCTGTATGTAAATCAGGAGATGGTTCTCCGACTTGGTGCAGTGACCGGGGTCGGGCACGCACGTCTTATTCTCGAACGGTTCGGAAAATTTTGGGGTGCGTTTAGCGTCATCGATCTTTTCATCTTGAACGCGCTCACGATCGTTACCGAATTCATCGGCATCAGCCTTGGTCTGGGATATCTCGGATTGCCCAAGGTGGCGGGCGTCCTTGTCGCAGCGACGATCATTGTGGCGGCCGCAAGTACTGGGTCATTTAGACGTTTCGAACGAGTTTGCCTCGTTCTGGTCGCTGGTTCTCTGCTTCTGATCCCGATCTTTTTGATGATTCATCCGCCCCTCGCAGACGTCGCGCGCGATCTTGTCATCCCGCGAATGCCTAACGGTGCCGAGCTTTCCGGGGTCGTCCTCCTCATCATTGCAATTGTCGGAACGACGGTTGCGCCCTGGCAGCTGTTTTTCCAGCAATCCTACGTCATCGACAAACGGATCACGCCGCGCTTCATTCCATACGAAAAAATCGATCTTTGGATCGGTATTGTAGTAGTTGTCATCGGGGCGACTGCGATGATCAGCTTTACCTCGGCGACCTTTGCCGGTCATCCTGAGTTCGGACATTTCGAGGATGCGGCAGGTGTTGCGCGCGGGCTTGCGAAATATGTTTCCCGAACAGCTGCAGTGCTGTTCGCGATTGCATTGATCGATGCATCGATCATCGGTGCCTCGGCCGTCGGTCTCTCCACCTCTTACGCGCTCGGCGACACGCTTGGCCTCAAACATTCACTGCACCGGAAGATTCACGAGGCCAAGGCATTTTACGCGGTCTTCATTGCAATCCTTCTCGGATCGGCACTGATTGTGCTGATTCCGGGCAGCCCGCTTGGACTGCTGACCGTTGGAGTCCAGGTGCTCGCTGGGGTTTTACTCCCATCAGCGACCGTATTTCTTTTATTGTTGTGTAACGATCGCGACGTTCTTGGGCCCTGGGTGAACGGGCTTCGCATGAACCTCTTCACTTCGGCGGTCATTGCGGTGCTTGTCATCCTCTCACTCGTCCTCACCGCTCAGGTTCTCTTTCCGAACATGAGCTCCCGGACGGTTGTTGGGATGCTTGCGGTCGGGACGCTTGTCGCCGCGATTTCGGGGACGGCCTATATGCTTTACCGTCGGCTGAAGCCCGCCAACACCGGAGCCATCGTTGCAAGGAGCGAACGCTTAACCTGGCGGATGCCGCCCCTTGCCCTTCTTGGAGCTCCCAAGCTTTCGAGCGAGACCCGTCTCGGTCTCCTGGTGCTGCGAACCTATCTTTTCATCGCTATGATCCTCGTCGTCGTACGCATCGTCCAGCTGGCACTTCGCCACTGACACGGAGGTGAAAATCGTGAATCAACCCAATCGGGAGAACTCGCTGATTCGGAGCCAGCATAACCGGTCTCGCGAAGGCGAGATTTCGTTCACCGCATTGCTTAAGAACGGCGTTGTCGAAGCGGCGGGCGAGCCATTCGGCTCGATCGACGATGTGATCGTTCAAGTCGGACGCAACGACGACGCGCCGGTCGTCGCCGTGGTCGTAAAGACTGCAAACGAAGCGATTCTTATTCCTTCTGATCGCATCGTTGAAATGACCGCAAACCGTGTCGTGCTCACATCTGCAACGCCGGGCGCGAAACCACCAGCTCTTTGCAATGACATGCTCTCGCTCAAGACCGACATCCTTTCTCAAAGGGTGATCGACGTTGCGCGAGGCGCATTGGTAAAAGTCTATGACGTTCGCCTTGGCCACCGATCCGAGGGCTTTGCGGCGGTCGCACTTGATGTTCATCGCGGCCGTTGGTTTCGATTTGGCTCTCATGCCGAACATCCGGCCCGGGATTGGCGAAACTTTCTTCCGCTCGCGTCGATTAGTGGTCTTCCTATCGTCCAAACATCACCCAGTTGGATCGGCAGGCTAAAGCCCGCCCAAATCGCCGATTTGATCGAAGGAGCGACGGCGGACGAGCAGGACAAGCTCCTCGAGCAGGTTCACAGCGATCCCGAGCTCGAGGCGGATGTCTTCCAGGAATTGGAGGAAGACAGTCAGGCTCAGGTCTTCAAGTCGCTTTCCGACAATGATGTCGCGGATGTTCTCTCGCGCATGCGAGCGGACGATGCCGCCGATGCCGTGATGGAGCTTTCGCAAGATAGACGGCGTCGAATTCTGGAATTGCTGCCCGAGGCCGAGCGCAACAAGGTGATGACCCTTCTTGGTTACAATCAGGCGACTGCCGGCGGTCTCATGGGAACCGAATTCATCGCGTTGCCAGAGCAAACGACGGTCGGAGAGGCTCTAAAACACATTCGTGAAGCGACCACCGACCAGCCGGAAGCCTTGATCACGATCCATAGCCTCGCGCCCGACGGGAAACTGGTCGGAACGCTCGGAGTGGTTCAGGCACTGCAAACCGATCCCAGCCTTTTGCTCAAGGACCGTGTCGACCGCAACGTAATCGCGGCGTCTCCCGATGACGACATCAGCAAGGTCGTAACCCGAATGGCGGACTTCAATTTGTTGAGCCTTCCTGTCGTGGATTCCAATGGCCAACTGGTCGGAGTCGTGACCGTCGACGATGCTCTCGAAGCCGCACTCCCGACCCATTGGGTCACAAGATAGAGGCTAGCTTTTGCAGTCCCGCGACACATAGCTCACGGCTTGACGACCGGAACAAAGACCTCGGTTCAGCAATCTCATTTCTGAACGCGATTTTTTTCCAAATTTGCTGGCCCAAAAGGAGTTTGAACGTGGCTGCAACCGCCCTCGATCCCAATAGTGCGCTCGTAATCATCGACCTTCAGAAGGGCCTAGCGAATTTTCCAACCGTCACTCCGATTGCGGATGTTGTTTCCAACGCCGCACGTCTCGCGAAGGCCTTCCGAAGCCACAATCTTCCTGTGGTGCTCGTGAATGTGACCGAAGGACCTTCGGGTCGAACTCAGCAGCCGCGGCGCACCGGCGATCGACCTTCGAATTTTGCCGAGATCATGGAAGAGCTCGAGCCGAGTGACGAGGATGTTCGCGTCACCAAACGCAGCTGGGGCGCTTTTATGGATACCAATCTCGGGCAGCGCCTGAGGAGCGCGGACGTTTCCCAAATCGTGCTTGCAGGGGTTGCGACCAGCATCGGCGTCGAATCGACCGCTCGTGAAGCCTATTCCCTTGGCTTCAATGTGACCCTTGCATCCGATGCAATGACCGACCTCGACCAAGGCGCACACGACAATAGCATCGCGAAGATCTTTCCTCGCCTGGGCGAAATTGGGACCACGACGGAAATTCTCAGTCTTTTGGAGGATCGCTGACGAGCTTTGACTCACCGTCTCAGTTCTCATTCCAACGTTTGCGCGAGATGAAAAAAAGGCCCCGCGATTGCTCGCGGGGCCAACTGGGACAATCCTCTAGTCCTCAATTTACTCTTCGGCATCACCGGTTAGAAAAGCCGGTGCGAACTCGGGTTGAGAGCGGTTTTCGCTCTCACCCTCATGGTCCCTGCGCGGTCCCTGATTGCGGTCTCGGCCTCCGCGGTCGCCACGTTCGCCGCGGTCACCACGATCGCGTCTTGGCCCACGGCCGTCACGGCCGTCACGGCGAGCGCGATCGCCGCGATCCCGTCCGGCGCCGCCTTCAGGACGGTCACCACGCGGTTCGCGCGGCGGGCGAGCATCAGGGAGTTCTTCACCCGTTTCTTGATCAACAAGCCGCATCGACAAGCGAACCTTCCCCCTCTGATCGACTTCGAGGAGCTTGACCTTGACGTCCTGGCCTTCGCTCAAAATGTCTCGGACATTTTCCACGCGCTCGTTTTTGATTTCGGATACGTGGACCAGCCCGTCCTTGCCCGGCATGAACGTCACGAATGCGCCGAAATCGACGATGCTCGCGACTTTACCGGTATAGATCTGACCGACCTCTGGTTCCGCAACGATGCCGCGGATCCAATCGCGAGCCGCTTCGATCTGCTTCAAGTCGCTTGAAGAGATCTTGATCGTGCCATCGTCATCGATGTCGACCTTGGCACCCGTTTCCGCGACGATTTCCCGGATGACCTTTCCGCCGGTCCCGATGACCTCCCGGATCTTGTCCTTTGGAATGGTCATGGTCTCGATTCTCGGAGCGTGCGCCGACAATTGATGGCGACTTTCGCCAAGCGCTTTTGCCATTTCCCCGAGGATGTGCGCGCGACCGTCCTTCGCCTGCGCAAGGGCGGTCCGCATGATTTCCTCGGTAATTCCAGGAACCTTGATATCCATCTGAAGGCTGGTGACCCCATTTGCTGTGCCCGCAACCTTAAAGTCCATATCGCCGAGATGGTCTTCGTCGCCGAGGATGTCGCTGATCACAGCGAAGTCCTTGCCTTCGAGAATGAGCCCCATGGCAATGCCCGCCACCGGCCGCTTCAGAGGAACGCCGGCATCCATAAGACTCAGCGACCCGCCGCAAACCGTTGCCATCGAGCTCGAGCCGTTGGACTCGGTGATGTCGGATACGACCCGCACCGTGTAGGGAAATTCATCTGCCGTCGGAAGCATCGGGCGGATTGCGCGCCAGGCGAGCTTTCCGTGGCCAACTTCACGACGACCCGGCGCTCCGAAACGACCGACTTCGCCGACTGAATAAGGCGGGAAGTTATAGTGGAGCATGAAGCGCTGGTAGGACAAGCCTTCGAGCCCATCGATCATCTGCTCGGATTCCTTGGTTCCGAGCGTCGTGGTCACGACCGCCTGCGTTTCGCCACGAGTGAAGATTGCCGATCCATGCGTGCGCGGAAGGAAACCGACACTGATCTCGATTGGACGCACGGTCTTCGTATCGCGGCCGTCGATCCGACGACCTTCTTTCAAAATCGCGCCGCGGACCTCATCGGCTTCGATCGATTTGACGAGTTTACCAGCAACGAACTGTTCCTGAGGATCAGCGTCAGCGAATGCCTCGGAAGCTTTCTGGCGAGCCGAAGCGAGCGCAGTCTGACGCTCCTGCTTGTTGGTCAGCTTGTAAGCGGCCTGGACATCAGAACCGATCAGCGACTTGAGCTTTGCCTTGATTGCCGATTTGTCCGCGGTCTGGGGAAGTTCCCAGGGCTCTTTCGCGGCCTGTTCGGCGAGGCGGATGATCGCGTCGATCACCGGCTGCATGGATTCGTGCGCGAACATGACGGCGCCGAGCATCTCTTCCTCCGAAAGCTCCTGAGCTTCGGATTCCACCATCATTACGGCTTCGTGGGTTCCCGCGACCACGAGTTCAAGCGATCCTTCACTCGCCTGTGACTGGTTGGGATTGAGCTGGTATTCGCCATCCTTGTAGCCGACCCGGGCGGCGCCGACCGGACCCATGAATGGAACTCCCGAAAGCGTAAGCGCGGCGCTTGCCGCAATCATCGCCAGAATATCGGGTTCGTTTTCACCGTCGTAACTCATGACATGGGCGATCACGAGTACTTCATTGTAAAAGCCATCGGGGAACAGCGGACGGATCGGACGATCGATCAGTCGACTTGTCAGGGTCTCCTTTTCCGTCGCTCCACGCTCACGCTTGAAAAAGCCGCCCGGAATTCGACCGGCCGAAGCAAATTTTTCCTGATAATGAACGGTCAGCGGGAAAAAATCCTGTCCCTGCTTGACCGACTTGGCCGCTGTGACTGCGCACAGCACAACTGTTTCGCCGAGGCTTGCGAGAACCGCGCCGTCGGCTTGACGGGCAATGCGGCCGGTTTCGAGCTTGAGGGTTTTTCCTCCCCACTCGATTTCAACTGTCTTGGTATCGAACATTTCTATTCCCTTCACCCGGCGCCCTATTGCAGCCGGGGTCATCTGGTGCGAGCTGACCGGCTCGCTTCGGTTCGGGGCGTTTCAACGTGCCCCTGAACGCCCCGCCGAATTGCGGGACTGATCATAAACAAAGCGGCCCCTTGAAAAGGGCCGCCCGGAATTCTGCAAACTTACTTTCTGAGACCGAGCTTTGCGATCAGCCCGGTGTAGCGTTCCTCGTCCTTGCGACGAAGATAATCGAGCAGTGAACGACGCTTGTTGACCAGCATCAGAAGGCCGCGACGGGAGTGGTTGTCCTTCGCGTGCGTCTTGAAATGCTGGGTCAGATTATTGATCCGTTCGGTGAGGATCGCCACCTGGACTTCCGGCGAACCGGTGTCCTTGGTGCCCTGGCCATGCTCACTGATCAGCGCCTGCTTGCGCTCCACTGTAATCGACATCGTTCTCTCCTATTCGTCTTTAAAGGTTGAACCCCCGGACGACCGTGAGGCCGTCGGCCGAAGCTTCAACGAGTGCCACCGGAGTTCCCTCCGATTTCGCCAGTTGAAGCCCCGGCTTTGCGGGGAACCCGACAAGCTTCTGCCCAAATCGGAGCAGCTGGGCCTGAGCGGGGGTGACGGGGAGGGCCGGGATGTCGTCCAGCGCCGCATCAAGCGGCAGTACCGTCCTCGTCAGTGCGCGCGCCTTAGCGGCTTCTTCCAGAAAGTCCAGCGAAATGGCCTGCGAAAGGCTAAATGGACCTGCGCGGGTGCGCCTTAAATAGGAGAGGTGGCCGACCGTCCCGAGCGCTCGAGCAATGTCGCGGGCAAGGCTTCGGATATAGGTTCCCTTCGAAACCGTCGCCCGAAGCGTCAGCTGGTTCATCTTCTCTTGCGATGATTGCTCAATCGGATCTGCGGCAATCCCTCGATCAGTGATTTTTTTACCCCCGGCTTGAGGATGGCTCCTGGTCTCAAGCCGCTCGATCACGAATATATGAACCTGGCGCTCAGCGATCTCGACCTGCTCGCCGGCCCGAACGCGCTGATAGGCCGGTTTTCCTCCGACCTTGATCGCAGAGAATGCCGGAGGTCGTTGAATGATCGCGCCGGTGAACTGCAGGAGAACCGCGTCGATTTGATCACTACTCGGGCGAACGCTGCTGGCGGCGACCGCTTCGCCTTCCATGTCGAGCGTGCTTGTCTCCTCGCCAAAAAGGATCGTGAACTCATAGGATTTGGTTGATTCGAGCATTCGTCCGCAAAGCTTGGTCGCCTCGCCAAGAGCAATCGGAAGAACTCCGCTGGCAAGTGGATCAAGGGTCCCGCCGTGGCCGATCTTGGTCTTTTCTTCACCCGAACCCATGAGAATTCGTTTGACCGCGCTGACCGCGCTTGTCGAACCCAGACCCAATGGCTTGTCGAGAACAATCCAGCCGTGAATTATCCCGGCGGCATCATGTTCAATTGCCGCAACTTGTCGGGGCGATACGTTGCCAATCGTCCTTCGTGATCGAATAGATGATTGTGTCGCGCTGGTAGCCCGTCCAGGTCATCCGGTCCTTCCTAAGAAGGCGATCTTTCCTGGCGCCCAGCTTCGCCATTGCGGCCTGACTTCTGACATTGCGCGTATCGACCCGAAATTCGATCCTTTGCGCGCCGCATTGAAACGCCCGGGATAGCATCAGATGCTTGATGATGGTGTTGATCCCCGTCCCACGAAATTTGGGGCGATAATATGTCGCGCCGATCTCAAGGGTGCTTCGTTCCTGGTCGATGTTGATGAAGCTCGACATTCCGACAAGCTCAGGATCCTGAAACAAAACGAATGTTTTGCCATTGGGTTTGGAAAGATAAGCGTTGATGCTCTTGTCGAACCCTCCGGGGCCAAAATCGTTCGAATAGATATTCCAGATTTCCAGATCCTCAGCGCACGCGGCTTGAAGGGGCTCGCGATGGCGCTCAGCGAAAGGTTCGATTCGGCAACCGTCGCCGCTCATCGGCTGACCGAGCCGCTCAAGATCGATCATTTGGGTTCGAGATCCTGCGCCACCTTTTCGGACCTCAATAATCGATCGATGTGGGTTCCTTCATCGAAGCTTTCGTCGGCGACGAACTTCAATCTTGTCGCATATTTCATCGACACCCGGCGCGCGACTTCGCGCTGAAGGAACGCGGTATTCTGGCGAAGCGCCTTGAGAACCGCGTCCTCGTCCTCGCCAAGCAGCGGCTTGATGAAGACCGTTGCGTTGCGAAGGTCCGGCGACATGCGCACTTCGGTCACACTGACAAGATGTGAGCTCAGGATTTCGTCATGAACGTCCCCGCGCTGCAACAGCTCGCTAAGAACATGCCGGACCTGTTCGCCAACTCTCAGCAGGCGAACGGAACGATCTTCAGCGGTTTCCTGATGGCGCATGACAACCACTCCTCGTCATTCGCGGACGGGCACAGAAAATCCTTGCCGCTCGTTTCACAGCGTTCGCGCGCGTTCCTCGACTTCGAACACTTCGAGCATATCGCCCGCCTTGATGTCGTTGGTGTCCGCAAGCATCACGCCGCACTCAAGTCCAGCGCGCACTTCGGCGACATCGTCCTTAAACCGCCGCAATGAGGAGATGGTGGTCTTCGAAACGATGACATCCTCGCGCGTCAAGCGGGCGTTCAAACCCTTCCGAATGACGCCTTCGGTGACGAGAAGACCCGCGGCCTTGTCCCTCTTCCCTGCAGGGAAGACTTCCCGAACCTCGGCTCGTCCGACGACCGTTTCGATGATCTCTGGACCAAGCTCGCCTGCCATCGCTGACTTCACCCAGTCGGTGAGATGATAGATGACGTCGTAGTACCGGAATTCGACCTTGTTGCGCGCGGCGACCTCGCGGGCTTTCGCGTTCGGACGGACATTGAACCCAATGATTGGAGCGCCGCTCGCACTTGCAAGAGTGACGTCGCTTTCGGTGATCGCACCCACTCCGGAATGCAAAATCCGAACCTTGATTTCATCGGTCGACAGTCGGTTGAGCGCATGAACGATGGCTTCGATCGAGCCGTGGACATCGGCTTTGATGACCAGCGGAAGTTCCTTGTGGGTCGCCGTTTGCGCAGCGAACATATGCTCAAGGCTGACAGGTGCAGCCGCAGTTCGCTTCCGGTCAAGAACGCCTTGGCGGTAGGCAGCGACTTCGCGGGCGCGCCCCTCGTTTTCAACGACCGTGAACGGATCGCCTGCTGAGGGAATGGCCGAAAGGCCCAAAACCTCGACCGGAACCGAGGGCCCGGCCTCCTTAACCTGGCGGCCCTTGTCGTCGATCATTGCCCGAACCTTGCCGCTCGATGCACCCGCGACGAACACGTCCCCGACGCGAAGCATGCCGCGCTGGACGAGCACGGTCGCAAGGGGGCCACGGCCCTTGTCGAGCTTGGCTTCGATGACAGTTCCTTCGGCCGCCCGGTCAGGGTTCGCCTTGAGTTCGAGGATTTCCGACTGAAGCTGAATGGCAGTCAAAAGCTTGTCGAGGTTTGTCTTCTTAAGTGCGGAAACTTCGACGTCCTGAACGTCGCCGCCAAGTTCTTCTACGATCACTTCATGTTGGAGGAGCTCTTCCCGGACCTTCTGAGGTTTCGCATCCGGCTTGTCGACCTTGTTGATTGCGACAATCATCGGAACGCCGGCAGCCTTGGTGTGGTTGATGGCTTCAACCGTTTGCGGGCGAAGGCCATCGTCGGCCGCAACGACCAGAACTACGATGTCGGTGACATTTGCTCCCCGGGCGCGCATTTCGGTGAATGCCTCGTGGCCAGGAGTGTCGAGGAACGTGATCCTCGACTTGTCCGGAAGCTGAACCTGATATGCACCGATGTGCTGAGTGATCCCGCCCGCTTCATGAGCGACCACTTCCGCACCGCGGATCGCATCCAGAAGTGACGTCTTGCCATGGTCGACGTGGCCCATGATCGTCACCACAGGAGGGCGCGACTTCAAAGTCTCGGATGCGTCGACATCGGCAGATGTGTCGATATCGATGTCGCTCTCGCTTACGCGCTTGATTTTGTGACCAAATTCCGTGACGAGAAGTTCCGCGGTGTCCTGGTCAATTGTCTGGGTGAGCGTGACCGGACTTCCCATCTTGAACAGAGCTTTTACGAGATCGGCTCCGCGCTCGGCCATTCGGTTTGCAAGTTCCTGAACCGTGATCGCTTCGGGAACCACCACATCGCGAACCTGCTTTTGGGCAGGACCGGTTTCCATGTGGTGGCGCTTTTCTTTCTCACGGGCCCGGCGGAGAGCCGCGAGCGAGCGGGCGCGGTTTTCATCTTCGTCTGAAAGCGCTCGAGTAACGGTGAGCTTCCCACGATGACGCTGATCGTCGCCGCGGCCCCTGCTCGGACGCGCCGCTTCGGTTCGGCGCGGAGCGGGAGCATGAGCCCCGGAAGGTGGGCGGCGCGCTGCGCGGTCTTCTGTTTCGACTTTTTCTGAAGGAGCAGAAGGCTGAGGTTCAGCCGGCGGCGCTTCGGCCGCGCGCTTCGCCACCGCTTCCTCTTCAGAACGGCGGCGTGCTTCCTCCGCTGCTGCTTCCTCCGCCTTTCGATTTTCTTCCGCGCGACGTTTCTCTTCTTCGCTTTGTTCGTTTTTCTGCCGCTCCTCGCGCCGACGGGCTTCCTCCAGCACTGAAAGTCTCGCGCCCTCGGCTTCACGAAGAAGCTTTTCCTGGACTTCCTTGCGGCGGGAAATCTCGTCCTGGGGCGACTGGCGCCGCTGTTGCGGAGCGCTTTCGACCGGCTTTTGCGGAGCAGGAGCCGGGACTTCGGCAACAGGCTTGGCAGCCTCGGGCGGCGGCGCTTCGCCGGGTCGCCCGATAATGCGCCGCTTCTTCACCTCCACGACAACCGTGTTCGAGCGTCCGTGGCTGAAGCTTTGCTTGACCTTGCCGGTCTCGACCGTGCGCTTGAGGCCCAGCGGCGGCCGGGTACCAAGCTTCGGTTTTTCGGTCTGGTCTGTCATTCTATTCCTTCGTCAAATCTTCTTCAGCCGAAACGGCCCTCAAGGCGGGTTCTCCGCCTTCTGGACCGCCGGTCGGGTCAGTGAAAGCTCGCCACCGGCGAAGCGCGTGCAATACACGTGAAGCCGCGGCGGGATCGGTCAGCGCGGCATGTACCACATTTTCGCGCCCGAGTGCCATCGACAAGATAGTGCGGTCCTCGGGGAATATCACCCCCTCGGAGCCACCGCCGACAAGTCGCGATCCGACGCGTTGGGCCTGGTCGAGACGCTTGCGTCCATCCTCGCCCGCATCCGAGGCGTGGATGAGAAGCTGGAACTCGTCCAGAACGCGCCGCGGTTTCGACCCGTTCGGAGCCGTTGATGAGATTGCCCGCCCGTGCTTCCATCCCGAGCCGGTCGAGCACCGCCTGGCGAAGCGCAACTTCGGTCCGCTCACCAAGGTCTGAAGGCACCGTGATCATCGTCGACTTCAGCGCTCGCTGAAGTGCGCTTTTGAGTTTCCCCTTGGCATTGGCGAGGTCGAGCTCGTCCCGGGACACTCCGATCCATGCGCCTCGGCCTGGAGCGCGCGCTCGAACGTCCGGGGCAACTGCCCCGTCCGGCGCAAGGGCGAGCCGAATGAGCTCGTCTTTTGTCCCTTTTCTCCGGGTGAGGACGCACGTCCGTTCAGGGACGTGCCCGTCGCCGATCGGCTCTAGGCCGTCGCGGCCTTCATTGAGCTTCGTCCGCAATCGCGTCCTCCTGTCCGGAGTTCGTCGCTGCCTTGTCTGCATCCTCGTCCGCGAACCAATGCGCTCGTGCTGCCATGATGATCTCGTTGCCCTGATCTTCACTCAATGCATATTCGGCCAGAATCCCGCCCTTGTCCTCGGCTCGATTGCTCGGCTCGCGGCGTCGCGGTTCCACTCGCTTGCGCTGGATGAGTTCGTCGGTCGCCAAATCGGCAAGATCATCAAGTGACTTGATTCCGGCTTTTCCAAGAGTGACCAGCATCTGTTCATTGAGATGCGGGATCTGGGCCAGTTCATCGGAAACACCCATGGACCGGCGCTCTTCGCGCGCGGCCGCTTCCCGACGTTCGAGCGCTTCTGTCGCCCGGCTTTGAAGCTCGATTGCGATATCCTCATCGAGTCCCTCGATCGATGCGATCTCCTCAACCGGCACGTAGGCAACTTCCTCAAGGCTGGTGAAGCCTTCGGCAACCAGCAGCTGTGACAGGGTCTCATCGACATCGAGCTCGCTCTGGAACATTTCCGAGCGCTCCACGAACTCGCGCTGCCGCTTCTCACTCGCATCAGCCTCGGTGAGAATGTCGATCTGCGAGGTCGTCAACTGGCTCGCGAGCCGAACATTCTGGCCGCGGCGGCCGATCGCAAGGCTCAGCTGATCGTCCGGAACCACGACTTCGATCCGGCTTTCTTCCTCATCGATCACGACGCGGCTTACCGTTGCCGGCTGGAGCGCATTGACGACGAAGGTCGCAAGGTCGTTGGACCAGGGAATAATGTCGATCTTTTCGCCCTGAAGCTCTTGGACAACGGCCTGAACTCGGCTGCCCTTCATTCCGACGCATGCGCCGACCGGATCGATCGAGCTGTCGTGGCTGATCACTCCGATTTTTGCGCGGCTTCCGGGGTCCCGGGCGGCAGCCTTGATTTCGATAATTCCGTCGTAAATCTCGGGCACTTCCTGTGCGAACAATTTTTTCATGAAGTCGGGATGAGCCCGCGACAGGAAAATTTGCGGGCCGCGAGCTTCGCGCCTGACAGAAAGGATCAACGAGCGAATGCGGTCGCCGACACGAACCATTTCGCGCGGGATCTGCTGATCGCGCCGGATCACGCCTTCGGCGCGGCCGAGATCGACCACGACGTGCCCGAATTCGACTCGCTTGACGACGCCGGTGATGATTTCGCTGACGCGATCCTTGAATTCTTCAAACTGGCGTTCGCGCTCGGCGTCCCGAACTTTCTGGAAGATCACCTGCTTTGCAGCCTGGGCCGCGATCCGTCCGAATTCGATCGGGGGCAGCGGGTCGACGATGAAATCACCGACCTTGGCGTCCTTCTGAAGCTTCGCAGCGCCCTTGAGATCGACCTGCTTGAAATGATCTTCGGGCTCGTCGACGACTTCGAGAACGCGCCACAGGCGAAGGTCGCCGCTAGTGGGATCGAGCTTTGCGCGGATGTCATTTTCTGCACCGTAACGCGCACGGGCGGCGCGCTGAATCGCATCCTCCATTGCTTCGATGACGATGCCCTTGTCGATCAGCTTCTCGCGCGCAACGGCGTCGGCAATCGCGAGCAATTCTGCCTTGTTGGCGCTGACGGCAGCGGGTGCTGTGGCCATGTATTTATTCCTCTACAGTCTCAATTGTGTCGGCGCCTTCGGTGCTGAGCGGCGCGGTGGCTTGGATTAGTTTGTCGGTCAAGATGAGCTTTGCCGAAGCGATCTCTGCAAACGCCAACTCGTAAATCTTGCCGTCTTTTCCTTGAAGTTTGATCTTTCCAGCTTCGATGCCCTGGAGGCTTCCGCTGAATTGCTTGCGATCTTTGAGAGGCTCGCGAAGCGTGATTCGCGCTTCGTGGCCCGCCCAGACCTCGAAATCCTTTAGCCGAGTGAGCGGCCGATCAATCCCTGGCGAGCTGACTTCGAGGCGATAGCTGCCCTCGATTGGATCGGCGAGGTCGAGGATTTCCGAAAGGCGTCTCGAGATGAGTTCGCAATCGGCAATGTCGAGCTGCCGCGTTTCGGGCCGTTCGGCCATGACCTGGAGTGTCGGATCTGAAGTGCCCCCGATCATCATCAAGCGCACGAGATCGAAGCCAAGGCTCTTCACCTCGGGTCCGATCAGCCTCTCGAGGCCGGCGATTTCCGCCACGCGCGCTCCTTGCTAAAAGACCAAAACCTCTCGGACCGGAGCCGAGGGGCCCCAGCCTCAGGCATCTCACGATGTCGAGGAGAGAGCCGCGATATAGTCGGGATGCGCGGTCATCGCAAGCAATGCTTAGCGGCCGAGCGCCCGGTTCTCTTGGCGAACCCTGATGGCCAGGAGGGCGCCATTGATGAGCGTGAAAATCAGCGAGACCGGCCACAGGCGAAATACGAGCGGAAGAACCGCGATTTCTAACACCACCACCCAATAGTTGGGATGATTGAGGTAGCGAGAGGGCGAGCGCCTGACCAGCCTAGCGTCGGGAAGGACAATGATCCTGGTCATCCAGCGCGGTCCAAGAGTAACGAGGACCCAGATTCGTCCGAGTTCAATGAGGACGAAAAGAAATAGCCAGAAAGGTTCGATCTGTTCGCGAGGTGCAAGTACCCAAACGGTCGCCAGCCAGAGGAAATGGAGTGCAACGATGAAGGGGTAGTGGCCGGGCGAATGTTCGCGGCGCTCCGGCAGCGATCAGACGAGTGGTGTTGCCCGCGAGAGTATTAGCTCAAAAAGGCAATGCCGCCCGAGCGTCGAAGCTTGGGGTTGCGATACCGGTTGTGGACACCGAGACGACGCCGTCGATGTCGCGTGGAGATAGGCCCGAGCGCTCGATTGCCGTTTTTGCACCATCCAGGAACGATTGCTCCGCCGCTTCGAGGTCAATCGAATTTCGGTCCTGCCATCCGTGCGGCTCGAGGTACCAATGCTGCGGAGCGACGATATGTCGGCGCGCAATTCCCGCATTTTCGAAAACGCCGACAGTCTGTCGAACAACGCTTTTTTTCCGCCGAAGGCTTCGCGAGCGCAGATCTTCGCTTCGCTTTGCTCGATGACGTCAGTCGGAACGGCTGTTGCAAGCGAGAGAAGACTGGAGGGTTCGAACATGATTGATGAAGAGCGACGGAACCCCAGACTGGTTCAATTATTGATGACAGGGAGGTTTGATGGAAATGCGCTTCCTTCAACTCTCGGCACTTCTTGTCCTCGCGGCTTGCGGAACGTCTGCCCAGACGAATTCACAAGGGTCGGTCGCACGAGGAAGGAATTCGAGCGGGACCGAGGGTGCCGCAAATCTTCGTGCAACACCGCCGCCGTTCAAACAGACCACGATCGCGACCTTCGACAATCCCTGGGCGATGGCGTTCATTCCAGGAACGCGCCAGGCAATCGTCACCGAAAAGCCGGGGCGGCTCTACCTCGTTGATATCGTAACCGGACAGAAGATCTCCGTCAGCGGGGCGCCAAAGGTCGTCTTCAAAAGGCAGGGCGGATTGCTCGATGTGGTCCTAGCGCCGGGATTTGCATCAAATCGATTAATTTATCTGACCTATTCAGAGCCTTCGGCGAATGGCGGAAGTGGTCTTGCGCTCGCCCGAGCGAAATTGGTGGACGATCAAAATGGAGCGCGGATCGAGGGGCTCGAGCGCCTGTGGCACGATCCAGGAGGTGGCGAGGGTGGCCAGTTCGGGGCGATCCTCGTCTTTGCGCCGGACGGAAAATCCCTGTTCCTAAGTTCGGGCGAGCGACAGCGTTTCACTCCAGCGCAGGATCCAAGCCAGGCGATCGGGAAAATTTTGCATCTCACACTTGATGGAAAGCCCGCCCCGGGAAATCCCTGGGCGGGGCGTTCAGGATCGCAGGTTATCACGCTTACCGATCCCCCCGAAGATACGCAGGTGGCGCACCACGCGACTGGACGGCAGGTGCGGTTGCAAGGCCTCAATCTGACGCCCTCGGAAACATGGAGCCTCGGGCATCGGAACCCCTACGGACTCGCATTCGCAGCCGACGGTCGTCTCTGGGAGACCGAAATGGGCCCGCGAGGGGGCGACGAGCTCAATCTCATTTTGCCTGGCCGCAATTATGGCTGGCCGATCGTGTCGCAAGGTGAGAACTATGACGGAGTCCCAATTCCCAAACACCCAACTCGCCCCGATCTCGAGCCGCCCAAACTCTATTGGGTGCCTTCCGTCTCTCCGACGAGCCTCATTTTCTATTCCGGTCCCATGTTCAAGCAATGGGATGGCGACGGGATCATCGGAAGCCTTTCGGGAGAAGTCCTGATCCATGTCAGGATCCACGGAAGCAATGCGAGCGCAATCGAGCAATGGGGGATGGGAGATCGGATCCGGTTCGTTGCCGAAGGACCGGACGGAGCGATCTACCTCCTTCAAGACGGATCCAACGCAAGGCTTGTCCGGCTGACACCGGGATAAGTTGAGAAAAATCTGACGGGGCGCTCGCAAGGAATGTTTTGAATGAAACGCGGTCGCTAAGCCCTAGTTATCGCGTTCACGCACCGCCTCTTCGATACCGCAGATAATATGGGCGCCGCCCCTCGCGTCTCGACTTGGCACCGTAGCGTGTTTCGATCCAGCCGCCCGAAGGCTCGAGAAAGTCTCGCGGATGCTCGGCGAGCCATTCGAACCGTGTTTGATGATGTTGCATGACCATTAGCGACCATGCGAGATAGGTCGGGTCATCGGTTGCGAGCCGGAATTCGCCGCCCGGTCGCAGTTTTGCTGCAAATAGCTCGACTGGTCCTGCATTCATCATCCTTCGTTTTGCGTGTCGGGCCTTTGGCCAGGGGTCGGGATGAAGAAGATAGATGAAGCTCAATGAGCGATCGGGCACGCGCTTCAGAACTTCTAGCGCATCGCCTCTCCAGAGACGAATATTGTGGAGGTTTTTGTCCCGGATGTGGGCGAGAGCTCCGGCGATTCCGTTCAGGAACGGCTCGGCGCCGATAAAACCCTGGTCAGGAAGCATGTCGGCGCGATCGGCGAGGTGCTCGCCCGAGCCGAAACCGATTTCAAAATGAAGCGGGCGATCGCTTCCGAACAGACGTTGGGCGGTGAGGTCGCCCTCGGACGGCAGTTCGAGTTCGGGCAACAGTCTCTCGACGAGCTCCTGCTGGCTCTTTCGAAGTCGATGCCCGGTCGATCGGCCGTAAAGTCGATTGAGGGTCAGTGGATCGCCGGACTTGTGCGCACTCATTGTTCGCAGCGGCCTTGGTTTAGTCTTGCAGTCATTCGCCGTTCGAGACCGCGCGTGAACGCAATCAGGCTGCGATTGCTGCTCGTAGATCTTCGACGAGATCGACCCGTTCCCATGGGAAATAATCGCCCTCGCACGTCCGACCAAAATGGCCGTAAGCTGCGGTTCTCTCGTAGATCGGTTTGTTGAGGCCAAGATGCGTTCGGATCCCGCGGGGAGTGAGCTTGCCAAGCTTCCCGATGCGGCCGATCGCCTCTTCGATATGGTCATCGCCGATCGTGCCGGTGCCATGAGTATCGACATATAGAGACAAGGGCTCGGCAACTCCGATCGCATAGGCAAGCTGGATCGTGCAGCGTTTTGCAAGACCGGCCGCGACGATGTTCTTTGCAAGATAACGGGCCGCATAGGCTGCCGATCGGTCGACCTTCGTTGGATCCTTTCCGGAGAAAGCTCCTCCGCCATGAGGAGCCGCACCGCCATAGGTGTCGACGATGATTTTGCGGCCAGTGAGACCGGCATCGCCATCAGGGCCGCCAATTTCAAAGCTCCCGGTTGGATTAATGTGATAAACCGTTTCGTTTCCGAGGAGCTCGGCTGGAAGCACGCGCGCAACGACATCCTTCACGTAGGAATGCAATTCCGCCTGCTTTTCGCCCTTGTCGTAACCCGGCTTGTGCTGCGTCGAGACGACAATCGCGGTCGCTTTTGCAGGCTTTCCATCCTCGAACCGCAAGGTAACCTGGCTTTTGGCGTCCGGCTCAAGGAAGGGAGCCCGGCCGTGATGTCGGTCTGAAGCCATTTCCATTAGAATCTTATGACTATAGTCGAGCGTCGCGGGCATGAAGTCGGGCGTTTCATCGCACGCAAACCCGAACATGATGCCCTGATCGCCTGCGCCCTCCTCCCTGTTGGCCGCGGCATCCACACCTTGAGCGATGTGCGAGGACTGTCCGTGAAGATGGTTCGCGAACTCGAACTGGGCCCAGTGGAAGCCCGATTGTTCGTAACCGATCCGCTTCACAACGTTGCGCGCGGCTTCCTCGATTTCGTCCCTGGCTCCAGGTGCCCAGCCGCCGTGCTCCGGCCACCGCTCCTCGTCGAACACGGGCTTGCACCGAATCTCACCTGCAAGAACGACTCGATTGGTCGTCGTCATCGTCTCGCAGGCAACCCGCGCCTCGGGATCGCGGCTGAGAAGAAAATCGACAATGGCATCAGAAATCTGGTCCGCAACCTTGTCCGGGTGGCCCTCGGAAACGGACTCGGAAGTGAAAAGATAATTGCTTCGCATGAGCTGGAGCGACCTCAGTTTCGGGATATAAGGAAGTCTTTATATGTGGGCGTCTAGCGGGCCCGACGACCGAGCACAATGCTGCCGGCGATCAGAAGAAATCCAAGAATGAGCGGAATGATGTTTCCAAGTCGCGCGAACAATGGCGCGGAATTGGATGGCGGTGGAAGGATGGCATCGATGACGCCGGCGGTCCGCCAGGGAAGCGCCTTCACTACATTACCCTTGGCGTCGATGACCGCACTAATTCCGGTTGGAGTGGCGCGGAGTACCGGAAGTCCTTCTTCGGCTGCTCGAAGCCGGGCCTGTGCAAGATGTTGCGGAGGGCCCCACGAGCCGAACCAGGCGTCGTTCGACGGATTGAAAATGAATTGGGGACGGTCTTTTTCATCAACGACATGGCCCGAGAAGATGATTTCATAGCAAAGGTCGAATCCGATTTTCCCCCACTCGCCGCCAAGGTCGATCGTGCGCGGCCCCGGACCCGGACTGAAATCAATGTCTCCAGGTGCAAGTCGGGAAAGTCCGATTGCCGAGAGCAACGGACGCATTGGAAGATATTCGCCATAGGGAACGAGGTGCGATTTGTCGTAGCGGCCGACTACTCGCCCGCCCGGTGCGAGGATGAATATGCTGTTCTCGGCGCCATCGACATCGATCCCGTCGTGCGAGCTGACGGCGATTCCGCCTGTTAGCAGACGGTCGCCGGGACCAAGAAGTGAAGCTGCCCGAGTGCGCTCGAACAGCGCCATTTCGTGATGGGCGTCGGCACGCGAGTCTTCGAGAGGGTCGGTTACCGCTGCTTCCGGCCAGAGAAGAAGGCGCGGCTCATCCGTCGGCGGTCCGGAAAGAGTTGCGAGACGGCGCGCCGCCTCCTCGTCGAAACCCGGGCGCCATTTATCCTCCTGACCGATATTGGGCTGGACGATCCTGACTTTGCGGATCGTCAACGCGTCGGCGGGGACCACCGAGGCGGGAAGCAGCCAGAGAAAGGTCGACACTGCGATAATCACGACTAGCGGGAGCCATTTGCGATAATATTCAAGCCAGATCGCCCCGCCCAAAAGGACCACAAGGCCGGACAATCCATAGGTGCCGATGAGCGCAGTGATCGAGATGAGCGGCGTCGGAGCGAGCGCCGCCGCCGCAGGATTCCATGGAAAGCCGGTGAACAAAGTTCCGCGCAGCCATTCCGTAATTGCCCATGCACCGCCGAGCACGGTGACAAGTACTACGCGGTCGTCGCGACCGAAGCGCCATGCGAGCCCAGCTGCAACGGCTGGATAGAACGCTAGATAGACAGAGAGCAGACCAACCGCGACCCAGCCGAGCCAGGGGGGCATCGCCGATTGATAGGTAAAGGATGTCGCGATCCAGTTAAGACTGACCGAAAATTGTGAAAATCCAAATGCCCAGCCGATTGCGAGGCTTCGTCCGAGCGATTTCGTGCGGCTGAGGAGCTCGCACAGAACGGCAAACCCGACGAGCAGGAGTGGCCACAAGCCGACCGGCTGGAACGCAAAGGCCGACATTGCGCCAGCGATCAGCGAATAGAGCAGGTAGAGCATCACTTTGAACGGCTAGCGCGTCGCCGTTCGCAACGAAAGCCTCGACAAGCGGGCTTTGCAATTCCAGTTATGAAATATGAGCCTTTCACCGTTTCATCTGGCATTTCCGGTCGACGATCTCGCTTCCGCTCGATCCTTCTACGGTGACGTGCTCGGCTGCCCGGAGGGCCGAAGTGCCGAACACTGGGTCGATTTTGACCTTTTTGGCCATCAGATCGTCGCGCATCTCGCTCCCGATCTCGTTGCCGAACGCCGAACCAATTGCGTCGACGAGAAGGACGTTCCGGTTCCGCATTTTGGGATCGTTCTTCCGCTTTCGGAGTGGAAGGAGCTCGCCGCGCGGCTTAAAGACCGAGGAATTCAATTTCTGATATCACCGACCGTTCGTTTCGAAGGTTTGCCGGGTGAGCAGGCGACTATGTTTTTCCTCGACCCTTCAGGAAATGCACTCGAATTCAAGGCGATGGCGAACCCGGCTAACTTGTTCGCAAAACAATGACATTCGTGCGCATAGCCTCGAACAGATGCTATTGAGCGTGTGTTCGCTGTTCTGGTGCATGTAACCGAACCCGAATGATCCGACGGGGATCGGAATTGACTGCCTCAAGCTTCCAGCCCGATGGATGGCTCACGCACTCACCCTTTGCCGGAATATGGCCTGCCAAAAGAAACATGAGTCCGCCGAGGGTATCGACCTCGTCATCCTTGGACGAAAGACGTGGATCGATTTCCAACGCGAGGTCCTCGAGTTCAACACGGGCATCGGCTTCCCACAGGCCCTCGTCGATCATCGTCACCATCGCGGCTTCGGCATCGTCATGCTCATCCTCGATGTCGCCGACAATCTCCTCCACGACATCTTCAATCGTCACGAGGCCCTCCGTTCCGCCGAATTCATCGACGACGATTGCGAGATGAACCCGTTCGGCCCGCATTCGCGCGAGCAGCTCAATGACACCCATGGATTCCGGAACGAAAAGCGGTTCGCGGATCAACGCGCTCAAGGAGCGGTCGCGTGATGGATCGACGCTCGCGACGAAAATGTCCTTGATATGGACCATCCCGACGACGTCATCGAGACTTTCACCAAAAACCGGGAGGCGGCTATGGCCAGCTTCTAGAAACGCTTGGACAAGCGCTTCAAAAGCAATGTCGCTTGGAACTGCAATGATTTCGCCGCGAGTTACGCAAATATCTCCGGCAGTCTGTTCGCCAAAGTGAAGTAGATTGCGAAGCATTTGGCGTTCCGCAGCGCCGAGGTCGCCCGCCGAATGGCGCGATCCCTCGCTCTCCTCCGCCTCGTCGATCGCGTCCTCAATCTCTTCGCGAAGGGTAGGCTCGCTGTCCTCGCCAAAGAGCAGGTGGCGCATGCCGCGCCATAAGCCAGGGCCATTGTCGTCGCCGCGCGTCGCCATCAGGGCGCCAATTCATAGGGATTCGCGATTCCCAATCGGTCGAGCGCCCGAATTTCCCTCGCCTCCATGTCGCAGGCATCGTCGTCGTTTTCATGATCATAGCCAAGAAGATGCAAGGTTCCGTGAACCAGCAAGTGTGCGGCGTGATCCTCAAGAGGCGTGTGTCTGTCCGAAGCTTCGGCCGCGCATATTCCCTTTGCAAGGACTATATCTCCGAGCAAAAGTTGTGCACCGTTAAGCTTTTCCAGATGCAAATCAGCTGAGCCAAGCATCGGAAAGGACAGGACGTTTGTTGCACTGTCCTTGGCGCGCCATTGTCGGTTGAGAGCGCGTACCTCCTCGTCACTTGTCAGCGTGACGGAAAGCTCAAAGCTTTGTTCGGAGCGGTTCAGAGCGGCGAATGCGCTTTCATCGATTGCGGCTTCAGCGGCCGTTCGGACAAGCTTTTCCCAGGAGCGACGACTGTCCCACTCCTCATCGACGTCGAGTGCGATCTCGATCGTCATTCGCCGACTCCGCGAACCGCACTGGGCCCCTCGTAAGCATCGACGATCCGTCCGACGAGCGGGTGACGAACGACATCCGCAGAGGTGAAGCGAACCACAGCAATGCCCTGGACATTTTCGAGCCGGCGGACCGCATCGGCGAGACCCGATTTCGAGGGATCCGGAAGATCGACTTGATGCGGATCGCCGCAAATCACCATTCGGCTTCGCATTCCAAAGCGGGTGAGAAACATCTTCATTTGCAATGGCGTCGTGTTCTGAGCCTCGTCGAGAATGATGAAAGCGTCATTCAGCGTTCGTCCTCGCATGAACGCAAGGGGCGCAATTTCGATTTCACCCGATGCGATCCGCCGTTCAACCTGTTCGGTTGGAAGCATGTCGTAGAGCGCATCGTACAATGGCCTCAGATAAGGATCGACCTTCTCCTTCATGTCGCCCGGAAGAAATCCGAGACGCTCGCCGGCTTCGACCGCGGGGCGTGAAAGAATTAGCCGATCGACACTGCCATTAATCAATTGCGAGACGGCCTGGGCAACGGCGACATAGGTTTTTCCGGTGCCTGCGGGACCAAGCGCGAAGATCATCTCGTCACGCGAAAGCGCTTCCATGTAGGTCGTTTGGACGGCCGAGCGCGGGACGATCGTTTTCTTGCGAGTCCGGATCATCACTCGCGGCGCCGACGTCACTTCTTCCTTGATGATCCCGTCGAGATGCGGTTGGGCCGCCATCCCAAGGACGGCCTCGACCGCTTCCGAATCCACATCATGGCCCTGATCGAGCCTGTTGTAGAGTCCGAGCAACACATCGCGAGCGCGCGATGCTGCATCCGGATCGCCCTCGATCTGGACACGGTTGCCGCGCGCAGAGATGTGGACCGAAAGCCTGTTCTCGATTGTGATCAGGTGCCGGTCATAGTCACCGAACAATGGCCCGAGCAGATAGGGTTGCTCGAATTCGAGCTCCAGGCGAGCTCGGTCAGGAATATTCGCAAGATCACGCCTCGCCATCAGGCCGCCGCCTTCTGATGGACCGCGCCGCTCATGCTGTTCGGACCCGCTCCAACCAAAGCGACTTCGACAATTTCTCCGGGCTTCGCGTCGGTCTCCATGTGGACCGACTGAAGCCAGGGGGACCGGCCGATCATCTGTCCCTCTTGGCGGCCCTTTCGTTCGATTAGGACCTTGGTGCTGAGGCCGACTTTCGACCGATTGAACGCGAGCTGGTGCGCATTGACGCGGTCGTGGAGCCGCTCCAGCCGCTGGTTCATGACTTCACGCGTAACCTGATTGTCCATCGAGGCAGCGGGCGTTCCTGGCCGTGCACTATATTTGAAGGAATAGGCTGCGGCGTATCGAACAGCATCCACGATCCTCAATGTTGCTTCGAAATCCTCCTCGGTCTCACCCGGAAACCCGACGATAAAGTCACCCGAAATGGCAATATCTGGTCTTGCAGCCCGGACCTTTTCGATGATCGCGAGATAAGTTCCAGTCGTGTGACTTCGATTCATTGCTCTGAGGATGGCATTGCTTCCTGACTGCACCGGAAGATGGAGATAAGGCATGAGTTTTTCGATCTCTCCATGGGCCCCGATGAGGTTATCGTCCATGTCCGCTGGATGGCTGGTGGTGTAGCGGATCCGTTCGAGACCATCGATCCTTGCAAGTTCGCGGATGAGGCCCGAAAGACCCAATCCATCCTTCCTCCAGCCATTCACGTTCTGGCCAAGCAATATGATCTCGCGAGCGCCCGCGTCGACGAGGGCTCGGGCTTCTTTAACAATGTCGGATGAAGGCCGGGAGATTTCCGCGCCTCTCGTATAAGGAACGACGCAATAGGTGCAAAATTTGTCGCATCCTTCCTGCACCGTAAGAAAGCTGCTCGGACTTGCCTGACGTCGATTGGGAAGTGCATCGAACTTGCTGATCGCGGGCATTTGAGTGTCGAGCGGCCGATCGCCTTTGACGGCTTTTGCTATCAGTTCTGGAAGCCTGTGGTAGGTCTGAGGTCCGACGACGATGTCAATCATCTCGGAGCGGCGTTTGGCCTCCTCGCCCTCGGCTTGAGCAACACATCCCGCGAGTGCAATCAGCGGCCTGGAACCGTCGTCGCGTCTTAGTCGGCCGACGTCGGAATAGGCTTTTTCCGCTGCCTTTTCGCGGATGTGGCATGTGTTGAGAACAACAAGATCGGCGTCGGTTTCGCTTTGTGTTGAGCTCAATCCTCTGGCTGTTAGAAGTTCCGCCATTCGTTCGCCGTCGTAGACGTTCATCTGGCAGCCGAAGTTTTTGATTTTGAAGGTCTTGGGAGTCATCTTGGTCCATCTATAGGCGACTGAACTGGCGACTTGAAGCCGATCGCCCCGGCAATGGCTTCACGCGCCTTTGCTGCAAGCTGCTTGCGGTCAGACCAGTTCTTGAGCTGCGGCAGAAGGTGAATAACCACTGGCAAGGACCCTCGTCGTCCAAGCAGCCGAACGACATTTTTCGTGCCGGTTTCATTCCACCACGCGATTTCGCTCGCTCGCTCTCCATAATCGACCGCTATCGGGCGAATGATCAGCTTCTCGCCTTTCAATTTTGCAGCTTCGAGCAAGGTCGAGCGAAATTCCAGAAGTAATGAGCCCGGGCCGGTCGTCCCTTCTGGAAAGAGAAGGACCGGCTTTGGCCTGTCGAGCGCCCGCGCAATCGCAACGGCCTGGTCTTTTGCGCCCTTCCGATCCGATCGGTTGACATAAACGCTTCCGTTCTGATCCGAGAGCCACTGAACAAGCGGATGCCCGAGCTCCTTCTTCGAGACGAAGGCACAGTTGGTGGCGCCTCCAAGGACGAGAATGTCGAGCCAACTGACATGGTTGGAAAGCAGAAGGCTGTGCTGTCCAATTTTCTTACCTTCAACGCGAACCCGAGCTCCGATAATGAACGCCGAAGCCGCCAGAAACCACTGCGGCCAGGGCGATCGCGTTACGACGAGCTTCGTCACCACATGACATGGAGCACAGAAGGCAAACAGAAGAAGCAGGCCAGCGATCCGGACTGCTGCCCTTAGATTCAGCCTTGCAGGATCAATGGTCGCGATCGAGGGCGACTCCGTAAAGCTCCATCCGATGATCGACCAGCCGAAATCCGAGCTTCTCCGCAATCCGCTTCTGAAGAAGCTCGAGCTGGTCGTCTGCAAATTCGATCACTTTTCCGGTTTCAACATCAATCAGGTGATCGTGGTGAGATTCGGAAACAGCTTCGTAACGCGAACGGCCGTCCCCGAACTCGTGACGCTCCAAAATGCCCGCTTCCTCGAACAATCGAACGGTTCGGTAGACTGTCGCAATGGAGATGTTCGCATCGACTGCTGCTGCGCGAGCATGGAGAGTCTCGACGTCGGGATGATCTTCGCTTTCGCCCAGGACACGCGCGATCACCTTCCGCTGCTCGGTGATCCTCAAGCCCTTGTCGGCGCACAGGGCCTCGATATCGATCGTCCGCGTCATTTCTTGAAGTTAGGCATCCCAACGAGCGCGGTCAAAGGGAAGTCGAAACCTTCCCGCCAAAATAAGGCAGGAAGGCTCCGTCATCATCAATCGTCGCGGCGACCGATCCAAGCCGGGCTTTCAAAACCGCTTACTTCCCTCCGCGGGGCCTGCGTCTCTTGGTTCCAAGACCGATCGATTTCGCAAGCGTGCGGCGCTGCTCCGCATAATTGGGCGCAACCATCGGGTAATCTGCCGCAAGACCCCATTTCTGCCGATACTGGTCGGGGGTCATATTATAGTGAGTCATGAGATGCCGTTTCAGCATCTTGAGCTTTTTCCCGTCTTCCAGACAGACGATATAATCCGGTTTCACCGACGATCGAATCGAGACCTTCGGCTCTGGTCTGGGCTCCGGCGCGGCGACGTTGTGCACAATTCCAATCAAGGCGGAATGCACATTCTGAATGAGATTGGGAAGATCGTTTACGGCGACGCTGTTGTTGCTGACATGCGCCGCTACAATGTCGGCGGTAAGCGTGAGAAGTGTGTCTTCGGCGGCGTCATTGTCGGCCATCGGGATAATCCTGATAAAGTTGAGCAGAGGTTCGCGCATCTAAGTGCGCGGCGCCGCAACTACGCACTCGAAGGAACGCATGCAAGTGCGCCAAGAGGAACACTCAGGACCGGAAAGATGAGCTAAAGTTCACAGGCAAGCGTGATTGCGTCGTACCTGTTCCCGTTTGCTGCGTGATAATAATTCCGGCGTACACCAACTGGTGAAAATCCGGCTCCATCGTACATTCGGATTGCTGGATTTCCGTCGCGCACTTCGAGATGAACGCGACGAATTCCTTCATTGCGTGCTCGCTCTAGAAAATCCTTAAGAAGGAATTTGCCAAGGCCGCGTCGCTGCTCGGTTGGAAGCACCGCAATGAGCAGAAGTTCAAACTCGTTTAGGATTGTTCGAACCAAGTAAAACCCAATGATTTCATGGGTTGAGCGCACTTCGGCGACTGTCAGGAACACACCCGCCATCGGAAGAATGCCGCTCAGCTGTGACCGGGTCCATGCCTCCCCGAAATTCTCGCCGAATGCTGAATTCATGACTCTCATGACCGAGTTGAGCTGGTCGGAGTTTCCAGGCGTGATTTGCACGTCATCGGGAAGGCTGGGATTGACCATTAAACCAGCTCTCTCGCCTTGGCGTCGGGAGCCCGCGCATAGACCGGTTTCGGCTCGAGCGTGCGAAGCTCTGAAGCAAGTTTGAGTGCATTGGCAGCCGACGGCCAGCCATCAAGCGCTTCGCCCCATCCGCGTTGGGTAACGAGCTGATCGGCCCCTGAGCCGATCACTGCATGCGCTTTCGTAACCTTCGCAGCGTCCGCTGGAGCAAGGTTCAAAAGTGCCGAACTTGGCAGGCCGGTCGTTGAGTCGAACTCCTGAACGAAGAGTTCTCCGTGGCCGCCGATGACACAAGCTGCAACATCGCCGCGGCTTTGTGCGCTCAGTGAGAGGAGAGCGAGAGATGAAAATCCCAGAAGTTCAGCTTTCCATCCGATCGCGAGACCATACGCCGCGGCAATTGCTACTCTGATCCCGGTGAAGCTTCCGGGACCAACTCCCACAAGGATGGTCGCTGCATCACGGCCGTCAAGAAGATCCGCGATCATCGGTACCAGTCGCTCGGAATGCCCCCGGCCGATGAGTTCGTCACCGTTGGCGATACAGGTTTCACCATCGAACAATGCCACCGTGCAGGCCGCGCTCGATGTATCGAAAGCAAGGATCATGAGCAGATGATGGCCACATGCGGCGCGTAGCTGCAAGTCTCTCGATCAGATCGCTTCGACGGATTTCACTTCCGGAACATAGTGTCGAATGAGACTTTCGATGCCGCGTTTGAGGGTAATCGCCGACGATGGACATCCCGAACATGCGCCGTGCATCGAAAGATAGAGCCGTCCGTCTCGATAGCCTTTGTACGCAATGTCGCCGCCATCCTGGGCGACCGCTGGACGAACGCGGGTTTCGATCAGCTCCTTGATCTGGTCGACGATATCGGAGTCTTCGGCACTATCTTCGAATTGAGGATCGTCTTCGACCTCGATTTGGGCTGCGCTTCCGGTCGTGAACAGCGGCGCTTCGCTTACGAAATGATCGAGCAGCGTTTCGATGATCAAAGGCTCAAGGTCGGTCCAGGAAACACCTGGAGCGGCAGTCACCGAAATGAAGTCGCGGCCGTAAAAGACGCCTTCGACCATTTGGCTTTCAAACAGTGCGGCTGCGAGCGGCGAAACGCGCGCCGATTGGACATCGAGAAAATCGCGGGTGCCGCTGGGCATCACGGTTTGGCCCGGGAGAAACTTGCGGGTTGATGGATTAGGGGTCTGCTCAGTTCGGATCAGCATGGGAATGGATGTGGCCCTCGGATCGATCCCGATCAAGGACCAAAGGGTGGAACGCCGGCAATGACCCACCTCGTGAGCGCAATCGCAACGGCGAGACAAATCAGTGCAACCCACCACTTGCCCGGTCGCACCGGTTCGATTTCCGCTTCGAGCTCAGCCCGACCGGTAATCATTCTTGACGTCAGTTTATGCCCGCGAACCCGGTAATACATGATCGCGAGGAGATGCAATCCAACGAGCGCCAGAATGATATAGAACCAAAAGGAGTGGAATTCCCGCGCCTTGTCCGACGTCGCGCTGCTGACCAGAACCGCAAGAGGTCCCATGAAAATGCCGTCATCATCCTCGGCGATGAGCCCAAGCCCGACCTGGACGGCAAGTGCCGCGAACAGTGCAAGAACGCTAAGGGCTCCAAGCGGACTGTGGCCAACCCCGACCCACGTTCCTTGAAGATAGTTGCGAATTGCCCGAGGACCGCGAACGAAGCTTGAAAAACGGGCGGTCGTGCTTCCGACCAGTCCCCAGAGGAACCTGAAGATCAAGAGGGCGAGGATCGCGCAGCCGGACCAGATGTGCCAGCTCGTGTGCTGGGCGTGGACCGACCACCAGCTGAAGGCGATCAAACTTACGAGTAGCCAATGGACCAGCCGGACCGGAATATCCCAGACCAGCTGATGGCGCGCTTCGGAGTCGTTCAGTGGTGCTCCTCCGAGCGATATTTGTCGTGACAGGATTTGCACGTTCCGCCGAGGTCCGCGAACTTCGCGTTGATGGCCGCGGGATCATTGAGCGAAACTGCGGCATTGAATGACCTTGCAGCTAATTGGAAGCTTCGAAGTTTCGCCGCAAAGTCTGCCGAATTCTGCCAGATGTCGGGTTTGGCCTGCGATTTCCCGGCTTCACTCCCGGTTCCGAGCGGGAACCAGCTGGACGCCTGTAGCGACAGTTCGACGACTTCGGCGCTTTTCGAGCGCAGTGTTGCCAAATCCAATGTCCCGGCGATCGCCCGGTGAATGACCTTGGTCGCATCCCCAAGCGCTTTCATTCCGTCCTGTCGCTTATGAAGGATCTGGGCCGCTTGGGCGCCCTTCATCGAGGGCTGTGCAAGCATCACCAAATCATTTGAACCGCTGCTTGTCGAAACTCGCGTTGCCACGTCCGAATGCAGGAGCTCGCCGAGATTGCCTCGAGCTTCGGTGAGAGAAAGCGACGCCCACACAAGGACTGCAAGTGAAGCGCATCCAGCGACAAGAAGCTTCGATCGCATAATTCCTCCTAATTTTGACCTGTAGCCACCCAGCTGTCGTCGATCATTTGAATAATTCCAGAAAAATCCTTCGATCCGCCACCACGGTCGACAAAGCGCTGATAGAGTTCCTCGGCCTCGGCTCCCATCGGAGTATATGCGTCGACACTCTGCGCGGCTTCGGCAGCAAGCTTCAAATCCTTCAGCATGAGCGCGGCAGCAAAACCCCCTTCATAGTTGTGATCGGCGGGACTTTCCGGGCCGACACCGGGAAGCGGCGCATAGCTTGTCATCGACCAGCTTTGGCCTGAGGCCTTGGATGAAATGTCGAAAAATACTTTGGGATCAAGCCCCAGCTTCTGAGCCAGAACAAAGGCTTCGCACGTCGCCGCCATCGTCGCCCCAAGGATCATATTGTTGCAGATTTTCGCGGCCTGACCCGCTCCGAGTTCACCGGCGTGAATAACGGCCTTGGCCATCGGGTCGATGAAGGGTTTTGCCTTTTCGAATTCGTCGTCCGTCCCGCCGACCATGAAGGTTAGGCTTCCGGCGGCGGCGGCCGCAATTCCTCCCGATACTGGGGCGTCGAGAAAATCGAAGCCTTTTGCCTTCATTGCCGATCCGACCTCACGAGCACTGGAGACATCGATCGTCGAGCAGTCGATCAGAAGTGTTCCGGACTTTGCATTGGGAGCAATGTCGTTCTCGAACACGGATCGGACATGCTTTGCGGCAGGAAGCATTGTAATCACGATGTCGGCATTCTCGACCGCTTGGGCGGCCGATGAGGCGCGCTTGCAGCCCGCTTCGACGGCTTTCTCGACCGAGCTTGGAACGAGATCGAAGGCATATACTTCATGGCCGGCTTTCACGAGGTTGGGAGCCATTCCGCCTCCCATGTGGCCAAGCCCGATGAATCCGATACGAACCATGTTCAACGTCCCTTCCAGTTGCCGGGCCGCTTGTCGACGAACGCCGCCATCCCTTCTTTCTGGTCTTCGGTTCCGAACAGGCCATGAAACAGCCGGCGTTCGAAATGAATCCCTCGAGCCAGCGGATTTTCAAAGGCTGCATTGACCATTTCCTTGACGGCGATCGCGGCAAGCGGAGGCATTGCGGCAATCAGATCCGCGGTCTTCAAGGCTTCCTCTAGGAGATTTTCGGTTGGGACAACGCGTGCAACGAGGCCCGATGATTCGGCTTCGGCTGCGTCCATCATTCGCCCAGTCAGGCACATTTCCATCGCCTTGGCCTTGCCGATAGCCCATGTCAGCCGCTGCGAACCGCCCATCCCAGGGCTCACTCCGAGCTTGATTTCCGGTTGTCCGAACTTTGCGTTTTCCCCTGCAATGATGAAATCGGCCATCATGGCGACTTCACAGCCGCCTCCAAGCGCGTAGCCGGAAACAGCAGCGATCCAGGGCTTTCGTGTCGCAGTGACCTTTTCCCATCCCGCGAAGAAATCCGAAGCATACATTTGGGAAAAACCCTGGTGCTGCATCTCCTTGATGTCGGCGCCGGCGGCGAAAGCCTTTTGCGATCCTGTCAAAACAAGACAGCGCTGGCTCTCATCGTGATCATATTCTGAAAAGACCTCGATGAGTTCACGAAGAACCTCACTGTTGAGCGCATTGAGTGCTTCTGGCCGGTTCAATGTGACGAGCGTTACCAGATTTCGCCGTTCGACCAGGATTGTCGTGAATGTTGTCATGCCGCGACCTCCACTTCCATGAATGGCTGCCATTGTTCGGCTGGCGGCAGTGGGGAAAACAGCACATCGAGCATTTCGTCGGTGACCTCCTCGGGAACAGCCGGGTCCCATTTGGGATCATTCGTCTTGTCGATCAGAAGAGCGCGAATGCCTTCACGAAAATCGTGCGTTTTCACAACCCGTCCCGCGAGCGCGAATTCGGCCCGCATTTCATCGGCGAAGCTCAATCGATTAGCGCCTTGGGCAAGAAGGCGAAGCGAGACTTTGCAGGAAAGCGGACTTTTGGTGCTAAGCGTCGCAAGTTCAGATCGAGCCCAGTCGGTTGGTTCGCTTTCCAGACTTTGGAACACGTCTTCGAGCCGATCGGATGCAAAAAGCCTCGCGATCTGCGGCAAATTCGCTTCAATTTTGGCCTGCGGCACCGGCTGCGATGCCGCGCCGAGAACCCCTTGAACGCGCGCCGGCGCCTTTGAAATCCGTTCGACAAGGTCCTGAAGCCCGGCCTGCTCAACATAATGGGTTGCAAGGTTAAGATAGAGGCACTCGGCTCCATCGAGGCGTGCGCCCGTCAAAGCCATGAACTGGCCCACTCGGCCCGGAAGTCGGGAAAGATACCAGCCGCCTCCCACATCGGGGAAAAGACCAATTCCAGTTTCTGGCATTGCAAGACGGGTGTTTTCGGTCGCGACCCGATAGTTGCAAGGGAGCGAAATTCCGACCCCTCCGCCCATCGTGATGCCGTCCATCAGTGCGACTGTGGGCTTGGGATAGGTAAAGAGCAGATGGTTGAGGCGGTACTCGGCGAAAAAGAAGCGCTTCGCTTCCTCGGCGTCGCTCGATCCGCTCCGGGCAAGCATCACGACATCTCCGCCGGCGCAGAATCCGCGGCCTTCGGCATGATCGATGACGATGAGCTCGACATCCTTGTCCGTTTGCCACTTCAGCAATGTTTTGCTCATGGTCTCACACATGTCAGTGGTGAGTGCGTGGAGCGCCTTCGGTCGATTGAGGCGAACGCGGCCAATCCCCTTGTCCACGCTGATCAGGACATCGTCGGTCACTGGCGAAGCATGTCTCTGCTGACGATAACTCGCATCACCTGGTTCGTCCCTTCGAGGATGGAATGAACCCGAAGATCGCGCCAGAACCGCTCGATCGGATAATCCATGAGATAGCCATAGCCGCCGTGAAGCTGGAGTGCGCGATCGACCACCGCCGAACCGGTGTCCGTTGCGAGGCGCTTCGCCATCGCTGCGAACTTCGACTTGTCGGGCGCATTGGATGTGACCTTGGCTGCAGCGACATAGAGCAGATAGCGCGCTGCTTCGAGCTCGGTCTCCATGTCGGCGAGGGTAAATTGAGTGGCCTGAAAATCGGCGATCGAGCGACCGAACTGTTTGCGTTCCTTGGTATACCGGACGGCCTCGTCGAGGCACCGCTGACCTCCGCCGAGCGAGCACGCCCCGATGTTCAGACGACCTCCGTCGAGGCCCATCATCGCGATCCGAAATCCTTCTCCCTCACCGCCGACGCGGTTGGCGACCGGAACTCGAACTTCGTCGAAATTGACCTGTGCGGTGGGCTGGGAATGCCATCCCAGCTTGCGCTCCTGCGCGCCGAAGCTCACTCCGGCCATGTCCTTTTCGATGACGAGGCAAGAAATCCCCTTGGGGCCTTCTTCGCCGGTCCGGACCATCGTCACATAAATTTCGTTTTCGCCGCCGCCCGAAATGAATGCCTTCGAGCCAGAGACCACATAATCATCACCGTCGCGGACGGCTTTGGTTTTGAGCGCCGCGGCATCCGAACCGGACGAACTTTCGGTCAAACAATAGCTTCCGATGCGCTCCATCGTAATCATCGATGGAAGATATTTCTGCTTGACCGCTTCCGAACCAAAACGGTCGATCATCCACGATGCCATGTTGTGGATTGAGATAAATGCACTGGTCGACGGACACCCATAGGCCAGTGCTTCAAAGATCAGTGCGGCCTCGAGGCGGCCAAGGCCAATCCCTCCGCTTTCCTCCGATACATAGATGGAAGCAAAGCCGAGCTCGGCTGCTTCGCGGATCGTTTCGCGCGGGAAGACATGTTTTTCGTCCCATTCGGACGCAAATGGAGTAATCGCATCCGAAGTGAATTTGCGCGCCATCTCCTGAATTTGGAGCTGGTCGTCGGTAAGGTCGAACTGGCTCATACCGGCCGCGCTCTAGGGCGCGGCAAAACCGTCAGCAAGTGGGCACCGAGGTCACCATTTTTCCCCGAAGGGACGGACCGCCATCTCAAAAGTCCAAGCGGAGCGCGGTTGGTTCGCAAGGAAAACGGCGGTTTGGGCAATATCTTCCGGTTTGATGAAGAAATCGGACGGCTTGTCAGTCATTCGCTCGCGCGTTTTTGGAAGATCGACGACCGCATCAATGACTAAAAGTCCAACATGAACGCCCTTTGGACCAAGACTTCGGGCCATGGATTCGGCAAGGCTTCGCTGGGCCGATTTGGCAGGAGCGAACGCAGCGCTGTTTGGGCCGCCCCTGAGCGAGGCTGTCGCTCCGATGAAGATGATGGTTCCTTTGCCAGCGGCAACCATTGCGCCAAGAACTTCCTGGCTCGTCGCGAGCGCGCCAAGCGCATTGACCCGCCACGAACTCTCAAAAGTCTCAAGAGTGATCGTCTCGACGTCACCGCGCATTCCTGAACCCGCATTGTAAACAAGGACAGAAGGCTCGCCGAGATCGCTCCTTATCTGCGCAAAGGCTGCGGCAATACTTGGAGGATCGCTGGCATCGCAGGCATAGACGCGGGCGTTTCCAAGTTCGCGCGCAAGGCCAGTCGTAAAATCGGTGCCGCGCGCAAGGAGAGCGAGCGCCATTCCTTCAGCCGCGAACGCTCGCGCAAGCGCAGCGCCATTACCCTTTCCAACACCAACGATGGCGCAAACGGCTTTCGCCATGGCTTAGTTCGCCTTCTCCACCTCGAGCAAATCTTCAAAACCAAGAACATCTCTGACCGAGGGGCGCTGAAGCATCCGCTCAAGAAAGGCCCCGAGATTGGGCCATTGTTCCATTCCCAGCATGGCCTTGGTCCAGCGGGCAATCACGAACAGATAGCAATCAGCGATCGAAATATCGCTTCCCATCAGGAACGGTCCTGAGCCGAGCCTCCGGTCGATATAATCGAGCTTCTTCTTGAGGTCTCGAATGACGAATTGCTTGAACTCATCGGTCGCATCGCGATTGAACAGAAATCCGAAGCGCTTGTGCAATTCGGTGGTGATGAAGTTTACCAGTTCAAGAACCCGATATCGGCGGAAGTCCCCAAGCGGAGGCAGAACTTCGGGCCACGCCGCTCGGTCGCCGATGTACTGGAGAATGACAGCATTTTCCGTAAGGACGTCACCGCTGTCCAACTGGAGCGCGGGAACCGCACCCTTGGGATTGATCTCAAGATAGTTGCTTCCGTCCTCGAGAAGTCTTGGTCTTCAAATCGACCCGTTTTGAATCATGCTCGATTCCGACTTCATGAAGAAGGATGTGCGGCGCCTGACTGCAGGCGCCAGGCGAATAATAGAGGATCAACATGGTTGAGCCTTTCTCAGTAGGAATTCTGCGAATTGGACAGATCGTTCACATCGGGATTGTCGAACCCATTGGCGAGTTGATTTGACGGCGTTGCGCTACTTTCGTCCGGCGGAAGCGTTTCGACGTCGGCGTTGCTCGCGACCTCATTGTCGGCCACGCCTTCGTCCATCGAGAGCGCGCCGTTCTGGCTCGGCTCCTGCTGTCGTTTGTGGCAGGCGCCGAGCGCCAGGGCGATCAGTGCGGCCACCGCAAATTTTCTAGCATTTGGCATAAGTGTAGCTCGCTGCTGGATTATCCTCCGTTCGGATCAGCTTGTCGCCGCTCTTCCGCAAAGCCTCGAACTTCGACCAGCTGTGACCTTGTCCAGTAAAGTCGAAACGACCGTTAATCGATCCGTCATCGGTCTGCACGTCTGCTGTTGGGCGCGCGTCGGATTCATAAAATCCAAGTCCTTTGGCGCTGACGATCAAAAGACCTTTGGCATTCGAGCGCTGTGCGGCCGTGCAATCCGAAGGCGATAACCCCCAGCGACCTTGAAGCGGTGAAGGAATTGCGAACGCTCCAGCGGTTCCCGAGGTGGCCGAGGTGGCCGAGACCTCAGCGGTGGCATTTTCTGGAGGACCTCCAAGCGGATCGTGTTCCGGGATTCTGGCCGAAACCGGAAAATTAACCGCCTTGGTGTCGGCAGCGACAGGATCATGCCTGCTGCAGGCCGCAATGATCGTGATCAGCAGTGAAGCGATGAGGGGTACGCGAACTCGTGTCATGATGCCCCAACGCGAGTGGAGCTTCGGGTTTCCCTTTCATGAGCGAAGCGCGCTCCTTAGCAAGGCGAACGCTTTCCTTTGGAACCCTTCGATCAGCCCGCGAGGCGGCCGCCAGAAACCGGGCGGTGCCTCCTTGCGGGACCTCCACGCGATTTTAGCCCATTGTGGGGATCATGAACGCACCTTTATCGTCGGCGTCGACAAAACCATCGGGCCATCTCTGAGTGACAATCTTCGCCTTGGTCCAGAAGCGTAGCCCCTCCTGGCCATATTGGCCGATGTCGCCGAAGCCGGACCGCTTCCAGCCACCGAAACTGTGATAGGAAACCGGCACGGGAATGGGCACATTTACTCCGACCATCCCGACATTGACGCGCTGCGTGAATTCGCGGGCCGCGTGGCCGTTGCGAGTGAAGATCGCAACGCCATTGCCATATTGATGCTGGCTGGGGAGACGAACCGCCTCTTCGAAATCCTTCGCCCGAACCATTTGAAGAACCGGGCCGAAAATCTCGTCCTCGTAGGTCTTCATGTCGGGAGTGACGTGGTCGAAGAAAGTCGGACCGATAAAGAAACCCTCCTCATGGCCCTGGAGCGAAAATCCCCGGCCGTCGACAACCAGCTCTGCTCCTTCCTCGATACCCAGCTGGATATAATGCTCGATCCGCTCCCTGTGAGCGCGGCTAACCACGGGGCCGTAATGGGCTTCGGGATCGGTCGAAACTCCGATACGAAGACCTTCGATTGCCGGGATGAGCTTTTCGCGAAGACGGTCGGCAGTTTCCTCACCGACCGGAACGACCACCGGAAGCGCCATGCACCGTTCGCCGGCCGAACCGAAGGCCGCTCCTGCAAGGTCGTTGACGACCTGGTCGAGGTCCGCATCGGGCATCACGATGCCATGGTTCTTGGCTCCGCCCATTGCCTGAACGCGCTTCCCGTTCGCGGTGCCCCGGGAATAGAGATATTGCGCAATGTCGGACGAGCCGACGAAGCTCACTGCTGCAATGTCGGGATGATCGAGGATCGCATCGACCATTTCCTTGTCGCCGTGAACGACGTTCAAAATTCCGTCTGGAAGGCCAGCCTCCTTCATCAGTTCGGCTAGTCGGACCGGAACGCTCGGATCGCGCTCGCTGGGTTTTAAAATGAACGCATTGCCGCACGCGATCGCAATCCCGAACATCCACATCGGGATCATCGCCGGAAAATTGAATGGGGTAATCCCCGCGCCAATTCCGAGCGGTTGGCGCATCGAATAGACATCAATGCCTGTTCCCGCGCCCTGCGTATATTCGCCCTTAAGAGCCTGGGGAATTCCGCAGGCATATTCGATGACTTCCAGTCCTCGCTGAACGTCGCCGCGAGCGTCGGCAAGAACCTTGCCATGTTCCGAGCTCAACAATCGCGCAAGCTCGTCCATATGGGCTTCGACGAGGTCCCGGAACTTGAACATCACGCGGGAGCGACGCTGAGGATTGGTTGCGGCCCAGGCAGGCTGAGCAGCCTTTGCCGAGTCGATTGCACGCTGAAGGTCTGTTGCCGTTCCAAAACGCACATTAGCCTGGATTTGGCCCTGATTGGGGTCGAAAACATCGCCCTGCCGCTCGCCCGAAGCGAAGGTGGCGCCGCCAATGAAATGATCGATGCTTCGAAGCATGGAATTATGTCCTCAATTCTGCTGCCTGGGGTTGCGGTCCCACTAGACCCGGGGAGCGGCAAATGCCAGTTGCACGAGGCGTCGGACCGGGAGAGTTTCAATGCGTACATCGGCGATTCTCATCTGCTTAAGTTTAGTCGGGGCTGCGCCGTCCGCGACATCCCCGAGTGCAAAGCTCAGGGCCATTGTCGCGCCAGTGAGCCAGGCGGAGCTAAGACACACGATCCAATCTCTGGTCGGATTTGGAACTCGCCACACGCTATCATCGCAGACCGATCCTCATCGCGGGATCGGCGCAGCGCTTCACTGGGCGCACGAACAGTTTGCAAAGGATTCGGCTGAGTGCGGCAATTGCCTGACCATCGTCAAACCGGGACAAGAGTTTACCGGTCAGCGAATTCCCAAGCCGACGATGGTCTACGACATGGTTGCAATCCAGCGAGGCACCGAACGACCCAACGACGTTGTGATCATCCAAGGGCACATCGACAGCCGGGTGACCGACATCATGAATTCCACATCCGATGCTCCCGGGGCCAACGACGATGGTTCGGGAACCGCTGTAGTCATGGAAGCGGCGCGAATATTGTCGAAACGCAAATTTCCCGGAACGATCGTCTATGCGACCTTATCGGGCGAGGAGCAGGGGCTCTACGGAGGCAAGGTCCTTGCCGATTATGCAAAGGCGAACGGCTGGAATGTGGTCACGGTCCTCAACAATGACATCGTCGGCAACAGCTGTTCGTCCGACAATGTCTGCGATTCGACCCATGCGCGGATCCTCTCCGAGGGACCGCGATCGCAGGGCCAATCGGAACTTGCAGCCGCGACGCATTCCCTTGGCGGCGAAAATGATGCGCCGTCGAGAAACATTTCGCGATTTCTTCAGAAGTCTCGCCGACCGCTTGAACATTGGTCTTTCTGTTCGCCAGATCTGGCGAACCGACCGGTTCGGACGGGGCGGCGACCATATTCCGTTCCTAGCCCTTGGTTATCCCGCAGCGCGCATCAGCGTCGCGGTCGAAAATTACAATTGGCAACACCAGGACGTACGAACGGAAAACAACATCCGCTACGGCGACACCATCGACCATGTCGATTTTGCCTATCTTTCGAAAATGACAAAGCTGAACGTCGCTGCGCTTGCTGCGATTGCAAGCGCTCCCCCGCCTCCTGAACCCAAAGTGGCCGGAGCGGTCAGCAACGACACGACCCTGACCTGGGCGCCGGTCGCCAGCGCTTCGGGTTATCAGGTGCGCTGGAGGCGGACCGACGGTAATCAGTGGGAGATGTCGAGGTTTGTTCCAGCGAACCAATGTTCGGACACGTGCAAGGCGGTCCTTGCCCATATCCGGGTGGACGATTGGGTCTTCGGCGTTGCATCGGTTGCGCCTAGCGGGTTTGAAAGTCCGGTTGCTTCTGCAGTCCCGGGAGGAGCGTTTAGGCCCTATGTCGCCGCTCCGCGTCCAGCGAAGTAGCAAATCTGCGGTTCGGCCCGATTGCCTCGACCAGCATCTTGAGTGCAATGACGAGATCCGATGGCAAATAAGCGCTCCGCCGAGCTCCCCACGCGCAAGCAAATCCTGGATTTCATCAGCAATTCCGATCAGCCTGCCGGCAAGCGCGAAGTCGCGAAGGCCTTTGCAATCCGCGGAGATGCGAAGATCGCGCTCAAGAAACTCCTCAACGACATGGCGGACGAGGGGCTGATCGAAAGCTCGCATGGCCGAGCCTTCAACAAGATCGGCGGTGTTCCCAAGGTGACTGTCCTAAAGATCGTCGATGTCGACGACAGCGGGAGAATTTTTGCCAAACCCGAACATTGGGAAGCCGAAACGCCGCCGCCTCGCATCCTCGTCATCGAAAAGGGTCGTAGGACAGCGCTCGGGGTCGGAGAACGAATTCTAGCCAGAACCGATGAGCGCAAAAACCACATCGTTGCGCACCCACTCAAGATTCTTGCGCGCAAGACCGAACTCCTTCTTGGAGTTCCTGCGAAAGGACGGTGGCCGCTACTGGCTCACTCCTGCGGAAAAGCGAGAGCGCCGCGAGCTTCCCGTCGGGGATGTTGGTGATGGCGAGCCAGGCGACCTCGTGTTGTGCGAACTGCGCGGGCGAGGTCGTCAGCTCATCGCATATGTCGATGCGGTTCTCGGCGATCCGTTTGCTCCAAGAAGCTTCAGTCTGATCGCCATCCATAAATACGACCTTCCCCACGAGTTTAAGGATGGCGTGATTGCTGAAGCAAAGAGAGTTCAGAAGCTTGCGCTTGGAGATCGCGAGGATCTCACTCATCTTCCCATCGTCGCGATCGACCCTGCGGATGCCCGTGATCATGACGATGCGATCTGGGCAGCACGCGATGACGACAAGGACAATGAGGGTGGCTGGAAGGCAATTGTCGCGATCGCCGATGTAAGCTTCTACGTTCGCTCGGGGACTCTTCTCGACCAGGCTGCAAGAGCGCGCGGCAACAGCGTCTATTTCCCCGACCGGGTCGTTCCGATGCTTCCTGAGGAACTCTCCGCCGACATCTGTTCGCTTAAAGCGGGCAAGGAACGGGCTGCGCTCGCCTGCCATTTGAAAATCGCTCAGGACGGAACGCTCAAAAGCTGGAGGTTCACCCGCGCGAAGGTCCGCGTCGAAGCCAATCTTGCCTATGAGGATGCGCAGGCCGCGATCGATCAGTCACAGGAAGAAAGGCTCGAAGTTGCATCCCCGGTCTGCTCGATGCCCGAGATCGAAGGTCGGGTATCCCCCACGCTCGTTCGAAGCGTTCTTTTGCCGTTGTGGGGTTGCTGGCGTGCACTTCGCGAAGCCCGGAAACGACGTGAGCCGCTCGAGCTCGATCTTCCTGAGCGTCAGGTCGTTCTCGACGAAAAAGGAAGAATCCAGTCGGTCGCTCCGCGCAAGAGACTGAATTCCCATGAGCTCGTCGAGGATTTCATGATTGCCGCGAATGTCGCTGCCGCCCGGGCCCTCGAAGCCAAGACTTCACCCGTGATGTACCGGATCCACGAGCCCCCAAGCCGGGAAAAGCTTCAGACCCTCAAGGATTATCTCGAAACATTCGGAATTGCCTTCGCCCTCGGACAGGTGGTGAAACCGGCAACATTCAACCGCCTCCTTGAGCCACTCAAAAATTCGGACTCTCGCCCCGAGATTATGGAACAGGTGCTTCGGACCCAGATGCAGGCCCGCTACGGTCCGGAAAGGTTGGGCCATTTCGGCCTTGCACTTTCAACCTACGCGCATTTCACCTCGCCGATCCGGCGCTATGCCGATCTTCTCATCCACCGCGCATTGGTCAGTCGCTACAAGCTCGGCGAAGGCGGTCTGACGTCCGGCGAAGAAGAGGCCTTCTCAGAGATTGGTGAGCAAATCTCCCGCCTCGAGCGCCGAGCGATGGAGGCTGAACGCGAAACGATCGACCGTTATGTTGCCGCCTACCTTGCCGATCATGTCGGACAGATCGTCGGGTGCAGGATCACCGGCGTCCAGCCGTTCGGGTTTTTTGCGACCGTTGCAGAGCTTGGAGGCGATGGGCTGGTGCCCGTTTCGACCTTGGGCTCTGAATATTTTCGTTACGAAGAAAAATCCCAGCAACTGATTGGGGAAGAGACTGGAACGACCTTCAAGTCGGGACAGAAGCTTAAGCTCAGGATTGCGCAGGCCGACCCAGTTTCAGCGTCGCTTCGCTTCGAGCTTCCCGTGCAAAGCGAAGATGATGAACCGCGACCCACAGTCGAGCGCAAGGATCGCGTTCGAACGATGGGTCGTCGCGGACGGCCGCCCAACATCCGGCATCAGTCACGGCGGCGATAGACGAGGAGAAGAAAAGCAACCTTTCGAGCTCAACCGAATTGAGGTTGAAAACGGGAGCAGAGCATGGCTTACAAGATCGCGATCATCGTCGGAAGTCTTCGCGAGGGCAGCCTCAACCGCAAGATGGCGCGCTCAATCTGCGCAATTCGAGGTGACAATCTCGACTGTTCAATGATCGAAATCGGCCACCTTCCGCTTTACAATCAGGACCTCGATTCCAATCCTCCCGACGCCTGGACGACATTTCGAAATGCGGTCGGAGGATCCGATGGAGTGTTGTTCGTCAGCCCTGAATACAACCGCGGGATTCCGGGCGTGCTCAAGAATGCAATCGACGTCGGATCGCGACCCTATGGCAAGAGCGTTTTCGATAAAAAGCCGGCTGCGATCGTGACCGTTTCCCCTGGAAGTATCGGAGGGTTCGGCGCAAATCATCAGATCCGGCAGGCTTGCGTCTTCTTGAACATGCCGGTGATGCAACAGCCCGAAGCCTATCTTGGCGGTGTCACGGACAAGAGTTTCGATGAAAGCGGATGTCTTAACGAAGGACCGCTGAGGACACTTGTAACCAGTCTTGCACATGCCTTCCACGATTGGGTCGACATGATCCATCGCTCGCGCGCGGCACTTGCCGAGGACAGCGCGCATTTGGCCCAAAAGCGGTCGGCCGAACGGGAACAGGCCTGACACTGGCGCGGGACTGAACCGAACGCTATTCCTCACTTTGAACAGGGAGGAATGCGATGGACTTTACATGGCTTTCGCGCTGGCAGCCGCAGGTCTTGGCTTTGCTCAGAATCTTCGCAGCCCTGCTGTTCTTGGAACATGGAGCTGCAAAGCTTCTTCATTTCCCAGTTGCTCAGCCTGGAGTTCCAAACCCGCTTCCCGCCCTTCTTCTCGCCGCGGCGATCATCGAAATCGTTGGCGGCGCTCTCGTTACGCTCGGGCTCTTTACGCGGATTGCAGCATTCATCATGTCGGGTGAGGCCGCGATCGCCTACTTTATCGCGCATTTTCCCAAGAGCTTCTGGCCAATTGTGAACATGGGCGAGGCTGCGATCCTTTACGCGTTCATTTTTCTGTTCATCGCGAGTGCGGGCCCGGGCGCCTGGAGCCTCGACGGACTGATCGCGAGAAGAGCGCCTATCAGGTGACTTTAGCTCGCACTTTGAAGTGCGGCTGGTCCCACTCGCCTGACTGGATAATGTCGCCAAGAATCTCCGCAGCGCGCGCGATTTGGGAAAAACTGTTGTAAAGCGGCGAAAATCCGAACCGCATGAGGTTTGGCTCCCTGAAGTCACCAATCACCCAGCGCGCGATCAGCGCCTGAATGATGGCATAACTGTTGGGATGAGCGAATACGACGTGGCTTCCGCGTTTCTCGGGCTCGCGCGGTGACTGAAGCTCGAGTTCGCCCCCGCAAGCTCTGTCCACCAGGCCAATGAAAAGCTCGGAAAGATCGCGGGACTTCCGTTGAACATCCGCGATCGCGATTCCGTCGAATGTCGAAATTCCGGCATCGAGTGCTGCCATCGCAAGGATTGAAGGCGTCCCGGTGAGAAATCGTGAAATTCCTTCGCCTGGGCGGTAGGCGGCGGAAAAGGCGAACGGCTCTTTATGACCCATCCAGCCCGGGATCGGGTTGGAAAGTTCGTTCTGAATCGCCTCCTCGACATAGATGAATGCAGGCGATCCTGGACCGCCATTGAGATATTTATAGCCGCATCCAAGAGCGAGCTTGCAGCCATTGCGATCAAGACCGACGTCGAGGGCCCCGGAACTATGGGAAAGATCCCAGATTGTGAGCGCACCCTTGGCTTCGGCCGCACGATTGATCTCGCTCATTTCGTAAACTTTGGCGGACCTGTAATCGACATGCGTTAGAGTGACAGCGGCGGTGTTGGAATCGATCGCCTCAACGACATCTCCTGGAGCGACCGACTTAAGCTCTAGGCCGAGCAGATCGCAAACTCCTTGAGCGAGGTAGAGATCGCTCGGGAAATTCTTCGTGTCCGTCACGATCTGGTTTCGCCCGGGACGCGCCTTAACGGCCGCGACCAAGAGTTTGTGGAGGCAGACGCTGGTCGAATCCGCAATCAGTAATTCGCTGGGTTTTGCACCGACAATCGGCGCCAGTTTGGAAGCGATCATCGTCGGCCAATCGATCCAGCGGGCTCTGTTCCAGCTCGCGATCAAATGCTCGCCCCAGTCGGCCTCAACCGTCTTTGCGAGCGCGTCGAGGGTCGCTGCAGGAAGAGCTCCAAGGGAGTTTCCGTCGAGATAGATGAGACCTTCTGGAAGTTTGAAACGACCGCGGGCGAAGGCGAGTGGGTCGCCTTGGTCGAGCTTGATTGGATCTGTGCTCAACGGCGGTCCACGAACTCTAAAGCTTCGGAAGGGTTACGCCGAGCTGGCCCATATATTTGCCGGCGCGGTCGGCGTAGCTCGTTTCGCATGGCTCGTTTCCCTCGAGAAAGAGAAACTGGCAGGCCCCTTCATTTGCATAGACCTTGGCAGGAAGCGGAGTTGTGTTGGAAAATTCCAAAGTGACGTGGCCCTCCCATTCGGGCTCGAGAGGCGTCACGTTCACGATGATTCCGCACCTCGCGTAAGTCGATTTGCCAAGACAAATTACCATGACATCGCGCGGGACCCGAAAATATTCGACCGTATGAGCGAGCGCAAAACTGTTGGGTGGGATAATGCAGACGTTCGTCTCTCGGTCGACGAAGCTGTTGTGGGCGAAGTCCTTGGGATCGACGATCGCGTTGTCGACGTTGGTGAAGATCTTGAAGTGGTTCGAGACTCGCGCGTCATACCCGTAAGAGGAGAGACCGTAGCTGATGCATCCCTCGCGCCGCTGTGCTTCGACGAACGGCTCGATCATGCGGTTCTTCTTCGCCTGCTCTCGAATCCAGCGGTCCGACAATATCGCCATTGGGAGTGCCTAACGGGCCGGTTCTCAGCCTTCAAATCGATCCACATCATTTCTGTGGATGAGCCGGGCAGGCCAATTGCAACAATCGCGATGGAGCGAACCACGATTCGTGCACAATCAATCCACAGTTGTGCTACATATGTTCTTGTTAAATAAAGGGTTGCGGGCCGTTGGGTTGGCGGCCTTCGAAGCGTAGAGGGCCGCGTATGGCTGAAGTGATCCGCATCGGTGAGTCTGCGTTAGAGGATGCAGGTCGAGCTCTTCCGCACAACGTCGAGGCCGAAGCCGCGCTCCTTGGCGCGCTGATGGTCGACAATCGAATTGTCGAAGACGTTCAGCTCAAGCTCAAGCCACATCATTTCTTCGAACCGCTTCACGGGCGAATTTTCGAAGCAATCCTGAAGCTCGTCGATAGCAACCGAGTCGCCAATCCGGTTACTCTTCGACCGCTGTTCGACGCCGACGAATCGATCAAGGAGGTTGGCGGCCCTTCCTATTTGGCGCAACTGACGGGGTCGGGCGCAGCGGTCATCGGAGCGCGCGACTTTGCGAGCCAGATTTATGATCTTGCGCTTCTCAGGGCTCTGATCGGCGTTGGGCGGGATCTTGTCGAAGGTGCGCTCGACACAAGCGACGATGTTGCTCCGCTTGCTCAGATAGAGCGTGCAGAATCGGCGCTTTACTCGGTTGCAGAAGAAGGCGGCGCCGAAGGCCGCGCCAAGTCGTTCTGCGATGCCACGAAAGACGCCCTTGCGATGGCCGAACGGGCGCTCAACAGCGGTGGCCATCTTTCGGGATTTACGACCGGACTTGAAAATCTGAACGCGAAGATCGGCGGGCTTCACAAGTCGGATCTCATCATCGTCGCAGGTCGCCCCGGCATGGGCAAAAGCGCTCTTGGGACCAACATCGGATTTGCCGCCGCAAGGCGGTTTTTGCATGATGCCGAAAGCGGCATCGAGCCGGCCAAGTCGGCGGGCGCTCCAGTGGCGTTGTTCAGCCTGGAAATGTCCGCCGACCAGCTCGCCACTCGAATTCTTGCGGAGCAATCGGGAATCAGTTCCGAGAATTTGCGCATGGGCCGGATCAGCCAGCAGGAGTTTCGACAGCTTGCCCGTGCCGCTGCGGAGCTCGAAAGCTTGCCTCTCTACATCGACGACACTCCGGGTCTGACGATCGCAGCGCTTCGAACGCGCGCTCGGCGATTGAAACGCCAGAAAGGCATTGGGCTGATCGTCATCGATTACCTCCAGCTTCTTCAAGGGAGTTCACGAGCAAGTGAATCCAATCGCGTTCAGGAAATTTCCGAGATCAGCCGGGGTATGAAGCAGCTTGCGAAAGAGCTCGATGTGCCGGTGATCGGCCTGTCGCAGCTCAGCCGCGCCGTCGAGCAGCGCGAGGACAAGCGCCCTCAGCTTTCGGACCTTCGCGAATCGGGCTCGATCGAACAGGACGCCGACATCGTATTGTTTATCTACCGTGAGGATTATTATCTCGCGGCCAAGCAGCCGGCCGACGACCATCCGGATTTTTCCGAATGGCAAGAACATATGGCGAGAGCTTATGGCCGCGCGGAAGTGATTGTCGCAAAGCAGCGACATGGCGCGACCGGCAAGGTCCAGCTTCGTTTCGACAGCAAAATCACGAAGTTCAGCGATCCTTCCGAGGAGGGCTACCTGCCGGAAGTTCGCGGCTGACATTCCAATTGTCTTGGGGAGGGGATGAGGGCGTCGGTTCATGACCGGCGCCCTCAGTCTGATTACGGGCCGACATCTTCGCTTTGCTGGACTTTTTGCCAGGTCACTCCGCGAACCAGTCCCAATGCAGCTGCGACTATATTGTCCCAGCCATAGACGTCCGGTCTGAACACGACCCGAGATCCATCCCAGAAGGCCGTGTGGTAAAGCAGCCGGACCGGAATCGGGCTCTTGAGTTTGATATATTTTTCCTTCTGTCCGGCCATCGCGTGCTGGAATTGGTCGGCAACGCCTTCCTCGGTTGCAATCGCATTTGCAAAGGCGACCGCATTCTCAACCCTTACGCAGCCGTGGCTTCGATGCCGGTCAGGAAGCGCAAAGAGGGCTTTTGCGGGCGTGTCGTGCAGGTAGATTGCCTGCTTGTCGTCCATGTCGAACTTGACGATTCCAAGCGAATTTTTCGGACCGGACTCCTGAACATATTTTCCATTCTCGATCGAAAACTGGTTTTGTTTGAGCCAGTCCGGACTTTTCTTCGACAATTCGTCCGACGAAATGGAATCGGGAACTCGCCATTTGGGGTAAGCGACCAGAGTTGTGATCGGCGCCTCAATCTGAGGCGTCTGCTTGTCGGGCTCCCCGGCGACAACATTGCGTCGATCCAGATGCTGACCGTCGCGCCAGTAATCGAGGATCGTCGCTGCGGTATTCACATCGATCCTCGTCGCGGGAGGATTGCGTTGCAGCCAGCGCAGTCTTTCCATCGCAATGGCACATGTGCGGGAAAGACCCGCTGGCCCGAGATTGATGGCGGCGAGCGTATTGCCGCCGACGATTCCGTCGACCTTCAGTCCAAAGTCCGACTGGAGTTCCTTGACGGCTTTCACCAGGGCCGGACGGTATCGGTTCGATGCATTTCCGCCGGCAGATCCAGAGGCATTGCCTGATGCCAGCGCTTTGGCTGGAGCTACTGTATTGGTTGAAGCCGCAGAAGTGCCTGATGGCGGCTGACCCGCGACTTTGGGCGATTGCCCAAGATAGCCCATTGCCGAAAGCGCGGCCTCAAGTTGAGGAACGCGATCGTCCCGGCTGTTGGGATTGATTGGTTTCCCGTCGGCGACCGGCTGGAACTTCGTCTGGGCGGCAAGCTTTAGATATTTGATGTGGGCAAGGCTGAGCGCCTTATATTCGTCCGTTTGCGGCGGAAGCGAATTGAACCAGCTGACCAGATCGTTTTTCTGAACGGCGTCCAGGAAGCCCTGCTTGATGTCGTCGGACGGGCGCGGGACGGTGTAGACCTGCGAGATCTTCGTTGGGTCGACGAAGCCATGCGCCAGCGCGTCAGCATAGCGCAGAGCCGCATTGGTCAATTGAGCCCCTTGCTCATTCCCCTTGAGAAACAGGCTGGGTTTCAATCCGTTTTGGGGTGCATTCGCGATGATTTCGCGAAGTTGACTGGCGAGCTTGGAATTCCACTGGACCTTGGGCGATCCATTCGGAGCGGAAGCGTTTGCAACCGGCTGGTTTGATGAATTTCCGCTGTTCGAACAGGCGGTTAAAGCGGCGGTGCACAGGGCAAGGCTAACGGCCGTGCCGATCCATTTACTGTTTATCACGCCCCGCTCAACGCTGCGAATTGAGAAAGGGGTGCAATGTTGTTTGGAGGACATTTTCGTTTGTCCCCCGGAACAGGTCACTGATACTTTTTTAGTTATCGACTCGTTCGGCTTGGAAATGCGGGTTCATCAGCTTTCTTGAAGCGCCGGATCCCTTAAGCCTTCGCCGATCGATGCTCGGGCCCGATCGGCTTCGCTGCTCGTCACCGGATAGGCGCAATAATCGGCCGCATAAAAGGCACTCGGCCGGTGATTGCCGGAAATTCCAATTCCCCCAAACGGAGCGTTCGAGGGAGCACCGTTGGTCGGCCGATTCCAATTGATGACGCCGGCACGAACATTCGCCCAGAACTTGTCGTAAAGTTCGGGCGATCCGCCGACGAGGCTTGCAACCAGGCCGAAGCGGCTATTGTTCGCTTCATCGATCGCAGCATCGAAATCCTTCACTCGGATCAGCTGAAGAACTGGACCGAAAATTTCCTCGTCCGGACGGCCCTTTGCGTCGGTCATGTCGATGATCGCGGGCGTGAGAAAGGGTCGTTCTTCGAACGGCCGATCGAGGCGTTTTAAGGTTCGTCCGCCCTTCATCATGAGATTGAGCCATTGCTCCTGAATGAGATCCGCCGCCGCATTGTCGATGACCGGGCCCATAAAGGGCTGGGGGTCGGCAAACGGCTGATCGACGATCAGCCGGTCGATCAATTTGCAAATAGCATCGACTAGCGGTCCTTCGCTTCCGTCTTCGACGATGAGCCGGCGGGCTGCTGTGCAGCGCTGACCGGCGGTCAGATAAGCAGACTGGATCGCAATGATCGCGGCTGCTTCAATGTCTTTCGCTCCCCAAATGACGAGCGGATTATTTCCTCCAAGCTCAAGCGCGAGGATCTTTTGCGGGCTATCGGCGAACTGTTTGTGAAGCGCCATTCCGGCACGAGCGGATCCAGTGAACAAGAGTCCATCGATCCCTGCTTGAGACGCAAGGGCCCGACCCTCGTCGGGACCGCCGATGAGAAGTCGAACGACACCTTCCGGAACTCCCGCCTCGTGAAGATAACGGACCAGCATCGCGCCCGTTGCCGGAGTTTTCTCCGAGGGTTTGAACACGATCGAATTACCAGCAATGAGCGCCGGGACAATGTGCCCGTTGGGCAGATGCGCAGGAAAATTATACGGGCCGAGAACTCCAAGGACGCCGTGGGGCTTGTGGCGGACGGCAACGCGATTGCCGAGCGCGCCTTCCATTTTTCGCTGAGGCGTTCGTTCCGCATAGGCATCGATCGAGATCTCGACTTTGCCGATCACTGCGCCGACCTCGGTTCTCGCTTCCCAAAATGGTTTGCCGGTTTCTTTGGCGATGAGGGTCGCGAATTCCTGTTCGTTTGCGCGGACCACATTGGCGAAGCGCCGGATCGTTTCTATTCGAAAGCTGTTTGAGTGGGCTGCCCATGCTGGCCACGCAGCACGTGCCGCTGCAACTTCGGCAGCGGCGTCACCAATTTCGCCCGACCACAGCATCTCGCCAGTCGCGGGACTGGTCGAGGCGAATGTTCGGTTCACCGACATGCGCTCGAAGACGCGGTCATTTTGATCAAGCTGCCGGTCCATCCTGGTCCAATATTCCGCCCATCTGTCGAACCGCTCTAATCTTGTCCTCGAATGGCCGCCAGTCGTCGCCGTCCGCGATTGCCGTCCAGATTGCCTCGACCTCCTCGATATGCATCGAGCAAACGTGCTCCTGTTTGAAATTTCGGCGAGACTGTGGAGAGATCGAACTCTGGTCTGACGAAGCCAGCAGAGCGGCAAAGTGTCGAAACTCTTCCTGCGGGTAGAGCTCCGATCCAGGGTCGACGCCCCCCCGCCAATCGAAAAAGACCTGGTCGATCGGCTGAACGCACGTTGAGAGCGCCCTCACAAGTGCCGTCACAATCGTCTGATCATTGTCCGCTGGACGAATTTGAAGGCGCTTAAGCATGGCCTCGATCAGCGCTTGTTCGAACCGTGAACTCCAGCTCGAAAGCTCGCTTGAAATGTCAGGCTCTTCTCCGATCAGCGAAAGGCATCCGGCAAGCTGCGCGACGTTCCACTGGATCGCTTCGGGCTGGCGCCCGAATGCGTAAAGACCGTAGTGATCGAAATAGGCGGCAGTGAATTTTAGATCCCAGAATGGAGTGAATTGCCACGGTCCATAATCGAAACTCTCACCCGTCACGCTGATATTGTCGCTGTTGAGAACGCCATGGACGAAGCCGGACGCAACGTAGGATGCAGCAAGGTTTGAGGTGCGCTCGCAAACTCGGGCGAAGAAGCGGATTACGTTCTCGCGATCGTCCTTCGATACCGGTTCGGAATAGAGAACTTTAAGGCAATAACGGACCAGCTTCGTTAAGTTGTCGATCTCACTGAAATAGGCGAGCCGCTGGAACGTCCCAATCCGAATATGGCCATGGCTGAGGCGCGTCAGCACTGCTGAGCGCGTCGGTGACGGCTCGTCACCCCGCTCGAGCTCTTCGCCAGTCTCGAAGAGGGCAAAGCTCTTGGATGTCTTTACACCAAGGGCTTCCAGCATTTCGGTGGCGAGGATCTCCCGAACTCCTCCCTTCAAAGTCAGTCGGCCGTCAGCGCTTCGGCTGTATGGCGTTCTTCCCGAGCCCTTTGTCCCAAGATCGAGCAGCCGGCCCCGATCATCGCGAAGCTGGGCAAAGAGAAACCCGCGGCCATCACCGATTTCGGGATTGTACACTCGAAATTGATGGCCGTGATATTTTAGCGCGACGGGCTGCCGAAGATTGTCGGGAAGCGGCTCGAAGCGGCAAAATGCTTTGGTCCAGTCAAGCTCGCCGAGCTGATCCAAGCCGACGCGCTCGGCCCATCGCTGGTTTCGAAAGCGCGGGATGCATTGGGGGAAGGGTGCGGGCTCGACAGATTCATAAAAATCACCTCCCAGCGACAGAATCTGCGGATCTCCTCGATAGCGAACCATCGTCCCGACGTGGCACGCAGAGCCCGGGATTCCAACCGTCAGGCTGTCAACGCTTTGAGTTTGCCGAGCGCGTCGGAATCGGGTTCGTCAGGTGAAATGGTCGTCACAAATTTGCCTGAGCGATCAAACAAGAGAACGATCGCACTATGCTCCATCTGCTGTCCCATCGGGGCATTGGGAACCGCTTGCGCATAAATCCCGAACTGCTTCTTCACCTTAGTGATCTGATCGGGTGATCCGGTGAGACCAATGATCGGTGAGTTGAACAACTGAGCATATTGGCCGACCTCCTTGGGACCATCATGTGTCGGATCGATGGTTACGAAGACGATGTTGAATTTGTTCTCGCCGCCGACAGCCTGCCGAAACTTCACCATTCGCGAGAGGGTCGTCGGGCAGACATCGCCGCAGCGCGTGAAACCGAAATACATGGCATAAGGTGTTCCAAGGAGCTTGGCGCTCGAAAACGGCTTCCCGTCCGCTCCAACCAGCGAAAACGGGCCTCCAAAACTCGATCGGGCCGGCGCTTCGGCGGTTTGTGGAGGAACAGTGGTTACGCGCTGGATCACAAACAGTGCCGCAAATGAAGCGATCGCGAGCAGAACGAGAATCCAAAGCAGGGTTCGGACGAGCCGAAGCGTGGATTTGGGCGGAGACTTTTCCATTATCCCTTCCTGGCTCTGGCTTCTGAACGCAGGCTGGACAATGGGATAATCAGAGCGACCAATAAGTCAGATCGGAGCGGAGGCTCCCTTCATCGAGCAGCGAGCGGACGTCAGCAACGATCCCGCCCGTTGTCAGCATGTCGCTGAAATTGTCGTGGAACGAGCGATATTCATCATGGCCAACCGCATAAATCAGCGCATCGAGATCTTTGAATTCGTCCAATTTGGACAGTTCGATATCATAGGCTCTTCGGACAGTTTCCGGATCGGCCCGGGCGTCATGCACGATCGGTTCGATTCCAAACTCGCGAAGCTCGCGGTACGTGTCGACGACCTTTGAATTTCGGATGTCGGGCACATTCTCCTTGAATGTGAAGCCAAGGATTCCAACTCGCGCATTGCTGATTGGCCGACCACTGGTTGCAATCAGCTTGACGACCCGCTGAGCAAGATAAGCGCCCATCCCATCATTTACTCGTCGGCCCGACAGAATGACTTCTGGTTGATAACCAAGTTGCTCGGCTTTCGCGGTCAGATAATAGGGGTCAACGCCGATACAGTGACCACCGACAAGACCTGGATGGAATTTAAGAAAATTCCATTTTGTTCCTGCGGCTTCGAGCACATCTCTTGTTCGAATTTTAAGGAGATGACAGATCTTTGCAACTTCGTTCATCAGCGCGATGTTGAGGTCCCGCTGCGTGTTTTCGATCACCTTTGCGGCTTCAGCCACCTTGATCGAGGGTGCCGAATGGATTCCCGCTTCGATGATCGAGCCATAGAGACTGGCGAGCGTCTCCAGCGTTTCGATATCCTGTCCTGAGACGACTTTGACGATCTTTTCAATCGGGTGGGCCTTGTCGCCAGGATTGATCCTTTCCGGGCTGTAGCCGAGCTTGAAGTCCACTCCAGCCTTAAGCCCGGAGGCCTTCTCCAGCGCGGGGGCGCAAATTTCTTCAGTAACTCCTGGATAAACGGTACTTTCGAAAACCACGATCGCGCCTTTCGAAAGCGCAGGACCAAGGATTTGGCAGGCCTTGAGCATCGCGTCGAAATCGGGGCGGTTCGCATCGTCGATCGGGGTCGGGACCGTGACGATGAAGATTTGGCAGCCGCAAAGATCTCCATGGTCGTCGGTCAGCTTGAGCTTCGCTGATCCAAGATCTTCAGCGGTGACTTCGTTGGTCGAATCCACGCCCTTCTGAAGGGCTTTCACTCTTGGCGAACTGATATCGAAGCCAATGACGTCGTGAGCACGTGCAAACGCGACTGCAAGTGGAAGACCGACATAGCCAAGACCGACAATCGCAATTTTCATTCCTAGCGAACCTCACGCAATGGTCATTCAGCGGGACTTTTGATGGTGCGACTTAACGGCTTTGCGGGGTTCAGAAGCCCGTCACGCAGCCTGTCGGCGAAAAAAATCCAGATACCACGGGAGTGCTGCTGGAATACCCTGTGCAATCTTGTGGGTTGGTGCGAATCCGAGCTCGCGTCTCGCCTTGGAAATGTCTGCGAGCGAATGGCGGACATCTCCAGCCCTGAAATCCGTAAAGCGCGGCTCTCTCGAATAATGAATTTGATAATCGGTGAGAGATTTTCGAATGAGGTTGAAGAGCTCGACCAGGGTTGTGCGTTCGCCCACTGCGACATTGTAGACTTCGCCCTGTGCGTCTTCAGGAGCGAAAACTGCGCGAATGTTGGCCTGGACCGCATTTGCGACATAACAGAAGTCGCGGCTGGTCTCGCCGTCACCGTTGATGGTTACTTCGTCCTGCTGGATCATCGCAGCTGTCCACTTGGGAATGACTGCGGCATAGGCGCCGTCGGGGTCCTGACGGGGACCGAACACGTTGAAATATCTCAATCCGGTCGCCTTGAAATCATAGCATTTCGAGTACACCCCGGCATAGATTTCATCGGCCAGCTTTGTCGCCGCGTAGGGAGAAAGCGGCGCTCCGATCTTGTCTTCCTGCTTGGGGAGCTGCGCACTGTCGCCGTAGGTCGAGCTTGATGCTGCATAAATAAACCGCCGGACGCCATTTTTCCGCGCCGCATCGAGCATGTTGAGCATGCCCGTCACATTAACGTCGTGCGAGGTTAGCGGGTCAGCGATTGACCGCGGAACGGATCCGAGCGCGGCCTGGTGAAGGACAAAATCGACGTCCTTTACCGCCAAATCGCAAGTCGCTCGGTCCCTGATGTCGCCCTCGATCAGCGTAAAACGGGATCTGGCGTCGGTCTCGGGCCCCAAGGCTTCGTCGATATTGCGACGATGCCCCGTTGAAAAATTATCGAGAGCAACGACCTCTTGGCCAGTTTCGAGCAATTGTTCGACGAGGTTTGAACCGATGAAACCTGCAGCGCCGGTGACGAGCCAGCGGTGAGAACGTTTCGTAAGTTGGTCGGCTAGATCCTGAGGGAGCATTTTCAAACCTTTAGACATGTTGGAGCGGTTTGAAACTCTTTGAGTTCGGTTCGTGCCGCAATGAAACATCGACGAATTGCCATCGCGAGGGGCCATTCCAATCGCGTCGCCGCGCGCTTCCGCGACGTCACGCGCTAAGAAATGGAGCGGACTGACGAAATTCCGAAAGTCTTGCGTAATTCGCGCTCACCCGTCCCGGTGATGATGAGACTTCGAGAACCCAGCCGCGTCCTGACCCAGCCGAGATCCTTGAAACGTTTGAAAAGGGCGCCGCCCACTCCACCCGCAAGGTGAGGGCGGCGTTCGCTCCAATCGATGCACAGGCGTGAGACAATTCGGCGCCCATTCCGAAGCGCGTTGAAATCGACCCCGATTGTTTCGAGGAGCGAAATACCGTCAGGACTGAGCTCAGCTGCACCAGAGGTGACTGAGTTCTTCTCAAGGAGACGACTGCCAAGCTCGACCGCAATCCGTCCCGCAAGATGATCGTAACAGGACCGAAGCTCCCGCATTTGGAGATCCTTGGGACCGCTGATTTTCGATGGAAATGCGGCGAATCCTGCAAGATGCATTTGTTCGATCAGTGTCGCAACTTCACTCGAGGCCAGCCGGTGATAATGGTGCCGCCCCTGCCGATCGACCCTGATCAGCTGACCTGCGACAAGCTTTGAAAGATGACTGCTCGCGGTCTGCGGCGAGATATTGGCAACGTCCGCGAGCTCTCGAGCGGTCCATGCCCGACCATCAAGAAGGGCGATGACCATATTCGCTCGAGCCGAATCTCCAAGTAAGGATCCAATTCCAGCAACAGTTGCAGTGCTAACCATCTGAACGTTCTCCCGGGCGCGATGATAGTCGAGTTTGTAAAGGGCATGGTTCGATGCTCATCGAACTCTCAACGCAACACATTCCGAAGGTCTGAACGATGGGCGTCCGAACAATCGGATAAGTGGATCTTTGAGTTCAGCATCAATAAAAGGACGTGAAGACGCATGCCAATCGGGGAGGGGCTTGATGAAGGCTTTAAGAGCGAACGTCGTACTGGTTGCAGCCTTTGCATTCGCGGCGTCGGCCCAAGCGGCGATGGTCAATGGGGTTGCCCGAAGCAATAACTCTACATCCGCCCGACTTGCCCCTTACATGTCACATTCCCGAGCATCGGAAATCGCCCTGGCGCGAAGTGCGGCTCCTCGCTCGATCTCGTCGCAAGCTGAAATCTTTGTGTTCACTCCGACGGGCTACGAAGTTCAATCGAAAGGCAGCAACGGCTTTGCGTGTCTGGTGGAAAGGTCCTGGGCCAAGGATCCCGGCGATGCCGAATTTTGGAACGCCAAAGTGCGCGCTCCGACCTGTTTCAACTCGGCTGCGGTGCGATCGATTCTTCCGTCTTATCTCGAACGGACGAGGTGGGTGCTCGCAGGAGCAAGCGAGGCCGACATTCGAAGCCGGATTGAGCAAAGTGCGAAGTCCGGCCGGGACGCTCCGCCGCAAACAACCGCAATGAGCTACATGATGTCCAAAGCCCAATATCTCAGCGATAACAATGGTCACCCCTGGCATCCGCACGTGATGTTTTATTATTCGTCGTCGGTTGCGAGCCGAAGCTGGGGCGCAAACCTCGATGGGTCGCCTGTCATCAGTACCACATCGCCGTTCGACCATGTGATCACGTTCATGGTTCCGGTCTCACATTGGTCCGACGGTACTCCTGCAGAGAGTGCCGGGCATAGCTTGGCTCACCGACAACAATGAGGGATCGGCACAGGGATCGGCTGACTTCGATCCAGATTTCTATCGAATTTGTGGGGGCCCTGACCGTCGCGCTCTCAAATGCATGCAACATCACTGTAAGCCGATTGTCATTCGAGCGAGCTGTTTGCACGCCTAGGAGAGACGAGAAGACCCGTCCCCAGTAGGGGCAGTGGGGGCGGGCCTTCTCCCATCCAAACTCACTCGCACACCCATCGCTCGCGTTCTAGGAAGTTTCCTTGGAAACTCGACCCAAGGCTCGTGTTGGCTTTTGGGCGGTCCCCGCTAAGCTTCATGCCGAAGGGAAAAACGGGTTCATGCTCATCGGACGCAAATTCGCTCAGCTCGCGATCACTTTGGCAATCGCGATTTACCCGACCGGCGTCGTTGCTGCGCCGCCGCCAGGATTTGAAGCGCGCGTCGAGCAGCTTCGCAAGGAAATTGGAGTTCCGGGAATCACGATCGCGATCGTCGAAAACGGAAAAGTCACGCTTGCGCGCGGCTGGGGCGTAAGAGACATCACAACCAATCGGCCGGTCGATGCCGACACGATTTTTTTCACTGGCTCGACCGGAAAGGCTTTCACGAACGCAGCCCTCGCGACGCTCGTCGATGAAGGGAAAATCAGTTGGGACGACAGGGTCATCGACCACATGCCGGACTTCAGGATGTGGGATCCGTGGGTCACGCGCGAAATGACGATCCGCGATCTTCTCGTTCATCGCAGCGGCCTTGGACTGGGTGAAGGTGACCTTCTGTTCCTTCCAAACAGCACGCTGTCGCGCAAGGAGACGGTTCATCGCATCCGATACCTGAAGCCCGCCACAAGTTTCCGGAGCGGCTATGCCTATGACAACATTCTCTACATGGCCGTTGGTCAACTGATCGAGGAGGTCAGCGGTGAAACCTGGGAACGCTACATCCACGATCATGTCTTCGGGCCGTTGGGGATGAACCATTCGACCGACAGCGATGCGGAATTCGAAGCCAATCCCGACCATGCTCGACCGCACAGCCGCAACAGCGGCCAAATCCATGGCCTTGGCGCGCAAATGCCACTCGACGAAAATGCGATGATCGCGCAGAACGCCGCGCCAGCCGGCGGCCTTGCGATTAGCGCCAACGATATGAGCCGATGGCTTCTGACGCAGCTCGACCATGGCAAAATCCCTGGAAGCGACAGGCGATTGTTTTCCGACGCACAGTCCGAGCAAATGTGGACCGGCGTCGTTCCAACACCGATCCGCCAGTTTCCCGCGGAGTTCGCGGTCACAAATCCGCACTTCAGCCTGTACGCTCTAGGTTGGGAGATTTCCGATTATCGCGGTGCCAAAATCGTTGGGCATGACGGTGCGGTCCTCGGGTCACAGGCTACGATCGCGCTCATTCCGGATAAGAATATCGGCATTTTCATCGCGGCCAACAGCGAAGACGGCGAGATCATCCTTGGTCTTCGCGATGAACTTCTCGATTATTATCTCGGGTTTCCCTCGACCCATTGGCCGGAAGAATTCCACAAGTTCAAGCTGGATCGGCTCGCTGCAGCCGCAAAGCAGGTTCAAACCGCCGAGGCCAAACCCGCCCCGATCGGCCCCTCGCTACCGCTTGATCATTATGTCGGCGACTATACCGACCCCTGGTATGGAACCATCAACGTTCGCCAGTCAGGTAATGCACTCAGCATCCAATTTCCCCATTCGACGGGAATGAACGGACCTCTTACCCATTACCAATATGATACGTTCAAGACGAACCCATCACTCAAATGGGTCGAGCCGGCTTATGTGACCTTTTCGCTCGACGCCAACGGCAAGGTTGACCGGGTGACAATGAAGCCTGTGTCACCGGCAGCAGACTTCAGCTGGGACTATCAGGATCTGCTATTTACGCCGGCAGGAACACGCTCGCCTTTGTGAAGCCCATCGAGGTTTGGCCACAAGAAGGGGTCGACGACTTTCGAACGACGATCCGTGTTGCGCCTTGGCGCGTCGGAACTCCAATCGCGCCGTTCAAGCCCAACGGCGACCTTTGGTGATGGCGATCGAGCACGACGCGGATTTCGGAGGGCTGGCGATCGATGCACGGTTGCTCCGCCTTTCGCGCTTTGACTGGCGTGACACTGTCCGCTGCCTCCTGAAGCAGGGATTCGCGCTCTGCCGAGATTTCGCGGCGCCAGTGAATAGTTTCGACAAGCTGTTCAGCCCCAAGCGCGATCGGACAACAATCACGATGATTCCGACTTCGCCCACGAATGCGCGCCAGCGGTGCAATGGACTTGGTAGATGGAGCTGCATTTGGCTGGCCCCCAAAACTCAGGAGCCTAACAGAAGAGGCTTTGACCATAACGGTTCGCCTTATTTCCATTGTCGCCGGAATTGGATTGGAGGGACGGGCTCAGGGACCCTTTAGCGCCTTCAAGAACCGTACCCGTTCATCGGGATCGGGAATGAGATCCGCCAGCCGGTTCTTCAGATGGTCGATCGACGATGCGGTCTGGCTTTCGCGCTTGGCGAGGACGGGCGCGAGTGGTCCAAGATAGCGGATCAAAATCTCTCCGATCCTTTGAACCTCTGCGGAAGCGATGGGACTGTCGGCGACAGGGGGCGGATTTGAAGGCCGCGGAGCGGTCAAAGGGGTGGCATCCCTCGCGGCGACTAACGCAGTGAAACGAATTCGGTCGGCTGGATCATCGATATGTTGCGTCAAGAGGCTGATCAATTCCTTGACGTTCGATGCGCGCGTAGATGCCTTCTCGACAATGATGCCTGCAATCGGGCCAATGATGCTCGCGAGCTGGCTCTTAAGTGTGGCGATGATTTGAGACTCGATCGGAGAACTCGCTTTTAATGACCCAAGAGGATGTTCGGGATCGCTGATACGCTGAATTTCCGTCGCGCACTGGTGAACCGCGCGTTCGTAGTTTGCGCTCGCATCGATCACGTTCATCCGCGTGATACGAAGCGGCAGGCTGCATTTCTCGAACATGACCGGAAGGACCGCTTTGCGATTTTCGATCGCAAAACTGATTTCGTCGGCAACGTTGTCCGAGACAACGGAACGCGGCGAAAGGATCACCACCAATCCGCGGCAATCGCGGACGGCTTTTTCGACCGCACGATCCCAATGTTCGCTCGGTCGGATATCGACCTGGTCGACCCACATTTCCACTCCTCGCGATCGAAGGTCTCTGGCGAACCGCAACGCGAAGCGCTCATCGCTTCGCGAATAGCTAAGGAAATATTTCTCGTCTGAAGAAGGTCCCTCGGCCACGATCAATCGTGGCCGAGCATCCGGAACGCTTCGGCGAGGCTGCGATGCATCCGATTGAACGAGGCTGCTAAACGGCTGACCTGGTCGGATCCGCCGTGCCGATATTCCGGCGTATCAATTTTTCCCATGCTCACATCTTCAGCGCTCTTGGCCATCCGCTCGAGTGGGCGGATGACGACGAAATGCAGCAGCGCGTTCACTGCGACGAAGAGAAGGACAATGAAAACGACGAATGGGATCACGAACAATTTGCGGATTTGGGCAGCGCGCGTGGAGGATTCCTGCATTGGTACCGAGACAATCTGCGCCCCAATGACTTCGCCGGGCTTCCAACCGAATCCGTTCTGGCTGCCGTAAAGCGCAATCATTGAAGCGGGAGCTGACGCTGCGGTATTGTGACATTCCATGCATGCGGGCTTGTTGATCACTGGCCGGGCGAGCTCCAGCATCGAACCCGTCGGGGTTGAGCGTTCGAGCGAGACTTCGTCCTTGCCCGGATGCGCGCGAAAATCATTGATGATGTCGGCTTCCCAATCGGACGCGCGATCCTGGGGGTTTGTCGGGTTGAGCGCTGCTTCGCGGTACATGTAATCGGGAAACTTCGAGCGGATGACGTCGAAGTTCCGCTTTGCGGCATAGGCTGAAACGGATTGAGGGTAGAATTGGTGGGCAATCAACGGTTTCAGAATCGGCGCGATCTGTTCCGACGTATATTTCCGCGCTCCAGCTGCGCTTTCCATCATAATCCGTGAGCTTTGAAGGACATCCTGGCGAGCGACCGAATTAACCAGCGAATTGGCGGCGAGGACGAACAGGCCGATTCCCAGGCCCGAGACGACCAACATCAGAATATTGAACTTCGCTCGAAGTCCCACGCTACCATCCCCTTGGATCGCGATCGAACGCCAGATTCCTTCAATCGGAGTGTGTGGCGCGAAGACGATGTTCGCAAGGGGTTGGTCCATCGCGACGGTTGCTAATCTTGACGACCTGCTCCGCCCGCCGATCTGGTCCTCGGCGATTAGTGCTGGGGGCTAAGGCTCATTTGCCGTATATCTCAACAAATCCCCCGGCTGACACTCCAGAACCCGACAAATTGCTTCAAGTGTTGAAAAGCGGATTGCGCGAGCCTTGCCTGTCTTTAGGATCGACAGGTTTGCGAGCGTCACTCCCACGCGTTCCGAGAGGTCTGTGAGGGTCATTCTTCGTTCGTGAAGAAGATCATCCAACGCAATATGAATGGCCATCAGACCGTTCCCGAAAGATCGTCGCGCATACGGGTACCGATCGCGAACATCCGAGTCATGACAAAGGCGACCAGAACAGCAACCCAGCCAGTCATCGAAAACGTAAAGCTGGCGCCTCCGTCCAGCCGGCCGACGTGCCATTCAGCAAATTCAATTCCGACGTTGAGCAGCTGTAGGACAAGGAGAGACCAGGCAATTTGCTGCAATCTGTTTGCATTCGCCTCAATGAACGGATCGCCCGCGGCGACGGTTCGAACCATCAGGATCAATCGGGACAATATGACGTCGGTCGCAATGACCGCGCAAACCCCGATCGAAAGAACGATCCGAACGCCATCGATAATCGCTGAGGCAAGAGCTGGTGAGTGATGAACCCGCAGCGAAGCCAACATGGTCCCGCCAAAAGGAAAAGTCCCCACAAAGCCGAGTGCAAACGCGATTCCCAAGGCGATGTTCAGCCAGGACACAATACGGAGCAACACACCAATCGAACGCACCATGATGGACGATCCTTCCTCACCGGTTACATATCGAATATCAATATCATGTTTATTGACAAACAACAATACCTGATTTTACTGAGGGGGCCTTGGAAACGCGTGTGAGAGAGGTCCATAAACGGCCGGAAAAATCGGTCGAACAATCACGGTTCACCCTAATGACTTCCGATATAAGCCTTATTTCCGTCGATGGTCTGGGTTGCACGATCTCGTGGTGTTGCCGATGGAACTCAAACCGAAATCGAGCCTGATGCTTTGGGGTCCAGGTCGATTAGCCTGACCCGCAGAGCGGAAGCGAAAATCTTCGCCTGAAGATGGAAGACCTTAATCCGCCAATTATCGGGCACCTTCCGATCGAACCGGATAACCTCGAACGCGCGCGATCACCGATTTATCTGCACGGGGCTTGCCGCGAGCGGGTGGCGCAACAGTCGCGGCGCCACAATATTATGCAGCAGATGCACCTTAGGGAACTAGCCAAGATCGCTTGGCTTTCAAGCGTAGTGCCGGACTTTCGCGGCCCAAAGGATCAGGCCGCCATACCTGGGCTCTCCTGACATCGAGTGAGGGCGAATCGTTTTTGGCGAGAGACAGACGGGCGACCCTAGTTTCTCATTGCATTTGGTGACGCTGAGCGCTGTCGCATCGATTTGTCGGCGTGTGGAATTTCCGGTCGAAAGCAGTCTATCCGCTGGAGAATGTTTTCGTAAAGGTCGGCCATTTCAAAATGAATGTTTGCGATGCCGGGATCGGCGGCGAGGCGAGCTAGCTCCCGCTCTCTGGCGATGCGACCAACATAATAGTCACGCGAATTTTGATCAGTCACGGGTAGCTTCCTCCGCTGCGGGGGACTCTCAGTGTGGCTCCAATAATTTGCCCGAGTCAGGAGATTTTCGAAATATACCAGGCTAGGCAGACGGCCCAACTTTGGTTTGTTTGGACCGGTCGAGGTGCAGGTAATGGGGATCGAAATCTGCAAACTTTGCCAAGGCTTGCCAGTCACTGATTGTGATGGCGCGTTTAGTGCGATTGATCCGTCCATCCGCTTCCAACTTCATAAGCGTCCGGTTGACGTGAACTGACGTTAGCGAGACCGCGTCGGCAAGTTGGTCCTGAGTGATAGGAAGCACGTATTCTGTCTGGCTGCCGATTGCCGCTTGCTCTAGCCGCAGTGCAAATTCGCACAAAAGGTGAGCGATGCGCGTTGACGCGTTTCGACGCCCAATATTTAAAATCCACTCGCGGAAGATCGAACCTTCGACTAACGTTTCGTACCACATCGCCATGCCGACGTTCGGATGGCTGAAAGCGACTTCTCTCACCGCTTCGACAGGAACAAGCGCAACCTGGCCTGCGCTCAACATTTGCACATTGTGGTCGGCTGTTCCAAGCAGCGAGTTCTGCAAATCGAGGATGTCGCCCCTCATGTGGATCGACATAATCTGCCGTCCGCCGTTACCCGCCTCCTTGTGGCGATAGGCAAAGCCCGACAGCAAAAGGCACGTGTAATGCGGCGTGTCTCGCTCCCAGACGATGTATTGCCCGGCATCCATATCGCGCACGATGAACGGTAGGGCGAGCACGGCGGCTTCGTCAGCGTCGCTGATAGGATTCCAGAGCGAAAGCTTTCGCACCATAGGCGCGAGCGGGTGAGCTGTAACTTTGGACATTGTTAGGCTCCGCAAAGGCGGGAGCGCTCCAATGTCTCTCAGCCACCAGTGAGCCATGTAGATGGCTGGTGATGTTTATCCTCTACACCCGATCAGTCCAAGCTCCTAACCTATTCAAGTTTCGTTCCGACGCTTCTCCCGTTGCCAGCAGGTAGGATCTCAAACACTTACCGACTGAAGTGGATAACCTTGGGAGGCGACTTCCGCTCCGCGATGTGTGTGAGTGCGAAGTCCTCTCGGGCTGCGGCTGGAACCTGATTGGGGACCATAACCGCGTTGACAATTACACCTCTAAGGTGTACTGCCGGTTAGTGCTGAAGAATGTGCCGCACCATCTTTTGTCGGGCATCCAGGCCAAGTTTGCCGACGTCGAAACTTTGGAGATCACGAGTTCGGCGATCAGGTCGGCAAACGCGATCGGTTATTCGTTGGAGGGCGTGGTCGATGTCGTACAAACGCTCGAGAAGCGCGACTTTGTGAAATCGGAGACACAGCACTCGCCGCCAAAAGCCTAGAGTTTGGCACGACACCTACAAGGCGCCGATGGATGGAATGTGGTTGTATCTGAAGTTCGCGGGCGAAACGCTCATCGACGTGACGCTCGCGTCGTTCAAAGAGGTTTGATCATGGCCGAGAAGACGAGGATCCATCCCGAGACTGGCGAAACGCTGCGACGTGGCGTGCGGCCAATGACGGTCTCGTACGCGATTTATTCCAAGGTGATCGATGTTCCGGGCTGGTATCCTAAGGCGATGGCGATGCGATTCACACTGGAAAGGATCTCGCCGAGTGGAACGAAGTCTACCAGCAGATGCGCATGAATTACGCCAAGAAGGTTCGCTCGTTGAGGCTGCGCTTGAAGCTCACGCAAGAAGAGGCCGGTCGCGTCTTGGGCGGCGGCAAACGTGCGTTTCAAAAATATGAAACCGGAAAAACTCCACCATCTGATGCGGCGGTCGCGCTCCTCGAGATAATGGAGCGGCACCCAGAAGATCTTGAACTCCTCAAGTCGCTTCCTGGCAGGCAAGTCGAGCAGGCTACAGGTGACCGAGCGCACCCGTGAAGGTGCGCACGTGGGATTCCGATTAGGTCATGAATTGGATAACCTGGCCTAAGCTATTGAAAATAATAACTTATCTCTGGATATTGGAGGCCCGAGCCGGAATCGAACCGGCGTGCAAGGATTTGCAGTCCTCTGCGTAACCACTCCGCCATCGGGCCAGAAAATGGCGAATTTCCGCCAAAGTCGCGATATTTGGAAATGTCGAAATAGGGCGGGTTGAAGAATTTGGGAAGCCCCAGCGCCGATTTCCTGCCGTTTGCGAAAGCCGTGACCAACGACCACGATCGAATGTCAGACGAACATCACTGGCCAACACGTCAAGGGTGTTATGGCACGGCTCTTGCAGATCTTTTCACCGTGGGAAAAGTCACGCGCGATCGCAATCAATCGGGGGCCGTCGAGAGCGCCCTTGGCTTTGTCCGAAACTGGACAGACGAATGTTCAAAATCGGACGCCGGCTCAAAGGCAACGGCGCGTCACTCCTACCGATCGATCACGGCTTGCTCAAAGCCGTGGCGGACGAGATCGGCCTCGAAGCAAGTGTTCACAACGATCGCCTCTTGCATGCGTGGATCGGCCACGCAGTTCAGAGAAGAGCGTGGCCTCAATTCATCAGATCGCTCTTTTTCGGCGTCGCTTCGAGCGCAAAGCCGATTTGACAAATGGCGGTTGGCGGGACCCGAACCTACGGATATGAGCGCCTTCCACTTCTGTTCGCAAAAGCAGTGCAGGCTTGAACTCCAAGTGTATTATAGGCATATAACAGCAATGACTGTCCAGACACCAATACCGGATTTCTCGGCTGCTCGCGCGGCGATGGTCGAGAACCAGCTTCGGCCGGAAGGCGTGACGGATCCGGTGGTCGTGGGTGCGATGGGAATGATCCCTCGTGAACGGTTTGTCGCGGCTGGAGCGCGAGCCTTGGCCTATGTCGACCGTGCGGTTCCGATCGGTGAAGGACGTTTTCTACCCGCGCCCGCGGTACTTGGTTCGCTTCTGATGCAGATGATGCCGCTGGATGGACAGCGGGCGTTGGTAATCGGCGCGGGCACCGGCTATTCGGCGGCGATTCTTGATGCGATGGGACTGACGGTCACCGCGCTCGAGAGTTCTTCGCAATTGGCAGCACAGGCCCGCGACAACGGAATCAAGGTCGTGGAAGGGCCGCTCGAAGAGGGATGGCCAAAAAACGGAACCTACGATCAGATTTTGATCGACGGCGCGATCGAGTTCATTCCTGAAGCAATCATCGGTCAGCTTGCCGAGGGCGGCAGGCTTGGAACTGCACTCGTTGACAGGGGGGTCACGCGTCTCGTCTTGGGCCGCAAGGCAGGCGCAGCATTTGGCTATCTGTCCTTGAGCGACGCGGGGGTGCCCCATCTTCCCGGCTTCGCAAAGCCAAGGGCATTCACTTTCTAAAAAAGAGGTTATTTCGAGTGGTTCGCAAGTTTCTCACCGGATCGCTGATTGCTGCCCTGATGGCTGGCACGGCCAGCGCCGATACACTGCGCGAAGCGCTCGTTTCGGCCTATCGCACCAACCCGACACTGACGGGGCAGCGCCAAACTCAAGAGGCAACCGATGCCGCCGTTGCGATTGCGAAGGCAGCCGGTCGGCCGCAGGTCAGTGCCAACGTTGGGCTAAACCGATACGTCAGCCAGTCCGGCCTCCTTGAGGTTGGAGGAAACGGCCCGGTGCTGTCCGCTGGTGTTACGGTCAGCTACCCGCTCTTCAATGGCGGCAGCGTCAAGAACTCCGTTCGTGCGGCGGAAACCCGCGATCTTGCTGGGCGAGCGACCCTGACCGCCGTCGAGGGAGATGTCTTTTCGCAGGCGGTTGGCGCCTACATGGACGTCATTCGCGATCGTGCGATCGTCGAATTGAACGAAAACAATGTGAAGGTGCTCTCAACGAACCTCGAGGCAACCAGAGATCAGTTTCAGATCGGTGATCTTACTCGAACCGACGTCGCACAATCGGAAGCACGACTTCAACTCGGTCGAGCCCAGCTCGCGACCGCCCAGGGAACCGTCACTGGAAGTGAAGCGACATATCGGCAGGATATCGGCCATCCGCCCGGCACTCTGGCGCCTCCGCCGCCGCTTCCACCGCTCCCGACCACTGCCGATGAGGCGGTCCGCATCGCTCTTTCCAACAATCCGGATCTCGTATCGATCGCCCAACAGGAAATCGCCTCCGGCTATGACGTGAAGGTCGCGCGTGCATCTCGCCTGCCGACGCTTTCCGCGGAGGCCACAGGCAGTTACGACAACAATCTTCCCGGAAATGCGCCTGCAGGCGTTCCCAACACCGGAACCCAGATCGGAATTGGTCTAGGTGCAACGATTCCGCTCTTTCAGGGCGGACTCCCGGCAGCGCGGATCCGCCAGGCGCAGGCCCAGCAGGGCCAGCTTCGTGAGCAAGTCGTTGGCACCGAGCGCGCGGTCGTCCAAGCAACACGTGCAGCTTTTGCGACTTATGATGCTGCCCAGCGCGCGATCCAGGCCCAGACTGTCGCTGTCCAGGCAGACGAGCTTGCCCTCGAGGGCACGAGAGCCGAGCAGACGGTTGGAACAAGGACAATCCTCGACGTCCTCAATGCCGAGCAGGAGCTGTTGAATTCGCAGGTCTCGCTCGTCACTGCGAAACGCGACGCCTATGTTGCGGGGTTCCAGCTCCTCAACTCCATGGGACAGGCCCAGGCGCAAGATCTCGGACTCGACGGAGGCCCGCTCTACGACCCGCTCGGGAACTACCGCCACGTCGCGAACAATTGGAACGATTGGGCCGATGATCCTGCACATATTCCGGCTGCCACCCGCACCGTCAGTCCTCAGGAAATGCCGCCCAATCCTGTTGTAACTCCGAACATCGACCCGGCAGCGATCAACCAGGAGGCGCCCACGTCGACGGGAGTCGAGATCCAGCCTTCGACAGCCGCGCCGACCGCACCCCCACCAGCGAAAGGCGCGGAACGTGGCTGAGTTTCCTGGCCGCGCAGCAGTTTCGACTTTGATGGCGAACTGAGGGGTGACTTCGCGGCGCCATTGAAGCTATCGTTGGAGTTATGCAGTCATCCGGCCGAGAACCATCGATGGAAGACATCCTTGCGTCGATCAAGAAGGTGATCGCCGAGGAGAAGGAACTGCGTACGGCGACCCGTCCAGTCGAAACGGAACGGGACGATGGGCAATCGGCCGTCGACCCTGAAAACGACATTCTCGAGCTCAACGAGCCACTCGCACCTCCGGTGGATCTTGGCCCACCGCTGGTCAACGACAACGCGGCTGGTCAGAGCCGTCAGGCTCTCGAAGAACTTCAGTCCGTTGCTTCGACTCTTCCCCCGCCGCCCAGCGTCAATCCTCTCGAAGAGGTCGTTCGAGAAATGCTTCGCCCGATGTTGAAGGCGTGGCTGGACGAGCATCTGGCGCAGATGGTTCAAGAGCATGTCCGGCGCGAAATTACGCGAATTACCGGCCGCCCGCTTTAACATCCCGGATCAAACGAGGTTCAGAAATGCCGTGCGGAGCACGATTACTTCCGCCCCAGGTTGATGCTGCAGCGCCGCATCGCTAACCGCCGGCGGCAATGAGCGAGCTTCCAAAGACCTTCGACCCTGCCTCGATCGAGAAGCATTGGTATGAGCATTGGGAACGAGAGGGTCTCTTTCGTCCCGACCGGCCGGATTGCGAGCCATGGACGATCGTCATGCCCCCGCCCAATGTCACCGGTTCGCTTCACATTGGTCACGCGCTCGACAACACGCTCCAGGATGTTCTCGTCCGTCGGGAGCGAATGCTCGGCAAGGACGCGCTCTGGGTCGTTGGGACCGATCATGCCGGCATTGCGACACAGATGGTTGTCGAGCGTAACCTCGAAAGCCAAGGGCTTCATCGGGCGGACATCGGCCGCGAAGCCTTCCTTAGCCAGGTCTGGGAATGGAAGGAGCAATCGGGCGGCTCAATCACCCGTCAACTTCGCCGACTAGGAGCCTCGTGCGACTGGCGCCGCGAACGCTTCACGATGGATGAGGGTTTCAGTCGAGCCGTCACCCACGTCTTCGTTGAACTCTATCGACGCGGGCTCATCTATCGCGACAAAAGGCTGGTCAACTGGGATCCGAAATTCGAGACCGCGATCAGCGATCTCGAAGTCGAAACCCGTGATGTCCAGGGAAAGTTCTGGACGCTCAGGTACCTGCTCGACGATGGTAGTGGATCGATCGAAGTCGCAACGACGAGACCCGAGACCATGCTCGCCGACATGGCCGTCGCGGTCCACCCGGAAGACGAACGCTACAAAAAGCTGATCGGCAAGATGATCCGGCATCCGATTACAGGCCGGCTCATCCCGATCATCGGCGATGAACATGCCGATCCCGAACTGGGCTCGGGCGCAGTCAAAATCACTCCAGGACACGATTTCAACGATTTTGAAGTCGGGAAGCGCGCCGGCATCCGACCGTCGGACATGCTCAACATGTTCGATTCAAGAGCATTCGTGGTGCAAACGGCAGATGGCCTCATTCCCAAAGCGTTCCTCGGCCTTTCACGCGAGGCTGCCCGCACGGCAGTCGTTGCAAAGCTTGAAGAGGATGCGGTCCTTGTCCGTGTCGAGGACCGCGTCGTCCCAACCCCGTTCGGCGATCGGTCGGGCGCCGTCATCGAGCCCTGGCTAACCGACCAATGGTATGTCGATGCTGCCAAGCTTGCCCGTCCAGCGCTTGCCGCTGTGAAAGACGGACTAATCAGGGTCGTTCCTGAAAGCTGGACAAAAACCTGGTACAATTGGCTCGAAAACATCCAGCCCTGGTGCGTCTCGCGCCAGCTTTGGTGGGGTCATCGTATTCCGGCCTGGTATGGCGAGGACGGCGAGGTTTTCGTCGCCGAAGACGAAGACGGAGCAAAGGCGCAGGCCGGAGGCGCTCCAATTCATCAGGATGAAGATGTTCTCGATACCTGGTTCAGCTCGGCGCTCTGGCCGTTCGCAACGCTTGGATGGCCCGAGGAGACCGAAGATCTCAAACGGCACTATCCCAATGACATTCTGATTTCAGGCTTCGATATTCTTTTCTTCTGGGATGCACGGATGGCGATGCAGGGGATCGAATTCATGGGCGAAGTCCCGTGGCGAACCCTTTATCTGCACGGTCTGGTTCGCGACGCGCACGGCCAGAAGATGTCGAAGTCGAAGGGCAACACTGTCGATCCGCTGGGATTGATCGACACTTATGGCGCAGACGCGCTTCGTTTCACGCTTTCGGCCATGGAAAGCCAGGGCCGAGACATCAAACTCGATGAAAAGCGGGTTGAAGGATATCGCAATTTTGCGACCAAGCTCTGGAATGCGGCACGCTTCCTTCAGATGAACGGGGTTGGCGCAAGCGCGTCGATTTCCGCGCCCGAAGCGAGCTTACCGGTCAATCGCTGGATCATCGGCGAAGTCGTGGAAACGCTGGCACGCGTGAACCGGGCGTTCGACGAGCTGCGCTATGACGATATTGCGGATTCCATTTACCATTTCGTGTGGGGCACCTTCTGCGACTGGTATGTCGAACTCGTGAAGGGCAGTTTTGATAAAGAAACCCGGTCCGTTGCGGCCTGGGCGTTCGATCAGATTCTGGTGCTTCTCCATCCGCTGATGCCGTTCATTACAGAGGAACTCTGGCACGCCATGGGCAAGCGATCGAACGATCTCATCGTTGCGAGCTGGCCTCAGCCGGAGGCTCAAGTCGACGCTCATTCCAAAGCCGAGCTTGAGTGGTTGATCAAGCTCGTCAATGAAGTGCGTTCCGCAAGGACCGAGCTTAATGTTCCACCCTCGGCGAGACTTGAGTTGTTCGCAGCCGATGCGTCTGACCAAACTGAGCTTCGCCTCAATCGCAATCATGCAATGATTGCCCGGCTGGCGCGCATTTCCTCCATTCAACGTTCAACCTTCTCAGGGTCAGGAGCCGCGCAGGTCGTTGTTGACGAAGCGATCTTCTCACTGCCTCTGGAAGGTGTCATCGACATTGCGACTGAAAAAGCCCGGCTTGAGAAGGCCGCGGCGTCTGCTGCCAAAGAGCGTGACGGTCTCGAAGCGCGTCTCGCCAATCCCAATTTCACCGAGCGCGCTCGCCCCGAGGCCATCGAAAAGGCGCGCCTTGACCATGGGCTCAAGGCCGCTGAGGCCGAACGGCTGAACGCCGCGTTGGAGAGGCTCGGCTAGCGCTTTTTTGCACTTTCGAGGGGCGATGGTCGGCCCTAGCCGCGGCGGTTAAGACTAGGCTGCCGTATAACTTCCGGAGCATGTGGGGTGACAGGAGGAGTGATGGCAGCGGACAAGATTGACCGCAAAAAATCGCGCGGGGACCTTACACAGGGCAGAATCGCGCCCACTCTTTTGATGTTTGCGCTTCCGACGCTCGCGTCCTCCATCCTTCAGTCCCTGAACGGCACGATCAACGCGATATGGGTCGGCCGGTTCTTGGGAGAAAATGCGCTTGCCGCAACTTCGAACGCGAACATGGTGATGTTCCTGTTGACTGCATTCGTCTTCGGCTTCGGAATGGCGGCGACAATCCTTGTCGGTCAGGCGTGGGGACGTCGCGACATCGAAGGCGCCCGTCTCGTCTTCGGCACTGCGACCGGGGGTTTTGCAGTGATCGCCATCGGAATTGCGATCGCAGGTTATTTCCTGTCCCCGGCGATCCTCAATTTGCTTGGAACTCCGGCCGCCGCCGCTCCGCTCGCACTCGCATATCTACGAGTGATCTTCCTTGCGATGCCGGCGCTCCTGCTTCTCACATTGATGATGATGGCGCTGCGAGGATCCGGCGACAGCATGACTCCGCTATGGTTCATGCTTGTTGCAGTGATCCTCGACAGCGGTCTCAACCCTGTCTTCATCAGGGGTCTTGGTCCCGCGCCCCGCCTTGGGATCGCCGGCTCGGCGACTGCGACCTTGATTGCAAATTATTCCGCGCTCGTCGCGCTTATCGCATTCATTTATCTGCGCGATCTTCCGCTCAGACTTCGCGGAAAGGAACTCCGCTATCTCTGGTGCGACATCCAGATTCTCAAGACTGTGATCGTCAAGGGATTCCCGATGGGGCTGCAAATGGTCATTATTTCCGTCTCGTCGCTCGCGCTCGTCGGAATGGTCAATCGCGAGGGTGTCGATACGGTCGCTGCGTTCGGGGTCGCGCTCCAGCTTTGGACCTATGTGCAAATGCCAGCAATGGCCCTTGGAGCTGCAGTTAGCGCAATGGCCGCTCAAAACATCGGCGCCGGTCTCTGGGACAGAGTGAACCGGATTACCCGCGTCGGGATCGTTCAGACGCTCGTGATCACTGCGGCGTTAATCATTGCTCTTACGCTTTCCGACAGGACCGTCCTTTCCCTTTTCCTGACTTCGGGCAGCCCGGCGCTTCCGATCGCTCGGCATATTCACGCGATCGCAACCTGGAATTTCCTCCTGTTCGGAGTGATGATGGTCCTGTTTGGAACGGTTCGCGCAAATGGCGCCGTTTGGATTCCGCTCGTCGTCCTTGCCGTTGGGCTCGTTCCGGTGCGCTTTGGCTATATTTTCGCAACCTATAGCTGGCTCCATGCGGATGCGATCTGGACGAGCTTCCCTGTGACCTCTGCAATCAACCTTAGTCTTGCAATCGCTTTCTATCTTCATGGCGGGTGGAAAAAAGCGCGCATGTCGATCGGTCGGCCCGATGTTGAGGAATGCACCGAAGAAGCGCTTGCGACACGCGAACCCGGGGGAGCGCTCAATCCCGCGGGCTAGCGTTGACCAAAAAGTTGCGCTGCTGCCTTTTCTTGGGGTGCGGCTTCGTTTCGTGCGGGATCTTTGTATAGGCGCATTTCAATGAGCATTGCGCCTTTCCCACATCTTCGAATGCGTCGCGGCCGTTCGAGCGGCTGGATGCGCTCGATGCTAGCCGAAAACCGGCTTCATCCTTCAGATTTCATCTGGCCACTTTTTGTTTGTGACGGCCATGACAAGGAAGAACCGATCGTTTCATTGCCTGGCGTCGGCCGATCGAGCGTCGACCGGATCGTCGCCAAGGCGCGCGAAGCGCGCGATGCGGGAATTCCGTGCATCGCTCTGTTCCCAAATACGCCTGAACACCTCCGAAGCGAGCGCGCCGAAGAAGCTCTCAACTCTGACAATCTCGTCTGTCGCGCGATCCGAGCGATCAAGGACAAGGTTCCGGACATCGGAGTTCTTACCGATGTCGCACTCGATCCCTATACCGCCCACGGCCACGACGGTCTTATCGACGATGGCGGAAATGTCCTTAATGATCCGACGGTCGAAGTCCTCGTCGAACAGGCGCTTGTTCAAGCCGCTGCGGGGGCGGATATCGTTGCACCTTCAGACATGATGGACGGGCGCGTTCTTGCGATCCGGGAAGCGCTCGAGGGCGCGGGACATCAGAACGTCGCGATCATGGCCTACGCCGCAAAATATGCCTCGGCATTTTATGGTCCGTTTCGTGAGGCGGTCGGGTCGCTGGGTCGCCTCAAGGGCGACAAGCGCTCCTATCAGATGGATCCAGCGAACTTCGAGGAAGCGTTGCGGGAGGTCGAACTCGATCTCGCCGAGGGCGCGGATTTCGTGATGGTGAAGCCAGGACTGGCCTATCTCGACGTCGTTGCACGGGTGAAGGAGATGTTCGGCGTTCCGACCTTTGTTTATCAAGTATCGGGCGAATATGCGATGATCGAACATGCCGCGGCGGCAGGAGCTGCGGATCGCAACGCCCTCATTCTTGAAACTTTGACTGCGTTCAAGCGCGCTGGAGCCACAGGCGTTCTAACCTATCACGCGCTTGATGCAGCGCGTCTGATCAATGGATGAAGCTGTTGGCGAAACCGATCGGCTGATCCTCAGGGATTGGACCGACGAAGACGAACAGAATTTCTACAAGGTCATGAACGAGCCTGAGGTCATGCAGCACCTCGGCGGAGTTCAGAGCCCCGAAGAATGGCGCGCCGCATATCACCGGATCCGCAGTTTCAGCAGGGACTTTGGCCACACATTCTGGATTATCGAGGATCGCAAAAGCCGTGAAATTATCGGATTTTGCGGGATCAAGCGGGTCAACGCACCAGGCGCCGGAACGCTGACTGGAAGCCACGAAATTGGCTGGCGCCTTCGGCGCGATGCATGGGGGAAGGGGATCGCCAAGGAAGCAGCAATCTTGAGTTTCGATCTCGCCTTTGGTCGTTTTGGCGCGCCCCACGTAATTGCAATGACCGTCGATCGAAACGAGGCGAGCTGGGGGCTGATGAAGCGGCTTGGAATGAGCCGTCGACAGGATTTGGACTTTGTCGACGAGCGTTTTGGCCCCGAACTCAACCCTTCGATCATCTATTGGATGGACGCGAAAGATTGGCCCGCCGCCAGGTCAGCGGTTTTAAGTTAAAGCCCGAGCCTCTTTTTGATCGCGTCAATCCGGTCGGTTTGATTGCGGGCGATTGTCGCCACTTCATCCGCAGCCCCGTCAATCGCCCTTAAGTCGTTCGGTGCAATCCCGCCCTGGTTCTGGAGCGCACTTGCTCCAATCGCGTCAATATCGCCTTGAGCATTGGCCGTTGGACTTCGAGCGGCGATCGCTGTCGTCAGGGCTTCCTGGGCGACAATCCAGCTTTCGCTTTGAGCGGCTCCAGCAGAGGCTGCAAGCCGCTCAGCGGTCGCAATGACGGGTTGGAACGCGGCATTTCCGAAGCGCGCTTCATCAACCAGCGCCGATAGTTGGGCGGCGAGCGCCGGTTTGACGGGACGGTCGTTCATCGGCCGAACAGGCTGCACTCGCGGATCGATGGATTCCGCAGTCCGCGGCTGAAGCGAAGGATAGGGTCCTCCTACCTGCGAACACCCACCGAGGATCAAACCGAGGGCGATGATTGAATGGGTGCTACGCATCGAGGCAAATTCTTAGGCTGACGACGGGACCGCATCAACGGCAGTAGGGCACGGCTTCTTCCATTGGAAAAATAAAACGATTGTAAAGCCTCGGACTGTCCAGAGATCGACGAATTTTCTACACTTCTCGTTGATGCGCACTGATCTTAGTCATCTGCCTCAAAACAAGCAGCGCGAGCTTGTGCATGTGGTGGACATCATCCGCGGAGGATTTGCGAAAGCGATTGCGCACCGAACGCAGGAACGGTTCCGCAACGGAAAAATCCTCAAGATCATTCTCTTTGGAAGCTACGCTCGAGGCGACTGGGTCGACGATCCCGTCGGCCGCTATTTCAGCGACTATGATCTGCTCGTTGTCTTAAGCCACGAGGATCTGACCGACGTTTCCGAATTCTGGGCCAAGACCGAAGATCGGCTGCTCGATGAGCTTTCGGAAGGAAAAGCCTTAAGAACGCCGGTCAGCCTTATTTATCACAGCTTGGATGACGTGAACGAGAAGCTGAGGCTTGGGCGCTATTTCTTCATCGACATTCTAAAAGAAGGCATTCTTCTGTTCGAGGAACCGGGTCACCCGTTCACCGAGCCGCATGAGCTTGGTCCCAAGGAAGCGCTCGATGAAACGCGTGATTACTTCGAACGATGGATGCAAAGTGCCACGGAGTATATCGACAACGTTCGAATTTAATTGCGCGAAGGCCGGAAAAATCAACGCCGCGTTCCAGCTCCATCAAGCCACCGAACGGCTTTACCAGTGCCTCTTTCTGGTCCGCACTTTGTACGCACAGAAAACACATAATCTGAACCGGCTGCGCGCCCTTGCCGAAGGGATGGAGCCGAGTCTGAAGCAGGTCTGGCCCGGTTCGACGCGAGAGGAAAAACGGGCCTATGCGCGACTGAAAGAGGCCTACATTAAGGCGCGTTATTCGCGCGAATATCGGATCTCAGACGCCGAGCTCGGATGGCTTGGTGGTCGGGTCGAGCATTTGAAGACGCTTGTCGAACGTTCGTGCCTGACGCGGTTGGCAGTGCTCGAACGGGCCGCCTGATTGCCCAGGCGAAAAACGACTGAATCCGTCCTCACGAATCGCGTGGCTAAGCAATTGTATTTTCACTCCCTTCCTGAAATGGTGGCATTTCATACCGGGCACATAGTTTACACTCTTGGCCTTTGCGGGGAGAGCAAAGTGCCGTGGAGGGAGTGTGCCAAGATGGACGAACGTCTCCGTTTCGTGGCCCGTCTGCTCGACGGCGAGAAGATGGCGCCGCTGTGCCGCTAGGAAAGCAGGAGACACGACACCCCTCCTAGCGGCGCTCGGACTTGTCACCCGAGCCGTCCCATCGGAAACCGTCGGACCATAATCAAACGACCCAGTCAGGAGTGGGAACATCTTCTCTCGCGAGACTGACCACAGCGCCTCGCGCCTTCGGGTGCGGGGAGCTGTTATTCCCGGGCGTCAAGCCGTTCCCAACTCAACATCCATCGCCTTGAATGGGTCTGGCGACTGACTGTTGGAGCGTCGTGCACTCAGCTTCAACATCGCAGTGAGGTTCGCCGTCCGTGATTATGTAGGTCGTCCGTAACTCGATGTAGCGCTGGTTGTGCACATCGACCCGCGCACCCCTGTTCAAGACGGCGCGACCCATTCCCCGTCTTTGCCGGGCGCTGTGTCGAGGTAGGTGTTGCTAGCAGGAGTGCGGAAGCGCTGCGCCGCTTTGGGCGTGATTTCCTCGTAAAAACTACCGTAGTCGCGTGCCAGCCAATCAAGGTCCGCTCGTGTATGGACCGGCAGTCAGCGCCCGAAATGTTGCCCTTGCGTCGTAGTCAAGGTCAACGTCCGTCACCTTCCCTACCTGATTGAGCCGCACGGTGGCTTATACGTACGCCGTCGCGTATCAGTGGAGGTGTCTGATCCCGCTTATGAGTACGCACCCCGCGAGCGGCATGTTCTTGTAGCACTGCCTGATATCGTAAGCTCGAAGTCGCAGGTGCGCCATCACATCATTGAAGCTCTCGCCGAACTTATGTCGCATAGCCGTCTATGGCTTGTGTGGCGTGGGGTCTGGTCCTTGTGAGCCGCTTGAGCACGACGCTAACAGGCTTGCCGAAATCACTGCTGCTATAACGCGCGACATCATCACCCCCCTGTCCACAACGCAGCTTACAGAAGCGCTGTACTAGCGCCAGCCCTCCCGTCCCTTTACTATACCACAGCTGTCAGCGCTGCCATTTCACCCATTGCTAAGCAGCTTGTTTTTCTTGGAAAATTGGCGCGCCCGGAAGGATTTCGAACCTCCGGCCCCCAGATTCGTAGTCTGGTGCTCTATCCAGCTGAGCTACGGGCGCACAAAGTGCCAGGAACTGGCAGGGGGGCGACATAGGAGGAGCAGAGGCCCCGCGCAACCCTTCAGCATGGTGCACTAACCCGCAAGCTCCGGAGGCCCACCAATGGTCTTCTGACAAGAAAATGACCGCGCTGAACGGCCGGTCTAACGGCCTCATTCGATAGCCGTCTAAAGCAATGGAACGTCGTCGTTTGAACCAAAAGTGTTCAGCCCGCGATGACGCCTTGTGCGCAGACGGTTGACGTACCGGCGCTCGCCCGCTCAGCGAAATCCTGGGCTAGCTTGGCATGCCAGGCACGTGCGGTTTCGCTCAATGCACGGCGGGCTGCGGTCCGCTCTTCGATCGCTCGGCGATGATAATAGCGCTCGTTTGATTCCACGGGTTCCCACTCCGGTAGAGAACCTCCCGACAATCGTCGAACAATCACTAAGACGAGGTTAAAATTTCCGCCGATTGGGAATTGTTTATAAAAAGAAAGGCCAGGATTTCGGGTGTCCCGCGGTGAAACAGCAGTGTGGCCCCGGAGTGACAGCTAATAGGGACAGGTGGATTTGCATTGAAACCTAACGATTCTCCGCTCGTTTGAGAGTGCAAATGGTTTCGAAGGATAGCAAAATGCTAAGTTCGACGAACTCCCACCGCAATTATTTCAATCCCAGCGCGCGGGGGTATCACGCTGTTTATCATGACGGCGAAGTGAATCACTGCCCGGGCTGCGGGCGGACGCACTGGCTGATTGGCCGGATGTCGGCCGAATGCGCCTTCTGCTCTACCGCTCTTCCGCTCAAGGAAGCTGCCACACACGGACCCGCGGCTGCTCCGGTTTTTTGGAGTGGTACGCGTCCAACCTATTCCGAACTTAGTTTCGGCTAACGGCCGACTAAACGATCGGTATATTTTCTCGTCGCGGCGACCGGTATATGGTCGCCGCGATGATGAAATATGGGCTTGCCACCCTGTTGCTCGTCGCAAGTTCTCCCGTTTTGGCGGGTGCGTCCGCTTTCGTCCTCGTAAACGGCACCGGGGTTGATCTTTCCAAACTTTCGATCCGACGTTCGGGCACTCAGGATTGGAAGCCACTGGGTGATGCGCCTGCGGCAAACACCCGGGGTCTCGTGTCTTTCAAAGATCCGGATTGCGCATTCGACCTTCGCGCCAATCTTAAAGGATCAGGTCCTGTGACCTGGGCCGAAGTCAATCTCTGCGACGTGAAATCGGTAACGTTGAAGCGCGACCAGACCGCAGGGGCGTGGGTCGATTACGACCAGTAGCGTTTCGGCGTCGAACCGCTGCGCGATAGGGAACGAATTCAGCTGTGAGCGCAGGCTTTCTAACGGAATCGAGCAGCTTGGGCCCGGCGATGAACACCACTCCGGTACATGCGGCCGCAAGAAGCCAGCCGCCCCAACCTGGATAGGTATGAAGATAGAGGCGGCCGCGTTCGACCGCCCCAAGTGCGATCGCATAGATCACCAGCCACGCCTCGAAGCGCGTCTTGATCGTGAACAGGCGGCCAATCTTTTTGAGCATACTGGAAATCGTTAACGCCCCAACGCTTCAGCCGCAGTTTTGCGCCATTCATTCGCTAAAGAACAGGGTTAAAATAGTGTTGAAAGAGCGCGATTGCGTCCCGTTCAGGGACTCTTGTCAGGCGAGTTCGGAAAGGTCGAGCGCCTCAATGAGCGCGTGACGTGCGCGCTCGGCGCTCGCGATCAGCGACGGGTTTTGAAGCTCATCATGAGCAACGCTTTCCGGCCAATTATCTCGAACGACTGTCTCAATCGCGTCGAGCGCCCTGTTGTCGACAAGAAACCTGGGATCGATCGTTGCCGGGTCAGCGAGAATTCTCAGGCGAAGACACGCCGGTCCGCCGCCATTTGCCATCGATTGACGCACGTCGACGACCTCGAGGCGGCGAATGGGGCCATTCCCTTTAAGGTGGCGATCGAGCCAATTCCAAACCGAAACCGTTGCCTTCGCTTCGCTTGGAAGAATGAGGGTCATCTCGCCATCGGGCGGACTAACGAGCTGTCCATTGAACAGATAGGATTTGATCGCGTCTTCGAGCGGCACTTCGCTTGCCGGGACTTCGACATATTCAAAGCCCGATACCCATCGACCGCATGTTTCAATCAGCGGCCCTTTGTCGGCAAATGCCAGTTCATGAGCGAACAGAATGCGCTCGTTGGCGACAGCCACAACGTCGTTGTGGAACGCCCCTGCGGCAATTGCCTCCTCCGATTGCTGGACGAAAACGGTTCTTTGAGGGTCGAGCCGGTGAAGCCTCGCGATCGCCTTTGAAGCTTCGACATGCTGCCGGGCCGGAAACGCGCCTTCCGTTCGTCCGTAAACGAATATTTCAAGTCCGGGGGCGTCATGACGGGATGCCAGGCGCATGTGGTTTGCGGCGCCTTCGTCGCCGAAGGCTGGCACAGGGGGATGGACCTGGAAAACGCTGGCGTTTTTGAATGCCATGTTCAATTGGCGCAGCGTCGATCGCCATTCGTGACTTCGATGCGGCATCGTTCGAAGGTTTGCCACCGTCAAATGGCATTTGCCGTCCGCCGTATCGGGTGCGGGCGATACTGTCGCTGCATTGGCCGCCCACATCGAGGACGCCGACATTGCATTTGCAGCAAGCATCGGGTCGGCCTGCTCGATCGTGGTTCCAAGGGAAACGAGCCAATTACGGTCGGGTCGGGGATGGGGAAGGAAAATTCCCTGGCGAAGCCCAAGCGCCAAATTCGAGCGCATCTTCGCAATACCCTGAATTGCTGCTGCACGCGGCTGGGAGACTTGGCCAGCATGATCCATCGAAGCGATGTTGCCGAAACTTAGCCCCGCATAATTGTGCGTTGGTCCGATAATTCCATCGAAGTTGATCTCTACGAGCGCCATCAGCGCGGAACGACGAGGATTTCGTCGCCGATCTTTGCCTCGAGAAGCTCGGCCGCCTCCGGATCGATGCAGACGCCCTTGTTCGGGATCCGCCGCACGCTCGCGCAACAGGCTCGGAAATCCTTGAGGCGTCCTCCAGCGGCGATCGCCTTTAATTTGCCTCCGTCGGCAATTTCGCAAAGCGTCTCGCGGTGCGATTCCCGGATTGTCTTGATCTCGTCGGTGGAGGCCGTGACCGTGGGGCCACCGTCAAAAATGTCGATGTACCGCTCGAAATAAAATCCCTCATGTTCGAGCATTCGCAATGCCGCGCGACCGCTTGGATGGGGCTGCCCGATGACGCTCTTCGCAGCGTCGGTAAGAAGGGCGACATAAACCGGCGTTCGAGGCATCAAATCGGCAATGAACCTCGTTCCGTTGACACCATTGAACTCGTCAGCCTCGGGAAAGCTCATGCCGAAAAATTTGCCTGCGAGCGCGTCCCAGAAGGGTGCGTTGCCAGCTTCGTCCATCACGCCTCGAAGCTCGGCAAGAACCTGGCCGCCAAAACGCGCTCGATGATGCTTGATGAAGAGGTAGCGGCTCCGCGCAAGAAGCGAGCCCCAACCTCCGGCCCGAAGCTCCGGGTGAAGAAACAGACCACCCACCTCCGATGATCCTTCAAGATCAGTGGTCAGTGTCAGCAATTGATTGCGGAATGTCTTGCCAAGCTCGGGGCTCGACTGAGTCAAGGTGCTGAGATGGTAGGAATAGAAGGGTTGAGCGACGCCGACCGCGCCAAAGATCTGACAGGTCCCGCGAATGCAGCCTGCTTTGGGATCTTCAAGCACGAACATGTAAAGATCGCCGGTCTGCTGGTCGTCTTTTCGGGCGAAGCTCTTTTCGGATCGATCGAGCTTGGAAACGAGCGTTTGGCGGTCGGGCGGGAGGTTGGTGAATCCACCGCCCGTCAACTTCGCCATCTGGTAGATCGATCGAAAATCCTCGCTGGTCGCGGGTCGGACGCGATAGCTCATCGAGCACCCTTAAGGATGCGCAAAATCGAAACGGCCGAGAGCGAAGCGCGTTCGGCAAGGCTCTCTACGATGAGATATTCGTCCGAGCTGTGGATCTTGCCGCCCCTGACGCCCATTGTGTCGACGACCGGGACCCCGCACGCGGCGATATTGTTTCCATCGCACACGCCGCCGGTTGGCTGCCAATCGATTGCCTGGCCGAGATCTTCGCCAGCCTGCTTCACGAGATTAAAAAGGGCTTCGGCCTCTTCTGTCAAAATCTTGGGTGGCCGACCAAAGCCTCCGTGAACCTCGATGTAGACCTCGTGTTGTTTTGCGGTTTCGTCCACGGCTTTTGCAATGAGACGGCCAGCGATTTCCTGATCGTCCGTGGTCCTGGGACGCATGTTTGCCCGAAGGATCGCAAGATCGGGAACGACGTTGGTCGGTGATCCGCCGTCGATCTTGGAAGGGTTGACCGTGAGACCTGGCGTCTTCGACATCGCCAGTCGAAGGGCGAGCTCCGAGGCCGCGACAATGGCATTTCGACCTTCTTCGGGATTTCGGCCGGCATGAGCCGAACGTCCGCGAATGATGAAGGAGAAATTGCCGCTCCCGGGACGTGACCCCGCGAGCGTTCCATCGGGCAGTGCGGACGGCTCATAGGTCAGTGCCGCATGCTTGCCACGCGCGGTTTTGGAAAGAAGCGATGCCGAGGAGAGGGACCCGACTTCCTCGTCGCTGTTGATGATGATCTCATATCCGATCCGATCGGCCAGTCGCGCGGTCTCGACCGTTTTCAAGGCGGCGAGCATGACTGCAAGGCCACCCTTCATGTCGGCGACCCCTGGACCGTTGAGCATGCCCTCACTCAGCCATTGGGTGTCCTGAAACACATGGTCTGGACCAAACACCGTGTCCATGTGTCCGGTGAACAGCAGCTGCAGCGGCGCGGTCGGGCGCACAGTCAAATGGAGATGGCGGCCATGATTAAGCTGAATTGTTCGCCCCGATCCGTCGACGTTTTCAACCGGTTGGGGTTGTTCGAGCCTCAGAACGCCCGGGAGCGCGGAAAATGCGTCGGCGAGAAGATCAGCCATTCGCTCGAGGCCCGCGAGATTGCGCGAACCGCTGTTGACCGACGACCAGGCGAGGACCTGATCGAGCATCGGTTCGGCAGAAGCGCGCTCGACGAGTTCGGATTCAGTAGGTGACAATGCCCCCATGGCGCCCGCTCCTAGCGGCGACGCGTTTGGAAGGCTACTCCATGGTCACGACGGGATCGAGACCAAGCGATTGAGCAAGCCTTACGAACCGTCGTTCGACCACATCGCCGACAAGCGCGTCTTCCCCTTTCCGGATTAACAGAAGGAGCTCGCCGCCGGCCACTTCCAAACGGGTCCGTTTAAGGACCGAGGCCACGCCTCCCGACATCCGTTGTCCAAGTCGCATTGCGAGACCCCAGCAGTGAGCCCGTCGCAGCTGGTCATCCTTGCACAATTGCTCAAGGCGTTGGTCCGCGAGCCGATCGCGGCCGAAGTTGGCGGAAAGCGCCTGGGCCATGATTACTCGGCCCTGCGGATTGACCGCGACCCAATTGCCATGGAGTGCCATTTCGATCCCCCGATCGGCTCGAAACCCAGGGTTGGCCTGCCATGCAACGTCTGCAAGTAGGCACGAAGCGAGACGAAGGCGGCGCATTTCGAAACTGTCATCGAACAGCGGTGCAATCCAGGCGTCGAGGAGATCGCCATGCTGGCCGAAGCGGTGCTCGCCCCCGCCAGCATCACGTGCTTCCTCGACCAAAGGATCGGCGCGCCGGACGCTGGACTTCAGCTTTGAAAAAAGCAGACCTTCGCGAATTCCATAGGTCGAGACGATGAGTTTGGACGGATTAAGCTCCTCGACCAGGATCTGAAGAAGCATTGCCGCGCAAGGAGAGCTTGCAAGTCGTGCTGGGCTTACCGAACCAGAAAGCTGATCCTGAGATTGGAGGATCTTCCGAAGCTCCTTCACTCGCGCAGGCTTCATTCGATACTGATGCGTGATCGGAAGCGGAAAATTCGTTTCCAGCATGTCGATCCTGGCAAGAGCCCGCCAAGAGCCACCGACCATGTAGAATGCGCGTCCTTCGCTCGAGATTTCGATTTCCGAGTTCGCGAGCGCCGTCCTGATTATTTTGCGCGCGTTGCGCTCTCCGGCTCGGCTCGTGTCGAGCCGAAGAACGCCAAGAGGCAAGGATATTCCGTTTGAAGACTTTCCTTGAGCGACGTCGACCAGCTCGAGACTTCCGCCGCCAAGGTCTCCGACGATGCCGTCGGCTTCCGGAATTCCCGATAACACCCCCTCGCCGGCGAGCCTCGCTTCGTCGCTTGCGCTAAGGACATCACAGTCGAACCCGATTCTGTTGACTTGGCGAACGAAGTCCTGCCCGTCGGCCGCGTCCCGGATGGCGGCTGTTGCAACGACCAAAGTTTCCTTCAATTTCATTTGATCGACGAGCAATTTGAAATCGACGAAGCGCTGCAAGCGCCGTTTCGCTTGCACTTTGCGGCAAGCTTCCCATTTCGCTCGAGCCCCAAGCCTAGGCCCGCGAGGACCTTTTCATTGAAGATCGGTGTCGGGACTCTAAGCGGTCCCGCGTAGACAACCAGGCGGATCGAGTTCGATCCAATGTCGATGATCGCGCTTGGCTCAAACTGTTTCAGCTATCGTCCCCGATGGAAGCGCAGCTTTGGAACCTTCCGGCCCTTCTTCAGCGATTGACCGCGACCTGACAGGGACGGGTTTGACATGAAGTATTTGTGCAGATTGAACTCCTGGCCAAGCTTGGCATCGAGCCGAGTGTAGCTTCCGTCGGGATTGAGCCGCCAGCTTTGTTCATTGTCGATGAGATTGGCGACCATGACCTGATCGAGCAATTGCGCGTGAACCGTCGGATTTTCGATCGGAAGCATATATTCGATCCGCCGGTCGAAGTTGCGTGGCATCCAGTCGGCAGAACTGATGTAGACCTTGGCCTCAGGGTGCGGAAGTTCGTGACCGTTGGCAAAGCACCAGAGCCGCGCGTGCTCGAGAAATCGGCCGACGATCGACTTGACGTAGATGTTGTCTGACAATCCGGGAACTCCAGGCCTCAGACAGCACATCCCGCGAACGACAAGATCAATTGAAACGCCCGCCGCACTCGCGTCGTAGAGCTTGTCGATGATGATCGGGTCGACGAGCGAATTCATTTTTGCCCAAAGGCCGGCCGGCCCTCCAGCCTTTTTGGCGGCAATCTCGGCATCGATCAGCCTGATGAGATCGGCGCGCATGTTCTGTGGTGAGATCACGAGCTGCTTAAGGTTCCTCGGCTCGAGATAGCCGGTGATGTAGTTGAACAGTTTCGCAGCGTCGCGACCGATCTTGGGATCGCCGGTGAAATAGGAAAGGTCGGTGTAGATCCGCGCGGTCATGGGATGGTAATTGCCAGTCCCGAAATGACAGTAGGTTCGGTAACCCTTCTCTTCGCGCCGGACGACCATTGAGACTTTCGCGTGAGTTTTCCAGTCGATGAAACCGTAGACGACCTGGACTCCGGCACGTTCGAGAGCGTTCGCCCACATGAGATTCTGTTCTTCGTCGAACCGCGCCTTAAGCTCTATAACTGCAGTGACCGATTTGCCCGCTTCGGCCGCATCGATCAGCGCCTTGATGATCGCGGACTGCTTTCCAGCGCGATAGAGCGTCTGCTTGATTGCGACCACTTCCGGATCGCCCGCCGCTTGCTGGATGAACGCGACGACGACTTCAAAGCTTTCGTAAGGGTGGTGGACGAGGATGTCCTTTTCGCGGATCGCTGCAAAACAGTCGCCGCCATGTTCCCGGATGCGCTCGGGGAATCGCGGGTTGAATGCCGTGAACTTGAGGTCGGGCCGGTCTTCATCAACGAGCAGCGACAGATCGGTGATGCCGAGAAACCCGCGCGATTGAGAAACAATGGCGCTTGCAGCGTCCGAGCCCGACCTGAACCGACTGAACAAGCGATTCGGGCATTCCTGGCTCGAGTTCGAGCCTCACGACCCGGCCGCGGCGTCTCCTCTTGATCGCAGTCCGAAAGTAGAGAACCAGATCTTCCGCTTCTTCTTCAACTTCGATGTCGCTGTCGCGAATGATCCTGAAGGCGCCTCCTCGAAGCACTTCATATTTCGGGAACAGATAATCGGTTTTTCGACGAATGAGTGTTTCGATTGAAATATACCGGCCGGATGCCCCTGGAATTCGAATGAACCGAGGAAGCGCTGCTGGAGCCATGATCAGCTCGCGCACGCTCGTTTTGGCTTTCCTCAATTCGAAGATCAAACTCAGCCCCTTGTTCGGAATGAACGGGAAGGGGTGGGCTGGATCGATCGCCTGCGGAGTGAGAACCGGGAAAATCTGTTCGCGAAAATGCTTGTCGAGCCAAGTTTCCGCTTCAGGATCCAGCGGCTCATCTCCGACGACATGCATTGCTGAAGCGTCAAGTTCTTCCTGAAGATGGGCCCAGACTTCGTGCTGGCTCGTGACAAGTCTATCGGCTTCAAGAGTTATTGCGCTGAGCTGCTGAGCGACGGTCAGACCTTCGGGCGAAATCTCTTCAACGCCGATCGCCTGATGCGCCTTTAAGCCGGCAACGCGCACCATGAAGAATTCATCGAGATTATTCGCCGAGATAGAAAGAAATCGAACCCGTTCGAGAAGGGGATGTCTGGGATTGGAGGCTTCTTCCAGCACCCTTCTGTTGAACGCGAGCCATGACATCTCACGATTGAAATAACGTGGCTCGACGAAAAGCTGGTTGGCGATGCTGACGGCATCGGAACCCGGCGCAACAGGGGGCGCGGAAGCACTTGCTTCACTTTCGCTGTCCATCAGCGCGTCACGTTGGGTATGAAGATGCGGTTTATGATCCAAGCCATGTCGCCAAACTGAAACAGAACTATGTTACAGTGGTGTGGCGAAAAAAGGTATGATCGCGAATTGGCGCAGAGTTGGCAGGGGGTAATTCGTGGCGAAAGATAAGAAAAAGAAGAAGGAAAAGAACGACAAGAAGGCGGCAAAAGCGACTTCGAGCTCCACTGCTGCAAATCGTTTCAAAACGCTCAGCCAAAACCCCGTGGTGGCTGACATCGTCGCCTCCGCACTCGTTGCGACCGCTTCGGCCCTCAAAGATTCGAGACGCGCAAGGCAACTCGCTTCAGAAGCTGGAGACGAACTTGTGAAACTATCGAAGGCGGGCGCCGAGAAGGGCAACGTCTTGTGGGAAATGGCACTCGAGATCGGCCGTCGAAGCCTTGAGGAATTGACGACTTCAGTGCCGCCCAAGGCATCCAAATCGAAGGGAGCGGCGAAACGCCGTGCTTCCAGAAAATAGGGCCACAGGTCGACATTCACCCTGCGGACCGCATCACCGCTAGGCGAAGCCATTCCTATTCATAGGTCAGCTCAAATGAAATCGATTAGGCCTGCCGCATTGATCGTCGAGGACCAGCCGTTCGTTGGAATGGTCGCTTCAGATATCCTGCGCGAGTCCGGATTTGAAACCTTTCATGCGTTCGATGCGAACGACGCTTTGGAGATGCTGGACGAGCATCCCGAAATTGAGCTCGTTGCAACCGAGCTCCGGCTACCTGGAGAGGTCGATGGGCTTGAGCTCTGCCGAAGAATTGAGATGAGAAGCTCCAAGGTTCAACTTATCGTCACGGCGTCTTCGGGCGAGGTCGCCGAACGGGAAATTCCAAAAAACGCGAAATTATTGCGCAAACCCTATGCGACCAGCGACCTGTTGACCTTGATCCAGGAAAAAGTTCTTCTTGCCGACGCATGAGCGATCAAGCGGTCGCCAGGGTCTTTTCGAGGCGGCGCCAGAGTTGCGCAACAGCTTCCACGGGTACTGCTGATAGCGGAAGAAGAGCGCCGATTGGGCAGCGGTTTTCGCTCATCCGTTCATAAGCGCTCGCCAGTGGAATGACTGGCCAAGCCGAATGCTCTTCGAGCGCTGCTCGATGCAATGCTCGGCGACGGTCGACCATCGAAAACACCGGGGCAACAACGACCTGCGGGCCCTTCTTTCGCATCAAATGGTGGGTCATTACCTCGAGCGCCCTTTGCGAAAGTGCTGCCGGAATGACCGGGACGACGACGATGTCGGCAGCCTCGAGAATCTGATCCGAAGTTTCCGTAAGCCCTGGTGGACAATCGATGATGATCCGATCGTAATCGGCTCCGATATCCTGCGCGATCTTCGCGAGGCGTTTGCGCTTTTTGAGTTCATGAAAGTCCCGATCAAGATGGCGAAGCGACCGATCGGCCGAAAGCATGTCGACATGCGGCTGATCGGTGTTCCGCACGAGGCTTCGGATATCATCCTTGGCGATGATCTTCGCTCGAAGCCCGGGCCCGACCGCGTCCTGCCGCAGAAGATAGGATGCGCCGCCCTGCGGATCGAGATCCCAAAGCAAGGTCCGACGCTTCGACAACGCAGCGCTTGCCCAGGAGAGGTTGACTGCAAGGGTGGTTTTTCCAACCCCTCCCTTGGCGCTGTAGATGGCGATGATCCGCCCGCTCATGACCGAGACGACAAGGGGCCAGCGGGTTTCACGGTTTCAAGGATGATGTCGCCGAGCTCCATCGAATTGACCCGTTTTGCAGCGTCCCTCGGCTTGAACCATTTGCGCTTTCGCTGTCCGAGCTCCGGCCATTTGGGAAGTTCACGATCGACCCACATCCGATGTACCACAATGTTCACTTCTAATTCTCCAAGGGGGGGCTGCTGCTTGACGTGGCGAAATGATCCGATGGGAACGGGATCCACGGTTCCTTCAACGCCGGCTTCCTCGAATGCTTCTTGTGCTGCCGCTTCGGCGAGAGTTTTCCCGGGCATCGGCCAGCCTTTGGGAATCGTCCATCGTCCCGAACGTCGCCCGGTCACGAGGAGGATTTCAATGGTTTTGCCAGAAATCCTCCAGGGGAGTGCCCCGGTTTGCAGCGGCAAATTGATTGGGTCCTTTTCAGTCACGAAATCACTATAGCTTCTCGAAGCTTCGCTGGTGAACTGTTTGGCGAGTTTCATCTGCGCTATGTCGAACTTCAAACGGAAATGATGTCATTGATGACATTTGACGGGCGCGCATGGCTGAAGAAATCGAACTGAAGCTCGAAGTTGACCCCTGCAACCTTGCAATGTTGCTCGAGGATCCGCTGTTTGCGCACGCAAAAAGACATTCCACCAATCAAGTGACAATTTATTATGACACCCCAGAGACAAAGCTAAGAAATCACGGCCTGACGCTTCGCGTTCGGGAGTGCGAGGGACGGTTCGTGCAGACGGTTAAATCGGCCAGTCAGATCGTTGGTCTTCTGTCTCGTGAGGAAATTGAATTCGACGTCTTCGGAATGGCGCCCGATCTCAACCCTCTAAAGGAGCATCCTTTAAATGAGCTCGTCGGCGATCGCCCGGACGAGCTTCAGCCCGTCCTTCGATGCGACGTGGTGCGCACGAGCGCCGAGGTCCGACATGGCGGGGCCTGCTTTCGGCTCGACCTTGATCATGGCAGTATGAACGCGGCGCAAAGGACAGAGGATTTCGCCGAACTCGAATTCGAGCTCGTCGATGGGCCGCCCGCCAGTCTTTTAATGGCAGCGCGCCGCTTGAGTGAGCGCGTCCCGGTTCGGCTGGGCGTTCTCACGAAGGCCGAACGCGGAGCGCGCCTCTCAGCGGGAAAGTCGCGCAAGGTCACGAAATCCGAAGCGGTCGATATCAATTCGAGAATGACGGTCGCCGAGGCCTTCGGAGTGATTGTCTCCGCTTGCATCAAACATTACCGGCTGAACGAGCCGCTCGTAATCCGGGATTCGAAAGTCGAAGCGCTGCACCAGGCGCGAGTTGCAATGCGGCGTCTGCGTTCGGCACTAACTTTGTTCAAACCTGCTATTGAAGATGTCGAGTTCGAGCACTTAAGACAGGAATTGCGATGGTTCACCGGTGAGCTCGGCGATGCTCGCAATATCGACGTCTATCTCGAGCGCGAGCTCGCCGATGAGGAGCGCTCCGATTTGATGCGCGAGCGCGAACGCGCTTACGATCGGGTCGCGGACGCCATGAACTCGCACCGGTTTTCAAGGCTGCTCATCGATCTTGTGGCATGGCTCAGCGTCGGATCATGGCGAAAGGGCAAGGTCGCGCGGCGATCGATTGCCGGGCTCGCTAATCGCAGGCTCGACAAGTTGTGGGACGCAATTGCAGAACTCGGGGAGAACATCGGTCGCCTCGACGAGGATGTTCGCCACCAGCTCCGCATCAAGGTGAAGAAGCTTCGCTATGGTATGGAGTTCTTTCGAGGACTCTATTTAAACGGAGCGCAGCAAAAATATTTCACGTCCCAGTTGGCAACGCTCCAGGAAGAACTTGGAAAGCTCAACGACCTTGCAACCGCAAAAGGAATCGGCGCTGAGCCCCGGACTGACGCGTGGCTTATCGGATCCTATGAAGAGCGAAGGCATTTGAAGGCCGCTGAGGAAGCTTTTCGCAACCTCCTAAAATCGGGGCCTTTTTGGCGTTCGAACGCCCGGTCCGATGCGCTCGTTCGCTTGGAGGACGTCGTCCCGAACCAATAAAGTGGAATCGTGGCCGAAGGCCGTACAATCGAGTGGCCGGTCACGAACCGCTGAGCTGATCTTTGAATTCAGACAGGAGCCGACGATAGAGATCCCTTTTGAAGGGAACGATGAGCTCGGGAATATCCTGGGGCTCGGCCCATTTCCAATCGCGAAATTCGGCGTCTTTCGTGTGGATGTCGACATCTGCGTCGGTTCCGAGGAAGCGGGCGAGAAACCAATCCTGGTCCTGGCCGACATATTTGCCCCCCCACAAGGTAGCCCTGAGGCCTTGTGGAAGATCATATTTGAGCGTTTCGGGACACTGCGCGAGACGTTCCACCAGATAGGGATGGATGGAGGTCTCCTCCTCTAGTTCGCGAAGCGCAGCGGTCCAGGGATCTTCGTTTTTGTCGATCCCGCCCTGAGGCATCTGCCATGCCTCATCGGTATTATCGATGCGCGCGCCGACGAATACTTTTCCTTCGGCATTGAGGAGCATTATTCCGACTCCCCGGCGGTAGCGGTCACCATCAGACATGGGCGGATAGTGTGAGCCCTTAACGTCGGCTGCAATCCACAAAAAGCAGCCTCGATGCTCGCAATGACGATAGAGGGGAGCTAAAGGTCTCATTCATGGCAACCGCCTCTCATCGCATTACGCAAACTGAAGCGTCCGCGAAGCCGCCGCAGGAAGCTGTTGTTGTCCGCTTCGCTGGCGATTCCGGTGATGGAATGCAGCTCACCGGTGGTCAATTCACTCTCTCGACGGCGCTTGCCGGTAATGATCTTGCGACCTTTCCTGATTTTCCAGCAGAAATTCGTGCGCCCCAAGGGACGACCTTTGGAGTTTCCGCCTTCCAGATCAACTTCGGTTCGTGCGCGATCGATACTCCTGGAGATCATCCCGACGTTCTCATCGCGATGAATCCTGCAGCCTTGAAGGTCAATGTCGCCCAACTTCGCGACGGCGGTCTTGTCATTGCAGATGAGGGCGAATTCACGCAGCGCAACCTCGCCAAGGCAGGCTATGAAACCAATCCACTCGACGACGGAAGCCTCAACAAATGGCAGGTTCTCCACTTCAATATTTCGCAGCTCACGCTCGATGCGGTGAAACCGTTCGGCCTTGGCAACAAGGAGGCGCTTCGCTGCAAGAACATGTGGACCTTGGGGCTTGCGCTCTGGATGTTCGACCGGGACAGGGACCCGATCGTCAATTGGCTGAAAATCAAATTTGCCAAAGCCCCCCAACTTGCCGAAGCCAATATTGCAGCACTCAATGCCGGTCACGCCTATGGCGAAACGGTCGAGATGGGAGCGCCGTTCAAGCCCCACCATATCAACGCAGCTCCCGCAGAGCCTGGCCTGTATCGAACGGTCACCGGGGCTGAAGCACTAGCGCTCGGGCTCGTCGCTGGTTGTGAGCTCGCTGGGCTCAACATGTTTTTCGGATCCTATCCGATTACGCCCGCAAGCCCGCTTCTTCACCATCTTGCCCGGCTCAAAGAATTCAAGATCACGACCTTCCAGGCCGAGGACGAAATCGCCGCAATCTGTGCCGCAATCGGAGCGAGCTATGCCGGGCAGCTCGGGATTACCTCCTCTTCGGGTCCGGGAATTGCACTCAAGAGCGAAGCAATCGGCCTTGCTGTCATGACCGAACTTCCGCTCGTCGTCGTCAATTCGCAGCGTGGCGGGCCTTCGACCGGTCTTCCAACAAAAACCGAACAGTCCGACCTCTATCAGGCCGTCTACGGCCGCAACTCGGATGCGCCGGTCCCGGTTCTTGCTACGCGCTCGCCAGCCGACGCTTTCGATTGCGCGATCGAGGCATGCAGAATTGCAAGCCGCTACATGACACCCGTCATCCTTCTCACCGATGGCTACATCGCCAATGCTGCAGAGCCGTGGCGAGTCCCGGATATGAGCGCCTATCAGCCGTTTCCGGTCGAGTTTTTCGAAGTTCCGCCAGAAGAGGGCGAGCCGGTGATGCCCTATTCAAGGAATGGGGATCTTGCCCGTCCATGGATCAGACCTGGAACCAAGGGTCTTGAGCACAGGATTGGCGGAATTGAAAAGGCGCCCGGGACCGGCAACATCGATTATTCCCCGGCGGTCCATCAGGAAATGACCAATACCCGGGTCGGGAAAGTCCTCGGCGTTTCACGTTCGATCCCGGATCAGGAGATCTGCCTTGGCCGCGAGGGCGCCGAGCTTGCGGTGGTCGGCTGGGGTTCGACCTTTGGTCCGATCCATCAGGCCGTGCGCCGGGCGATTGCCGCCGGAAAGGACGTCGCCCATGTTCATGTCCGGCATATCTGGCCGATGCCCAAGAATATGGCGGAGCTTCTGAAGGGGTTCAAACAGGTCCTGGTTCCGGAAATGAACATGGGTCAGTTCAAGACTCTCGTTCGTGACCAGTTCCTAATCGACGCGAAATCGCTGACGAAAGTCAGCGGCCATCCGTTCCGAATTGCAGAGATCGAAGCTGCAATCGATGCAACGCTTGGCGCAAATTCGGATCTGGATCGAGAACCGCTGGGAGATGAGCCGGGGAGGCAGTCATGAAGCCCATGAATGTCTGGGCAATGGTCATCTTCCTTGCTGCGATTGTTTTGATTGTCATTTGGCTGAGACCACACGGATGAACGACATCACCGCGCTTACGACTGCCAAGGACTGGGCAAGCGACCAGGAAGTCCGCTGGTGCCCGGGCTGCGGCGACTATGCAGTCCTCAAGGCGGTTCAGCGAACCATGCCCGATCTTGGCAGTGCGCGGGAGAAAACCGTTTTCGTCAGCGGAATCGGCTGCTCCAGCCGTTTTCCCTATTACATGGCGACCTACGGTTTCCACACGATCCATGGACGAGCTGCCGCAATTGCGACCGGCATCAAGCTTGCAAATCCTGAACTCGACATCTGGATCATCACTGGGGACGGCGACGCACTGAGCATTGGTGGCAATCACACGATGCATGTCCTGCGCCGCAATCTCGACTGCCAGATCCTTCTGTTCAACAATGAGATTTATGGTCTCACCAAAGGTCAATATTCGCCAACCAGCCGCATTGGAACGCGTTCGCCTTCGACCCCCTTCGGATCGATCGACAGGCCAGTGTTGCCATGTGCATTTGCATTGGGTTCCGGAGCGCGGTTCATCGCTCGCGCGATCGACGTCCACAAGAGTTTGCCCGATGTGCTCAAGGCCGCACATGCCCATCGAGGAGCAAGTTTTGTCGAAATCTATCAAAACTGCGTCGTCTATAACGATGACGTGTTCGCGGATTTTACCGCGCGCGACGTCTCAGCGGACAAACAGCTGTGGCTGAAAGCCGGAGAAAAAATGCTGTTCGCAGGCGGCGAAAAGGGCATCGCTCTGGATGTCGAGCGGCTCGCTCTCAAAATTGTCCCGGGCGATGATCCCAAAATCCTTTCTCACGACCCGTCCAATCGCCAGTTGGCGGCAATGCTGATTCTTATGGATCCGGCCGAATTTCCAGTTGCGCTTGGAGTAATTTACGAAAATGCCGCTCCGACCTTTGAATCTGCAGTGATCGAACAGAACAAGGCGGCAGCATCAGGCAAGCGGCCCGATCTTCAGGCGCTCGTCGCTAAGGGACAGACCTGGATGGTCGAGAAGGAACCGCACCCACTCTGACGATCGACTGCGAAATCAAAAGCACGAACGCGAGCTCCGCTCGCGTTTTTGATTGTTTTTCAATTCGCGACTTTAGCGGCCAGAGCGTCTCTTTCCTTGGATAATCTCACTCACAGTCTGGTTGGAGCAATCCTCGGCCGGACGGGCTTGAAGAGCCTCAGTCCACGCGCGATGCCGACGCTCATTATCGCGGCCAATCTTCCCGATATCGACAGCTTTGTGGCGGGGGGCCTGGGCTGTGAAACCATTTCAGCGCACCGCGGCTTCACGCATGGGATCGGCGGCCTTGTCACCATGCCGTTCCTCGCGGTCGCAATGGTCTGGATCTGGGAGCGACTGCGTCCCGGAAAGGAGGGGCCGTTGAAACTTGGCGGCCTTCTTCTCGCGGCATTTTTGGGCGTCCTTAGTCACCCATTGCTCGACCTTATGAATACCTACGGTGTTCGGTTGTTCGAACCGATCTCGCATCAATGGTTCTATGCCGACACGCTGTTTATTGCCGATCCCTGGATCTGGATCATTTTGATCCTTGGCCTCGAACTGTCGTGGCGGGCGGAACGCCTCAACCGCGACTGGCGCCGGCCGGCGGCCTGGGCACTGACCGCCATGTTGCTCTACATCGGACTGAATGACGCAATTTCCGCACGCTCGGTTGCGCTCACCCGTCCTCTTGTCGAACGCGTGGCTTCGCCAAAATTGATCGTCGCGGGCGAGGTGCCGCTCGAATTCTGGAAGCGACAGATGCTCTGGCGCGGCGACTCGATTGGAGGCGCGGGCGAATATGATCTGCTCAAAGGTTTGAACTCAGCTCGCCTCGACCCTCAGATTGTTGCGCTGAGGCTCGATGATCCACGCCTTGCCGCTGCAGCACGTCGCAATCGGCATGTGCGCGCCTTTCTGTTCTGGTCGCGGATGCCGCTCGTCGTCGTTCAAAACGGCAAAGCCTATCTTACCGACCAGCGGTTCTACCAGGGGTCCCAGCGGATCCACGTCAGCAGCTTCTTCGTGCCGCTCGACAATTCTCGGGTAAATTCATAACTGAAGCGTCATGAGCACGCGCGGCGAACATCTGGTGCGCGCGGACCGCGCCTTCGCAACGGGCGGCGGTCTGCTTGCTCGCCTCACAGTTCCAGCAATCTCCGGCGTCTTGACTCAAGTCGATCGACGGCTCGAAGTCGGCGGTCTCGACGCCCTCCTTCCCGACGGCTCGTCCCGAACGCTCGGTTTTCGCGCTCCGGGTCCACGGGCATTGGTTCAAATCTCCAGCCTGATGGCACTCGTTCGACTTGCGAGCTCGGGTTCGGTCGGCTGGTACAAGGCGTGGAGTCTTGGCGAATGGTCGAGCCCGGATCCCGTCAAGCTGTTCGAGCTATTCTCGGCAAATTCTGTGCCGCTCGGCGATTCCGCGCGGGCAAAAGGGTTGTTTCGATGGACCAATGCGCTCGCTCATCGATTGCGTGACAACGCACCCGATACGGCGCGCAAGAATGTCGCTGCCCACTACGACCTTGGAAATGATTTCTATTCGGCGTGGCTCGACCGAACGATGACATATAGCTCGGCGCGATTTGAACAACTCGGCGACAGCCTCGAAGCGGCGCAATTGCGCAAGGTTCATCTCCTTCTTGACAGACTGTCACTCAAGCCGGGTCAGAAGCTTCTTGAAATCGGTTGCGGGTGGGGAACGCTTGCGATCGAAGCTGCCAGACGGGGAGCCGAAGTCGTCGGCCTTACGCTTTCGAGGGAGCAGAAGGATTGGGCTGAGCGAAAGATCGTCGAAGCGGGCTGCTCGTCGAATATTGAAGTTCGCCTCCAGGATTATCGCGAGATGTCCGAACAATTTGACGCGGTCGCTTCGGTCGAAATGGTGGAAGCCGTCGGTCAGCGATGGTGGGGAACCTATCTCGACGCAATCGCTAGAAATTTGAAAAGCGGTGGAAAAGCGGCGCTCCAATTCATCAGCATCGACCATCGGATATTCGACGGTTACGCGCGCAATGCAGACTTCATTCAAACCTACATTTTTCCAGGCGGATGTCTCATCGACGAACCACAATTCACGCGGCTTGCATCCGATCGGGGGCTGAGCTGGAATGACCGCGAAGGGTTTGCGCTGGATTATGCCGAGACTTTGAAACGCTGGCGTGACCGCTACAATGACGCGGTCACGCACGGCGCGTTAAGCGGATTTACGGAGCCGTTTCACAACCTTTGGCGCTACTATCTCATGTATTGCGAAGGCGGCTTTCGAGGCGGCGCGATCGACGTCGCACAAGCAACCATGGTGAAAAGTTAGGCGAGAAGAAGAATCCGCAATCAGGAGCGTTCCAAGGTCTCGCCGATGATTGGCCTTGTCATCCCGTCACATTAGGGGATCGCCGGCTGGATCCTGATGAGGGCGCGTCGCGCAGAGTTGCTGAGCCAATTGACCTGAAGGACTTTGAAGTCACCGGCAGTCGTTGCAAGCGCATCGTATCCGCCCTTGGGATTGAGCCATTCGGTCGTCTCCGTCGTTCTTGGATGAACCGCGCCAGTCACTCGCATTTCGACTGTGTCTGCAGCCGCGTTGTAATCCATTTCATCGGACGCAAGGCCGCAAATGCGCGGGCTCGAAGCACGGCCGGCCTGATACTGAAGAACGTATAGGAAGGCGTGGCCAGGTCCGTTGAGACGCCACACCTGCGCGGACGAGGGAGAGCCAAGACCTTGGCGAAGCTCAACTGGAAGAGCATCGAACCCGACGGACTGAGCATCGGCCGGCGAAAGCCGCGCCTCTCCATTGAGGCAGGCGGCTTCGAAGATTTCGGGCAATTGTTCCGGTTGAAGGTCCGCATCCGGAAGCGTTGTCATGGAGCCAAGAAGAAGCGCAGCCAGTGAAACAATCATCGGAAAAACTCCCCAGCAAATCACAATTGTCGTCCGACGCTTCCTCTGCTTCGGATCAACTTACCCAGGCATCGGAACTGCTTCGGCTCGTTCTTGCAAGTCTGCTATAGCCGATTTTACGGTCCACGAGCAGCATGATTTTTTTTGCGACAATGACCCTCGCGGGCCTTTGACTTTAGTTTTCGACCCGCATTCGTGTCGTGGTCGCTCGACCGCCAGCTAAGATTTCGAGGATTTTTTGGGCAACCGCTTCGGGGGGTTTCACGCTCTCGGGTTCTTCGCCTGGAAACGCGAGTGCTCGCATTCGCGTGCGAGTCGCCCCCGGATCGACGACGTGGACTTGAATGCGATCAAGATATTCGGTTTCGTCGCGATAGGCACCCATCAGTGCTTCGAGCGCCGCCTTCGATGACCCATAGGCTCCCCAGAACGCGCGCGGTTCGCTTCCGACCGAGGAGGTCAGGGCGACCAGATCGGCGCTCTCGGCGCGCTTCAGGAATGGATCGAAAGCAGCAATCAGTGCCTGATTGGCAAGAAGATTGAGGCCAAGAAGCCTCGAATATTCTTTGGGATCAATATCCTGAACCGGACTGAGTGAGCCAAGCATCGCGGCGTTTAAGACGAGAATGTCGAGCTTGTTCCAGCGTTCACCAACAGCAACTGCAAGCTTTCCGATGTTTTCACCGTCGGTGAGATCGAGAGGTGCGATGGTGGCCTTCCCGCCGGCCTCATGGATTTGTTCTTCGATTTCCTCGAGTGCGGAAGCCGTCCGAGCAACAAGAATGACATGAGCTCCAGCGCTCGCAAGACTTGCGGCAATCGCCGCTCCAATCCCGCGTGAAGCACCGGTCACAAGCGCGAGCTTGCCGGCAAGAGACTGCGAATTTTTCATGGCTCCCGCGTCTAGCCGCTAGCGGCTGGACACCAAAGACAAAGGAACGTCCTTTTCCCGTTCAGTCAAATCGGTGAGGACCGTTGGATAATTGCCGGTAAAGCAGGCATCGCAGCGCTGGGGAAGAGAAGCATCGCGCTTTTCGCCAAGTGCTCGATAGAGTCCCTCGATCGAAATGAAGGCGAGGCTGTCGGCGTTAATATAGTCGCGCATCTGCTCGACGCTCATCTGAGCAGCGAGAAGCTTGGCACGTTCCGGCGTATCGACGCCATAAAAGCAGCTGTGCCGCGTCGGCGGTGAAGCGACCCGCATGTGAACTTCTCGCGCGCCCGCGTCACGCATCATCCGAACGAGCTTTACCGAGGTCGTTCCTCGAACAATCGAATCGTCGATGAGGACAATGCTCTTGCCGTGAACAAGTGCGCTGTTCGCATTATGTTTCAGCTTCACTCCCAAATGCCGGACCTCTTGGTTCGGCTGAATGAAGGTGCGTCCGACATAGTGAGAGCGGATAATTCCGAGCTCGAACGGAATTGAACTGGCCTGCGAAAAACCGATCGCTGCCGGAACTCCACTGTCGGGAACCGGAACGACATAATCGGCTTCAACTGGAGCTTCACGCGACAATTCGGCTCCGATATTCTTGCGCACTTCATAAACCGACACTCCATCAGCGATGCTGTCGGGTCGTCGAGAAATACACATGTTCGAAAATGCATGGTCGGGGCGCGACCTTTTGGAACGGCCGAAAGGAACGAATGCCGGTTTCGTTGACGAAAATGAGCTCGCCCGGATCGACATTGCGCAAAAAGCTTGCACCAATCACGTCGAGCGCAACCGTCTCACTCGCAAAAATCGTGGCTTCGCCGAGCTTTCCCATCACAAGCGGGCGAATCCCGAGCGGATCGCGGCAGGCGATCAGCCCTTCGTCGGTAAGGACGACGAGGGAGTAGGCGCCTTCGACCTGGCCGAGTGCTTCGGTCAGTCGGTCGAGCGAATTGGCGCAGGACGAGGTCGCAACGAGATGAATGATGACCTCGGTGTCGCTCGTCGACTGAAAGATCGAGCCCCTGCGATTAAGGGTTCGCCGAAGTTTCATCGCATTGGATAAATTGCCGTTGTGAGCGACTGCGAAGCCGCCTTCGGCGAGCTCGGCGTACAAGGGCTGGACATTACGTAATGCCGTCTCGCCCGTCGTCGAATAGCGGACATGTCCGATTGCGCTTCGTCCGGGGAGCCCTCGCATGATCTCGTCACGGTCGAAATTACCTGCAACATGGCCCATCGCCCGATGCGAGTGGAAATGTCTTCCGTCGTGGCTCGTGATCCCGGCGGCTTCCTGGCCACGGTGCTGGAGCGCGTGCAGTCCAAGTGCAACGAAACTCGCCGCATTGTCCGCTCCAAAAATCCCGAAAACGCCGCACTCCTCGTGCAGCTTGTCGTCATCGAACGGATTGGTTGTCAGCATTGGGTTCCCGACTGCCCTTGTCTTAAAGCCGACCAGAGTTTCGCTCTCCCCTCGGCCCTGTAACAGGCGCGTCATATAGGGCGGGGATCGGGCTTTGTCGCCCCCAGCTCATCAATAAAGCGTGAAATTTTAACCTCTTAGCGCGGGGGGCGTCCGCTTAGCCTTTGTAAAGAGCCGGGAATCTTTGCCTCAGAAGCGCAATCTTAGGCCGGTCGTTGACAACGATATAGGGATAGGTCGGATGCTTCTCGGCAAAATGCTGATGGAAGGCTTCGGCGGGGTAGAATCCACCATGCTCGATTTGCGTTGCGATTGGCTTCTTCCAAATGTGGGCGGCATCAAGGCGGGCCATATAGGCGCGGGCGAAACGCTCCTGATCTCCCGATCTGTGGGAAAATTGCGGATCGATAGCTTGAGCCAACATCCGGTCCCTGTCGGTCGACTTCCGTTGGATCATGAGCAACGAGGAAATAGATCTCGAGCAGTTTGCCGTAACTGATTTGCGCTGGATCGTAGTTCAGTCGGATGGCCTCGGCGTGGCCGGTGCTTTCGCTGCTGACCTTGTCGTAGCTCGCATCTTTGGCGCTCCCGCCAGCATAGCCGGACGTCACGCCGGTCACGCCCTTCACATGCTCGAAGACCCACTCCATGCCCCAAAAGCACCCGCCGGCAAGGACCGCAGTTGCGCTGCTTGGCGCCGCGCTTGCAGGCGAGGCGACGAGAGCAAGGAGGAGTGCGATTTGCTTCACGCGGCCGATCCATAGTCGCAATCGAAGCTCATTCCCAACTGTGCTTGTGGCCAGCCTCCCTGCGCAATAAAGCTGCCATCCAAGAGGGATGCACAATGCCAAGCTACAAAGCTCCCTTGAGGGAAACCCGCTTCATCCTGGAAGAAGTGCTCGGGATCGGGCGTTATTCCAACGTCCCCGGCTTCGCCAAGCTTTCTCCGGACACTCTTGAGGCCATTCTTAACGAGGCTGCTCGCTTCTGCGAGGAAGTGCTTTTTCCACTAAACCAGATCGGAGACGAAATTGGCTGCAAGCGGCATGCCGACGGATCCGTAACCACTCCTCCTGGATTTCGAACGGCCTGGAAGCAATGGGTGGAAGCGGGATGGCCGACACTCATGCCTCCGGAAAAATTCGGAGGACAGGGCCTTCCGCAGGTCATCGGCACTGCGATTAGCGAATATGTCCTCTCGGCAAACCACAGTTTTGAAATGTATCAGGGACTGACCAGCGGCGCGATCGCAGCGATCCTTGCGAACGCGTCCGATGTCCTCAAGGCACTCTATCTTCCCAGAATGGTCGCTGGCCTGTGGACCGGAACCATGAACCTCACCGAGCCGCATTCGGGAACAGATCTTGGGCTGTTGAAGACTCGAGCCGAGCCACTGGACGATGGCAGCTATTCAATCACCGGAACGAAGATCTTCATTTCGTCGGGAGAGCACGACTTAAGCGAGAACATCATTCACCTCGTCCTTGCAAAGCGGATAGGCGCTCCGGACAGCGTCAAGGGAATCAGCCTTTTTCTCGTTCCGAAAATCCTGCTCGAGCCGGATGGAATACCTGGCAGTGCAAACGCGCTCTCATGCGGGGCGCTCGAACACAAAATGGGAATCCACGCAAACGCGACCTGCGTCATGAATTATGATGGCGCCAAGGGCTGGCTTGTCGGCGAGGGCGAAAAGGGTCTGCAGGCGATGTTCGTCATGATGAACGCCGCTCGGCTCACGGTCGGACTTCAAGGTGTCGCGCAAGCCGAGATCGCGCTCCAGAATGCGGCCAATTATGCCCGGGAGCGGCGGCAGGGGAGGGCCCCGGATGCAAGAGTGCGCGATCCGAACGCCAAGGCTGATCCGATTATCGCTCAGCCGGACGTTCGGCGCATGCTGATGGAATCCAAGGCCTGGACCGAGGCTGGCCGAGCCTTGTGCTTATGGGGTTCGCTCCAAGTCGATCTTTCAAGAAGTTCAACAGACCCCTGCGACCGCCAGCAGATCCATGACCTCCTTGGCCTTCTCACTCCGGTGATCAAGGCTTGCCTTTCGGACAATGGCTTTAAAGCCGCGGTCCACTGCCAACAGATCCTTGGCGGCCACGGATATATTCGCGAGCACGGAATGGAACAGTTCGTCCGCGACGTTCGAATCACGCAAATCTACGAAGGAACGAACGGAGTTCAAGCGATGGACCTCGTTGGCCGAAAGCTCGGGCAGGAACATGGGCGCGCGTTCAAGAGCTTCGCTGAACTGGTCAGGTTCGACATCGCCGAAAGAAGCGGCTTGGGAGACAATGACGGGTTTGGCTCCGCTCTTCAAACCGCACTTGAGGACCTTGAAGCAGCAGCGCGCTGGCTCGAGGGGCATGGATCGGCTGACCCGCATAATGTTGGAGCCGCGGCCTATCCCTTCATGGAACTGATGGGTCTCGTCGCCCTGGGGTGGATGTGGCTGAAAATGTCTGCCGTCGCGATTAACGCGCTTGCCGGCACTATTATGAATGGGGATTGCCGGATCTTTTACGAAGCCAAGCTTTCGCTCGCCCGATTTTTTGCCGAACAGGAACTCCCCAAATCGGCTGTGCTTCGCAAAAGGGTCGAAGCTGGAGCAGAAAGTCTGATGAGCGTCCCCGCTGAAGCCTTTTGATGAAAGCGATAGAAGAGGGCTTCGACTCTCGCCGATTCTATGCCGAGTTTCGCTAAGTCGCCTCAAGAAACGCTTCGCCGGCCGGAATGCCGGATCAGACGCTTCCCCTAACAAAGAAAGGGCCGCCGCGCCAAAGGGCGCGGCGGCCTCGAACGCACTCCCGCTTATGGGTTCGGAGCGATCACTTGAGTGACCGCATAGGTGTGCGGATCAACCACATAGGTATAACCGTTGCTTGTCACGTACCGGAAATTCGGATCCAGATGGTATTGCGTAACAACCGTCTGCGGAATGGAGCTGTACGGGCTATAATATGTGTAATCGGGCCCGAACTCATAGCCGACCTTGATTTGGTGAGCCTGCTCGCGGGTCAGTCGGTTCCAAGCCACGCACTGGCCGTTTCTCCAGCCGCTGCATGCAATTGTGTTCGAATATTGCCGCGCCTGCGCCGGGATCGCTGTCATCGCGACGGCAGCGGCGCCGAGCGCCAGAATCATCTTCGACATGAAAGTACTCCTCTCGGTAATTGTCGCATCAACGGCTGAGCTTGCGCTGAGGTTGCCTTTTTTCTCGAAAAAGGGCGGGATTTAATGTCGCCGACAGGTCGCTTGCTGCGCTGCAGCACGCAATTGAGTTCTGCAGCCTCCAGCTTCGTCGAGCGTTTCCGAACCATCCTGGGAGAAGAAGAGATGGCTGACACCGGCTGGATCATCATCGCAATCGTCGTCGTTCTGCTGGTTATTGCAGCCTTTTTGTGGTCGCGACGACGGCGCTCGCACCATTTGCGGGATCGTTTCGGTCCCGAATATGATCGTACCGTGGAAGCGAAGGGCGGCCGAGCCAAAGCGGAAGCTGAACTTTCGGACCGAGAGAAGCGCGTCGAAAAGCTCGATATTCGAGCACTTTCGTCAGACGAGCGCCGATCGTTTATCGACCGATGGACCGAAGTTCAGGCACGCTTCGTCGACGATCCGCCGAGGGCTGTTGCATTTGCGGACGCGCTCCTGGCCGACGTCATGAAAGCGCGCGGCTACCCGGTCAGCGATTTCGAGCAGCGCGTCGGAGACATCTCGGTCGACCACCCGGTCGTCGTCGAACATTATCGTGAAGCCCACGAAATTGCGGTGAGAGAGGAAAAAGGGCAGGCCGGGACCGAAGATCTTCGCCAGGCGATGATCCACTATCGCGCGCTGTTCGACAATCTGGTGGGCGCCGATGCGCCCGCAGGAGCAAAAGTCGAAGAGCAACGCTGATCATTGCAGGGACATAGCTGCTCGCACTCCGTCGAAGACACAAAGCGGCCGTGCCTTGGATAGAAGCAGCTCTAAGTCCGTCGATCGACGAACAGCGAGCGTTGCCGGTCGTTTCCTTTTGCTTAGTTCACCAGAATGCAAGTGCCAGGCCGGCTCCCACAATCGCGACCGTGATCCCAAGCCCAACGACTGCACTGCGCCAACTTCCAAACGTGCTTTCCATGAAAAGCCTCCCCTTTGTTCCCCCTTGTCCTCCATATCACAATGAGGGGACATGCGTATGTGAAATCCTGACGAGTTAGCGGCTTAACATTTCAGCGCGCCAATGAAGGGTGGTTAAAGCCTGACCTTTCTTCTCGGATTTTTGAAACAAGTTGCGGCCGGTTCGGCTTCTCGTTGGTCGATCGATGGAGGACCTCAGGAGGGAGATCGGTGTTTTTGACGACATGTGCGGCTTCAATTCGTCAATCCACCGCTAAGGTTTTGCAAAAGAACATTTTTGGTGGACATTGCAGGTTCAGGCTCAGCTCGGATACACCCGCGGGAGGATTGCGCCTTCCTAGATACAAAGAGCGAATTGTTGGAAGAACGATTTGAAAGACGAGGAATGATGAAGCTGTTGCGTCGCGGTGCTCGGCCGTTGAGTGTTTTTCTTGTTTTCGGGTTGGGCGCCGCGGCGCTCGTGATTTCGTTTGCGACACCAAGTGCGGCCACGTTCGCATCGGGGTCGCATGATGCGTCGATCGATACAGAGGTTCTCAACTTCTATCGTTCGAGAGGGGGTTCGCCGCTGTGGCTCGCTCCGAAATCCGGAGCCGCCGCAGAATCGCTCCTTTCCCTTCTTTCGAGTGCCGCCGCCGATCATCTCGATCCCAAGCGATACAACGTGAAAGCGCTCGCCCGGGCAATTGATCAGGCACGAAGCGGCAGTTCGTCGGCGATTTAAAACGCCGATGTCATGTTGAGCCAAGCCTTCGTTGATTACGCTCGCGACCAGCGGCACGATCCGGGTGGAATTATCTATGTCGACCCGCAACTGAAGCCGATGGCGCCGTCGGCGCTCGAGCTTCTCGACGCCGCAGCCCGAGCGCCGTCGCTCCCCGATTATGTTCAGTCCATGGAGTGGATGAACCCGATTTACGCAAAGCTCAGAGCCGCGATCGCAAGCCGAATGTATCGCAGCGACGACGAGCGCCGTCTGCTCGAGCTCAACCTCGAACGCGCTCGAGCCTTGCCGTCGGGAAATGGCCGTTACGTGATCGTCAATCCTCCGGCGGCCAGGCTCTACATGTACGAAAATGGTCAGGTGGTGGATTCAATGCGGGTGGTTGCAGGCCGACCCGATCCCGTTGCTCAGACGCCGATGATGAATGCTTTTATTCGCTACGTCGCTCTCAATCCCTATTGGAATTCTCCGCCCGACCTCACTTCCAAGCTTCTTGCTCCGCGCGTTCTCAAGGGGGGCCGGGCCTATCTGAATTCGCATGGCTACGAGGTTCTCTCCGACTGGTCGGACCACGCGCATCCCATCAATCCGATGTCGGTCGACTGGCATGCGGTCGCTGCGGGTGAGAGGATCCGAATGCGCCAGAAGCCAGGGCCGGCGAACTCCATGGGCCGAATGAAATTCATGTTTCCCAACACTCAAGGGATCTGGCTTCACGACACCCCCGAAAAGGAGAAGATCGAAGACGCCGGTCGCCTTCAGAGCAATGGCTGCGTCCGTCTCGAGGATGCACCGCGGTTTGCACGCTGGCTGTTCAACGGGCACCCCCCGCGCACTCAGGGTGCAAGACCCGAGCAGAAGGTCAACTTGCCTGCGCCGGTACCTCTTTACATTACCTATCTGACTGCGGTTCCGAGCGGCACGTCCATCGTTTATTTCGACGACTTTTACGGCAAGGATCGAACCGAGCAGCGCCGTTTCGCCGGGCTTTTCTAAAGCTTCAGCTCGCTCGTCGATCGAGATAGGCGGGTGTCAGCATGTGGACCGGCGGCTTGCGTTCTTTCTTGGGAGCCAGCCGTCCAAGGTCGAACTGCTGCTCGAACTGAACCCCGAACTTCTGCGATTGCGCCCAACGCACAATTCCGCGCACCGGTCCGACACCCACAATGTCGATTGCAAGCTCTGTTCCCGGCATGACCGGGATGGGGCAATCGACAAGTGCCCCCATTGATGAAATGTTGCGCAGCTTCACTTCTCGCGGCGAGCCTTCAATCAATGCGATCGCTCGCCGCATCAGCCTGTGCCGTTGCTCACGAGTGAATGCGAACCCATCGGCTTCGACCGAAGTGACGCTGTTTGCAATCTCGCGAATGACCGCGGCTTCGCTTGGCTTACCGAAGATGTAGCCTTGGACCATGCTCACTCCAAGTTCGCGGATGAGCTGGAGGTCGTCGTGGGTTTCAACGCCTTCCGCGCAGGTATCCATGCCAAGCGTTTCCGCAAGGGTGACGATCGCCCGGATGATTGCAGCGTTGCGATTGGTTGTTGACGACGAAGCGCCGCGCACGAAGCTTTGATCGATCTTGATCTTGTCGAAAGGGGCTTTTTTCAAATAACCGAGCGATGAATAGCCTGTTCCAAAATCGTCGAGCGCGAGACGAACTCCCAATGCCTTCAGCTTCGCAAATGTCTCGTCGGTAGAATCCCCCTCGGCAAGAAATACGCCTTCGGTGATTTCAAGCTCGAGCCGATCCGCGCGGACGCCGCTCTCAGCAAGATGGGCACCGATCATTTCGCTGACGGTGGGATCGTTGAACTGGAGCGGAGAAAGGTTGACTGCGAGACGCACGTGATCCGGCCAGTGCGAGGCTTCGTCGAGTGCGGTTTTGAGGACCCATTCGCCGATTTTTCCGATCAATCCGGCTTCTTCGGCGAGCGGAATGAATTTGGTTGGCGAGATCGGCCCACGAGTTGGATGTTGCCAGCGGGCAAGCGCTTCGAAGCCCGAAATCTCTTCGCTCGCGGCGCGAACGACGGGCTGATAGTGAACCGAAAGTTCGCCCCGCTCGATCGCTTGCCTCAGATCGTTTTCAAGCAATTGCCGTTCGGCAGCTTCGCTGTGCATCGAGGGCTGGTAGAAGCAATGTTTGCCGCGGCCGGCCGCTTTTGCAGCATAGAGCGCAAGATCGGCATTTCTCACGAGTGCATCGGCGCTCGCTCGCCCCGGATCGCCGATCGCAATTCCGACCGAAGCACCGATCGTCACCTTGTGGCCCTCGATCATGTAAGGCCGTGCTGTCTGATCGATCAACGTGCGAGCGAGCGATTCGAGAAGTCCGATATCGACCGCGCCGGGCAGAACCGCCTGGAATTCATCACCGCCAAGGCGGCCGACTTGTCCATGATTGCCCATCACGGACTTCAGTCGATCCGCGACCTGTCGAAGCAGCGCGTCGCCGATCGGGTGTCCAAGCGTGTCATTGACGTTCTTGAAGCGATCGAGGTCGATCATGAACAACGCGCAGCCCTTTTGGCGATGGGAAGCATTGCGTAGGGCTTCTTCAAGCGTTTGGCGCATCATTGCGCGGTTCGGAAGACCGGTGAGCGAGTCAAACCGCGCGAGGCGCGAGATTTCGCGCTCGGATTTACGCTGTTCAGTAAGATCGGTACCAATTCCGCGGAAGCCGAGAAATCGTCCCCGTTCGTCGAAAATTGGATTGCCCGAAAGCGACCAATGGATGTCCTCTTCGCTTGCCGGGCGGACGACCACGTCGGAAAATGGAAACCGAGCCGAAAGATGGAAGCCGAGCGTCTTTCGTTCCTCGGACGCGGACGCCTGGTCGACCGAAAGAAGATCGGTGAACTGCCTGCCGAGCAAAGCTTCGGGCTCGGAGTCGAAATCGTCGGCCAGCTGCTGCGAAACATATGAGAGTGTTCCAAGAGAATCGGTCTCCCAGAACCAGCCGCGTCCGCTGTTTTCGAATTCGTCGACGAAATTGAGCGCTTTCTTCGCCTGCGATTCAACCGCAAGCCTGCGTCGTCCCGCGGCGAGGCTCTCCTGGGTCACTGCGAGGCTGTACACAACCATCAGAACGGAGATGCCATCGATCGCAACGGCAGTGAATGCGCCCGGACTGAACAGCGTCGTGCCGATGACCGTGACGATCGCATTCAAAATGGCCATTGGAGGGGAGGCGATCGAAACGGTCGATCGGATGAAAAATGCGCTCACGATCGCGACAGTGACAAAGCCGGTGTCGCGAAGGTTGAGGTCGCGCACGGACGCGCTCGAAAGCATCCACAGAACGCCGGTGAGGACGATGTAGCCGCACATGAGACGAGCAACACTATGGGGGGCCAATTGAAGGCGTCGCAACGACAGCATCACTGCTGCTGCAACAAGATCGGTCAGCAGCGAAAGCCCAAGCGGAGCCATCACTCTTGCAAGCGTTCCCCAGTCGGCAGCGGGACGGTCCTGCAAGATGAGTACGGCAGTAATGACGAGATGGCCGGTGAACAGCAGCAACGGAGCGAAAGTCCAACCATTCACTCGCCGCTCGGCAAGCGTGAAATCGCTCGTCGTCTCATGGTCTTTAACGTCGAACGTCATGGCCTCGCGCGCCGAAGCGCGCGCAGGCGTTTGAAGCTCCAGCTCCTGCGATTTGCCGAACAGCGTCCGACGCATTGACCCCACCCAAAATCGAACGTCCAATACGCCCGCCGGAGACGTCTACGCGCCTTCGAGTTAAAGCTGCGGCAAAGGAACGAGGTTAGCGGGGCATTAAGGCCGTCTATTCGGGAAGAAAGTCCGGGACCGAAAGATAGCGTTCGCCGGTATCGTAATTGAACCCCAGAACGCGCGGGTTTTCGCCAAGCTCGGAAAGCTTTTGATCGATAGCCGCGAGCGTCGCCCCGGAAGACATTCCGACCAGCATTCCCTCTTCCCGCGCAGCGCGGCGAGCCATGTCCTTGGCCGCATCGGCTTCGATATCGATGATCCCGTCAAGGATCGCCGTATCGAGAATACTCGGGACGAAATTGGCTCCGAGGCCCTGGATCGGGTGCGGCCCGGCTTTACCGCCGCTCAAAATGGGCGATGCGGCAGGCTCGACTGCGAACACCTTGAGATCCGGCCAGGATTTCTTGAGCACTTGTGCAACGGCCGTAATATGGCCTCCGGTCCCGACACCGGTAATGACCGCGTCGAGCGGAGTTTCTGTAAAGTCGCGCAAGATTTCCTGGGCGGTCGTGCGGCGGTGAATCTCGACATTGGCAGGATTATCGAACTGTTGCGGCATCCAGCTGTCGGGAGTTTGCTCGACCAGCTCGCGAGCCCGGTCGATTGAGCCCTGCATTCCCTTCTCTTTGGCCGAAAGATCGAACTGAGCGCCATAAGCGAGCATCAGCCGGCGGCGTTCGATGCTCATGCTTTCGGGCATCACCAGGATCAGCTTGTAACCCTTGACTGCAGCGACCATCGCAAGGCCAATTCCGGTATTTCCCGATGTCGGCTCGATGATCGTCCCTCCAGCCTTCAGAACACCGCGCCGCTCGGCATCCTCGACCATCGCCATCGCAATCCGGTCCTTGATAGAGCCGCCCGGATTTGACCGTTCCTGCTTGATCCAGACTTCACCACGGTTGCCGAACAGACGATTGATCCGGACGATCGGAGTGTTTCCAATCGTCTCGAGGATGTTGGCGGCTTTCATCAAGCATTTCCCTCTTTATGTGCGTGCGCCAAATCGGGTTCGTCGAAGCTTTTTGCAAGGCGCAGCTCAGGAAACCACCAGGACCAGAGGAACACGATCAAAATTGCGCCCAGTCCTCCCGCGATCACTGCCGGAACCGGACCGATAAGCGCACCTAAAAAGCCGGATTCAGCCTCGCCCAGTTCGTTCGAGGCCGAAATAAACAATGATGATACCGCTCCCACTCGGCCGCGCATTCCGTCCGGAGTATACAGCTGAATGAGCGACTGCCTGACATAGACCGAGAACATGTCGGCCGCTCCCAGCAGTCCAAGGCAGAGGAGGGAAAGTGGCATCGATCTCGAAACGCCGAAGACGACAGTCGCGCCGCCGAACACGGCAACGGCGATTAGCATCTTGATCCCGACGTTCTGCTTTAAGGGTCGTGCCGAAAATAATGCCGCTGTCAAAGTCGCTCCGACCGCAGGTGCAGCGCGAAGATGGCCAAGACCTTCAGGTCCGGCGTGGAGGACATCGCGTGCAAACACTGGAAGCATTGCCGTGGCCCCGCCCAGAAGCACCGCGAAAAGATCGAGGCTGATCGCCCCGAGGACGAGGCGATTGTGGCGGACATAACGCAATCCTTCGACCATCTGCGCCCACGGGTTGGGATTGCGCGCGAGCGAGGTGCGCGGAACGCGCGGGATTTTGAGAAGGCTAAAAAAAGCGAAGGCAAAAAGAATGCCGCTTACCGCATAGGGTGCATAGGACGCATAAGCATAGAGGTAGCCGCCGAGCGCAGGTCCAAGGACCGCGCCGGTCTGCCAGGCGATCGATGACAAAGCGATTGCTCGGGGAAGGATTTCGCGGGGAACCAGATTGGGCGCAAGGGCGCTGAGAGCGGGGCCAGCAAATGCCCTTCCGATTCCGAGCAGAGCTGCGACCGTATACAATGCGGAAAGGGTTGTCGTGTGGGTCCAGGCGAGCGACCCAAGAGCGATTGCACACAATAATTCGAGCGCGACCGATGCGCGCGCAATCCAGCGTCGGTCAAGGCGATCGGCCGTCCAGCCCGTTATAAGCGTAAGAAGAAACAGCGGAATGAACTGAACCAGGCCGATGATTCCGAGCCTTAGCGCCGCTTCCTTCAATCCCATCGTCTGGCGCGCGATATCGTAGACCTGCCATCCGATCACGATCACCATCGAAAGGCTGCCAATCGTCCAGCTGAGACGGGCGAGCCAGAAGAAACGGAAGTTTAAAATTCTAAGAGGTTCTGGAAGGATGCTCACGAGCGCTGACTAGGGGCGGGAAATGATGGCGGCAACAGAAGCTTTTATCGAAAGATCAGCGCACTTTTGTTGACCCTTGGACCGGATGGAAAATAGCGCTTGGGCTTCGAAATCAGTTCTTTTTCTGCTCCGAGCGGTCGAGATTTAAAGGATCGATGAATGCCAAGCCGACGTGGCCGTTTTCGGACCATTTCACGACGGCCGGAACGAGGATGCCGCCTTCGAACCGCACTTGGACTTTGGCTCCGGGCGCAAGGTTTGGAACTTGATCTCCCATCACTCCGCCCTCGGAGATGTTGTGAACGGCAAAATTGGTCGGCGACCCGTCGACCAAAAGCTTCAATTTTCGGCGCTTGACCGCGACGCGCTCGAAGCGGCGCTGTTCAGCGGACGAGGTGAGGGAAGGCCGCTGCGGCGCTGGAATCGCCTCCTGACGATAGGTCTCTGCAAGTGGCACGGCCGTTCCGCAGAAACCGCATTCGGCAGTCATCCGACCGATATACCATTGCGACCGTCCGCAGCCGGGACAACGATTGGATTCATTCGCACGATAGATGATGTGGTGACCGCGTTTCGCGAGTGTCGCCGCAAATGACGCCGAGGCCCGTTCGAAGACGAGAACATTCGGCATTAATCGTGCTCCCCTTTGCTGCCGCCGACCAATCTGCTGGGGAACCTATCAGCGACAAATTGCCCAGTCGTTACCGGTTCGAAGAAAAATTCGAGATTGAATGCAAATACCCGTCGGAACTGCTTCCAGAAGAAGAACCCTTTGCCATGCTCCGATCCGACCCTAGTTTCCAAACGAATGAACTCGTCCAAGCCAATCTCTGCGCGCGATAAGCTCGAGCAGGCATTCTCCTGTATTCATGATCCATCGGGCGAGGGGAAGTGCGCATTTCTCACGCTTTATGAGGAGCCGGCTCGCGCTGCGGCCGAGGCTTCAGATCAGCGGAGACGCGACGGTATGACCCTTGGTCCGCTCGACGGATCGATCGTCAGCATCAAGGATCTTTTCGACGTTTCGGGCGAACCCACTCGGGCGGGATCGCCACTTCTGGAAATGATGTCTCCGGCGCGTTCGGACGCGTTGGTCGTTCGCCGGCTAAGGAAGGCCGGCGCGATCGTCGTCGGAAAGACGAACATGTCGGAATTCGCTTTCACCGGGGTGGGCGCGAATCCGCATTATGGAACTCCGGCCAATCCGGCCGATCGAAGCCGGGTTCCGGGTGGGTCATCGTCGGGGGCCGCGGTCGCAGTCGGCGATTCCATGTGCGAGATCTCGATCGGGTCCGACACGGGAGGCTCGACGCGGATCCCGGCTGCATTATGCGGATTAGTCGGATACAAGCCGACCAAGCATCGTGTCCCCACCGATGGAGCGTTTCCTCTTTCCCCAACGCTCGATTCGATCGGTCCGATCGCCAACAGCGTTCTTGCGTGCGCCGATGCCGATGCGATCCTTGCGGGAGAGCGCCCTGCAAGCGTCGAGGGCGCCATTCTTGACGAGTTGCGGTTTGCGATCCCGCAAGGTCTCCCGTTCGACGAGATCGCGACCGATGTCGCGGCGCAATTCGAAGCGTCGATCACTGCGCTTGGAAACGCTGGCACAACCTTATCCGATTTCAAATTTCCGCTGCTGGAAGAGATGGAGCGCGTGAATGGACGAGCGACTATCGCAACGGTCGAAGCCTTTCACATCCATCATGAGCGGCTGCGGCAAAGCGGGTCCGCGTTCGATCCCGAAGTTCGCGAACGGATCGAAATGGGAAGCGCAGTTTCGAAGCCGGAATTTGGAAGAATGATCAACGAGCGAGCCTCGCTGGTGCGCGCTCTCGATTTGCAATTTGCCCAGTTCGACGTCCTCATCCTTCCGACCACCCCGATCACCGCGCCATCGTTCCAAGAGATTTCAAATTCACACGCGTTCAAAAAGGCGAACCGGGTGCTCCTTCGCAACACCGGGATCGCCAACTTTTTCGATCTCTGCGCGATCTCGCTTCCGCTGCCCAGGACAACGGGTCTCCCGGTCGGACTGATGCTGTTCGCTCGAAATGGGAATGACAGGAAACTGTTGAGAATCGCAGCTGCAGTCGAGCGCCTGCTCGCGATATGAACGCGAGCCGGATTTCGAAGCTTCGTTTCTTTTGGAATTGCGACTTCCCCAAGACGTTTGTTCGTGTATTGTTCCGCTATGGCCAAGCCCAAATCGCGATTTATCTGCCAGGCATGCGGCTCGTCGAGCAGTCGCTGGCAAGGTCAATGCGCTGACTGCTCCGAATGGAACACGCTGATCGAGGAATTGGCACAGGTTTCGAGCATTTTTTCTGCAAGGCACAACCTCCAGGGTGGAGGACGCTTGGTTTCGCTTGTCGGCCTCGACGCTCCCGCGGCGCTTCCTTCTCGGCTCGCTTGCGGGATTTTGGAATTCGACCGGGCGATCGGCGGCGGAATTGTCGCGGGTTCGGCGATGCTTGTCGGGGGCGATCCCGGCATCGGGAAATCGACGCTTCTGCTTCAAGTTGCCGCCAATTTCGCAAGGGACGGCAAAAAGGTCGTCTACGTCTCTGGCGAAGAATTGGCTGAACAAGTTCGTCTAAGAGCGGTACGGCTTGGACTTGGAACAGCTCCGGTTCAACTGGCGGCTGCGACTTCGGTTCGCGATATCCTGACCACTCTTGGAACCGGCGAACAGCCGGCTCTCCTCATTGTTGATTCGATTCAGACAATGCACTCGGATCTCATCGAGGGTGCTCCAGGGACAGTCAGCCAGGTCCGTGCATCGGCCCAGGAACTCGTCCGATTCGCGAAGGAGCGCGGAACTGCGCTCGTTCTCGTTGGTCACGTGACCAAGGACGGAAGCATCGCCGGCCCAAGGGTGCTCGAACATATGGTCGACACTGTGCTCAGCTTCGAGGGGGAGCGAAGCCACCAGTATCGAATTCTTCGAGCGATCAAGAACCGGTTCGGAGGAACCGACGAGATTGGCGTGTTCGCGATGGAGGGCCGGGGTCTGACCGAGGTCTCGAACCCTTCCGCCCTGTTCCTGACGAACCGCGGGGAAGCGGTCAGTGGAACAAGCGTATTTCCAGCGATCGAGGGCTCGCGCCCAGTGCTTGTCGAAATCCAGGCACTGACCGTGAGGCTTGCGAGCGGAGCGACCCCGAGGCGGGCAGCGGTCGGCTGGGACAGTGGCCGACTGGCAATGATTCTGGCGGTTCTCGAAGCGCGCTGTGGTCTCAGCTTTGCGACTTCGGAAGTCTATTTGAATGTCGCCGGTGGTTACCGTTTGACCGATCCCGCGGCAGATCTCGCGGTCGCTGCGGCCCTGGTCTCGGCGCTTTCCGAGCGACCGGTTCCGCAGGATGTGATCATTATCGGAGAAGTCGCGCTCTCGGGAGAAATTAGACCGGTGGCTCAGGCCGGAGCGAGGCTCAAGGAGGGCGCAAAACTCGGTTTTGAAAGTGCGTGGATTCCCAAGGCCACGGTCACGGGCGACGCAGCTCGTGTCGTCGAATTCGAACGATTACGCGATCTGGTTGATTATCTGCTTCAACGCTAAATCGTGAAAATCAGGCGCCCGGCGCGAGCATCCGCAACGGTTGCAGTGCGTTGACTAGCAGTTCAATGGACCTTCCAACCGTGAATGTGCAAAGCGCAAACGATTCTTCGCTCCACCACGAAGACGGGCTTCCAATTCCGCGCCGCTACTGGTCGGCAGCGGGGATCTGGCTTGCGCTCGCCATGGCGGTTCTTGACGGAGCAATTGCCAATGTGGCGCTCCCGACAATTGCGCGCGAGCTTGCGGCGTCTCCCGCCATGTCGGTCTGGATCATCAATGCCTATCAGCTGACGATCACGATTCTTTTGTTGCCGTTGGCGGCTCTGGGTGACCGGGTCGGCTACAAATGCATCTATATCCCGGGGCTTGCCATCTTCACGCTCGGGTCGGTCGGCTGTGCGCTCGGCGGCACTTTGACCTTGCTGATCGCTGCAAGAGTGTTCCAGGGAATTGGGGCGGCATGCATCATGAGCATGAACGCAGCGCTTGTTCGAGCAACCTATCCAGCCAAGCTGCTCGGTCGCGGCATCGGCTATAATGCAATGGTTTTGTCGATCTCGGCGGCCATTGGTCCGACGCTCGCGGCACTCATCTTGAGCATCGCCTCCTGGCAGTGGCTCTTTCTCATCAATCTCCCGATCGGAATTGCAGCTCTCCTCGTCGGTCGAAAGTCGCTTCCCGATCCCCATGGCCATGGGCAGCCCTTCGACTGGGCGTCCGCCCTTTTGAGCGCAGCAATGATGGGGCTTGTCGTTTCGGGAGCCGAGACTTTCGCCCGAGCCAGCGCAACCCTGGGTTTCCTCATGGTTGGTTCGGGAATAGCGGCCGGCGCTGCACTCGTCTGGCGCGAGCGCCGCGAGTCAGCCCCGTTGATGCCGCTCGATCTTTTGCGCATTCCAATTTTTACGCTCTCGATTGCAACATCGATTGTGAGCTTCGCAGCACAGATGCTTGCTTATGTCGCAATTCCATTCCTGCTTCAGTCGGTTCTCGGGCGATCGGTTTTTGCGACGGGTCTGCTCATGACGCCCTGGCCGCTTGCCGTTGGAGTTGCCGCGCCGTTCGCCGGACGACTTGCCGATCGGGTGAACTCTGGGCTGCTCGGCGGGATCGGTCTTGCAATTTTCGCGGTCGGCTTGTTCTTCCTCTCTCGCCTTGGTTCATCGCCGAACGACCTCCAGATCGCGTGGCGAATGGCGGTGTGCGGGCTTGGCTTTGGATTGTTTCAGTCTCCCAACAATCGAACGATTGTCAGTTCCGCGCCCAAGCCGCGCTCCGGAGCTGCGGGGGGAATGCTGGCGACGGCTCGATTGCTTGGACAAACTGCAGGAGCAGTTACCGTTGGGGTCGCGTTTCATGTTGCGGGAATCCGGGTCACCCCTCATCTTCTTCTCAGCGCGTCGATCGCCGCAGTTGTCGCTGCCCTGATCAGTCTCCTGCGGCTCAATGTCGCTCCGCCAAAACGCGTTGCGGTCTACAAACCCATCCTCGACTGAGCTTGTCGTTCCTCCTGATTTACAAGTCATTCAAAGCCGCGGACCGACTGGGGCTTTCATCCCTTACGGTCGTCCGCTAGCGGCCGGAGCATGACGGCGCTCGACGTCTTCGTTTTTCTTCTCCTGATCGGCGGCGGCGCTGTCGGCTTCGTGCGCGGATTTGTGCACGAAATTCTTTCGCTTTTGGCCTGGGTCGTTGCGATCGCAATGCTGAAGCTGTTCCACACCCAATTGTGGACTGGCCTTGAAAATTCGTTTCACACGAGCCCGGCGGCCGGAGCGGTGCTTGCGTTCGCGCTGTTGTTTGCACCAAGTTTTTTTCTCGTAAAGCTCCTTGCGCGCTCGGTCGGAGGGCGAACCCGGCGATCGCCGATTCTTGGCCCGTTCGACCGGGTGCTCGGCGGGGGTTTCGGTCTTTTGAAAGGCCTCCTCGGAGCGACCCTTTTCTTCCTCTTGGCAAACCTTGCAACCGACATGGTCTACGGTCCCCAGGCCGATCGACCACAATGGATGACCAAATCGCGAACCTATCCGCTTTTGAACGCGAGCGGACGCGCGATCGTCGACTGGGTTGAAGCAAGAGGATCTCGACCAAAGATTGCGAACAAGAACCCATGATTCGTCTCTACGACACGATGGCCCGCCAAAAGCGGACGTTCGTTCCGCTCGATCCTGAACGGATCACCATGTATGTCTGCGGTCCGACGGTCTATGGACGTGCCCATATCGGGAATGCGCGACCGGCGGTCATATTCGACACGCTCGCCCGGCTCCTCCGACACACATTCGGCAAGGACAGTCTTGTCTATGCGCGCAATGTGACGGACGTCGACGACAAGATCATCGCAGCGGCGCAGGCCGAGGGCGTTGAGCCTCACGTCATCACCGAGCGGTTCGAGCGGCTTTATCTTGAGGACATGGGCGCTCTTGGTGTCGCTCCTCCCGACGTTGCGCCCAAAGCAACCCAAGAGATCGGGCCGATGATCGCGATGATTGAGCGATTGGAAAAGCTCGGCCACGCCTACGAGGCCATGGGCCATGTCCTTTTTTCGGTTCCGAGCGATCCCGATTATGGAGCACTCAGCCGGCGCGAGCGCGACCAGATGATCGCTGGAGCAAGGGTCGAAGTCGCACCTTACAAGCGCGATGCCGCGGATTTCGTTCTATGGAAGCCAAGCCCCGCTGATGTAATTGGATGGGATTCGCCGTGGGGCCGGGGTCGTCCGGGCTGGCACGTGGAATGCTCGGCGATGATCGAACATCATCTGGGCGAAACGATCGACATCCACGGCGGTGGTCTCGATCTCATTTTTCCCCACCACGAAAACGAGATCGCTCAGAGCCGGTGCGCGCATCGTGGGGCACCCCTGGCGAGATTCTGGGTGCACAACGGCTTTCTCGACATGGCCAGCGAGAAAATGTCGAAGAGCGTGGGCAACATCATCACTCCAGCCGATCTGCTAGGCGACGGGAGACGGGGCGAAGCCATTCGTCTGGCGCTCCTTTCTGCACATTACCGCCAGCCGCTACCGTGGAGCGAAACCCTGCTGGTCCAGGCGAAATCGACCCTCGACGGTCTTTATCGCAAGGGCGCGGACGCTTCTCCTGGAGCCGTCGACGACGGCGTTCTCGAGGCGCTCGAGGACGATCTCAATACTCCACTCGCTTTGTCGCGTCTTTCCGCAATCGCCGATCCATCAATATTGAGGAGCAGCGCCCAGCTTTTAGGACTGCTTTCACTTTCAGCCGAAGGCTGGTTTCAGGCCGACGCGGATTCCGCTTCAATCGAGGCTCGGATCGCAGAAAGATCACAGGCGAAAAAGGCTCGCGAGTTCGAACGCGCCGACACGATCCGCGCCGAACTTTTGTCAGAAGGCATCATTTTGGAGGATGGGCCCAAGGGCACGACGTGGCGCCGCGAATGAGCTCGCCCCTCTATACGGCAGAGATTCTCGGGCTAGCGGCATCGCTCGAGGCCCCGCATTCGCTCGAACGGGTCGATGGTGAAATTGAACTTCGGTCCACAACCTGTGGCAGCCGCATTGCGACAGCCGTTCAGCTCGACAGAACCCGGTCCGTTAAAGCGCTTTCGCAGCGGGTTAACGCCTGCGCCTTTGGGCAAGCCTCGGCCGCCCTTCTTGAGCGCAACGCAGTTGGCAAATCCTATCGGAACGTCAGCGACGCTCTTCACGATCTCACCGAGTGGCTCGATGGAGAGGACCGACCACTCGATTGGCCTGGCTTGGATGCGCTCGCCCCAGCACGCGGTCGCCGAGCCCGCCATGGGGCGATCCTCCTTCCGTTTCGAGCCCTTCTCGCTGCGATCGAGTCCGCCCGATGAATTCCGCAGCAACGACGGCGCACGTCACCGCAGCGATCCTCGAAAGCAGCGCGATCATGCTCGGGGCTGCACTTTTTTTCGTTACTCTCTTTCGGCGTCTGAAGCTTGGGGCGACCCTTGGCTATATCGTTGCCGGAGCATTGATTGGACCTGAGGCTCTCGGTCTTATCCGCGATCCCGAGCAGCTCACCAGCGTCACCGACATCGGGATTGCGCTTCTGTTATTCATCGTCGGGCTCGAACTTCAGCCGAGCCGGCTTTGGCGCCTTCGCAAGGACATCTTCGGGCTCGGTCTGAGTTCAGGTTGTGCTGTGCGGGCTCGCTCTTAGTGCGCTTCTCCATGTGGGGCTCGGGCTGAGCTTCGAGGCATCGATCGCGATCGGGCTGCCGCTCGGTCTGTCGTCCACAGCTCAGGTGTTGCCGATGCTTCGCTCGGATAACGAGCTCAATACCCCCCAGGGCGAACGCGCATTTTCAATTCTTCTACTTCAGGATCTGGCGATCGTTCCGATGATCACGATCATCGCCGCGATGGCCCGAACACCCCCAGATCCGACCGCTCCACTCGGGTGGACACTTGGACTTTATACGCTGCTCGCGGTCATCGGGCTCGTTCTTGTCGGCCGATACATCCTCAATCCGCTATTCCGCCTGATCGGTCGAATGGGCGAACGAGAATTGTTCGTGGTCGCAGGACTATTCACCGTGATCGGGGCTGCGGCGGTGATGCATTCGTTGCATCTGTCGGTGGCGCTAGGAGCCTTTGTTGCCGGGGTCGTCCTAGCCGAATCGCCCTATCGCCACGAGCTCGAAAGCGATGTCGAACCATTTCGATCGATCCTTCTTGGACTGTTCTTTCTGTCGGTCGGAATGCTTCTCGATCTGAAGTTGGTCGCGGCCCAGCCTGTCCTTGTCATCGCTCTTGCAGCAGGAGTGATTGCAACAAAGACCATGCTCGTCACTTTCCTAAGCCGGAATTTCGGTTCGAGCTGGACCCGCAGCTTTCGACTCGGCTTGCTGCTCAGTCAGGCGGGTGAATTCGGGTTTGTCCTGTTCGAACAGGCGACGAGCGCCCAGCTCATTCTTCCAAAGGCGGCCTCCCTGTTTGGAGCCGTCGTCACGCTCTCGATGGTCGCAACTCCGTTCCTCATGCGCCTCACGGACTGGCTCGAACGGCGTGAGGAACGGGGATCAGCGGGATTGGACGGTCCCGAGAAATCTCCGATCACGAGCGCGATCGTCGTCGGCTATGGACGGTTCGGTCAAACCGTTGCCCAGATGATGATGGCAAAGTCGATCGGAGTGACTTCTCATCGACAAGAAACCTGCGCAGATCGAACTTTCAGAAGCGTTCGGGACCAAGGTCTATTATGGTGATGGCCTTCGGCTTGATCTTTTGCGCGCCGCCGGGGCCGAAACCGCCCGGGTCATTGCCTTTTGCAATGACAATGAGGGCGGCGAACTCACGGCTGATGCGATCGGAGCGGTGCTCGAGGCCTTTCCGCAGGCTGCGGTGATGGTTCGCGCCTATGATCGCCTGCACCTTCTCGAACTTGAGAAGCTCGATCTTGCTTTTGCCGAGCGCGAGCTTTTTGAAAGTGCTGTCGCAATGGGCCGCGCTGCTCTTCAGGAAAATGCCGTCGAGCGAAGCGAAATTGAGCGAGTCGAACGCGAATATCGAATGCGCGACTGCGAACGGTTGGAACGGCAGCGAGAGACCGGAGATATCAAAGCCGGGTGGGAACGTGCGTTTTCGGCCGACCGACCGCTTCCCGATACTGAAGCGACAAACATCGCCTAGTCGATGTCACGAAGATAATTTTCGAGCGCGTGAAGAATCGCATCGACAACATCCCGGTGCGCCCCTGTGCCGCTCTTCACATGGATGTGCGCTTCTTCGTAGGACGGGCGCCGCTCGTTCGCGAGCCGCTCGAGCGTCGCCTTGGGATCCCCGTTTCTGAGCTGCGCACGCGTATCGCGGCGTGACGTGCGTTCGGCCAGGACGTCGACCGGGGCATCGAGCCATATTGTGATCGAGCGCTGATTGAGCAAAGCACGGGTCCTGGGGTCAACAAAAACTCCTCCGCCGGTCGCAATGACTCGAACGTCGCCTTCGATCAGCCGCGCAACGAGTCGCCGCTCACCATCGCGAAAGTCACGTTCGCCGTAACGCTCGAAGACTTCAGCAGGAGACAGTCCTGCGGCATCCTCGATCGCCGCGTCACTGTCGACGAACGGAAGCCCGAGGCGGCGCGCCAGACGACGCCCCACCGTCGACTTGCCTACCCCCATCAACCCAACCAGCACGACCGGCCGGTCGAGACGTTTCGTCAGATCCATATGTTTAAAGGGCTATACAGCGGCTCGCCCGCTCGGCAAAAGCGGCTTCATGTCGCGGCTATTCCTACCAGTCCTCATTCTGGTCATCATCATCGGAGCGCTCGTCTATCTTTCGACCGTTCCGAAACAGAAACCCACACACACGATCGAAATCCCCGTAAGCCAGGGGGGCAATGCGCACTAAGACGATCGTGATCGCATCAGCTGCATTCGCGGTCGCGATTCCCGCGATTGCCCAGCAGCTCGTGCAGACGCAGCCGGTTCCGGCCAATCAATATCCCAATGGGGGAATTGGTGCTTCCAGCCCTCAACCCCAACCTCAATCGTCGGCGACGCCTTCAGATGAAGGCGACGTGCTTTCCACTCCAGACGAAACCGCCGTCGAAGAAATCAGTCCGTCGGGCCTTACGCCCCAACAACCGACGAAACCGCCTGTCGAATATCCGACCTGGGCTCGCCGGGATCCCTGGGCCGTTGGAAAGCTCGACCCTGCCTCGATCGGACTCGACGACAATCCGTGGGGCGGTGCGAGCGGCATTTTCCTTTCGACTCTAATGCGGAGGATGGGGACCCCGATCGCCTCGCGATGGGCGCACATCGCGCTTCGCGACACCTTGCTTGCAAAGGCACATTCTCCGCGCGATGTGAATCCGATCGACTGGGTCGCCGAACGTTCCTGGCTTCTCTTGCGTCTCGGCGAAGCGGACGCTGCAAGAATGCTGGTCGATGGAGTCGATACTGACCGCTTCACTCCAAAAATGGTTCAGGTCGCAGTGCAGACCGCACTCGCGACAGCCGATGCGGCGGCACTTTGTCCGCTCGAAACCGGCATTCGCCAATCCGATCCCGGCATTCGTCCATTAGTTCAGGCAATGTGTGCCTCGCTTGCAGGCGATCCGGATAGCGCGTCTGCACAAATCGACGATGCGCGCAGGCACGGCCGTATCGGCGACATCGACCTCGCGCTCGCGGAAAAGGTTGTCGGAGCTGGCGGGGGCGGGCGTGCGGCAACGATCGAATGGGATCCTGTCGATAGTCTCACTGCTTGGCGATTCGGGCTTTCGGTCGGGACGGGCATGGTGCCGCCCGATCGGCTGATGAACGGCGGATCGCTTCAGATGCGTGCGTTCGAGGCTCGAGCGCCTCTGCTTTCGGTCCAGCAAAGATTGAGCTCGGCCATGATCGCCGCCGGTCTTGGAGTGTTTTCTTCCCAGAGCCTGGTCGATCTTTATTCGGCCCTCTACGATAATACAGACCCGAGCGATCTTCCGACGACGGATGCATGGCAATTGCGCGAGGCGTTCGTCGGGAAAGACGAGACCACGCGGGTTCAGGCCATTCGCCATTTGCTGGATGTTGGAAAGTCCGGTTTGCAAAGGGAAGCGGCACGGGCACTCGTCGCACGCGCTGCGAGCTTGATCACGCCCGACGCGAAGCTCGCCAAGGACGCTCCTGATCTCATTTCGGCGATGCTTGCTGCAGGCTATGATCGTTCGGCTGTCCGCTGGATTCCGGCTGTTGGACGAATGGATGACGATTCGGCCGACCGGTGCTGGGCAATGCTCGCTCTTGCAGCGCCGGAAGCGGCGGAAGCTGGGACCGGACGGCTGAATGCGTTCGTTCGGCGCGATTCCTCGCCCAAGAAAATTCGAAGCGCGTTTCTCGTTGCGGGGCTTGCCGGCCTCGGGAGGATCAGCATCGATACTGCCAATTCGCTCAGCCGTCGCTATGGCCTTGGGCTCGGGGATTCGACCAGTTGGACAAAGACGATCGACGCCGCCGCCGCTCGTGGGCAGGCCGGAACAGTGGTGGTACTCACCGGCACGGGCCTTGAAACCTCGAATTGGTCCAAGGTCCCGCCGGTCCATTTATTCCACGTCATTGCTGCACTTAAGAGGACGGGTCAGGACTTCACTTCGCGGATGATTGCGGCCGAGGCTCTTTCCCGGACATGATTTTGGAAGACCGTGCGCTTGTCGAGAGCTTTCTCGACATGTTGGCGGCCGAAGCCGGTGCATCACGGCACACGATCCATGCATATCGCAATGACCTCGACCGGGCCTCGGAGACTCTGGCCTCGCTGTCAAAGGCATCAACGTCCGATCTCTCCCGTCTCGGAGGCGCCTGGAGTGACGTCGCGCCGTCGACTCTTGCGCGCCGATCTGCCGCGCTCAGGCGCTTCTTCGGCTTCTTGATCGACGAGGGCATTCGAACCGACGACCCGTCATCGGGTCTGCCTCGACCCCACTTTGAACGACCGCTGCCACGCATTCTCGACGAAGACGAGGTCGGTCGGTTGTTTGAGGTCGCCGAGGACCGTGGCGCAAGCGATGAGCCATCCGCCGTTCGCAATCTTGCATTGTTGGAGCTGCTTTATGGCTCGGGGCTAAGAGCAACGGAACTTGTAAGTTTGCCGCGCGGCGCGGTTCGGCCGGGCCAGCCGCTACTCATGGTTCGCGGCAAGGGAAGTAAAGATCGGCTGGTCCCGATCTCTACTCGTGCCCAGTCCGTCGTCCGGCGATGGCTCGATCATGTCCCGACTTCGAGTCCGTTCCTGTTTCCGAGCGGGAAAACGCATCTTAGCCGCGTGCGATTGTTCCAGATTGTCCGGGCAATTGCGGCAAGCGCGGGAATTTCGCCCGATCGCGTGAGCCCGCACGTGTTGAGGCACGCGTTTGCGACCCACCTGCTCTCTGGAGGAGCCGACCTTCGTGTGCTCCAGTCCCTTCTGGGTCATTCGGATATTGCGACCACGCAAATCTACACTCATGTCGACAGCGATCGGCTGGTTGAGCTTGTCAATGCTCGCCATCCGCTCGCCAGCCGTGATTGATTTTTGCTGCGCCTTCTGTCTAGGCCGCGCCTTCGATGGTAAACTATCTCGATTTCGAAAAGCCTGTCGCGGAGCTCGAGACCAAGGTCGCCGAGCTTCGAGAGACTGCGAACAGCTCGGAAATCGACATTGATGCCGAGGTCAGCCGACTTGAAGGCAAATCGATCAAACTTCTTCGCGATACCTATGCAAAGCTCACTCCGTGGCAGAAAGCCCAGGTCGCCCGTCATCCGGAACGCCCACATTTCAAGGATTATGTGGCCGGGTTGACGCAAGATTTTCTACCGCTCTGCGGCGATCGGGCCTTTGCCGACGACCCGGCGATCACGGGAGGGCTTGCAAGGATCGATGGCCGCCGAGTGATGTTGATTGGCAATGAGAAAGGCGATGATACCGCCTCGCGCCTCAAGCACAATTTCGGAATGGCCAAGCCGGAAGGGTATCGCAAAGCGATCCGACTGATGGAGCTTGCCGACCGCTTCGCAATTCCGATCATCACGCTCGTTGATACTCCAGGAGCCTTTCCGGGCGTCCAGGCCGAGGAGCGCGGCCAGGCCGAAGCGATTGCGCGTTCGACCGAGGCATGCCTTTCACTGGAAGTCCCGATGATTGCTGCGATCGTCGGGGAAGGGGGTTCGGGCGGTGCGGTTGCGATTGCGACTGCGAACCGCGTTCTAATGCTCGAGCACGCGATCTATTCGGTGATCTCGCCTGAAGGCTGTGCGTCCATTTTGTGGCGAACGGCGGACAAGGCCGCGGACGCAGCCGAAGCCATGAAAATCACTGCAGCCGATCTTCGCGGCCTCGGGGTCGTCGACCGAATCATCGAAGAGCCACTTGGTGGAGCTCAGCGCGACCCCGACGCTGCGATCCGCGCTTTGAAAGAGGCTCTTCTTGAGGAGCTCGATGGGTGTAGCAATCTTGGACCAAGGGAGCTGCGCGCGCAGCGCCGAGCAAAGTATCTCGCGATCGGTTGATTTTCCGCACTCAGGAACCCTGCCAGTCATCTGCCGTTCAAATTGGCGGAGGCTTTAATTCCAGGCCAAATGCGAGGGTGGGCTTGAATGCGAAAAGGGATCCTCTTGGTGGTTGCAGCTGCGCTGGCATTAACGCCGGCCGCCGCTCAGCAAATTCATTATCTTAGCCGTCAGGACGTTGCTCAGGCGCAGCGCGAGAACGCGCAAGTGGTCGAGGAACTCGGCGGCGCAGAGACGGGGCCGAGCGCCGCCTATGTCGAAACTGTCGGGCGCAAGGTCGCCGCCTTTTCGGGGATCGCAAACTCGGGTCAGGTGCTTCACTTCACGACGCTCAATTCGGCAGTCGAAAACGCGTTTTCGGTCCCTGGCGGGTATGTTTATATTACCCGTCAGCTGATGACTCTGATGGGCGACGAGTCCCAGCTTGCGTTTGCTCTCGGCCACGAGGTCGGACACATTGCCGCCAATCACGCCCATCAACGCGAAGAAGTTGAACGCGAGCTCACCTGGCGGGCTTTGCCCGAAATTTTGCTCGGTCAGATGATCGGCGGCGGTTACGGCAATGAAATTGCGCTCCGCGGCGCACTTGCGGCAAAGCTCCAGACTTTGAGCTTCTCACGCGAGCAAGAATATGAGGCCGATACTCTCGGACTGAAATACATGGTTGCTGCAGGATATGATCCTGCGGGCGCCTCCGGACTTCTTGCCGCACTCGCTCGGGAAACTGCGCTTCAGGCGCGAGTCCAGGGACGGACTAACCGGCGAATTCCTGAATGGGCGAGCACGCATCCACTAAGTGAAAATCGCATGCAGCGCGCGCTTTCCGAAGCGCACCAGACCGGTCGTCTTGGAACCGGAATCGAAAATCGCGACCTGTTTTTAAGCGAGCTCGAGGGAACCTACGTCGATGACGATCCCGCCCAGGGCATCATCGACGGGCCAGTGTTTACGCACCCCGACCTTCGCATTCAGTTCCGAGTGCCGACCGGATATTTGATGTCGAACTCGACATTCGCTGTGACGATCTCGGGATCGGCAGGAAAGGCGCAGTTCAGCGGCGGGCGCGATTCTGGTTCGCTCGACAATGACATGCTGGCGGTGTTCCAGCAGCTGACCAAGGGGCAGGGCGACATCGAAGTTCCCCGCCCGAAACGGATCGTGATCAACGGAATTCAGGCCGAAGCGACCACTTTGCGAATCAACGCGCGGTCAGGACAGCTCGACCTTAGTGTCGTGGTCTATCGGTGGGACCCGCAGCACGCCTATCATTTCGTTCTTCTGACGAAGGGCGGAAGCGGGATCGGTCCTTTTGATCCGATGGTAAGGTCGGTGCGGAAGATCAGCCTCGCGGAGGCCGCAGCGATCCGCCCGAGGATCATTCATATCGTTACCGTCGGGCCACAGGATACCCTTCAGTCCCTCGCGAGCCGAATGGCCTATCACGATTTTCAGCTCGATCGATTCCTCACGCTGAACGGTCTTTCAGCGAGCAGCAGGCTCATCCCCGGGCAGAAGGTCAAACTGGTCGTTTATGGAGTCCGGCGCAACTGAACGCATTTCACATAAATGATGTGACCTGCGTCAAAATTTTGCCCCACATGCTTACAGACCCGCCGGCGAGCGTCTTCAGCCCGCCGATCATGGCGATCACAATCAGGGCACAGATAAGCCCATATTCGATGGCAGTTGCTCCGCGCTGACTGGCGCCAAGCATAGCCAAGTATCTTCGGATAGCGATCACGCCACCCTCCTCTGGTCCACGTCCACGAGCAGTGTGTAACAATAGCTCAGTTAACAAGTGGTACCCAATAAAGAGTTAATTCGCCGTCATCCTCAATCTCTTCTCCAGGCGGCGAAATGAATAAGTTCGAAGGTTTCGTTCGTCGAACCGTCCTTTGCGGCAGACAGAAACGCGTGCTCTGATGCGAGGCGTTGAGCCCGCGTCAGCATTTTCGGCCTCGCCTTCAAAATGTTGGTCGCCCCCATCGCGCGCAGGTCCGCAATCAACTTGCCGAACGATCGATATCTCACCTTCACGCGATCAAGATCGATGACCGATTTGAAAAATCCGGCGTGATCGAGAAGCGCCGCAAGCGAAGCAGGGTCAATCCTTGGATGAACGTGTGGCGAAGCTTCGCCAAAAAGAGCGTCGGCTGCAGCGCATAGAGGCTCGCAAGTGCGGTAGGGTTTCACCGCCCGAAAGTGCTCCGATGAAGAGGCCGCCCTTTCGCATTCCATAGTGGATGAGTTTGAGAGCGAGGGGGAGGTCGTTGACGGTGTCCAGGGTGCCGATTGCAATGACCAGATCGAATGCGCCTCGAGGCGGCTCCCAGTGATCCTCGATGATCTTGGAGCCCTCGGCCAGGAACGTAAAGGAATTGCCTGGATCATAAACGTCGATTGTCGTTGCAAATCCGGAGAGTTGAGGAATCCACGATGGATTTGGACATCCGATCATCAATGCCCGATCGAACCTGAGATCCATTCCATGGATCCTTGCGAGGCAGTCTTCGAACGCGCGGTTCAGAAGGAACAGCTCCGGACCGATCCGCGCTGCCCGGTCGCGGCGGAGAGCTCGAAGCTCCATGTCGAAGAGATCAGGCATTGAAAGGACATGTGCGTCCGGTCCGAGGCGCCCGCAAGACGAAGCCGAGAAGTCTCAAGAATTCCCATCGCGTTTCAGTCGATCCCGGAGCATTCCTGCTTTTCGCGATCGCGAGGCAGTTCTCGGCAGGGACCGAGTGGTGAAGGTGAAACCTTCGCAGTTGATGCTTCGAGCCTGATGCCTAAGTATATGACCGGGAGTTCGGCATGGCGTCGGTTGAAATCTACACCAAGACATTCTGTCCTTATTGCTGGAAGGCGAAAGCGCTCCTCGAATCCAAAGGCCTTGCGTATCGCGAGATATCCGTGGATTTCGGAGGAGAAGTGCGACAGCAAATGATTCAGCGTGCGAACGGTCGAACGACGGTTCCGCAGATCTTCATCCGGGAAGAACATGTCGGCGGCTGCGATGATCTCCTTGCCCTCGAAAGCAGTGGCAGGCTCGACGACCTGGTCTCCAAATGACTCGGATTGCGCTTCTTCAATCAACGACCGGGATTGCGCCCAACGACAGCCGTCGTCGTCTTGAGCGCGCGATCCTTGACGCCGCCATCGGCGGAGCGGAAATGCTATTCACGCCCGAAATGTCGGGACTTCTCGATCGCGATTTCGAACGAGCATCGAGGACCATTAAAGCCGAAGATCAGGACGAAGTTCTCGCTGCCTGCCGCGAGGCGGCCCGGGAACATCGGATCTTCGTTCACATCGGATCGCTCGCAGTGTTGGCCGATAATGGAAAGGTTGCGAACCGCGGTTTTGTCATCGACAATTGTGGCGAGGTGCGCGCACGCTATGACAAGATCCACTTGTTCGACGTCGACCTTCCAACTGGCGAAAGTTGGCGCGAGTCCAAAGTCTATACGCCAGGGGACCGCTCGGTCATCGTCTCAGGAACGCCGTTGGGAAAGCTTGGCCTCACCATCTGCTATGACCTTCGATTTCCTGCACTGTTCGCAAGTCTTGCAGAATCGGGAGCCGACGCGATCGCGGTCCCGGCGGCATTTACAGTGCCGACCGGCCTTGCACATTGGCATATTCTCCTTCGCGCTCGAGCGATCGAGGCTGGACTCTTCGTCATTGCTGCAGCCCAGGTTGGGAAGCACGACGACGGGCGGCAGACATTCGGACATTCGCTCGTTGTCGACCCCTGGGGCGAAGTCCTCCTCGACATGGGCGATCAAGAGGGGCTCGGTTTTGCAGAAATCGACAGGGCTCGGATTGCACAGGTTCGCTCTCGGATTCCCGCGCTGGTTCACCGCCGTCCTGTTCCAGAACCGGTAATCGTGTGATCGTGTTCGATCTCCAATGCCGCGATAGCAAAGAAACGTTCGAAGCATGGTTTCGCTCGAGTTCGGACTATGACGAGCAGCTTGAGGCCGGGCTTGTCCAATGTCCTTATTGTCAGTCGACCAACATCGAAAAGGCCCCGATGGCGCCGCGGCTTCCAAGGAAGGGGTCGAACGACAGCTTCGCTCGTCTCGCCGCGATTCAGTCTGAACTTCTCAAGGATTCGCGCTGGGTCGGTGACAAATTCGCGGATACCGCGCGAGCCATGCACAGCGGAGATGTCGCTCCCGAGCAGGTGCATGGGAGAGCGACAATCGAACAGGCGAAATCACTGATCGACGACGGCATTCGCGTTGCGCCTCTCCCGCTTCCGGTGACACCGCCAAACCAGATCAATTGAAATCGACCAATTGAACCAGGTCAATTGATTGGGCGTCCGCTCGCCTCTATTCCGCTCCCCAAGCGACCCCGTAGCTCAGCAGGATAGAGCATCAGATTCCTAATCTGAGGGCCACAGGTTCGAATCCTGTCGGGGTCGCCAGCAATGAAAGGCGCGCGAATGGCGGAGATGCGGCGAGAAGCGGGCGGCGAACACGGCGGGGTCATGGACCGGATGTTCCTCGAGCATCCGCGCTCGCTTGGAATGAGCTGGCTCGAACATGGTGCCGGCGCAATTGTCATCGGCGCCACGCTGGTTGGCGCGGGTACGGCCTGTTTAATTCATGCATTCGTACCTGGCTGGTTCACGCAAACAGCAGGAAAGACCGTTGACCGGATGCACGGTCACATGATCCGCCGAAAAGCGGACGCAACCGATCCGGAGAATTGGCCTGACTACGAAATCTGATCGACGGGTCCCAGTCGCAATCATCGGAGGCGGAGCCTCGGGCACGATTGTCGCGGCGCAGCTCGCTAGGCGCGGTGTCTCGAATGCGCTCATCGATGGAAGTGGGCGAATTGGGCTCGGAATCGCCTATTCGACCCGGGAATCTGCTCATCTCCTCAATGTCCGAGCGTCCGGAATGAGCGCCTGGGCGGACGATCCTTCCGACTTTGCGAAGCATTTCGAAGCGGCCGGCGGTCAAGCTGGTGGTTTCGCTCAACGGCGCTTTTTCGGACAATATTTGCGCAAGGTCTTGGATGAGGCGGTGGAGAGCGGTCGAACGATCGAAATTCATTCCAGAGCGGTTCGAGCCCAACGGGCGGGCGATTTTTGGAATGTCGAATTCGAAGATGGTTCGGCGATCGAAGCTGAAGCACTCGTGCTTGCAACCGGTAATCAGGAGCCGGACCGGCTGAAGGCATTCGATGCTTCGAACAAGCGGTTCGTCAGTAACCCGTGGGGTGAGGATGCGCGAGCTGCGGTCCTAAAGCTCAAGTCGAGCAATGACGACGCGTTCATTCTTGGAACCGGACTGACGATGGTCGATCTCGTGCTGTCGCTCGACGGTTCGGGATTTAACGGGAAGATTCTTGCACTGTCGCGAAGAGGGCTTGCCCCTCGTGCCCATGCAAAGTTCGAACCCGAACCGGTCTTGGCCGAAGCCCTTCCAAAGAATTTGCGATCTCTCGTGCGTTGGATTCGAGAACGCAGCAGCACGACTGACTGGCGTGCTCCAATCGACAGCCTCCGGCCGCATTCGCACAAGTTGTGGCAGGGTCTCGACCTCCACGAACAGCATAGATTTCTTAGGCACGTTCGGCCGTGGTGGGACGTCCATCGTCATCGCATTGCGCCAGAAGTTGCAGCGATTGTCGAGCGCCTCGAGGAGGAAGGACGATTGAAGATTGTCGCTGGGAAAGTGGTAACTGCAGCGGAAAGCAATGACGAAATCACAATCGAATTTCGCCGGCGCGGCTCCAGTTCGCCCGAGTGCAGGAGCTTCGGTTACGCCTTCAACTGCACCGGCCCGCTTCATTCGATTGAGCGAACGCGCGATCCTTTGTTGCGATCGCTGCTCGAGGCGGGCGCAGTTCGAAGCGATAGATTGGGCATTGGCCTGGAAATCGACACGGATTCGAGAGCCGGGAAACGCATTTGGGCACTCGGGCCACTGACCAAGGGTCGGTATTGGGAAATCGTCGCGGTTCCAGATATCCGGGAACAGGCTGCCGCTGCTGCGGGCGATATTGCAAGAGAGCTTCAGAAATGAATTCCACACCCGACGATCGCCAGTCTTCCGGCCGCCAGTCTTCCGACCGTGAAATGGAGGATACAGGTTTCGACCTCCTCGTTCCTCGAGAGGTCGAGGACGCTGTTCGAACATTAATTCACTGGGCAGGAGACGATCCCGACCGCGAGGGCTTACTCGATACACCAAGGCGTGTAGCGCGCGCCTGGCGCGAATATGCTCGCGGTTACCGTCAAGATCCCGCGGTTCACCTCAGCCGCACGTTCGAGGAAGTCGGAGGATATGACGAGATCGTCCTTCTGAAGGACATTCCGTTTCAATCGCATTGCGAACATCATCTTGCTCCGATCATTGGAAAAGCTGCGATTGCCTATCTTCCCAACAACAAGGTTGTCGGAATCAGCAAGCTTGCACGTGTGCTCGATGGATTTGCCCGGAGGCTCCAGGTTCAGGAACGTCTGACTGCGCAGGTTGCCGATGCGATCTGGAAGCATCTCCAGCCCAAGGGCGTGGCAGTGGTGATCGAGGCGAGCCACGCCTGTATGACGGCTCGCGGAGTTTCAACTCCCGGCGTCATGATGACGACCAGTCGAATGATGGGGACGTTTCGAGAAGATGAGCGCAGCAGGCGCGAAGTACTCGCGCTGATGGGCTATTAGTTCGGGTGTCTGCCGGACGCCCGCTCGAGAGCGGTCGTCCGGCACTTCGATAGACTAGCTCTGGGCTTCGGTTTCTAGCCCATGCTTCAATTGGCTCATCTGGTCATGCCCATCGCGAACAGATTGATAACAGCGCTCGACAACGTCTCGCGATTCTGCGCGAAGGTCGTCGGATTCGAGTGCCGTTTCAAACTTGTCTTTGAGGTAGTCTTCGCCACGCTCGACCTCATTGATAATCGCTTTGTCGTTGCCGCCCGTGATTGCAGCCTTGAGGTCTTCGAGACGCTGATGGGTTTTGCCCATGAATGATCCGCCATCCTCCGGCTCACCGCCCAGACGCCGCACTTCGGAGCGAAGGCTGTCGACAACCTCTTTGCGTTCGGACGCGCGCTTGCGGAAGATCTCCGCAAACTGCTGGCTCTCGACGTCCTTCGCCGAGTTCTCGTAGCCGGTAACGCTGTCGATGGTCGTCGCAATGAGGGAATTGAGTGTACTGATCTCGTTCGAATGCTCGTGATCGGTCATGAAAATCGCTCCAGTTATAAGAGGGCTTTCGTCAAGAACGTTCGAAGGGTGAAGGCGATGCGTGTCGGGCGCCCTAAATTTATGGGTGCCGAGCGCGAATTGGTGTCAGTCTGTCGTTCAGATCGCAGACTCGTCGTCGTAAGGGGAGAGGCACGATGACGTTTACCCGCCGGACTTTACTTGAACAGATTGCAAAGTCGGCAGGCACGGCCGGCGCTTATTTCGCGATGGAGACGCTCGGCCTCGCCATTCCAACTCCAGTTGGCGCGGAGAACTTCGCACTTCCTCCCAGGAGTGGGAACGGAAAGTCGGTCGTTATTCTTGGAGCCGGGATTGCCGGGCTCGTTTCGGCCTTCGAGCTTCAACGTGCGGGCTTTGCTGTTACCCTTCTCGAGGCGCGCGATCGTATCGGGGGAAGATCATGGACGATCCGAAACGGAGATCGCATCGTCCAAAACGATCGCGCCGAACAGCTCGCGACCTTTGACCCCTCACTCTATTTCAACGCAGGACCTGCACGGATTCCATCAACCCATCGGATCATCTTGAATTATGCTCGACGGTTCGGAGTGAAGCTCGAGCCCTTCATCAACGTCAACCGCAACGCGCGCTGGGATTTTAGCGGAAAGATTTATCCCGAACGGCGCATGGTCGAGGATCTGAGAGGTCAACTCGCCGAACTCCTTGCAAAAGCAATCGACATGCGGGCGCTCGACCAGCACGTTTCGAAAGATGAACTTGCAGCAGTGCGGAAGTTTCTCGTTCCTTACGCGAGCCTGGGTGACGATGGACGATATATTTCAACCGGCCACTCCGGTTACCTGAGGGAGGGCGGCGGCTACAAGCAATCGCCGATCCCATTGCCATCGCTAGGTTTGCCTGAGCTACTTCCGTCCGAGGCAATCGGTCTGCCCTACATGTTCGAACATATCTGGGACATGCAGGCGACAATGGTTCAACCCGTGGGAGGAATGGACCGTATCGCTCGCGCAATTTACGAGCAGGTCAAGAATTGTGTTCGTCTCAATCGGCGCGTGCTCGCGATCCGCCGCATAGGGGATCGTGTCCGCATCGAACATGGTCCTGAGCCCACGATCAGCGAGGCAGACTATTGCGTCTGCACTCTGCCGCTTCCGGTTCTCGCGCGAATCCCGAGCGATTTTTCTCAAGCCAAATTGGCCGCGATCAGGGTTCCTTCCTATCTTCACAGCGTCAAGGTTGGTTTCCAGTCGCCGAAATTTTGGGAAACGGACGACAATATTTTCGGCGGACTTGCCTGGACGGATCGCCAGAATGAAAATGTCATTTATCCATCGGAAGGCATCGGAAGCTCGCACGGCATTCTCGTTGCTGGCTATTGCGCGGGCTGGACTCGGTCCGATAATCCCGACGCCTTTGAAGCACTGACCCACGACGAGCGGTTTCGGATCTGTCGCGATTCGATCGAGGCGCTTCACCCCAATCGGTCGCATCTATTGAGTAGGGGCGTGACCGTTGCTTGGGGTTTGACGCCCTATTCGGAAGGCGCTGGAGCCCTCTGGGGGGATCCTGACTACGGCGGAAAACTGGATCGCGGAGCCGTCTACGACGAATTGCTGAAACCAGAAGGGCCGATTGTCTTTGCGGGCGAACACCTCAGTTACCAGCCAACCTGGCAGGAAGGCGCTGCGAGTTCTGCCCACGAAGCGATCAATCTCGTTGCGGCGATGGCGACTGGTCGGCACGCGCATTTCGCAGCGGCGTGAGAAATCGGATCCGCGCCGACGAAAAGGCGGTCATAGCGATTGCTCTGGTTAAGCGCGCTCCGGATCAATAAAAGCGAACCGAACTCGAGAAGGGGATCTCGCAATGCATATGATGAAGCTCCTTGCCACTGCGTTCGCGTTTTCGCTGCCTCTGTCGCTCGCTGCCGCCGCTCCTGCGCCGACAGCGATCGCTGCTGCGGTGAAAGCACCTGGTCGCTCGCCCGCCAACGTCGCGCTCGACGCCGGTCGGAAGCCGGCCGAGATTTTGCAGTTTCTTGGCCTCAGGCGGGGAATGCACGTGCTCGATCTGTTTGGCGGAAATGCCTATTGGGCCGAGATCATGGCCCCGGTCATCGGCTCCAATGGCCGCGACGTCGTCTGGGAACCGACGCAATTTTACAGCGACAAAACGAAGCAATCGTTCGGAGAATTTGCTTCAAAGCATCCCAACGTCTCGATCATCACGTCGCCGTTCGAAGCTCCAGCGCTTCCCAAAGACTACGCCGATTTCGTAATTCTCAACGACAATTATCACGACACCTACTGGCAAAGCGAAAAAAACAAGATTCCGCGGATGGATCCTAATGCCTTTTTGAAGGCCGTCTATTCATCGATGAAGCCGGGTGCAGAGATCGGAGTGATCGATCATATCGCCAACTCAAACAGCGATACGCGAGCAACGGTGGAGAAATTTCACAGGATCGATCCCAATGTGGTGAAGGCGGATTTCAAGCGTGCCGGCTTCGTGTTTGTCAAAAGTAGCGACCTGCTGCGCAATCCCGCGGACGATCACACTCTTCTGGTCTTTGATCCGAAGGTGAAGGGGAAGACGGACAGATTTGTCTTTGAGTTTCGGAAACCGCGTTGAACAGTGCAACCAAGGGAGAAGACCGAAACGAAGGCGCTCACGGATTTCGTACCTATTGGACTCTCGCAGCGCTCGTATTTGGGCTGCTCGCGGGGTCACTTCTAGGGCGATTTTCGCCAGCAACTCACAACCTGCTTATTCCGGCCGCGGCCTTCATAGGGACGCTTTGGCTCAATGCGCTCAAGATGACGGTCATTCCCCTCGTGGTCGCGCTTCTGATCGTTGGAATCGCCAAGAGTGCGCAAGCCGCTCAGACTGGAAGGGTCGCAGGGCGTTCGGTGCTTTGGATCGTGATCATCTGCACCGCGTCGGCAGTCTTCGGCGCGGTGGTCATCCTAGGGCTAACACATTTTTTTCCGCTGTCGCGGGCGACCGCTGCAAACCTCCAGACTGCGCTTGGAGGGATTGAAAACAAGACTCCTGGATCGTTGCCAGGCATCGCGGAATTCTTCAAAGGCATCATTCCTGACAATGTCGTTGCTGCCGCCGCCAATGGCGACATTTTGCCGCTTGTCGTCTTTTCGGTGCTTTTTGCGCTTGCTCTTGGAAAGATTCCCGTTGGCGGACGCCAATCCCTCGTGAGTTTTTTCGAAGCGGTCGGTGACGCGCTTCTTGTGATCATCGAATGGGTTTTGCGGGTTGCTCCGCTCGGTGTCTTTGCGCTCGCTCTTGTTGTCGGCTCAACGGCAGGAACTGCCGCTTTTGCGGGGCTCGGGCATTACGTCATTCTCATTTCGGTTGTCGGCATTCTGGTGACCCTTGCATCCTATCCGCTGGCATTCTTTGCCGGGCGGATCGGTCTTTCCGAGTTCACTCGCGCGCTCGTCCCTTCGCAAGCAGTTGCGATCTCAACGCGCTCTTCGCTCGCCTCCTTGCCGGCAATGCTCGCGGCGTCACGCCGGCTAAAGATTCGCGACGAGGTCGCTGACGTCAGCCTTCCGATCGCAGTTGCGTTGTTCCGGGCTACTGGACCGGCAATGAATGTCGCGGTTCCGTTCTACGTCGCTCATTGGCTGGGCCTTCATCCAAGCCTTGCGCAAATGATCGCTGCAACCGCAGTCGCAGCGGTGATGAGCTATGGAGCGGTAAGCCTTCCGGGCGAAGTGAGCTATATCAGCTCGATCGCTCCCATTGCGCTTGCGCTCGGAGTTCCGATCGCTCCGCTGGCGTTGCTCGTTGCGGTTGAGATGATCCCCGACATTTTCCGAACGGTTGGAAACGTCACGATGGACGTTGCACTTGCGGCATTGGTCAACCGCTCGGCCGAAACGTGACGTCTGAATTCGACGCTTCAAATTGCTCGAGCGTTTCGATTTGAATTTCAACGCCCGGCAATTGCCCGAACGCGATCGGAATAGAGCCGGCCGACCGGCTGTTCGGTGCCATCTGCAAGGCGAGCGATCCATCGTCCGGACTGATTGCGAGTGAAGCCGGTTATGAAGTTTTTCCGGACGATCGCCGAGCGGTGAAGGCGCACAAAAAGATCGGGGTTGAGCCCGTCCTCGAGCGCGGCCATCGAATGATGGATGAGCCAACTGCGGCGTCCAACGTGAAGTCGCATGTAATCCCGCTCGGCGGAAACTCGATCGACATCCTGGGATGCGATTCGGACTAATCCGGACAAATCGGACGCCCAGAATTCTTCGAGCCATTTGGAAGCATTTGTCGGCTGCGATTGATCGCTTCGGCCGCGAAGATAGGTTCGCGCGCGGTCGAGCGCTCGCTGAAGCCTTTTCGGCTCGACCGGCTTCATCAGATAGTCGACCGCTTCGACCTCGAATGCAGCAACAGCGAAATGATCAAAGGCCGTAACGAAAACGACTGCGGGCGACGGGCTCTGGGACGCGAGCGCTCGGGCGACGCCGATGCCATCGAGCCCCGGCATCGCGATATCGAGCAGCAGGACATCGGGATGAAAAGCCTCGGTGAGATTGATTGCCGAATCGCCATCGCTCGCAGTGCCGACAAGCTGAGCACCTTCGGCTCGAGACAAAAGAAGCTGCAGGCGCTCAGCTGCCAGCGGTTCATCGTCTGCAATGAGGACCCTTAAGGGCTTTTCCTCAATCATTGACTTCGATCGGCATTGTGATCGAGACTTTGAAGCCCCCGTCGGCCATTGGTCCGAAGCGGCAGCTCGCCCGGCTTCCAAACAACGCGTCGAGCCTCTGGCAAACGTTCGCGAGACCAAGGCCGGTCCCCTCATGCGACGGTCCATGAAGGTCTTCGTGGCCCTTGCTCTTCAATTTGTTGCTGACCTGGAGAGCCATTCGATTGTCGTCGAGGTGGCGTGCTTCAATTCTGATGAGGACTGTCTTTCGGCTCTTCGCGACTCCATATTTGATCGCGTTTTCGACGATCGGTTGAAGAAGGAGTGCGGGAAGGCGCGCCTGTTCAAGGTCCGTCGGAACGTCGATCTCGACGTGCAAGCGATCGGGGAAACGCGCCTTTTCGATATCGAGGTAAAGACGCTGAAGATCGATTTCTTCAGCAAGGCTGACATTGGCTCCAGGGTCCAGTGAAAGACTGGTTCGGAAGAAGGTTGAAAGCGCAAGCAGCATCGTTTCGGCGCGATCCGTGCGTCCGGTCATCACGAGCGATGAGAGCGAGTTCAATGTGTTGAAAAGGAAATGCGGATTGATCTGATAACGCAATGCCTGAAGCTGTGCGGTCTGGGCGGCGCTCTCCGCTTCGGCTGCACGTCGTTGAGCGGTCAGCACCTGAGCCTGGGCCATGGTCGCGAGATAATAAGCGCTCCATGCGGCAAAGAAGAAAAGCCAGCCGACCATTGCATCGGCGGCCATCTGGAATTGTTCGTAAGCGGACAGCTGGCTAACATTGGGGTAGGTGACAACGAACGGGACCCCATTGGGCGGTTCGACCTTGGTTTCGTCGCCAACCTCCGTGACCTGATAACCTTCCTTCGAAACATAATGAAATTCATCGTGCGGCTTGTCCTGGTAGCGGCCGGCCGCAATCAGAAAACCCGCGAGCGCAGCGCCGGCAACGAACGAGGAGATTCCGGCAACAATCGCCTGCCGCCGCAACGTCGTGCCCTGTGCGAACGCGTTGATCGAGCCGTAAACCGCAAATGTGAGGACGACCCCTGCAGCAATCGTGACAGACTTGTTCTCAAGGACCGTGAGGGGGTCACGCCCGAGAAAGGCGCGACCGACCACCGTTAGGAGATAAACGAACCAGAATCCGAGAATGGATTTCGCGGCAAGGCGCCAATCTTCAAAACGGTTCCGGATAACAGGCGCGGGACTCATGAACATTTGCAGGTCCTCATGTCGCAAAACGCCGCCCTCGCAAACCGCCCTTTGCCCCGTTGGCAGAACCTTCGCCACTTCCGGTCGAAACCCGTCGTTTTAAGGAACGCCTCGCCTCTTCTGCTCGTTACAGGTCGACAATGGAAGCAACGGAGATGTCGCTGTGAGCGAAGCAAAAAAGGACAGGCCGCCGCCTGCAGTCCATTCCGCTGCACCGGACAAACAGCTCGAACATGAGCTTCGTCTCAATCCGGACGATGAGAACCTCAAGGCGGACGTTGGAAGCGACGAGTCGATGGATGCATCCGATCCGCCCGCTTCCGCTCAGCCCGGAGGGTCGGGCGAGCCTGCCCCGTCCTCGGGTTTTCCCGAATAATTGCACGTCCGTCACAGGATTGCCGCAGCGTTGCAATAATTCAACAATCCACAGTTTTCCCTTCGAGCGTCAAATAATGCCTAGACGCGGTGACTCCCCTCTGATTCAATCCGAACGGGGGTTGGGACTGTGGTTAAGATTCTCGCAACTATATCAGCCGCATGATCCTGTCTGGGCGAAAGGAGTCGGGTTCATGATTACGCGGACCAGCCAGCCGGCAAGCGGCGCGATGCTGATCTCTGAGATGAAAGAGTTTGCGGGCTTCCCAAAAGCAACGCAGCGCTACATCCGCAGATCGCTCGATGTGGCTTATGGTCGCCGCGATGCACTCGAATGCTGGGCCCGCGACGAAGGCGAAGCTGCTTCGATCCGGGCGCAATCCCGTCTGTACAAACAGCTGGATCATCTTCGTCTTCAGGTGCCAGACGACAGCGGACTGGACATGATCGAGCCCTTCATCGGGATGCTGATCACACTTTCTGCTTACGATCTTGGTCAGGATCGTCTTCCGAATTTCGCCGCGTACCGGTTTCTTTACGAGCGGCTGATCGGCGCTTCGGCTCGGCCATGGCTTCCCGCGGCTTTCTGTGCGGCAGCAGCACTTCCCCATTTGCACCCAGAGCGTCGACGCACTCTTCTCCAATCGATCAGCGAAAGCGCCGCTACCGCGCCCGGCTGGTCGAGCCGCGAGCCAGTGTTCTGGCCCGAGTGGGTTGAAAAGGTCGATCTGAAGGCCGCTGCATAAGGCTTGTTCCGGACGGCGCGAAGCTCGCCGCCCTCAAAATTGCGCGATCTGCGCTGGCGCTCAGTCGATTGCGATCGACGGAAAAAATCCTCACGAGCTGTTGCTAGCTCACCCTCCTTGCTCTCCCTCCTTGGCATTCATCCGGGCTCATTTTGAGCACACGCCGAACGCCCGCATCGAAATCGGCAAGCACTCCGTCCGCACCCAGGAACAACGCGCTCGGCCATCACTCAAGCGGTTCGCCCGCCAGAAATCGTCGGAAAAAATATTCAAGGGCTTATCCTCGCCTCGAAGCGAGACGTTCGACCAGATTTTGAGCAAAATCGATTAGACTGTCGTCTCGCGCACCCATGATGAGGATGCGATCCGAACCCTTCGCTTCAGCGATGAGGGCGTCGGCTATTTTTGCCCGGTCAGCGATATGATGCGCCTCAAGGCCGAGACGGTTCGTCTCCTGCGCGAGCCAATCCGATCCACGAACACGCTCGACCGTTCCTCCCTGATAAACGGGGTCGGGAAGATAGAGTTGGTCACCTGGAGACGTGCCATTGGCGAGGCTTTCGGCAAGCTCCCGCCCCATTTTTGCCAATGGTCCGTAGCCATGCGGTTGGAACATGATGAGGAGGCGCCCGGGGTGCGCGCGAACCGTGTCGAGCGAGGCTGCAATCTTGTCGGGATTGTGCGCGAAGTCATCGATGACCGTGACGCCATCGGCTGTCCCAACAACCTCGAGCCGGCGCCTCAGACCTTCGAAGCGCGAAAGCGCTGCGGTCGATTGACTGATTGGAACACCGCACGCGCGTGTCGCTGCAATTGCAGCCAGTGAATTTGAGGCATTGTGGCGCCCGGGGACCTTGAGCGTGACATCATACCGGCTCTGGTCTGCCTCGAGTGCGAAGGTAGCGCCGTCGGCTTCCAGCCGAAGATCCTTTCCCAAGAAATCCGCGTTGGGGGTATCGAAGCCGTAGCTGATCAATCTTTGGGCTGGGATGCCGGTCGAAAGCGCTCGAGTTTCGGGATCATCGAAATTGAGAACGGCCTTGCGCGAGGAATTGAGAAAATGCGCAAAAAGCGTCCTTAGTTCGTCCATCTCCTTGTGATCGAGGCTGATATTGGTCAGCACTGCGATCTCGGGATGGTAGAGCGCGATCGATCCGTCGCTTTCGTCGACTTCGCTGACGAAAAGCTCGGGATCGCCAACGAGCGCGCTTGCAAAGGGTGCGGATGGAGTGACGAAATTTTTCATCACTGCGCCGTTCATGACTGTCGGTTGCCGGTGGCATGCCTGAAGGATCCACCCGATCATTCCAGTCACGGTCGACTTGCCGCTGGTTCCCCCTACTGCAATGCTGTGCTGAGCGTCATTGAGAAGTCTTGCGAGAAACTGCGGACGGGTGAGATGGACAAGTCCCAGCTCCCGAGCGCGAACGACGTCCGGGACATTTGCCTCGACCGCAGCTGATGTGATGAGGATCATTCCGGGCTGAACTCCGGATCCGTCCTGGGGAAAGAGCTGAATTCCAAGAGACCGTAGAAATTCGAATTTGCCGGGTGTCCGCCCCGCATCGAGTGAGCGGTCCGAGCCCGAAACTCTCGTGCCCGAAGCACGAACAATCGATGCAAGCGGAAGCATTCCGCTGCCGCCAATACCACTGAAGAAAACCGGAGATTCGATCATGCCTGCGGGCCTAATCGGAGCATCCCAGCTTGGCTAGCACCGAGCGTTCGATCCCGGCCGTTTCTCCACGTTTCGGAAGAAGAAAAGCGACGAAGATCGGCGCTCGGACAAACGCCTTTGATCTTGCCGCGAGCCTTGGGCGAAAACCAGCTCCACGATTGCGGGTCGCAACTGCGCAGCTAAAAGAAGCAGATGCGCATTGCTGTTGTTGCTCCGAGCTGTCCTTTGAAACGCGAGGCTGCCAGTCGGCTCGAAGCCCAGGTCGCCGGACGGTCGGATGTGGCGATCGTCATTCATCCCCAATGCTTTCTTTCGGACGGGCATTTTGCGGGCCCCGATGAAGCCCGGCTCGACGCTCTTCTCGAAGTGATGGCTGACCCAGCGGTTGATGCCGTCTGGTTCGCACGTGGGGGCTATGGATCAAACCGGATCGCTGACGCAGCGCTCGCTGGTGTTTGTGACGCCGCCAGAGCGAAAACCTACCTGGGATATAGCGACGCGGGCTTCCTGCTCGCCGCTTTTTGCAACGCCGGCCTCGACGTCGCCTGGGGCCCAATGCCGCAGGACATCCTTCGAACCGGCGGAGTGGCGGCGATCGAAAGAGCTCTCGACTGGTTGGTCAGGCGTGACCAAACGGGTCTTGAACCCGGCATCGTTGAGCCTGCGATGGCATTTAACCTCACCGTTCTGTCCAACCTTCTTGGAACGCCGCTCGAACCCAATTTCGAGGGCATCGACCTGTTGATCGAGGAAGTCAGCGAACAGCTTTACCGGATCGACCGGACCCTGTTTCACGTAACTTCCAGTCCCAACATCCAAAAGGTCTCGAGAATCAGGCTTGGACGCGTAAGTGACGTGCTCGCAAACGAACCCGAATTCGGGCGTGAAAGCCAGGCGATCGTCGAAGACTGGTGCGATCGATCGGGCATTCGTTTTGGGGGGAAAGCGGACATCGGCCACGACAGCGAAAACAAGATCGTTCCATTCGGGTCACGAATTCGCCCAAATTCCCCTCTGTAACGGCATTGCAAAGCGCTCGGAGTTGCGCTCTATCAACGAAGGAACAACAGGAGGGCCTGATGGCACAAGGAACTGGTCGTAAAGCAGGGGGCGGACTGGCTCGCCCGGTAACTCCGTCGGCGGATCTTGCAAAGATCTGCGGCAGCCAGCCACTTCCGCGAAGTGAAGTGGTTTCGAAAGTGTGGGATCATATTCGCAAGAACAACCTGCAAAACCCGCAAAACAAAAGAGAAATTGTTGCCGATTCAACGTTGAAGCCGATCTTCGGCGGCAAGGATCGAGTCAGCATGTTCGAGATGAACAAGCATCTTTCGAACCATCTGAAATAGCTTTTGAATCCAGCCAATTGAGAAGGGGATCCGCCGATGCGGGTCCCCTTTGCATTTGAAAAAACGCGCGACTCGCTTCGAAAAAATCAGCCCCGCCACAGGCCATCGAGCTTCTCCCTGGTAACTGGGAAGCCAAGATTGGCCGGGATGGTAATGAACTTTTCGCCTTCGTGATCCTCGACCCAAGGTGAAATCGGCTCGATTTCATGCGTGATCGCGTCGTTCAATATAGCTTCGAAACTGCCATGCTGGGCGAGCCGTTCGAGTGTTCGCCGCGTTGGAAATATCAATTTTGCCGAACCCGATTGTTCAAGGTTTAGAACCTCCGCTGCGGTGAGCCACGTGGCCGCCGAACATTCACCCTCAACGATCGATGGTTGCCAATCCCCAGGTGGACAAAGCGCGATGTAAAACAGGGTATCGAACCGTCGGACCGCATGAAATTTCGGAAGCCAGCGCGCGAATGGCGTCAGTGCAGTCGGCTCGATTCTGAGCTTTTGGGATCTCAACACAGACCCGAACGGCTCGCCGATTAGTACAGCGTTCTGGAGACTGACCGCGAGTTCAAATGACGGAACGGGCGCAATTCCAACAGGGATTGCGGTTTCCTCCAGAGTTTCCCGGATCGCCGCGAGCAACGGGGCTTGGGTCGCGAATTCCGCGGCAAGTCGATGATCCGACGGGTCGATCCGGCCGCCCGGGAAGACCATTGCGCCCGCAGCAAAGGCCATATCCCTCGAACGTTCGACCATGAGGACCTGAGGAGCGCCTTGCTCCCGATCGCGGATCAGAATGAGCGTTGCAGCAGGAATTGCCTCGTCGGACATTTGAGCGCCCTAGGACTGGGCAACAGAAAGAAAAAGCCGCCCGGATGCCGAGCGACCTGATCTTTTTTTGGGCCAGTTGACCGAGTGCAATTACATTGCGCTGACGTTGTTTTCCTCTGCATCGGTGGGATTGACGCTATTGGCATCGGCCGCAGCATTTTGATCGTTGACCTGTTGTTGCTGCGCATTGCCCAGCGACTGGTCTTCAGCGTTGCTTGCAGCGTCATTTGCAAGGGTGTTCAAGTCGTCGGCCGCGGGCTGGTTGAGCTCAGCATTATTGACCGCATCCTGATTGCTGCGATTGCATCCACCAAGAGTAAGTGCGGCGCTACAGCCAACGAGAAAAACGAGTTTTTTCATATCTTTGTATCCCCGAAAAGCAGCGAAGTTCGATGTTGCCCATATCAGCTGTCTGCACCGAATTTCCAGCCCATTTTGTTTTCCTAAGCTCCGCGCGGCCAACCCGATCCTTGAGCTTTGACCGCCGTTTACCTATCTTAGTCCCGCCGGTTTTCCGGCTACGTCGGTAGAATATTAGGTGGAATAGGCACTTCGGACCCGGGGGGCAGTACCCCGGCGCCTCCACCATCAGCCGCGTTTTGAGCGCAGCTGCTGATGGGGGCGAAATAGGATCGACGAGTGCAATAAAGGCCTGATTGCCGATCGGATTGAGCCACCGCAACGGCTCATTCACACAAGTGCCAACGATAACGAGGCGCTCGCTCTTGCAGCGTAACTGATGTCCTAACGGACTGACGTTACAAAGCTAAAGCGCGGTTGGACCCCACCGGGCAACAGAAGGGGATTCCAGCGGTTTGGGGAGCACCGGGCAACAGAAGCTCCCCACCTTTCTCATTCAAATCATCGTTCGTGACCCAAGGTTCAGCCCATCGATCGAGCGCGCGCGAAGGCTCCATCCTTAGCGCTTCCGAAGCTCGTCCCTGATTTCGGTCAAAAGTTCGACCTCGCTCGGTCCCGAAGGAACGGATTCGACCTCGCGCTTGCGCATCACCTTTGTTGCGGCACGGACCAAAAGAAAAATGATGAACGCGAGGATCAGGAAGTTGATCAGAACCGTCACGAATTCGCCCCAGCCAAGGACCGGCGCTCCGGCAGCTTTCAATGCCGCGTAATCCTTCATGCTTCCATGATATCCGGAAGGCACCGGCCCAAGCAGCGTGAAATAGCTTGAAAAGTTGAGGCCACCAAAGATCCTGCCGACAATCGGCATGATGATGTCTTCGGTCAGACTTGTTGTGATTTTGGCAAAGGCCGCGCCGATAATGACGGCAACCGCAAGGTCGAGAACATTGCCCTTGGCAATGAATGCCTGGAAATCCCTCAGCATCGTACACCCCTCAATGTCGTATGTCGGTTCAGCGACATTACCTTAGGAATACCATCAAGGCCATGCGTGGCGTCCTGTATTATTAATGTAAGACACCATGTTGATAAAGATCCCCCGTGCGACTACCTAGGACGCCTCGGTGACGTGATTTCTGGGGGACAATCGAATGGTTGCGCTTGCTCGTTCCTTTTCCGGTTCTGCGCTAAAGCGCGCGGTCCTTGCACTTCTGACAGCGCTCACCTTAACTAGCTGCGGGATCAACAGCGTTCCAACGGCCCAAGAGCAGGTCAACGCAGCCTGGGGCAATCTTCAGGCGGATTATCAGCGCCGGGCCGATCTCATTCCAAACCTTGTTGCGACTGTAAAAGGCTATGCCCAGCAGGAAAAAACGGTTTTGACTGACGTCACCGAAGCGCGCGCAAAAGCTTCGAGCATTCAGCTCAATGCGTCCGATCTCACCGATCCCGCAAAGGTTCAGGCATTTCAGAATGCTCAGTCGCAACTGGGCGGATCTCTTGGTCGCCTTCTTGCGACGTTTGAAGCCTATCCCGATCTCAAATCGAACCAGAATTTTCTTGCGCTTCAGGATCAACTGGAAGGGACTGAAAACCGGATCGAAGCGTCGCGGCGCGATTATAATGATTCGGTCCGTCAGTATAATACGCTGATCCGGACCTTCCCGACCGCAATCGGAGCAAAGGTCTTCTACGGCGCCAAGCCAAAGGTTCCGTTCGAAGCATCGGCTGCTGCCCAGCAGGCGCCGACCGTCAATTTCAACGCGAGCTGACGCGAACTTTCAATCCCTTCCAAGGAGCCTTCCGTGATCACGATCCAGTGTCCTGGGCTGCCAGGAGAGCGCAGATCCGCTTGGCTTTCCGATTGCTTGGCTGCTTTCATTCTATTCGTGGTGTTGCTGAGCTCCTCGGCTGCGCAGGCCCAGACCTTTCCTCAATTGACGGGCCGTGTCGTTGATCAGGCGCATCTTTTGACATCGCAGCAGATCTCCGATCTGACGGCCAAATCGCAGGCGCTTGAAACTCAGACCGGTCGTCAGTTCGTCGTTGCGACGGTGACCAGTCTCGAGGGATACCCAATCGAAGATTATGGCTATCGTCTCGGGCGCGCCTGGAAGATCGGCCAGAAGGGCAAGGACGATGGCGTTGTTCTTCTCGTCGCTCCCAACGAGCGCAAGGTCTGGATTGCAACCGGCTACGGCGCCGGCGGGTTTCTTACCGATGCCATGAGCGGACTGATCGTTCGCGAGGCTATTCTCCCGCGTTTCAAACAGTCTCCGCCCGATTATGGCGGTGGGATTGAAGCGGGCGCCGACGCGATCATCAAACAGATGAGCCTTCCACCCGACCAGGCGCAAAAAAATCTCGCTCAAGCGCAAAAACAACAACAGCAGAGCCACCGTTCGGGAGGAAATCCCGCCCCACTCATCTTCTGGGTCATGATCATCGCGTTCGTCATTTTGTCCCATTTCCGTCGATCGGTGGGCCGTCAGTATCGCACGCGTTCAGGCGGGATCAGCCCGTGGGTCGTCCTTTGGGGTTTGGATGCATTGGGCCGTGGTTCGGGCCGCGGCTTGGGCGGCGGCGGTTGGGGCGGAGGCGGCTTTGGTGGAGGCGGCTTCGGCGGGTTTTCCGGAGGAGGAGGCTCGTTTGGCGGTGGCGGAGCCGGAGGAAGCTGGTGATGAGGCCAATTTCAGCAGAGGATCGCGAAAAAATTTCGGCAGCAATTACGAAAGCCGAACTCACGACAGCGGGCGAAATTGTTACCGTCTCAACGCCGCTTAGCGATCCCTACCATGATGTCGCGCTTCACTGGGCACTGATTCCGCTATTTGCAGCGCTTGCCTGGGCAGCGTGGCGGCCGACGGCTCTCACCTGGTGGTACACTCACCTGTTCGGTGGCTGGCAAGCCGATCCGACGATGAGCGAACTGCTAACATTTGTGATGGCGCTCGCGGCATTAAAATTCACAATTGCATTGCTGATCCTCAAATGGATGCCGCTTCGTCTGTTTCTGACCCCCTCGGCCACCAAACATCGCCGGGTGCGCCGCCGAGCGATCGCAATCTTCCAAGCCGCTGCTGCCGGTCGGACCTCAGGCAGAACCGGAGTTCTCATTTATCTGTCACTTGGCGAGCGGCGCGCCGAGATCATTGCAGATGAAGCGATCCTGAAGGCGACCGACGATCACAGCTGGGGCGAAGCCATGACAGTCCTCTTGAGCGATGTCCGCGAGGGTAGAATTGGAGACGGGATCTGCGCGGCAATCGAACGTGTAGGGCTTGTTCTTTCCGAACATTTCCCGCGCAAGGACGATGATTGCAACGAAATCCCCGACACCCTCATCGAACTATGAAGCTGGATGAGCTTCCGCCCGCCAAGACTATGTGGGCAGGAAAATATGTCCGCATCGAGAAACGCGACAAATGGGAATATGCAAGTCGTTCGAACAATATCACTGCGGTCGTGATCCTCGCGGAATTCGAAGGCAAAATGATTTTGATCGACCAGCCTCGTGTCCCGCCCGACTGCCGCTGCGTCGAACTCCCGGCAGGGCTTGTCGGCGACACCGATCCCAACGCCACGATCGAATCGACCGCGATAAAGGAGCTCGAGGAAGAAGCGGGATTTACTGCAAAGCGCATCGAGCGCCTGGGAGAATTCTACGCCTCGCCCGGGATGCTTTCGGAAAGTTTCACTCTCGTTCGAGCGCATGGAGTCTCAAGGATCGGGGCGGGGGGCGGCGATGAAAACGAGGACATTCGAGTTCATTTTGTCCCTCGTCCGGATATTCCAAACTTCGTCGAACAAATGCGAGCCCGGGGCTATGGTATCGATGTAAAGCTTCTCTTGTTCTTGAATCTCTAGCCAGGGGTCGTTCGATGACGGCTTAGTCCTTGTCGAAACCCTTAACAGCTGAGTAAATCCCGGATCATGCCGCTATCCGACGATTTCGACATCGATCACTTCGTTCAAAATGTCCTTGCCGAGGATCTCGGCTCGGGTGGCGATGTAACCTCCAATGCGACAATCGGCGCGGAAGCGCGCTTCTGCGCCGAAATGAATTGCCGCCAGACGATCATCGTCGCCGGCCTCGAAATCGCTTCAGTCTTCTTTCGAACGCTCGATCCCTCGGTCGCGATCGAGCCGTTGGCAAAGGACGGCGAGCGCGTTTTTGCCGGGGCTAAGCTGATGCGGATTGTCGGCAATGCGCGAGCGATGCTCGCCGCCGAGCGCTCGGCATTAAATACCATTCAACATCTCTCGGGCGTCGCGACCCTGACGCGCGACTATGTTGACGCCATTGCCGGCACCGGCGCGGTGCTTCTCGACACTCGAAAAACGATTCCCGGGCTTCGTGCACTGGAAAAATATGCAGCGTTCTTGGGGGGCGCTCAAAATCACCGCATGCGGCTCGATGACGGAATTCTCATCAAGGACAATCATATCGCCGTCTTCGAGGAAATCGGTGAAGCCGTTCGCCGCGCCAAAGCCGCAAGGACCGGACTTCCCGTGCAGGTCGAAGTCGATGAGATCGGCCAAATCGAACCGGCACTAGAGGCTGGCGCCGAACGGTTGCTTCTCGACAATATGGATCCAGCAATGCTTCGTCGGGCGGTCGCCCTTGTTGCCAATCGAGTCCCGCTCGAGGCTTCGGGCGGAATTACTCTCGAGTCCATTCAATTCATTGCGGAAACCGGAGTGAATTTTGTTTCGGTCGGACGGATCACGCAATCCGCTCCGGCCGTTGACATTGGCCTGGATTATTCGCTCGTTCGTTAAACGGCCGGAACGTCGTTCATTGCAAGGACAGGAGCGAGGGTCCATTTAAGGCTACGAATGGCTGCGTTTTGTTTGTCGTGGCCGCGTAACAGGATCGAGGAGTATTTCGATGAGGAAAATGATCGTTCTTGCGCTTTCTTCAGCCGCGCTGGTTGCAGCGCCGACTGCAGCAGGCGCGCGCGATTACAACGGTAATCACGCATCCTATGGCTCCGGCTATTCGTCAGGCCGAAGCTACAACAATTCAGGCGCGTATCGCGGCGGCTATGGCGATTATGGGCGTGGTTATCGTGGTTATCGTGGTTATCGTGGTTACGGCTACGGTTATGGTTATGGCGGGGCTCTGTTCTCCGTCGGGTTTCCCTATGGCTATTACGCGGGTTATCCCTACGCCTACGGCTATCCGTACGCCTACGGTTATCCCGGTTATGGCTACGGTTACCCGGCCTATGGCTATTCCGGCTACGGATACGGCTATCCGGGCTATGCCTACAATCGCTGCCCGAACCCTGCGGCCGGCGCGGTTGCTGGCGGCGTTGCCGGCGCGGTGATCGGTGACGCGGTGACCGACCGCGGCGGAATTCACCACACCCGCTATGGCTATCGCTATCGCGGTGGACATGGACTCGCCGGCGCACTCATTGGCGGCGTCCTTGGCGCGGCCGTGGGCGGCGCGGTGGCTTCCGGCGCCTGCTACTAATCACCGCAGTCGGTGAAACTCTAAGCGGGGCCGTGCAACCAGCGCGGCCCCGCTCACTTTTTGCGCGCATTGCGCGCAAAGCCGTCTATATGGGCCCTTCTGGGTGCTCGACGCACCGAGGAGACGGGTTTTGATCAAGGGCCTCACGCCCATTTTGTATGGCGGACGCGAAGTCTGGCCGCTCGTCGAGGGCGGCAAGGGCGTGAGCGCAACCAATTACGCGAGCTCGGGCGCCTGGGCTGCGGCTGGTGGCATTGGTACGGTGAGCGCAGTCAATGCCGACAGCTATGATCCCGAAGGTCGGATCGTTCCTCAGATTTACGACGGACTGACCCGCCGCGAGCGTCACGAAGAACTTATCAAATATGCAATTGACGGAGCAGTCGCGCAGGTTCAGCGCGCCTATGAAATCGCGTCGGGCCAGGGCGCGATCAACATCAATGTGCTTTGGGAAATGGGCGGCGCTCAGCGCGTACTCCATGGAGTCCTCGAGCGAACCAAAGGCCTGGTCACGGGGGTAACCTGCGGCGCTGGCATGCCCTATAAGCTCAGCGAGATCGCCGCTTCCTATGGAGTGAACTACCTTCCCATCATCAGTTCGGCTCGCGCATTTCGAGCGCTTTGGAAGCGCGCCTATCACAAGGCTGCCGAATGGCTCGCAGCTGTCGTCTACGAGGATCCCTGGCTCGCGGGTGGGCACAATGGTCTCTCGAATGCCGAGGATCCGCGCAAACCCCAGGAACCCTATCCCCGGGTCAAGGAATTGCGCGAAACGATGCGCGAACAGGGCCTTGCCGACAGTGTTCCGATCGTCATGGCAGGTGGAGTCTGGCGCCTCGACGAGTGGGAGAATTGGATCGACAATCCCGAACTCGGCCAGATCGTGTTCCAATTTGGAACCCGGCCCCTGTTGACCCAGGAAAGCCCGATTCCACCTGAATGGAAAGCTAAACTTCTGACGCTCGAGGAAGGGGATGTGCTACTCCATCGCTTCTCGCCGACGGGGTTCTACTCATCGGCCGTACGCAATCCGTTCCTGATCAATCTCGAAGCGCGCAGCGAGCGCCAGATCGCTTACACCAAGGACCCGATCGGCGATCACCACCTTCAGCTCGACGTCGGAATCGGCACAAAAAAGAATTATTGGGTCACCAAGGGCGATCTCATTCACGCCAGGGAATGGTATGCCCGCGGGTTCACCAACGCCGTCAAAACGCCGGACGACACGCTGATTTTCGTCACTCCGGAGGAAGAGAAGCAGATCCGTAAGGATCAGTCGGAATGCATGGGCTGCTTATCGCAATGCGCATTCTCCTCCTGGGCTGACAATGAGAAGAATTCGACAGCCCGACTTGCTGACCCGCGCTCCTTCTGCATCCAGAAAACGCTCCAGGAGATCGCTCACGGCGGACCGGTCGAGCACAATCTTATGTTCGCGGGGCATGCGGCGTTTAGGTTCAAAAGCGATCCATTTTATTCCAACGGCTTCATCCCGACCGTCAAACAGCTCGTCGATCGGATCCTGACGGGCGCGTGATGGTCTTGCGGGGGGCGTGTCTCGGGTTGCTCTTGCTGGCCGTTGCAGGCCCTGCATTCGCTCAAGACAAACAGCCTCCCTATTGGGCATCGATCGCATCGGGCGATGCGCTGACCCATACCGGACCGGGACGGAATTATCCCAATGTCTGGCTCTATCAGCGGCGTGATTTGCCGGTTCGAGTGGTCAAGAAATATGAAATCTGGCGCTTGGTCCAGGATCCCGACGGTGCCCAGGGCTGGATGCTTGTTACAATGCTGAGTGATCGGCGTACCGCGATTGTAAAGCCGGGCGAACCGCGTCCGGTGCGCACTGGTCCAAGCGACGATTCAGCCGTTCGCTACCTTGCCGAGCATGGCGTCGTCGGCCGGATCGATAAATGCAAAGGCACCGGCTGGTGCCGAATCACGATCGGAAAAAAGGCAGGGTATATCCGGACCTCGGATCTCTGGGGCGTGGCGGACAGCGAAGTCGTCAATTAGCGACGTCTTGGGGTTCGAGACGGTCCTCGAGCCCGCGAAAAGTTCAAGGAGCGTTTGTGACGGCGACATGCTGGCCGTTAAAGCTCTAAAAAATATTTGAAGGTGCCAAAATGAAAACCTTCACGAAGCCCATTTTCGCAATAGGATTTGGAGTTTTAATTATGACGAGCGCCGCGTCATCCGCGCCTCAACCAGGAATCGAGTTCCTCGGTCACCCGGAAATCAACGGCAAGCCATTGCCTTTCTCGGACGCGGTTCGCGTCGGAGATGTCCTCTATCTTTCAGGTCAGATCGGCGTTGGCCCCGACGGCAAGCTTCCTAGCGGAATCACTGCTCAGACGGAACAGGCGATGGAGAACATCGGGGCCGTCCTGAAGCGCGCTGGGCTTGGATATGAGCACCTCTTCCATTGCACCGCATTCCTCGCCGACATGAACGACTGGGCGGCATTCAACGCCGTTTACGTGCGTTATTTTCCGAGCGGAAGGATGCCCGCTCGAAGTGCGTTCGGAGCCAATGGACTTGCGCTCGACGCGCGATTGGAAATCGAATGCCAGGCTTACGCAGGGCGGATGGACTAGACGAGTTCCACCGCAAGCGCGGTCGCTTCTCCGCCACCGATGCAAAGGCTTGCAACACCGCGCTTCAAGCCGCGGTCCTGGAGCGCTGCGATAAGCGTGGTCGTAATGCGCGCTCCGCTCGCTCCGATCGGGTGGCCCAACGCTGTCGCGCCGCCATTTACGTTGATTTTGTCGCGAGGGATTCCGATGTCGCGCATTGCAATCATCGCGACACAGGCAAAGGCCTCGTTGACCTCGAAAAGATCGACATCGTCGACGGTCCAACCGGCCTTTTTTAGAACTTTTTGGATCGCCGGAACGGGTGCGGAGGTGAATTTCTCAGGCTCTTGCGCATGCGCGGCGTGCGCAACAACGCGGGCGATGGGCTGCTTGCCGAGCTTTTGTGCAATGCTCTGTCTTGTCAAAACGAGGGCAGCAGCGCCATCGCTGATCGATGACGAGGTCGCCGCAGTGATCGTGCCGTCCTTTGCGAATGCCGCCCGCAGCTGGGGAATCTTTTCGGGATTGCCTTTGCCGGGCTGTTCGTCGCGATTGACGGTGACTTCGCCCTTGCGCGTTGCAATCGTCACCGGGACGACTTCCTTGTCGAACCGTCCCTGATTGATCGCTTCATTCGCGCGCCGCAGGCTTTCAATCGCATATTCGTCCTGCATTTCGCGCGTGAACTGATATTCGCGCGCCGCATCCTCGGCGAACGTTCCCATTGCTCTACCCTTGTCGTAGGCGTCCTCGAGTCCGTCGAGCATCATATGGTCATAGACGGTGTCGTGCCCGATGCGGGCTCCAGCGCGGTATTTCTTTGAAAGATAGGGAGCGTTGGACATGCTCTCCATTCCGCCCGCAACGATCACGTCCGCAGAATTGGCCGCAAGCATGTCATGAGCAAAAATCGCGGCCTGCATTCCTGAACCGCACACCTTGTTGACAGTTACCGCTTCGGTCGAACGTGACAGCCCTGCTCCAAGCGCAGCCTGGCGTGCTGGAGCCTGGCCAAGTCCTGCGGAAAGGACATTCCCCATGAACACCTTGTCGATCTGGTCGCCGGAAAGGCCAGCGCGGTGAACCGCTTCCTTGACAGCCGTCGCTCCCAATTCGGTCGCGCTGATCGGTGAAAGTGCGCCCTGAAAACTTCCCATTGGGGTTCGCGCGTAGGAAAGAATCACAATTGGGTCAGATGCGGTGCTTGCCATTGATTTGCTCCGGAGTCGGATTGTTGCAGTGCACATAAGGCTGCAGCTCCGCTTGTTCAAACCGTCAGCGCTCTGCTAGCGGCGCAAGCGTCAAGGAGAATGAATGATGTCCGATCCCGGACTCGATTTCGAGCTCGGCGAAATGGCCGATACGATCCGAGAGACCACCGAGCGTTTTGCCCGCGACAGGATCGCCCCGATTGCAGCAAGCATTGACGAAAAGGACGAGTTTCCGCGCGAACTCTGGCCTCAAATGGGCGATCTTGGTCTTCACGGAATCACGGTCGAGGAAGAATGGGGTGGTCTTGGGCTTGGATATCTCGAGCACGTGGTCGCGCAGGAGGAAGTCGCGCGAGCATCAGCCTCGGTCGGTCTTAGCTACGGCGCTCATTCCAATCTTTGCATCAATCAGATCCGTCGCTGGGGGAACGAGGACCAGAAGCGCAAATTTCTTCCCAAGCTGATCAGCGGCGAACATGTCGGAGCGCTCGCGATGAGCGAAGCTGGCGCCGGGAGCGACGTCGTCGGAATGAAGCTTCGGGCGGACAGGTCCGGCAATGGATTTCGGCTCAATGGTACCAAGTTCTGGATTACCAACGGCGCCTATGCAGATTCGCTCGTCGTCTATGCAAAAACCGGCGAGGGAAGCCGGGGAATCACGACCTTCCTGGTCGAAAAGGGAATGGAAGGTTTTTCGATCGGCCAGAAGATCGACAAGCTTGGAATGCGGGGCTCACCAACCTGCGAGCTGGTGTTTGATGACTGTTTCATTCCGCCTCAGAATATCCTTGGCAAAGAGAATGAGGGCGTCACGGTTCTGATGAGCGGGCTCGACTATGAGCGCACCGTTCTTGCAGGAATTCAGATCGGGATCATGCAAGCCTGTCTCGATGTGGTCATCCCCTACGTGCGCGAGCGCAAGCAATTCGGAAAGCCGATCGGTGCGTTCCAGCTGATTCAAGCAAAAGTGGCGGACATGTATGTCGCGCTTAATTCCTCGCGTGCCTATGTCTATCAGGTTGCAAAATCCTGCGATGCCGGAAAGACGACGCGCTTCGACGCGGCCGGCGCAATTCTGCTCGCAAGCGAGAATGCGGTCCGAGTTGCCAACGAGGCTGTGCAGGCGCTTGGCGGAGCTGGCTACACCAAGGATTGGCCCGTTGAACGCTATTATCGCGATGCAAAGCTTCTCGATATTGGTGCCGGCACCAACGAAGTTCGCCGAATGCTCATTGGGCGCGAGTTGATCGGCGTCTAACGGGGACGTTCGATCTTGAAAGTCGCGGCGAGCCTGAGCGTACAAAGGCTCGCCGCAATTCATTTCACCGTCGCTTCACAATTCGGCGGCGCTAAAGATCAGCCCCAGATCTTCACGCGATCCTTGGGCGCAAGGTAAAGCGACTGACCCGGCTGGACATTGAACGCCGAATACCAGGCATCGAGGTTCCGGACGGTTTGCGCCCTGAACTGTTCGGGTGCGTGACCGTTCGTCAAGACGATTTGGCGAAGTGCTTCGGGTCTCGATTTGGACGCCCATTCCTGTGCGAAGGCGAGGAAAAAGCGCTGATCGCCCGTCAAGCCGTTGATCACTGGAGCGGCCTTTCCGCGAAGCGAACTCTTATAGGCTTCGTAGGCGGCACCGAGGCCAGCAACGTCCGCAATGTCTTCGTTCAACGTCAACTTGCCATTCACATGGAGGCCTGGCAGCGCTTCGTACTGGTCGAATTGCTTTGCCAGTTCATCGGCCTGGCTCTGGAAATTCTTGAAGTCTGAAGGAGTCCACCAGTTCCGCATTGCTCCCGTCGCGTCGAACAATGCGCCGCCGGTGTCGAAGCTATGACTGATTTCGTGTCCGATGGTTGCGCCGATCGCTCCATAGTTGAAGGCAGGGTCGGCGTTGGGATCGAAGAACGGCTTGACCAGGATTGCGGCGGGGAAGTTCAGCGCGTTCTGCACCGGCAGATTAACTGCGTTAACGAGCTGCGGAGGCATCCACCATTCATGCCGATCCATCGGCTTGCCGATCTTGGCAATCTGGTGGCGATATTCCCAAAGCGAAGCGTTTTTTTCATTCGCGTAAGGGTTGTCCGAAGTAATCGCGAGGCCGGTGTAATCGCGCCAGCTGTCGGGATAGCCGACACCCACAACAATGTTCTGCACCTTTTTGAGAGCCTGGTCCTTGGTCGACGGGCTCATCCATCCGATGGCCTGGACGCGCCTTGCGAACGCAGCCTTGAGATTGTCCACCATCGTCTGGATCTCGGCCTTGGACGAGGCCGGGAAATAGCGATCGACATAGGCCTTCCCGACCGCTCCTTGAAGCGCGTTACTGGTAGCGTTCAACGCGAGCGCATCACGGGGCCTTTGCTGCGGCGTTCCCTGGAGCACTGTCCCGTTGAATGCGAAATTTGCATCCCGGAATGCCTTTGGAAGAACGTCGGTATGTTCGTTCAACGTGTGAAATGTAAGCCAGTCCTTCCAGTTCTGGAGCGGTTCGGAGGCAACGAGCGCGGACAGCTTCGGGATCGCTGCGAAATGATAGGCATCGAACTTCTGGGCATTCGAAAGCCCTGCGGACGCGAGCAGAGCTGACCAGTCGATCCCTGGCGCCTTTTGCTCGAGCTGCTCCCTCGACCAGACCTGGGCTCCGTTCTTGAAATCCTCGCTTTGCTCACGCGCTTCATGAGCGGTCGCAATTTTCGTTTCGAGGTCAAGAATTCGTCCAGCTGCTCCTTGGGGGTCCGGATAGCCAGCATCGTTGAGGATCGTCGCTACATAGGTCCGATACTTGTTCCTGATGTCGCTCATCTTGGGATCGGATGAGAGATAATAGTCCCGTTCGGGAAGCCCGATGCCGCCCTGCATGATGTAGGGCAGTTGAGTGCCTGGAGTTGCAAGCCCCTGCGTGACGAAGATTCCGAACAGATTTTCGGTATGAAAATTGACACTGTTCAGAGGGTCGGTGTCGGAACGCAGCGAAGCTCCGATTGCGGCGCTCAGCTGGTGCTTGTCGGTGATGCTTGAAATCGAATCGAGATCCGCCTTGGCGGGCGCAAGACCTGCATGATCGATGGCATCGGTGTTGAAGAAGGCCTTGTAATAGGCTGCAATCAGCCCGTCATTCCCGGTTGTCGGATTGGATTTCAGGATCTGGTCGAACATCTCGCGAGTGTTCTTTTCTCGGAGCTGGTCCGCCATCCAGAAGGCGCCGATCCGCGAACGATCCGGGGGAATCGGGGTGTTTTTGACCCAGGTTCCGTCGGCATAAGAGAAGAAATCGTTGCCAGGAACGACGCCTTTATCGATCCAGCTCGTCTGAATTCCGATGTCGGTTCCCTCGTGCTGCTCTTGCGCTCCGTTCATGCCGCCTTGCTGGTTGCACGCGACGAGTGCGAACGACGAGGCTACGACTAACAAAAGTGCTCGCTTCACAAACTTCCTCCTGGACACTGCTTTGCAATGCCTGACGTTGCCGCTAGGCGAGCGGCAGGCCTTTTCGACCAACGGACAGAACGAGCGGCATGAGCGCACCGCGCATCGACAGCAAAATTGTCACGGACACTGCAGAGTTCCGCGCCCGTTTCGAGCACAACAGAAGTCTCGTCCAAAAGGTTCGCGACGATGTTGCCGAGGCGGCCCTTGGAGGATCCGAGAAGCATCGCCAACGACATCGGGAACGGGGGAAGCTGCTTCCACGTGAACGGGTCGAGCGGCTGCTCGATCCAGGCTCGCCATTTCTCGAACTGAGCCAACTTGCGGCCTGCGACATGTACGACGGCGAAGTCCCGGGGGCCGCGATTATTACCGGGATCGGCCGGGTGTCAGGCCATCAGGCGATGATTGTGTGCAATGATGCGACGGTCAAAGGTGGCACCTATTTTCCGATGACCATCAAGAAACATCTGCGTGCGCAAGAAATTGCGGAGCAGAATCGATTGCCCTGCATCTATTTGGTGGACAGTGGCGGAGCCAATCTCCCGCATCAGTCCGAAGTTTTCCCTGATCGCGATCATTTCGGGCGGATTTTTTTCAACCAGGCGCAAATGAGTGCGAAGGGTATTGCGCAAATCGCCTGCGTCATGGGCAGTTGCACAGCGGGGGGAGCCTATGTTCCGGCAATGAGCGACGAGAGTGTGATCGTTCGCAATCAAGGCACGATTTTTCTTGCCGGACCACCACTCGTCAAAGCTGCAACGGGTGAGGAAATCAGCGCGGAAGATTTAGGTGGCGGCGATTTGCATGCCCGCAAGAGCGGCGTCGTCGATCATCTTGCGGAAAATGACGAACATGCGCTCACCATCGTTCGCGATATTCTTTCGACGGTGCAGCCGGGTCCTGACGCAGAGATCACGCTGCAAGAGCCGCGCGAGCCGTTATATGATGTCCACGACTTGTATGGAATCATCCCCGATGATGTTCGCGCACCTTATGACGTGCACGAGGTGATTGCGCGGATCGTAGATGGCTCGGAGTTCCATGAGTTCAAACCGCAATTCGGATCGAGCCTGGTCTGCGGCTTTTCGCATATCTGGGGGATGCCGGTCGCGATCCTCGCCAACAATGGAGTTCTGTTCAGCGAAAGCGCGGTCAAGGGCGCGCACTTCATCGAGCTTGCATGCCAGCGCAGGACGCCTTTGCTTTTCCTCCAGAACATCTCGGGTTTCATGGTCGGGGGAAAATATGAGGCGGAAGGGATCGCGAAACATGGAGCGAAGCTCGTGACCGCGGTCGCGACGGCTCAGGTCCCCAAAATTACCGTGCTCATTGGCGGCAGCTTCGGAGCAGGAAATTACGGGATGGCTGGTCGGGCCTATAGTCCAAGGTTTCTCTTCACTTGGCCGAATTCGAGAATCAGCGTCATGGGCGGTGAACAGGCAGCAAGCGTTCTTGCAACGGTCCATCGCGACGCCGAAAAATGGACGCCAGCCGAGGCGGAAGAGTTCAAGGCGCCGATCAGGAAGAAGTATGAGGAAGAAGGAAATCCGTGGCACGCAACTGCACGTTTGTGGGACGACGGGATCATCGATCCTGTCCAAACGCGTGACGTTCTTGGTCTTGCATTCGCCTCGACACTGAATGCGCCGATCGGGGATCGCGCGCAATTCGGTCTGTTCAGGATGTAGGATAATGATCGGCTCGATCCTTATCGCCAATCGCGGCGAGATTGCCTGTCGGGTCATCCGGACTGCCCGGCGGCTCGGAATTCGAACAATCGCTGTTTATTCGGACGCGGATCAAAACGCGCTTCATGTCCGAATGGCAGACGAAAGTATCCGCATCGGTTCGAGCCGTGCGTCGGACTCCTACCTTCAAGGCCGCCGGATCGTCGACGCCGCGAAAGCCACCAATTCCGAAGCAATCCACCCAGGCTACGGTTTCCTTTCGGAAAATGCCGATTTTGCCCAGTGTGTGATCGATGCGGGGCTGATCTGGATTGGCCCGAAGCCAGACAGCATCCGCGCAATGGGATTGAAGGACGCTGCAAAGGCATTGATGGAAAAAGCGGGTGTCCCGGTCACTCCGGGATATCTTGGCGAAAACCAGGACCCGCGGCACCTCAAGTTGGAAGCGGACGCAATCTCCTATCCGGTGCTGATCAAGGCCGTGGCAGGGGGTGGCGGAAAGGGCATGCGAAAGGTCGATGAGTCCGGGCAATTCGACGACGCCCTCGATAGCGCAAGGCGTGAAGCTACAAATGCATTTGGAGACGATCGCGTACTGATCGAAAAATACATTGTCTCACCGCGCCATATCGAAGTGCAGGTGTTTGGCGACAGTCATGGCAATGTCGTCCACCTGTTCGAACGCGATTGTTCGCTTCAACGTCGGCACCAGAAGGTGATCGAGGAAGCTCCGGCTCCAGGGATGGATGCGACAACCCGCGAAGCGGTGTGCGGAGCTGCGGTTCGAGCGGCCGAAGCGGTCCGTTACGAAGGTGCCGGGACAATCGAATTCATTGCGGATGCGTCCGAAGGCCTGCGCTCCGATCGAATTTGGTTCATGGAAATGAATACCCGCCTCCAGGTCGAGCATCCGGTCACCGAGCAAATCACCGGAGAAGATCTCGTCGAGTGGCAGGTTCGGGTCGCTTCTGGAGAACCCCTGCCAAAGAGGCAGGAGGAGCTTTCGATCAACGGACATGCCGTCGAAGCCCGGCTCTATGCGGAAGACCCCGCCAAGGGTTTCCTTCCAAGCGTTGGACGACTTGAGCATTTCCAGTTCGGAGACGCGGGTCGGATTGAGACTGGATTTGAAGAGGGCGACACCATCTCGACATTCTATGATCCGATGATCGCCAAAGTGATCGGCAGTGGATTAAACCGAGAGGAAGCGATCGGAGAGCTCGCGGAGATGCTCGAGGACATCGAAGTCTGGCCGGTGAGGACCAACGCGGCCTTTCTCCATCAAGCGGTTCTTCATCCAGATTTCGGCGAAGCAAAGATCGACACCGGCTTTATCGAGCGGAATTTCGAGGATCTTGTTCCCGATCCCGAGCCCGACGAGCCGATCTGGCGTGGCGCTGCCGCGGTCGCACTTGTCGAGCCAAATGAAGACGCGTTCGACGCGGGCCTTGGTGGATTTCGCCTAAATGGCCCCCAAAACACAAGTGTTGCTCTTGGTCGCATGGGGACGTTTCGTCGGATCGCGACGAACGACGGTGAGATCGCGCAAGTTTCCGGATTTCGCGATGACGAGCGCGTGGTCGTTTTTGAAAATGGACAAGCCTATGAATTTCAGCTGACAGCACGGAGCATCGGCGGCAGCCATGGCCTCCACGATGGCGAGCTCGAGGCTCCGATGCCGGGGAAAGTCACTGCCGTCGAAGTGAAGCTTGGTGAAAAGGTGGTCAAAGGACAACGGATCCTGACCTTGGAAGCGATGAAAATGGAGCATGCGCTCACAGCACCGTTCAATGGATGTGTCGTCGACCTTGCGGCGGTTTCAGGTGCGCAAGTGAGCGAAGGCCAGCTTTTGGCCCGGATCGAAATGGATTCGGCCGAGCCGGGCGACTGAGCCGGTTGGAAGTGCGGGCGACGGCCAGCCTATTGGTCCATCGCACCGGTCTCGCCGTAACAAACCGGCAATTTGGTCGGCAAAGGGCGTGGTGCCGAGCCCGGAATTGGGCCGAACACGGCATCCAGAAATGTATCTTTCGCAATCTGCGGAATTTGATGCCCGCCGTCGAACGGCAGAAACGTCACACGTGCACCTTCGCTCTCAACGAGCGGAACAATGTCGCCGCAGTCTTCGTCGAAACTCAAAATGGCATCCTTCCGGCCATGACTGATGAAGACAGGTCTCGCGCGCGCAGGATTATCCGTCGCAATCGCGATTCCTGGCGACCATGCGATAACCGCTGAAAAAGGATGATCTCGCGAAAGACCCATTGCGAGCGCAAAGGTCGCGCCATCCGAAAATCCTGCAATTGCGGTTCGCGATCGATCGACGGGAATGATCTTGGAAAGATTTGTAATTGCGGCCTCGACTCTATCGGAATCGCGGGTCCTGCCGAACCTGTGTGCTTCCTCGTTCGCAAGAGGGGAATCGGGTGACGGCGGCGCTTTAGCTGAAAGGATCGAATCCCACGTGATCCCCCGCGATGTTGGCGCAAGAAGCACCAATCCTCGAGCATCGGCCTCGGCTTCGAACTGTTCGATCATCCAAAGTCTCGAGCGGCCGGCACCGTGAAGGAGAACGAGAAGCGGCGGATTAGAGCCCGCATTTGTCGGCCGGTAACCAACCGCGTCATCGGGTAGTGGAAACGGACGAGCGCTGGGACTTTCGATGGCTTGACGTGGCGGAGCCGGTCCGTTGCTTGCCGGCGTGGTGGCTAAGACAAGGAGAAGCGCGCCGAAAACCACCGCTCGTCGCTATTTCGCAGCAATCAGCGGTGGGAATTCCTCGTCACGTTCCACATCTTTCATCCGTCGCGATCTTTTGGACTTCGGTGCAGGTTTGACAAGGGACGGACAAACAGACGCTCGCTCAAGAAGCGGTTTAAGATAGTTGCCGGTGATGCTCGCCCGACGATTGGCAACCTCTTCGGGCGTTCCTTCGACCACGACATGGCCGCCGTTGATTCCGCCGCCCGGACCCAGGTCGACCACCCAGTCGGCAGTTTTGATGACGTCAAGATTATGCTCGATAACAACGACGGTGTTGCCCTGATCGGCGAGGCGGTGAAGGACTTCGAGAAGCTTCCGAACGTCCTCGAAATGGAGACCGGTCGTCGGTTCGTCGAGAATGTAGAGCGTCTTTCCCGTCGCCCGGCGTGAAAGCTCCTTCGAGAGCTTGACTCGCTGCGCTTCGCCACCGGAGAGCGTTGTTGCGGGCTGACCGACCTTTACGTAACCGAGCCCGACTTCCTTCAACATTTCCATCTTGTCCCGAATCGATGGAACCGCTTTGAAGAAATCGGCAGCATCCTCGACGGTCATATCGAGCACGTCGGCAATCGATCGTCCCTTGAACTTCACTTCGAGCGTTTCGCGATTGTAGCGCGCTCCGTGACACACGTCGCAGGTCACATAAACGTCCGGCAGAAAGTGCATTTCGATCTTGATCAGCCCATCGCCCTGGCACGCTTCGCAGCGTCCACCCTTGACGTTGAAACTGAAACGGCCGGGTTTGTAGCCGCGCGCTTTTGCCTCCGGCAGGCCAGCGAACCAATCCCGGATCTGAGTGAATGCGCCGGTATAGGTCGCGGGATTCGACCGGGGAGTTCGGCCGATTGGCGACTGATCGATGTCGATGACCTTGTCGAGATGCTCAAGTCCGGTGATCGCGCTGCATGGGCCGCACGGAATACGCGCACCGTTAAGAGCGCGGGCAGCGCCGGCATAAAGCGTATCGATCGTCAGCGAGGATTTGCCCGAGCCGCTAACGCCCGTCACGCAGGTGAAGGTTGCCAGAGGGAAATCCACGGTCACATCGGATAGGTTGTTGGCATTTGCGCCGCGAACCGTCAGAAACTTGCCGCTACCCTTGCGGCGCACTGCTGGAACCGGGATTTCGCGCCGCCCGCTAAGATAATCCGCAGTAATGCTATCGGGACAGTCGAGAAGTTCCTCGAGCGTCCCGGCGCACACAACCTCTCCGCCATGAATTCCCGCGCCCGGTCCCATGTCGATGACGTGGTCGGCGCTCCAAATCGCATCCTCGTCATGTTCGACGACAAGGACTGTATTTCCAAGTCCGCGAAGACGCTTCAAAGTTTCCAGAAGGCGATCATTATCCTTCTGGTGGAGGCCAATCGATGGCTCGTCCAAGACGTAAAGGACTCCCGAAAGCCCCGATCCGATTTGGCTCGCGAGCCGAATGCGCTGGCTCTCACCGCCCGAAAGCGTGCCGCTCGTCCGATCGAGGTTGAGATAATCCAGCCCAACATTGTGAAGAAATCCGAGCCGCTCGTTGATTTCCTTCAGGATCGCCCGAGCTATCTCATTTTGAGTTTGAGTCAGACGCTCGTGAAGCGCTCCGAACCAGGCGTGGGCGTCGGCAACGCTGCGGCGCGTCGACTGCGAGATGTCTTCCCCAGCGATCTTCACGGCAAGCGCCTCGGGTCTCAAACGCGCACCGCGGCAGACTTCGCATGGACGGCTCGCCTGATAGCGCGAAAGCTCCTCGCGCATCCAGGCCGATTCGGTTTGCGCCATTCTTCGGTTCAGATTGCCGAGCACGCCCTCGAAGGGTTTCTTGACCTCATAGCTTCTTTTTCCGTCGATAAAGCGAAGGGTGACGGGTCGACCTCCGGTTCCGTTCAGGATGACCTGCTGCGCTTCCTCGGGGAGATCCTTCCAAGGGACGTCGAGTGAGAAATCGTAACCGCGCGCAAGGCTCGACAGCACTTGCATATAATAAGGGGAAGGAGGGTTCGACTTCGCCCAGGGAACGACTGCTCCTTTGGCAATGCTGACATTGTGGTTCGGGACGACGAGATCCTCGTCGAACACCAGTTTCTCGCCCAGGCCGTCGCAGGCGGGGCATGCTCCTTGGGGGGCATTGAAGGAGAAAAGACGTGGCTCGATCTCGGCTATGGTAAAGCCGCTCACCGGACAGGCGAATTTCTCGGAAAAAATAATTCGGCCTGGGGGAGCAAAGTCGAGCTTCATTCCTCCTCTAGAGGCTTCGCCGGCTGGAACATCCGCAGGGTCGAGATAGGCGAGTCCGTCCGCCAACTTGAGCGCGGTTTCGAAGCTGTCGGCGAGCCGCGCTTCGATCCCTTCACGAACGACGATCCGGTCAACCACGACCTCGAGGTCGTGCTTGTATTTCTTGTCGAGCGCGGGAGCCTCCTCCATCGCGTAGAATTCGCCGTCGATCCTTACTCGAGTGAAGCCCGCCTTCTGCCATTCGGCGAGCTCCTTGCGATATTCACCCTTTCTCCCCCGGATCACCGGTGCAAGGAGATAGTGCCGGCTTTCACCGGGCAGAGCCATGGTTCGATCGACCATCTGGCTCACGGTTTGCGCTGCAATGGGTTCTCCGGTTGCAGGCGAATAGGGGATGCCAACCCGCGCCCAGAGGAGACGCATGTAATCGTAGATTTCGGTGACTGTGGCGACCGTTGAGCGCGGGTTTCGGCTGGTCGTTTTCTGCTCGATCGAAATGGCCGGGGACAATCCATCGATATGTTCGACGTCCGGTTTCTGCATCATTTCGAGAAACTGACGCGCGTAGGCAGAAAGGCTCTCGACGTAACGCCGTTGGCCTTCCGCGTAGATTGTATCGAAAGCGAGCGAGGATTTGCCCGATCCGGAAAGGCCGGTGATGACCGTCAGACTCTCGCGCGGAATGTCGACGTCCACGCCTTTGAGATTATGTTCGCGCGCTCCGCGCACCGAAATATGAGTGAGCATTGAGAAGGGCTCTGTTCCAGCTTTGTTCTAGTTAGTGGAGCCGCCCCCAATGGTCAACGCGGCACCAGGACTAGATGGGAATTGTTGCGTTGGATTGCCAGCACCAGACACAGGCCGGTGAATTTTACGGGCCGGATCGCGATCAAATCAGCGGATAGTGCGCAATTTGCTCATAATGAGCACCATGCCTCGACAAATGGCTTTCGAAGAGGATGAATTGGGTGACTTTAAATGGAACCGATGCAAGGTCGCGGCGGCGCTCAAGAAAATCCTGGACATCCGATCCCTTTCGGCTCCTCCATCTCGCGATTGTAATGTGCGGATGAAAGGCGCGTCGTTCGGGCTCGAGTCCAGTCGATTGGCAAGCGCGCTCGACCTTTGCGGCGAGCGCGGTAACTGGCGCCTTCGGGTCGATTGCCGCCCAAAGTGCACCGCTTAGTCTTTTCTCGAAGCAGCCCACGCCCGATATTCGAACCGCAAAACGTTCGCACCGGACCTTTCCAAGTTCATCGGCAATGTCATTCGCAATTGGTCGCTCGACGTCGCCGATGAACCTCAGCGTCAGGTGGAGCTGCTCGTCATTCTGCCAGTGAAAGCTTGCGCTTTCGTCCATTGCATCGATGAGGAGGTCACGAATTTCCTGAGGAGGTCGGATCGCGACGAACAGTCGGTGCACGGGGAAGCTCCATATGCGGCCGGATTAGCTCGATCCAGCGTCGGCTGATGTTCGCTATATCGGGTGGAAGCTGATCGAGCGAAAATTCGGCGACCCGCTCGATTTCAAGAGACCAGCGGCGCGCAGAATAGGTGATATCCTCGACGATCAGGAGCGATGCGAGATCCCGCTTGAAATCGACCGATTGTTCAAGTTCGCATGCCAGCCGAACACGGCCATGAGCGGTGAGCCCAATTTCTTCGCGAAGCTCGCGAAGAACCGCGTTTTGAGCACTTTCGCCCTGGTTTATGCCCCCACCAGGAAGGCGCCACCCAGGTGCATATCGAACCCGAACCATGATGAGTTTGTGTTCGGCTGTCAGCGCGAGCGCGTGCGCTCCAAATGTCCGCGGCCGCCGAAAAAACCAATTGAGACTCAAAAGTCGGTGCGCTGCGGTCAGTAGAACTCGCAGAACATGGTCCGTAAACGGAACCGGAGTCGATGGGTCGTCCTTCAGGGAAGATCGACCCCGTCGTCCGGCTCATCCACTCTGAGCTGAGCTTGCGCTGGGATTGCGATGGGCTGGAGGCCGGCCTCGCTCAGCTCACGGTTGAGCGTCGCAAGAGAGACGGACTTGATCTCCTGCCAATGAGCCCAATCCGCGTTCAGCATCGCGATCGTGTCGATCGCCGACAATCGAAGTGCGGGGGTCGGCGCACTGTCGCTCGCTTCCGCGGAAGTTTCCAAGGCGGCAAGAGTTCCACTTTCGGCCCCAAATCCCGAATGCGGATCCTTCGAAGGAGCAAGGCTCGCCTGGACTGCATTCGCACTCGCCAGAAGCCTTGGATCATGGGCTTTTGAAATCCGTTCGGCCAAAGCGGATTTCAAAAACGCCATTTCGGCATAGCCCCGCCACGCAAGCTCCATTGGAGCATAGAGACTTTCGGAAAATTCGCGCGCGGCATGATAGTCCGCCCCAGTGACGCGCGGATCGGGCACGATTTCAAAACTCGTCTGTTGGCTCCTCCCACCGACCGTGAGAACTGCCGTGTACCGTCCTGGCTCAACGAACTGACCCCCAGGATCGAGCGGGGTGTCGAGGCCCCAAACTGCTGCAATCGAGTAGTTGTAGCTGACAGCTTTCGGTCGGGGTCGGCGCATGTCCCAAACCCAGCGATGCTCGCCGACAGAGCCATCAAGACGGCTCACAGGTTTTACCCAGCCCGCCTGGAAATAGCGATCCGATGGTAGCTGCCCTTGGCTCTCGCCGCTCGAAAAACGTGCAACGACCGCTCCCGATGCGTCCCGGATTTCAAGCGTGACTGGCTGCCTGGGTGTCGACGCGAGCCAATAATCGATCAAGACGCCTTGGGGCGGATTCTGCCCCACCGGGGTCTCAGGTGTCAGCGGAGTGTCGTGATTATTGTCGAACCGGACCCTCACTGCGGAAGCGGGAGTGAACAGATGAAAGCCTTCTGCCCTGTTCGCCGGTTCAACCTGTCTCAGAAGCGAGAGATCACCAAGTACCCAGATTGCCCGTCCCTGCGTCGCAGCGACGAGATCGTCACCGTGAACGAGGAGATCACGGGTCCAGGCAGTCGGGAGATTTTGGCTAAGCGGTTGCCAATGATCGCCATCGTCGAAACTCACGAAAACACCGGTTTCATTGCCGACGTAAAGGAGTCCGGACCGGACTGGATCGGACCGAACTACCGAGACAATTTTTCCGCCTGGGAGCCCGTTTGTGATCTTCGTCCAGGTGTGACCTGCGTCATGGGTTCGAAAGACCTGCGGCTCCCAGTCGTCGATGCGGTGAGAGTCGACAGCAACGTAAGCGGATGCGCTGTCGAGCGCCGAAAGATCGATGCTTGCAATCTTGCTCCACGGTCGAACTCCCGGGAGCTCAGTCTGCACCCAGTTCGAGCCGCCATTGTGCGTAATGCTCAAAACGCCCGTGTCACTTCCGGTCCAGACTTCGTCGGGCGATCGCGGTGAAGGTTCAATCGCACTGATTGTTCCATATCCGCATGGAAGGGCGGCCTCCAGCGTGACATCGCCGTCGCAGTCAGTCGCGCCGGCACGTTTTCCTGTCAGGTCGGGACTGATGATCGTCCAATGATCGCCCTTGTCGCTCGATTTGAAGAGAACTTCGCCTCCAAGATAAAGCGCTGGTGGTCCAATCCTCGAGGACACCAGCGGAGTGACCCAGTTGAAATGGTGGTCAACGGTAGTTGGTCTTAGGCCATAATTGCTCAGCGGCCACGGCGAAACATCGGTAACCTGGCCGGTTCGCGCGTCCCAGCGGTTGACCCGTCCGCCAAGGCCCGACCCATAGACAAGGTTTGGGTCCGCAGGATCCGGAATGTCATAGTCGCGTTCGTCACCGCCGACCGGATGCCAGTCGCGCCAACTGATCGAGCCATAATCGCTTCGGCTCGCGATGGCGACGGTGCCGCTGTCCTGTTGCCCGGCATAGACCCAATAAGGAAAGCGATTGTCGGCAGCCAGATGGTAGAGCTGTCCTGTCGGCTGGTTGTACCAACTACTCCAGGTGCGTCCTCCGTTGACGCTGATTGAGGCTCCCTGATCCGATCCCTCCGCAATATGGTCCGGATTTGCAGGATCGACCCAGACCGAGTGATAGTCGTCTCCGCCCGGACTTCCGCGGAAGATCGTGCAATGTGCGCCGCCATGGTCGCACCTTCGGATCGACTGACCGGTGAGATAAACGACATCGGGATCACGTGGATCGCTCGTCACCCGGTTGAAATAATAGTTTGAGAAGCTTCGCCCGGGGTTAACTCGGATCCAATGCGATCCACCGTCGTCCGAGCGCCAAAGGCCGCCGCTGGTCGACGAATCGACATCGGCGTAGACACGCAGCCGGCCGTGGGACCGGGAAGCAGCAAGACTGATGCGTCCGAGCGAGCCTGTCGGCCAACCACCGCCGGCAAGCCTGCGCCAATGAACTCCCCCGTCATCGGATCGCCAAATCCCGCTTTCGGGCCCCGAGATCTCGGTGAAGTAGCTTTGCCAAGGATATTGCCGTGCATTCCAGGTTGATGCGAATATAATTTTTGGATTTTGCGGATCTGCAACGACGTCGTTGACGCCTGTAAATCCGCCAAGCGCGAGCGGATGGGACCAAGTCTTTCCACCGTCGGTAGAACGAAAGATTCCGCGCTCGCTATTCGGACCAAAGAAGTGACCAACGGCTCCAACGATGACGGTATTGGGGTCTCTTGGGTTTACCCAGATCCGACCAATGTAGCGTGTCTCGTGAAGACCAAGATCGGTCCAGCTTTTCCCTCCATCGACGGATCTATAGATACCGCGCCCCGCTTCGACATCGTAACGCGGCTCGGGCTGGCCTCCGCCGATATAGATGACGTTCGGGTTCGAGGGTGCGACTGCAATAGCGCCAATCGCTGAACTTGCGCCCTTGTCAAAAACCGAACTCCAGGTCCTGCCGGCATCGTCGGTTTTCCACACTCCGCCGCCCGATGAGGCAAAGTAAAAGCGATCGGGCGCTCCAGGCACTCCGACAATCAACTCCGCCCAACCGCCGCGAAATGGGCCAAGGAGTCGCCAGTTTAGTGACGAGAAAAGCTGTGGGTCGATCGGTTGTGCGACGGCCGTGGATGCGAACAGACCCGCAGTCAGAATTGGCAGAATGCGTTTCGGGATAAAGGTCACGATCGTGCCCCACGTAAAGAGTGAAGTGGGAAGCCTAAGCGGAGCGGCCACGCACTTCAATCTACCGCTCATTGTCTTTCTGCGGTTCCAATCTCGAAGCTGCCATGTCACAAGCTTCAAACGGGGGCCTTTCATGAGCGGCAAAGCCAAGCTCAGCGAGGAGCAGTACCAGAAACTTCTGGAACCGATGGCGCGCGAGCTCGCCACCATGGCGCGTTGGGTTGCCGAAACCAGACAGCGGATGATCATTCTGTTCGAAGGCCGCGACACCGCAGGGAAGGGCGGTTCAATCGACATGTTCGCCCGACTTCTCAATCCGCGTCAGTGTCGTGTGGTCGCACTTCCAAGCCCTAGTGAGCGCGAACGGTCACAATGGTATTTTCAGCGCTACATCGCGCACTTTCCCGCCGCCGGCGAAATCGTTCTGTTCGATCGCAGCTGGTACAATCGTGCGGGCGTCGAACGGGTCATGGGATTTTGCACGACGGAAGAGGTTCAGGACTTTCTCAACACAACCCCCCAGTTCGAGCGCCATTTTATCGACGACGGAATGTTGTTGTTCAAATATTGGCTTTGCTGCGATCAGGACGTCCAGGAACAGCGTTTTGAAAACCGCCTCAACAATCCGGTGAAACGATGGAAGCTTTCGCCGATCGATATCGAGGCGCGCAAACATTATGATGATTATACCGAGGCGCGCGAAATGATGCTCTCGGCAACCGATACCGATTTTGCTCCCTGGACGCTGGTCGATTTCAACGATCAACCGCTTGGAAGGCTGACGCTGCTTCGTGACCTTCTCGATAGGGTCCCCGACACGGAGCTTCCGCTGAGCGACATCAACTGGCCGCCCCTCGGGCGCGCGCCGATCAAGGAACGCTATGGAGTGATCCAGCCGCTACCATCCTATTCGTCTCCACACCAAGATGAGCGGACACCGACAAAAGGATGATGGGAACTTGAAGTAAGCAAAAGGGGGAAGTGATGCGGGCATCGAAGCTGCTGTTACAGATTACGGCCTATTACCTCATTATCGGCTTTGCGGTCTTTCTTGCGATCAAGATTTGGCCCGAGCTTCGCAATTATCTCCCAATCGGGGGAGCCGAGCAGCTCATCACCCAGCCGACCAAGAATCCGCTTCATGCAAGCGAAGTCGTGCGCGCTGCCCATGTCGCCAATTTCGGCCAGAGCGTTTTCTGGCTCGTTGTCGCAATCATCGCTGCTATCCTCGTTTCGCTTCCGATCAGCTGGACCTACATGGCCGTCCGAGGTGGCGAGGAATATGACCAGTCGCTGGTCAATACGATCATCGTTCTTCCGATGGTCGTCACCGGCATTGTAATCATTGTTCAGAACAGCCTCGCACTTGCGTTTTCGCTCGCCGGCATTGCGGGTGCGGTGCGGTTTCGAAATTCGCTCAAGAGTTCGGGCGATGCTCTGTTCATATTGCTGGCGGTCGCAGTGGGGCTGTCGGCGGGCATTGGAGCGATTGAGCTCGCCGCGGTCATCAGTTTCTTTTTCAACTATTGCTTCGCGCTCCTTTGGGTCACGGAGTATGGCGAACGGAAGGGGATGAAGCGGTTCCTCGCCGATTATCGGATCGAGGAGACTGTCGTGACGGTCGAAGAACGATCTAGTTGACGCAGTGCTTCAGAAGCTTCGAGTTCACCCGATCATCCGAAGCAATGTCCGAAAAAAATCCGTCGAGAAAGCCGATCGCCCGCTGCTGGGTTCGCTGATCAAGGCCAGGTGTAGAAGCCAGTGCAGCAATCATTTGCGACCGAGCGTTCCGCATGTCCCGCGCGGTCGCAAGGACGTTCATATTATCGGTGCAATAGCCGCGAAACACTCGTTCGCGAACCGACGAAATATGAAGTTCGTCCGGCGGGGTTGCGTAAGGTGGGTCGACGAACCCGGAAAAGTCGAAATCGTACGGGATTGGAATGACGGTTCCTGAACCCAGCGGCCCAATCAGATCCGCATTATGGCAGCAGCTGTGCCCTTGGGGTCCAGCGCGCATCGACCAGTCGTGGTTCGAAATCATGTCTTCGAACAACGCAAATCGCCCGGCATCGACCGCGCTGAGATCCGTCGTGGGAATTGCGTTTGGCGCGTGCGTTTGTTTGAGGCCGTTGCGCTTCGCAACCTCTCCCAGATCCTCGAGAAAATAACCGATGCGGGAGATGATCGGATGCCCGTCGCCATCCCGATAATCGATGTTTGCAAGCCGGACCCGAAAGCTATGCGGCGTCAAGACGTTGTACATTTTGTAGGCCGAATATTCGAGCAGAACATATTGCTGGAACGATGGACTGTTACGGCAATGCGTAATGAGCTTGAGCTTCTTTTGCCCGGCAAACAGTGAGGTTGGAGGTGGCGGCGAGGTGAACCGAACTCGAAGGGGTGGAAAATCGCAGGTCTCTGCCGATCGCCGGGTGATTCCCCTCAAGCCGAGACTGATCGGAAGCTTTTCACCATTGTCTTCAATCAGCGCTCCGGAAATGATCGCGGGAGAAGATCGGTCGCGGATGAATGGAGAAATCGAAGCCTGAATGACGATATGAATGGGCTCGCCGCCATCGAATAGCGGTTTTTCGTGGGCGGCGCGGGCTGGAAACGAGAATGCGCAGGCGAGCGCAGCGACAAAGCCGAATAACCGCTTCATTTGGCCGACCTTTCGATCCGGTGTGGGATCATCTTTCCATCGGAAATCTCAAGCCAGGTCAGAGGCCCGCCATAGGCTCTCGAAATTCCAGTATCGATTCGAGCGACGCGCCCTCCGCTCAAGAATTCAATCCCCTTGAGATCTGGGGTGTGAGCAATGACCAGGCGCTGTGCGCCGAAGGCCTTGAGTATGACATCGGTTTCCTGATCAACACTGAGGTGAACCATCTTCGGAACGGCTCGAGCACGCTCGGCCTCCGCATCGGCATCAGGAATAACCAGTCCCCGATACCAGAGCGGGCCAAGCGGATCATAGAGGATCGTCGCTTGTCCATCGTCTCCCGCCGCCATCGCGTTTCTGACGCGGCGGTTGATCTCTTGGAGTGAGAACTTGGAATATTCCGCGCTAAGTCCGCCGTGGACGAAGAGTGTCCCGTCGATCCTCGTTACGGCAGGATTGTTAGTCGCCCATCGTCCGAGCGCGCCCGACGGGCTCCATGCTCTTGCATGTTCGATCCAGCCAAGTGGATGATCAGCCATCCATTGCTGGCGAATTTGGGCGGGAAGACTGCCGGGATTTTGCGCATGCGCTGCCGCTTCGACGGTGCGCTCGATCGATGCATAATATCGGTCCCGCCGCTCGGGCGAGCGCGGATCGGAAAAAGCGGCGAACTCGCCAGGCGTTGTGTACCGAAAATCGCCCAGAAGGTTCATTGCCTCGTGATTGCCGAGAACGACGACGACATGGCCGCCCGATCGCGGTGCCTCGGTTTGAAGTTGCTGCAGGCTTCGAACAATTTTTAGCGAGTCGGGTTCGCGGTCGAGAACGTCTCCAAGCTGAACCAGCGTCGTCTTCCCCGCAGCCCAATGTCCATTGGAGTCGATAAGACCCGAGGCGCGCGCGATCGCAATCCAGGCATCATAGTCGCCATGAAGATCACCAACGGCAATGATCCGGGTTTGAGAGAAGGCGATCGAAGGCCGGGTCGATGCGACAAGAACCGCAACAGCGACAAGCGCGATGCGAATGATCCGCTGGAGCGGAAACCCAGTTCCAACCTCCCCCATCGCTCGCAATGTCGCACTGGAGCGCCGATCGGGCAATCATTGAATGTTTCGACGAAACTCAAAGCTCTGCAAGTCTGGGCGCGATTGGCTCGCAGGGACACGGAAAGGTCTTCAGGCCCTGGCCTGAAATTGCCCCAAGCTCAAAAATCAAACCGCAGAAAGTTTGGCGTTCCGGGCGTTTTGAGGGCGACTGCTCTCGATTTTCGGAATTGGTTCGAATGTCCTCGCGATCGCGCTTGAAATCTCGCCAGCAAGGCCGATCCCGTAAAATCCCAAAATGATCGCCATCGCTGCCGGCCGCTGCCAAATCGGCAGATCGACGTTCTTACCGCGCGACCAGATTCGCCACCACGATTTCGCGACTTTTCCGCCGAAAAATTTGAACGAATATGCGAGCCGCCCAGGGCGCGAGCGGGTCGCAGTCTGGAACGCCTGGTAGTCACGATCCATTCCCATGGTCCATGCGCGCCACAGGAGAAATTTATATCCCGGATGAGGCGCATGGACCGTCATCGCGTCGGCAGTTCGGGTGTAGCGATACCCTTTTGCAGTCAAGTCCCGAAGCCAGAAGCCGCATTGTTTTTTAAAGGCGGGAAGGTCGGGAAATGGATTCTGCTGGAAGAACTCGGTTCTAACCGCGCAATTGTTGGCGTGGATTTTTTCGCGCTTCAAAGTCTTGGTGCGCTCTTCGCGAAGGTCGAAAATCCAGCTGAGAGCAAAGGTTTTGGACAGAAGATCGTCATAACCCAGAACCGTAAACCCTCCGACCGCCATGATTTCAGGGTCGGAGAAAGGCTTTATGAGGTTTTCGAGCCAACCCGGCTGGGGAGCAGCATCACTGTCGAGCATGATCGAGAGATCGGTCTTCGAGCGTCCGATCCCGTAGTTTTTCAGCTTGTAGTAGGTCAGTCCGTCGGTTGGAACGATCTCGAGATCTGCGAAATCTCTCAATCGCGACGCAGTTTTCGAAACCATGTCTTCGATCTGTGATGGGTCGACCGCGTTTCGGTCATAGAGATAGAGGACCCGCGGCTTGCTCTGTGCACCGGGAGCAACCGCTTCGAGTTCGCGCCCCAGTGCCGCCATTGCGGCGCGAGTCCATTTGTCCTCGACGTCGATCGCATTTTCCCATTCAATGACGATCGTGACTGCGGGGATTGATCTCGACTTCGTGGCGCGCTTTGTCATCTCGATGGCGAATATAGGTTGGCTGATCGCGCAGGCCAGCCCTTGATTTCGAACGTTCGACCTTCCCGCTTAAACACTCCAAAACTCTGGGAAATTCTCGTCATTTTCGAGTCTTGCGGGTTTCGCTTGAAGTGAGAAGAGCCATCCACGATATATTAGAACGAGCGATTAGGGGCCAATTGCCTCTCGCGAAGGAGAAAAGATGGCTGAATGGAATGACCCGCGAACGACCGGCGTGAACACGGCCGCAACGGTCGGTGTCCCGCGCGCCGCCCGCGATGCGGGCCTTCGGTCGTATATGCTTTCTGTCTATAACTACATGGCTTCGGGCGTTCTTCTCACGGGAATTATCGCCCTTTTGTTCGCGCCTTACGCACCCGGACTTCTCTATGCACCGAACGGGCGGGGAATGAGCGGCCTCGGCTGGCTAGTCACACTTTCGCCGCTCGCCATCGTGTTCGCGATGAGTTTCGGCATGGCGAGGATGCGAACCTCGACCCTTCAGATTCTGTTCTGGGCGTTTGCCGCTCTGATGGGCCTTTCGATGTCGTCGCTGTTCCTCGTTTATACCGGAGTGTCGATTGCCCAGACGTTCTTTGCAACCGCGGTTGCATATCTTGGTCTCAGCCTCTGGGGTTATACGACGAAGCGCGATCTTAGCGGTTTTGGAACGTTCCTCATCATGGGCGTCGTCGGCATCCTCGTTGCGATGTTGATCAATCTGTTTCTCCATTCGACCGCAATGGCGCTTCTGATCAGTGTCCTTGGAGTTCTGCTGTTCGCAGGGCTTACCGCTTACGACACCCAGCGAATCAAGAGCATGTACTTCTATGTTGCCGGAACCGACATGGCCGGAAAAACGGTCGTGATGGGAGCGCTCACGCTCTACCTCGACTTCATCAACATGTTCCAATTCCTGTTAAGTTTCATGGGTAACCGACGATAACATTCATTCGTCGTCGATTTTCTTGGGCCGGCGGAGAAATTCGCCGGCCCTTTTCGTTGGTGGAGCAGGCACGGTCTTTCGTCGAAACCTCGAGAGCGAGATCCCTGTCCATTGGTTAGAGATTCTTCCGATGCGAGCGAAGCAGAAGTGACACGCACAATGCAGCAATGCCCGTCGCTGATTGCGGCAGCCGACGAAGCCTTTGCCCGAGGCGACGTCCGGCAAGCTGCCAGTCTTTTGGAAGTCGCGGCTCAACGCGGCCGCGATTCGACAACATTACTTCGCCTCGCAGCCGTCCGCCGTTCCCTTGGAGATTTGGGGGGAGCTCTCAATGCTGCGACTGCGGCGGTCGAGCTTTCTCCCCGAAATTTCGTGAGCTGTCTTCTTTTGGGAAGTTTACGCGAGGCGATGGGCGCTCTTCATGGAGCTCAACGGGCGTATCGAACGGCATGTGCCCACGCTCCTGTCGATCTTTCCTTCCAGCCAGCGATGGAACGTCAGTTCGAATGGGCAAGGCAGCGGGCCGAAGCGCTTGAAGAATGGCACAAGCGATTGCTCGAGTGGCAGCCTCGCGACGTCGGATCCGATCTCACCAAGGACGAGGAGCAACGGCTCCGTGGCTTTCGAACCAACCTTCTTGAGAATTTCAATTCCGGCCCGGTTGCGCCGCCAGTGTTCATGGTGCCCGGAATCAAGGCGGCGAAATATTTCGATCCTATTCGATTTTCTGGCACGAGCGAATTGGAGCAACAGACGGATGCGATCCGGGACGAATTTCTTGCCATTGCAGAAGGGCCGACCGAAACGCTTTCATCGAAGCTGTCGGGCCTCCACGCGTCTCAGACCGACACCACGCGCACTGGTACCTGGTCCCAGATTCCGCTCATTCGCAACGGTGCAATCGTCGAAGAATTTGCGTCACGCTGTCCGCGGACAATGGAAGCTGTAAAGAAGCTCGATTTTCCAAAACTCTCGCTGGTCTCGCCGACGCTGTGCTTTTCGATACTGGAACCCAATAGCCGCATCACTCCGCACAGCGGGATCACCAATGCCCGCATGATCGCCCACCTGCCGCTGATTGTGCCTGAAAATTGCGCTTTGCGTGTTGGCGGCGAGGTGCGCGAGTGGGAGACGGGCAAACTGATGGCCTTCGACGATATGACAGTTCATGAGGCCTGGAACGACAGCGACCGCCTTCGGGTCGTTCTCATCGCTGACCTGTGGCGTCCCGAGCTCAGCCAAGCTGAGCGCCTTGGAATCACCCAGCTCATGCACTGCAGGGACGTCGGCCACGAGATCTAGGCGAGGTCGTCAAGATAATTTTCGAGCAAAATCCGGTCGCATTGGGCGGTATAGCGATCAATGAAATCCCGATCTTGGTTCAAGACCATCGATGGCGTTGCGGGATCGGTCCCGACAAGAAGGCGTTGGTTTGCGCTTTCCAGCAGCAGAGCGCATGCAACGCGATGCGTTCTTGTTGGCCGAGTTGCATTCCAGACCAGAACCGTCGTCGAATAGGACGAGCGGTCCCAGCAGCAAGCCAGCGACGGCGGACTGGGGCTTGAGGCATCTGGCAATCGAACACTGCTTCGACGAGCGGCAAGCCGCGCGGAAATATCCGGCAATTCGCAGCTGAGTGTTGTTACGAAATCGTCGGTGCGCTCGACCACGAGCGGCCGCGCGATAAAACCGTCAGACAAAACTGTGGTTGAAGTCGTTGCAAGGTATTGGGCATTTTGGGTCTGGAGCCAGACTGCCGAAATGAGCCAGCCTGGCTCGCCATCGAGCGCACCGAAGGCCGACAGGGAAACCGCAAGATCGCTTATCGCTTCTTTTTTGCAAACCAGATTGACGATATCGGCCACAGATCGAGGCTAATCCGTAATGAGATTACAGTAAGCTTTAGGTCCCGTGAATTATTGACAACCTTTGTAACCTCGATTGCACGCGAGGCGGCCTCTCCAGGACGCCCATTTTTGGAACACGGTCTAACGGAAGCGCCTCAGCGAGGCTCTCCGATTTCTTCTCATTCAAGAGTGCGAATTTTTCACGCGGGTTGCGGCTGGGGAGCCTGAGGGGGGACGAGGTCCATCTCCGAGGCTGCCAAATCATCAATTTCATTGCCCCGCTTATAGGCTTCGCGTGATTGCAGCCGATCCTTGTAGCGAACGAAGCTTTCTCGCTCCGGCAACAAGCCAAATTGCATCGGGAACATGATTTGCGAGCCGACATAGACATCCGCCGCGGTAAAGCGCTCGCCGCAAATATAGTCGCGTCCGGACAGGAGTTCGTCGAGGACGGTCACGACCTTATTGAAATTCCCATAGCCGAACATTCGTTCGCGTTCGGGCGAGGGCGTCCAACCCATCGCCTGGTTCGAGACAGCCGCTTCGAGCGGCCCTGCGGCATAGAAAAACCACCGATAATATTCGGCCTTCTCGGTGTCTTGAGGAGAAAGGCGGGCGTCGGGAAAGACATCGGCAAGATAGGCACAAATTGCCGCAGCTTCGGTTACGACCTGATCGCAATATCTGATTGCCGGAACTTTCCCCATCGGATTTACGGCGAGATATTTGTCGTCCTTAATTTCACTGTAGCGGACGATTTGCGTCTCGTAGGGATGCCCGATTTCCTCCAGCATCCAGCGCGCGATCCGTCCGCGTGATTGAGGGTTGGTGTAGAGAATGAGGTCGGCCATCAAACGTCTCCCGCTCGTCGAACAGAAGGCTCGTTACGCCTGTTGAACCGGTTGCTCCAGCACCGCTTCTAGGACTTTTGCGACATCTGGAGCTGTTGGCACGCCCGCGATTTTGCTCAAGCGAGAGTTTTGCTGAGCAAACGGCGGCCCGGTCAGCCGCGCTCACCCTTTGGTGGAATTTGCGAATTGCGACCGGGCGAGGTCGGCGGGGCTTCGCGCTCCGAGGCCGTCGCATCACGGGCCGCTCGAAACTCGCTATCACGAGACCAGTTGGGCCACGCGCGCGAGTTGCCGAGTGTCAGGCCGACCTGATGCAAGAGCTCGTCATTCTGTGCGATCCCGCTCCAGTCCCAGCTGGGCGACCATTCGTCGCTCGGTTGATGATAATGAAGCCGGTTGTATTCGCGGGAAAGTTCCTCGCCCCGCGCAGTTCCGCCATTTACAAGATCCAGCCCTTCCGAAAAGCTGATTGCCGGAACTCCGGCTTTGGCAAACGAGAAATGGTCGGACCGATAAAATCCCCCCGTTTCAGGATGAGGATCCGGAGTGAAGTAGCGGCCTTGAGCCTTTCCTGCTGCAATGACGTCGTCGACCAGATCAAGCTTCGCAGTTCCGCGAATGGAAAAGTCGTGTTGAGGACCATCGGGAAGCCACGCGTCGACATTGAAGTCCGCGACGGTCTTCCCAAGATCGTAAAGCGGATGGTCGGCATAATATGAAGATCCAAGCAGTCCCTTTTCTTCGCCGGTGACTGCGAGAAACACGATCGACCGGTCGGGTCGCGGTCCCTGAGCAAACACCCGCGCCTGCTCGATCAATGCCGAAATCCCGGTGCCATTATCGACCGCTCCATTATAAATTCGATCGCCGGTCGAATCGGGTTTCCCGATCCCGAGATGATCCCAATGAGCGGAATAAATGATCGTCTCGCCGGGATATTTTTTCCCAGGGAGAATTCCAACGACATTGTGGCTGGTAATGATCTGAGGCGTTGCGGAATAATGCGCTGTGAGCGTCGCCTTGAGCGCGATCGGTCGAAAATTCGGATTTCGGGCGGCGATTTTGGCCTGATCGAGCTCGAGACCGGAGCGATGAAACAGATCGACTGCAAGCGGGCGCTGGATCCAACTTTCGAATTGCGTGTGAACGGCCGCCGGATCCTTCCGGACAATGTCGAACTGGGAAACCGTATTGGAGTTTTGAACGACGTCCCAGCCGTAGGAGGCCGGCAGGGTTTCATGAATGAGAATGACGCCCGCTGCACCGACCCGCGCAGCTTCCTCATATTTGTACGTCCAGCGACCGTAATAGGTCATCGCCTTTCCTCCGAACTTTCCAAAGACGGGTTCGCCAGGCAATGCTTCGAAATCGGGATCATTGACCAGTTCGACGAGGACCTTTCCATGCATGTCCTTGCCCTTGAAGTCGTCCCAGCCGCGCTCGGGCGCATTCACTCCGTAGCCAACGAACACGAGGGGCGCATTTTCGATATCAATCCGGCTTGCACCGTTTAAAGGCGCAAGGACTGCGATATCCGGCCCTTGGCGGAGTGGAACGATCGTTCCGTTTTCGTTGAGTTCGACTTGCGGAACGCCGGCGATCTGAGATTCAAGGAGCGGGACTTTTTCGAACCAGCTTCGGCGACCATTGACGAGATCTCCTCCAGGCTCGACCCCGGCTGCTCTCAGCTGGTCCGCGATATAGCTGATCACCGTGGGTTCGATTGCACTTGCGGTTCCGCGGCCCTGAAAGGCGTCGGATGAGACGGTCCTGTCGACCTGAGACAGGCGTTGGGTGCTGAATCCGCCGGCCGGCTGGGCCGAAACGGAAACCCCGAAAAGCGCGCCTGCGCCCAGAAGAAGACATTTAGGTTCGAGTTTCACTTTTCTGCTCCCCAATTTCAAAACGCCCAGCAATTTGTCCGACAAAGCTCCGAATGTTCAATCGTTCGTGAAGGTCGAAAACTCCGGGTCACTTCGCTTCTGCGATCGAAGCGGAACTTTTGTGTGTTCGATAACGATCGAACCACGCAAGGATCGCGCTTGCTTTCGCAGCGGATTGGCTCGGTCGGTCGGCCAGCGATTCATGACCGGCGCCCGGCACCTTGACGAGCATCGTTGGAACATTTCGAAGTTGAAGCGCCTCGTAAAATTGCTCTGCCTCGCTGTCAGGTGTTCGATAATCCTCACTCCCCACCACGACGATGGTCGGCGTTTTGACGTTGCCGACGAGGCTAAGTGGCGAACGCTGCCAGTAACCCATCGGATCCTCCCACGGCCGTTTTGCAAACCAATAGGGCGAGCTGAAGCCTGCAATGTCGGCGGTCAGTCCCCAGCTTGCCCAGTCAATGACCGGCTTCTGCGCCGCTGCTGCCCGGAAACGATCCGTCTTCCCGACAATCCACGAGGTAAGAACCCCGCCTCCCGATCCGCCGGTCACGAATAGATTGTCGGGATCGACGTGGCCCGATGCGATTGCCGCATCGACGACGCTCATGAGGTCGTCATAATCATGTCCAGGGTAGGCCTTGTCGATGAGGTTTGCGAAGTCTTCGCCGTACGATGTCGAGCCCCGAGGATTGGAATAGACGACGACATATCCATGAGCTGCATAGAGCTGATCGTCGGTCGAGAATTGTGGTCCGTAAGCCGAGAATGGACCGCCGTGGATCTCGAGGATCATCGGATATTTTTTGGCCGGATCGAAATCCGGCGGGGTAACCATCCATGCATCGATCGGGCGCTGGTCATATTCCGAGCGCACCGGCAGCTTTTGGACCTGCGCAAGGGCTTTCGATTGAAGAAGGCTCGAGCTCAGCTCAGTGAGCGTGCGAACATGACCAGCTGAAGCAACCGCAACTTGATTGGGATGTAACGGATCTCCGGACGTGAATGCGATGACGCCCGTTTTAGAAGCAGAATATTGGCCGCCGGCATAAGGACGGTCGATTTCGCTGGTTCCCATGCCGCTTGCGATCTCGTGGACCGATCCGTCAAGGTCGACGCGCTCGACCTTGTTCACTCCGCGATCTTCGACTTTGACATAGAGAGACCGGCTGTCGGACGCCCAGATCGGGTCGGAAACGGACCGGTCGAGGGCGCTCGTTATGACCCGTTGATTGGACCCATCGAGGTTCATCACCGACAAGCGTCGGTTCTGATAGCCAAGCTGGCGGTCGTTAAAGCCGACCCAGGCAATCGATCGGCCATCGGGCGAAACGACTGGCGAACCATTGGGACCGGTATGCTTCGTAAGCGCCACGGGAGCACCACCGTCGACGCTCATTCGAAAGACGTCGCTTTGGAGCGGTTCGCGCTGCCAATTGGGCGAGAGGTTCGCACTGAACAGGACCGACTGACCGTCGGGAGTCCAGGAGACTTCTCCGCCCGCATTTGTTGCACCGAACGTCAATTGTCTCGGGGTACCCCCGTCGGCTGGCACAACGAAAATCTGCCGGTATCCGGGCTTGAGATATCCGGCCCCATCGAAGCGGTAGGTCACCTGATCGATCATCTCGAGTGGATCTGCCCATTTTGCGCCATCGGGCCGCGAGGGGCCGGCTCCGAGCTTGGGTGCGTCGTCGGGGACGAACATCGAATAGGCGATCCGCCTCCCGTCGGGCGACCAGGAAAGAGCGCTCGGACTGTTTGGAAGATCGGTAATCTTCGCGCTTTCGCCGTTTGCCATCCACCGGACGAAAAGCTGAGGACTTCCCGCTTCGCTTGCGACATAGGCGAGCCTCGAGCCGTCCGGCGACCAGCGCGGCGAGAAATACGCGCCGGAGCCCGCGAGAAGCGGCCGCTCCGCACCGGTTGCAACGTCGATCAGCCAGATGGTCGGACGCGACCTGTCGGTCATGATGTCGTTCGACTCGCGAACATAGGCAATTGTCCGGCCATCGGGACTGATTTCAGGATCGCTTGCCCATTCGAGGCTGAAGAGGTCCGATCCCGTGAAATATCGTTCGGGGCCGTTAGCCGGAACGGCAGAGGCGACGGTGCCAATGCCCGTTGCTGCAAGGATGATCGCGAGTTTCGAAAGCGTGCGGAATTGAGTCACTTACAAGTCCCCCTGTTCGATTTGATCGGGAACGATTTACTTTTCATCTGATCACTTCAAGGAGTGCGTCGACAAACGACACGATCTAATTGTTCAACCAGATGGTTGATGAATCGATTTCGAGCTCTTATATTAAACTCCATGGTTGAAAATCAGCTCGATACGACCTTTCGCGCACTTGCCGATCCGACACGACGCGGAATGCTCGCAAACCTGGCGCTAGGAGAAAAGTCGATCGGCGAATTGGGACGGCCGTTCCAAATGAGTTTCGCGGGCGCCTCGAAACATGTGAAGGTCCTCGAGGGAGCGGGGCTGATCGAACGGCGCAGGTCTGGTCGGAAACAGATCTGCACGCTGAAAACTGAACCTCTCGAGCAGGCGGATCTCTGGCTTGGGCAATGGGAAAAACTCTGGACCGACAGGCTCGATCGGCTTCAGACAATTCTCGAAGCTCAGGGAAGGGATTTGTGATGACGGGCTCGGTCGAAGTGACGGTCCGGCGTGACATCAAGGCGAGCTGCGAGTTGGTCTACGAGGCATGGATCACACCGGATGAAGCGTCCAAATTCCTGTTCGCGACCGAAGGCGGTACAATCGTCCGCTGCGAAATCGACGCGCGCGTCGGAGGTCGCTTCCTGATCACGGATCGGCGCGCTGACGGTGATGCGGATCACCACGGCAAGTTTCTTGAGCTCGACCGTCCCCGAAGGATCGCGTTTCTATTTCGCGGGCCGGATACTGAAGAAGGGGAGTGGTCCACCGTGACCATCGATCTTGTCGAAATCCCAACTGGCTGCCGACTGACGCTCGCTCACGAAATCCCGCAAAAATGGGCGTCCTATGCAGAGCCCGTTCGCAAGGGATGGACGATGATCATCGACAGTTTCGCTCGACAGATGGAGACAAAAAATGGCTGATTCAGCAGTGAAAACAAGCGCGCCCGTCGAGCGGATTGGTTCCGATGCGATCCGGCTCGAGAGGCTTCTCAATGCGCCCATCGAGGATGTTTGGTCCTATCTCACGAAAGCGGACCTTCGTCGGCAATGGTTCATGGGCGGCACTGACGCGTACGCAGGCGGAGAATTCGAGCTCATCGTCGATCATGACAATCTTTCCGATGATGAGGTCCCCTATCCCGAAAGTTACGCGGGCGCGAAGGGGAAGGCGTTCAAGGAAAAGGTGATCCGCTTCGAGCCTCCGCATCTCCTCGAGACGAGCTTTCAGGGCGGAAAGGAAGGCAACGTCACCTACGAACTTCATCCAGACGGAAACCGAACGCGGCTAGTCCTCACTCATCGCGGAATTCGAAGCGGAAGCGGCTTTGGCGACTTCGGCGCTGGCTGGAATTCTCACCTGACTGTCCTTGAGGAGAGGCTCGAGGGTCGCACCATCAAGAATTTCTGGGAACTTCATGCACGCTCGCGCGATGCCGTTTCAAAAGCTCTTTCGTGAGCATCGAATTGGAGCTTTGGAATATTCCTGATTTGAACGATCGCTTCCGGAAGAATTTTCTCGATTAAGCGAACCCGTCCGGTCGCAACTGACGCCCAATCGATCCCAGGAAGCCTTTCAGTCCTTTCGAAAGGGTCCATGGTCCTTGCAACTAAAGGAACTGGATCATTGATCGATATCTCAAAAGCAGGAACCTTCCAGCTCGGCGACCGGACCGTGAACCGGATGGGTTATGGCGCGATGCAGCTGGCAGGACCTGGGGTCTACGGTCCGCCGCCAAATCGCGAGGAAGCCGTCGCATTGCTTCGTGAAGCCGTGGCTTGCGGGATCAACCACATCGATACCAGCGACTATTACGGACCGTTCGTCACGAATGAGATCATTCGCGAGGCGCTTTATCCCTATCCGTCCGATCTCGTGATCGTGACGAAGCTCGGCGCCCGGCGGACCAGCGACAAGGCTTGGCTTCCGGCTCTCTCGGCTGGCGAATTGCGTTCAGGTCTCGAAGACAATCTTGAGCGCCTCGGGCTCGCGCAAATGGATGTGGTCAACCTGCGTCTTATGGGAAGAGTCCACGGGCCCGCCGAGGGATCAATCGCGCGCGAGTTCGAAATCATGGTCCAACTTCAGAAGGAAGGGCTCGTCCGGCACCTCGGCCTCAGCAACGTGACCGTTGCGCAGGTTCGCGAGGCGCAGGCGATCGCTCCGATTGTGTGCGTTCAAAATCAATATAATTTGGTGATGCGCGAGGACGACGATCTCATTGAAAGCCTCTCAGGCGAAAATATTGCTTATGTTCCGTTCTTTCCCCTGGGCGGGTTTACACCGCTTCAGTCGCTCGAACTCGACCGCATCGCTGCGGAAATCGAAGCAACGCCGATGCAGGTGGCACTTGCATGGCTCCTCCACAAATCGCCCAATATCCTCCTCATCCCCGGCACTTCGTCGCTCAAGCACCTTCGCGATAACCTTTCCGCGGCCGCACTTGAGCTTCGACCCGAGATCCTTGCGAGACTGGACCGCATCGGCATGAAGCTCGACGCTTAGCTGATTGCTCACTGACTTGACCGACCGAACCACACCACTGTATTGCTCATGTAAGACAGGAGTGCGGAAAATGAACCACAAGGCGCTTGTTCTGCTTTTGCCGCTGCTTTCAGGATGCAATGTGCAAAGCAAAGACGTAGCCAACGGCGATGAAAATGTGACCATCAATGCCGACGAGAGCGGTCATATCGCCTTCAATTTGCCGTTCGTCCAAGGACAGGTGAAGGTTCCGACCTCGGTCATGCACAACGGTAGCTTCGACATCGATGGAGTGCGTTTGATGCCGGGCGCGACCATCACCGGTTTTTCGGTGGACGCCGCCGACGAGGGCGCGACGGTTAATCTCGGCTTCAACGCTCCTGGATCTCCAGATGCAACGCGTTCCTATTTCATCGATCAGTTCAAGGCCAAAGATGTGAAGGCATCGATAGCGGGCAACTCAGTTTCGGGAACGTCGAAAGACGGCAGTCCCTTTACGATCGACGTCCAACCGGCACCCAATGGATCGAAAGGAACGGTTGTCATCCATTCCAAGCATTGAGCCGGAGGACTACCCGACGGCTTATGACGAGCATGAAGGATCGACTAGCGCGCAATCTTGGCGCTCCACGCGAGACCCTATTCGGTCGCTGGAGCCTCGCCGCCAGCTTTCTTTTTCGCTTCAACGGGCTGTGATTTTCCGTTTCGCTTCGCCTTTGGCGGCTTTGGCGGTGCAGGAACGATCTCGAACGAGGGCGCATTGTCCTTGATCCGGACCTTGACCTCGCCGCCGTTGACAAGCTTTCCGAACAGCAACTCCTCCGCGAGCGGCTGCTTAATCTTCTCCTGAACGAGCCTTCCCATCGGCCGGGCGCCGTACAGTTTGTCATAGCCGCGGTCGACGAGCCATTTGCGAGCTTCCTCGTCGAGCTCGATGTGAACGTTGCGATCGGCAAGCTGAAGTTCGAGCTGAAGAATGAATTTGTCGACGACCCGCGCGACCACTGCCGGCGGAAGATAGGCAAAGGGCACGATCGCATCGAGCCGATTGCGAAACTCGGGCGTAAACATCCTTTTGACGGCATCTTCCTGCGCATCTTCGCGGGTCGCGGCACCAAATCCGATGCTTTCGCGCGTCATGTCGGCCGCACCCGCGTTCGTCGTCATGATGAGAATGGTGTTTCTGAAATCGACCGTTTTTCCATGATGGTCGGTCAGTTTCCCATTATCCATGACCTGAAGAAGAATATTGAAAAGGTCAGGATGCGCCTTTTCGATTTCATCAAGCAGCAAAACGCTGTGGGGATGCTGATCGACCGCATCGGTGAGCAATCCGCCCTGATCGTAACCGACATAGCCTGGAGGCGCTCCGATCAACCTGCTGACGGAGTGCCGCTCCATATATTCGGACATGTCGAACCGCTGCAGCGGAATGCCGAGGATTGACGCGAGTTGCCGAGCGACCTCAGTCTTTCCAACACCGGTCGGCCCGGAGAAAAGATAATTGCCGATCGGCTTGTCGGGATCACGAAGACCGGCGCGGCTGAGTTTGATGGCAGAGGCCAGTTTTTCGATCGCAAGCTCCTGGCCAAAGACGACGCGCTTGAGATCGGCTTCGAGATGCTCAAGCACTTGCTTGTCATCCGCACTCACCGATTTGGGCGGGATCCTTGCAATCGTCGCAACGACGGCTTCGATTTCCTTGGTCGTGATCACCTTCTTGCGCCGGCTCGGCGGGACAAGCATCTGCATTGCCCCGACCTCGTCGATCACGTCGATCGCTTTGTCCGGGAGCTTGCGGTCGTGGATATATCTGGCGCTGAGTTCGACGGCAGATTTGATCGCATCCGGGGTATAGCGGACATTATGATGGCCCTCGAATGACGATCGAAGGCCGGCAATGATCTTGATCGTATCTTCAATCGAGGGCTCGTTGACGTCGATCTTCTGAAAACGTCGAAGGAGAGCCCGGTCCTTCTCGAAATGGTTGCGAAATTCCTTGTAGGTCGTTGATCCGATGCAGCGGATCGCACCGGAGGAAAGCGCTGGCTTCAGTAGGTTCGAGGCGTCCATCGCGCCTCCCGAAGTTGCGCCCGCGCCGATTACCGTATGAATTTCGTCGATGAAGAGGATTGCACTGGGAAGCTTCTCAAGCTCCGATACCACGGACTTCAGACGTTCCTCGAAGTCGCCACGGTACCGCGTCCCGGCGAGGAGCGATCCCATGTCGAGCGCGTAAATGACCGCGCCCTTGAGCACTTCAGGAACGTCGCCTTCGATGATCTTGCGAGCGAGACCTTCTGCAATCGCGGTTTTCCCGACACCGGGATCGCCGACATAGAGCGGATTGTTCTTCGACCGGCGGCAGAGAATCTGAACGGTGCGATCCACCTCCGGCATCCGGCCGATTAAGGGATCGACCTTTCCGGCGCGCGCCTTCTCGTTCAAATCGACGGTAAATTGCTTAAGAGCAGACTCTTTCTTGCTGCTCTCCTTCTCGGTTTTTTCTTCGGTCCCTTCGGGAGCCCGCGATTCCTGCGGGGAATCGCCCTTACCGACACCGTGACTGATGTAGGTGACGGCATCCAGTCGGCTCATATCCTGCTGCTGAAGGAAGTAGACGGCATAGGATTCGCGCTCGGAAAAGAGCGCCACGAGAACGTTCGCCCCCGTTACTTCATCCCGCCCGGAGGATTGAACGTGGAGAATAGCGCGCTGAATCACCCGCTGAAACCCGCTTGTGGGAGTCGGATCGGTTGCGCTGTCGGCGACCAGTGCTCCAAGCTCGCTGTCGAGATATTGCTTGACCGACGCGCGCAGCTCGTCCCGGCTGACGCCGCAGGCGGTCATCACCTTCGACGCGTGCTCGTCATCGATGAGCGCAATCAGAAGGTGTTCAAGAGTCGCATACTCGTGCCTGCGCTTGCTGGCTTCACCAAGAGCATTGTGAAGGGTTTGTTCGAGTTCGCGAGCAAAACTGGGCATTAATCATAGTCTCCCGCGCCCGTGGCAAAAGCCACCGGGGCCTTTGAACGAATGTCATATGCTCGACCGCGTCAATCAAGAGCCTTGTTCGGGCTTTTCAACAGATTATCGCTTCTCGAGCGTTCCAGGGCCAGGAGCAATCGTCGCGCGAGGCCTCGCCCGACGTTTGCACTCACGATTTCTTGAATAGCTCTTCCGCGGCGGAACGGTGGTCCTGTGCCCGCTTCATGTGGCTTTCGACCCGTGCGATTTCAACCTTGAGCGCAGCGATCCTGGCATTGAGCTCCTCGATCGACATTGGATCGAGGTCCTGCCGAGCGAGCGCAATAAGGGGATCGTCGGGCTTGCTTGGAAAAAGATCGTCCAAATCCACGACCGGAACCGTTGACCCGTAACTCGGGCCTGTCAATAAGCCATCGCGGTGACAAAGCTCCCTTCCTCAATGCACGCTGTCGTCGCAAACGGCGCGGGAGCAATTGACCATGTCGAGCGTCCCGTCCCGGCACCAAAAGCGGGCGAAGTGCTTGTGAAGGTCGCAGCGGCGGGCGTGAATCGTCCCGACATCCTCCAGCGAAAGGGCATGTATCCGCCCCCTCCTGGAGCATCTGACGTCCTTGGGCTCGAAATTTCCGGAGAAGTCGTCGCGGCTGAAGGCGCCGCGGACGAGTGGATCGGGCGGCAGGTGTGCGCGTTGGTCGCAGGCGGTGGTTATGCGGAATTTTGCACTGCGCCCATCGGAACATGTTTGTTCGTCCCCGAGTGCATTTCGCTAGCCGAGGCCGCGGCGATGCCTGAAACTCTCTTTACAGTGTGGGTGAATTTGTTCGAGCGGGGTTTTGCCGCCGACGGTGACTGGGTCCTCGTTCATGGCGGCACGAGCGGGATCGGGACAATGGCAATCGCGCTTGGCAAACTCTTTGGTTTGAAGGTGATTGTAACGTGCGGAAGCCGTTACAAATGCGAGCAGGCTGTCAAACTCGGAGCGATGCATGCAATCGACTACCGCGAGCAGGACTTCGTCGAAGAAGTTCATCGCATCACTAACCGTTCGGGCGTGAATGTCGTCGTCGACATGGTTGGTGGTGACTATGTGCCGCGAAATCTTGCCTGCCTTTCAAGCGACGGGCGGCATATCTCGATTGCAGTCCAGCGTGGGCCGAGTGCCGAAGTTCCGATCTTCGATATCATGCGGCGGCGCTTGACACTGACCGGTTCAACCCTTCGCGGGCGGCCAGTCGAGTTCAAGACCATGGTCGCGGACGAAATTGCGAAGACAGTCTGGCCCTATGTCGAAGGCGGTCGCCTTCGGCCCGTAATCGACAGCACCTTTCCTCTGGAACAGGCAGAATTGGCCCACGCGCGAATGGAATCGGGTGAGCATATCGGGAAAATCGTTCTTGAGGTCGCCCGATGAGCGACAAAATCGTGCTTCACGAATATGCAGCGTCTGGCAATTGCTACAAGGTGCGCCTCACCGCAGCTCTGCTCGGTATTCATATCGAACGTCGGGAATATGATATTTTCCGCCAGGAGACGAGGACTCCAGACTTTCTCGATCGGATCAATCCCAATGGGCGAATCCCGGTTCTGGAGGTCGACGGTCGCTTCATTCCGGAGAGCAACGCCGCCTGTTATTATCTGGCCGAAGACAGCGCGCTCATTCCGCGCGAGCGGTTCGACCACGCCGACATGCTGCACTGGCTGTTCTTCGAGCAATATAGCCATGAGCCCAATATCGCGACGCTTCGGTTCTGGATTCATTATCTCGGAAATCAAAATCTATCAGAAGCTCAGCGTCTTCAGATTGCGGGCAAAATGCAGGCCGGGAACGCCGCTCTCAAGCTCATGAACGATCACCTCAGCGGCCGCTCATGGTTTGTCGGAAATTCGGTCAGTCTCGCCGATATCTGTCTTTTCGCCTATACGCATGTTGCCGGCGATGCCGATTTCAATCTTTTCCTCTATCCGCGAATTGTCGAATGGATGGAACGAGTGAAAGGCGAGCCGCGCTTCATTCCAAGCAGTTCCTGATCGATCGCTAACCAGAGTCGGGCGACGAACGCGAAGATCTTCCCATTCTAGGCGAAGAGTGAACCCCTAATGTTTCACCAAGCCGGCTGGCCGGCCGCAATGGTTGCTGAAGAGCCACGCGGCATTCGTCAGTTCTGCCTTGCCGCAACCGCGGCGCGGGTTTACATCGCCCGGCAAGGCGGCCGCTCCGTGAGGGGCGGCCCTATTCATTTGTAAGAACGGAGACATCCCAGTGGCCCAGCCCCTGATGCCCCATGCGACCGCCGCCTGGCTGGTCGATAATACCTCGCTCACCTTCGAGCAGATCGCGCAATTTTGCGAACTTCACATTCTCGAGATCCAGGCGATTGCGGACGATACCGCGGCGACCAAATTGACGGGTCGCGATCCCATTCGGGCGAATGAACTCACGCACGAGGAAATCGAAAAGGGCCAGAGCGACCCTGATCATCGGCTTCAGATGCACAAGGCACCCGAGGCAGTCCGACGCACCCGCGGCCCACGCTACACTCCGGTCAGCAAACGGCAGGACAAGCCTGATGGAATTGCCTGGATCATCAAAAATCATCCCAATGTCAGCGACGGCCAGATCAGCAAGCTCATTGGAACGACGCGAACAACCATCGCTGCAATCCGCGACCGGACTCACTGGAACATGGCGAACATCACGCCCAAGGACCCGGTGACGCTGGGCTTGACGAGCCAGCGGGAACTCGATGCTTCGGTTGCCCGAGCGGCCAAGGTTGCGGGGACTGAGGCCCCCACCGACACCCGTCTCGACAGCGATCGAGAGGCTTTGATCGAGGAGCTTCGCCGCGAGCGCGAGCAACATCTGCGCGAAGCCGAAGCCGCGCTCGCTGGGGCAAGCGATGAGGCCCTTCGCGACGAGATCGTCCCTGGGATCCGCGACCCGTTCACGAACCGTCCGATGGAATAGCTGTTCGCTTGATTTGGACACAAGGGCGGCTCAAACTCAGACCATGGCCACCGTCGAGACCAACAATGTTGAGCAGCTCAGCTTCGAGGAGGCTTTAAAGCGCCTCGAAGAGATCGTTCGCACGCTTGAGAAGGGTGAGGCGCCGCTCGACGAGTCAATCGGGCTCTATCGCGAGGGCGATCGGTTGAGGCGACACTGCGAGGCCCGTCTCAAGGACGCGCAGGCTCGGATCGAGCAGATCGCCTTTGGAAGCGATGGCAAGCCCGCTGGTATCAAACCCTTCGATGCCGATTGAGACGATCGACCGGCTCGCCCAGGAGCTCGAAGCCGAAGCGAAGCGGGTTTCGGCCGAGGTCGATGGCTTCTTTGCCGACCTGCTGGCGCCAACTGGTGACAGCCGCGAACAATTTTACGCTGCAATGCGACACGCTGCCATCGGCGGCGGCAAGCGTCTCCGACCTTTGTTGACCATTGCTGCATCAAGACTGTTCGCAATCGATCGCGACCGGGCGCTGAGGGTCGGTTGTGGGATCGAAGCGATCCACGTCTATTCGCTCATTCACGATGATTTGCCCTGCATGGACAATGCGGAACTGAGACGCGGAAAGGCGACGGTTCACAAAGCCTTCGGCGAGGCCGCCGCGGTTCTTGCGGGAGACAGCCTTCATGCGCTCGCATTCGAAATCCTTGCAAATCCCGCAACTCATGAGGATCCCTGGGTCCGATCCGATCTGGTCCTCGAACTCAGCCGTGCGGCAGGGCCGAACGGGATGGCTGGCGGCCAAATGATGGACCTTGCGGCCGAAGGCCAGTCGCTCGATCTTCCCTCGATCACGAGGCTCCAGCAGCTCAAGACCGGCGCATTGATCGAATATGCTGTCGAAGCGGCCTGCATCATGAACAAGATGGCAGCGGAAGCACGCACTCCGTACCGAGGCTATGCGCGCAATATCGGACTTGCCTTCCAGATCGCCGACGATCTCATCGACCACAGCGGCGATGAGACGGCCGCCGGCAAGCCGATCGGTCGCGATGCGAATGCCGGCAAGGCCACCTTTGTCTCGCTGCTCGGCGAGGAACGCGCGCGCCAGCAGGCCGATGTCCTTGTCAATCAGGCGATCGAACACCTTTCCTCGCATGGACGAGAAGCCGATCTTCTGCGCGCGATTGCGCGCTTTGCCGTTGAAAGAGATCATTGATGAAGATCGCAGTTTATCCCGGCACGTTCGATCCGATTACGCTCGGGCATCTCGACATCATTCGGCGCGGTGCACACCTTGTCGACAAGCTCGTCATCGGAGTGACGACCAACCCTTCCAAAGAGCCGATGTTCACGGTTGCACAGCGGCTTGAAATGGTTCGTCGCGAGATTGCCGAAGTGAGTGGCAATATCGAAGTCGTCGAATTTGATTCGCTGCTGATGAATTTTGCCGAGCAACAGGGAGCATCAATGATTCTTCGCGGTCTGAGGGCCGTCGCGGACTTCGAATATGAGTTCCAGATGGCGGGAATGAACCAGCAGTTGAATGACCGGATCGAAACCATATTCCTGATGGCCGACGTTTCGCTTCAGCCGATTGCCTCGAAGCTCGTCAAAGAAATCGCGCGGTTCGGAGGTTCGATCGACAAATTCGTAACCTCGACCGTTGCGGACGATGTCCGGCGCCACCTCAACGGTGGCTGATAACGAGCTCACGAGCTGTCACTAACGGCATCAGGAACGAGCCACGGGGGAGCGCACATGCTGAATAGACTTCTATTTTCGCTGCCGATTGCGGCACTTCTCGTTGCAGCTGCTCGACCGCCCGTGGTTGCTCCTGAAGCGCCAAGCATTGTCGCTCCTGATGCGGTTGCTGCCAATCCCGCGAACCATCTGTTTCTCGATCTTTCGAACGGTGGAACTGTCGAAATCGTCCTTCGGCCCGACCTTGCTCCGCACCATATCGCACAGATCCAGACCTTGGTGCGAAGGGGCTTCTATAATGGGCTGATTTTTCACCGCGTGGTACCCGGTTTCATGGCACAGAGCGGTGATCCGACCGGAACCGGGAAGGGCGGCTCAAATCTTCCCGATCTCAAGGCAGAATTTACCTCGGTTCCGTTCCTTCGAGGGACGGTTGGAGCGGCGAGGGCTGAAGATCCTGACAGTGCCAACAGTCAGTTCTTCATCATGTTCGCAACAAACGACAGCCTCGATGGCAACTACACGGTCATTGGACGGGTGGTGAAAGGGATGAACGTGATCGACACGATTGCTCCTGGAGAGCCACCGGAAAATCCGACGAAAATTGTCAAAGCCTATCTCGGAGGCTGAACGCTTTTGCTTTGAGGGCGTGCGATCGTGGTTCAGCGAATGCGCATTGGATGAGAGGGTCAAGGCCGGCTTGTATCGGCAGGCGGCTCGATCCAAGGACGAGCGCGCAATGCGCGTAGCCGATTTTGATTTCGATCTTCCATCCGAACGGATTGCGTTGAGACCCGCCCGGCCTCGCGACAGCGCTCGCTTACTCCTTGTCGAGAATATGAGCCTTTCGGATCGTCGCATGACTGAGCTCCCCGAATTGCTCTCTCCTGGAGACGTTCTCGTTTTCAACGACACCAAGGTTATTCCTGCACAGCTCGAAGGCCGGCGAGGGGACGCAGAAAATCGGCGCAACCTTGCACAAGCGCGTCGGTGCGCGTTCCTGGAAGGCGTTTCTGAGAAACGCAAAACGCGTTCGGCCCGACGACGCGATCCAGTTTGGAAATGGCGTCTCTGCACGTGTCGAAGCGAAGGATTGCGATGGGTCAGTGCTGCTCAAATTCGATGGCGAGGACCCGGTCGAACTTTTGCTCGAGCGCGCCGGGAGAATGCCCCTTCCGCCCTATATCGCTGCCCGGCGCGAGATCGATGAAGCCGATGTCGAGGATTATCAAACAATCTTTGCAAAGGAGGAAGGAGCCGTTGCTGCGCCAACGGCCGCACTCCACTTCACGCCGCACCTTCTTAATGACTTAGATCGTCGAAAGATTGCCCGCGAAACACTAACTCTCCACGTCGGCGCCGGGACGTTCCTTCCAGTGAAAAGCGAACGCACCGAAGATCATGTCATGCATTCCGAATGGGGTCGGATCGATCAGCCGACAGCTGATCGACTAAACGCCGTTCGCCGCTCGGGAGGCCGGCTGATCGCGGTTGGAACCACCACTCTTCGCCTGCTGGAAAGCGCAACAGGGGAGGGCGGAACAATTCGTGCGTTCGAAGGCGATACTTCGATCTTCATCACTCCGGGCTACCAGTTCAGGGCGATCGATGGGCTGATCACCAACTTCCATCTTCCCCGCTCGACGCTTTTCATGCTTGTCAGCGCCTTCATGGGCCTGGAAGTCATGCAACACGCCTACAGGCACGCGATCGAGGCGGGGTATCGTTTCTATTCCTATGGCGATTTAAGCCTGCTCATTCCCTCCCTCAAACGGACAAGTCTGCGACCTTGAGCCAATGACTGAGATCGCGACCGATCAAACCTCCGAGCCGATCGACCTCTTCCTGATAATGCGCCTGAATGGCGCGCTGAACGTTGACGGGAACTGGCTGTTTCTCGTCGGGAATCTTGTTCCAGAGGAGCAATCGCTTGCGGATTGACAGCGGCCTTCTTGGATTGGACTTTTCGTCTTCGGAATTCCACAAACCCTTCTTGAACCGGCCGCGGTATCTCGAGCTCGAAAAATACGGGAGTAGTGCCCGTGGGGGCCTCCTCAGCATTTGTTGAAGCCAGGGATAGCGGATCGCTTTTCCTGCACGCTCGGCCTTGATTTCGGGCGAAGGGACCTCCTTAAGTCCCGAAAATGCGATCAATCGCCGGTGCTGCTCTGCCGGGTTTCGAACGAGATCGTCAAAGACCATCACAAGGCAGCGTTCCTTCCCGACGGTTTTGAACAATCGCTCGACGTAGGTCGCAAATCGGGCCGCCTCGTCATAGCGCAGCCAGCGCGGATCGATGGTGCTCCATGGAATTCGGCGACCGGCCGCCCGATCCGGAACAGCCGCCCAGGCGTCTTCGAAACGCGACAGACTTTCATCACCCGTGAACAAGAGCCGCTTGTGAAGCGACGGGAGGAGCGACATTGGATCGCGAACGCCAACGACGAACCGTGAATTCGGCCAGAGCTTTAAAACCGGTTCCAACTGTTCGGGTGCGTAGAGGTAGGAAACCGAACCATCGGCTCCGGTAGCGCGAGCGGGATCGGCGTTGGAAAAGAAATGGTCGAGATAATCATCTTCGACACGGCTTTTGAGTTCCGGTTCACCAAGCCCACGAAGATCGTGCTGGGAGAAGAAGTGCGGTTCCTTGACGAACGGAAAGGTGACTTGAGGATGTGCCTGAAGCATTCGCGCCATGGTGGTCGTTCCGGAGCGAGGCGCTCCAACAATGAAAAGGAATTTTTCGAAATCATCGACGCGGGGCATAGCGGCGGTCTAACAGGCCATTTGCTGTTGGAAAGATCCCGCAGGCGTCAAAATCTGGAACGCCCGTTCAACGCCAAGCTTTTATCGAAAAATCGAAGCGGATGGACTTCGAGTGAGCCCAAAAGCGGCTTGCTCAACAGCGCGCGGGCAATGTAGCGCTCGAGCCCCGGCAACTCGGGATTTCAAGGGCGATGGAGCGGTTTCAATTTGAGATTTCCGCCCGTTCGGGCGAAGCCCGGAGCGGAACGATCGCAATGGCCCGCGGAATGATCCGAACCCCGGCGTTCATGCCGGTGGGCACGGGCGCTACGGTCAAAGCGCTTCGGCCACAAGAGGTCGAAGCGAGCGGGGCCGACATCATTCTTGGCAATACTTATCACCTCATGCTTCGTCCGGGAGCCGAGCGGATCCATGCCTTGGGCGGCCTCCACAGGTTCATGGGATGGAGTAAACCCATCCTAACCGACAGCGGGGGCTACCAGGTCATGAGCCTTTCGCAGCTGACGAAGGCGAGCGAAAACGGGGTTCGTTTCAAGAGTTCATCTGGATGGCTCTGCCCACATGCTAACCCCTGAGCGATCGATCGAGGTTCAAAGGCTACTTGGCTCTGACATCGTGATGGCCTTCGATCAGCTTCTTCCGAACAGCTCGACTTCAAAAGAGCAGCAGGAGGCGATGGAGCGGTCAATGCGCTGGGCCAAAAGGTCACGCGAGGAGTTCGATCGAGGAGTGGAGCACTCGCTTCGCTCTGCCATTTTTGGAATTCAGCAAGGAGGTCTCGACAAGGCGCTTCGGCGCTGGTCGGCCAACGCCCTCATCGAAATCGGCTTCGATGGATATGCTCTTGGAGGACTTGCAGTGGGCGAGGGGCAGGAAGCCATGCTCGACTGCCTCGACTTTGCCGTCGAAATGTTGCCGCCGGAGAGCCCTCGCTATCTGATGGGGGTGGGCAAGCCCGACGACATCGTCGAAGCGGTCGTTCGAGGCGTCGACATGTTCGACTGCGTCCTTCCGACACGGTCGGGACGAACGGGCCAAGCGTTCACCTTGGATGGTCCGCTCAACATGCGCAACGCGCGTTTCGCCGAAGATCGCGAGCCCATCGAACCTGGCTGTCCTTGCCCCGCCTGTACCGGCTTCGAGCGGGCCTATCTTCACCATCTCGTAAAATCAGGGGAAATCCTTGGAGCAATGCTGATGACCGAGCATAATCTCTGGTTTTATCAGCGCTTGATGGAGCAACTGAGGCAGGCGATCGAAGACAGCCGGCTAGCCGTCGTAGCGAGCGAGTTCCTTGCCCGGTACAGGAGATTGCGCTCGATCGATTTGAGCTAGATCGCGTCGTCTTCGATCGCTTGGCGATCAAGCTTGTCCTGCGTTCTCAATTGAAAATCGCTGGCGTCGTGCCTCTCATGGAGCTGCTCGGACGCTGGCCCGCTCAGTTTGTTGACGATACGGCCGCGTTTGACTGCCGGGCGATCATCGATCGCTTTTGCCCAGCGCATGACATGCTCAAATTCGTCCGTCGAAAGAAAGACGTTCGCACCTTCATAGGTTCGACCAAGAGCAACGCCACCGTACCACGGCCAGATCGCGATATCGGCAATCGTATAGTCGTCGCCTGCAATAAAGCGGTTATTCGAAAGTCGACGGTTGAGGACGTCGAATTGCCGCTTTGCTTCCATCGCATAGCGATTGATCGCATATTCGAACTTCTCCGGCGCGTAGGCGAAGAAATGACCAAATCCGCCACCTAGAAATGGCGCGCTTCCCATTTGCCAAAAGAGCCAGGACAAGGTTTCCGCCCGTCCGCTTCCCGATCGCGGCAGAAATTCTCCGAATTTTTCGGCCAAATGAACAAGGATCGCTCCAGACTCAAAGACTCGGATGGGCTCGTTCCCGCTGCGGTCGACAAGCGCTGGAATCTTGCTGTTCGGATTGGCGTCGACAAAGCCGCTCGAAAATTGTTCGCCTTCGCCGATCCTGATTGGCCAGGCATCATATTGTGCCTTCGTGTGCCCCTTTTCGAGCAGCTCCTCGAACATGATCGAGACCTTCTGCCCGTTGGGAGTCGCAAGCGAATAGAGCTGGAAGGGATGACCACCAATGGGAAGGGTCTTCTCGTGCGTTGCGCCTGCGACGGGTCGATTGATACTTGCGAACTGACCTCCGCTGGGCTGCTCCCAAGTCCACACCTTGGGGGGCACGTAATCGGTCATTGTCCTTGGTCCTTCGTTCGAGCCTGGAGGAGCCCGGAGCTAGGAACGACGGGTTGAGGTTTCCAGTGTCAAAAATGTGGCCGGGCTCGCGAGCGCCGGTGCCGCTCGAACTAGCCCGCGCTTACCGAAAGGAAATTTGGGAGCGGCCCGTTCCATTCCGCTTTCAAATCTTCAACGACAGACGACTGTTCGACTTTCGCTCGGGTCTTTTTGGGGGTCGGAGCTTCGGCTCGAGGTTCGACGTCCTTGACTTCGGGAACATTGGATTTTGAAGGTCCCGACATGGGCGAAATCTTCTGTCCGGTCAGCTTTTCGATGCGCTCGATCAGTTCGGCATCGTCTTTGGAGGCGAAGGTGATCGCAATGCCCTTTGCGCCAGCCCGGCCGGTGCGTCCGATACGATGGACATAATCGTCGGGTTGCCACGGCACGTCGAAATTGAAAACGTGGCTGACGCCTTTCACATCGAGCCCGCGGGCAGCGACATCCGACGCGACAAGAATATTAATTTCGTCGCGCTTGAATTGATCGAATTCTGCAATGCGCTCGGACTGGTCCATGTCGCCGTGAATTTGGCCGACTTTGAGATGCGCACGCTTAAGGTTGCCAGCAAGCTCGCGAACACTGGTTTTGCGGTTGCAAAAAACGATCGCGTTCTTGATCTCGCCGCCTTTGAGAAGGTCTTTGAGCAAGTCGGTCCTCTTGGGTCCGGCAACCGTGATCACTCGCTGATCGATGTTGATATTGGCGGTCGCAGGGCGCGCAACCTCAACGCGCTTGGGTTCTCTTAGAAATTTTGAAGCCAACTTCTCGATCGGCGGTGGCATGGTTGCCGAAAACAGGAGAGTTTGTCTCGTCTTGGGGAGTTTTGAACAAATTTCTTCGATGTCGGGAATGAAGCCCATGTCGAGCATTCTGTCGGCCTCGTCGATGACGAGAAGTCCGCACCCAGTGAGCAGAATTTTGCCTCGGCCGAACAGATCGAGAAGACGGCCTGGCGTTGCAATGAGGACGTCGACGCCCTTTTCAAGCGCTGCGATCTGGTCTCCCATTTGAACGCCCCCGATGAGAAGGGCCATCGAGAGCGGATGATATTTGCCATATTTCTCGAAATTCTCAGCGACTTGCATTGCAAGCTCGCGCGTGGGCTCGAGAATGAGGGAGCGAGGCATTCGCGCACGACTTCTGCCGTGGTGCAGAATATCGATCATCGGGAGGACGAAACCAGCCGTCTTGCCTGTTCCGGTTTGGGCAATCCCAACAAGGTCGCGACCCATGAGAACAGACGGGATTGCGGCGGACTGGATCGGAGTTGGCTCGTTGTATCCGCTGTCGGTAACGACGCGGAGCAATTCGTCGGAAAGGCCGAGATCGGCAAAAGTCATTCAATCTTCCGGATTAGGGGTGACGTCGCTAAAGCGCATCGCCAGCTCAAAAGCTGCGTGTGCGACACGCTTGGACTTGTCAAGAAATGGGTGCTCGAGTGCAAAAATCCAAGTTTTCGAGCAGCGGGGCAAAATTTTGATTTCTGAGCACATTACGCATTTTTCATCTCGCGCATTCTTGCGCGAGAGACGGACTGGTCCCTGATAGGGAAATGGACAGGACCGATCATTATTCCCGACGCGCGATTTCGGGCCTCGCCATTTTCTTCGTCTGCGCCCTTTTGTTCGTCGCTCTGATTTTGGTTTTGAGGCAACTGAATTTCGAAACCCCCGCATCGCCCCATGCCAAGAGCCTATTGAAGCTCGACAATACGCTTGGAGCAACCGTCGAACCCCTCGATGCTCAATCTGCCCGAACCCTTGGCGGCGGAACGCATGCCGACGAGATGGTGGTCACCAGCGTTGCGGCTGGCGGGCGGGCCTCCGTCGCCGGACTTCGGGTCGGTGATGTTGTCGAGAAAGTCGACGGCGAAGATGCTTCAAATCTCGATGCCGCAATCGACGCGGTGGCGACGGATCCGACCGAGATCGCTATCAACCGCCACGGAAGCCGGCTCACGCTCGAAATTCCGGTATCGCGGGCGAATATTCACGCGTGACCCGGTGGCAAGCGAAGGAGCGCCCGTGACGAAGAAGATCCTCGTCGTTGAAGATGACCCAACCACGGCCGACTATATTGCCAAGGGGTTTGAACAGAATGGCTATGTCGTCGACGTTGCAAGCGATGGTCGCGATGGGCTGTTCCACGCGACTGACGGCAATTATGCGGCAATAGTGCTCGATCGAATGCTTCCCGGGATCGACGGCCTTGCCTTACTTGGTGCCGTTCGAGCGGCTGGCATCGACACCCCGGTCATTGTCTTGTCGGCGCTCGGTTCAACGGATGAGCGCGTAAAGGGATTGAAGAGCGGGTCGGACGATTATCTCGCCAAGCCCTTTTCCTTTTCGGAGCTTCTCGCACGGGTCGAGGCGCTTCAGCGCAGGGGAGCTTCCGGAGCCCAGCCAATCGTTACGAAGCTTCGGTGCGGAGATCTCACAATGGACCTCCTTGCCCGAAGGGTCGAGCGTGATGGTGCACGCGTCGATCTTCAGCCGAGGGAGTTCCGACTGCTCGAGCTGCTTCTTCGCAACAGGGGGCAGGTCGTCACGCGAACCATGATGCTCGAAGAAGTTTGGGACTATCACTTCGATCCCGGAACAAACGTGATCGACGTTCACATCAGCCGACTTCGAAAGAAGATTGACGAAGGCGCTCCAATTCCACTCCTTCATACGGTCCGGGGTGTCGGATATATGTTGAGCGAGACGGCTTGAGCGACTTTTCGGCGCTTCGTGTGCGTCTCCCGGCCCCAATTCGGGTGGCGCTGATTTCGCTTTTGCTCAGTTTGCTAACGACCCTGCCGGTCCTTTTGTTTGTCTATAACCAGACGGACGCCTTGTTCGAGCAGCGAATTCGCGATCGCCTTGACGATGAACAGCGCGCGATCATCACTGATTATTCGAACGATCGAGCAGACCAGGTTTCGGGTCAGATCGACCAGGCAATCCGGACCGGCGAACTCAGAAATGGAGTTGCGCTGATCGTCAACGCCACCGGCCGCAAGCTTGCCGGAAATCTTGCCGGCTGGCCTCCTGTTTTGCAGACCCCTTCGCCGTGGAGCGAGATCCGCCTCTATCCCGAAGGCCAGGTCAGACCGGAGCTATTCGCAATCCGAACAACCGCACTTGCGTCGGGTCAGCGATTGCTTGTGGGAACAACGATCGACGATCGCGAGCGGATGCGTGCTTCGCTTGTCGAAGCTTTGCTTGGGGCTCTTCTTCTTTCGATCCCGCTTGGGCTCATTGGAGGCTGGATCGTTCTCAAAGTCGCGCAGCGGCGAGCACGCGCAGTTGCAAACGTCGCAAGTCGGATTGCGGCGGGGGATTTCAGCCATCGTCTCGACGAGGCCACCGGAGGCGAGGAGTTTTCGATGCTCGCCGAAGCGATCAACGCCATGCTCGAGCGGATCGAGGAGCTGGTCGAGCAGCTAAAGCTCATCACAGACTCCCTTGCTCACGATTTGCGCTCGCCCCTCACCCGAATGCGCGCAAATATCGAACGCGCAGCAGAAGGAAGTGAGGTCGAAAGGCGGCAGCTGGCACTGGAAGCGGTTTCGCTCGACATCGATCGAATGCTTCGATTGATTTCGGCGACGCTCGAAATCAGCAGTACCGAGGCCGGTGCCGGGAAACAGGATTTCGAAGAGTTCGATCTCGCGCAGCTACTCTGCGACATCAGCGAGATTTATAATCCCATTGCCGAAGAACAGGGAATGAAGATCAGGGTCCAAGGCCCCAAAATCCTCGCATATGTCGGCAATCGCCAGTCGATTGGCCGGGCGGTTGCAAATCTGGTTGAAAACTCGGTGAAATATGGGGGAGGCGAAATCACGCTCGATGCGGTGGACAAAGGGTCGCTGATTGAACTTCGTGTTGGCGATCGCGGGCCCGGAATTCCAAGGAATCTGCGCGAGCACGCGCTCGACAAATACCGCCGCCTCGAAGAATCTAGGACAACCGAGGGCACCGGACTTGGACTTGCGCTCGCCCGGGCGGTCGCACGAATGCATGGCGGTGACATCGAACTCGAGGACTACGACCCTGGGCTTCTGGTCGTGATGTCGCTCCGCCGCAGCTGAACCGATCTATCGATCTTTTAATCCTTCCAACGCGACCGGTGGGCAGCGACGACTAGCCCAAAATCGTCGGATGCGTGGACTGGTCCCCAGGTCCTCGAATGCCCAACTGGCCGGGGCGCGGGCCTGCGCAGCCGATGTTATTTGCGGAACTTCGGAACGAGCTGGTTGAAACGCTCGATCGTACAGCTCCCTCCCATTCGAGAATGAATGGCATCACGGCGGGCGCACAGTCGGTCGTCCTGCGGCTGAAGGTAAAACCCAGCATAAAAATCCAGCGCCGGACAATCCTGATCGAGCTGAGCGCGCACCCGGCCTCGACCGGCGAGGATGAAATCGACCTGCTCGGAGCCTGACAGCATCGCGCGCTGAATCTGAGCAGTCGGAATGCACTTCGGGCCCTTGCGCTCCTCCCATTCAAACTGGGGGAAAAGTGGATGGGGAAGAACGGGAACGCGAAGGATCACTTCGTCCTGAATGACGATACGAGTGACCGACTGCTCGACGATGCCCGGCTGACCAGCGAACAGGCCAAGCAGGAGCGGCAGGAAACTCAGCGCCGTCACTGACATCGATTGAACCCCGCCGCCATTAATTGTGCGATTTGCAGCGGCTCGTTGAATGATCAATGAACTCAACGGGAACGGGCGATCGAGCGGAGCCGACTTGCTTAACGACAACAAGGCAAATAGAGCGCGTCGATCATTGCCGGCGGGCTGGCGGGAGCGAGGCCATAAGTCCGGACCCCAGGAGAAGATCTTCGATGGCGACTGCCGCCCCGAACCAAAGCTTGCCGCTTTTCTATAATACCGTGGAGCCGCTGAGCGCGGCAGTTCATGGAAAAATGAAGGTGCGGACCATGCTCCGCATGCCCCAAGTTGCGCGCACTCACGCCATTCCTGTGACCGTTGATGAGTTCACACTTGTCCAGCGGCACTATCCGATTGTCTTTTCGATCGGAGACAACCCGATTCCGATCGCCCTTATGGGCCTCAATGAAGGTGTAAACGTCTACCTCGATGCGGATGGCCGCCCGCTGGACAGCAACGTCTACGTTCCTGCCTACGTCCGACGCTATCCCTTCCTTCTGGCGCGGCTCCGGCCCGACAGCGATGAACTTTCTCTGTGCTTTGATCCGACGGCCAATGCGGTCGGTGAGTTCGAGGAAGGACAGGCGCTGTTTGAAAACGATCAACCGAGCGAAGCGACCAAGGCGATCCTCAACTTCTGCGAACAGTTTGAGGCCTCCGGTCAGAGAACCGCGGCGCTCGTCGAAGAGCTGACCAAGGGAGACCTCCTGATGGACGGCGAGGTCGCAATCCAGCCCGAAGGGTACCAGCAGCCGTTCATTTATCGTGGTTTTCGAATGGTCGATGAAGAAAAGATCCGAAATCTGCGCGGTGACGAGCTTCGAAAGTTGAACCAGAACGGCATTCTTCCGCTCATCTACGCGCATTTATTCTCGCTTGCCGAAATGCGCACGGTCTTCGGCAAACAGATGCAGCAGGGGAAGGCGCCGGCTCAAGTTCCTCAGCCCGCTCCAGCGAACGCTTAGGTTTCGAGTTTGCTATTCCGCGGCGGTCGCGAACTGACGTCCAAGTAGTTCCTCGGCGAGCTCGGCGGAAAGTCCATCTATCAAGGCTGCGACGTGGTCGAACCCGGCGCCTGGCTTTTTGAGTGATTGATCGAGGTAGGACCTGCGGTCGACCTCGATTTGGAGCGCATGGATATTGCGTTCGGGACGCCCATGCCGCTCGATCACATGACCTCCCGCAAATGGGTCGTTGAGTGCCGCCATGAAGTTGAATCTTCGCGCGATATCCACTGCTTGGCAGCTGACCCAGGCATCGCACGTCCGACCATGGCTGTCGCCAAACACGATGGGCGCACTCCCCTTCTGCGGTGGGGGCATCGAATGGCAGTCGATGAGCAAAGCGCAGCCGAAGCGATCGACCAGCTTTGCGAGTTGGTCGTCGATCGCGTCATGATAGGGACGGTGAACCTGATCGAGGCGCTCTTCGAGTTGCAAGGGCGAGATTGGACGACGCCAGAGAAACCCATGCTGCTGCGTTCGAGAAGGAACGATCCCAAGGCCGCCTCGAGCACGAACCGTGACCCTCCCGCGTGCCGGCCCATCGATGACCGAGGGGTCGATATCGTCCTCGGCTCGATTGCAGTCGACGGCGGCTCTTGGAGCACGAGCAATCACTGCTGCACATCCCCGGTTGAGTGCGCGCCATATGAGACGGTCGACTAGCGGATCTTCGAGCGTCGCGAGCGCCGTTTTCCCGCCGGAGGCACTCTCCAGCAGCCACTCGGGATAGTCTCGTCCTGAATGCGGAACCGAGAGCAGCAACGGGAGGGAACCACGCGATGATTGGACAATTGGTGGAGCAAGCAGCGTCACAATGAGCTTTCACGCCGATCTTATATTAGTGTGCCAGTTTAGGACTGGTATTGAGGCGCTGCAACGCATGAGCGCGTTTTTCGCTTCTGGCAAAACGCATTTCGTGAGAGCATAGAGGCGTTATGGCACGAATACTCCTTGCCGAAGACGATACGTCGATGCGCGAATATCTGCAGCGTGCGCTGCAGCGCGTCGGCTATGAAGTCGAAGCGGTCGGCTGCGGCACCGAAGCAATGCCCCTCCTTCAGAGCGAGCATTTCGACCTCCTTCTGACCGATATCGTCATGCCGGAAATGGACGGCATCGAACTCGCTCAAAAGGCAAGCGCCATCGATCCGTCAATTCGCGTGATGTTCATCACTGGATTTGCAGCAGTTGCGCTTCAGGGCGGGAGAACGGCACCGGAGGCAAAGCTTCTTTCAAAGCCATTCCATTTGAAGGACCTGGTGATGGAAGTCGATCGGGTCTTTCAAACCGAGGATCAGCACGGCCGGCTTTAAGGCCATCATCAAAGCCTGTTGCGCGTACCCAATCGGGACCCTAAATGGCCCCTGCACAACCCGGGTGGGCGTGTAGCTCAGTGGTAGAGCACTGTGTTGACATCGCAGGGGTCGCAAGTTCAATCCTTGCCACGCCCACCATTTTTTCTCTCATAAAGTCAGCTACTTAGTGATGCAAAGATAGTCTGCCTTACGATACGGGTTGAAGTGCACCCAACTTGGGATGGAGAGGCTTAGAAAACGGGTCAACAATCGTCACGCCGCGCGTGATGAAGCCGCTCTGCATATCTTCCGACAAGAGCAGGGTGCAGCCTGCGTTTGCCGCGGCTGTCAGGATCAACGAATCCCAAAACTGCAGCTTATGATCGACCACCAGATCAGCGGCGGCGAGAATCGAGCTCGATTCGGACGCCGACGTCCCAAAGGCGTCCGTGAACTCGATCAGAATGGAACGGGCATCGTCTGCGGGAGCGCCACTGCGGCGGAGGACAACGAACAACTCGCCCAAGGCTTGAGCTGGTGCAATGAGGCTTACGTGATTTGCGAGCTGTTCTATTAACGAGCGAACCTCAGTGATTTTCGCCTCGTCTTCGCTAGATCGGCTGACCCCCGCAAGATACGCCAGGACGTTGCTATCAAGGGCGACGCGGATCATTCGTAAAGATCGTCGCGTGACCAATTGGCAAAATGACGCACGGGCAAACCGGCCAAGAATTTTAGCAATCCTCGAACTGACCGGCTTTCCTCTTGGCGATCGATGGGCAGGACACGCGCAACAGGACGGCCCCGCGACGTCACAGTGAAGCTCTGTCCGTCCGCGACATCGCGGAGCAGCTCGGAAAAGTGCTGGTTTGCCTCGCTCGCGGTAATTGCTCGTTCCATAAGGCTGACTTAGTGGATAACACTAGATTCTGCAAGTTCGATGCTTGAGCAGAAAACTGCGATCGGATGTATCACATGCGCATCGCGAAAAGGCGTACTTTTCGGTTCAGAATGCCAACTCCGCTCTCGAGGAAGCCAGAAGATTGAAGGAAAACACCTTCAGTCCGTGCATTCGCACTGCAGTGCTTAGGTGCGATTTGCCCCGGCAGTATTCGACTGGTTCGATATGAACCTGAATCGTTGAATGTTCCCGGTTTTATTGGGCAAATCGGCTACCTAGCCTGTCAAGAAGCAGCGACTTAGCGTGGCTCTTCGCGCGGCCGCCAAATTCCATCGCATGCTCGAAGGTTATTGCAACCGGAGCAAATCGTTCAGACATTGAATAGAAAATAGTCTGACTGCCCTGGGGCTTATCACCCGGCAGTGCCCTTTCCCTGCGCCGCTCGTGTACCTGCGGAACTCGGTGGTCCTTTCAAAATCCATTCGATCGCCACTCCAACTGTGGCGCCAAGCAGCGGCCCGAGGACATAAATCCATACGTTTGAACCATCGCCGCCGATCACATCGGGCCCGATTGAACGAGCGGGGTTCATCGATGCTCCGGTCAGCGACCCGGCCCACAGCCCGGCGAGACTGATATAGGCACCTACAGGAATGGCCGCGTTGGGCCCGAGAAAGCCTTCTTCGGACGCGGTTCCAAGGATCGTGTTCACCAAAGCCGTTGTGAGAAGCACCTCAAGTCCAACCGCTCGGATCGTGGAAAAGCCATGTGCGGGGGTCGTGGCGCCAAGTACCGCTTGTGAGCCCACAAGCTCGAATATTAAGAAAGCCCCGCAAACCGCTCCTGCAAGCTGGGCGACAATATAACCTGGAACCCGAACCCACGGGAAATTGCGCCGAAGCGCAAAGGCAATTGTCACCGCAGGGTTGACGTGAGCCCCGCTGACCGATCCCATAAAATAGATCACGGTCATGACCATTGCTCCGGGAGCAACTGCTGCTGCTGCTGATGACACCTCGTTTGGGTTCAATTTGTGAAGTGCTAAAGCTCCGGTTGCGACAAGAGTGAGAAGGAGCGTTCCCCAAAATTCCGCAATCAGGCGTCGCCCTTCGATGGAAATACCCTGCCATTTGTCGGTTGGTCGATGCCTGCGATGTCGCGATTGCTTGTGCGCACTCACGACTTCAGGTCCGGTGAAAAGATGGGAGCTGAACCATGGTCTCCAAAAACAGCAGGGGAAAAGCGCTCGACATACGCTCCTGATCGATCTCACCGCGGTTTAAATTCTGATGTGTGACTGATGGTTCCAAGGGACCTTAGACGGCAGGAAATGGCGATTTGGATAGAAAAAGGCCCAGCCGAACGGCTGGGCCCAAATGATCTTGAGTTGAACCGGTTTCAATCGTCGCTGCGGTCGTCGTCGTGACCGACGGCTTCACGCACTTCGTCTTTCATACTGCCCCAGGCATTCTGGATTTTGCCCTTGGCCTGGTCCGCTTCGCCTTCGCTTTTCATTTTTTCATCGCCGAACAGGCTACCGGCGCCTTCTTTTATCTTTCCGCTTGCCTGTTTAAGGCTGCCTTCGGTCCGGTCACTGTCGATGCCACTGTTCGTGTCGTCGTTTTGATTGTCGTGGTCATTCATGGTTGTTCTCCCATTCGGTTTGGAGATCACAACGCATCAGCGGAATATTCGTTCGCAGCGGTGTTTCGACTTTTACCGACCAAACTCAGCCCAGTTATGCAAAGAGGCCCTACCGCTTTGCATTTCTAGGTCCGCTTAGCCGTGATGAGCCGCCTTCGCCGCCACATGGGCTTTGTGCTTATAGTAAAGGTGTCCTGCGGCGCAGCCAGCAATTGCACCGGCAACCGCGTGATGGTGGGCGTAATGACCCGCTATGCCGCCAACAACGGCGCCTCGGATGCACCCTTTCGCGGAAAGCGGAGTAGTCGCAAAGAGCGAAGCGGGAATTGCCGCGAGAATGACAAGTCGGGAAGCGCGCATCTTTGATCTCCTCAGTATAAGGGTTTCACTGAAGGGCAGACTAGCGGCTTAATCGCTGCGATGGAATGTCCGCGACCGTTGAAACATTGGCCCTCGAATGGACCGCTGTGATATCGCGCGATCGTGACTAGGATCTCAAGGGATCCGCAGCTTTTGCGACGTTTGCTGCGAGCCAAGGATCGGATGGACGTTGCCTTCTATGACGGTTTGACTGTCCGCCAGCTTGCACAGGTGAGCGGCGTCTCGGACGCGCATTTCGCGCGGATGTTCAAGGAGGCTTTTGGAGTGCCTCCACACCGCTATCTCCTCACGCGGCGAATAGAGCGGGCGAAAGCCTTGCTCAGAGATACCGATCTGCCAATTACGACGATCGCGTTTGAGACAGGATGGAACAGTCTTGGATCCTTTGGCCGGGTCTTCCGCGAAATCCTCGGCGAAAGCCCAAGCGATCTTCGCGCACGCGAACAATCTAGGCGGCAACCGCTCGACATCGTCCCTCACTGCTTCGTTAGCGCTGCACAGCGCCCCGACTTAACAATCGCAGTTTTGGAGAAGCGGCGGCTAAGGGAGAGCGATAAGGAGTCCTGAGGAACGGAGGTCTTATGAGCCAGGGTGTGCAAGTCGCAGGAATTTACGTCCGGGATCAAGACGAAGCACTGCAATTCTATGTCGAAAAGCTGGGATTTGAGGTCCACACCGATGTTCGCAACGGGGATTATCGCTGGCTCACTGTTAGCCATCCCGATCAGCCCACATTTCAGCTTGGTCTTTTCAGACCTCAGCAGCCGATGGTCGACGATTCAACCGCGCAAACCGTCAACGAAGTGGTGGCGAAAGGCGCAATGCCGCCACTGGTCCTCGTGGTCGACGATTGCCGCCGTTGCTATGATGAAATGCGTTCCCGCGGCGTTGAATTCATTCAAGAACCAACCGAGCGCTATGGGAACGTGGATTCGAGTTTCCGGGATCCCTCGGGCAATGGTTGGAAAATGGTTCAGGGGAGGCATTCGTCCCAATAATTTACTCGTTTGGTCGCCTACGCACGAACGTCGTCGAAACCAGTGCACTGGCCTCGGTTTGTCGAACCGTTCGCGGGGAATGAAAATTAAATTAGCGTATTTTAACAGCTACCGCTTGACGTCGGACTTTCCGCCCAAGCCTCTTGAATGGCGCCGCGCTTAAGGAGTTGATGAACGAGGAGAGTTGCAAATCTTTGGTTTCGAAGTCCGATGCGCATGAAGCGCTGAAGAATATCAAGATCCGGATTGCCGTTGCCCTCGATAAGGATCGGACCGTCTTCGAGGATTGCGACGTCCCAGCCGATAACCACTCGATCATTAAAGTGAAGATGGGCGTCGAGCGCCTGTTGCTTGACCTCTTTCCAAAATGGAATCACCCTCCCTTCGATCGGCGAGCCAGTGTCGGGATGCGAAGAAAACCATCCGAGCCGAGCATCGGAACCAAGATTGCTCGCCTTTGAAAGTCTGCCCGAATTCGACCTCCACCAGCGCGCCAATTCCTCCTGCATGGAGATTGTCGACGGTCCGGTTTTCCCCGAAGGACATGCGTACCATGGCCGCTGCAACCTCGGGCCTATCCTGTTCATTGAGGCAGGTGAGGACGCGCAATGTCGGCAAAGCGCCGGACGTCACCGCCGCAAGCTCGGGGTGAGGAGTCATGCGCTGCTGAACAAGGACTGGCGTTCGTTTCGAACGCTCGGTGAGCCGGTCGACGAGTTCGTCTTTTTCGAGCCGTTCACCCTCGGGACCAACAAAAGTCGAAGGACCGCTGAAATCCCAGCGCTCGGCCCCTCGGCCGCCTCTTCCAGCAATCGGCTTTACGAAAAGATCGCAGTCGGGAAGCGATTGTCCAGTATCGGATCCACAAAAGCTGGCGAGGGTTTGTACGCAACGAATGCCGTGGGCTGTACAGTATTCGGCAAAGCGGGGCTTGTTGGTGAGGGGCGATCCCTTTTTGCGTTTGAGAAGCTTGAAGTAGCATGTTTTCGTTTCGAAGCGGTGCAGGAAGCTCTTCGCTCGGTTCGCGCCGTCATCGTGAAGGGAAAAAATATAGTACCAGGGAGCGAGGATCCCTGAGGTGAAGTAGAATGATATCTGTTCTTTCAGCTGGGACGCGATGCCTGATCCGGAGCGCCTCTTAATCACCACGCCGTTGCGCGATGTGGACCAGATCGAAGCGGCTATGAGAACGAGCGGCCAGAGGACCAGCCCAGCGATCAGCTCGGACCATTCGCTGGGACTTTCGGGGTGCCAATATCGCTTCGCGAATACCGATCTTAAACGGTCGGTCTCCTTGCTGCTGAAAAGGACAGCAGTCGCAATCGGCAAGCCGGCAATCCGGTAGATTATCCGTTCGGCACTTTGCGCGACGCGCGGCAACGGCATGGGCATGTTCCGAAGGCACCACGTTATGGCGCCGGTTCTGATCCAGGATGTTTTAAATGTAGTACGCGCAAACGAGCGTGTCTCGTCCTCGTAAACGGACGGAAAGAAACTGCAACGCTAGGCGCGCAGAAACTGGTTCGGAGATCCGAAAGATGAACTTCGGAACGCCCATCGATGCCCCGCGCTCGAAGGAGCGCTTAGAGACAAGCCTCCAGATAGGGCTGGTCGAAGCCAAATTGCTTCGCCTTTTCGAGCGTATAAGGCCTTAGTCCCATGCAGCGATATTCGCCGAGGATTTTTCCGTCAGGCGTTTCGTCGAGATACTCGAACTTGAACAGCTCTTGAGTGACGATCACTTCGCCTTCCATCCCGATGACTTCGGTGATGTTCGTTGTACGCCTTGAACCGTCCCTCAGACGCTTCACCTGGACGATGAGATCGACCGAGTCCGCGATTTGTCGACTGATTGCTTCCTTTGGGATCTTGATGTCGCTCATCATCACCATGTTCTCCATTCTCGCGAGACACTCGCGAGGAGAGTTGGAGTGAAGCGTTGCCATCGAACCGTCGTGACCGGTGTTCATTGCCGCAAGGAGGTCGAAACATTCCGATCCACGAATTTCGCCCAGGATGATCCGATCCGGCCTCATACGAAGGGCGTTGATCACGAGGTCGCGAATGCTGATCGCGCCCTGGCCTTCAAGGTTCGCCGGTCGGGTCTCGAGAGGAAGCCAATGCGGCTGCTGAAGCCGAAGTTCGGCCGCATCTTCGATCGTGATGACGCGTTCGCCCGGATCAATCATTTTGGACAGCGCATTGAGCATTGTCGTTTTGCCCGAGCCCGTGCCTCCTGAAATCACGACGTTCATCCGAGTGGCCCCGGCAATCTTGAGAATCGTCGCCATTTTCTCCGACATGGATCCGAAGCTTCTCATCATGTCGAGCGTGATTGGCTTCTCGGAAAACTTACGAATTGAGATCGCCGTCCCGCGAAGCGAGAGAGGCGGAACGATGACGTTGACACGGCTTCCGTCCTGAAGGCGAGCGTCGCAGAGCGGGGTTGTCTGGTCGATCCGTCGTCCAACCTTGTTGACAATTCTCTGAGCGATCTGGAACAGATGCTCCTCGTCGCGAAACTGGATTTGAGCGACTTCGAGACGGCCCTTGCGTTCGACGTAGGTTTGGTCGGGACCGTTGACCATGATGTCGCTGATTGAAGGATCCGCAAGCAATTCCTCGAGCGGTCCGAGCCCAAGAAGTTCGTCAACAAGCACCTTTTCGAGCGCGAACTGCTCGCGCCGGTTGAGTGTGATCTTGAGTTCCGCAAGCACTTCCGAAATGATCGGTCGAAATTCCTCGGCGAGCTCATCTTTGCTTAACGTTGCCGCAGCTTCAGGATCAACGCGCTCGAGCAGACGCGGCAGGACCTGTTCTTTGATGCGATGGACCGAAGCTTCAAAGCCTTCAGATCTACTGCTCGCTGCTTCACCGCTCGCATTTTGTCGAGCAGTAAGACGATCCATTGCCCCCATCTGGCCGGCGCCGGCATCTCCGCCCAGCGAATCCATTGAAGGTGTAAGTTCGTCGATCGGTGGGAACTGATCCCCGCCGGAAAGCTCGGTCGAAGGCTGAACTGGACCGCCTCCAACGCCACCCTTCATTGGCTTTGCGACGCCGAAATTGGGACGCCCGCCGCCCATTCCTCCACGTTTTCCGAATGCGCTCATGCTGCTTTTCCGCCAGAACAATGGTTTTCTCGCAAGTAGCCCAAGATGCCTAAGGAATGCCTAACCTTGAGCAGCGTGGCAGACTTTCGTGAGTTGAGACGAACTAAACCCCGCTGCGGCATCCGCGCGGTCGACCAAGCGGGATGACAAGGTTGTAGGTCTCGAGGGTCTCGCCCCGCTTAATAGGCCGATAATGCGCGAACATCGCCGCAAATTCGGGGTCATTCAGGAAGAATGGTAGAATATCGAATTCCGTAGAATCCGTCGAATTTTGAGGCGGTCGCGCCACGATGATCCGCCGCGGCGCAATACAGCGAAAGTCAACGACGGTTTGATGGATCACGTCCACTCGAAGCTTCTCGAGCTTTGGATCCGGAACCGGATTGCGCTCGCCTTGAAGTATCGCTCGAAGCATCCAAAAGCCGTAGTAGCGAGACGCATATCGGAGGTGGTGCTGAAGTGTCACTGACCATGCCAGCGCGGGTTCAGTCGCGATAAAGCCAACGCCATCACCGGCGGATAGGTCAGAGACCGAGTGAGTCAACTCCGCACCTGGAAGAGGGTTTGAACGCGATTCCTGAAGCGTAACGACAAGTGGCAGAGACAGGAGCACTGGCCCGAGAATCCGCAAAGACGGAAGGCACAGCGGTCGCTCGGCGAGCAAACTTGCAAGCGCAAGAGCGGCGCAACCGACAAAGGGAATTGAATGGTACAGCCACCCCTTGTGCTGGATGAAATATGCCGCGCCAAAGCCAAGAGAGGCGATGAGCAGAGCTGTCGTTAGTGCCGAAAATTGCACGACCCTTCGCCGGACTTGAACCGCAATGAACAGGATGATGAGGAACGCAATCCAGATCGGCGGTTGGAAAACCTCGATGAAGTGCGGAGCCCCAGTCGCGCCGTACGCCTCGCGGATCAACGGTAGGACGGTCGTGAAATAGTCTGGAGTGCAAATGAAAATCGCTGCGCAATAGCTAACTCCGATCGCTACGGCGGCGATAATCTCTGGGCGAAGGATGCGCCACGATTTGCGGTTCGTGGAAACTAACCACAGTTCGAAAAGAGCGGGAACGATGACGAAATAATGTTTCAGGAGGAAGCCGATCGCCGCACCGGCTCCGATTGCCAGCGCGAGTCGGGGATCAATGCTGTTGCCGCTTCGGCGTCCCGCGATAAGCGCCGAATAGGGCAGGGCGCCGATCAGAACGAGTTGTTCTCGCTGACCAATATGCATCCACGGCATGACGAACAACATCGCGGCGGCATACAAAAGAAAAACTGATCGCCTTCGTTGGGCAATTCCGCCAGTTAATGACGAAGTTCCGATCAAAGAAATCATTACTGCGGACGCGACCGCTGCGATCATCACGGCGTCGGAACGAATGCCAGTGAGGTCGGCAATGCGCTCAACGGGGACGGCGAGCCAGAACCATAACGGAGGATTAACTTCGATAATGTCCCGATACAGCCGAGCACCATGATGCAAGCGCTCGGCAATCCACAATTGCCAGCTTACATCAGCGTCGACTGTGCCTTGGACCCGAAGCGCTGCAGCGAAAATGACGAGCACAATCGCGAAAAGCTCGGGCCTCTTCATGATTCCCTGATCGTCTGAAAGCCATTGCAGGCTCGTCCGCGTGCGATATTCGCCAGCCAACGGACCAGACGCATCGGAAACGGTCGCGGCGTTGCCTCTTGATGAATTCCTTCCAGTGAACGAGAATGCCGTCCTTAGCCTGGCCACGACTGCCACAGGGATCAATTCAATGCGCGGGGCCGAATTCATTTTTCGTTTTGCCCTGCGATGATCCGCACGTGCTGGTCGACCTTATCATCGGAAGCGTCGACGAACCTTGGATCCGTATGAAAAATTCGAGATATGAGATGACTTAACGCCATGAAATGGCGTCCTTGCGCCGTCAGGTGCACCTTTCCGTCCACACCCATCTCGATGTTTCCCGAAGTTTTCTGCTCGTCAATCCGACGATTGATTGCCCCCATCTTCACAACGTAGCCGTCGATGAATTGACGTTCCAGGTCTGCCGGGAGAATTCCCGTACCGCGCTCGGATGCGATGTTCGCAAGCAGGTAAACGCTTACGGATCGGTCCACTGTCACGGGGAGCAGGACCAGGAAGCAGATGTTGAAACTCAGCGAGATTGCAGTCGCTGCAACAGGGAAAGAGGGGTCGCCGATCCGTTTTCCGATGACGAAGGCCACAACGGCGGTGATCACACCGGCGATGAGTGCGAGATAAAGTCCGCGATAGAAAAGGACCGAATTCAGCGATGTTCCAGCGATCCAGAACAGCACAACATAGGCCGCGAATCCAAAAAGCATCATTCCTAAAAGAAGGAAGACCTGGCGCACGTAGTGGATCATTGAAGCTTCCCCAGAAGCATGATGCAGGTTTCTGAAGCTCGATAATCGCATGTCCACCCAGACGGAGGGCCTCCGCTAGCGCGCCAGAGAGGGTCGTTGCTTGTCAACAAAAGGCCTCCGACGCCGACCCGCCGTGCACGTTCGCGAATCTCGGATTGCAGCATCGGGCGTTCAAAGATCGGCATGAGCAAATTCAGCCGACTCTCGATCTTTGCTTCTGGCGCACCGAACAGTCTCGCTTCGCTGTCGGCCAAGGCGACCTGGCGATCGCTGTATAGCCCGAAGTCCAGCGCTCGACCTGCGGTCGGATTGTGTTGAATGATGACAGTTGCCGGAATGTTGTGATCGGCCCAGCGATATGCGCCGCGGATGTCAAAGTCAGCCTTCGGATCCTCATTAATGAACGGAAGGAAAGGTTTCGGTCGCATAAGTCTCAAGCCCGCCACATCCCAGACGCAAGCGACGAGCCCAAGCGCTGCTGCAAACCTCCAGATCGGTGATCGCAGAACTTCGCGTCTCGTGCTGATGACGGAACCGGTCCACACAATTGCGGGAACTTGGGCGAGCCACATTGCGCGCCACCCGAAATCATTGAAAAGGATTGCGGAGCGAACGAACGTCACGAGCACAAGCGCGATCGGAACTGACAAAAGTAACAATCGCCCAAGCGGTGTGGACCGGGTTTCACTGAACCTGCCCCTCATCAGGAATGCAACCGAGCCGATTGCAAATATGCCGAATTCGACGAGATATCCGCCGGGAAGTACTGCTAGATGCACGATCCATTCGCCGACGGAATGGGGAAGCACTCGAACCGGACCGACCGGGCGCATGTACAATGCTAATGGAAATCCTTCGACTGCCCGACCGAACTTGATGTCGAAAATTTGCGGAACGGCCCAAAGAAGTGCTCCAGCGCCGCCGAGCGGAAGCGCCCACATCCCCTTCGTTGCCAACCAATTTGCGCTCTCGCTAATCCACCAAATGGTCAGGATCGGAGCGGCCGCAACCGCGATCCAAACCGAACAACCAAAAGCCGTCGCGAATGCAAAACTTGCGAATGCCGCACGGGGCACCAGGTTGGACCGTTCGCCTCGACTGACCAGAATGGCACCGACGTAAACCGCCATCACCGCGTTATGTGGTGCGGTACCCAAAGGATTGAGGTAAAGCCCAACGAACTTCCTCGCTCCACCAGTCGAGCTGAGCAAGGAGGTCCCGGTCGTTGCCCAGATCCACAGCCCAGGCAGCAAATCGAACCCCGATAGGCAGCAGAGAAGGCAAATCAGGCTTGATAAAGCGGGACAGCGTTTCCTCCGGGAATCAGTGCCGCATTCTCTGCAACAAGATATCAGCAGTCGCCGGGAAATGCGAGCAGGTTGTGAAAGTCGCGCCGGCAAATGCGCGCGCGACTGTCGATCAAGGGAGCCACAAGCCAATGAATGAGCGCCGGGGCCGATGTAGAAATAATAATAATAGCCACGCGATTCCGGGTCTCGCGAAAAAAGGATCATGGAGCGGCATGCCCTTTGTCGCGAGAGCCCCGATGACAGCAGCATGTTTAACGCTGTCGATGCATATTCCGGATTGGAAAAGATGGCCATTCCAATCGAAATCCACATTTGCCCATGCCGCTGCGGCAAAACATCCAGCGACTGCCCACCACCATTGCGACTGGAACACGCCGGAGCGCCGAAACTGCCGGTTCGAATCCCAGAGCCGCGAGCAAAGTGCATGGAGAAGAGGCACGCCCGAAACCGAGCCAGCGAACGCAGCAAACGCGTCGAGTGCCGGCAACAATGTCGGACGCGAGAACGAGCCCCCAGCAAGTTCGATTGGCACCACTTCGAGGATCCAGGCCCGGCGGATCGAGAGCTGCGCAATGCCGAACCCGGGAAGCAGCAAAAGAAGCACGCAAGAACGGGGTCGCCGCTGCAACCCCGGCCAAACAAATCCTCGAAGAAATAGTGCATCAGCCGCCGTTCCTCTCGGGCGCGCATGCTACCAAAAGCGCTTAAAAGCCTCTTAACCCTAAAAGCTCGTGCCGGTCGGATCAGCCTGCAGTTTCGGCAAGCACCGTCAGTCCGCGATCACCGACCTCAGCGAAACCTCCGGCAACCGGAATTCGCTCAGGTTGCGCTCCTTGACTCCGATAGATGGCGATTTCGCCGGTCTTGAGCGTCGTCATGTAGGGCGCATGACCGGCCATAATCCCGGATTCGCCTTCTGTTCCCGGGATCACGACCATGTAGACATCACCAGAAGTGACCATTTTCTCGGGCGTCACGAGTTCGAAGTGGAGATCGGCCATCAGCTCTTTCCTTCTATCTTTTCGTCGAACGCTCCGACGGCTGCTTCGAACTTGTCCCGGCAGCCCTCAGTGCAAAAACCGACGACGCGACCTTTGTACCGTGTCAACGCATCGGCGCTGACCAGCTTGCCCGACCACGGACAATGCGTATTGACGCTATCCTGGAGGCGAAGCGTCTCGGCCATGGCTCAGGCGGACTGAGCGAGCTTTTCGGCCTTTTCGACCGCTTCGCCGATGCCCCCGACCATGTAGAAGGCCGCTTCGGGAAGATGGTCGTATTCGCCGTCGACCACCGCCTTGAAGGAACGGATCGTATCCTCGAGCTGAACGAACTTCCCGGAGATTCCGGTGAAGACTTCAGCGACGTGAAACGGTTGGCTGAGGAAGCGCTGGATTTTGCGAGCGCGACTGACGGTGAGCTTATCTTCTTCGGAGAGCTCATCCATACCAAGAATCGCAATGATGTCCTGAAGGCTCTTGTACTTCTGAAGCGTGGCCTGGACGGCACGAGCTGTTTCGTAATGCTCCTGGCCAACGACCCGCGGTTCAAGGACGCGGCTCGTGGAGTCGAGAGGATCGACCGCAGGATAAATGCCAAGTTCGGAAATCGCGCGGCTGAGCACGGTCGTTGCGTCGAGGTGGGCGAACGAGGTTGCAGGAGCGGGGTCGGTCAAATCGTCGGCGGGCACATAAATCGCTTGCACCGACGTTATCGATCCCTTGTTCGTGGAAGTGATGCGCTCCTGGAGCGCGCCCATGTCGGTCGCCAGCGTCGGCTGATATCCGACGGCCGAAGGAATACGGCCTAGAAGCGCCGAGACTTCCGAGCCAGCCTGGGTGAAGCGGAAGATATTGTCGACGAAAAACAACACGTCCTGGCCTTCCTGATCACGGAAATATTCCGCAATCGCGAGACCCGAGAGTGCGACGCGTGCCCGCGCTCCGGGGGGCTCGTTCATCTGGCCGTAGACCAGCGCAACTTTCGAGCCCTCGGGCGTCGGCTTTCCGTCCGCGTCCTTCGCAATGACGCCGGCATCGAGAAACTCGTGGTAGAGGTCATTCCCTTCACGAGTCCGCTCGCCGACTCCGGCGAACACCGAATAGCCGCCGTGGCCTTTGGCGATATTGTTGATCAGCTCCTGAATAAGGACGGTCTTGCCGACACCAGCGCCGCCAAACAGGCCAATCTTTCCGCCTCGCGCATAGGGAGCGAGTAGATCGATGACCTTGATTCCGGTGACAAGAATGGAGGCTTCGGTCGACTGATCCACAAAGGACGGAGCGGAGGCGTGAATGGGGGCAGTGTGATCGCTTCCGATCGGTCCAAGCTCGTCGATAGGCTCTCCAACGACATTCATGATCCGACCAAGGGTCTTGGGTCCGACTGGAACGCGAATCTCGGACCCCGTCGAGTGGACTTCCTGGCCGCGAGTGAGACCGTCCGTTGAGTCCATTGCGATCGTTCGAACGACATTTTCGCCGAGATGCTGGGCAACCTCGAGAACGACGCGATTACCGCCATTGTCGGTGACGAGAGCGGTAAGGATTGGCGGAAGATTGCCTTCGAACGCGACGTCGACCACCGCGCCGATGACCTGGCTCACCCGCCCAACAAGGTTGCTTGGAGAAGTTACGTTCGCAGCTCCGCCGTCAGTCGTCGAGGGGGCCGTCTCTTTTCGGCTGCGGCTTCGGGTTTTCGTCTCGGTGGCGGCGGTGGCCATGGTGTCTTCCTTGCCTTCGTGTCTGATTAGAGCGCCTCAGCGCCCGAAATGATTTCGACGAGCTCTGTGGTGATCGCCGCCTGGCGCGTGCGATTGTACTGGATTGTCAGTCGGTTGATCATGTCGCCCGCATTTCGCGTCGCATTGTCCATCGCCGTCATTTGCGAGCCGTAAAATCCCGCCTGGTTTTCGAGGAGGGCTCGGTAAACCTGGACTGCGATGTTGCGCGGGAGGAGATCCGCAAGGATTTCTTCCTCGTCCGGCTCATATTCGACCGCTGCTGGGGCATCGGCCTTGTGTCCGGCAACGGGATGATCCGGCGCAACGGTTTCACGCTTTGGGACTGGGATAATTTGATCGATTGTCGGTTCTTGAACGAGAGTTGATCGAAAGTTTGCATAGGCGAGATGAACAACGTCGATGCCGTCGGTCGTGTAGCGGTCGACAATGTCCTTGGCGATCGCCTGAGCGTCGGCATAGGACGGGTTCTTCATTTCGCTCGTGTCATATTGAGCAATGATCGACCTTGGATACAGCCGCTGGATGACCGGCCTTCCTTTTCGCCCGACAATGTAAAATAGAGCGGTGTGCCCCCGGGCAATCAGATCATCGGCCGTTCGCCGAATTGTTCGAACAATGTTGCTGTTGAACGCGCCCGCAAGTCCGCGATCGCTCGTGACGACGATGAAGAGATGGACGTTCTCCTTGCCCGTCCCGGACAAAAGCTTGGGGCTTTGCGGACCCGCAGCAACACGTGAAGCAAGGCTCGCGACGACGTCCGTCATGCGCTCGGAATAGGGCCTTGCAGCAGTCGCATTGTGCTGCGCTCGGCGAAGCTTGGACGCTGCGACCATATTGAGCGCTTTGGTGATCTTCTGCGTCGACTTTACCGAACCGATGCGGATCTTGAGGGCCTTGAGACTGGCCATTTAGGCAAACGTCTTCCCGAATTCGGTAAGGGCGTCCTTGAGTGCACCGGTGGTTTCATCGTCAAGCTGTTTGGAATCCCGGATTTTGGCGAGAATCTGCGGCTTTTCCGAACGCAGGAAACTGAGCATCGCAGCTTCGTAGCGAACGATGTCGGCGACGCCGACGCTGTCGAGGAACCCTTGAGTGCCGGCAAAGATGGAAGCGACCTGCTCCTCGACCGGCATGGGATTGAATTGCGGCTGCTTCAAAAGCTCGGTCAGGCGCGCACCGCGTGCAAGCAGTCGCTGCGTCGATGCGTCGAGATCGGACCCGAACTGGGCAAATGCTGCCATTTCCCGATACTGGGCGAGCTCGAGCTTGATCGAGCCTGCGACCTTTTTCATTGCCTTCGTCTGGGCCGCCGATCCGACGCGGCTGACGGAAAGACCAACGTTGATGGCCGGTCGAATGCCCTGATAGAAAAGATCGGTTTCAAGGAAGATCTGGCCGTCCGTGATCGAGATCACATTGGTTGGAATATATGCCGACACGTCACCGGCCTGAGTTTCGATGACGGGAAGGGCCGTCAGCGACCCTGAGCCATGGTCATCGTTCATTTTCGCCGCGCGCTCGAGAAGCCGGCTGTGAAGGTAAAAGACGTCTCCAGGATAGGCTTCGCGGCCCGGCGGGCGGCGGAGAAGCAGGGACATTTGACGATAAGCGACGGCTTGCTTTGAAAGATCGTCGTAAACGATCACTGCGTGCATTCCGTTGTCGCGGAAATATTCGCCCATCGTGCAGCCTGCGTATGGTGCCAGAAACTGAAGCGGCGCTGGTTCGGATGCGGTTGCAGCGACCACGATGGAATAGTCCATCGCCCCATTTTCCTCGAGCGAGCGGACGATTTGAGCAACGGTCGAGCGCTTCTGCCCAACGGCAACATAAATGCAGTAAAGCTTCTGGCTTTCATCACCGCTCTTGTTGGTTTCCTTCTGGTTGATGAAGGTATCGAGTGCGACCGCCGTCTTTCCGGTCTGTCGGTCACCGATGATGAGCTCGCGCTGGCCGCGGCCAATCGGAACCAGAGCATCAAGCGCCTTCAATCCGGTCTGCACCGGCTCATGAACGGATTTGCGGGGAATAATCCCAGGAGCCTTGACCTCAACGCGGCGACGTTCGGTATATTCGATCGGGCCCTTTCCATCGATTGGATTTCCAAGAGCGTCGACGACGCGGCCAAGAAGACCTTTGCCGATCGGAACGTCGACGATGGTTCCGGTTCTACTCACCGTCGAACCTTCCGCAATGTCGGCATCCGACCCGAAAATCACGACTCCGACGTTGTCCGCTTCGAGATTGAGGGCCATGCCCTTGGTGCCGTTGTCGAACTCGACCATTTCGCCGGCCTGGACGTTGTCGAGCCCATAAATTCGGGCAATTCCGTCTCCAACGGAAAGGACGGTCCCAACTTCGGAGACCTGCGCTTCGGCGTCAAAATTCGCGATCTGCTCGCGGATGACACGTGAAATTTCAGCGGCGCGGATATCCATGGATTTGCTTAGCCTTTCATCGCCTGGGCGAGTCGATTGAGTTTGGTTCGGATCGAGGCATCGATCATCTGACTGCCGAGCCGGACGACAATTCCGCCCAAAAGCGTCTTGTCGACAGCAGCGTCGACGGTGACGTCGCGGCCTGCCCGTTGGCGCAACTGCGTCCTCAATTGTGCGAGCTGATCATCCGTCATGGGCCGCGCGGTGACGACTTCGGCGGTTATCTCCCCGCGATTGTCGGCGTCCAACCGGCGGAACGCTCGGATGATCGGCCGAATTGTGTTTTTTCGGCCGTTGTTTGCCAGCACGCCCAAAAAACTGGTCGTGATCGGATCAAGCGCAAGCTTTGGGGCAAGAGCTGCAAACGCTTTGCCAGCTTCGCTGCGCGACACGAGCGGGCTTGCGACGAGCTCGTCGAGTTCTTTCGAATTCGGTGAGGGCCTGATGGAGCACTTCGAGGCTCCTTCCAACCGATTCGATCTTGCGTTCGTCGCGCGCGAGGTCGAACAGCGCGGACGCGTAGCGCCCCGCTAAGCTGGCTCGAATGCCGCCGGATGTCTCCACGCGCGAAAAGCTCCAGAAACGGAAATGTTGCCCCGGTGCGAAAAACGGGGCGTGAAGCAGGTGAACCCGCACGCCCCCGACCGGTTGGCGCGGGCACTAGCAAGGGGTTGGCGGGGATGCAAGGCGGCTAAATTTCTCGGGTGAAAAAGCGTGTGAACGGCGTGCCTTTGTATTGCGCGAACGGACCGGTTTGATGAAATCCTTCACTCTCGTAGAGCGTGAGTGCCGCAGCAAAGTGGGCGCTGGCGCCGGTTTCGAGACTGACGCGCCGAAATCCTCGTTTCTTAGCTTCGGCGATAAGATGACGAAGCATCGCCCGACCATTTCCGCGGCGAAGAGATGAAGGAGCCGCCCGCATCGATTTGATTTCCGCATGATGTGGGGCAAGCGGCTTTAGCGCTCCCACAGCCACGAGAGACCCGTTGTCACGCATCGAAAAGAACAGAAGCGAGGGCTCGCGCAAGGCTTTTAACTCAAGCACGTGACAGGCGTCGGCGGGCGATACCGATCGCATTTCCTCGAAATGAAAGGAAACGAGCGCCTGGACGTCAGGGCTGTCGAGATCGCCGGCCTGAAAGCTAATGGTCATCGAAATCTGAACGTTAGTTTGAACGCAAGTCCGAGGAAGCGTGAATTGTTCGCTCGGCGTAAAACGCCAATCCTCATTTGCGACACAAGGATTGAAGTGATGGGAAAACTTGCGCTCAACCCGGGCTCTTCTAGATCAAACGCCGTGGCGATAGAAAAACGACCTCAAGCCGATGCGGCCTGGACGGCATTTGAAAGTCGCGACCGGAGCTGGGACGGACGGATCATTGCAGCAGTCAAAACAACCGGCGTCTACTGCAAGCCGAGCTGTCCTGCGCGAAGACCCAAGCGCGAGAATGTGGTATTTTATTCGACGCCAGAAGAGGCAAAAAACGCCGGCTTCCGGCCATGCCTCCGCTGCAAACCGGACTTGGTTGCACGCGATCGCCACGCGATTTTTAGAGCTGCAACGCTTATCGAACAGACCGAGAGCCCGCCGACGCTCGCCGAGCTTTCAGCGCTGGTTGGATACGCTCCCCATCATTTCCAGCGGCTGTTCAAACGCGACCTTGGTGTTTCCCCGGCGGACTATGCGCGGTCCATTCGCAATCGCCGAAGCGAACAGGCGCTGAAAGCCAACCAACGGGTGACGGACGCGATCTATGACGCCGGCTACATCAGCCCCAGCGTCTTTTACAGCGATGCAAAGGAAAGGCTTGGAATGACTCCATCGGCATGGCGCGACGGCGGTCGCGGAGAGACAATTCGCTGGACCACTTTTGAGAGTCCTTTTGGGCCAATGCTGATCGCCGTGACTTCGAAAGGGATTTGCAGGCTCGTGTTCGAGGATCATCCAGTCTCACTTCAAAGACTATTTCCAAGGGCGACCATCATCGAGGATGAGGGAGGTCTTCACGAAATCGTCGAACGGGCGCTCGAAGCAATCAATCACCCGCTCTCACCGAACGATCTTCCGATCGACGTCGCGGGAACGGCCTTTCAGGAGTCGGTCTGGCGCGAACTTAGGAAAATTCCTGCTGGCGAAACCCGAAGCTATGCCGACATCGCAGCTGCAATAGGAAAACCCAAGGCCGTGCGAGCAGTCGGAAGTGCGAACGGCGACAACCATATCTGCGTCCTCATTCCATGCCATCGCGTGATCCGGAGCGATGGATCGTTGGGCGGATATGGGGGAGGGATCGAGCGCAAGAAATTGCTGCTCGAGGCGGAAGGCCATCAAGACTTCTCGCCACAATTGCCACTCGCCGAATGAATGCTTGCCGGTCTACCGCTGTTGTGTTCAATAACGGATCGCACTCGGCGGGAAGGTAAAGGTGTCAGAAATTCTAACGGGCTCTGACGACCGGCCGAAGTGGCGGAAAATCGTCGACTTCCCCCTCGTTTCGCTGGTCATTGCCGTGGCAGTTGTTGTGGCGATCGGCGTTGTCTCGAGCTTCATTGCGATACAGCTCGTGCCCCCGATTGCTGGTGTCAAAACGGCAATGAAGTTCGACATTCTTTGCGCCGTCCTGTTAATCATCCTCTACAAGCTCGTAATCCGGCATTTGGGAGAGCATCCCAAAGACGATCTAAGACTGCCAGGAGCCCTTTCCAGACTGTCCACGGGTGTTGGAGCGGGTCTGATCTTGTTCGCCGTCGTTGTCGCAATCGCCGCTCTCCTTGGAGTCTACCATCTTGTTGGCAAAGGCGATTGGAGCGATTTTGTCCCGGCGCTCATTCTCAGTGCGATCTTCCCGGCGATTTCGGAAGAGATGCTGTTCAGGGGGATTCTGTTTCGATGGATCGAAGAATTTGGAGGAAGTTGGGCCGCGCTCGTTTTGACTGCGGCGTTTTTTGGAGCCGCTCATCTTGCCAATCCTCACGCGAGTGCAGTTGCAGCCGTCGGAATTGCACTTGAAGCGGGCGTCATGCTCGGCGCTGCCTATATGCTGACACGGAGCCTCTGGCTTCCAATGGGAATTCACGCAGCCTGGAATTTCGCTCAAGGGGAAATTTTCGACATCCCGGTTTCGGGAACGAGCGTTCACGGACTTGTCGTGGCCCGCCTCGATGGACCGCCCTTGCTCACTGGAAATGGGTTCGGTCTCGAGGCCTCGATCATTGCAATTGTAATTGCAACGCTGTTCGGCGTCGCTCTTCTGGTGATCGCGATCAAAAGAGGCGAAGTCATTGCGCCCCGATGGGTGCGACAGAAAAGGCCAAATTCCGATAACGTGTTGGCTTAGGGCAGGCTTCGCATCGACGATCGAAGCGGAGCTGTTTTTCCAAAAGCCGCGAAAAATCGTGACGGCGTTTCGGGTCTTTTTAGAGAAAGCTGTAAGGATCGACATCGACACTCACCCGAACCTTCGGGCTCCAGTCTGTCTCCTCCAACCAATTGCGGATTAAGTCCTGAATATCGAGACTTCGCCGCGCATGGACCAAGACCCTTTGGCGATGGCGACCGCGAAGCATCGCAAGAGGAGCGGGCGCGGGGCCAAAGACTGCAAGTCCCTCGGCAGCGGGCGCGCGACTTCCGATCAGCCTGGCCGCTGTTTCGGCTTCGCTTGAATCCTCTGCAGAGATGATAATTGCTGCAAGTCGACCGAACGGTGGCATGGACGCATCCCGGCGCGCCTGCGTTTCGGCATCGTAAAAGCCCCGGACGTCGCCGGAAACGAGGGCCGCAATCACCGGTGCCGTGGGATCATGAGTTTGAACCAGAACTCTTCCCGGCTTGTCTCCGCGACCGGCGCGTCCGGCAACCTGCTGGATCTGCTGGAAGCTTCTTTCAGCGGCCCTGAGATCTCCGCCGGAAAGGCCAAGGTCCGCATCCACCACCCCAACCAGTGTGAGATTGGGAAAATGATAGCCCTTGGTGACGAGCTGGGTCCCGATCACCAGATCGATCGTGCCCGCATCCATCGCCGCAACGAACTGTGCCGCTCGTGGAGGCGACCAGATCGTATCTGACGTTACGATCGCTACGCGTGCGTTCGGGAAAAGGTCGGCAACCTCGTCGGCAATTCTCTCGACACCCGGACCGCAAGGCACGAGACTATCCTCCGCCTTGCACTCAGGACACGCCTTGGGGGGTTCGATGAGATAGCCGCAATGGTGGCAGGCAAGACGGTGGACGAGGCGATGTTCGACCATCCAGGCGGTGCAGTTCGGGCACTGGAAGCGATGACCGCAATGCCGGCAGAGCGTAAGCGGCGCATAGCCTCGTCGGTTGAGAAACAGCAAAGATTGCTCGTTGCGCTCAAGGTTGAGCTGAAGTTCACGGACCAGCTCGGGGGCGAGCCATCGGCCCCTTGGCGGGCTGTCCCGAGTGAGATCGATCGCCCGGATTTGCGGCATCTGAGCGCCTGCAAATCTCTTGGGGAGCGAGAGTTCTCGATAACGCCCGAGCTCAACCATCTGCCGCGTCTCGATGGGCGGAGTTGCAGTGGAGAGAATGATCGGAATATCTTCGAATTTCGCACGCATCACGGCCGTGTCGCGTGCGTGGTACTGGACTCCCTCTTCCTGCTTGAAGCTTGGCTCGTGAGCTTCGTCGACAATAATGAGCCCAAGCTCAGCATAGGGAAGAAAGAGAGCCGAACGCGCACCCACCGTGACAAGAGCCTCGCCGCTTGCAACCGCTCGCCACGCCCGGCGCCGCTGCGATGAGCGAAGGTCCGAATGCCAGGCAACCGGAGCACAGCCGAAACGGGCTTCAAATCGCTTGAGGAAGGGTTCGGTCAGAGCGATTTCCGGAAGGAGAACAAGCGCCTGTCGTTTCTTGCGAATGCATTGGGCAATCGCCTCGAAATAGACTTCGGTCTTTCCAGAACCGGTGACTCCATCGAGTAGAACCGGGTCGAAGCCGTGGTCGATCGAGGCCGTAAGGCTCTCGGCAGCGCTCGATTGGTCATCGTTGAACTGGGGCTCGGCGAAATCGGGATCGGGAACATCGAGGGCAATGTCCGCGTCGACTCGAACGGCTTCGAGCGCACCGGTATTCAAAAGACCTCGGAGAACGGCTTCGCTGACGTTTGCGTAGCGGCCAAGGTCACGCAGCGTTCCCTGGCGCCCCTCAAGCCCTGCAAGAGCTTTTTCGCGCTTTGGAGTGAGGCGCTCGGGAACAGTCCCTGTGAGGCGATACTCGGTAAGCTGTCGCGGGCCTTCGAGCGCTGCTGATGACGGCACGACCATCCGAAGAACTGAGGCGAGAGAGGCGAGATAATAATCGGCCGTCCACTCGCAAAGACGCCTCAGCGCTGAGCCGATCGGACGTGCACTGACGGCGCGGACCAGCGGCCTTAGTCGCTCGTCCGGAACCTCGTTAGAATGCAGCCGGTCGAAGTCCCAAACAATTCCAAGAAGCTGCCTCGGGCCAACTGGCGCAATCACGATCGAGCCCGGCTCGACGTTCGTTTCGTCGGGAACGCGATAATCGAGCGGTCCAAGGGCAGCATTCAAAGTGACGACGCGGACCCGCTTCATGATGGTCTCAATCGAATGCGAAGCGACACTTGGCAACAGCGAGTTCTCGGTCTTCGTCGCAAGACTTGATGATGAACGCCGAACTTCGGACATGAAGTTCACCGACGATAACGGTCAGGCCCGAATGGGGGAATTTCGACAAGGGGGACGACGGCCCTTCATTTAAAATGCGGCGGGCGTCAGGAACGTTTCAATCGGCGCTCAGCGACCGCGCTTTTTACGATGAGTGTCGAAGTCGAGAACCGCGAACTCGTCGTCGTCGCGAAGAAGGCCGAGGCGCCGCGCGACTTCCTGATAGGCTTCCTCGACTCCACCAAGGTCCTGACGGAAGCGATCCTTGTCGAGCTTTTGGTTCGTCTTAACGTCCCACAAACGACATCCGTCGGGGCTGATTTCGTCGGCGAGTATGACCCGGCCATAGTCTCCGTCCCAAACTCGCCCGAACTCGAGCTTGAAGTCGACCAGACGAATTCCGATCGCCGAAAACATTCCGCAAAGGAAGTCGTTCACCCGGATCGCCATATCGGCGATGTCGTTCATCTCATCTTGCGTAGCCCAGCCAAAGCAGGCGATATGCTCGTCCGCGATCATCGGATCGCCAAGAGCATCGTCCTTGTAATAATATTCGATAATCGTTCGAGGGAGCTGAGTGCCTTCTTCGATTCCAAGCCGCTTCGAAAGAGAACCAGCGGCAACATTTCTGATAACGATCTCGATCGGGATGATCTCGACCTGACGAATGAGCTGCTCGCGCATGTTGAGGCGGCGAATGAAATGCGTTGGAACTCCAATGGTCTGAAGCGCTGTAAAAATATGCTCCGAGATTCGGTTGTTGATGACGCCCTTGCCGCTGATCGTACCGCGTTTCTGCGCGTTGAACGCGGTCGCGTCGTCCTTGAAATATTGAATGAGCGTACCTGGCTCCGGACCCTCGTACAGGATCTTGGCCTTGCCCTCATAGATCTGGCGGCGGCGAGCCACAGTTCGCATCACTCCGACGAAAGATGGAAAAAGTGCAGCGGCTATAGGCGAGCAGCCCGCCGACCGCAATTGACGCTAGCGCGCGGCGGTGGTTGCGAGCTTGCCGCTCACAATTCGGACTTCCTGAAGATGCCTCTCTTCCAAATATTTCCGGGCGAGCCTCTGGATGTCGGCAGGAGTAATCGACAAAAGAATGGCTCGTCGCTGCCCAATTCTGCTGAGGCGAGCCGGGTCGCTTTGCGCCTGCTCGAGTGCCGAAAGCCAATATCCATTATCCCTCAACGCATGGTCGGCTCTCTCGAGCTCCGGATTGCGAGCGCGTTCGAGGATATCGGCACTGACCGGCTCGTCGCGCAGCTTTGCCGCAGCCACTTCGATCGCATGTTGGACTTCGGCCGTCTTACCGGGATCGATGATCGCCGAAGCGGAGAGATACCCGAACCCTCGAAATGATCTCGACATCGCATTTTGGAGGTCGACGCCATAGCTGTCACCGAGTTGCTCGCGAACGCTGTCGGTTAGCATGACGTCAAGAACATCCTTGAGGAGTTCCAGCCCGAGAACCTCGCGGTAGTTAGAATCGTCGGTCGTGGGCCAGACGGCTTCGACGACCGCTTTGTTCAAAGGTCCGTCATGGGTGAGAACGATGGGACTTCGGCTGGTTCGAAATTCCGCTTTCCGAACTGAAGGCGAGATGGATTGAATGAGTTTTCGCGTGGGAAGCGCCCCGAAACTCGACGCGACCGCCGCGATCGCTGCATTTTCGTCAACATCGCCGACGATTGTGATTTCAATCGGGGCCGACGCGATGATCGGCGCGAGCGCCGCTTTCGCCTCGTTGAAGTTCCGCTTAGACAAAATGGCAGTTGCGGGAATTCCGAACCGTTGATCGCCTCCGGCAAGCAAGATTGGAACGCGAACTCCGGCAACGGTCTCGGGTTCTGCGTCGACCTGCTTTTCGATGATCGGGAGAGATTCGGTCCACTTGTGGGCCGCTTCATCGCGATATCCAGGATCGAGCAGGTAGGCTGCGCTCACCTTCATCTGGAGCGGGAGATCCTGCGGTGTGGTCGCTCCGCTCGCGACGAACGCATCCTCCTCGACGCTGGTCCCGACAGTGATCATTTTCCCGGCAAGAAGCTCCTGGAGCTGCTGCAGCGATTGCTTTTTCAGGCCCCCGGCAGCCGAAGTCATGGTCATCATGGGTGCAAGCCCAGGCTCATTCTTTGGAAGATCGAGAATTCCGTCGCCTAGGCGAACGATGAAGCGGACCTTTCCGGCTTCGAAATCGGTCTTTTTGATATTGAGCCGAACATTGTTGGCGAACCGAACCGTGCGGACGCCAAGGTCGGCATTCCGTCGATCGAACGCGATCGTTCCTGACTTCCCAAAGTTTGCGTAGGCAAAGGCCTCCGTTGCATTGTCTTTGGGAGCGGCAAGTGCGACTTGGCGGCTCGCGTCGAAGGCCTCGGCGAGCTCGTCTGTTGAGATATTGGTCTTTGAACTGACGTGGATCAGCGGTGCGCTGCCGGTCCACAGTTCACGAAATGCCCGATCAACTTCTGCCGGGGTGATGGTTTTCGCAATGGGTTCGAACTCGGCTTCATCGAACTTTGGAGTGGTGATGAAGTCATGGGTTCCAACGACGCCGAGAATCTCGCTCGCAAGGGCTCGATTCGACCGCGTGCCCTCCTGTTGCACTGCAATCTTGAGTGCACCACTCGAATTGGCGAGCTGAACCTTCAGCTCCCCTGAAGTAAAACCATATTGGAGCGCACGGCGAACTTCTTGCTCCGCCGTCCTCAAGGCATCCTTCCAATCCCCGTCCTTCGCCGAAATGCTGAGGCTCGTCAGCAAAGCCGCGTTGCGGTCCTCGTCAGCACCCATTCCACCGCCCAGAAGCGATGAACTGGGTTCCTCGACGAGCCTTTGAAGCCGCCGGTTGAACATTGCGATTGCAAGTCCCTGGGCAAGCAGATGGCGACGCTCAGCAAGAGTGTCGGAAGGGTCCTTCCAGGGGCGGGTGATCGTGTAGTTGACGCTCGTTGTAACTGCGGGATCAACAAATGTTGAAAAGGATTGCGGACGAGTGAGATCGACGGATCCCCACGGAAGCGCCGGTCCGGCCGGCCCGACACCAGCCCAGTCACTAAATGTCTTTCTGATCTTGGCTTCGACCGCGGCAGGATCGGCATCGCCTACAAAGACGAGCGTGGCGTTCTCGGGACGATAGTAACGATCATAAAGGCTGCGGATCATCGCCGGCGACGCGCTTTTGAGAACCGCGTCGAGCCCAATCGGAAGCCGATTGGGATAGGGCGTTTGAGGAACGTCGAAGCCGAGCAGATTTACGACCTGATGGTACTGGAAATTGTCTCGGGCGCGCTCCTCTCCAAGAATGACGGAGCGCTGACGGTCGACCGCCCCCGGATCGAATTTGAGCTCGCTTGCGACTTCTCGGAAGAGGAACATTGCCGTGTCGATGTGCTCGTCGTCGACCTTGGGCAGTTCGAGCATGTAGGTCGTGGTGTCGAACCCAGTGACTGCATTGGTGTCCGGTCCGAAGGCCAGTCCTTGCCGCTCGAGGATTTTGACCATGTCGCCTTCCGGCACATGGGTGCTTCCATTGAACGCCATGTGCTCGATGAAATGCGCAAGTCCGCGTTGGTTTTCAGTTTCGCCGATCGAACCAAAAGCAATCTGAAGCCGCACCGACGCTGTCCCCTTTGGCGTCGCATTGCGCATGATCGCGTATTTCATTCCGTTGGGAAGAACACCGTAGCTGATCGAAGGGTCGGGGCTTACGTCGGTTAAGTGAATTCCCCATCCATTTGCTTGGTCTTCGTGAAGAGGAGCGCCCAGCGCCGGAGGCGAAACAATGCCCGCAAGAGCAATCGCGATGATTGCGCAGTTGGCGCGCAAAACGAACGACTTGAGCAGCACTGAAAATATCCCCGGCCGGCTTGGATGAACCTCAAAGCCTAGGGGGTAGAGTTTCTCGCGCAAGCCCTCGTTTCGACAAAGGGTTGATTTTGCTTGCTTAACTGTTTTGCCGCCGAGCCTCGCATATTCTGATCGGAACGGCGGCAAACCGAAGATTACTCAGTTCGGATTAGAAGGACTTCGCCTTGGGCCCTCGTGCAGCCCAGGGCGATGAATATTCGATCCGGTTGAGCACAACGAAGGCATTAAGGACACTGCGAACAGCGCTTCCAAGCAGTTGTGCAATCGCATGGTTCAAATGGTTGCGAGCCGCCTGATAATTCCGGTCATGAAGTTCGTCGACCATCGTCAGCATCCTTTCTTCGAATGGATTGGTTCAAAATCACGCGAACCAGCGATACCCCAATTCTCGTGATACGCGTCGCCGGCGATCCGGCTTGGAGGGGAGGGGAGAAGACCGCCGGCGACCTCAGCTGTACTTATGAATCAGCGAGGTTCTTCGCCAATCAATCCCTCGACAGGGGCAATAACTTGTCCTTATAGCTCTGGCGGATGCGGCGACTTCCTCCACTGGCTTCAATCCGCGCGTTCGAAGCGGCCGCAAGAGCCGAGAATTTCACCGCAGCAGCTGCCGAGCTCGGGATGACTCAGGCTGCGGTTTCATACCAGGTAAAGAGCCTCGAGGAACGGCTTGGAGCTCCCCTGTTCCTGCGTGAGAAGGGTCGGGTGCGGCTGACGAGCCTCGGTTTGCGGCTACTTCCGTCGCTGGAGAGTGCGTTCGACACCCTTGAGACGGCGTTTGCAGCCTATCGCGAAGACGATGAAGCCCTTCTCACGATCACCACGACGCATACGTTTGCAAACACCTGGCTTGCATGGCGGCTTGGAGCATTTCAGATCGACCATCCGGAACTCGCGGTCCGAATGACGACGAGCAACGATCTTGTCGATCTTTCGACCGGAGAAGCGGATGTCGCCATTCGGGCCGGTCGGGGAGCGTGGGAGGGCCTTGACCAGCACGAACTGTTCAAATCGAGCTTTACCCCGATGGCGAGCCCGGAATGTCTTGCCGAAATCGAAATGAAGCTCGGACGAAAACTCAATCCTGCGGACTTGCCCAGACAACATCTGATCAATCCAAGCGACGATTGGTGGCAGCAATGGTTTGCCGATAATGGCGTTCGCATCGACGAGGGGCTTTTTTCGCGACCCGGAGTTCGGCTCGACAGTCAGGCCGACGAGGGTCATGCGGCGATGGCGGGACAGGGTTTGGCACTTCTGACACCCATTCTCTGGAAAGGGGATGTCGCCGCGCGGCGTCTCTGCACTCCGTTTCCTGACAAAATTTCAACGCGAGGATGGGCTTATTGGCTGGTCTATCCAAAGGAACGGCGCAATGTTCCAAAGGTGAAACGCTTCCGAGATTGGCTCACGAGCGAAATGCAGCGCGCGCTTGACGATTGGGCTGGAGGCTGGCCGCAGGCCCGGCCCTGAGGACCGTTGGTCGCTCGTTTGCCGCGGTAGCTGTGGCAAGCCGCTCACGCGCTTGCTAGGCATCAAAAATGGCCGATGTTGATCTTTCTTCCGTAATTGAAACCCCGTTCGATGCCGCTTTGTCCGAGAGGTATCTTGTTTATGCGCTTTCGACGATCACTGCGCGCTCACTCCCTGATGTGCGTGATGGCCTAAAGCCGGTCCACCGCCGGCTTCTCTGGGCAATGCGGCTTCTACGATTGGATCCGTCGGGGGCCTACAAGAAATCGGCCCGGGTGGTCGGTGACGTCATCGGCAAATATCATCCCCATGGCGACCAGTCGGTCTATGACGCGATGGTCCGGCTCGCTCAGGATTTTGCGCTTCGCTATCCGCTCGTCGACGGCCAGGGGAACTTTGGAAACATCGACGGCGATAATGCCGCCGCCTATCGCTACACCGAAGCGCGGCTCACCCCCGTTGCAATGCAGCTGATGAGCGGCCTCGACGAGGGAACGGTCGATTTTCGGCCAACTTACAACAACGAAGAAGAGGAGCCGGAAGTTTTCCCCGGTCTTTTTCCAAATCTGCTGGCCAATGGGGCGAGCGGTATTGCGGTTGGGATGGCGACCTCGATTCCGCCGCATAATGTGAGCGAGCTGATCGATGCTTCGATGGCCCTCATCGACGATCCGAAAATTGATGATCGTGCTCTTTTGAATTTCGTCAAAGGGCCCGACTTTCCAACCGGCGGAGTGATGGTTGATGATCAAGACACGATCGCTCGCGCTTATATCAGCGGACGCGGCTCATTCCGCTTGAGGGCGACAGTCACGGTCGAACGCGAAAAGGGCGGTAGTTGGCATCTGCTGGTCAGCGAAATCCCTTATGGAGTTCCAAAGGCCAAGCTGATCGAACAGATCGCCCAGCTCATTGGCGACAAGAAACTTCCGATCCTTGCCGATGTGAAGGACGAAAGCGACGAGCGGGTCCGTCTGGTGCTCGAGCCTCGTGCCCGGACAGTCGATCCCGACCTCCTCCTTGAAAGTCTTTATCGGCTGACCGATCTCGAAATCCGATTTCCGCTCAACCTCAATGTTCTCGATGCAAGCCGGACTCCGGGCGTCATGAGCCTCAAGGAGTCGCTTGCGGCTTGGCTTGCGTTCCAGTTCGAGGTTTTGGTGCGTCGCAGCCAAGTGCGGATTAGCAAAATCGACGAGCGGCTTGAGATCCTCGACGGGTTCCTCATCGCTTTTCTGAACTTGGACCGAGTGATCGAAATCATCCGCACAAGAGACGAGCCCAAACCCATTCTGATGGAAGAATTTTCACTCCTCGACCGACAGGCCGAGGCAATTTTGAACATGCGACTGAGATCTCTGCGCCGGCTTGAGGAAATGGAGATCGGTCGCGAACGGGCAAATCTTTCAAAAGAGCGCGACGACCTCGAAAAGCTGGTCAACAGCCGCGACCGGCAGCGGACGAGGCTCAAAAAGGATCTCTCGATCCTTAAGGAGAAATTCGGCGACGAGCGGCGAACCAAAATCGAGCTCGCTGCGGTTCCTCGCGAAATCGACTGGTCAGCGATGATCGAAAAGGAGCCGATTACCGTAATCCTCTCTCAACGTGGGTGGATTCGCGCGATGAAGGGCCATCTCCCACTCGAGCAGGTTGCTGATCTCAAGTGGCGCGAGGGCGATGCGTCCTTCATCCATTTCCACGCCCAGACGACCGATCGGCTTGCGCTGTTCGCATCAAACGGCCGGGTCTACACGCTTGCTGCAGACAAGCTTCCGAGTGCCAGAGGTTTCGGCGAACCGGTCCGGCTCTTTATCGATCTCGAGGCCGACGTCGAAATCGTGACGCTGCTAATCGCTCGACCTGAGACAAGCCTCCTCATTGCTTCAACTGATGGACGGGGTTTTATTGCGACCGGAGATTCGACCATTGCGGAAACACGCAAGGGCAAGCAGCTCGTAAACCTTCGTCCGTCGGCCGCGGTTCGGGTTGTGCGAACCATTTCGCAAACTGCAGATGCCGTTGCAGTGATCGGTGAAAATCGAAAGATGCTGATCTTTTCCCTGTCGGAGCTTCCCGAGCTCACGCGCGGGCAGGGGGTTGTGCTTCAGCGGTACCGCGATGGCGGATTGAGCGACACAGTCGCGTTCAAGCTCGAAGACGGCCTCAGTTGGGTGCTCGGCGGCGAGAGCGGACGGGTCCGAACGGAAACGGATCTGTCGCCGTGGCGCGCGGCCCGTGGCGCCGCCGGGCAGAATGCCTCCCATCGGTTTTCCCAGGACCAACCGCTTCAACTGAACGGTGCAAGTTGGCAGTTTCGGTCGGCTGCCCACTCAAAAAAGATACCTCGAATTAACTCCTCTGCCGCATAGCGAAGCCCATGCAGGCTGCAGCTAGCCGGCGGGCGAATGGGGAAAGACATCGTCGGCCGGACAATCAAACTCGGAAACCGCATCGTGCCGGTGCGGACGAGCGGGGTTTGCTCGATGCACTTCCAATTGCTGCTGCAGTCGTTGAGCGCTCCGAGAAGGGGGCATTCACCGTTGGGCCCCACAACGCGCGCTTTCACGCCATGGTCGAGAATTCCTATTGTACAGCGCTCGACTGGAATAACGCCGAATGCCTCAAAAGCGGGCCCATTGCCGATCTTCTAATCGCCTATTTTGAAGGTTCAGACGAGACGGGCGAGCTTGATTTCAAAGATGGTGAAGGCGTTTCCGCGCTTTTTTATCGAATCAATCTTGCTCCACTCCCGGCTGCTGCAAATTCAAGCAAACGATGCCTTTTGAGCGTGGTCGATCGAACCGTTGAACTTCAGGCGGAGCGAACCCTTCGCGCTGAAATGTTGCGCGACAGTCTGACGGGCCTTCCCAACCGCCTGGCCTTTACTGAGGCTATTGAAATTGAAGGCGCGAAGGTTGCACGCGACCTCGAGCATGCGGTCCTGGTCGTCGACATGCTTCGCTTCTCACGGATCAATGAGTCGATGGGCAGTCTCGTCGGTGACGAACTTCTCATTACATTTGCTCGACGATTGATTTTGGCGCTTCGCGCGGGCGATGTCCTTGCACGCACCGGCGGCAATGAATTCGGAATCCTCGTTTCTCTCCGGCGCGGAGTTGAAGACGCGTTGCGAGCCGCCGAGCGCATTCGGGCGGTGATGAGCGCCCCTTTCAGGCTCTCCGAGCTGGAAATTCGCGTAGAATGCGCAATCGGCGTCTCGCTCATGAACGCGGGACAGGATCCCGAAGAGCTGTTTCGCAACGCTCAGTTCGCGGTAAAGCAGGCGAAGGTCGCGGGAAGTCCTCAAGTTTATGAGCCGCGTCAAGCAACGGAAGCACGACGCCGCTTCTCGATCGAAACTGAACTTCGCCGCGCTCTCGACAAGGACCAGCTTAGGCTTTTTTATCAGCCACTTATCAATTTGAAGAGCGGGGAAGTTGCGGGCTTTGAGGCTCTCGCGCGTTGGACTCACGTTGACCGGGGAGAAATCAGTCCAACGGAGTTCATTCCGGTCGCCGAAGAATCGGGCCTGATTTTGCAGCTTGGGCGCTGGGCGATGGACAAGGCCGCACAAACCTTGGCGGATTGGGATCGGTCAGCCGGCGAGCGACTACCACTTTATGTCGGAGTAAACCTTTCTGCGATCCAGGTTGCTCGCGATGACATTGCTGCAGTCGTTGCAAGCGCGTTGAAATCGAGCGGCTTGACCGGTGATCGACTGACCCTTGAGTTGACGGAAAGCTCGATTGTCCAGGACCCCGTTCGCGCGACGCGCGTGTTCGACGCCTTGAAGGCGCTCGATGCGACCGTCGCAATGGACGACTTTGGCACCGGCTACTCGAGCCTTGCCTATTTGCAGCGACTTCCAATCGACGTTCTCAAAATCGACAAGAGTTTCGTGACGGGGATGATGGTTGATCCGGACGCTGTTGCAATCGTGAGGGCCGTTCTAAGTCTTGCAGAAGCGCTCGGGATGTCGACCACCGCGGAAGGGATCGAAACGGTCGAGCTTGCAACAACCCTTGCAACCTTGGGTTGTGCCTCAGGGCAAGGGTTCTATTTTGCCCGACCGCTCGAGCCCGAGGCCGCCTTGGACTATTGGAGATCGCGCCGAAAGTCGCTCGAGACGAGATCGGAATAACGGCCCGGACGGCGCCCTCGCGATGCGGCCTTGAAGGTCTTGTCGATGCTTCGAACAAGAGCCTTGTGCCGGGAATCAGGCGGATGGACGCCGATCCGAAGCACGTTGAGCGGAACATGGCGAAGCAAAGCGGAAGCGACGAGAGAGGACACAAGTCGCGCTCGAGTTCGGCTTGCCCAAGTAATCACTGGACCCCAGGCGAGCTGAGCTCCACTTGCTGGTGACCAGACGCGTAAATGGTCTTCGGCAAGCGGGATTGCGCATTCGACCATCGCTTCGCGTGCGCCCTCGCCATAAAGCCACGCCGGAGCGACGAAACCATCAATGGGCCGTCCGGTGATGTCCTCGAGCAGCGCTCGACCCTTGAGAATGCGCGCGCGCGCTTCCGTTCGGCTCAAGCCCAGGAATTCGCCTTCGCCGGCGGTCATGAGCCGTGCGCGTAGGCGGTCCGATGTTCCTTCGTGCAGGCTCTGGTCGCGGTGATAAAAGCCGTGAAGAAAGATCTCGATCCCGCTCTCGGCCCATTTGCGAAGTCGCGCGGCAAAGGGCGAACCCGCGATTATGGGCGCATCCTCCCAATGATTTGGAACGACAAGCATTCCAAGACGGTCGCCCACGTGGGGGGCAAGTAAATCGAGCAACGCATCGACCTCGCTTTCGAAACGGGGCGACACATCGTGAATTGACGCCAACAATAGGGGTGGCCGGCCAGTCGACATTTGCCCGCATGTGGGCCATGGCGACATGTTGCGCCAGTCCATTAACAAAGCTTCACTTGATGTTTCTCCCTCCGGTCCGCTTCCTTCAACCAATGCGTATTGTCGACGTTTCAGCGTTTTACACGCCTTTTGGCGGCGGCGTTCGCACCTATGTGGAAGCGAAGCTGCGCGCTGCTGCGCGCTTCGGCCACGAGATGATCGTAATTGTCCCGGGCGAAGACCATCAGGTCATCCGAAAGGGTCCTGGCGTCGCTCTTGTCAGCATTCCTTCGCCGCAGCTTCCAGTCGACGGACGCTATCGATATTTCGATGATGAACGCCTGCTTCATTCGACGCTCGACGCATGGCAGCCTGATCACGTCGAGGCATCTTCGCCATGGTCGAGCGCGACCATGGTGGGCCGTTGGCAAGGTTCAGCAACACGCTCGCTCGTCATGCATGCCGATCCACTCGCGGCCTACGCATATCGCTGGCTCGGCGGAATTGCGTCGCAATCAAGCATCGATCGGCTCTTTGGTCGTTTCTGGAGGCACTTAAGAGGCCTCTCCTCGATGTTCGATACGGTTGTTTGTGCAAATTCGCAGCTTGCGAACCGCCTGGCCGGCGGCGGCGTTTCGAACAGCGAAACCATCCAAATGGGCGTTGAACCCGGGATATTTTCGCCGTCCTTTCGATCTTCCGAGCTGCGCCGGGCTGCTCTTTCCGGGCTCGGCCTTGGCCCGGAAGCGGTTCTTCTGGTTTCGGTCGGCCGGTTTTCTGCCGAGAAGCGCTGGGAAACGGTTCTTCGGGCGGTCGGCGAAACCGGACGCAAGAAACCGGTCGGTCTTCTGCTTGTCGGTGATGGTTCGAAGCGGCAAAAGCTGGAAATGGTTGCGGAGCAATATCGCAATGTCGCGGTTCTCCCGCGGATCACCGAACGAGCCGAGCTCGCTTCGCTTCTGGCAAGCTCTGACGCACTTGTTCATGGGTGCGAATCCGAAACATTTTGTCTCGTTGCTGCCGAGGCTCGCGCCAGCGGGCTCCCGCTGATTGTGCCCAACGGCGGTGCAGCAGTTGATCAGCTCGTCGAAGGAGCTGGAGCAACCTTTCGCGCCGGAAATGAGCGGTCGCTTGAGGAGGCGATCAACTGGTTCATCAATCGCGGACCCGAACTCCAGCGAGCGGCGGCCGTTCGCGCCAGTCGGCCGCGAACAATGGACGAACATTTCGTCGACCTGTTCGCACGATACCAATCGCTTGGCCCGCAGCATGTTGTCGCTCCTGCCGCGGTTCTTGCCGCTGGCGGTTCATCGCCGCAGCTCGAGCCAATTTCGGAAGTCGCTCTCGCGCGCCTTTCCTGAACTCCGGCGGTTCATTTCCTCGCCGACGTTTGTCCTTCAGTCGGTAGGGCCCAAAAGACCCCGCAATCCCGATAGTTAAGCATCAAAAGGGTCGTGCCCTTCACGAAAATTCGGGCTTCGGGTCGCTCAAACTTCCTTGACCAACATCAAGTAAGGGCGACAGGGCGTTGCGCTGTCTTGGCCGTATGTTTCATGCGCGCCCCGATGTCTTCAACTTCGCTCAATCGCCCAAGACGGCTTGCAGATCATAGTGCCGACTGGCGAATGCTGTTGCTCAGCGCAATGGCAGTCGCAGTAGGAACCGGCGGCGCACTTGGCGCTTGGCTTCTTCTTAAACTCATTGCCATCGCAACGAACCTTTTCTGGTTTTACCGTTTTTCGGATCGGGCAGCAGACATGGCCATGGTGTCTCCGAGCGTTGTGACCGTCGCCGTTCCGGTCCTCGGCGGTCTGATGGTCGGGTTGATGGCGAAATATGGCTCCGAGAAGATCCGTGGACATGGCATTCCCGAAGCGATCGAAACGATCCTGTTCGGCGAAAGCCGGCTTTCACTGAAGGTCGCGCTCTTAAAGCCGCTTTCCTCGGCCATTTCGATCGGAAGCGGCGGCCCGTTCGGAGCGGAGGGGCCGATCATCATGACCGGCGGCGCGATCGGATCGTTGTTTGCGCAGCGTTTTCGACTGAGCGCAGCGGAGCGCAAAACCCTGCTCGTTGCGGGCGCTGCCGCTGGCATGACAGGGATTTTCGGCACCCCACTTGCAGCGATCATGCTCGCGCTTGAAGTGCTTCTGTTCGAATGGAAGCCGCGAAGCTTCGTTCCGGTGGTCACTGCGACGCTCGTGTCCCTGTCCTGGCGTCCGCTACTGGTGGGAAGCGGACCCTTGTTCCCGTTTTCCGCAGCGACGCCAGAAGGATTGGCTCCGCTTGGGTTTGCGGTGGTGCTTGGTCTCATCGTTGGGATTGAGGCTGCGCTTCTCTCCGCGCTTCTTTACCGGATTGAGGACGCATTTCATCGTTCGCCTCTTCACTGGATGTGGTGGCCGGCTCTGGGGGGAATTGTCGTTGGTCTTGGCGCGTTGATCGAGCCGCGCGTCCTTGGCGCTGGCTATGGCAGCATTCAGGAACTGCTCAACGGTTCACTCGCAATTCGCGTCGTCGTCGCTCTCCTCGTCGTCAAGGCCATCGTCTGGCTGGTTGCACTCGGGTCGGGGACAAGCGGAGGCATTCTCGCACCGCTTCTGATCCTTGGAGGTTCCGCCGGCTATCTCATTGGTTTTTGGCTTCACTGGGATCCGGGCTTCTGGGCGATGGTGGCGATGGCCGGCATATTAAGCGGAGCGATGCGAGCGCCCGTGACCGCAGCACTTTTTGCCGCAGAGCTGACGAACCACCTTGGCGCACTACCCGAAACCATCGCTGCTGCAGCAACCGCTTATGCGGTCAGCGTTCTTGTCATGCGTCGCTCTATTCTTACCGAAAAAATTGCGCGGCGGGGACGGCACATTCTTCAGGAATATACCATCGACCCCCTCGAGTTTCTCCAGGCGAGACAAGTGATGACGTCGAATCCCGCGACATTGCCGGGAGACATGAGCCTTTCGGACGCGGTCGAATTTTTCAGAAAGGAAGCTCAGCACCGATCCTATCCGGTGGTCGACGAGAACGGCCGGTTGCTTGGCCTTGCTTCGCGAACCGATGCTCTTCGTTGGCACCAGGAAGGATCGGAACTCGACGGCCGACTGGTCGATGCACTGTCCGACGCGTCGACCCTGGTCGCATACCCCGAGACCCCCTGCGGACTTGTCGCGGACATGATGGTCGAATCAGGAACGGGGCGAGTGCCCATCGTCGATCCGCAGACGCGATCGGTCGTTGGCCTATTGTCGCGCCAGGACCTCTTGAAGGTTCGAACGACACAGAAACGCGGAGAAATCATTCGGCCGGCTCGCAGCTCTCGGAAGATCCGCGCGGCGTTCAAGAACCGCCATCTCGACCTTTAGCGCTCGCAAGCTCATCGCAGATGATCGCTTCAAGCGCGTCATCGGCTGGAAATCCTTCCTCGATCCAGCGTTGTTCGATCCGACGAAGAGTACGCGCGACAGCCGGCCCTTCTGGAACGCCTCGAGCGATGAGGATCCCGCCGCCAATTGGAAGCCTAGGGGGAAGCCAGCTTTCGATTTCTGCGGCATCCTTGGCCTTGCCTGCAATCAGCAACCGGTCAAGAGCACAGGCAATTCCACAACGGTAGGCCAGTGCTTGGGAACTCGATTGCAGTTCGCGTTTGACGGCACAGCTCAATCTTCTGCGCGCCTTGGTCGAGAGTTTCAGCCGAACTGCGACAGCTTCGCCAACACGAGGATCGGGCGGCAAAAGGGCTGCCAGTCGACGAAGACCCTCGGGAGCGATGTTGGCGACCTTTTCGGCCGCGATCAGACGTTCGAGAGAGAAAAGCCCGTCGAACCCGATTTCAGGAAGGACGGGTGAAAGAATTTTGCGCTCGATCATGATTTTCACGGTTTTGGTCGGATCGGCGAGCGTCAGAAGTTTCAAGAGTTCGTCGGCAATCCGTTCGCGCGAGAGGGCCATGAGGTCGTTTGAGCGTGCTGTGCATGCATCAAGAGCGCTTTGATCGAAGGATTCGGTCCCAAACCGCGCGTGGAAGCGAAAATAGCGAAGGATCCTCAAGTGGTCTTCCGCAATCCGTTTGAGAGGGTCTCCGATGAACCGCACGCGCCTCGCGAGCAAATCTTCAATCCCTTGAAAATAGTCGAAGATTTCGCCGCTCTCTGGGTCAGCGAAAAGCGCGTTGATTGTAAAATCCCGGCGCCCGGCATCCTCTTCCCAGACGCTCGTGAAGGCAACGGTGGCACGGCGTCCATCGGTCGTGACGTCGCGTCTCAGCGTGGTGATTTCATAGGGAAGGCCATCACTAACCGCAGTGATGGTGCCATGTTGAATCCCCGTCGGCACGGCTTTGATGTTCGAACGCTTCAACCGCTCGATGACCTTCAAAGGCTCAAGTTGGGTTGCAAGATCAACATCGCTGACAGGGAGGCAAAGAAGATCATCGCGTACTGCGCCCCCGACAAAACGCGTGAAGCCGACATCGCCGCCAAGAGCGTCGAGCAGGCGCTCCATTCCACGCCAGCTGCGCCATTTCTCTGCGTCGATCCTCAATGCCAGTTAAGCCTGTTTGAAAGATTGACGATCATCGCCGCGGTTACCCCCCAGATCCTTCGATCTTCCCACATGATTTCATAATAGTGGCGCTCGCGTCCCTCGAACAGCGCGCTTCGCCGGGTCCGGTTCGAAGGATCAAGAAGATAGGAAAGCGGAGCTTCGAACAATGCCGCGACTTCATCCTCATGGGGCTTGAGCGTAAGATCGGGAGGGATGACGCCAAGAACGGGCGCAATCAGATAGCCCGTTCCGGTGCGATAGGAGTCCAATAAGGATAAGATTTCAACATCGGCGGGATCGAGCATGATTTCTTCATGCGCTTCGCGAAGCGCCGCCGCGACCGCATCTTCATCCTGTTCGATCCGCCCGCCAGGAAAAGCGACCTGACCGGCGTGGGACCGCAAATGATCGCGTCTTAAGGTGAGAAGAACGCCAGGCTCCAGCCGGTCGGTGACCGCGATCAGGACAGCAGCTGGCTTCAGCAAGGATTCGAGGCGAATTGGATCGTCGCCTTCGATTGGCGCAGTTGCGGGCTTTACGGCAAGACGGTTGCGCAGGCATTCCCCAAGAAGACTCATCATTCGTCGCCCAAGGGAAAAAACATCCCGTCGCTCCAAATGCCGGGAGGGTCGGCGCCCTCAGCAATCGCAAGCTCGGCAAGCTCGTAATAGACCGCTCGGCTGAGCTCCGCGTCGAGACCGTTTCGCACTTCAATTCTAGGCGAAGGGCCGTGGTCCAAATGGATAATCTTAAGTGGGTTTCGGCTCCCCAACATAACGATATCATCGCTATCGAGCCGAAATGCGATCCGCCGTTCGCTCCCGGCTCCCAAGCTTCGCATCTCAACGGCCTTAAAGGCGGTCGCCTCGACATCGATGTCGAGCTTTTCAACCGGGGTCACTAGGACGTGATCGCCGCCGGCCTCGCGTCTCAATATTGTTGAAAACAGTCGGACGAGTTCTGGCCTTCGGATAGGCGATCCTTCGTGATACCAGGTGCCGTCGCGAGCGATCCGCATCCCTGAGTGTCCGCACCGTTCAGGGTGCCAGTGTTCAACTGGCGGAAATCGCTGCTGTCTTACGAATTGTTCGAGCTCTTCAAACCGGATTGTCTGAAAATCAATCGATGGGCGGCCCTCATCCATTCGATCTCCATTGGATTGCTTCGAAGCGCAGCTCAAGGCAGGAGGTCTCTTGTGATTGAGCCAGGAAGAACCGCAATCGTCACCGGTGCTGGCAAGCGCGTGGGAAAAGCCATCGCCGAGGAACTCATTTCTGATGGCTGGCGTGTCGTCGCCCATGTGCGGCAGCCGGATGATCCCGTTCCTGAAGGAGCGAGAAAGGCCGTTGTCGACCTTGAGGATCCCGATTGCGCGCGGACCATTTTCAATGCAACCGACGGTCTTCCTCCAGTGCGACTATTGATCAATAACGCCGCTCGTTTCTGTTGGGACGGATTTGGTGACCTCGATCCGAGCGAATTTCTCGCTCATTCGGCGGTCAATGTTCGGGCACCGGCTCTCCTGATCGAGCGGTTTGCAAGAGATCAGAATGCAACCGAAGACTCGCTTGTCGTCAACATTCTGGATTCAAAACTCGAGTCACCCAATGCCGATTTTTTAAGCTACACGCTTTCCAAACAGGCGCTCGCCGGCCTTACTGATCTTTCCGCACGAGCGCTTGCCAAATTGGGCATTCGAGTGAATTCGCTGGCACCCGGCCTGATGCTCCGCTCGAGCGGCCAGAGCGAGGAGAATTTCAAATCGATGCACCGAAAGACGCCGCTTGGGCGAGGTGTAGAGCCGTCCGATCTCGTCGATGCCATCCGCTACCTCATCAACGCGCGCTGCGTGACCGGACAGATGCTCGTGATCGACGCAGGACAGCGCTTCATGGGGCTTGGCCGCGACGTCCAGTTTTTGGAGGATGAATGAGCGACTCTGGACTTCTTGGCCTCGTTCCCGACGCGTTGAAGGTTCGTTCGCAGCGAATTTTTCTCGAATCGCTCGAGGTTACGATCGACATTGGGTTTCACGAGTTCGAGATTGGAGCCCCGCAGCGTCTCCTCGTTACTGCGGAAATCTGGCTCGAGGACCCGGCAGTTCCAAAAGACGATGATCCGGCTCACGCGTGGGACTATGATTTTCTTCGAAGCGAAATCGAGGAAGTCGCATCGTCTCGACGGTTCAACCTCCAGGAGACCTTCGTCCACGAGACGTTTCGAAGACTGGCGGCTTTCCGCGGCGTTCGCGCGCTCCGGCTGCGCTCGTCCAAGCCCGACATCTATCCAGAGGCTCACGGCGTCGGCGTCGAAATCGCTTCATTCGAAGGGCTTTGGCCCGATCCTTGACCAAGGCCTTTGGTCAAGAAGAGTTTCACGCCTTCCGGATGTGGAACAAAATCCGTTGCACCGCCTTTGAGGCAACGATAAGGAGGCGCGCTTGTTGCCGATGTCACTGTGTTTCAGAGGCGATCAATTCATCGGGCAGGGTGCGCTTCGAATCGCCCTGTCGGGGACCGTGAGCAATTACGGTGTGTCGAGGAGAATTGTGGGTTAGATGTCCTACGCGCAACGCAAACAGCTGAGCGGCAATCGCGGCGTTTCGATTTTCCTGACCGTCGCCGTCGTCGGGTCGCTTATGTACGCGATCGTCACGGGTCTTGCATATGACGTCATCAAAGAGGCGGCAAAGAACCTGCAAGTCGTAGAAGTCGAACAAAAGCCGCCGCCGCCGCCAAAACAGCCGCCGCCACCACCAAAGGATATGCCGAAGGTTCCGCCGCCTCCGGTCACTCCTCCGCCTTTGGTTCAGGTCAATAATCCGCCGCCACCAACGATTCAGACCGTGGTCGCGCCGCCCGTGGCGCCATATATTCCCCCGGTCGTCGCGGCTCCGCCGCCACCTCCGCCACCTCCGCCCGCTCCGCACAAAGTTGAATCTGCGCGGGCGCAGGGTAGCCTTACCGGACTCTTTTCCGACGAGGATTACCCAGCTTCAGCTTCAGCTGCAGGTGCTGAGGGAACGGCCCAGGCAGAGCTTACGATTGGCCCCGATGGCCGCGTTCAGTCGTGCAGTCTTACTCGTTCGACCGGAAACAACGCGCTCGATGCTGCGACATGCAGTATCTTGCGTCGCCGCGCGAAGTTTACTCCGGCCAAGGACAGCAACGGTAACCCGACCACCGACACGTACCAAAGCCCACCAATTTCTTGGCGGCTTTCAGGTTAATCGCAATTTAGCTCATAGACGAATTTTCAGAAGGAAAACTCAGCATGCAAGCAGCACCAAGTGGAGCACAGTACGGCATCGGCCCCGCTCTCGAGCAGGGTGGAATCATCACGATTTCGGTGTTCGCCATCCTGGTCATCATGTCGATCGGCACGTTCTACATCCTCTTCACCAAGCTGATGCAACAGCAGAAGATCATCAGCCAGGGTCGAAGGGTCCGTTCCAGCTTTTGGAACTCGCCCAATTTGCGCGATGCGGCGACCAAACTCGATCAGAGGAGTGCCTATCGCGCGATCGTCGACGAAGCTCTTCAGGCGCAGGAACAGCATAGCAAGCTGACCGATCCTGTCGATCAGCACGACTGGATGTCGAACGGCCTGGCGCGCGCCCAGGGCGCGATCGGTGCTCGGCTCGGTGAAGGCCTGGCCTTTCTCGCGACGGTCGGTTCGACCGCTCCGTTCATCGGACTGTTCGGGACCGTCGTCGGCATCTACCGCGCTTTGATCAAGATTGGTTCTTCGGGCGAAGCTTCGATCAACACGGTCGCAGGTCCGGTCGGTGAAGCATTGATCATGACGGCCTTGGGCCTGGTCGTCGCGGTTCCCGCGGTGCTCGCCTATAACTGGCTCATTCGCCGCAACAAGTCGATCATCGAGGATCTCGCGGCGTTCACCAACGATCTTCACGGCTATCTCATGTCGGACGGTGCCGTGAAGCCGCATCTTGTCGGCACGACCGGCCCGTCAGCAAAGGCCAGTTTGGCCACCAAGACGGGCGGTCCAGCAACTCAGGCCGGGTCGGACCCGCTTCGAGCCGGCCGGACTCCAACGGATGCTCAAACCACCCCGACGAGCGCAAAATAATCCCAGGCGGCGGTCGGTCATCAGCCGGCCTCCGCATTTGTTTGAAGTAGGAAAGAACCCAGCCGTATGGCAGGAACAGTCATTCAAGACGGTGAAGAAGACACCGCCCTTTCGGACATCAACGTCGTTCCGTTGACGGATGTTATGCTGGTGCTTCTGATTGTCTTTTTGATCACAATTCCGGTTGTGGTGCACCAGGTTCCGGTTACCTTGCCGAAGGTCCGCTACCAGCCGACCATTACGAAGCCTGAGAATGTTTCGTTGAGCGTTCGAGGTGGTCCCGGCGGAACGTGCCAGGTCTACTGGATGCTGAAACAGGTCACCCAGCAACAATTGCTTCAAATGGCCGTCAAAAAGCTCGAGGATCAAATCACCGCTGTCGGCGGCGTCCAGAATATCAACGAAGATAACATGCCCGAAGCGCACATCAGAGGCGACATCAACACCCCGTACAAATGTATCGGTGCAGTCATCATGACGATGCAGGAGGCTGGATTCCAGCGTATCGGCTTCCTTTCACAACCGGGTCCCGGCCCGGTTCCGCGCCTCTAGGAGTATTTCGCCATGTCGATGCAGACCACTAGCGACAACTCCAAGGGCGAGCCGATGATCGACATCAACGTGACGCCGCTGATTGACGTCATGCTCGTCCTGCTGATCATGCTTATCATAACAATCCCGCCGCAGACCCACGCGGTGAAGCTTGATCTGCCGGTCAATAACCATACGCCGCCGCCGCCAATTGAGCCGCTCAAGAATACAGTTGGAGTGACTGCTGCAAACCAGATCACTTGGAACGGGACTTCGATCTCCGAGGAACAGCTGCGTCAGTATCTTGAAGTCACTCAGCAGATGAATCCGGTTCCGGAACTTCATCTTCAGCCCGATGCGACGGCCAAGTACAATTTGGTCGACGAGGTTCTTGCCGTCACGAAGAGGGCCCATGTCCAGAAGATGGGCTTCGTCGGAAACGAATATTACCAAAACATATTCTAGGCTTCACTAGATCTGGCCTTTATGGGCGGTTCCGATCGGGCCGCCCTTTTTTTGACATCGGCAGATACTGGCGCTCTTCAAACCAGCATGCCATGGTTTTCTGAAATGTCCGAACAGCACCGCTTCGCCGCCGTCATCCTCGCCGCCGGGCAGGGGACGCGAATGCGTTCCGATATGCACAAGGTGCTTCATCCGATCGCAAGCCGCTCGATGCTTCTTCATCTCCTGGACCGTGTCGACGCGCTCGGCGCGGAGAGACAAATCATTGTTGTCGGAAAAGGGCGCGAACAAATCGAACGCGCTTTGGCAGGACAGGATGTGACCTTTGCTTTTCAGGCGGAGCAAAAAGGTACCGGGCACGCTGTTCAGGAAGCGGCGACAGCACTTGAAGGCTATGATGGGCCCGTCCTGATCCTCTACGGCGACACTCCGTTCGTCGAAGCCGAAACGCTCGGGCGCATGCTTCAAAGGCTCGATGGTAGCGATAATCCGGGTGTGGTCGTGCTTGCCTCCTGCCCAGACGACCCGCTGAAATACGGACGGATCATCCTGGGAGAAGGCGACCACATCGCTAGGATGGTCGAATATAAGGACGCAAGCGAAGACGAGCGGGCGGTTCGTTTGTGTAACTCAGGAATGATGGCTGTCCGTGCGCCAGACTTGTTCCGCTGGCTCGGTGAAGTCTCCAACGACAATGCCGCGGGCGAATATTATCTGCCCGATATCGTCAACATCGCAGAAGCGGAAGGCAAAGGCGCAGTGGTGATCCTCGCTGATCCCTATGAGACGGCGGGGGTCAATAGCCGCGCCGAACTCGCGCATCTGGAGCTCGAGTGGCAAAGGCGCCGTCGCGAGCGGGTCCTTGAAGATGGCGCAACCTTAATTGATCCGGAAAGCGTCTGGTTTGCATTCGATACAAAACTCGGACGTGATGTCACCGTCGAGCCCCATGTCGTTTTCGGACCGGGTGTGCGTATTGCCGATGGAGCAACAATTCACGCATTCAGTCATATCGAAGGGGCAATCATCGGTTCGAACGCAAGCATCGGTCCGTTTGCTCGGATTCGGCCCGGTACCACCCTTGCTCAAGGGACGAAGGTCGGCAATTTCGTGGAGCTGAAGAAATCCGAGCTTGGCGAAGGCGCCAAGGTCAATCACCTATCCTATGTCGGTGATACCTTTGTCGGCGCAGGCGCAAACATCGGCGCCGGAACGATCACCTGCAATTATAATGGGTTTGAGAAGTTTCCTACACAGATTGGTCCAGGAGCATTCATTGGCTCCAACAGTTCACTTGTCGCTCCGGTGCGCATCGGAGAGGGCGCTATCGTCGGAGCGGGTTCGGTCATTACGCGGGACGTTGAGCCCGATAGCCTTGCCATCGAGCGAAGCGAGCAGAAGGGATTGGCCGGCTGGGCTCGCCTATTTCGGGAGCGGATTAAGACGAAGAAAGCTGCAGACTAAATGTGCGGAATTGTCGGTATAGTTGGCAAGAGTGATGTTGCTCAAAGGCTCTTCGAAGGGCTCAAGCGTCTCGAATATCGTGGCTACGATTCTGCCGGGATCTGCACCATCAACGGTGGCCAACTCGAACGCCGACGTGCCGAAGGCAAGCTGGAAAATCTCGCGAAGGAACTTGCCGCCCATCCTCTCGACGGATCCACCGGAATTGCACATACTCGCTGGGCGACGCACGGTGCTCCGACGATTGGAAATGCCCATCCGCATATCGTCGATACGGTCGCGCTCGTTCACAATGGCATCATCGAGAATTTCAAACCCCTTCGCGACGAACTGATCGGCGAGGGCCGTAGCTTCGAAAGTGAAACCGACACGGAGGTCGTTGGACATCTCGTAGCGCGCGAAGTGGAGCGAGGCGCGTCGCCCGAGGACGCTGTCGCAAACATTCTGCCCCGACTGACCGGTGCCTTTGCTATCGCATTTTTGTTTCGAGACCATCCCGATCTCATGATCGGCGCCCGGCGGGGAGCGCCGCTAACCGTGGGTTACGGCGAGGGCGAAAATTACCTTGGCTCGGACGCGCTCGCGGTCGCGCCCTGGACTCAGCGCATCGCATATCTCGACGAGGGCGATTGGGCACTGGTCAGCCGCGAGAGAATCGAGATCTTCGATCGCGAAAATCGGCCGGTAGTGCGCGAGATCGTCGAGTCCGGTGCATCGTCGGCGCCGGTCGAAAAAGGCAATTATCGCCATTTCATGCAAAAAGAGATCTTCGAACAACCGATTGTCGTTGCGCAAACGCTGCAAAGCTATGTCCGCCCGTTTGAAGGCGAAGTCGCGTTGCCAGTGGGCGACCTCGACCTTGCGAGCGTCAATCGCGTGACGATCGTCGCTTGCGGAACAAGCTATTACGCGGGCCTCGTTGCCAAATATTGGATCGAGCGCTTCGCTCGAGTCGCCGTCGATATCGATGTCGCAAGTGAATTTCGCTATCGGCAACCTGTGCTCGAACGCGGTGGTCTAGCGCTTTTCATCAGCCAGTCGGGCGAGACCGCCGACACTCTTGCTGCGCTTCGCCACGCCCGAAGCGAACAGCAACGGATTGCGGTCGTCGTCAACGTTCCGACAAGCTCGATGGCGAGAGAAGCTGACCTCTTACTTCCAACCCATGCAGGCCCCGAAGTCGGTGTGGCATCGACAAAGGCGTTCACCTGCCAGCTCGCCGTCCTTGCTGCTTTTGCTGCCAATCTCGCGCGCGCCAAGGGCTGTCTCAGCCGGGAAGAGGAACGCGACATCGTTGCCCACCTCCAGGAGGCTCCGGCTGCACTTAGCGCCGCACTCGACCATGACGAAGACATTGCAGAGGTCGCTCATTTCATCGCTCCGGCGCGGGACGTTCTCTACCTTGGTCGCGGACCCGATTATCCAATGGCTCTCGAGGGCGCTCTAAAACTCAAAGAAATCAGTTATATCCACGCAGAAGGTTATGCCGCGGGAGAAATGAAGCATGGTCCGATCGCACTCATCGACGACAATGTTCCCGTGATTGTCCTCGCGCCTTCGGGACCTTTGTTCGAAAAGACTGTGAGCAACATGCAAGAAGTCCGCGCCCGCGGCGGAAAAATCGTTCTCATCAGTGACTCAAGTGGCATTGCCGAGGCTGGCGAAGGTTGTATCGCGACGATTGAAATGCCCAAGGTTCATCCCCTCATTGCGCCGCTCGTCTACGCAGTGCCGGTCCAGCTTCTGGCATATCATGTCGCAGTGCTGAAAGGGACGGATGTCGATCAGCCGCGGAACCTTGCCAAGAGCGTGACGGTGGAGTGAGGTGATCGGCGGCAGCCTTTCGAATGTGCAGCAGTCGGTGAACGTATCGAGGGGCACCGCAGCGATCCGGCGGCTGTTCCGATCAAGCGAAGTGGCGCTCGTCGTCATGGCGGTCGTTCTTGGGATCGCCGCTGGACTCTTGACCTTCATTCTTAACCGCACCGCTCATGGGTTGCAGTCACTCATTTACGGTCTTGGAGGCACGAGCCTCAGCGCCGCGCCATCTCTGTCACCCTATTCGCTTCTAGCGCTCCCGATCGGTGGGCTTCTGCTGGGCTTCGGGACACGTGCCGCAGCGCGGCGCTGGAGGACTCCCGTCGACGTTGTCGAAGCAAATGCGCTCCATGGTGGAGTTGTCCCACTTCGCGATAGCCTGCTCGTCTGTGTTCAAACTTTGCTCTCCAACGGCGTCGGAGCATCGGTCGGTCTCGAGGCTGCTTATGCTCAGGCCGGTGGAGGGTTTGCCTCCGTTGTCGGACAATGGTTGCGGCTTCGGCGGGCCGACATGCGAATTCTCCTGGGCGCCGGAGCGGGAGCTGCGATTGGGGCTGCTTTCAGTGCTCCACTGACCGGAGCTTTTTACGCGTTCGAAATCGTGATCGGCGCCTATACGCCGTCGGCGATTGCGCCGGTCGCAGGAGCGGCTCTGTCCGCAGTTCTCACTGCCCGGTTGCTCGGTCTCGAAGCTTATATCATCGCACTTCCCGGAGCCAAGGCGATCACGACCGAGGATTATCTCATCTATGCACTTCTCGGCGTCGTCTGCGCGGGAATTGCGATCGTAATCATGCGCGCCGTCACCTTCATCGAAGAGACTGTTCGGTCCTCGCCCTTGCTCGATCTGTGGCGCCCGGCGATCGGCGGTTTGCTTCTGATCCCGCTTGGGTACCTCACTCCCCAGGCACTTTCGGCAGGCCATGGCGCACTTCACCTCGATCTCGGCGCCGAAGTGGCTCTGCGCTTTCTTCTGCTGATCTTCGTCGTCAAGATCATGGCGTCCGCAATCTCGTTGGGCTTCGGATTCAGAGGGGGCTTGTTCTTTGCCTCGCTCTTCATCGGGTCGCTTGCAGGACAATTGTTCGCAGGGCTCCTTGCCCGGATCAACGGGGCACCTCAAATCGATCCGTCTGATGCTGCGCTCATCGGCATGGCTGCAATGGCTGTCGCAATTGTCGGCGGACCAATGACCATGTCGCTGCTGGTTCTCGAAACGACCCATGATTTTGCGCTGACGAGCGTTGCTGTGATGGCCGGCCTCTGTGCAAGCACAGTTGTTCGCGAGGGATTCGGCTACTCGTTCTCGACCTGGCGCATGCATACTCGTGGCCAATCGATCCGAAGTGCTCGCGACGTCGGTTGGATCCGAAATTTGACGGTTGGAAGAATGATGCAACGCGCAATCAACACTGCGGCGGCTGCGACCGGGATCGCCGAGTTCAGGCGCCGATTTCCGCTCGGGTCCACCAGCTACGTGGTTCTGACGGATGCGGCGGGTCGCTATTTCGGAATTGTCGACACGTCCCGAGCATTCGATCCCGGGATCGATGAGGCTGAGGAAATCGGATCCTTGGCGGCCATGGCTGGAATCGCTCTTCGCCCGGCCGACAATGTGCGCGAAGCGATGCATGTTTTTGATAGTAACGGAGCGGATTTCCTCGCCGTGATCAGCGACGAAGATGAAGTCGTCGGAACGCTGTCTGAGAAGTTCGTCCATCGCCGCTATACCGATGAGATGGATAAGGCTCAGCGCGAGATGTTCGGTGAATAGGGTCCCGCGCAACTTTTATATCATCGGCGGAGCAGTGATCCTTGCAGCAATTGCGGGCGGGTTCGTCAGTCGCTCACTCGCTCCTCCGACGGATCAGCAGCAGAACGGAAGCAGCGATCGTCGGCGACCGATCATCCAGATCGTCAGGCAACAGCCCGGATTGCCGACCCTTGCCGATACAATTGCCGCACTTTGCCCTTCGATCGCTGCGATTGCGCCCGCCGGAGCGACCGGATCCGCCACGCTGGGTTTTGCAGTTTCACCCGATGGCTGGATCCTGGCATCGACCGCCTCGCTTCCGACGGGCCAGATGGAAGTGCATTTTGGAGCGGGCCCCGCAATCGCGGTTACCGACAACCGATCCGACCCGGTTTCTGGATTGAGCATTATTAAAACCGATGGGACCGGTCTTACTCCGCTGGCACTTGCAGATCAGACTTTTCCCAGAGTTGGCGATTTCGGATTCGCGATTTTCAATCCGGTAGGCGCGGGATGCAGTGCAAGCGCGGCAATGATTTCTAGCGACTTCCTGATCGATGGCGGGGCCCAAGGCGCCTATATTCGTGTCGAGCCGATGGGATCAGATCTTCCGCCCGGTGCTCCGTTCATTTCCGGAACGGGTCAGGTCATCGGAATTGTCGCTCCCGCCGGACCGGCAGACTCCGTGATTCCGGCCGATATTATGGGAAATATTGTCGACGAGCTTCTTCGCGGAAGTTTGTCGCCAACAACCGCGTTTGGATTTCGAGCGGAAGACTTCGATTCCGGTCTTGCCGCTCGATTGAGCCAATCCCGGTCAAGCGGAACGGCGGTGGCTCTCGTCCAACCCAAAAGTCCCGCGGCCAAAGCCGGACTTGAGGCCGGTGATATTGTGGTCGCGGTCAACGGCTCGCCGGTTGCAAGTGCGTCGGAACTCGGGCGTGCGCTCGATGGTGCGGGAAAATCCGCCTCAATCGATGTTGCGCGGGGCGAAGATCGATTGACGCTGACGATCGCAAGACTTCCGACAAGCTGAAAATCGCGCGCTGCGCTTGGAGAAGTTGCGATGGTGATCAGGGGTGGATGTCATTGTGGAGCAGTACGGTTTGAGGCTGAAGTCGAGGAGCCGCCACTTCGCGTGCTCCACTGCAATTGCTCGATCTGCTCAATGACTCAATTTTTGCACCTCATTGTCCCACACGAAAACTTCAAGCTCGTGTCCGGCGCGGGGGCGCTTGGAAGCTACCGCTTCGGAACCTGCTCAGCTGAACACCTGTTCTGCACCTCTTGCGGGATCAAGAGCTTCTACCAGCCACGTTCTCACCCCACATCGTGGAGCGTCAACGCGAACTGTCTCGATGACGGGCTCCCGCTTACAATCGAGCAATTCGATGGGACCAATTGGGACCAGTCGGCGGCCACGATGAAGCATCGATCGCTTAGCTGAATTCTCTCGGACCGAGCAAAGGCAGCGACGTTTCCAACCAGAGTTGCTTGCGCTCTTCGTGACGACCGCCGTAACGGCGGGCGATGCACCGTCCATTACGCCTCATCATCGATCGCTGCGCAATCCAGTCCAACTGGCGATGGCTTCAGGAGCATGCCGGAGTTCCTGCCGGTGCTGCGGTCAAGGCAAACGCCTACGGACTTGGAGCGCTCGAGACGACCCGCGCGCTGATCGAGGTCGGATGCAGAGATTTCTTCGTATCGACCTGGGCCGAAGCGGAAGAGCTTTTAGCTGTTTCGAATGAGCTCAGCGTCGTTGTCCTCCACGGTGTTGGTCCGGACGACGTTCTTTCGGCGCTTGAAGGCCGCGCCCGACCGTGCCTCAACAGCCTTGATCAGATTGCGAGATGGAAGGAGATCGCTTCAGACCGACCCTGTGATGTCATGATCGATACGGGGATGAACAGGCTCGGGCTTCGGCCCGAGGAAATTGATGCATGCCGTGATCTTTCGATCGACACCGTTCATAGTCATCTTGCGTGCGCCGATGAAAACAGCCCGATGAACAGTGCCCAGCTTGGACGATTTCGTTCGGTTGCACATGATCTAAGGGCCCGACGTTACAGCCTCGCCAACAGTGCCGGCATTTGTCTCGGACGCGATTATAGCTTCGACCTCGTTCGGCCTGGGCTGTCGCTCTATGGGGGCGCCCAGCGCTCAGAAGCTGCGGCCAATATTCGGCAGGTCGCGCGAATCTCGGCACAAGTTGTTCAGCGACGGACTGTCCCCTCGGGCGAAAGTTGCGGTTACGGAGCCACTTTTGTTGCTGAGAAAGATACCGATGTCGCCATTCTCAATATTGGCTACGCTGACGGCTATCTTCGTGGATTCTCGTCTCAGGGCTCGGCGTTTGCTGGAGAATATGCGCTTCCGGTCCTCGGCCGTGTTTCGATGGACCTGATAGCGGTTGGACTGGATTCGGTCCCAGATCTTGCGGAAGGTGATTGGGTCGAGCTCGATTATGATCTCGCTAGCGCGTCGAAACAGTCCGGGCTTTCCCAGTACGAGCTTTTGACGACGCTCGGTTCGCGCTTCGAGCGCTCGTGGATGTAGCAGCTTCGCGCGGAGCGCCTGTCTTGGCCTTATAACTGCACAGATCGCGCACCGGACAGCGCCAGCATTCGGGAAGGCGCGCTTTGCAAGTGTAGCGTCCATGAAGGATTAGCCAGTGGTGCGCGTCGCGGCGGAACGGCTGCGGGACGACTTTTTCGAGTTTGGCTTCGACCTCGTCCGGTGTTTTTCCGGGCGCAAGTCCAGTGCGGTTGCAGATCCTGAAGACGTGGGTATCGACCGCGAAGGTTTCTTCGCCAAATGCGGTGTTGAGGACGACATTGGCTGTTTTTCGTCCCACCCCCGGAAGCTGCTGCAATTGTTCGCGTGCGCGAGGGACCTTGGATCCGAACGACTCCACTAGGGCTCTGCTGAGCGCAATCACGTTTCGAGCCTTGGTGTTGAACAGTCCGATGCTCTTGATCGCCTCGCGCAATGCATCTTCGCCAAGGTCGATCATCTGTTCGGGAGTTCTCGATGCGCGCGAAGAGCGGGCGAGTGGCAAGATTGACCCCTGCATCGGTCGCTTGTGCCGAAAGAACGACTGCAACGAGCAACGTATACGGATTGGTGAAATCAAGCTCCGTCGCTGGCGAAGGATTGGCTTCCGCGAGACGTCTGAAAAACTCGAAGACGTCCGCTCTTTTCATCGACAATCGTCCAGCGCCGAACCAAGCCGTTGAAGAGCTTCCTCGAACTCAAAATTTCCAGTTCCAAAGCCAATCCGAAAGTGGTTCGAAAGTTCAAACCAGCGACCAGGAACAATTGCGGCCTCGTAGTGCTCGCGAAGGCATTGGTCGAGGCGTTCGGTGTCGCCCCCGCTCCACCTTGGGAATGCGGTCGCGCCCTGCTCTGCCGGCATGCATTCGAGATCGCTGCGCAAGCGGACAAATCCATTCCACATCTCGCGGTTTCGGGCGAGAAGATCCGGGCTTTCGCCGATCACTTCGTCGATGTTTTGGAATGCAATGCAGGCAAGCCGCTCGGCGGGATGGGCCTGGTTCACACCGAACAGATCGTTGAGACGCCACATTCGCTCCGCGATCGATCCATCAGCAAGGATCCAGCCGCAGCGCAGCCCGCTCAAGCCATAGGACTTGGTCAGACTGTTGGTGCACGCAAAACTGGCCCCGAGATGGACGGCGCTGGATTGAACGGGCCTTGCAGAATCGAGGTAGACTTCATCGACGAGGACGTGGGCGCCGACCTTCGCTGCAAGTTCGCCAATCGCTAAAAGCTCGTCCTTGGTTGCAAGAGCGCAGCTCGGGTTGTGCAAATTGGTGACGATCACAAGTCGTGTGCGGTCTGAAATTTGAGGCTCGACGAGCGTTGGATCCAATCGAAAACCATCCTTGAACCTTCGCTCGAAACGGCGGATCTTGGCTCCGAGGAAGCTCGCAGCGGACAGCAGCAGCTCATAGGCTGGATGTTCGATCACGACCTCGTCGCCCGGAGAGACCAAGGTCGCCATCGCCAGAAAATTCGCCATCGACGTTCCGTCGGCAAGAACGACTTGATCCGGTCCGACACCATAGCGGCGAGCGATTTCTTCGCGCAGAGGCGCATATCGGGGGTGGCTTGCGCCATCGAGATCGAGATCGGGAAGTTCAAGTGGGAGCGAGTCCATTCGAAAATGGGGCACCTCGCTTCCGGTAAGATCATAGCGCACTTGGGGTTTGAATTTTGCCCAGTGCATATAGGCCGACTGCATCGTTCTCATTTCGACTCAATCGCCTTTTTGCGTTGCCAGTAGAGACACGCGGGAATGCCCGCCGCAAGGATTGCGTAACCGATCAGGCTGTTGACGGGATTGTTCACGACGGTCGCGATGACCGTCGCAAAGCAGGCGAACACGAACAGGCCGGTGGTTATTGGATGAAGTGGAGCTCTGAAGGTCGGTCGCTGATCGGGGTCTCGATTGCGAAACACGAAAAGGGCAAGCCCGGTAAGTCCAAAGAAAATGAAATCCACTGAAACGACGTAGCTGAGAATCTGGCCGTAGGTTCCTGATAGAGCGATGACCGCCGACGCCACGCCCTGGAGAATGATTGCCATAATCGGCACTCGCGTTTTTGCGCTTACTCGGGCGACCGACCGAAAGAATAGGCCGTCCTCCGCCATCGCAAAATAGACGCGGGGAGCGGTCAGCATGCCCTGGCTAAGAAAACCCAGGGTCGAGATCGTCACACCGATCGCGATGAAGGTTGCGCCTTTGCTGCCAAGTGCGAGGCGCATTACATCGGTCGCCGGAGTTTTCGAGTTGGCGAGGGCCGACGGACCCAGGGCATAGACGCACACAAGCGCGACCAGGCTGTAGAGGAGAACGACGCCCGCGACCCCCAGCAGCAGTCCGCGCGCAAGGTCACGCTTGGGATCGCGCATTTCTCCGGCAACGAAGCTTGAGGTCTGCCATCCGCCATAAGAAAACATGACGGGGGTCATTGCAGCCCCAATCGCTGCCAATGTCGAAAGCGGAGCAGCGCTGGGCGACCTTACCGAATGGGCAGCTGGCGCAAACAGGAGACCTGCGAGCACCAGACCCACAATCGCGAGAATTTTGAGGACCATCAGCGCACTTTGGACATTGCTGCCCGAGCGAACTCCCATGCAATTGATGGCCGTCAAAACTGCAAGAACGCCAACCCCGACGATGCTGTCTGGGAGCGCAAGCGGTACCAAATTTCCAAAATAGCGAGCGAAGGTGATGGCCACCGCAGCCATTCCTCCCGACTGGATGACAAGAAGAAGGGCCCACCCGTAGAGAAACGCCGGCATCGGGCCGTAGGCGTCCCTAAGATAGGCATATTGACCCCCGACTTCGGGCCTTCGAGCCGCGAGTTCGGCATACACGAATGATGCCGCGAGAGCGACGATTCCACCTAGAATCCATACGCCAACGATCAAAAACGGAGTTGTTACGTGCCGCGCAACCTCCGCGGGGTTAACGAAAATCCCCGATCCGATGATCCCTCCCATGACGAGCATCGTCGCATCGAAAACGCCAAGCCGCCGCGCGAGGCCTGGCGCGCTTGGGTCACGATCGCTCACAGCGCCCTGATGACGTCCTGCATCGAATAAATGCCGGGCTTCTTGTCTGCGATGAACCGAGCCGCAATAAGCGCGCCACGAGCAAAAATTCCTCGGTTTTCGGCGCGATGCGAGAAAATGACTTGCTCGTCGGGCCCGAGAAAGAGGACTTGATGATCGCCGGCTACCGTGCCGCCGCGAAGCGAGGCATAGCCGATTGCTTCGGGCTCGCGATGTAGGCCGGTTCCGCTTCGGCCAATCTCGGCAGTTTCTGTCCGGCCACGCCCAAGTGCGGCCGCTTCGCCGAGGAGAAGCGCGGTTCCGGACGGGGCATCGGCTTTCATCCGATGATGAATTTCGGCGATTTCGATATCCCAATCTGGGCCCAGTACTCGAGCCGTTCGCTCCACTGAATCCGCAAGGATCGCAATTCCAAGCGACGTATTGGGAGCGCGAAGAATCGCGATGGATGCCGATGCTGTCTCGATTCGCTCTTTAGCAGTTTCATCGAGCCCGGTCGTTCCAATGAGAATTGGCGTTCGTTCCGAGATTGCGGCGGCAAGGCTGCCATCAAGTGCATCGGGCGCCGAGAAGTCGAGAATGACGTCGCATTCGTCGTTGCTGAGAACGAAAGAAGGGTCACCCTCAACTGCGGCCGCAATGGCTTTTCCCATGCGACCATTGGGCGCGAATAATTTGATGCGGGTCGGCTTCTCGACAGTGCGCATTGCTGTTCGTTAGCGAAGCCTCTCCTGGAGCGCCAGCGCGGCAGCTGGTGCGCGAATTTTTGCACCATTGATCATGAAAATAAATGCATTCCGCCCGGCTTTTCGCCAATCGCGCGCTTTTTCTGCGAAGCGGTCGAGATCGTGAGGGTCATAGCCGTTGGCGAGCTCCTCGTGCATATTTTGGAGACGCGCATAAGCAAAGCTTGCAGTTTCGACGTCGAATAGTGGGAATTTCGCATCGTCACCGAAGACCACGGCGATGTCATGGTCGCGGCAAAGACCGAAGAATTTTGCGTCGCGGAAACTCTCGTGGCGCGGTTCGATCGCATGCTGCAACGGCCTCCCTCCCAATGAGGTCGGCAAGCGGTTGAGGAAGCGGGCAATATCTTCACGGTCGAATGAACGGCGGGCAGCAAGCATCCAGAGGATCGGGCCAAGCTTGGATCCGAGCGCGTCCATGCCTTGAGCGAAATAATGGCCGAGCGCTTCTTCGGTGTCGGCAAGTTTGGGGCGCGTTACGCAGTAGCGCGATCCCTTGAGCGCGAACTGGAAATCGTCGGGGACTTCCTTTTCCCAGCCAGTCCAGCTCTTGACGCTTTGGCGACCATAAAATGTCGAGTTGATCTCGATCGCACCGAATTTGCGCGATGCGAATTGGAGTTCGCGTTTCTGGACGAGGTCGTCGGGATAGAAAGTTCCTCTCCACTCGGGAAAGGTCCATCCGCCAATTCCAACTCGGATTTTGCCTTCGGTCATCCCAACTTGGGCCTATGATGACGAAATGGAAATTCGCAACATCGTAATTCTAACTGGAGCGGGCATCTCTGCCGAAAGCGGGCTTGCGACTTTCCGAGGACCTGACGGATTGTGGGAAGGTCAGCGGGTCGAGGACGTCGCGACCCCGGAAGCCTTTTTGCGTGACCCTTCAGGCGTTCACCGATTTTACGATGCGCGCCGAGCGAAACTTGCCGAGGTCGGGCCCAATATTGCCCATCTGGCGCTTGCTCGATTGGACTGCAATTGGAGCGGAGACTTTCTTCTCGTCACTCAAAATATTGACGATCTTCACGAACGTTCGGGATCGAAGCGCCTCTTGCACATGCACGGCGAGCACCGAAGGGGTTGGTGTCTTGCCTGCAACCGGCGCTTTGTGTGGGAGGGGCCAATGGGCGTTGCTGCACTGTGCCCTTCCTGCGGTATCGTTGGTCAAATCCGGCCCGACGTCGTCTGGTTTGGGGAAATGCCTTACGAAATCGAGCGCATTGAAGCGGCTCTTCTAGATTGCGATCTGTTTGTTTCGATTGGAACGTCTGGTTCGGTCTATCCGGCCGCGGGCTTCGTTCAGATCGCGCGCAACCAGGGTGCGAACACGCTCGAAATCAATCTTGAACCCAGTCACTCGAGCGCAATGTTTGAAGAAAGCCGGTTTGGAATGGCGAGTGAGCTTGTCCCCCAGTGGGTCGATGAAATGATCGAACAAACCTATTCGGACCACTCGAGGCCGATCTCGCGATAAAGCGAGCGATCTTCACCCCATTTCGGTTCGACTTTGACATGCAAAAAAAGGTGAACAGGCCTGCCGAGGTGCTGAGCAATCTGCTCGCGGGCGAGTGACCCGATATTTTTGAGGCGACGTCCGCCCTTGCCGATGACAATTGCCTTCTGGCTGTCCCGTTCCACCAGAATTTGCAGATGGATGACGGTTGAGCCGTCCGGCCGGTCTTCCCACCTTTCGGTTTCGATTGCGGTTGAATAGGGCAATTCCTGATAGAGCTGGTTCACGACCTGCTCGCGCGTAAGTTCCGCGGCAATCATTCGGTCTGTGGCATCTGAAAGCTCGTCTTCCGGAAAAAGCCATGGTCCTTTTGGCATCGCAGTTGCGAGGGCCGACTTTAGATCGCCCACTCCATCGCCTTGGGTCGCGCTGATCATGAACAGATGGTCTGCCTTCAGCCTTGCGCAAATTACTTCGGACAATTTCAAAAGTTCGGGCTTTTGAACGAGGTCGATCTTGTTCAACGCGACGATCACCGGCTGCTCGCGTCTCTCAAGTGATGACGCGATCCGATCCACATCTTGACCGAGGCGGCTGGAAGCGTCGATCACAAAGAGGATGAGGTCCGCGTCCTGGGCGCCGCTCCAGGCAGCCGCGACCATCGCACGATCGAGCCTTCGCCGCGGTTCGAAGATTCCCGGCGTGTCCACCAGGAGGATCTGCGCCTCGTTCTCGATTGCAATGCCCATGATCCTTGCGCGCGTCGTTTGGGCTTTGGGACTTACGATCGCGACCTTTTGACCGACCAGCGCATTCACGAGCGTCGATTTCCCAGCGTTTGGCGCTCCAATTACAGCGACAAATCCCGCCTTCGTGTTCTCATCGCTCATTGCAGATGTTTGAGCAAAGCTGCTGCGGCCTCTGTTTCGGCCTCATGCTTGCTTGCCCCTTCAGCGCTTGCTTCCCCCAGGCCTGGAATGGAGACGCGAACTTCAAACTTGGGTTGATGGTGGGAGCCCGTTCGCCCAACCACCTCGTAAAAGGGAGGCTTGCATTCCCGCGCGGCGGCAAGCTCCTGAAGCGTAGATTTTGGATGTTTGGGGGCTTTGCGTTGCTCCGCGAACTGAGGCTGCCACGCTTTCGTGATGAAATGATCGGCCGCGCTCAAGCCTCCGTCGATAACAAGCGCTCCGATGAGAGACTCGACAATATCTCCAATGACGTTGTCGCTTTGATTGGCCCCATCTTCGCGCGCCTGTTTCCCAAGTTTCATGAGGATTGGAAGACCGATTGACCGACCGACTTCCGCGCAAGTCTCGCGTGCAACGAGCGCATTGAACCGCCTGGAAAGATAACCCTCGGGCTCATCAGGGTGCCGATCATATAGGATGCGTGCAATGACGTGACCAAGAACCCGGTCTCCCAGAAACTCCAGGCGTTCGTAATTGTCGGTCCCCGCGCTGGCATGAGTGAGCGCAAGCGTGAACAGACCAAGATCGCGGGGTTCGTGGGCGAGCTTCTCGCGGACGAACTTCAAGACATTCGCTTCCGAGCTCACCGTCGCTCCCCCGAATAGCCATTTCCGATCCGATTTACGCGCAATGCACTGAACCAGGTCCAGGGTTTGATATAGGAAGAGCTTCCGTCGGTAGACCAGAAGGTCAAAAGGGCCCGACCGATGACATGGTCGACAGGAAGCATTCCAACTCCGCCTTCGAACGGTGAAAACCGGCTGTCGAGGCTGTCGTCCCGGTTGTCGCCCATCAGGAAAAGATGGCCGGGAGGAACACGTACCGGACCAAAGTCATCGCCGGGGCCGTGCTCCACCTGATCAAGAATTGTATAGGAGCGTCCTCCTGGCAGAGTTTCGAGATAGGCAGCGTAGAGACAAGCCGAACCGCCCGGCCTGGTGACTTCTTTGGGAACTGCGCCAGGTGCGCTCCGGCATGGACTGTTTGGAGTAATCGCGATTGCGACCGGTGGAATCTTCACTCTCGAGACGGGGTTGGAATTCAAAATCAAATGCCCATTCGAAATTGCAATCGTGTCCCCGGGTAGGCCGATTACGCGCTTGATAAGATCTTCGTTCTGGGCCGGATGATGGAAAACGACGACGTCGCCGCGCTCAGGAAGGTGAGCCAGAAGGCGCCCTTTGAATGAGGGAAAATCAAAGGGAAAGCTGAATTGCGAAAACCCGTAGGGCCATTTCGCGACGATCAGATAATCACCGATGTAGAGCGTTGGAATCATTGAGCCCGAGGGAATATCGAACGGCTGCACCACGAGGCTTCGAAGGGCCCAGGTAAAGATCGCAAGTGCGATAAAAAAGCGCGCGAGGCTCCAGCCGGTTTCCCGTTCTTGGGGCTTCTGGGAGCTCTTCGAGGCTTGGCTTGCCATTGGGACTGCTGTTCGTCGCGTGTCGGTACGTCGTCAAGTCGGGGTGGCTTTTGCAGTGGGCGACATTATGTGCCCGGCAATGGCCGAACAAAAGCAGCCGAAGGTCGAAAGGACGCTCGAGCAGCTCTTTGAGACTGAACCCGAACGCCTCAGTCGTTTCGCTTTCGATGTTGCAGGAATTTACTTCGACTGGACAAAAACTCACCTCGACGCCGATGTGATGAAGTATTTTCTCGCTCGTCAGGAGCAGATGGGGTTCAATTCCGCCCGGGAAGCGCTGTTCTCGGGCAAGATCGTCAATCGAAGCGAGAGTCGCTCTGCAAGCCATGTCGCAGAGCGCGGCAGCGGCTCATCGGAAGATGTCGATCTCGCGACCCTGAGACGCAGCCGGATGCGGTCGCTGGTCGATGCGATCGAGGGCGGTGCATTTGGCGAAATCACGGCCATTCTCCACATTGGAATTGGTGGTTCTGTTCTTGGCCCGGCGCTTCTCGTGGATGCGCTCGGGCGCAGCGAATTGCACGTGATCGTCCGATTTCTGTCGAACATCGACGGCGGGGCATTCGACGAAGCCGTAAAATCACTTGAGCCCGCATCAACGCTGATTGTTGTCGCGTCAAAGACCTTTTCGACGCTCGAGACTCTCGCAAATCTCGATTCTGCGCGGGCGTGGCTTCGCTCCGGCGGTGTCGCCGATCCGGACGGAAGATTGATCGGGGTGACCGCAAGACCTGACGCCGCGGTCGATCAGGGCATCGATGAAAGCCGAGTCCTTCAGTTCGCGGACAGTGTCGGCGGTCGCTATTCGCTTTGGAGTTCAGTTGGTCTCAGCGCGGCTCTTGCCGTTGGATGGGAAGCTTTTGAATCGATTCTTGAAGGCGCGGCCGAGATGGACCGGCACTTCCGTTTTTCCGAACCGCATCAGAACGTTCCACTGATCGCCGCCTTCTCCGACCGGCTCTATGTCGAGACATTCAGGTGTCAGACGCGCGGCGTCTTTGCGTATGAAGAGCGTCTGAGGCTTCTTCCTTTCTATCTCCAGCAACTTGAAATGGAATCGAACGGGAAGTCGGTCACCAACGAAGGTCACACGGTCAGCTGGCCAACGGCGCCGATTTGCTGGGGAGGCACTGGCACCGATGCCCAGCATGCCGTTTTTCAACTTCTTCACCAGGGAAGTGTAATCGTCCCGGTAGAGTTCGTGGCCGTTCGGGATGGAAACGACACACAGGATCCGGAACACCACCGGCTTCTTCTTCTCAACGCCTTTGCCCAGGGTGCAGCGCTGATGACGGGCCGGCCGAACGCCGACGCGCAGCGCTCTTATCCCGGGAACCGGCCAAGTACGACGGTTTTCCTCGATCGGCTTGAGCCACGCAGGCTCGGGGCCTTGATCGCCTTCTATGAGCACCGGACATTTTCCAACGCGGTTCTGCTTGGGATCAATCCGTTCGATCAGTTCGGAGTGGAACTTGGAAAGGAGATCGCGGGCGATCTTGCGAGCGGCACTGAAGACAAGGTGATTGATGCTTCGACCCGCGCACTCATCGAACGAGCCGGCCTATGAGATCATTGATCGCACCGCACTTCGCAGCTCGAATGCTTGGGAATGCATCCTTTCGGAGATTTTTGAATGGCCGACCTTGATCTGTTCGTAATCGGCGCCGGCTCCGGGGGAGTGCGCGCGTCGAGAGTTGCGGCCGCTTATGGCGCGCGCGTCGGGATCGCCGAGGAATATAAGATTGGCGGCACCTGCGTCATTCGGGGCTGTGTTCCCAAAAAGCTGCTCGTTTACGGCGCACATTTTGCCGAAGATCTCGACGATGCGGCGATGTTCGGATGGAACATCCCTTCAAAGACTTTCGACTGGGCGGTTCTCCGTGACAATGTGCTTGCCGAGGTTTCTCGGCTTGAGCGTGCCTATACCGAGACTTTGACAAGCCACGGCGTTCAGATTTTTAACGAACGCGCGACGGTTACCGGCCCCAATCAAATAACGCTTGCGAGCGGTCGCAAACTCAGCGCCGAAAAAATCCTGATCGCGACCGGTGCGCGGCCAGTCATGCCCAAGATCGACGGAATCGAGCATTCAATCAGCTCGAACGAAGTGTTTCATCTGGATTCGCTTCCCAAGCGAATCTTGATTGCTGGCGGCGGCTATATTGCCAATGAATTTGCCGGAATTTTCCATCAGTTCGGGAGTCACGTCACCCTCGTCAATCGATCGGACGTCATTCTTCGGCAATACGACCAGCAAATTGTCGACCGGCTGATCCAGATTTCGTTAGGCAAGGGAATTGACTTCAAATTTCAGGCGAAGATCGAGAAGGTCCTGAAGCGCGACGATGGAACGCTCCACATCACGATGACCGGTTGCGATGATATTGAAGCCGACCAATTGCTGTTTGCCACAGGACGAATTCCGAATACCGGGTCGCTCGGTCTCGAGGCGGTTGGAGTGGAGCTCGGCGAAAAGGGCGAAATCAAAGTCGATGCCGACAATTGCAGCTCCGTCGCATCGATTTTCGCGGTCGGCGATGTCACCGATCGCGTCCAGCTTACGCCGGTTGCAATTCGCGAGGGTCAGGCATTCGCCGACACCTATTTCGGAAACAAGAGCCACCGTGTCGACTATCAGTCGATTCCCGCCGCGGTTTTCAGTCATCCTCCCCTCGCAGGCGTCGGTTTGACTGAAGGAGCAGCGCGCAACAAGCTGGGGTCGGTCAAGACGTTTGCGTCCGACTTCAGAGCGATGAAGAACGTTCTGGCAGGAAGAAACGAGCGATCGCTTTACAAGCTCGTCATTGACGGTGAGACCGACGAAATTGTCGGCATTCACATGATTGGTCCGGATGCCCCAGAAATCCTTCAGGCCGCAGCGATCGCGGTCAAGGCCAGGCTGAAGAAGGCGGATTTCGACGCTACGGTTGCGCTGCATCCGACCATGGCCGAAGAGTTGGTATTGATGCGCTAGCTCGCATGAGCTGAGGGGAATTCTTGCAAGACGCGATCGTTATTGGCGGTGGGCATAACGGACTCACCTGCGCTTATTATCTGGCGAAAAGGGGTCTTAAGGTGACGCTCCTTGAGGCTGCGCTGAACGTTGGGGGTGCCGCGGTTACCGACGAATTTCTTCCTGGTTTCAGAAATTCGGCCGCGAGCTACACCGTCAGTCTGCTTCAACCCAAAGTGATCAACGACATGCAGCTCGAGCGGCATGGGCTGAGGGTTGTCCTAAGGAAAACCGACAATTTTCTTCCTGGGGACGGGGACTATCTTCTTGCCGGCCGGGGCGGCCTCACCCGCAAGGAAATCGGACGTCACCACGCTCCAGATGCCGAAGCCTATGATCGTTACCTGTCCGAGCTCAACACGGTTGTTCGTTTGCTGAAAAAGTGGCTTTTGCGAGCACCGCCCAATGTCGGCCGGAAGATCAGTGCGATCCCGAAGCTTTTGAGCCTGGGGCGCGACATGGCCGGTCTTTCGCTTGCTGAAACTCGAATTGTCCACGATTTCGCGGTGCGCAGCGAAGCAGAAATCCTTGACCGGCACTTCAAGGGCGATCTTACAAAGGCGCTGTTCGGTTTCGACGGAGTGGTTGGGAATTTCGCGTCACCCCAGTCGCCGGGCACGGCCTATGTGCTTCTGCATCATCTGTTCGGAGAGGCGGCTGGAGTTCCCGGGGCGTGGGGGCATGCGATTGGAGGGATGGGTTCGATCACCCAGGCAATGGCGCGGGCTTGTCGCGAAGCGGGCGTCGATATCGTTGTCGGCACTCCGGTTGAAGAGGTAATTGTCGAGCACGGCCGGGCCTGCGGAGTGGTTGCAGGAGGACGGGCATGGCGCGCCAAAGTCGTCGTCGCAGGAATTAATCCCAAACTCTTGTTTGACCGGTTGATACCCTTTGGAGCGGTCGCCCCCGACATCTCGTCCCGAATGCACCATTGGAAATGCGAAAGCGCAACGTTTCGGATGAATGTCGCACTTTCGGAGCTTCCGAAATTTACGGTTTTGCCCAAGAAGGGAAACCACTTAACTGCCGGAATCATCATCGCGCCCAGTCTCGACTACATGCACCGCGCTTATCTGGATGCTGCGGTGAACGGGTGGGCCAAACAGCCAGTCATCGAAATGTTGATCCCCTCGACGCTCGATCCAACGCTCGCGCCCAAGGGAAAACATGTCGCGTCGCTGTTTTGTCAACATTTTCGCTTCGATCTTGGAAACGGACGAAGCTGGGACGAGGACCGTGACAAAGCGGCTGACCAAATCATTGCGACCATTGATCAGCGTGCGCCCGGCTTCGCAAATTCTGTTATCGGCCGGCAAATCCATTCACCCGCTGATCTCGAACGCAGGTTCGGCCTCGTCGGGGGGGACATTTTCCATGGGAAAATGGGCCTCGACCAGCTGTTCAGCGCACGTCCCATGGTCGGCGCTGCGGATTATCGGATGCCCCTGAAAGGGCTTTATCTCTGCGGCTCTGGCGCCCACCCGGGCGGCGGAGTGACCGGTGCCCCGGGACATAATGCGGCTCATGCAGTGCTCATGGATCGTCGCTTTGGGAGACGGGGACATTGAAGCCGCTGGAGGGGATCAAGGTTCTCGATCTCAGCCGTGTCCTCGCGGGCCCCTGGTGCACTCAACTGCTCTCAGATTTGGGTGCCGATGTTCTCAAGATCGAACGTCCTGGTCTTGGCGATGACACCCGCCACTGGGGACCGCCATGGTTCGGGGAAGGCGATCAGCGGGTTGCTGCCTATTTTCTTAGCTGCAATCGAGGAAAAAGGTCGGCTGCGATCGACTTTTCGAGACCGGACGGAGCAGCGCTGGTCCGCAAACTCGCGCAAGATTGCGATATTGTCATTGAAAATTTCAAGGTTGGAGGGCTCGAAAAGTTCGGTCTCGACGCCAAATCGCTCCGAGCGGGAAATCCGGGGCTCATTTATGCCTCGATCACTGGCTTTGGCCAGGATGGACCTTATGCCGAGCGCGCCGGATATGATTATATCATCCAGGGGATGGGCGGTCTGATGAGCGTGACCGGGCGTCCGGACACCGACCCCGGCGGCGGTCCGATGCGTGTCGGAGTGGCGGTGGTCGACCTCTTCACTGGTCTCTATACTTGTATTGCAATTTTGAGTGCGCTCTACCGCCGGGAAAAAACCGGCGAGGGCGCTACGGTCGACCTGGCATTGTTCGATACCGAGCTCGCTCTACTTGCCAATCAGGCATCGAACGCACTGGTCTCCGGCAAGGACCCGCCGCGTCAGGGAAACACTCACCCCAACATCGTTCCCTACCAGCCGTTTGAAACAGCCGATCAGCCGATCATCATTTCCGTCGGCAATGATCGCCAATTTGCAAAGCTTGCGCAGATCTGCGGCCATTGTGAGTGGAGCAACGACGAACGTTTTTCCTCAAATGCCGACCGTGTCGCGAACCGCGAACTGATCGTTGGACGGCTTTCTGAAGTCATTCGGACAAAGCCCTCTGGCCACTGGCTGAGTGCGCTCGAAAAAGCTGGAATTCCTGCTGGACCGATCAACACGATTACTCAGGCCCTGAACGATGTGCAGGCAAAACACCGCAAAATGGTGCGATTGGTCGCCGGAATGCCGCTCGTTGCGTCGCCCGTCATTCTCGACGAGGAGCGATCGATATCGGAGCTTCCACCGCCCTTTCTTGGCGAACATACCAGCGAGGTGCTCCAAAACCTTGGACTTACGACCTCCGAAATCGAACGATTGCGAGATCAGCATGTCATCGGCGGCTGAAGCCTATTTGTCGCCGCCCTTTGTCTTCGCGCTCGCAACCAGAAGATCGAGCTGGTTTTCGCGCCCGTACTTAATGAGGAGCCCGGCTGTTCCGACCAGATCCGTTGGAGCGGGGCCGACGGTGACAAGATCAAGGCTGCTTTTGTCACCCGTTTGAAGATCGATTTCAAATTGAGCGCCGGTCGTGATTCTCAACGCTTCGGGCCACGAGGCAAGCGATTTTCCCGCGGCCCAGCTAAACTTTGGAGATTGTCTGTTGCCAGTATCGATCTCGACGCTAGCGGAACTCGCGCTATCCGGCCGTCACAGGTGAAGATTGTCCGGATTTTCACTTGCGGTCGACATCGCGACGATCGCGAATGATGGGCGGACCAGTCGCTGGGCGCAATCGCTAAGTGTCTGAGACGTCCTCGCTCTCGATCCCCTGTTCGCCGTAGCGGGACTGGATGAATTGGCCTTGGGTTTCGAAAGCAGCCATGTCCTGTTTCGCAAGATCTTGCGAAATCTCGTTAAGTGCAGACCGTGCAGCTGAAAGGCTTTCGATCAATCGCTCGTCAATCGTCTTTCCTTCGCCGTCCTTTTCGCTCCGATAGGCCGCCGGAACATTGGAATAGCGCTCGATCAGACCGGGAAGATGGATCGACATCAATCGGCGAGCATCCTGAGCTTTGGGATCGAGAGTCGCAACGCGTTCCAACGTTTCCTTAAGCGATGGGAGAAGGGCGCTGATAAGATCGACCTGCGCTTGTGCTGGCGCAGGGAGTGCTCGCCTGACGCGGTAGAGATAGGAGTCGAAAGTTTCCACCATCGCTCCGTTTGGAAGGTCGGTGGATGGGGCTGGCGCCGAGACAACCCTTCGGCCACCCCGGGCGATTACGAACCCTGCAACGAGGACCGTCGCAATCGCCGCTGCAAGAAAACCGAAAATGCCGATTGGCTTGATGAGGCCGATTGCGATCGTTGCCAGCCAAACGATTGCGACGGCAATTCCAAGAGTGGCGATTGTTCGACCAAGTCCCGCATTCAGGCGCTGTCGCTCGCGTCGCGCGGCTGCACGAGCAGGGCCGCCGCGCTGATCGAGATCGCGAGCGACGCGATCGAACCTTGCGATCGCTCGTTCGACCTTTTCCGCGACTTCGGTCACTGAGCCTCGATCGGCGTGAACGGCGAGGCGGACGCCGGTTCGAGCTTCGCCTGGTTCACTCCTTCGGCCCGTGCGATATAGCCCTTCGACTTATCCACTTCCTTTCCAAGCGTTTCGACCGTTTGTTTCATATTGCCGAGCGCTTCAAGCTTGAACCGGTCGATCTGATCCATCGTGTCGTAGATGTTCTGGAAGGCGCGCTGGAGGGTTTCCAGCGGGATGGTCGAACTTGCCGCCTGCTGGTGGACTGCAGCGCTCTGAGTGCGAAGCATTTCGCCGGTCGAATCGATCATCGACGCGGTCGTCGTGTTTAACGCTCCAATCTGCTCGAGGACGAGTTTTTGATTGGTCATCGCCTGAGCGACGGTCACTGCAGTGCGCAATGCCGAAACAGTCGTCGTTGATGCTCGATCGACGCCTTTCACCAATTCGACATTATTCTTTTTGACAAGATCGAGCGCGAGATAGCCCTGAACCGTCACTGCCATTTGGGTTAGAAGGTCAGTCGTCCGCTGGCGCGTGTAAAACAGCGCGGTCTCGCGAATTGCCTTGGCCTTTACGGGTTCGCTGGAATCGAGCTCGTTCGCCTTGTCTTCGAGTCGCTGATCGAGCGTTTTTGAGATGTGGATCATCTGCTCGAGCTTGTGCATCATCTTCCACAAATTCGCCCGTTCGGTGTCGATTGCGGCATTGTCCATCAAAAGCTCGTCCTTGCCGGATGCAAGTCGAGCGAGAATCGCTGAAATGTGCGTTTGTGAGCTCTGATACTGGCGAAAATAGCCCTGGATCCGACCGCGGAACGGAATCAGTCCAAACAGCTTTCGTCCAGGAGAGAGGGTGCCCTGCCGTTTCGGGTCGAGACCTTCGACGGTCTTTCGAAGTTCGGTAAGATCGGCACCAATTCCGGAGTCGCTGTCGATCGCTTTGACAGGACGATCCAGGAACCTGTTGGAAGCTCCGGCAGCGTCGTTGATTTCCTTGCGCCCCATCGCAGTCAGCTGATCGACCTTTTTGCCGAATTCGGGACTGTTCGAATCCAGCCCTGCGAGCTCGTCGACGAACTGGCCGACGCGCTTGTCGAGTTCGCTCGTTTCTTCAGACTTGAGCGGCACAAGACCAGCAGCATCGCTCGGTGCAACCGGCTCGAGCGGGGCGGGCGGATCGAGCTTGAGCTTCGTCCGGGTCTCCGTCTGTGTCTCAGGGACCGCTTCACTGGCCATCAGAACAATCCTTTCTGTTCTCTTGTGCGGCCCGGAGTGAAACGGGTCAACGCTCGAGAACCTTCATGTGTATTATATTGCTAAGACACGCGCCTACAAGGGGAGCCTCGCCTAATCTCTGTCCGAACGCTCACCGGCAACCCGCAATATTGCAAACTCACGAACGGATTTCTGCAGGCTAGCGGTCGCTTGACTTGTCGCTTCCAAATTGGATGACGCGTTCGGCCTCAACCGCTATTGCCCATCACTCCTCCAATAAATTCAGGTTCATTTTCGCCCTATGAAATTCTTTGCAGATACCGCTGAAATTTCCGAAATTCGAAAGCTCGCCGAGACTGGGCTTCTCGATGGAGTCACGACCAATCCTTCGCTCATTCACAAATCCGGCCGCGATTTCGTCGAGGTCGTCGGCGAAATTGCAGCGATTGTGAGTGGTCCGGTATCTGCCGAAGTCGTTGCTCTCGATTATGAGGGGATGATCCGCGAAGCGGAAATTTTGCGCAAGATCGCGGACAATGTTGCGATCAAAGTGCCCCTAACTCCCGCCGGGCTGAAAACATGCAAGAAGCTCACATCGGAGGGCACAATGGTCAACGTGACCTTGTGCTTCTCATCGGCTCAGGCGCTCCTCGCGGCAAAGGCCGGAGCAACATTCATTTCACCGTTCGTTGGGAGACACGACGATATCGGATTCGATGGAATGGAACTCATCGCCGACATTCGGCTGATTTACGACAATTATGATTTTGCGACCGAAATCCTGGTCGCTTCGGTTCGGCACCCCATCCATGTGATCGAAGCCGCCAAGATCGGTGCCGATGTCATGACCGCTCCCCCCAAGATCATCTGGCAATTGTTCAATCATCCGCTGACCGAGGCTGGAATTGCGGGCTTTTTAAAGGACTGGCAGGCGACCGGTCAGAAGATCGTATAAGTTCTGCTGTTTAGATTTGAACCTTAAGATTTCGGCAACCTTTCAACGTAAGAATTTCTCAAGAGCTGGCCGCTAGGTTCCTCCTCACCTGCGAAATGGACCTCGCAGGAGAGGCGGTAACGCCTCACTTGGAACCAAGGAGCGAAGACCATGAGCAAGTTCTTGAAACTCATTAAAAATACCAAGGGCGCGACTGCCATCGAATACGGCCTCATTGCAGCTCTCATCGCCGTTGCGGCGATCGGCGCGATGCAGGGCATCGGCAACAAGCTGAATTCGACGTTCAATAACGTGTCGAATTCGCTCAACTAAGACGCGCTTCTTAAGTTGAATGAAGGCGGCGGTGCCCTCGAGGCGCCGCCGCTTTTGTTTTAAGTTCAGTTCTCTCCGCATTTTCTGATGGTAGGAAATTAACCGCTGCGGGCGTATTCTTTGCGCCAATGGCGAGCGTCATCCCTTTCGAAGAACGCGCAGTTGCGCATTTGCGCGAGCGTCTCGGCGAGGCGCAGGAAGCGAACGAAGATCTGATTGCCTTTGCGCGCGGACATTCGGGCGCGGTCGCGTCAATCCACGAAGCGGTACTTGCTGCAATCGATTCCGATGGGGTTGAAGGACTTTTGCACGTCGTCACCCAAGAATGGCCACTGATTCTCGGAATTGACGCAGTCGCACTTTCCTTGATTGTCGGAGACAAGGGTTTCCGAGCCGACGGAAGCGGCGTCCAGTTCGTCGACCCGGCGATTCTCCGACGGTCCGTCGATCGTGTTGCCGGGGTCGAGATGCGAAAGGTCGAGCGCGGCCACCCGCTTTTTGGTCCGGCCTGCGACCTAATCCGTGCAGAAGCGCTGATTCGGATCGAATGCGTGCCTCCGTTGCCTTGCGGGCTTCTTGCACTTGGCCAACGTGCAGAACTCAGTCTGGATGCTCGGCATGGCTCGGAACTGCTGATGTTTCTTGGGCGAAGTCTCGCCGCTATGATCGCCAAGTGGCTGACCTACCCGCAGACCTGATTCATCCGGCAAGGGGCGTCGCCGTGCAATGGGCTTCGCATCTTCAAAACGATCTCCGTCGTTCAGCCCACACGGTGCGCGCCTATGTCGCGACCGCACATCGTCTGATCGAATTTCTCGGGCGCTATCGAGGCCAGAATATTCGTTCATTCGATCTTTTGAGCGTTGGCTCGCTCGACATCCGCTCCTATCTTTCTGAGCGTCGCTCAAAAGGGCTTGGCGCCTCCTCGGCCGCTCGTGAGCTTTCGGCGGTTCGTGCATTCCTTGGCTATTCGGCCGAACAGCAAGGTCAGGAAGGAACACTCCTTCGGACGAGGGCACCCAAGCGTCCCCGAACTCTTCCAAGACCGGCAGCCCCTGACGAGGTGCTCCAACTTGCCGAAACGGCTTCCGATCTCGCGAGTGTGCCCTGGATCGGAGCGCGCGATCTTGCGATCCTTCTGCTTCTCTATGGTGCCGGATTGAGAGTTGCCGAAGCTCTCTCACTAACGCGCGGCGTTCTCCCCATTGGAAAGACCCTTCGAGTGACGGGAAAGCGATCGAAGACGCGAGTGGTCCCGATCCTCGCTCCGGTCCGGGAAGCCATCGAGAAGTATGTCGAGCAATGTCCCTATCCGACCGGTCCAGGCTGCCCGCTGTTTGTCGGCGCCCGCGGAGGTCCCTTGAACCCGGATCTTGTGAGACGGTCCGTTGCCTCCGCCCGCCGAAATCTCGGTTTGCCCGACAGTCTTACACCGCATGCGCTTCGCCACAGCTTCGCAACTCATTTGCTTGCTCGCGGCGCGGATCTTCGAGCTCTTCAGGAGCTTCTAGGTCATGCGAGCCTATCCTCGACACAGATTTACACCCAAGTCGACGCCGCACGAATTCTCGATGTGTATCGCGACGCTCATCCCCGCGCCTAATTTTTGAAATATCATGAACCGCGAGTCTCTCGCGGGCCGGTCGTGCCGCCTCAACGCCCGTGAAGGCGTTGATCGATTGCGTCCCAGATCAGCGCCGGCGTATCGCTTCCATTGAACGCGTCGATCGCGACAATTCCGGTTGGCGATGTGACGTTGATTTCCGTTAGCCATTTGCCACCGATGACGTCGATTCCGACGAAAACGAGACCGCGCTTCCTAAGCTCGGGGCCGAGTGTCGCGCAAATTTCCTCTTCGCGCGCGGTCAGCTCCGCCTTCGCTCCAGTTCCACCGACCGCGAGATTTGATCGGATCTCGCCTTTTGCCGGGATCCGATTGATCGCGCCTGCGACTTTACCGTCGATAAGAACGATACGTTTATCACCGCTTTCGATCTCGGGAATGAATTTCTGAATGACATGAGGCTCACGGTAGGTGCGATTGAAGAGTTCCATGAGTGATTGGAGATTTTGACCGTCGGAGCCAACGCGGAACACCGAATTCCCGGCAAAGCCATGAAGCGGCTTGATGACGATCTCGCCATGTTCAGCCAGAAATTTGCGGCTAAGACCGACCGAGCGTGTGATTGCTGTTGGCGGCATGAACTGAGGAAAGTCGAGAACCCAGATCTTTTCAGGACAATTGCGAACACTGGCGGGATCATTGACGACCAGTGTCTCGCCAACGATCCGTTCGAGAAGATGGGTGGCGGTGATGTACCCAAGGTCGAACGGGGGGTCCTGGCGCATCAAAACGACATCGACGTCCCTGCCAAGATCAAGGATTCTCGGCTCTTCGAAGCGATAGTGTTCGCCCTGAACCTTTGTAAGCGCGACAGGGTACCCCATGGTCCAGAGCCGCCCTTCGGCATAGCTAAGGTCAGCGGGCGTATAATAGATGACCGAGTGGCCGAGCTCCTGCGCCTTGAGCATGATCGCGAAAGTCGAATCTCCGGCAATCTTGACCCCTTCGAGGGGGTCCATTTGCACCGCAACGCGAAGGCTCATGATCAAGCGCCTCTAGATAGTAGCGCCTGTTCTGTCACGCGCGTTCGATCCATTGCAGCGAGTCTTGGCCGGGGGAAAGGACTGCAATCACTTGGTTCGATCAAGAGCTCGGGCATAGGCGCGCTTCTTCGAAACGTTCAGTTGCTTTGCGACTTGGGCGGCGGCGCGCGAAACACTGAATTTGGAAAGCGCCGCATCAAGCGCTGTATCGATGGCTTCATCCGATGCTTCCGGAACGTCCTCGGGCGGTCCGACGACGATGACGATTTCCCCCTTCGGAGCAAGAGTTTCGTAGCGCTTGGCGAGGATCGTCAAGCGCCCGGTGACGCACTCCTCGTGAAGTTTGCTGATCTCTCGAACCACAGCGGCACTTCGGTCGCCGACTTCAGTTGCGAGCGCTGCAAGCATTTCTCCGAGGCGAGGCCCACTCTCGTAAAAGATGATGCTCGCCCGGATCGTTCGAAGTTCGGCAATCGCCTGGGCACGCGCTCCGGATTTCGATGGAAGAAAACCGACGAACAAAAAGCGGTCGGTTGGAAGACCTGCAAGCGTGAGGGCCGCGATCGCAGCGTTGGGTCCGGGAACCGTATGGACATTGTAGCCGGCCTCGCGAGTGCTTCGCACGAGCTTGTAGCCGGGATCGGAAATGAGCGGAGTTCCAGCGTCACTTACAAGGGCGATGGCGGTCTCTCCAAGCCGGGCAACGATCCGCATTCTCTCCTCGTCGCTGGAATGGTCATCATATCTGCTCATCGGGACCCGAGCCCCAATGTGCTGGAGCAGCTTGCCCGTCACACGCGTGTCTTCCGCGAGAATTCGATCGGCATTGCGCAACGTGTCGGCAGCGCGAGGTGACAGATCCCCGAGATTTCCAATGGGTGTTGCGACAATGTGCAATCCAGGTGGCAGGCGGTCACTCATCAGCGCCGATTAACAGCTTCCCATTCAATCGAAAAAGAGTCATCGTGCAGACTCTCATCGAATATTCGGGGAGATGGATCGATGATTGGGATCATAGCCGTTCCGGCGATCGCTCTTTCGTTTTTTCAGGCTTCGATCGCTGCGCCGACCGAATTGTTTCGGGGCTGCCTTCGCGAAGCAGCAACCAAAGCCTCCGACGAGAAGGTTACGGGAGATAATATCGAAGCCTATCTCAAGAATGCATGCACCGCCCAGTCGGCCGCGTTGCGCGAGGCGCTGATTGCGTTCCGGCTCAAGAACGGAATGACTCACAAGAACGCTGCTGAGGATGCCGACATGACGGTCGACGATTATCTCTCGACGCCTGCCGACAATTACAAGTTCATGATCAACTATAAGGCTCCAAAACCGACGGCCGCCGCGACTTCGGCAGAGGCTGCGAAGCCTACGAGCTCGCAACCGCCAAAGCCTTAGTATCGAGCGCTACGATGTCGGCGAGAATATAATCGAGCAGCAGCCGCCCGCGTTGGGACAGTTGGATGTGCGTTCCTGAAAGCTTGATGTGACCGGAGCGCTCCAACCGATGAACGCGTTCCCAATCAACCAGTGTGTCCACGCCAAAGCGTTTCGCAATTGAATCGACGTCAATTCCTTCTGAAAGCCTCAAACCCATGACGAGGGCCTCGTCGGCAGCTTGCATTGGAGACAAGCGTTCCTCCTCGACAATCCCGTGTCCGTTTCGAGCAACTCCAGAAAGAAAATTTTCGGGTTTTCGGTGACGAACGGTGCGCATTCCGAGCCGCCGTCCGTGCGCGCCAGGACCGATTCCCGAATATTCGCCATAGCGCCAATAAGTGAGATTGTGACGGCTTTCGTTGCCGGGAACGGCATGATTGCTGATTTCATAAGCCGGCAAACCTGCATCCAAAGTCATTGCGCTGGTTAGCTCGTAAAGCTGCGCTGCGGGCTCACTGCTAAGGGGTTCGAACGTCCCCTTTGCGACCATCGTTGCAAAACGCGTGCCCGGTTCGATCGTCAATTGGTAAAGCGAGAGATGAGAGGTTCCTAAAGAAAGGGCCTGCTGGAGCCGTTTCGACCAACTTGATCGGGTGTCGAACGGAAGCGCATAGATCAAATCGAAGCTTGTTCGACGAAAGAGATTTTGTCCGATCTCGAGCGCTCGAAAGGCTTCCTGGGCCGAGTGAGCCCGGCCAAGGAAGCGCAAGGCTTCATCGTCAAAGCTTTGAATACCAAGCGAAATCCGATTAACTCCGGCAATCGCTAAATCTGCGAAACGAGCAGCTTCGACCGAATTCGGATTGGCTTCGAGCGTAATTTCAAGATCGCGCACGTTCGACCAAAGCTCGGTAGCCTTTTGAATTACCGCATCCACGGTCGCGGGATCCATAAGAGAGGGTGTTCCGCCTCCAAAAAAGATCGAACCGAGCGTGCGCCCGGGCAATTTCTCCGCTTCATGCTCGAGATCGCGAAGAAGCGCCTCACGCCATTGCTTTTGGTCGACGCCGGAGCGGACATGGCTGTTGAAATCGCAATAGGGGCATTTGCTGACGCAAAACGGCCAGTGCACGTAAAGTGCGAATGGCGCATTCGAGCAGGTATTCGATCGAGGATTCATCGCAAAATCAAAATAGCTTAAGCTCCGCGAGGCCGTGACACCGTCTTTAAAACGCTTTTCCGAAGAACGGTCAGCGACCGCGAACTGCGGGTCATCGAAATTTAATCCGGCCGCGGTGTGACACCGATCGCTTCGGACAGCTTTCGAAACGCATCCGCGCGATGACTGATCCTGTGCTTTAAGTCGGGTTCGAGCTCGCCGAACGTCCGCTCATAGCCGACCGGAACGAACATTGGATCGTAGCCGAAGCCCTTATCGCCTCTTGGCGGCCAGGTGATCACTCCATCGACCCGACCTTCGAAGGTTTCCGCTTGCCCGTCGTCGGGCCAGGCGAGCGCAAGCGCGCACGCGAAATGAGCTGCGGGTGCTCCGTCAGGTTCCTCTCCCGCCGTAATTTCGCTCCAGACACGAGACATCGCACGCATCCAGTCGCGATCGCCCTCAGCGTCCTCAGCCCATCGCGCCGAAAAGATCCCGGGCCGGCCGTGAAGGGCATCGACGCAAAGTCCACTGTCGTCGGCAAGCGCTGGAAGGCCCGACAGATCCGCAGCCGAGCGAGCTTTGAGATCAGCATTGTCGGCAAATGTGACGCCGATTTCATCGGGCTCGGGAAGGGAGAGCTCGGCTGCACTGAGGCAGTGGATCCCCAAGGGTTCGACCATTGCCGCAATTTCTCTGAGCTTCCCGGAATTGTGCGTTGCGACTACCAGCCGGTCGCCAATCCGCCTCATCTGCCTACAGCCTTCCGCTGCGCCGCGAAAATTTCGGCGCAGCCGATGCGCGCAAGTCGAAGAAGCCGCAACAGCCCTTCTTCGTCGTAGCATTCGCCTTCGGCAGTGACCTGAGCTTCGACAATTGCTCCTTCTGCGGTCAGTACAAAATTGCCATCGCAACCTGCCTGGCTGTCCTCGGCATAGTCGAGGTCGAGAACCGGAGTTTGCTGGTGAATTCCGCAGCTTACCGCTGCCACCTGAGTGTGAATTGGATCAGTGGAAACCGCTTTGGCTTCGAGCAGTTTGTCAACGGCGATCCGAAGCGCGACCCATCCGCCCGAAATCGCCGCGGTTCGCGTTCCTCCATCGGCCTGAATGACGTCGCAGTCGACGGTGATCTGGCGTTCGCCAAGTTTTGGAAGCTCAACCACGGCTCGAAGCGAACGTCCGATCAGGCGCTGGATTTCCTGGGTTCGTCCGGACTGTTTGCCCTTTGCGGCCTCCCGGTTGCCGCGCGTGTGCGTTGCACGCGGAAGCATTCCATATTCTGCCGTGACCCATCCCTGGCCCTTTCCGCGAAGGAAGGGAGGCACTCTCTCCTCGACGCTGGCGGTGCAAAGCACTCGCGTATCGCCAAAGCTCACAAGGCATGAACCTTCTGCATGACGCGTAAATCCGGGTTCGAACTTGAGTTCGCGAATTTGGTCTGGGGCGCGTCCCGACGGGCGCATTATTCTCGTCTCCTGCTTGTTTGAAGATGAAGGGGATCGCTTCGCAATTTGATCGTCTAAGTCCCTTGGAATCATCTCTTGCCTTCCCTTGAGACTTACAAACGCAGTCTTCGTTCAATTTAAAGTCGTTACTGTCTCGCGTCTTCAATCCCTGCGATATTGCCGGATTAAAAAATCCCGAGCGGGTCCTCGCTTGCTGTAGACTGCAAGCGACGCCGAGACCACCGCAGTGCGACTCCGCTAGACCAATCACCAACTGGTCGAGAATTATCTCATTAGGCTTTGTCAGCGGCCTTCATCGTCACTACCTTTGAAAGGATGCGGAACGACATGTCCCAACAGCCGATCGGTGAACTGACCGTTCGAATGAGGGAAATCTTCGGTCTTGTTGTCGAAGCTTATCTGCAGCGCGGGCTTCCGATTGGTTCCAAGACACTCGTCAACTGCGTCAGCCTTTCTCCAGCCTCGATTCGGGGTGTGATGCAGGAGCTCGAGGAGCGGGGACTGCTGACTCATCCCCATACGTCCGCCGGTCGCATTCCGACCGAAAGCGGACTTCGGCTTTTTGTCGACGGGATCATGCAGGTGGCAGCTCCGGACCCCCGCGAAAAACGTGAAATCGAACGACAGATCGCCCGGGACCAGCCGATCGAGGATGCGCTTGCAGCAGCGACTGCGGCTCTTTCCGGGCTCAGTCAGGCGGCGGGGGTTGTTCTTGCTCCCAAGCGCGAGCTCGTGTTGAAGCAACTGAGCTTTGTACCCCTGAGCAGCCGTCGGGCGCTTGCGGTGCTCGTCGGAGCGGACGATACCGTCGAGAACCGAATTGTGTCGCTCGAAAGCGGAACAAGCGCTCACGCTCTGATCGAGGTCAGCAATTTTATCAATGCGCGGCTTGTCGGCCTCACTCTTGCTCAAGCCGAAAGCCGTCTGCGCGCGGAAATTCGCGAGCGCAAGGAGCTGATCGACGCAGCCGCAGCCGAGCTTGTCGCTTCGGGACTTGCGGCCTGGAGTCAGGATCATTCGAGAAGGCCCGTTCTCATCGTTCGCGGGCATGCCAATCTTCTCGAGGGGACCGCGGTCGAGGATCTCGAGAGAATTCGCAGGCTCCTCGACGAGCTCGAGGAAGCCCAGGAAATCGTTCGTCTCCTTGAGGGCGCAAGCGATGGACCTGGCTGCCGAATTTTCATCGGATCGGAAAATCGAATGTTCGCGCTTTCCGGCTCCTCGGTCATTGCAGCCCCCTATCGCGGGAGCCAGGGCGAGGTGGTCGGCGTTGTGGGAGTAATCGGGCCGACGCGGTTGAACTATGCGCGCGTGGTCCCCATGGTGGATTTCACTGCAAAGGCACTGACGAGATTGATGGCATGACCGAAGCTACGAAGGACAAAGACCAAGCGCACGACGAGGCCGGCGAGCTTCGCAGGGAAACGGCGGACCAGGCGCCCGAAGTTGCTGAGCACGACCGTGTCACCGAACTCGAAAAACAGCTTGAGGATGCAAGGTCCAGCGCTCTTTATGCGGCCGCTGAGACCCAGAATGTTCGTCGGCGCCTCGAACAGGAGCTTCAGCAGGCGACAAGCTATGCTGCGGCGGGATTTGCGCGCGACATGCTCGCAATCAAGGATCATATCGACCGGGCGTTGACGGCCGTTGGTGACGAACTCAAATCCGATAAGACAGCAAGCCAGTTCCTTGCGGGAATCGAAGCGACTGCGAGAGAAATTGATTCGGTCTTTGCAAAGCACGGCGTTGAGCGAGTGAAATCTGTCGGGGAACAGCTCGACCCGCATCGCCATCAGGCAATGATCGAGATTCCATCGGACCGCGAACCTGGAACGATCGTCGAGGAAATGCAGCCGGGCTACATGATGAAAGACCGTCTTCTTCGTCCCGCGCTGGTCGGAGTTGCAAAATCGCCGGACTGACGCTTTCGGCCGGCTTTCAGCGCAGATCCTGATCAATGGCGCCTTAAGCGGATCGTCACGTCCCGAAAGGGAGGATCGCTCGTGAAGGGCAGGACAGAACTTTCGCTCCGCGTTGCGCAAGAAAGACGTGGCGAACGATTTCCGCCTGCTGTTCGACCCCATAATGAGCGAATGGCTTTCCTGGTTTGATCCGATAACGGTATCGACAGAAGGGATGTCGCATCAGGGGCAGAAACAAGCGCCCTTGCTTCTGAGCCTGCCAAACGTGAGTCATTTCGTGGATGAAGAATCCCTGACGGTTGAGGGATTCGCTTGCAAAATCCTCCGACCAGCCACCTGCCTCGGGATGAAAATAAAGATTTCCGTTCGGAGCCATGGCGGCATTTCGAGGCTGAAAGGGCCAATATTTGCCCTTGATCAGACGTACGAGCGAATAATCGATGGAATTGCCGAAGATCGACTGAGCAAGATCGATTTCACCTTTGGTCAATTGTCGCGATGTGTCATCCATCATGAAAATCCAAACAACGATCAACCGAAGGCTCAATCATTTGCCTTCCTCGGGCGTTCCTTTTTCAAATTTCTACCAGACTTGCCGCCCGCCAAGCGCACCGCTAGGGCTTTTTACAAAAGCAACACGGAGGAAGGCTTCAATGAGCGATACTGCCGATCGGGTGAAGAAGATCGTCGTCGAGCATCTCGGCGTCGAGCCGGACAAGGTGACCGAGGATGCGAGCTTCATCGACGATCTCGGCGCTGACAGTCTCGATATCGTCGAGCTCGTCATGGCCTTCGAAGAAGAGTTCGGAGTCGAAATCCCGGACGACGCTGCCGAGAAAATCACCACTGTTCGCGACGCGATTGACTATATTGATCAGAACAAGAGCTGATCGGGCAGCCTTCTGCCGCTGATTTGCGCCTCAAAAGGCGGCCCGAACGGCTTCCCGAATGTTCCGGGAGGCCGTTTGTTTTGGACGAATTGACGGAGTTTGGATGATGCGGCGTGTCGTCGTGACGGGTCTTGGTCTGGTGACGCCGCTGGGCGGCGATGTCGAAACCAGCTGGAAAAATATCCTCGCATCGAAAAGCGGCGCTGGATCGATCACGAAATTCGACGCGAGCGACCAGAAATGCCGGATCGCATGCGAGGTGAAGCCCGCTGATCATGAATATGGATTTGATCCCAGCAAGAGAGTCGATCACAAGACCCAGCGCCAAGTCGACCATTTCATCATTTACGGAATCGATGCCGCCGGTCAGGCGATTGAGGACGCCGGCATCATCGACATGGATGAAGCGATGCGGTTCCGCACCGGCGTTTCGATCGGGTCGGGAATTGGGGGATTGCCAGGGATCGAAAGCGAAAGCATCGTTCTTTTCGAAAAAGGGCCCAGCCGGGTCAGTCCCCATTTCGTTCATGGGCGTCTGATCAATCTGATCTCGGGTCAGGTCTCCATCAAATATGGACTGATGGGACCTAATCACGCTGTCGTCACGGCCTGTTCAACGGGCGCGCATTCGATTGGGGATGCGGCGCGAATGATTGCCATGGATGACGCCGACATCATGGTCGCAGGTGGATCCGAAGGCGCGATCTGCCCGCTCGGGATTGCAGGTTTTGCCCAGGCCCGCGCTTTGAGCACGAACTTCAACGACGAGCCTGAAAGAGCAAGCCGACCCTATGACAAGGACCGTGACGGTTTTGTCATGGGTGAGGGAGCCGGAGTTGTTGTCCTTGAAGAATATGAACATGCCAAGGCGCGTGGCGCGAAGATCTATGCCGAAGTCATTGGCTATGGTCTTTCCGGCGATGCCTATCACGTAACAGCGCCTCATCCTCACGGATCAGGTGCGTTCCGATCGATGGAAATGGCACTTAGAAAGTCGGGTCTGAAGCCCTCTGACATCGATTATATCAACGCCCACGGCACCTCGACACCGCTTGGCGATGAGCTCGAACTCGGCGCGGTTCGGCGCCTGTTCGGAAATGCGATCGGTTCGCTCTCGATGAGCTCGACCAAGTCGGCGATCGGCCATCTTCTCGGAGGGGCTGGTGCAGTCGAGAGCATTTTCTGCATTCTGGCACTTCGTGACCAGATCGTTCCCCCGACACTCAACCTCGACAATCCAAGCGAGGGCACCGAAGGCGTTGATCTCGTTCCCTTCAAAGCGAAGTCGCGCCCGGTTCGCGCGGTTCTGAACAACAGCTTTGGTTTCGGGGGTACCAATGCGAGCCTCATCATGAAGGCGGCGGACTAATGGTCAAGAACCCCCGTAATAGCGGGGGCGGGGAAGCAGGAGCGGCCTTGTGGCTCTCAAGACCATGAGGGTGAGGCGCGTTTTAATGTTCGGGCTTCTGCTGCCGGCGCTTGTACTTTTGGCGCTGCTCTACGCGCTTTGGTGGGGTCCCGGACCAGCGCGCGCGCCGCGCGACATCATCGTCAAGGAGGGAACGAGCGTTGCGACTCTCTCCCGGCAGCTCGTGAGGCAGGGAGTCGTCCCCGGCACCGCGCAAACCTATTATCTGATGGCGCGATTGTTCGGCTCGCGTGATCCTATTCAGGCCGGGGAATTTCACGTTCCAAGGGGCATGGGCGGATTTCGGGTGCTTGATCTACTTCAGCACGGCAAACCGGTGTTGAGGCTCGTCACGGTGACCGAAGGCATGCCCTCGATCATTGTTGAGGAGAAGCTTGCCACAAACGCGTTCCTCGCCGGTGGCACTCCTGTCATCGCTGAAGGGTCCGTCCTTCCTGAAAGTTACGGCTATCAGCGGGGAGAGACACGAGCCTTGCTCGTCAAGCGAATGCAAAACGCAATGGACCGAACGCTTGCCCAGCTCTGGCCTCTTCGAAGCAAAGACTGTCCGCTCGCTACTCCAGAGCAGGCGATTGTCCTCGCCTCGATCGTCGAAAAAGAAACTGGAAAGGCCAACGAGCGAGCGATGGTCGCTGGCGTTTATTGCAACCGCCTCAAGATCGGAATGAAGCTCGATGCCGATCCGACCGTCATTTACCCGGTAACCAAGGGAAAGCCGCTGGGGCACAGAATTTTGAAATCGGAACTCGCTTCAGACAGTCCCTACAATACCTACCGCCAGCCCGGCCTCCCGCCTGGACCGATCGCAAATCCGGGAAAGGCGAGCCTTGCCGCGGTCCTCCATCCGGCAACAACCAAGGCCCTCTATTTCGTCGCCGACGGCAGCGGTGGACACGTGTTCGCTCAAACGCTCGCCGAGCAAAACGCCAATGTCGCACGATGGTACGCGATTCGACGCCAGCGAGGTCAAATGTGACCTTTGTCGAAGCTGCGGATTCAAATTCTCGGCATCGCGAATAGAAATTACCGATCGCTCAGGGTTTCGCTCGGGAGATAGCCAACTCGACCTTCGCTTCCAGCATAGCCCCATGCCCATCCCAAGGTATCGTCGAGCATGAAAAAGGGATCGTTCGAACCAAGCGTGCAGATGGTCTCCGACGTCAGGGAAGGCCCGGCTCGAAGATTCGTGCTGCTTTTGACGGTTCGCTCGACCGGCCTTGCATAATGAGAGGCGATGACCCGACCCGCGAGAGCGACGTCAGCGAGATCCTTTCGGTAGGCATGAAAATGGCAATCCGGCAATTCCGATGGGCCGCTCAGAGCAAATTCAGCGCTGATGGGCGAAGGCGGGTGCTTGCCCGATGATCGGCCGATGGGCCGCGGAGCTTGCGTCGCTCTCGCGGAGGTTGCGTTTAAACCCTTCAAGAAATTCTGCCCCGCTGCTCGTTCGGACGACAAAGACGTTGCGTCGGTCGTCCTGGTCCCTCTCGCGGCGCAGATAGCCGAGCGCGCCGAGCGTATTCAAGGCACGAGTGACAACTGGCTTTGAAACTCCAAGAACGCGTGCGAGACCACGGACCGTGTGGGGTCCTGGTGTGAGGTAGACCAACATCAACAATGCCATTTGTCGATTGGTGAGGTCGGGCTCCCCGGAACGGACATAGGCGATAAGCGCCTTCATCCAGCCGGTAAGCGAAACTTCGCTCATTACCGCCACTCTCCGTACTCGTGCCGCGTAGCCTTTCATAAACCGGTAACAGGCCGAAATGTTGCAGACCTATGAACCGGAACTGCCGGAATTTTCCGAAAAGGTCGAAGATGGGGCAGGAGAATAACGATCCTGGAGCATCCCAAAAACAGCGCGAAGCCCCAACGCATCACCACCTTTCGGGCGGCCCGGCCTGCCTGGATCGCGCCAGGCCCAGGTATCAAGATGAGCCCATGCAATTTGCGATGGAACGAAGCGCCTGAGAAACAGCGCCGCGTAAATGCAACCGGCCATGGCGTTGTTCGCCATGTTGGAAATATCCGCAATGTCGCTCTTCAAATGCTCATCGTAAGGGTCCCACAGCGGCATTCGCCAAATCGGGTCGTTTTCCTTGCGAGCGGAGGATTCCAGCGCCGCTGCTAGCTCGTCGCAATTGGCAAAGGTTGCGGGAAGATCGGGCCCAAGTGCAACTCGCGCCGCGCCGGTCAGGGTCGCAAAGTCGATGATCAGCTCAGGATCGGCTTCCGCGGCCCTCGTCAGTGCATCGGCCAGAATGAGGCGCCCTTCGGCATCCGTATTGTCGACTTCGACAAAAAGTCCTTTGCGCGATCTGATGATGTCTCCTGGCCGATAGGACGCGCTCGACAAGGAATTCTCGACCGCTGGAACCACTAGATGCAGGTGAACCGGTAGGCGAAATTCGATAACCAATCGCGCGAGGGCAATCGCATGGGCCGCTCCTCCCATGTCTTTCTTCATAATGCGCATGCCGGACGCGCCCTTGATGTCCAGCCCCCCGCTGTCGAAGCAGACGCCTTTCCCAACAATCGCAATCCGCGGATGGTCAGCCTTTCCCCATTCGAGTTCGACGAGCCGCGGCGCTCTCTCTTTGCTTGCGGCTGCTCCAACCGCTGCAACCAATGGGAAATGCTGGGCAAGCTCGGGTCCGCTTGTCACCGTCAGTTTCGCATTGGCGCTCGCTGCCAGCGCCTTGATTTCATTTTCGAGTTCCGCTGGTCCCATATCGGCGGCAGGAGTGTTCACAAGATCGCGAACCTCTGCGGTCGCTTCTCCAAGCGCAGTGATCGCATCGATCTTGGCGGGCTCGCCGGTCAGAAGAACGCGCGGGCCTGCTCCAGTTTCGTGTTTTTTGGACCGATATCGCTCGAACCGGTGCTGCGCGAGAATCCATCCGAGCGCAGACTGACCCGGTTGCAGGTCAGCAAGTCTGTACGTTCCTTCAGGAAGCTTTTCAGCAAGGGCGGCAAGACACCAGGGGGACAGTTTTTCACAATCCTTGGCGACGGCGACGACTTCGAAGTCCGGGCCCCTCGGGAGAAGGAGGAAGGAGCCCACATTCGTTCCATCGAAGCGGTGAGCCTCGCACAGGGCGCGGTCTTCGGGTGGCCTCGATCTTAGCCAATCTGCAAAACTGCTTTGAGAGACGAGATGGATGAGGCGGGCCTGCTGACCGCGGTCCGGTGCGAGCAAGGATGAGAAATCCGTCATGGACGGGCCCTTAGCTGCGAAATCGATTGAAGGCGAAGACTGATCCCCAAGTGAAGCGAGATCAGCTCCCAAGCTCTATCCGATGGGGTCTGAAGTGAGATTGCCGTCCGATTTTTGCAAACCGGGGATTGTCGATCAGACCGGGACCCCGAAAAGATCGTGATCGTCGAAGTCCTCAACTTCGACTGTAATGATGTCGCCGGGCTTCAAATTTCCAGCATCGCGAAGGTGAACTTCCCCGTCGATTTCGGGCGCATCGGCCTTGGACCGACCTGTCGCTCCCTCTGTGTCTTCATCGACCGCGTCGATTAGAACATCGATTCTCGATCCTAGTTTTCGCTTCAGCTTTTCAGCCGAGATCCGCGCCGAAAGAGCCATGATGCGTTCGTAACGCTCCTGCTTCACGTCTTGCGGAACTTGGTCGTCCATGGCCGTTGCGGGGGCGCCTTCAACCGCTTCAAACTTGAATGCACCGACACGATCGAGCTCGGCTTCCTCGAGCCACGAGAGAAGATAGCGAAAATCCTCTTCGGTCTCGCCCGGAAATCCGACCACGAACGTCGAGCGGATCGCAAGATCCGGAACGATCTGGCGCCATGCTCGGATACGCTCGAGCACTTTGGCCTCGTTGGCTGGGCGACGCATGCGCTTCAGAACGCTGGGACTTGCATGCTGAAATGGTATGTCGAGATATGGAAGGACCAGCCCTTCGGCCATGAGCGGAATGATGTCGTTCACGTGCGGATAGGGATAAACATAATGAAGCCTGATCCAGGCTCCGAGCTTGCCGAGCTCGCGCGCGAGGTCGGTCATGTGAGCGCGAACGTCCGCGCCCTTCCACGGCCAGCTCTTGTGACGCAGATCAACCCCGTAGGCACTCGTGTCCTGGCTGATGACGAGCAGCTCCCTGGTTCCGGCGGCAATCAGTTTTTCCGCCTCGCGGAGGATCGCATCCGGACGCCGGCTGACAAGGTCGCCGCGCAAATGGGGAATGATGCAGAAGGCGCAGCGATGATTGCAGCCCTCGGAAATCTTGAGATAACTGTAGTGTCGCGGAGTCAGCTTGAGCCCGGCCTCGGGCACGAGGTCGATGAACGGTGAAGGAACCGGCGGTGCTGCCTCGTGAACGGCCTGAACGACGTCCTCATATTGCTGCGGACCGGTAATCGCGAGCACATCAGGAAAGCGCTCGCGGATCATGTCCGCTTCCTTGCCCATGCAGCCGGTCACGACCACCCGCCCGTTCTCGGCAATCGCCTCCCCAATGGCTTCGAGACTTTCCGCTTTTGCCGAATCGAGAAAGCCGCAGGTGTTGACTAGGACGACGTCCGCTCCGGCATAATCGGGCGACATGTGATAGCCTTCCGAACGCAGCTTGGTCATGATCCGTTCGCTGTCGACCAGTGCCTTGGGACAGCCAAGTGAGACCAGCCCGACGCGCGGGGGCTTGGGAAGCGTGGTGATGTTCATCGGAGAGCCGGCGCCAATATAGGGTTTTTCACGCAAAAACTAGGGTTTGCCAGGAATTCGCGTCGCTTCGAGAACACCCGTCACGCTCGCCAGCCCGCTCATTTCCTTCAACTATTCCATTGCTGCGGACGCCTGCTATTGCGCCCCTCAACATTCCTGGAGTTCGGAAGCAAAAGCATGCGAATTGCAATGATCGGAACCGGGTATGTTGGTCTCGTCTCCGGCGCATGCTTTGCGGACTTTGGCCATAGTGTCTGCTGCATCGACAAGGACGATGCCAAGATCGACGGCCTCAATTCGGGACTGATGCCGATTTGGGAGCCGGGGCTCGAATCCATCGTCAAGGCCAATGCCGAGCGCGGCCGTCTGACCTTCACAACGGATCTTCCTGCCGGCGTGGGTGACGCTGAGGCGGTATTCATTGCGGTTGGAACTCCAGCGAGGCGCGGCGATGGCCACGCGGACTTAACGTTTGTGTTCGAAGCAGTCCGAGAGCTTGCGAAGGTCATCAGGCCCGGGGCCGTCGTCGTCACCAAATCGACGGTTCCGGTCGGGACGGGCGATCGGATCGAGCAAATCCTTCGTGAAGAGGGTGTCAGCGATGTCTCGGTCGCATCCAACCCGGAATTTCTTCGAGAAGGCGCCGCAATCGCGGATTTCAAGCATCCCGACAGGATCGTGGTTGGCGCAAACGACGATCGCGCTCAGGAAATTCTCCGCGAAATCTACCGTCCGCTGTTTCTCAATCGCGCTCCAATTTTATTCACGGCCCGACGGACTGCGGAACTCACCAAATATGCGGCAAACGCCTTTCTTGCCGTCAAGATCAGCTTCATCAACGAAATTGCCGACCTTTGCGAAGCTGTCGACGCGGATGTGCAGGATGTCGCGCGCGGGATCGGTCTCGACAACCGGATTGGACCCAAGTTTCTCCATGCCGGCCCGGGTTATGGCGGGAGCTGCTTTCCAAAGGACACGCTCGCTCTCCTTCAAACCGCGGAAGCAGCAGGAGTGGAGCAGCGGATTGTTCAAACGACGGTCAAGGTCAATGATGACCGAAAGGCGGCGATGGTCGAGCGCGTCGCCCGCGCGATTGGTGCCGATCTTCGCGGCAAGAAGATCGCGGTGCTTGGTCTCGCCTTTAAGCCCAACACCGACGACATGCGTGACGCGCCGTCGATCCCGCTCGTCAATGGACTCCTTGAACGAGGCGCTGTGGTCAGCGCTTTCGACCCAGTTGCACGAGAGCAGGCTGAAAAAGTTCTGAGCGGCGTTGAATTTGCGTCCGACGCCTATTCTGCCGCCGCCGATGCCGACGCCCTCGTCATCGTTACCGAATGGGATGAGTTTCGAGCGCTCGATCTTCAAAAGATCGCTCGGTCCTTGCGCCGCAAGATCCTGGTCGACCTTAGAAACGTGTACGACCGCGAGGAAGCCGAAGCCGCAGGACTTGCCTTTTATGGCGTGGGACGAGGGAAATTCTCGCCTGGCTGACGAGCAGGAGCGGTTTCCTGCATCGTGAAAAAAATTGGTAGGACGACGAGTGCGACCGCTGCAATCAGCGCTCCTGGCGCAATCGATCGACCGGTCCATTCAACGAGAAGTTGAGCAGCGAGCGGGGTAAGACCGCCGAACAATGCGGTTGCAGTGGTTGCTCCAAGAGCAAGGCCGGTCACTCGACCCTCGCCGCCGAACTGCTCGGCTGTTGCAACCGCGCCGACCGCGCTTACTCCTCCCGCAACCGTTGCAAGGACAAGGGCTCCGATGAGCGCCCGACCTTGTGATCCGCTTGCCATGAGCATGAACATCGTCGCGGGTAGGAGTGCACTTGCAATGCAAAGGACGATCAGGACCGATCGCCGGCCGGCGCGATCGGACCACCAGCCCACGAACGGGGTGACCGCAATGACTGCCACCGAAGCAATGGTCGAAAGCCACAGCGCTGTCCGCTCGTCTAAGCCTCCCGTCGACGTCAGAAATGCGGGCACATAGGTAATTCCGACATAATAGGTGATCGAACCGAGCGCCGAGATGGAAAAGCTTCGGGCGATCCCTGGACGCTCAGTCTTAAGTGAATGAAACAGCGGGCGTTCCGGGACGCTTCGATTTGCGACCTGACGAACGAATTCCGGCGATTCGTCCATGGTCGAGCGTGCAATCCAGACGCTTGCAGCAAGCGCCGCTCCGAAGAAGAACGGAATACGCCATGCAAAGGTCTCGAGTTGATCAGCGTTCGAAAGGCTGACCGTCAGCGCAGAGATGCCGACCGCGAGCAAAGCTCCAACTTCGCTCGCTGCCGAGGCGCAGGACGCAATGAGCCCGCGGCGCCCTGTCGGCGCACCTTCGAGAAGATAGGCAACGACGCCAGTATATTCGCCGCCAACCGAAAAACCCATGACGCACCGAAGTGCGAGAAGAAGAAGACCCGCGGAAGAACCAATTAGCGCTCGAGTTGGAAGAATTGCCGTCGCAAACATCGCGCCCGTCATCAAAGCGACGGACGTCAGCATCATTTCTTTCCGGCCACGGCGGTCGCCGATCTGAGCGAAAAACAGCGCACCAATCGGGCGCATCAGATAGGCGAGTGCGAATGTTCCCAACGTGAGGAGAAGCGAACCCGCGCTCGTTCCATAAAACAGCCGCGAAATGACGGTCGCAAAATAGAGATAAAGCGTGAAATCATACCATTCCACCACTGTCGAAAATGCGGCGACCGCGAGCGATCGTGTCGAGAACTCCGGCTCCCTGCCTAATGGTCCCGGACGATCGAGAAGGAGTGTTTGACACCAAGACACAATGGCAGATCGAATTCTGACTGTCGCGAGTGCAAGCGCGAACGTGAAACGATGCTACCGGGCCCTCGGCGCCAGTTCGTCGAGGTGAACGAGGAGGTCCGATGGATCATCGAATACGCGCATCGCGCCGGCGCGCTCGAGCTCGTCGCGTCCGTATCCCCCCGACAACAGCCCGATCCCAAGGGCTCCGCAGCGCGCCGCGGCATACATGTCCCAGATGCTGTCGCCGATGACATAGGAACCCTCAGTTTGTTTTGAGAGCCGCTTTGCTGCCTCGACAAACAGGTCGGGGTCGGGTTTTGCAAAGCGCACCTGATCGCGAGTGACGACGATCGCATGTTGAGGGTCGATGCCGAGGCTCTTGAGGTTAGCAGAAGCGGTATTCATCCGACCGCTCGTCGCGATTGCCCAGGCTAAGATTTTGTTCGGTCAGCTCTTGAAGGAGTGCAACCGCTCCTGGAAGCGGTACGACCTCGCTAGACAAATCAAGGAAGAGTTCGGCGTGGCGGCTGCGGAGCCGTTCCAGGACCGGTTCTTCGATTGAGCGACCAAGCTCGCGCTGAAGCTGAGCAGTGAACAGGCCGCCGCTCATTCCTATCTTCCTGTGAATTCTCCAAACCGAAAGGTCCAGGCCTTCTTCGTGCAGTGCAAGTTGCCATGCACGGACGTGGCCATAGACGCTGTCAACGAGCGTTCCGTCGAGGTCGAAGAGAAACGCGGCGCGGCTAATCATGAGACGGCCAAAACCCGCGCGCTAGGCCGATCTGCCGCCCAATCACAAAAGGTCAATTTGGATACGATCACGCGTCGATTTCTTCTTCATCGAGTGCGCTCGCGCGCGACTGGATGAATTCAAATCGCTTTGCGGGATCGCGTCCCATTAGTCGCTCGACGAGATCCTTGATTGGCTGACGGTCCTCGTATTGGCTTGGAATCGTGATTTTGATGAGTGATCGGGAAGCCGGGTCCATTGTGGTTTCTTTGAGCTGACCCGGATTCATCTCTCCAAGCCCCTTGAACCGACTGACGTCGACCTTCTTGCCCTTGAATTCGCTCGCCTCGAGCTCGGCGCGATGGGCGTCATCGCGGGCATAGAACGTCTTGGCCCCTGAGGTCAGGCGGTAGAGCGGTGGCTGAGCCAGGAACAGGTGCCCGCGTCGAACCAGTTCGGGCATTTCCTGAAAGAAGAACGTCATCAAAAGGGTTGCAATGTGCGCTCCATCAACGTCCGCGTCGGTCATGATGATCACGCGCTCATAGCGCAAAGCTTCCTCGTTCCATTTGTCCCGCGCACCGCAGCCGAGCGCCAGAGTGAGATCGGCGATTTCGCTGTTTTGGCGGATCTTATCCGCGCTTGCCGATGCGACATTCAGGATTTTGCCACGGATCGGAAGAATGGCCTGGATCTTTCGGTTCCGCGCCTGTTTGGCCGATCCACCAGCACTATCTCCTTCGACGATGAACAGCTCGGTTCCTTGGGGATCGTCGTTAGAACAATCAGTGAGCTTTCCAGGAAGTCTCAGCTTCCTGGCGGATGTTGCGGTTTTGCGTTGGACTTCGCGTTCCGCGCGACGCTTGAGCCGCTCCTCGGTTCTCTCGACAATCGAGCCCAGAAGCGCTCGGCCCCTGTCCATATTATCGGCAAGGTAATGGTCGAAATGGTCGCGAACCGCCGCTTCGACGAACCGCGCAGCCTCGAGCGACGTCAAGCGATCCTTCGTCTGGCTTTGAAAATGCGGGTTGCGGATGAAGACGCTGAGCATGAGTTCAATACCATTGAACACGTCTTCCGCGGTAATTTCTTTCGCCTTCTTGTTTCCAACGAGATCGCCGAAAGCTCGAATGCCCCTGGTGAGCGCCGCACGCAGCCCCGCTTCGTGAGTTCCCCCATCGGGCGTCGGGATCGTGTTGCAATAATAATCTTGCGAACTGTCTGAATAGAGCGGCCATGCGACGGCCCACTCGGCGCTTCCCTGATCGCCCGGGAAGTCCTGGCGCCCGGTGAACGGTTGGTTGGTGACCGTCGGACGATCTCCGATCTGTTCCGACAAATGGTCCGCAAGTCCGCCGGGAAACTGAAAGACCGCCTGTTCGGGAACTCGATCGCTTGCAAGCGCCGGGTTGCAGCGCCAGCGAATTTCGACACCGGCGAACAAATAGGCCTTGGAACGAGCGAGCGTGTAAAGGCGCTCGGCGCTGAATTGAGAATCCGCGCCGAAGATCTCCGGATCGGGAATGAAGCTCACGCTCGTCCCACGCCGATTTGGCGCTGCACCAACGGTCTCGAGGTCCGAAATCGAAAATCCCCTCGAAAACGTCTGACGGAACAGCGTTCGATCGCGAGCGACTTCGACAATTGTCTCGCTCGAGAGCGCGTTGACAACACTGACTCCGACCCCGTGCAATCCACCCGAAGTCGAATAGGCCTTGCCCTCGAATTTCCCGCCTGAATGCAGGGTCGTCATGATGATTTCGAGCGCCGACTTGCCGGGATATTTCGGGTGCGGATCGACCGGAATGCCCCGGCCGTTGTCGATGACCGTCAAGCGGTTTCCAAGATCGAGAACCACTTCAATTCGGCTGGCGTGGCCTGCGACGGCCTCATCCATTGCATTATCGATGACTTCGGCCGCGAGGTGATGGAGGGCGCGCGCATCGGTCCCTCCGATATACATTCCAGGGCGTCGTCTGACCGGTTCCAGCCCCTCCAGAACCTCAATTGCTGAAGCGTCATATGTATCGGGAGAATTGACGGTCGAAGTCGAGAACAGGTCAGCCATTGGATAGAAGCTATAGGGCTTCGATTCCGAGCCTGCCAAGCGTCGCTGAAAAAGCCATTGCCGACGACGATCCGAAAAATCGATGATCCTTCCGTTGCACCGATGGATCACGGCCACAAAGCGATCTTGAAAGCGGCAACTTTCTTCCCACGTCCCGCTTGCCGGGCGCCATTTGGGTCCGGCGACGAGCGGTCAAGACGCAGATGACCGCTTCGCCAGTCGCTCAGAGGAGGACATATAGAATGCGCAGTGCTTTTGATTTCGCGCCGTTCAGGCGCTCAACCGTCGGTTTCGACCGACTATTCGACATGCTCGAAAATAATTCGTTCGGGCAGCCACAGGAGAATTACCCTCCCTTCGACCTCATCAAAACAGGGGAAAATGATTATTGCATCGAACTAGCAGTTGCTGGCTTCAGACGCGCCGAGATCGACATTACCGCGCAGCAGAATGTGCTGATCGTTTCGGGCCGCAAGAACGACGAGTCGGACGAGAAAGGCTCCGATTATATTTATCGCGGAATCGCGACGCGCTCGTTCGAACGTCGTTTCGCGCTTGCCGATCACATTCATGTGAGAGGAGCCGACATGAAAGACGGCCTTCTTTCGATCGACTTGGTTCGTGAGATTCCCGAGGCGATGAAGCCGCGCAAGATCAATATTGGCGGATCTGAGGTAGCTGACCAGTCGACCCTCGAACCGTCGTCCTCGAACCAGACGGTTGATGCCAAGGCTAGCCCAGCCTGAAAAATATCGTCCTTGGAACAGGAAAGGGCTCCGGATAACCGGAGCCCTTTTTTGCTCAAAGCCTATAGTTTTCTTAGCGAACTCGAGGGCCGCCAAAGGGAAGCGGCGGCGGCGGCCGACGGTCGCGCCGCGGAAGCTGCGCCTGATAGGCAACCCCGCAATGCTGAACGCAATAGGGGAAGCCTGGGTTGGCCGTCTCACCGCAAAAATGAAAGTCCGGTTCGCCCGGATGGCCGATTGGCCACTTGCAGATGCGGTCGTTGAGCTCGAGCAGACTAGTCTTGTCAGCGACCTCCGGGCTGGGCTTTGCCGGCACGAGTCGGCGAGGGGGAGCCGGCGGGATCGGCGCCTGCTGTTCCCCGGGGCCCTGGCGGATAAATCCCCCCGGACCGATCGAACGATATTGCATTTCCGGTGCGGAACGATGCGGAGTGGTCGGCTGAGCCGCCGCGGAAGGAGCCGGACTCGCCGCCGGTGAAACCTTGGCAGGTTCGGGCTTCGGCGCCGCCTTTGGAGCCGGAGACGGGGTCGGGGCCGAATGGGCTTTCTTGGCTTCCCGTTCTTCGCCCGGCTTCACCGGCGAAGGGCGTTGTTCAAGGCCGAGTCGGTGCGCCTTGCCAATCACGGCGTTGCGACTGACTCCGCCGAGATCGTCGGCGATCTGGCTTGCGGTCGAGCCTTCGTGCCACATCTTTTTCAAGCGCTCGATGCGCTCTTCCGTCCAGGACATTTACAAAATTGCTCCAATTCCTTGCGGCCCACGCTTTCAACGGATAGTCGCCGCGGCGCCGTGAACGACCATCCCATCGACGATCCTGCAGTGCGCTGGTTGCGCTTCGCTCCGGGTAAACCGGTGCTTCGAGGTGTCAATTGGGAGGGCCTTAAGACCCTCTATATCAAGGAGGTCCGTCGCTTCTTCAAGGTCCAGCTTCAGACTGTTTGGGCGCCCGCAGTCACAACACTGCTCTACCTGGCGATCTTTACGGTCGCGCTCGGCCGCGGCGGCCGGACGGTTCTTGGTGTACCGTTCGCCAATTTTATTGCGCCAGGGCTGATCGTCATGGCGATGATTCAAAATGCATTTGCCAACGCGAGCTTCTCGCTTCTCGTGGGCAAAATGCAGGGAAATATTGTCGACTATTTGATGCCGCCCCTATCAACCGGCGAGTTGATCGCGAGCCTTGTCGGTGCGGCGGTGACAAGGGCGTTTCTCGTTGGGATCGCCGTGTGGTTGGCAATGCTTCTGTGGCCCGGCGTTTCGGTCGACATGCGACGCCCGGAACTTGTTCTATGGTTCGGCCTGATGGGAGCCCTTCTTCTTTCTTTTCTCGGCCTTTTGACTTCGTTGTGGGCTGACAAGTTCGACCACGCAGCAGCCGTCACCAATTTCGTCGTCACACCATTGTCTCTCCTTAGCGGGACATTTTATTCCGTTCGTCAGCTTGCTCCGTCATTTCGAGCAATCAGTCACGCCAACCCGTTTTTCTATATCATCTCGGGATTCCGGACGGGGTTTCTGGGAGTTGGCGATTCGCCCATCTTAGTTGGAGCAATCGGACTGTTCGTCCTTAATGTCGTACTTTGGGCAATTTGCTATCTCCTCCTTAGAAGCGGGTGGAAAATCAAAGCATGATGAGGCCTGATGAGGCCTGATGATACTGACCAAGACATGAGGCTCAAACTGCCTCTCACGCCTTTCTCTTTTTCCGAAGCTCTGATTATAGCGGCCTTCATTCCACTCGAAGGGAGCTCCACGCATGGCTATCACGCCGCTCATGCCCGTTTATCCACGCTCGCCGGTGCGGCCCGTGCGCGGCGAAGGTGTCTATCTCTTCGGTGACCAGGGCGAGCGCTATCTGGATTTTGCGTCCGGAATCGCAGTCAATCTGCTTGGTCACAATCATCCCTATCTGACCAAAAAGCTTCAGGAGCAGATCGCGACGCTTTTGCATGTGTCCAATCTCTACGGAAGTCCGCAAGGGGAAGCGTTCGCTCAGCGCATCGTTGATCTCACATTTGCGGACACAGTTTTCTTCACAAATTCAGGTGCGGAGGCCGTCGAATGTGCGATCAAGACTGCTCGACGCTATCATTTTGCCAAGGGCAATCCCCACAAACACAACCTCATCACCTTTTCGAACGCCTTTCACGGCCGCACGATGGCAACGATCAGTGCCACCGATCAGGCCAAGCTCAGGGACGGCTTTGCGCCCCTTTTGACCGGCTTTACCGTTGTCGATTTCAACGATCTCGATGGAGCGATTGCCGCGATTGATGAAAACACGGCCGGTTTTCTTGTCGAACCGATTCAGGGCGAAGGCGGCATTCGTCCGGCAACGCACGAATTCCTATCAGGTCTCCGCTCGGCTTCTGACGAGAATGATCTCATCCTTGCATTCGACGAGGTTCAGTGCGGAGTCGCACGCACCGGTCATCTTTATGCCTATCAGCATTATGGAATTGAGCCGGACGTTCTTGCAAGCGCCAAAGGCATTGGCGGAGGTTTCCCGATGGGAGCATGTCTTGCAACCGAAAAGGCAGCTGCCGGCATGACGATCGGGACTCATGGCTCGACCTTCGGTGGAAATCCGTTGGCAATGGCTGCCGGACAAGCCGTTTTCGACATTGTCGCCAACCCGGAATTTTTGGCGGATGTCCGCCAGAAGGGGGAGCGACTAAGGGCTGCGCTCGAACAAATGGTTCCAAACCATGATCATCTTTTCGACAGTGTCCGAGGCGTCGGACTGATGCTTGGGCTGAAACTCAAGACGGACAGCCGCGCCTTCGTCAATTATCTTCGAACCAAGGGTCTGCTCACGGTCGCTGCGGGCGACAATGTAATGCGAGTGCTGCCGCCGTTGACGATCGAAGAAAGTCATATTCGAGAGTTCGTCGAGACCCTTTCGGCAGCCGCTGCCGATTATGAAGTTCCAGCTGCTGCCGCCTGACTCCTTTTGACGATCGACGCGGGTTTAGCGAAGGTTGTGAGGCTTTAGCTCGAGCACTATCTTTCATTCATGCCGCCAATTTTGCTCACTACCGACGTCGCTCTTGGCGTTGCAATTCCCTCGCGCAACGCACGCGGTCGAATCGCGCGAATTGGCCCGGTGGTAAATTCCATCCTAGCAAGCCATGACTATCCGCCAGTCATCGACAGGCTGGTCGCTGAGGCCCTTACTCTTACAGCTTTGTTCGGATCACTTCTCAAAGAGCCCCAAGGTCAGCTTACAATTCAGGCCCAGACAACCGGCGGGATCGTTGATCTTCTCGTCTGCGACTATCTCGGCGGCGCGCTCCGGGGGTACGTGAGGCACGACCCCGAACGCCTTCAGCATCTGCCTGCTGTTCCAACGCTTGAAGAGTTGTTCGGCAAAGGCAATCTCGCGATCACTTTCGATCAGCCGGTATCCAATGAGCGCTATCAGGGAATCGTGCCACTCGAAGGCAGGAATCTTGCCGAGGCTGCGCAAAGCTATTTCGCACAATCGGAACAAATCCCTAGCCTTGTCCGGCTTGCGGTCGAGAAACGGCCGGAGGGCTGGTCGGCCGGCGGTCTTCTTCTTCAGCATCTTCCGGAAGGCGAAGAGGGTCGCGAACGTCTTCATACCCGGCTCGACCACCCCGATTGGCCGCACATCGCCATTCTCGGAGGCTCGGTTAAAGCTGAAGAGCTCACCGATCCTGGACTTGCCCTCGACGACCTTATCTGGCGTCTGTTCCACGAGGAAGACGAAGTGCGGACGCTTCAGGCGATCGAGCTCGCCCGCGGATGCCGCTGCGACCCCGCCTATGTTCGTTCGGTGGTTGCTCGCTTTCCCGAGGACGAACGCGCGGCGATGATTGGCGATGATGGATTGATTCGAGTCGACTGCGCCTTTTGTTCGTCGAGTTTTGCGATCGAACCGAACGAACTAAAATCCTAGCAAAGTCGGCCAGCCAACATTTCCTTTTCAAGCGAAAGGCAGGTCGTGCTAAATACTCCGCCCGATGCATCGCCTGGTCGCCCTTGCAATCGCCATCGTCCTTACCGGCCCTTCGGCAGGGAACGAGCCCAACGCTCTCTCGTCTGTAACGGCGGGATTGTGGGAGATTAGCGGCACTCCAGGGTCGCAGCATCCGATTCGTCAATGCATTGCAGAGATGCTGATGCTTGCTCAGTTCGAACATCGCACGCGTATTTGCACGCGCAGCATCGTCAGCGACCATGCCAACCGTACGGTCGTGAACTATAGTTGCGGACCGTCGGACTTCGGACAGAGCCAGATCGACGTGATTACGCCGCGATCGCTAAGGATCAGCACCCAAGGCATCTCTGATCTCTTGCCGTTCAATTACGTGTTGCAGGCCCGCCGGATCGGCGATTGCACTGCCTCGATCAATCGCCATTAAGGCGGCGTTTAAATAACCTGCGTTATTCCATTTACGTGCCGCAGCAGGCACGCTTTCCTCCCATCGAGCTTTTCCGAGCTCGATTCCTGGGCCGCTCCTCTTTGATGGGCGGCCCCTCTTTATTCGCTACCCTTTGGTCTTCGACGCACGATATAGGGCCGAGTGCACGATCCGATTAGCAGCTCCAACTCCTCAGTTCGGTCCGCCAACCGGGCCACGGACCTCGGCCAAGCTTGGCTCGGGGGCCAGCTCGTCGTTTCGGACGGCGCTTGCGCGGCAACAAAAACGTTCGATTTCAAACCGTGAAAACCGCGATCGTTCTTCTTTCCGGTGGCCTTGATTCGATGGTTTGCGCCGGATCGGCTCTTAAGCAGGGCTATGCCGTGGTTGCACTCACCATCGACTATCAACAGCGCCATCGTATCGAGCTCGACGCCGCCCGAAAAATCGCCAAGTCGCTTGGAATTTCTCAAATCGTCCTTCCGATCGATCTGAGATCATTTGGAGGATCGGCGCTGACGAGTGACATTGCCGTTCCGAAGGACGGGACCACTGAGGGAATTCCCGTGACCTATGTTCCGGCCCGAAACACAGTGTTTCTAAGTCTCGCACTTTCGCTCGCCGAGGCTCGCGGCTCCACGGATATCTTCATCGGAGTGAACGCGCTCGATTATTCGGGATATCCCGACTGCAGACCCGCGTTCATCGAACGGTTCGAGCAACTGGCCAATGTTGCGACGAAGGCGGGCGTCGAAGGCCATAAATTTACAATCCACGCGCCCTTGCTCAACCTTACCAAGGCCGAGATCGCCCGCGAGGCGCGAAGACTTAGTCTCGATGCTTCGCTCAGCCACAGCTGTTACGACCCGATGCCTGATGGCAAACATTGCGGGCTTTGCGACGCATGCCGACTGCGCGCAAAGGGATTTCTCGATGCCGGAATTAAGGATCCGACGGCTTACGCATGAGCTATTCGGTGAAGGAGTGCTTTCTCACTCTTCAGGGTGAGGGAATTCAGTCGGGAAGCCGGGCGGTTTTCCTTCGTTTTTCGGGATGCAATCTTTGGACCGGAAGGGAGCGCGACCGTTCGACCGCGGTTTGCCGGTTTTGCGATACTGAATTCGTTGGCACCGATGGCGACGGCGGAGGGAAGTTTCGCTCAGCTGAGGCCCTTGCGAAGGCAGTGGAGGCGGTCTGGGGAGATAATCTTGAATGGCGGCTGGTCGTTGTTACGGGCGGCGAACCGATGCTCCAGCTCGATTTGGCGCTAATCGACGCGCTTCACGAGCGAGGATTTCGAATTGCAGTGGAGACGAATGGTACGATCGCTGCGCCGCCCGACATTGACTGGATCTGCGTTAGCCCAAAGGCCGGAACGCAAATCGTCCAGAAGAGTGGTAATGAACTGAAGCTCGTCTGGCCCCAGGCCGGAATCGAGCCGGAAGACCTGGAAACCTGGGATTTCGACCATTTTCTGGTTCAGCCTATGGATTGCGCTTCGCGTTCAAGCGCGATCGAAGCTGCCGTCTCTCTTGCAACCGATCGTCCCAAATGGCGACTTTCGCTTCAGTCGCACAAGATCATCGGTCTTCGCTAAAAAATAAGCGTGCGCGATCAGTCCGCGCTATTTCCTGTTCCGTTAGATTGATTGCTCGTGGCGTCGGCTGCAGGAGCGGCTTGGGCTGGCGGTTTGGAAGTCCGCGCCGTCACGGCCTTGGCCGGAGCGTTCAGTTCCTCGTCGTTTACGCCGTTGGGCGGCCCGATATCGTTCACGTCCGATTCGCCGGCCATGTTCGCGGCGTCGCCAGTCACCGCATCGATTGCGGTCACGTCATTGGACACAATGTTTTCGGCCGTGAGATTTTCGTCCGAATTTTGGCTGTTGTCGGTCTGTTCACTGCTCCCGCAGGCACTCAGGGCGAGACCTGCGGCAATGAGGATAAGTGCGCGCATCAACGACTCCCGATGAGTCCAAAAAAAGAGGCTGCCGGACGTACCGGCAGCCTCTTGAAAAGCCAACGCCTCCAAATGACGGAGGCGTTTGAACATTACATCGCGTTGTTCGTCGTCGCATTCGACGCCGTGCCAGTTGCATTCATATCCGTTGCATTGCTCGTCGCGTTCATGTCAGTCGCGTTCATGTCCGTGGCGTTGAGGTCCGTCGCGTTCATGTCCGTCGCGTTCATGTCAGTCGTCGTGAGGTTTTCATCGACGTTCATGGTGTTGTTGGCGTTGTCGTTGCTGCTGCAAGCCGCAACTGCCAGGGCCGCGCCAGCGACCAGGATAAGAGCACGCATTCAAGACTCCCTAATTATTGCGATCTGCAAGGGTTACCCCCGGCGCAAACCGCGCGAACCATAGTCTGAAGCGGGAGCATCCTTCAAGACTCTTTGCACGACCGTTCCAAACTCTTGAGAAACGGCAAGAAACTCCCCTTCAAGGCGCAATCAACCCGCTGAGAGGCGATTTGTTTCCCGAGCATTGCAATGCTCGTAACTCCAAATTCACTGATCCCGCAGGGTATGATGCCTTTAAAATGCGATAGATCGGGCGAGACGTTGAGTGCGAATCCATGAAGAGTGACCCATCGTTTCACTCGAACTCCAATTGCTCCGATCTTGGCCTCGTCTCGACCCTCGCCGACCCAAATTCCAATTCGGCCGAGTGCGCGATGCGCATTGAGGTCAAGTGCTGCAAGAGCATCGATCATCCATCCTTCGAGCGAATGAACGAAGCGCCGCAAATCCTTCCCGCGCTTTTCGAGGTCGATCATGACATAAACGACCCGCTGACCCGGACCATGATAGGTATAGCGGCCGCCGCGGCCAGCCTCGTAGACCGGAAAATGCTGAGGATTGAAAAGTTCTGATCGTTGAGCGCTCGTGCCGGCGGTGAACAAAGGAGGGTGTTCGAGCAGCCAGATGCACTCGTTCGCATTGTCGTCGCGGATTGCGGCAGCACGTTTCTCCATGAATGAAAGAGCGTCGGGATAGGGGACGAGCTCCTCGCTGACTCGCCACTCGATATCGTCAAATCCGCTCATCTTGTTGCGCGACATGGCGATCGTGCTTCCAACGGGCAAGCGGCGTTGCGCGATCGTCTGTCCGTCCGCATAAGGCTTTCCTCAACGCGTTTGGAGAAATCATGGCCAGATTGTCGCTTTCTCAAGCCTGGGAGGAGACAACGCGCGTCCTCGCCCGAGATGGGCGGCTGTTTTTGGCCGTCGCATTAGCGATGTTCGTCCTTCCCGGCCTCATTCTCAACGTGACGATCCCGCAGGCGGACCCGGGCAAAATGCCCGGCGCAGGCCTCTGGATCATCGTTGGACTGATTGCGCTTCTGGTTTCGCTGATTGGGCAACTTGCGGTGATCCGCTTGGCGATGGAGCCACATTTCTCTGTCGGTGAAGCAATCGTCCACGGAACGCGCCGCCTTCCGGTCTATGTCGCGGCGATCCTCATCTGGCTGGTTCCGATCCTAATAATCGGCTCGGTGCTTTACGATACTCTGGGTGCGAACGAGGCCCATCCGCCGGTTGCTGCATCGCTTGCGCTTCTCGCAATCTCGCTAATCGGCATTTTCCTTGCCGTCCGACTGATGCTTTCATCCGCTGTTACGAGCGCGGAGCCGATTGGACCAATTCGCGTATTGCATCGAAGCTGGATACTCTCGGAAGGCAATTGGTGGCGTCTTTTCGTATTTCTGGTGCTGTTTGGAGTGGCGGCCGTGTGCCTCCTAGTCGCGGTTGAAAGTGTCGTGGGGTTACTTGTCAGAACGATGCTCGATGATTCCGGGCCTTTTACCGTTGGAAATCTCATAACGGCGATCGTTACTCAGCTTGTGAGTTCAGTTCTTTCGGTCGTCTTTTTCGTCATGCTTGCGCGCATTTACGTTCAGCGCTCGGGTGTTGGTACGACGCTTACGTCTGTTCCAAATAGCGGCAACTGAGGAGCGCAGTCCTTGGGAAGTATTCCGAGTAACCGAGGGTCGGGAAACCGTTCGATTGCGCGTTTATAGGCTTTGAATCCGGCTCGCAGATAGGCGCTAAGGGCTGCCGGATGGTCAAGCGAGCAGGTGTGGACGTGCACGCGTTTGACGCCGTCGATCCAGGCAAGTTCGACTGCTTTTCCAAGGAGCCAGCGCCCGAGACCCTTTCCTGCAAGCTCGGGCAAGAGGCCAAGAAAGGCAATTTCGCATTCCTCTTTTTCGCGAAAATCGAGTTCGAGAATACCGCAATCTTCGTTGGCCGAGTTCTTGATCGCATAAAGCTTCACGTTTGGATCGGCGATGGTCCTCATCAAATCTGGTTCGGGCATAATGAGCCTCGAAAACCAAAGCCATTTTGATCCAACGCGTGTGAACAACCTGCGATATTGCTCGGCCGAAGGATGTTCGATCCGCCTAATTTCAAGTTCGCAATGGCCGCACTTACCGCTCGGGGGCGTCCACATTTCGAGGTAGGTAACGATTGTTCCAACCTCTCCTGGAGCAAGATCTTCAAGTGCCATTGCTTCCAACTCCAGGCGTTCCCGCAATTCTCCGATCGGTATGTTTTGGGCCCACCGGAAAGGCCCTATTTCCAATTCGCGGATGGAGGCAGACTCATCAGAATTGCATCGACGTTTCCGCCGGTTTTCAGTCCGAATAGAGTGCCTCTGTCGTAGAGAAGATTGAACTCGACATAACGGCCCCGAAACTCGAGGAGCCGTCGCATGTCCTGGTCGGTGAAGGGGGCGTTCTTTCGCCTCCGGACGATCTTGGGATAAGTCTCGAGAAACGCTTCACCAATGTCCTTTGTGAAGGCGAAGTGAGCGTCGAAATGGTCTTCGAGATAATCGAAGAAAATTCCCCCGACGCCCCGCGAAACTCCGCGATGGGGAAGCCAGAAATAATCGTCAGCCCATTTGGAAAAGCGGGGATAAAAGGTTGGGTCGTGCGCTGCACACGCCGCTCTCAAGCCGGCATGAAATTCCTTTGTATCCTCGTCATATTCGATCGCGGGATTAAGATCGGCTCCTCCACCAAACCACCGCTTGGTCGTGGTGAGGAATCTCGTATTCATGTGGACCGCCGGGACGTGAGGGTTGGCCATATGCGCAACGAGACTGATTCCAGTTGCAAAGAAGCGCGGATCGCCTTCAGCGCCGGGAATGTTCTTTGCGAATTCGGGTGAAAAGCGACCGCCGACGGTCGAAACGTTGACCCCGACCTTTTCGAAAACTTTTCCGGTCATTAGGCCGCGCACTCCGCCGCCGCCGGGCTCGCCAGTGCTGTCGGTGCGCTCCCACGGAATGAATGCGAAACTGGCTTCTGAGTTTTCCTCGCGCTCGATTTCCTCAAATGCGCAGCAAATTCGATCGCGCAGCGTTTCAAACCATGCGCGCGCAGCTTTCTGACCTTCATCGAGCTCAAACATCCGCCGACGTCATTGCGTTCGCTGACGCGTCCGCGCAAGCAGCTAGAGAGCCTGATCCCAAGTCTTCACTTTTCTTGCGCCAGTCCAGAGCTCGGCTCGACGGTTTTGGCGCCATCCTTCAGCAATCGGAACGGCCGATTCGTCGCAATCCGCCTCAAATTCGTGGGAATAGGATATCAGCCCGTCGACGCTTTCAAGGAAATACAGGCGATATTGAACTAAAGGGCGGGCGCCCTCCAACGCATTTTGCGCCTTCTCCGGCAAATTCTGGTTCAACTCACCCGCCCCAAGTCAGTCGAGGAGCCGCTCAACTCGCACGCGAATATTCGCAAATTCACGACTGGTTTCAAGAAGTTGCTCATAAGCGTGAAGCAGAGGGTAAGCGGCTTAACGAAATTTAATGGCCGCTTCGAAGGACATAAAGCTGGCGTTCACCCCAAACCACGCATTTCGCCCATCATTTCACAGGGCCCATGGGGCGGGCCAAATGCAAAGGACGAACCGCAAATGAGGACCTTGCTAGTCATGGTCGCCGCTGGAGCGACCATCATTTCAACGCAGGCATTCGCACAGGAGCGTGGCGGCTGGGCAAATCGGACCGAGACTCGGCAGGAGGCCTTGCAGCAAGCCGACACGATGTTCGATCGGTTCGACGTCAACCGCGATGGTGTCGTCACTCGCCAGGAAGCCGAGCAGATTGCTCAGCAGCTCGGTGCAGGCAAGCGCGGCGACCGGATGATCGACAAGATGTTCGGCAACTCTCAGTCGCTGACACGCCAGCAGGTCGAAGCCGACGCACTTGCTCGGTTCGATCGCGATGATCTCAATCACGACGGAATTGTTACACCTGCAGAACGCCAGCAGATTCGGGCCCAGCTCAAGGCGGAGCGCGCTTCGGGCCAGAATCCGGGTCAATAACTCCTGCGCTGAGCGGACACGAGCATTCGCAAAAGCATGGCGACAGGGCGGGGAACTCCAACCTTGCCCTCGAGCCAGAGACTGACTGCGGATCGCGAAACTCCGATCGCAAGTGCGAGGTCATTCTGAGTGCGATAGCCAAGGCTGCGCATGGCCGAGCGTAGTTCCTCGGGAGCCATGGAGGCGAGCATTTCGCGATTGTCGCTCAAATCGCGTCAGCTCCCCGATCGCCGGTTCGGATCCGGATCGCTTGCTCGACATCGAGAACGAAGATTTTGCCGTCGCCGATCCGCCCCGTCCGCGCAGCATTCTCGATCGCTTCGATCACATTGTCCGCAAGACTGTCCTCGACCACGACTTCGACTTTTACCTTGGGCAGAAAATCGATCACATATTCGGCTCCGCGATAGAGTTCTGTGTGGCCCTTCTGGCGGCCGAAGCCTTTGACTTCAGTTACAGTGATTCCCGAAACTCCAACGTCATGAAGTGCGTCTTTCACGTCATCGAGCTTGAACGGCTTGATGATGGCCTCGATCTTCTTCACGGCGGCCTCGCTGAGTGATTGTGGATTCGTAATGCCCAATCGCAGCACCATTTGGAAGGCAGTGACGAGCAGGAAATGAAGGCGATCATACTTTCCGCAGGGCAGGGGTCCCGCCTCGGGCACCTTGTCGACGACAAGCCCAAGTGCCTTATCGAGTTCAACGGTCGAACGCTCCTCGATCGCCAGCTCGATACGCTTGAGGTTGCTGGGATCAATGAAGCGATCGTCGTCACAGGCTTTCACGACGAACTCGTGAACGATGCTCTTAAGCGTCGCAGCGGGGGCTTGAATGTCACTGCGCTCTACAATCCCTTCTACAAGGTCGCCGATAATACCGGATCGTTGTTCATGGCGCGCGAACATCTTTCAGGGGATTGTCTCGTTTGGAACGGCGATACCCTCGTCGCCCAGTCCCTGATGGCGCGAGTTCTTGCAAATCAGCAGACCGGGATCTGTGTCACAATCGACCGCAAGTGCTCCTATGACGATGATGACATGAAGGTGGTTGAGGAGGGCGGACGCCTTCGTTCGATCGGCAAGAGACTTGCTCTCGACCAGGTCAATGCGGAGTTCGATCGGGCTCCTCGCCTTTCGGTCAGGAGGAGCAGAGCAATTCCGAACGGCTGTGGAAAGCGCGATCAGGACACCTGAAGGAATGACCATCTGGTACCTTCGGGTCATTCATCAAATCGCTCAAAGCGGCGATGTCTTCACAATCGACATTCAAGGCGAAGAATGGGCGGAAGTCGATTTTCCCGCCGATGTCGCAGCCGCAACCGCGCTCGTTGAGCGGTGGGATTCGACAAGGAAGTCCGCGGCCGCTTGAGGTTTGTAACTCAAGAACCAACGAAGCTGCGGAGTTGATCTGAAACAAATCCAGCCCGCTTGGATCAAGCGGTTAGGAATAGGGCGGCTGATCGAACCCTGCGGGACTTTTCGTAAAGATCTCGCAACCGGTTTCGGTGATCCCGATCGAATGCTCGAACTGCGAAGAAAGCGAGCGGTCCCGGGTGACTGCGGTCCAACCATCTTCAAGAACCTTCACGTCCGAGCGCCCGAGGTTGATCATCGGCTCGATCGTAAAGATCATTCCAGGCTTCAGTTCCGGCCCGGAGCCCGGGCGACCGGCATGAACGACTTCCGGGCTGTCGTGAAAAAGTCTTCCGACGCCATGGCCGCAAAAATCGCGAACAACGCTGTAGCGGTGCGCTTCCGCGTGGCGCTGAATTGCGTTCGCGACATCTCCCAGATGATGTCCTGGCTTTGCCTGCTCGATTCCCAGCATCAGGCATTCGTAAGTCACCTCGACCAACTTTCGAGCGCGTAGGGCAACGTCGCCAACCAGGTACATTCGGCTCGTGTCGCCGTGCCAGCCGTCGACAATAGGGGTGACGTCGATATTGACGATATCGCCGTCCTTTAGCGTCCGGTCGCCCGGGATCCCATGACAAACCACATGATTGATCGAGACGCAGCAACTCCTGGTGTAGCCTCGATAGCCAAGCGTCGCAGGGATGCCGTTTCCTTCGAGCGTCAAGCGATGGACGATGTCGTCAAGTTCCTGCGTCGTCGCTCCAGGGACAACATGCGGCGCAAGAGAGTCGAGGATCTGCGCAGCGAGATGTCCGGCGCGGCGCATGCCTTCGAAAGCCTCGGGACCGTGAAGCTTAATGACGCCGTTGCGGGATTCGGCGCGATCGTCAGAAGCGACGCTGATATATTGGGTCATGGGCCGAAGATAATATTGAAGTCCGCAATTTGCGAGATCGGAGGTCTCGGTCAATGGAAATGTGCGTCTCGCACTTTGGGATCGCATTTGGGGCGTAAAACCGGATCGGCCGTTCCGGTCGCGCCAATCAGCCTCGCTCGACCTTGCGCTCGCCGCCTCAGCGTCTAGTGCGATCGAATGTCTTCTGATCGTGTCTGGACTTCAGCGATCGTCGTGATTGGAGACGAAATTCTTTCCGGTCGCACTCAGGATCGCAACATCGCCCAGATCGCGGCCTGGCTCAACGATCAGGGCATTCGCTTGAAGGAGGTGCGTGTTGTCGCCGACGATATCGAGGCGATCGGCTTGGCGGTGAATGCTCTAAGACCTGTTCATGATTATGTTTTCACAACCGGTGGCATCGGGCCGACGCACGACGATATCACCGTCGATGCAATCGCGGCCGCATTCGGCGTCCCGGTTGTCGTCAATCCCGAGGCTCGCCGGATCCTCGAACATTTTTATAGCGGCCGGCCGGGCGGCCTGACGGACTCTCGCTTGCAAATGGCGCGTACGCCCGAGGGCGCCGAGTTGGTCGACAATCCAAGTTCTGGAGCGCCCGGCATCAGGATGGAGAATGTCTACATCCTCGCCGGGGTCCCAGCGATTGCGGCAAGCATGCTTGCAGGGCTGACCGGAAAGATCCGCGGCGGGCACCCGGTTATCTCGGCTACTGTTGGTGCGCGCGCTCCTGAAAGCGAAGTTGCCGACCTTCTTCGGCAAACCGAAGAATCCCATCCAGGAGTTGCAATCGGAAGCTATCCATTCTTCAAGGATGGCCGCTATGGCGCGAATTTCGTAATCCGCTCGGTTGATGGCGCTCTTGTCGAAAAGACGGGAAGGGATCTGTCGGATCGCCTGAGACTGGCGGGATATGAGCCAATCGAAGGTGGGCTGGGTTAAGCCTTCGTGCTGGCAGGTTTCGAAAGCCGGCGAGTGCCGATTTCATGGATTTGGATGAAAAAAACGGCCTGGCGCAATTACGCCAGGCCGAATGAAATGACGAAACGGCTAAATCTTAGCAGCTTCGAGTATAGTATACCACTCCATCGCGATGGTGTCTTCGGAGGCAAGAATTCGAGCGGTAGCTCGGATAGTAACCGTAGTTCGAATAGCCATAATTATAGCTCGGATACGAATATCCATAATTATAGTTTGGATACGAATAGTTTGGATACGAATATCCATAATTATAACTGTTCATATAGGGTGAATAGCCGTAATGATAATATTGGGCAGCGGCTGGCGTCGCGGTCATTGCAACGGCTAGCGCGGCTGCCGATCCGATCAACAGTTTACGCATGAGGAAAACCTCCGATTCACCCGCGAAAAACCCATTGTTTCGCGAGACTTGCCTGGACAACGAAAAGACCCGCAGGATGTTGCGGCTTTCGGGGCAAAGCGCCGCTTCTGAGAGGCGGACAGTTTGAGCTGGTGAGCGGGGCGTCAGCGGGCCCTAATGGAGGAAAGGCGGCGGGTCTTCGCCGTAATTCCAAACCTTTGGATGGAGCGGGTAGCGGGAATCGGACCCGCGCGTCCAGCTTGGGAAGCTGGCAGGCTACCATTACATCATACCCGCGCTTGGCGACGCGTTAGGTTGCGCTGAAAAGCGCGTCAACGGCGCCCTTCACCCGATCTCATTTTGATATTCAAAGAGATGGAACTCCTCATAAAGGCCAGCCCGGCGGTATGGGCTGTTCGAGATCAGGGCCTCGGCGGCGGTCAGGTCCTTCGCCTCGAAGATCATCATCATCCCGGTCCGCCTGCCTTGTGAATCGCGCAGTGCTCCGGCGGCCCGGATCGGAACGTAGGGTTGCTGGAGAAAATCGCTGGTTTCCTCCTGAACCTGCTGATCGGGCTCTGCGCCCTTTTTCAAGAAGCCAAGCCAAACGAAAAGCATCGGCGCTCTCCTTCGTGATGGTTCTGCAAAGCACCACTGGGACCCCGGACGCAAGCAGCGAGACAAAGGATCGGATCGGAAACGGACGGATCGGGAGGGCATTTTGTCCCCTAATTCGATGGCATGTTGAAGCGCTGAAACAAGCTGGGCGGAGGTCCGCCGATCCCCATTTGACTGATGCGAAGATGAAAGCACGGCGATTGCTCTTCGGGCTGACAGCGCCCGAAGGCGGGGACGCCAATTGCTGTTCTGTCGTTGTGATCGAACCGAACCCCAAATGGCCCTTTAAATGCGATCCTTCATAACGGCATTTTTGGACCAATGAGGGCTCAGCCGTGCAGAACTGAAGATCGTTTGGCCCTACGAGATCTGGCAACACCTCGGTTGCGATCCCATCTCAAGTCGTCGAAGCGTCGCCGCTTGAGCGAAGTAGATGAAAAGGGCACAGCCATGTTCGCAATTGAAAAACGCCGTCTTGGTCGCGAGGGACCGGAAGTCTCTGCGATCGGGCTCGGCTGCATGGGAATGAGCGAATTCTACGTCGGCGGGAGCACAACGGAGTTCGTTTCGACGATCCATCACGCGCTCGATCGTGGCGTCACCTTCCTCGACACTGCGGACATGTATGGATGGGGAAGCAATGAGGAGTTGGTTGGACGGGCAATCGAAGATCGCAGGGACGACGTGTTTCTCGCAACGAAGTTTGGCAATGTTCGCGGACCCAGTGGCGAATTTTTGGGCGTTCGTGGGGACCCCGACTATGTGCGCACCGCCTGTGAGGCGAGCCTCAAGCGGCTCAACATCGAGGTCATCGATCTCTATTACCAGCATCGTGTCGATACCAAGGTTCCGATCGAGGACACTGTTGGCGAAATGGCGCGGCTGAAGGACGAAGGAAAAATCCGCTATCTCGGGCTTTCCGAAGCCGCCCCTCAAACAATCCGTCGAGCACATCAGGTGCATCCAATTACGGCGGTTCAAACCGAGCTTTCGCTTTGGAGCAGGGATGCAGAATTGGACGTCCTTCCGACCGTCCGTGAACTCGGCATTGGTTATGTTGCCTATTCGCCTCTCGGCCGCGGTTTCTTAACCGGGCAGTTCAAGTCACCCGATGATTTCCCGGAAGGCGATTTTCGCAAGAATCATCCGCGCTTTCAGGGCGAAAACTTCTATAAGAATCTCGAGCTCGTCCATGAAGTCGAGAAAATGGCCGAGGAGAAGAATTGCACGGCCGCTCAACTCGCTCTCGCTTGGGTTCTCGCCCAAGGTCAAGACATCGTTCCAATTCCTGGAACAAAGCATGTCAGATATCTCGACCAGAATATTGATTCGCTGAAGGTCGATCTGAGCGATGAGGACTTGCAGCGCCTCGATGCAATACTTCCACCGGGCGCGGCGGCCGGAGCACGCTATCACGAGCGCGGAATGGAAACCGTCCACCGCTGAGCTCTTTCGTGTCTTGCAAGCTGGCTAAGCGCCGTTCTTGCGCATCCATCGAGAGAACAAATCAGGCCAAAGCGAACCGGGATCACCGGCCGGAAGATGAAAGCCAAATCCGTGCCCACCCTTGGCGAACAGGTGGGCTTCGACTTCCGCTCCGTTATGGCGGACTGCCTGGATCCAGAGCAGAGCATTACCGGGAAGCACGATCGGGTCGTCAAAGGCAGCTGCTAGAAAGCTTGGCGGCGTTGCGTTCGTGACGTGCAACGCCGGCGAGCGGGCGGCTACAAGCTCTGGCGATGCATCGGGTCCCAGAAGATTGGGAGCGGAACTTCCCAACGAGATTTTGCGATCGAGGCTGATCACTGGATAGATGAGCCCGACGAACGCCGGTCGGGCTGAGAGGCGATCCGCATCGTCGACCGGCGCATAGGTTATTTGCGAATGGGAAACTGCAAGATCTGCTGCAAGATGTCCGCCTGCCGAAAAGCCGATCGCACCCAGCCGATTGGGATCAATCTTGAAATCGTTCGCTCGCGAGCGAATAGACTCGCATCGCGCGCTGAGCATCCTGGAGAGGCGCGATCGAACGATTGTGCCAGCCTTCGGTCGGAAGGCGGTAAGTGAGAACGAAGAGGGTCGTCCCAATCGCATTGAACGGCGCCGCTGCGTCCTTCCCCTCGTTCTCGACCGATAGAAAGTCATATCCTCCGCCCGGAAAAGCGAGAAGCGCCGATCCGTTCGGCTTCGGTGCTCGGAAGACATTGATCTCGGGGAACTGAACGCCCCGGACCCAAAGCTCCCGGTTGGAATTGTTCGTCGTCCAATTGGGAACGATTGTCGTTGATGGTGATCCGGGGGGAGTCCCCGGCCAAAGCCCAAAATGTTCTTTGGGCGGCCATGACAGTGTCTTGGGGTCTGGCGGATTGGGGCTTGGTGGGGATTGACTGGACGCAGCGGCGGCAATCATCGCAGCTCCGGTGCCAAGGAATGCCCGGCGACCAAAGCTTCGGCTAGTGCTGGACGACAATCTCGCCGCCCTTCATCACCATTTTAACATGCTCGACTGCCGATACGTCGCGCGTTGGATCGCCTTCGACCGCGACGAGGTCGGCAAGCCGGCCAGCCTTGATTTCTCCGCGGTCGGCGAGATGGAAAATGCGCGCATTTCCCGAGGTTGCAGCAATCATCACGTCGGAAGCCGCCATTCCCGCTGCTGCATCGCCTCCATCTCGCGCCAGTTCTGACCGTGGGGAAACACACCGACATCACCGCCCATGCAGATCGGAACTCCGGCCTGCATGGCCATTGGAACGATCTTCGGTTTTGTTGCACACTCTCCGGCGCCGGCTCTGCGCCGTTCCAGCCCTGGAAATAATGAGCATAAGCCTCGGAGGCGGCGAGCGTCGGGCATAGCGCGATGTCTGCGATCGTGCATCATTTTGAAGATCTCGGGCGTGCCCGCATAGCCGTGCTCAACGGTGTCGACGCCCGCGAGAATTGCGCGCCGCATACCTTCGGCCGTCGTTGCGTGCGCAGCAGCAAGACGCCCCGCGTCGTGAGCAACGGCAACTCCTGCCGCCATCTCCGCTTCCGTAAGGGTCGGCCTGCTCGGCTCACCTGGAAGATAATGATAATCGGCGTACATCTTGATGATGTCCGCGCCTGCCGCAATCTGGTCGCGGGCGGCTCTGGTCATTTCCTCGGCGCCGCTGACCTCCTCAGCGCCTTGAGGAACCTCCACTCCGGGTTCGAAACCCTTGGGACCATAAGCACCGCGCGCGACATTCGCCTTAGTCGCAACCAGAAGGCGCGGTCCTGGAACAATCCCCTGGTTGATCGCCTGCTTGAGACCGACGTCGGCATAGCCGGCGCCCTCGGTTCCAAGGTCGCGCTCGGTTGTGAATCCCGCTTCGAGTGTCTTTCGCGCGTGAACGACTGCGCGCGCAGTTCGAAGGGCGAGGGGCTCGTGAAGGACCTGATCGTCCCATTTCGTTTCGTTGTAGGGATGAAGGAACAGATGCGAATGACCCTCGATCAGTCCCGGGAATGAGGGTCTCGCCGGGAAGTTCGATCAATTTTGGCACCGGGGGGCGCGACGACAGCGGGACCCGACGGCCTCGATCGGTCGACCATCGACGAGCACCGCCCAGCCCGAATGCGGCTGAGGATCGACTCCATCGAACAACTGCGAGCGGGCGAAGAAGGACGGTCTGCGCCGTGCAGGGATTGCAATTGAGGCAACCGCGATGGCCAGGGCGATAATTGCGCGCATCCAAGTCTGCGCAACGATTACCCGACCTTAGAATTGAAATGGGCGCCTCGGAAAGACCGAAGCGCCCATCTTGATGACGAATTGATAGTGGTAAAGCCTAGCGCTTCGAGAACTGGAAGCTCCGGCGAGCTTTCGCCCGTCCATATTTCTTCCGCTCGACAACACGCGGATCGCGCGTCAGGAAACCGGCCTGTTTGACGGCCGATCGAAGAGCCGGCTCGAAGCGGGTAAGCGCCTGAGCGATGCCATGTTTGACTGCACCGGCTTGTCCCGAAAGACCTCCGCCGACAACGGTCGCGACGACATCATATTGACCTTCGCGCCCGGCGATGTCGAACGGCTGATTAATCACCAGCCGAAGCGTCGCCCGCGCGAAATAGACTTCCTGCTCGCGGCCGTTGACCATGATCTTGCCTGAACCCGGCTTCAGCCAGACTCGCGCAATCGCGTCCTTGCGTCGACCTGTCGCATAGGCACGGCCATATTTGTCGAGCTGCTGTTCACGAAGAGGCGCCGGCGCCTGTGGCGGCGGCGCAGGTTCAGCAGCCGGCGAAGCCGGGGCTTCAGCGGCAGCGGGCGGGGGTGCCGAAGCCGTGTTCAGCTGATCGGCGATGGATTCACGAGTGTCGGACATTAGGCGCCCACCTTGTTCTTACGGTTCATCGACGCAACGTCGAGCATTTGGGGATTCTGGCCGCCGTGCGGGTGCTCGGTGCCGGAATAAACGTGGAAACTGCGCATCTGGTCACGACCAAGCGGACCGCGCGGAATCATGCGCTCGACAGCTTTCTCAAGAACGCGCTCGGGGAATCGGCCATCCAGCACTTTGCCGGCGGTCACGCCCTTGATTCCCCCCGGAAACCGGTGTGCTTGTAATAGATCTTCTGATCGAGCTTGCGGCCCGTAAAGCGAACCTTGTCGGCATTGATGACGACGACATGGTCGCCGCAATCGACATGCGGAGTAAAGCTTGGCTTGTGCTTTCCACGAAGGATATTCGCGATGATCGTTGCAACGCGGCCCACAACGAGCCCCTCGGCATCGATCAAATGCCATTTCTTTTCGACGTCCGCCGGCTTTGCCGACTTGGTCGTTTTCATCAGCGCCTTCATGGCGTGAACCTCTTTGTCTAATAGAAAAGCGGCTCTTTCAAAGAAGCCGCCGAGGCGTCCCTAATTGCGGTCGATCTCAAGAAAGTCAAGTAAATCCGCCACTTTGCGAAGGGGTAAAATGATACCCTAGTCGATTTTCTCGATCGGAATTGAGTTCCCCGGCGCCGCTCGATTTAAAAATTCCGGGAATGAAAAAATCAATTTTGGGCAGCAATGTGGGGTTCAGGATTGAAGCATAAATTCGAAGCCAAGAATCTGGACCTAAATGGAGGATGTTGCATGACGCGGGTGCCTTTGGTTTTGACAGCTGCCGGCGCGCTGATTGCTGGGACGGCTTTCGCCGAATCTCCCAAGACGCATGTCATGAATGTTTCGCTTCCCGATGGATCGGTCGCTCAGGTGCAATATGTCGGGGATATCGCACCCAAGGTTACGATCGCTCCTCCGACCAATGCCTTGTCTGACGGGTCATGGGGAATGCGCTTGCCCTCGTTCGCCGGATTCGACCGGATGATGGCGCAGATGAAACAGCAGAGCCAGGCGATCGCCCGGCAAGCTCAGGCAATGGCGAGGCAAGCGCAGGCCCAGCCTTATCAGGCATCTCTCGCCAATCTTCCTGCAGGCGAGACAAGCACAACGGTCGTATCGTTCAGCAACAATGGTGTGAGCTGCACTCGGACGACAGAGATTGTGTCTCAAGGTCCCGGGAAGCCACCGAAGGTTACTTCGAACGCGACCGGTAAGTGCGGGAACCCGGTCGCCCCGACGGGGAGGGGATCGGCAAATCCAGCCTAACCCTGGGCAGACGCATCTCACCGCTCCGGCGGAAAAAATCGACTGGTTTACGCGTTGCCTCTCGTGGGTGTGGAACTTAAAACCGAACTCGCCAGCCGCTACCGCTTCACCCAACGCCTATGTCAGTCATCCGGAGAGCAACTGTCGTGCCGAGACGCGTCAAGGATTTCATCGATATCAGCGAATATACGTCGCTCGAGGACCTCATCCGCTATCTCAAAACCATCCGTGATAATCTTCCGCCCGAGCACCAGGCAGAGCTGAAGATCCGTGGCGACGAAGTGTTCGGAAGGAGGCTAACGATCAGCTATTTTCGGGAACAAACTCCGGACGAAGTCGAGCTCGAATCCAAATATGTTGGTGGTGAAGAAGATAATGAGAAAATCGAGCAGCTGCGCCGAAGGCTCGATCAGATCCCATTCAATCTCCGAAAAGCGAACAACCGCTAATTTTGGATCGAAAAGGAGGCGGGCAAACCGGCTCCCCTAAAGTTCGTCATCAGCCCTAAAACGACTCTGAGCCGGCGTTGCATGGCACAGTCGAGCTATCACTGCGTTGGCGCGATGTGGCAAGTAGAAGCAAAGCCGATTTCGCGAAAAGCAAGCCGAAAGGCGAACAGGAAAAGTCCTCGCTGCCAAGCGGAAATTGGCGATCGTGGCTACTTGCCGTGCTTCTTGTTGCGGAAGTCGTGGTCGCAGTTCTTCACTGGGGCGATGTCAAGAAATTCGCTGCGCTGGTCGCTCATTCAAAACCATTGTGGCTCGTCGCTGCAGTCGTCGCTCAACTACTAACTTATGTTGCGCTTGCGGTTGAATGGGCCCTCGTCCTTCGCGCCGGGAAATGCCAGGCTCCATTTGGAAAACTTCTCGGGCTGACGCTCGCCAAGCATTTTGCCGATCAAATGGTGCCGACTGCCGGGATGAGCGGAAATGTCGTGGTCGTCGACCGCCTGCAATCCATCGGAGCATCGCGCGCTGTCGCTCTTGCCGCGCTCATCATGACGATCATCGCTTATTATGCATCCTACGGCTTTGCCTCGCTTATCGCTCTTGTCTTGTTGTGGATTCACGACGACACCAATTGGGTTGTCCTTGCCCTCATCGGAGCCTCACTGGTTCTTTCGGTCGCCGTTCCAGCCTTTGCATTCTGGCTTCAGAAAAAAGGCGCGAAAGCGATCCCTCGTTGGTTAAGGCGAATTCGAACGGTCTGCGAACTGTTCGACGTGATCAGCGAAGCGCCCGAGCGGTTGGTTCGAAGTCCTCGACTGACGGTCGAGCTGACACTTCTCAATGGAGCCGTGTTCGCGCTCGATGGGCTTACGATGCAGCTGTGCCTTTTTTCGCTCGGCCTCTATGTATCCTTCAGCGTCGCCTTCACCGCGCTTATCATCGCGTCCATCGTCGTTACCTTGGGACCGATACCCATGGGCCTCGGTTCGTTCGAGGCCGTCAGTATCGGAATGTTGCGCGCGATGGGCGTGCCGTTCGAAGCCGCGCTCTCTGGAACGCTTCTGTTCCGCGGCTACACGCTTTGGGTTCCACTCATTCCTGGAATGTTTGCCGCGCGACGGCAGCTCAAAGCCAAGCGCTAATCAGTCCAAAGAAAGAGCCTCTCTCATCCATTTCGCGTAGGACCGATCACATTTCCCGATTGGCCAGCTGGTAATGCAGGGCACTTTGTAGCTGTGGAGCTCAGCGACCCTCTCAATGAGCTCGTCCGCCCGAACGTCGAGGGTTTTGAGGATTGCAGCACATTCGTCGGACTTTGTGATTTCTCCATCCCAGCGATAGATCGATCGAACTGACCCCAAGATGTTGGCGCAGGCCGCTAACCGTTCCTCGACGAGGATCGCACCGACGCGTTCTGCCTCTTGGAAATTTTCAAACAGCACATAGACACAAACAAGGGTCATGAGCGCCTCAAGCCCAATTCGTGAGCGCCCCAAACTGTCGATGCAAGGAGGATGGCACCAGTCGCCTGGTGAAGGACTGCAAGCCAGATCGCGATCCCAGAAAGGACCGTGAGAATTCCAAGGATGATCTGCGTTCCAAACGCGGAATGAATCGCAATCGACGCGCGGCGGCCGCCGTCGATCTTTCTCAGTCGGCGACAAAACAAGACCAGCACACCAACGACCACCCACGCCCACCAGCGGTGCATGAAATGCAACAGGTAAAGGTCGTGAGTCATTGCGAACAGCGCACCTTTCGACCAGTCGATCCCGTCGGGCACGAAATGGTCGCTCATGAGCGGCCATGTGTTGGAGACATAGCCAGCTCTAAAGCCCGCGACCCACGCTCCGAGCATGAGCTGGATGACCAGAATTGCGAGCGCGAACGAAGCAGCGGGCAAGAGTCTTGCAGGCCTTGCCGAGCGGTTCGTTCCAAGGGCCCTCAAGTCGAGTGCAGTCCAGATAAGCGCCGACATCAAAAACAGTCCGAAGAGAAGGTGAGCCGAAAGGCGATAAGGGCTGACTTCGGTTCGTCCTTCAAGGCCGGAGAGGACCATGAACCACCCCACGGCCCCCTGAAGGCCGCCCAGAATAAACAGAGCAACGAGCCGCCACGTGAATCCTTTCGGAATGCGTTTGCGGATTGCAAACCAGCCAACTCCCACAAAAAAGACGAACCCCATGATTCGTCCAAGAAGTCGGTGAACCCATTCCCAGAAAAAGATGAACTTGAATCCCGAAAGATCCATTCCGGCGGGTCCGGCCAGCTGCTGATATTGCGGAGTTTGGCGATAGAGTTCGAATGCCCGCACCCAATCTGAATGGCTGATTGGAGGAATGGCGCCGCTGATCGGATTCCATTCGGTAATCGAAAGTCCGCTCTCGGTCAGTCGTGTAATTCCGCCGATGATGACCATCATTAAGACGAGTGCCGCAGTCGCGAACAAGAGATTCGAGAGCGAAAGCGAGGCGGCCTCTTCCTGGCGATCCGCTTCGAACCGAGAAAATAATGCAGTGGTCATGGCCGAGCTGCCTATGCGCTCAAAGTCGGGCCTCGCAAGTGGCCATCGCGCCAGTAGATGATATATTGTAACTTGTTTGAGCCAGCGGTATAGCCTCTTTTGGAATGGCTCAGACGACACTCCCGACGCACCGGCTCGATCGCATGGCAATGGGCCTTTCGGGGCTTTGTCTAGTGCATTGCGCAGCGACTGCGGTCCTGCTCGGCCTTCTTGCTTCAGCGGGCGGACTTCTTGGAAAACCGATCATTCACGAAGTCGGGCTCGTGCTTGCAATGACGATTGGTGCCGTCGCTCTTGGGCGCGGATTTCGCGAGCACGGGTTTATTCTGCCCGCGCTCGTCGGCGCCAGCGGATTGTTGGCGATGGGATATGCACTCACTCTTCCCGAAGGCGGCTTTGAACCCCTGTTCACAATTACCGGAGTGATGATCCTCGCGCTTGGTCATCGGCTCAATCTGCTTGCCGGCGAATAGTCCGCTGCTTGCTCCCATTTGACCATGTCGCTAACGATAAGGTGACAATTATGGGGCGCCACGATCATCAACTTCACGAGGGGGAAGCGCTCAAATCCGCCGCGCGTCAGCGCCTTCAGGATCAGGGCGAACAATGGACCGGAATGCGTGCAGCGGTGTTCGATGCGCTCGCGGGATTTGAACGGCCGGCCAGTGCCTATGACGTCGCCGAGGCGGTTTCGAAAACTCAGGCACGAAGGATCGCCGCCAATAGCGTCTACCGGATCCTCGACCTCTTCGTTGCTGCAAATCTCGCCCGAAGAGTCGAGAGCGCCAATGCCTATGTGGCGAACAAACATCCCGAATGCATGCACGACTGCATTTTCCTGATCTGCGACCGGTGCGGACAAGCGGTTCACATCGACGACGACAATTTGTCCGCAAGTCTTCGAAAGGCGGCGAAAAGCGCGGGGTTTTCGGCTCCCCGTCCGATGATCGAGGTTCGAGGGACCTGCTGCGACTGCGGCGAACCCTCCGACTGAAACGATTTCATGCGTAGGTGTCAGTGAGGCGCCTCAAGCACCCATATTTGGTGACATTCTAGCGACATGCGGATAGGGCACGGCGATGAGCGACCGCCCCAAAACGCCGCTGCTAGACAAAGTCACGTTCCCTGCCGATCTTCGCAACCTCAGCAAGGACGAACTCCCTCAGCTCGCAGACGAGCTTAGGAGCGAGACCGTGTCAGCGGTCTCGGTCACCGGAGGGCATCTGGGCGCCGGGCTCGGCGTAGTCGAACTCACGATCGCGATCCATTATGTGTTCGATACGCCTAGCGACTCGCTGATCTGGGACGTCGGCCATCAGGCGTATCCGCACAAGATTGTGACGGGCCGGAGAGAGAAAATCAGAACACTTCGCCAGGGCGGCGGACTGTCGGGTTTCACCAAGCGTAGCGAAAGCGAATATGATCCGTTTGGAGCCGCCCACAGTTCCACCTCGATTTCGGCCGCCCTCGGATTTGCAATGGCAAACAAGCTTTCCGGCGCGAAAGGCAAAGCGATTGCAGTGATTGGCGACGGCGCGCTCAGCGCCGGAATGGCCTATGAAGCGATGAACAATGCGGCGGCTGCGGGCAATCGACTGATCGTCATTTTAAACGACAATGATATGTCGATCGCTCCGCCGGTCGGATCGTTGCGCAACGCGCTGGCCAGGCTTGTGAGCTCGGGAAAATATCTTGCTCCCAGAAAACTTGCTCAAAAATTTGCCCGAGCGATGCCGCAACCGCTTCATGTCGCTGCCCGGCGAATGGAGGAATACGCGCGCGGCCTGTTTACCGGAGGAACGCTCTTCGACGAGCTCGGCTTCTATTATGTAGGTCCCGTCGACGGACATGATGTTCGAGCTCTTGTCGAAGTTCTCGAAAATGTCCGCGACGCAGAAGTCGGCCCGATGCTCGTCCACGTCGTGACGAAGAAGGGCAAAGGCTATGGGCCGGCGGAAAATGCCGCCGACAAATATCATGGAGTTGTGAAGTTCGATGTCGTTTCGGGCGTCCAGGCAAAGGCCGCTGCCGGTGCGCCGAGCTATACGAGCATATTCGCAAAAGCCCTGACGAGCGAAATGGAGCGCGACGAAAAGATTGTCGCAATCACTGCAGCAATGCCTTCGGGTACAGGGCTCGACAAGGTGCAGGAACGGTTTGCAGAGCGAACCTTCGACGTCGGAATCGCCGAGCAGCATGCGGTCACGTTTGCAGCCGGCCTCGCAGCTCAGGGTTACAGACCCTTTTGTGCAATCTATTCCACGTTTCTCCAACGAGCCTACGACCAGGTCGTTCACGACGTTGCCATTCAAAATCTTCCCGTTCGGTTCGCAATGGATCGCGCCGGGCTAGTCGGCGCCGACGGAGCAACCCACGCCGGAAGCTTTGATCTCGCCTATCTGTCGACACTTCCCAACTTTGTCGTGATGGCGGCTGCCGACGAGGTTGAACTCTGCGATATGGTTCACACGATGGCGCTTCACGACGAGGGGCCAATCGCAGTGCGATATCCTCGCGGCGAGGGACGGGGACTTGCGCTTCCGCCCGAGCCAAAACGGCTCGAGATCGGCAAGGGCCGAATGATCAAGGAAGGCAAGACCGTCGCGATCCTCTCGCTCGGAACCCGACTTGAAGAAGCCAAGAAGGCCGCAGACGAGCTCGAGGCTCGCGGCCTGTCGACAAGCGTTGCGGATTTGCGCTTCGCAAAGCCGCTCGACAATGATCTCATTCGGCGTCTTTTGACCACTCATGAAGTCGCAGTGACCGTCGAGGAAGCTGCAATTGGCGGACTTGGCGCCCACGTTCTGACGATGGCGAGCGATGAGGGTCTGTTAGATAGCGGCCTCAAGATCCGGACCATGCGCCTTCCGGATCGCTTTCAGGACCACGAGAATCCCCAAAAACAGTATGACGATGCCCGCCTCAACGCGCCTCATATCGTCGAAACAATTCTCAAGGCGCTACGGGTCAACAGCGCTGGGATCGAGGAAATCCGGGCATAACTTAAGCATTCGCATGAAGGATGAGCGGATTTCTGCCAATTGCGGCGGTTTTGATTTGGAACCGACGACCGCCTATTCGCAAAGTGTGGGCAAGGTTCGAGCAGACCAGCTACTGGTGAACCGTCGACTTGCCGACAGCCGGTCGCGCGCGCAGTCCCTGATCATGGCTGGTGTTGTCTTTAGCGCTGAGAGGAAACTCAATAAGGCTGGCGAATTGATCGCTGAAGATGCGCCGCTTGAGGTTCGGGGCAAGGACCATCCGTGGGTTTCACGCGGCGGCGTCAAGCTCGATCACGGTCTGTCACACTTCAAGTTTGATGTTGAAGATTGTGTCGCGCTCGACGTTGGGAGCTCGACCGGCGGGTTTACCGATGTTCTGCTCGACTCGCGGCGCAGCAAGAGTTTACGCCGTTGATGTCGGAACCAATCAGCTCGCCTGGAAACTTAGAAATGACGAACGCGTCCTGGTCCATGAAAAGACCAACGCTCGAAATCTCGATGAAACCGTTGTGCCGGAGCCTGTCGATCTCATTGTGTGTGACGCAAGTTTCATCGGCCTTTCGAAAGTTCTCGAAGCCCCACTGAAGCTCGCGAAAGCGGATGCGAAATTGGTCGCTCTAATCAAGCCTCAGTTCGAAGCCGGCCGGGAAGAGGTCGGAAAAGGCGGGGTGGTGCGCGACCCCCGAGTTCATGAGCGGGTCTGCAATGATGTCAGGCAATGGGTCGAAGCCAAGGGTTGGACGGTTTTGGATATTATTGAAAGCCCGATCACGGGGCCGGAAGGCAATGTCGAGTTTTTGCTCGGAGCAAAGCGGAATGTCTGATCCCAAAGCGGGCTGGAAGCGGCTCGCACTTGCGACCGTTCCAGCAACGATAATCGTTGGTGACGCCATCGGATGGGTCCTCCGCTCCGAATATCAAAGTTCCTGGTTCAACGGTCTCGCCAAGCCATTTTTCATGCCGCCGGGATGGGCTTTTGGATTGGCATGGAATGTCCTTTACGCTCTTCTCGGTTTTTCGCTTGCAATTGTCCTGGCCGAGCCGACCTCGGACCGCCGGCGCTTCGCGCTCATTCTGTTCTTCGTCCAGCTCGCGCTCAATTATGCCTGGTCGCCGGTCTTCTTCGCGGCCCATGACATCGTCGTTGCGCAATGGCTCATCTTTATCATGGCAGTCATTGCCGCAGCCGCAGCTGGCCAGTTTCTTCGCATCCGCAAATGGAGCGGGCTTCTCCTCGTCCCCTATCTCATTTGGCTGATTTTTGCAGCGACGCTCAACGCGACGATCGTATCGATGAACCCAACGGCCGGATCTTCGCTCTTTGGCTGACCGATCGGCTGAACGAACGGAATTGGGGATAGGTTGGGAGACAAGGGTGGCGAAATTCCCCGTGACTGCCTATTTCCGCTCCGAAAGGGAGGAGTTCTATGCAGTCCGAGAACAAAATGTTCGACGACTTCGTAAAGATGGTGAACGGCTTTGCCGGGACCTTTGCGGGAATGGGCCGCGAAGCGGAAACGAACGCGCGCGAGAAATTCAAGGAATGGATGGGCGGAACGGACTTCGTCGGACGCGATGAGTTCGAAGCTGTAAAGGCAATGGCCGCAGCTGCACGTGACGAGAACCAGCTTCTCAAAGCGCGAATTTCGGATCTTGAAGCCAAGGTCGCGATGCAAGGCGCTGGCCCGAGCGCCAAGCGCAGCGGCAAAAAGGCAAGCCCTGGAGCGTGATTCTGAGCGAGGAAGAAATCCAGGAAGAGCGCGATGATGGTGCTCCGATTGAAGTTCTCGAGCAATATTTCGAAGCTCGTGGCTGGGCTTGCGAACGTACTGCTGAAGGCGAAATCGTCGCTTCCGCAACGGGAAGCTGGGCGCAATATGAACTGAGAGGCGTTTGGCGACCTGAGGACCAAGTTCTCCAGTTTCTGGCCTTTCCCGATATCAAGGTCGGCCCGGAAAAACGATTGGCAATTTATGAGGCACTCGGTCTAATCAACGAGCAACTTTGGCTCGGACATTTCGAAATGTGGTCCGGCTCTGGCTTGATCGTTTTTCGGCACTCGACGATCCTGGATACGCGCGGAGACGAGGGATTGAGCCTCGAACAAGCTGAAGCCATCGCCGAGGCGGCAGTCGAAGAGTGCGAGCGCTTTTACCCCGTTTTCCAATTTGTACTCTGGGGCGGAAAATCGCCCGGCGAAGCCATTGCCGCTGCGCTTATCGATACACATGGTGAAGCATGAGCGATTCTCTTAAACTCCCTGATCGCACCTGGTTTTTGGGTTGCGGAAATATGGGCGGTGCAATCCTTGAAGGATGGCGTTCCGCCGGTTTCGATCTCTCGCCAGTCACCGTCATTCGACCGAGCGGAACTAAGATCGAAGGCGTTCGAGTTGTCTCCTCGCTAAGGGAGGCGGGAGCCCCGCCAAAACTCGCGATCCTTGGAATAAAGCCGCAGAAGCTGAACGACATTGCCGTTGAGCTTAGATCCTATCTCAGCGCTTCCACCATTGTCGTTTCCCTTCTTGCCGGAGTGGAAGTGACGACGTTGCGCGCGATCTTCCCCAATGTCGCTGGAATCGTTCGCGCAACTCCAAATCTTCCTGTTTGCGTCCGGCGCGGCGTCACCGGGCTTTACGGAGAGATTGATGATCTGCGCCTGAAACAACAGATCGGTGACCTTTTTGTCAGCCTTGGATATGCGATGTGGATGGCCGACGAGGAGAAGCTTGCTGCTCTTGGTTCGGTTGCTGGGGCAGGTCCTGCCTATGTCGCAAGATTCATTGCTGCTCTTTCGAAAGCCGGCCTGGCGCAGGGCCTGAGCGCCGAAACCTCGACGACTGTCGCGCTCGAGACAGTGCTTGGGACTGCTTGGATGGCGCTATCGGGGACAGAGACCATGGAATCGCTGGCCAAACGCGTTGCGAGCCCCAAAGGCACGACTCAAGCCGGTCTTGATATTCTCGATCGTGACGGCGCGCTTGACGGCCTGATCGATGGAACGATCCGAGCCGCTTCGAACCGCGGCAGAGAGCTTGCCGAAGACGCAAAGGCAGGAGCGGCTGGCGAGGATCTCGTCATCCATTAGACTGGACGTTTAAGGCCTATCCAAACGGTCGGTTCCGGACATCGCGACAGACCGAATGATCCCAATGCGATCGCGGTTCGTGATCGAGTTGAGCGCTTGGCTTGCTGCAGCCTCGCTGCTGTCCTAGGCGCGCAACCATGGCAGCTTCTTCCAATCAGGGACCATTTGACGACCGCGACGGGTGGATATGGTTCGACGGGCAATTGGTTCCATGGCGCGATGCCCAGATTCACGTGCTCACTCACGCATTGCATTATGCGTCCTCGGTGTTCGAAGGACAGCGTGCATACAATGGCGTGATCTTCAAACTGCGCGAACATAGCGAACGGCTCCGCAGAAGCGCGAGCCTGTTGGGGTTCGACCTCCCGTGGTCGGTCGAGGAGATCGACGCGGCCTGTTACGAAGTCCTGAAAGCGAATGGCTGGCACGACGCCTACATGCGTCCGGTCGCCTGGCGCGGCTCGGAAAGCATGGGCGTTGCGCCGGGCAACACCAAACCGCATCTTGCAATTGCCGCCTGGCAATGGGGAAAATATTTCGATCCGGCGATCACTCACGACGGGATCCGACTTGAAGTTGCGCCCTGGCGCAGGCCTGCGCCCTATACCGCGCCGACCGAATCCAAGGCCGCGGGCCTCTATATGATCTGCACGCTTTCGAAGCAGCATGCCGAGAGCCATGGCTATCATGATGCGATGATGCTCGATTGGCGTGGCCGAGTAGCCGAAGCAACGGGAGCGAACATCTTCTTTGTTCGCGACGGCAGTCTTCATACGCCCACCCCCGATTGTTTTCTCGACGGCATCACGCGCCGAACGATCATGGATCTTGCACGCCGACGCGGAGTAAACGTCGTTGAACGCGCAATCTGGCCCGAAGAACTCGAGAGTTTTGAGCAGGCATTTCTGACCGGCACCGCGGCTGAGGTCACTCCAGTGCAATCCATCGGACCCTGGAACTTCAAGGTCGGCGAACTCACTCGCCAGCTCGACAAGGATTATGAGGATCTGGTCAACGGGCGGATCCCCAACAGCTAATCGACCTCGAGCTTCGACGGATCTGCGACATCAGCGATTCCGTTTCGTTCGATGTCTTCAAGAAGTTCGGCGAGGAATTGGCGATCGAGCAGCCGCTGCTGTTCGATGTGACGAAGCAAATATTTGCCACCAGTGCCGAGTTTTGGAGCAAGGTCGTCGGCAATTGGCCCCAGTTTTTCGATAAGCCCGTCGAGATCGCATATTCGCGAGCGCAGGCTTGCTTCGACGAGCTTCCTGTCGGCAAGATGGGCGAACAGCAAAGCACCATAAAGCATCTGCGAGACGGGGCCCGGTTGTTCGAATTGCTCGTGAAGTTTGTTACGAAATTCGAGACGGCCCGCCTCGGTAATCTGATAGATGGTCCGAATTCCGCCGCGAGAGACTCGCTCCTCTAAGACAGGCCTGATGAAGCCGACCTTTTCGAGCTGGCGCACTGCATAATAGAGCGTTCCGACGTCGACTTCGATGTAGCACTCGACCATCGCGCGCTCAAGACGGCGCTTGATCTCATAAGGATGGAAATCGCCCCGATGAAGGACGCCAAGGGTGAGAAATCTTGCATTCATAGTTTAATTAAACTATTAAGATTGAAATAAACAAGGGGGGCGAGCGAGATGTGGCGAACCATCGGAAGCGTAATCGCAGGACTGGTCGTATGGACCATTGTCGTCACTCTCCTGAACTTTGGGCTCCGCGCTGCAATTCCAGGTTACCACTCCGCGGAACCAACCCTTGAATTCACTCTTGCGATGAAAATCGGTCGTTTGACGATCGCGGCTTTGAGTTCAGTCGCCGCGGGGGCGGTCGTAAAGCTGATCGCTCCTGGCAGTCGGTGGGCGCCATGGGCAGTTGGACTGATCATGCTGGTGATCTTCCTTCCTGAACATGTGAAACTTTGGACGAGATTCCCGATCTGGTATCATCTGACGTTTCTCGTCACCCTTGCACCATTGGTCGCCCTTGGTGCCGGGCTGACCACCAAAAGACCCAAGTCATCGCCGCGCGCAGCCACCGCTACCTGAAGATGGTAAGATCCAGCGACTCACTTGAGCCGAACCAAATCACATGAGAAGTATGATCGGCGAGGTCATCGCCGGTTTCGGCATGGGCAAAGATCGTTAGTGAGCCTCGGTTGAGCGTAAGCCACTGTGCGAAATTCCCAAACTGGTTCGGTGGGAGGGTAAGCTGACAACTTCCGCGTGGATGAGGCCCAACCGGACCGAGGTGAAAGTGGCCGACTGCGATCGGAAAGCGAGACCGGGCGTCGGCTGCAAGGCGCTTCGCCTGGTCGACCTCGTCGGCGTTGTAATAAATGTGGGCGTGGAAGCTTCGGATCGGACTGTTGGTCATATCGTTTGCAAATAGCATCTCATCATCGAAAACCGCATCTTCTCTTCCAAGAAAGATCTTCGCCGGTATAAGCGCCGCTTCCCCACATAATGGGGCGCCTGCTGGGGCGTGGCCAAGTGGTAAGGCACCGGTTTTTGGTACCGGCATTCGCAGGTTCGAATCCTGCCGCCCCAGCCAGCACTTAGGTGAAATCCTAGGCCTCGTTTCCGCACTCTCAGCCGCTGGCACCGTGCGTCGTTGTCTCTTTGCCATCGCATCACCTCACCTCACTCATGGTAAAGTGTTGCGTCGATCATCTGAGTCCACCGTCGAAATCTGCCACTGCAGTAATGGGTCGAAAGCCGCCACTAAGAGCCTACGTGCAGGCCGGGAAATTGACCTTCTTGACGAGCGCCAGATAACGCGGATCGCGGCGGAGCGGGTCCAGGAAGGGGTCAGTCCTCACTCCTGTGACGCCCGGGTCTTTCACGGCTAATCCTTTTTCAAGCGCTTCGAAGGCTCGGTCGAGCTGTCGCGCCTGCGCGTACACCTGCGCATATTGAAACATCGCGGAATTGCCGGAGACCTTCTGGATTTGCGAAACGCTCCTCTGAACAGCGCTCATATCGCGCTCTCTCCCAGCGATCATCCCTTCGGCAGCGAGCCTATATAGATCATCGGTGGGAACGAAATTGAGTTGCGTCCGCGCGTCAATCGGACGATTTATTAGGATCAGCGCGTTTGCAATCAATTGGTGGGGCCATTCGCGACTGGGTGCGAGCTGAAGCGATTTTTGTGCCGCCTGGATCGCCCCGGCATACCGCCTCAGGTCGATGAGGATGGCTGATCGAACCGAGTAACTCGTGGGAGTAAGAGGATTGAGGTCTGCAAGATGGTCAGCAAGCTGCAGCGCCTTATCGGGCTCTCCGCACACGTACCAACGGATGTACATTGAAGTGGAAATGACCTTTGGGTCGCCGGGTGAAAGGGCAATTGCCTGGCGTATGAACTGTTGCGCTTTGTCGAAATTGAAGCGGTCCTCCTCGATGCCGGCGAGTTCCGCGTAGGGCGATCCTAACTTCGGTGCGATCGCGATGGCTCTTCGCGCCGCCGCCTCTGCAGCATCTTTGCCTCTAGTCATTTCATCCGCGTTTTCCGAATATGACGTCGCGAGATACTCGAGGAAGTTCGCCTTCATTCGGAAGGCGTTCGCGTAATTGGGGTCGCGGGCGATTGCCGCGTCCAGCATTTTCACACCCTCGCGGACCGCCTGCTCGCTGGTATCGTTCTTATAGAGCTCGGAAGCACGCAGATAGAGATCCTGAGCGGCGCTATCGTTCGTTCCCCCAAGCGTCAGCGCGGCCTTTCCAGCTTGTCCGAGTGTGACGCTGAGAGAATCGGCGACATTGCTCGCAATGTCGGTCTGGATCTTGATTTCGTCTCCTGGCGCTCGGTCGTACGTCTCTTCCCAGCGCTGAACCCCATCACTCCCGTCGAGCAGTTGCGCGCTGATGCGTACCATTGCCGAAGATCGACGAACGCTTCCTGTCAGGACGTTCGCGACGCCGAGCTTCGACGCGACGACTTTGGTATCAAGATCCTTCACCGCTTCGGACGAGGCGCGTCCAATCACCTCCAGTCCGATGCGCGTCAGGGCCGAGCGAAGTTCCTCGGCAATACCTTCGGAAAAATATGCCTGGGTGGCATCGCTTGAAAGATTGTCGAACGGAAGAACCGCAATCCTTTTTGCATTTGCCCCGCTTGATTTCAGGAGGAACCAACCTCCCGTTGCCGCGACGGCGGTAGCAGCCACTGCGCCTCCGAGGACGAGAGTGCGGCGGGAGATTGCGTCTCCGTGATTCCCAAGGTCCACGTGGGCAATGTCTTCACCGGCGACGCGTCGGCGGACCGCCTCAGCGATGGCGAGGAAGCGCGGGTCGGCTGGATCTCCTTTCCATCCCTTTAAAGAAATTGCCTGCACTTCGCCGAATCCGAGCGGCGGTTCGACGGGATCAAGGCGCACAGGCAAATAGGCACCGCGCTTTCGGGCGCGGCTGGCTTCGTCACGAACGAAGTCACCCTCAATGCCAACGGAACGTTTGCTCCACACGACGATGACGCATTTCGCCGCCTCGAGATGCTCTTGAATATCCTCACGCCAGTGGGCGCCACCACCGATGTGCGTGTCCCACCAGACGGTGAAGCCTTCCGCCTCCAGTGCGGCTACTAAAGGACGAAGGCGCGCACGGTCCTCAGCCTTGTACGAGACAAATACGTCCGTCGCACCGATCATTGCTGCCCCCCGGCAACGAAGCGTTGGCGTTATGTATCATGTACTCCGATTCATAAACCCCGGATTTTTAGGCGCCCGCTAACGACAAGAATGGGTCGGAAGCCGACTCTAGTTTTTTAGAATATGACCACAAAAGCAGCAGATTACATCTCAAGGGCCGCGGATAAACCAGTCGTCAACTCAGCTGGATCTCTGAGACGCGGTTCCGCATTAATTTGCTAAGTAATTGATATTCCTATGTGGATAACTCTGCCATTCCGCACCAGAAACAGCGGATATTCTACAATCACGTCAGCTTTTGGTACCGGCATTCGCAGGTTCGAATCCTGCCGCCACAGCCAAGCACACGGCGGCGCGCCTTATCCGCCCAGAGAACCGCACAGCATTGACGGGCGTTCACAGCCGTAGAAACATCGGCTTCATGTCTAGCAATTACGCGGAGCCGCGCGAATCCCGATTTGTTCGCGAGCGCATCGAGGGCATTGAGCAGATACGCATTCCGATGCGCCGCAACTGGTTCGTGCTATTGTTCATGTCCTTTTGGATTTGCGGGTGGACCGTCGGCGGGCTGGCAGCGATGTCCCAGCTCCGTCAGAATTTCGACTGGTTCCTCGTCTTTTGGCTTGGTGCTTGGCTGCTGGGCTGGTTGTTCGCGGCAACAACGATCGGTTGGCAGCTTGCCGGGTTCGAGGTCATTCGAGTTGTCGGTCGTGACCTAGAAGTCAGTGTAGGTGTAGGCCCCTTTCGTCGGCGGCGTTTGTATCGGGGCGACCGCATCCGGCATCTGGATAGCAGCGACCCTAATCCGATGGGTTGGGGATGGTGGCAAGGCGCGGGCGTGTCACGATCACCTTTCACCATCTTCGGCAAACCTCAGCAGGGTGCGTTGAAATTCGATTATGGGGCGGAGACGATTTACGCGGCGAGGTCAGCAGACGAGGCAGAGGGCAGGATGATCGTCGAATGGCTTAAGCCGAAGCTCCCAAGGACTGCGACTGATCTATCGGAAAACACGGACACCGGCGGCGCAGCTACCTTCCGGCCCTAAGCGCTCAGCACCAAATTAGTGCTGCTGAGTCATCCTCTTGCGAACTTGGGCGATCGGCACCGGCTGAGAAGGAGGTGGTCAACTATTGGCCATTTCGGCTCCCGAGGCGGCATCCTACCGGCGACCAATTCCCTGATCGCCCTCCCTCGCGCGATCGAGCCTTTCCTTTCCGCGTTGTAATTTGCAGCATCGTTCGATTCTCTGGCACCTGCGCAGAGTTGCGATCAATGTAATGTGATACTATCACACGGATTTGGAAGCGGTATGGCTGGGGACGGCCACTTACACGCATGGATTAGCAGGCTAACGGATTGATGTTTCGTCGTGGCTCCTTTGTTGTATTTGCAGCCCTGTTGGCGACGACCGGCTGCGTCGTGGGCCCTAACTTCAAACCGCCTGCGCCGCCTCCGGTCTCAAGCTACACGTTTAAGCCACCGCAAACGACGGCAGCGACGCCAAAGGTCCCAGGCGGGGAAGCCCAGCAATTTGTCGCGGGCGGAGACATTCCGGCCGACTGGTGGACCTTATTTCATTCAAAACCACTCAACGATCTCATCTCCGAAGCGCTCACCAACAACGCTGACCTTAAGGCGGCTCAGGCCGCGCTGCTCGTCGCGCATGAAAATACAAGCGCTCAGAAGGGGGCGTATTTCCCCAAAGTGAGCGCCGGGCTCGACGTTACCCGCGAGCGCGACGCCGGCTCGCTCGCTCCTGTCCCAAGCAACAATGCCCTCGCCTACACGCTCATCACGCCCCAGCTCAGCATTTCCTACGTGCCCGACGTATTTGGATTGACGAAGCGGACCGTGGAGGCAGCAGCCGCTCAGGAACAGGCAGCCCGCTACCAGATGGTTGCGGTCGATATCACTTTGAGTTCCAACGTCGCTCAGGCGGCAATTCAGCAAGCGTCGCTCAATGATCAGATCGCAGCGACAAAAGCGCTGATCGGCATCAATCGAGAGATGCTCAGCCTTTTGAATTTCCAGAAATCGAAGGGTTATGCCGCTGGGACCGATATCGCTCAGCAACAAGCCCAGCTCGCTCAGCTCGAGGCATCGCTTCCACCGCTGTTGAAACAGGAAGCGCAGCAGAACGACCTCATCGCCGTTTTGACTGGCGAGTTTCCGGGACAGAAGTTTCCCTACACATTCACTCTTGCAAGTCTTGCCCTTCCATCGAGCCTCCCTCTTAGCCTTCCAGCCGCGTTGGTCGATCAGCGGCCGGACGTTCTTCAAGCCCAGGCGAACCTCCATGCGGCAAGTGCGCAAATCGGAGTTGCGACCGCAAATCGCCTTCCAAACATCACTTTGTCCGCCAATGCCGGGAGCACCGCTCTTGCGCTCGGGCAGGTGTTTGGGCCGGGAACTGGTTTCTGGAACATCGGGGCTGGATTGCTTGCACCGATCTTCGATGGTGGCACGCTGCTTCATCAGCAGCGCGGCGCAGTCGCTGCCTACAAGCAGTCGCAAGCCCAATATCGAAGCACGGTCCTAACGGCCTGCCAAAATGTTGCTGACACGCTCTCCGCGCTCGAACAGGACGCCGACGCGCTCAAGGCAAGCGCAGCTGCTGCAGACGCGGCAAAGACAAGCCTCGATCTTGCGCGGCTTCAGTACAAGGACGGCTATGCCGCATATCTTTCTGTGCTGACTGCCGATCAGACTTACCAACAGGCACGACTTACCCTCGTCCAGGCCGAAGCCAACCGTTTCACGGATACGGTCGCACTGTTCCAAGCGCTTGGAGGCGGCTGGTGGCACCGGCCGGACCTCGCAGGAGGTGTTGTTGTCCAATAATCACGTGGCCGGAAAGACCCTGGCACTTGCCTTCGCGCTGTTGTTCATCTCGAGCTGTTCGTCGTCGAACGATGATAATGACAGCCAGTCGGTCAGTGTCTCCAACGTCAAACTGACAAAGGCGCAGCTTGGTCATATCCAGATCTACACCGTTGTTCCGGTCGGATATCGCCAAACCATCCAAGCCCCCGGGACGGTCGATTTCGACAATGATCATGCGACGGCCGTTGTCTCGCCGTTCTCGGGCCCGGTCGTCCGAACTTTCGTTTCGCTCGGCCAGCACGTTGTTCAGGGTCAGCCGCTCGCGCTCGTTCAGTCGGGAGATTATGCAACTGCGGTCGCGGCTTACCGAAAGGCTGTCGTTGCGGCCGCCAATGCACAGAAGGTCGCCGACTTCGATCGTGACCTTGCCGCCCATAATGGGATTTCCGATCGCGAGGCGGCGCAGGCCCAAACTGATGCAGCGAGCGCACGGGCGGACGAGAATGCAGCGCTTCAAGGCCTGACTTCGCTGAACGTCGACCGGAACACGATCCGCAATATCGCGGCAGGCCGCGAGGCTTCCAATGTCGGCGGGATCATCCGGGCGCCGGTCTCTGGCTATGTTGTCGACAAGCAGATCACTCCAGGCCAGTTACTTCAGGCCGGAAGCTCCGCGACCTTCACTGTTGCCAACCTTTCGCAGGTCTGGGTCCTTGCACAAATCCCGCCAAGCGATCTGACTTTTGTCGGCCTTCACGACGCCGCGGATATCGATCCTGGCAACGGTACCGGGCTGTTTCATGGCGTGGTCGACAATGTTTCAGCAACCGTTGATCCCAACACCCGGGCGATTGTCACTCGAATCGTTGCTCCCAATCCCGGCGATTTCTTGAAAAAGCAGATGTACGTCGACGTGACGATCCACTCGGGACGGGTGAGTACCGGACTTCTCGTACCGGTTTCGGCGGTCCTTAGGGATGATGAAAATTTGCCGTTCGTCTATGTTGCGCTCGGAGACGGAACCTTTGCTCGCCGTCACGTGACCTTAGGGTATCGCGACAAGCAGAATTATGACGTGACGAGCGGGCTCCAAAGTGGTGACCGGGTCGTCGCGAATGGTGCGATCTTCCTTCAGTTCATGCAGACTCAATGAACGAAGATCCCGCTGAGCAGCCGCGGACCGGCTCTTCCTTCATCAATCGGATTGTCGCGGTCGGGCTTGACCAGCGCATCCTTGTTCTGCTGCTCACTGTGCTTCTCATTGGCGTTGGCATTCGTGCCTGGAATCGACTTCCAGTGGACGCCTACCCGGATCTCTCGCCGCCGATGGTCGAGATCATCACTCAATGGCCTGGCCACGCCGCCGAGGAAGTCGAGCGGCTGATCACCGTCCCGGTCGAGATCGAAATGAACGGTATCCCGAAGGAAGATACCATTCGTTCAGTCTCGCTTTATGGCCTTTCGGACATCATCATCACCCTTGACCAGGACACCGATCGCAATTTCGCTCGACAGCAGGTGTTCAATCGCCTCGGCGACCTTAGTCTTCCAACCGGCGTTGCGCCCTCGGTCACTCCACTGACGTCGCCCTCGGGCCTGATTTACCGCTACACGCTGCAAAGTCCCGATCGCTCCCCGACCGAACTCAAGACGTTCGAGGACTGGACGGTCGAACCCCAATTCAAGTCAGTCCCCGGAGTTGCCGACGATTTAGGGTTCGGCGGCGGGACCATGCAATATCAAGTTCTGCTCGATCAGAATCGCATGGCGGGGGCGGGTGTTTCGCCTCAGCAGGTCGAGACCGCGCTTTCGGCCAATAACGGCAATGGCGGTGGTGGATTCTATTCCGAAGGCAGCCAGTTCTATTATGTTCGGGGGATCGGCCGACTTCAGACCTTGGAGGACATCGGCAACGTCGTTGTGACTGTGCACAACGGCATCCCGACCCTCGTCAAAGATATTGGAACAGTGACGCTTGGGATTGCGCCGCGTCTGGGTGAATTCGGAATTGGAAAACAGGACGATGCCGTCGAAGGCGTCATTATGCTTCGAACGGGCGAAAAGACGCAGGACGTTCTCAAACGCGTCGAAGCCAAGACTCGCGAGCTCAATCAGGACGTTCTTCCAAAGGACGTGAAAGTCGTTCCTTACTATGACCGCTCCGACCTCGTTCATCAGACTGTTCTGACGGTCGAAGGCAATCTTCTGCGCGGAATGTTGCTCGTCATCGTCGTACTTATTTTCTTCCTTTACGATGTACGAGCGGGGCTCATCGTCGCGGCAACCATTCCACTTTCGCTTCTGTTCGCTTTTGCGTGCCTCGATCTTCAGGGAGCCTCGGCCAACCTCCTCTCGATCGGCGCCATCGACTTTGGGATTCTGGTCGACGCCGCGGTGATCATGGTGGAGAACATCTACCGGCGGCTCGCGGCCATCGAGGGCCGGCCGTCCAATGTCATCCAGATCATTCGCGAAGCGGCCGCCGAGGTCGATCGGCCATTGTTCTATTCGGTCGTCGTCATCGTCGTCAGCTTCCTTCCGATCTACGTCCTCTCCGGTCCTTCTGGAGTGTTGTTCAAGCCAATGGCGGACACGATGATTTTCGCGCTCATCGGTTCGCTCATTGTGACTTTGACTCTTCTTCCTGTCCTTTGCTCCTGGGTGATGCGAAATGGAGTTAGGGAACGCCGCAATGCGATTTTCGAGCGAATCCGGTCGGGTTATGTGCGCGGTCTCGACCATTCACTCAGGCGCCCACGCGGCACTGTTCTCATCTCGGCGCTGTTACTCCTCGGATCGCTTTTGCTCGCGGCCGATATGGGCGGCGAATTCATGCCGCATCTCGATGAAGGCGCGCTGTGGGTTCGAGCAACGATGCCGTATACGATTTCGTTCGATGAGTTGGCGAAGATCGTTCCGCAGATCCGGGCAATCCTTTCTTCCTTCCCTCAAGTCACGACGGTGGCTTCCGAACATGGCCGACCTGACGACGGGACGGATGCGACAGGCTTCTTCAACGCCGAATTCTATGTTGGATTGAAGCCCTATTCCGAATGGCGCGGAGCCTATCGAACGAAGCCGCAGCTGATCGCTGCGATCAACGACAAGCTTCAGACCTTCCCCGGCATTACCTTCAACTACACCCAGCCCGCAGAAGATGCGGTCGACGAGGCGGAGACAGGTCTCAAAAGTGCACTTGCCGTGAAGGTGTTCGGCCCGGACCTCAACGTCCTTCAGGAACGCGGCAAAGCTATCAAAGCGGTCCTCGAAAAGGTTCGCGGAATTCACGATGTCACTCTTGTTCAGGAGCTCGGACAGCCGAGCCTTTCGATCAAGATCGATCGCGACAAGATCGCCCGGTATGGAATCAATGTCGACGACGTCAATGCGCTCATTCAAACCGCAATTGGTGGTGATGTCGCAACCCAGGTCGTGCAGCAGGAAAAGCAGTTCGACCTCGTCGTAAGATTATCTCAGCAATACCGAAACGATCCCAAGGCGATCGGAAACATCCTCGTCTCAACGCCGGAGGGAGCTCAAATCCCGCTGAAGGATCTTGCTGACATTTCCGTCACCAACGGTGCTTCCTTCATCTACCGTGAAAACAACAGCCGGTTCACCGGAGTGCAATTCTCAGTCGAGGGCCGCGATCTTGCGGGCGCAGTCCAGGATGCGATGGCTCAGGTTTCGCAGAAGGTTCACATGCCGGAAGGCTATCGTGTCGATTGGGGCGGAGAATATAGCGAATATACCGCATCTCGAGCCCAGCTCATGACGATCGTTCCGATCACCTTGTTGCTGATCTTCCTTCTGCTTTTCATTCTCTATCGAAACTTTAAATTTCCAGCGATCGCTCTCGTTGGAGTCCTCATGTCAGCTCCGGTCGGTGGAATTTTGGCCTTGTGGTTTACCGGCACGCCGTTTTCGGTTTCGTCGGGGATTGGTTTCCTCGCCTTGTTTGGCGTCTCGGTCCAGACGGCGCTCGTCTATATTTCCTATGTCAACGAGCTCAGACTGGCCGGAACCCCGCTCGGTGATGCGGTCCGCGAGGCAGCGATCTTGAGATTGCGACCAATCATGATGACTGCCCTCGTCGCAGCCCTTGGTCTCTTGCCGGCAGCGATCGCAACGGGCGTTGGCACCGACACCCAGCGGCCGTTCGCTCTCGTGATTGTGAGCGGCCTCATCGCTTGTCTTGCAATCATCATTTTCCTCATGCCTGCGCTTTATACGATTGTTGCACGGGGAGGAGACCGGCTCGAGATCTGATCGGTCACAACCGTCAGAATGGATAATGTCCAGGTTCGCTTGCGATTGTGATCCACCTAAGCTCAGTAAAGGCTTCGATCCCAGCCCGGCCTCCAAAACGGCCATAGCCCGACGCTCCAACTCCGCCGAACGGCATTTGCGGCTCGTCCTGAACCGTTGGTCCGTTAACATGGCAAATTCCAGAGCGAATTTGCCGAGCGACCTTCAATCCGCGCGCCGAATCACGCGTGAACACCGCAGCTGAAAGTCCATATTCGGTGTCATTCGCTGTTCGAATAGCCTCGGCTTCATCACGGACTCTGACGATTCCAAGTAACGGCCCGAAGCTTTCTTCATGATAAAATCGCATCTCGGGCGTAATGCGATCGAGAATCGTTGCTGAGCCTCGCGCAACCACATCCGCGCCTTTTGCAATCGCATCGTCAATCAAAGCAGCTGCGGCAGTCTCCGCATCGTCATCAACCTGAAAACCAATTGCGGCGGCCGGCAAAGCCGATATTTTTTCCGACAGCTTTGCGACAAATTGGTCCGCAATCGAATCCACTGCGATCAGCCGTTCGGTGGACATGCAGATCTGGCCGGCGTTCATGAACGCTCCAAATGTCGCCGCGTTGACCGCCTCGTCGAGATCGGCGTCCTCAAGGACGAGGAGCGGGGCCTTGCCGCCGAGTTCGAGAAGAACAGGCTTCAGAACCTCTGCTGCATGCCTGGCAATTATTCGACCGACCCGTGTCGACCCGGTAAAGTTGATCCGGCGAACCGCCGGATGGGCGATCAGCTGAGAAACGACGTCTGATGCATCTTTAGGCGCGTTGGTGACGAGATTGACGACGCCGTCTGGAAATCCTGCGCTCACGAAAGCTTCGACGATCAGCGCATGGGTCTTGGGGCAGCGCTCGGATGCCTTCAAGATAACCGTATTCCCGCATGCGAGCGGCGTTGAAATTGCCCGGCATCCGAGAATGACTGGAGCATTCCAGGGGGCAATCCCAAGGACCGTTCCGACCGGCTCGCGAAGAGCGAGCGAGATGAGACCGGGTTTGTCTGACGGAATGATTTCGCCAACAATCTGGGTCGTGAGTGCTGCCGCCTCGCGGATCATTCCGCAAGCGAGCAAGACGTTGAACCGACCCCAGGGTTCTCCCGCGCGAAGTTCCTCGCCCATCAGCTCGACGAATTGATCGCTTCGTCTCTCGACCTCTGCGGCGGCGCGATTAAGGAGTGCCCGGCGTTCCGAAGGCCCGAGGGACGACCATTTGACAAAGGCATTGCTTGCACTTTCGGCAGCGTTTGCTGGTAGCTTTTCCATAATGAACTTGGCTAGCGCGATCCCTCCCTCGCCGCCACATCTCCAAATAAGGAAAAAGGGCGTCTCCATTTTGGAATGATTCTTCAGCAGTCGGATACGCCAACTCGCCAAAAGGCCGCGCAAATGACGCCGGCGGATCAGACACCCTACTACCGACCGCGCGAACTTCGAACGCGCGTCGTTCTTCCCGTGCGGTTGTGCCATCGCGGTTCGTGGAGCGATGCCTGCATTCTCAATATTTCTTCGGGCGGCCTCATGATCCACACCGGGTCTTCGGTCGAACTTGGAGCACAAATCGAGCTTCGGCGAGGTCAGTGCGTCATCGTTGGGCGGGTAGTCTGGCAAGACGCCGGAAGGGCAGGACTTCAATCGGAACGCTGCATTCCAAACCAAAAGATTGCCACTCTCGGTCTCTCTGGAGCCTACCCGTTTGGGGCTTCGCCAGCCGAGCGACGAGCGGATCCTCGTCCCAACGACTTCCGTCGATTGGGGATTCGAGCGATAAGATTCGCCGGAGTCATTCTTGCAGCAGTGTGCGCTGCCGTAGCGACGTTGCCAATGTTGGAGGCGGCGTTCTTGCGACCGCTTTCACTGATGGCGGTCTCGCTTCGGCTATGACACGGGAGAGCCTCTGGTTTTAAGATAGGACGCGAGTTCCTCGCTTCCTCCAATGCGTTCGCCGTCGATGAAGATTTGCGGGGTTGTATCAACGGATTGATCGTTTTCGAACGCGTCCACCTCCTCGCGAGACGTCAGTAGTTTGTCCTCAAATTCAATCGATGCGTTCTCGAGCATCTCTTTTGCACGCAGACCATATGGACACTCATGGTCGGGAAGTTTCATTCGATAAAGAACGACGTTGTGGGACGACACTGGCTTTTGCTCCGTCGATTTTTGGTGAAGTTTCAATGCGTTCAGGATGCGAAAGTTGCTTCACTCGCAGTCCGTTCAACATCCCGCTATTCGACCGAGCCATGAATCCGATTTACGAAAATATGAGGACGAGCGTGTTCGAGCGCATGTCCGGGCTCGCTTCCGAGCACAACGCCGTCAATCTTGGACAGGGTTTTCCGGATTTCGGATGGCCCAATGAGATCCTCGATGTCGCTTCGAAAGCGCTTCTCGAAGGCTCCAATCAATATGCGCCTTCGCGTGGGTCGATGGTGCTCCGAACTGCGGTTGCAAACCATTACAACAGGCACTTCGGCGAGTTGCTCGGAGCGGACCATGTGTGCGTGACGAGCGGGGCCACCGAAGCCTTGGGCGCTGCGATCCTGGCCACGGTCGATGAAGGCGATGAAGTCATCATCCTGACCCCGGCCTATGATTGTTATGCGCCAATGATCCGAAGATCGGGTGGGACGCCGGTCGAAGTTGCGCTGCGTCCCCCGGAATGGCGCATCGATCGCGAACACCTCGAGCGTGCAATTACTCCTGCGACACGGGCAATTGTGTTCAACAACCCGCAAAATCCGACCGGTCGTCTGTTCGCGAGGGATGAGCTCGAAGTGATCGCGGCAATCGCTTGCGATCATGACCTTCTCGTGATCAGCGACGAGGTTTGGGAACATGTCATTTTGAATGGCCGGGCGTTTACTCCGCTCGCAACATTGCCGGGAATGGCCGAACGAACGATCAAGATCGGATCGGCGGGCAAACTGTTTTCGCTGACCGGCTGGAAAGTCGGCTGGATGGTGGCTCAGCCCCAGCTTTCTCATATCGTCTCGCGGGCTCATCAGTTTCTGACATTTTCAACCGCGCCCAATCTTCAGTCGGCAGTTGCGGTCGGACTTGATGAAGGAGATGCCTGGCTTCAGCCGATGCGGGATCGATTTAAGCGATCCCGCGACCGGCTGACCGATGGCCTTCGAGCGCAGGGTTTTCGCGTTCTTGATGCAGCCGCGACCTATTTTCTTTGTGTTGACCTTGAAGCGTCGGGATTGAAGATTGACGACGAATCCTTCGCCGAGGCAGCGGTGTGCAATTCTGGAGTTGCAGTTATTCCGCTTTCCGCTTTTGCCGAGGAGGAGCCGCCGCGCCATCTTGTGCGCCTATGCTTCGGCAAGAAAGACGAAACGATCGAAGCTGGTGTCGAGGCGATGGCCCGGGCTCGAAAGGCACTTGCATGACGGCAGAAGACGATGCTCGCCAACTGCTCGAGCTGTTTGGCATCGATCATGCCGGCAGCCTTGTCAGTCGTTCACCAATCGATGGCACAATTATCGGAAGAGTGACGCAGGGCGATTCCGATCGCGCTTGTGCACGAGCGTCCGAAGCCTTTGAGAAATGGCGACTGGTTCCGCCGCCGGTTCGGGGCGACCTCGTCAGGAAGCTTGGGGAAGAGCTGCGCGAGGCGAAGACCGTGCTTGCCAAAATGATCACGCTCGAGGCTGGGAAAATCACTGCAGAAAGCCTGGGCGAAGTCCAGGAGATGATCGATATCTGTGATTTTGCGGTCGGTCTTTCACGTCAGCTCCACGGGCTGACAATCGCGAGCGAGCGAACCGACCATCGGATGATGGAGCAATGGCATCCGATCGGACCGGTTCTTGTCATCAGTGCATTCAATTTTCCTGTCGCGGTCTGGGCGTGGAACACAGCGCTTGCACTCGTGTGCGGAAATCCAGTCATCTGGAAGCCAAGCGAGAAGACGCCGCTTTGCGCTGAACTCGTCATGCAGCTCGCACGCCGCGCGATGCGACGATCCAAAGCGTGCCCCGACGGTCTGATTCAGCTGGTCCAGGGCGGACGATCGGTCGGAGAAGAGCTCGCAAAGGATTCGCGTGTCGCGCTCGTGTCAGCAACGGGCTCGACCAAAATGGGCCAGTCTGTCGGACCACTTGTTGCCAAACGATTTGCGCGATCGCTCCTCGAACTCGGCGGAAACAACGCCGCGATCGTCTGTCCAGCTGCAGACCTCGATCTCGCCAAGCGCGCGATCCTCTTCTCGGCGGTCGGAACGGCGGGACAGCGATGCACGACCTTGAGACGGCTCATCGTGCACGAAAGCATCATCGATCCATTTCTCGACGAGCTCAAACGCCTGTTCGGCGCAGTCGTGATTGGAGATCCGCGCAAAGAGCATGTCCTTGTTGGACCGCTGATCGACCAAGCCGCATTTGAGAATATGCAAGCAGCACTCGCAGCGGCGAAAAAACGAAAAGCGCGCATTACCGGCGGAGAACGGATCGAAGCGGTTGCGGGAGGGTATTATGTCCGACCGGCAATCGTTGAGATGCATCGCCAGGAAGCGCAGATGATCAAGGAGACCTTTGCGCCGATCCTCTACGTTGTTGGCTATCGCGAACTCGAAGATGCCATCGCGCTCAACAACGGCGTACCGCAGGGATTGTCCTCGTCGATCTTCACAAACGACATTCGTGAGGCCGAGCGATTCATGACGGCGGCTGGTTCGGACTGCGGAATTGCCAACGTCAACCTTGGAACTTCGGGCGCTGAAATCGGCGGAGCCTTCGGCGGTGAAAAGGAAACTGGGGGCGGCCGCGAGAGCGGTTCGGATGCTTGGCGTGCCTACATGCGGCGGCAGACCAACACGATCAACTATGGAAGCGATCTACCGCTCGCCCAGGGCATTCGCTTCGACGTCGCTCCATAGTTCAAGAGGCAGATCCGCCATCAGTCGTGGCCATTCCTGGCGGAATGCGCGTTTCCAGGGACCGAGCGCCTGCGCGGGGATCGGCTGCGAGACGAGATAGCCCTGGACGACGTCGCAGCCGAGCTCGTGAACGAGGCGCAGCTGTTCGATGGTTTCGACACCCTCTGCGGTCGCGTTCAAGCCGAGCCCATGAGCGAGAGTCGTGATCGTTTCGACGATCAGTCGGCAGTCCCTTGAGTTGACGATTTCGGCGACGAACGCCTGGTCGACCTTCAATTCGGTGAACGGAAGTTGTCGCAGGAGCATAAGCGAGGAATAGCCGGTTCCGAAGTCGTCGATTGCAAGGCCGATTCCCTTGATCCGAAACCTGGTCAACGTGTCCATGAGAGTGACGAGCGGCTGCGTTGCACCTTCAGTGAGCTCAAGCACGAGCCGATCGGTTGGGACTTCTAGAGCTCGGCACATGCGCTCGACAAAGTCAGGAAAATCGAGATGCTGAAGGCTTAGTGCCGAAATGTTGAAGGCAATCTGGGTGTCGATTCCTTCCTCGCGCCACGCGAGCCATTGCGTGAGGATCGTTCGCAATCCCCACTGGGTCAGCTCGTCGATGAGGCCATGCTGTTCGGCAAGCCGGACGAATTGCGACGGCTCAACGGGCCCGAGTTCAGGATCATCCCAGCGGACTAGCGCCTCGACACGGACCAGTGAGCCATCACGCAGACTGACGGTTGGCTGATAATGCATCGACAGTTGCTCGCGCTCCAGCGCGCGCGTGAATGCCTCGAGAAGCTCCTCGAAAGGGTGTTCGGCTGCAATCAAAGGGTCGCCTTGAGCTTCACGAGCATCTCTTCGAGTGCTTCGAAACGAACTGGCTTTTCGACAGGCCCGACCATGGTGAGGCCAAGCGCTTCGCCGAGGCGGAACGCCGATTCCAAAACCCTTCGATCAAATCCGCTGACGATGAGGACGGGGGCGCCATAATCTTGCTCGGCGAGGAAACGAATGAGCTCAACTCCGTCCATCCCCGGCATTCCAAGATCGAGCGCCACCATGTCCGGACGGCACGCGAGAAAGGCCTCTCGGAACTCCTCGTCGCGCGCAGTGATGACAGGCTCAAAGCCACTTTCCTCCGCCGCGCTTGCCACGAACTGGGCAAGCGCGGGTTCGTCGTCGATGAGCAGCAGACGCGGCTGCGACATTTACGCTTCTCCCCTGTAGGGGCCTACGCAGCAACCAGCGTTCATTTCAATCCGGTGAAACGCTCTTTTAACCACCAAGTCTATAAAGTTCCATTTTGGCGCAATTTGCGCGGGGGAAGAGGCGCATCCAAACCATGTTCTCATCGCTCATTCGCAGGAAGTCGGGCGGAAACGCTGTCTCGGAAACCGATGCAGCGTTCGAGTTGACGACCGTTTCCCTTTCGATCGCGGTGCCGCGTCCATCCGAACGGCGCGAGGATGAGCGAGTTGCAGCGATGCTTCGGGTCGGGAAGTTGGTTGACCAGGCGGGCAATCAACAGTTGATCAAGGTAAAAAACATGTCTGCCGGTGGGCTTATGGCGATCGTGAGCCACGCACCCGAAGTCGGGCAAGACGTTCAGGTCGAACTTTCGTCCCAGAAAATTCCGGCGAATGTGGTCTGGACTCGCGATGAGCTTGTCGGGTTCAAGTTCAATCAGAACATTGATCTTGGTGAGCTTCTCGCGGGACGTAAGCCAAGGCTGGGGTTCCGCCCGCGTCCGCCGCGACTTGAAATTGCCTGCAAAGCCTCGGTTCGATTGGGCAAGGTCTATTATACGGTCGATGTTCACGACATTTCGCTGGGGGGAATGAAGGTCGAGCCGATCGATGAATATTGCGTCGGCAAGAAGGTGACCATTGTTGTCGAGAGTTTTCGTCCGGTGAAGGGTGAGGTCCGATGGTTCTCCGATCGGCGCGCAGGAATTGTCTTTGATCGGGCACTCGAATTCGATGAACTTGCCGAGTGGGTTGGCAAGCGGGTCGAACTTGCAAGCCTCAAGGCGTCTTACCAAAAGAACTAAGGGTGCCTATCTCGCGTTTCCACCGTGAAGGAGCGCGCGCATGGCAGAGGAAGTTGCAAGATTGGCCGGTGGCTGCTTCTGGTGCACCGAGGCCGTCTTTCTCGACGTGATCGGAGTCAAATCCGTCGAGAGCGGATATACCGGCGGAACGGGCTCGAACCCCACTTACAAGCAGGTCTGCAGCGGGGCGACGGGACATGCCGAAGCCATCCGGATCACCTTCGACAATGATGAGATCTCTTACGACGATCTTCTCGATATCTTCTTTGCAACTCATGATCCAACCCAGCTGAACAGGCAGGGCAATGACACCGGAACACAATATCGCTCGGCAATTTTTCCCGAAAATGAAGAACAGGAGCAAAGGGCACGCGAGGCAATCGAGCGGAACAATCCAACTCATCAGCAACGGATTGTAACGCGCATCGAGCCCAAGGGCACATGGTGGCCTGCCGAAGATGACCATCAAGATTATTGGGCGGGTGAGGGGCAGGGGAACCCCTATTGCATCGCAACAATTCCGCCAAAGCTTCAAAAGCTAAGGAAGAGCTTCCAGGCCCGAGCAAGGTCGTCAAAAGTCGAGGGCTGATCGGCGCACTTCAAGATTAGGGCCGGATGGCTACCCACCGAGCGGGGCTTTTGTTTAATATAACCGGATCTTCTCAGCCGTGACGGGTCGCTGCTCGCGCCAAACGATCGTTGATCGATGCTCCAAGCCCGGTATTGGGAATTGGAGCAACGGCGATGCGTGCCTTGCGAGACAAATCGGCCTGATGGAGAAAATCGAACAGCCTTGCTGCAGCTTCCACGAGATCTCCTGATGCGCTCAAAGTAAAATCGCCGACGACTTCATCGAACCCGATCAAAACTTCGTCCTCTTCCGCTTTGGTCACGCCGAGCCTTAGAGGTTTTGAAGGAGCGTAATGACTTGCGAGCTGGCCCGGCGCCTCGATTAATGTCGAAGAGCTGATGGCCGCTTCAATTTCCAAGGGCCCGCGTCTTAACAGGCGCAGCGATCCGCCCGTTGCTGCAATGATGGTCGACTTAATCCCGCGCTCGGTTGCGCCATCGTCGATGATCAGCGGTATTCTTGTTCCAAGGCTCTTCTCGACATGTTGAGCGCGGGTTGGGCTGATCGAGCCGCTAGCATTGGCCGAAGGCGCTGCAAGAGGCTTCCTCGTAAGTCTCAGAAGAGCCCCGATGGCACGGTGAGCAGGAACTCTAAGGGCAATTGTTGAAAGCCCTGCCGAAACGATCGAAGCAATTCCGCAATCGGGCCTCAGCGGCACAACGAGCGTCAGTGGTCCTGGCCAGTGATCGGTAGCGAGCATTCGCGCTTCATTGGAGAAAGAGCCCAAAGCTTCGGCTGCCGCGAGGTCCGACACATGAACGATGAGGGGGTTGAAACTTGGTCGGCCCTTGGCTTCGTAGATCCGTGCAACGGCTTTGGAATTGGTTGCGTCGGCTGCAAGTCCGTAAACAGTTTCGGTCGGGACCGCGACGGCTTGTCCAAGAAGGATGAGCTCGGCTGCGTAGCCGATACTTTCGTCGGTGAAGGGAAGAACGCGCGTTTCCATGCCCTCGTGCCGTAAATCAGGAGGCGCTTTGCCGGAAGCCGAGTTGACTGTGCAAAGTTTCCCGTCAGATTTGAAGGATCACAGACTTTCGCGGTCGATCATTTCAGACAGGTCGAGCCCGAGCCGAGCCATGCGTTGCCGGATCTGAGGCCACTCGTCGGTAAGAAAGCGTTTGCGCTCCGACTCGCTAAGACGAGCTCTTGCTCCTGGTGCAACGAACATTCCAACACCGCGCTTCACGACAATCAGACCTTCATCCTGGAAGCCCTGATAGGCTTTTGCGACGGTCAGCGGGTTCGCCTGCTCTTCGGCCGCGAGCGATCGAACCGAAGGAAGTGGATCGCCATCGCCGTACTTCCCGGCGAGAATTGCGTCGGCGATGATCTCCCTCAACCTCACATATACCGGTTTCTCGTGCTGGGTTCGGAGCGTCATGCTGTTATAATACAGCGCTGCGCACAAAGTTCAACATTCAAACTTACTCGTTCGGGGGGCTCCAGCTTCGAGCGATTTCGGTGAGCGCGGGACGATCACGTTCTTCCACTTCCCGGCCCGGCTCACCGATGAAGATAAATCCGGCAATCCGTTCTTCAGGACCGCAAAAGGCGTTCATTACGCGTCGAGAATAGGTACGCCATCCCGTCACCCAGCCAGCAACATAACCAAGGGCGTGCGCCGCATGCATGAGGTTCATCGCTGCTGCGCCGCACGAGAGTTCCTGTTCCCAGATCGGAATTTTGTGATCGCGCACCGGCGCCGAAACGAGGACAATCAAAGCCCCGGCATAATGCGCAAACTCTTCTTCCTTTTGATGATGGGCAACCGTCGCGCTGGAATCCTCTTCACTAAGCGCTTGACGCAGGACCCTCCCGAAAGCGTCGCGCTGTTCGTCGGTCACGACGACGAAGCGCCAAGGATGAAGCTTGCCATGGTCGGGCGTCCGAGCGGCAATTTTCAGCATCTCCTCGATTTCCTGATCGCTCGGACCAGGCCCGACCAGCTCCCTTGGCTTCGCTGATCGTCGGGTTTCCAAAAACGAACGGATCGATGAACGGTCGTTAAGCATCGACGACGGCAGATAGTGAGGCCTTGAGCAAGCAACAATCCGCTTCACAAGCCGAATTTGGTCGTTACGGTCACGTCAGATGCGCCATCGGCGCAGCAGGGGAGTTCTTAGATGGTCGACACGCCCGGTGCGGAAGCGCCGTCTTCGCCCGATATCACGCACGTCGATCCCTCCGCGCAAAAAACCTGGATGGGCCATCCACGCCAGCTCGCACGGTTGTTCTCGATCGAGATGTGGGAGCGGTTCGGCTTTTATGGGATGCGGGCTCTCCTTGTCCTTTATCTCGTCAAGCATTTCCTCCTCGAGCAGTACCAAGCAAGCGGGATCGTCGGCGGCTATCTCAGCCTGGTTTACCTTACGCCCGTGATCGGGGGATGGCTTGCCGACTATTATCTCGGCTCGAAGCGCTCGGTGAAATGGGGCGCGCTGGTGATGGCCGCGGGCTATCTGCTGCTCTGTTTCGGCGGAGATCAAGCCAAGCCCTATGCGGTGGTTGGCGGACATCGATATGACGTCCAGGTTGAACACAGCGGCGCTCTTTTGGATTCGACTCAGAGTAAGCAATGGGTCGTTGCCAACGGCCAGCGACTGACGATCCACGGGCTTCCCGACGGTTCGGTTCAATTGCTCCAGCCCGATGGACATGTTGCTTCGACGGTTGCGAAGGCGGATTTTCAGCCAGGCGCAGAACGATCCCCATTCTATCTGACGTTGATGCTGATCGCTCTCAGCCTGATTGTGATCGGGAACGGCTTCTTCAAACCGAACATCTCAACCATCGTCGGATCTTTATACAAATCAGGAGACCGGCGCCGCGACGCCGGTTTCACCATATTTTACATGGGTATCAACGTCGGTTCGATCGGTTCGCAGATCCTGTGTCCGATTTTCGTCAACTGGTTTGGCTGGTGGGCGGGGTTTGCAATTGTCGTCGTTGGGATGTTGATCGGCTTCGCGTTGATCCAGTTCGATGGCGGCCGTCTTGCCGGATATGGAGATCCCCCCAAACGCGAAGGAGCGGACAAGGCGCCTCTGATTTATATCCTGTCACTTCTTTCGGTTCCGCTGTTCTGGCTCGTCTTTAGAAATGTCATGACCACGCCCGAAGCCGCGGCGGGCAGCGGGCTGTGGGGATATATCCTGGCGACGCCATTCCTCGGGAAGGTTCTGTTCATCACGTTCCTTGCCGCGATTATCGGCATTCCGATTTGGTCGTGGAGGATCGGAAACAAGGTCGAGTTCCAGATGATGCTTGCCGCCATCATTCTCGTCATCTTCAATGTCACCTTCTGGACCCTATTCGAGCAGGCGGCATCCTCGCTCACGCTATTCGCGGACAGCAACACGACGCTCGAGCTGTTCGGGTTTTCGATTTCCGCGCCTCAGACTCAAAATTTCAATCCGATCACCATCGTCATTTTCGCGCCGATCCTGAGTTGGCTTTGGCTGCGCCTCGCCAAGAAGGGATGGGAGCCATCAATCCAGGTGAAGTTCGGCATCGCTTTGTTGCTCGTTGGCCTTGGTTTCGTCGTTCTTGCCCTGAGCCGTTCGACCGCAAATGCGGATTTCAGAGTGGCGCTCTGGTGGCTGGTTCTCACTTACTTCCTCCATTCGATTGCCGAGCTTTGTATCTCTCCTGTTGGATTGAGCATGATCACCAAGCTCTCGATCGCGCGAGTGGTTGGAATGATGATGGGCGTCTGGTTCCTGTCGATCTCAATCGGCGAATATCTTGCCGGAGTGGCGGCGCAGGCAGCCTCGGTTCAGACCATCGGTGGAGAAGTCACGAACCCGCAACTGGCGCTTCAGGCCTATGCCCACACGTTCATGGTTGGCGGCGAAACGACGATGGTTGCGGGCGTCATTCTTCTTGCCATTTCGCCCTGGCTTAAAAAACTCATGCATGGAGTGAATTAGGATGAAGCTGTTCATCGCGGCCCTTCTTGCGGCTACCACCCTTTCGGCTTGTGCCTCGCTTGATCCTGAACCCAAGCCCGCTCCTCCAATTCACATCAACGAGGATCCCTATCCCTCGACCTATGTCCGCTATCCCGGGGTCTTGACGGTTGTTCGCCACGCGACGGTGATGATTGGAGATGGACAGGCCATCAGCAATGGCACGGTGATCTTTGCCAACGGACTGATTCAGGCGGTCGGCGGTCCAGACCTTGCATCACCCGCGGGCGCTCTTGAAATCGATGGAACGGGCAAATTCGTAACGCCCGGTATCATCGACATCCACAGCCATCTTGGCGACTACCCGTCGCCGGGAGTGGAGGCGAACTCCGACGGAAATGAAATGACCGATCCAGTCCATCCGGACGTCTGGGCGGAACATAGCGTCTGGCCTCAGGATCCTGGCTTCAGTCGGGCGCTCGTCAACGGCGGCGTCACCACGATCGAAATCCTTCCCGGTTCTGCAAATCTGTTCGGGGGTCGATCCGTAGTCATCAAGAATGTTCCTGCGCGCACCGTTCAGGAAATGAAGTTTCCAGGGGCTCCATACGGTTTAAAGATGGCCTGCGGCGAAAACCCGAAACGTGTTTATGGCTCGAAGGGCAAAATGCCCCAAACCCGAATGGGCAATATCGCTCTTGCAAGGGAAACCTGGGTCAAAGCAGTCGCCTACAAGCATAAATGGGACGAATATTATGCCCATGGCGGGAAGATGCCCGACCGCGACCTTTCGATGGATACCTTGAAAGGCGTTCTTGAGGGCAAGATCCTTATTCAAAATCATTGCTATCGCGCCGACGAAATGGCCAACATGATCGATATGTCGAAGGAATTCGGCTATCACATCACCGCCTTCCACCACGCGGTCGAGGCTTATAAAATTGCCGATCTCCTGCGCGAAAACGACATTTGCGCGGTGATGTGGGCGGATTGGTACGGCTTCAAGATGGAAGCCTATGACGCAATCCCGGAAAATGTTGCGCTCGTTCACAACGCCGGCGCGTGCGCCATGGTCCATTCCGACGACCCCAATGGAATTCAACGGTTGAACCAGGCGGCAGCCAAAGCGATGGGCGCTGGTCAGCGCGCCGGGATTCCCGGACTCTCCGAGCCGGTCGCCTGGGAGTGGCTCAGTCGAAATCCCGCAAAAGCGCTCGGAATTCTCGACAAGACAGGAACTCTTACGCCCGGCAAGATGGCGGATGTCGTTCTTTGGAACGGCGACCCCTTCAGTACCTACTCAAGGCCCGAGCGAGTCTGGATTGACGGAGCCGAAATGTACGATGCCAATGACCCCAAACGGCGACCCGTCAGCGATTTCGAGCTCGGCCAGCCTGGTGAGGGAGACGTGAAATGAGAACTCTTCTTCTTCTCGCCACTGCCGCAGTGTTGTCGCCATTCTCGTCCGTCAGCCACGCGGAGACCATTGCGATCACTAATGGAACGGTCGCAATCGGCGATGGCTCCGGGCCGATCGAACATGGAACAGTCGTCATTCGGGACGGACGGATTGTTGCTGCAGGAGCCGGAATTCCAATCCCGGCTGGAGCACGCGTGATCGATGCTAGCGGCAAGTGGGTGACACCCGGGATTTTCGCAGGCTTTTCGCGTCTTGGTCTCGCTGACGTCGACGAAGGTGCGGAAGGCGCGAATGACGAACAGGCCGATAAGGGGCCGTTCAACGCAGCGATCGATATCGCTCCAGCGATCAACCCCAATTATCTGCCGATCGGAGTCAACCGGGCCGGCGGGGTGACCCGTGCGGTCGTTGCTCCTCGCGCAGCACATAGTATTTTTGCAGGCCAGGGCGCGATCATCGATACCGGCACTGAGCTTGATCCAATCACTCGCCGCAAGGCCTTCCAATTTGTCGAACTTGGCCAGGCAGGAGCCGAAAATGCCGGTGGGTCTCGCCCTTCGGCCTATGTTCTCTTTCACGACGCTCTGCGCGAGGCGGCCGAACTTGGTCGCTATTCAACGACGATTCGTTCCCCTGCGGCAACCAGTTCAAGCGATCGGGAAAGTGCGCTCTCCAATCCCAATGAATCGCGCCTCTACGGCCCCGGGGCTGAACGAAGCCGCGATGTCCTTCTCACCAGGTTTGACGCGGCAGCGCTCGTGCCTGTGCTTCAAGGCCGCCAGCCGCTTCTCGTTCATGTCGAGCGGGCGAGCGATATTCTGAACGTCCTTGATCTCAAGCGCGAATTTCCATCGCTCAAGATCGTTATCGTCGGCGCAACCGAGGGATGGCTCGTCGCCGATCAGATCGCGCATTCAGGAATTCCGGTCATTGCCTCCGCACTCAATGACCTCCCCGCAAGTTTCGAGGAAATCGCTGCAACTCAATCGAATATCGGGCGGATGCGCAAAGCCGGAGTGAATGTCTCAATGGGCATGATCAACGACGATGACTCCCACAAGTTGTTTTACGAGCGCGAATATGCCGGAAATCTGGTCGCTCTCCTCAAGATCCCTGGAGCGACAGGGGTCAGCTGGGGAGATGCGCTGGCAATGATCACCTCGAAGCCCGCCGAGGCGATTGGCCTTGGAGGCGAAGTCGGGGAACTTGCACCTGGCGAACATGCCGATGTCGTCATTTGGTCCGGCGATCCGCTCGAGGTCACGAGTGGCGCCCAGAGCGTTTTCATCGATGGTGTTCAACAGTCGCTCGAAACTCACCAATCGCGCCTGCTCGAGCGCTACCGCGACCTGTCTCGGACCGACTTGCCGAAAGCTTATCGACCCTGACCCTCGCTCTGTGCTCGACGAGCGGCTAAACGGTATCGATGACACGCAAGTTTTTCGGCACCGACGGAATTCGAGGGACGACGAACAGCGAGCCGATGACCGCTCAGACAGCGCTCGCGGTCGGAATGGCCGCGGGCGCCCATTTCCTTCGCGGCGATCATCGCCATCGCGTCGTGATCGGCAAGGACACCCGCCTTTCGGGCTATATGATGGAATCCGCGATGGTCGCGGGTTTCACAAGCGTTGGGATGGACGTCGTTCTTCTTGGTCCGATGCCGACGCCCTCGGTTGCAATGCTGACGAGATCGATGCGTGCGGATCTTGGCGTCATGATCAGCGCTTCGCACAACCCCTTTGCAGATAATGGGATCAAGCTGTTTGGACCCGATGGTTTCAAGCTCAGCGATGACGACGAACGAGCGATCGAACGACGGCTGACGCATAGTCCCAAGCTTGCAAAGCCGGAATTGGTCGGACGCGCCCGACGGATCGACGATGCCCGCGGCCGCTACATTCACTTCGCAAAATCGACATTTCCGGAGCATCTTCGCCTCGACGATCTCAAAGTCGTCGTCGATTGCGCGAACGGTGCCGCCTACCATGTCGCGCCGGAAGCACTTTGGGAGCTCGGTGCAGAAGTCATTCCGCTTGGCGTCAATCCTGACGGTCTCAATATCAATGAGAAGTGCGGATCCACCCACCCCGAGCTCATTCAGGAAACCGTGGTTGCAAGCGGTGCCCATATCGGACTTGCGCTCGACGGCGACGCCGATCGGCTGATTGTTGTCGATGAGAAGGGGCAATTGATTGACGGCGACCAGATCATGTCGCTGATTGCACTTGGGCTTCACGCCAGAGGCGAGCTCAAGGGCGATGCCGTAGTCGCAACTGTCATGTCGAACCTCGGGCTCGAGCGAAAGCTCGGCAGTGCGGGCTTAAAGCTGCTTCGAACGAAAGTCGGGGATCGGTACGTGCTCGAGGAAATGCGCGCTCGTGGCTGCAACGTCGGGGGCGAACAATCGGGCCATATCATCCTTGCTGACCACGCGACGACCGGAGACGGTCTTGTCGCTGGTCTCCAGGTTCTCGCAGGTCTTGTCGAAGCCGGTATTCCCGCAAGCGAATTGCTTTGTCAGTTCGAGCCTCTTCCACAGCTTTTGAAGAATGTTCGTTTTACCGCCGGGGCCGAGCCGCTCGAATCCGATCAGGTGAGAAAGCGGATTGCGGCCGCCGAGGCCGAGCTCGAAGGACGCGGCAGGCTCGTAATCCGCAAATCCGGGACCGAACCGCTCATCCGAGTGATGGCAGAAGGCGATGATCCGGCGCTGGTCGAACGGGTTGTCGACGAGATCTGCGAGGCGGTCCGGAAGGCAGCGTGAACGGTTTCTTGGTAATTGTCGTGGCAACGACAATGCTGTGCGTATGGAAAGTTTTGTGCCGCCCGGCGGATCAAAGGTCGCTTCGATGACCTCGATCCCGCGCATCCTGATCATTGCGGCATCGGATTCTGGCGGAGGCGCTGGAATTCAGGCGGACATCAAGACGATCACGATGCTCGGCGGATATGCGATGACCGCAGTGACTGCGGTCACTGCTCAAAACACGGTTGAAGTTCAGTCCATTCACCCTGTGCCCACTGAAATGGTGCTTGCGCAAATCGAGGCTGTGGTTGGCGATATCGGCGTCGATGCCATCAAGATTGGAATGCTTGGAAGCAGTTTTACGGCCGAGCAGGTGGCGCTCCGCCTCGAACTCCTGAAAGCGGAGCAACCGGACCTTCCGATCATCTTCGATCCGGTCATGGTTTCGACGAGCGGAGAGGCGCTCGCCGATGAGGCGACCATCGCTGCCTTTGGCCGCCTCATGGACCTCTCCAAGATTGCAACTCCCAATCTCCCGGAACTGAAGCGTCTCGCTCAGGACGAGGATCCGGTGGCCGCGGCTCTCCATCTCGTCAGCGCCCATGGCTGTTCCATTTTGATCAAGGGTGGTCACGAAGAGGGAGATGCACTTGCCGATGCGCTGATCGAAGAAGACAATATGACCAGCTGGCAGGGGCGAAGGATCGAATCCGCTGGCAACCATGGGACCGGGTGCACGCTTGCCAGTGCGATCGCGTTTTTTCTCGCTCAACGCATTGAACCTTCCGAGGCAATCGCGCGCGCGCGCGAGTTCGTTCGCGTTGCACTTCACGAAGCTCCTGGACTTGGCCATGGCTCGGGCCCAATCGGACAGAGCGGCGTTCGGCTGGACGTGGGCGATGGGCCGAGGCTCAATCAGGTCACCGTCACTGGACGCGATTATGATCGGTCGGTCGATTTCTACCGCGGGCTTGGCCTCAAACAGATCGTGGGAAGTCCCGAGACTGGCTATGCTCGTTTTGAAACTGCTGGAGGAGTGACATTCTCCGTCCAGATCGACCCCGACGAAGAGATCTCGGCGACGACCGCGATCTATTTCGAGTGTGATGATCTCGACACGCGCGTCGAACAGCTCGCACGAAGGGGCTTTGCATTCGAACATGGTCCTCGAAATCAGCCCTGGTTGTGGCGGGAGGCTCGGTTGCGTGATCCCGATGGCAACATCATCTTTTTCTACAAAGCCGGGGAGGCCCGGCGATTTCCGCCCTGGAGAATCCCTTCTTAGACGAGTTGAAGCCCAGAAACTGTTTAGTGAGGCTGGACCGAACAGGCGGGCCCGGTGCAAGAGTGCGAATCGATGCCGAGGCGCTGCACCTTCAAGCTTGAGATCGACTACCCACAGCCACTTGCCGGGGTTGACGAGGCGGGATGCGCGCCGCTTGCGGGACCGGTCGTTGCGGCCGCTTGCGTTCTCGATCGCAGCAGATTTCCCAAAGGAATCGACGATTCCAAAAATCTCCCGATCGAAAAGCGCGAAGCTCTTTACGCTAAGCTTGTCCGATCATCCGTTTGGGCGGTCGGGATCGCAAGTGTCGAAGAGATCGACCGCATCAACATCTACTGGGCTCGAATGCTTGCAATGAAGCGGGCGGTCGAAGCGCTTGAGCTTGAGCCCGCCTGGGTCCTTGTCGATGGCAACGCCTGCCCGAAATGGGATCGTCCTTCGAAGGCAATTGTGGAGGGCGACGCAAAATGCCGGTCGATTGCTGCGGCTTCGATCATCGCAAAGGTCACCCGTGACCGAATCATGGCGCAATATGCCTCTCAGTATCAGGGGTACGGCTGGGAAACGAACCGCGGATACGGCACTCCGCAACATTGGCGCGCACTTCGCGCTCTGGGTCCGACCCCGTTGCACCGGCGCAGCTTTCCCAAAGTTCGAGCCGCAATCGAAAACATGGCCGGAATCGAATTCGTTTTCGAAAAGATCAGAGTTTTTCGAGTCACACCTACCAATTGTTGAGGCTGAAAAGGTCTTGGAAGCCCAACATCTTGTGGGCGAGCAACCAGGCGGCGCCTGACCACGGACTGCGTTTTTCACCCGAAAACTCACGCTAAAGCTTGACCGCGAGTCCGGCCTGACTCACTTTCGCTGCCCAACAAGGGGGCTTGGAAGTTTATGAATTTGATCGCCCGCATCGCGGAGCCGAATGGATCGTTGCGCGCGCCAAAAGGGCAGCTTGGCGATCTACCGCTCGACCAAATACTTCAAGGTGACTGCATCGCCCAAATGGCTCGGATCCCCGATCGATCGATCGACATGATTTTTGCCGATCCGCCATACAATCTGCAGCTCGGGGGAGAGCTCTTTCGGCCCGAGGGAAGCCGGGTCGATGCGGTCGACAACGACTGGGACAAGTTCGAAAGCCTGACGGTCTATGACAACTTCACGCGTGACTGGCTCGACCAGGCACGGCGAATCCTCAAGGACAATGGCACGATTTGGGTCATTGGAAGCTATCACAACATCTTTCGCGTCGGTGCATTGCTCCAGGACGCCGACTTTTGGATTCTCAACGACATCGTCTGGCGCAAGACGAATCCCATGCCCAATTTTCGCGGTACGCGGTTTACCAATGCGCACGAGACATTGATCTGGTGCGCGAAAAGCGAAAAGGCGCGATACACATTTAATTATCGCGTAATGAAGGCGTTAAACGATGATCTTCAGATGCGGTCTGACTGGGTCTTGCCGATCTGCTCAGGGGGTGAGCGGGCCAAAGGCGTGAACGGACTAAAGGCTCATCCCACACAGAAGCCCGAAGCACTTCTCTATCGAATTCTTCTGGCCTGCACGAAGCCCGGAGATGTCGTTCTCGATCCTTTCTTTGGAACCGGGACAACGGGAGCGGTTGCCCGGAGGCTCAAACGACGCTGGATCGGGATTGAACGGGAGAGCGATTATGTTGCTGTCGCGAGCGAACGCATTCAATCCACTCTTCCGCTCGACGAAAGCGCGATGCGAACCGTCCCGGATATGCGTACACAGCCGCGCGTTGCCTTTGGTCTACTCGTCGAAACGGGATTGGTGCCACCTGGAACATCGCTCGTCGATTCCAAGCGCCGCTGGAGTGCAATGGTCGGGGCGGATGGCTCAATTTCCTGCGGAAATCATGCAGGTTCAATTCATAAGGTGGGCGCTGCATTGCAGGGCGCGCCCTCCTGCAATGGCTGGACATTCTGGAACGTCGACAAAAAGGGGACCTTGCTGCCGCTCGACGGATTGCGGCAACAGCATCTCGCGGCGCTATAGCGAGCCTTATGCGAACGCTCATACGGCCAACCGCTTTTGTCGATTCCCCCGTTGGCAATGACGGCAAGGTGGCCCGCCTCGCCGGTGGGATGAACTGGTTTTCGGCCGTCGAACTGATCGAATTCGAAGGCTGCAGACGCGGTTCCACCAGGCTTGTTCCGGTCGAAGCGATCGAAGAACGCTTCGACGAAGACATGGAACGCCAGTGGCGAGCTCTCACTGCATCGCGCGGAGCTCTCAAACTCGGCGAGCGCACGGTTCAACTCGATCAGCCGCAAGTTATGGGAATCATCAACGTCACTCCAGACAGCTTCTCGGACGGCGGCCAATTTAGCGATTCTGCTGCAGCCGCCGATGCCGGTTCCGAGATGGCTGCCAGTGGCGCAGCGATTGTCGATGTCGGGGGCGAATCGACCCGGCCCGGCGCAAAGCCGGTCTGGGAGGGCGACGAAATCGAGCGGATTGTCCCCGTTGTTCGGCAGCTTGCCGGAGCGGGAACGGCCGTTTCGGTCGACACTCGCAAGGCTGACGTCATGACTGCAGCGATCAATGCTGGCGCTCGCATGATCAACGACGTTTCGGCCTTAGGCTACGATGACCGTTCGGCCGAAGTTATTGCAACTGCCGACGTCCCGATCGTCCTCATGCATCACCAGGGCGCTCCGGAAACGATGCAGGACGATCCTCGATATGACGACGTGCTGGTCGAGGTCTATCTCTGGCTGGAGCAGCGGATCGAAGCAGCTCAGGAGGCGGGCATAAAGCGCGAACGCATCCTCATCGACCCGGGCTTCGGCTTTGGAAAGAAGCTGGGTCACAATCTCGCTCTCATGAACGGATTGGCTTTGTTTCATTCGCTCGGCTGCCCAATCAGCCTTGGAGCGAGCCGAAAGCGAACAATCGGAGCATTATCGGGCGAGGCATCGGTCGAACGACGGCTTGGCGGAAGTCTCGCATTTGCACTAAAAGCCGTAGAACAAGGCGTTCAAATTCTTCGTGTTCATGATGTTCCAGAGACGGTTCAGGCGATCCGGATCTGGCGCGGAATGCGCGATCAGGCTCTCAGCTCAAACGTTTAGGCAGCGGTGTCGATGCCAAGATCACCAAGCTTGCGGTAGAGTGTCGACCGGCCGATCCCAAGCCGCCGCGCAACCTCGCTCATTCGACCACGATAATGGCCGATGGCTAGGCGGATGATGTCTGCTTCGATCTCTTCGAGCGGGCGCAGATGGCCATCGGCGGAATAAAGGGTGACACTGCGAGCCGCCGGCAATCGCCTCGTCGCTTCGCGCTTTGCTGAGCGTCGGTGCGAATATCGGTGCGGCGTCCGGTATAGCGGGACTGGATCGCAATATGCGGAAAATGTTCTGCCGTCAGCGATCTTTCATCGCATTGGAGAGCTGCTCGGAACAGGACTCCGGCGAGCTGGCGAACGTTGCCGGGCCAGCCGTAGCGCATCAGGATCGCAAGAGCGTCGTTGCCGATCGAAAGCGGGCTTGAGGCTCGCCTGTTCGGCAAATCGCTGAGAAGGTGCCGCGCAAGCGCTGGAATGTCTCCGCTTCGCTCGCGTAGCGGCGGGAGGTACAACGGTCGTTGCCCCAATGCGTTCGGCAAGACCAGGATGAAAATCCTTCGGAAGCGGCCGACTGCTGGTCGCGATCAGGCGAACGTCGACCGAATAGCTGCCGTTGAGGCCGACCGGTCGAACCTCTCCGGTCGCGAGCACCGATCGAGCAGTTCTTGAGTGACTGCTGGGAGCGCTCCGACTTCGTCGAGGATCAACGTTCCACCGTCCGACTGGACCAGCTTGCCAATCTCGCGAAGTGAACGCTCCAGGAAATGCGCCCTTTTCGTGGCCGAACAATCTCGCTGTCGATGATGTTCGCAGCAATCGCTTTGCAATCGAGGTACAGGAGAGGACCCTTGGCACGAAGGCTCGCGGCATGAATTGCTCGTGCAACCGTTTCCTTGCCCGTTCCTGGTTCCCCAATGATCATGAGCGGCAGGCGATTGCGTGCCGACTTTGGCGGCAACTGCAAGAGCTGCGCGAAACTCGGGGGCGGCGCCGATCAGCTGCTCGAGCGCGAGCGCAGGGGCAAGTTTTTCTGATACTGGCGCAAGTTCGCCTGCATGCCCGGCGGCGATCCGCATTGGCCGCAAGCGCATCGAGCAGCCGCTCGGGCGCGACTGGCCGAACGAGAAAATCCGATGCTCCAGCGCGCATTGCATCGACGGCGATTGACACCGTGTTGCGATGCGAAAGAACGATGACCGGCAAGTTCACGCTATGCTCGCGAAGAGCTTCAATGAGAGAGGGACCCTGCTCGACGTCCCAGCTCCCGAGAATCACGGCCTGAACTTCGCGGCCGTGGGGTCCTTGGAGAAGAGCAACCGCCATTTCGCCGTCTGCCGCTCCGACGACGCTCCAGCCCGCACGCGCAGCGATTGACGGCGATCAATCGTCTCTCGTCGGCATTCGCGTCCAGCAGCAATAGCGAGCGTGTGGGTTCTTCGCGCATTTCACTTCTTACACTAGCCCGCAAGGGTAAAGGTCGGCTTAACTGCTCGCTGCCGAGTTCAGGGACTTGGGGACTGAGGCTTGCCTTGTTATGGACGCCCCGCAGGGCTTCGTCCAGAAGGGAGTAAATGATGGCTGAAGAGGAAGAACCGCTTCTCGCAAGCCCGCCAACGCAGGATGTCGCGATCCATGTTCGGGACTACGAGCGCTTTACGAAGATGTTCAAATGGGGCGCGATCAGCGCTTTTATCATCGGCTTTATCGTCCTTCTGATTCTCAAATAGGATGAAAATCGCGGTCCTGAAGGAAGCATCGGGCGAGACTCGCTGTGCCGCAACACCCGAAACCGTGAAGAAGTTTATCGGCGCTTGGCGCCAAAATCGCGGTCGAGCGTGGCGCTGGAAGCGGCGCTTCGATTTCGGATTCCGATTTCGAAGCGGCCGGGGCCGAAATCTGCAGCCGCGCCGATGCGATCAGAGGCGCGACATGCAATCCTTTGGTCACCGCTCCGGATCCCAGGTCGCTTTCGGGTGCGCAGCAGGGCGCACTGCTCGTCGGTGCGCTCGATCCCATCGGACAGCGAAATGCCATCGACGGTTATGCCGCCGAGGGGCTGGAGGCACTTGCGATGGAGTGGATGCCGCGGATCACCCGGGCGCAATCGATGGACATTCTTTCGTCTCAATCGAATCTCGCCGGATACAAGGCTGTTATTGATGCTGCGGCTTCGTTTGGGCGAGCTTACCCGATGATGATGACCGCTGCCGGGACGATCAGCCCGGCGAAGGTGTTCGTCATGGGCGTTGGTGTTGCTGGCCTCCAGGCGATCGCGACCGCCAAGCGGTTGGGAGCACAGGTCAGCGCGACCGACGTTCGCTCGGCTACGCGCGAACAGATCCAATCGCTCGGCGCAAAACCGATCTTTGTCGAGAACATCGCTGGGATCGAAGGCGAGGGCGCCGGCGGCTATGCGAGCGAAATGTCGCCCGAGTATCAGAAAGCTCAAGCGGAACTCGTGTCAGGCCACATCGCCAAGCAGGATATCGTTATCACAACCGCGCTCATCCCGGGACGTCAGGCACCGCGCCTGATCACCGACGCACAGATCGCAACGATGCGGCCGGGAAGCATCATTGTCGATCTCGCAGCCGATGCCGGCGGCAATGTCGAAGGAACCGTGAGCGGCGAACGTATCGAAAGTCATGGAGTGCTGATCATTGGGGCTTCCAATCTCGCCCGCAGCCTTGCAGCCGATTCTTCAGCGTTATTTGCCCGCAATCTCTACAATTTTCTGAGCGCGTTCTGGGACAAGGACGAAGGACGGCCAGTGTTTCCTGACGATGACGAGATCGTTAAGGCGATTCGGCTGACAAGCGGCGGAAAGGTCGTCAACGAGAGGCTTGCCCAAGTGTGATGGGTGCCGATTTTTTGGTGGTCGGTGGCGGAATTGCTGGACTGTCGGCGGCGCGCTGCACTTTCAAACCACGGTCGGATAATCGTCCTCGAAGCCGAAGATCAGGTCGGTTACCACTCGTCCGGACGAAGCGCGACGATGGTCCATTACGCGCTTGGAGATCGTCTGGTTCGGGCACTCACTTTGGCGAGCCGGTCATTTTTCGATAACCCTCCAGACGGGTTCACGACGGTTCCCCTGGGCCGTTCTCAACCGCTCCTCGTCCATGCGCGCGAGAACGAGCGCCAAGCCCTCGACGAGCTCGAGAGCGAAATTTCCTGCTTTGCCGAACTCGAGCGTCTCGATGCCAAAGAGGTTCATGACCTTTGTCCAATCCTCAAGGACGATGCCTGCTTCGGAATTGCCGACCGGAATGCGACGCGACTTGATACCGATGCATTGCTTCAGGCGAACCTGCGCCAGCTTCGAAGGAACAACGGTCAATTTCACCCCGGCCAACGCGTCGAAGCGGTCGAGCGAAAGAGCGGCGAGTGGTTCGTCACGAGCGGCACTGGAGAGAAATTTTCGGCACCCATTCTGGTGAATGCTGCGGGTGCATGGGCAGACCATGTTGCAAGCCTCGCTTGCGTTCGAACGATGGGTCTGAAGCCCAAGAGACGAACGATCATCACGTTCGATGGACCTTCGGACATTCCGCTCGATCGCTTGCCATTTGCAAAAACTATTCGTGACGAGCTGTATTTCGCGCCGGAAAGCGGAAGACTGTTTGCCTCACCAATGGACGAGGTCGACAGCGTACCGTGCGATGCTCAGCCTGACGACTTCGAGGTCGCTTTGGCGGCATTCCGAATGGAGGAGCGCACAATTGTCAAAGTCGATCGCATTCATAGCAAATGGGCGGGTTTACGTACCTTCACGTCCGACAAGCACCCCGCCGTTGGATATGCACCCGATCAAGAGGGCTTCTTCTGGCTGGCCGGGCAGGGTGGATTTGGTCTCCAGACGTCTCCCGCGATAGCAGCAATAGCCGAATTCGATGATCACTGGAACCGCCTGGCCGGTTCCCGATATCGCGCCCCAGTCTTTACTCCCCGATCGCTTCTCCGGGCAGATTGCATAAATCGACCCAGCGCTGAGCGACGAGCGCGAAGAGTCGCTCCGTGGGAATTTCGACAGACGTGTTCGTCGAACCGCCCGCGGGATAGACGATATCGAACGATTTGAGAGAAATATCGAGGTAGATTGGAAGTGGAGTTTTCAATCCAAAGGGACAGACTCCGCCGATGGGATGTCCGGTCAGCTCGTAGGTTTCTTCCACACCCAGCATTCGCGGGCGCGCACCAAATTCCGCCTTTGATTTTCGATTGTCGAGGCGCGCGTCTCCGCGAGTGCAGACGAGAAAGAGATGATCTCCGGCGCGAACCGCGAGAGTCTTTGCAATTCGGCCCGGTTCAACTCCGAGCGCTCCCGCTGCTGTGGTTACAGTTGCGGTCGTTTCCCGAGTTTCGATCAGGCGGAGATCCGGTGCGTATTGCGCAAGCCATGAATGAACCGAACTCAGGCTCATTCGCCGATCAGGTGCAGAGCGATTTGTCGCATTGGCATGCTCTTTCGATGTTCGAACAGGAATATGCCCTGCCAGACACCAAGGACCGGTCTGCAGCTTTGCACGGGAATGGAGAGCTGAGTGGCCGACAGCGCTGATCGAAGGTGAGCCGGCATATCGTCGTCGCCCTCTTCGTCATGTTCATATGTGCCATCTTCCGGAGCGAGCTTCTCGAAATAGGATTCAAGATCGCGCTTTGCCTCCGGTGCTGCATTTTCCTGAATGAGGAGCGACGCCGAGGTATGGCGGCAGAAAAGCGTCAGCAATCCTTCACGGATTCCGCTTTGCGCAACGAAATCGGCGACCATTTTGGTAAATTCGAAGAGACCTGGACGACTCGCACGAACGGATAAATCCACACTTACCTGGCGAAGCATCAAGCGCGCCTAGCGGGTCCTGGGCCTGGCTTCCAGTCAATCAAAATAAAACGCCCGCGCAAAGGCGGGCGTTTTCTAACTCGTTGATTTGAGGGCGATTAGCCGTTCGAGCCGCCGCCACTCCAGCCGCCGCCAAGGATCCAACCCCAGATGCCGCGGCCCGTATGTGCCTTTTTCATTTTTCGACCCCTTGTTCAGACTGCGATTCGGCAGTTGGGTCGGATATTAACCTTAATCGTTATGGTTGACAAACGATTTACCAAATTCTGGAGGGGCAAGGCTGAAAGAACAGATCCATTTCGGAGGAATAGTAATTTGGGCTGTTGCGCGTGTCTGCTGTGTGCGGCCGACGACGAAAGAAATAACCGCCGCTTGACGCGGTGCTGGCCGTTGACGAAATTTCGACCCAAACTCGAACAGGCGATCGAGAGATCGGTGGGTTAGGCCGCGACGCTCCGGCGCCCCGAGAGCACGCGTTTCGCGAGGCTTTCGAGACTCATTGGGCGTCCGACTGCAAAGCCCTGTGCGATGTCACAGTCGAGCTCGACGAGAACATCGAGGATATCACGATGTTCGACGCCTTCGGCGACGACCTTGCGGCCAAGCGAGTGAGCAAGTCCGATGGTCGATTGAACCATCAGACGATCGCTTCGGTTTTCGACGATTCCGCGAACGAAGCTCTGGTCGATCTTGATCTCGACCGCGGGAATTTTCTTAAGGTAATCGAGAGTGGACTGGCCTGTGCCATAGTCATCGATCGCAAGATTGACTCCCAGCTCACGAAGCCGGGTGATCATGTCCAGCCCGTCGCCCGTGTCGGCAAGAGTTGCAGTCTCGGTGAGTTCAAGAGTGAGGTGATTGGGCGCAAGCCCATGCCTCGCGAGCAGCGCGGAAACCCGCAACGTGAAGCTCTTGTCGGTAAGCAGGCGAGCAGACAGATTTACGGCGACATCGAAAGGAACGCCGCGCTTGTTGATCTGGGCCGCGCCAGCGATCGCCTTCTCCATTACGAAGTCCGTAAGCTTTGCGATCCGATTATGCTGTTCCGCAGCCGCAACAAATTCGGTTGCCGCGATCGGGCCTTTTTCGGGGTGCGTCCATCGCGCAAGTGCTTCCGCTCCGATAATACGCCGAGTTGCGATATCAAGTTTGGGTTGATAGGCGACCCAAACTTCCCCTCGATCGATCGCCTCGTCGAGCTGACTGAGGATGGACAGTTTCCACGACGCATTTTCGAGCGATTCGGGATCGTGATATTTCCACTTGAGCCCCTCATGCGCGGCCTCGTCCGCAGCAACGAGAGCGCTCGCTAGTCGATTGGCGAGCGACCGGCCGCTTCCAACTTCCACTCCGAAAGCAATTGAAAGATCGATTGGAAGTGGCCCGACGCGTGCCGGATTCCGAAACAGCGCGTAGAGAGCCTCAAGATGGTTCCCGAACGGCTGACCGGAACGTTCGAACCATGCAAAAATGCCGCCGTCTCCTTGGTAGAGGGGACGATTGGGCGAGCCGACATTGAGGCGTGCAACAATCTGATCAATAAGTTGACGCTCTTTGTTTGGTGAAAGAGTTGCAACAATCTCTTCATAATTAAGAATTCGGGCAGCGATGACCGCATTTTTGCGGCCTTCACGATTGCTTCGGAACGCATTTAGATTTGGAAGGCCAGACTCCTCATTGACGAAGCCGCGTTTGCGAAATTGGCTCCAGCCCAAAACCCCCGCGATTAAAGTTAGAACGAAAAGCCCTGGAGTGATCTCAGTGGAGACCAGCCTTGCTTCAAGTGCAGCCGGGATGATCAATGCGCAGGCTGACGCGATGGCGATGATTGCAAACTGGACTGTGGGCTTGCGCTGACGAATGGCAATCGCTGAGACACAGAGGGAGAGGAGATAAAGCGGGATCCATCCGATGTTGATCGGCTTTCCTAGGCGCAGAGTCTCGGATGCGATAATATGAACGTAGGCTCCCCCCATTTTTCCGGTGCCGGGCACAAAATATTGATCGCCGATGCCATCACTTGCAGTCCCGACGACGACGTCCTTGCCTTGGATTAAGCGTGGATCGAACTTCCCATTGAGAACTGAACCTGCCGAAATTGCCGGAATGGAATTTGGATCGACCGAGTAATCTGGAGCGAAAGTCGAGTTCATCGGCCCGGCCCTGCCGGACAGCAGGGCTGCGAAGGAAGGCACAACACGGCCGTGCCAATTCGTTGAGTAGGGCACGCGCGATACTGCCATTTCATAATTGTATTGCCAGCTGATCGTTCCGATGCGCGCGAAGCGCATAAATCGGCCAAGAGGCATCGAGTCCTCTTCTTGCCCCTGGCTTGGTCCCGCTCGCGTCCGAGCTGCCAAGATCACGCGATTGGATCGCTTCAGCGCGTCGGCGAGCGCGGTATCATCCGCATCATCAGTCGTACCGAAAAACCCGATGTCGACGAAAATGCGCTTGGCGCCAGCCTCCGAAAGCTCGTCAATGAGTTTTGCATGGTACCGCCGAGGCCACGGCCACCTCCCGACGCTGCGCAAAGAATTGTCGTCGATCTTCACAAGAACAACTTGACCGCTTGCCTTGTGCCAGTGAAGGAGGTTTCGCGTTGTGCGCAGGAGATCTTCCGGGACTTCTCCAAAGCCAATCAATCCGAAAATCAGCCCGGCGAAGGCCGCCCACAGAAGTAACTTCCATGACGGTTGTTTGACTGCACTTTTCTCGCGCTTGGCCACCCGGCGCTCATTCCTTCCCACGTGGTGTTTCACGCATGCGCGGGAAAGGTTAGTATTTTGATAACCTAGCTGTCTCTTAATCCTCAGCACTCGACAGCGTTGCAAACGAGCCGCCACTAATGCTCCCGCGAATGCACCGGGAGGGGTCATGGACTTTATTTCGATCCTGTCGATTTTCGTTCTTGGCTGTTTCGTCGGCTATTACGTCGTCTGGTCGGTAACTCCTGCACTTCATACGCCGCTGATGAGCGTGACCAACGCGATCTCATCGGTGATTGTCGTTGGCGCGCTCATCGCCGCCGCAGCTACAGGAAGCCCGAATTCCAAATGGCTCGGGCTTGCCGCAGTCACTCTAGCGTCGGTCAATATTTTCGGTGGTTTCGCAGTCACTCAACGCATGCTCTCGATGTACAAGAAGCGGGAGCGCAAGGATGGTTGAAGTCCCGAACGTGCAGCCTTCCTGGGTTCTGCTTGCTTATCTGATTGCCGGGGTCTGCTTCATTTTGGCCCTCCGCGGACTTTCAAACCCAGAAAGCAGTCGTCGCGGAAACTTCACCGGAATGATCGGAATGGCGATTGCGATTGGGACGACGCTTGTAACCCATGGCTTCGGATCGATTGTCGAAATTGGATGCGCGATCCTGATTGGCGGAAGCATTGGCCTGGTTACCGCACGAAAAATCCAGATGACGGCAATGCCGCAGCTGGTCGCTGCTTTTCACAGTCTAGTTGGACTTGCAGCCGTGCTTGTCGGCGCGGCTGCTTATCTCAACCCCCAGGCCTTCGGGATTGGAGTTCGAGTCACACCGATTGCCTCGCCTTCGTTCGTCAGCATCATTCCGCTGAGCCGCGTCGAAATGGGCCTCGGTGTCGCGATTGGTGCAATTACCTTCTCGGGCTCTGTGATCGCATTTCTCAAGCTCAACGGAAACATGTCGGGAAAACCGATCCTCCTTCCGCTGAGGCATGTCGTAAATCTTGCGACCTTGGCCGCGATCCTCCTTTTGATCGCTTATTTTACGCAAGATCAGTCGCCGTGGGTGTTTGCACTCATCGTCGCACTTTCCTTTGCAATCGGCTTCCTCCTCATCATTCCGATCGGCGGCGCCGATATGCCGGTCGTCATTTCGATGCTGAACAGCTATTCGGGATGGGCTGCAGCGGCGATGGGATTTACGCTGCACAACAGCGCGATGATCATCACCGGCGCGCTCGTTGGAAGTTCTGGCGCCATCCTCAGCTACATCATGTGCCGAGCGATGAACCGAAGTTTCATTTCGGTTATCGCCGGCGGATTTGGCGGAGCCGCAGTGTCTGGCGGCGCATCCGCTGCGATCGATCGACCGTACAAGCGTGGCTCCGCCGAGGACGCAGCCTTCCTCATGGGCCAGGCCGAACAGGTCATTATCGTTCCTGGCTACGGCATGGCGGTAGCTCAGGCTCAACATGCGGTGAGAGAAATGGCCGACTTGTTGAAGTCGAAGGGCGTGACCGTCAAATACGCGATCCACCCGGTTGCTGGCCGAATGCCTGGCCACATGAACGTGCTCCTTGCAGAAGCGAATGTTCCTTACGACGAGGTCTTCGAGCTCGATGATATCAACAGCGAATTCGCTCAGACCGACGTTGCGTACGTAATCGGAGCCAATGACGTCACCAACCCGGCAGCTCGAAACGACAAAACCTCGCCGATTTACGGCATGCCGGTTCTCGACGTCGAGAAGGCCCGAACCGTTCTTTTCGTCAAGCGCTCGATGGGAGGCGTTGGCTATGCTGGCATCGATAACGAGCTGTTCTACCGTGACAATACGATGATGCTTTTGGGCGACGCGAAAAAAATGACCGAGCAAATTGTGAAGGCGCTCGGCTGACAAGCTGGCTTCCCGGAATTAAATTCGCGTAAACTCAATCGTTTACGCCTTGTCGGTCACTCATTCTTGAACGACAACAATGGTGAACCGCGCCGATTCCATCATTTTGTGTTCAGCTGCGCGGTTCAACAATGCTCCAGGTAACCGGGACAGAAGGGCTCAAATTGCGCAAGCTGGGCATCATCGGCGGGACGAGCTGGCACTCGACCGCGCTCTATTATGAGCAAATCAATCGTGGGATCGCTCAGCGCCTCGGAGGACTTCACAGCGCTCGGCTCGTGATCGAAAGTCTTGACCTCGATCCGTTGGCCGACCTGGAACTCAAAGGACGATGGGACGAGGTTGCAACGGTTATCCTCGAATCTGCAAGAAGGCTCGAAAATGGCGGGGCCGAGGGCATCATCATCACCTCGAACACCGGTCACAAGGTCTATGACGCTGTCGCGTCCAAAATTGGCATCGAGATACTTCACATTGCCGACGCAACGGCCGCGAAGCTGGTGGCAGACGCGCGCAAGCGAGTTGCGCTCCTAGGAACGCAATTTACGATGACCGAACCCTTTGTCCGAAGCCGCCTGGAAAGCGCGGGCATCGAACTCGTTTCGGTTGAGCCGGAGTGGATTCACGAGGTTGACCGGATCATCTTCGAAGAGCTTGCGGCAGGGCGGATTGTCCGTGACAGCCAGCGCAAACTCAAGACTCTCATTACCGAGCTTTCGAAGCACAAAGTTCAAGCGATCGTTCTTGGGTGCACCGAGCTTGGGCTTGCAGTCGACGTTCGCGCCAATGTTCTTCCTGTCTACGATACCGCAGCAATTCATGCCCGCGCTGCGATTGATTGGTTGCTCGCGGACGAACAGCGCGAGCGCGTGGCGGCTTGACGCTGGATAGGATTGCCTGCGCTGCCTAGATAAGGGGCAGTATGGATCGCACCCCAGCCGACCGTCCCGAACATCCGCGAGCTGCCGAACGCTTCAACGAAGAGCAGGCGACCGATGCGGTGCGCGGCGTCGATCAGCCAAATCTCGAAAAGGGGGTCGCGGCCATTCGGGAGGTCTTGAAGACGCTTCCCAGGCGTCCCGGGGTCTATCGGATGCAGGATGCCCGAGGCGACGTCCTCTACGTCGGCAAGGCCCGGGCATTGAAGAACCGAGTGACCAGCTACACGCAGGTTTCCAAGCTTCCCAAACGCCTTCAGCGGATGGTTTCGCAAACACGCTCGATGACGATCGTCACAACCCGGACCGAACCCGAGGCGCTTCTCCTTGAAGCCCAGTTCATCAAGCGCTTTCGGCCACCTTACAATGTCCTTTTGCGCGACGACAAAAGCTTCCCATTCATCCTGCTTGCGGGAGGACCACCCATACCCGCGAATTCAAAAGCATCGCGGCGCAAGGCGCATCAAAGGTCAATATTATGGTCCTTTTGCAAGCGCCGGGTCCGTCACTCGAACTCTTAATGCATTACAGAAGCTATTTCTCTTAAGAAGTTGTTCTGACAGTTATTTCGAGAATCGATCTCGACCGTGTTTGCTGTTTCAGATCAAGCGTTGTTCGGCGCCCTGCGTGGGTCGTATCGGTCAAACCGAATATGGCGAGCTCGTTGGAGAGGCGAAGGAGTTCCTCGCCGGACGGTCTATCGGAGTTCAATCTCGTCTGTCGCGCTTGATGGCCGAGGCGGCTGATCGCAAAGATTTCGAGCTTGCCGCTGTCTATCGCGATCGTTTGCGAGCCCTTACCTATATTCAGGGCAGCCAGACGGTTCACGCCGAGGGGCTTGGCGATGCTGACGTGTTTGCGCTTGCAACGAAGGCCGGAACATTGTCGATCCAGGCCTTCTTCATCCGCGGCGGACAAAATTGGGGCCACCGTGCATTCTTTCCAGCACATGTGAACGAAGTTCCAGAAGCAGAAGTTTTATCAAGTTTTCTCGTCCAATTCTATGAAGACATGCCGGCGCCTCGTCGGATTCTTGATCGATCGCGTTCTTGCCGACACGCGAAGTTCTTGAGGAGGCGCTTTCCGAACGCGCCGGACGCAAGGTCGCGATTGAACAGCCACAGCGGGGAGCCCGGAGAAAGCTCCTCGAACAAGCCCGGAGAAATGCCGAAGAAGCGCTCGATCGAAGGCTTGCCGAAACCACAAGCCAGGGCAAGATCTTGCGCGAGCTCGCTGATCTCTTCGAGCTTGCCGACGTGCCCAAGAGGATCGAGGTTTACGATAACAGCCATATCATGGGGACGAACGCCACCGGCGCGATGATCGTTGCGGGGCCTGAAGGCTTGAGGAAAAACGCCTACCGCAAATTCAATATCAAGCGCCGGGAGACCGAACCCGGAGACGATTTTGCGATGATGCGCGAAGTGCTCGAGCGCCGGTTCGTGCGACTCGAGAAGGAAGATCCCGATCGGCAGACCGGCGAATGGCCCGATCTCGTGCTGATTGACGGCGGCAAAGGCCAACTTTCCGCTGTCTGCGAAGTCATGGAAGACATGGGCGTGCATGACGTTCCTGTGGTTGCGGTCTCGAAGGGGCCGGACCGCAACGCCGGTCGAGAGACGTTCCATCTGCCGGGCGGGCGAGAACTCAGCCTTCCGCCCAATTCAGCTTTGCTCTTCTATCTGCAACGGCTGCGAGACGAGGCGCACCGGTTCGCAATCGGAACTCACCGGGCGAAGCGAGCGAAAAGCTTCACGATGTCGACCCTCGACGACGTGCCCGGGATCGGCCCAACGCGCAAACGAGCCTTGCTGATGCATTTTGGAACAGCGCGCGCAGTCAAAGGGGCCGCGCTCGACGATCTCCAAAAGGCTCCCGGGATCAGCACCGCCACAGCTCACCAAGTCTACGATTACTTCCATCCGGCAGGCTGATGCGGATCGACACCCAAGGGATCGTTTGTGGCTTGAGAAGCCATGGCGAACATGGCGCAGTCGTACGCTTGATGACGCCGGAGCACGGCCTCCAGGCCGCCTACGTGCGCGGAGGTCGGGGACGCCGGATGAGACCGATCTTGATCGCTGGAAATTTGATCGATGTTCACCTTTCGGCGCGGACCGATACGCAATTGGCTCAAGGCGTGATCGAACTCGTTCATAGTCGAGCGGGACTGCTTTCCGAGCCGCTCTGCGCCGCTGCGATCGAATGGTCGACGGTTCTGACTGCAACCGCGCTCGCCGAAGCGCAGCCCCATCCGCAGATTTACATGGCGCTCGATGCGCTGCTGAGCGCGATCGAAGCGGCACCTTCGGCGAGCGGCTGGGGTGCAGCAGTCGTCCGATTTGAGTTGCTCTTATTGGGAGAACTCGGGTTTGGGCTCGATCTCAGCCAATGTGCGGTTACCGGCGCAAACGATGGTCTTGTCGCCGTCAGTCGAAGGTCCGGTCGTGCTGTCTGTGCAGCTGAAGCTGAACCTTATGCGGACAAGCTTCTGGCGCTTCCCTCATTCCTTCGTGACGGAGGGCCGGCATCGTGGGAGGAAATTGACCAGGGTTTCGCTTTGACCGGTCATTTCCTTCGCCGAGACATCCTTTCTGATCGCTTGCAGCATGTTGCTGGAGCGCGTTTGCGGCTGGTCGAGCGTCTGCGACGAGCAGGGGGATTGGCCTAGTTGTCTCGCCAGTCATGGCCGCTAAGGAGAACTCGTGGCAATCGACGCACTTGCAATGCTGTTTCCCAATCTTGCGGTGACTCGCGGAATCGCCGTCAGGGTCGCGGTAAGCTATCTCTCCGAACAGTCGGACCCCACCTCAAACCGATGGTTTTGGTCCTACCATGTTCGAATCGAAAACGGATCGAGTGTCACGGTTCAGCTCCTGGCGAGAAGCTGGTCGATCATGGATGGCCGCGGCAGTGTCCATGAGGTCGTCGGCGAGGGCGTCGTTGGAGAAATGCCCTTGATTGCCCCGGGTGCAAGCTATGACTATGTCTCGGGCTGTCCTCTCGACACTCCGAGCGGTTCCATGGCTGGGAACTATCGCATGGTCGATGAGGATGGCAGCGCGTTCGATGTCGAAATTCCACGGTTTCAGCTGCTGAGTTCGTGAACCCGGTTTCGATGGGTTCAGGAGCGGTTTAGCCTTTGCGGCGTTAGAAAGTTTCTCAGGTCACACTTCGCGAACGGAAAATCGCGTTAAGGGGACAGCATGTTCAGTTTCGCTCCTCGACGGCAAAGAGGGCCCGTCGGTGCGCGCGGGTGGAGAGCCTATGGAATTGGCGACGTCCATGGCCGCCTCGACTTGCTCGAGGAGCTCTTGGACAAAGTCCATGCCGACATCGCCGCTCGACCGACGCGCAGGGTTCTTCTCGTTTTCGTCGGTGATCTGATCGACCGCGGGCCAAGTTCGGCTCAGGTCATCGAACGGCTCCGAACCTATCGACAAAGCGGCGTTAGAACAGTCTTTCTCCTTGGAAATCATGAAGAGGTTCTTCTGCGAATTCTTGCAGGAGAATCCGAACTGATCGCGAAATGGCGATTGTTTGGCGGGACCCAATGCCTTGAGAGTTATGGAGTGGATGCGGCCAGCCTTGCCGGCCTGAGCGACAAAGACGCTCTCGATTGCGTTCGACAGGCGATCCCCAAGGCTCACGTGCAATTTCTCGAGAGCTTCGACGATAGCTGCAGATTTGGAGACTATCTTTTCGTCCACGCTGGAATTCGTCCCGGAGTGGAAATCGATCAGCAGCGCCAGGCTGACCTGCGCTGGATTCGAGAGCCGTTCCTGTTCGACGAAACCGACCATGGCTTCGTAGTTGTGCATGGCCACACCATCCGCCCGGAGGTGGAGGTTCGGGCAAACCGCATCGGGATCGATACGGGGGCCTACCGAAGCGGTGTCTTGAGTGGGATCGCAATCGAAGGTCGGGAAAAATGGTTTGTCGACACTCGGAGAGCCAAAGCCAGCAGCCATTCGAAATAAATCGTCGCGGATTTGAAGCCACGCGCATTCAAACGACGACGCGATCCAATTTCGCTTCGCAAGCGACAATCGTCCGCTGTGACACGGTCAGAGACAGCGCGGTCTTTGGTTGCGAGTGCCGGTTGTCCTGCGTAAGGGGCGGGGCGTGGGCCCATAGCTCAGTCGGTAGAGCAACTGACTTCGTTTGGGAGTCATCCTCGGGAAACCGGGGGATGAGAAGGTGTCAAATTCGGGGAACCCGTCCGCGTCGCGGCGACGGCAATCCCGAGCCAAGCCCCAGAAATGGGGAAGGTGTAGAGGCCTGACGGCACCCGCCTAAGTCCCCACAAGGATAAGGCGAAGGGAAGGTCCAGACCACAAACCCCGCTCGCGGGGGCGGCGAAAGCCGTGGTGGGAGGTTAATCAGTAGGTCGCTGGTTCGAATCCAGCTGGGCTCACCACGTTCTGAAAGGTCGGTACCAATTTATGGGTATCCGACCTTTCAGCTCGAAGTTTTTCGAATATGAAAAGGGGCTGTTCGATAAGCTAGTTGGGCATTCCATTGAGCCCGCTCGCTTCGCGGAGCTCTTCGCCATCGAGGCGATAGCCATCAAGGAACACCGTTTCGACGTGGCGAAGGTTGGCGAGCTTCTTTGATACGTCTCCGTCAACCAGAATGATGTCGGCCGTTTTGCCTGGCGCGATCGAGCCAATTCTGTTGTCCATGCTCGTCATCCGCGCCGGAATGATCGTTGCGGTCTGGAGCGCTTCGGGGTTCGTGAGGCCGGCCTGCTGATAGAGTTCGAGTTCTCGAACCAGTTCGAGACCTGAACCGTCGGTGCCCGCGACAATTCTAATGCCCGCACGGTGAAGTTCGGAAACCAGTCCGACCATCTTGGCGAAGCTCTTTCGGAAATCATCGCGGGTAAGCCCGCCGAAGAGCGGATAGCCGCTGGTTTTCCAGCCCCGGACGACCGATGGCGGTGCGTTGCCCGCAAACGGTGCATATTCCGGTGCGATCGCGCTTCCGTCCGACGTCATCGACGGCTCCCAAACGGTGAGCGTTGGATCGACGATCGTGTGGCGTTTCGAAAGCTCGGCGTAGAAGGACTTCATCATTGGCGATTCAAGGTCCACGTCTTTGCCGTACTTGGCCGGACCCTCGATCCTGGCGGCGGTGTTCGACTTGTCGACGACGTCCTGCGGCATCGCCTGCATCATGATGAAATTGATGTGCGTAATTTCATCATAGCCAGCGCGAACCGCGTCGAGCGGGCGCATCCCGGCGGGCACATGGCCGTGAACGTGAAGCCCCAATCTGTGGGCTTCGGCCGCTGCAGGAGCGATCCATTCGGGTTTCATCGAGGTATAGAATTTCGCACCCCACAACCCTGCCGCCTTGATCTTGTCGACCGCTGCGATCGCTTCCTGAACCGAACTCACCGTAATTGCACCCTGCGCCGCGAGCGGGTCCTTGCGGTCGATGATAACTGAGATCTTGCCGTCGGGCGCGAGAAGGTCGCCAGCAGCGCGTCGTTTGTAGATGCTAAGTGCGTCCTCGATCGTCGTTCCCGGACTTCGATAGTTCGTCATTCCGGTGGCGACATTCTGAAGCAGATTCCAGTCGTCGCCGACGTGCTGATGCGAATCCCAAAGTCCAGGAAGGAGTGTCTTGCCACGGCCGTCGATCACGGTAGTGCCGGCAGGCGCCTTGATCGAGCCAGCCGCACCTATCGCTTTGACCTTGCCATCAGCGATCAGGACTGCCCGGTTGGGCAGATATCGTCCCGCAACCGAATCGAACATGAGGACATGATCGACGAGCGTTGGTGAGTGATTGGCAGGCGAGAGAAACTTGTGCGCGACATCCCGGACCATCGCGGCCGTCGCTTCGTCCTGAATATCCTTCAGTTTCGGCCCGCTGCTTTCGAAGCCCTCGGGAAGCATCGAAATGACTCCGGCAAATCCGAAGAAATGGTCGTCGTTGTCGAGCCAGACGGGTTGCGGAGCAAATCCGTAGCCGCTGATGAAGGCGAGCTTGACGATTTTGGGCCCGTCCGGCCCCTCGATCTGGGTGGATTGTCCAAGTTTGATGCTCGCGTGACCGCTTGGAAGAAGATCGATGCCCTTGTCACCCGCTGCGACCAGCGCATCGATATCGCCTTCTCCGGCAAGCCACGGGCCGCCATAGGTGTTGTATCGCTTGTTGCCATAGGGCGCTGAACCGGAGTCGACGGTCGTCGTCCAATGCGCAACTCCGCTCGGATCGACATTGAAATTCTCCGCGACATCGCCTGAATCGGTATAGCCTCGGACTGCAATTGCACTGGGTCGTCCGTCTGCGTTCGGAGTGATCAGTTCGTCGTCTTCGGTGATCCAGCCTCGCAGCGACATCGACATGCGATAAGCATGCGCTCCATCAGGCGTCGTCCATGACCAGAGATCGCCATGTTTTCCGGCGGTCGAGGTGACCGTGTAATGGTGAGCATCCGCGGGCGGCTTCATGAGCTGCTCTTTGGGCGTTGGGCTGGCAATTGCGACGGAGGCACTGGCGGCAAGCAAGGCTGCTAATATCATTCGGCGCATGAGAATTTCCCCCTGGAACCGACAAGCGTGACAAGAGGGCGCCAAAAATGCAACCGCCGGTTCGTCATTAGGAAAAATCGGCTGGCGAAGTTTCGTAAGTCGCTGGTAGGTTCGAGCTTTAGCTTCAACCACGCGGAAAAGCCGGGATCTTTGCCACCGGACATCTAAACAAAAGACCTTCGTGAAAGGGAAACTCCGTCAGCGCGAAGCGCTTCGGGCGAGACGCGCTGCCAGGTGCCTTACTTTCAAAGGGCCGACCCGCCAGTTGGGAGCAATGGCCGAGAGTGGCTCGATGACGAAGCTTCGGTCGGCAAGCCGAGGATGGGGCACGATGAGGTCGTGAGAACGAAACGGACCGCCGCTCCAAAGTAGGATGTCGAGATCAAGAACGCGTGGTCCCCATCTTCGCGCCGACCGGCGACCGAATTCCCTCTCGAGCGATTTCAGAGCTTTGAGCATGACTTTGGGTTGAAGGGCGCTCGTCACCATCACGACGGCATTGGCAAAGTCACGGCCGGCAGGTCCAACCGCTGGGTTGAGGACGATTGGCGAGGCATCAAACAGTCCAAACCTCTCGTCAAGCCGAGCGATGGCGGCTTCGACGACGCCCGCCGGTCGCCCGTATCGTCCATGCGGACGGTTGGACCCAATCGCGACAGCATAAAGTTGTTCGGACACGACCACCATCATCCCGAGAAGAATGCTCGGGCCTTCCACATAACGCTAAGAGGAAGATTCAGGCTTCGACAAGGTTCGGCGCGCCGCTAAGCTATTGGGGTGTCGTTGAACGCTGTCGACAATTCGCCATTTCCCCGAGCTGAGGCGCCGCGGAACTGTCCATTATGCCCCAGGCTTGTCCAGCTGCGCGAAACCCTCAAAATCGATCACCCCGACTGGTGGAATGCGCCTGTCCCTGCATTCGGAGATCCATCGGCCTGGCTGGCGATCGTCGGCCTCGCTCCCGGGCGGCGCGGTGCCAACCGAACAGGACGTCCGTTCACCGGCGACTCTTCAGGCGAGCTCTTCTATTCGACCTTGTTGAGAATGGGCCTAGCGATTGGCAATTACAGCGGAGAGGCCGACGGTTCGGTGAGGCTTGTCGGAACAATCGTGTTCAACGCGGTCAAATGTCTGCCTCCTTCCAACCGGCCATCGCCCGAGGAAATTCGAACCTGCCGAAACTATCTCGAGGCTTCGTTCGTCGCGGCTGAAAAGGTGAAAACAATCATTGCCTTAGGACAAATCGCTTATACATCGACCGCAAAAGCGCTCGGCATCTCTGGCGGAAAATTTGCGCATGGCGCAAAAACGGTCGCTCCCGACGGGCGAACGCTTCTGGCGAGCTACCATTGCTCTCGTCAGAACACGAACACCGGTCGACTAACCCGAGCGATGTTCGAAGAGATTTTCAAGCGAGCGCAGGAAACGCAAGTGCCGAAAACGTAAAGCGTTACTCGAACAATTGATGATCCGATCTCGAAATGGCCCAGTCGAGCCGGTCGCTTCGGTATCAATTTCTAAATGTCTTCGACCAACCGTGCATAGAGGTCAGGCCGGCGATCACGGAAGAAGCCGAACGCGGCGCGATGCTTTTTTGCAAGCGCAAGATCGAGGGTCGCCACGAGGACGCCGGTGTCGTCGGACCCCAATTCGGCAACCATGTCGCCGCGTTCGTCGCAGATGAAGCTGTTGCCATAAAAGCGCTGACCGTGTTCGGTTCCGGTACGGTTCGAAGCGACGACCGGAACGACGTTTGAAACTGCATGGCCGATCATCGCCCTTCGCCATAGCCGAGATGTGTCGAGATTGGGATCGTGCGGTTCGCTACCGATTGCCGTTGGGTAGAACAGAATGTCGGCACCCATCAGCATCATTGTCCGCGCAGTCTCGGGGTACCACTGGTCCCAGCACACGCCAACGCCGAGTTTCGAATTGGTGGGGCCGTTCCAAACCTTAAATCCCGTGTTGCCCGGGCGAAAGTAGAATTTTTCCTCGTAGCCGGGCCCATCGGGAATGTGGCTCTTGCGATAAACTCCCTCGATCTTTCCTCCCGGTCCGATCATTGCAAGACTGTTGTAATGGTGGGGCCCGTCCGCTTCGAAGAAGCTTGTCGGGATCGAGATCCGCAGTTCGTTTGCAAGCTCTTGCATGGCAAGGACCGAGGGATGCTCACGAACGGAACGCGCGTTTGCGAACAGACTTTCGTCCTCAACCCTGCAGAAATAGAGCCCTTCGAACAATTCGGGTGGAAGAACGACCTTAGCACCTTGACCGGCGGCATCGCGAACGAGCTCGCTTACGGCGCGGATATTTGCCGCTTCGTCCTCGCTGAGCGCGAGCTGGATTGCAGCGACGGTAAGCTTGCTCATTCGGGAACCTGTTGCGAAATGCAGTGAAAGCTTCCGCCTCCGGTCAGGATGTGGTCAGCGCGAAGGCCGATTGCAACGCGGCTCGGAAATAGTGCCTGAACTGCATTGACCGCAGCCTTGTCATTGGCCGCTCCATATTGAGGAACGACCACCGCGGCATTGCCGATGAAGAAGTTCATGTAGCTCGCGGGGACAAGTTGGTTCGCTTCGTTGAGGACCTTCCCTGGCGAAGGCAATCGAACGATCTCAAGCTTCGTTTGCATGAGGCGAGTCATGGCATCGCGAAAAACCTCGGCGTTGGGATCATCGGCGCTCGGCGTTGGAACCGCGATCTTTCCGGGCGCAACGAAGCGAGCCAGATTGTCGACATGTCCATCGGTATGATCGTTCATCAATCCCGAGCCGAGCCAGATGACTTGGGTGAAGCCAAGGTCGCGACTGAGCCGGCTTTCAGCTTCCGCTCGCGTTTGCCCATTCCGGTTAGGATTGAGAAGGCATTGTTCGGTCGTTACGACCGTTCCCGACCCGTCGCCATCAACGGCTCCGCCTTCCAGCACCCAGTCGGATTTTGCAAACGGGAGGTCGGCGCTTCGAGCAAGGCGCTCGCCAATTTCTGTATCGCCTTCAAGATCATATTTGCCGCCCCAGCCATTGAACTTGAAACCCTGAGCAAGCCTGCTCTTTCCCGTTCCAACGACGATCGGACCGGTGTCGCGAAGCCAGATGTCCCCAAACGCCTCGACAATGACCTTGGCAAATGGCGCGAGCCGCTCGGCAGTCTCGGCCGCTTTCTTGGTGGCAGCGACGAGGGAAACGATCTCGCCGGCTCCCCGGGCATGAACCGCCTGTGCAAATTGGACGACTTCATGTTGAGCAGGCTCAAGATCGTCGAGCCAAAGCTTAGGATCACTCGGAAACCCGATCCAGACAGATTGATGACGAGCCCATTCGGGTGATGGAGGGTTTGCTGGGGTGGGCATCACGAGCGGCTAACAGGCAGCTGCGTCGTCGCCAAGTCTTCAGGAATCTCTTGGCGTTTGGGGTCTCGTCAATTCACCGCGTGGAGCCGAAGCGATCGTGCAACGCGTCGAGCGAGCGCTCATGAGTGAGGTCGAGATGAAGCGGGCTGACTGAAACATAGCCGTCGGCAATCGCTTCGAGATCGGTTGAATGGCCTGGGGTCTGCACCGTCGGCCCCAAACCGAACCAATAATAATCATAACCACGCGGATCGGTTCGCTCGACGATCCTCAACCGGCCATAATCACGAAGGCCCTGCCTGCATGGTCGAATGCCTTTGACTTCTGCTGGGGCAAGTGCCGGGAAGTTCACATTGACGAGCGTTCCCGGCTCGATTTTGAAATCGAGTAGCGGACCAAGAACGCGTGTTGCCCATGCTTCGGCTGCAGCAAACGGGACCGTGTCGCCCATGCCCTCGCGCGAATAGGCTTGGCTGAGAGCGATCGAGCGCACGCCCGCAAGCGCTCCCTCCATCGCCGCGGAAACCGTTCCTGAATAGGTAACGTCCTCGGCAAGATTGGCGCCGCGGTTGATCCCCGAGAGGATGACGTCCGGTGGCGACTCCTTCATCACGTGCGCAAGTGCCAGCATCACTGCGTCCGTTGGTGTTCCACTGACCGAAAAGCGTTTTTCGTCGTGGCGGCGAAGGCGCACCGGAGTGGTCAAAGTCAGCGAGTGGCCAGCGCCCGATTGCTCTTCGGTTGGAGCGACGATCCAGATGTCGTCGCTGAATTCTCGGGCAATCGATTCAAGCAGCTTTAGCCCCCGAGCGTTCACTCCGTCGTCGTTGGTGATCAGGATTCGCACCGGCAACCTATGCGGGAGCCGTTTCAATGCTGCAACCCGAACTGTCGGTCGTCGAAATTGCGCCATATTCGCAACATGTTGGCGATTTCTTCACAGCATTCGCGACAATCCTTGTGAAGACCCGCCGGGACAATTATAGGCCGGTGTGGGGAATAGCCGACTTGCCCGGATAAGTCCCGGAAAAGTCAGCAATTATTGCCTCCGGCTGCACCGGTGGGACGGCCGCAGCCAGAGGCGGCGTTTTGGGTACTCGAGGGGGCTCGGGACCCAGGTGCGGGGGAGGGGATTATGGCGACTGCTCTTGCCGATCTTTACGGCGAAGATTTCGAACCGTTTGACAGGATCATTCTTCCGGAGGGCTATCGCCCGCGGGAAGACGAAGAATTCATGTGCTCCAAGCACCGGGCTTACTTTTTGAGGAAGCTCAGGTCGTGGAAGGAGGCAATTGTCGAGGAATCGCGCGCGACAATGGCGCAACTCCAGATTGATTCGCTTCGCGAACCGGACATTGCCGATCGCGCTTCAAGCGAGACCGACTGGGGGATCGAGCTTCGAACGCGCGATCGACAGCGCAAGCTAATCTCCAAGATCGAATGCGCGATCCGGCGTCTTTATCAGGGCGAATATGGCTATTGCGAAGTGACCGGGGAACCGATTTCCCTTGGTCGCCTCGAGGCTCGGCCCGTCGCGACCATGACTCTGGAAGCCCAGGAGAATCATGAGCGAATCGAGCGGGTTTCCCGCGACGATTAAGGTTCGACATGCGCGGCGAGTGCGTCGCCGCGCATAAAAAAATGGCCGCCTCTAATTCGTGACGTGGCCCGCGAGTTCGTCCTTCAGTCTCAATTTCTCTTTCTTCAGGCGATGGAGAAGGTCTTCGTCGGGATGGGTTCGGTGCTCTTCTTCCTCGATGATGGCATGAAGAGCTGCGTGCTTGGATTCCAATTCCTCGGCCATAGCCTTTACCATGGGTGCCTTTCCTTTCAGCAAGCCAGTGTCACCGAAGCTCAATAAACCATGAATCGTGCATTTTGTCTTGATCAATGTCACGGTTGGACGGCTTCAGCGCCCAAGTGGTCGCGCAAAACCCTAGTGAGGTTCCGGCAATTGCCGATTTGGGTTAGACGTCGATCGGGATGATCAACGACAATCCCGTCGGGAATCTTGAAGCGCTACGAGCGGAACATCGAGCGCTGGACAATCGCGTTCGAGAACTTTCGTCCGAGCCGATCGGCGATCAGCTCGAGATTGCGCGGCTGAAGAAACGCAAATTGATGCTGAAAGACCAGATTCGGCTGACGCTCGATTCCAACACGCCGGACATCATTGCGTGACGATGTCGCGCTGTCCCGAACTTGGACAGAAGCTGCGAACCGCGTCAAACCGGCACTTGGGGCGTTTTCTGGAGCGTCGAACAATGGCAGTCTCTTGAATGATGGACGAATCGGACCTGCCTGGACCGCAAGTGCGGATCACCTCTCGTTTGATCGACTCGCTTTACACCGAGGCGATGCTGCTTGCCGACGAAGCGCGCTCCTACTTCGACGATGCCGGACGCGACGATCGTTCAACCCTTCACCCATTCGCGCGCGTCGGATTTGCCTGCGAATCGCTCAAGGTCACGACCCGGATCATGCATATTGTTGCGTGGCTCTTGACCCAGCGCGCGATTGAATTGGGGGAAATCCCAAATCGGGAAGGTCGTCGCCCCGAGCGAAGGCTCGGTCATGCTCAGGAAAGCGACTTAGCAGTCGTCGACGAACTTCCCGACGCAGCCAAGCGCCTGATCAATGCAAGCTCGGAACTCTATGCCAGGGTCAAAAGGCTCGACGACGGCAGTCTCGAGACCGAAATTCCGCAAAGCCCCGCAAGAGCGCTGATGGGGCGTCTTGAACGCGGACTGACGGGAAGCGGTCCCGTTTGATCGGCTAAGCTTGCCGCCAAAGGGCAGCCTTGCGATCGAAAGATTCCTGAGGAGGTCTTAGAATGGAGCTTCGCATCGCTTCGGCGTGCGGCGATCAGCCCTAAAGGCCATGATAATCACGATACCAGGCGACAAAAAGAGGAACGCCGGTTTCGATCGGCGTCGCTGCCTTAAACCCAAGCTCGCGCGCAATCGCGCTGATATCGGCGAAGGTTTCCTTGACGTCTCCAGGCTGCATCGGCTGAGGATTGATCTGCGCTTTTTTTCCGGTTTCGCGCTCGAGCAAGCGAACGACCGCCATCAAATCTTCGCTTCTGCTGTTGCCGATATTGTAGATCGCATGAGGACCAGGCGACCCTCCGGCTTTGATGCTGCGATCATCGGCAGGAGGAGTATCGAGGCAAGCAAGAACGCCCGCGACAATATCGTCGATATAGGTGAAGTCCCGCCGCATTTCGCCGGCATTGAACAGCGGCAGGGGGTCGCCGGCAAAAAGTGCCTTGGTAAAGATCCACATCGCCATGTCCGGGCGCCCCCAGGGTCCGTAGACCGTAAAGAACCGCAATCCCGTCAAAGGCAGTCGATAAAGGTTCGAATAGCTTTCGCTCAAAAGCTCGTCGCACTTCTTGGTCGCCGCATAGAGTGACAAGGGGTGGTCGACGCGATCTTCGACACGAAAGGGCAGGGTTGTGTTCCCGCCATAGACCGATGACGACGAGGCATAGACCATATGTCGGATCTGGCCGTGCCGGGCGAGCTCGAGCATGTTCGCATGCCCAACGAGGTTGGACTGGATATAAGCGCCCGGATTTCGAATGCTGTAGCGAACGCCGGCCTGAGCTCCGAGGTGAACGATCAAATCAAATGCGAAGCGCCGTGAGAGATCGAGGAGGTCCTGCGCATTGGCAAAGTCGATCCGTTCGAACCGAAAGCGATCAGGAAAGGCTGTAGTCAGCATTGCGACCCTCGCCGACTTCAGAGAAGGATCGTAATAATCATTGAGATTATCGATCCCGATAACCTCCTCGCCGCGCTCCAGAAGCGCCCTTGCGGTCGAAGCCCCGATAAAACCGGCAGCGCCTGTGACGAGAACAGCCATTGGTCGCTGATAAGGACGTGCGATTGTTGCTCAAAGTAAATAAATCCGTCCTCGATTGAGGATAGCTTCGGCTTCTGCTTGAGAGACTTGGTGGAACGCGCATGGGTTTTTGCGATTGATCGCGGCGGGACATTCACCGACGTGGTCGCGTCCTCTTCCGATGGAAAACGTCGAGTCCTCAAACTTCTGTCGGAAAATCCGGGACAGTATGAAGACTCGGCCCTGGAAGCGGTTCGCTGCGTTCTCGAAGAGGAAGGAGGGTCCGTCGCGGAGGTCCGGATGGGCACGACGGTCGCGACCAACGCTCTTCTCGAGAGGAAAGGAGAACGCGTTGCACTCGCGGTGACCAGAGGCTTCGGGGATGCCTTGAGGATCGGATATCAAGCGAGGCCCGAAATCTTCGCTCGCCACATCATTCTTCCTTCGATGCTTTACGAACGAGTCCTCGAAATTGACGAGAGGATCGCAGCCGATGGCTCGACCCTTGTCCCGCTCGACGAAATCGGGACCCGCGACGAACTCTTAAGGATCCGCGCCGCGGGCATCGATTCTCTTGCGATCGTTCTTCTTCATGCGTGGCGGCATCAAAGCCATGAGCGAAAGGTCGCTTCGATCGCTAAAGACCTCGGGTTCAGGCACATTTCGGTGAGCCACGAAGTTGCCCCGCTTATCAAGCTCATTGGTCGCGGCGATACGACAGTCGCGGACGCCTATCTCTCCCCAGTTCTTCAACGGTATGTCGAGCGGGTCGCGCAAGGTCTACCGACACAGGCGAACCTTCACTTCATGCAATCCAACGGCGGACTTGCCCGCGCGAACGCATTCCGTGGAAAGGATGCGATCTTGTCCGGCCCGGCGGGCGGCGTGGTTGGAATGGTCGCTGCCTGCGCGCCTCATGGCAACGAGCGGTTGATCGGCTTCGACATGGGCGGGACTTCAACGGACGTGTCCCACTACGCGGGCCGCTTCGAACTTGCCGATGAAAGCGTGGTTGCCGGAGTTCGCATTCGAGCGCCGATGATGCAGATTCAAACGGTTGCTTCGGGCGGTGGCTCGATCTGCCGTTTCGATGGAATGCGCTTTCGAGTTGGTCCCGAAAGCGCGGGCGCCTTTCCGGGCCCGGCATGCTATCGCAACAACGGCCCCTTGACGCTGACCGATTGCAATCTTTTTCTCGGTCGGATCGATCCTCAAAGATTTCCCAAGGTATTCGGGCCCGGTGGAAATCAGGAGCTAGACAAGGAGGCTTCGCGGACGCGTCTTCAGGCGGTCGCAGACCAGCTCGGTTCATCCAAAAGTCTTGAGGAAATTGCTGAGGGCTTTCTCAAGATTGCAGTCGACAATATGGCTGCGGCGATCCGGAAAATTTCGATCGCACGCGGTCACGACGTCACTCGGTACACGCTCGCCTGTTTTGGTGGCGCAGGCGGTCAGCATGCATGCCAGGTCGCCGACGCACTGGGTATCGAGCGCATCCTCGTTCATCCGCTGGCAGGAGTCCTGTCCGCTTATGGAATTGCAATCGCCGACATCAAAACGATCCGGGACGTGAGCTGGCTCGAGCCTCTTGGCCAAGATTTCTCCGTGCCACTTCGAGGGCTTGAGGACACCGCCCGCTCGGCGCTTGTCGAACAGGGCGTTCTGGATTCGCATATCACGATCAAAAGGAGCGCGCGCCTCCGGACCGCCGGCAGCGACACCAGTCTCGAGATTTCCATCAGCTCGACCGAACGAATGCGGGAGGAATTCAACGCTCTCCATTTGAAGCGGTTCGGCTATCTCGAAGACCGCGCCGAGATTATCGTCGATGCGCTCGTTGTGGAGGCGATTGGCCAATCGTCCGATCCCGAGCATCGAAAAATTGAAGCGGGCCGAGAGACATCGAGCGCAGGCTCTCACGAACAGCGGGAAACGTCCGCTTTTGAAAGCTATCACGGTCCGCAACTCATATTCGAGCCCACCTCCACGATCGTCGTGGAGAAGGGCTGGAGCGGGCGACGTTCGTCGGACGGCACGATCGTGATGAGGCGCGATCACCCTCTTCAACGAGGAAATGCGATCGGGACTACGGTCGACCCGGTCCAGCTCGAGATTTTCAACAACCTTTTCATGGCGATCGCGGAAGAAATGGGAGTTGCGCTCCAATCGACCGCGAGCAGTGTCAACATCAAGGAGCGGCTCGATTTTTCGTGCGCGATCTTTGATCCTGAAGGCGCACTCATCGCGAATGCTCCTCACATCCCCGTGCATCTTGGTTCAATGGGAGAAAGCGTCAGGCGAATCCTCGAGACTCGCGAGGAAATGAAGGATTCCCGCGGCATTTTGCGCGGCGATGCCTATGTTCTCAACGACCCCTATCGCGGGGGTACCCATCTTCCCGATATCACGATCATCGTTCCGGTATTTTATGGTGACGAGAATGCACCATCGGCCTTTGTCGCTGCTCGAGGGCATCATTCCGACATTGGCGGTATCGCTCCTGGGTCCATGCCTCCCGACAGCACCAGCATTCTTCAAGAAGGAGTTCTGATCGACAATTTTCTCCTCGTCGATCGCGGACATTTTCAAGAATCGGCAATGCGCGAGCTCCTTGGAAGCGGCGAATGGCCAGCACGAAACCCGGACCGAAACATTTCCGATCTCAAGGCTCAGCTCGCCGCGTGCAGCAGGGGCGCAGAAATGCTGATCGAAACCGCGCGCGAATATGGCCGCGAAACCGTCAGTGCCTATATGAACCACGTCCTCTCGAATGCGGAAGAATCGGTTCGACGATTGCTGAACAGGCTCGATGACGGCGAATTCGACTATGAGATGGACAACAAGGCCCACGTTCGGGTGCGGATCCTTGTTGATAAGGCAAAGCGTTCAGCGACGTTCGACTTTCAAAGGACGAGCGACGAACTGCCCGATAATTTCAACGCCCCTTATTCGATCGTCCGGGCAGCCTCACTTTACGTCGTTCGAACCCTGATTGACGATCTGATCCCGATGAATGACGGCTGCTTAAGGCCGATCGAACTTCGTGTTCGCGAAGGATCAATGCTCAAGCCGACATTTCCGGCGGCCGTCGTCGCTGGAAATGTGGAAACCAGCCAGGTCGTGACCGACACGCTTCTTGCTGCAACGGGTCAGCTCGCACCGAGCCAGGGGACGATGAACAATTTCACGTTCGGTAACGATCGTTATCAATATTATGAAACGATTGCCGGTGGGTCGGGCGCGGGTCCCGGTCATGACGGCACGAGTGCGGTTCAGACGCATATGACAAACAGCAGGCTGACCGATCCCGAAATTTTGGAAACACGGTTCCCGGTGCGCCTCGAACGATTTGCGATCCGGCGAGGCTCGGGGGGCGAAGGCGCTCATCGTGGCGGCGATGGAGTGATCCGTTCGGTCATGTTCCTTGAGACCATGCGGGCAAATATACTTGCAAATCGTCGGCGCGTTGCTCCGCGCGGAATCCTCGGCGGAGCTGACGGAGCTTTGGGTCGCAACTTTGTCGAACGCGCTGATGGAACGATCGAGATGCTCACCGCGACGGCATCGGCGCAGATGGAGCCAGGCGACCGTTTTGTCATCGAAACCCCTGGCGGCGGCGGCTTCGGGAGGAAAGCGGAGTGATCAATTACCTGCCGCTGCTCGGGATCTTGCTTGTCGTTCTTGGCTTTGCGCTCCGCTTCAATCCGCTTCTGGTGGTCGCCTGTGCTGCCATCGCAACCGGTCTTCTTGCCCATCTTCCGTTTCTCAAGGTTCTCGCGGTCCTTGGCCACGGCTTCAATCAAAGCCGCAACGTCACTCTCATCTATATCGTTCTTCCAGTAATCGGACTTCTCGAGCGATACGGCCTCCAACAGCAGGCCCGAAAGCTGATCGGTCGAATGCAAAAGGCGACGGTCGGGCGACTGCTCATCGCTTATTTGGTGTTTCGGCAGATCTCGGCAGCCCTTGGACTGACTTCAGTCGCGGGACAGGCCCAGACCGTGCGTCCGCTGGTCGCTCCAATGGCGCTCGCTGCTGCCGAAAAAGAGCATGGAGAACTTGATTCCGATACCCAGGAGCGGGTGAAAGCGATGGCGGCTGCAACCGACAATATCGGCGTATTCTTCGGAGAGGACATCTTTCTTGCAGTGTCATCGATCTTGCTCATTCAGGGTGCGCTTGCGGCATTCGGAATTTCGCTGACGCCGTTCGAGCTATCAGTTTGGGCAATTCCAAGCGCGATTTGCGCATTTCTTGTTCAAAGTGCCCGACTTCTTCTTCTCGATCGCAATCTCAAGAAGACCGGTCGATGATCACTATTGACTGGCTTTATATTTTTGCGGGCGCGGTCTTCGCAGGGTTTGCAGTCGGAAGCTATCGTGGCGATCATCCCAAACGGTTGGGAAATTCGGCATTTTGGCTGCTTCTCGCGATCAGCTTCTGGTTCGGGGACCGCCTCGGCGACACCGGCAATGGAATTCTGGTTCTTCTTCTCGTTTTGCTAGCCGGAGCAAAGCTTCTCGGGAAACCTTCGCTTAGAACCACCAGCGAAGATCAGCGAAAAAGCTTCTCCGACCGGTTCGGAAACGGTCTGTTCGTCCCGGCCCTTGTCATCCCGATCACCGCATTTGTCGGGACTCTTCTATTTACCTATTCGCCGCTTCGCACCTGCAATTGCATCGAAACAAAGTCCGTGACTTTGATCCTCCTTGGCGCAGGAGTGATCATTGCTCTGGTCAGTTGCTATCTCTGGTTCAGGGCGCCGGCTCTCTCGGCGATCGATGAAGGAGCTCGTCTTGCCAATTCCATCGGATGGGCGCTGGTCCTACCGCAAATGCTCGCATCACTGGGTGCCGTCTTTGCAGCTGCCGGGATCGGAACGACGATCGGATCCGTTGCAGGATCGATCATTCCCAACGGAAGTATTTTCCTTGGCGTCCTTCTCTACGCTCTTGGAATGGTCGTGTTCACAATCATCATGGGCAATGCGTTTGCAGCATTTCCAGTCATGGCTGCAGCAATCGGCGTTCCCATCCTCATTCACGCCGATCACGGCAATGCCGCAGTGATCGGGGCCGTTGGAATGCTTGCTGGCTATTGCGGAACTCTGCTCACTCCGATGGCTGCGAACTTCAACATCGTTCCAAGCGCGTTGCTTGAACTCAAAAACCAATATTCGGTGATCAAGGCGCAAATTCCGGCGGCAATCCTGCTACTGATTGCGAATATTCTCATCCTTTATGTTTTCGGATTTCACCTTTGACTATGATTGATCCCCGGCTTGCATCGCGCATGGCGCATATCGTCCTCGACCATGTTCAGCAGGAATATCCGAACAAGCTCGATCATGTGCTTTCAAGCGATGGCGATGCGCTTCCCCCACGACGCCTTCACCCGATTTTCTTCGGCAGTTTCGATTGGCACAGTTGCGTTCACAGCTGGTGGACATTGTTGACGCTTCGGCGCCTTTTTCCCGACATCGCCGAGGCTCGAACCATCGCGCTGTGCGCGAACGAGACTTTCACGGATGAAAAGGTGAAGGGCGAGATTGCCTATCTCGATCGCCCGCTGAGCAAGGGGTTCGAACGCCCCTATGGCTGGGCATGGCTCCTTTATCTTCATCTTGAAGCGACCCGCCACAATGAACCTTGGAAAGAGTCCTTAAGACCGCTCGCCCAAGCATTCGCGCAGCGGCTTGGAGATTACCTTGAAATCCTGACCTACCCGATCCGTGTCGGGACCCATTTCAACACTGCGTTTGCGATGGTCCTCGCCCTCGAGTGGGCAGAGGAATTCGAGCCCCGTTTAACCGCGATTATCCAGCAGCGAGCGCGATCATGGTTTGAAATGGACGCGAACTGTCAGGCTTGGGAGCCGGGAGGAGACGAATTCCTTTCGCCTTCGCTCATTGAAGCTTTGTGCATGGCGCGCTCCAACCCAACCATTTTTTCGGCTTGGTTCGACCGGTTTTTGCCCCAGATCGCTCTCCTTCACCCCAAAACCCTGTTCACTCCCGCGATCGTCAGCGACCGAAGCGACGGAAAAATCGCGCATCTCGATGGCCTCAATCTCAGTCGTTCCTGGTGCTGGAGCGGGCTTGCGCCTTTTCTCGATCGGGACGAGGCTCTAGTCGCTCATCGCTCATCCGAACTGCATCTTGAGATTGCTCTTCCGCACATCGCCGGCGATTATATGGGCGAACATTGGCTCGCGAGTTTCGCGCTGCTGGCATTACTCGTAAGGACGAACGGGACAATCAAGGCCAGCGTTCAATCATGAAGATCGATGCGATCAGTCGCGACTTTCGTAAGTATGATCAGGTCGAAAAATCGCACACATACCGGCTCGCCGAGCATGCGGGCGATGAGTTCGATGATGATTATAAGATCGCAATTCTCGATTTCGAGCCGTTTCTGAAGGGCGATGGTCGGGCGAAGGCGGCGTTTGCAAATTCGTTTTGCGCAGCGCTCGAAGAAATCGGCTTTGCGGTCCTCGTCGGCCACGGAGTTGAGCAGAAACTTTACGACGAAAGCGAGGAAGCAACTTTCGAACTTTTCAATTCTACCTCTCTTGCCGAAAAATTGAGGCTGAGCGCGGCTCGCTATGGGTCCATCAATCAGGGTTATTTCCCGCTCGAGAAGACGACCGAAATTCATCCCGATCTGGTCGAAGCCTTTGTCTTTTGTCGTCGTGCCTTTGATGTCGCCCAAAAGGAACAGCGCAATTTTCGAGCAACGGATTATTGGCCAAGCGCGATCTTCGAACGGCAATTGCGAAAACTCGTCGTTGCCCATGAGGCGCTGTTCAAACCCATTGCTCAAGCAATGCTTCAGGGCCTTGGATGCGAACCGAGGCTTCTCGATCACACGCTGACCGGCACCAACTTTGGATTAAGGCTCAATCATTATCCGCCAATGACCCCCGCTCAGGCGAGGTCGGGAGCTGCCCGGCTTCTCGGTCATGAAGATGTAGACCTCTTCACGATCCTTCCTGCGGCCCGAACGGATGGGCTTCAGGTCTGGAATCATCGAACCTGCAAATGGGTGAGGCTCGTTGCACCTCCTGGTGCGATCATCATCAACACCGGTGATTATATGCAAAGGATCTCCAACGACCGGCTTCGCTCAACCACCCATCGGGTCGGAAAGCCGACGGATCGCTCGCACCTCGAGCGCGCTCGAGTTTCCTTTCCAACCAACGTCTATCTGTGGGAGGACGAAGTCCTGGAGGTACTCCCGGGGCTCGGCACTCCACGCTACGAGCCAATCAAGGCGATTCACTTCCACACACGAAGCACGAGCAAATTCTACGGCGATGATTATGCCGTCGACGTTGACTAATCAGTCCGGCAGGCATTCGAGCCCGAGAACCGCATTGGGGTGACCGATGTCACCGGGCAGTTTCTGACAGATCGGCGTTCCTTCGAGCAATGTATCGCCGCCAACCGTCTGATAGGTCGTCACGATGTTCTGGGCAGCCGCGAGCTTGGTCGCAACCAGGCTCTGCTGCGCAGTATAATAGGAGCGCTGAGAGTTCGAGCACATTGAGGAACGGATCGATTCCCGCCCGGTACCGATCTTCCTCAAGGATATAAGCGTCGGCGGTCTCGCTCTGGTTTCGCTGCTGCGCGGCAATTTCATCATTAATCGTGCCGCGGCGCGCGAGAGCGTCCGAAACCTCGCGGAAGGCAGTCTGGATGGTTTCCTGGTAGGTTGCGAGCGCAGCGCGCTCCTGCGCTTGGGTCAACCGAAGATTGGCATGCCCAGCGCCCGCCTGGAAAATGGTGTAGGTCGCGTCCGCCCCCGCGCTCCAGCCAAAGGCGCCGCCCGTGAAAAGCTTGAGAAGCGACGAGCTTGCAAACCCGAGAAGGCCGGTGAGAGTAATTCTTGGAAAGAGTGCGGCTCGGGCCGCGCCGATGTTCGCATTCGCGGCTTTCAGCTCATATTCCGCCTGAACGACGTCGGGACGGCGAAGGAGAACGTAGGAATCGAGCCCGGTCGGCATCGCCGCCATTGTTCCAAAGGCATCATCGATCGATCCGACGAGGAGCGATGGGTCGACCGGACCTCCAACCAGAAGACGAAGCGCGTTGACGTCCTGTGCAACGGTCGTGCGCTGGCGAGCCAGATCGGCGACCGCTGTGTCGTAAATTTGCTCGGCCTGATCGAGGTCGGTTCGAGGCGCAATCCCTCCATTCAGCCTCAGACGCGTCAGACGAACGCTTTGCTCGGCGCTCGAAGCGGTCTGCTGGTAGATCAGAAGCAGACTCGAATCAGCGGCATAATTGAGCCAGTCGGTTGCAATGTTCGCAACTAGTGTCAGCCGCGTCGCCCTGGCGCCGGCCTCGCTTGAAAAATAATGGTTCAACTGGACGTCGGTGAGCGAGCGCAGACGACCGAAAAGATCCAGCTCGAAGCTCGGAACGTTAATGCCCGCATCAAATGTACTCGAGATCTTCGACCCGCCTGACGATGACACAGCGGTGCTGCTTCTTCCGCCGGCAACTGTTGCCCCGCCTTCAGCATTGACGACTGGAAACTGCTGGGCGCGCTGGATTTGGTATTGCTCGCGCGCCGCCGCGATATTCGCCGCAGCAGCAGCCAAGTTTTGATTGTTGTTCAAAGCTTCGGCAATGAGAGTCTGAAGCCTCGGGTCCGTAAACACCTGTTTGTAGGTGACGGCAGGAAGACCGACTTCGCTTGCAATCAGATAGGGATCGCCCGCCGGCCACGAGGCGGGAACGGCCGCGCTCGGGCGAACATATTTGGGCTCCATCGTCGTGCACGATGTTGCGGCAAGGGCAAGAAGTGTGATCGCGCGCCTCATCTCGCGGTCGCCTCCCGGCGGCGGCGGATCCGGTCGCGGATGGCTCTCACTCCGTCACGTGCTCCGCGCCGAACCAGCACATAGAATAGCGGGATGTAAAAGAGTGCGAGGATCGTTGCGGTCAGCATCCCGCCAATCACTGCAGTTCCGATTGCAATTCGACCGTTAGCCCCAGGGCCGGTAGCAATTGCAAGCGGCGACACTCCGAAAATGAACGCAAAGCTGGTCATCAGAATCGGGCGAAGTCGAATGCGTGCGGCTTCGATCGCTGCATCGATCACGCGCTTGCCTTCGCGTTCCGCTCGCTCCGCAAATTCATTCATGAGGATCGCGTTCTTCGAGGTGAGGCCCATGGTCGTAAGAAGGCCGATCTGAAGGAAAACGTCGTTCTGAAGGCCGCGAAGACTGACGAAAAGGATCGCTCCGACGAGACCCAGAGGAACCACGAGAAGGACTGCGAGCGGAATCGACCAGCTCTCGTAAAGGGCCGCAAGGCAGAGAAAAATGACAACGAGGGAGATCGCGTAGAGTAGCGGCGCTTGACCCGTGGCGAGCCTCTCCTGATAGGATTGACCGGCCCAGGCGACACTCACCCCTGGAATTTGGGACGCGAGCTTTTGAATTTCCGCCATGGCCTGACCCGAGCTCTTACCCGCCGCGGAATTGCCGTCGAATTCATAGGCCGGGTATCCCTCGAACCGATCGAGCGTGACCGGTGCAGTGGTCCATTGGCTCGTTGAGAAGGATGAGAACGGGACCATTCCTCCCTGGTTGTTGCGGACATACCAGGCGCCGATATCCGAAGGTTTCGAGCGGAATTGCGCATCGCCCTGGACATAGACTCGTTTCACTCGGCCGCGGTCGATGAAATCATTGACATATTGACCGCCCCAGGCGGTGGAGAGGGTTGAATTGACATTGGTTGGGCTGAGACCGAACGCTGCGACCTGCTGCTGATCGATATTGACCTTGAGACTTGAAACATCCGGCAGTTCGGCAAGACGAACCTGATTAAGGTTGGGATCGGCTGCTGCCGCAGCGCTCAAACGGTCGCGAGCCGCTGCGAACTGCGTTCGGGTCATTCCGCTCGTGTTCTGGAGCTCCATTGTAAAGCCGGTCGATTGGCCAAGACCCCGAATGGCACCAGGGATGAGAGCAAAAACCTGCGCATCGCGAAGATTTCGGAAGGCGTCGGATGCGCGAGCGACGATCGCTGCCGCGCTATTTTGCGACGATCCACGTTTGTCGAACGGCGCGAGGTTGATGTAGGCTTGGCCGGTATTCTGACCCGAAAGACCGCCTCCGCCTCCGGTAATTCCGAAGAACACGCTGACGTTCTTGTGCTCAGGACCCTGCATGAAATATTTTTCGACAGCCCGTTCCACCGCCTGAGTTCGGCTGAAGGTCGCGCCGGCTGGAAGCCGGAACTGGACCGAGGCATTGCCCTGGTCTTCGGTTGGAATGAAGCCTGTCGGAATTCTCGAATAGAGGATCACGAGCAATATGCAGACCGCGGCATAAATCAGAAGAAACAGCCACTTGCGATCGACGACGCGTCCGACGGTGCCGACATACCAGTTGATGCTACGATCAAAACCTGAATTGAACTTCTGCCGTCCGGTTTCGATTCCGTGGGCAATTCTTGGAGCCCGTTTGCCGAGCCAGGTTTCCTCGACGTTTCCGTGTTGGCGTCTAAGAACATTCGCGGCAAGCGATGGGCTGAAGGTGAGCGCGAGGAGGACCGACAGCCCCATTGCCGATACGATGGTCGCCGAGAATTGTCGGTAAATAACTCCGGTCGAGCCGCCGAAAAAAACCATCGGCAGAAATACTGCAGACAAGACCAGCGCGATTGCGACAAGCGCCATCTGGATCTGCTCCATGGAAACAATTGTTGCTTCCTTGGTGGTAAGTTCGGGCTGCTCCTGGAGAATGCGTTCGACATTTTCCACGACGACAATCGCGTCGTCGACGAGAAGTCCAACGGCAAGGACGAGTCCGAACAGGGTCAGCGTGTTGATCGAAAAGCCCAAGATATAGAGCATTGCGAACGTACCGAGGAGAACCACCGGAATGGCAATTCCAGGAATGAGAGTTGCGCGCCAGCTCTGAAGGAAAACGAACATGACGATGATGACGAGAACCATGGCTTCGGCCAGAGTTTTGACGACTTCGGTCACCGACAGTCGAATGAAGTCAGAACTGTCGTTGGCGTAGGCGATCCGGTAGCCGTTCGGCAGTCGCGAAGCGGCTTTTGCCATATAGCCCTTGACCAGTCTCGATGTGCTCAGAGCGTTCGCTCCTGGGTCGAGATAGATACCAATTCCCGCGGCCGGATGGCCGTTGATCCGAATGGTCGAGGAATAATTGTCGGCGCCAAGCTCCACTCGAGCGACATCCGAGAGATGGACCGTGGCTCCCGAGGTGCTCGATTTGACGATGATGTTCTTGAACTGATCGGGCGTCTGAAGGCGCGATTGCGCGGTAATCGTCGCGTCGAGCTCCTGACCTTTAGGCTGCGGCATTCCGCCGATTTCGCCGGCCGCGACCTCGACGTTCTGGGCTTGGACCGCGCTGACGATGTCGCTTGGCATCAGTTGGTAGCTTTGAAGCTTATTCGGATCGATCCAGATCCGCATCGCATATTGAGATCCGAAAACGTTGACGTCTCCGATGCCAGGAATTCGCGACAGATCGTCCTGGACGTTACTCGCGAGCCAGTCGGAGACGTCGACGTTCGTGGTCTTGTCGGTCGAATCGTAAACGCCGACGATCATGAGAAAGTCGGGGGATCCCTTGGTAACCGTAACGCCCTGCTGCTGCACCTCCTGAGGGAGGCGAGCGATCGCCGACTGAACCTTGTTCTGAACCTGGACCTGGGCGATGTCGGGATTGATGCCCTTGTCGAAAACGGCCGAGATGCTGACCTGGCCGCGCGAACTTGAGGAGGAGCTGAAATAGAGGAGGCCATCGAGCCCCGTCAGCGTTTCTTCGATGACGTCAGTGACGCTGCTTTCGAGAGTTGCCGCCGAAGCGCCCGGATAGGTCGCACGAACGTTGATTTGGGTCGGTGCAACGTCAGGATATTGAGCGACCGGAAGCTCGAAGATCGCTCCGATGCCGCCAAGCATGATGATGATTGCAAGAACCCAGGCGAAAATCGGCCGTTCGATGAATATTCGGGACATGCCTGACTTCAGCCGTGGCTATTCTTGGCCGCAGCCTTCATCGCCCCTGGCGGCGGTGCCTGGACCTTTTGAGGCGCGTTCGCCGGCACCGGCTTGATCTGTGCTCCGTCCTTGAGGTTGCCGAGACCCTGAACGATGACCTTCTCGCCGGCCGCGAGACCCTGGGTCACTACCCAATAGGGACCATAGGCCTGGCTTGTGACGATCGCACGTTGCTCCGCACGGTTGCCGGCCCCGACGACGAACAGGCTCGCGTTACCCTGCGGATCACGGGAAACCGCCTGCTGTGGAACAAGGATGGCGGACGTCTGCACGGCCTGAGCGAATTGTGCGGTTACGAACATTCCAGGCAGAAGAAGGCTTTGGGCATTGGGAAAGACCGCTCGAAGCGTTACCGTCCCCGTTGTCTGGTCGACGACGACCTGACTGAATTCGACCTTTCCGACAACTCCATAGTCGGTTCCATCGGGAAGCATCAGCCGAACCTGCGCCGAGGTTGGAATGACTCCATTTTGAGAGAGCGCACGGCGAAGCGCGAGAAGATCGCTCGCCGATTCCGGAATATCGACATAGACCGGGTCGAGCCGGGTAATCGTCGTTAGCGCATTGGTCTGGTCGGCCGTAACAAGAGCACCCACAGTGACGTTCGAAAGTCCGATCCGTCCGCTGATTGGTGCAGGTACGCGTGTGAAATGCTGGTTGATCCGAGCGGTCTCGAGCGCTGCTGAATTCTGGGCAACGGAGGCCTCGGCCTGGCGGGCCTGCGCAACTGCATTGGTATAGTCCTGCTTTGCAATCGCCTGCTCTTTGACGAGCGGAGCATAGCGGGATGCGAGCGTTCGCGCAGCTTCCGCCTGAGCGCGCGCGCTCTGAAGATTGGCGGTGGCTTGAGCAGCCTGCGCGTTATAGATGCTTGGGTCGATCTGATAGAGGGTCTGGCCCTGACGGACCATCGAGCCCTCGGTGAACAGACGGCGAAGGATCACTCCGTTCACCTGAGGCCTCACGTCGGAGGTTTGATATGGGGAAACGCGCCCAGGGAGCTGCTGCTCGAGGGGGGCACTGCCCGTCTGGGCGAGCACATAACCGACAGTAATCGGTCCATTGGACCCGCCGCGGCCGCCGTGGCCCTGGGTCTGGGGATCACTGCTTCCGCACGAAGCGACACAAAGGCCGACCGCGATCGCCGCGACGATCGCGCGACTCCTGGAATGGGGTAATTTCACGATGCGGCGCCTTTTCCCCTGTTTCGGCGGAATGCAAGTGGGGACGCAATTCTATCGGCAATCATCAGGCAAGGGCCGCTAGTTGACGGCGGAGAGAGTAGTGCACCAGGTTCGACGAACGCGCACATGCCACCGACAAAGGGAATTTGTTGCGCCCGCGGAACAATACCGGTCACTGCTCAGCGAATTGGCGGAAGAAGGAATTGCAACGGAACAGCGACCCGGGATGCCCAACTGACTTCATTGTGCTTTTCACCGGGAAACTCGAGCATCAGCAAATTTCCAAACTGGTGATAGCCCCGGCGTTGAACGACATCGGCAACCCTATCATCGAACGCTGAGTAAATCGGGTCGAGGCTCTCACTTCCGTGATCAAAATAAAGCTTATGCGATCCGGGGTCGGGAAGAGATGCTGCGAGATCTTTCTCAAACGATCTTGAAACGACTTCATATTCCTCTTTGTCGACCGACTTGCCATCGGGCTTCAACGACAGCGGCCAGTGGGTTGACATCATGCCTGCAGCTCCGAAAATCCGAGGATATTCATCCACCGCATAAAGCGAGATCGTCGCTCCCATTGACGAGCCCATGATGACGGTGTCGTCCCGATCAGTCTTCACGTTGAACCTGCGGTCGATCATCGGCCGAAGCTCATGAACGAGAAATTGCAGATAACGGTCTCCGAGAAGATCGCCGCCATAAAGCGCCCGTGCAGCTTCTCGATATTTAGTCCCAACTCCAATTAGGGCTCGGGCAGGCAGATATTCCTGAAGGCGCTTGGGGGTGCTCCAGATTCCAACGACGATCGTTGGACGAACTTTCTTGTCGAGGATCAGTCGATCGAGAGTTTCATCGATCTGCCACTCCATCCCGTAAGTGGCAGTTTTCGGATCGAACAGGTTCTGTCCGTCATGCATGTAGAGAACGGCATATTTGGAACCGTTGTTTCGATAGCCCGTGGGCAGCCAAACAACGACCCGGCGCGGATCGACATATTGCGAGGGGACCACTCCAAGATCGACAATTGTGCCCGACGAGACTTGGGGTGCCGGCCCGGTCTGGGATTGGCTCGTTGCTTCTGACGAGGAGAAAATGAGCAAGATGATCGCGAGGAAAAGTGGCTTCATGCGACGTTCCTCAAAACGCTCGAGGGCATGTTCGAAGGCCCGGATCTTCATTGGGCAGCGTGAGAGGCAGCGTCCGCTTTCGCCCATGTTGATCGGAGTGATCTTGGTCGGGGAGATCTGGGTCGTGAGCGCTTTGAATCAATCAAAACGTTGCCCGCTCGCGGCTGATCGGGAATGATCTTGCGCGTGCCCTCCGTGCCATGGATTGTCACGAGGATCTCGCGCCACCAGGGATGCCACGAGCCCTCGCGTGGACCAAAACGTAGTGTCACGCCCTGAGGAGTTGTGAAGCATTGAACGGTTTGACGAAGGCTCGGGCCAGTGACGCTCACTCCGTCGTCGAAATAGAGTTGGCCTTGGCAGTTCTCGCCCGGATAGACGTCGAGATTGAGCATCCCTTGGGGCTTCTCCATCGTACTTTCTACAAGAGGCTGGCGAGGAAGGATCGTCCCTGCCCGAACAAACACCGGAAGTTTGTCGAGCCGCGGGGTCTCGCTAAACTTCGTCTTTAGAACCGCAAGTCCGGTCCAGTAATCGTACCAGCCGCCCGCCGGTAGACAGATGTCGAATGGCGCCGGAGATTTGGGTTTGGGTGGGCCAGAAATCAACAGGCTTCGGCCGAGCGTAAACGTCATCGAATGGTCGCAGTCGCTGGCAAGCGCGTCAGGATAATCGTAAAATACCGGTCTCATGATCGGATCGCCCGTTCGGGAATTCTCCTCTGCAAGCGCATAAATATATGGCAACAGGCGATACCGCTCTTCGACATAATGCCTGCGGATTGCCAGTTGACTTTCGCCATCGACCCAAGGCTCGGCCCGCGGCGCATCCTTCATGGAATGGTCGCGAAAAATGGGCGTGAAGGCGGCAATTTCGAACCACCGGGTGAGAAGTTCGGGGCTTGGACCGCCGGTAAAGCCGCCGACATCTGCTCCGCTATAGGCAAAGCCCGAAAGGCCCAGATTGATCAGCTGTTCGACCGATAGCCGAAGATGGTCCCAGGTCGAGCTATTATCGCCGGTCCAGGTGACAGCGTAGCGCTGGCCGCCGGCAAAGGAAGCGCGGGTCATGACAAAGGGTCGAAGATTGGGTTGCCAACGGCGCATTCCATCGAAGGTCGCGCGTGTATTCTCCATTCCGTAGACATTGTGAATTTCGGCATGGGTGGCATCGCGCATAGCAAAATCGTCGCTTTCGATCCGATGGCGATTGTCCAGCGGCATCGTTTTCGTTGGCGTATCGAATACCGCCGGTTCATTCATGTCGTTCCAGAACCCCGCAAAGCCGTCCTGAATAAAGCTTTTGTAGAGGCTTCCCCACCATTGCCGGGTTGAAGACCGGGTGAAATCGGGAAACACCGACGGACCGGGCCAGACTGGCGCAACATAAAGACTTCCATCGGCTCGATGGACGAAATGATTGCCCGCGATTCCGCTGTCGAACGGGGCATATCCCTGCGAGGGAAGATAGGCGATGTGCAGATCGGTGATCGGAACGAGGCGAATGCCTTTTATTCCCATGTCCACGACGAGCTTATGCATGTCGGGAAAGGTCGCCGAATTGATCGTGAATGGCCGATTATGGTCCTGATAGTCGATATCGAGCCAAATAACGTCGAGCGGGAAATGCTCATTGCGAAACCGCGTGGCAAGCGCCCGAACTTCGGAATTGCTCATGTAACTCCAGCGGGACTGCTGGTAGCCCAAAGCCCAGATCGGAACGAGCGGTGGCTTTCCGGTCAAGTCCGAATAGCGACGAACAACGTCTCTCATCGTCGGTCCAGCAATGAGATAATAATCGATTGGTCCATCGACCGCGCTGATTTCGAGCGTTCCATCGTCGCGATGGCCAAAGTCGAATGTGCTGCGCCAGCTGTTGTCGAGAAACAAACCGTAGCTGCCGCCAGGACCGCCCACGCCAACGAAAAAGGGTATCGACTTGTAAATTGGATCGGTTGAGGCGGTGTAGCCAAACGAGTTTGAATTCCAATTGGTGAAGGTATATCCGCGGCGATCGAGAACTCCTGTCTTGTCGCCCATTCCAAAATCATGTTCGGAGAGTGGAATTGCTTTGCGAAGCATAAAGCCGGAGCCGTCGAACTCTATCGGACTCGGCTCGTCAGACGTGATGATCTGGCCCGAATTGTTAGTGACAGAAAGTTGGAGCGACAGAGGATTGACGTGAACAATCAGCGCGTTGGTTCGGAAGCCGTCGGCAGTTGGACGAACGCTTACAGCTTGTTTCCGGGTTGCCTGGGAAACCGCCCAGCTCGCATCTTCGGCGAACACTCCGTTGCGGGCAATTCGAACTCTTAGAATGGAATCCGTAAGCGCCGTAACACGCATTCGAGTGGGCGCTTTTCCAATTTCGATTCCGTTGGCGAGATGTTCGATTGGCTCGTTGTTCGATGGCGCGGCCTGCGCAATCCCGGTCGCGAACAGGGCGGAAACGACGATTGCGACTGCGCTCAGGAGGCGGCGCAACGTCATGAGATTTCCTCGATCACGGACGCGTAAGGGGCAAGGACCTTTCCGTCAAAGTCACCGCTTTTGAAAATTGGCCTTCCCGATGCAGTCAATCGGCACGGTTGGTCCGACAGATTGAATGTGCAGCGCAGTGTTTCGCCCGGTCTCTTGCGCTCGAACGTCAGTAATTGGTCATCTGCGCGAATGATCGTCATTGCGCCGTCTGTGAGCGCGCGATGCGATCGACGAAGTTCGAGGCACTTTCGGGTAAAGGCGAGCATTGAGCGGGAGTCTTGTTCCTGGCGATCGACCGTCAGGAGACGATGGCTTTCCCCGGGAGGAAGCCACGGCGTCGCACTCGAGAATCCAAGACTCGGCGAGCTTGAACTCCACGCCATCGGCGTTCGAGCTCCGTCGCGGCTCAGCGTCTGCGGCCAGTTCGCAATCGCTTCGGGATCTTTTAGAGAATCGAACGGGATATCCACCTGGGGGAGGCCGAGTTCCTCGCCCTGATAGAGAATGATCGAACCTCTAAGGCAGCACAAAAGCAACATTTTCGTTCGAGCAAAGGCTTCGCGCTCTTCATCGCTCGCCCAGCGCGAGATCGCACGTGCGGCGTCGTGATTTTCAAAGGCCCAGCTTGGCCACCCCATCTCCTCGGGCCAATCCTTAGCAACCCGTGCGACGAGACTGGGAGTGAGCTTTTCGGCGTAGAGAAAGTCGAAGCCATAAGCGCTGTTCAGCCGGTGGTCTCCCTTTGTGAACGCTCGCATTTCGCACAAGGCATGATCGCCTCCGACCTCGGCGAGCGTAAACCGATCGCGATAATGGTCGGTCACTTTTCTCAGTCGCTCTAGGAACGTCACGATGTCGGGGTGCGACTGGTTGTAAAGATGCTGCTGAAAATCGAACGGCCGAGTGCGCTTGCCGCTTTCTAGAGCAAGCGGATTGTCGCGCAATTGAGGGTCATGCATCGCGAAGTTGATTGCATCGATCCGAAAGCCATCAACTCCGCGGTCGAGCCAGAAACGTGCAACGTCGAGAAGCGCATCCTGAACATCCGCATTGTGGACATTAAGGTCGGGCTGCTCGGCGAGGAAGTTGTGAAGATAATATTGGCTCCGGCGGGCGTCCCATTGCCAGGACGGTCCTCCGAATACTGACTGCCAATTGTTCGGAGGCGATCCGTCGGGCTTGGGATCGGCCCAGACATACCAATCGGCTCTAGCGTTCGTTCGGTTGGAGCGGCTTTCCTCAAACCAGGGGTGCTTATCGGAGCTGTGTGAATAGACCTGGTCGATGATGATTTTGAGATTGAGCTTATGCGCGCGCTCGACGAGCGAATCGAAGTCGGCAAGCGTTCCGAAAATCGGATCGACGTCGCGGTAATCGGCAACGTCGTACCCAAAGTCCTTCATCGGCGAGGTGAAGAAAGGGGAAAGCCAAATGCCGTCGACGCCAAGGCTCGCGACATAATCGAGCTTCCTCGTGATTCCAGGAAGATCTCCGATGCCGTTGCCGTCGCTGTCGACAAAGCTTCTCGGATAGATCTGATAGATTGCTGCACCGCGCCACCAGGGCGCTAAAGAGCTTCCGCGCTCTTCTGTCCTTGCTTCCTCAGCGAGCATCGCACACCGCATAGCCGAGCGCTGGGAGCTCAACTTCGACCGTTCCCGGCGCCGCCGCCGTCAGCGGGCACGTTCCTGCGAGAACTTCAAACATTTTGGACCGCGTCTCTACGCGAACATTTTGGTGCACCGGGGTGGTCGAAGTGTTGAACAGAAGGAGCATTTCCCTGCCGGTTGTTGGGTCGAACCGCGAGACTGCGAACAGGCCGGGTTTGTCCGATGAGTAACGAATTAGCTGAAGTCCGCGAGTTAGTGCCCCATGGCTCGTTCGGATATGCGCAAGTTCGGCAATTTCGCGATAGAGCGGACGATTGGGATTGAAGTTCGACTGAGCGGTAGTTTGGTTCGAACCGATGAGGCTCTCTTCGTTGTAGCTTGAAACCTTCGAGGCAAACATGTCCTGCCGGGCATCCTGATCGCCGCCTTTGCCCGCAAAACCCTGTTCGTCGCCCGAATAAATGGTCGGAACCCCGCGCAGCGTGAGCAGCATCGCATGGCCGAGCAAATCGCGCCTCAAAACTTCCTGGGGCGTAGCCTTCGGCATGAAATGCCGAATGAACATTCCAAATCGACCGGCGTCGTGGTTGCCAAGAAAGGTCGGCAGCCGCAATGCCGCCTCGGTTCCTCCTTCGTAGAGCGGATCCGCCCTGAAGAGCTTGGCAAGTTCATCGGTTCCCGCGCCATTTGCAACGACGTCGATCATGGCGCGCATGAACGAGAAATCGAGAACGCTAGGAAGTTTGTCGACGCGTGTGTTCACCGCCGTGTGGGCTGGATCCATGTCGCTCGTCGCGACTTCGCCAAAGATATGGAAGTTTGGAATTCCGTCCTTTGTTGCGCGGGCAAGAATGGCCGGCACGAACTTCTGCCAGAATTCCGGATTGACGTGCTGTGCAGTGTCGATTCTGAATTCCGTCGACGCCATATTTGTCGATCCAGGCCGAGTAGATCTCGATCATTCCCTCAACGACGCGTGGGTCTTCGGTGAACACATCATCGAGGCCCCCGAAATCGCCCATGGTGCTCGATTCGCCTCTGAACGTCGAGTTGCCTCGGTTGTGATAGTAGATTGGGTTATTGAGCCACGCCGGTCGTTTGATATCCTTTTCGGCAGGATCGACCTCGATCGTGTATGCGTAATTGGGGTCCTTCAGCCTCGCAAAATTTGCAGCCGATCCGTCGCGCTCACCAGAAAACCCCGGATTGATCGCGCGGCCGTTCACTCCGCCGCGGCGCTGGTAAGGATAGTCCGCGATGCTTCTGTACGGACAGTCGCTTTTGCCTTCACATTCCGCAAAATGGATGACGTCGGCCGTATGGTTTACGACGATATCCATGTAGACCTTCATTCCGCGCTCGTGCGCAGCATCAACGAGGGCCTTGAAGTCGCTATCTGTTCCGAGATGCGGGTCGACGGTCGTAAAATCGGTAATCCAATATCCATGATATCCGGCGCTCTGATGGCCGGGGAGGCCTTGGACCGTCTTGTTCTTGAAGATCGGCGTGAGCCAGACTGCGGTCGCGCCAAGATCCTGGATGTAACCCAGTCGGCTGGTCAGACCCTTAAGGTCGCCCCCATGATAGTAACCCTTGTCGGTAGGATCGAAGCCTGTGACGCTCCGATCGCCCGAAAGACCGCCCCGATCGTTGGAGGGATCGCCGTTCTCGAAACGGTCGGGCATGACGAAGTATATGACTTCGTCCTGAGGAAGCCGGGCGCGGAGCTTCGCCAGATTTGCACTGGGAACCGGCTGCGCGGTGACGGGCTGCACCGACACGATTGCCAGACCGAGCACAACGAGCGCGTGCCCCGTTAATGGAAAAATCTTTTTCATCGAATTGCCCGCGATCCCCCAGTCTTTCTGCCTTGTGTCACCAAGTTCGGGATTTGGATCAAGAATACGTATTCCGCCGCAGCAATTTTGAGTGTTCCTGGCGCTCGGATTAAATTTATCTGCCTGACTCAGCCCAAGTCACAGATCATAAGGCGTCCCATGCCATCGAGCACCGAGCAGAACAGAGCTGGCGCAGCCCGCCATCCAAACAGCCTGAGCAACATCGCCATCATCGGAGGCGGTTCTGCCGGCTGGATGGCCGCCGCGGCCCTCGCCAATGCGCTTGGCGGAAACGTCGCGATCACGCTGGTCGAGTCGGATGCAATCGGAACGGTCGGTGTAGGCGAGGCCACAATTCCTCCGATCAAGTCGTTCAATGCCGCTCTCGGCATTGCTGAAGTCGATTTCGTCAAGGCAACGAACGCGACGTTCAAACTCGGGATCGAATTCGTCGGATGGGGAACGGAGGACCGCTACTTCCACCCGTTCGGCACCCATGGCGCCGATTTCGATCGCGTCGATCTGCACCATTATTGGCTGCGCGAGCATCTGAAGGGTGATCCGACGCCGTTCGACGACTATTCGATGTGCAAGGCATTGGCCCGGGGCAACCGCTTCGCCCCACCGGTCGACAATCAAAAAGATGTGCGCTCGACCCACGCTTATGCCTATCATTTCGACGCTGGCCTCTATGCGCGACTGCTGCGCAGCTACGCCGAGGCGCGCGGCGTCGTACGTCACGAGGGTAAAATCGTCGAGGTCGTGCGCGATCCGACCAGCGGCAACATCGCAAATGTGCTTCTCGCAGACGGATTCGAGATCGAAGCTGACTTCTTCGTCGACTGTTCGGGTTTCGTCGCACTTCTGATCGGTCGAGCGCTTGGCATTGAGTATGAATCGTGGTCGCACTGGCTCCCCTGCGACCGCGCGCTCGCCATGCCATGCGCCAACACGCATCCCCTGACGCCCTATACGCGCGCCACTGCGCATTCCGCTGGCTGGCAATGGCGCATCCCGCTGCAACATCGGCAAGGCAACGGGCATGTCTATTGTTCGTCCTTCATTAGTGACGACGAGGCCGCCGAAGTGCTTCGCACCAATCTCGATGGCGAGCCGTTGGGCGAGCCGCGCCTGCTGACGTTTACCGCTGGCCGTCGCGCCAAAGCGTGGAGTCGCAATTGCGTCAGCCTCGGACTGGCCGCGGGTTTCATGGAGCCACTTGAATCGACCAGCCTTCATTTGGTCCAGACCGGGATTGAGCGACTGCTTCGGCTTTTTCCTGGCCGCGATCACGATCCGCTCAATGCTGAGGAGTTCAACCGCGCCACGGTCAACGAATGGGAGCGGATCCGCGATTTCATCATCCTCCACTATCATGCCAATCGCCGCCCCGAGCCGTTCTGGCGCGAATGCGCGGCGATGCCGATCCCCGACGAACTCGCCTACAAGATCAGGCATTTCGCTGCCCATGGGCGCCTTGTTTCGCCGCACGACGAGTTGTTCCGCAACGCGAGCTGGCTCGCTCTCTATCTGGGGCAGGGGATGATCCCGAACGACTATGACCGGCTCGCCGATGCGCGGCCGCAGGTCGATGCTTCAGCGCAATTGCGCAAGCTGCGCGAGATGATGCGCACAGCAGCGCAGACGTTCCCGACGCACGACGAGTTCATCGCCCGTCATTGTCTTGCGCCCGAGGCGCCCTGAAACCAATGTCGCCGGCCCAAATCGATCATATCGGCGAGGAGCGGCAACCGGTAATCGTCATCGACGATTTCGTGCCTGATCCCGACGCGTTGCGCGCGAAGGCCGAGACCCTCCAATATTGCACGATGGGCCGCCACTATCCTGGCCTGCGCGCCGAAGTTTCAACCCCCGATGTGCACTCCTATCTCGGGCCGGTGTGGGACCTGATTGCCAAGGTGTTCGGCTTCGAAGAGCGGCCGATGATCATCTCAGCGGGATACTCGATCGTGACTACGCGGCCGGCCGAGCTCACGCCAATCCAGCGACTGCCGCACTTCGACGGATTTGAGCCCGAGCGAGTCGCACTTCTCCATTATCTCGACGGCCCCGAGCGCGGCGGGACCGCCTTTTACCGCCATCGCAGTACCGGGTATGAGACGATTTCGGCCGATCGCCATGCCTCCTACGATGCCGCCCTTCGTGAGGATGTCGCGCGGCACGGAATGCCGAACGCGGCCTATATCAGCGACAGCACGCCGATCTACGAGCAGATCGCCCGGTACGAGGCCCAGCCCAATCGTGCGCTCATCTATCGGGGCCAGCTGCTCCATTGCGCTGACCTGCCCCCCGACCTCGACTTCATCGCCGATCCGCAGCGCGCGCGGCTAACGGTCAACACGTTCCTGATGGGGTCGCTTTAGCTGGCCCAGCAGTGCCGCTCGAGCCAGACACGATGGCTCGTTAACCCGGCGACATTCTTCGCCACCGTCTGGCGCATCAGTGAGAGAAACTCGCGCAATTCGGTGTCGCTCGGCGCGTTGGCGAGTGGGTTATAGCCCTCTGGCATTACGCCTTGTCCCACCATGACCTGCAGCCAGCCAACTTCGGCAAACAGTTCCTCGTTGAAGCGCACGATGCGTCCATTGGCCCGGAACAGCGCCATCTTCTCGGCGAGGCTGTCAGGCACTGGCATAGTCGCGCAATCGCGCCAGAATGGTTCGGGTCTACCATTGGCGTGATAGTGAAGGACGATGAAGTCGCGCACGCGCTCCCACTCGAACGCCGTTTGGGCATTATAAGAATTTACATCTGCCTCCCGGACGGGTCCGTTGGGCAGGAACTTCATCACTCGCTCGATCGCAGATTGCACGAGGTGGATGCTGGTCGATTCAAGCGGCTCCATGAAGCCAGCCGCCAACCCGAGCGCGACAACATTGCGGTTCCAGAACGCCTTGCGCCGGCCCGTTACAAAGCGAAGCGGGCGCGGGTCGGAGAGCGGCGTGCCGTCGAGCCCCTTGAGCAGAATTGCAGATGCTTCGTCATCGCTCATCGCAGCTGAGCAAAAGACATGGCCGTTGCCGACCCGATCCTGGAGCGGAATTCGCCATTGCCAGCCAGCCCGCTTTGCCGTCGCGCGAGTGTAGGGTGTGATTTCGGCCAGTCCTTCGCTCTGCACGACGAGCGCTCGATCGCAGGGTAGCAAGTCAGTCCAATTCTCGTAGCCGGTGTGCAGCGTTTCCTCGATCAGGAGACCTCGAAAACCCGAGCAGTCGAGGAACAGGTCGGCGTCGACTGTTGCTGCCGTCGGCCAGCACAACCCTCGCAACGTCGCCGCTCTCTAAGTCCCGCTCGGCATGAGTGATCCGGCCCTCGATACGGCGAACGCCTCGCGCTTCGGCGTAGCGCCGAAGGAACTTCGTGTAGAGCCCGGCATCAAACTGGAACGCGTGGACGAGGCCGCCCAACATTTTCGATTGTGCTTCTGGCCCGCGCGCGAACTTGCCGGCAGACGCCGCCGTCGCATTGAGACAATAGGCATCGAGCGGCGCTGTCTCGCCAAGACGGAGCCCGCGGAGCCAGAAATGGTGAAAAGGCGTCTGGCCGATCGGTCGGCCGGTATTGCCGAACGCGTGGATATAGCGGCTGTCCGGGCATTTCCAGCCGACGAACTCGATGCCAAGCTTGTACGTCGCTCGCGTCGCCCGCATGAACTCGTCTTCGTCGATACCGAGCGCGGCATTGATGAGCTGCAATTGCGGGATCGTGGATTCGCCGACGCCGACGGTTCCGATCTCGTCGGATTCTACGAGCGTGATCGCGTAGCGCTGCGACGGCAGGAAGCGGGCGCAAACCGCCGCCGCGAGCCACCCAGCAGTGCCTCCGCCGACCACAAGAATTCGAAAAAGTCCCTCGCTCACCGAGGCAGCCTAATCCGAACGATCCAAAAGGAAATGGCGGCGCGTCAGATCGAACGCGCCGCCATCCCTAAGAAACCAATCAGAACCGGAACGTCGCGCCGGCGAGATAGGTCGCGCCATACTGATCGCGAATGTTGATCTCGTTGGGATCATTATTCACGTAGGAGAGCGACTTCGAGTTGGTCAGATTGTGGCCCTGCAGATAGATCGACAGTCCGTTGAACGGCCCTGAATGGAAATCATAGCCGATCTGCGCGTCGAGGGTCGTCTGCGCCTTGGTCATGTTGGCTGTGACCTGCGCGTTGAACAACTGGTAATCGCCCAGATAAGGCGAACGATGAGTCAGCGAGGCGCGAGCGTTGAAGCCCCATTTCTCGAAGAATATCTGGCCTTGAATCACGCTTTTCGACAAGCCGGGCAGCGTGATTGTAGCGCCATTGCTGAACTTGATCGAGCTCGTGGTGTGCGCATATTGACCGATGACGCTGAAGCCGTCGAGCGCCCTCGTTAACGACGCGAGCGGGATGGTGCCGCTGGCCTCATAGCCGAACACATGGCCCTTGCCGTCGTTGGTCGGCGCGGTCGACCAGCATGAATAAGTCTGGTTGGGCAAAAGCGCCGCACCATTGCAGCAAGTCCGGAAAAAGCCGAGCAATCGGTCGAGAACGCTGTCGGGTCCTGCGGCCCGCTGCTGTTGATGTTGCCGGAGTTGAGGTTGAGGTTCTGCGTCGTGAAGTTCGTGATCCGCTTGTAATAGGCGGCGATCGCAATCTTGCCCTGATCGTGCATGAAATACTTCTCGAGCGAGACGTCGGCATTGGTCGAGAAATACGGCCGGAGCTCGGGATTGCCGCCCTGGCCCTGCAGCACGGGCTCTTTGCCATTGATGAGCGGAACGGTGGTGCACCCCGCCGCAACCGTACCGTTGCTGGAGTCGTGCCGCACGAATAGACCGAGTAGGACGCGTTTTCGTCATCCATTGTCGCGCGCGCCAGTGTCCGGCTGGCTGCAAGGCGCAGGATCGTATTCGGCATGATTTCAAGGTTTACGTTCGCGCTCGGGAGCAGATAATTGTATTTCGCACCCCCGCTTTGCGAAATCTCGGTGGTCGCCGAGGTCGCACCGAAACCGAGCGATTTTTGGTCGGTGTGCACCAATTGCGCGCCGACATTGCCCGACACGCGGATCGCCGGAATTCAATTCAGTATCGAAATTCGCCTGGAGAAAACCGGTCGTGATCCTCTCCTCGACAGTCCAGTCGCGCGCGACATTGCTCGCGTCCGACTGCGGCGCGGTGCGAAGAATGGCCTGCGCGGCGATCGAATTGAGGGCGATAAGGTCCGTTCCGGTTACGGCATAGGGCTCGACCGATCCCGCGATGATCGACGCGGGATCGCGACGCTCGTCCCTAGGGCGTTGTCGTTGCCGCAGCCACCTACCGATGCCGGTCCCGGCAGGCAGATGAAATAGCCGGAATAGTTGGAAACCTTGGTCTCGTCGCTGTAATTTACCCCGGCTTCCCATCCCTTGAAGAAGCCGCCGTGGAGTACGCCGTCGAGTTCGCCGCGGAGGCCCTTCACCGTATCCGTGAAGTCGGGCACGTTGTTGAAGCCGACCTGGTTCCAGCCCTGCGGATCGGTCAGTGAAACATCGGAGGTATCGGCATAATTGATGCCGGCAATGTTCACGCCGTAGCTGCCGTCCGGCAACCTGGTGACCGTCGCAAGGCCGGGAACCGTGGTGCTGCCTCCATAGATCTCGTAAGTATTGTCGTGGCGTGTCGCCCGCGAATAGTTTCCGTCCAATACGAACTTGATGTTGTCCGTGATGTCATATTTCATGTTCGCGCCCAGCGCGAAAGTCGTTCCGTCCGAGGTGTTGAAGTCGTTGCGAAGCACAGGATAGACGTTCCACTGCTCGGACGTCACATAGCCGTTCGATGACTGTTCGCTGCCCGGGATCTCGCTGTCGCGACTCCAGCTCGCCAGCGGCATTTCCCAGCCGCGCGACAGTTCGTTGATCTTGCTTTGGGTATAGAGCGCGTCGACCGACATCTCGAACCTGCTGTCTGGGCGGTAGACGATGTGCCCAAAGCCCGACTGGCGATAAAGCGTGTTGGTATTGACGTAGTTCTGGATGTCGTCGGGACCAATGTTGCCGAGCGGGTCGGGGCTGGTCGGGCCATAATAGTTGCCGTTGCCGCCGCCGGTTGCCCAGTGATAATCCTGGGTCGGGTCCTTGATTGCCGAGAAGCCGAGAGAGACGCCAAGAGTATCGTCGGCAAACTTGTGCATCCAGATTGCTGAGGCCTTGTAACCCTTGTTCGAGCCGTCCGGGTTCAGCTTGCCGTATTGGCCCACTTCGCCCTGAACATTGACTGCGAAAGTGTCCTTCTGAGTGAGCGGGTCATAGGTCTGCAGGTTCACTGAACCGGCGAGGCCGAAGTTGATCAGGTCAGCCGAGGGTGTCTTGATGACCTGGATTTCCTGGAACAGGTCGCCTGGATACTGCCCGTAATCGAAGCGGCGATTATCATCGACCGTCGCGATGGTCCGGCCGTTCAGAGTCGCGGTGGTGTAATCGGGCCCAAATCCCCGGATCGAAATATATTTCGCGCGGCCCGCCGATTCTTGCACCGCAACGCCCGTCAAGCGCGACAATGAGTTGGTGATCGATACGTCTGGGAGCTTGCCGATATCTTCTGCCGAAATCGCTTCGACGATGTTGACGGCGCGCCTTTTTATGAGGTTCGCGTTCGCAATCGAGCGGGCGTAGAACCCGTGATCACGATTGCCTGCTCGTTTGAGCTGCCAGGCGTCCCGGTGGGAGTCGCGGCGGTCGGATTGCCGCCGTTCGTGCCGTTCGACGGAGGAACAGGCTGCGCGGTGGCAGCGGCGCTAGTGCCGGCTACTATCGGCTGAACCGTTCCTGTGTCGGCTGCAAATACGGGCGATGCCGCGACCATGATGGCTAGCGGGCTTGCTGTGGCCACATACCGCCAACGCAAAGACGTCCTAAACATCGATCTTTCCCCCTATTCCGGCCGTTAGGGCCGGGCACAATTCGACAAGGGGCATGAAACCCCTCTCCCGAACAGGAGAGTATCAGAGGATTTCGAGAGCGAAACGGGCAGGAGCGCTATACATACGTATTCAGAGCGCTAAGATTTCACACTGATGCAGAGGCGGCCGACTTCTTTTGACATCGCAGCTCTCGCCGGAGTTTCCCAACCGACGGTTTCGCGTGCGCTGTGCGGAAGCAGCAGCGTCAGCGAAGCGACCAGAAAACGAGTTCTCGAAGCTGCCGAGCAGCTCAATTACAAGGTCGACAAGAACGCCTCGGGACTAAGGCGCCAGCACGCGCGCACCCTTGCACTCCTGTTTTTCGAGGAGATTCCGGACAATTCCGAGATCAATCCTTTTTACCTTTCGCTCCTTGGACCGATGGTGCGCCGCTGCGCGGATCGAGGATATGACCTGCTGATCTCGTTCCAACAGCTCTCGTCGGATTGGCATGTCGATTATGAGGACAGCCGAAAGGCCGATGGGATCATTCTCCTCGGCTATGGTGATTATGTTCAATATTCGCCCAAGCTCGAAAAACTGGTCGAGCGAGGCACCCATTTTGTACTTTGGGGATCGGCGTCAAAGCGTGAAATCGGAGCGACCGTATCGTCAGACAACGAAGACGGCGGCTTCCGCGCCACGTGCCATCTTCTTGAACAAGGTCGCCGCCAAATTGCGTTCATCGGCACCGGGGGCGAGGGATTTCCCGAAGTTCAAAATCGCTGGCGCGGATATTGCCGTGCCCTTCGCTCCGCCGGAATCGAGCCCGATGAACGCCTTCGCCTCGATGCGGCTCCCAATGAATGCGATGGACGGGCAGCGGTTTCGCACTTGCTTCAGACGGGTGTCGAGTTTGATTCGATCTTTGCTGGAAGCGACGTTGCCGCAATCGGCGCTATGCATGCGCTCCAACAGGCTGGACGTCCGGTACCCGAAACGGCAGTCGTGGGCTTCGACGACATTCCCGCGGCTCTCCTTGCAAGTCCGCCATTGACGACGGTCAGCCAGGATTCGCGCGGAGCTGCGGAAGCGCTGATCGATACATTGATCCAGTCGATCGAAACCGGAAAAACCGAAGACCGGATTCTTCCTGTAAGACTGACAGTTCGAGAATCGACCCTCGTTCCTAACTGAACGAAACCGTGCGCGGCTTGGCGCTCAATTCATGCGCCAAGAACAGTCCAAAGGGCCACGCTTTGCTTTAGCGAACCACGCGAATGACGCGCGTTTCGAAGGGCTTTAGCTCAATCTGTCCATTTGAGAATCGATGAATTTTGGATTGAATAATTTGGGAATGCGAACGAACCCATTGTGTTCGAGCTCGGCCGCAAGCGAAGCAGCGCTGGTCCTCATTCCATTGAACACAGAGAATTCGAAGCCCGGGGAGAAAGAGATGGGGATGCGATTTCTAGCAAGGACCTTCATAATGGCTTGCGTGTGACGCTGACAGCATGGCGAGCAGGGGGCCGGGTACGCGATGGCCGGAGGGGTTAAGTGAATAGAGGGGACTTCATCCAAAAGCCTCGGCAGTCGCTTGCGGGGCTGATGAATATCTCGTTCGGCTTTCTTGGAATTCAGGTCGGTTTCGCACTTCAGACCGCCAATATGAGCCGTATCTTCCAAACGCTCGGAGCAAGTGTCGACAAGCTCCCCATTCTTTGGGTGGCTGCGCCTTTGACCGGCCTTCTCGTTCAGCCGATCATTGGGCATCTCTCGGATCGCACCTGGCTTGGGAAGCTTGGCCGGAGGCGGCCCTATTTTCTTACCGGAGCCATTCTCGCGGCGCTGGCGCTGATTCTGATGCCGTTCTCGTCGGTTCTCTTGATGGCAGCAGTGCTCCTTTGGATGCTCGATGGCAGCCTCAATATTTCGATGGAGCCGTTTCGAGCATTCGTTGGTGACATGCTTCGAAAGGACCAGCACACGATTGGTTACGCGGTTCAGACCGCCTTTATCGGACTGGGAGCAGTCGCCGGTTCGATCTTCCCCTGGATTCTCGACCGATTGGGAGTTTCAAACAGTGGCGGAACCGGGGGAATTCCCGACACCGTTCGCTTCAGCTTCTGGTTCGGTGGAGCAGCGCTGTTTCTAGCCGTTTTGTGGACGGTATTTACGACCCGCGAATATGCTCCAGAGGAAATGGAGCAGTTCGGCGAAGGATCGAAAGAGGATGAAGGGGAGGGCGCCGGATCGCTCGCTTCCCGCGGATTCCGATCAGCAATCATCTGGATGATCTCGGGCGCAATTGTGATTGTCGCAGTGCTCGGGCTTCGGCTGGAAAAGGAGGTATATCTTCTTGGCGCACTTTTGATCGCCTACGGCCTTGCCAATGCCGCCGCGATCATCTCGGCTCGGAGTGGCCGAAGCGCAAATATGCTGACCAGCATTGTCGGCGATTTCTCAGCGATGCCGACCATCATGAAGCGGCTTGCGCTGGTCCAGTTCTTCAGCTGGTCGGCGCTCTTCATCATGTGGATCAACACGACGCCGGTGGTCGCCCAGAATTTCTATAGGTCTCCCGATCCGGCAAGCTCGGGCTATCAGGATGCTGGCAATTGGGTGGGGGTCCTTTTTGCCATCTATAATGGCGTTGCAGCGCTTGCCGCGATTCTCCTGTTGCCCATGCTCGCGCGGCACGTCGGTAAGGCAAAAACCCACATGGTGTGCCTCATCTGCGGAGCTTTGGGATATGCAAGTTTCCTCATCATCAAAGATCCCAAGTTCCTGGTGATTTCTGAAATCGGCATCGGGATTGCCTGGGCATCCATCCTGGCGATGCCCTATGCCATCCTTGCAAGCAGTCTACCGCAAAGAAAGCTCGGAATTTACATGGGACTGTTCAATATATTTATCGTCGTTCCACAGCTTCTCGTGGCGACAATCATGGGCAGCATCATGAAAAGCTTTTTCCCCGATCAGCCGATTTGGACCATGCTTGCTGCGGCATTGGTGATGGCCGTTGCTGGTCTTGCGATGTTGAATGTTGAGTTTGCTTGAAACGACGTTCTTTCGCGGAGGCCTTTGCGTCGTCTCATTCGTTTCTTAAGATCAAGAGCTCATGAAACCGACGGTTGTCATTCACACCAACGACAAGCAGATGCTTGGAGCGCTGGTTTCCGGGCATAGCTTTCGCCGAAACAGCCGGACTCCCCACACATTCGACGTCAGGATCGTCAACTCGAGCGAATTTCCCGGTCTTCAGACTTCCGGACGCTCATTCGTACGCGATGGCCACGAACGCATCTGGGACCCTGACGATCTTCAGTCGTTTACGCCTGCTCGTTTCGCCATTCCGGGCCTCCTTGGATACGAAGGTTTGGCACTCGTCACCGACCCGGATGTTTTTGCCGTGGGAGACGTCGGCGAGCTGTTCGCGAAAGATCTTCAGGGAAAGGCGATCTGGTGCACCCCAAGACCGGGGTATCGCAAGATCACCGACCCGCTCGCAACCTCGGTGATGCTGCTTGACTGCGCCAAGCTTCGACATTGGAATTTTGCCGACGATCTCGATCGCCTCTGGGCCCACGAAATCGACTATCTCGACTGGATCAATCTCAAGCGTGAAAATCTGGACACGATCGGCCTCCTCGAGCCTGAGTGGAATGATTTCGACCGTCTGACGCCCGCAACCAAGCTTATCCATAACACCAAACGGCGAACACAGCCTTGGAAAACCGGGCTTCCGATCGATTTCACGTTCAAGGAAAGGCGAATGCTCAACTTTGCACTTCCGATCGTGAGGAAGCTTGCACCCAATTACAGCCGACACCCCGACCGCAGACAGGAAGATTATTTCTACGCTCTCGTTGCCGATGCGCTCGACAGTCACGTGTTCGACATTGACATGGTGCGCCGCGAAATCCGCCTTGGGCACGTTCGACCCGATTCCGAAGCCCTTATTGAGCGCTGTCGCGGCCGCTTGTGGCCGACTGCGCAGGCAAATCCAAAAGCAGCCTGACCTGATTGGCGATCGATCGGGTGAAGTCGGGGGGAGTGCTCGCTCGAGGGGCTTCAATCGTCCCGCCGAAGCCGCGGTCTTCAAGTGCCGCCCAAAAGAACCGAAGATCGCGAGGATACAGGCGCTTTCCAGGTCGTGCTCGGTCAAATAGTGCCGTTACGATGCGTCCAAGCCGACTTTTCGCAATTGGAACAAGTCCAACCGGTTTTCCCGTATTGACCGCATCTGCGACCATCGCGACGCTGTCGGCGGTCACATAGATTTCGTCGGCAGCAGCGATCAATTCAGCATAGGAGGGCGAGCCTTCGCTTGGGGCGATTAAGCTTGCGACATCGGAATTCTCGACTTCGCGCACTATGGCATCGAGAAGAGGGGGCGGTGTTCTTGGGCTTCCGATTACAACAAGCGAGCCACCGTCCTTCCTGCTGATCGCCAGAAGCTGCCGCACGGCGGCCAGCATCTCGTCGATTGGAAGCTCCCAGTAGAGGGTTGGGCCCCCAAGAACGAACAGCCGGCGAGGGAAGGGTAAGGATCGAGGAAGGACATTCCTTGGATCTTCGCGAAGAACTTGCGATTGCAGCGGGCTGAGGGCGAAGGGAACGCGGATCACGTTCGGCGCGTCTGCGACGGGATATTCAGGCGTTGGAACGACGAGATCGAAATGAGCCGGGGAAATGCGCGGATACCCAAGGTGAACCGCGCGCATCGTTCCGCCAGAACGCCGGCGCAGCTCGCGAACGACAGGCACGCTTCGATGTCCGGTGGAAATGGCAAGATCGGGCGGCGGGCCTTCGAGCTGCGCCCGATCTTCAGCGACGACAGTTCGAAAGCTTGCGCCGAGAAGCCGGGGCTGAAGTCGTCTCAGTCCATTGAAGCGAAGCCACTTCTCTTCAAATCCAAGACCGATCGCCGCAGCGAGCGCAAGAATTTGGTTATTATCGCCCCGGTGCGGTCCTAGAAGGGCCCAGACGCGGAGTGGCTGGCGCGGGTTGGTGTTCATCTTTAGGGCGGCCATTAAGCGGCGGGACCAGGAAAGACCATGTGCGGAATTGCTGGGTGGTACAGGCGCGGCCGGAAACCGGTTTCGCAGGATGCTCTTGTTGCGGCCTGCGACCGGCTTCGCCATCGCGGGCCCGACGACGCCGGCTATTTCACGGATGGAGACTTCGGGTTTGGAATGCGACGTCTCAGCATCATCGATGTGGAAAGCGGCCAGCAACCGATTTTCAGTTCGGACGGGCGATATGCGATCGTTTTCAACGGAGAAATCTACAACCATCCCGAACTCAGAAAAGAGCTCGAGGGGCATTATCATTTCAAGACCGATCACAGCGATACCGAGACGATCCTTGCGGCTTTTCTGAGATGGGGTGAGGGGGCCTGGGTCCGTCTTGAAGGCATGTACGGCGTTGCAATCTGGGACAAGGTCGATCGGCGGCTGACGCTTGCGCGAGATCCGATTGGAATCAAACCATTGTTCGTCACGCGTCAGAACGGCGGGCTGGCGTTCGCTTCGGAGATCACGGCGCTTCGAATTTTCCCTGAACATCGCTTCGACCTTGACGCTCACGGAATCAATGATTTCTTCTGTTTCGGTCACACCCTTCCACCACGATCGATTTACCTCCAGGTCGAGCCTCTCGAACCTGGCCATCTTCTTGAAATCGGGCCTTCGAACGAACCCGCCATTCGTCGCTTCTGGGCGCCGAGAATCTCGGTTCGCAGCGGGATTTCTGAACGTGAGTGGATCGAGGAAACACAGATCCAGGTTCAACGCACGGTCGAGAAACATATGCTTTCCGATGTGCCGATCGGCGCATTTCTTTCAGGAGGCGTAGACTCGTCCGCGATCGCGGCAGCGATGGCGCGGAGCTCCGCGTCGCGCTTCAAGGCCTTCACCATCGGCTTTCCCGGATCCAGTCGCGACGAAACAGAGTCGTCATCGAATATTGCTCGACATCTCGGGATCGAACACGAAGTTCTTGCGCTCCGCCCGCAACGTGCCGCCGAGGTCCTCCCGGCTGTCCAGCAGGCGTTTGACGAGCCGACCGCAGCGACGTCCGCCGTTCCGTTATGGTGTCTTTCGAAGAGCGCCGCGGAGCAAGTCAAAGTCGTCCTGTGCGGCGAGGGCGGCGATGAAATCTTCCTTGGCTACAACCGCCAGCGCTGGGCGAGCCGAATGGCCCGCTGGAAACCGCTCATCGAGGCTTTGGGCGCCGGTGCACTTGTCTCGGGCTTGCCCGAACTCCCCTGGCGCAAATGGAACTACGGCCGTCAGCTTGCGCGCCAGTTTGTCGAAGGAGCGCGGCTTTCCAGTGGATACGAGCGCTTCTTCGCGGCGGTTTCGATCACAACTCCGGCTATTCGAAAGCGTATTTTCGATCGCGGCTTTGTTCAAACCCATGAGTTCCGGGACACGCTCGAGGAGCGCGCGGCCAGCGTCTTTTCTCGAGCGGACGGCGAAGCTCTTACCGAGCTTCAGAAATTCATGATGGGCGATCTTCTGGTCCATATGCCTGCCTCTTTACTCCAGAGACTTGATCGCTCGAGCATGGCCCATTCCCTTGAAGCCCGCGTACCCTTCCTTTCGCACCGGTTCATCGAATGGGCGCTGACCATTCCAACCGATCTGAAACTCAAGGGAAGGACCGGCAAATATGTGCTTCGCCGTGCAGTTGAGCCCTGGCTTCCTAAAGATGCACTTTCACAGCGAAAAATCGGTTTTCAGCTTCCATTTGCCGATTGGTTCATGGGAGGGTTCAATGACTTCGCATTAGAAGCCTGGCGCTCGTCAGGAGCCGGGGAAATGGGAATTCTCGACGCGCGTGGGATCGAAGAGCTGTTTGAAGAACATCGGCGGGGCGCGGCTGACCACGGACGAATTCTCTATGCGATCGCGATGTTCAGCTGCTGGTGGACTCAGCAAAAGGCGGCCCTTCTCCCCGATGGTCGCACGCTCGTCAGGGCCGAACAATGACCGCCAAAATCTCCGTCATCCTTCCGGTGCACAATCGTGCCGACGTGCTTGCGCGCGCGATTGAAAGTGTTCTTGAACAGGATTTCGAAGCGTTCGAGCTCATAATCATCGATGATGGATCGAGCGATGAAAGCGTAGAAATCGCGCGATCCTTTACCGACGAGCGAATTCACCTTGTTCGCCTTGAGCTCAATCGCGGGGGCAATGTCGCACGAAATGAGGGAATTCGGTCCTCGAGCGCTCCATTAATCGCCTTTCTGGACAGCGATGACCGTTTTCTTCCAAACAAACTTGATTTCGTCGTTCGCGCCTTCGATCGCAGGCCCGAGTTCGATCTCCTTATCGACAGCTTCGTCAAAATTCAGCCGCCGGGATTGGCCGCGAGGGAAGTCATCCGACGCAATCCCGTGATTGAAGATCGCGAGCGCTTCAGAACGGCCCTATTCCGTCGACAATTGTGGAAAGCGACGCCAGCAATCACTGTCCGGCGCTCTGTTGCACTCAAAGCTGGCCTGTTTGACCAAAGTCTTCGACGGCTTCAGGATTTCGATTTTCTCGCCCGGGTTTCAAAATTCGCGAATTGCGCCTCGACCGACGAGGTCCTTTGGGTGAAATACTGGGATGAGAACGCGATCTCCGCCCAGGACAACATGGTCGCGTCAAATATCGAACTTGTCCGCCGTCATCCTGAATATCTCAGCCGAGCCGCTTATCGGCCGGGGCTTGCCTATGCCCTTCGATTGTCCGCCTGGCGACGGATCAAGCGCGGTGATCTTGGCGGAATCAGGCGGGACGTTTCGATGCTTTCGAGCGCTTTTGGACCTCGTGAAGCAGCGCGGCTGTCGTGGGAAGCCTTGTGGCCGCGCTCCTCGCTAGAGGATGTCTGACCCTCCATAGCCGAGCCGGCGATCAAGGTGATTGGATAGATAATCATCGATCATCCGAACGACTTCCGGGTTGAGCTCATCACGATATCCGCCGCTTCCCCCGGTGCGGACCTTTCCCGATCTTTCGTCGCCTTTGCGCGAACGTCGAAGCCGCGTGGATGTGAAATAGCCCTCGCGCTCGAGCGCTTTTAAATTGCCAAGGCTTGCGAATTGAACAGCCTCGGCGATTTCGGAGGGATTTGCGCCAAGCCCAATCGCTTCGGCTAGCCGCTCAAGGGATCTTGAAGGATTTTCGAGAAAATCTTCATAACGAATGGTCACAATTCCGGGCAATTGAGCAAATTGATTGAGGAATTTGACGATCGAAGGAATTCCACCTTCGCTTGCCCAGACGAATTCTTCGATCGTTTGACTGGCGAGCCGCCGACGCGCTTTGTCCCGGCTTCGATGTTTCAAATGATGGTAGCGGGAAACCGCAATATCGCCAGGATGTCTTGCGATTAAGATTGGTCGCCGACCACGAAAGGCTTGGGCGTCCAACCCGATCTTGTCGGGAGCGCGCATGGCATCGCCCCCATGCGTGAACAGAACCCGCGGAACTTGGGGCGAAGCTTTCCGAAGGAGAGCAAATTCGAGGAGGGAGCGCTCATCGATGCCGAAGAGCAGCTGATAAAGTCTCGCGAGCATCGCCCGTACATAAGTTCTTCCGGATTTTGGGAAGGAAATGACGACTGCGTCCGCTTCGGTCATCCAGGCGCGATCCCTCAGATCGCGCTTAATCCTTAGCGCCGTCGAGCCTGGAACGAGCCGAAGCATCGAGGATGCGGCGCGTCGAAGGAGGTTGATGGATGGCTGCGGTGAGGTTTTCACGTCCCAAGGCGTAAGAGATTTCACTGCTCGCCGCACCCACTCATCGTCATTCTTTTTTGAAGACCCGTCTTCGTTTCGAACGCGAACTTCCGCGAGCTTTGTCGTGCCTTCAATCCACCACGATAGCGCAGGTTCTCTGCTTGACATCAAAACGCGTTGGCCTAGCTCGGAAGCTGACAGGGGTGCTGCCCACGGATTTCACTCCGGTGGGGGCAGTTCAAAGGGAAGCCGGCGCAAATCCGGCACTGTACCCGCAACTGTGACAGATCGGGTCGCGTCCCGATCTCAGTCAGGAACCTGCCCTTGTCGGTCGTCCGCACCCGGCCGGGAACAGCCGTGGACTGCGTGGCGCCGAGCACTTGTTTAAGGGCTTGGCTCCTCTGAGACGACATTGTTGTGTCGTTTCAGGAGGTTATAATGCTTGTCTCATTGATTTTGACAGCGGCTGATTTAACTGCGGTTTCGGACCCGCCGCCCTCGATAGTGATTACCGCCTCGAGGGTTCCTCAAAAGCGCGACAAGACCGCAGCAAGCGTCACCGTGATCGACGACAAAGCGATCACCCGTCAGGGCGCCCCCCTACTGACTGACTTTCTTCGAGATGTTCCTTCAGCGGCCGTCTCGTCGAGCGGCCCCGATGGGACGGTCACCGAGGTCCGAATTCGAGGAGCCGAGGCCAATCACACCCTTCTGTTCATCGACGGAATTGAGGCCAATGATCTTTCGAGCAGCGACGATCCACGGTTTGAGTTGCTCAATTCCGACCTCGCGTCGCGCATCGAGGTGGTCCGGGGACCTCAGTCCGCGCTTTGGGGATCGCAGGCGATTGGCGGGGTGATTTCAGTCACCGCGCCGGTGGATGCGAGCGGGTACAGTGCTTCTGCCGAAGGCGGTTCCTATGGCTTTCAACGCGCATCGACTTCCGCCTCGCTCGTTTCCGGCGATCTGCAGCTGGCTGGCGCGCTCGGCTGGCAGCGCGCAACCGGAATCGATGAATCGGGAACCGGAGGCGACAAGGACGGCTATCACAATCTTTCCGGCCGGGCTCTTGCGAGCTGGACCGTCGCTCCGGATGTCACTGTCGGGGTCAACGGGTTTTCACTCAACGGTTATTCGCAATTTGACGGCACAAACCCTTTCACATTTTTGCCCACTCAGGACCTTTCGACACGGTTTGGAATGAGCGCAGCTCGCATCTGGAGCACATTTGGCTCGACCGATCTTGGATGGGGTGGATCGCTTTCCGCTTCACTGTTCGGCTCGCACAGCAATAATCTGTTCGAAACTGAGGGCCTCAACCAGACAGACGGGCTGCGCAGGACATTGTCGGGTCAGGTTCAATATGGATTTCAAACCGGAGGGGTGAAGCAACAGCTGATCGCTGCAGCCGACTATCAAAACGAGACTTTCAGGTCGCGCGACACGGTCTATGGCGGCCTTAGCGATCAGGACCAACGCCGGATTCATCAATCGATTACGGGCGAATGGAAGGGCGACGCTGGTTTTCTCGTCGGGGACGTCGCGGTTCGCCACGACGCTTTTGATGAATTTAAAGATGCAACAACGCTTCGAGCTTCGCTTCTTTCGCGTCTCGGCGGGGGATTTGCGCTGACGGGTTCATATGGGGAGGGGATCTCTCCCCCGACCTTCACCGAACTCTACGGCTTCTTTCCAGGCACTTACATCGGAAACCCCAATCTTAAGCCCGAGACGTCGCGCGGATACGAGGTCTCGTTGAGATATCAGCGCGGCACGTTCGATGCGGCGATCACCGCTTACCGCCAGTGGTTACACGATGAAATCGTCGACAATGCCGATTTCACGGGCTCGTTGAATGCTAGAGGGATCAGTCACCGATCAGGTGTGGAACTCGAGATGGGATGGCGACTTGGCGACACGCTCAGATTGAGCGCGAACTATGCCTATCTTTACGCCACTCAGCCCAATGATGCCGACGTGCAGGTCGAAGAGATCCGGCGTCCGAGAAACAGCGGCGGCATTGCGATCGACGGATCGATGAACCGGCTGACTTACGGTGCGACGGTTGCATACGTCGGTGTTCATACCGATACGAACTTTGACATTTTTCCAACCGAAGACGTCCGGCTTGGATCCTATTGGCTTGCAAGCGCTCGTATTGCCTACACAGTTCGACCGGGAACGCAGATTTTTTTGCGCGGATCCAATCTTTTGAACCAAAACTACGAGGACGTGCTCGGCTATCACACTCAAGGACGGGGAATTTACGCAGGAGTTCGGTTCTTTAGTCCATCGCAAAGGCGTTGAACCGCTGCGCTGATTTCGAGTTCGCTGAACCGCCGGAATACGAAATTCTGCTGGCGCCGATCAAAACCGACGCAAAGCGCTCCCCTCGAGGGGTTTTCTTTATTGCAGTTTGGAAAACCCAACCGTTGTTCACTGAAGCGCGCCTCAACGCCTTGTACACAAGTCCATGTCCCGAAAAATAAATCGGGGGATTTTGCAAGATCGCTCGTCTTCGTGTCGGCGTCCGCGAATCGCGCGAGACAGGAGGGGGAAGCTTGCGGTGACCATCTGCCGATTGAATGGACGGTCCCGCGTCCTGCGCGCGGTTGGAGGAACCGGAGCAAGGAAAGGCCACGATGCCTGGTGCGCTGATCGGCGATGGGTTGTCGCCATTCCGCCGGCTTCATTGCAGAAACCTCATTGTTCCCGAGGAATGGATTGGGCTCCCTTTGCGCCGATGCGGTTCGGCCCGTTGGGCGCCTCTAACGATCTGGTAGATGCGGGCGCACTAAACGAAACGGTTATACCGCAATCAAGGAGGAGCTGTTGAGCCCCGTCGGTTCGTCCCGGCGGTCGCGATCGCCGTTGCTGCTTGCGGCGTGTGTGCTCGGCCTCCTGTGCGCGCAAGACACGAGCGCGGACGCAAACATCACCACCACGCAGCTTGTCGAGATCACCGATGTGGACGGCCTCAGCATCTCGCCCGACGGCCGCTTTGCGGTTTTCAGATCCGAGCGCGCGGACATCGCACGAAATACCTACGTTCTTACTTGGCATTCGGTTGATCTTGCTGACGGAAAGGTGCGGGAAATTGGAAGCGGGGGAAGTCCCATTTATCTCGATCCGGGTGCCGTTCAACCCGAGCATATTTTATGGATTAATGACGGGCGAACCGTTGTTTACCGCGCGCTTTTCGATGGCGCGATTGGCCTTTGGCAGGCCGATGTGACTGGCAACGGAATGGCACCGCTGGTCACTCCGGACGCCGATGTCGAGGATTATTTTGTCGCCGACCAGGGCCATGCAATCAACTATACGGTCGGACCCACGCGAGATGAGATCCGTCGCGCCGAGCGAAAAGAATATGATAATGGTATATTGGTCGACTCCTCGGTCGATCTTTCTCAAAATCTTTTTCGTGGTGGCTCGATCAACGGCCGTATGTCCACGCAGCGGCTCGTAGGCTTCTGGTTTATTCGTGATGGATTGCTCTGGCGCAGGCCGCGCCAGCAGCACCGCTACGATCTTGCGACGGGAACCGATGTTTCCGTGGGACCTCCGCGACCGGTTCCACCGATTTCGGTTCCAAGCTCCGCGCCTGCCTTGCAGGCCAGGAGCGCAGGCGGGGACTTGGCGACGGCGAACTGGAACGGTCCTAAGGGAGGACTTTCCGCGGTACTGGCTGACGGGCGAACCATTGCCTGCCATGACCCTTTGTGCGCTTCAACGCACATATCAGCCCTCGTCTGGCGACCGTCGACTTCGGACCTCATATTGACCTTCACCGACGACGAGCGGCGCCAAACATTATATCTCTGGCGGCTCTCGACGAATGAGCTTCGCAAAGTGGCATCCGGTGACGGATTGCTGAGCGGTGGCCGCCGAAGCATGTTCCCGTGCGCTGTTTCGGCTCAGGTGGCGCTGTGCGTTGCCGCGAGTCCCTGCCTCGCCTCCAAGGATTGAACAAATCGATCTTGCAACCGGGAAAAGAAGCATTCTTTTCGACCCGAACGGTGAGATGCGCGCGGAATACAAACCCGTGGTCGAAAACCTTCGATGGGGATTCGGGAAAGGGCGGAAAGCAACGGGCGTGTTGATCCTGCCCTGGAAGCCCAGCACTCGGCGCCGGCCGCTCTATCTCAACTATTATCTGTGCGAGGGCTTCCTACGTGGCGGGGAGGGCGACGAATGGCCCATTCCAGCTTTGCTGGACGCGGGCTTCGCGATCGCATGCGTCAATTCCGTCCCTTCGGTCGGCAGCCAAGACGCCGTGAACGACGATCGGACCGGTCTTGAAGCAGTCCGCGCGCTCATAGACAAATTAGCCGCCCAAGGCGTCATTGACCCCGCCAAAGTGGCCATGGGCGGTTTCAGTCATGGAAGCGAAATCGCGATGTGGATAGCCACGCATTCCAATCTGCTCGCCGCAGCTGGGATTTCGACAGCTCAGATCGAGCCCCTTGCCTATTGGAGCAGTGCAACGCCTGGTAGCAGCCAGCCAAGTTTATTTCGGCGGGTGTGGGGCCTTGGCGCACCCGACGAAACGCTATCGTCGTGGAAACGCGTCTCTAGCGCTCTCAATGCGAAAGCGATCCATACTCCGATCCTCTTTCAATTACCTGAGCAGGAGGCAAGGGAGATGCCTGAGCTTTATGCGCGCCTTGCTCGAACCGGAACTCCAACTGAGCTCTTCGCTTACCCTGACGAAGCGCACATCAAGGTCCAACCGAGGCATCGTGTTGCGATCTACAACCGCAATCTCGACTGGTTCCGTTACTGGCTTCAAGACTATAAGGACCAGGTGTTTGAAAAGGCGGACCAGTATCGCAGGTGGGACCGTTTGAGGGAAAATTGGACCAAAGCAGCCGGGACTGCTCCACACGTAGATAGCGGTCATCCCAATGAGTCTCAGCTTTACGTTGCGCCTCTGCCGGCCGCGTCGAAAGCGCGCTCGAGCAAGTCGAAATCGAGGGTTGCATTCGTCCCTCACCAAGAAGATAAAATGTTATCCAGTCGCCGCGCAAAGACGGCAACTTAGCAAAATCTCGAGGAGAACGGGCGCACGAGCGATTCGGTGCGCCCGTGTTGATTTGTCAGCTGAGCTGAATCCCAACGGTATAAAGTCCGAACGGTTCGATAATGCCGCGAATTCCACCACGCGTTGAACGGCTGATGTTATCGAGGATCAACCTGTGATTGTGCACATTGCTCGTCTTTTTCATCTGATTTCTCCTTTGCTGTCCGAATGGGACGACGACAGGACGTTAAAAAACAAGGAGAATTGTACGAAGTCTATAATGAGGATATTCGCGGAATGTCGGCGGCGTTTGTGTTCAAGCAGCGCCATACAGATCATGCAGAACAGTTACGACATTGCGCAGGCTCGGAAGCGATCGGTCGGCGCTGTCTGTCCCACGGGAATTAACGAAACGAGAGCGGCTCCGTTTGCCGCCTAGTGCGGGGCTGGGAATGAAGTCGCCAAGGGAAACTGGAACGAGATCTTTTTTCGAGAGCTCGACATCGCCTTTAGCGAGCACGCCATTGGTACTTATTTATATAAGCGGGCGTCGATATTTCGTCATCGCATTGTGGCTCGGCCATGAGTCCATCCAGGCCGCCCAGATCTACCTTTATGCCCACATTGCCCTCAAAGTCGCAGCACTCGCCAAGCTCGAGCCGCACAAGTCCTCGCGCTTTGTGCCAGAGGATTAACTGCTCGAATTCCTCGATGCCCTGTGACGTCGAATCAATCGAGCAGATTACAGGTTCGTCGGCTTCCGAATGTTGCTGGCGGCAAAACTGTCCTTCGTTCATCGATGGTCGAAGGTCAAACGTCGTAAAGCGACTGCCGTTTCAGTCGTTGATCGCAACACACTCTTCAAAGCACTCCCGCCGGTGTTTCAAAGCCGAGCGTCTTGCGTGATCATCCATTGGCTTGAGAGAACGATAGATGGCAGCGCGATATCATAAAGGGCGGACGTTAATTCGAGCCTACCAGGTATAAGGTCGCCCGAGATGATCACTCAGTACCGGTCGCAACCGCCGTCCCTGCCACCCGTTCGACGCACGCTGCTTCAATTTGCCCTCGGAGACGATCATCCTACAAAGAAAGCAACCCGCCGACGCATCTCTGCCAGAATGGTATGCGACGGTTGCAATGCCGCCGACGGGAGCGGCCACCTGGCGCAGATTAATCGGGTTTCTTGGTCCTGCGTACCTTGTTGCGGTCGGCTACATGGATCCGGGCAACTGGGCTACCGACCTCGCGGCCGGCTCCGGGTTCGGCTATGACCTCCTGTTCGTCGTACTGCTGTCGAGCCTCGCGGCAATGCTCCTGCAATCGCTTGCGGGAAAGCTTGGCATCGCAGCGGGCATGGACCTCGCCCAAGCGTGCCGCGAGCGCTACTCGCCCGTGGTCAGGATTGGCTTATGGCTGGTATGTGAGCTCGCGATCGTTGCGTGCGATGTCGCTGAAGTTATCGGGACCGCGATCGCGCTCGACCTTCTGTTCGGCGTTCCACTGACCTGGGGAGTCTGCCTGACCGGGTTAGACGTGCTGCTCATCTTGATGCTCCAGTCGATCGGCTTTAGGGCGCTTGAGGCGTTCGTGATCGCGCTCCTGACAATCGTTGCGTTCTGCTTCGCGATTGAGATCGTGCTTGTGCAACCGAGCCTCAGCGGAATTACCGCAGGCTTGGTCCCAAGAGCGGCGATCGTGACGAATCCTGCGATGTTGTACGTCGCCATTGGTATCGTCGGTGCGACGGTCATGCCGCACAATCTCTACTTGCACAGCGCGATCGTCCAAAGTCGACAGATCGGAGCGTCAGAACAGGCGAAGCGTGAGGCGAAGCGGTTCTCCAACATCGACACCGTCGTCGCGTTGACCGCCGCCTTTTTGGTGAATGCCGCGATCCTCGTTCTTTCCGCAGCGGCATTTCATCGCCCCGGCCGCGCGCCCGTGGCCGAGATCCAGCAGGCGTACCACTTATTGTCGCCGGTCCTCGGTGCCGCATCCGCGAGCACGTTGTTTGCTATCGCCTTGCTTGCATCGGGGCAGAATTCTGCGGTCACTGCAACGCTTGCCGGGCAGGTGGTGATGCAAGGCTTCCTGAATATGCGAATGCCAATGTGGAAGCGACGCCTGATCACGCGGCTCGTCGCTCTTGTACCGGCCCTCACCGTTGCCGCGACGACGGGTGTCCACGGGACTGCACGTTTGCTGCTGTTGACACAGGTGGTGCTCAGCCTTCAGCTGCCCTTTGCCGTCGTCCCGCTGGTGCGCCTCACAAGTGATCGTACTGTCATGGGCGTCCATGTAAATTCGCGAGCCCTGATGACGTGCGCGTGGCTTGTCGCAGCGATCATCATTGCTCTGAATATCTCGCTGATCGCCTCGTTAGTCTAATTAGCGGTCCTCACGCGCGGCGGACAGGTAGCTCGCGGCCGCAATCCGCCATCTGACGGAGGCATCGCCGAGGAGAACCCGGTATCAATCGCGGGCCGCAAGATCATGAGCTTTCAAACACTCAACACTTTGTCACCAATCGACATTTTACCGGGTTGCGGCGGCATCACTTGCAGCGCTTCGGAAGGCTACGCGTCACGGCAACTATTCTTGGCCGAGCACGGTCAGTCTGCTCTTGGGCGGCCGACGCCCGTGGCCGCTCTTTGTTCACGAACATCGGAGGCCGATCTGAACGAAAACGCGAAGTTGCGGGCTCGTCTGACGGAGTGAATTCGAATGCCGGCGAAAACCGTCTGCGGCGTCCCGTATAACGGCGGCGAGAAGCCATCGTTCGTTCCAACGTAACGACGATCGAACAGGTTCTCGATCTGCACAAATGCATCGATTTTGCGGCTGACCGGTGCGCTTGCTGACAGATCGACAATGAAATGAGCGTCTGTATGCATCACGCCATCAGCGTCGCCGTTGGTCCTCGACACATAGCGAATGCGCGGTGAAACGATCAGCCCTCGTAGCCCTGACCAATCGACGCCCGCGCTAAAGCGATGCTTCGGCACCGCCGCTTGCTGAACGCCGACGCTCGCCGGGTCTGCGGCGTAAGTCTAACCAAACGTGCCAGTAATCCGTGGCGAGACTGCCTAGGGCAGGCCGCTGATCAGGAACGACAGAGCAAAAATCGAAACCCAAAATCCGACGACGGCGTGGAGGTGGCGCCAGAAGCGGCGGTCCTTGAGATGAAGCCGCGGGTAGATGACGCCGGGCGCGCCAGCCCCCTTTGGCCACCAGAGGACAAGCCCGCTTATGATCATGATGAGTGCCCACGAAGCTGCGAGCTCGACGATGTAAGAGCCTTTGTTCCCGAGAATCCATCGAAGACGAAAGCACGAGTGGCCTTCGATCAGCCATCCAGCAGCTTCCGCACTTTCGCAGCGAGACCTTCAAAGGTGAACGGCTTGGTGATTAGCGAGACATCGTCGTCGAGGCGTCCGTTGTGGACAATCGCATTTCGCGTGTAACCTGTCGTGAAGAGAACCTTGAGGTCCGGCCGCAGTTTCAGTGCCTGGTCGGCGAGTTGACGGCCGTTCAACCCTGGCAGCACGACATCCGTGAAGAGCAGGTCCACGTCAGGCTGCTTCTGCAGTAGCTCAAGGCCAACGTGGCCGTCCGGCGCTTCCAGAACGCAATATCCGAGATCGCGAAGAACGCCGACTGAATATTCTCTCAGGCCCTCGTGATCCTCCACCACAAGCACTGTCTCGCAACCACCGTCGGCCTTACTCGCCATTGGATCGGCGACAGGGACTTCCGTTCGCGTGTCTCGAGGTAGGTAGAGCTTTACAGTCGTTCCTTCCCCAGGCTCGCTGTAGATGCGGATGTGTCCGCCCGATTGTCTTACAAATCCGTAGACCTGGCTGAGGCCAAGACCAGTGCCCTTGCCTGCCTTCTTGGTCGTGAAGAATGGCTCGAAAACCCGGTCAACGGTTTCTTTGTTCATGCCTTCGCCGGTGTCAGATACGGCCAGCATCGCATATTGCCCCGCCGGAACGGGCTCGACCAAGGTGCTCACATAGTTATCGTCAAGTGAGACGTTGGCTGTCTCGATCGTAAGTTTCCCGCCGTGCGGCATGGCGTCGCGCGCGTTGATCGCTAGGTTCATCAAGGCGCTTTCGAGCTCCGTCGGGTCTGCGTGAGCAAGCCAGAGACCAGCTGCCATCACTGTTTCGAAGGCGACGGTCTCGCCGAGGGTCCTCTGCAGCAAGTCGCTTAGACCCCCGACCAGCTTATCGAGGTTGATCGGCTTGGGAGCAAGCGGCTGGCGCCGAGCGAACGCCAGCAAGCGCGAGGTTAATGTAGCCGCGCGCTCGGCGGCCTGAAACGCCAAAGCCTGCATTCGACTGAGCCGCCGAACATCGACGTCAGACTCTTTGTCGATTTCCCGCTTGATGCTGTCGAGCCCACCCATGATCACCGTGAGCAGGTTGTTAAAATCGTGAGCTACCCCGCCGGTTAGTTGCCCGACCGCTTCCATCTTCTGAGCTTGGCGAAGCGCATCCTCTGCCTGCATCCGCTCTCGAATCTCCTCCGACACCCGCTGCTCAAGAGTTTCGTTCAGCCTTCTCAACTGCTCATTGAGGTGGTCCGATCGGCTCAGCGCTAGCGCCAATTCGTCGGCCTTGCGGCGCACCTCAGCCCTCGCTCCGTCGAGCGACGCGGCGAGCTTTGTTGCGCGATCGGATGCCTCACGCGCAGCCGATACGAGCCCAATGCTTCTAAGCTGTTCCGCCTCCGCCCGCAGAAGAGCCGCCAAAAGCGCTGCGTCGGCAAATTCTTTGACATCGATGCTGGGATCACCGCCAATGAGCATGAAAACGATGTCCGGTTCCACGAACGCCCGGGCCACCTTGGGCTCATCAGAGGAGGGGAACGGTAGCTCCGTCTCCATCGCGCCGACTGAGAGCCGGTCTTTGAGGAACGCGCGCCAAATCGGCCCTCCTGGGAGTGTCTGCGGAAACCCAGGTGCTGGCGTCAGAGCACCGATCGCCTCGTCATAGAGAAGAACCAGGAAGGCTTCCGCGCCAATCTCAGCGGCAATTTCCGCGGCCTCGGACGCCCGCGACGCGGGCGCAGCGAGACGGCTGACCAATTCGTGGATGTTTGGTGTCACTGCTCAGCCGGGGAAAACGCACACTACAGCAGTGCAGTTGTGAAATCCCTCGAACTGTCCTTCAGCCCGTGCGATTTGGCCGTGCGTGTTGCAGCCGACCAAGGCTGCATCCCCGATCTTCTTGGTGACTGAAGCGACTTCTGTGGCGAAATGATCGCCGCACCTAAGGCGGGTGGCAACACAGTCGAAGAACAAAGCCGCTTTGGGGCTTCTTTCTCCAATGGCTGCAACAGCAGCATCCGTCGCCCGTTCAGCAGCTTCCGCGGCAGACTGGTGAGAACTCTTCATGATCCGAACTACGCTTCCGGTCGGTAGCTCTGCGGCGCAATGGACTGAGCCGTCAGGATTAATCGCAAGCGGCACACGAAGCCGATAGCCGCTGCCGGTGTCGATCCCGAGAATGTTCTGAAGAAAGAACGGAATAGGCGCCGCTAGGTCGAGCTTCTCGCCTTTTGCTACTGCATGTTCCTGGAATGCCTCGACTGCGGGAAGGCCGTTCAGGCTGACCAATGTCAGACCGTTCGCTTCGGTGACGCGGAACGGCTCCGAAGCCGGTTCCCAACCATGGCTGACGCCGATTCCAATAGGCTTGTGCGACAGGATTTCAAGCGCCACCGCTGCGTCAGTGAGCACCTCGGTATTGCTGAAGACCGTGGTTCTCTCAAAGCTGGCATTATCGCCGGCTCCGCCGCCGAAGAATTGATATTCGCCGGCAGTGGCGAGGGTCAGTTCGTCCGCGAGCACGTCGGCGTAACCAGCAAGAGCGTCGGTTAATACAAGTGCCGAGCGGTGGGGAAAATGATGGTCTGACTGCCCTTTGAAACATTTGGCGATGTTACGAGCGGCAGCGGCCGGATCGGCCTTGAGGTCCTTGCCGACGCAGAGGCTGAAACAGGCCTCCGGATCATTGATGGCCAAAGCCGAGACAAGTCCAACCCCGAGAGTATCGTTCGTGAATTCGCCAGCAGATGACGCGCCTACGATCAGCTCCGGCGAGCAAGCTTCCTGGAGCGCTTGGAGTAAGACCTGATGATCATAGTTCGGCGCTGCGAACACGATAACAGCGTGAGCAGTGGTGCCGAGGCCAGACTGTATTTGCTGTCCCAGCGCACGTCCTGCCGACGCGCTGTCTGCTTCAGCGGTAGATACTGCAACTGCTTCCATGGACTTCACCTCGGCAAAGCCCCCCGCCACGGCGATAGTGCCCGCGGCTCATTGGTCAACTCGGAGTCGCCTTTCAGGTTTGCGATCGAGCCAATAACCGCAGTCTGAACGAACGGCCAATTACGGGGTCATCAGACCATTCGCAGACGGCAGCTAATGGCGCAAACTCGCCGTTTGTCCTCATACGTGGCTCGTTCGCCTCACTCCCTTGGGCCTGGTACCCCAATGGTACCCCGGCGCCTCTAGTGTGACCATTTGATTGCAAGAAGTGGGGCTAAGTCATTGAAAAGTGGTGGACGCACTAGGGCTCGAACCTAGGACCCGCTGATTAAGAGTCAGCTGCTCTACCAACTGAGCTATGCGTCCACTGCCGTGAGGCGGATGCTTCGGCGCTTCGGAAGCGCTCTGAGCGGCGCGCCGGTAGCATGGGGGCAGATGGTGCGCAACCGTGGTGCTTTGAACTTCATTTCATGCGCGGTTCGAGGAGGTGCGCTGCTGTCGCTCGAGCGCCATCAGAAGTCCGAGACACAACATCACCGTCATTACCGCCGAACCGCCAAAGCTAACGAGTGGGAGTGGAACACCAACCACCGGCGCAAGACCCATCACCATCATGAGGTTGATTGCGACGTAGAAAAAGATCGTTGCCGAAAGGCCGGCAGCAGCAAGCTGGCCAAACCGAGTGCGCGAGTTTGCACTGACTTTCATTCCCCATCGGATCACCAGTCCGAAAGCTAAGATAAGGAGAACTCCGCCAACCAGACCCCATTCTTCGGCCATGGTCGCAAAGACAAAGTCGGTGTGGCCTTCTGGAAGGTAGTCGAGGTGGCTTTGGCTTCCGTGCAAAAACCCCTTGCCCCAAATTCCGCCCGAACCAATCGCGATTTTCGACTGAGCGATGTGATAGCCGGCGCCTAGCGGATCACTTTCCGGATTGAGAAAGACGTCGATGCGTTTGCGCTGATAGCCATGCATCATATGATAGACGATGGGCGCCGCGATTGCGCCAGCTGCTGCTGGCGCGACGAAAATCCAAAGTGGAATTCCCGCAAGAAACATCACGGTAATTCCGCACAGCAGCACCATGATGCAGGTTCCGAGGTCTGGCTGGACCAAAATCAGTAACGCTGGAAATCCAAGCAGGACAAATGCCGGCCAGATCGCCCGAGGTTTGCGGATTTCGCCGGCGGGAACCAGCTCGTAAAACCGAGCAAGCGTTAACACGATCGCTGGCTTCATGAATTCCGACGGCTGGAGCTTGATCGGACCGACTTCCAACCAGCGCTGCGCGCCCTTGCTTACGAACCCGAGCCCTTCGACCCCGATCAGCATGATGAGAGTCAGTCCATAAAGCGGAAAGGCGATCGACTTGATCGTCGCCTCGCTCATCCAGGACATCGAGATCGAGACGCCCAAGAATATAATAAAAACAATCGCCTGTTTAACCGCCCAGGGTTGAGCTGAGCCCCCGGCGGCCGAATAAAGAACAACGAGCCCGAAACTTGCGATGGCAGCGACAAGGACGATCAAGCGCCAGGGAAGCCGCGCGAGCGGCAAAGGGATGATTGCTGAAGTAATCATGCCTGCTTGGCAGGAAGCGGCGGAAGTCCATTGGCCTGGCGCCAGGCCGCGGTTTTCTTTGCGATGCGCTCGTCGAGCGTGCCGCCGAGGCCTTGTTCAAATGCAGCAAGGGAATCGAGCGCCTTCTGCCGGTCGAATAGAAACATGAGCGAATCGCGGACGAGCGGAGCTGCAACCGACGCACCGAACCCGCCGTGCTCGAGGATCGCTCCGACCGCATATTGAGGGTTGTCGGCGGGGGCGAAGGCCATGAACAGCGAGTGGTCTCGAAGTTTCCAGAGACTGTTCTCGTGTCCGCCACGTTCGTTGGCGCCAAGCCTGTGGACCTGCGCCGTTCCGGTCTTGCCGGCCATCTTGATCGTTGGAAGTGGGAGTTTTGCTGCCGCCGCGGTTCCGTGATCGACAACTCCTGCCATTGCAGCGCGGATGAAGTCGAGATGGTCCTGGTCGACTTCGAGCTGCGGCTGGGGCGCAATCGGTTTGGCTTTGAGGATCCTCGGGATTACCCGCTTTCCGGTTGAAATCCGCGTCGCCATCGTCGCGAGCTGGAGCGGATTGATCAAAACCATGCCCTGGCCGATCGACATGTTGATCGTATCGTAGGTCTGCCACTGCCGATGATATTTGCGCATCATCCAGTCCGGGTCGGGAATGGTCCCGAAACGCTGTGTCTGAAACGGCAGATCAAACTGCTCGCCGAAGCCCATCGAGCGGACCATCGGCGCGAGCTTTGCAGCGCCGACGCGGCGACACATTTCGTAGAAATAGATGTCGCAACTTTGATGATCGCATTTTCCATGTCGATCGGGCCGTGACGCTTGTCGCAGTGGAAGATGTGATTTCCCAAGCGGGTAGGAACCCGTGCAAACGACCCGTTCCTTGCGATCAATTCCGCCGTTGAGCAGTGCCATTGCCATGGAAGGCTTGATCGTCGAACCCGAGGGGTAAAGGCTCTCCAGAACCTTGTCGACCAACGGCAAATGGTCGTCCTCCGAGAGCATTTTCCACTCGTTCTGGCTGATCCCATCGGAAAAATCGTTGGGATCGAACGAGGGCATCGACGGCATTGCGAGAATATCGCCGGTCCGCACATCCATGACGACCACCGAACCGGACTGATCCCCAATTCGGCGCGCTGCATATTCGTGAAGATCGGAGTCGATCGTCAGCTGGACCGTTCCTCCGCTAATGTCGGGCTTTGGCTCGAGCTCCTTGACGAGTTTGCCTTTTGCAGTGACTTCCACGCGTTGGCCGCCTGGTTGGCCGCGAAGAACATGTTCTAATGTCTTTTCAAGCCCTTCTTTCCCAATTTTAACACCAGGAACGAGAAGAAGGGGGTTTTTGTTTTCCTTCTCATATTCGTTCGGCCGACGCTGGACCCGACATATCCGACCAGCTGACCGACTGCAGAACCACCGGGATAAAAGCGGGTGAAGCCCTGGGACGCAGCAACGCCGGGAAGATCGGGAAGCCTTACGGTGATCGCGGCATATTGTTCGTAAGGAACATTGTCGGCGACCGAGACGGGCTGAAATCCGCGCGATTGCGGCAAGCTCGCGCGTCCACTCGATCGACGTCGTCATCGGAAAGATCGAGCAGGTTGCTGCAATTTGCGGGACGATGTCATGTCCCTTTTCGAGCTGCTGGGGGATGATGTCGACGCGAAAACTGGCCTTGTTGATCGCGATCGGTTTTCCCGAACGATCGATGATCCAACCGCGCCTTGGAGGCACTGGAATGAGCTGGACTCGATTGTTTTCGCTAAGAAGCTGATATTTTTCATTTTCCGCAATTGCGAGCCAACCCATACGGCCAACGAGCAGGCCGCCAACCGCCGCCTGTGCTCCGCCAAGCACAAGCATTCGGCGAGAAAAGGTAATCGATTGATGGGTAGACGTGATTCGCATCGGCTTCATCGACCGAGCCTCCACGCGTCGATGCGCGAGATGAACCAGGCGCTCAACGGGAAAGACGCAAATCGAAATGAGTAGCTGCGGAAGCATCAATTTGAACGGAAGTCTTGCGCCCCGAAAGAACGGCGACACGCCAATGCAGCCATTCGTCAATCGCGATCAGCACCGTCGCAACCATCCATTCAATCCAATAGTCGCGCCACATTGTGCGGCGGTCGATCAGATCGAGCGCCAGCATTGTTGCACTCCACAAAGCTATTGAAAAACCTATGGGATATCCGGTGAACAGGTCGTTGACGAACCCAAGCGGAGCTGCCCACCATGCAGGCCAAGGATCGGCACGAAGGAGCCTCCAGCTGATCAAAGCAAGATAACCGAAGTCCGGATACCACCCGACTGTCGAAACAATCGGAAGCGCCGAGAGAAGGGATGCCAGAACCACGCGTTGCGGCAGGAATGAACAATGCGTGGCGGCTTGGGCCCTGACCGAATCGTTCGTGGCTGCGAAAGAGCTGCACGAACCATTCAGGGGCCTTTGGTCGGGGATGGCTTCTCCGCCGCGATCGCGGCGGGCTCGAAGGGCGGCTCGACGATTGCAAAGCTGGTGGTCGCGGGGTCGGCTAGTGGAAGAGCGACGGCCCCATCGTCCTTTAATTTCACGACCCGGGCCAGAGGAACGAGCGGCGGATAAAGGCCGCCGGTCCCCGAACTGATGATGAAATCCCCAAGTTTGAAGGGATTGCGCCCAACCTCGAGCGGACGAACGTCGACGTTCCATCGCCGCGTCCCTGAGCAATCACCGGGATGCCGTTCCGAAGCAGTCGCGCAGGAACGATGTTTGCGCGATCGGAAACCAGAAGAACGCGTGAGGCAAGGGCGCCGACGTCCGATGATTCGCCCGACGAGGCCGTCGGGAGATCGGACCGGCATGCCGTCGCGGACTCCATCCTTCGCTCCGACCGACAGGATCGCGAAATCGGCGCGGACTGTTGAATGAGGAACCGACAATCCGACCGGCTGCGACTGAGTCGCGGGCACGTTCGCGTAATTGCAACGCGGCCTTGAGCTGCAGATTTTCCTCGAAGATCGCTTTGGCTTCGACCATTCGCCGAAGCATTGCGCGCTGGTTGACGCTTCAGCTCACGATTTTGGCGTGCGGCGTCCCAATAATCGTCTGCGCCGGTTACGAGACCCTGGGCGGTGGCAGTCACTTCGTGAAGGGCGCTTGCGACTGGGCCGGTGACGTCCAAGGCTGCCCCGCGAACGCTCGCGAACGTCTTTGGCACAAGAAGTGACATCGCCAGGAGGATCACGCCGACGAGGATCCCGGCGATCACAGCCAGGAAACTGAAGAATAGCCCGTACTGGGCTCGACGCGACCAGCCGGGCGCGCGGTCGCCACCGCTCAGCTCGCCTTATGCGGTCTGGAGCACGCCGCGGAACTGCTCTTCCTCAAGCGCGCGACCCGTTCCAAGAGCAACGCAGGTGAGGGGATCGTCAGCGACGGTGACAGGAAGACCAGTTTCGTCCCGCAGGACCTCGTCGAGGCCCTGAAGAAGCGCGCCTCCACCGGTCAGCACGATTCCCTGATCGCAAATATCCGCTGCAAGTTCAGGCGCCGTATTTTCAAGAGCGATTCTGACGCCCTCGACGATCGTTCCAACAGGCTCGGAAAGCGCTTCGGCGATCTGGCCCTGGTTGATCGAGATCTCCTTTGGAACGCCGTTGACGAGGTCCCGGCCCTTGATGTGGACGGTTTTTCCGATTCCATCGACCGGCGGCTTTGCAATCCCGACCTCCTTCTTGATTCGTTCGGCGGTTGCCTCCCCGATGAGAAGGTTGTGATTGCGCCTCACGTAGGAACTGATGGCTTCGTCCATCTTGTCCCCGCCCACCCTGACCGAGGTCGTATAGGCAAGACCGCGGAGCGAGAGGACGGCAACTTCGGTCGTCCCTCCGCCGATATCAACGACCATTGAGCCGATCGGCGCGGTCACCGGCATGTCGGCTCCGATCGCCGCAGCCATCGGTTCTTCAATCAGATAAACCGCACTTGCTCCGGCGTTGGACGCCGCATCGCGGATCGCGCGGCGCTCGACCGAAGTCGAGCCGCTCGGGACGCAGATGACGATTTCGGGGAAGCGCCAGGCGCGCATCTTGCCGCCGTGAACCTTGTGAATGAAATGCTTGATCATCTGCTCGGCGACGTCGATGTCGGCGATGACTCCATCGCGAAGCGGTCGAATGGCTTCGATCTGATCGGGCGTTTTGCCCATCATCAGTTTGGCGTCCTCTCCGACGGCCTTGACCTTCTTCACGCCATTGATCGTCTCGATCGCCACCACCGAAGGCTCATTGAGCACGATCCCCCGGCCGCGGACATATACGAGCGTGTTGGCAGTTCCGAGGTCGATCGCCATGTCGTGCGACATCCATTTGAACCAACGATTCCAGAACATTCCTACCCCGTCTCTCGCTTTGATTGCCAAGCGACCAATATGGCACTGGCGCTTAATTTAGAATTGAGCACCGACCCATTGAACGCGGTCTGAATTTCTTGGGAAAAATCAGTGCTTCGCCGGCCGTCCGGAATTGGGATAAGACCCTTAACATGTCAATAAGAAGGCTGCCCCCCGAGCTTATCAATCGCATTGCTGCAGGCGAAGTTGTCGAGCGACCGGCAAGCGCACTCAAAGAGCTGATTGAAAACAGCCTCGATGCCGGAGCGAACCAAGTCAGCGTCCGGCTGGCCGGCGGGGGAATCGACCTGATCGAAGTTGCCGATGACGGGACCGGGATGGCCCCCGAAGAGATGAGCCTCGCTCTTGAGCGCCATGCGACCTCAAAGCTCTTAGGAGATGCAATCGACCAGGTGGCGAGCTTCGGCTTTCGCGGAGAAGCACTGCCTTCGATCGCGAGCGTCTCAATTCTCACTCTCGAAAGCCGGGTGAGGGGCGCCGACGGCTGGCATATCGCGATCGACCACGGCCGGCGTGTTTCTGAAGGCTTGTCGGCCGTTCCACCCGGCACGCGAATCAGGATCGAACATCTGTTTGAGAAGGTCCCCGCGCGCCAAAAATTTTTAAGAACTTCGCGATCGGAATATGCCGCGTCGCTCGATGTCGTGAAGCGGCTCGCGATGGCTCGAAGCGACGTTGCGTTCACCCTCGATCACGACGGGAGAAGAATACTCACTCTTGGAGCGACCTCTGCTCCTGCACGGGTCGCTGAGCTTTTGTCTCATGATCTTGCCCGCAACGGGATCGGAATCGAGTGCGTTCGCGAGGGCATGCGACTCACCGGAGTCATCAGCTTGCCGACCTTCAACCGCGGAATGGCCGACCAGCAGTTTCTTTTCGTGAATTCGAGGCCGGTCAAAGATCGACTGCTCATCGGCGCATTGCGCGCAGCCTATCGCGATCTCATTGCCCGCGATCGCCATCCGATCGCCGCGTTGTTTCTCGATGTTCCGCTCGAAGACGTCGACGTCAACGTCCATCCAGCCAAAATAGAGGTGCGCTTTCGCGATCCAACCGCAGTTCGTGGGCTGATTGTCGGGGGTTTGCGTCATGCGCTCGACGAACAAAGTCAGCGAAGCGTTGGGCGCGAACAGGCGGCCGCGCCGGTCAAATGGTCGACGTCGAGGACCGAGGGCATTCGACAAAGCGATGACAGGATCAAAGCCTATTCATCGGCATTTGAAGCGCGATCGACGCCAGTGATCGGAGCGGCCTTTAACGAAACGGCAAATGGCTTTGATCTGGGCGATTGTCTCCAACTCGACGGCACGCCTCTTGGCCGCGCTGAACCTGCAGTTGAGCCCGTTCCGAGTTTCCCGCTGGGCGTTGCTCGGGGGCAGGTTGCTTCAACCTATATCGTCGCAGAAGCCCAAGATGGCCTCGTGATCGTCGATCAGCATGCTGCTCACGAGCGCCTCGTGCTTGAGCGCATGCGCAGCGCCCGCGAAGGCAGAGGCGTCGACCGTCAAACTCTTCTCATCCCCGAAGTCGTCGAGCTCGAGGGACCCGATTGTGACCGACTGGAAGGGGCTTCGAACGATCTTGGTCAACTCGGCCTCGAAATTGAGCGCTTCGGCCCAACTTCAGTCCTCGTTCGGGCGTTGCCTGCAGCGCTTGGACAAGCCGACGTCCAAAGCCTCATTGTCGATCTTGCAGCGGAAATCGCGGAGCTCGGAAGCGCGCTTGGGCTGCGCGAGCGGCTCGATCACGTTCAAGCGACCATCGCATGCCATGGCTCGGTTCGCGCCGGGCGCACACTTTCGGTTGCCGAAATGAACGCGCTCCTTCGCGAGATGGAAGTCACTCCACGCTCGGGCCAATGCAATCATGGACGTCCGACCTGGGTCAAGCTTGATCATTCGGAGATCGAAAAGCTGTTTGGCCGCAGATAAGTTTGCTCCGTAGCTTTCGGCTGCTACGTCCGGCAACAAGGGAATGGGGCCTCCCTAGTAACCGCCGATCGGCCGATGGCTCCTGCAGGCGCATGTTTAAGGTGCATCAGGAGACCCATGGTCTTTTTCAGTCTGCTTGTTGTGGCTTTCTTCGGGGCGATGGGGGCGGCCGCTCGCCACTGGCTCTCGGGCGCAATCGCACATCGCATCGGCGAATTGTTCCCATTGGGAACGCTCGCCATCAACCTTTCGGGTTCGATCCTGATCGGCGCGGCGGCCGCCGGCCTCTCGTCACCCAATGGCGCTTCCTCCCTGGTTCGCCTTGGAGCGATCACGGGTTTTCTTGGCGGCTATACGACGGTGTCCTCATTTTCGCTCCAGACCCTCAATCTTTGGCGATTCGGCGAGCAGCGAAGCGCAGTGTTGAACATTTTTGCGTCGCTTGTGCTGTGCATCGGCGGGACGGAAGCGGCATTCGTGACTGTCCGGGTTCTGATGAGCTAAAAAATGAAGCAAAAGATTCGAACCTATTGCGCGATTGCTGCCGGCGGAGCCCTGGGCTCGGTTGCAAGATGGTTTCTGTCCGGTCTTGCAGCCGACAGCTTTGGACGATCATTCCCGTGGGGAACATTCATCGTCAATGCGCTTGGCTCATTTCTGATTGGGCTTTATTTCACGATTACCGACAGTGATGGTCGGCTGATCGTTTCTCCAGCGGTTCGCCAGTTCGTTCTTGCCGGCGTCTGCGGAGGCTTCACCACTTTTTCGTCGTTCAGCCTCGAGACCATCCTTCTTGCAAATGCGCTAAAGTGGAATTTGGCTCTGTTTTATGTCGCGGCTTCAATCGTCACGTGGCTCGGAGCAGTCTGGCTCGGCGTTGCGATCGGAAAGTTCGTCAATCGACCTTCGTGGAGGCAAATATGACAGGCTCTGATCCGGCCGTTCTGCTTAGGATATTCATCGGCGAAACGGACAAATATCATGGACGCCCTCTCTATGAAGCGCTCGTTCTCAAGGCTCGTGAAATCGCAATGGCAGGTGCAACTGTACTTCGCGGACCCTTAGGGTTCGGTCGATCGAGTCATTTGCACACGGCCAAGATTTTGCGCTTGTCGGAAGATCTTCCAATGGTCATTGAGCTTGTCGACAGTGAACCAAAGATCGAAGAATTTCTCCGCGTTACCGAAGACATGCTCGGCTCAAGTCTCATAACCACGGAGAAGGTCGCCGTCGTTCGATACGGCCACGAACGGGGATTGAACGGAAGCCAAAACGACCAATGAACATAGACCTCATTCCAATTGGCGACGATCCGCCAAACAGTGTCAATGTCGTTATCGAAGTTCCCGTCGGCGGCGAGCCCGTCAAATATGAATTCGACAAGACGTCGGGCGCATTGTTTGTCGATCGAATTCTGCACACGCCGATGCGATATCCGGCAAATTATGGGTTCGTTCCCCATACGCTATCGCCCGATGGCGATCCGATTGATGCACTTGTCGTCGCGCGTTCCCCGTTCATTCCGGGCTCGGTCGTTCGTGCTCGACCGATCGGAGTTTTATTTCTGGAGGACGAGCATGGCGGCGATGAAAAGCTGATTTGCGTGCCGCTCGATTCGACCTTTCCTTATTATTCCGATGTCGCAGGGCATGAGGATCTACCCGATATCGTGATGCAGCAAATCGAGCACTTCTTCACGCACTACAAGGATCTCGAAGTCGACAAATGGGTTCGCGTTGGCCGCTGGGGGAATGCCGATGAAGCCAAGCGAGCGCTCAATGTCGCGATCTCAAGAGCGAAGGCTCACACCGAGTCGACTTGATTTAAGCGACTTTTGACGATCATCCTGCTAGGGCATGCGAGCCTTCGAAAAGGAGCCGTGGCAATGGCGAACGAGGACCGCATTTATTTCGCAAGGCGCGCGGCCGAGGAGCAGGAGCTCGCGCTCAATTCGCAGGACCCCGATGTTGCCGAGGCTCACCGCAAGCTTCTCCGCGCCTATCTCGAGCGTGCAAGCACCGGCGATCGTCCTTCGATCGAGGAACTGCCAAAGTCGTGAAAATTACTGATCGTGAATGAGATTGCGATAGGTTCGCTCGACAAGAGCCGATCGGGCTTCCTCGCGGGCCCTTCTTAAACGAGCATATCTGCTTGCCTCTTCGCGCTTTAGCTCATCGGCAAGCTCGCCTCTCTTAACTCCCGCAAGCAGCTCCGCCATGTTTTGGCGAACGTGGTCGTCGATGATCCGTTTTCCCCCGAGGAGTGCTCCAAGTTCGGCCGTATTGGAGATCGCTTCACGCATGCCGGCAATCCCGCGCGCTTCGATCAGTTCTGCAATGAGGTGCAGTTCTCCGACGCATTCGAGATAGGCGACTTCCGGGGAGATGCCGGCGTTAACGAGCGTTTCAAATCCGGCAATCAAAAGCTCAGGAACGCCGCCCCAGACGACAGCTTGTTCGTTGAAGAGGTCGGCTTCGCATTCCTCGGCGAAACTCGATTCTATAAGACCCGCGCGAGCGCACCCGATTGCCCGGCCATAAGCGAGGGCAAGTTCGCGAGCGAGGCCGGTCGAATCCTGGCCCACCGCCCAAAGACCGATCATGCCTTTTCCTTCCAGGTAGAGCGAGCGAAGCGCGGTGCCCGGCCCTTTGGGAGCGACCATGAACACATCAAGGTCGTCACGAGGCTCGACCATTTTGAAGCGGATCGAGAGGCCGTGGCTGAACCCGAGGGCAGCCTCGGACCTGAGATCGCCCTCAATCTCCTGATAAATTGCCTGATGGAGCTCGTCGGGCGCCAACATCATGACAAGATCGGCGCTTTTGACGGCTTCCTTCACCGTCGCAATAGATAACCCCAGCCGTTCGGCTTCAGGCCTTGAGTTCGACCCGGGACGAAGTCCAACGACGACATCAATTCCGCTGTCCTTGAGATTGAGTGCCTGAGCGCGGCCCTGATTTCCATAGCCAAGGATCGCAACCCGGCGTCCTTCGAGCGGTCCCGAGTTCAATTTCGCTGTCTTTCAGGATTTTCATGACGATCTTCTAGGCCGGGTTATGCAAAATTGCTGACGCTCTTTTTTTGAAGATCTGGAAGATTAGGCGCCATTCAGCGGGCTTTCGCAACCCTCACGTCGACCATTCGAATCGCCTCACTCATGGTCCTGGAATTGAGCCGATCGCAAAAACGTGGCCAGTTTTCCGGCAGCTGATGTGCAAACCAGGTGAATTGGCGCTTGGCATATTGCCGCGTCGCCTGCTGACCCGATTGAATTGCAGTCTCGAGCGAGGACGCGCCTGAAAGAAAGGCGGAAATCTCACGGACACCAATTGCTCTCATGACGGGAAGATTGGGATCGAGCTTTCGTTTGATGAGTGCTTCAACTTCATCAATCGCTCCGCCTCGTACCATTTGCTCGAAGCGCTCGTCCGATCGCCCATAGAGCCATGGGCGAGGTGGAAGAAGGATCAATGGCTGGACATGGACGTCGCTGGAAATTCCTCCCGTTCGATCCTTCTGCCAGTCCTTGAGCGAGCGACCCGTCGAAAGGACCACCTCAAGAGCGCGGTTGATCCGGGTAGTGTCGCTCGGATAAAGATTGTTTGCGGCGTCCGGATCGGAATCTTTAAGCGCTTTGAGATTGTTTTCGGTGGCCGTTTCACGGATTCGAGCACGAATTTCCGGATCGATCGGAGGAACCGGAGCAATGCCGTCGAGCAGGGTTTTGAGGTAAAGGCCGGTTCCGCCCACGATGATTGGAGTTTGGGCGCTCGACTGAATAGCTTTGATTTCTCGCCGCGCCATTGTCGCCCATTCCGCAGCTGAGCAGGGTGAACTCCCATCCATGATTCCAAACAGACGATGATCGACGGCAAGGCGCTCGGATTTCGTTGGAGCTGCGCTCAAAATCGGTAGGTCGCTATAAATTTGGGCACTGTCGGCGTTGACGATCACCCCTTCGATTAGCTGAGCAACATTCATCGCGAGCGCGGACTTGCCGCTTGCGGTCGGACCGGCGATGACGACAAGAGGAGACAATAGCTCGGCCATGGCAATCGCGACTCTGATAGCAGCGGGACGGCTTGATGACAGGCTCGTCGACCGGGCGCTCGGACTCTTGCGGGAGCTCGATCCAAAAACTGGATTTCTTCATTGGATCGATGAGGGCGAGGCTGCAGATCTTAGCTACGATGGAAGTTCGAACGCAGCACGTTGGGCTCTCGAGTTGATCGAAGGATTGGACGTAATCGTTCAGCCCAGAGAACCGCGGTGGAAACGCCTCCTGGTCGCGGATATGGATTCCACCATCATTGGGCAGGAATGTATCGACGAGCTCGCTGATTTTGCTGGCCTGAAGGAGAAGGTCGCCGGCATCACCGAGCGTGCAATGCAAGGCGAACTCGACTTTCGAGGAGCGCTTCGCGAGCGCGTCCGCCTATTGGCCGGTCTCGACGAGCGGACATTGAAGCGCTGCCTCAACGAACGGGTCGAAATCACTGCCGGCGCGGAGACGCTGGTTCAGACGATGCGCGCGGGCGGTTCGACCTGCCTATTGGTTTCGGGCGGATTTCTGAGCTTTGCCGAACCAATTGCAAATGCCGTCGGGTTCGATCGCGTGCGCGCGAATCGACTCATATTCATCGGCGGCAAACTGAGTGGAGAGATTAGTGATCCGATCGTTGATGCGCTCGCCAAGAAAAACGCACTCGTCGAGGTTCGGGACGAGCTTGCGCTTCGCCCTCAAGACGTCCTTGCAGTTGGCGACGGTGCCAACGACAAACTGATGGTCGAGGAAGCGGGCCTCGGGGTCGCGTTCAAAGCGAAGCGAACGCTTGTCGAAGTCGCGGACGCCGAACTTCGATATCATGGTCTCGATGCCTTGCTCTGGGTGCAGGGCGTCAGACGCCAAGAGTGGTTCCGCGGTTAAAATCGCTCTTTCGTGAAACCTTTCATTTCGCTGGGACCGCAAAGCACGGCAGTCCGATTTTCTTGCAAGCTTTGGAGGCTTCCAACGGACTTTCGAATGGACCGATCTGGAGACGTGTGATCCCGCCGGAGGCGACATAGAAGGGTTTTCTTCCCGAAACTCCCGAATTCTCCGACACTTTCTTGTAGAGCGCCTCGGCATTTGCCGATCGGCTGAAGGCACCAAGCTGGATTCGCCAGCGGCCGGTTGGTGTTTGGTCGTGCTCGATTTTTGAGGCTAGTGCGATTGCCGGAACAGGTTTGGCCCGAGGGTTAGGATGGGGTTCCGGTTTCTCGCTCCCGCTGAGAGTTGGTTTGAGACGTTTAGAAGCGGTCTCCACCCCCTCGGTTGCGCGAGGTGGTTTGGCAATCGAAGCCGTTTCCACCGGTTTGGGACTGGCCTTAGACTCAGCAACCCTCATTGGTGCAGTCCGCTTTGCGAGCTCGCGCGCGAGCGCAAGTCCATGTTTTCGTGAGCTTGCCGGCAACAGCTTGTCGAGTTGCTGAAGGGTATCTTTTGCGGCGTCGAGCCCTCCCTTGGCCGCGCGAGCGACATAGGCATAACCAAGAGCCGGGTCTTGAGTGACGCTGTCTCCGTTGACCAGCGCCGTCCCATAAACCAGCTGTGAGCGGGCTTCGCCTTGATCGGCTGCCTTTTTCAGCCACTTCAACCCTTCGGCCTGATCTCCATTTTGGAACAAGAGGAGACCAAGGGTCGTCTCGGCATCGACATGTCCCTGGTTTGCAGCGCGTTCAAACCATGTCTTCGCGGCCCCGAGGTCGATCGGAACTCCTCGCCCGAGACGATAGGCCTGGCCAAGGTTGAATTCCGCGTCGGCGTCGCCGTGCTCGGCAAGCGGTCTCCAGATTGCGACGGCGCCGGAAAAATCTGACTTCTGCCAGTCATCGATCCCGGCTTTGACTGACTGAGCTCGAACCGAGCTCGCGGCACAGACCAGCAATGCAGCGGAAACCAAATATTTGCACTTCATGGCCGAGAATTCCCCTCCCCGAAGCCTAGCCCAGCTTGATTGCCCCGTGAAAGGGCGTCGGCGTGTTAACCAGATTTTAGAGCCTCTGGTGCCAGTTCGGTCAAGGAATTGACGTCATTACACGCGAGGGGAAAAGAATGCGCGTCTTGGCATTGGCATCGCAGAAGGGTGGGTCGGGCAAAACGACTCTATCCGGCCATCTTGCGGTGCAGGCGCAAATGTCGGGGGCAGGCCCGGTTTGCCTGATCGACATCGACCCGCAAGGAAGCCTTGCAGACTGGTGGAACGAACGCGAGGCAGACATGCCGGCGTTTGCCCAAACGACCGTCGCGAGACTTGCATCCGACCTTGAAGTTCTGCGTCAGCAGGGTTTTCGGCTCGCGGTCATCGATACTCCGCCCGCGATCACGATGGCGATTCAAAGCGTCATTGCAGTTGCCGAGCTCATCGTGATTCCCACTCGGCCCAGTCCGCACGATCTTCGTGCGGTCGGAGCGACTGTCGATCTGTGCGATCGCGCCGGCAAACCTCTGATCTTCGTCGTCAATGCCGCAACGCCCAAGGCCAAGATTACCTATGAAGCCGCGGTTGCGCTTTCCCAGCATGGAACGGTCGCACCCGTCACCCTTCACCATCGCACCGATTTCGCAGCGTCGATGATCGACGGCCGGACTGTCCATGGAAATCGACCCGCAAGGTCGCTCCGCTAAGGAGGTCGTTGAACTCTGGGACTATATTTCCGACCGCCTCGAGAAAAATTTCCGCCGAACGGTATTCGCAGCTCCAGGCGTAGCGCCCGGAATCAGTGCGGCTAGTCCGCGTCCTGTCGGCGGTTTCGGCCGCCGGGTTGTTGGCCAGTGAAAGGGTCTCAGGTGGCAAGCGAAGCCAAGCCTTTCGCCTCTCTTTCATCGGGGCTCCTCGCACGCAAGGGCGCAGCACGTCCGGCAATGCGGCCGCAAGGATTCGGCCAGGGAGTCCATGGACTCGAGGATCTCGGCTGGAACGACATGGGTTTCGAGCCTCCGAAACCTGCAGTTCCGGCGCGTGACGAAAATCACGATGCATTCGGTGAGGATGTCGTCGAGCAGCTCAGAGCCCATCCGCTCGGGCTGACGCCAGTCCAATCGCCTGTCCATCAGCAGCAGGCCAAGATCGTCGACCAGCTCGCAATTACGCCGGACGAGATTGACGAAACGGCCGAGCCTTTTGAGGAACAGGCGGATACGCCTTTGATTTCTGCTGTTTCAGAGCAGACTTTGGTCGAACCGGCAAGGCTCGAGGAGGTTGAACTCCAAGACGTAGCAACAAGGGATCGAGTGCCTAGAACACGCGCTCGTTCTCAAGCGCGTGCGCGCGCGCCGAAACTTCAGGCACTCCCTGGAGCCAAGCGCAAAGCCGCCTTCACACTTCGACTCGATCCCGAGCGCCATCTCAAGCTTCGTCTCGCCTGCGCGGTCGACGGCCGATCGGCCCAGCAAATTGTTACGCACGCACTCGATGAGCTTCTCGCACAAATTCCCGAGCTCGAATCCATGGCTGCGAAGGCCAAACCCAAGGGATAAGATTATGTCCAAACCTCTCCGCTTCGGTCACGCAGTATCACTGGCTGTACTTGCAGCGGTGCTCGCATCTTGCGCGGCATCCCAACAAAAGACCGGTTTCGGCGGCAAGGCGGAAGAGAATGTGGGTTTGGCGACCCGCGCGCTTTTGGCGTTGAACGGGCACAATTTTCCAATCGCGATCGATTTCGCCGAACGAGCGGTGGAAAAAAGCCCTGGCGATGCCGGCTTTCGAGCTCTCCTTGGAAATGCCTACTTCGCAGCGGGGCGTTTTCGCTCCGCGGAAGCTGCATACAAGGACTCGCTCTCGATCTATTCCAATCAGCCGCAGGTTATCCTCAAGCTCGCGCTTGCTGAAACGGCCCTGGGCAAAAAGGCCGAGGCAGTCGCTTTCCTCGAGGCTGGAAAATCGGTTCTCGACCCGTCCGACTTCGGTCTTGCGCTTGCGCTTGCCGGTCAACCTTCCGAGGCGATCCCGGTTCTTGATGGTGCTGCCCGAGCGCCAGGAGCCGATGCGACCGTTCGCCAGAACCTTGCGCTTGCGCACGCGCTCGCCGGGGATTGGACCGAGGCGAGGACAATTGCCGAGCAGGACGTTCCTGCAAATGCGCTCGAAGCTCGGATGAACCAGTGGATGCAGCTTGCCAATCCGAAGACTTCGTCGACCCAGGTCGCGGCGCTTCTTGGAGTGACTCCAGCTTCTACCGATGCCGGTGAACCCATTCGCCTCGCGCTTCGAAAGACAGACACGATGATGGCCGAGGCTGCGCCCGCGCCAGTGCGAACTGCACAAAAAAGACTCGCTGCACCGGTCAAGCTCGCCGCTGAGCAAAAGCCGGCCGAGGTCGCCCCAGTTGCTCCTCCTGTGGCCGTTCAGCCCAAGGTGGTTGAAGCGGTTGCGGCTTCCCCGGAGCCTGCTCCCGCCACCGTTATTCCTGCGGTTGCAAAGGTCGTGAAGCCTGTTGCAAAACCGATCATTGCCGAAGCTGCGGTTCCGACGCCAGTGGCGATGATTTCAGCCGCAGCGATCGAAGCGTCGACTGTTGCTGCTCACAAACTTGCGTCCGCGATTGAAAACTTCGTTCCGAAGTTCCACGCCACTCACACATATCCTGCAAGACGCCATTTGTTTGCCGCGGTCCATGCCGCACGCAGAAGTGGACCAGTCATTCAACTCGGAGCGTATCGCTCGCCCCAGTTTGTCAGCACAGCCTGGAGCGCACTTACAAAGCGTCATCCCGTGCTCCGCGCATATTTGCCGCTTCGCGCCCGATTTGTCTCTCCCAAGGGTATCTTTTGGCGGCTCTCGATCCAGGGATTTGGCTCGGAACATGAAGCCCAGGCACGCTGCCAATTGCTCAAGAGCCGAGGCGGAAGCTGCTTCGTTCGAGGAATTGCCGGGGACGCACCGATTCAATTCGCGTCACGCTAGGGTCGATCTCGCAATCAGGAACTCGAGGCAGGCCATTCGAACGGCGACGCCCATTTCGACCTGAAGTCGAATGAGAGATCGGATGGGATCGTCGGCAACCGCACTTTCGATTTCTATTCCGCGGTTCATCGGACCCGGGTGCATAACAATTGCACTTGGAGCCGCTCGCCCGAGGCGATCCATCGTTAGGCCATAGCGTCCGAGATACTCGCCAGGAGCATCGCCAAGGTCATCCTCGAGCCGTTCCCGTTGAACCCGCAGCATCATGACAGCGTCCGCGCCCTCGATGGCATCGTCGACCGTAAGCTGCTCCGCTCCTTCAGGAAGAAGTTCTGGTGGACCTGCAAGACGGACCTCTGCGCCGAGTCGCGGAAGCAGCAATGCGTTGGAGCGAGCAACGCGGCTGTGCTTGATGTCTCCGCAAATGGCGATTTTCAGTCCATCGATTGTTCCGAAATGATGTCGGATGGTCGCTGCATCGAGAAGCGCCTGAGTCGGGTGCTCATTGGTACCGTCGCCGGCGTTGATCACTGGAGCATCGACAATTTCCGCGACGATCGCCGGCGCGCCATTCTCGCGATGGCGGATGACCAGAGCGTCGGGACGCATTGCGTTCAATGTTGCTGCAGTGTCCTCGAGAGTTTCGCCCTTCTTGACCGAACTGTGCTCGACCGAGAGCGAAAGTGCACTTGCCCCTAGCCGATGGGCGGCGGTTGCAAAGGACATCGCGGTCCGGGTCGAGTTCTCGTAGAAGAGATTGAAGACGATCCGCCCCTCGAGCGTTCGTTCATGCCTGGTGGAGGCTCGGCTTTCTTGAAACAACCGCTCGCCGCGATCGAGAATCTGCTCGATCTGACTGGCGCTCAGAGAATCGATTGAGAGAAGATCCACAAAGGCTTTCGCTAACTGCCATTTGCAAGGTTGACCAGTGCGTCGATGGCCCCTTGAAGAATATGCATCGCGGCAAGTGCATCGACCTTCTCGGCCCTTTTTGAGCGACTGACGTCGGCCTCAATCATTGCTCGTTCTACGGCCTTCGTAGACCAGCGCTCGTCCCAAAGGAGAATGGGAAGCTCGAGCGGAGCAAGATTGCGAGCGAATGCTCGGACTGACTGGGTCCTTGGACTGTCGCTCCCATCCATGTTCAAGGGAAGGCCGACAACGAGCCCGAGGGCATGCTCATTTTCGATGATCCGGCGCAGGCTCGCCACATCCTGGGTAAATTTCACCCGGCGGATCGTTTCGGAAGGGCCGGCGAAATGCCAGCCCGGATCGCAGACTGCCACTCCGATGGTTTTTGTTCCAACATCCAGACCCACGAGCTTTCCAGCTCCGTCTAGCTTGCCGGCGAACTCGCTTGTGAGCCTCGTAATCAGCGCCACGCAGCAAGCCTCCGCTCGACGTCGCGTCGGATCGCACCCCAGAACAGCGCATAATCGTAAACATGATAATTGTTGCCGGGAAGGACATAGGGGCCAAGGGCAGGAACGGTGCCGGTGAGGATCAGGAGCCCGTGGTCGCAGCGAGCCCCAACCGTGCCGGGCAGCAGTGTTGCAGAACGAAGGTCCGCCGAGGGCACGAGCGTTCCAGGATTGTCATTGGCAGGAGCAACTCCATTTTCGGTACCGCCGATGGGATTGACGCACAAAATATTGCCTTCTTCGCGGCTCCGGCCGTTCAGTCCCGTTGTGCCGGTCCACTGATGAACAATGAGATCGGCGTTCGCCGGGTCCTTAAACGTCAGCCATGAAAGAATGCAGCCGGCCTGGTTGGGCGATGTGCACGGGGGAAGACCAAGACTTGGAAGATCGCTCCTCGTGTCGATTGGCCACCCCACGACATAGGCCGCGACGACGCGCTTCGCGATCGGCCTTCCGGCGATTTTTTCCGCAAGCAGCCGCTCGAGATGCAGCGCGCCTTGGCTGTGTCCGGCAAGAATAATCGGCCGATCCCCGGTTTCTCGAACAAATTCGTCGAACGCTGAAGCGACGTCGGTATAGGCAAAGTCGAGGGCTTTGCGCGCATCCTCGCTGCTGAGAAGAAACGAGCCATATGCGGCCTGGCGGTATCGCGGTGCCCAGATTTCACCAACTGAGTTAAAGGCGCTGGCCTGGCTTTGGACGAAAAGATTGGTCCGAAGTTCCGTTTCTCCTCCGACCGAAAGTGGAGCATTCCAGCGATCGCGTTCGAGATATGTCGTTGGATGAATGTAGAAAATCGCGGCGTTTCCGATCGTCTCTGGATGAAAACCCTGAGGGAGCCACTGTGCAAGGCCTTGTCCGGGAGGACGCGTGATCCATGACGAGGCCTGCGCATAATCCGGTTTCGCACCCGCCGGCGCCATCTCGAAATGGCCTTTCGGAATGGATTGTTTGAGCAGGACTTCGCCGCCCCACTGAAAGATCGCAAAAGCTCCCGCAACGACGATCAAGGTCGTGAAAAAGACCGCGATGAGGAAGCGCCTCGCGCACATTGGGCGGCGGGTAGGCGAGGGCCCTTCATCGAGCAAGCGACCTTCACCCAAGCTCGCCGTCAAGTTTATTTCTGAACGAAGGTTTGGACATATCGAAGCGTTCGGGATCACCGGGACTGCTGGCTTTGCTCCTACCTATCTTGCCGCTGTTATTCCCCGCCGCTATCCGCCGCCCATGTCTGTATCCCATGATCAGGTCCGCCATATCGCAAAGCTTGCCCGGATCGCGATGAGTGACGAGGAAATTGACCGGCTTGCGCCGGAACTCAACAATATCCTCGGCTGGATCGAGCAATTGTCGGAGGTCGACACCAACGGGGTTGAGCCACTGACCGCCGTTATCGATCAGAAACTTCGCCTTCGCGATGATGTCGTTGATGACGGCAATATCCGCGAGGAAATCCTCGCCAATGCCCCCGAGGCGCAGCATGGCTTTTTCGCTGTTCCGAAGGTGATTGAATGATTGCGATCCATGCCTGGTCAAAAGCTTACAGATTGGCTGACCGTGACTGAAATGACGTCGAAATCGATCGCCGAGCTTCGGCAGGGTCTGAGACATGGAGAGTTCAGCGCCCGGGAGATCGCTGAGGCCTATAATGCGTCAGTCGTCTCGGCCCGGACGCTCAATATCTTTACGGTTGAAACACCCGAGCAGGCCCTCGCTGCAGCTGATGCCGCGGACAGGGCGCGCTGCGCAGGTGAGCTTCAGTCCCTTTCCGGAATTCCGCTCGGGATTAAGGACCTCTTTGCGACGCGGGGAATCGCGACCACATCAGGAAGCCGGATTCTCAAAGGGTTCGAACCGCCCTACGACAGCACGGTTGTCGCAAATCTGCGAAAAGCCGGAGCGGGAATGCTCGGCAAACTCAATATGGACGAGTTCGCGATGGGTTCGTCCAATGAGACGAGCGCCTATGGGCCCGTCATCAGCCCATGGCGGCGCAAGGGAAGCAATGTCGGTCTGACCCCGGGGGGATCGTCAGGAGGATCGGCCGCGGCAGTCGCTGCACGAATTGCGGCGGGAGCGACGGGGACCGATACCGGGGGATCCATTCGCCAGCCGGCCGCCTTTGCAGGAATTTGCGGGATCAAACCGACCTACGGGCGCTGTTCGCGCTGGGGGATCGTCGCCTTTGCAAGTTCACTCGATCAGGCCGGACCGATGGCACGCACGGTCGAGGATTGTGCCATTCTTCTCGAAGCCATGGCTGGGTTCGATTCGAAGGATTCGACATCGCTCGATGTTGCTGTTCCTCAGTGGGAGAAATCATTATCGAGCGATCTCAAGGGAAAACGGGTCGGAATTCCCAAAGAATATCGCATCGATGGAGTGCCCGGGGAAATCAACAACCTGTGGGATCAAGGCATCGAATGGCTGAAAGACGCGGGCGCAAGTCCGGTCGAAATCAGTCTGCCGCACACGAAGTACGCGCTTCCAACTTATTATATCATTGCTCCAGCCGAAGCGTCGTCGAACCTCGCCCGTTATGACGGGGTGCGTTATGGCATGCGGGTCACCGATGGTGACGGTCTCAACGGAATGTATTCGGCAACCCGGGCGCAAGGCTTCGGAGCCGAAGTCAAACGGCGGATCATGATCGGCACCTATGTGCTTTCGGCGGGCTATTACGACGCCTATTTCACCAAAGCTCAGAGGGTTCGGGCACTGATCAAACAGGATTTTCGAACAGCATTCGAGCGCTGTGATCTTATCCTCACCCCGACGGCTCCGTCCGCTGCGTTTGGAATCGGTGAAACGACCGATCCGCTCGCAATGTATTTGAATGATGTGTTCGCGGTTCCAGCGAGCCTTGCAGGATTGCCAGCGATGAGCGTCCCGGGCGGAGTGGACAGCGCCGGCCTTCCGCTTGGACTTCACATTATCGGAAACGAGCTCGACGAGCAGAGCGTGCTGAATGCCGGACTTGCGATCGAACAGCGCGCCGGCTTCACCGCGCGTCCTGAGAAGTGGTGGTAAATGCCTGAAACTCCTGAACCTTTTCGGATTGCTGGAGAAACCGGTGAATGGGAGGTCGTGATCGGCCTCGAGGTTCATGCGCAGGTTGTATCGAACGCCAAGCTCTTTTCTGGAGCAGCGACGGCCTTTGGAAGCGAACCGAACACTCAGGTTAGCCTGATCGATGCGGCAATGCCCGGCATGCTTCCGGTTCCCAATCGCGAATGTATCCGCCAGGCGGTTCGAACCGGGATGGCGCTCGACGCTAAAATCAATTCCTGGTCACGCTTCGACCGGAAGAATTATTTCTATGCGGACCTCCCGCAGGGCTATCAGATCAGCCAGCTCTATCATCCGCTTGTTGGCGAAGGTGAGCTCGAGATCCTTGCTGACGAAAAGGACGAATTTTCGACCAAGACGATCGGTATCGAACGGATCCATGTCGAGCAGGACGCTGGGAAGCTGATGCATGACCAACATGCAACGATGAGCTTCGTCGACCTAAACCGCTGCGGTGTGGCACTCATGGAAATTGTGTCGCGCCCCGACATGCGTTCACCTGCTGAAGCCGGAGCATATTTACGGAAGCTCAGATCAATTCTTAGATATGTCGGCTCCTGTGACGGGAACATGGAGGAAGGCTCGATGCGCGCTGACGTCAACGTCAGCGTGCGAAAACCCGGTGAAGGACTTGGGACCCGGACCGAAACGAAAAACGTGAATTCCGTTCGCTTCGTAATGCAGACCATCGCTCACGAAGCGAGGCGCCAGGTTGAGGTTCTCGAAGACGGTGGTCAGATCGTTCAGGAAACGCGGCTGTTCGACCCCGACACGGGAACAACGCGCACCTTGCGATCGAAAGAAGATGCTCACGATTATCGCTACTTCCCGGATCCTGATCTGCTTCCCGTCGAGCTCGACGACCAATTTCTAAAGGACTGTCGGTCGAGCCTTCCCGAGCTTCCCGACGCAAAGCGAAAACGCTATGAGAAACTTGCGATAACACCCTATAATGCAGGCGTTTTGACGGCGGAGGTCGAGACTGCCCGATGGTTCGATGAATTGCTCGAGGCGGAGTGCGAACCCAATCAAGCGGCCAATTGGGTGGTTGCGGAGCTGTTCGGAGCTCTCAATCGGCGGGGCGAAAGCATCGCATCCAGTCCGGTTTCGCCAGGACAGGCTGCCGAGCTGCTCAATCTCGTTGCTGACGGCACAATCTCGGGAACGATCGGCAAACAGGTTTTCGAGATTATGCTCGAAACTGGAGAACCAGCTGCGCAAATCGTCGAAAGTCGGGGTCTGAGACAGACCAGCGACACTGGCGCGATCGATTCCGAAATTGACAAAGTCCTCGCTGCAAACGCGGACAAGGTTGCCCAATACCAGAGCGGGAAGCAGCAGTTGTTCGGGTTTTTCGTTGGCCAGACGATGAAGGCGATGGGTGGCAAGGCCAATCCAAAGCTCGTCAACGAGCGTCTCCGTTCGAAGCTTGGTTGAAAACGACATTCAAGACGATTGCGCATGAACCATGGCTTTCAAACGGTTCTTGCTTAATGGTGACAAATGGGAGTGACGCTTTGCACAAGATGATGGTCGCCGCGGCGGCGGCTGTTCTGGCTTATCCTGCAATCGCGCAGGAACCGCCCCCGCCCAAGCTCCTCGTTGTCATTGCAGTCGACCAATTTTCTGCAAATTTATTCAATGAGTATCGGCCTTACTTCACGTCCGGTTTGAAAGAGCTCGCTTCGGGGACCGTGTTTCCGAATACGTATCAGAGCCACGCCAATACCGAGACGTGCCCCGGGCATTCGACACTCCTTACAGGAGACCATCCCTCGAGGACCGGGATCATTGGAAATACCTGGATCGATCAGTCGATCGAACGCGCGGACAAGATTGTCTATTGCGCCGAAGACGAGCGTCTGCCGGGCACTTCATCTTCCCATTACAGGGTTTCGCCCGACCATCTCATGGCGCCGACGCTTGGTGACCTCATGAAGTCAAACTGGCCTCAGAGTCGCAACGTTGCAGTTTCAGGGAAAGACCGCGCCGCAGTGATGATGAGCGGACACAATGTCGATCAGCGCTGGTACTGGGATGGAAGGCAGTTCACGACCGATCTTGCAAGCGTCGCCGTTCCCCAAGTCGTCCCGAAAGTGAATGCCGCGATTGCTGCCGCCCTGGCTCAACCGCGACCCCCGTTGCAGCCGACCAGCTTTTGTCAGCAGAAAGCGCACCCGATCGCAGTGGGCGGCGGGGGAAAGCCTGTCGGCACCGGTCAATTTGCGCGCCCCGCCGGGGATGCAGCGGCCCTGCGCGCATCGCCCGAACTCGACGGGGATACGCTGGCCCTCGCGGCTGGTCTCGTCGACGAGATGCAGCTCGGGCGAAGAGCCGACCCCGATGTCCTTTCGATCAGTCTTTCAGCAACCGATTATGTCGGACATGCTTATGGGACAGAAGGCGAGGAGATGTGTCTCAACCTTCTCGAGCTCGACCGTGAAATTGGGGATTTCCTCTCCGTGCTCAACAGCCGAGGGATCGATTATGCGGTCGCTCTCACTGCAGACCATGGCGGCAAGGACATTCCCGAACGCGAGCGGCTTGCCGGCGTTGCTGATGCAACCCGGGTCGACGCCTCGCTCAATTCGAAAATTGTCGGTGCAAAGCTCGCAGCTGAGCTGAAGATCCCGGGACCTGGTCTGATGAACGAATCAAGCTTTGGCGATATGTACATCGACCACAGGCTGTCGCTAACCGACCAGACGCGAATGCTTGATGCCTCAGTCGCGGCTTACCGTTCTCAACCACAGGTCGAAGCCGTCTTCACGGGGTCGGAAATCGCTGCGACGCCGGTGCCAACAACTGCTCCTGACACATGGACTTTGATCCAGCGCGCGCGAGCCAGCTATTTTAAAGGCCGATCGGGAGACTTCTTCGTCATCTTGAAAAAGGATGTGACTCCGATCGCCGATACCAGCCACGGCACCGTCGCGACGCATGGCAGCCCGTGGGATTACGACCGCCGGGTTCCACTGCTGTTCTGGCGGCCGGCCTTTCTTGGGGCCACGGTCCCAAGCGCGGTCGAAACTACCGATCTCATGCCGACCCTTGCGGCACTGATTGGTCTTCCGCTCGCCCCCGGGTCGGTCGACGGGCATTGCCTTGAGGGAACGCCAGCCTTCTGTTCTCGCTAAAGCGTTTGGGACCTCGATCCGGTAGGCGACGAACCGACCGGTGAAATGGGACCCGGATTGGGATTTGTTCCGGGCGAGACCGGCGATGGAACATCGATATCCGGCGCATGGGTCGGAGTTTCTGGCGGCGGCTGAACCGGTTGGCCGGGCTGAGAAGGGTCGGGAGTTGCCGGCGCGGGCGTTGTCGCCGGTTCATTGGGAAGCTGTTGCATTGAATGTTCTCCACGGGCTTGAACGTCCTTTGGAACAGTCAGTTGCCGCGCATTCGGGTTGCCCAACCAGCCACGCCTGTTATAGGCCGCGCACCTTTCAGGCGTCCGCGCGGGCGTGGCGGAATTGGTAGACGCGCTGGATTTAGGTTCCAGTGGGAGACCGTGGGGGTTCGAGTCCCTCCGCCCGCACCATGTCCGCGCGGTGGCACGCTGAGGAGCAGCCAAGCACGGGGATCCGCGCAGTCGCTTAGTTTTATTTGGGATTCTGGGAACGTGACCATCAAGACTGTTGAAACGCACAACGAAGGCCTCAAGCGCGCTTTCATGCTGACCATTCCGGCCGAGGATATTGCTGCTCGAGTTGAGCAGGAAGTGAAACGGCTCGCACCTCAGGTACGAATGCCAGGCTTCCGGCCCGGGCAAGGTCCCGCCAAATCTTATCAAGAAGATGCACGGGGATGCGCTTCAGCGCGACGCGGTTCAGGGCGCTGTGCAGGATGGCGTGCAACAGCTCCTTACGGAACGCAATGTCCGGCCAGCGCTTCAGCCGCAAGTCGAGCTCGACGATCAATATGAGCCCGGCAAGGACGTCGAGGTTTACGTCAGTCTCGAAGCGCTTCCCGAGGTGCCTCCGGCAAAGATCGAAGGGCTTAAGCTTGAACGACTGACGATCGATGCCGATGAGTCGACGGTTGACGAACAGGTCAAACAGCTCGCGGACCAGACCAAGCATTGGGACGACGCTCCCAAGAAACATGGCGCAAAAATCGGCGATCTCGTCGTCATGGATTTTGAAGGCGAGGTGGACGGCAAACCATTCGACGGCGGCAAAGGTGAAGCCATGTCGATCGAGCTTGGTTCGGGACGATTGATTCCTGGATTTGAGGATCAACTTGTCGGCGCAAAGCCGGGGGATTCCCGCGAGGTCAAGGTCACCTTCCCTTCGGATTATCCGGTCGAAGCCCTGAAGGGTAAAGACGCAGTCTTTGCGGTGAGCGTTAATGCGATCAAGACCGCGGGCGAGACCAAGATCGACGATGAGTTCGCTAAGTCCCTCGGGCTTGCGGGTCTCGATCAGCTGAAGGGGCTCATCCGAGGTCAGCTTGAGCAGGAGCTGAATGGCCTTACGAGGACGCACCTCAAGCGACAGCTGCTCGATCAGCTTTCCGAGCGCCATGAGTTTCAGGTTCCGCAGTCGATGGTGGAAGCCGAGCACCAGAACATTTTGAGCCAGATGAGGCACGAAGCGAGCCACGAAGCCGATCCCGATGCCGCACTGGCCGAGATCGAGAAGGAGTCGGCCGATTACCTAAGGATTGCCGAACGCCGGGTTCGATTGGGACTTCTCCTCTCCGAAATCGGGGCTGCAAACGGCGTTGAAGTCAGCGACCAGGAAATGCGTAACCTCATCGGCCAGGCAGCATCGCAATATCAGGGCAAGGAGCGCGAGAGCTTCCTTCAGCTGGTTCAGCAGGAACCGATGTTTGCAGCCCAGCTTCGCGCGCCGCTCTATGAAGATAAGGTGGTCGATTTCCTTTTCGACAAAGCCGAGATCAGCGAGCGCAAAGCAACACGGGAACAGCTCGAGGCGGATCTCGAGAGCGAGGAGTCTCATGTTCATGGGCCGGACTGCGGGCATGACCATGCGCACGATGAAAGCGCCCACTCGAAACAAAAGCCCAAGAAGGCCTCATCGAAGAAGACTGCCGCGAAGCCGGATAAGCTTTCTTCTAATTCATCTTCAGAAACGCCGGCCACGACCAAAACTGCCAAGGCATCTGCAAAGGCCGAGCCCGACAGTAAGGCGACGAAGGATGTTCAGCCGGTGAAACCGGCGAAGGCTTCATCTATAGAGAAAGCCGTAGCCAAAACCGCTGAGGCCAAGAAGCCCAAAGCTGCAGCAAAGCCCGTCGCTTCGAGCAAGGCGGCCGGCAAGTCGGCCGAAAAGGCCGCCGGCAAATCTGGCGGAAAGTCCAAATCGTCTCCGAAGAAGAGCTAAGTACGCATGAGATCGACTGCGAGGATCTCGATTCTGCAGTCGATCAATTGCGCAGCCGTGGTTTCAAACTCGATGTCATCTACCCGGCAGACGATCCGCACACCGCGGTCCTCAGCAGTTCTTGCCAAAGGGTCCGGGTCACGACCCGTCCTGGGACTCAGGAGCCGACCGGCAATCTGACCGCTTTTGCTCCGCGCTTTGAAATCGCCCGCGCGAATAATGACGGTCGCCGGGGCCGGGCCGGGATGATCTACCGGGATCTGATCCCGAGCCGGCTTGGCGGGCGCTATGTTGGTTCCCAGATCTCGATCCCCGATGCTCGGACTCTCGAAGACTGGGTGCATTTCCACCAGATTGCCCTCCAGCTCCTCTATGTTCGTCGAGGGTGGGTGCGCGTTGTTTACGAGGATCAGGGCGATCCAATCATTATGCGGGAGGGCGATCTTGTCCTCCAGCCGCCGGAAATCCGGCACAAGGTTCTCGATTGCTCAAATGGGCTCGAGGTCATCGAGCTGACCGCGCCCGCAAATCATTCGACATTCGCCGACCATGATCTTGAACTTCCCAGCGCGGCGAATTCCGGTCGGACGTTTGGTCAACAGCACTTTTTTCATCACGTGAGCGCGGTTGAACCGTGGAGAGCTTTTGATGACGGTGCTGAAGCGCAGGAGACGAGATTGGGCGCTGCGACTTCGGGCCTGGCACAAGCCCGAAATCCTCCGGAGAGGCGACGCGGACGAGATCGATTTTACCGCTCACAATGGTGAAATCGTGTTCAATTTCGTGATCGAGGGATCCGCACGTCTCGAATTCAACAACGGTCACGACCTGTTTGACGGAGACGCGTTCATCATCCCACCGGGGGAGGAGTGGCGCTTGAGCCGCCTTTCAAGGGATTTCCGGCTTCTTCATGTCCTGACTGCTCGCCTGGACTAGTCGTTCTTAACTGATCAATCCTATAGCAATTCAACCATCCAGAAGGGGGGACAGGTTGGTCCGGGCCTCATCTCTAAGAATCGCCGTGTTGTTGCCGTGCTACAATGAGGAAGCAGCAATTGGAGCGACCGTTGCTGGCTTCAGGGCCGCGCTTCCTGGAGCGATCGTCTATGTTTATGACAACAACAGCCACGATCTCACGTCCGAGGCAGCGCGGGCGGCGGGCGCTGAAGTCCATTTCGAAAAGCAGCAGGGGAAGGGCCATGTCGTTCGGCGGATGTTCGCCGACATCGACGCCGACGTTTACGTCATGGCCGACGGAGACCTCACCTATGATCCCAAAGCTGCTCCGGCGATGGTCGAAATGTTGACTTCCAAGAAGCTCGATATGGTGGTCGGCACGCGCCGGCACGAAGAGAAGCAAGCCTATCGAGGTGGCCATGTGGTCGGGAACAAGCTTTTTACCGCGCTCCTTTCCGGACTGTTCGGTCGCAGTTTCAGTGACATATTTTCCGGTTACCGCGTCTTTTCGAGACGCTTCGTCAAGAGCTTTCCGGTGCTCTCAGCGGGGTTCGAAATCGAAACAGAAATCAGCGTCCATGCACTTGAGCTTCGGATGCCGGTTGGCGAAATCGAGACGGCTTACGGAGCCAGGCCCGAGGGCTCGAAGTCGAAACTCTCGACCTTCAGCGATGGCTGGCGGATCCTCAAGGCGATCGCAACGCTATACCGGCAGGAACGTCCTGTCCTGTTTTACGGGAGCATCGGCGGACTGCTCGTCGTCGCTGCAATATTGCTCGCGGTTCCGCTTGTTCGGACTTATCTGCGCACTGGCCTTGTCCCGAGATTTCCGACCGCAATTCTCGTCACGGGAATGGTAATTATTGCAGTCCTGTGCTTCTTTACCGGTCTCATTCTCGACACAGTGACGAGGGGCCGCCGCGAGGTCCGAAGGCTCGCATACCTCGCGCTTAATGCTCCGGGGAACCCTGCTTGAACCTTGGGTCGTTCGCGCCGATGTAAGCGTCATCAGCAAAAGGTGAGGACAGAATTTCCGTGATCGACCATCAGGACATCGTTTCGCAGCTCGTTCCAATCGTTATCGAACAATCCAACCGCGGCGAGCGCAGCTTCGACATTTATTCGCGGCTGTTACGCGAGCGAATCGTGTTCATCACCGGGCCGATCGAGGATCACATGGCCAGTCTGGTAACGGCGCAGCTGCTCTTTCTTGAATCGGAAAATCCCAAGAAGGATATCTTCATGTACATCAATTCGCCGGGCGGCGTCGTGACTGCAGGCCTCGCAATTCACGATACGATGCAATATATTCGACCCAAGCTCAGCACCGTCTGCATTGGTCAGGCAGCATCGATGGGCAGCTTTCTCCTTGCCGCCGGCGAACCTGGAATGCGGGTTGCGCTCACCAACAGTAGAATCATGATTCACCAGCCCTCCGGCGGTGCGCAAGGCATGGCTGCGGACATCGAAATCCAAGCTCGTGAGATCCTTCGTATGCGCCAAAGACTGAACGAACTTTATGCCAAATATACGGGGCAGGCGCTCCAAGAGATCGAAAAGGCCATGGATCGCGACAAATTCCTGGAAGCGGACGAAGCAAAAGCATTCGGTCTTATCGACGAAGTCTTCGACAAACGGCCCGAACCCGGTGAAGACGGCGGCACTGGGGCTGCCGACGTGAAGCCGTCTTAGTTTCTATTTGTCGCCAAAGTTTCGGGTTGGTTCGCTAAGGGCAGATCGAGCTTGAGCCCATATTCAGCGAACCTATCCGAAACATAGGGATCGAGTTTGAGAGCTTCGTTGCGGTCTGCAACCGCAAGGCTAGCATCTCCCTTATTTGCATAAGCGATTGCCCGTCCAAAATATGCACTTCCGCTACTCCGATTCGCCTTAAGGGCCTCGGAAAAAGCATTCGCGGCGGCGTCGAGATTTCCAATTCGAAGAAGCGCGAGACCCAGATCAAATTTGCCAAACGAGGGCGAAATTCGGAGTGCCTCCTGGCAATCCTTGACTGCCTGCGTGAGATAGATGCCCGCGCGTGCCTCAGCATGGCAAATATAATTGAAGTCGTTCGCCGTTTTCGCTTTTGACTGTTCCGTGGAAAGCGACCGCTCCGCTTCCGAACGCGACCCTGCCTTATAAAGAACAACGGCCTTGTCGACCTTTAGATATTCATCGGCAGGGGCCGAGCCGATTGCGATATCGTAAATCGCTGTGTTCCTGTCTTGTTCTCTAAGAACAAATGAGGTACGAGAATTCATCCACAGGCGGTTATCGATCGCTAATGATTAGTCTTGAACGGAGGCAGGGGACATGGCAGCGCAGTTGAAAATTATCGGTAGCGGAGTGGAAGTTCCCGGCATGGACCGTCAGAAGGCACTTGAAGCGGCGCTCGCTCAGATCGATCGGGCGTTCGGCAAGGGCTCCGCAATGAAGCTCGGGAGCCGCGAAAAGATTGAGATTGAGACGACCCCAACGGGTTCGCTTGGGCTCGACATCGCGCTTGGCGTGGGTGGTCTTCCCCGCGGAAGGATTATCGAGATCTACGGGCCGGAAAGTTCTGGCAAGACGACCCTAGCGTTGCATGCGATCGCCGAATCGCAAAAGATTGGCGGGGCCGCAGCATTTGTGGATGCCGAGCATGCGCTTGACCCGATCTACGCGAGAAAGCTCGGCGTGGACATTGACGAGTTGATCGTTTCGCAGCCCGATACCGGAGAGCAGGCACTCGAAATCGTTGACACGCTCGTACGTTCAAACGCCATCGACGTTCTAGTGATCAATTCGGTAGCTGCCTTGGTTCCACGTGCCGAAATCGAAGGCGAGATGGGCGACAGTCACGTTGGACTGCAGGCACGACTTATGAGTCAGGCTTTGCGCAAGCTTACAGGCTCGATCAGTCGTTCGCGTTGCACGGTTATTTTCATCAATCAGGTTCGAATGAAGATTGGTGTGATGTACGGAAATCCCGAGACGACCACTGGCGGCAACGCGCTCAAGTTCTACGCCTCGGTTCGGCTCGATATTCGGCGCACCGGCCAAATCAAGGACCGGGACGAAATCGTCGGCAACGCAACCCGGGTCAAAGTTGTGAAGAACAAGGTTGCTCCGCCGTTCAAGCAAGTCGAGTTCGACATCATGTATGGCGAAGGTGTGTCGAAAGTCGGTGAGATCCTCGATCTTGGAGTGAAGGCGGGCTTGATCGAAAAGTCGGGGGCTTGGTTCAGCTACGATAGCATCCGGATCGGGCAGGGCCGTGAAAATGCGAAAATCTACCTGAAAGAGAATGCCGACGTCGCTCAGCGGATTGAAAATGCGATCCGCGGACGGACGGATGAAGTTGCAGAGGCGCTGATGGTTGGCGCCAGTGACGACGACATCGCCTCGGATTGATCGGTCGCCCGATCACCTTCTGAAGGAAGTTTGCGATCGGCGACCTTGAGCGCGCCAGAGTTGAAACTGAAGAGATCCGGGAAGATAAGGAAGTATCTGCTCGTCCTTGGGTCGCGACTAAACGATCCTTGGGCTTTCGAACACGCTCTGGCCGTTCGATTGCACTCGTGTAACTGTGCATTCGCGATAGGCGAGGGGGATAGCAGATGATCGAACGGCGAAGCTTCCTGAAAAGTGCAGTGACCATCAGCAGCGCGTTCACTGTTCCTCTCGGCAGCGTTGCAGCTGGCGCGAGTGAAGCTCTTCAGCCTTTCAAACTTCCTCCGCCGATATCAACCGGCGAACGGATCGGAAGGATCACGAAAGCGCGCGAGTTGATGCGACAAAACGGGATCGGTTCGATTATCGTCGAATCCGGTTCAAGCCTCGATTATCTGACCGGAGTTCAATGGCATCGCTCCGAGCGCCTGACCGCCGCAGTCATTCCGGCAACTGGCGACCCGATTATTGTAACACCCTTTTTTGAGCGTCCGTCGGTTGAGCAAACCCTTGCCATTCCCGCGGAAATTCGAACCTGGAACGAGGACGAGGAACCTCTGAAGCTGGTCGCCGACTTTCTTCGCGAGCGCGGTGTCGCGGCAGAACCCGTGGGGTTCGAGGAGACCGATCGCTTTTTCATATTTGATCGCCTTGGCCAGCAACTCCAGGGTTTGCGAGCAGTCAGTGCAAACCCCGTAGTTCGAGCGCTCCGATTGCTTAAGTCGCCGGCCGAGCTCGCGCTCATGCAATGTGCAAATGACATCACGCTTGAGGCGATGCGTCATGGCGCGAGCGTTGCGAAGGTGGGGACCACTCCCGCTGATTTTTCGGGAGCGATCGATTCTGCAACCCGAGCGCTCGGTGGAAGCCCCGAATTCTCGCTCGTTCTCATTGATGAGGCCTCAGCGCTGCCACACGGATCGAACAAGCCGCAGGTCGCAGAACGGGGAAGCACGATCCTGTTTGATTGCGGATGTTCGGTTCACGGATACCAGTCCGACATTTCCCGGACATTTGTGTTCGCTTCTGATCCAAGCGCCGAACAACGCAAAGTCTGGAACCAGGTCCACGAAGGCCAGCAGATCGCAATTCGCGCGGCAAAAATCGGCGCTCCTGCAGGAAGTGTCGATGATGCCGTACGACATGCGTACGAAAGCTGGGGTTATGGACCCGGGTACAAGCTTCCTGGCCTTTCCCATCGTACTGGCCACGGCATCGGTATGGATGGGCATGAGCCGGTCTATCTCGTCCACGGTGAAACAACGCCGCTCGCTCCGGGAATGTGCTTTTCGGATGAACCCGGAATCTACATTCCGGGCAAGTTTGGAGTTCGCCTCGAGGATTGCTGGCATATGACGAACTTGGGGCCCAAGTTTTTCAGCGATCCGGCTGCAAGTATCGATCGTGTTTTTGGCTGATCATAACTTGTCGACCAGGTTCGAAGCATTTGGTTTGACGTTGAAAGATGGTCGACGCGAGGCACTTTAAGCTTTTCGCGTTGCGCGAGGAAGGTCGACATCGGACGGTTCGAGGGGGTCGAGCCCTCCCTCCCAGCAGGCGACGATACTTGCGGCAACTGCATTTCCAACCACGTTCGTCGCCGATCGGCCCATGTCGAGAAAATGATCCACTGCCAGGATGAGGAGCAGCCCGGCAGCAGGAATACCGAACATCGGCAAGGTTGCTGCGAGGATCACGATCGAAGCACGAGGGACACCGGCGAGACCCTTCGACGTGACCATCAGAACAAGAAGCATTCCGATTTGCTGGCCGATACTAAGATGCAGTCCATAAGCTTGCGCGATGAACATGGACGCAAAGGTCATGTACATCATCGACCCATCAAGGTTGAACGAATAGCCGAGCGGCAGGACGAAGCTCGCAATCCGAGGAGGCACTCCAAACCTATCGAGCGCTTCAAGCGTCCTCGGATAGGCGGCTTCACTCGACGCTGTTGAAAAGGCGACGACGACAGGGTCGCGCACGTAGCGGACGAGATATTTCGTTCGCCCTCCGACGATCACATATGCAGCGCCAATGAGGATGGCCCAAAGGAGAATGAGTCCGAGATAGAAGGCGCCGACGAATTTCCCGAACGTCAGGATGATCTGTGGGCCCTGCGCCGCAATCGCGCCGGCAACGGCCGTAAATACGGCTAGCGGCGCGAAACGCATCACGTAATCAGTCACTCGAAGCATGACCTTCACGAGAACTCTCGACCACATCGACGATTGGCTTCCCGGCTTCCCCGACCGCGGTCAGTGCAACGCCGAAAAATAAGGAGAAGACGACGATTTGGAGAATTTCGTTGTCGGCCATCGCAGCAATGATCGATGCCGGAACGAGGTGAGTGACGAAGTCTTTGAGGCTAAACCCCGATGCGGCAACAGCGGTGCCCGCAGCAGCGTTTGGAATTTTCAATCCGACGCCGACACCCGGGTTGAACAGGTGGACAAGGATCAGCCCGAGGGTCAGCGAAACGAGGCTGGCGAGGATGAACCAGCCGAGCGCGCGCGCTCCGACGCGCCCGAGCGAAGAAACGTCGCCCATATGCGCAATTCCACCGACGAGCGTTCCGAATACGAGCGGCGCGATGATCATTCTAATGAGACGAAGAAAGAGCGTCGTGACAATGCTGAGATAGTCAGCGATCGCATTCAGTCTTTGCGCGCTCGCCGGAGTTCCGTCGTCGATCGATGAATTGATAACCCAGCCCACCGCCATCCCGACAATCAGTGCGATGAGGATGAATGTGGTCAGTTTCTTGGCCATTCGCTTCCTCACCTCTGCTCAGCTTTGAGATTGAACGCCGGGCTCGTGCTCCTTCCTGATGGATGACGATGGAAATGAGAAGCGTCGTTCGCTCTCTCGTCAAGCTTCACAGTCACCGAGCGCTTCGGCTAGGGCGTCATCGATGGCGAACGAACCCAGCGAAAATGTCCTCGCCTTCGGGCGCGCGATTTTGGCCGATGAGGCGCGAGCGCTGGCTGCACTTGCTGATGATCTTGGCCGGCCGTTTGAGGATGCGGTGCAGCTGATCCTAAACTGTCAGGGAAAGATCATCGTCAGCGGTCTTGGAAAATCTGGGCATGTCGCCCGCAAGATCGCGGCGACCTTTGCTTCGACAGGGACAACCGCAACCTTTCTTCACTTGGCCGAAGCAATTCACGGCGATCTTGGGATGACGAGCACGGGCGACCTGGCGATTCTGATTTCCCAGAGTGGCGAGACGGCCGAGCTTGAACCGGTCATCGATCATTTTCGCGAAGGCGAAATCCCGATTGTTGCGATCACTGGAAATTCCGGCTCGATGCTCGCGCAAGCCGCAACCGCTTGCCTTGTCCTTCCCTATTGGCCGGAGGTCGGTCCGGAATCAGTTGCGCCGACGACCTCCACGACGATGACATTGGCGCTCGGCGATGCACTTGCGATGACGGTCATGAACCAGAAGGGCTTCAACCGAAGTGACTTTGGTCGGCTGCACCCCGGAGGGGCTCTCGGAGCGCGCCTCAAGCCGGTCAATCGGATCATGCACAAAGGCGAAGCCCTGCCACTCACCAACGCCAAGACGTCGATGCACGATACGGTTCTAGAGATGTCGGCGAAGAGGCTCGGGATCGTCGGGGTCGTCGATGACGAGGGATATCTCATCGGGGCGATTACGGACGGAGATTTGCGACGTCACATCGAACGCGGACTCGATCACCGGGCTTCCGAATTCATGACCTCGGATCCAAAGACCGTCGGCTCGAGCGCGCTGGTCGACGATGCTCTGAGGCTCTTTGAGGACCATCGGATCACCGCCCTGTTCGTCGTCGAACAGGAGGAGGGCGGCAAGCGTCCAGTTGGAGTCCTCCATATTCACGATTGCCCGCCTGCGCGATGAACGTCGTGATCATGATCCCGGCGCGCTTTGCCTCGTCGAGATTTCCTGGAAAGCCGCTCGTCGGACTAAAGGGCGCCTCGGGTACGTCCAAATCCCTCATCGAGCGAAGCGTGGAAGCCGCGCGCCGCGTTCACGGCATTTCTGGCGTGTTCGTCGTTACGGACGACGAACGGATCGCCGAAGCGTGCAGCAGCTTGCACGTCGGTGTTATCATGACCTCGAGCCAATGCCGCAACGGCACCGAGCGCTGCGCCGAGGCCATTCAGGAAATTCATCAACCCGACGTCGTCGTCAATTTCCAAGGCGACGCGCTACTGACACCCCCGACCTTCGTTGAAGCGCTTACCCGGCATATGGATATCAATCCCGATGTCCTGGTCGCAACTCCAGCGATGCGTCTCACAAGCGATGAGGTTCGTGCACTTGCAAACGAGGAGTGTTCTGGACGCGTCGGTGGAACGACGGTCGTCACGGATGGCGCAGGTCGTGCGCTCTATTTTTCCAAGCGGCTGATTCCGTATGTTTCTCAGTCTGCTTTGGAGGCGGATCTCAGTCCTTTGAAGCTTCACGTCGGCGTCTATGCCTATCGCCCGAAAGCTCTTGGCCTTTATCGAAGATCGGCGCCGAGCGAACTTGAGGTGCTCGAAGGACTGGAACAGCTTCGGTTTCTTGCCGAAGGCGTCCCGATTTCGGTTGTCGAGGTCGAAACTCCCGCCTTTGCATTGCGCGAACTCAATAATCCCGAGGATGTCGCACCGATCGAGCAGGCTCTCAAAGCAGCGGGGATCGAATGAGCCCGTGGGACAAGCTCGACCCTAGATATCGGCTTGTCCTGTGCGATATCTGGGGCGTCGTCCATAACGGGGTCGCAGTCTATCCCGGCGTCGCCAACCGACTGAAAAGTTGGCGAGCCCAACAGCGTCGAGTCATTCTTTTGACCAACGCGCCCAGAACCGCCGATGCCGTTGCAAATCAGCTGCTGAAGCTTGGACTTCAAAGCGATTGCTGGGACCTCATCGTAACAAGCGGTCAAGCGGGGATCGAGGCTCTGAGAGCCATTGGGCACTCGGTTGCATTCATTGGCACGGCTGACGACCGGACGGTTCTTGAACGAAACGGGGTTAAAATTTCTGCTCGGGACCCAGTTTCGGACCTCGCTTGCACTGGACTTGAAGACGAGCGCCCGCGTCCTGATGACTATCGCTCTCAACTCAAGATGCTCGCAAAGAGCAAAGTGCGCATGCACTGTTTAAATCCGGACCGAATGGTGATCCGTGGCGGACGTCCTGAAGCCTGCGCAGGGGCGCTTGCCGATATTTACGAGAGCGAGGGGGGTCTTGTGGCCTGGTATGGGAAGCCGTTTCCGGCCATTTATGAACATGCACTTCGCGGGTGTGGAAACTTTTCCAGGAGCGAGGTGATCGCAATCGGCGACGGACTTCAAACCGACATGCTTGGCGCCGCACGGATGGGGTTGGATGCCATTTATGTTGCGGGCGGAATTCATTCCGGCGAGCCGTTTCCCGATGACTTTTCGAGCCGGAACGACCTTGGCGCGTGGCGACCTGTGGCGGTTGTCGATGGGCTCGCCTAGATAGCTCGGATGGATTTACTAGGACGTCAGGTGGGACTTGATCAGCCGCTGTTCTTGATCGCCGGCCCATGCGTGGTCGAATCCGAAGACCTCCAGTTGCGAACCGCTGAAGCGCTCAAGAAGATCACTCAAGGTCTTGGCATTCTTTTTGTCTTCAAATCGAGTTTCGACAAGGCGAACCGATCGTCAGACAAGAGTTACCGCGGCCCTGGAATTGAGGAGGGCCTTCGCATTCTCGAGAAGGTCCGCAAAGAGATCGGTATTCCGGTTCTGACTGACGTTCACGATATTTCGCAAATCAGTGCTGCGGCCCAAGTCGTAGACGTGCTCCAGACGCCTGCGTTCCTCGCTCGCCAGACGGACTTCATCCACGCGGTCGCTGCGTCGGGGAAACCAGTCAATTTCAAAAAGGCTCAGTTCATGGCGCCTCACGACATGAAGAATGTCGTGGAAAAGGCGCGCAATGCAGCTCGGGCCGCCGGAGTCGTTGACGAGACCATCATGGTTTGCGAGCGAGGAGCGTCATTTGGCTACAACAACCTTGTCAGCGACATGAGAAGCCTTGCGATCATGCGCGAGACAAACTGTCCGGTGGTGTTCGACGCAACCCACAGCGTCCAGCTTCCCGGCGGTCGAGGGACGAGCTCCGGGGGGAACCGCGAATTCGTTCCAGTCCTCGCCCGCGCCGCAGTTGCTGCTGGCGTCGCGGGTCTTTTTATGGAAACGCATCCCGATCCCGATCATGCCAAATCCGATGGCCCGAATGCATGGCCACTCGACCAAATGGAAAGACTTTTGACCACGCTCGTGAAACTGGACCGCCTCGTGAAAAGCCAAGGATTTGACGAGGTCGCTCGCTAACGAGCTGCGGGCTCGGTTTTTCGTGGACGAACTCTTCGATGCTCTCCACGAAGCTGCCACATCATCGTTGCAACCGTCCCGATAGTTCCGATCACAAGCGCGATTGCTGCACCATTCACGCCCATCCGCCATGACAAGGGGGCAATGGTCAGAAAGAAGAGGATCGTCCCGACCACGCGCGCGATCAGCGGTCCATCCGGTCGGTCGAGCGCGTAAAGCATTGGCGGAAGCGGGAAGCTGAAGACGCTCAAGAACGGGATCAGCATCAAGATGACGAGCGCTCCATAGGCGCCGAGAAATTGTCTTCCAAAGAGCAGCAGAACGATCGGCTTTCCGCCCACAAGAAGAACCAGGATCGCGATCAAAGCGAACCCGCTCGCGAGCGCCGTGCCGCGAATCATCAGCTTCCAGGGCTTTTTTGTGGAGAGATCCATTCGAACCACCTCAGGATAAAAAGCCTTGGCAAGAAGATCGGCAGGTTTGCTCGCGCCGTCCGACAGGCTTGAGGCGACCCGGAACAGCGCTGCACCGGCAGTTCCGAGCAATCCGCCGACTGCAAGGCGCGCAATCGGGCCCCATGCCGCCTGGACGCTGGCATTGAGGTTTACGTGAACTGCAAAGCGCCAGGCACCCGGAAGTCGGTCGGGCCGTAGGGTCGGCCGAATTCCTCTGAGCAGATTACGTCGACGAAGTTCTCGCCATGCAATGACCCATGCGTAGAGGTCTCCGCCAAGATTACTGACGTACCAGGCGGCAACGTAAACCGAAAATGGTGCGCGGACGAAATAAGCAACAGCGACCAGGATCACCCGGCTGATGGGAGTGGCAGTGCTCTGCCAGCTAATGAGGTCGAACCGGTCGAGGGCCCGAAGTACCCCCATCGGAGTGGCCGACGCCATGGTCGGAAGAAGCGTGCAATAGATAAGAGCCGGCACAAGCTCCGTTCGGGGAATGCCGACCAAGGAAGCCACGAAGGGAAGCGCTGCAAGCGCCAAAATCATCCCACCAAGGCCACTGATCATGTCCAGTGCGAACGCGAATCCGGTCGATGCTTTGAAATCGTCATGCTCGCCCGCAAGCGCCTTTCCGCCATAGCGAACGATGAGCTGCCACGACTGAAACTTTGCAATGCCGCTTACTGCGCGTGCGTAACTGTCGATAAGAATCACCGCCCCAAAAAGCAGTAGGCCAAGGGCGTGAGCGGCGAACGAAATGGTCGCAACCGAGGCGACTGCCGCGACGACCCGCGAAGCGGCAAGATAGCTGCTATTTTTGAGCAGCGACCGGAAATGCTGGTCTTTGAACCAGTGCTTCATCGCACAGGCTCTAGGGAAAGGAGTTTCCTATTGCGAGCGGGCGCGCGCAAATCGATTTCTTAAGGCCTTGAAGGCGCGAGCGTCGTCACGCCAACCCAACTCGCGCTATCCTTTCGCCTAGACCGCCTCCGGAACTTTCTGTTGAACGACCTTCTCCGCGAGCGGACCATTCAACTCCGCGAGGTGATCGAACTCGGCTTCATAACTCGCAAGGCCCTGGCTTTGAGACCGAAGTTCGGCCTCGAGACCAGACAGCTCGGCTTCCGGGATCAAAGCGTCGACCCGATCCCAGCCGGCCCAGCCATCGCGCGGGCCCAGTCCGAGCATTTGGCCACGGCGCCCCGCAACTGCGGACGTGATTCGGCTTGTTGAACTTGAGGGACACACAACCGTGAGCTTGTGCATCGGTTCGAGAAGATGGGGTTGGGCCGCCGTCAACGCCTCCTGCATCGCAATCCGGCCAGCAAGACGGAACGCGAGTTCAGAGCTGTCGACGCTGTGGTAACTCCCATCGACGAGGGTGACCGCGCAGTCGACGACCGGAAATCCAAGCGGTCCCTTCTGCATCGCTTCGCGGACACCTTCCTCGACCGCTGGAATCCACTGTTTGGGGACTGATCCTCCGTGGATTTTTTCTTCGAACACAAATCCCGAACCGCGCGAGAGAGGCCTCAGCTCGATGATTACATCGCCGAACTGGCCATGGCCTCCGGATTGTTTTTTGTGGCGCCCTTTCTGGGTCACCGGCTTGCGAACCAATTCGCGATAACCGACCGTCGGAGTTTGGCTCTTCACTTCAACTCCGAACCGTCTCTTGAGCCGCGCGAGCACCGTGTTCAGATGCTCGTCGTTGATCCCGCGCATCCGAATTTCGTGATTGGCATCGTCGTGCTCAATGACGAGCGCTGAAATCCTCCTCACTCAGCCGTTGAAGGGCGCCCGAAAGCTTGACGTCGTCCTTGCGATCCGCAGGTTCAATCGCGATTGCGCAGTTGCGAGCCGGATAGTTAATCTCGATTGACCCCGGGGTGTTCCCAGCGGACAGCCATTCACCGGCAGAGATTAAGTCGATTTTGGCCACAGCGACAATATCGCCATCGCCTGCACTTCCAATTTTCTGTGTCTTTTCCCCCTGGACTTTGAACAGCGATCCAACGCGCGCATGGTCGCCCTCATTAGTTTTGAGCTCTGAACCTTCGGAAATCGAGCCTCCGAGGACTCGAGCCATCGCGAGCCGGCCGACCGAGCCGTGAAGAATCTTGAAAACATACATTGCGGGATCGCTCACTTCCAGGCGATTGGCCGCGATTGCTGGGGTTGGGGCTTCATGGCGCATCGCCTTTAGGAGGCGTCGGACGCCCCAGGAGCTTGTCGCGGACCCAAACAAAACCGAGACGCCTAGGCTCTCGCCGGTTTCACGAGCGAGGTCCGCCAGGATCGTCTCGCGCTGAGGAGTTTCATCCATCAACAATTGCTCAAGAAGATCATCATCATGATCGGCAAGCTGTTCGAGCATCTGGGTTCGCGCTTCATGCTCGCGGCCCTGAAGGTCGGAAGGGATCTCGATCCGTTCAGATGGCTGTCCTGGACGATACTTGAAGGCATATTCGAGAGCGAGATCGACAAATCCAGTGATTTTTTCGCCATCCCAGATTGGAATCTGGCGCGCGATCAGCGGCGAGACGCTCATTGGCTGGAGAGCGGAAAGGAGATCGCGGATTCGACCGCGTGCCTGATCGATCCGGTTGACGAAGATGAGGTGCGGAACTCCAAGCTCGTCGAGTGCTCTTAGCGCGGGCGCTGCAAGCGGAGCTCGGGCGGGATCGGGATCAACCACAACAATTGCGACATCGGCGGTTGCAAGCCCTCGTGCGCCATCGGCTGAAAATCCGATCGACCCTGGGCAGTCGAGGAGAGCAAAGGAACTGCCGAGATAATCGAAATTATAAAGGTTGATTTCAGTCGAGCCGCCGCGGGCGCGCGCTTCAGGGCTCGAGTCACCGATGCTTGAGCCGTTCGCAGTCGATCCCATGCGATCACTTGCGCCGGCCGCAAACAGCATGGCTTCGGCAAGGGTCGTCTTTCCCGCGCCGGCGGGTCCCACCAGCGCGATTACTCGAGTGCCTTTGAATTCTCCAGCCATGCGACTCTCCCTTCGTCCGTTTGCCGGGCGCTCCGAGTCGCTGAAGGCGCTCGACGAGCGCTTCGATGAAACGTTCACCGTCCGCTTGTTTTTTGCGCATTGCAAGAGGATCGCGGTAACCATTTGGCGGCGTGGGAACGTGGCGTGGTTCGGCTGGTTTGCGCGTCATGACGACAGCCAAGATCCGATCAAAAACAACGCGTACGATGGTAACAGCTGATCGAACGACGAATTCGCCGTGGCGAATGCCGGTTTCTGCCTGGAAGCAAGCCGTTTCAGCAAGCTGGAGAGAATCCTCCAAGGACAATATCGGAATTGTTGCAGCCGGAGTGGCCTTTTACGGCTTGCTCGCGCTGGTTCCCCTCCTCGCGGCGATCGTGCTGACGTACGGACTTCTTGCAGATCCGATGACGGTTATCGGAAACGTCAAATCTTTGACGAGCCTTCTACCGCAAGATGCCGCCAAGCTGATCGGCGACCAGATCATGAGCGTGGTCCAGACCTCCGGGAGCAAGAAAGGAACTGGTCTTCTCATTGCCATCGCAATTGCGCTCTTTGGTGCGCGCAATGCTTCGGGTTCGCTCGTGATAGCGCTCAATATTGCCTATGACGAAGAAGATCGGCGCGGTTTCGTCAAAGCCAATCTTCTTGCGCTCGCAATCACGCTTGGAGCGGCGGCTGGAGCCGTTGTCGCACTGGCCGCGATTGCCATCCTTGGGTATCTCGAAAAGCTCCTTCCCCATTTGCCCCCGATCTTCGCAATTCTTGGAAAGATCGGATCCTATGCCGTTCTGATCTTTGCTGGAGCCGCGGGAGCAGCGACACTCTACAGATATGGGCCTGACCGAAAGGAAGCCGAGTGGGAGTGGATTACTCCTGGATCCATTTTTTCTGCAGTCGCCTGGGTCGTCCTGACGCTCGGATTCGGATTTTATGTCGCGAATTTCGCAAATTACAACAAGACCTACGGGTCTCTCGCGACGGTCGTGATCCTCATCACGTGGATGTATCTTTCAGCCTACGCATTTTTGTTCGGGGCCGAACTTAACTCGGATCTCGAAAGGAAGACAGAAAGGGAAACGACTGAAGCCGGCCCAGTTGAAGCCGACCCAGGTTGTGCTCAGGATCTGGAAGATTCCAAAGAACCAAGTCCAAGCGAGACGGCCATCAGCCTCAGGACTTCCGAAATTGAGCAGCAAGCCCCGGATCACGTGCTTCGTCCCGCAAATTCGCGGGTTAGGAATTATCTCGCCGGACGGATGATCAACCGGGCGGGCGCCCTCGTGGGAATGGAGAAGGTTGGAATGGTCTCGGCGATCCTTGCAAGTCTTGGACTGTCGCTGATGCGAAAGCGCGGCAGAGGTCTTGCTGGAGGCACTCTGGTCGCAACCGCCGTCGCGGTCTCGTTCCTCAAAAGGCGCGACTGAACTTTCTGGGAACGCAGCCAGCGTAAGCTTTGCGGGGAGTCGACCGCGACGGCAGAGCGTGAGTAGAGGAAGAGTCGCTCAGGCCGCGGGGAGCAGTCGTCGCTCGCCGGCCAGGCGAAGCAGAGCGGCCTGCAACTTTTCGAACGCGCGCACTTCGATCTGACGGATACGCTCCCGGCTCACCCCGTAGACCTGGCTCAATTCCTCAAGCGTTTTGGGCTCGTCGGCCAACCGGCGCTCCATCAAAATATGCTTTTCCCGGTCGTTGAGAGATTCCATCGCGCTCATCGAGAAGATCGTGACGGACTCGGCTTTCCTCATCTTCCGCGATCTGCTCGTCCTGAAGTGGCCCGCTGTCGACGAGAAAGTCCTGCCATTGGCCTTCGCCGTCTTCGTTGCTCTTCAACGGTGCATTGAGACTCGTGTCGCCGCCCATCGCCATCCGGCGATTCATCGACACGACCTCTTCTTCGCTGACGCCAAGATCGGTCGCGATTTTCGCGACGTCCTGCGGCTTGAGATCGCCCTCCTCGAAGGCATCGATCTGATTTTTCATCCGCCGGAGATTGAAGAATAGTTTTTTCTGGGCCGCGGTCGTGCCCATTTTCACGAGGCTCCAGCTGCGCAGGATGAATTCCTGAATGGAGGCTCTGATCCACCACATCGCATAGGTGGCCAGCCGGAAACCGCGATCGGGCTCAAACTTCTTCACGCCCTGCATCAGCCCGATATTGCCTTCGCTGATGAGTTCGCTGACTGGAAGGCCGTAGCCGCGGTAGCCCATTGCGATTTTGGCAACGAGTCTCAGATGCGAGTTGACGAGCTTCGCTGCGGCTTCGGTGTCGCCGTGTTCCCGCCAGCGTTTCGCCAGCATAAATTCTTCCTCAGGACTGAGGATCGGAAACTTCTTGATCTCCGCAAGATAGCGATTGAGTCCGGCCTCCCCACCGGACGCGGGGAGCGAAACGATCCCTTTTCGTTCAGCCATAGATTTCGTCTTTCTCCCTTGATTGGGGCAGTTTTGCGGCCCCATCTGGTTGTTCACTATACACTAAGCGCTCGCTTGAACAGTTCCTGCATGTCGGCCGGCATGCGAGATGAAAACGATAATCTGCTTTTCGTAACAGGATGAGTAAACCCAAGTTCGGCAGCGTGAAGTGCCTGTCGTTTGAACCCAAGATCGGTCAGCAACTTGCCGTGCGCCTTTCCGGATCTCCCGTAGACCGGATCGCCAAGAAGTGGATGACCGATCGCGGCCATGTGGACCCGGACTTGATGCGTTCTTCCCGTTTCAAGTCGGCATTCGAGAACGGCCGCGTTTTTCAAGACCTCTAACCGTTTCCAGTGCGTAACTGCACGTTTGCCCCGGCCCGCGTCGGTAATGGCCATTTTCTTCCGGTTGGCCGCTGAACGGCCGAGCGGCGCGTCGATCGAACCTCCACTTACCTTCGGGATGTTGTTGACGATGGCGAGATACACCCGGTCGATCGAATGCGCGGCGAATTGTCTTGCAAGGCCCTCATGAGCGACGTCGGTTTTGGCGACCACAAGTAGCCCCGACGTATCCTTGTCGATCCGGTGCACGATTCCTGGCCGTGCAACTCCACCGATTCCCGAAAGCTTTCCGGCGCAATGGTGCAGCAACGCGTTCACCAGCGTTCCGTCGAGATTGCCAGCAGCGGGGTGAACAACCAGCCCCGCGGGCTTTTCGACCACAAGAAGATGGTCGTCTTCGAACGGGATGGTGAGCGGAATATCCTGAGCTTCGTTATGGGCGGGCTGCGGCTCGGGGACGGAGATGAGAACATGCTCATCGCCTTGAACTTTGCGTGCGGGATCGCGGGCCGGCAGGTCCGCGATCGTAACTGCGCCGCTTCGAATTAGGGTTTTCAGACGCTCGCGCGAAATCGTCGGAAGCACAGCCGCAAGCGCGCGATCAAGGCGCCAGCCCGAGTGGACGGCTCCAAGCCGCGTATCGATCGTTTGAATTCCCCCCATCTTCCCTAGGGATATGGGTTTCGCGACACTATCGTTCAATGCCGGAACGACTTGCGCGGGCTGGAACTCTCGCTCATCAACGCACGCATGAACGCTGTCGAACTTGCAAGCCTGCTTTGCTCGCGGCTGTGCCATGACCTCATGTCGCCGGTCGGGGCGCTCAACAATGGTCTTGAGCTTCTTGCGGACGAAACCGACCCCGACATGCGGGAAAAGTGCCTCGAACTTCTTGGCGACAGCGCTCGAGCGACTGCCAACAAGCTGAAGTTTTTCCGGCTGGCGTTCGGAGCCGGCGGGGGATTTGGCGAGGAGATCGATACACGCGAAGCCCAGGCGGCCTTGGCGGGGCTTTTTGGGGCTGACGGAAAAATCGAGCTCGGTTGGGTCGTCGAAAGCGACAAACTCCCCAAGGGAGCGTTGAAGCTGATGCTCAACCTTGCGCTTCTTGGCGGTGACGCTCTGGTTCGAGGAGGCAGGCTAGATGTCGGCGCCGAACGAACCGGAGGACAAATTGAAATCGCAGTGCGAGGCGAGGGACCGCGCATTCTTCTTGACCCCGCGCTTCGGGAAACGCTCGTATCTGGCGGCAACCAGCCGATTGAGCCCCGCGCCGCCGGCGCTTGGCTAGCACATAGCCTGACCGCCGAAGCGGGAGGGACAATCCGTCTTTCGGATCCTTCAAGCGAAGTTCTGATGATTGGAGCGACGGTCCCGCTGCCTTAGCAATCGCCCCGCGGCCGCGCCTCAACGGCGCCCGCCAATTGGCTTTGTTTATCCGGCAATCCGGCTACTGAGGTTCGCGTGCAGCTTCGTCCATTCGGTCCACCGCGAGACTTGAGACTCGATGCTTTCGTTGTTCGTCGCGGCGGAGCTCTCTTATTCACCTATAGGTTAGAGGGCGAATTATCGCAGCTCGTCTTTCCTTATCCTGAGCCGTCCCGACGTACCGACGGTCTCTGGCAGTCCACCTGTTTTGAAGCGTTTATCGCAATCGGACCATCAAACTACATTGAGTTGAATTTCGCGCCATCGGGAGCTTGGGCTGCGTATCGGTTCACTGGGTATCGGAACGGAATGTCGGAACTCGATATCGCGCCCCCGAAGATCGAATTTCGAGATCATTGCCTTGTTGCAGAATTGGAGTTGAACGTGGCTGAGGGAGCGGCGCTCAATCTGTCCGCAGTGATTGAGGAAAAAGGCCGCGGCCGAACCTTTTGGGCCCTTGCCCATCCCGAAGGCGACCGCCCGGATTTTCACCTCCGCGATTGCTTCATTGCTAAGCTTCCCTAGACAAGGCTCGCGATGATGAAATTTGGAATCGACCGGCTTGTTTCCGACCCTGATCTACTGCGCGAGCTTGAGGGCCGGCGGGTCGCGCTCGTTGCACACCCGGCATCCGTCACTTCAAATCTCACCCACAGCCTCGATGCGCTCGCGGCCTGCGGCGTCAATCTGAGTGCAGCCTTTGGCCCGCAGCACGGTCTTCGCGGCGATAAGCAGGATAATATGGTCGAGTCTGACGACTTCACCGATCCCGTTCACAAGATTCCGGTCTTCAGCCTTTACGGAGAAGTGCGGCGGCCGAGCGGTCAGTCGATGCACACTTTTGACGTTATTCTGGTCGATCTTCAGGACCTTGGATGTCGGATTTATACCTTCATCACGACGCTTCTCTATATTCTTGAAGCAGCTTCAGAGCACAAGAAATCGGTTTGGGTCCTCGATCGGCCCAATCCCGCCGGTCGACCGATCGAAGGTCTGACCTTGAGACCAGGATTTGAAAGCTTCGTCGGCGCAGGTCCCATTCCGATGCGTCATGGGCTTACTCTTGGTGAGCTTGGCCGTTGGTTCATCGATCAATTTCGTCTCGACGTGGATTATCGTGTGATCGAGATGGAAGGTTGGGAACCCGACGAGGCACCGGGATTTGGGTGGCCCTCAGAGCGGGTGTGGATTAACCCCAGTCCCAACGCTTCGAACCTCAACATGGCAAGGGATTATGCGGGCACGGTGATGCTTGAGGGAACCTCGCTCAGCGAGGGGCGGGGGACGACTAGGCCGCTTGAGCTCTTCGGAGCACCGGACCTCGAACCTCGAAAAATCCTTTGTGAAATGGAACGCCAGGCGAAGGATTGGCTTGGGGGTTGCAAACTTCGCGACATCACCTTTCAGCCAACGTTCCACAAACATGTTGGAGCGCTAAATCATGGTCTTTTCATTCATGCCGAAGGTTCATGGTATGATCATCGGGCATTCAAGCCATGGCGCCTTCAGGCCCTGGCCTTCAAAGCGATAAGAACGCTTTATCCGGATTACCCGCTGTGGCGCGATTTTCCCTATGAATATGTATTCGATAGGCTCGCGATCGACGTCATCAATGGCTCCAGCCTTTTGCGCGACTGGGTCGACGATGCTGAGGCAGTTCCTCAAGATCTAGACGAAGCGGCAGGGATCGACGAGAACGCTTGGGACGATGAGCGCAGGAAATATTTGATCTATTCGCAATAGACGTCGCCGCCGCCTTTAATTCAGCCGGAAACTTCGGTCCTGGCCGGCGTCGAGCCAAAGCTCGGTATCCCAAAAATTGAACAGGCGCGGCTCCGCTCATCAGCGTGGTTAACGAAGAAGTAGGGTGTTCTTCGTATTCCGGTCCACGAATTAATCGGGAGCCGGCGTCACATGGCCACTGCGGGGATCGAGGAAGTCACGGAAAATGCGATCCGGGCGGTCGCTCGCGATTGCGGGTCGCTGTCGATGGAATGCAGTGACGTAGCGGGCTATGTGAAGGGCGTTTCAGACCGCATCGGCGAACATCTCAAGATGCTCGATCAGCTTGAAGAGGTGACAACTCGCCTCATGAGCGACCAGGCGAGGGTTTCGGATTCAACCGACGAAGCGAGACTCCTGTCGGAACAGGCGAAATCGAAGCTCGACGCTGGCCGGGAAGCGATCGAGGGCACGATTGACGGCTTCAAGGGGCTGACCGAGCTGATCGTTCAGCTCGGAGAACGGATGGCCGGCTTTGCAGGCGCAATGAACCAGGTCCAGACAGTGTCTTCGACGATCGAGACGATTGCCCGCAAGACCAATATGCTTGCATTGAACGCGACGATCGAGGCGGCCCGAGCAGGCGATGCCGGGCGAAGCTTCGCAGTCGTTGCTGCCGAAGTGAAAAAGCTGGCGCACGATACCCGCGCTGCAACGAGCCAAATCGCCTCAACGATTGGCGAACTGACCCGCGAAGCAGGGGCGGTAACAAACGAGATCAAGACGGGAGTTGAGCGCAGTCGTGCTGCTCAGTCCGGATTCAGCACGATCAGCGAAACCGTGCGCGAGGTGAGCGAAATCGTCGGTATGGTCGATCGCCAGACCGAGGGAATTGCTCACTCGACGAACATGATCCAGACCAGCGTCGACCGGGTCAAGGCCGGGCTGACGGAATTTGCCGGTGACGCTCGGGCAAACGGAAGCGAGCTTCTGACGGCTGAGAAACGTCTTGGCCATCTTGAGATGCTGTCGAACACAATGCTCGATACGCTCGCGAATTCCGGCGCCGAAATCGACGATACTCCGTTCATTCTCAAAGCGCAGGATGCTTGCCGGCAGATCAAGAACGCGATCGAACAGGCAATCGACGCAGGGACGACCAGTCTCGAGGATGTCTTCGACCGCGACTATAAGATCGTCGAGGGTTCGAACCCTGTTCAGTATACGGTTCGGTTCAATGGCACCGCGGACAAGGTCGTTCGGCCGGTTCTCGACCGGACGAAGGCAAGCGACACGCGGATCATCGGCTCGGCAATTGGAGATCCTAACGGATATCTCCCAACCCATTTGAGCGAGCGAAGCCACCCACAGGGCTCGGATCCGGTCTGGAACGACGAACATTGCCGCAACAAGCGGATCCTCATCGACGATACCACCAGGATGGCTCTTGCAAGCGAAAAGCCCGCGACTCTTGCAACCTACCGAATGGAGTTGGGCGACAAGTTCATCCCCGTCAAAAACGTCTTCGTGCCGCTTTGGATCAAGGGTCGAAGGTGGGGCAATTTCGAGCTCGCATATCGCGACGACTGAGCGAAGCCTCGCGCCTGGACTAAGAGCTGAGGCGAATCTGGTTGGCGAAAGCTTACCGGACCATAAACCTCCTCTTTACGCCCTTGAGTTAGGACCGCGGAGATAAGGCGACGCCTTGGCGGATTTTCGGACGAAGGGAAGAGGAATGGCATTTAACCGGTCCATCGATGAGAAGCCGGTCAGTGTTTCCGCAGTCCAGCTCGCTAGAGTCGCGGGCGAGGGGTGTGGACGACATCCGCACCTGCTTTCGCTTCTAGAAGGTACAGGCCCGCATTCGGGACGTGACATCGCGGACGCGGTCCATCTCCTTTGCAGCCTTCACGGACATTTTCCTGGCCTCATTGAAATTGCCGTCGAACGATCTCCAAAAGGCCCGGTGGGCGACTGGCTTACTCACGCGGCGAATGGCTTCGAACGCGAACGGCTGTATCTGGTGAGACTGACCTCTGCAGTGGGTCCGCTGCCGAGCACTCCAGGAGCGGCGGAAACGGAGTCGAGCCTCCTTGGAGCGTGCCACGCACTTCAAACGCTCGCGAAATCGGAGCGAGACGGCTGTGCACTTGGCGCAGCCACTGCACTTGTCTGCGACTGGTGGCCGGTTCGTCGATTGCTCGACCGGGCCGCTGCTCGCGCCGGCACCGAGGCGCCCGCGCCGTCGCTTCCGGACGAAGCGTCGGTGGTCTCAATCGTCGACTATTCGACAACCAGCACTGGAGCCGCCCGCGCCCTGTCTTTCGGCGGGGAGCAAATGTTGCTCCAGCACCGCGCCTTATTCGACCTCTTGGAGGCAAGGGCGGAAGCCCGCGGAGAGTTTTAGGCCGCTTTTTGGAGCTGAAACTCTTCGACCGCATTTTGCGGTTGAGCCTCAGTCTCTAGCTTCTGAGGAACGGCTTTCGCTTTCGGAAACAGCAGCCGCGATCCTAAAACCACAAGACCAAAAGCGAGATAGGCGCCGATCGCCCAAAGAGGGCTATAAAGGACGCTTGCGGCAAAGGGCGCGCGAAGAAAGATCGGGTTGAACCCGAAATCCTCTCCTACCGCTTCGCACGCGCCCAAAATCGTGTGCGACCGAAGGGGCAGTGCGACCTGATTGTCTTGCGCTTCCATTACATACTCCACTTGGCAAATCGTCGTGCCTATTCATAAGCAAGAGCTGTGCCAGATTTAAAGATCATTGAAATACAACATGATCCGGGCGGTTGGGGCAGCTGATTTCGGAATTCTCACCACGTCCGCATGCAGAGAGTTGGGAATTCTCACCGGTTGCTGCAAGTGCGATATTGCAGCGCAACATTGATAATCGACGAGCCGATGCAAATTTAGTAGGAGCCGCGAGCTTGGGCAGAGTGAAGATCAAACGGGAGCCTGCGATCCGATGATGCGGATCATGATGAAATCGAAGATCCACCGGGCGACGGTGACCCAGGCCGACCTTCATTATGTGGGTTCGGTCACTCTCGACGCCGGTCTTATGGAATCTGCCGATTTGTTCGAGGGCGAACAGGTTTCAATCGTGGACATCACCAATGGGGCCCGGATCGAGACGTATGTGATCCCGGGCGAGCGCGGCAGCGGCGTCATTGGAATCAACGGGGCAGCGGCGCATCTAGTCCACACCGGTGACCTCGTGATCATCATGAGCTACGCCTTGCTTACGAATTCCGAAGCGCAGGCGCTTCAACCCACAATTGTCCACGTCAATGAAAAGAACGAGGTCGTCAAAATCGGCAATGACCCAGCCGAGCCGGTCCCGGGGACTAATGATCAGTGTCGGGGCGACTTGATCGCCCGCGATTGAAATCGGCTGTCGTGAAGACGTGCCATGGCGGCGGAAGATAGTCGGTCGACATATAATAATAGAATTCGCACTGGCCCAAATCATCGCGGTTGATTCCCTTTGCGATGCCAAAAGCGACGTTTCCGCTGAAGACCGGGCCTCCGCTGTCGCCAGGAATGCATGACGGCCCTTTGACCGTCACCCAGGTGGGTGAACATGGGCCTCCGCAAAGATCGCCGGGCGGTGCATAATCGGTAAGTTCGACAGTTGAACAACTGTAGCCGGAGCTTTCACCATAATGACAAACAAAGTCGCCGGCGCGAGTGCTTGCGACATTGCGCCAGGTTTCGACCTGCCGAAGTCGATCGGGATCATGGTTTGAGTAAAAGTCGGGATCGGGGGAATCAGCGCTGCCGTTGATCTGAACGTCTCGGTATGCCGCTCCCCATGACCCGATCATTGGGAGAAGAATCTGAGCTCCTTGCGGTTCAACGTAGGTCAATTGGTCGGGACAGTGGGCAGCGGTTGTAATCGCGTTGACTTCGCCGTTTGTGACCACAAAGCCGGTCGTGCATCGGTTCCTTCGATCTGTCAGCGTGTTCAGTCCTTCGACCCGCGCGCCTCCGTCGACGCCCATGTTGCTATCGCTCAAATCCTTGTCGGCAATGCGGACCGGCGCACCCATAATCTCCTCGGCCTCGTGACGGATTGTCTCGGTGCCAAGACGCTCGGCATCGGCCTGGTTAACGAGAATGACGAGTTCGCCTGTGCGCTGGTCATAGCCGGTTCCGCGGATTCCCGGGAGCGCGGTTCGCAAGTCGATCAGATGGTGGCGCATCGCTTCGACCGCTCGTTCGTGGGTGACTTTAGCGCCCGTCTTGAAAACAATCGGGACGCCTTTGAAACTTCGCTCGGCAACGTCCTTGGAACCGGTGAGAAGAACGATGATCCGATAATTGGGACTGTGCTCAATGGAAATTCCGGCGATCCGGTCCGCAAACTCGCGCGCAATTGCGTCAGTCGTTGCGACGCTGTCCTCCTGGGCGATCAGTCGGCGCATGGCCTCTTGGGTGGAAACGTTGAACTGTGAAGCATATTGCCCGGCGTCATCGGCAAGGGACTGGAGGTGCGACAGGGGGCTCTCGGCAATTGCCGAGGTCGCCAAGACGGTCAGAAGGAGCGCAAATATCCATCGCATCGACAGCGGCCAATCCTATCCCCATCTTAAACCGGAGCTGAAGGAGAATTCGTCAAATGGGAGATCGTCTCGATATCACCATGTTCGATCTTACTCCGCCGAGCAGAGAAGAGATCGATGTTCTCGTTGCCGAGCTCAAGCCCGAGGAACGTCGTGTCCTCCTTGATCATGGCACCGAAGCTCCGTTTTGCGGTGTGTTCCTCGACGAGAAACGCTTGGGAATTTTTACCTGTCGGCTTTGCGGGCTGCCATTGTTCAATGGCGGGACGAAATTCGAGAGCGGTACCGGATGGCCGAGTTTCACGCGCCCGTTTGAAAGCAATCATCTCGACTATATCAAGGACACGACCCACGGGATGATGCGGACCGAAATCGTCTGCGCACGCTGCGGATCGCATCAGGGGCATGTTTTCCCCGATGGTCCTCCGCCGACCGGACAACGATATTGCATCAATTCCGTCAGCCTTGCGTTCACTCCCGCAGGGGAGCCGCTGCCCGACAAGCTTCGAAGGGGCGCTCCAGAAGGTCAGATAGTGGAGGGTTAAGACGAATGGCCGATGCGCGTGGTGCGAGCCCACGGATTTCAATCCTTCTTCTGATGTTCTTCCTAGTCGGCGCAGCGGTGATTGGTGGGCTCATCGCTCGAGCGCTTCCAATTTCTACCAGCACATCGGCTGACGGACGGGTTCTTGCAATCCCAACGAAGGACAGCCTTGCACCGCTCGTCAAGATGACCGCGCCTGCCGTCGTCAACATCGCGACTCTTCAGCCCTCGCCAGCGGAACAGAATCCGCTTCTTCAGGACCCGTTTTTCAGGAGATACATGGGAATTCCGGACGCCGCCCTTCAGCCGACGATGGCAGCTGGCTCCGGAGTGATCGTCGATGGTTCGCGCGGGCTTGTGATTACCAACTTTCACGTCGTTCGGAATGCGCAGGCGGTTGAAGTTGGCCTCAAGGACGGGCGCAAATTTCCTGCTGATCCAGTGGCACTTGCGCCCCGGCTCGATCTCGCGGTTCTTCGAATTGACGCACACGACCTTCCAAGTCTGAAGCTTGGCGACAGCAGCAAGCTTGAGGTCGGAGACTATGTCATGGCCATCGGAAATCCGTTCAACCTGGGCCAGACAGTAACGAGCGGCATCGTCAGCGCACTCAATCGGCCGCTTGGCGAAGCGGAACTCGAGACATTTTATTCAGACTGACGCTCCTATCAATCCAGGAAATTCCGGCGGACCGTTGATCGACCTCAGCGGAGAAGTGGTCGGGATCAATTCCGCCTTGTTCAGCCCAAGCCAGAGCGAAGCTGCAGCAGGCAATGTCGGAATTGGCTTCGCGATCCCGAGCAACGAGGTGAAAAACATTCTGGCTCAGGCGGAACGCCGGGCTTCGTCACAGTAACATTTTAAGTTTAAATGTCCCGACAGCCCTCATCTGCTGCTTGCAAAGGATCGAGTTTGCTGGCGATCGTTTCACCCTCGCAGCCGTGGGAACCCTTGGCGATCGAACGACGTTGGTTCCAATGAGCGTGGGAGCTGTCATTGACGGTGACCCATGGAACATGAACGTATTGATTTAATGGAACAAATTGAACGATGTCGGCGGCTTGCAAGGTTTCTGACTGACGAACAAATGCGCGGCGCACTGGAGGAATTGGCAGAAGATTACGAAGAAAAACTCAAGCACCGTCACGCTGAAGGATTTATGCTTCGTCATCGGCGCTAGCGGTTGACTGGTTGGTGTTGTCGCGCCTTTAGAACGCCTGGTGACTTCCGATCGACAGCGAGCCGCCGGGGAGTTCCGGCGAATCCTTAAGTGGATTGTAATCATCGCGGTCGCGATGGTTGCACTGGCCCTGTTCTATCTCCATTCGACCGGCGACCTCACGTTCAGCACCGTCATCGCGACAACTCTTGGTGTATTTTTTTCGGTTGTGCTTGGTTGTGGCCTCTTCGCTGCCGCCTTTTTCAGCAACAAAAGCGGGATCGACCAGCAAATAACGGATTCGACCCGGAGCGAGCGCGAACGCAAGGATTAGTGCGAGCGATCGGTAAAGGGGCTGCCTCAGTCCTTTTTGCTTGTCTTGGCCGCGGTTTCTTCGTCTGGAGCCTGAACGAGCTTCGTGCGAAGGTCGTCGACGATCGAGCGGCAGAGCTTGAGGCTCCGCCTCAGCTCTTCGTTCATGTCACGAATGTCCTTAGATTTTTTCTTGTCGTCCGACCGAGACACGGGGAAACCCAATTAACTTAAGTTAGGGGCGAACGTTTGCCGACGACGGAGGTTCCGCCTTTGTCATGCTGGCTTTTCGTAAAAACCAATGGGCCAAGTGGCCGATCGAAAGCAGCAACTGTGGCAGCGCCGCCGGAGCTCGCTAAAGTTTCAGCGGCGCCACCACGGATAACGCTAATGCGCGATCTCTTAGAGAGGCGTGCTCCAAGACGGTTAGCGTCGCTTTAGCTTTGAACGCCTGGCGCATTAGAGGCCGCTAGCTGAACGCTCATAGTGACTGTAATCGATTTCTATCGAAACCCATGCGCCAATCATTGGGACACCGTTCTTTCGGGGCGGACGAACGCGAAACTGCCACGCGGCCTGACGGACGGCCGAAGCAAGATGCGAGCCTGGCGTTTGATCAAGTTCGATGCAGTCTTCGACGCGGTCGCCGGGAATTGTCTTGCAAGCGATGAGGCCGAAACCATCCGCTGAGTGAGAAGGAAGATAGCCGTCTACCTCAGCGTCGGTCGGATGACGTGCCCATTCAGCCCTATAAAGGGTTTCGCCGTGCGGACCAGTGCCGGCAACCTCTGAATCTCCGGAGCTTCCTCCAGTCGATTTGGGCAAATTCGAAATATCTGCTGCAGCCATATCGCTCTTGCTCATCTCAATCCACGGGGTGGACTTTTTTGGAGGTGCCGGTGGCGGAACGGCGATGGTCGGTTTGGACGGGAGCACGATTGGAGGCAGTTTGCGCGAAACCACCGGGTGATTTTGAGAACGTTCAACGGGCTTCTGGACCGACTGCTTCTTCGTCGATGATTGAAGGCTGTGCGACTCTGGAAGGAGATCAACGACGAGCGCGTGAGAGATCTTGCGGACGTCCGGTGCGATTTTCGAGAGCGTAAGAAGGATCAGCAACAGCCCAACATTTGCTGCGACGGCGAGCGCAAACCCCGACGCTCGGCGCCGGATGGGCGCGTGTTCGTAGGGGAGGGAGATCCGATAGGCGGACAAGGTTCTGGTTCTGCTGCTTATGAATCTGCGTCGCGTTTCACGTGCTTTTAGCGGTTTTGAACTTTAACCGCGACTGAAGTTCAATCCCAGATCGCGGTCCGTGATCATGAGAAAGGGGAGAAATGTTCACCCCAATCGCAGCGAATGAGGCGAGGCGCCTTTGGGACGCTGCGGCCTATTGGTCGAGAAAACTCCGCATTTTGCGGGATCGCGACGGATGCTTCAATTTTCTCAGCGCTTTAGCTTCGATCTGTCGAATGCGCTCGCGAGTGACACTGAACTGTTGTCCCACTTCCTCGAGCGTATGGTCGGTATTCATCCCGATTCCGAACCGCATGCGCAATACGCGCTCTTCTCTTGGTGTCAGACTTGCAAGAACCCTTGTGACGGTTTCTTTAAGGTTCGCCTGAATTGCAGCGTCGACCGGAATCACCGCATTCTTGTCTTCGATAAAGTCGCCAAGGTGGCTGTCTTCCTCGTCTCCGATCGGAGTTTCGAGACTGATTGGCTCCTTCGCGATCTTGAGAACCTTGCGAACCTTCTCGAGCGGCATCGAAAGTCGCTCTGCCAATTCTTCCGGCGTCGCCTCGCGGCCGGTTTCGTGAAGAAATTGGCGCCCTGTCCGCACGAGCTTGTTGATCGTCTCGATCATGTGAACTGGGATTCGAATGGTCCGAGCCTGGTCGGCGATCGAACGTGTAATCGCCTGACGGATCCACCATGTGGCATAGGTCGAAAACTTGTACCCGCGGCGGTACTCGAATTTGTCCACGGCCTTCATAAGACCGATGTTTCCCTCCTGAATGAGATCGAGAAACTGAAGTCCGCGATTGGTGTATTTCTTTGCGATCGAAATCACGAGCCGAAGATTGGCCTCGACCATTTCCTTCTTCGCAATCCGGGCTTCCCGTTCGCCTTTCTGAACCATGTTGACGATTCGTCGGAACTCGCCGAGCGAAGTGCCCGTCGATTGGGCGATGTCGGCAATGTCCGATCGAATACGTTCGACGGTAATCTTTTCTGCTGTTGCAAACGCCGCCCATTTCTTGTCCAGCTTTGTGACGTCAACGAGCCAGGTTTCGTCGAGCTCATGCCCCATATAGGCTTCAAGGAAGGCCTTGCGCGGCACTCGGTGGCGCTCGGCAAGCCGGAGCATCTGACCGCCAAGCGCTGTAAGTCGCTTGTTGTAGGCATAGAGGGCTTCGACGAGATATTCGATTTTGCTGCCGTGAAACTGGACGCTCTCGACCTCGGCGGTGAGCTGCTCGCGCAGTTTCTGATATTTCTTTTCTTCGGTGCCCGGGAAATCGTGGCCGCCTTGAAGGGCTTCCATCCGGCTCGCCTGGGTTTTCGAGAATTTCTTGTAGATCGAAGTGATCTCGGCGAATTTTTCGAGAGCCGATGGCTTTAGAGTTTCCTCCATCTGGGCAAGCGACAAGGTGTTGTCGTCATCGTCCTCTTCCACCTGTGGCCGGGCGCGACGCTCGACCATGTCGTCCTCATCCTCCTCGGCGGGAGGCTCCTCTTCGATATCCTCTTCTTCCTTGATGGTCGGACCGGCGGTCTTCTCGCTAATTTCGCCGTCGCCGCCTTCTTCCTCCGCGTTGATTTGCTCAGGAGAGGGCCCCTTGGAAAGCATCGCCTCGAGATCGAGAATCTCGCGAAGCTGCATGCGTCCTTCGTTAAGCGCATTTGACCATCCGATGATCGCCTCGAACGTGATCGGGGATTCGCATAGGCCCCAAATCATCGTGTCCCGCCCGGCCTCGATGCGCTTGGCGATTGCGATCTCGCCCTCGCGGCTCAAGAGCTCGACCGCACCCATTTCACGAAGGTACATGCGGACGGGGTCGTCAGTCCGATCGACCGCTTCCTTCTTGGTCGCAGCAGCGGGCCGCGGCCCTCCGTCGTCGAGCGGATCGACTTCATCCTCGACGCTCGGCTCGGGCTGTTCCTCCTCGCTCTCCTCCTCGTCGCTGCTTTCCTCGGCCTCGACGACATTGATTCCCATATCGTTGATCGCGGACATGATATCCTCGATCTGTTCGGACGACATTTGGTCCTGCGGGAGCGCCGCGTTCAGTTCGTCATAGGTGACGAACCCACGCTTTTTTGCGCGAGCGATCAGTTTTTTGATCGTCGCGTCGTTGAGGTCGATGAGCGGTGCATCGCCCGCTTCGGCCGTCTCAATTTCCTGTGGTTCGTTTTTCGCCATAAGTTTCCGCTGCTTAGTCAGTGCCGGCGAGCTGCGCCAGCCTTTGTCTCAACCCACGCCTCGCCCCGATTAGGCGCTGCTGTTCCTCGAGGGCTTCCTCGGTGAAATCCCGCTTCAACCGTTCCGTTGCATCCTCGAGAGCCCTGTCGACTTCCTCCGCCGAGACAATGATCTCGAGTGCAGCAGCCAGATCGCTCCGAGCGCGGTCCGGATCGCAGTCGCGGCGGGTGAAAGAAAAACCCATGGTGCGCGGGGCCTTCGCACCCGTTGCTCCATCGCGCCCCAATATGGTGGCAAGGCCACTACGATCAAGCGCGGTGCCGGAAAAGACTGCATTTACCAGTTCATCGCGAAGTCTTGCGGTCGGACTGTCGGCGATTTCGATGGCGGCGAGCTGCTCGCAATGATCGGCAAGTTCCTCTGGATAATTGGCAAAGCCGACAATCAAAGCGCGCGCAGTCGGACCATCGATGCCAACTGCAGCGATCGCTCGAGCTCCCGGCCCGACCGGAGGCGAAGGGGGAATGTAGCGTCCGTTCCGTTTCGCCATCGGTGACGCTTGAGCGGAAAAACTACTTGCCCGGCGGCGATCATAAAATCGCGCTAGCCAGTCTTCGCGATAAATGCGCCCGAGCTCGGAATGCTCAATCAGTGAGGAATAATCGATCAGTTTTTGCTTCAGTCCGGCCCAGGATTCTGGGCTCGCGAGGGTTTCGGATTCAAGTTCGTGGCGCCAGAGCCTTGAGTCGAGATTTTCCGCTTTTTCCAGCAACTTCTCGAACGCGCCGGGACCACCATTTCGAACCACGTCGTCGGGATCTTGGCCGGGCGGCAGCTCGACAAACCGCAATGTTCGGTCCGGCCGCAACAGCGGAAGTGCCCGAACTGCAGCGCGGATCGCAGCTTTTCGTCCCGCCGAATCGCCGTCAAAGCAAAGAATTGGCGATGGATCGAGCCGCCACATTCGTTCCAGCTGGACTTCGGTCAACGCTGTCCCATTTGGCGCCAGCACATCGCTGATCCCCGCGCGATCGAGCGCGATCACGTCCATATAACCTTCCACGAGGATCAGTCGTTTCGACTGCCGGCTTGCGGGGGCTGCGCGATCGATATTGTAGAGTGTTCGTCCCTTGTCGAAGAGCGGGGTCTCGGGCGAGTTGAGATATTTGGGCTCGCCTTCGCCGATAACTCGTCCGCCAAAGCCGATCATTCGGCCGCGAGAATCGCGGATCGGAAACATTAGCCGTCCACGAAAGCGATCGTAAGTCTCACCGGTTCCGTCGGGTTTGATCAACATTCCGCTCTCAACGAGCTGCTCTTCGCCAAGATCGATCAGGGCCCGTTTCAGCCCAGACCGGCTGTCGGGTGCAAAGCCGAGCCCGAACCGCGCAATGGTTGCAGAATCGATTCCGCGGTGAGCGAGATAATCACGAGCGGCCGCGCCATTCAAACCGGAGAGCTGTTGGGAATACCATTTTTGAACCGACGCCATGACGTCACTCAGCGATGCAACTCGATCAGCATGTTCTCGCGCTTTGGGATCGGGTGCTGGCACCTCCATTCCCGCCTTGGACGCGAGTTCTTTCACGGCATCCATGAACGGCATTCCGGAGTGATCGGTTAAGAAGCGGATCGCATCGCCGTGAGCGCCGCAGCCAAAGCAATGATAAAACCCCTTGTCGTCGTTGATCGTGAAGCTCGGCGTCTTCTCATTGTGAAATGGACAGCAGGCTTTCCACTCTCGTCCCGCACGGACGAGTTTTACCGCAGGCGCGATGAGAGCCGACAGAACGGTCCGAGCGCGCAATTCGTCGAGCCATTGCGGTGAAAGAGTCACGGCAAGACCCTACGCGCGACTCGCAGCCCCGCAAGACGCTCGTGTCGACTTATCCACAGGTCAGCGACCGAGTGCCGACTTGACCAATGCTGACGCCCGTCCTGGTTCGAGAGATCCGCCAAGGCGCTCCCTGACCAACGCCATGACTTGGCCCATGTCCTTCATCGACGATGCTCCGGTTTCCCGAATAAAGTCTTCGATCCTTGCCTTGGCTTCATCGTCGCTCAGCTGACTTGGAAGGAAGCGCTCGATGACCTTGATCTCCTGCTCCTCGAGCACCGCTCGGTCATCGCGTCCGCCCTTGCGATAGATCTCAGCACTTTCCCTCCGCTGCTTGATCATTTTCTGAAGAACTTCAGTGATGAGCTGATCATCGTCCGCAGGGGCTTTGCCGGTACGTGCTTCGATGTCCCGGTTTTTAACCGCAGCCGAGATCAGCCGCAGTGTCGAGGTTGTTTCGCGATCGCCGCCCTTCATTGAGGCAATCGTTGCGGTCTTGATGTCGTCGCGGATCATGCTTTTGCACTAGCGTCGCATTTTCACACTGACCAGCGTTGACCCGCGTCGCTAAAGCGCATAGCGGCAACGCCTTAGCAACATCGCTGGTAACTTCTGACGGAAGGCTCCTTTGCCCATGGCCGACGTTCGATCCCTGCACGCGCCCCGACCTGAGCGCGCGACTGGAGTCGTTGTCTTCGCAGACGGCCGAAAAGTTTGGGGGCAGGGCTTTGGAGCGCAAGGAAAAGCCGTTGGAGAGCTCTGTTTCAACACGTCGATGACCGGCTACCAGGAGGTGATGACCGATCCATCCTATGCGAAACAGGTCATTGCATTCACCTTTCCGCATATTGGCAATGTCGGAGCGAATGACGAAGACATTGAAGCCGGTGATGCCCATGCGCTCGGCTGCCTCGTTCGCGAGGTGGTCACGAAGCCCAGCAACTATCGCTCGAAAGAGGGATTTGCTGAGTGGATGAGCAAATCGGGCCGCATTGGAATTGCCGGGGTCGACACCCGCGCGCTGACGAAGCTCGTCCGCGATGAGGGGCCGCCGACAATCGCAATTGCGCACAATGAAAAAGGTGAGTTTGACGTCGAAGCACTGGAGCGCTCGGCGCGCGAATGGCCGGGACTTGAAGGCATGGACCTTGCCAGGGATGTCAGCCGGACTCAGGTCGAGCGATGGACGGGCGGCCGTTGGCGGTGGAACGAGGGGTACGAGCTTGGCCCAAGGGATCCGTCGCGTCCGCATGTTGTCGCGGTCGATTATGGCAACAAACGCAACATCTTCCGGCGCCTCGTTGAAGCGGGTGCTCAAGTAACGGTTGTTCCTGCAGCAGCGACATTTGAAGAAATCATGGCGCACCGTCCCGACGGCTTTTTTCTCTCAAATGGACCAGGCGACCCCGCCGCGACGGGTCAATATGCCGTTCCGGTGATTCGCCAGATGCTCGACAGTGGCAAACCTCTTTTTGGAATTTGCCTTGGCCATCAGCTTCTTGCGCTCGCGGTTGGAGGAAAGACGAGCAAGATGTTCCAGGGCCACCGGGGCGCCAACCATCCGGTCAAACGACTTTCTGACGGGCGCGTCGAAATCACCAGCATGAACCATGGATTTGCGGTTTCGCGTGAAGCGCTCCCCCAAAATGTGCGCGAAACTCATGTGTCATTGTTCGATGGGAGCAATTGCGGGATCGAACTTTCGGATCGACCAGCATTCAGCGTTCAGTACCACCCCGAAGCAAGTCCCGGGCCGCAAGACAGTTTCTATCTTTTCGAAGCCTTCGTTGGTGCGATGCGATGACCGCGCTTAAGTGCCGTGTTCTCACGGACTCGAATGCGCGGTCCCCCGGAACGATAGATTGATGGTTCGAACCCTCGCCTCGGTATCGATCCTGTGTTTGGCGGGGATTCTCTCGTCGTGTGCAACCCCTGCACAAATGCATGATGAGGCGCAGCTCAACGCGGTGGCTCTTGGTTGCGGTCTCGCGCTCGGGGAGCTGATGCAGGATGACAGCGAGAAGAAGCTCCTCCTCCTGGTTCGTCAGGATCCGAGCGCAAACCAGCGCAGCTGTGTTTCAGCCTGGGCGCGAAAAAACGGTCTCAACACCGTATTTGTCCACATGAACTTCCCGGAAAGCTGATGCCAAAACGTACCGATATTTCCTCAATTCTCATCATCGGCGCTGGACCGATCGTCATCGGTCAAGCTGCCGAGTTCGACTATTCGGGAAGTCAGGCAGTCAAAGCGCTGAAAAGCGAGGGATATCGAGTTATCGTCGTCAACTCGAATCCGGCGACGATCATGACCGATCCCGAACTCGCGGACGCGACCTACATCGAGCCGGTCACGCCTTCGATCGTTGCCAAAATTCTCGAGAAGGAGCGTCCGGACGCGCTTCTTCCGACAATGGGCGGCCAAACCGCTCTCAATACCGCGCTTGCATTGTTCAAGGATGGAACGCTCGATCGGCTCGGAGTTGAGCTGATCGGCGCCAATGCTCAAGCAATCGAAAAGGCTGAGGACAGGCTCAAATTCCGTGAGGCGATGGATCACATTGGGCTCGAGAGCCCGAAGTCCGGAATTGCCCATAGCCTTGAAGAAGGATTTTGTGTTCTCGAAGATGTCGGACTGCCAGCAATTATCCGTCCCAGTTTCACCTTGGGAGGAACTGGCGGCGGAATTGCCTACAATCGCGATGAATTCGTTCAGATCGTCACCGGCGGTCTCGAGGCCAGCCCCACTCACGAGGTTCTGATCGAGGAATCAGTACTGGGCTGGAAAGAGTTCGAGATGGAGGTCGTTCGCGACCGCGCCGACAACGCAATCATCATTTGCTCGATCGAAAATGTCGACCCGATGGGCGTTCACACCGGCGACAGCATCACCGTCGCTCCGGCGCTGACGCTGACCGACAAGGAATATCAGAGAATGCGATCGGCATCGATTGCAGTTCTTCGAGAAATCGGCGTCGAAACAGGCGGTTCTAATGTTCAGTTCGCAGTCGATCCAAAGACCGGCCGAATGGTGGTCATCGAAATGAACCCGCGTGTCTCGAGGTCGTCAGCACTCGCCTCGAAGGCAACCGGATTTCCGATCGCAAAAGTCGCTGCACGTCTCGCGGTCGGCTACACGCTCGACGAGATTGCGAATGATATCACTGGGGGCGCGACCCCGGCGAGCTTTGAGCCGACGATCGATTATGTCGTAACGAAAATCCCGCGTTTTGCCTTTGAGAAATTCAGGGGCGCCAGTGCTTTGCTTTCAACCTCGATGAAATCGGTGGGCGAAGTCATGGCAATCGGCCGAAATTTCGCGGAAAGTCTTCAGAAGGCTTTGCGCGGCCTTGAAACGGGACTGAATGGGCTCGACCGGGTTCCAGGGCTCGAAAATGCCGAGCCGGCGGCGATTGAAAGCGCTTTAGCGCGGCCAACCGCCGATCGTCTGCTGGTTGCGGCCGAGGCGCTCCGGCAAGGATTTACAGTCGAGCGAATCAACGAAATTTCGGGTTTCGATCCCTGGTTTTTGATGCGGTTGGAGGAAATCGTTCGCGCTGAGGACGAAGTGCGTTCGAACGGTCTTCCAAGCCATGCGACTGGAATGCGACGGCTGAAAGCCATGGGTTTTTCCGATGCGCGTTTGGCAGAGCTCGCACTTCGATCGGCACATCTCGAACGCGAAATGGGCGAGGCGGTCGCTGCCGGCGGCTCCGGTGTCGTTCACACTGCGGTCCGCGAAATGACGGGAGGGATTACCGAGACCGAAGTTCGATCCCATCGCCTAAAGCTTGGTGTTCGACCCGTGTTCAAGCGGATCGACAGCTGCGCTGCCGAGTTCGATGCTGCAACCCCTTACCTCTACTCGACCTACGAAGCGCCGCTGTTTGAGCATGCGATCGATGAGGCGGACGTTTCCGACAGGCGCAAGGTCATGATCCTCGGCGGCGGTCCGAACCGGATCGGGCAGGGGATCGAGTTCGACTATTGTTGCTGCCATGCGGCTTTTGCGCTTGGAGGTGGCAGAAACGGCCAGGCTGGCGCGGGTTTCGAAGTCATCATGGTCAATTGCAATCCGGAGACAGTCTCGACTGACCCGGACACATCAGACCGACTTTATTTCGAACCACTGACGGGCGAGGATGTCCTCGAAATCGTTCTGCGCGAGCAGGAATGCGGCGAACTTGTTGGAGTGATTGTCCAGCTCGGTGGCCAGACTCCGCTCAAGCTTGCGGCCGAACTCCAGTCGGCCGGCGTTCCGATCCTTGGGACGTCACCCGATAGTATCGACCTTGCCGAAGACCGCGAACGCTTTTCGGCGCTCGTTGCACGGCTCGATCTCAAACAGCCGTCAAACGGCATTGCGCGAAGTCGCGATGAAGCCATTCGCGTCGCAGAGCGCATTGGTTATCCTGTCCTGCTTCGTCCGTCCTACGTTCTTGGCGGTCGTGGAATGGAGGTCGTCGAGGGGCCTGAACAACTCGATCATTATATCGCAACCGCGGTCCAGGTTTCAGGTCGAAGCCCGGTCCTAATCGACCGCTATCTGCGGGATGCGATCGAAGTCGACGTGGATGCGATTTGCGACGGAGCAGAGGTCGCAGTGTGCGGAGTGCTCCAGCATATCGAGGAAGCGGGCGTTCATTCGGGCGACAGCGCCTGCACGATCCCCCCTTACAGTCTTGGCGCCGATATTGTTGACCAAATCGAGTGTCAGACCCGAGCGCTCGCACTTGCACTCAAAGTCCGCGGGCTAATGAACGTTCAGTTCGCTGTGAAGGACGGCGAGATTTATCTCATCGAAGTCAACCCTCGAGCCAGCCGGACGGTCCCGTTCGTCGCCAAAGCCGTTGGAACTCCATTTGCAAAAATAGCCGCCAGAGTGATGGCGGGCGAGTCGCTATCGAGCCTCGGCGAGGTTCGGCGGATCGAACATTATATGGCGGTCAAAGAGTCCGTGTTCCCGTTCGCGCGCTTTCCGGGCACGGATCCGGTGCTCGGGCCTGAAATGAAAAGCACCGGCGAAGTCATGGGAATCGATTTCAATTTCGACATTGCCTTTGCCAAGGCATTGCTCGGTGCAGGGGTCGTCCTTCCGTCCAACGGAACAGCATTCGTGTCGGTAAAGGATTCGGATAAGGACACGATCGTTCCGGCGATCGAGAAACTCGTTGAACTCGGTTTTGCAATCATCGCCACGGGTGGAACTGCAGCGCATCTCCAGTCGAAAGGTCTTCCGGTCGTGGTCGTCAACAAAGTCGCGCAGGGGCGTCCCCATATCGTCGACAAACTCCTCGATGGAGATGTCGATCTCGTGTTCAATACGACCGAAGGGTGGCAATCGCTCAAGGACAGCCATTCGATCCGGGCGACAGCACTTGCGCGCAAGGTTCCCTATTTCACGACGGCGGCTGCAAGCCTCGCAGCCGCTCGTTCGATCGATGCGGTGCGGGGCCATGCGCTTGAAGTCGCGTCGCTCCAATCCTATTATTCGGCCGCCTAGAGACACTTCCACCGACAATCTGCACTGGCTCGCGTGCTTCTTGAGGCGCGCACAGGCAGAGCATTGAAAAGGGTTCAAGACAATGGCGAGTGCCGACAAGGTGCCAATGCTGGCCGAAGGCCATCGTAAGCTGACGGACGAGCTGAGGCGGCTCAAGATCGAAGAGCGCCCAGCGGTCGTCCAGGCGATCGAAGATGCCCGTGCCCATGGTGATTTGAGCGAAAATGCCGAATATCATGCCGCCAAGGAGCGCCAGGGCCATATCGAAGCGACGATCGCCGATCTTGAGGACAGTCTCAGCCGCGCGATGGTGATTGATCCGACGACCCTATCTGGCGACAGGATCGTCTTCGGTGCGACCGTCAGCCTGTTTGACGAGGAAAAGCGCAAGGTCCGGTACCAGCTCGTCGGTCAAGTGGAAGCCGACGCGAGCAAAGGAAGGATCAGCTATAATTCTCCGCTAGGTCGGGCACTCATCGGACGTCATGTCGGCGAAGAGGTTGAAGTCTCGACGCCGTCAGGCGATCGCTATTACGAAATCGAGCAGATCGAGTTCATCTGAGCCCTGCAGTGAACCGCTTCGCCCGCAGCGCAACCAACATCATCTCGGCCGTGACTGCGCTTGCGTGGCTGATTGCGCTCGCGTTGAACCAGTCGGCACGGGCAGAGTTCGCCCTCGGTTTCATTCCCGCTCGATTTTCCGGCACCGTTCTTCCCTTTGCCGCAGTGCCGGCATTCCTCACCCCAGTGACAGCAACACTGGTTCATGCCGGCCCAATCCACCTCGGATTTAATCTTCTCATATTCTTGTGGTGCGGGGCGGCCGTTGAACGTGTGATCGGGAACTCAGGACTGGTCGTCCTCTATCTGATCGGCGCCTATGCCGCCGCGCTCGCGCAGTGGGCCATCGATCCGACCGCCAGCGTCCCAATGATCGGCGCAAGCGGAGCGATCAGCGCCGTGATCGGGGCATTTTCACTAAGCTTTGGTCGGCCGCGGCGGTTCAGCAATTCGCCAAGGCTCAATCGATGGATCAACACGATCTGGCTTCTTGCGGCGTGGGTTGTTCTTCAGCTGATGATGGGCTGGCTTGCTGGAGCACAAGGATATCTTCTGGCGACACCAGCGCACGTTGGAGGCTTCATCGCTGGGCTTTTGCTCCAGCGGCCACTTCTGCTCTGGAGATACCGAAACGCTTAGCCTGCGGGCAGTCTTGGTCGCTGGATCCCGCTGATCACTCCTTCAAGATCTGGCTCCAGCAGTCGGTGAAGGTGGACGACGACATATTTGGTTTCAGCATCGTCCACCGTGCGCTGAGCAGCGGAGCGCCACGCGTCCTCGGCTGCTGCATAACTGTCGTAAATCCCGACGACATCAAGCGTCGAGAGATCAAAGTCGAGACCTTGCGGGCTTTTGACGCGGCCGCCGAATACCAGGTGGAGCTTGCTCATTCCGTTTCAGCTATCCGATTTGCAGGCCGGCGTCAGCTATCACCGTTTCGAGCGGCATCGAGCGCAGCGTTGGCGGAAGCCTTGGCGGCATCGGCGACTCCTTCGAAGAGCGTTCGGATCGTTTCCTCAGCCTTCTCGCGACTAAGACCAAGGTCATCAAGACGCTCTGTGCCGGTGTTCTTTGCAGCGTCCAAGGCTGCTCGTGCGCCGTTTTTAACTCGCCGTGCAGTCGGCTCAATGAGCTGGCCTTCGGCCTTCGTTCTTGGAAGTAGAGCTGCAATGATCGCTCCTGCGGCAAGGCCCCCGGCAAGCGCTAACAGCGGGGCTTCGCCAAGCGTATCTCCTGCGCGGCCTCGGACGTCCTCATAAGCTTCAATCGCGCGCTGCCGTGCGCTGGTGCCTTCACTGCTGCTGCCCAGTTCGGTCATTTGACTGTCTCCGTCTTGTGTTTTTCGGGGCCTCTTGGGCGCTTTGGGGTTTTGCCTTTCGTTCGATCGAACAGCTGACCTGCGAAGGTCATCAGCGGTTCGCGTGCGATAAACATCGTAATTGCGGCGATAACCCCGGTGGTTGCGAGCGGTCGAGCGCGAACGGCATCAACTGCGTCTTCGGCAAGGTCTGCACCCTTCTCCTTCGCGCCTTCCCACGCATCGCGCGCCAAGGTCTTGGGGCTGAGGCGATTTTGAATTTCGTGGGCAGTCGCCATAACTCGAGCGCGCTTTCGCTCAACATCCGCGCGCGCCGCGGCGATTTCGGAGCTGTCGGTCATATTGCCCGCCTCGCAGCTTGGATTCCCCACCAGGCGGCCCCTCCAGCAATTGCAAGAAAGATCAAAAGGCCGACAGCGCCAGCCCCAAGGGGTCCGATCAGGCTCGCGAGAGCGAGGACGACGCCAAGAACCAAAGCGTTGATTGCGGCCATTGCAATCAGAACAGCTGCGATGAGAAACCCGATCGGAAAAGCGAGCGCTTTCGCCTTCGATGCCGCAATTGTCTTGGCAAGCCCGATTTCCGATTGCGCATAGGCCTTGCCGTCCTCGATGAGCTCGTGGACGAGCTCACCGATCGGCCGTTCAGGATGCGGAGGCGAAGGCTCTGCAGGCTTTAGCATCAGTCGCGGTCGTCCGCTTCGTCTCTACCGCCGGACAGGCCGGATTTAACGAGGCGAGCAACCACAAATCCAATGACTGCGGCGCCCGCCATTGCAATCCCGGGACTGTTGCGAACGAATTCGCGCGTGTCGTCGATGAGCTCGTCGGGATCCTTCTCCGCCATCACATTGGCAACATTCTCGATCGATCCAGCGGCGCGGCGAGCGTAATCGCCATATTCGTTCCCGAGCCTTTCATCGATCCCGGCTGCGGTGTCGCCGACCATTTTTGCAACGTTTGCAAGCGCTTCTGCAGCGCGTTCGAGCCCCTGACCAACTAATCCCCGAGCCTTGTCTCCGGCCTGGTTCGCGAGACGTTCGCCAGACGTCCGGATCCGGTCGGAAATGCCTTGGCCAGCACCGGCTGAAAACAGTGAGCTTTCCTTCGAACGCAGGGAATTGGAACCAACCGCTCCCGAATCTCCACTCGTCGGGTCGTCGATCGTAATCGTCTGACCTCCCTCGTCTCGGACGGTCGGATCAGTCGCGATCGAGCCCACATTGGCGCCTTCGATCACGCTATCGGTTCCCTCGGGCAAATCATTATTTCTTTGGCCAGCCATCGCGGTCCTCCTTTGCCGACTCCAACCCAGAGCGCTGCAGCTTCGTTCCGGGTTGCCGTTGTGAAAGTTGCACGGTCCGACGCCCGGCTTATAGCCGCTCGCTTAGCCTCAATATTGTTACGCTTGCGAAAGAAGGAAAGCCATGACCGCAATCGTCGACGTCCATGCTCGCCAGATCCTCGACAGCCGCGGCAATCCGACCGTTGAAGTCGACGTCACTCTGGAAGATGGAAGCATGGGGAGGGCGGCAGTTCCTTCCGGCGCGTCGACTGGAGTCCATGAGGCTGTGGAGCTTCGCGACGGCGACAAAGACCGTTGGGGCGGCAAAGGCGTCACCCGAGCGGTCGCGGCCGTGAACACGGAAATCCTGGAGGCAATCCTTGGAATGGACGCCGAGGATCAGGCCGCGCTCGATGCCGAGCTCCTCGCTCTTGACGGTACTCAGAACAAGGCCCGGCTCGGCGCAAATGCCATTCTTGGGGTCAGCCTTGCCGTCGCAAAGGCCGCTGCGGACGCCCTTGGACTGCCCCTTTATCGGTACGTCGGTGGAGTGGACGCCAATCTGCTACCGGTTCCAATGATGAACATTTTGAATGGCGGCGTGCACGCCGACAATGGCATCGATTTTCAAGAATTCATGATCATGCCGGTTGGAGCTTCGAACTTCAGCGAGGCGATGCGTTGCGGCTCCGAGATTTTCCATGCCCTCAAGGCCGCGCTTCACTCGGCGGGTCTTTCAACTGCGGTCGGCGATGAAGGGGGATTCGCTCCCAAAATCAACAATTCTCGCGAAGCTCTCGACTTTATCGAGAAGGCGGTCAGCGAGGCAGGGTACGCACTGGGAAAAGATGTGCTGCTGGCGCTCGATTGCGCCGCGAGCGAGTATTTCAGGGACGGCGCCTACCGGATGGCTGGAGAGGGCAAGACATTCTCTTCAGAGCAAAATGTCCAGTTTCTTGTCGAGCTTGCATCAGCCTATCCGATCGCCTCGATCGAGGACGGAATGGCGGAGGACGACTGGGACGGCTGGAAGCTGTTGACGGAAATGCTCGGTGGCCGCGTACAACTGGTTGGCGATGATCTTTTTGTCACCAACGTCAAGCGTTTAAAGCATGGCATTGATCAGAAAATCGCCAATTCGATCCTCATCAAGGTCAATCAAATCGGATCACTCAGCGAGACGATCGACGCCGTTCGTCTGGCCCAGACGAGCGCCTATAGCGCGGTGATGTCTCATCGTTCCGGCGAGACCGAGGATTCAACGATCGCCGATCTTGCAGTTGCGCTGTCGTGCGGTCAGATCAAGACGGGGAGTCTCGCGCGCTCCGACAGAACCGCAAAATATAATCAGCTTTTAAGGATCGAGGAAGAACTCGGGAGCACGGCGAAGTTCGCAGGACGAGGAACCTTGAAGGCATATCGCCCGCAAAGTTCGTCAACGCGTTCCTGATTTCGCTCGCGCGCCCGAATTTTTGGGTTCATCCACAGCTTTGTTCCTGGTTTTCCCACCAATTCATTTTTTCGCTTGCGCATTGTGAACCTTCGTGATTCTTTCCTTTTCCATGGGAGGGACCTCGCGCAGTCTTGGACTGATCCGCCGTTCGGCGGCTCCCGCGCTTGCGCTCATTGTGGTCGGGACATTCGCTGGCCACGCTATTGCCGGCCCGAACGGAATTCTGGCGTGGGGCGGCTATCATCGCGCATTGCAGCAGCGCCAGACCGAACTTGCCCAACTTGAACAGGAGAGGGCGGAACTCAAGCACCGTTCCGCCTTGCTCGATCCGAACAAGGCCGATCCCGACATGGCCGACGAGCTTGTTCGAAAGAGGCTCGGTCTCGTTCGTCCCGACGAAGTGATCGTCCCACTCAACTGAGGGGCGGTTGCCGCCCGCCCAACCGCCTCCTATAGGCGTGCCCGCTTCCAGTTTAAGAGAGACTGCCGTGGCGCGTTCCGCGAAGAAATCCGCTGATTCAAAATCTGCCGTCGAGCCACCCGCGATCCCGCGGCCTCCCGAGCCGCAGCGCTTTCGTGCGTCAAAGGACGAACTTTTGAAGCTTTACCGCGAAATGCTTCTCATCAGGCGTTTCGAAGAACGGGCGGGGCAGCTCTACGGGCTTGGCCTCATTGGAGGATTTTGCCACCTTTATATCGGACAGGAAGCTGTCGCAGTCGGACTTCAGTCCGCGATGACCGCCGGAAAGGACAGCGTCATCACGGGCTACCGCGATCATGGCCATATGCTGGCCTTCGGCATTGATCCCAAAGTGATCATGGCGGAGCTAACCGGCCGCGAGGCCGGAATCTCCCACGGCAAGGGCGGCTCGATGCACATGTTCAGCGTCGACCACGGCTTTTACGGTGGACACGGGATTGTCGGAGCGCAGGTTCCTCTTGGAACCGGGTTGGCGTTCAAGCACAAATATTCGGAGGACGGCGGAATTTGTCTGACTTATCTCGGGGACGGGGCCGTAAACCAGGGCCAGGTCTACGAAGCATTCAACATGGCGCGACTTTGGAATCTCCCGGTCATCTACGCCATTGAAAACAATCAATATGCGATGGGTACGAGCATCGCTCGATCGCATTCTGAACCCTTGCTCTACCGACGCGGCGAAAGCTTTCGGATTCCGGGAATTCGGGTCGATGGAATGGACGTGCTCGCGGTGCGCGGAGCGGCAGAAGTTGCGCTGGCTTGGGCACGCGCTGGAAATGGTCCGCTCGTGGTCGAATTCATGACCTATCGCTATCGCGGCCACTCAATGTCCGATCCCGCGCGCTACCGGTCTCGCGAAGAGGTTCAGGAAGTTCGAGAAACGCGTGATCCCATCGTTCATGCAGAACGGGACCTCGAAGCGATGGGCGTTAAGGAGGATGAGCTCAAAGCGATCGACAAGGAAATCAAGAATATCGTCGTCGAGGCCGCAAAATTCGCCGAGGACGCTCCTGAGCCCGCGCCGTCGAAGCTTTATACCGACGTTCTCGTGGGGAGCTATTGATGGCAATCGAGCTCAGAATGCCTGCCCTGTCTCCCACTATGGAAGAGGGAACGCTCGCCAAATGGCTCGTCAAGGAAGGCGATGAAATCAAGTCCGGGGACATCCTTGCGGAAATCGAGACCGACAAGGCGACGATGGAATTTGAGGCCGTCGACGAGGGACAAATTGCAAAGATTCTCGTTCCCGAGGGAACGGATGGAGTGAAGGTTGGTCAGCCAATCGCGCTCCTTGCGACCGAGGGCGATACCGCGGACGCAATTGCGAGTGGATCGGGCGCCGAAGCCGTTTCGGATACGAAGGAACAGCCCAAACCCGCTTCAGCCGCGACTCCCTCAATTCCCGAACCCGCGGCTCAACAGTCCGAAGGAACGCCAACTCCACATCTTTTTGAAACCGCAGCCCGAGACCTTGTCGCAGACGTCGCTCACACCCGCGACGAGCCTCAGGTCGCCGACGGGACTCCGCTTGTTGCAATGACGGTCCGCGAAGCACTTCGCGACGCGATGGCGGAGGAAATGCGATCCGACGAACGGGTGTTCGTGATCGGCGAAGAGGTCGCGGAATATCAAGGTGCCTATAAGGTCACGCAAGGTCTTCTCGAGGAATTCGGACCGAAGCGAGTGGTCGACACGCCGATCACAGAATATGGGTTTGCCGGGCTCGGAACGGGTGCGGCGATGGGGGGATTGCGCCCGATCGTCGAGTTCATGACGTTCAACTTTGCAATGCAGGCCATCGACCACATCATCAATTCGGCCGCAAAGACGAATTACATGTCTGGCGGCCAGATGCGTTGTCCGGTCGTTTTTCGAGGGCCCAACGGTGCTGCCGCCCGAGTTGCTGCACAGCACAGCCAGAATTATGCGAGTTGGTACGCTCATGTGCCCGGGCTGATCGTTATTGCGCCCTACAGCGCCGCGGACGCCAAGGGACTGCTGAAAGCTGCCATCAGAACTGACGATCCAGTCGTCTTCCTGGAAAACGAGCTTCTCTACGGCCAGCATTTCGACGTTCCGCAGGCCAGTGATTATGTTCTTCCGATCGGAAAGGCGCGGATCGTCCGGCCCGGCAAGGACGTCACGATCGTCAGTTATTCAATCGGTGTCGGTGTTGCCCTAGAAGCTGCGCAGGAACTGATGGGCCAGGGGATCAACGCGGAAGTCATCGATTTGAGGACGTTGCGTCCGCTCGACAAAGGAACGGTTCTCGAAAGTCTCAAGCGAACAAACCGCATGGTGGTGGTCGAAGAGGGCTGGCCGGTTTGTTCGATCAGTTCGGAGATCATTGCAATCGCAATGACCGAAGGGTTCGACGACCTCGACGCACCGGTTCTTCGGGTCACCGACGTCGATGTTCCATTGCCCTATGCCGCGAATCTCGAGAAGCTTGCCCTGATCAAGGCTTCGAGCGTGGTCGATGCGGTGAAGGCCGTCTGTTATTCTTCGAACGCGTGACGACCGCTCTCGGCAGAGATCGGGCGCTCGCGTTTCGCTATCTTCCCATTGCGTTCCGAAAGCCAATTGCTGGCCTGTTCCAGGTTGACGGAGCCATGGGCGACGTCGTTCGAACAACTCGAGAGCCGATGGTCGGACAAATTCGCCTCGCATGGTGGAGAGAGCGGCTCGAGGAGCTCGACGAAGGCAGACATGCTCCTGCAGAGCCCCGACTTCAGGATGTTGAGCGCTATCTGCTGCCGCAAATTACCGGTCATGATGTCGCGGACCTCGAGCCCGGCTGGCTCAGACTTCTCGCTCCATTTCCATGGACCGAGGAGACGAGCGAGGCGATCTGGCTTCGCGGAAATCGGCTGTTCGGATTGGCTGCTCGGCTGCTCGGCGAGCGGGATGACCATCTTCAGTCGGCAGGCGGCCTTTGGGCGTTGGTCGACGTCGCGCGTCACTGCAGCGACAAACCATCACGGGCGCTCCTGTTGAAGCAGGCTCTTGGCTTTGCCAATGGCTTGAGCGGTACCAAGTTCCAGAGGCGTCTACGGCCACTTTCAATGCTCGCAAGTCTAGCAAGTTTTGATTGTCGGCACGGGGAGCCCTTCGAGCCCGAAGGAACTCCGCGGCGGATCGCAGCAATGATTCGACACCGGCTGACCGGCCGATTTCCGCGGTGAATTGCGTAACCTTGCGCTAGACGCTCTCGGCCTCGCGGACGTCTTGGAGCCAAATGGCAAGCGCGGTTCGAGCCCGGTCGGTGTAGCCCATTTTTCTTTCCGAGCGTTTCCACCGACCATCCAATGCCGGCATCAGCCCGAAATTGACATTCATCGGCTGAAACGTCTCGGGGTTCGCTCCTGACGTGATGTGAAAAAGCATCGCACCGATCGCCGTTTCGCGAGGCGGGGCCGACAATCTTGCGCCGCGAAGTTCGGCGATCGCGAATTGTGATGCGAGAAGGCCAACGGCTGCGCTCTCGACATAGCCTTCGCACCCCGTGATTTGCCCTGCAAAACGAATGTTCGGTTTCGATTTCAGATGAAGATCGCTCCCGAGTAGCAATGGCGAGTTGATGAAACTGTTTCGGTGGATTCCGCCAAGGCGAGCGAATTCCGCATTCTGAAGACCGGGGATTGTTCGGAAAATCCGAACCTGTTCCCGATGCTTGAGCTTGGTCTGGAAGCCAACAATATTCCACAATGTTCCAAGGACATTGTCCTGGCGCAGCTGGACCACGGCATAGGGCCACCGGCCCGTCCTCGGATTGTCGAGCCCAACGGGTTTCATTGGTCCGTATCGGAGGGTTTCAGGACCTCGCTCGGCCATGACCTCGATTGGCATGCATCCTTCGAAATAGGGGGTATCTTCCTCCCAGTCGTGGAATGGCATCTTCTCGCCTTCGACGAGCCCTGCGACAAAACGTTCATACTGGTCCTTGTCGAGTGGGCAGTTGATATAGTCCTTGCCGCCCTTGTCCCAGCGTGCCGCCATCCAGGCGACATCCATGTCGATCGAGTCGCGATGAACGATCGGTGCAATCGCATCGAAGAAGGCGAGCGCGCCTCGGCCGGTCTCCCCGGCGATCGCATGGGCAAGATCTGATGCCGTGAGCGGACCAGTTGCGATGATGGTCGGGTGAGAGGGCAGTGAGTCGACCCGCTCCCGAACGACGTCGATCCTTGAATGGCATTCGATGGCTCGGGTTATGCCTCGAGAAAATTCCTCCCGGTCGACTGCGAGCGCCGAACCGGCAGGAACACGATGATTGTCGGCCATTTGCATGACGAGCGAACCGAGTTCCCGCATTTCCTGATGAAGCAGTCCAACAGCATTGTGATTGGCGTCATCGGAACGAAAGCTGTTTGAGCAGACCATTTCCGCAAGCTGGTCGGTTTGATGGGCAGGGGTCCCGCCGCCACCTCCGCGCATTTCGCTGAGGCGAACGCGAAATCCCGCCTCGGCGAGCTGCCATGCAGCTTCCGATCCCGCAAGACCTCCCCCGACAATCTGAATATCGAACGACATTGCCAATCCCGTAGTGCGGGGGCCGAGCTCGATCCAGCACTTGCGCGTCCATTTGTCCCGCTCCTCGACGGTCGTGTCGGTTTCGGCACTTGCAAGTGAAGTTTCCGCGACAAAGATTGCGCGTTGGAGAGCGAGAGCTTCTGCTGCAGGAAATTATCGATGACGAACGGACGGCCCATTTTCACGATCGGTTATGAGGGAACGACACTGAGTGCCTTCATTGACGTCCTCAAAGCCGCTGGAGTTGAACGGGTTCTCGATGTCCGTGCGCTTCCTCTTTCGCGGCGTCCGGGATTTTCAAAATCCGCGCTCAAAGGAGCCCTTGAAGAATCGGGTCTCGAATATCTCCATTTGAAGGCGCTTGGGACTCCTCCTGAAGGGCGTGCGGCTGCGCGTTCAGGCCGTTATGTTGATCTTGTACGCATTTACGAAGGACAGCTCGAACTCCCGGAGGCGATCGCCCAAGCCGCGCAAATGATGGCGCTGGTTGCCGAAAAGCCTACTGCTCTTTTGTGCATGGAACGCCAGCCGGCGCACTGCCATCGAACCCTGTTGCTCAATGCAATCGCGCCCGATGCGAATATCATCCATCTGTTCGCGTGAAACCTGCGCTCATTTCCCGACCGGAACCGCTCGGGCGCTGACAGGTTTCTCAGTGGTTGCAATCGATTATGATGGAGACACCCGCGATGAGAAAACTCGGGATCCTGCTTGGCGGCGCAATTGTGCTTGCTGCCTGTTCGACCACGGCGCCAGCTCCACCACCCCCCGCAGACCTTTCGAACCCCCTCATGGCGCCTGGTTATCTCGCGCAAGCCGGAAGCAGCGACCAGTTCGAAATTCAGGCTGGGCAGATGGCACTTCAGGCCTCTCAGAATCCAGGTGTTCAGAGCTTTGCGAACATGATCATTCGCGACCACACCCAGTCAACGCAAATGCTGATGGCCGCGGCTCAGGCTGCGCATGTCCCTGCTCCTCCCTCAGGAATTCTTCCACCGCAACAGGCACTCCTTGACCAACTGCGCGCAGCGGGATCGGGAGTTTCGTTTGACGAAGCGTTTCAGCAGATTCAGATCCAGGCTCACCAGCAGGCCCTGATGCTTCATCAAAATTATGCGCAAAATGGGGACGTCCCACAGCTTAGGGCGACCGCCGCGCAAATCGTTCCCGTCGTCGAGAAGCATCTGGCGATGGCGCAGGCGCTTCAAGTGACCCCGGCGCCGCCGCCACCGCCGCCGCCCCCGACTGTTCCAGCCCCCGGGCGTTCAGGTGAGCGTGGCTGACCCATGGTCGACCGAGAAAGCGGGATAGACGAGGTTTCCGTCCCGCTCTTTCGCGGCTGGGTTCATCTTTGCGATTTCCGAACGTCCTTCACCCAGCACGTGAACGACCTCGCGCCCGTGAAATAGCAGGTAATCGGCGATGATCCTTCGATGGCATCGCCACCAGACCGCTTCGGCACACATCAATGCTAAGGATTGGTTCGCCAAAAGTGCGGTCAATTGCGCAAGACCATCGGCGAACGCCTGCGAAAGTGCGTAGTCGGCATAATTGTGAAAGCTCTGATTGATCCAATAACCATTCAATTGTGGTGCAACGTCACGCGAGCGCGGGCGCCGTCCGCCGAGCTCGGGAATTCGGCAATAGCCAATTTTGAACCGGTCGAGCTCACTCCCGATAATATCGAAATTGAACTGCGGATTGGTCCGCGAACGCGGCACTGAGCGAACGTCGACAATGTTCTCGATGCCGGCATCGGCAAGGATCTTGCCGAACTGCCCAATGCTTCGGGTCGAATGGCCAATCGTGAATACCGGGGGAAGCTCAGCCGTTGGGTAGCTCCACTTGAGTCTCGCCCACGAGGAGGGCTTCGATATCGGGTATCGGGCGCCCACTCATTTCCTTGTTGATGGTACAAATGAGACGCTTCGCCACTTCCTTGTGGAGACATTTGCGAAGAACTCCGAGCGCTTTTGGAGGAGCAACGATTGCAAGGGCGTCAAAATCGTTGCGAAGTGCTCGTCGTTTCAGTTCCTCTGCCGCGTCTTTGATCCAGCGATCCTCTTCCTGCTGCTGGAAGTCGGTTTCCTCCATCATTGGCCGGTGCGCATCGCCGCCGGACGATCCTGCAATCGCAGCCGTGCCCGGGGCATCGGAGCGAAGGTCGCGGTTCTTTAAATCTTCCCGCTGTTCGTGCGCTTCCGTCCTCAGATCGATCAGTTCCTCGTCTCCGTGATTACGAAAGAACAGCATTTTGCGACCGTCGGCGACCAGGACCAGCGCATTGTGGGGAAGTGGCATGGGCGATTTCTCCTTTTCCTCGGAAAGGAAGAACGCCCCCCGAACCGATGAGGTTTCGACCATTCGTCGCGCGCGTCGGTGCTATTTGCCCAGTTCCGGATCCGCGGGCTTATCGAGTTCGCTTTCTCCGACGGTTGCACCCTCCTCAGGAGCGATTTCATCGCCGGATTCGAGCTCGATTTCCTCCTCTTCGGTCTCTTCAATCTTGGCAACGCTGACGACATGCTCTTCGTCGGCCACACGGAAAATCGTCACGCCCTGGGTGTTTCGGCTCATTACGCGAATATCGCCGACGGTGGTCCGGATCATTTTGCCCTGATCCGTCACGAGCATCAGCTGTTCGCCCTGTCGTGCAGGAAAAGATGCGACAACCGAGCCGTTGCGGGCCGAGGTGTCGATGTTCGTGATACCCTGGCCGCCGCGATTTGTCCGCCGATATTCATAGGTCGACGAGCGCTTTCCATAGCCGTTTTCGGTGATCGTCAGAACGAATTGTTCCTTATCCGAAAGTTCCTTCATTCGCTCGGACGAGAGCAGCGGTTCTGCCTCACGCTCGGCTTTCCAGGGGGCGAACCTTAGATAGGCTTCGCGCTCCTCCTGGCTGGTTCCTATCCGGTGGAGGATCGACATCGAGATGACCTCGTCGCTTGGTTGGAGACGAATACCACGAACGCCCATTGACGTTCGCGACTGAAACTCACGGACGTCGGTTGCCATGAAGCGGATCGCCTTGCCGTGACGCGTTGCAAGAAGAACGTCATCACCTTCGGTCAAAAGCTCGACCGCGATCAGCCGATCGCTGGGATCTGACTGCTCCTCAACATCATCGCTTTCGCTTTCGTCGACCGCGCCGGCACCAAAGCGCATTGCGATCTTGCCGTTTGAGGGAATGTTGGTGAACGCCGCCATGCTGTTCCGGCGCACGGTTCCGTGCGCTGTCGCGAACATGATGTGGAGGCCGCCCCATTCGGACTCTTCTTCCGGCAGCGCCAGAACAGTCGAAATCACTTCACCTTCGGCAAGAGGAAGAAGATTGACCATCGGCCGGCCGCGCGTGTTGGGACCGCCCTCCGGGAGTTTCCAGACCTTCATTCGATAGACGCGACCGAGATTGGAAAAGAACAGAACCGGATTGTGGGTCGACGTCACGAACAGGTTGGTGACTGCGTCCTCTTCCTTCGTAGCCATTCCGGCGCGGCCCTTTCCGCCGCGCTTCTGTTCGCGAAAGACTGAAAGAGGAGTTCTCTTGATGTAGCCTGCGACGGTCACGGACACGACCATGTCCTCGCGTTCGATCAGGTCCTCGTCTTCAATACCATCCGCGGCAGCCGCGAGCTCGGTCACTCGCGGGGTCGCGAATTCCGTTTCGACAGCATCGAACTCCTCGCGCATGACCTCGTAGAGGCGAGCTCTGTTTCCAAGAATTTCAAGAAGTTCGCCGATATTCTTGGCAAGAGACTCAAGCTCATTCCCGATTTCGTCGCGGCCAAGTGCAGTGAGCCTGTGGAGGCGAAGATCAAGGATTGCCTTCACTTGAGCTTCCGACAATCGGTAGCTCGTTTGTGCGTTTTGCGGTTCGACCGCTTCTACGAGGGCGATATAGGACCGGATTTCGTCCATTCCCCACTCGCGCGCGAGCAATTTCTCGCGAGCATCGGAGGGAGAACGGGATCCTCGGATGAGCTTAACGATTTCGTCGAGATTGGTGACCGCGACCACAAGCCCGAGCAAAATATGGGCTCGCTCGCGCGCCTTGAACAATTCGAACTTGGTGCGCCGAGTGATGACCTCTTCGCGATAGCGGACGAAGGTTTCGATGATGTCCCGAAGTGCAAGTGTTTCCGGACGGCCGCCTCGAATCGCAAGCATGTTCGCCGGGAAGCTCGTCTGGGCGGGCGTGTGCCGCCAGACCTGGTTCAGAACCACTTCGGGAGTTGCATCGCGCTTGAGGTCGATGACGATCCGGACGCCCTCGCGATTGGACTCGTCCCGAATATCGGCGACACCCTCGATCCGACGTTCCTTGGCAGCTTCGGCGATTTTCTCGACCAGTCCGGACTTTCCGACCTGATAGGGAATTTCGGTCAGCACAATTGACCGACGCTCGCTTCGCCCTTCCTCGAAATGCGCTCGAGCGCGCATCAGGATCGAGCCCCGCCCAGTCGTATAGGCACTTCGAATTCCGGATTGCCCAAGGATAAGCGCTCCGGTTGGAAAATCGGGCCCTTTCACATGCTCCATCAGTCCTTCGGAACTGATCGCGGGATCTTCGATGAATGCCCGGCATGCTGCGAGGACTTCGCCAAGGTTATGCGGAGGAATGTTGGTCGCCATCCCAACCGCAATGCCGCCCGCTCCGTTGACAAGGAGGTTTGGAAATCTTGCCGGAAGGACCTGCGGTTCGCGTTCGGATCCATCGTAATTGGGCTGGAAATCGACGGTATCCTTGTCGATGTCTCCAAGGAGGAAATTCGCGACCTTTGCGAGCCGCGCTTCGGTATAGCGCATCGCTGCGGGAGGATCGGGATCCATCGAACCGAAATTGCCCTGACCGTCGATGAGCGGAACGCGCATCGACCAGGGCTGAGTCATTCGGGCAAGAGCATCGTAAATGGCCGAATCGCCGTGGGGGTGATATTTACCCATGACGTCACCGATGATCCGGCTCGATTTGCGATAGGGCCGGCCCGCGACATAACCTGCCTCCTGGCAGGCGAACAGAATTCGGCGGTGAACGGGCTTGAGCCCATCGCGCACGTCCGGGAGCGCCCGGCTCACAATGACGCTCATCGCGTAATCGAGGTAGCTGGTCTTCATCTCCTCGACGATCGAGATGGGAGCGATGCCCTGACCGCCCGGAGGCGGAGAATTGCTGTCGTTGCGCTCGTCGGCTGGCGGCTGAGTGGCCAAATTTCAATCCTGCGATTTGGGTGACATAAGGAGCGGCGGCAAAGCCGCTTTTTTCAAATGCCAACCTAGTGCATTGAACGCTGGTTCGCCACCCCCCGCGCTCGCGCGCGCGAGCGAAAAGGATCGATGTCCGTATCTTCAGAATCGATTTTTGAATGAAATCAACGGGTTCAAACTTGGTTCATGGCCATCGCTATAGAGATATTGGCGAGATCGCCCCACAGCGGTATTGGCGCCGGGGGAAAAATCCGAAATCCAGTCTAGAGCCGGCTTAGCGGCAAGGAGCCATTATGGAACGCACATTGACACAAATTGCAGTCATATTGGCAGGAGGGATGCTGTCGAGTTCGATCGCAGTTGCAGCGCAGGCACCTGCACCTGCGCAGGGTGGCGGCCTCATAACCCATCAGCCGAAGCTTTCGAGCGACGCTGCCAAATCGATCGTTGATCTTCAGACCGCAGTTTCGAAGAACGACACCGCATCGATTCCGGCCCGGGTTGCTGCCGCCAAAGCGGCGGCGAAAACTCCGGACGACAAATATGCAATCGGGATCATGGAACTCAAGGCGGCCATTGCCACGCATGATTCCGCTGCAATTGCTGGCAGCCTCCAGGACATGTTGAACTCGGGGAGCGTCAAGCCGAACGAGGAACTGGGCATCGATACCGCACTCGCTCAGAGCCTTTCGAGCTCCAAACAGCCGCAAAAGGCAGTTGTAGCTTATCAGCGTGTGCTTCAGCTCCAGCCGACCAATATTGACGCGATCGGAGGCCTTGCAGAAGCCGAAATTGCGGCTGGCCAGCCGGCTGCGGCTCTTCCAGCACTGCAGCAGGGGATCAAACTCCAGCAGGCTGGCGGCGGGAAAGCTCCGGAATCCTGGTATAAGAGCGCTACGAGCGTCGCGTACCAGGCGAAATTGCCAGCCGCCGCCGACTTTGCTCGCGATTGGGTCGCGGCCTATCCGACGCCGTCAAACTGGAGCAATGCGATCGCCATTTATCGCAACCTTAGCCAGCCCGACGTCGAGGGAACGCTCGACTTGCTTCGTCTCCAAAGCGCTGTCGGTGCATTAAATACCCCGGGTGAATATGAGCTTTTTGCCGAATTCTTCTGCAGATCAGATGAACTATAATGAGGCTCAGGCGGTGATCGATGCGGGCATTGCCGCGCATGTCGTCGACCCTTCAGGCGCTCAGTTCCGGCAAGTCGTCGGAGCACTTCGGGCCAAGAAGAAGGCTACTCCAGCTGACCTCGAAGCGGCCGAAAAAATGACTTCGTCGCCCGATCTCATTTTGCGCATAGGCGATCGTTTTTATGGCATGGGCGATTTTGCCAAAGCAGCGGAAATCTATCGGCAAGTGCTAGCGAAACCCGGATCGGATCATGATCTTGCCAATCTTCACCTGGGGATGGCGCTTGCGCGAGCGGGCGATCGCGCGGGTGCCACGGCTGCACTGACCGCGGTCGGTGGCTCCCGTGCAGAAATTGCGAAATATTGGATGGTCTACGCTCAGCAACACGCCTGAACGCCTGGAGTTGCAAGTGAAGGCGCCGGCATCGCCCGCGCCTTCACATCTCACGTTCAATCGATTGTCCCGTTTCGGGATGGTGAACAGCTACCTCCTTAGCCTCAGGACCTTGCTTGCGTACACGCGACGAACGGTGCGTCTTTGAGGACATGAATTTTCCGTGCGTTTCGATGATCGCCTGCTGACTGTTCTGAAATCAGCCCGCAAGCGGCGGTCATGACCTCGCTGTGCGTTGGCGACAGCTCGTGGATCTCGTTGCTCGCGCCGGTGCAAATGCGACAAGTCCTGGAGTTGCGCAGGCGCTCGACATGATCCGGACCGAAGCGCCTAACGTCGATGAAGCTTTGCGAGCTTCGGCCGCACGAGCAGTTTCAGCTCTTCCGCTCCCTCTCAGCCTGCTTGAATATTTCGCGTCCGACCGACTTTCGGTTTCTGCGCCAGTCCTTGCGGCAGCCACGCTCGACAGTGCGCAATGGCGAGCGATTCTCCAAGGCGCCGGAAGCGAAACGCGGCGATTTGTCGAAACTTTGCATCCCGAGATTCGCGACAACCGCAACGAATTAGAGCGGGCGCGCGAGCCTTTCGTCGAGGAGCCCATCAGAAAGAGTTTTGAGGATCTGACCCGGGCCTTGCTGGAGGCAAAGGAAAGCGCGCCGCTCGATCACGCCACAAATGGCGACGGCTCTTTGAGATCCGGCGATAAGGTCATTGAGAAGGTGCATCAGGATCTTGAGGATCTCTCCGAAGCCGCTGAACGAGAGCCGCAAATTCCAGAAGCTCAGGAACCGGCGCCGACGGCACCTTCGCTAAGGGAATTGATCGAGCGCATCGAGCGGCGGCGTCGAAGCAGGGCGTCGTTTCTTGGCGGCAGCGATTCTCTCCCCAGCACCGAAGCCCCAATTGCACTGTTCCGATGGGAATGCGGAGCCAATGGCGAAATCGATTGGGTCGATGAGGGACCTCGAGGAACGCTGATCGGGCGATCGCTTGCTCGGCAGCAAGCTGGTGAAGATTATCTCGATCCCTCGGTTGCGCGCGCATTTACGCGGCGCTCGCCGTTTCGAGACGAAACGCTGATCTTAGCTGAGGGGCGTCTTGCGGGCACTTGGAAAATCAGTGGCAATCCGGTGTTCGGAATCGCCGATGGTCGCTTTGCGGGCTATTCCGGATTTGCCGCTCGGCAGGACTGCGATCCGAGCGAAAGCGGCCAGGCACTGGAGCTTCTCTCGGATCCGGGTGCCCTTCGCGAGCTCGTTCACGAGATCAAGACACCGCTGAATGCGATCATTGGCTTTGGAGAATTGATCGCCGGACAATATCTAGGGCCTGCCGAACGCCGATACCGGGATCGAGCTCAGGAAATCGTCCGTCAGGGCCGATTGCTTCTCGCTGCCATCGAAGAGCTCGACTTTGCCGCCGAAATTCAATCGTCCAAGGACGATGGAGATGGGACCGTTGATCTCAATTGTCTCATCCAAGAGTTGATGAGCAGCCTTCGCGAGCTTGGCGCAATTCGGGGCGTTGAAATCAAGAGCCCTACCGGCGAAGGGGAAGCGAGAGGTGCAATTTCACGAGAGCTGGCCGAGCGGCTCATGTTTCGTATGTGCGCAGCCGTCATCGACGAAGCGCAGGCTGGCGAGCGACTTCAGCTCGATATCGAACAGGAGCTCGGGTCTTGGAAGGTTTCGATCAGCAGGCCCGACGCACTTTCTGGGCCTCTGGAAGATAAGCTGTTCGCAACCAAAGCGGATTTTGAAAGGGCATTCCCGCTTCGTCTCGTTCGCGGGCTCGCAAGGATCGGAGGAGCGGACTTGACCGCTCCTCCCGATCGAATTTCTCTTGTCATCCCTCGCGGGTGACTTGGCGCAATCGCGCGCGCCGTCTATTCGAATTGGACCGGGGAGGGCCTGTAGCTCAACGGTAGAGCCGGCCGCTCATAACGGCTAGGTTGCAGGTTCGAATCCTGCCGGGCCCACCGGCACGTCGAACCAAACGGCGATTTGACGTGTTGGAAGGGCTTCGAGCAATCGCAGGCTTTCTTCCGTTCGCGCGACGAAGTACCGGGTGGTTCGTGATCGTCGGGGAGTAGCGCAGTCTGGTAGCGCATCTGCTTTGGGAGCAGAGGGTCGCAGGTTCGAATCCTGTCTCCCCGACCATCTACGGATCGACGATGCCGCGACCCAAGGGCCGCGCCGGGATCGTCGAGACGCGCCTTTACTGATTCTCCTCGGTGTTCGATTCGTTCGAGCTATTGCTGCTCTTGTCGTTGCCGATCCTGTTCTCGACCTTCGAACCTTCGGTTTTCACGTCCGAGCCGATATCGTTGGCGACATTCTGAGCAGTATTTCCAACGTCGGCGGCGGCATTTTGCGCGGCGTCGCTATTGTAGGTGACGCTGACGGTGCCGTTGTTGTCTTTGCTGACCTGGCAGCCGGCAAGCATAAGTAATGAAATCGCGGCGATTGCGACACGCATGTGAGCCTCCTCTTTGCGGCTGAAACGCTGCTCAGCCATTCCGGCTCCGAACTAAATCGACGAGCCCCTTTAGAGAAGTCGCATTTGGTTGCCTTCGGGAGGCTGAAAAAGATCGGTCCGGAGCGGGAATTTCGCTTGTCTTAACCCGTACTTCTTCGCCGCAATCTCGAACCGCGTCCTTAAGAGATCGGCGAACGGCCCGTCGCCCCGCATTCTGCTGAAAAAATTCGGATCATTGTCCCGTCCTCTCCGCATCGAACGGATTGTCGCCATGACCTTGGCGGCCCGATCGGGAAAATGCTCATCGAGCCACGAGCGAAACAAGGGCGCGACTTCATGGGGCAGCCGGACTGGAAGATAGAAGCCTCCAGGAGCTCCGGCTTCGACTGCAGCCTCGACGATGTGCTCGAGCTCGTGATCGGTGATCTGCGGCACGACCGGCGCGATTGCCACATAGCAGGGCACTTTTGCCTCATTGAGAGTTTTGACGGCATGAAGTCGTTTGCGCGGCTGTGGAGCGCGCGGTTCAAGCGTTCGCGCGATCTTGGGGTCGAGCGAAGTCACCGAAATCGCAACCGAGGCTAGTCTCAAGTCCGCGGCCTCGGCCAAAAGATCGAGGTCGCGAAGCACGCGATCCGATTTTGTCGTGATGGTGAAGGGATGCCGGGTCTCGACCAGCAGTTCGATGACCGATCGAGTGATCCGCCAGTGTTCCTCGATCGGCTGATACGGATCGGTATTGGTTCCCATCGCGATTGGCCGGCATTCATATCCCGGTCTGGACAAGGCAGCGTGGAGAAGCTGGGCAGCATTCGGTTTCACGAACAAGCGCGATTCAAAGTCGATCCCGGGCGAAAGATCGTGATAAGCGTGGGTTGGTCGTGCAAAACAGTAAATGCAGCCGTGTTCGCACCCTCGATAGGCGTTGACCGAACGGTCAAAGCCGATGTCCGGAGAGGAGTTCCGCGTTAGAATTGATCGGGGATGTTCGATCGTAACGGTCGTACGACGGATGGGCACTCCATCGATCGCCTCGACTTGGTCGAGCCATTCCCCATCATCGATCCGGCCTTTGAGATTGAAGCGCTGAGGCGACGAATTGCGGTTTGCTCCGCGCCCATGGTTCGAACTCGACCACCATTTGAGGGTTTTACCATGGAACGAGAACAAAACAAGAACGCACGCGTCGGCGCTCGAGGGTCGTCTCAAGCCTAACGCGAGAAATGCGAGACGTTGGTTGGGAACGACGGCCAGCGATGTTCTGCCATCGCTTTGAGCGTCGGCGTGTTTTCGTCCTTAAGGCCCTGGTAGACCCACATGTTTCGCAAAACCGCAGGGACGTAATAGCGCGTTTCCCAATAGGGGATCGATTCAATCCACAATATCGGATCGCCCTTGTCATCGATTTTCGCCCATTTGGCGACCGGAAGAGGGCCGGCATTGTAGGATGCAATCACCCTTGGAAGCTGACCCGCAGTTGCCGTGTCTTCTCTCATCTTTTCGATAAAGCTTTGGCCGAATTCAAGATTGTAGCGGGGGTCCGTCAATGTTGCGCGCGTGTAGGGCACGCCATTTGCCTGCGACATCTGTTCCGCGGTGATCGGAAGAACCTGCATCAACCCGACCGCGCCGGCGGTGCTTACCGCGCTCCTTCGAAACGCCGATTCCTGAACAATGTGACCAAAGGCGAGGGCTGGATCCACACGCCAACCGCCGACCGGGCTCCAGTCGGGATCGGGGTAGCGGTCGGTGGCATCGGCCCGGCCGCCGTACTGCCCGTATTTTGCAAGCCAGAGCTGAGCTGCCGGAAGATCAAGCCGCTTGGCGACCTGGATAAGCGCATGGTGTTGCGACGGCGCGCAAATCTTCGCCTGATGAATGAGCATTTGTTCGGCGAGCGCGGGCTCGCCAATCTTTGCAAGGAGCGCGGCACGCTCGACATTGGGATACTGGTCGACAGGAGGGTCATCACCAATGAACGGGTCGGCTCCAAGTTTCGTCGACATTCCAAGGGTTTCGCGAGCGACCAGCCCATAGAAACTCTCCGGAGCTTCCGAGCTTGTCGCCGCGGCTTTCAAGAGTCTCTCGACCGACTGCGGTCTTCCGGCTGCCTGTTCGGCACGTGCCGCCCAATAATATGCTCCGTCCTTAAGTTCGCGCTGATCGGCGACCTGGGCAACTTGCTGAAACGTTGTGGAGGCAGAATTGAAGTCACCAAGCCGCCAGGAGGCGAGTGCGGAAATCCAGCCCGCCTGGCTCGCCCACTCTCCGGTGGAACCTTGTCTCCATGTGTCCGCCACACGCCGCGCGTCCATGTCGAGCCCAAGCACGTAATAGATGAACGCAACCCTCGAGCCCGCTTCGGCTCGCGCTTCGGCGGAAAGTGCCGGTCCTTGAGCGTTCAGCAAGGCTTCTGCATGACCGGCATCGTCGGCCTTGACGAACGGATCGAGCGCAGTTCGCAGCTGGTCAGCGGCCGGTTCCTGGATCGGATGAGCGCGATAGCGAACAGGCGCCGATCCGATCACGTAGGTCGGACGTTCTGCAATCACGAGCGGAGGAGTGGTTGCACCACGCTTGATCGCCATGAGCGCGAGCTGGTTGGCCTCGGGCAGCTCAGGGGCCTGAGAAATCAGTGCCTGAAGCGAACCGAGATCGACAATTGGTGAACCCTTGGCGGTATAGAGTTCGGCTTTTGCAACCGGCGTGAGCGGCCCAACAGGAAGAGCGGCAATCCCAGCCTGGGCTGCAGCCCAATTGCCGCTATCGATGGCATCAAACACTCCGCGCCAGTCCCTGGGTGACGCGACCTGCGAACTGAGGCTCGATTGCCCTTGAGCGACGGGGGGCGCCATGAAGCTTGCAGTCGCCTGCCCCGGTTCAATTGTGGCTGGAGCCGGCGCCAGCGGGTCTCGCGCGGGTTGAGCAGCGACGGATGTTGCAACGAGCAGGGTCCCAAATGCCAAAAGCTCCCGCTTCAGAGACTCACTCTCCATCAAAAGCAGAAGATCCTGCCATGCCAACGACTTATCTAACGGACGCTTAATGAGGTGCCGCGGATGGAATGTCACCACCGTGCGGATTCCCTCGACCTTGTGCACATGACCTCTCGCATCGACGAGCCGTTTTCCAAGAAGCGCTTGCGACACGCCTTCACCAAACAAAAGGAGACGGGTGGGTGCGACGAGGCGGATGTGCTCGCGCGCGATTTCCGCATAATCCTGACGGTCACGCTCGCTGAGCCGAACCCCCGGGGTATGGATGGGTGAAAGCGACGCGCAATAAGCCTCATCGGAGCGAAGCCCGATTGACCCAAGCATTCGCTCCGCGAGCTTCCACGCGTCCCCGCCAATCGGTTGGCGGGCTGCGAAATCCTCAAGCGAGGGCGCATCACTAAGGAGCATGATCGACGCATTTGCAGGACCATGCGGAAGGATTCGTTTGGCGGTCGAGGCCGCAAGGGGCAGATTGACGCTCTTCTCGAGCCAATCCTGAAGCTCGGCCAGAGTTTCATGGCTTGGCCTGGAAATGTTTGCGGGGGCGCTCGGGGCCAGCGATTGTTGAAGCTCTGGTTTTGCTTGCTTCACGGTAGGCGTGAGCCAATTGCGCGGCTCCTCCTGGATCGCGCAATCGACGCCGCACTCGAGCCACCAGGCCAATGCGCTGCGCACCTCGACGATGTCGATCGAATCCACGTCCCCTCCCACGCCTCTTTCCTCGCCTGCCATTGACGTCGCGGTCAAGGAATTGGCAGTGCGGATGAGTCGAATTGTGTTTCGGCCGCGACGAGGCGCCTTCTCAAAGCTTTTTTCGTGGTCGACCGGAGAGGAACGGATGAGCGAACGCGAATCTATGACCTATGATGTCGTGATCGTCGGCGCCGGGCCTGCTGGGCTGAGTGCAGCGATTCGGCTCAAGCAGCTTGCGACTGCTCAAAAACGTGAGCTTTCTGTCTGTATTTTGGAAAAGGGCAGCGAAGTCGGGGCCCATATACTTTCAGGAGCGGTCATCGACCCAAAAGCTCTCGACGAACTCATTCCGAACTGGCGTTCGAAAGAGTCCCCGCTCACTGTCCCAGTGACCGACAATCATCACTGGATTCTTTCCGCGAAGCGAAAGTGGGCGATGCCTCATCTTCTCCTTCCGCCATTCATGCACAATCGCGGAACCTTTACGTTAAGCCTTGGCAATTTCTGCCGATGGCTCGCAGCTCAGGCAGAAGAACTCGGAGTCGAGATTTTCCCCGGGTTTCCGGCTGCTGAAATCCTGTTCGATGAAAATGGCGCCGTAAAAGGGGTCGCGACCGGTGACGTCGGGATTGCACGCGACGGATCGCGGCGACCCGATTATCAGCCCGGGATGGAGCTTCATGCGCGTTACACCTTCTTCGCGGAAGGCGCGCGCGGCCATTTGACCAAGCGGCTGAGCGAAATATTTGAATTGCGCAAACAAAGCGGACCCCAGGTTTATGGGATTGGAATCAAAGAATTATGGGACATTCCTCCTGATAAACATAAGCCTGGCAGAGTGATTCACACACAAGGTTGGCCGCTTCGTGACGCGTGGGGCGGGGGATTTCTCTATCATCAGGACAATCACCAGGTTGCGCTCGGCTTCGTCGTGTCGCTTGATTATCACAATCCCACGCTGTCCCCATTCGAGGAAATGCAGCGCTGGAAGACCCATCCTGCAATTCGGTCCGAGATCGAAGGTGGGCGCCGGGTATCGTACGGTGCACGGGCCATCAATGAGGGCGGATGGCAGGCCATCCCAAAGCTCGTGTTTCGAGGCGGAGCCTTGATCGGTTGCTCGGCAGGATTTGTGAACGTGCCCCGCATCAAAGGCACGCACAGCGCAATGAAATCGGGAATGCTGGCGGCTGAGGCTGCGTTTGGCGCTATTGCAAATGATCGATCGGGCGATGAGCTCGAAGCCTACCCGATTTCGGTCCAAAAAAGCTGGATTGCAACCGAACTCAAGTCGGTCCGCAACGCTCAGCCAGCGGTTGCGCATTGGGGTGGCCTGGCGGGAACGTTGTACGCAGGCCTCGATTTGTGGCTCAACCAGCTCGGGCTTGGAGTTCCATGGACCCTCAAATTGCGTCCCGACCACAAAAGCTTGAAACCCAAAACCCAATCGGCAGCGATCGTATATCCCAAAGCCGATGGAAGTCTGACATTCGATCGTTTGTCGTCGGTGTTCATCTCAAACACGAACCATGAGGAAGATCAGCCGGTTCATCTGACGCTCAAGGATGCGGACATACCAACGGCTATCAACCTGCCGGTTTATGGCGGTCCCGAACAGCTTTATTGTCCGGCGGGTGTCTACGAATTCGTCGATGGTGGTGACGGTGAACGGAAACTTCAGATCAACGCCCAGAATTGCGTTCACTGCAAGACCTGCGACATCAAAGATCCGACCCAGAACATCAACTGGGTCACTCCCGAAGGCGGCGGAGGGCCCAATTATCCCAATATGTAAGCTTCTTGGCGGCACTGCAGTCCTGACCGTCCTTCTGGCATCCGCGCCGGCCGCCGCTGCCCGGCTTTCTACTGGCGACGCGGCACTGACCTATGTCGAAGCGCGCGCTGCAGCGATCAACGGTGAGCATGCCAGAGCCGCCGACTTGCTTGCAACTCTTGCAGGCAATGATCCGGATCAGCCCCAGTTTGCGGAACAGGCGCTTGCCGAGGCGATCGGTTCTGGACAAATGGAACTTGCAATTGGGCTGACTGCCAAAGTCCCCGCGGCCAAGCTCTCTACCGATGCACGCCTTCTCCTGATCGCGGACTCAGTGAAGCAGCATCGTCTCGATCATGCTCTCCAGCTGCTCGGGCCCAGTGACGGGAGCGGCGATCTTGCGTTTCTTGCACCGTTGCTTTCCGCATGGGATGCGGCTGAGCACAATGATCAGACGCGGGCGCTTGCCAGCATTGGCCAAATTCCGACCAACAGTTTGCTCGGGCCATTGCGCGACGAAGAACAGGCTTTGGTCCTTCTGAAGTTTCGGCAGACGGCGGAAGCAGAGCCCTATGCAAGGCGAGCGATTGGCGCAGCCGGCGCCCGCGAAGAACGCGTGAGGTTGGCACTTGCCGACGGGTTTGAGGCGGCTGGCGATCAGACTCGCGCCTTGGCAATGATCGACGGAATGAGCGGTGACGCTTCAGCGGCGCGCCAGCGGATTCTGGCCGGTCGGCCACCTGGCGAAGCAATCGACACCGGAGCAAAAGCGTTAAGCTCGGTCTTGGTCGCCTTTGCCGCAGAGATCAGTCGTTTAAGACAAAGCCCGCCGCCCGTGGGACTGGTCCAGGTTGCCCGCTACGCCGATCCTCAAAACAGCGCTGCAATTTCACTTCTCGCAATCCTTCTGGACGAGAGCAAACGCAGCAGCGAAGCCCTTGCACTGCTTGCGGGCGTTCCACAAACTGATCCTCTCATTTCCGAAGTTCGTGATGTTCAGATCCGTATTCTCACGAGCGCCAAGCAATATAACCAGGCCTACGCAATTGCCGCTGGGGCTGTGAGGGATACCAGCGCAAGCGCTGCCGACTATTCAAGGTTGGGTGACGTTCTCGAATCCATGGATCGTCATGGCGAGGCCGCGGACGCGTTTGGACATGCAATCGCGCTTGCCCAAAGCCAGGGTCACATGGATGATCTATGGTCGCTCCTTCTCCTCCAGGCTAACGCGCTTGAGGAAGCGAACCGCTGGCCGGAAGCGAAAGCCTCGCTCGAACAGGCAATCAAGATCGCTCCTGATCAGCCGCTTCTTTTGAATTTCCTGGGATACGCGGAACTGGAGCATGGCGAAGACCGGGATGCGGCAGACGCCATGATCCGCAAAGCCAACGAGCTCGCCCCCGATGATGCATCGATCACGGATTCTCTTGGTTGGGCAGAATTCAAGAGCGGCAAGACTGATGAGGCAATCGACACTCTCGAGCGGGCAGCGGAAAAGGATCCGGATCAGGCCGAAATCCAGGAACATCTGGGAGACGCTCTGTATCAGTCCGGGCGCCGGTTCGAGGCGCGTTTCGCGTGGAGCGCGGCATTGGTTACGGCCGAGGACAAGATTGCAGCTCGGGTTAAGGCGAAACTGGCATCGGGTCTGACCTCCGCCAACGCCGCACCTTGACCGATTTCGTCGAGACCGCCCCGGCTAAACTCAATCTCGCGCTTCATGTCCGAGGTCGCCTAGCGGACGGCCGCCACTCGATTGAAACCCTCTTCGCCTTTTGCCGCGACGGCGACGTCCTCACCGCTCGGCCGGCATCTCGCCTTTCCCTCGAGCTCTCGGGCCCCTTTGGAGAGTTGCTTGCAGCCGAAAGTGACAACCTCGTGATGACTGCTGCTCGAGCACTGGCAGATCGCGCAGGCGTCGCCGAAGGCGCAATGCTCAAACTCGACAAGCGGCTTCCGCTTGCTTCAGGTCTTGGAGGTGGCTCTTCGGACGCGGCAGCGGCTTTGAGGCTGCTGACGTCGCTGTGGAAGGTCGATCCCGCCCATGCAAAGGCGATTGCTCCTAAGCTTGGAAGCGATGTGCCGGCATGCCTCGCGAGCGTTCCAGCCTTTGGCGCCGGGGTAGGCGACCAGCTGCATCCATTGAATCGAAACGCTTTTTCTGGGACGCCCGCTCTTCTTGTTAATCCGCTCGTTCCTGTTTCAACGGGGGAGGTTTTTGGTCTCTGGGATGGGAGGGACCACGGCCCGCTCGTCGACTGGCAAACAGGTCGGAATGATCTTGAGCCATTGGCAATCCGTCTTGCACCCCAGATCCGGTTCGTTCGCGAATGGCTTTCGCGGCAAAAGGGTGTCCAATTCGTGAGAATGTCCGGCTCAGGCGCGACCTGTTTTGGATTGTTCGATGACGAAAAATCGCTTCGGTCTGCGGCGGACGCCGTCAATGAGGAATGGTGGCATCTCGCGACGTTCCTGCGCTAATGCATCCCGAATGAACGGGCGGCCAATTCTCACCGCAGCTGCGACGCGACAAGCCGAGCAAAATGCGATCAAGGTGGGGATCTCCGAAGACGAGTTGATGGAGCGTGCAGGCAGAGCCCTCGCTGAAGCGATCTTTCGATTTGCTGGGACTGCCCCCGCTCTCATTCTTTGTGGGCCTGGCAATAATGGCGGCGATGGCTACGTCGCCGCTCGCGAACTTCAAAAGCGCGGAATTCGCGTCCGAATTGCTGCGCTCAGCGATCCCAAGAGCGACGCAGCTCGAAAATCCCGATCGCTATGGGGGGGCGAGGTTGAAAGTCTCAATTCATCGACGCGTCCAGAATCCACTCTCATCGACTGCCTTTTTGGAACCGGACTTAGTAAGGGGCTCGCGGCGCCGATTTCTAAAGAATTTACAAGAATTTGTGATCAGTCGTTGACAAGAATTGCGTGCGATCTTCCGAGCGGGATCGAAACCGACAGTGGCGCCGAATTGAGCGATGTCCGTCCGTTCGACATGACGGTGAGTTTTGGAGCCCTGAAGCCGGCGCACCGGCTTTATCCCGGGATCGATAAATGCGGACGGGTCGTCCTTGCCGAGATTGGGATCGAGGCAGAAACAAAGTGGCACGAAATCCCTCCGCCCGAATTGCCCGCCCTCGATCCTGGAGGGCACAAATATGATCGCGGCCTTGTTCACGCACTTGCCGGCAAAATGCCCGGGGCTATCGCACTTGCGGTGAAGGCTGCTTCAAGAGCAGGGGCGGGATATGTCCGGGTGAGCACCTCGAAGATAATCGAGGGCCTCTATTCCGCGATCGTTCAAATGGACACAGCTCCAGTCAATGACGAGCGCATCGGCTGCATTCTCGTTGGTCCGGGGATGGGAGATATCCCTCAACTCCTTACGCTTGCGTTGACTTCGAAAGCGCCAAAGGTTGTCGATGCAGACGCGATTTCGCACCTCGGCGATCCCGAACGGCTTCGCGGCCAGGACGCAATTTTAACCCCGCACGAGGGAGAGTTTCATCGCCTCTTTGGAGATATTGGGGGGAACAAGGTCGAGCGGGCGCTCGAGGCGGCGCGACTGTCGGGCGCTGTTCTGGTCTACAAGGGAGCCGATACAATCGTCGCTTCACCCGACGGACGTGTTGGATTTCGGGCTCCATCTCCCCCGTGGCTCGCGAGCGCTGGAACGGGAGATGTTCTTGCTGGTCTCATAGCGGCAATGCGCGCTCGAGGTTTGGATGGATTTGATGCCGCAACGGCTGGCGTCTGGCTCCATTCGGCTGCTGCCGGGCTCGCTGGACCCAACATGATCGCCGACGATCTCGTCGACGCAGTGCCCGGCGCGATCACAAAAGCCGGCGAGCTTTCGAGGTGACCTGCCATCGTGAATTGATGACGAAGTTCGCTAGGCTGCCCGCTGCGATTTCCAATGGCTTTTGAAAGGCACCGGGCTCTTATTCAAATCCTGCGCTGCACCATTTGGGGAGGTGATCCATCTCAAGCGCAGATCATTTAGGGCACGAGCTCATCGTTCGAATTGCATCCCGCGGCGACGGTGTGACTGCAAGCGGGCGCCACGTTTCCTTTGGAGTTCCCGGCGACGTTCTTCTCGAGGATGGCGCACTTGCGCCAGGAGCGCATCATCAGGCCCCGCCGTGTTCTTTATTCCCTAAATGCGGCGGATGTCAGCTTCAGCACGTCGATGACGATGCCTATTGCGACTTTCTCGTCAATCGAATCTCGGGTGGGCTCGCACAGCATCGAATCGAAACCGAGGTTCGCGAACCATATCTCTCGCCGCCTTTTTCGCGGCGGCGAGCGACGTTGCGCGCGATCAAGTCGGGATCAAAGGTCCTCATGGGTTTCAATGCCGAGAAATCCCATCGGATCGTCGACATGGACCAGTGCCACATTCTACGGCCCGAGCTGTTTTCATTGGTTGGGCCGCTTCGCCGATTGTTAGACCCGCTGCTTCGCCAAGGTCAGTCGGCAGAGCTTCAACTCAGCCTGGTCGATCAGGGTTTGGACCTGCTGATCCGAAATGTTGAAGCAAGCGGAGTTTACGAACTCGAACTCCTGACATCCTTTTCGAAGGCAACTGGCCTTGCCCGGCTAAGTTTGGACGATGGGTTTGGAAGTCAAACAATTTACGAGCCCGAGCGAGCAACGGTCACTTTGTCCCAAACAGTCGTCGCCTTCCCGGTCGGAGCGTTCCTTCAGGCGACGTCCGATGGAGAAAAGGTCCTGATCGACTGCGTTCGTGAAACAGTCAGGGGCTCGACGGCAATCGCCGATCTCTTCGCAGGCCTTGGGACCTTCGCCCTTGGAGTTGGAGCGCGCTATGCTGCCGAAGCGTCGCGCGACTCTGCGCTAGCCCTCGCCAATGCGGCGCCGCGATCGCATGTCGAACATCGCGATCTTTATCGCCGCCCGCTCGGACCAGACGAATTGAAGGCATTCGATTGCGTCATTCTCGATCCTCCACGCGCCGGTGCGGAAGCGCAGGTCCGAATGCTTGCTCGCTCAGAGTTGTCGAAGATCGCCTATGTCAGCTGCAATCCGGCGACCTTCGCACGCGATTCGAAAATCCTGATTGACCAAGCCTATCGTCTTGACTGGGTCCGCCCTGTGGGACAGTTTCGCTGGTCCACCCACATCGAGCTCGCTGCGAGCTTTTCTTTCAAAGGATAAGGCGCAAAGCCGCGTGGAAAGTCAGTCCAATGAGACACAGCGTTGAAAGCGCGAACAGCAAGAAGCGAATTCGAACGATATTCACCGTCGATTGAACGATCGAGTGGAGAATTCGAAAACCCACATAACCCCAGGCAAGATCAACATTCACCTTGGCCTCGAAGTTCATGAAAATGAGTGTGAAGACGATCGCATAAAAGATCGTCGGCTGTTCCATCAGATGTTGGTAATTGTGGGCCGCCCAGTGCGACCGTCCAGGATTGTCGCGTTCAAGGTCCGCACCTCGAGTTCCGTCGGGGAGCCGTCCCGTCACATGGGGTGCGCGCGCGCAGGCGAGCCAGATGAGCATGATGATCGACCAGGCGACGAGCGCGACGATCGGCCCGAGCAGTGGACTTGGATGCATTAGCGTGCCCCCTTTGGGATGGAGGCTGCGTTAGTTCAAACCGCTTTGCAACTTAGCAGGAGCTAGCGTCCAAGGTCATAGATGCTTTCGGCATCATGTTTGAACGCCTGACCACTGTCTTGCCGGGCATAAAACATGTGTCCGCCGGGATAGACGTGAAGCTGGATGCGCTGGAAGGGGCCTTCATCGGGCATCTGTGCAACAATAAGCTTTGACCCGAAATAAGGGCAGGACAGGTCATCCCAGCCATGGGCGATCATCACGGCCATTTTGGGATCATTGCCGATCGCCCGCCGAAGGTCGGTCACCGGCGAATCGCTGTCATCGCGCTTCCAGTCCTTGTTCACGTCATAGGACAGGGTTTCGTAGTGCGCGTCATCCTTCCAGCCGACCTGGTTCGTGATGAAGTCGACCGCAGCGCTGGTGGTCGGGGCAATAATTCCGTCGAGGAGAGGGTCGTTGTAGCGAGGTTCGGCGGAGCCCGGAAAAGGATCGAAGGCGGTTACGTTGGAATCGTAAACACTTCCGACCTGTCCGCTGCTTCGGCGGATTTCACGAAGATATGTCGCGATGTCGACCCTGCCGTTCATCCGCCTGACGAGAACCGGATCAAGGCCTGTGAGTTCGGCAACGTGAGCGGACAGGCGATCGGTTGCCGCCTGGTTTTCCGTTCCTGCAAGGAAATCCGTCACGAACCCGGTTCGCGTATAATTTTCAACATCAGCCATGCGTTGCGGGGTCAGACCGCCCTCACGCTCGAAGTGACCGGCGGCCATCGCCGGGAGATTGATCATCCAGGGAAGGGGCGAGAGCGCGGTCTCGTTGCCGATTGCAGCTGGGTCGAGATAGGGCGAAACCATGACAATTCCCGACACTCCAACACCCATCCGGCTCTGAAGGGCGTAAGCAAGCTTGGGCACCCGAAACCCGCCATAACTTTCGCCGACGAGATATTTGCGGCTGGTTAGGCGACCGTTTTCGACCAACCAGTCGTAAACGACCCGACTTAGATAATCGATGTCCGTCTTGGCATCGTAAAAGTCCTTTTTCGTCTCGTCGGGGTCCACCAGACTGCGCGAAAAGCCCGTTCCGATCGGATCGACAAAGACGAGGTCGGTGAAATCGAGCCAGGTGCTTGGATTGTCATGCAGAATGGCAGGATCGGACGGACTGTCGCCCTGGACTTCGAAATTGACTTTCTTTGGCCCGATCGCGCCCATGTTGAGAAACACTGACGATGCGCCAGGTCCTCCGTTGAAAGCGAAAGTCACGGGTCGCGGAGTTCGCGAGGGGATCGTGTAGGCAGTAAAGACCACCTGTCCGATCGTCTTTCCCTTGGGATCATGAATGTCGATATGACCGACCGTCGCCTTGTATCTCAGGACATGGCCGTCAACGTTGACCGATTGCTCAATGCTTTTGTCCGGAGACATTGGCGGAAGCGAGATCTCCGATTTTTCGCTTTTCGCAGGTGCATCGTCCGCGAATGCCGGTGCAATGCCGAAACTCAGTGCTGAAGCCACGGATAGGAATGCAAGGAAACGAAGCATTGGCTGTCCCATAAACTGTCTGATCTGACGCTCTTAGGGGGTCTTTGCCTTCCAGCAAGACGAGTCCGGACGCTCGCAGAGCCGAGCGGAGCTTTAGTCGAACAGCTTCGCGAACTGGCGCTTTTTGCGATTGCGCCAGGCGCTCCGATGCCAGGCGTCACTCGCAAGAAGGGGAAGAACACTTGTCGCTTCGGCAAACACCATTTGCTCCATCGCGGTCGAGACTTTGCCCCAGCTGGCCGCCTCCTTAAGGGTCGACGACGAGCACGCTCCGTCGCGCACATCCGCGACGGTAATCTGGACCGCATATTTGTGGACTTCGACGTCGTCGTGGCCGAGAATTTCGGCGCAGACCACGGTGTCCTGAGTGAAGTTCTTGGGAACCCCTCCGCCGATCATTAAAAGACCAGTCGTTCCGGCCTTGATCTTGATGTCGGTCAGCTCACGAAAGTCGGCGATACTGTCGAGCGTCATATAGTGGCCGCCGCGCTTCATAGCGTCGACCTGATGCTTGACCAAACCGAAGCCCGCCGAGCTATCCGTGAATGCCGGGCAGAAGATCGGGACGTCATGTTCGAAGGCGAGTTGGACCAGACTCCCTTCCTTTTTGGCGTTTCCATTGCTCAGCCATCTGCCCATTTCGCGGATGAACGCCCGGCTTGAATAGGGACGGGGTTCGAGGCTTTCAGCAATCTCATTGATTGTATGATCGCAATCCTGAAGCTGCTCCTCATCGATATAGGTATCGTAGATGCGATCGATGTAGAGCGAACGCAGCGTATCATCATCAGGAATTTCATTGGCTTGGTAGTGTTTGTGACCAAGTGCTTCGAAGAAATCCATGTCGACGATGGTTGCTCCCGTTGCAACAATCGCATCGACCATGTTCGACCGCACGAGCTCGGCATAGAGGTCCATGCACCCGCCGGCTGAAGTTGAGCCAGCGATCACGAGAATGATTGAGCAGGAGGGATCCTCAAGCATCATATTGTAGATTTCGGTCGCTCGAGCGAGATCACGGCTGGTAAAGCTCATGTGACCCATCGCCTCGATGATTGGGCGCGCGTCGAATTTCGTAATGTCGATATGCTCGACCGGTGTCGACAGAAGTTCAGCTTTACGCTTGTCGTTCGATCGATCGGTTTCATCGGCCATGATCAGCGTTTCAGTCGTCATTTCAAGCTCCAATAGCTCCGCTCCCACTGGGAAGAGCGGCAGGTTTCGTCCTTTTTCTGGCTCAGTCTCGAGAGCCGGCTATTGGCCGTCATTGATTTCGAACGGGGGGACAGGCCCACCCCCAATCCTTCTCAGCTTCGAAGGAAGATACTCACAATTTCACGACATTCGAAAATGCGGGATCGCACGCTCCATAGAGGCTCGCCATCGGCTCGTCCTCGACAACAGCCGATTCGACTGAGCCGAAACCGTTAAACTGGGTTCGCATGGCGCAGCCGTAGGCACCGAGCATTCCGACTTCGATATAGTCGCCCGGACGAACGTCGCCGGGGAGCTCGAACGGACCTGCCATTCGATCGAGATCGTCGCACGTCGGACCATAGAAACTGAATCGCATCCGTCGAACATGGGAATCGAGATCACGAATGAGACGGACCGGATAACGCCAGCCGATGTGCGCGGCATCGAACAGCGCTCCATAAGCGCCGTCATTGATGTAGAGCTCGTCCCCACGACGCTTCTCAACGCGTACCAGCACGCTTGCGTATTCGGCGCACAATGCTCGACCGGGTTCGCACCACAATTCGGCTGAATAGCTGATCGGGAGCGATTCAAACGCATGATGGATGACGCTGAAGTAGGTCTCGAGCGGCGGAGGTTCCATCCCGGGATAGGAGGAGGGAAAGCCTCCTCCGACGTCGACGATATCGACAGTGACCGAAGCTTCGACAATTGCCGACCGAACATGGTCCATGGCCTCGGCGAAAGCTGCCGGAGTCATCGCCTGGCTTCCGACATGAAAGCAAATGCCAAGGGCATCGGCGGCCTGGCGAGCGGCGAACAGAAGAGTCCGGACATCACGAACGTCCGCGCCGAATTTCGAGGCAAGACTGAGCTTTGCATGATCAGAGCTTACCCGGATCCTCACAAGAAGATTGAGGTCGGTCGCGGGAATTCCGTTCGTCGAGGTTGCCCGGACGATCTTGTCGAGCTCTTCGAGCGTATCGAGGCTGAAAGTCTTCACTCCATAGTCGAAATAGGCTTCGACGATGGCTTCCTCGGCCTTGACCGGATGCATGAAACATAGCGTCGCATCAGGAAGTGTCTTCTTGACGAGCCGAACTTCGTTAATCGAGGCGACGTCGTAATGCGTGATCCCGGCGTCCCAAAGGATCGCAAGCAGAGTCGGCGATGGATTTGCCTTTACTGCGTAGAGTGAGCGTCCCTCGAATTTCTCAACGAAGAAACGGGCCGCGCGGAACGCGGCATGCGGACGATGAAGCGTAACCGGCTGAACCGGTCGAAGCTTTGCGATATCAGCAGCTCCCTGGCTGCCGGTCGGGGAGAACGCTAACCCCAGCGCGCGATGATGCTTGTGCAACTCAAGGGACCTCCAACGGGGTAGTTTCAGACAGAGCTGCCTTGCGGTTGGAAGTCCCATGGGGCAGCGGGGGGCGCGATATATGTGGGGGGGGCTAGTGTAAAGGCTATTCGAAGCCGCAATGACGATTGAGGCGACATTTGTCGCCAATCTACAACGGTTAATCGAAAGGAAGCACTATCAAGAACTTACCTGAAACTCCGGTGGTCGGACATGATGACGTTCTTGCCGCAGCCGACCGGATCGCCGGTTTGGTGCAAAAGACGCCTCTTCTCGAAAGCCATGTCGAGGGCGTTCGAATCTTCCTGAAATGCGAATGCCTTCAAACTGGAGGCGCGTTCAAACTGAGAGGCGCAACCAACCGTCTTCTTCAGCTCTCTCAAGCCGAGCGAGAAAGAGGAGTCGTTGCCTTTTCGTCGGGAAATCATGCGCGCGGAGTGGCAATCGCGGCGAGAAGGCTCGCAATTCCAGCGACGATCATCATGCCGTCCGATGCCCCTCAAGTGAAAATCGATGGAACGCGCGAAGAAGGAGCGACCATCGTCTTTTACGATCGCCACGGCGAAAGTCGGGAAGAGATCGCGAGCCGGATCTCGGCCGAAACCGGAGCGACGGTGGTTCCAAGCTTTGATGATCCCGCCATTGTCGCTGGCCAGGGAACGCTTGGCTTTGAAATCATCGAGCAGCTCGGACGCTCGCCTGAGAAAATCGTGGTGCCTTGTGGAGGTGGGGGGCTTGCGTCGGGGCTGGCACTCGCAGTTCCGACCGCAGAAATCGTCATTGTCGAGCCATTCGGTTGGGACGATATGCTCCGCTCGCTCACTGTCGGCGAAATTGTTCCGGTTTCGGCCGACGCGCCCAAAAGCTTCTGTGATGCCCTTCTCACACCCAAAGTCTCGCCGATCACCTTTGCAATCCTCAAGAATCGGGGCGCAGTCGCAGTATCGGTCACTGATTCCGAAGTTTCCGACGCGGTTCGTTTTGTCTTTGAAAGGCACGGTCTGACGGTTGAGCCGGGCGGGGCTGTTGCACTCGCAGCAGTTCTTGCCGGAAAGACTTCGCTTTCGAGCGATCTGGTTGTCGTTCTCTCAGGCGGGAATATTGATCCGAATCTTCACGCGCAAATCATCGCGGAGGAAATCTAGGCGACGTTGCGGGCCTTGTAAACTCCGGGCTCGAGTTGAAGGGGACTCGAGCGCTCGACGGCTTGAGTGAGTTCTTCAAGTTCGGCGGCGAGCGTTTTGAGCTCTCCGATCAGAAATCGCCGTTCGCCCTGCGCAACGGATTCGGAGGCTTCGATCAAGGTGTCGAGCATCATTGAGATGCACGGCAAAATCGTTTCCTCGATCCGTTCGAACGCCTCTTCGAGACGCGCTTGCTGGTCGCTTTCTCCCATAACGGCCATTTTGGACTAAACTTGGTTAAGTCTTTCTTGAAATCGGAGCGCACATGAAGAATTTTTCGGCGACGATCCTGGCGATTGCCATGGTGAGCGCCGCTCTCCTGCTCATCGCCGGAGCGAAACTGATCTTTAATCAGGCGGCCCGAACGCGTGGAGTGCTTATGATTGTCGCTGCTTTCGTGATCATCATGAACGTGATGATCTGGACGGTATAGCGGGTTTAATCGGATCTGTTGCCAGTCTCATGTCGAGGTAATCGTCGACCGATTTCATCAACAGATCGAGTTCGTTTGCAAAGAAATGATTGGCACCCGGAATCACGTCCTGGTGGATTGTGATGTGCCGCTGTGTCCGAAGCTTGTCGACCAGTTTCTGGACCGCACTCGGAGTCACGACTTCGTCCGCTTCGCCCTGAATGATAATGCCCGAAGAAGGACACGGGGCAAGGAAGCTGAAGTCATACATGTTTGCGGGAGGAGCAATCGAAATAAACCCGCGGATCTCCGGGCGACGCATGAGGAGCTGCATTCCGATCCAGGCGCCAAAACTCACGCCGGCAACCCAGGTCGTTTCCGCTTCGGGGTGGATCTGCTGAACCCAATCGAGAGCGCTTGCAGCATCCGACAGCTCGCCGACGCCATTGTCGAACACGCCCTGGGATTTTCCGACACCGCGGAAGTTAAACCGAAGCGTCGCAAATCCGCGTCGAACGAAAGTTTGATACAAAAGCTGGACGATCTTGTTGTTCATCGTCCCGCCCGCCTGTGGATGGGAATGAAGAATGAGAGCAACCGGCGCTCGAGGGCGGCCGCCGGGGTGAAATCGACCTTCGAGACGTCCCTCTGGGCCGGGGAAAATGACTTCAGGCATTGGGGTAATTGCTCACGAATGAAAAATAGCGGGGGCGCCAGCGGGTGCGCCGCGACGATCGCTTCTATATAGGGTCAGTCGATCAACAGGCAATCGGCTGGAATTCAGCACTTTTACGACAATGCACGAACGGATCTATCTCGATCATGCCGCAATCACCCCGGTGCTTGGCGAAGCCCGCGACGCAGTGGTGAATGCCCTCGAACACGCGGGCAATCCAAGTTCACCTCACGCGGATGGCCGCTTGGCCCGCGCAGCACTCGAAGACGCGCGCCGAACGATCGCCAAAATGCTCAACTGGCGGAATGACGTCATTCTAACCTCAGGCGGAAGCGAAGCGCTCGCGATCGCTGCAGCGAGATCGCCGCTTCCGAGCCGGATCGTTGGGGCAACGGAACATGAAGCCGCTTTGGCAGCGATGGGCGAGGGTGCGCTTGTCATTCCTGTCGGCCCAAATGGCGAAATCGATCTTCATTCTTTGAAAGCCGCTCTAGAAGAGGGACCAGCGCTGGTTGCAATTCAGCTCGTCAACAATGAAACGGGTGTGATCCAGCCGCTCGAGGCAATTTACGAAATCATCAAAAGCGCCGGATCTTTGCTCCTTTCGGATTGCGCCCAGGCCGCCGGGAAGATTGAGCTTCCAGACGCGGACTTCCTTGCGATTACGAGCCAGAAGTTCGGAGCTATGACCGGCTCTGGAGCACTTCTTGTAAAGGACCTCGGATCTTTAAGGCCAAGCGGCGGGCAGGAGAGGGGTTATCGGCGCGGAACCGAAAATCTTCCGGGAATTGCAGGAATGGCGGCGGCGCTTTCGACAGAAAAGTTCAAGACTGCCGCTCCGCGCCTTTCCAGTTTGCGCCGCTGGCTTGAAGAAGAGCTTGTCGCATCCGGCGCAGTGGTCATTGCAGCCGATGCGCAACGAATTGCGACGATCGGAGCCTATGCGATGCCGGGTGTTGCAAGCGCTTCTCAGCTTGTTCAGTTCGATCTTGCGGGAATTTCGGTTTCCGCAGGAAGCGCTTGTTCTTCGGGAAGCATGAAGGCCAGCAGGGTGCTTCGCGCGATGGGGATTTCAGAAGATATTGCGAACTCGGTTATCCGCGTAAGTTTCGGACCCTCGACGAGCGAAGGAGAGCTGGATCGCTTTCTGACCGAGTGGCGAAGGATCCGCAACCATGGCAAAGTGCGCGCGGCATGATCTATCTCGATTATCAGGCGACCACTCCAGTCGCGCCGGAGGCTGCAAAGGCATTAAAGCCTTGGATTGAGGAGAAATTTGCAAATCCTCATTCGCCTTCGCGACTGGGAAGCGAGGCCGGAGCCGCCATCGAAGTTGCTCGAAGGCAGGTTGAAAAAGCCATCGGACTGAAAGGAGGCAGTATTGCGTTCACGGCAAGCGCGACCGAAGCGCTCAATTGGGCGCTTAAGGGCACGGTCGAAAATCGTTCGCAACAACGCAATCGGATCATCACTCTTGCGACTGAACACGCTGCTGTTCTCGACAGCTGCGAATGGCTGACGAAGCGCGGAATTGATCTTGTCGTTCTCCCTGTCGGCAAGGATGGGCGTCTCGATCTCGATCTTTTGTCGCGCGAGCTCGATGATCACGTGCTTCTTGTTGCGGTCATGCAGGTCAACAACGAGATCGGAGTCACTCAACCGATTTCAGAAATTGCGACCATGGCGCATTCGGTTGGCGCAATCATGCTTTGTGATGCCGTTCAGGCCTTCGGTCATGTCGAAATCTGCGAGGGTCCTGACCTTGTTGCGGTCTCCAGTCACAAGATTCACGGGCCCAAGGGTGTTGGCGCACTGTGGATGCGAAAGGGAATGGAACCTGCGCCATTGATCCACGGCGGAGGGCAGGAGCGGGGCCTACGCTCAGGGACTCTTTCGCCCGCGCTTTGTGTCGGTTTTGGAGCCGCTGCAAAGTTAGCCGATGAAAGAATGACCCGGGACTATGACCATGTTCAACGTCTGTGGACCGCCGCGACACGGGCTCTTGGCTCCGGTTGGACAATCAACGGAAGCTCAGCGCACCGCTATCCAGGCAATCTCAATATTCGAAGAGAAGGTCTTGATGGAGCGCGGCTTATTGCCGATTTGAGGAACATTGCCTTTTCCCTTGGTTCGGCTTGTGCAAGCGGATCGGGGAGGCCGAGCCACGTGCTCAAAGCGCTTGGTCTCGATTATCGGCAAGCACGCTCTTCGATTCGACTGGGTTTCGGGCGATATACCACCCAGAAGGAAATCGTTGAGGCTTGCCACACAATTGCCGAGCACGCGCAGGCCCAGGAGAAACTGGACGCGTGACTCTCGTACGTTTTCTCAAGGCTGACGGAACACTCGACAAGGAAGTTGAGGCCGAGGCGGGCCAAAGGCTGCTCGACATCGCCTGGGCTGCGCGCGAGCCTCTCGAAGGGGCGTGTGAGGGCGTGATGGCCTGTTCGACATGCCACGTCATTGTCGATCCTGACGATTTCAAGCGTTTGCCGCCCGCAAGCGAGGAAGAGGAGGATCTGCTCGATCTTGCAGCTTTCGCAACTCGGACTTCCCGACTTGCATGCCAAATCATCATCACGCGAGAGATGTCGAAGCTCACGGTGAGAATTCCCCCGAGGGGCTCGAAACTGGATGGGGCGCTAGGGCCCCGTCGGCAACGGGTTGCCGATACGCTTGTCGGCAACTTTTTCCTTCACCTTCGAATAATGGCCATCTTTGGGAAGGGCTGGGCGCATCGCCTCAAGTTGCGCAAGAGTGAGCGTCCCTTGATGGCGAGTATCAAGCAACTGGAACCGTTCGATCGCAGCGGCCTTGAACTCTTCGAGCGTCACAACCCGATCGAAATTCGTGTCGGCGGCAGCGACGGGCTCGGGAAGATCGAGCAGGCCGTATCTTGCAGCGCCCTGGAGGGCGTCACCAATTCCAAGTGTTGAATCGTCGTCGGCGGCCGCTCGTTCGCGCTCCCTTTTGCGATCGCCACGTTCATCGTCTCTTGCCTCTTTCGGAAGCGCTGCGACATCCCCTGGCGCACGCTTGGTGCGCGACATCACCTGAATATCAGGAGCGATCTCCCACTCGTAATTGGCGATCTCGTCGGGATCGATCATTCCATCATGATTGGTATCGAGCTTTTTGAAAAAGCGGTCCGCGTCAGCGATCATTTCGTTGACTGTGAGATAACCGTCATGGTTGAGATCAGCCTGATTGAACCAGTCGGCAAGGGTGTCGTCGGTCGCGGATCGGGCGCGGAACGGTTCACCCATCGGACTGATGAACGGCGCCCAGGAATGACCAGTGACGGTGATTGGTGGATCGGAGGCGAGAAGCGCCGCGAACGCAAGGAATATCGGCATCGTCAATCCTTCATTCTCCTCTTTCGAGGTCTGCCCAACGGTCTGAACCGCCAATGAAGGACGTTCGATAAAGGATTGAAGTTTTCTCCTGCAATTCGCCTCGATGCTCAGCTGCAGGTCGTTCAATCGTGCGGAACGTCGCTGTCCTGATTGCTCGTCGATTGTGTCGGATGGCGCGCTTCCGCTTCCGCTGCCCGTCGGATGTTTTGCAGTTCGGGCAGGGTCAGCCGTCCGGTATGATCGATGTCGAGAAGCCTGAACCGCGAAATCGCCGCCTCACGGAATTCCTCTCGGGACACCGTCCGATCGAAATTCGAATCGGCCGATGCAACAGGTTCGGGGATCTGCAGCAATCCATAACGCCCGGCGCCCGCCTCGTCGTCGCTTCCAAACCCTGCTCCAAAGTCATTCGATTGTCGGCTTGCTCCGCCAGACCGGCCGCCGCGATGTCCACCACCACCACCGTGCCGACCCTGTCGCGAGTTATCCTGCGACGATCCGTTCTCTGACCGGGTCATTTCAATCGCTCGAGTTCGGACCTCCGGAGCGATCACAGTTTCATAATGGGCGACCTCGTCGGGATCGATTTGTCCATCATGATTGGTGTCGAGAACATTGAAAAACCGGTCGGCGTCAGCTTCCATTTCATCGACCGTAATCACGCCGTCATGATTGCGGTCAACCTGCTGGAACCAGACGATCAATCCCTCTTCTCCTGGCGTCCTTCCGAACACGGGCTCGCCCATCGGACTAAGGAATGCTCTGCCCAGGCGTTCGCCGTCATCGGGACGATGTCCGACATTCTGGGGCGACTGGGCGGCAGCGGCCGCTGCGATGATGATCAATGGCAATGGCATGGGCAGCCTTTTGGGAGGAATGGGGCGAAGTTATCGACTTTGCGATGAAGGGTCGATGCCGTGCACGTTAACTTGCGTACAGGTGTCTCCTAGCCCATATGGCGCGCCGGAAGTCGGCGGACGGCGTTATCGCCAACCTGGTCAGGTCCGGAAGGAAGCAGCCACAACGAATTTGCGCCGGGTCGTCGGCTTCCACTTTTTGGGCAGCGGGTTCTGATGCACACGGGACCAGCCTTCTCCTCGACAAGGGTTTTGCTTCAGCTTTCGCTGGAATGAACCAGCGGAACAGCATTAGGGCAGTCTGTGATGGACGACGAATCGCCAGGCCTTGGTCTTGATCTTCCCGAAGCGAGTCCGCCGCGTGGCGAAGAGCCCTACCGGGTTCTCGCGCGCAAGTATCGCCCGCAGACTTTCGCCGAGCTCATCGGACAGGACGCGATGGTGACGACGCTCGCCAATGCGATTGAAAAGGGCCGGATTGCCCACGCGTTCCTGCTGACCGGAGTGCGGGGCGTTGGAAAAACTTCCACGGCACGGCTCATCGCAAAAGCGCTCAATTGTATTGGACCCGATGGATTGGGCGGCCCGACCATCAGCCCTTGCAATCAATGTGAATCATGCCGGGCAATTGCCGAGGGGCGCCACATCGATGTGGTGGAGATGGATGCGGCATCCCACACCGGGGTCGAAGATATTCGCGAAATCATCGAGGCGGTTCGCTATGCCTCGGTGAGCGCTCGCTACAAGATCTACATTATCGACGAAGTTCACATGCTTTCGAAGAATGCTTTCAACGCGTTGCTGAAGACTCTTGAAGAGCCACCTCAACACGTGAAATTCCTGTTCGCGACGACTGAAGTGAATAAGGTGCCGGTGACAGTATTGTCCCGATGCCAGCGGTTCGACTTGAGGCGGATCCCGGCCGAAAAATTAGCCGCTCACTTTGCTGAAGTGTCGAACAGCGAAGACGTCGACGTCGATCCTGAGGCGCTCGCAATGATCGCCGCTTCGGCCGAGGGTTCGGCCAGAGACGGGCTTTCAATCCTCGATCAGGCCATTGCTCATGGTGCTGGCCGAGTGACGGCAGAGCAGGTCCGCGAAATGCTCGGACTTGCGGATCGGGGCCGGATTCGCCGTTTGTTGCAACTCATTCTCTCGGGCGATTCGCGCTCTGCTCTGAGCGAGCTCGACGAAACTCACAGGCTCGGGATCGACCCTTCGCAATTGCTTCGCGGTCTCATGGAAAGTCTTCACTTGGCGAACTCGAAGCAAGGCCGGGGCGGGTTCGACCACGTTTCAATCGAGCGAGGAGCACGAAAGCGCCGAAGCCCTAGCTGAACAATTGTCGTGGGGGCTGATCCACCGGCTTTGGCAAATGCTTTTGAAAGGGCTTCAGGACGTCAATTCGGCGCCCGATGCACGCGAGGCTGCCGACATGGTGCTTTTGCGTTTGATCCATGCCGCCGACATGCCGGATCCCGCGTCCCTGATTAGTCAGCTGAGCAGCGGCGTATCAGGATCGGGGACTCGTCCAGGGCACGCAGGTTCCTCAGGTCCCACCGCTCGATTGCCGAGCGATTTTCGAGCTCTTGTTGCACTTCTCGAAGACAATAAAAAACCGCTCCTTGCCCAACAACTTCACGATCATGTTCGTCTGGCCCGCTATAATCCGCCGGAGCTCGTCTTGAAGCCGGCACGGCCACTTGGACATGACTGGCCGCGCGAGCTCGCAATGGCGCTCAAATCGATTACTGGGACGAGCTGGCAGGTCTCGCTCACGGATGATGCTGGCGAACCCTCATTGATGGACCAGGAGAAAATGGCGATGGAGCGCGTTCGCACCGATGTGCTCGCCGACCCCAACGTCCAGGCAGTAATGGACGCGTTTCCTGGGGCGGAACTTGAATCCTATTCAACCAGAGGCTTCTGACATGCCCGAAATGCCCGACTTCGACGAAATCATGAAAATGGCTCAGAACGCGCAAGCCGAGCTTCAAAAGGCGCAGGACAATCTCGATCGCCTCGAGGTCGAAGGCTCGGCCGGTGGCGGGATGGTGAAGATTCGCGCGACCGCCAAGGGGAGAATCCTTTCCGTCGAACTTGACGAAAGCCTGCTCAACCCTTCGGAAAAAACCATGGTTGAGGACCTTGTAGCAGCCGCGATCAACGATGCCCGATCGAAAGCCGACGGGGCCGCCGCGGAAGAGATGCAAAAGATGCAGGGCGGCCTTTCGCTTCCGCCCGGGTTCAAACTTCCCTTCTAAGGCGACGATCGCGCCAAGCACTGCTGTCTCGCGGCGGGGAAGGGTGGATTTGAACTCCCTCCATCCCTAACTGAACAGCGATCGCGTCTCCCGCACCAATTTAAGGAAACCTGCGACCCAATGGCCGCCCAATACAGCTTCGTAATGAAAGGCCTGACCAAGGCATTTCCGGGCCAAAAGCCCATCCTCAGCAACATTCATCTGCAATTCTATCGCGACGCCAAGATTGGAATTGTCGGTCCAAACGGCTCGGGAAAATCGACCCTGATGAAGATCATGGCCGGCCAGGACCGCGAATTTCAGGGAGAGGCATGGCCGGGTGAAAATATCAGGGTCGGCTATCTTGAGCAGGAACCGCAGTTAGACACGACCAAGACCGTGAGAGAAAACGTCATGGATGGGGTTCGGCCCGTCGCCGACATGCTCGAACGATTCAATGCAATCAGCGCAATTATGGCTGATCCACCTGCCGACGCAGACTTCGACGCTCTCATGTCGGAAATGGGAGACCTCCAGGAGAAGATCGATGCGGTCGACGGTTGGACTCTCGACAATCAGCTTGAAATCGCGATGGACGCCCTTCGTTGTCCTGCTCCCGATAGCCCGGTCATCAATCTTTCAGGCGGCGAAAAGCGTCGGGTCGCGCTGACTTGCCTGCTTTTGGAAAAGCCGGACATCCTTTTGCTCGACGAACCGACCAACCACCTCGATGCTGAAAGCGTTCAATGGCTCGAGAAGCACCTGGTCGATTATCCGGGCAACGTCATTTTGGTGACTCACGACCGCTATTTTCTCGACAATGTCGTGAACTGGATCCTCGAGCTCGATCGTGGTCGTTACTACATTTATGAAGGAAATTACTCCACCTATCTGGAAAAGAAGGCGAAACGCCTCGAGCAGGAGGAGCGCGAGGAAGCTGGAAAGCAAAAGGCTATCGCCGATGAACTCGAGTGGATCCGCCGTTCTCCAAAAGCGCGTCAAGCCAAATCGAAGGCTCGAATCAAGGCGTTCGATCAACTCGTCGAAGCTCAGGAAAATCGAGTTCCCGGCAAAGCGCAGATTCTCATCCAGGTCCCGGAGCGCCTTGGCGGCAAAGTGATCGAGGCGAAGAATCTGACGAAATCCTACGGCGACAAGCTTTTGTTCGAAAAGCTAACGTTCAGTCTCCCACCAGGCGGAATTGTCGGAGTGATCGGTCCAAACGGAGCGGGCAAGACGACGCTCTTCAAGCTTTTGACGGGCCAGGAGACGCCGGATTCGGGCGGCGTCGAGGTCGGGCCGACCGTACATCTTGGCTATGTCGATCAGAGCCGCGATGCGCTCGATCCGAAAAAGAATGTCTGGGAAGAAGTCTCCGACGGACTCGACATTTTTCGGTTCGGAAAACACGAGCTTGCGACCAGAGCCTATGTCGGCGCATTCAACTTTAAGGGTCCCGATCAGCAGAAGAAGGTCGGGCAACTTTCAGGCGGCGAGCGCAACCGTGTCCACCTTGCAAAAATGCTCAAGGAGGGCGGCAATGTTCTGCTGCTCGACGAGCCGACCAACGATCTTGATGTGGAAACATTGCGTGCGCTCGAAGAAGCGCTCGAGAATTTTGCAGGTTGCGCTGTCGTCATCAGCCACGACCGGTTCTTTCTCGACCGTCTCGCGACGCACATTCTCGCATTCGAAGGCGACAGCCAGGTCGTTTGGTTCGAAGGCAATTTCGAAGCCTATGAGGAAGACAAGGTTCGCCGCCTCGGTGATGAAGCGACGCGGCCACATCGAATGACCTACCGCAAGCTCACCCGCTGATCGCGGATGCCAAAACGCGATCGGGACAGGGATGGGGCGATGATCACCCTCGAAGCCCCGCTCCAGATCTGGTCCAACGATGAGGGAAGCTCTCACTTCGTCAGGCTTTCAGCGCAGGATTCGCTCGACATTCGTAATCATGCGCGAGCTGTTCGTCGGCCATTTGGAACGGTCAAAGTCGAAGCGACGATCGGAACGATCACGTGGCGGACATCGGTATTTCCGGTGAAAGGAGGGGGTTATTTCCTTCCAGTGAAAATCGATGTTTGCCGAAAATCGGGGATTTCCGCAGGAGATCTGATCACGGTGGCGCTGGCGCTTCTCTGAGCGGCTCTGCTTTCGTCGCCAAACTACCTTCGGGCTCGCAAAAAAGTGTTCATAGAAGTGGTTAGCGAAGCCTCTTCACAAGTAATCGACCTTCGTCCCCGGCTTTCACTTCGAAGTTCGGAACAGCCTTTATGAGGTCCGAGAGCCTCGTGTAGCCATAGTTGCGAGCCGCGAAACTCGAAACCGCTTTTGCTCGCTGCCCGAGCTCGGAAAGCGGAGTATAGCCCTCCTCGTCGCGCTTCGATGCCTTGTAGGCGGCTCCAAGAACCTGAAGCAGCTCAGGATCGACCGGTCGCTGGCCTTCGCCAGTGGTGGGCTGTTCGAGCTGTTCCTCCTGATCGAGACCAAGAGCGCCAACATCAAAAAATCGCGTGCATGCCTGCTGAAAGGAGAAGGGGGTCTTGGCTGTGCCGAAGCCATAGACCGGCAACCCATCCTCGCGAATGCGCTGGGCCAAAGGCAAGAAATCGCTGTCCGAGGACATGATTCCAAAGCCATCGACACTTCCGCGGTAAAGGAGGTCCATGGCATCGATCGTCATTCGCATGTCCGTTGCGCTCTTGCCCTTCACGACATCGAACTGCTGCATCGGCACAATCGAGTGAACACCGGTGAGCTGGCCCCACCCTTTGAGGCTGGCCTTCGCCCAATTTCCATAGGCCCGGCGGATGTTGATGGTTCCGAGCTCGCCAAGGACCAAAAGCACTTCATCGAGATGATCGGGACTGGCATTATCTGCATCGATCAACAACGCGACATTGGCTTCCTGATCCGGCAGGCGTTCACGCATTGCCCACTCTCCCTTTTAACTTTCCCTGTAACGCGGTCGCTCGGAATCACCACCGGTCACCATTGTGATCTGCGACTGGCAGAACGGTGTGTGAGATCGATTCGGGAACGAAACGCCGTCTTGCGCACTAATGCCGGACAGGGGGCATGTTGTGAAAGGGACGAGTAACATGAAGAAGCTTGCTCTTGCTGCAGCCCTCGCCGCGAGCGTTTCGGTGGCAGGCTGCGCCGATTATGGGTACGGATACAATCATCCCTATGGACCGCCTCCCGGTCCTTACGGCTATAACGGATATTACAATGGCTATAACGGCTATTATAATGGCTACAACGGCAACGGTGTGGCGACTGGCGCAATAACGGGTGCCGCGACTGGAGCGATTGCGGGCGGAGTTGCTGGAGCAGTTCTTCCAGGCGTCAGTGTCGGACAGGGCGCGGTTGCGGGCGCGATTTTGGGAGGAGTTCTCGGCGCAGCCGTGAATGGTCACCAATATTATCGCGACACTCGCGGATCCTGCTATTACGTCGACCAATACGGTCAGCCGCACTACAGTTACGATATCCGTTGCTAAGCGGATAACGGAACAAGCTTGCGGTTGACGTCATGACGTCGACACGCTGATCAAGCTGCAACAACAACGAGGGGTGCGGAAGTCAAAACTTCCGTCCCCTCGTCACGCTTGTGCCGTTTTATTCCATTTTTCGCCACGGTTCATGGACCCGGATCGAGCCGTTCGGAACGAAACAGCGCTAGCTTCCTTAAGACATGCAAGGGGAAGATTGCAGCTTTGGAGGCGATGAACATGAAACGTCTGCTAGTATCGGCCGCTGTTGCAAGCAGCCTTGCGCTTGGCGGCTGTGCAACCACTCCGGCAACCGACCATGAAGTTGCCGGCACTGCGACTGGAGCCGTCATCGGCGCCGGCGCCGGCGCTATTGCCGGTTCAGTCCTTCCAGGCATCGGAACGGCGACAGGCGCCGTTGCCGGCGCCGTTCTGGGCGGCGTCGCAGGTGCCATAATCAGCGGGCATCAATATTATCGTGATACGCGAGGATATTGTTACTTCGTCGATCAGAATGGCCAGCCGCACTACGACTATAACGTGAGGTGCTAGGTCTAAGTCTTAGACCGGGCGAAATTCCAACTCGTCCTCATTGAGAAGATAGAGCCGACCTTCTGCGATTGAAAAATGGGCGCCATGAAGTTTCAGGCGCCCATTTTTCTCGCGTTCAATGATCCAGGGAAACGAGCGAAGATTGGAAAGACTGACCTTTACGGCTTCGCGCTCCATGTCGAGAAATGCTGCCCGGTCGAGATCGTGATGACGTGAGCGAACCTTATCGCGTGCGCCTTCGAGCATTCGAACCCAATCACCGATGAAGTGACCTTCGCCCGGCGCGACATCGTCAAACTTTCCCGTTAGCGCTGCCGCGCATCCACCGCACATGCCATGCCCCATGACGAGGATTTCCTCGACGTTGAGCTGAGTGACAGCGAATTCCAGCGCGGATGAAACGCCGTGAAAGCCGGTGCTGGTCTCATAGGGCGGAGCAAGAGCTCCGATGTTCCTTACGACAAACATTTCGCCAGGACGGGCATCGAAGATCTGTGCAGGGTCGCTTCTGCTGTCGGCACAGGCAAGGATCATCACCCTTGGACTTTGACCCTCGGCAAGTTCCGCCCAGCGTTCACGCTCCTTGCCCCAGCTGTTGGTTCGGAACCGCTCGTATCCTTCGATCAATTGCTTGAGATATGGCATGTGCCGCCGCTAGCGGGCACGGGGCGGGGCTGGCAAGCATTGTCACCAATCGCTATCTGGCCCGCCATGAACGTTCCCGCATCGATCCCGCCAAGACAGCGCAAACCCGACTGGATTCGGGTCAAGGCTCCGGTCAGCGAAGGCTATCACCAAACTCGGCGACTGATGCGCGAACTGAATCTCGCCACGGTCTGCGAAGAAGCGGCCTGTCCCAACATCGGCGAGTGCTGGACCAAGAAGCACGCGACGGTGATGATCCTTGGCGATACGTGCACCCGCGCGTGCGCATTTTGCAACGTTAAGACCGGAATGCCGCGTCCCGTCGATCCGTTGGAGCCAGACCATGTGGCGACCGCGGCCGCCGAGCTTGGGCTCGAACATATTGTCGTGACCTCGGTCGACCGTGACGATCTTCCCGACGGCGGAGCAGCGCAGTTCGTCAAGGTGATCGAAGCGCTGCGATCGAAGACTCCCAAAACGACGATTGAGATTCTCACTCCAGATTTCAGAAACAAAAGCGAGGCTGCAATCGAAGCGATCGTCGCAGCCGGCCCGGATGTTTATAATCACAATCTCGAGACGGTCCCGCGCCTCTATCCGACCATCCGTCCTGGCGCGCGCTATTATGCATCGCTTCGACTTCTCGAAACCGTCAAGCGAATGGCCCCTTCGATCTTCACCAAATCGGGATTGATGGTTGGCCTTGGAGAGCAGCGGCTCGAGGTTCATCAAGTGATGGATGACATGCGTTCGGCAGGTGTCGATTTCCTGACCATGGGTCAGTATCTCCAGCCAACTCCGCGCCATGCCAAAGTGGAAGAATTTGTTAGCCCGAAGGCTTTTGAGGCCTATGCCGCCATTGCTCGGGCAAAGGGGTATTTGCTTGTTGCAGCATCACCGCTGACTTGATCGAGCTATCATGCAGGCGACGACTTCAACAAGATGAAGGCCGCTCGAATGGCACAGCTGGAGCGTTCGAACGGCTGATGCCGCGCCACAGCGAAACCCGACACCTTCCCTATACGCCAGAGCAATTGTTCAACCTGGTGGCCGATGTTCAGCGCTATGATGAATTTTTGCCCTGGGTGGTTGCAGTCCGGGTTCGATCATCGAGCGAACAGGAAACCGTCGCCGATCTCGTGGTTGGCTTCAACGCCTTCAAGGAGCGGTTCACAAGTCGCGTCGTCAAGCATCGGCCGGAAAGGATTTGCGTCGACTATGTCGAGGGACCCTTGAAATATCTTCACAATGAATGGACCTTCGAGCCGCTTTCCGACGGCGGGACCAATCTCCACTTCTCGGTGGATTTTGCGTTCAAGTCGCGCCTTTTCGAGACGCTTGCAGGTGCGATGTTCGACCGTGCTCTTCGTCGAATGACGACCGCGTTCGAGCATCGCGCGGCTTCGCTCTACGGCATCAACAGCTCAAGCGCGCAAAGCGCCGCCTGAAGGCGAACTCCCGACCGGCTGTTCTCGTCGAAGAATTTTTGGTCTGCCACGATCTTTGCCGGGTCGGCATCACGTTCGGCGCGTGCGAAAACGACGGTCCCGACAGGCTTCGAGGCCGTTCCGCCGCCGGGCCCGGCAATCCCCGTAATTGCAACTGCGACATCGGCGTCCGAGGCGGCGAGCGCTCCGCGAGCCATTGCCCAGGCCGTTGCGACGCTGACCGAACCGAACGTGTCGACGACTTCCTCTGAAACCTTGAGTTCGCTGATTTTTGCGGCATTCGAGTAGGTGACATAGCCCGCTTCAAACACGTCGGAGGATCCAGGAATCTCGGTCAGTGCAGCGCTGACGAGACCGCCGGTGCAACTTTCGGCAACGGCGAGCCGGCGGCCCGCGGCGCGATTGGCCTCAACCACTTCACGCGCCTTATTCACCAGCGCTTCGGGGAGAAGATATTCGCTCACTGGAAAAATCCCATTCGAATGCTCGCCACGGCTTGTGCCGCAATACCTTCGCCGCGACCGGTGAATCCCAGCCGTTCGGTTGTCGTCGCCTTCACGCTGACCTGATCGATGCCAAGTCCTGCAATCTCAGCGATCTTCGAGCGCATTGCGTCACGATAGGGGCCGATCCGGGGCGTTTCGGCGACAAGGGTACAATCCACATGGTCGATATTCGCTCCGCTCGATCTCAGGAGCTCGACCGCATGAGCGAGGAAAAGCGATGATGGAGCGTCTTTCCAGCGGGAGTCCGACGGCGGAAAATGGTCACCGATGTCGCCAAGTCCCGCAGCTCCTAAAAGTGCGTCCGTGATTGCATGGAGGAGGACGTCCGCATCGCTGTGCCCTGCAAGACCCCGATCATAAGGCACTTCCACGCCTCCGATCATAAGGGGGCCGTTACCGGCAAAAGCGTGGACATCAAATCCAATTCCGGTCCGAGGCCTCAATCCACCGGCAAGCCACTGCTGTGCCCGCTCGAAATCGGCGGCCCGGGTCAGTTTTTCAAGCGAGGGATCACCTTCGATAGCAGCAACCTCCATCCCCGCTGCGCGAACCACTGTGGTTTCGTCCGTTGGAGCGGGCCCCGACCATGAGCGATACGCGGATTTGAGGGAATTCAAACGAAATGCCTGAGGAGTTTGAACGCGAACCATTGCCTCCCGATCGACATTTGCACCGAGGATCTCGCTTGCCCGGGCGAGGGTGTCGCCAACCGGAAGGACGGGCGCCGCGCCATGGTAGAATTCGAGGCTCGCAAGCAGCCGATCGATGACATCCTGGGGACAAAAGGGGCGCGCTGCGTCGTGCACAAGAACAGCGTCGCAGTCGAGCTCCTCAAGGCCTGCACGAACGGAGTCGGCACGCTCTGGACCCCCTTCGATGAGCGCTCCGACCTCGATCCCGCGAAGTGCGTCTCGTGCCTGCTCAGACTGCCCGCGTCCGATCACGATCCGTGCAGAATCGACCGAGGGATGGCGAAGAAGCGACTCGACTGCCCAGCGAAGCACGGGCTTGCCTCCAATGCGGCGATATTGCTTGGCAAGAGTGCCGCCGGCACGCTCACCCTTTCCGGCGGCAACGATGAGGGCAGTAACGGTCATTTGCGCGCGCCTCTAGGGCGGCTTGCCTTGTCCGCCAAGAGCAGTTGACCTATTTGCGCCACACCCATGGGAATCGTTAAGCCAATTCAGATCGGCCCGATCGAGGTCGCATCGCCAGTGATTCTGGCACCGATGACGGCTGTAACCGATCTTCCTTTCCGTCGAGCCGTGAAGCGCTTTGGCGCCGGGCTCACCGTTTCGGAAATGATCGCAAGTCAGGCGATGATCCGCGAAACTCGCCAATCACTTCAAAAAGCGATGTGGGATCCGGTCGAAAATCCAGTCTCCATGCAGCTTGCGGGGTGTGAGCCGGCGGCGATGGCAGATGCCGCCAAGCTCAACGAGCAACGCGGAGCTGCAATCATCGACATCAATATGGGTTGCCCGGTGAAAAAGGTCGTCAACGGATGGGCCGGGTCGGCCCTGATGCGCGATTTGAAAGGGGCCGCAGCGATCATCGAAGCGACGGTCAAAGCCGTCAATGTCCCTGTTACGCTCAAAACCAGAATGGGCTGGGATCACAGCAGCCTCAATGCGCCCGAGCTCTGCCGGATCGCTGAGGATCTTGGCGTCCAAATGATTACCATCCACGGACGCACGCGTTGTCAGATGTATAAGGGCGAGGCCGATTGGAGTTTTGTCCGAAAGGTAAAACAGGCGGTATCCGTCCCCGTGATCGTCAACGGCGATATTTGTTCAACTCTCGATGCCCGAGAAGCGCTCCGTCAGTCGGGAGCCGACGGAGTCATGATCGGACGCGGAGCTTATGGGCGGCCATGGTTCGTCGCTCAGGTGATGAGTGATCTTGGAGGGCGGGGCGAGCGCTCGGATCCGAGCCTCGACGAACAGCTTGCAACCATGCTCCAGCAATATGACGAGATGCTTTCGCTCTACGGCACTCAGACCGGGGTCAATCTCGCCCGCAAGCATCTTGGATGGTATACCAAGGGGCTGCCCGGGTCGGCCGAATTCAGGAACCGAGTGAACACTCAGGACGATCCTGCTGTTGTCGTTGGGATGTTGCAGGAATTCTATTCGCCGTGGCTCGCGCGCTCTGCCGCCTGACGTACGAGACGCGAACAGAGGTGTGTTTTTGATGCAACGGTCGTGCTAGGGCCGCTGCGGATGGACGCTCGTACCGCCGAATCGCCTATGACATTGCAGCAAGAAAGCTGGCTCCAACGTGAGCGCGTGAGCGGACGCTTTTACGACCGAATCGCGGCACTCATCCTTGTGTTTCTGATTGCGATGCTGAGCCTCAGCGTCTTGATCTTGAGGCGGGGCGGCGAGACTGGAACCCTTCTTCTTCCGCCACTCATCGCACTTCTTCTGGTTGCAATCCTGCTTCCGGCGATCGCCCTCATGGCGCTCTATGCCCGCCGGCTTGCGGTTCAACGGGCGGAACGCGGGGGCCTCGGAAGCGGCAGGCTTCACGTCCGCCTCGTTGCCTTGTTTACGGCAATCGCTGCGGTTCCAACGGTGCTCGTTGCGATTTTTGCCTCGCTTCTCTTTCAAAGCGGACTTTCGTTCTGGTTTTCGGCCCGAGCCCGCAACATGCTCGAAAATACGGCCGCCGTAGCTCAGGGCGTCTACCGCTACGAACTTGGCCAGGTCGGTTCGCAGGCAATCGCAATGGCGGGCAACATGTCGGATGGCCTCAGCCGAGTTCCGATCGACAATCCGGAAGTTTCGGTGGCGATCGCGACCCAGACCTATCTGCGGTCGCTCAATGAAGCTGCGATCCTGAGGATTTCGCCGACCGGGCAAGTTCAGTCGTTTTCAGTCATCGACCCTTATGCAGGAATGATCGATGCCCACCGATTGGTGGACGCAAGACAACGGCTCTCCCGACTTCCGCCGGGTGCGTTTGTCGACGCCAAGACACCCAACCGGATCGCGGTTCTTACGCGCTTGAACTTCAACAAGGATTTCTATCTCTATACGAGCCGCAAGGTCGACCCCGAGATCGCGGTCCAGACTAATCGTGCGAACGATGTCCTTCGTGATTATCATGCGCTGCTCAAGCGATCGCGGATCAACCAGCTGCGATTCAACGTGGCGCTCCTTCTTGGCGCCTTGATCATTGTGGGCTTGTCGATTTTGACAGCACTCAAGCTTGCGGATCGGCTGGTTCGACCGGTGGGCGAGCTCGTGACTGCGGCTGGACGGATCGAAACGGGTGATTTTTCCGCGCGAGTCGCGGTCATGAACAGCGAGGATGAAATTCAGACGCTCGCGACCGCTTTCAATCGAATGACGGAACGGCTGGAAGAACAAACCAACGAACTTCGAACGGCCAATACCCAGCTCAACACCCGCCGTGCGTTCATCGAAGCGGTTCTTTCGAGTGTCACTGCGGGCGTCATTGCAGTCGACTCCCAGCGCCGGATTCTTCTTTTGAACCGGTCGGCAGAGACATTGCTCCAGCAAGGGGAATCCATCGAGGGAAAATTGCTTTCTTCAGTGTCTTCCGAGCTCGAGGAGTTCATGCGCGGCCAACAATCGGAAGCCAATGCGCTGATCAAGGCGGACGGAATCCAGCGAACGCTCGCTGTCAAACGCGTCAGGTATCAGGACGGATCGGTCCTGACGTTCGACGACATCACGGACCAGCTGACCGATCAGCGGCGCGCCGCCTGGTCGGATATTGCCCGACGGATCGCTCATGAAATCAAGAATCCGCTGACCCCGATCCAGCTTGCTGCCGAAAGGCTTCAGCGGCGGTTCGGACAGGAAGTCACGTCCGACAAGGACACGTTTGAAAGACTGACCGGGACGATCGTCCGCCAGGTCGGGGATCTTCGCCGGATGGTCGATGAATTCTCGAACTTCGCGCGCATGCCAAAGCCTGCATTTCGCGACGAAGATGTTCACGAAATCGCTCGGCAGGCGCTCTTCCTGCATGAAGTTGCACATCCTGGAATTCGCTTTTTACTCGAGCCGGAAAACGGCCAATTCCGGATGGTGTGCGATCGACGACAGCTGGCGCAAGCCCTGACGAACATCGTCAAAAATGCCGTGGAAGCTATTGAAACACGAAAGAATCGCGGAGAGCACAGTCTCGCCGGTGATCGCGTCGACCTCAAACTTCGCGAGACAAATGGCCTTCTTATCGTCGACGTTCTCGACACTGGAATTGGACTTCCGGAGGACCGCGATCGCCTCACCGAGCCCTATATGACGACCCGGGTTCGAGGGACTGGCCTTGGTCTCGCAATCGTCAAGAAGATTGTCGAAGAACATATGGGAGAAATTGCATTTCTCGACCGCTCCGGCGGTGGGACGCACGTCCGGATTTCGTTCGACACTGCCAAACTTGCCCAGCTGGCAAGCGATGGTCAGTCACGCAAAAACCAAGAGGATCACGATGACTTCTGAAGATGTCTGATGGCGCTTGAAGTTCTGGTCGTAGACGACGAGGCCGATATTCGTGAACTCGTCAGCGGCGTTCTCGAGGACGAGGGCTATGCCGTGCGAAGCGCGGCCGACAGCGATTCGACCCTGAACGCGATCCAGGAACGCAGACCCTCGATGGTTCTGCTGGACGTTTGGCTCCAGGGGTCCAAGCTCGACGGGCTCCAGCTCTTGCAGGAGATTAAGAAGCGGGATTCGACGATTCCGGTTCTGGTCATCTCGGGCCACGGCAACCTCGATACGGCGGTCGCTGCAGTCAGGGAAGGAGCAGTCGATTTCATCGAAAAGCCGTTTGAGGCTGAACGGCTCATCTATCTCGTCGACCGGGCGACCAACACCGAACGACTGAGACGGGAAAACGAGGCTCTGAAACGAAGGGTCGGCGATGAAGACCAGCTGCATGGCAGCTCGGTCGCGATCAATACGGTGCGCGCCACCCTCAAGCGAGTGGCTCCAACCGGTAGCCGAGTCCTGATTTCGGGACCGCCCGGGGTCGGCAAGGAAATTGCGGCAAGAATGATCCATCTATGGAGTCCAAGAGCGCGCGCTCCATTTATCGTCCTGTCCTCGGCGAGCCTTAGCCCCGAACGGGTCGAAGAAGAGCTGTTCGGAAGCGAATCCACCGGAACGATGCGGCCCGGACTTCTTGAACATGCCCACGGCGGCACGTTGTTCCTCGATGAAATCGCAGACATGCCGCTCACAACGCAGGCAAAAATCCTTCGGGTACTCACCGACCAGAGTTATCATCGAGTTGGCGGTCAGCGCCCGATCAAAGTGGACGTGCGGGTCTTGTCGGCGACCTCGCGCAACCTTCAGGAGGAAATCAGCGCGGGGCGATTCCGCGAAGATCTCTTCTATCGCTTGAACGTCGTTCCGGTTCGGTTGCCTCCACTTCGTGAAAGGCGTGAAGATATTCCCGAGCTTGTCAGTTACTTTCTTGCAAGATTTGCGATGGAACGTCGGGCTCCGCCGCCAGGAATTTCCGAAGAAGCAATGGCGGCGCTTCAGGCGCACGATTGGCCCGGAAATGTTCGGCAGCTCAGAAACATCATCGAACGCACGCTGATTCTGGCTCCGGGGGACCGGGTCGCATGTATCGAAGTCGATCTTCTCCCACCCGAAATCCTCGACAGCCATAATGTCATGGGCGGCGGCGCGACCGCGATGGCAATCATGGGAAGTCCGCTCAGGGAAGCTCGGGAATCTTTCGAGCGAGAATATTTAAGGATCCAGATTCGCCGCTTTTCCGGCAACATCTCACGCACAGCGTCGTTCATCGGCATGGAACGCTCGGCGCTGCACCGCAAGCTGAAGGCGCTTGGCATCGGAGACAAGAGGGAAGGGGAAGAATAGAACCGAGGCGATTATGGTTGCTCGCTCCCTCAGTCTTCAGGATCATTTCCTGAACAGTGTCCGGCGTGCGAAACTGTCCGTCACGATCTTCCTGGTCAAAGGCGTCAAGCTCCAAGGCGTCATCACCTGGTTCGACCCATTTTCGCTTCTTCTAAGGCGAGAGGGCACATCTCAGCTCGTCTACAAGCATTCGATTTCTACGATTGTCCCGATCGAGCCGCCGGCTGGATTCGTGCCAACGGAAATGGCGGCCGAAGGCTCAAAAGGGCAGCTCCAACACCTCTTTCTGAGTGCAGCAGCGCGCGAAAAGGAGCGGATCACACTCTTCTTAGTCAACGGCGTGATGCTTCAAGGAATGATCAGCGGATTTGACCAGTTCAGCCTCATTCTCGAACGTTCCGGCCAAGTGCAACTCGTCTACAAGCATGCAATTTCAACCCTCCAGGGAGCAAACCCAATGAACTTCGCAGCTGAATCGGCTGATGAGGAAGAGGAGGGAACCAGTGACAAACTTTGATGGCAATGGCGCGATCGAAGTTGCGCGAGGGGAGCGGGCAATCATTGCGGTTCCAGAGCTTCCGCGAGAGGGCGCTCGCCGTTCGGCTGATGCGCGGATCGAAGAGGCCGAAGGCCTGTCGGGGGCTATCGGGATCAACGTCGTTGCAGCGCGTTCTTTTCGTGTTCGTGCAGTTCGACCAGCAACCTTGCTCGGCAAAGGTCAGGTCGAAGAAATTGCCGAGCTATCCAAGCAAAATGAAGCTGGCCTCCTCATCATCGATGCTGCCTTAACGCCAATTCAGCAGAAGAATTTGGAAGAAGAGGTCGGGACGAAAGTTATCGATCGGACGGGAACTCATTCTCGAGATTTTTGGCGAACGTGCCGCAACTTCCGAAGGACGCTTGCAGGTCGAGCTCGCGCATCTCGATTATCAGGCCGGACGGCTCGTAAGGAGCTGGACCCATCTTGAACGTCAGCGTGGCGGGTTTGGTTTTTTGGGCGGCCCGGGCGAAACCCAGATCGAAGCCGATCGACGAATGATCCGTGAACGAATGACGAAGATTAAAAGGGACCTTGAACAGGTTAAGCGAACGCGAGGCCTTCATCGCGACCGGCGTCAACGGGCGCCCTGGCCTGTGGTTGCACTAGTCGGCTACACCAACGCTGGAAAATCGACCCTTTTCAATCGACTGACCGGTGAAGCTGTTTTTGCCGAGAACCTTTTGTTCGCGACCCTTGATCCCACAATGCGAGATATCGACTTGCCGGGCTTCGACAAGGTCATATTGTCAGACACGGTCGGCTTTGTTTCGGACCTTCCGACGGAGCTCATTGCTGCGTTTCGAGCGACCCTCGAAGAAGTTCGGGAAGCCGACCTTATCGTACACGTGAGAAACATTGCGCATCCCGACAGCGAGGCACAGAGCGAAGATGTCGAGGATGTTTTAGAATCGCTTGGTCTTAGCCGCGAGTCCGGCCCTCCAAGGATCGAAGCATGGAACAAGATCGATCGTCTTTCGGAAGACGAGCGGAAAGCAATGTTCGAAGAAGCGGTGCGGCGCGATGATGTCGTTCCGATCTCGGCGGTAACCGGAGAAGGATTGGAACCGCTCCGCCAGTGCATGTCGGTCAAACTCAGAAGCGGTGAAGAGGTCCATGAAATCCAGCTCCCGGCGGGGGCGGGAGAGAAGATTGCCTGGGTTTACGCGCACGGCGAAGTGCTCGACCAAAGAGTGGACGGCGATCGTCTCGAACTCACCGTCAGGTTATCGAGCGACAATTGGGCCCGGTTTCGGGCGATGGAGCTGGCCTGAAGGATTGGTTCGCGAATTCTGATGGTTAGGATTGCGATTGCTCGACGCGCAATTCACCGCGCTTCACGTCGCGCCAGAGCTCTTCTTTTTCGTCCAAAGATAAATCGACGAAATTGTCAGCCTTTTCGATCGCACGAAAGCGGCGCTCGAACTTTGCATTGGCTTCACGAAGCGCGGCTTCTGGTTCAATGTTGAGATGCCGTGCGAGGTTGACGACCGCAAATAGAAGATCTCCAAGCTCTTCGAGAATGCGCTTGTTTTCACGTTCGGCGTCAAGTTCTTCGAGTTCTTCATCGATCTTGGCGCGGGGACCTTTTGAATCAGGCCAGTCGAAACCGACCCGGGCTGCTCTTCGCTGAAGTTTGGCAGCGCGCTCGAGCGCCGGAAGTGCAAGAGCAACGCCTCCTAGAGCGCTTTCATCCGGCGATTTTCTGCGCTCGGAAGCTTTGATTTCTTCCCAGCCTGGGCTTTGCTTGGCATCTCCGAAAATGTGGGGATGCCGGCGTTCAAGCTTGTCGCAAATCCCGCTAATCACGTTTTCGAGCGTGAAATGGCCGGCTTCCGATGCGATTTGCGAGTGGAACACGATCTGAAGCTGAAGATCGCCAAGTTCATCGGCGAGTGCGGCCATGTCGTCGTTCGCGATTGCATCCGCAACTTCGTAGGCTTCTTCAATCGTATAGGGAGCAATGGTCGCGAAGCTTTGCTTGCGGTCCCATTCGCAGCCTGTGTCGGGGTCGCGCAGTCTTCGCATGATCGAAACGAGACGATCAAGCGGCACGAGGGGCCCTCTCCAGCTCGCAATCTGAAAGTATGATAATATGCATTATGTAAAATCCAAAAGATGTTTTATCAGGAAACGAGAACCAGCCAGCGGCCCTCGACCCCCCAGCGGCTAAGCGATGAAAGGTAATTCATTCCAAGAACATTCAAATCGTCATTGTCAGCGATCTGAAGTCCAACGTCGTTCCTCTCGATCGTTCCGACATTGAGCGTGCCGGCTCGGCCCGTCGAAACGCGGATGATCCCGTTTCCGGTACGAACGAACTCGTCGGCCCTGGGCGAAACGCTAATTCCCGCGCGGTTGGCAGTCTTCCGATCGATCGTCGTCATGGTCGCGCCGCTATCGACAAGAAACCGGACGTCACTTCCATTGAGCTGTGCCTGGACCCAGAAATGTCCGTCGAGTGCCATTGGAATTCGCGTTTCACGGCCGACGCTGACCGGGGTTCCGATCGCTTCAGCCTTGAGACGCTGCGTTAGATAGCCAAAATCGTCGCGAAACGTGAAAAGCACAAAGCCTGCAGCAAAAATAACGACCCACGCGAGCGCGATCTTGACGAGCTTGAGGATCGGCTCTCGACGCACCATCAATGAACCAAGAACGAGCATCATCGCCATCAGGATGTAGACGCTTCCGAGCATCAGATCGTTCGTCATCATGATGTGATCTCAAGCCCATCATAAGCCGGCGCAGCCCAATCGGGCAGATCGGCGGCGAGCGATTGATAATCAAGCCCGTTCCCCATGTGGACGAGAATGAGTTGACCCACTTCTAGGTCTCTTGCGTAGGAAAGCAGCTGATCGAGATGCATGTGCGTCGGATGAGGCTGCCGAGTGAGGCAATCGGCAATCCAGACATCACACGAGCGATAAAGGTCAGCCATTTCGTCAGTAAGGTCGCTGAAGTCGACAGCGTAGCCGATCTTCGCCCCAAGCTCATCGAAGCGCATCCCTAGCGAGCATGTCTCACCGTGCGGTTGGTCGACAAAATGCACGCTCACTGAGCCGAATTTCACATCGCCAGCGATAATCCGCGGTTCGACGATCGGACGATAGAATTGGGATAGCTCGAAAGCATAGGAAAAACGATGTTCAAGCTCCTCAAGAACATCGCTTCGTCCATGCAAAGGGACCGGGCCGCCGATCGCTTGCGCTACCGGCCTGAGTTCATCGATCCCGTGGCAATGGTCACCATGGGTATGAGTGACGATCGCCCCGTTTAATCGATGAACCCTGGCACTAAGAAGCTGCTGTCTGAGGTCCGGCCCGCAGTCGACGAGCATGCGTTCGTCCTGGCTTTCGACGAGAATCGAGCTTCTCAGCCTCGCATTTCTGGGCTCGTCGGGATTACATCGTCCCCAGTCGTTTCCGATCTTTGGAACGCCCGTTGACGTTCCGCACCCGAGGATCCGGATCTTCACGCAGCTTTCTTGAACAAATTGAAGAAATTTTCGGTCGTTGTTCGTGCCAGATCCTCAATCTCTTCGCCTCTCAGCTCAGCGACAAAGCTCGCCGTGTCCGCCACAAATGCAGGCTCGCATTTCTGACCCCGATGAGGAACAGGGGCAAGAAACGGTGAATCTGTTTCGACCAGCATTCGATCTGACGGCAACCATTTCGCAGTCGCTTGAAGATCCTGGGCGTTCTTGAACGTCACGATCCCCGAAAGAGAAATATAAAAACCGACATCGAGAGCTTTTCGGGCAAGCTCTGCGGATCCTGTGAAACAATGAAGGACACCGGTCACATTGCCTTCTCTGACGGCACGTTCGAGCATTTCGGATGTATCGGCTTCGGCGTCTCTTGTGTGGACGATCAATGGAAGTCCTGATTGCCGAGCGGCGTCGATATGCGCTTCGAAGCAACCGCGTTGGGCATTACGATCGGACTTATCGTAATAAAAATCGAGACCGCATTCGCCGATTGCAATCACGCGCTCGTGGCCAGCGGCTTCGACAAGCACTTCAGCACCAAGGTCGGGATGAGAATCCGCTTCGTGAGGATGGACTCCAACACTGGCCCAGACGTCGGACTCCCTTTCCGCGAGCCCGATAATGTCATTCCACTCGCGTTGACGCGTGGAAATGTTGAGAAATCCCGCGACGCCGCGTTCCCGCGCATTCTCAAGTACTTCGGCCCGACGTTCGACCAAGCCTTCGTAATTCAGGTGGCAATGGCTGTCGATCAGTCTCACGCAGCCTCCTCCTCCAGCTCGAGCCTTGGAAAAAGCGGCGTTGGCGATTCAAGCCGAAAATCGCTCTCTGCAAGTGGTGAGTACCAGTGGCCCATGATGGCTTCAAATGTGCGGAGCTTGGGATCGATCCCCAAGGCGTCGAGCAAGCGTCCCGCGCTGCCCGGAATCACAGGCTGGATCGCGACTGCAAGAGTTGCGATGCAGATGTAAAGGGTCGCAAGGACCGTCTCCATGCGCTTGGGATCACTCTTTTTAAGCGCCCAAGGCGCTTGCTCGTCGACGTACGCATTACAGGCGAAAACTGCATGAATCCACGCCTCGCAGGCTTTGGAGAGAGCGAGGTCAGCGTAGGCTGCAGGCATTGCTTCGCTGGCTGCGCCGCAGACGATGTCGAAGAGCGCATTGTCGGCGTGGCTGTGGCCGTGGATCGCCGGCAATCCGCCGTCGCAGTTCCGAACGATCTGGGTGAGGACGCGCTGAGCAAGGTTGCCGAAGCTGTTGGCAAGCTCCGCATTTGCCCGGGTTACAATCGCTTCTGCGCTGTAGCTTCCGTCCTGGCCGAAGGTGACTTCGCGAAGTAGAAAATAGCGAAGCGTGTCGACTCCGAAGCGTTCGGCGAGAACCATCGGGTCGACGACATTGCCGACACTCTTCGACATTTTCTCGCCTCGGCTCAGTAAAAATCCATGGCCATAAACCTGTTTGGGAAGAGCAAGGCCGGCCGACATCAGAAATGCAGGCCAATAAACGGCGTGAAACCGGACAACATCCTTGCCGATCAAATGAACGTCCGCGGGCCAATAGCGACGCCAAAGTTCGGTGTCATCGGGATAACCAAGTCCGGTGATGTAGTTGGTGAGAGCATCGAGCCAGACGTACATGACATGGCCATCGCTTCCCGGTACGGGCACGCCCCAGTCAAAGCTCGTCCGGGATATGCTGAGATCGTTCAGTCCGGATTCGACGAAGCGCACGACCTCGTTGCGGCGGCTTTCCGGACGGATAAATTCCGGATTTGAAGCATAATGGTCAAGAAGAGGCTGCTGGTAATTGGAAAGCCGGAAAAACCAACTTTCCTCGGCCGTCCATTCGACGGGGGTTCCATTGGGCGATCGCCTCTCACCGTCTTCGAGTACAATTTCGCTTTCCTCGTAATAGGCTTCATCGCGAACCGAATACCAACCCTCGTAGCGATCCAGATAGAGGTCCCCTCTTTCTTCCATCGCCTTCCACAACGCTTGGCTCGCTCGGTAATGATCCGAATGCGAGGTACGAACGAAACGGTCGTAAGAGATATTGAGATTGTCGCACATAGTTTTGAAAAGCGACGACATTTTGTCGGCCAGAGCTCTCGGCTCAATGCCTTCGCCTCGCGCAGCCTGGGCCATTTTCAAGCCATGCTCGTCAGTACCCGTCTGAAATCGGACATCCCGCCCTCTTCCACGTTCGAAGCGCGCGATCGCGTCGGCCGCGATCGCTTCATAGGCGTGACCGATGTGCGGCGGTCCGTTGGGATAGCTGATCGCCGTTGTGATGTAATAAGGCTCCGACATGTGCTGCCGCACGTAGCGGGGGCCGCCTAGCGCTTCAAGGAAGCCGAGGCGGGAACTTCAGCAAGGATACCTCCGAGCTGGAAAACGGTCGCAGCCGGGTCAAGGGAAACACGAGGCGCAACGAGTGCCAGCTCTCGGGCCTTGGCATAGGCATCGAGTGCGCGCCCCACCGCCGCGCCGCTCAAAATACGAGCTTCACGAGCGATGAGTGATGGGACCAGTTCGAGAAAAGCGGAATATCGTTCCGCAGAGCCTTTCTTGCCAAGCTCGGCTGAAAGGCTTGAGCGACGGGCATTGGTCGGGTCACCGTCTCGCAAAATTGCGATCGCCGCATCTTCGAGCTTTGCAAGATCGAGCTCTGCAAAGGCGAGCGCTCGTCCTGCAGAGCCCGAGGACATTGCAATTACGCGTTCGCGTTCGTGGTTCGAAAGTTGTGGCGAAAGATCAGTGAGAATTGACGTCATGGCGTCATTCGAAAGCTCGTCAAAATGAAGCGAGCGGCAACGCGAGCGAATTGTCGGGAGGAGTCGCCCGGGCGCGTGACTGATGAGAAAAAACACCGTGTTGGGCGGCGGTTCTTCAAGGGTCTTCAGAAGCGCATTCGAGGCCTCTTTGTTGAGTTCGTCCATGCTGTCGATCACTGCAACCCGCCACGGTGAAAGAGCCGAAGTCATGCTCATGAATTCGCCCAGTCCCCGAACCTGGTGGACCGTGATGTCGCGGGCCAAACCCTCCCCTTTTTCCTTCGGCAGACGTTCGATCCTGCGCATATCGGGATGGCTCTGAGCATTGACGAGTTTCACGATCGGATGATCGTTCGCGGTCTCAAGGCCGGGCAAGTCAACGGGCGGCCCCGCAGCGTCCGCAAGAACGCGCCGGGCTGCGTCGCCGGCGAAGGTCGCCTTTCCAACGCCCTTTGGTCCAGAAAGCAGCCACGCGTGATGAAGTTTCCTCGACGCCCACGCCGAGGCGAATTGCTCCACTGCCTTTTCGTGACCCACGATCATGGCAAAAGGTCGCAGAGAGCATCGAGCAAACGCTGTGTAACTTGAGATTGCGTACCCGACGCATCAATCATCTTCACGCGCTCGGGCTCGTCCATCGCAATCGTCTCAAAGGCCAATTGAACCTTGCGATGATAGTCGTCGGAGCGTCCGCCTATCCGATCGCTGGCTTCGGCGTCCCTCTTGCGCGCGCGCTCGTTTCCGTTGTCGAGCATGAGAACAAATGTTCGATCAGGATAGCAGCCATCGAGCGCAAAGGTGTTGATTGACCGCGTTTTTTTAATTCCAAGTCCGCCAGCCCCGCCCTGGTAGGCAAGCGAACTGTCGATAAAGCGATCGCAAAGAACCCAAGCCCCTCGTTCAAGCGCGGGACGGATGAGTTTTTCCACGTGGTCCGCTCGGGCTGCAGCAAACAGGAGCGCCTCCGCCTCTCGCCCCCAGCGATCATCTGATCCACTCAGAAGAAGCTCGCGTATGGCTTCCGCGCCGCGACTTCCTCCTGGCTCGCGCGTGACCAGGACATCGAGACCGCGGCTCTTTAACCGTTCGGCAAGGGCTAAGACCTGAGTCGACTTACCGACCCCCTCGCCCCCTTCAAGTGTGATGAATTTCCCGCGCACGATCCTACTACTACGCGCGATGCTGCGGCGGTCCAGCCCAAGTCGGCCGCTGGCACGGACGGGCAAACGCAAAGGGGATTGCTAGGCCATTCCGATGAGTTGTTTGAGGCCCAGCCAGACCCGGCCAAAGAAGCCGGCGTGGCCGACGTCCTCACCTGCGATCAGCGGCACGATCTGGGGCGACGTGTCGCTCGTTGTGATTACAAGCTGAGCAACTTCCTGTCCTTTGGCAATCGGAGCGACGAGCGGCCCATCGTAACGGATCTTCATGCTGGTCGCTCCAGTGGAAAGTCCTGCCGGACCGGCGATCGCAAGATCGCGCGGCGCAACCAGTGATACGCTGCTCGAGCTTCCCATTTGAACTTGCGCGGATCCAACCTTTGCCCCGGCCTTGAACAGGGGCTTGTCGGTCCAGGCGTTGAAGCCCCATTGAATGAGCCGCGTCGATTCCTGAACACGTTGGTTCCAGGTCGCCATCCCAGCGAGCACTTCGATCAGTCGGCGTCCATTCTGCTCCGCGGAGCCAGTGAAGCCGTAGCCGGCTTCGTCGGTATGCCCGGTCTTGAGACCATCGGCACCGGCAACATGGCCAAGGATCGGATTGCGATTTTCCTGAGTGATGGCGTTTCCGCCCATCGTCTTTCCCCAGGTGAAGTTTGGAAGCCCATAAAATTCTTTATAAAGTTTGGGGTGGTTTTCGATCGATGCTCTGGCGATCGCCGCGAGATCGCGCGCTGTTACGTAAGTTACGCCGTTGTCCGGCCAGCCATTGGCCGTGCCGAAATGGCTGTTCGTGACCCCGATCCGCTTCGCAAGAGCATTCATCTGATCCGTGAAGGCCTGCTCGGTTCCTGCGATGCACTCGGAGAGCACCACCGCGGCATCGTTTCCGGATAGGGTCACAATTCCTTTCAACAGATTTTCAACGCTGACCTGCTCGTTCGGGCTGAGGAACATCGTGGATCCCTGTCCGTGCCATTTTTGCCAGGTTTCGGGGCGAACGGTGCACATCTTGTTCAAGGGTAGCTGTCCCTTGTCGATGAGCTCGAAAGCGACCTCAGTCGTCATCATCTTTGCCAGCGATGCCGGGGGCATGTGGAGGTCCGGGTTCTTGGCATAGAGCACCGCGCCCGAGTTTACGTCATAAAGATAAGCAACGTTTGCAGGCGTATCGAATTGTGGTGCGGCAGCCGGCGCTGCACTTGCAAGTAGGACGGAAGCGGCGGTTGTAAGGAGAACGATGCGCGACATGGAAAATTTGTGTCCCCGTGTTGAGGCTGGTGGCGGAAAGGTTTCTATCGCCGTGCGATCGCATCCGCCAGAACTCCGACCGAAATCGCGTAAAAGTTCGAGCAGTTGTAATCGAGGATGGATCGATAGTTGGTCGTGAGCAGGTACGCCGTGGCGTTTGGACCATCGGGCTCGATGAGGCTCGCCATCTCGTTTTCGGGCAAGGATCTCCCCATTGGGGTCACGCCGAGCGCACGCCATTCGCGCATGCTGAGCCAGCGGCTTAGGCGCCGATAAACCTGTGGACATTGTGAGGCGGTGATGCGTGAAACGATGGCATAACGATTGAGAGTTGCCGGTGTTCGGACTGCAATTCCCCAGGGAATGTCGGGTTTCCATCCGGCATCGCGCATGTATGCTGCGATTGAAGCGAGGCCATCGAGCTCGTTCGCCCAAATATCGGCATAGCCGTCTCCATCCCCGTCGGCGCGGAGCCGAAGCGCAACCGAAGGCATGAACTGGGGGTATCCAGTTGCTCCTGCCCAGCTTCCTTTGAGACGCCAGCGTGGAACGCCCTCGTCGATGAGTTTGAGGGCATCGACGAATTCGGTTTCGAAAAACTGACGGCGACGTCCGTAAAAGCCAAGGCTAGCGAGAGACTGAAGGATGTCCGTATTCCCAGTCACGGTTCCGTAACTGGTTTCCATCCCCCAGATCGCCATGAGAAGTGCGGGGTCTACCCCATATCGCGCGTAGATTCGGCTCAACGCGACATAATTCTCAGAATAATTAGCTCGTCCGCGTGTGATCAGAGACCGTGTCACATGAGCGTGCAAATATGGCGCGAGCGCTCCAACGACACCGCCAAAGGTGTGGGCTACCGGCTCGGTTCGCTCGAGTTCGATCACACGCTGATTGACGGTCAGCCCAGGAACATTCGCGTCGATCGTCGATTCCCGCACGCCCTGAAGTCGGGCGAGCGCTTCCAAGCGAACTTTGTATGTGTCCCATCCATAAGCCGGCGACTGCGAAGGAAGGTCCGAGGCAATGGAGGTCTGAGTGAGGCCAAGAGAATCGGGCACGCTCGAAATTGTCGCTGAGCCCATCGAGGCCGCTGACACCCCGACCCATAACCAAGACGCAATTCCCGACAATTCTCAGTCCTCCCGAAGATCAAGGCTAGAGGGATAAGGCCCTCTGCTTCCAGCATAGTTCATCGCGCGCCTTGCACGTTCCGTCCCGACCGGCGATATGCGGCGCCGACTTTCATTCGCAAACGCATTGGAGCGTGACGACAAGAGGGCTTCGCAATTGTCGTCGTTTAAGATCGAACACTCTTGAAAAGCCCAAGCTGCGCTCTGAAAAGCATTCAACTGGATGGGTGGCCGAGCGGTTTAAGGCACCGGTCTTGAAAACCGGCGACGTGCAAGCGTCCGTGGGTTCGAATCCCACCCCATCCGCCATAAAGTACTGTTTTAATTCACTAAATAAATTTGTTAGTTCGGCATAAAGTCGTACCGAACAAGGAAAGCGGATAAAATCTTCATCCGAGCCGTTGCCGGAAAGAACGTGAGTTCTTGGGTCGCGGCATGAGGCTGTGGTGGCCAAACTCGGGCAAGACGACTAAGGATCTCGGCGATTTCTCACATCGCGGGAACGACAACTTGGCGACGATACGCATCGCAGACGCACTGCATAACGAGGCGTCACACCACGAACCGAAACTTTTAGCGTTCGACTGGGAAGACCCGTTCGATCTTGACCACCAGCTGACCGATGAAGAGAGGATGGTTCGCGATTCGGCGGAAGCTTACGCGCAAGAGAAGCTTCAGCCTCGAGTCTCGTCCGCATTTCTCGAGGAGCGTTTCGATCGCGAGATCATGAGCGAAATGGGCGAGCTCGGGCTGTTGGGCGCGACAGTTCCACCGGAATATGGCGGCGCAGGCCTTGGCTATGTCAGTTACGGGTTGATCGCGAGGGCTGTTGAGCGGGTAGACAGCGGCTATCGTTCCGCGTGCTCGGTTCAATCGAGCTTGGTGATGTACCCAATCCTTGCCTACGGCTCCGAGGAGCAGCGGCAAAAATATCTTCCCAAATTGGCCAGTGGCGAGATGATTGGCTGCTTTGGTCTGACCGAACCCGATGCTGGATCGGACCCAGGCTCGATGCGCACGCGCGCTGAAAAAACCCCCAACGGCTATCGTCTGACCGGCACGAAGATGTGGATCACGAATTCACCCATTGCCGATGTGTTCGTCGTCTGGGCGAAGTCCGATGCGCACGACGGAAAAATCCGCGGTTTTCTCCTCGACAAGGGCACTCCCGGCCTCAGTGCGCCCAAGATCAAGGAAAAGCTCAGTCTTCGGGCGTCGATCACCGGCGAAATCGTCATGGAGGACGTCGAAGTCGGCGACGATGCACTTCTTCCAAGCGTCGAGGGATTGAAGGGTCCCTTTGGTTGTCTGAACCGCGCGCGGTATGGAATCGCCTGGGGGTCAATGGGAGCAGCAGAATTCTGTTATGCTGCAGCGCGACGCTATACTCTCGATCGCAAACAGTTTGGAAAACCACTTGCTGCCAACCAGCTGGTCCAGTTGAAGCTTGCCAATATGGTGACGGAGATCACGCTCGGACTTCAAGCAGCGTTGAGGGTCGGGCGAAGGCTCGAGGCGGGCGAACTGGTTCCCGAAACAATCAGTCTCATCAAACGCAATAATTGCGGCAAGGCGCTTGAAATCGCTCGAACCTCGAGAGACATGCACGGTGGGAATGGAATTTCTGCTGAATTTCAGGTCATGCGGCATTCCGCAAATCTCGAGACCGTCAACACTTATGAGGGAACGCACGACGTCCATGCGCTCATCATGGGTCGAGCGATCACTGGACTAAGCGCCTTTTGAAACGCTCATCGCTCACACTGCGATGACCAAAACCGGCTAAGGGCTACGTTCGCCTTCGGAAAAGTGCGATCATCTCGCCCCTGTAGGACGCATCAAGTTCGCGCTCGAAGCCAAGCTTTCGTGCAAGTCGGATCGAAGGCGCGTTTTCCGGCGAGATGATTGCCGAATAGCAAACTGATCCAAGGTTCTTGTCGCCCCATGCGACGATGGCCGTGCAGGCCTCGAATGCAATTCCCCGACCGTGGACGCTCGGATGAAAGACGTAACCAAGCTCCGGCTCATCATCGATCCGGGGGTCCATCTCTCGCTTGAAATTGGCATAGCCCGCCTGACCGACGACCGAGCGATTGCTCTTCATCTCGACGATCCAATAGCCGAAGCCCGTGTAGGGCCATTGCCCGCACGCGGCGAGCGAGCGGCGCCAGACATCTTCGCGGTTCAGCGGTTTTCCGCCAATGAAACGAAAAACCTCAGGCGTCGTCCAAATTGCGCAGAGCTGCTCGAGATCGTTCGAACAGAAGCTGCGCAGTGTCAGCCGCTCAGTTTCAATGAGCGGCGCTTCACAAATCAAGTTTAGTGTTTGCCCAACGTCAGGCCACCGAACCGCTTGTTAAAGCGGGCGACTTGTCCGCCCTCGTTAAGGAGGCGGGAATTTCCGCCGGTCCAGGCCGGATGCACTTTCGGATCGATATCGAGGTGCAAGGTGTCCCCTTCCTTGCCCCAAGTCGAACGGGTTTGGAATTTGGTGCCATCGGTCATTTCGACATTGATCATGTGGTAGTCGGGATGAGTGCCAGACTTCATTCGATGTTTCCTTGGGTTCGCCGCTGGTTTCCGACCAGCAGCACAAGTTTGAGCGGGCGCCTCTACAAGGCGAGCGAAAAAGTTGCAACTCAGGCTGGCTGGGCGTCCCCTGCCCTTAGCTGAGGCAAAAAATGGGTCGCGATTGCGAATCCGCCGAACAGGATCACCGAATAAAACAGATCTCCGGCCGCGCTGTTTTGAAAGAAGGGAAGCCCGGCGACAAAACAGGCTTGAAGTCCCGCAGCGGTCAACGGGTACATGTCGCCAGCGAACCAAACCCCAATGTTGCTGACGATGAAAAAGAGAATGGAACTCGCAATCGCTCCACCGATCAATCGTGGCATTGTTACTTTCGAGAGCGCTACGCTTCCAAGAAGTACGACCAGGCAGACCGCGAAATATTGAAACAGAATTCCAGAATAAAATCCGAGAACGAGGTCGCTCAGCAAAAGCGCGCAAAGCGGCGCGATGAAGGCAAGCGAACGCCGCCCGAGATAAGCTCCGCTGAACAGCGCCATTGCGTCGATTGGCGAAAAATTGGCTGGATGCGGGACCAGCCGCAATGCTGCGCCAGTGGCGATCGCGCAAAGAAGTGCGACAAGTCGACCGTGGTTGTTGCTCATAAGAGGTTCCAATAGTTGGATCATGCTCAATTTGACAGCCCATCGAGGAGAAATGCGCAAGGCCAATGCCGGCAAGTCTAACTCAAGCCGAGGGCGGATCGGCAATCATTGCGGTGAAATTTGCCTCCGCAGCGACCTTCCCGTCAATCACGGCCCGGCCATGGAATTTGCAGACGCTCGAGCGCTTCTGAACGAATTCCACTTCAAGCTTTAACAGGACCCCAGGCTCGACCGGCTGGCGAAACTTCGCACCATCGATCGCCATGAAATAAACGAGTTTTCCTGAGCCGGCGAGCCCGAGCGATTCAACGGCGAGGACGCCTGCGGCCTGTGCAAGCGCCTCGACAATCAAGACTCCCGGCATGATGGGTCGCGCCGGAAAATGTCCCTGGAAAAAGGGCTCATTGATCGTCACTGCCTTGATCGCGACAATCTTCTTGTCCCTCTCGAGACTCTCAATGCGATCGACCAGCAGCATCGGATAGCGATGCGGCAGAGCCGCCATTACTCGTCCGATATCGAGCTTGGCGGAACTGCCGTTCGCTTCAGTCACGGAAAAAGCTAGCGGCCCTGGGGCTGCTGAGGCTGTGGTGCAGCCGGAGCCGTTGTCGCAATTGTCGGAAGCGACGCGTTTAGACCGGCGAGAACATCGTTCGTAACGTCGACATTCTGAGCGGACGCAAGCGTTGAACCAACCTCGACGAGAAGATTCGCACCGCGTCGAGTCATGACCTGCTGATAAATCGGTGAAATCTTTTCCTGAATTTGCCTCTGGATGTATTGCTGATTGCGCTGGATTTGCTGCTGCTGTTCCGAGAGCTCCCGAGCAGCCGTCTTCTGACGGGTCTGGAAGGAATTCATGCGTGCCTCAAGCGCAGCGTCGGGTTGCTTGCCTTTCAGGGCATCGATTGCGGTCTGGATCGACTGTTGTTCAGTTTCCAGCGGAGCAGCGAGCGTTCGCTCGTGGGTTTGATAGGCCGTGACCTGATTGCGAAGTGCAGCTTGTGCCGTTCGGCAGGCATTGCATTCGCTGGTCACGCGCTCGAGATCAACCACCGCGACGATCGCTGGAGGGATAGCCTGAGCGCTCGCTGCGCTGGGGACTACGACAGTCGCGGCAAGGGCGACGGAAATGACAAGGATCTTCATCAGAATTGCGTTCCTACATTGAAGGTGAAGAGTTTCGGGTCATCGCCCTTCTGGGTCAAAATCGCTTTTGCGAAGTCGAGCCGCAGTGGTCCGAATGGTGAAACCCAGTTGACGCCGATGCCGATCGACACACGCGGCTGCGGCGAATTTCCAAGGAATACCTCCTTATACCCCGGCGCCGCTGTGTAGGCTGTTGGGTTCGCAACTGGATTGCCATTGAGGTCTTTGCTGCAGTCCGGAGTTGAGCTGTTGAATGCCGCAAGAGTGGCGCCCGCATTAGTAGGCGCACAGAAAGCCACAACATTCTCAAGCGTGGGTGAGGTCACGTCCCAGAGCGAACCAGCGTCCACATAGACCGAGGGTCTCAGGCCCATGCTCTTGATGCTGGCGCTGACCGGAAGCTCGAGCTCGATTCGAGCGAGGTAGAAGGCTCGTCCGCCAATCGCGTCATTGACGTCCTTGTTGATGTCGAGCGTTTCGAGATTTCCGTTTGCGTCATACGGAATGCGCACAACCCGCGGTCCGATTCCGCGGATGTCGAAACCTCGAATATCAGAGTTGAAAAAGCGGTCCGTGATTTGGATCGGATCTTCACCCGGCGCCGTAGCACTCTGGAGCGGCGCGATGTATCCGCCTTCACCGTGAATCGAGAGAATCCAGTTGCCGAAGCTCTTGTACTTTGTCGCAAACGCCTGGGTTCGAAGATAGCGAACGTCGCCTCCGACACCGGCGAAATCTTCGGAGAACGTCAGCTGCTCACCGCGGGTCGGGTGAACGCCGTCAGTATCGTCGAAGATCGTCGATGCGCCGATCAGCGAGGTCAGACGTTTGCCGATTTCATCGCACAGGTACGAACCGGCCTTGAAAGGGTCGCAGACCCCATTCGTATAGAAGGTGCTCTTGTCGAGAGTGATGTTGTCCTGGCTCAGAAGATAGCGAATTCCAAGATTCCAATATTCGCTGAGCGGGACGCCCATCCTTAGGCCGCCGCCAGTGCTGATTTCGGAGTAAGTCGTGTTCCGGCTGTTCCCGATATAATCGAAACTGCTGTAATCGCGGCGGAACAATTGTCCTCCCAGGAGGATGTTCTTGTCGAGGAAATAGGGGTCGGTGAAACCACCCTCGATCGACTTTGAATAGAGCGACCAATTGACCTGGGCATCAACGGATTGTCCGTTGCCCAGAAAGTTGTTCTGCGACAGTCCAAGCTGAATGATCCACCGCTCGAGGCTCGAATAGCCCCCCGAAAGTTCAACCTGGCCAGTGGGCTTTTCTTCGACATTCAGTCCCAGAACCACCCGGTCCGGAGCCGAACCTTCGGTTTGCTTGATCTCCAAATTCTGCTGGAAGAAACCGAGACTTTGAATGCGGTCCTGGCTTCGCTTGACCTTTTGAGCATTGAAGGCATCGCCTTCGTTGATGCGAAATTCGCGGCGAATGACTTTGTCGCGAGTGGTTGTGTTGCCGGTAATGTCGATGCGCTCAACGTAGACCCTCGGGGTCTGATTCACCTTCAACGTGAGGTTCATCAGCCGCTTCTGGGAGTTGCGGTCGTAGCCGGGGCTGATGTCTGCAAATGCATAGCCAAGGTTGCCAGCAGCCTGGTTGAGGTTGGTGACGGCATCTTCAACTTGTTTCGCGTTGAACCACGCGCCCGGCTGAATTTTCGCGATCTGAAGGATTTTCGCGTTGGGGAAGTCGCGAAGAGCGCTGTCGGCCTTTACCGTTCCGAAGTGGTACCGCGGTCCTTCGTCGACGACGTAGGTAATGACAAAGTCGCGTCGATCAGGAGTAAGTTCCGCAAGCGCTTGAACGACGCGGAAATCCGCATAGCCCTCGGTAAGATAAAATGCCCGGAGCTTTTGTTGGTCAGCTGCAAGGCGATCCGGATCATAAGTGTCGTTCGATTTTAAAAATCCCAGAACGCCCCCCGCCTGGCGGGTGTACATCGCCTTGCGCAGACGGCTCGCGGGAAAAGCCTTGTTTCCGATAATGTTGATTGCCCGAACCTTGGCGAGATCGCCTTCATGGATCTCGAAAATGACGTCGACGCGATTTTGATCGAGCTGGACGATTTTTGGATCCACCCGCGCTGCAAACCGGCCCTGACGGCGATAAAGCTCGAGAATCCGGTCCACGTCCGAGCGCGCTGCAGACCGGGTAAAGATCTGACGCGGCGCTTCCTTGATCTCGGGATTGATCTTGTCGGCTTTGAGCGCCTTGTTGCCTTCAAGGATGATACGGTTGATGACCGGGTTTTCGCGGACCGTAATGACGAGATTGCCAGTTTCGGCACCCGTGATTGTCACGTCGGCAAAGAGCTGCGTTGCGTAAAGATCCTTCAGCGCCTGATCGAGGATCGATGCGGTGTAGGTCTCGCCGGGCGTAAGATTGGCGTAGGCTCGAATGGTTTCCGGTTCGAGACGCTGGTTGCCGTGAACCGTGATCGCGCGAATCGTGCCCTGGGCGGGACCGGGAAGCGCCGGTACCGGAGTTGGCGCAGCCGCCGTAGGTGCGGGCTGCTCTGCTGGATTCGCCTGGGCCGCCAATACAGGCGTCGCTGAAGTGCTCAGCACGGTACCAACCAGAAGCAGCGCGACTCCGCGCCGGCTGAGAATTGTCGTCCTTGAAATCACCCGTCCCCGCCTTTTGTGTAAAATCGTGCACGCGGCGCTCTCCGCCGCTGAGCCCTGTTATTGCCCCTGCCCGAACCCTCCTAACCAATCAAGCGCTGAAGCCTGTCCCAAAGTCCAAGCGAGCCAAGATCGTTGACCGTCGTAAAAACCACCAGTGCAAGGATGACAGCAAGACCACCACGGAAAGCCCAGTCGAGCGCCCGAGCACTGAGCGGTCGACGTCGAATGGCTTCCACTGCATAGAAAAACAGATGACCTCCATCCAGCATCGGGACTGGCAACAGGTTGATGAATCCCAGATTAATTGAAAACAATGCCAGGAGATCGACGAAGGGCAATGCGCCCAACGCTGCCTGCTGACCGGCGATCTGCGCAATTTTTATTGGCCCCCCCACATCCTGCGTTCCGCCATGGCCTCGCGCGATCTGGGCAAGGCCATCGATCATCGAACGCGTAATGAGAAGGGTGTAGTGGGCCGATTCCGGAATTGCCTGGTACATTGGGAGGGGCTCGAGAACACCGGTTGTCGGATAGACCCCAAGTAGTCCTCGATTGAATTTCTGACCGTAAGGATCGGTGTCGGTTTGCGATTTCAGGTGGACCTGGACGACATCGATTGCTTGACCGCGCTCGAATCTGATCGGTACCGTTTCGTCCGCGCGAAGCATGACGACTGTCCGAATGTCATCGAATTCAGGCGTGTTGCGACCCGCGACCGAGAGGATCTTATCGCCGGGTCGCAATCCTGCCTGTGCGGCGGGCGTATTAGGAACGATCGCCCCAACGACATTGGTCCGAGGCGCACCAAGTGTCATGAAGAATGCAGCAAAAATCACTATCGCTAAAAGGAAATTTGCGGCTGGGCCGGCAAGTACGACGAGGAATCGCTGCCAGACCGGTCGCAATTGAAATGCCCGGTCGCGCAGCTCCGGAGGGATTTTTTCGAGCTCTTCGGGGCCGCTGGTGGCCGTCATGTCGCCGACGAATTTGACATAACCGCCAAGAGGCAGCCACGCGACTTTCCAGCGCGTGCCCTGTCGGTCCGTCCAACCGAACAGCTCGTGTCCAAAGCCGATCGAGAAGGTCTCGGCCGAAATTCCGAACAATCGAGCCACAAGATAGTGGCCGAGCTCGTGGAAGAAGACGAGCGGCCCGAGGGCACATACAAACGCCACAACAATGAGCCACAGAGGCGGCTGCGGAAGCATCAGATAATTCCTTCGCTCAGCAATGCATCAACTCGCGAGCGAGTCTGCTGGTCAATCTCGAGCACGTCACCGATTGAGCTTGGAGCGGCGAAATCGCTGTGTTCCAGTGCCTCTTGAACGAGACCCGCGATTTCTGAAAATCCCAGCCGCCCCGCAAGAAATCCGGCCACCGCGCATTCGTTTGCAGCGTTGAGGACAATCGGAGCCGCCCCGCCCTGTTCGAGTGCTTCGCGTGCCAGTCGCAATGCAGGAAATCGTTTCAAATCAGGCGCTTCAAAATCGAGGCGACCAACCTTTGCAAGATCGAGATGTGGTGCGGGAGTTTCGATCCGGTCGGGCCACGAAAGCGCAAACGCAATGGGAATCCGCATGTCGGGCGCCGCAAGCTGGGCGAGCACGGAGCCGTCGATAAACTCGACCAGCGAGTGAACCAGCGATTGAGGGTGAACGAGAACTTCAATTCGATCCGATGGAAGATCGAACAAATATCTTGCTTCAATCAGTTCGAGGCCCTTGTTCATCATCGTTGCTGAATCGACAGAGATTTTGGCGCCCATTGACCAATTGGGATGTGCAACGGCCTGGGCCGGGGTCGCATTTGCAATAAAATCTGCCGACGCGGTTCGAAACGGGCCACCGCTAGCGGTCAGGATGATCTTTGATATTTCGCTTTTACGAGCCGATGCAACACATTGAAAAATAGCATTATGTTCACTGTCAACGGGAAGTAAAGTCGCACCGGCCGCTTTGGCCGCCGATGTCATCAGCTCGCCTGCGGTTACGAGCGCTTCCTTGTTCGCAAGAGCGACCGTCTTTGCGGCGTTGATCGAGGCCATAACGGGTTCGAGCCCGGCACATCCGACAATTGCAGCAATGATGAGATCGGCCTCGCCCGATGCCGCTTCGATCAGTGCATCGCGCCCAGCTTCAGCGCGACAACCGCTCCCTTCGAGCAGAGCCTCCAAGTCGTTCAAACGGCTTTCATCGGAAATGACTGCAGTTTTCGCGCGCGTCTTGCGCGCGATCGCTGCAAGCGCGTCCACATTTGTTGCAGCCGTCACTGCTACCACTTCGAACCGATCTTGATGGCGCTCCACGAGATCGAGCGTCGACGTCCCGATCGAACCGGTTGCGCCGAGGATCGCAATTTTGCGTGTCACGTCAGCCCCAATAGCTGGACTGCGGCGGTAAGCACAGCCACCGGGACGAGGCCGTCGAGCCGATCGAGAACGCCACCGTGACCCGGGAGCCAGGAGCCGGAATCCTTCACTCCAGCCCGTCGCTTCATGCTGCTTTCGAACAGATCTCCGAGCTGGGCTGCAATCGCAAAGAGTGGAGCAGCCACCAAAAGCGCTGGCCCAAGACGATCGAAAACCGTCCATATCCCGCCAAGGATCGCCGCTGCCGCAACGCCTCCGATCAATCCTTCGACCGTTTTTCCGGGACTGATCTTTGGAGCGAGCTTGCGCCGCCCAAAGCGTCGTCCCGCGAAATATGCGCCGATATCGGTCGACCAGGTGACGATGAATACCCAAAGCAGCAGACCCAGACCGTTGGAATCGCGTTCACGAATCCAGAGCAGTGCAAGCGCCGGGATAAGCGCATAGATGAACCCCGAAACATACCAGCCTGCGCCCCGCCCCCGAGTGATCCTGGTCCACTCGTAGAACATTGCCGTCGCGATAGCGGCGACGAACAACGCGAACAGCGATCCGCCTGCGACCGCAGTTAAAAGCGCAATCGCGATAAGGATGAGACCCGTTGCGATCCGAAGTGGCAAATCGTTCATCGGCCACCAAATCGGCGTTCGCGAGCGCTGAAACGTTCGAGCGCGCTCGAGAAAACCTTCGAATCGAAGTCGGGCCAAAGTGTATCGACGAACATGAGTTCGGCGTAGGCCGCCTGCCAGAGCAGGAAGTTGGAGAGGCGCAATTCTCCGGACGTCCTTATCAGAAGATCGAGCTCTGGGAGACCATGGGTCTGGAGCTCGCTGGCAAAGCGTTCTTCGTCGATCTGAGACGGTTTCAATTCACCTAACGCGACCGTCTCGGCAATCTTGCGCGCTGCTGCGACGATTTCTCCTCTTGAACCATAGTTGAGCGCTGCAACGAGGGTGATTTTCTCGTTCGCCGCCGTGCGTTCGATCGCGTGTTCGATCTTATCGACGAGTTTGGGTCCGAACGCCGAATAGTCGCCGATAATCCTGATTCGCGCACCCTGGGCAGCAAGCCTGGCGAGCTCCCGATCGAGAAAATAGCTCATCAGTGACTTGAGATCGCTGACTTCCTCATCGCTTCGACGCCAGTTTTCTGACGAGAAAGCATAAAGTGTCAGAACCTCGACTCCATGGCGAACCGCGGTCTCGACCGTCGGGCGGATCGCTTCGGCACCGGCCTTGTGCCCGGCAGCTCGAGGAAGACCGCGCTTTTTAGCCCATCGACCGTTTCCGTCCATGATGATCGCAACGTGCCGCGGAGCGCGTCCCTCACCCGTTGGTCCCGAGCCCCTCTCGAGCGCCAATCCAGCGCTCACTTCCCGAGGATTTCCTTCTCCTTCGATTGGGCGAGATCGTCGATTTCCTTGATCGAATCATCGGTCAGCTTCTGAACGTCATGTTCGAGCCGCTTGCGTTCGTCCTCGCTGATCTCGTGCTTTTTCTCGTCCTGCTTGAGGTGATCCATTCCGTCCCGGCGAACGTTACGAACCGCAATTCGAGCTTTTTCGGCATATTGGCCGACGAGCTTTGCAAGTTCCTTGCGTCGTTCTTCAGTGAGCTCGGGGATCGGGAGTCGGATCACCTGCCCGTCGGTGATGGGATTGAGGCCGAGGCCCGCGGAACGAATTGCCTTTTCAACAGGCCCGACGTTGGAGCGGTCCCAAACCTGCACCGAAAGCATTCGGGCTTCGGGCGTCGAGACCGTCGCCACCTGATTGAGCGGCATATTTGCTCCGTAAACCTCGACATGAACCGGATCGAGAAGTGCGGTCGAGGCACGACCGGTGCGGAGGCCCGCAAGGTCATGCTTAAGAGCGTCCACCGCGCCATGCATGCGCCGTTTGAGCTCGTCGATCCTGACACTGGTGGTCATTTCTGCTCTCCATTGACAACGATCGTCGCGGTTCCGCTTCCGTCGAGGACTCGGGCAAGATTGCCCGGTTGGCGGATGTTGAAGACGACGATCGGAATCTTGTTATCACGACAGAGCGCGACGGCAGCCGCATCCATGACCTTGAGATCATCGCTGAGCACCTTCCCGAAGCTCAAGCTCTCATATCTCTTGGCGTCCGCGACTTTCTTGGGATCGGCCGTGTAGACGCCGTCAACGCTCGTCCCCTTGAACAGAGCATCGCATCCCATTTCTGCAGCGCGAAGTGCCGCGGCGGTATCGGTCGTGAAAAAGGGATTGCCGGTACCCGCTGCGAAGAGGACGATCCGGCCCTTTTCCATATGCCGCAAGGCGCGCCGCCGAATGTAAGGTTCTGACACGCTCGACATCGGAATTGCCGATTGAACTCTCGTGTCGACACCAAGCCGTTCAAGCGCGTTCTGAAGTGCAAGCGCATTCATGACTGTAGCAAGCATTCCCATGTAATCGGCGCTTGCTCGATCGAACCCTTTGGCTGCTGCAGCCATTCCGCGAAAAATATTGCCTCCTCCAACGACGAGGCAAAGTTCGCGACCATGGTTTTTGGCCTCCGCGATTTCGCCGGCGAGTCCAGCGACGGCATTGGGATCGATTCCGAATTGTTCCTGGCCCATCAGCGCTTCGCCCGACAGCTTCAGGAGGATTCGGTTGAAGCGCGGTCGGGTCATGCGCGGACTATGTCCTCAAGATGTGGCAAGAGCGGCCACGCCTTTATGGCGCAGCCGCGCTATTGCCAACTCCATTAACTTAAAGACGACGCATTCCAAGCTTCGAGCATCGCCGGAGAGGTAAACGAGGGAGGTTCGCCTTCCGCCCGGTCAAGCGACCGGCTCGGCCTTGTGAGTTCCTGCAGCGGCGGCGACTTCGGCGGCGAAATCGCTTTCCTTCTTCTCGATGCCTTCTCCAAGCTGGAACCGGACAAAGCCAACCAGCTGGATCGGGCTTCCTGCTTCTTTCGCGGTGGAAGCAACGACATCGGCAACCGGCGTTTTGTTGTCCATGACGAAAAGCTGCGTCAGGAGCGCACTCTCCTTTCGGAATTTGGCAAGGCTGCCCTCGACCATTTTCTCGACGATGTTTTCGGGTTTCCCGCTTTCCTTTGCCTTTTCCATCGCAATCGAGCGCTCACGCTCCATGAGATCGGCGGGTAATCCTTCGCTATTGAGCGCTAGTGGGTGCGCAGCTGCCACGTGCATTGCGATCTGTTTTCCAAGCGCTTGCAAGGTCTCCTTTGGAGCCCCGCTTTCGAGTGCAACCAGAACCCCGATTTTGCCGAGGCCCGGAGCGACCTGGTTGTGAACGTAGGAAACGACCGCGCCCTCACCCACTTCGATGACCGACGCCCGACGAAGCGACTGGTTCTCACCAATCTTGGCAATATTGTCGGTCAGTTTGTCCTGAACCGTTCCACCGCCAGGGTATTGAGCGGTAGCGAGCGCTTCGACATCGGAGGTTTCGGTGAGCGCGAGTTTGGCGATATTCCGGACAAAGTCCTGGAAAACCTCGTTCTTCGCGACGAAGTCGGTTTCGGAATTGACCTCGACGACCGCTCCCCTTTTATCCTCGACGGCGACGCCGACGAGTCCTTCAGCAGCTGTCCGGCCGGCCTTTTTCGCAGCAGCCGAAAGACCCTTTGCTCGGAGCCAGTCGATCGCTGCTTCCATGTTTCCATCAGTTTCGGCGAGGGCTTTCTTGCAGTCCATCATTCCGGCGCCAGTGCGCTCGCGCAGTTCCTTGACAGTTGCGGCCGTGATCTCAGCCATATGTTCACCTATGTTCTGTTGTCCCTGCAACAGCAGGAATTCACTTCAAAAGCCTGGCCCAGCGCTCTGACCTGACCAACATGCCTAAGCCTGGAGCGCGGGCTCGGCCGGCGGTTCGGCCATCGCGCCGATGTCCTCGCCACGTGCCGCCGCATTGCCTGAACGACCAACATTGGCTGCCTGCGCAATGGCGTCGGTATAAAGGCGAATTGCGCGGCTCGCATCGTCATTGCCGGGGACCGGAAACGCGATACCCGTCGGATCACTGTTCGAATCGAGAATCGCAACCACTGGAATTCCAAGCGTATTGGCTTCCTTGATCGCAAGCTCTTCCTTGTTCGTGTCGACAACGAACATGATGTCGGGAAGTCCGCCCATGTCGCGGATTCCCCCGAGGCTCTTTTCGAGCTTGTCGCGTTCGCGGGTCAGCTGAAGAACTTCTTTCTTGGTTAGACCTGCAGTGTCGCCCGAAAGCTGCTCTTCGAGGGTTTTCAGACGCTTGATCGAATTGGAGATCGTCTTCCAGTTGGTCAGCATTCCGCCGAGCCAGCGATGGTTGACGAAATGTTGCCCCGAAGCATGAGCACCTTCAGCAATCGCGTCCTGGGCTTGGCGCTTGGTCCCGACGAACAGAACCTTGCCTCCGCGGCCGACAGTCTGCTGAACGACTTCGAGCGCGCGGGCAAAGAGCGGAACGGTTTGCGAAAGATCGATGATGTGCACCCCGTTGCGATCGCCGAAGATGTACGGCTTCATGCGAGGGTTCCAACGGTGGGTTTGGTGGCCAAAATGCGCTCCGGCCTCGAGCAATTCCTGCATCGTGACGACGGTGGTCGCCATAAGTTTTCTCCTTCCGGTTCTGCCTCGGCGAAGCCAGTCACCAACCTTTCGGTCAGCACCGGTTATGTCAGCTCCGCCTGTGGGATGCCGGGCACCTAGCGAATGCGCCCTGTCCTTTCAAGGGCTTGGCATCCTCAAGGTCAGGTCGCTTGACAAAAAGAACAAACAGGGAACATATAACGACCCCAACCCGACCGGCCCGAGGCCATATGGAACAAACGAGGTCCATACTGGTTACGCGCTTTGACAGAAGGATCGTAGTGATGATCGCAGCCCTTGGCACCATCAGCTTCCTTGCCACCCTCTGGTTGTTGGTGGTCATTGGTGCATCGATTCTTGAGGAAAGTGGCGCGAAGATCGTTGCCGCCCTCAAGGGCGAATTTCAAACGCAGCCTCAAGCAACGTTCATTCCGGTTCGAGCCCGAGCTCGCGCTCGACTGACGAGACCTATGCGCGCGAGCGCGCGGATCCGCGACGCCGCCTGACCTTCGTGTAGCTTGCAAAGGCGACCGGGATCATCAGCAAATAGAGAAGTGCAGTCGCGAGCAGCGTGTACCATGGTGCCGTCAGCAGCGCGGCTCCAAAAACCGCGATTCCGGCGAGCGCGAAAAGGCGCCATTCCCGACGAATCCGAATGGACGACCAACTGTAGGTTGGAAGACTGGAAATCATCAATGCCGCAACAAAGACCGTCCAGGCCATCACTAACGGCCATGATCGGAAGATCGGCTGCTCCCCGCTGACGAGCCACAAAAAGACTGGAATAAACGCAAGCCCTGCACCGGCCGGCGCCGGTACGCCGGTATTGAAGCCGGCCGACTTGTGGGGTTGTTCGGCAGCGTCCAGTCGCGCGTTGAACCGTGCCAGCCGAAGAGCGCAGCAAACCGCGAGCGCGAGTGCAGCTGTCCAGCCGAATTTCGGAGCATGTTGAAGCGACCACAGAAACAGGATGAGCGCCGGCGCGGTTCCGAACGCGATATTGTCCGAAAGTGAGTCCAGTTCAGCTCCGAATTTGCTTTGAGCTCGAAGCAGGCGCGCAATCCGACCGTCCATCCCGTCGAGAATTCCGGCAAGAATGATTGCCGCGATCGCCTTTTCCCATTCAGACCCGATTGCAAACCGAACGCCGGTCAGCCCCATACACAATGCCAGGACAGTGATCGCGTTGGGAATCATTGCACGGAACGGGATCCGTCTTGGACCCCCGTCTTCGTTCACTGGCTAATGCCCGTGAGGGTTGCGTCGAGACCGACTTCGGCGATGACGGTTTCCCCGGCAATCGCTCGCTGGCCCAGAAGAACTTTTGGCGACGTTCCGGAAGGAAGATAGACATCCACGCGGCTTCCAAACCGGATCAAGCCAACGCGCTGCCCGGCTTCAACCACGTCACCTTCCCGAACGAACGAAAGAATTCGTCGCGCGACGAGGCCTGCGATCTGAGTGAAACCGATCTTCAGGCCGTCGGGGGTTTCGATCAGAAAATGCTGACGCTCATTGTCTTCGCTCGCCTTGTCGAGATCGGCGTTGATGAACTTTCCCGGGACATAAGCGATCCTTCGAATTCGTCCGCTGATCGGTGCGCGATTGATGTGGACGTCGAAGACACTCATGAAGATCGAGACCCGCGTACATTCGCCGCCCGCAAGATCATCGGCGCCGGAAAGTTCAGCCGGGGGTGCAACTCGGGCGATCATCGTAATGAGACCATCCGCGGGGGCAACGATGAGCTTGTCCCCGAGAGGAGTGGTTCGAACGGGATCGCGAAAGAAAGCGGCAACCCAGATCGTCAGACCAACCAGGACCCAGTCGAGGACGCTGACGTGAAGGAAAAAGGCTATTGCGGTGACAAATGCCACTCCAACAACATATTTGCGACCTTCGGGATGAATTGACGGGGCGCGCCACTTGACCGAGGTCGTTGGAAGCGGCGTATCGTGCTTGTCGAGCGCAGGCATTTGCGCTCCTTAAAGGGAGCGCTGCAACGGCACAACGGCCCGGTTGCACGCGTCCCAGCCCCATCCTAATGCGCCCACCAACTTTATAGAAAATCGCAGGAAAGCCTCCCATGTCCAAAATCAAGGTCAAGAATCCGGTCGTCGAGCTCGACGGTGACGAAATGACCCGAATCATTTGGCAGTGGATCCGGGAACGGCTGGTCCAGCCCTATCTCGACATCGATCTCATCTACTTTGATCTGTCGGTGCAAAACCGAGACTTAACCGAAGACCAGGTGACGATCGACGCTGCAAAGGCGATCAAGGACCATGGAGTTGGAGTGAAATGTGCGACGATCACTCCGGACGAAGCTCGAGTTGAGGAATTCGGCCTCAAGAAAATGTGGAAGTCGCCGAACGGAACCATTCGAAACATTCTTGGAGGCGTGATTTTCCGAGAGCCGATCGTCATCTCCAATATCCCACGATTGATTCCAGGCTGGACCGATCCGATCGTTGTTGGCCGTCACGCATTCGGCGATCAGTACCGGGCAACGGACTTCTTAGTCCCTGGGCCTGGCAAGCTCACCATGAAGTGGGTTGGTTCCGATGGCCAGGAACTCGACTTCGACGTCTTCGATTTCCCGGCTTCGGGAGTTGCAATGGGAATGTATAATCTCGATCCGAGCATTCGTGATTTCGCCCACGCCTGCTTCAACTACAGCCTGAATCGCGGTTGGCCGCTGTACCTCTCTACCAAGAACACCATCCTGAAGGCCTATGACGGCCGGTTCAAAGATATCTTCCAGGAAATTTATGAGAGCGAATACAAAGCGAAGTTCGAAGCTGCTGGTATCGAATATCAACATCGTCTAATCGACGACATGGTTGCGAGCGCGCTCAAGTGGAGTGGAAAGTTCGTGTGGGCCTGCAAGAATTACGACGGCGACGTTCAATCCGACCAGGTGGCTCAAGGATTTGGTTCACTTGGATTGATGACCTCGGTCCTGATGAGTCCGGACGGACGTACCATTGAAGCCGAAGCGGCCCACGGAACCGTCACTCGTCACTACCGGATGCACCAGCAGGGTAAGGCAACATCGACCAACCCAATTGCTTCGATTTTCGCCTGGACCGGAGGACTGAAATATCGCGGCAAGTTTGACGATACGCCCGAAGTCATTCGCTTTGCCGAGACGCTCGAGCGCGTGTGCGTCGAGACTGTCGAAAGCGGCCAAATGACGAAGGATCTTGCGATCCTCGTCGGACCGCAGCAGCCGTGGCTTACGACGGAGCAGTTTTTTGAGGCGATCGTCGAGAACCTGGAATTGGCAATGGCTCAGGAGCCGTTGGTCGTCTAACTCCGGCATCCGGCGACCGGATATGTTCCCGGCGCACTCCAAGACCAACGAGACGCGCCGGAATTCTGCGAAGGATCGGGAGCCACTCGAACAGCCGAAGAACGAACGGCACTTTGTCGAGCACCGCCCGACCAACAACGAGTGGCGTCAGCACCTTGTCGTGAACCAGTTTTTGCGCGGTCTGAATGACGCGCGTTGGAAACATTCGTCGCTTCTGAACCTGTTGAAGCATGGGATCGAGATTGGCTCCCGATGCCAAGGCCTTGGAAAGGATATTCGCGGCAGCGACGGCATCCTGGATTGCGAGATTGATGCCGACACCGCCCACAGGTGACATTGCGTGCGCTGCGTCTCCGATTGCGAGAAAACCTGGGCGCCACCAGCGCGCCAGCCGATCGAGCGAAACAGAAAGAAGCTTGATTTGATCCCAATCTTGAAGGGTGGCGATCGCCGAACCAAGTTCTGGCGCAGCTCGAACAACGTCGCTCTTGAATGGACCAAGGCCCCGGGCGCGGATTTCATCGGCGGCGCCCTTTGCTACCACATAGGCACATTGCCAATACGTGCCGCGGTCGATCTCGACCACAAATGCTCCCGCTCCGAAGGTCCCCCCGGTCATGTTCGTTGGCGTTTGGTCTTTCGGCAGCCGAAACCAGAGGACGTCAATGGGAACGCCAAGATCCTTCATTGGAAGGTCAGCTTTCCGGCGAAGGATCGAGCTTCTTCCATCGGCTGCAATGGTCAGCTTTGCGCGAACTTCCTCGCCGTTTTTGAGACGGAATCCAGCGATCCGGTCGCCCGTCTCGATAAGGTCCACCGCTTCCGCTTCCATCTCAAGCGAGAAGCCTGGATAGTGCGCCGCTTCTTGTGCGAGAAAATCGAGGAAGTCCCATTGCGGCATGAGCGCTACGAACCGGCTTTTTACCGGCAAATGGCTCAAGTCGGCGACCATGATTTTCCGGTCCGCGACGCGCGCAGTGAGCGATGTCACTTCATCGTGCGGCCGCTTCAGAAATTGATCGATCAGCCCTAGCTCGCGAAGGAGCTCGAGGGTCGATGGGTGAACCGTATCCCCGCGAAAATCCCGAAAGAAATCCGCATGCTTTTCGACCACCCGAACGGTGCACCCAGCGCGCGCGAACAATAGCCCCGCCATAATCCCGGCGGGACCGCCACCGGCGATCGCCAAGTCCAATTGTGACGTCATGACGGCTTCATCCGATGTCTTTCAAAGCGGTGAAGCATCAGTGCAATGTGAAAGCTGAGATCTTCAGACGACGACCTTCTGAAGCGCGTCCCGGATCGCTTCGAGCGCCTCGGCAGCCTTGGAGCCGTCCGGACCGCCGCCCTGGGCCATGTCCGGTCGGCCGCCGCCGCCCTGCCCGCCAAGTGAAGCAACTGCAAGTTTGACGAGCTCAACCGCATTGACGTGATGCGAAAGATCGTCGGTGACACCAACAGCCACGCTTGCGCGTCGGTCATTCACTGCGACTAGGGCTGCGATTCCCGATCCAATCCGTTTCTTCATGTCGTCAATTGTGGCTCGCAGGCCCTTGGGATCAAAACCCTCAACGATCTGCCCAAGAAATTTATGGCCGCCGATGTCCTCTTCTGCGGGGCCGTCGGACCGAGCCGTAGCCCCGCCCATCGCAAGCGCCTTCCTGGCATCGGCAAGCTCGCGCTCAAGCCTTCGGCGGTCATCGAGAAGCGCTGCAATTCGCAACGGAACATCGTCAGGCGACGATTTAAGGCTTGCCGCAGCCTGTCTTAGTCGATCATCGCGAGTGACGAGCCAACGTCGGGCAGCTTCCCCAGTCAGTCCTTCAATCCGTCTGATGCCCGAAGCGACCGCGCTCTCACTAATGATCTTGAGCAGCTGAATGTCGCCGAGCGCGCGCACGTGCGTGCCGCCGCACAATTCAATCGAGTAACGCTTCTCGTCGAGATTGCCCATCGAGAGGACGCGTACCTCATCACCATATTTCTCGCCGAACAGCGCCATTGCCCCTTCTGCGACCGCTTCGTCGGGCGTCATGAGCCGGGTCGATACGGGCTCGTTGGCCCGAATTTGCGCATTCACTTCCGCCTCGACCGCGTCGATCTCTTCGCGAGACATGGCTTTTGGATGTGAAAAGTCGAACCGGAAATAGTCCGGCCCAACGAGACTTCCCTTTTGTGAGACGTGGGTTCCAAGGTGACGGCGAAGGGATGCATGGAGAAGGTGGGTTGCGCTATGATTGGCGCGGACTTGGTCACGCCGCTCGGCGTCAATCTTCTGGTGAAGCGATTCGTTCAGCAAAAGCTCGCCCGCAACGACCCTGGTGCGCAAGACGTGGAGCTTTCCTAACGGCTTGGAAGTGTCTTCAACTTCGCCGACGAACCCTTTGATCGACGTCAGTTTTCCAGAATCTCCGACCTGTCCGCCGCTCTCACCATAGAAGGGGGTCTGATTGAGCAGAATATCGACGGTTTCGCCGACTTCAGCGCTGTTAACCCGTTGCCCATTGCGAATGATCGCAAGAACAACGCCCTCGCCTTCTTCGCCCGAGTAGCCGGTGAATTCCGTGGGTCCGAATTCCTCGACCAGATCGAACCAGATTTCCTCGCTCGCTTTCGCGCCTGAGCCTTTCCAGGCGGCACGTGCAGCAGCCTTCTGGGCGGCCATCGCAGTGTCGAAACCGCTTCGGTCGACGTCGAGCCCACGGACCCGAAGCGCATCTTCGGTAAGGTCATAAGGAAAACCGTAGGTATCGTAGAGCTTGAACGCCGTCTCGCCGGGAAGTGTCGTGGTACCATGATCCAAGGTGGCAACGGCCTCGTCGAGAAGCTTCAGCCCGGTCGAAAGGGTCTGGCGGAAGCGCGCCTCTTCCTGCTGCAATGTTGCCTCGATCAACGGCTGGGCGCGAACGAGCTCGGGATAAGCAGCCCCCATCTCCGCAACGAGCGCCGGAACGAGCCGCCACATCAGGGGCTCCTTAGCTCCCAAAAGATGCGCGTGGCGCATCGCTCTTCGCATGATCCTTCGAAGGACATAGCCCCTGCCCTCGTTGGCCGGGAGAACGCCGTCAGCAACAAGAAAGCCGCTCGCTCGCAGATGATCGGCAATCACGCGGTGGCTTGCACGGTTGTCGCCATCCGCCTTGGTTCGAGTCAGATCCTCACTCGCGGCAATGAGTGCTTTGAAGAGATCGATCTCATAATTGTCCGTAACGCCCTCAAGCACTGCAGAAATGCGTTCGAGCCCCATGCCAGTGTCGATGCTTTTGTTGGGCAGTTCGGAACGGATCTCACCGGCGACCTGCTCATATTGCATGAAAACGAGGTTCCAGACCTCGACAAACCGGTCGCCATCCTCGTTTGCGCTTCCAGGCGGGCCGCCGGGAACATGATCTCCGTGATCGTAAAAGATCTCGGAACAGGGGCCGCACGGCCCATCATCACCCATGGCCCAGAAATTATCCTTGGTCGCAATCTTGATGATTCGGCTTTCCGGAAGACCTGAGATCCGCTTCCAGAGCTCGAACGCCTCGTCGTCCGTGTGGTAGACGGTTGCGGTCAGGCGATCTGGGCTCAGTCCCCATTCCTTTGTGATCAACTCCCATGCGAGTTCGATCGCGCGGTCCTTGAAATAATCGCCGAACGAAAAATTACCGAGCATTTCGAAGAAGGTATGGTGACGAGCGGTGTAGCCGACATTGTCGAGGTCATTGTGCTTGCCGCCGGCACGAACACATTTTTGCGAGCTTGTTGCGGTTTTGTAAGGGCGCGTTTCGAGGCCCGTGAAAACGTTCTTGAACGGGACCATCCCAGCGTTCGTGAACATCAGCGTCGGATCATTGTGCGGGACCAGCGGCGCCGATGAGACGCGCGCATGCCCATTCTTCTCGAAATATTCGAGGAATGAACGGCGGATGTCGTTCGTTGAAGTCATTCCATGCGATGTAAATGTTGTGCTGCAGTGCGGCAAGAAGCCTCACTTCCGGGGGCCACGCCTTTTGGCTAGGCGGTCTTTAGCAATTGGGGCATTTCAAAGAGGACCATCGGGTGGCCAAGCGCAAGTCGACCATTCCTTCCTACAAACGCCGGCGCCGAAAATCCCTTGCGGGAAGGATCGTCGGCTGGATCGTCAAGCTGATTGGAGCTTTTCTGATTCTCTCCGTCCTCTGGGCGCTCGCCTATCGCTTCATCAATCCGCCAATCACCCCCAACATGATCGGTGACATAGTCTCGGGTCGGGGTGCCAACAGAAGCTGGATGGGAATCAATTCAATCGATCGAAACATGGCGCGTGCAGCAATTGCTGCAGAGGACAGCAGGTTTTGTTCGCATCACGGGTTTGATTTCAACGCAATTGAAGACGCCTTGAAGCGCAATGCCTCCGAAGGTCGGATCCGAGGCGGTTCGACGATCAGTCAGCAGACCGCAAAAAATGTCTTCCTGTGGAACGGCGGCGGCTATGTTCGAAAGGGAGCGGAAGCATGGTTCACCGTCCTCATCGAGCATCTTTGGGGCAAGCGTCGGATCATGGAGGTCTATCTTAACGTCGCCGAGACAGGGATCGGCACTTATGGAGTAAACGCCGGCTCGGAGCGCTATTTTGGTCATGACGCGAGCGCCATGACGTTAACCGAGGCTTCGCGCATCGCTGCGGTCTTGCCGCTGCCTAAGGTTCGGGGAGCAATCGCGCCCAAAGGATTCACCCGTCGCTACGGCAATATCATTGCCGCGCGAATTCCAATTGTCGCGCGCGATGGCCTCGATTCCTGTCTTTATCAGTCGGGGGCGCCGAGCGTGACGAAGGCTAAACCAACCCCACCAACGCTTCGCCGACCCGTGCCAGGCGAGGAATATGAAAGCGCAGCTCCCCTTACGGCGGCTCCAAAAGCGAAGGGTCGGCCGATGATCGAAACCAACTCCGCACCGCCTTCTCCAGCGTCGCCATCGTCCGTTGAAGTTCAAGACAATGGAGCGACTTCCAACAACAATTGAAGAAGCGGTGGATGGTTCGGACTTCAAGGTCGCAGCGAGGAACGGCCTTCCTGGCTGTCCGTTGACAAGGGCAAGCCTTGATGGAGGAATTATGGCTACAACCACCCAAAATCGGACGTCAAATCGCAGCAGTTCGAGCGGTTCAAATCAAAGCTCGAAAAGCTCTAGCAGAGATCAACGCAGTGCATTTTCGTGGAGCGCAGAGGCGGGTCCGCTTGTCGCTGCTGGCCTCGCGGGCGCAGCCATCGGAATTGCGGCAAATTACGGACGCAAGTTTCTGACGCAGGCGATGTCCGGAGCGAGCGGCGACTGGGACGAGATTCTCACGACCGAGCACAAGCTCACGCTCGCGGTCTTTGACAAAATGCTCGCGACCGATTCCAGCCAGACCTGGAAGCGAAGCATGTTGCTGATGCAGCTGACGCACATGCTCGACAAACATGCGCACGAGGAAGAGATGGTCGTTTATCCAGCGCTTCGGGACGCCGATCAGTCGCTCGAAGCCGATCAGCTGAACGGCGAGCACGGCTACATCAAGACCTTTCTTTATGATCTCGGGCAGATGAATGCCGACGATTCCGGCTGGCTGGAAAAGGTTCGGCAGTTCCGCGACCTCGTCGCCCGGCACGCGCGAATGGAAGAGGATCAAGTCTTTCCCAGGTTCAAACGCGGTCTAAGCGAGGAACAGAATGAGAAGATCACTGGTCTCGTGAACAAGGAAGGCTTCTGGCAGGCCTAACGCCTGTTCTTCATCATGTTTCGAATGAGGGCAGAGGTTTCGAGGGAGTTTGGTACAACGGACTTCCTCGAGGCGCCCGGAATTCACCCGACCAGTGCGAGTTTTGGCGGTTCCTGAATTCCAAGATCGACGCACCCCTCCCCGACGATCCGCTCGAGACGCGATGCCGTCTCCCAGTCGAGCGCGAAGTCGCGTCCGATGACCATGTTGGCCTCCCCGCCGGAGCGAAGCGGAAACGTCACTCGAACGAGGCCGTTTGAACCTCGCGCGTTGGCGAGTTCGCGAGAGATTTCCCCAAGGACCTTGCAATCGTAAAGATGCACTGTGAGTTGAAGTCTCGTGCGTTTTGCAAGTTCGCTCATTGGCTGAACGCGTTTGATTGTCACGCGCGGGATCTCGTCTCCTCCGCGACGATCGAGCTCAACGCCAAGAAGCGCGCACTGACCCGCCTTTGCCGCGGCCTCCAGCGCCGACGTCGCCTCCTCCTCGAATGCTGTCGCGACGAATTGTCCGGAACTGTCACTGATCGTCGCCATCATGTAGCGCCGGCCCCGCGCCGAAGTTCGCCAGCGCGTCTCTTCGATGAGCCCGGCCATGGTCGAACCGAGGCGCTCACTCTCGCTGATCGCTATAGTGCTGAGCTCGGCAAAGGTCTTCACCTTGTGAGCGGCAAGCAAATGACGCGCGGCATCGATTGGATGAGCTGAGAAGTAAAATCCGAAGGAATCGCGTTCCGCCGCCATGCGCTGCGCAAGCGTCCAGGACGCCTCGCGAGGCAGACGGATCGGAGGAGAATCCGCGCAGTTCGTGCCAAACAGACCTGCCTGACCGCTCGCCCGCTGCTCGCAGGCGCTGGTCGCATGGGCTAGGATCGTTTCGGAAGCGGCATAAACCTGGGCACGGTCCGGCTTGAGGCCATCGAACGCACCTGCAGCCGAAAGGCTTTCGAGCTGTCGCCGGTTAAGCAGGCGTGGATCGATCCGGGTCGCGAAATCTTCGAGACTGGAAAATATTCCGAATTGGTCGCGCTCTTCAACGAGCGCCTCCATCGCTTTTTCGCCGACGCCCTTCAAAGCTCCTAAGGCATACCGAACCGAGCGGTCTTCGACTGTGAATGAAGCCCGGCTCGAATTGATGTCCGGTGGAAGGCAGCCAATCCCCGCCCTGCGAATATCCTCGACAAAGATTGCGAGCTTGTCGGTTAGCGCGATGTCAAAGCTCATCGATGCAGCATAAAATTCGGCCCGGTGGTGCGCTTTCAGCCATGCCGTCTGATAGGTCAGCAAGGCATAGGCTGCGGCATGGCTCTTGTTGAAGCCGTAGCCAGCAAACTTGTCGATTAAGTCAAACAGCTCGTTTGCCTTTGTTTGGTCGATCTGATGGTGCTTCGCGCAACCTTCCACAAAGGCCGCGCGCTGAGCATCCATTTCCGACTGGATCTTTTTGCCCATGGCTCGCCGAAGCAGATCCGCAGTTCCAAGCGAATAGCCGGCTAGAATTTGGGCGGCCTGCATGACCTGTTCCTGGTAGACAAAAACTCCGTAGGTCTCCTTGAGAATGCCTTCGAGCGCCGGATGCGGATATTCGATCGCTTCCTCGCCGTTCTTTCGCCGCCCGAACATCGGAATATTGTCCATGGGCCCCGGTCGATAGAGCGCGTTCAAGGCAATGATATCCTCAAAGCAGGTCGGTTTCACGGCCGCTAGAGTTCGTCGCATGCCTTCCGATTCAACTTGGAAGACGCCAATCGTATCGCCGCGCTGAAGAAGATCGAAAACTTCTGAATCGTCCCAGGGAAGCGCGCTGAAATCAATTTCGATGCCCTGCTGAGCAAGGAGAGCCTGGCCTTGTCTCAAGACCGAAAGGGTCTTCAATCCAAGGAAGTCGAATTTCACGAGCCCCGCGGATTCGACATATTTCATGTCAAACTGGGTCACCGGAGTTTCGGAACGGGGGTCACGATAGAGTGGAATAAGTTCGTCGAGCGGACGATCGCCGATCACGACACCCGCAGCATGGGTCGAGGCGTGACGCGGTAAACCTTCGAGCTTCATTGCAAGATCGAACAGACGCTTAATGTCCGGATCGCGGTCATATTCCGATTTGACTTCCGAGATCCCGTTCAACGACCGTTCGAGGGTCCAGGGGTCGGCAGGGTGATTGGGGATCAGCTTTGCGAGCCGATCGACCTGACCATAAGGCATCTGAAGAACTCTGCCGGTGTCCTTGAGCACGGCACGCGCCTTGAGCCGTCCGAAGGTGATGATCTGTGCAACCCTGTCGGTGCCATATTTGCGCTGAACATAGGCAATGACCTTGTCCCGGTGGGTTTCACAAAAATCGATGTCGAAATCCGGCATCGAAACGCGTTCCGGATTGAGAAAGCGCTCGAACAGAAGTCCAAGCGCGATCGGATCGAGATCGGTGATTGTAAGCGACCAGGCAACCACCGAGCCCGCTCCCGATCCGCGACCCGGACCCACCGGAATGTCATTCGCCTTGGCCCATTTGATGAAGTCCGCAACGATTAAAAAGTAGCCGGCAAACCCCATCCCGGTGATGATTTCCAGTTCATAGGTCAGTCGCTCGCGGTAGCTCGCCTTGTCGCTCTCAGTTCGGCCCAAAAGCCGCTGCTCTAGCCCCAGTTGCGCATCACTGCGCAGCTGGTTGTCCTCATTTTCGCCAAGACGCGGGAGAATGGGCTTTCGCTTGGGAGCTGCAACTGCGCACCGCTGCGCAATAACTGCACTGTTCAAAAGCGCCTCTGGCAAATCAGCGAACAGCTCTTCCATCGCTTGGGTATTCTTGAGCCACCCGTCGGGCGGCGAAGTCACGCGATCCGAGCTTTCGACATAGGCTGAGCTCGCAATGCACAGCATCGCGTCGTGAGCAGCGTGAAAGGACGGATCCGAATAAGCTGCTGGATTGGTCGCAACCAGCGGAAGGTCGTGGGCATAGGCCAGTTCGATCAGCGCGTCCTCGCTGGACTGCTCGATCGGATCGTCGCGCCGCGATATTTCGATATAAAGTCGGCCCGAAAACAGTTTCTCCAGGCACTCGAGATAGGCACGCGCCTTTTCCAATTGGCCAGCGGCAACGAGACGAGCGAGCGCCCCCTCACTCCCAGCGGTGAGGGCAATGAGGCCTTCGCTCAGCCGCTCGAGCACTTCAAAGGAAACATTGGGATCCTGCTCGAGCGGCCGATCAAGATGTGCTGAGGAAACCAGCTTGCACAAATTGGAGTAGCCCTGCGGATCCTTGGCGAGAAGAACGAGCCAGTCGATCGCACTCTCGCCGCCAATTTCCGACGGTCGCTCGACTGCAAGAAGTGTTCCAACAATCGGCTGCACGCCCCTTGCAATGCAGGCTTCACTAAATGGCATCACGCCATAAAGACCGTTGCGATCGTTGATCGCGATCGCCGGAAAGCCTTGCTTTGAAGCGCGTTCCGCGATGGTTTTGGGTTCCATCGCTCCCTCGAGCATCGTGAAGGACGAAAGAACTCGAAGAGGAACATAGGGAGCAGTCATTGGAAACCGATATGGACCTCGATCCGCGAGGGTCAAAGTGATGAAGAAGCATCTTTCCACAAGAAAGAGCGCGGACGACGGTTCTGCCGCCACAAATGATATTTGTCGGAAAAAAAAGTCACTCCTTCGTCCTCAGCGAGGAGCGGTCCAATCCCCGGCCATGATATCGCGGATCTCGCGCATTCGACCGACATAGGCGCTAGCGATGCACGAACGGTTGGGACAGCGATCAACATAGGCGGCGAAACGACCGCGCGTGCTTTCGAGAAGTACCCGTTGCTGGGGATTGGCCTCTTGCATGGCTTCCCCAAGTTGAGCCGCCATGTTTCGGTCGAGTGCCGCGAGCCCCTGATTGGAACAAACGCTCAATTCCGCTCGACTGCGAGCCCTGCTGCAATCGAAACTTGGACGGGCGCTCGACGGAATTGGCGCTGCCGCCAATGGTGTCCGTTGTGCTGGTTGCGGGGCGGGAAGCGATTGAGTGACACCGTTGGGACGCTCCTCGGGCGCTGCGGTGTTCGATTGAGGGTTCGAGACGCTGCTCCTGGGGGTCGCAACCGGCGCGTTTTCCGGACCGGAGCGCGCAAGGGTCGCAAGTGGAGCAATGATCTGGTCGGCGTTGCGAAGTAAAATGACAGTGCCGCTGCCATCGGCGGCCTGCTGGATCGTATAGTCCACATCGGACGTCAAAGTATGATGGCCGCCGACGACGATGACGCCGGGCGGAAGATCCAGTGAGAGCGTACCGGAACAGTTGACAGCGCCGGTGGCGTTGTCCTGGCTTTCCATGACCGGATTTTCCATCCGGATCACGGCATAGGCCGAGAGCTGATCGAAGGCTGCCTCATCGCTGCCTCTGAGCTGCGCCGCCCTCCGGAAAACTTCGCGTTTGATGAGATCATAGGTTTCATTGCTGGCGCACTTCTTCTCGGCCGAAGGCGCCTTGGCTTCAGTCTGGCTCTGAACGATCTGGTTCTCAGTCAGTCGGTCCTGATCCCTGGTTCTCATTGTCGCGAAATAGGCGATCACAAGCCCCAGAATGATCACTGCGCCAACTAAGGCGCGCGTCGTCCAGTTCGAGGTTTGCACGGAGCGTTGAACGTCGCTGCCGCGCTGAGGCTCCACTATTCGAGCCGCCCTTCATGCAGTCGAACGACGCGGTCCATTTTCCGTGCAAGCCTTTCATTGTGGGTCGCGACGAGTGCCGAGCTCCCCTCGCCTCTTACAAGGCCGAGAAATTCGCCAAGAACAGCATCGGCAGTCTTCTCATCGAGATTTCCAGTTGGTTCATCGGCAAGAATAAGCGGTGGCTTGTTTGCTAGAGCCCGGGCGACTGCAACACGCTGCTGCTCGCCGCCCGAAAGTTTCGAAGGGCGATGATCGAGGCGTTCCGAAAGTCCAAGCGCTCCAAGAAGGTCCTTTGCACGTTCGCGGGCTGCGTTTGGCAGCGCTCCTCGAACGAGTTGAGGAAGAACCACATTTTCGACCGCGTTGAACTCAGGGAGGAGATGATGAAACTGATAAACGAAACCAAGGAGATCACGACGCAGACGCGTTCGCCCCTCATCGTTCAGTTCTGAAGCTTCCTCCCCATTGAGTTCGGATCGAACCTTCAAAGCCGCCCTCGAGCAATCCGACGGCTTGGAGCAAGGTCGACTTTCCCGAGCCAGACGGACCGAGCAACCCAACGATTTCTCCGGACGCGATTGAAAGGTCAACGCCGCACAGGACTTCGATAGTAACCTCACCCTGGACGAAGCTGCGCTTCAGTCCCGTTGTGACGAGGACGGGCTCACTCATAGCGAAGCACTTGAACAGGATCGGTGCTCGCCGCTTTGTAGGCGGGATAGAGCGTCGCAAGGAACGACAGGACGAGCGCGGTGATGACAATCACTGCAATTTCGTAAGGGTTGGTCTTGGACGGAAGGTCGGTCAGGAAACGAACCTGAGGGTCCCACAGATTTTCGCCAGTGACCGTTTGAATCGCGTCAACCACATCCTGCCGAAAATAGAGGAACACCGCGCCCAAAATAATTCCAAGCACAATCCCTAACGAACCGATCGTCACTCCAACGGTCATGAAGACCTTCATCATCCCGCGGCGGCTTGCTCCCATGGTCCGCAAAATCGCAATGTCTCGGGTTTTGGCTCGAACGAGCATGATGAGCGACGAGAGAATGTTGAAAACCGCAACGAGAACGATGAGCGAAAGAACCACGAACATCGCGACGCGCTCGACTTCGAGCGCCTGGAACAGTGCCGAATTCATCTGGCGCCAGTCCGTGATCACGGCCTTGCCCCGAACCAGCTTCTCGAGCGGCGAAAGGATTTCCTGGACCCGATCTGGATTGTTGGTTTGAATTTCGATCTCGCCGACCTGATCGCCCATCAGAAGCAATTGCTGAGCATCCTTCATGGGCAAGATCACAAATGCCTTGTCATAATCATAGACGCCGATCTCGAATACGGCGCCGACCGTATATGACACTTCGCGTGGGACCGTCCCCACCACCGTCGAACGCCCTTCCGGATTCCAAAGCGTAATCTGACTTCCAGGATACGCGCCCAACGTATCGGCGAGACGCGAGCCAAGGGCGACCATGCCACTACCCGGAGTGATTGAGCGAATATTTCCGGCAAGAACGTTTGAAGTGATCGTCTTGTTTGAACGAATGTCTCCAACGCGCATTCCGCGAACAATCACCCCCTCGAACCGGCCGTTCGCAGTCGCCATGAGCGGCGTTTCAATGAGCGGCAACGCCGAAGTCACTCCCGGAGTCTTCGACGCGGCGGCAGCGATCTGCTGCCAGTCATCGAGGCGCCCGTCATAGCCCTGAACAACCGCGTGCCCGTTGAGACCGACGATCTTGTCAAACAGTTCGGCTCGAAAGCCTGCCATGACACTCATGACGATGATCAATGCCGCAACGCCGAGGGCGACGGCGATCAAACTGATGCTTGCAACGAGAAAGATGAAACCTTCGCCCTTGCCGGGAAGAAGATAGCGTCGAGTGAGCATCCGCTCGGCGCGATTGAGAATCATGCAGTGAGCCTCGCGAGCGCCGATTCCATGCTGAGTTCCTGGCGCTCGCCTGTTGAACGGCACTTTAATTCGACCGTCCCGGATGCCGTTCCGCGTGGACCGATGACGACTTGCCAGGGGATTCCGATCAGATCCATCGATCCGAGTTTGACCCCTCCGCGCTCGTCGCGATCGTCATAAAGGGTTTCGACTCCTGCCCCGGTAAGCTTGGTGTAGAGATCGTCGGCAATATTGACGCTCGGCTCATCGTCAAAACGCATCGTCACGATCCCGGCACGCCACGGCGCGACGGCTTCAGGCCAGATAATCCCGGCGTCATCGTGGCTTGCCTCGATAATTGCACCAACGAGCCGCGACACGCCGATCCCGTAGCTCCCTCCGACCGGCGAAATGGGCTCACCATTTGGGCCACTCACCGTAAATCCGAGCGGCATGGTATATTTGTCGCCGAAATAGAAAATGTGGCCGACTTCGATCCCACGGGATTGGCGAACATCGCCCCCAAGCTTCGCCTCTTCATCAAGATCGCGTTTCTCGTCGGTCGCGGCATAGTCCTTTGTCATTGCATTGACGAAGGACTGAAGCTGCTCGGGATCGTCCGCATCCACGCGATAATCTTCGGCCGCCCGAAGAACCTCCCAGTTCTTGTGGAAGAACACCTCGCTTTCGCCCGATGGGGCGAGGATGATGAATTCGTGACTGAGATCGCCACCGATGGGTCCGGTGTCCGCCTTCATCGGAATCGCGCGAAGTCCCATCCTTGCGAAAGTTCGCAAATAGGCCGCGAACATCCGGTTGTAGCTCGTTCGAGCTGCAGCCTCGTCGAGATCAAAGCTGTAAGCGTCCTTCATCAAAAATTCGCGGCCGCGCATCACTCCAAAACGGGGCCGGGTCTCGTCCCGGAATTTCCACTGGATGTGGTAGAGGGTTCGAGGCAAATCGCGATAACTTCTTGCAGACCCCTGGAAGATCGCAGTGAGCATGTCCTCGTTCGTCGGCCCATAGACAAGTTCGCGGTTCTGGCGATCCTTGATCCGGAGCATTTCCGGCCCATAAGCTTCATATCGCCCCGTCGCGCGCCAATAATCCGCGGCCTGAAGCGTCGGCATCAACATTTCCTGAGCGCCGGCACGATCCTGTTCTTCACGAACGATCTGTTCGATCTTTTTGAGAACTCGAAAGCCAAGCGGCAGCCAGGCATAGATGCCGGCAGCTGTCTGACGCACGAGGCCAGCCCTAAGCATCAGCTTGTGGCTAATGATCTGGGCGTCTGCAGGGCTTTCCTTGAGGACGGGCAAAAAGGCTTGAGACCAGCGCATCGGCGCGGCTGTAGGGTCGCGGCAACTGGCGCGCAACCGCACGCCCCCTAGCTTTTGACATGTGGCCGTCTCGACACAGCGGGCAGCAGAAACGCAACCCATGTCAATTCCAGCGGTGACAGCATTCCGCCCTGAGCTTAGTCACATGTCGTCCGAACGAGCTGACCCTTGGGTCCGGTTCGGGTGCGGCTGAGAAGTCGCAAGGGGCACGCGCTTTGGGGACCGTGCCGTTTGTGACCCTGGGGACTCTCGCCGTTACACATCCAAGGGGGCTGGCGAGCAATCGTCACGCAGGGCGCCCGGATCGCTGGTCGATCCGGGCGTTTGCTCTTTAGCCCATCTCGCTTTGATGACTGGACGATCCATCCCGCATCGGCTTGGCATCGGAGCTACGCTTCGAATAAGCGGGCCGAATGACCAAGGACGTGCACTCCGACGAGACTATGATCGTTCACGCTGGCCGTCGAAGGGAATGGCGAGGGCGCATCGTCAATCCGCCCGTCGAGCGAGCTTCGACAATCCTTTTCGACTCGGTCGACGAACTGAACGGCAGCCGAGCCGGGCTCGGGAGCTATCGCTACGGGCTTCAGGGAACGGCGACCCAATGGTCGCTTTCGGAAGCACTGACAAAGCTCGAGCCCGGAGCGTCCGGAACGGCGCTTTATTGCTCCGGGCTTGCAGCAATCACTGCGTCCCTTCTCGCGCTCCTGAAATCCGGTGATGAATTGCTGGTGCCCGACAATGTCTACGGTCCGACGCGAAAATTCTGCGAGACGTTCCTGAAGCGGTACGCAATTGCGACACGCTATTACGACCCGATGATCGGTCACGAGATCGCGGAAATCATTGGACCGCAAACCCGAGCCATCCTTCTTGAAAGTCCGGGCTCGCTGACGATGGAAGTGCAGGATGTTCCGGCAATCTGCTCAATCGCGCGCAATCGCAATATTACCACCCTTCTCGACAATACTTGGGCGACGCCGCTGTTCTTTCAGGCGATTAACGCCGGGCTCGATATCACCATCCTTGCAGCGACCAAATATGTCGGAGGCCATGCCGACGTAATGCTCGGCACTGCAACGGCAACGCCCGAGCATTATGATCGTCTTCAGGAAATCAGCTGGGATTTGGGGCAAAGCGTCTCCCCTGACGACGCATGGCTCGGCTCGCGAGGGCTAAGGACAATGTCCGTCAGGCTGAAGCAGCACGAAGAAAATTGCCTGCGGGTCGCCGAGTGGCTCAAAAATCAACCTGAGGTCGGCCGCATCCTTCATCCCGCCTTTCCCGACTGCCCGGGTCACAATTTTTGGAAGCGCGACTTCAAAGGTTCAACCGGCCTGTTTTCGTTTGAACTCAAGGGGACGAGCAAACGTGAGCGCGCCGCGTTCGTCGACCGGCTCGAGCTGTTCGGAATCGGCTTTAGCTGGGGCGGCTATGAAAGTCTGGCAATGCCGGTCGATCCATTCCGAAGTGTAACCGATCCGCCGGCTCAGAATCTTGTCCGGCTTCACATCGGCCTTGAGGATCCGGACGATTTGATCGCTGACCTTCAATCATCGCTCGAGCACATTGGCTTCTAAGCCTGAATCTCTGGCGCAAGACGGCAGATCAAGGCTGATCGAGGTGCGGATCAGAGCCGGTGCGGTTTATTACCTATGTCTTCGGAACGTGCAGTTCCTGAATGGTAGCGGAGGAGGGACTTGAACCCCCGACACGCGGATTATGATTCCGCTGCTCTAACCAGCTGAGCTACTCCGCCCCGAAGCGTTTGAAGTGCGCACGCGAAGGTGCGCCGGAGGCGCGGCATATAAGTGCGAGTGCGCATGCGGTCAACGCGAGGAACCGCTCACAGCTGCTGTCGTTGAGTGCGGGAGATGAAGAGGAATTGATGGACCCGCTGACACCGCTCGAGACGCTCTGTCGCATCATTCTCCGCGCACGCGAGTATGAGGCGCAAACGGTTGACTATGCCGACGATGAGGATGCCGACGACGTCGACGATGAGAAAGAAGGCATGCTCAGCGTCCTCGAAGACGACATCAACGATAGCGTCGAGGAAGAACTTCGAGCGGTCTTCGAGGACCTTGGAGAAGACCAACTGGCGGAAGTAATCGCCTTTTGCTGGGTCGGCCAGGGAACCTATGAGACTGGCGATTGGGACGAAGCGCTCGAAGAAGCCCAAAGCGTGGTCTCCGAAAGTGTCGAGGAAGCGATCGACGAACTCATGGAGCAGCCGATGCTTGCGTCCGTCCTCGATTCAGGAATTGCAGCCTTCGACCTTAGCTGTGACGGGATTGGAGAAGTCACCTAATTCCGGAATGGATAAACTGCGATCCGTTCCCAGGGACCGTTGCAATATCGGTAAAGCCCAAGTCCGGAAATCGCGATTGGTTTTGGCTCGATCACCGTTTGAAGCGTAGCCTTGAGCGCTCGTGAGATCTTTGGAGTGACCTTGTTCTGGATCGTGATGTGGGGCCGCCATCCAGCATGATCCTGCGCCCCTAGAAGTCCATGAAGATCAAGGGCGAGATCGTCGCGAATATGGTCAAGATCGTCCGAAACCAGTCGCAGTGCCAATCCTCCTCCCAAATCCAACAGTCCGGCGATCATCACTTTGGGCGAAGCTCTTCGAACAATGATCGCAAGGCGCGCGCGCAATTCGGTTTCGGCCGACGGAGGAAGAGCGTGAAAGACAGTGATGTGCGCGGGAACATGATTGCGCTCGGACGGATAATGGCGCTGCCTCAAGCCATCGACCCAGGCAAAGTCAGCTGGGCCAATCTCGCCAGTGACGATCAATGCGCCGGCCATTCGTCCTTCTGCAATATTGGAAGGTTTTCAAATTCGTTCGTTTCAAGGTTCGCTACGATTTTCTCGTCGTCGACACGCGCGTGTCGCCACGGAAGTTTGCGAAGAACTTCGCCCATTCCAGCCAATCCTCCCTGGGAAACCACCAAATAATCGAGCCGTCCGCTATCAGCTCCGGCCATGGCTTCGATGCAAACTGCAACATTTTCATGGTCGCATTCAACGTGTCCGCGATGAAGCAGCGAAACAGGAAACAATGCTTCCCCCGGAGTAAGTGCACTCGCGTCGGAGGCGCTGCGCGCGCCCTCATCGACACGTGCCTGGCGACCGAGCCAGCGCCACATTCCAAAGAGATCAACGAGAAGAAGGACACAATTCGTCCACAAGAGTGCTGGCTGATGCGTGACGCTTGCATCGACGATCCAGCATAATGCCCCGATCGTGAACCCTAAAAACCCAAAGCCCGTAATTCGTGATCCGAGATTTGAAGCGGTCATGAAGGCTGCGATGACGGTTACGAACGTCGCGATCCATGAGATGGTTTGAGCCATGAAGCGCCAATGCTTTGACTTCGGCTAAGGTTCAGATCTCGACCTGGCTTCCAAGCTCGACGACCCGGTTGGTCGGGAGTTTGAAGAATTCCATCGCGCTTTCGGCATTGCGAAGCATCCAGGCGAACAGCTTTTCGCGCCAGATCGCCATTCCCGGTCTCGAAGACGGCAGCAAGGTCTGGCGCGCAAGGAAGAAGCTCGTGTCCATCATCCGGCACTGGGCACCGATGTCCTTGAGCTCGCGACAACGCGACCGGAACATTGATTTCCTCCATGAACCCGTAGCGAAGGAGAACCCGGAAAAATCCCGCGCCATAACCCTTGCTTTCGAGCCGTCGATCAGGGGCCACATAAGGAACGTCCTCGATTCGGACTGTGAGGAGGATCACGCGTTCGTGGAGGACCTTGTTGTGCTTGAGGTTGTGAAGGAGCGCATGGGGCACTCCGCTTGACGAGCTTGTCATGAAAACCGCGGTGCCCGGCACTCGGGCTGCGCTTGGAGCAGCCGATTTGATGAAAATCTCCATTGGCAAACTCGCTTCGTTCATCCGGGCAATCATCAACTGGCGACCCTTCGCCCAGGTCGTGAGGAAGGTGAACGCGATCCCTCCGACAAGAAGCGGGAACCAGCCACCTGCTGGAATCTTGGTCAGATTGGAGCTGAAATAACCAAAGTCGACGGCGAAGAAGATCAAGAGCAACGCGCCGCTCAGGATTCGATTCCACTTCCACATCGTGATGAGGACGACAGCGATCAGCGCGGTATCGATCAGCATCGCGCCGGTAACTGCAACGCCGTACGCCGCCGCAAGGTTGGACGAGGTCCGGAATGTCACGACCAGGAGAAGGACCATGACCATGAGGGCCCAATTGACGACCGGAATGTAGATCTGGCCCGCAGCGCTCTCGCTCGTATGCGTAATTCGAAGCCTCGGAACAAACCCGAGCTGAATCGCCTGCTGAGTGACCGAGAACGCGCCCGAGATAACCGCTTGGCTGGCAATGATGGATGCGAGAGTTGCTAGGATCACGAGAGGAAGGCGGAGCGAGTCCGAAGCGAGATAGAAAAATGGATCTCTGACTGCGACCGCAATTTTCGAGGCGGGCATCGAGAGAAGCATTGCCCCCTGGCCCATGTAGTTGAGGAGCAGCGCGGGAAGAACGAAATAAAGCCATGCAAACTTAATCGGTCGACGGCCGAAATGCCCCATGTCGGCGTAAAGTGCCTCTGCGCCGGTGAGCGCAAGCACAACAGATCCCATTGCAAGGAAGGCCCGGATTGGCTCCTCTGTGAAGAATGAGACGGCATTGAGCGGATTGATCATGGCAAGAATGATCGTCGGGCGCTCCGAGATATGGCTAATTCCAAGCGCCGCAAGAGCTCCGAAATAGACCAGCATCACGGGTCCGAACAGCATTCCGACGCGCGCCGTCCCCCGCGCTTGAATTGCAAACAGCGCGATAAGGATCACGACCGCGGCCGGAATCACGAACGGTGCAAACGCGGTCTGAACCGTGGTTAGACCTTCGACCGCCGACAAGACGGTCACTGCAGGAGTGATCATGCTGTCGCCGTAGAACAGTGCCGTTGCAAAAACGCCGAGCATCACGATCCCGGTCGTCCACTTCTTCTTTCCGCCAGTCGTGCGATTGATCAAAGCGAGCAGCGCGAGACTCCCGCCCTCCCCCTTGTTGTCGGCACGCATGATGATGAAGACATATTTCAAAGTGACGACGATCATCATCGACCAGAAGATCATCGAGAGGACGGCATCGATGTGAAATTGATCGGGAGTGAGCGGATGGTGCCCGGCGAAGGTCTCGCGAAATGAATAGATTGGCGAGGTTCCGATATCGCCGAAGACGACGCCCACCGCGCCGATCGCCATTTTGTAAATCGGCCCCTGATGGCCTTGGGAATGCGCGGCGTCCTCGGACGTCGCAGTTACTGCCCCTCCCGTTTGATCGATGCTCATAGAATGATGAACTGACCGTGCGACTGGCGAACGCGCATTTCTATTGCCCCTTCGCCGCGAGCGCGGCGGAATGCGCCACTAGCATCCGCCCACACTGGCCGCAAATGCGACGTGAAGGCAGGGGACAAGCTCGATCTGCCAGTTTATAGGCGCGAGCGAATACCATGATTTGGAGCGAACGAATAAATGCGTATCGGAGTGCCGAAAGAGATCAAGGTTCACGAATATCGCGTCGGTCTGACGCCGGCTTCCGTAGCCGAGCTCGCTGCGCATGGCCATGAACTGTTCGTGGAAACAAGAGCGGGACAAGGGATCGACTGCCCTGATAAGGCCTATGAGAAAGCGGGTGCAAAAATCCTTCCCGATGCTCAGAGGGTTTTCGAATCGGCCGACATGATCGTGAAGGTCAAAGAGCCACAGCCGCAGGAAATTGCAATGCTGAGGCCGGGCCAGATCCTGTTCACCTACCTGCATTTGGCTGCGGACAAAGAACAGGCGCTTGGACTGATGAAGTCGGGTGCGCTGTGCATCGCCTACGAGACGGTGACATCAAGAAATGGTTCGCTGCCGCTTCTCAAGCCAATGAGCGAAGTCGCGGGCCGGATGTCGGTCCAGGTCGGCGCCCATTATCTCGAGAAGGAACAGGGCGGCAGAGGCGTCCTGCTCGGCGGAGTTCCCGGAGTCGCTCCGGTCAAGGTCGCGATTCTGGGAGGCGGAGTATCCGGTGTGAACGCTGCCCAAATGGCCACAGGAATGCGCGCCGACGTTACCATTTACGACATCAGCAATGACCGACTGGCGGAACTCGACATGTTCTTTTCCAGCCAGATCAAGACAGCCTACGCCTCGCGTTCAGCGATTGCGAAGGCTGTTGAGGAAGCGGAACTTGTCATCGGCGCTGTTCTCGTGCCGGGCGCAGCTGCGCCAAAGCTTGTCACTCGCGAAATGCTCAAGACAATGAAGCGCGGAAGCGTTCTGGTCGATATTGCGATCGACCAGGGAGGATGTTTCGAGACATCCCATGCGACGACCCATGCCGATCCCGTTTACGAGGTCGACGGCATCATCCATTATTGCGTGGCCAACATGCCTGGTGCGGTCGCTCGGACGAGCGCGTTCGCACTCAATAATGCGACGCTTCCGTTCGCTCTCAAGATCGCCAATTTAGGTGCAAATGAAGCAATGCGCGAAGATCCGCATCTTGCAAACGGACTGAACGTATCGGACGGCAAAATCCGTCATGAAGCGGTCGCTGAGGCGCTCGATCTGCCGTTCGAGCCAGTCGCCGCATAAAAATTTGGAGTAAATCGGGCCTAGCGGCCGGTTCCCGAATTTTTGAGAGCGGAAACGCCCTGTTCAACAAGTGGCCGCCAACTGGCGTCCTTTGGCGCCTTGGCGAGAATGTCCGTCCAGAGCTTCAGCGCTCCCGCTTCATCCCCGGAGCGGGCAAGCGCGAGACCGTAAAAAAATGGTGCTGCCGGATGACCGGGTTCGACCGCCTCCGCGCGGCGATAGGCAAGCTCGGCTGCAGGAGTGATCCCGCGGGCATGGTCGACGAGCGCATTGCCAAGTCCGATCCAAAGTTCCGGATCGCCGGGGTAGCGCTTTACGGCATTCTCGAGAATTCCGACGGCGTCTTCACTCTGACCATCGCGAGCAAGTGCTTCGGACATCCGGAGCCAGGTTTCCGCTGGAGCAAACTCGCCAAAGAATGCGTGGCGCGCCTCGGTCAGCGGGAAGACGTCCCTCTGTTCGAGCCCCTGAGCGGGGGAGCCTGGTAAATCTGGGCGCCCTTGGAGCGCGTAGCCCGCGCCTCCGATCAGGAGCGCTGAGGCGCTTGCTGTCAAAACGGCACCGGAAAGCCCAAGTAATCGAAGGCCAAGGACGCTCGCTCCGATGAGAGCAAGGAGAATAGCCCAACCCATCAATTCCTCTTGATCTGGAAGCGATGCCTTAAAAGCCAGACACCGATAAGAAGAAGTGCGAGCGGTGCAAACCACAACGGCCAACCCGCGGGCGCGGTCGGCTTGTAACTGATCCAGGCGCCGTAGCGCTGGGTCAGCCAAGAGCGGATGTGGTCAGGCTTCTCGCCGGCCGCAACCCGGCGACGAACGAGATCACGCATATCGCCGGCAAGTTCGGCGTCGGAATCTGCAATCGACTGGCCTTGGCAAACGAGGCAGCGCAGCTGCTCCATCAATGCTTCTGCTTCAGCCTCCTGGCGTGGATCTGGAAGTTGGCGGTTGGACCAATAGGCCGGCGGAAGATTGCTGTCGGCGCGTAAAGGACCCACGGCAACTATCGAGATTCCGAGGATAAGTGCAGCTAGAACTCCTTGCGATGATCGGCTTCGAACGCTCATTGCGCCTGCTCGAGCTTGTTCTGAATCAATGGAATATCCGAAACTTCGATCGGTCCAATCTGCTGATAGCGGATCACACCTTTCCCATCGACGACAAAGCTTTCGGGAACGCCTGATGATCCAAGTGAAATCTGCACTGCGCTTTGGGCGTCACTTCCGATCCGCTCGTAGGGGTCGCCATTATGCGCCAGGAAAACCGAAAGATCCTGCGGCCGATCCCTGATTGCGATGCCCTCGATCCGCACACCGTCGTGCTGGAGCATTTGAAGAACAGCGATTTCGCTGACGCAGGGCACGCACCAGCTCGCGAAGATATTTACAAGATGGGGCTTTCCGGTCGCAAGATCTTGCGATGAAAGCGAAGGCGTGTTCGGGATGATTGGCGGAAGAGAAAAATCTGGGACCTTATGACCTTCGAGAGTCGAATGGACGTTGCTGTCTGTCGGAGTTGCAAGACGCCAGACGAGGGCACCAACAACCACCATTAGAAGAAAAAGAGGCGAAAATCGGAGCGCTCAACTCATTGGTAACGAGCCCGGGCCCAGCCGTTTCGCTGTGGCTTAAGAAGGCGAAGTCGCCAGAAGCGGCCCAGAAGCGCAAGCGCTCCGCCAATCGCGATCAGCGCGCCTCCTGCCCAAATCAGGGTGACGAAGGGTTTCCACCACAAGCGCAATTGCCATGCACCGGAGGAATCCTGCTTTCCGATCACGGTGTAGAGCTGGCCATTCCAGAAGGTCCTGATTGCGGATTCGCTCGTTTCCGTCGGCGGGTCAGAATAATATCGACTTTGCGGCCGCAGGGTTACGATCTCGAGCCCGTTGCTCGCACGAAGTTCCGCTTCGACAGCGGTCCAGTTCTTGCCCGCGGTTGGAGTGACGTCGACGAGCCCGACATTCCAGGGCCCAACGCTTAAAATGTCTCCGGGCTTTGAAATCGCCAGTTTTTCAACGCTGAACGCCGCGTTCGAGGCCATTCCGACCAGTGCGATCCCCACGCCGAAATGCGCGACCACCATCCCCCACGTCGCAATTGGAGTGCGCAGCGGATTGCGTCCGATGAGCGGGACAATGCTAGCGGCGCAAAGATAGGCAGCAACACTAAAGCCTAGCCTTGGCAGGATGGCCATTCGCGGAGCAAGGATGATCGTCATCGCGAGTGCCGCGATTCCAAGCAGAACTGGGACTCTGAGTTTGACAAGGATCGGCCGACGTTCACGGCGCCAAGCGACAAGAGGGCCGATCCCGATCAACAGCGCGAGAATGAGCGCGAGCGGACCCGCCACCGCATTGAAATAAGGCGGTCCAACCGAGAGCTTTTCTCCGCTCAGTGCCTGAACAAACAATGGGTAAAGCGTTCCCAGAAACACCACTCCAAGAATGATGCTCAAAAGAAGATTGTTGATCACCAGGCCGCTTTCGCGACTGACGATCTCAAAGGGGGCACCTTCCTTGAGGCTTCCTCCACGAAGCGCGAACAATGTGAAGGCTGCGCCCACGTAGATGGCGAGCAAGACCAGGAGGAACGTTCCGCGCTGCGGATCGATCGCGAAGGCATGAACCGAGGTCAAGATTCCCGATCGAACGAGGAACGTCCCGACCATCGACATCGAAAAGGCGATGACCGCCAACATCATCGTCCAGGCCTTGAGCGCGTTGCGAGCAGCAAGAACATTGATCGAGTGAAGCAGCGCGGTTGCAGCGAGCCACGGCATCAGCGACGCATTTTCGACCGGATCCCAAAACCAGTATCCGCCCCAACCAAGGTCGTAATAAGCCCAATAGCTCCCCGCAGTAATTCCAAGGGTCAGGAACACCCAGGCGGCAAGGACCCACGGGCGCATCGCCCGAGCAAGCTTTGAGTCCACTTCGCCGGTGATCAGCGCACCGACAGCGAAACTGAATGCAACAGATAGCCCGACATAGCCGAGGTAAAGGGTGGGCGGGTGGAATGCGAGACCCGGATCCTGAAGCAGAGGATTGAGCCCCTGCCCGTCAATCGGCGCGGGCCAGAGACGTGAAAACGGATTGGAAGCAATCAAAAGGAACGCGTAAAATCCAAGTGCGAGTACCGCCTGCGATCCAAGCGCGGCAACCAGCGTTCGCTCGCTGGTTCGACGCGCGAACAGCGCGACAAACGCTCCCGCAAAAGCAAGGATCGTCACCCACAAAAGCATCGAACCTTCGTGGTTTCCCCATGCGCCGGCGACTTTATAGATGAATGGTTTTGCGCTGTGGCTGTTTTCGAACACGAGTGCGACCGACATGTCGCTTCGGGCAAAAACGATCAAAAGCATCGCGAATGCGAATATTGTAAGAATTCCCTGAACGACCGCGATCGAGCGCATTGCGGATCCTAAAGGGAGTGCTTTCCGAAGCGCGGCGATCATCAACAGAAACTGCAACGCAGCGAGCGCAGCAGCGAGCCACAGAGCGGCAAGACCGGCTTCGGCGATCATTTCTCGAGGGTCTTTGCGCTGCGATGTTCGGCTGCAAGATTGCCGAGCTCGGGCGGCATGTAGCGCTCGTCATGCTTCGCAAGGATCAAATCGGCGATAAACAGGTGGCTTTCTAGATGGCCTTCGGCGACTGCGCCGGAACCCTCCCGAAACAGGTCCGGAACAATCCCTTTGAACTGGACCGGAGTCTGAGCTTGACCGTCAGTGAGAACGAAACGGATCGTCACTCCGTCGGCAAGGTGTTTGATCGAGCCTCGCTCGACCATTCCCCCAAGCCGGATCGACTGTCCGTCTTGGGCTTTCCCAGCGACGATGTCGGCGGGGGTTAGGAAATAGGATGCCTGGCTCCTCAGCCCCCACATGGCAAGAAAGACCGCGGCGAAAAGTGCCGCGAGTGCAGCAATCACCAGCACCAGACGCTGGTTTTTCGGTTTCATTTTTCTCTCATTGCCCGGGTCGCGGCTTCCGCGCGGCGCATAGTCGCAAATGACCAGAGGAGAAGGATGCCGGTCATTCCGATTGCGACGGCATAAGCCGCGATGACAAATGGCCAGGCGTTCATTCTGAGCCCATCCGACGCAACCTCGCCTCGAGCTTGGCCTGCGCAAGTTCTCGACGCATGCGCATCAGGATCGCGGCACAAAAAAGGAAGCTGAATCCCGCCAATGTCAGCGGCAGCGGCCAGAGGAGCCTGCCATCGATCGTCGAACCCGTGAGGCCGATACTTTCCCCCTGGTGAAGAGTGCGCCACCAGAGAACCGAATAATGAATGATCGGAAGATTGACTGCGCCGACCAGTCCATAAATTGCCGCGATTCGTCCCTCTCCGCCTTGCTCCCGTTCTGCTGACGAAAGCGCCATATATCCAAGATAGAGAAAAAACAGGACAAGCATCGAGGTCAATCGCCCGTCCCATTCCCACCATGTTCCCCAGGTCGGACGTCCCCAGATGGATCCGGTCAAAAGGCAGATTGCAGCAAAGGTCGCACCGACAGGAGCGATCGCCCGGCCGGCGAGTGCGGCAAGCGGATGACGCCAGACAATCTGGCTGATGGATGCTGCAGCGATGCCAAGCCACCCCGCCATTCCGAGCCAGGCAGACGGCACATGGATATACATGATGCGAACGGTATCGCCCTGAAGATAATCGGGAGGAGTGAGCGTGAGCCCGGCGATCATTCCAAGCGTCGCCGTGGCGAGCCCGACAAAAAATAGCCAGACCGTTGCCGGGCGCGCGAAGCGCAGGAATCGAGCGGGATTTGCGAGCGCGTGCATTGCGCCGCCTTTTATGCCCTTCCAATCAGGCGCTGCGCCATGGCGTCGGCGACTGAAGCAGGATCGCGGTCGGTGTCTTTGCTCTGTGTCCAGATCTGTTCGAGCCGGACCGGAATGGCCTCAATCCGCTTACGCACCATGCTCAAGTCGCCATTGCCGAGATATTCGGTGCAGACGTTGATGATTCCGCCAGCGTTGATGACATAATCGGGGGCGTAAAGAATGCCGCGCCGATACAGCCTTTCACCGTCTTCGCTCGTTGCAAGCTGGTTGTTTGCTCCGCCTGCAACCACGGGCACCTTAAGCGCTGCAATAGTTTGCTCGTTGAGTATTGCGCCAAGTGCACAGGGACTAAGAACGTCCGCCTCAAGCGCAAGAATTTCATCGGGAGATACAGCCGTTCCTCCAACCTTTGCTGCGAGCTTTTGCGCCTTCTTTGAATCGACGTCGGCAATTGAAAGCCTCGCACCCTCGGTACAGGCATGAAGAGCAACACCGGTCGCGACACTCCCCGCGCCCTGAAGCGCAATGTGCAAGCCTTTCAGACTGTCCTTCCGGAATGCGCGCGCAACTGCGGCTTTAATTCCAAGGTAAACGCCGAGCGACGTGTGGGGGCCGGGATCGCCGCCGACGTCACTGCCGGAACTTGGAAGTCCCGCAACGAAATGAGTCATTCGGCGAACCTCGATCATGTCCTCGACACTGATCCCGACATCTTCGGCAGTGATGTATCGGCCGCCAAGCTCGTTGATCGTCTTTCCAAAGGCATGAAGCAGGTCGGGCGATTTGGACTTGTCCTCATTTGCAAGAATGACGGACTTGCCTCCGCCGAGCGGGAGTCCCGCCATCGCATTCTTGTAGCTCATTCCGCGCGAGAGCCGCAGCGCGTCGATGAGTGCGTCTTCGTCCTTCGCATAATGCCAAAACCGCGCACCGCCGGCCGCCGGGCCAAGGTGGGTCGAATGGATGGCAATGATTGCTCGTAACCCGCAGTCGTCGTTGGTAATGAAGTGGATCGCTTCGTGCTCGTCGAAGTCGGGCAAACCCCAGGGCGTGGTCATTGAAATGCGCTAACTCTATTTGCGAAATGATGGGGCGATCGAGGGGACTTGAACCCCCGACCCTCGGTACCACAAACCGATGCTCTAACCAGCTGAGCTACGATCGCCACGGTGCGTATCGGGAGCGGTTCCCTAGCCCGCGGGCCGGCACTTAAGAGGCAGCGGCAAGGAACGCAAGGAGCGCCGGCTGAACGCACCCGAGATTGACCAACGACACGCTCCACATTGAAGACTTGCGCCCTGCTTGAAGGAAGCGCATCCGTGATCGCTTGGGAGAGGGCCTATGGCGAGTTGGCGATGGAAGTCGGCAACGCAAGGTGTACCTCTGCGCGAAACGCTCATCTCAGCTGGACTTGCACCGCATTTCGCCGATCTTCTCGACGAAATGCCTCATAAGGTGGTTCTTGTCGAACCTCGTCGGCCGTTCCGCACGCCCGGAGTTCTGCGCAATGAAGTGATGTTCGTGCGCTCCGGGCTGATCTCGAAATTCAAATCCGATTCGTCGGGCCGACGTCAGATTGTCGCGCTTCGGTTTCCAGGTGAAGGCATTCTCCCGCGCGACGGAATTGCGCAGTATGGAATTCAGGCGATCGTTCGAAGTGAAGTCATGGTCGGAAGAGCCGAAGACTTCGACCCAATTGTCGACGGGCACCCGGAAATGCAACGGTTTTTCCGAAGCCTGATCCAACGGAATGAAGCCATTGGCTATGAATGGCTGGTCAGTTGCGGACGGCGCGATTCGCTGGCTCGTGTCGCGCATCTCTTGTGCGAGACTGCGGTCCGGCTGAACGTTGCCGATGCCCACATGCTCAATCCATTCACGCAGCAGCAGATGGCGGAAATTACGGGCCAGACTTCGGTCAACGTCAATCGCGTGCTCGCCGACATGGAACGCCAGGGACTGATCCGGCGCAAAGGTCGCGACATCGAATTCACCGACTGGAGCGAGATCCAGAGAGTGGGAAGTTTTGAACCCGAATATCTAACGAGGTGATCGATGGGCCGCTTGCCCCAATCACACTCTTCCAAACCAGAGACAATCCGATCGGACCTCTTAAAAAATCCCAGAGCGTGGTGGGCACGGTAGAGTTCGAATCTACGACCCCACCCGTGTGAAGGGGCATCGAAGGTATCAGCGTCTGGGGCAATCTCCTGCAGCCTAGCGGCTGTGGACTGAAGCGCTTCGCAAGCAATCTCATCCATGGTTCGGATCGCGGCGCGAATCGTTGCGCCGGAGTGCAGGCGCTCCTTCGACCCATTAAGAGCGTACATCACCTGGAGCCGGCCATTCAGGGCCAGTCCGCCTAAATTGAGAGGAGGTTCTAGAACTGAACAGCCAAAAGCTTCGTGCCCACCTTAACTTTATACTCCGCGCGGCGGTCAGCGCTCAATTTTACGGTCTTTTCTGCGCCTGCATAAAGTCGAGTGTCCGGCAGGTCCTCGCAGATTTTGCGCGACTGTTCGCATGCACGGCCAGCGACAAGCTCGACACTGACGTTTCCGTCGTTCTTAAGCGTCAGAACGTCTCCGACGCGGCTGCCGCTGACGTGGGGCCTAAGCTCCGATGGGCGCACGATCACGAGCATATCATAGCCAACCAGCACCTTCAGGCCGGAGATTTGCGACGTGAGCTTGCCGACTACCGGTCTGACGGTGACCCTGTAAATCCGTTCCCTATCGCTCGGTGCAATCGAGGCAATTCGAAGAAGCCGTCTTTGCCCCGGTTCAAGAACCAGGCGAGCCGGGGAGACCAGTAATCCCAGTTTCTCGGGATCGGGATCGTTCCGGCTGGTCTGGGAGACCGTCCCTGGAGCTAGGATTTCGCGCGGATCGACAGCGACATAGATCTCGCTCTTTCCATTGTTCCACATCTCGATGTCAGAGCGAGCATGGTCGCCAGGTGTAAGTTCAACGACGAGCTGGCTAAGAACGAGATCCGCGTTGGCAGCGCTCGGGCCTACAACAAGATCCGCGCTCGCAACCAATGCCGCAGCGGCGAACGCGCGCAAGTTACTCATTGGCATAAGACCTTCCCCACCGACGCATAATCGAGCTTCTGGTTTAGCTTTGAAATCTTGACGGTGCACGCTTCGCCCGCGCCGGTATTGAACGACAGTGAATCGACTGCGGACGCTTCAACCTGGAAGTAGCCGTCGGCGTTCGATTCTCCCATCCCCCGGCGCGACGTAATCGTTGCATTGGTCACTGGAACTCCATTGTTGCGCACCGCACGTCCAAAGAGGGTGAGCACATGTTCGACATGCCATCCGACATGCTGGACATTTCCCGGATAGAGCGTGAACTCGCGAGCCGCAGTATCATACCAGACGGACGCGGCGTTCAGCGCCCGCAGCCTCACGGAATAAGCGCGGTAGGGCTCGAGGAAGATCGGCAGATGCTGACCAGCCTTGAGCCTGCCGTGCGGATGATTGTCGATGAGAACGTCGAACTCCGAACCGTCGGACGCCCCCTCCACTGAAACCACGAGAGCGCTTTCCTCAAGATTGCGCCCGCCAAAGGCGATGTCATTGCGATTAATGACAGCGCCCGTCTGGAGGCTGAGGCCATATTGAGTGTTGTTGCCGGTAAAATCATGAAGGACTTCACCGCGCGCGCTTCCAAAGCGGCTGTAGACCTCAGCATCAGCATGGGCGGTCGTCGACCCGATATCCCGCGTCAATCCGCCGTCCAGCGAGGCATCCGTTCCATCAGTGCCCGAATAGGACACTGATGCATTGGTATCGCCCACGGCTTGGACAAGCGACGATCCGCCATTGCCTCTCGTCGAAAGCTCGCGCGCGCCAGCACTGCTCGAAACCGAAAAGCGCCCTCTCATCAAAAACATCCTGACGCCCAGATAACCGGCGGTTGTGGCCCGCGTCACCTGGGCATTGGCCTGAAGCGCGATCTGCAGGCCGTGTGCGTTGACCAACGGCCAGTTGAGATTTGGTCCGATGCTGTAGTCAACTGGGACGTGCTGATCTTTCCTCAAGGTCCCGATGACCTCGAGAAATGCGGAGCCGAGCTGATATCCAATGCTTCCGCTGGCTTGCGTCAACGAGCCAGTGCCAATTTGCTGCTGATCGAGCGGAACGGATTCGAACGTATTGATGTAGGTTGGAAGTGGAATGAGCGGCTGACCATCGTGGCTCCAGATCCGCCGGATGTCGAAGTTGAGACTGAAGCGCCCCGTCTGCGCAGAAGCGATTTGGAGAAGTGCACCCTTGTCCCCTTGGGGCGACAGAAGGGCCGCCGCGCGCACTCGAGCAAGCGCGGTAATGAGCCACCCACCCGCTTCGACCAGCGGCCTGTTCGAGGTTCCTATCACCGAAAAGTCGAGCGCGAGCGCATTGCTGAGACGCCTTTCGGTCCCGATCTGGTAGAATAGATCCTTGGATACGCTGATCGGCCGTCCGGGCTCAGTGTTGGCAAGGAGGCCCGCGTAGCCAAAATAGATTGGTTCGCCGATGGGAGCGATCTGCGGGTTCTTGGCGAAGAAGCGCTGCTCCGCATGCACGCCGCCGCTCGCGTCATGGATCTGGAGCACGAGCGAATAGGAACCGTCGGGAAGGCTCGCTGTATCAATGATGTTGTTCCCCGCCTCGTAGGCGCGCGACGAAACCAGACGCCCGTCGACGAGGATGTCGATGCGCGCGGGCTGAGCGAGAAAGACAACCAGAGGAGTTCCGCGAAGCGCATCGCGGTCGGTTCGCGTATCGAACTGCGTTCCAAAACCTGCGCCGACAATCCTTCGTTGACCGGTGAGATCGATGCCGGGCGCCCAGAACAGGCCCGCCGAATAACGAATGCCGGGACGGTCGATCTCGCCGACCATCGTGTCGACAACAAATCCATATACCGTCGCATAGGAAGTATCGGCCCGAATGCGGGCGTTCTTGAATCCCAGAATTGTCTGGTTCTGGAAATTGTAGGTTGGTGATGTCCCGTTTGAGCCCGAAAGTGCGAGCCCAGTCGAACTCGTCAGCGATAGCGGAGCCTTCGAATCCGATAGGTAGATCTGCTCGCTGGGTTTTATGAGACGGAGCCATTTCGGGTTGACGAAGAGGTCGACCCGGAAATGATCCTCATCGAAGATAATGCCGACAATCTCGGGGAGAGCTCGCCGCATTCCTTTCTCTCTCCTTCCCTGCAGAGCCGGCCCGCGTTTGAAGGAAAGTCGGACGCAAAGGCCGCCGAAAGTGCACTGGAGGTTTCAAGATTGGGTATCAGCGACAGAACCTGCCCGGGGTCCTTGAACTTTATAACTCCAGGGCGAGCAGTCACTCTCGTCTCGCCGATCTTCTCGCCTCCGAAATAGAGATCGACAAAGAGGTCATGGTCGCGCGTCAGTTCGCCAAAACCATCAGGCACTCCGACACTTTCGATGTTGGCGCTGGTGGTGGCAGAGGTAGCAGCCGCGAGTGCCGGGCTAGCAAATATGGTTAATGCCAAGAGCCAGAATGCTAGGAAGAGGCGCGACACTTTGCGACCTCCTCATTCCGGGGCGACGAGAAGAGTCAAAGTACCAGTATAGTCGCCCGAACTCGCGGCAATGATTGCTGCCGACCTCAGGATCACAATCAGGCTCGCCGTTGTCGGCGGCCCTTTCGAGCAATCGTCCGCGGAAGGCCCACCGGCGACTGCCTGTTGTCCAGTAAGGGCCTGGTTCGCGAGGAGCTGCGTTCCGACGGTCTCATTGGCCGTGGCGTTCCACTGCACTTCGTAGGCAAGAGTGCCTGTTGCAGAACTCAGAACGAACGTTCCGCCCGAGCCCGAGCCATTGGCCGTCACGCTGTAATGGTTCTGAGGAGGCGATTTCGAATAAACACAGACACTCTGGCTACTGACGTCGTCGCTTGCAAAGTTCGTGATCGTCCCGAACGCGACGTCCGACAGGCCGCTGATCCTAACCTGGTTGGTAGTGGCGTCGGCCTGCGTTGCGGAAATCATCGCAACGCAGGCCGCGCCAAGAATAAGAAGGTTCAGGCGCTGCCGTGCACCACCAGTTTGCCGCCTTCTCGCGGCGACGCCGTCGTGATGTTTGTCCACGGCGCTGCTCGCATCATTGAGGAGCAACGACCAGGGTCAGCGTGCCGTTGTAGGTGCTGGCGACGGCCGCCTGCAGGTTCCCTGTCGTCATTGACACGACGAGGCTCGCTGTGGACGTTGGGCCCGACGCGCAGGTCGGGTTGGTTGCGGTCGAGGCAAGCGTGGCAGAAGCGGCCCCGGTCGCAAGAGCTGTTCCCGAAGTCTGGTTTGCGGTTGCCGCCCATGCCACCGAATAGGTCAAAAGGTTCGTACCATCGGTAAGCGTGAAGGCATTGGAAGCGCCGCTGCCAGTCGCAGTTATCTGATAACCCTTGCCGCTCGTGTTGCTCCAGACGCAAACGTTCTCGGCCTGTGACGCCGCAACAGCTGGATTGACAGTACCAAAGGCAATGTCCGTTAATCCACTGATCTGCGCACGCGCAGGCACAGTCGCACTGATGGCGACACTACCCGTTGACGTCGCACCGAGCGTTCCTTGAGTAGAAGCCATAGCGGTTCCCGGAAGCACAATCCCGACGCAAAAAAGTGCCACGCTTTTCATGCAGAGTTTAGTCATGTCCCGCCCCACTCGTTAATTGGCCCGTTAATCATTCATTTCGGACTAATTAGATTGAAGTGGTTAACAAACCGTCCATATTACTAAAGATAGTATCAAATTAACGCGGCAATAGCGGCGACTGAACCCAATCATGTCCAAACTGGTCGAACTGCGACCGATGTTAGTATCGCAAATGGGTCGGAAATGGACATTGGCTTCCAGCGGCCCGATTTGCCCTCATTTCCCATGTTTCTTTCATGGAAAACGAGAGGATCTCTCATAAGTCATTGATTTCGTGGTGGGCGCGGTAGGGTTCGAACCTACGACCCCACCCGTGTGAAGGGTGTGCTCTACCACTGAGCTACGCGCCCACGCTTGTTTGAGGAGCGCGGATATAGTCGCTGCCGAACAGCCTGTCCAGCAAGCCTATCGAACGGCGTCTTTGAAAGACTTCCCGGGTCGAAACTTGGGCTGCGAGCTCGCTTCGATCTGCATCGGTTCGCCAGTCCGCGGGTTTCTCCCAGTCGAGGCCTTGCGCCGAGTAACCGAGAAATTGCCGAAACCCACCAATCGGACTTCGTCGCCACGCTTGAGCGCCGATGTGATGACTTCGAGCGTCGTTTCAACGGCACGAGACGCATCACTTCGACTGAGCCCGGCGCGATCCGCAACATGGCCGATGAGTTCCTGCTTGTTCATACCCAGCTCTCCCTCACGGCGCGCAGAGACTCGCGCGGGTAAATCCCTTGTCCTTAAGTCAGGACTCCGGCGGCCTGTCTAGAGCCTCTAATGACGAACAGCTGTCCCGGTTTCGGCAACCGGCGGATGGACCGGGGGTTGCGACGCATGTTCATCGGCATCGGTCCACTCGATCGGCTGAAGTGGCTCGACAAGCGCACGTGCAAGAACTTCGTCGACATGACTGACCGGAACGATTTCGAGGCTTTCTCTGACCGTTAACGGAAGTTCGGCGATGTCCTTCTCGTTCTCGGCAGGAATAAGCACGGTGCGAATTCCTCCGCGAATCGCAGCAAGCAGCTTTTCCTTAAGCCCGCCAATCGGAAGAACGCGCCCGCGAAGCGTGACTTCTCCAGTCATCGCGACGTCCCGGTGCACGGCAATGCCGGACAAGGTTGAAATCATTGCCGTCACCATCCCGATCCCAGCCGAGGGACCATCCTTTGGAACGGCCCCCTCAGGCAAGTGAACGTGGATGTCCTTGCGCGCAAAAATCGAAGGCTTGACGCCGAAGGCGGGTGCGCGCGCCTTCACGAAGCTCATCGCGGCCTGGATCGACTCCTGCATGACTTCGCCAAGCTTCCCGGTGGTCTTGATTTGACCTTTGCCTGGAACGGTTACCGCCTCGATCGTGAGAAGCTCGCCTCCAACTTCGGTCCACGCAAGCCCGGTCACTGCGCCGATTTGGTCCTCTTCCTCGCCCATTCCGTAGCGGAATTTCCTGACACCAAGGAATTCGCCGACGGTTTCGGGTGTCAGTTGAACATGGACGGTCTTGTTCTCGAGGATCTGGCGAAGTGATTTGCGAGCGACCTTGGCAAGCTCGCGCTCGAGTGTTCGAACGCCAGCCTCGCGGGTGTAGTGGCGAATCATCGTTCGCAACGAATCGTCCGAAAAGCAGAGCTCCTCGGACTTCAGACCATGGGCATCCATTTGCTTGGGGATGAGGTGGCGCTTTGCGATCTCCACCTTCTCGTCCTCGGTGTACCCTTCGAGCCGAATGATTTCCATCCGGTCGAGCAGAGGCTGGGGCATATCAAGCGAATTGGCGGTGGTGACGAACATGACGTCCGAGAGATCATAATCGAGCTCGAGATAATGATCCTGGAACTTGTTGTTCTGTTCGGGGTCCAGAACCTCGAGCAGCGCAGAGCTCGGGTCTCCGCGGAAATCTTGCCCGAGTTTGTCAATTTCATCGAGCAAAAACAAGGGGTTAGAGGCCCCTGCTTTCTTGATGTTGGAAATGATCTTGCCGGGAAGCGATCCAATATAGGTTCGCCGATGGCCGCGAATTTCCGCTTCGTCGCGAACGCCGCCAAGTGATTGCCTGACAAACTCGCGTCCAGTCGCTCGAGCAATGGATCGGCCAAGCGAAGTCTTGCCGACTCCGGGCGGTCCAACGAGACACAAGATTGGACCCTTGAGTTTATTGGTTCGAGCCTGGACCGCGAGATATTCGACGATCCGCTCTTTGACCTTTTCGAGGCCATAATGATCCTCGTCGAGAACCCGCTGGGCTTCGGCGATATCCTTCTTGAGCTTGGACTTCTTACCCCACGGAAGTCCGAGCAGGACGTCCAGATAATTGCGAGCGACCGTCGCTTCAGCGGACATCGGCGCCATGGCCTTGAGCTTTTTCAACTCGGAATTGGCACGGGCCCGAGCTTCCTTGGACAGTCGTGTCTTGCGAATTTTCTCGGCGAGTTCCTGAAGCTCGTCGCCCCCCTCCTCGCCTTCGTTTCCAAGCTCGCGCTGGATCGCTTTGAGCTGCTCATTGAGATAATATTCGCGCTGCGTCTTCTCCATCTGACGCTTGACTCGACTTCGGATCTTTTTTTCGACCTGAAGCACCCCAAGCTCGCCCTCCATGAACGCGAACACCATTTCGAGACGGCGCGCCGGATTGAGCTCGCCAAGAAGCGCCTGCTTGTCTGCCACCTTGACGGAAAGATTGGAGGCAACCGCGTCGGCAAGAACCGACGAATCCTCGATTTCCGAGAGCTGAATTCCAGTTTCGGGTGGAAGACGCTTGTTGAGCTTTGCATAATTGTCGAACTGATCGATTACCGATCGCATCAGGGCCTGCGCCTCGGGGCCATCGGAAGCCTCCTCATCGACCTCCTCGATTTCGGCAGCAGTGAACCCTTCGCGGGCAACCAAATTGACCAAACGCGCACGTTTGACGCCTTCAACGAGAACTCTGACAGTCCCATCGGGCAGCTTCAACAGCTGCATTGCTGTTGCAATCACTCCAAGATCATAGAGCGCATCACGATCAGGATCGTCTTCGCCCGGATCGAGCTGGGCGACCAAAAACAGCTCCTTGTTCGCGGCCATTGCAGCTTCGAGCGCTGCAACGGACTTTTCGCGTCCGACGAAAAGGGGAACGATGCGTTGCGGAAATACGACGATATCACGCAAGGGAAGGATCGGAAGAAAACGAGTCATGCGCTGGTATATGGGCGGCCCCACCAAGCCGCGCAACAAAGGGCGGAACATTGTGTCGCAACCAGTCGCTTTAAGTGCTCAGTCGCCAAAGGACGAAATGGATGGCCAACGAGCGTGAGAAAGTCAGCGACGGCCCCAACGACCGCCCCTTAAATGAAACAATCGCGGGCACTGGACCCGGGATCGCAGACGACAGCCTGGCGCCGGGCGAAGACGAAATCCTAAAGGCTCCAAGCGACCAAGAGGTCGAAGAGGCAGCAAAACGCTTCGGTCTTGAGTGTGAAAAAGACACACTTCCGCTGGAAGGTGAATGAAACGGGGTCGCTCGAAACCGATGATTCTGTAATCGTTCAGTTTCCGCCGTTAGGATGAGGGTCGTGAAAACTCGCCGCACCCTCGTCATTCGCCGCTCGCTATTTGCATTGAGTGCTTCGTGCCTTTCAGTCGCAGCGCTTTGCCAGGCTATGCCAGCTCCCGAGCCTTCGGTCCGGCCAGCGGTCGCCGAGCCTTGGATGGCACAGCAGCAAGCACAGCAAACGCACGAGCACGCTCCAGTTGCTGAGCCCTGGATGGCTCATCCAAACCAGACAGCGGGGCCAACGGGCAGAGGCTGGCAGTCGCCGATTGCTCAATCGAACAGGTCTCCGGCGCTCGAACCCGTCGATCTTCCGCCGGCGATCGAACAGGGCATCGACATGATCTACATCGATGAATCGCTCGTTCCGCGAGCGGTCCATCAAAAGGGATTTCTCGCCGGAATTACCGATGCGGCCTGGAGCGCCGCTCCGGTTGACCTGTTCACCTCTGTGAACCCGATTTACACACAGCTTCGCCGCGGATTGGTCAAATATCAGCAAACCTGGGGAAGTCTTCCCCAGGTTCGAGGTGGCGTCAGGACCAACTTTAAAACCCGGTTCGACCGGAGACAGGGTCACGATGCTTCGAACCCGTCTCGGACTTGCCGCTGGAAGCAATTATGATTCGACCCTTGCTACAAAAGTCAAAGAGTTTCAATTGGTTCACGGCCTCAAGGATGATGGCATCGCAGGTGCAGGAACAATCGAAGCGCTTAACAAGGGCGCCGACTATTATGAGCAGCTCATCATAATCAACATGGAGCGCGCAAAGCGTCTTCCGTCACCCGAAGAGCAGCCCAAGTACGTCCTGGTTGACGCGGGCGATGCTCGCCTCTCGATGTGGCAGAATGGCAAAAAAGTCGACGAGATGAAGGTTGTGGTCGGCAAATCCGAAAGCGCAACTCCAATGATGGCCGCATATATCAAATATGCGAGCGTCAATCCTTACTGGAACGTGCCGCCGGATCTGGTGAGAAATTTGATTGCTCCGCGCATTGTTGCGCAGGGCGTGAGTTATCTGACCGAGCGCGAATATCAGGTGATGACCGATTATTCTGATGACGCGAAGCTTCTCGATCCCAATGACGTCGACTGGAAGGCGGTCGTTGCGGGAACCAAGGACGTTCGTCTCCGACGTCTGCCAAGTCCGGCCAATTCGATGGGAATGATGAAATTCATGCTTCCCAACTATTTCGGGATCTATCTTCACGATTCTCCTGAAAAGGACCATTTCACGAAGAATGAATTGTGGATCAGCAACGGCTGCGTTCGGCTAGAAGATTATAAGCGGCTCGCAAAATTTCTGTTCGACGGCGTGATTCCGCAAGGGAAAGACCCCAAGGCCGAGGAAGAGGTCGATCTTCCTGCCCCGATCCCGGTTTACATGACCTATTTGACCGTGCAGCCGACGGACAACGGCGTCCAGTTCCTCGAAGACCATTATGGGCGCGATGCCCATCTCATGGAGCGCTATGGAAGCCAGCTTCTGGCAGCGGTTCACGGAAGCTAGTTCGCCTCCAAGAGATCACCGATCGCTAAGGAACTGGGGAAAGTTCTGCCCGTGCAAGGGTTTTGAGCGCGTTTTCTCCCGTCCAGGACTGGCCTACCCCTCGGGCGTTTCCGCCCAACTTAACCCTTCGTCAGGCGGCGTCGCCGGTCTTGTCCTTGGCTGCATAGACGCGCACCGGCTCTTTGCGTCCTTCGACCACCTCCTTGTCGACATGAACTTCGTCGACCCCATCCATCGAGGGTAGATCGAACATTGTATCGAGCAGGATCCCTTCGAGAATCGAACGAAGCCCGCGCGCGCCGGTTTTGCGTTCAATCGCGCGTTTGGCAACGGAATGAAGTGCATCGTCGGTAAATTCGAGCTGAACGTCTTCCATGTCGAACAGCTTCGCATATTGCTTAACGAGCGCGTTCTTCGGCTCGACGAGGATTTTGACAAGCGCAGTCTCGTCAAGGTCCTCAAGCGTTGCAATCACCGGAAGACGACCCACGAATTCGGGAATCAGACCGAACCTCAAGAGATCCTCTGGCTCGCAATGCTTCAGAATCTCCCCGGTCTTGCGCTCATCGGGGGCAACGACATGCGCTCCAAAACCCATCGACTTGCCCTGCATCCGGTCTGAAATGATTTTTTCGAGCCCGGCAAAAGCACCGCCGCAGATAAACAGAATGTTGGTCGTATCGACCTGGAGGAATTCCTGCTGCGGATGTTTACGGCCGCCCTGTGGTGGGACTGAGGCAGTCGTTCCCTCCATCAGCTTCAACAGAGCCTGCTGAACGCCTTCGCCCGAGACGTCCCTTGTGATCGATGGATTGTCGGATTTACGGCTGATCTTGTCGATCTCATCGATGTAAACGATGCCGCGCTGCGCCTTCTCGACATTGTAATCGGAAGCCTGAAGCAGCTTCAGAATGATGTTCTCGACATCCTCGCCGACATAGCCCGCCTCGGTAAGAGTGGTCGCGTCGGCCATCGTGAACGGCACGTCGAGAATTCGCGCGAGGGTCTGGGCGAGAAGGGTTTTCCCGCATCCGGTCGGACCGATCAGAAGAATGTTCGACTTGGCGAGCTCGACCTCATTGCCGGTCTTCGAGCCGTGCGAAAGCCGCTTGTAGTGATTGTGGACCGCAACCGAAAGAACGCGCTTCGCTCGACTCTGGCCAATCACATAATCGTCGAGAACCTTGCAGATCTCCAAGGGCGTCGGAACTCCGTCGCGAGTTTTGACGAGCGATGATTTCGATTCTTCGCGAATGATGTCGTTGCACAGCTCGACGCATTCGTCGCAAATGAAGACGGTCGGCCCCGCGATCAGCTTCCTGACCTCGTGCTGCGACTTGCCGCAGAACGAGCAGTAAAGGGTGCTCTTGCTGTCGCCGCCTGAAAGCTTAGTCATTCCAGTCCTTGCATATCGGCCGCGCTCGGCCTTCTGTTTGGGGCATGCTAGCTCCCTTTATAAGACAATCAACTCTGCCGGTTCGTTAATGTTGCGACCGGCCCGATTGCTGTTTGATATCAGGAATATGGAGGGAGCTCTCGATCCAGGCAAGAGCGCAACTGTCACAGTTTGAAACGATTTAAGGCCTCGCGCATCGCGTCGTGAAACGCCGATTGGGCATAGATGCTGTTGTGACCGGAGCCGGCAATCGTCTCATCGAACCGGAGATTCGCAACTCTTTTCCGAAGGGCTTCGGTGCGTTCGAACGGCACAATCTCATCATGCTCAGCACCAATGATCGCAACCGGCGTCTTAATTTGCTCGAGCGCCGAAGCCGCGTCGATTTCATGAGCGAAAAATGGTCCGATCGGAAGCCAGGGAAGCATCGAGCGAGCGACTTCCCTAAGAGAATCGAATGGGGTCACAAGGATGACGCCATCGAGCTTGCGAGCAAGTGCAAGCGTTGCAGCAACGCCGCTTCCAATACTGAAGCCGACCGCAACAACGTGTTTTGGCCTCAACGCTTCGAGTGCGAAATCATAGATCTGAGGCGCATCGGCGATCAGCGCTTCTGCTGAAGGCGACCCCTTCGAGGGAGCATAACCCCGGTAGTGGAACGCAACGACCTCCTCGTCGGGGAAGATTTCGTGAAGGTATTCGGCAAGATCCTGGGCATTCCAGGCATTGCCTCCGAACCCAAGAATGAGAGTCTTTGAAGGCGCTTCACCGTCGGCATGGATATGGATTCCGGAAAGCTCGCTTCCTTGCGCGGATTTCGTGGAAAGCCGCTCGGCCCCCTCGGGCCACGCACCGGCATTGGGAACGGCGTGCGTCGGGAAGATGAAATGGGACTGAAAATCGAACATTGGATGAGTGCGGCTTAGCGCTTTCGACGCGCAATATTATTGCGCAAATGCAGCCTCGATCGCCGGTGTCACCCGGTCGACAGTATAAGGTTTTTCGATCACCGGGGCATTATTGAACTCGGGTGGCGGAGGGTCGACGTGGCCACCCGTCGCGATCACGAACGGCACATTCTTTTCGCGAAGCTTGGTTGCGACCGGCCAGACATTTTCGCCTTTGAGATTCACATCGAGGATCGCGAGATCAAAGCCGCCCTTTTCGACTTCCTTCAGGGCGCATTCGACAGTTTCGCAGGTCCCCTGGACCTTGTGGCCGAGCGAATCGAGGAAATCCTCGAGCATCATTGCAATGAGCGGTTCGTCCTCGACGATCAAAATGGAACGCACGACAGGCATGGAGTAACTCGCATAGAGGGGCATCGGGAAAGCGCAAAGCGCTTATTTGGTTCCAGCTGCGCGCCTCGCGGCTTCGGCTAGCTCGGTGACCGAGAATGGCTTTGGAAGGAAATTGACATTCTCAATGTCGATGGACTTTCGAAGCTGCTCCTCGGCATAGCCCGACATGAACAGGATCTTGAGGTCAGGACGGCTCTTTCGCGCTTCGCGCACGACCGTCGGGCCATCCATTCCGGGCATGACGACGTCGCTGATCAACAGGTCGATCGGATCCCCGCGCTCCAGAATTTCAAGAGCTTCTTCGCCATTATCGGCGGTCACAACCTTGTAGCCGTGACGCGTCAAAGCGCGTTCAGCGACACTTCTTACCATCGGTTCATCCTCGACCAGAAGGACTGTTCCGCTTCCCCAAAGCTCATCTTTTTTAGCCTTCGCGGGTGCACGCGAGCGCCCCACCACCGGATCTTCGCGGTGAACTGGAAGATAGATGACAAAACGCGTTCCCACTTGGAGTTTGGAATCCGCAAAGATGAACCCGCCGGACTGTTTGACGATGCCGTAGACGGTCGATAGTCCAAGACCCGTGCCCTTCCCGATCTCCTTGGTCGTGAAGAACGGCTCGAAGATTTTCCCAAGAACACTCGGAGCAATTCCAGTCCCGGTGTCGGTAACTGAAAGCGCGCTATATTCCGCAATAGGCAGAATGTCGGAGCCAAGTTCCGCGACCTGATTGGCCTTCACACTATAAGTCTGGATCGTCAGCGTGCCCCCGCCCTTGGGTGCCATTGCATCACGGGCATTGACTGCAAGGTTGACGATCACCTGTTCAAGCTGGCCGGGATCTGCTCGAATCGGCCCAAGGTTGCGCCCATGCTTCACAACGAGTTCGACCGTCTCGCCGAGCAGACGCTTCAACAGATGCGAAACTTCCGAAACGACATCGGCAATCTGAAGGACTTGAGGTCTTAGAGTTTGCTGCCTTGAGAACGCGAGAAGCTGACGAGTTAGTCCAGCGGCGCGGTTCGAATTGGATTTGATCTGCTGGATATCATCATAGTCGATGTCTCCAGGCGTATGGCGCATCAGCATCAAATCGCAGTGGCCGATGATGGCCGTCAGAATATTGTTGAAGTCGTGCGCGACGCCTCCGGCGAGCTGGCCGACGACCTGCATTTTCGTTGCCTGAGCAACCTGACGCTTGAGCTTCGCTTCCTCGCTATTGTCCTTGAGAAGGAGAAGCACCGCCGCATCTCCAAGACCGCGCAGCCCGGCGATCGTCAATGCGACGGGTTCCGCGGACTGGTGCGTCAATCGAACTGCAAGGTCGCCCGACATTGCCGGGCCCCGGGCGTTTCGCCGGACGGCGTCGGCAACTGCGGCTTTATCTTCCTTGACCACAAGGTCGCCCGGGTAACTGGGAGCCGCCTTCTCCTTGATCCCCGCAGCATGACAGAATGCGTCGTTCATGGTCAAAAACCGACCGTCCCCATCGACAAGCGCCAGCCCGATTGGAAGCATGTCCAGCAATGCCTGAAGGTGCGACGAGCTTGCCATCGGCAAGCTGTCACCAGCTTCGAACATGCAGAAAATCCCATGTTCATTAGCGCCTGGAGCATCCAGCGGAATGAGTAGCGCACGAAGACTTCGTCCATTGTCCCCGTCGGCAACCAGCTGAACCAGCCCTTCTTGTTCGATTTCTCTTACCAGTTCGAAAACAGGTTCATTCGCGGATCGGCCAGACAACGCGCGTTCCTCGAACAGCTTGTTAAAGGCAATCGGCCGTCCTTCGGGGTCGAGAAGCGCTGCAAGAACGCCCGCGCGGCTCAAAAGATCGCCCGTCCGATCTCGCAGACGCGAAGCCGCGAGAGTGATCGCATCGGGTGAGACAGGGCTGACAAACCGCCACAAAAGCAGATCATTGTGAGTCCCTGCGCGATCAACTTCGACCGGGTTCGTTCCCTCTTCCGTTTCGATTCCCGCAACACAGCCTGCGCCATCGCGCAGACCCATCGTCTGTGCGAGTTTCAAACCCTGGCGAGCGTGCTCATTTGCGCCAAGTTCAAGCGGCGAGCGGCTGCCGAAACGCTCTCGATAAGCATGATTTACAACGACAAGAGCTCCGTCGTTCGCGGTCAGTGCAACGGGATCCCGGCTGAGACTTAGCGCAGTCCCAAGCAGCGTATAGTCAGGGCCAACCGGAAGCGGTTCTTTGAACTCCAGTGCTCCCAAGGGACCAAACCGGGCCGCAAAAGCTGCCGCCGCTCCAAGAAGAAGAACTGCAAGAGCAATTCCCGGACTGGAAAACGCAAGAACGAGAAGCGAAATCGTCACTGCTCCAGCGACGATCAATGCCGGCAAAAGCCATCGCCCCCACGGGTCGAGGGCGGTCGAATTCGATGTCGGGCAACTTCTGGTACAGCATCAGCAATTCCTGCTCATGCTAACAGAAGCGCATCATCCTACCAGATGCGAACTCGGTCGGCCGGAGCCAGGTAAAGCTTCTGGCCCGGATGAACCCCGAACGCGGAATACCACGGGTCCATGTTGCGAACGACATCGGTTCGAACCGGACACGGCGAGTGCGGATCGGTCAACAGCTGTTGCCGAAGCGCCGGCTCACGCATCGTGCAGCGCCAGACCTGCGCCCAACCGAGATAGAATCGCTGATCTGCGGTCATTCCATCGATCACTGGGGGCGCTGCGCCGCCAAGCGATGCAATATAGGCGTCATGGGAAACTGTCAGCCCGGCGAGATCGGCGACATTTTCGCCCATCGTCAGCTTTCCGTTTACATGCATTCCAGGAAGCGGCTCATAGCTGTCGATCTGCCGCTCATATTGGTCGAGACGAGCTTCGAAATTCTTGGAGTCGACCGGAGTCCACCAGTCAACCAGATTGCCGTGAAGATCAAATTTGGCGCCCTGGTCGTCGAATTGGTGGCTCATTTCGTGCCCAATCACCGCTCCTATTCCACCGTAATTTACGGCGGGATCGGCATTGGGATCGAAGAACGGCGGCTGAAGGATTGCGGCCGGGAACACAATCTCGACCATGGTGGGGTTGGAATAGGCATTAATGGTCATGGGCGTCATTCCCCATTCCCACCGGCGGATTGGTCCACCAAGCTTGCCGAGCTGATAGTCATAGTCGAACCGGTTCGAGCGCATGGCATTGCCGAGCAAGTCGTTGCGATCGATTATCAGCCCGCTCATGTCGCGCCATTGCGAGGGATAGCCGATCTTAGGTGTGAACGCGGCGAGCTTCGCATGCGCTTTGGCCTTCGTCGCAGCACTCATCCAATCGAGCTTGTCGATCCGTCGGTCCATCGCCGCGATGAGATTGTGAACCAGGCGGTCGGCAGCTTCCTTCGTCGCTGGCGGAAAATATCGAGTGACATAGAGCTTGCTGACATCGTCCCCAAGCGTATCGACGGTAAAATTGACGCCCCTCCTCCACCGCGGTTCCTGTTGCGGAGTTCCGGACAAAACCGTTCCGTAAAAGGCAAAATGTTCGTCGTCGAAGGACTTGGGAAGGTAGGACGCGTAGCCGTCGAGCGACCGCAGCAATAGCTGATCGCGAAGAACTGACAGCGGTGCGGATCCAAGAAGTGCGGAAATTCCCTTGAATGCACTCGGCTGGGAAACAATCACATAGCCGACATTTGCACCGCCATCCTTGAGGAGCATCGGAAAATCGAACCCGGGTGCGAATTGCCGGACCTGCGCCAATGTCATCTTGTTGTAAGTCTTGTTCGCATCGCGGCTTTCGGCGCGAGTCCACTGGACTTTGGCGATCCTGGTTTCGAAATCGACGACCGCGCGCGCTCTTGCAGCCGCATTGGATTCGCCGGCCAACGTCAGCATCGCCGTTAGATGCTGAAGATATTTGTTCTTGGTCTCGACCTGCTTGGGGTCGGTGGAGAGATAATAATCGCGGTCGGGCATGCCCAGACCGCCTTGAATGACATTGAGCGCGTAGCGGTCCGACGCCTTGCGGTCCTGGCCAATGTACATCCGAAATGGAATTTCGATTCCGAGGCGGCCGGCATTCGCATATATTTTGGCGAGCTGAGTTTTGGATTTCAGGCCCCGAACCTGGTTGAGCCACGGCTCGAACGGAGTAAGCCCTTTGGCTTCGACCGCCTTTTCATCCATGAAACTCAAATAGGCATTGCCGATCTTGCTGTTCGGGTTCCTGGCCTGCTCTTCGATGATTCCTCGAGTTCGCTCCTTGGAAAGATCATCAAGGACGTTGAACATTCCGTAACGCGCCTTGTCGGCAGGGATTGGATGATTCTTGATCCAGGTCCCGTTGGCATATTCGAAAAAGTCGTCTCCGGGCGCGACGCTCGTGTTCATGCCCGAAGAATCGAAACCGAACGCTCCATATTGAGGCCTCGATTGGGCGACGGAATTCGGGGCGCTTTGCATCGGGCGAAGATTGGGAGGCGCCTGAGTGGCAAACGCTGCGAATGCGGTCGAAGCAAGAGCAAGCGCGAAATATCTGACCATTACAAACCCCTTCGGACAAAGACGCGTTTTCCGACTTGATCATTTGTGCTCGATCTCAGCCAGAAGCAATTCGACAATTGTGCCCGATCAAGCTGCGAACGGTCGAAATTTCATCCCGATCTTCGGAGCTTGCGCCTCTGCCTCCAGCGTCTCCGACACCAGAGAGCCCAGACAAGGGAAGCCGAAAGATAGCCGATCGTTGCAACGACGGCAGCAATCGTCAAAATGCCAAGGGCAATCGGACCCGATGCATGGTGAACCCAGAACAGAAGTCTGCTGAGTTCGCCTGAGAAACGTTCGGCGGCAAGCGGGTTCACAAGCGTCGAATCGTGGTGCAGCTCCCACGAGCCGATCCGGTAGGCGCCATAATACATGGGTGGGATCGTCAGCGGGTTGACTGCAAGCGTGAAAATCGCGGCAACAGCGACATTTGCACGGGTTGGAATCGCAAGAATTGCAGCGATGATCGTGTGCATGAACGGGATGATGACTGCAACGAAGAGGCCAAGAGCCACGCCGCGGGGAACCGACCGTCTCGTAAGCCGCCACAAGGAAGGTCGACTAAGGTGCGCTGCGAATGGCCGGAGGAACCAATTCTCGCCAATCGTTTCACGCGTGGGTATATGGCGGGTTAGCCAACGCATCGACGGCCCCTGGCGATGAACTTAGCCACTGTGTCGAAGCAATCGCTGTTGCTCCCGCTTCCAGTCCCGCTCCTTGATCGTCTCGCGCTTGTCATGAACCTTCTTGCCCCGAGCGAGCGCAAGTTCAACCTTCGCGCGCCCCGTTGCATTGAAATAGATCGACAATGGGACGAGCGTTAGTCCCTGTCGTGTCACGGCACCTTGAAGCTTCGCGATTTCGCGGCTTTTGAGCAACAGTTTTCGGGGGCGTCGAGGCTCATGGTTGAGCCGATTCCCGTGACTATATTCGGGGATGTGACTGTTGATCAGAAAGATTTCGTCGTCGGCAACAGCTGCATAACTTTCGGCAATCGAACCCTGGCCACTTCGAAGTGACTTCACTTCAGTCCCGGTGAGCTGAATGCCAGTCTCGAAACGTTCCTCGACGAAATAATCGTACCTTGCCCGGCGATTTTCAGCGACGATCTTGTGCTTGTCGAATGGTTGCGAAGGGGGTTTGACCATGAGGTCTAAATCAGTCCGGCGTGATCAAGCGCGGCATCGACTTTTCGTCGGGATTCTTCGGATGCTTCCACCAGCGGAAGTCGGATTTCGGTCGAAAAACCTGGCCGCACCTTCGATATTGCGTATTTTGTCGGCGCCGGCGAAGCGTCGGAAAAAAGCGCAGCATGGAGCGGATAAAGACGATCCTGAATCTCGAGCGCATCGTTCCAGCGCCCTTCTTTCATCGCCTCCTGGAAGTTGGAACAGAGCCTCGGGGCAACATTTGCAGTCACCGATATGCATCCCACTCCGCCCATGGCATTGAAGCCAAGTGCCAGATCGTCATTGCCTGAAAGCTGGCAGAATTCAGCTCCGCATTGAAGGCGTTGTGCCGAGACCCGAGCAAGATTTCCGGTAGCGTCTTTGATGCCGACAATTTTGGGATGGCGAGCGATCTTCGCAAGTGTCTCCACTGAAATGTCGGCAACGGTTCGCGAGGGAACATTGTAAACAATGATCGGAATCGGCGACGCATCGCCGAGCGCGACGAAATGGGCCGCAAGGCCGGCCTGGCTCGGTTTGTTGTAATAGGGAACGACGATCAAGGCGGCATCGGCCCCGACATCAGAAGCTGCGCGAATGCGCTCGATCGATTCCCGGGTCGAATAGGTCCCGCATCCCGCAATGACCGGGACCCTTGCCTTTGCGGCTTCGACGCTCGTTGCAACGACTGCCCGATGCTCCTCGCTCGTGAGGGTCGCAACTTCACCGGTGGTCCCGCACGGAACGAGCGCGTTTGATCCCTGGTCAATCTGCCAGTCGACAAACTCTCGCAATGTGTCCTCGGAGACACGGCCGCCCAAAAACGGAGTAACCATGGCCGGAATCGAACCGAAAAACATGAACTTGCCTCCGCGTTGGAGAGTTGCCGGGTTAAAGAAAAGGGCCAGCGTTCAGGGCCTGATAAGGAGCGGGACCCCAGGATGTCCAGCATGTGGCGTGCGGCAGTGTTGGTGCCAATTATGTTGGCCACCGCTCCTTCGAGTTCGGCGCAATATGCCGAGCCCGTCGGCGCGAGCTCGGCCGCGACCCCATCCTCGAGCATCGCCTATTCGATCAGTGACTGGCGTCGCCTTCGTCAAAGCAGCGGCTATCGCTTCGCCGATTATGCAGCGTTTCTGATTGCCAATCCCGGATGGCCCGACGAAGCGCGGCTTCGAAGCTTTGCAGAAAATGCCATGCGGAAGGGTGAAAACCCTTCGACCGTCATTGCATTTTTCACCAAAACTCCGCCCGATACTGGGACTGGCTGGGCCCGACTTTCTGATTCCTATTCGGCGGTGGGCCGGGCCGCCGACGCAATCGAAGCTGCTCGCAAAGCCTGGATCAAGGCCGATCTTGCTCCTGAAGATGAGCAGGCCATCTGGAATCGATACGGAGCAAATTTCACACGGGCCGATTTCGATCATCGAATTGATGCTTTGCTCATTGCCCGAAAGGCGAGCTCAGCCGAGCGCCTTGTCGCGGATGGAAGCAGCGAACGTCAGGCATCGTTTGAAGCGCGGGTTGCGATGGAGCTCGACCGTTCCGACGCTGAGCGTCGCTACGATTCGGTGATGGCTGAAGTCACAAGCGATGCCGGATTGATGCTCGGTCGCGCACGTTATCTGCGCGCCAAGGGCTTCGACCGGTCAGCTCAGGACCTCGCGGCCCGGACCCACCATTTTCTTCTCAAGCCGGCCGACCCGACCCGTTTCTATGACATGCTTCTCGAGTTGGCCGGTGAGGCTGCGAGCGCTCAGAACTGGCCCCTTGCTTACAATATTGCTCGGCAGATCGATGACAGCCTTCCCACGGGCGAGAACGCTGCCGATCAGCCCATTCCGGTTCGTGAGGATTATGCGAGTTTGAGCTGGCTCGCCGGTACGGTCGCACTGCAGCGGATGCGTGAGCCGGCGACCGCTCTTCCAATGTTCGACCGCTACGCCCGTTCCGGACATTCTCTGCAGGTGCAGACGAAGGGCGATTATTGGGCTGGACGCGCCGCCGTATATTCAGGCCAACCAGCGACTGCGAACATCTATTTTCAGCGCGCTGCTGCGTATCCCGACCTGTTCTATGGCCAGCTCTCCCTCGAGAGGCTCGGACGATCGGTTCCTCCGCCACCTCTCGCCATGCCGCAATCGGCGATGACTTCCGTTCGAAGCGAAGCCTTCAACAGACGTCGGCTGGTGGAAGCGCTTCGGTACGTTCAGCAGCACGGACAGTCGGGCGAGCAAACATTGTTTGTTCAAGCCCTCGCTCGCTCGCTCGACAATGACACCGACCGGAATCTCGCGCTCGGGCTCGCGCGCCAACTTGGACGCCAGGACCTGCCGGTCTGGGTTTCGCGCATGGCGCGGATCAAGGGTTCGAGCTTTTACGTTCGCCAAGCCTATCCGATGTTGTCCGCGTCGCTGTCAGGGGATGTTTGGTCACTTGCTCACGGGATTAGCCGTCAGGAAAGCTCGTTCGATCCTTATGCGCTCAGCCATGCCGGCGCGCGCGGAGTGATGCAGCTGATGGTCGGAACAGCGCGCGGTGAAGCCCAGAAGATGGGAATGGGTTTCGACAGTTATCGGCTCCTTACCGATCCCAACTACAATGTTCGGCTTGGAGCGGCCTATTTCGAGCATGAACTGGGAATTTGGAACGGGAGCGTCCCGCTTGCCGTGGCGAGCTACAACGCGGGTTCAGCCAACGTCGGGAAATGGGTGAGGATTTATGGCGACCCGCGGGGCCAGGTCGATGTCGTCGCCTGGATCGAGGCGATCCCGTTCGAGGAAACCCGTGGCTATGTCGAACGGGTGATCGAAAACAGCGTTGTTTATGATTCGCTGCGTTCGACGGGATCTTCCCAGAGAGCGTTCCATGTTTCCCGCTATCTTGGGAAGAGCCGGCCAGGCTGATAGTCATGTTTCTAATGGCCGATTCCTCGCCACGCTTCATCACTCCTGGCGGCATCGCTCGTATTCGTTTGGAATATCACGAGCTGTTCTCGATCGAGCGCCCCAAGCTGGTCGAGACCATCTCCTGGGCTGCTTCGAACGGGGATCGGTCGGAAAATGGTGACTATATTTACGGCCGCAAACGGCTCCGGGAGATTGATCGGAGGCTGTCCCACCTCGCCCAAATCATGAAGAACGCCAAAATCGTGGATCCGGCCGCTCAGAGCGCCCGAAACGAAGTTCGGTTCGGCGCGACCGTTGATCTTGCGGACGAAGACGACACGCATCGCTCGCTCACGATCGTCGGCGATGATGAAGCCGATGCGAGTAGCGGGCTGATCGGCTGGAGCTCGCCAATCGCCCGAGCACTCATTGGAGCGACTATCGGCGACGAACGGATCGTTCACCTCCCGTCAGGCGAGAAAAGCTATGAGGTGTGCGCGATCCGCTATCCGGCTTAGCTTCGACTATTCCGGTGCAACGATCTTTGCAGGATTGGCCTTGGCCGGTGCCCCTTCCCCGACCACTCTGATGCCGAGTTCCTTCAGCTGTTTCGGCGTCACTTCAGATGGTGCGTTCATCATCAGATCTTCCGCCTTCTGATTCATCGGGAAGACAATGACCTCACGAATATTGGGCTCGTCGGCAAGGAGCATTACAATCCTGTCGATCCCAGGCGCCGAGCCGCCGTGCGGAGGCGCTCCATATTTGAATGCATTGATCATGCCCGAGAAATTCGTGTCGACGTCCTCGCTCGAATAGCCCGCGATTTCGAACGCCTTGTACATGATGTCGGGACGGTGATTACGGATTGCTCCCGAGCTTAGCTCCACCCCGTTGCAGACAATGTCATATTGCCAGGCAAGGATGTCCAAGGGGTCCTTCGTTTCGAGCGAGTCCATCCCCCCTTGAGGCATCGAGAAGGGATTATGGCTGAAATCGATCTTGCCTTGGTCCTCGTTGAACTCGAACATCGGAAAATCGACAATCCAGCAGAACCGGAACGCATTTTTCTCAACGAGATTGAGCTGCTCGCCGACGCGCGTTCGTGCAAGCCCAGCAAGCTTGGCTGCGTCCGGTTGGTTTCCTGCGGCAAAGAATACGCCATCGTCGGGGCCAGTGCCGAGGATCTCGGCAATGCGGTTCATCCCCTCCTCGCCGTGGTTTTTCGCAATGGGGCCGCCCCAATCTCCGTTCTTTCGCGTTGCATAGCCAAGTCCGGCAAACCCTTCGGACCGGGCCCACTCGTTCATCTCGTCGAAGAACTTGCGGCTCTTTTCAGCGGTCTTTGGAGCCGGAACAGCACGGACAACTCCGCCCTTTTCGACAAGACCTGCAAACAGTCCAAATCCCGATCCCTTGAACTCGTCGGTCAAATCCGAAATCAACAGAGGATTGCGAAGATCGGGCTTGTCGCTGCCGTATTTTAGAAGAGCCTCTTTGTAGGGAATGCGCGGATATCCGCCTTGAGTCACAGAACGGCCGTTCGAAAATTCCTCAAATACTCCTGAAAGGACCGGCTCGATGGCGGCGAATACGTCGTCCTGAGTGACAAAGCTCATTTCGAAATCGAGCTGGTAAAATTCGCCAGGGCTTCTGTCGGCTCTCGCATCTTCATCGCGAAAACAGGGGGCAATCTGGAAATAGCGATCAAATCCCGCCACCATGATCAGCTGCTTGAACATCTGAGGTGCTTGCGGAAGCGCGTAGAATTTCCCGGGATGCACCCGGCTCGGGACCAGATAATCGCGGGCTCCCTCGGGCGAGCTTGCGGTTAGAATTGGTGTTTGGAATTCAGTGAACCCCTGGGCGATCATCCGCCGGCGGATCGAAGCAATGACCGAAGAACGCAAAATGATATTGGAATGGATTTTTTCGCGCCTGAGATCGAGGTAACGATATTTCAGCCGGATGTCCTCGGGATAATCCTGTTCTCCGGCAACTGGCATCGGCAACTCTGCGGCCGCGGACTGAACCGTGACGTCACGAGCGCGAATCTCGATTTCGCCGGTCGCAAGATTGGGATTTTTCGTTTCGGCCGAGCGAGCGACGACTTCGCCCTCGACGGTCACGACCGACTCGACCCTGAGCCGATCCAAAATCTTGAAAGTCGGCGAATCCGAATCCGCAACGATCTGGGTAATTCCGTAATGATCGCGAAGATCGACGAACAGCAGGTGGCCATGGTCCCGCTTTCGGTGGACCCAACCCGAAAGGCGGACCGTTGAGCCGACGTCGCTAAGATGAAGCTCGGCGCAGGTGTGGGTACGATAAGCGTGCATTCGAAACGTCGGCTCTCTGCTTCAATGATGGGTGGGAAATGCGCGCGCCGCGCTTCCCTTCCCACTCACTTTTTGTCAACCCGCGAGGGCACCGCTATTGCCGCGACAAACTCATGCGCATCCACCCACTGATTACAAAATCCGAAGATCTCAAAACCCTCGTGGAGCGGCTCGCAATGGAGCCGTTCGTCGCCGTGGACACCGAGTTCATGCGCGAAAACAGCTATTGGCCGGATCTTTGTCTCATTCAGGTCGCAAGTACTCAAGAGGCTGCGGCGATCGATCCCAAGGCGGAGGATATCGACCTCAAGCCGCTGCTCGATCTGCTCGTGAACAACGAAGAAGTGTTGAAGATCTTTCATGCCGGAGGTCAGGACCTCGAAATCATTCACAATCTAACCGGCAAGGTCCCCCACCCGCTGTTCGATACGCAGATCGCTGCAATGGCTTTGGGCCATGGCGAACAGATCGGCTATTCGAATTTGATCGAAAGCCTGCTCGGCCACAGCCTCGACAAGGGTGCAAGGTTTACGGACTGGGGCCGGCGCCCGCTCGACAAGCGACAGATCGACTATGCGATCGCCGACGTCACCCACCTGGCGACAGTGTTCCCGCGGATGGTCGACAAGCTCAGAAAAACTGGACGCGGTGCGTGGCTCGATGAAGAAATGGAACGGCTTGCCGATCCGTCGAGCTTCGCGTTCCCTCCTGAAGACGCCTGGAAGCGGCTCAAACTTCCGAGCCGCAATCCCGCAGTCCTTGGGCGGCTGAAGGCTTTGGCCGCCTGGCGCGAAACCGAGGCGCGATCCAAGAACCTTCCGCGCGGACGAATCGTCAAGGACGACACGCTCAATGAGATTGTCCTGCATCCGCCCAAGTCCCAGGATGACCTTGGTCGGATCCGGGGGCTGTCCGCGGGATGGAGGGCCAACGATATCGGAAGCCGATTGATGGCGGCACTCGATGCAGCAAAGCCTCTCGATCAGAACGAGATGCCGGATCGCGAGCCCAAGCGACCAGGTCTCACTAAAGATGCCTCGCTCGTCAGCGACCTGCTCAAGCTTCTTTTGAAAATCCGGGCGAAGGAAACCGGCGTCGCTGCTCGGCTCATTGCCCGTTCGGACGATCTCGATGCTCTTGCTGCAGGCGTTCGCAAAAACCTCAATATCCTCAGTGGCTGGCGTTATGAGCAATTTGGGAAGGACGCGGTCGATCTTGTCGAGGGACGGCTCGCCTTCGCGATCGAGGACGGAAAACTCAAAATGAGCCGAGTTCATCAAGAGGAGGCTATCGATGCGTAGGCTCGTTGCACTTCTCGTGGCTGCCTTTGCGCTTGATCCAACGGCCATTGCCGCACCGATCATTCACGGAGTCACTCCGGGACATAAATGCAATACGGCCGGGACCGATCAGTTCGTTGGCCGTCTGGGCAATAAGAAGACGGGACTGGCAATCAAACACGTTACGCATGCGGCAGTCCTTCGTTGGGCACCTCCCGGGGTGATGCTAACGATGGATTATCGCGAAGACCGAGTGACGGTGCATCTCGATCAAAACCGGACGGTGACGATGATTCGCTGCGGCTAGCTTCAGGCCGCTTCGCCAACCATTCTCGCCTCGGAAAGCGCCCGTCGGATCGTCGGTGCCGAGAGACGCGCGCGTTCAGCGATTGCGAACCGGTCGACAGCCTCCACGGCGCGTTCGGCGGTCCAATAATCGCGCTGAAGGCGTTCGCTCATGAACCTCAGCGCGTCAGCGGGAATGTGAAGCCCGCGATCGGCGAAATGCAGCTGGATCAGCGCTGCGAATAGGCGATCGTCCGGAATTGCAATTGTTGCAACCGGAGTAATTGCAAGTCGTGTCTTGAGGTCGGGAAGGGCAACATCCCAGATTGGAGGAGCCTCGTCCGCGACCATCACCAAAGGTCGACCACTGTCCTGTGCGCGATTCCAGGCGTGGAACAATTCCACTTCGTCGCGCCGCTCGGCTTCATCGAATAAAGCCCCATTCACTCGCTCGGCGAAGCTTCGCGCAAGCAAGGTACGCCCGGACCTTCGCGGTCCAACGAGGATGGTCGCCTTCACCGGCCACAGGCTGAATTTGGCAAAATGGTCGAATGCATCGCGGTTGGCATCCGAAACGATGAATCGGGCCTCCGCTTCGCTCTGTGGCCAGTCGAGCGGAAGCGCAATCTGGTCAGGCCCGACCGCCATCAATCCGCGCCCTGGTTCGTGACCACCGCCGCGCCCGGCGAAGGCTGGGCCTGTGGCTGTGAAGACGGCGGAGGAGGAAGTGCCGGCGGCCGTGCACCGGCAGAATGCATTTTTACGACCGTCCCGGTGAAGTCGACGATCCATCCCCGAGTGCGAAGAGCGGCCGCGAGTTGAGCGATACCGCCGCGATAGGCGACGAGAACATAGCTCGTTCCACCAGGATTGATCTGCTGCGGAGTAGCCGAATCCACTCCGGCAAGGGTTCGCAAATGCGCCATCGCAAAATTGTAGATGATGACATCGTTGCCGGTGATCTGAACCTGATAGGCATTGACGATGTTCACCGGTTTTGAAGCCTGAGGCGGAGCCTGGACCGGCGCTTCCTGGACAGGTGGCGGCGGAAGATTGAGCGAAGAGTCTCGCGAGAGCCGTCCCGATGCGAGCGCACTTGCAAAAATGGCATCGATCCGCTGTGCTCCTTCGGCCATCATCGAAGGAATGGCTTCGCTGTTCGGAGCGGTCAGCGTAAATCCGCCCAGAACCTCATTGTCGGGACCATGACGGGCAATGAACCTCGCCAGCGCCGGGCCGCCGGGGTAGGCCCGCTGAAGCTGCACTTCGGCAACCAGCACGTCCTGAGCGTTGTACATGCCGAGAAGCGCACGCCACCAGCCACGACCAGGACGCGACATCTGCGCTGCGTTGACGAGAAGCGGATCCGTTCCAAGACCGCTGACGCGCACATAGGAGATGGGAGACTGAGCGGTATGGAACTGAGCCCATGCGCGCTGCCAGGCATTTCGAAACTCGACGCTTGATTCGGTTCCCCCCGTCACCGTCACCGGGAAAAGCAGCATGGGTTCGGAATGTTGAGTGACCTCGCTCCCTTGGACTCCAAGAAACGGAGCCGAGCGATCTCGATCAAACTCAACGCGAAGGTCGCCGATGTATCGATTAGGCCCGATTTGTTCATGATCAACGTCGATCGAACTTACGATCTGATCAAGCGTCCCATCGGGGACATCGGGAGCTTGGGAAAGTGGAGCATTATGCATTTTCGCCCAGAGCTCACGAAATCCCTGTTGTTGAGCCATTCTCCAACCGGCGAGCCGCGCCGCCTGGGCGTCCGGGCCTCCGACATCCACGTGGATTCCTGCGATTTCGAGCGTGTTCGACGTGTCGAGCGGGAGAATTCCACGGTCGCTGCTTTCGAGCTGCGCGTAAACGGCACCGCCAATTCCGGCGGCGGCGAGAAGGAGGAGTGCGAGAGTAACGATCAGGGGCTTGGGCATTCGGGATGTCTTTTGGCGACAACGGCGTGGAAATCCAAGCGGCTTGTCTCTACTGGCCGCCCTTTATGAGCGATAATTCCTTAACCTACGCGGATGCGGGCGTCTCGATTGAAGAGGGGAACGCGCTCGTTAAGGCGATCGGCCCGCTTGCCCGTTCGACCGCTCGTCCCGGAGCCAATGCCGAACTCGGTGGATTCGGTGGTTTTTTCGATCTGAAGGCCGCGGGTTATTCCGATCCGCTCATTGTTGCTGCCAACGATGGAGTCGGAACGAAGCTTAAACTTGCTATCGAAACGGGCCGTCATGAAGGGGTCGGAATTGATCTCGTTGCGATGTGCGCGAACGACCTCATCGTTCAGGGCGCCGAGCCTTTGTTCTTTCTCGACTATTATGCGACCGGCAAGCTCGACAAAAACGTCGCCCGCGAAGTCATCGAATCGATTGCACTTGGCTGCCGAAGAGCCGGCTGTGCGCTCATCGGCGGAGAGACCGCCGAAATGCCGGGCATGTATCGGGCAGGCGATTACGATCTTGCGGGCTTTTGCGTCGGGGCGGTCGAGCGAAGCAAGGTCCTCACTGGCTCGAGTATCGAAGCCGGCGATATTCTTCTTGGGCTTGCTAGCTCGGGCATCCACAGCAACGGCTTTTCGCTGGTTCGAAGGATCATCGAGCGCGAATGCTGGGACTTGAGCGTAGCGGCTCCTGGAGATGAGGGGGCCTCGCTTGGCGAGCGACTGCTTGAACCAACCAGGATCTACGTTCGGTCGCTTTTGCCGCTCGTCCAGGAAGGTCGGGTCAAGGGTCTTGCGCATATTACCGGCGGCGGGCTTCTCGAAAACGTCCCGCGCATTCTTCCTGAAAACTGCCATGCCATGATCGAAGCGAACCGCTGGCAATTACCCGAACTCTTCACCCTCTTTCAAAAAGCTGGACGGATCGAACCGGCAGAATTGGCCCGAACGTTCAATTGCGGCGTCGGGATGGTCGTGATCGTTGCGAGCCGCCAGGTGGAGGATGTGACGGCATTTCTCGAAGGTGCTGGCGAAACCGTGTTTGAAATCGGACGAGTGGAAAGCGGCCGGCGCGGCTGTACGGTTATTGGAACGACTGGCGGGTGGAACGCGCCCGAGGATTGGTCGGCCACCCATAATGGCTGATCACAAGCGTGTCGCGGTCCTGATCTCGGGCCGCGGAAGCAATATGCGCGCACTTGTGGAAGGAGCGAGAACCTACACCGTGGTTCTGGTTGCATCAAACAAACCTGAAGCGGCTGGTCTTCAGTGGGCGCGCGAGCGCGCAATTGCGACCTTCGCGCTCGACAGCAAAGGACGGGATAAGGAAGAATTCGATAAGGAGTTGTCCTCAGCTCTTGAGAATGCCGGGGTCGGAACGATTGCGCTTGCCGGGTTCATGCGAATTCTTTCGCCCTGGTTCGTCGAACATTGGGCAGGCCGGATCGTAAACATTCATCCTTCCTTGCTCCCCAAATATCGCGGCCTCGACACGCATGAGCGAGCAATCGAAGCCAAGGAGAAATTCGGCGGCTGCTCGGTTCACATTGTCACCGAGGAACTCGATGCTGGTCGAATTCTTGGGCAAGTCGAAGTTGCGATTGTGGATGGTGACACCGCCGAAACTCTGGAGGAGCGCGTGCTTGAGGCCGAACATCGGCTATATCCTGAAATTCTCAACGCGTTCGTGAGCCAATGACTGATCCTCTTGCAATGATCCGCAAGGCAGCTCTGGACCTGCCGGAAACGGAACAACGGCTGTCGCATGGCCAGCCAAGCTTTTTCGTCGGGGGAAAGCAATTCGCGCAATTTCGTGACAATCATCATGGCGATGGAAAAACCGTCGTTTGCGTCCGAATCAGCAATCTCGATGAACAGTCGATGCTGATCGACGCAGAGCCTCAAACCTATTCAAAACCTGCGTATTTCCCGAGCTGGATTGCGATCAATTTGGCGGGTGATGATGTCGACTGGGATCGGATCGCAGACCGAATCGCTCAAAGTTGGGAGCTTGCTGCGCCGCGGCGTTTGCTGGAGGCCGGGGGCCGATGAACGAGACAGATGTCGAGCGCCGCCGTCGCTGGGTCACCTTTGGAGAATTGATTGCCCTTGCTGCGCTTATCGTTTCCGCGATCGGAGTGTGGATCAACTGGAAGGCCGACAACCACAAACCCCAGCAATCGGCCGAACCTCAGCACAGGATCGCACTGATGCTTCATGCCAAAATCGAGAATGATGGGCAGAAGCTCGAAATCACTCCGGTCGAACCGAGCCACGCGCTTGAATCGCTGACGGTCAATCTGAAAGGCGCGTCCCCGATCGAGATCGGAAGCGACGGCGAGCTTTCGGCAAGCGATATTCAGTCGGCGCTCAAGGGGCATGACAAGGAGCCCAAGGGCAAAAGGTTCGATATCCCCGCGCAGATCGATACCCATTACGTTGAACGGGGAACCGAGCGGGAAGCCCGCGGTGCGTACGTTATTCGCTACGAATGGGAGGGAGGCGGCCTTTTCGGCGGCCGCGCACTAAAACTTGTCGGGCTCAGTCACGTCTGAGGAGCGGTTCGTGGGAACAGGTTCGTCACAAATCGGCCGAAGCTTGACATGAGCTGGGAGATGATCGGCTCGGTTGTTCTTCTCCTCGCCGAGATCGCAATTATCGTGCGGGCGTTGCTCCGGCCCCACCGCGAGCCCGCTTCGAGGCTCGCCTGGATAATGGCGATCCTCGCATTGCCCGTTCTTGGGATCCTGCTTTACCTCTTGCTTGGCGAAACCCGCATCAGTGCTCCACGTCGGAGTCGAGGCCGGGACATCAACGCGCGCCTTCCGCGGCCCGAAGGAGCCTACCTCTGCAGCGACGAACGCGAGAGCAGAGCGCACTGGGCGCCGTTCGCGCTCGCTCGAACCGTCAACCACCTCGATCCAACGTCTGGAAACTCGGCTCGACTTGCCCCCGACAGCGATGCTGCGATCTCCCAAATGGTCGATGATATCGATCGAGCACTCGAGACCGTTCATGCCTGTTTCTACATCTGGCTTGCCGACAATAATGGGCTGAAACTCAAGCAAGCGTTCATTCGCGCAGCGGAGCGAGGTCTCCACGTTCGCCTACTTGCCGACGCCCTTGGTTCACGCCGACTGATTTCATCGGACCACTGGAGAAAAATGCGCGATGCCGGATGCGAAGTTCGCGTGGCGCTTCCGGTCGGGAACCCGTTGTGGACCCTGATCCGGGGTCGGGTCGACCTTCGCAATCACCGCAAGCTGCTCATTGTTGATAACCAGATTGCATGGTGCGGAAGTCAGAATGCGGCAGATCCTCAATTTCTGGTCAAATCACGGTTTGCGCCCTGGGTCGACATCATGAGCCGCTGGGAAGGACCGGTGTCTCGCCACTGCCAGTTCCTGTTCGTTTCCGATTGGATTGCAGAGGGTGGCTCCGACATCAGTGATCTTCTCACCAAACCTCCTCCAGAATCCTGCGGGCCAATTCTCGCTCAGGTGCTCGGAACGGGCCCCACGGCAGAATTCGATGCGATGCCGGCCTGCTTTTCGGAATTGATCCATAGCGCCCGCGAGGAACTGGTGATCACCACACCCTATTTCGTTCCTGACGAGCAGCTCCTGTTCGCTCTCACCTCGGCAGCGCGGCGGCGCGTCAAGACGTTGATGCTGTTTCCCAAACGCAATGACAATTGGATCGTCGCTGCGGCAAGTCGAAGCTATTACCGGGATCTGATCGACGCCGGCGCGGAAATCTATGAATTCCGGGCAGGCCTTCTTCACTCAAAGACGATGGTGGTCGACCGGTGCGTCGGTCTCATTGGAAGCGCAAATCTTGATCGTCGAAGTTTCGAGCTCAACTTCGAAAACAATATCCTTTTCGATGATGTCGACTTTGCTTCGGAAGTGAGGGCCCGGCAGGATCAGTATTTATTGCAATGCGACCAGGTCACTCGGGACGACGTCCAAAGATATCCCATCATCTTGAGGCTCTGGCAGAACCTGCTCGCGACCTTGAGTCCGATGCTCTAGCCCGTGCACCAATGTCCATGAGCTCTTCGAGGTTCGAAAACGATCAGCCGACAATTTCCTCGGGACTGAAGAAAAAGTCGATTTCGACCCGAGCGTTGTCCTCGCTGTCGGAACCATGGACCGAATTGGCCTCGATCGATTCGGCGTGAACCTTGCGGATCGTGCCTTCATTGGCGTCGGCAGGGTTGGTTGCACCCATGACCTCGCGATTGCGTTTCACTGCGTCCTCGCCTTCGAGAACCTGAACGACAACTGGCCCCGACGTCATGAATTCTACGAGGCTGTTAAAAAACGGACGCTCCTTGTGAACAGCGTAAAAACCCTCGGCTTTTTCCCGGCTCATCCGAATTCGCTTGGATGCGACGACTCTCAGTCCCGACTCCTCGAGCATGGTCGTGATTGCGCCGGTAATATTACGCCGAGTTGCATCGGGTTTGATGATCGAAAAGGTGCGCGTCGCGGCCATGACCGGGCGGTCTCCTGTGGCTGAAATGGATTGAAGTTGGTGCGCCGCCTAGCGGTGCTCCCGAGCCGCTGCAACCCTCACGCCTTTTTGAGCCATTTCCCATCCTCGTAGGCAAAATAGCGGCACTCGACCCCTTCCCTCCCGGATAACGACCGCCATGCCGAGCGGGCAGCTTCAAGTGCAAAAGCGTCGAACAGAAAGAAGCTTCGCTCGTACGACAGGGCCGAATCGCGCCAGATCCCATCAGCGATGAGTAGATTGCGCGCGAGATTGGGTGCATCGGGGCTCGAGGAGAGAAGGATCGGCTGACGCGCATCGTCAGAACCCCCGGCGATTGCGTGCGGAAGAAAACTCGTCGGGCCGCAATCCCAAAGCATTCGGTCAAGCCTTGCAAGAAGGCCCGGATCCTCAGCGATAACCACCAGACGTCCAGCGGCCGAAAGGATCTTCTGGGCCAGACTGGCGATAATGGCTTCGGGCGGCGTCCCGGCGAGCTGATAGAAATCAACCTGCATCAGCGCTCATTCAAATGACCAAAGCGCGCATGGGAAAGCGGAGTTGCGCGATTGTTGCTGACTCCTCTTGGACGTGCGTCAGCTTTAGCGTTCGACCACGTCTTCGACATATTGGTCGAGCAGTCGAACTCCAAAACCGGTCGCGCCTTTCTCGTAGGTTGAGGTCGCCTTGTCCGACCAGGCCTTGCCCGCCATGTCGATATGCGCCCAGTTGATTCCGGTCTCGACAAATCTTTGAATGAACTGAGCCGCAGTGATTGAACCGCCTTCCCGAGGTCCAACGTTCTTCATGTCGGCGATCGGCGAATCAATCAGGCGGTCGAAGCTCTCTCCGAGGGGCATCCGCCAAAGCCTGTCACCGGATTCGTCCCCTGCCTGCAGAAGTTCGGTCGCAAGGTCTTCATTGTTTGAGAAAAGCCCCGCCCACTCATGGCCGAGGCTGACGAGGATTGCTCCGGTGAGCGTTGCGAGATCAATAATCGTCCCCGGATTGAAGTGACGCTGAACATAAGTCACGGCGTCGGCAAGAACCAGTCGTCCTTCAGCATCGGTATTGATCACTTCAACCGTCTGGCCCGACATGGTCGTGACGACGTCTCCCGGACGCTGGGCATTGCCGCCCGGCATGTTTTCGACAAGACCGCAAATTCCGACGACGTTCGCCTTGGCCTTACGCAAGGCGAGTGCCTTCATTGCTCCGACGACTGCTCCGGCACCCCCCATGTCCCACTTCATTGCTTCCATCCCGGCCGCCGGTTTGATCGAGATTCCACCCGTATCGAAGGTGACACCCTTCCCGACAAAGGCGATGGCCCGGCTATCCCCGGCGCCGTTCCATCGAAGGACCATCAAACGCCCCTCGCGCGCGGATCCCTGGGCAACACCGAGGAGCGCACCCATTCCAAGCGACTCCATCTGAGCGCGGTCGAGTACATCGACTTCAACTCCGCTGTTTTCGAGCGATGCCCGAACGCGTTCGACGAAGCTTTCGGGGTAGATGATGTTTGCAGGTTCGGTCACGAGTTCGCGAGTCAGCGAAACCCCGGCAACGACCGGGGCCCAGCGCGTTTTGAATCGCTGTTCGGCTTCCCCGCTTCCGCCAACGATGACCACCTCGTTTAGGCTTGGCTTCTGTTTGTCTTTGAGTTTCGTTCGATAACGGTCATGGCGCCAGGACCGCAAGGCAGCTCCGAGGCCGACGCGGGCGGTGTTGTCGGCATCATATCCAAGTGCGCCAAGGTCGATGACAACGGTCTTTTCGCCCGACGTCAATAAGCGGGCAACGACCGTTCCGCCGAAATTTTCCGACCCATCGCCGCTCGATCCAACTCCGACAATGAGCACTCGCCGTGGGGTGGTGCCATCTTCGACGAACTGTTCCGAAACGCTGGTTGCTTCGCCTTCGAAGCGCTGCCTGTCGAGCGCAGATTCGACAAGCTGCTGAGCGGCACCAAGTGAGGCGAGACTTTTGCGGTCTTTTCCGACCACCGGCAGCACCAGCGCATAATCTCCCGAGGGCCTGCTGGCGGCGAAGCGAATTTGCATGTGTGGCAATCCTTGAAAGGCGAACGTTCGCGCTGCCTTTAGGATGCAAGTTAAACCTTGGCAAAGGAACCACCGACACGTCTCTGGGCGATTGTCGGATGCGATTGGAGGTGCGATAGGCGCTTGCCACTAGAGTATTCTTCAAGCGGGCGGACCAAGAAGCGTTGACTGCGAGATTTGTCTGGTGGCCAGCGCTCCCGATGCTGGCGGCGGTGCCGGCCGCAGCATCGGCGCAGGCTGCGGCGCTTCAAATTGCACCGAGCCCGGCATTTCCAACGACAACGGTTGTTCCCCCAAGCGCTGTGCCCGCTGCAGTGCCCCAGCTTGAGACCATCGACTTCAGTGCCGATCGGGTCAGCTATGATGGAGCTGCCGACGAGCTGGTTGCGAGTGGCGACGTCAGAATGAGCCGCGAGGGGAATTATCTCGCGGCCGACAAGGTGACCTGGAACCGGAAGACCGGCGAGGTTTACGCCCAAGGCAATGTCGTCATGGTAACACCGCAGGGCGACAAGCTAGTGGGCGACACCGTCCAGCTGACGGACACGTTGCGCGACGGCACGGTCAACAATCTGATGGTTGTCCTGGAAAACGGCGCGAGAGTTGCAGCAACCCGTGGAACGCGAAGCGGCGACGTCACGACCCTTGAAAGCGCGGTCTATACGCCCTGCCCGGTGGCCACCTCGACGGGTTGCCCGAAACGGCCGAGCTGGGAAATCACTGCGGCCAAGGTGATCGATGATCCCGCAACCGGTCGCGTTCGCTTCGTCGGTGGCCGACTTCAGATTTTTGGAGTTACGATTCCACTCCTTCCGATTTTCAATGTTGCCCGCGGAAACGAGGGCGCGACCGGTTGGCTCGCACCGGAATTCAGCGTTTCGAGCGTCAAGGGTGTGGAAATTGCCGAACCCTATCATTGGCAGTTCGGTCCCAATCGCGACCTGACCCTGACCCCGCACCTTTACACCGGTGTCCTTCCGGCCATTCAGGTGAACTACCGCGAACTCGATCAGTGGGGCGCATTTCAGCTCGGCGCATTCCTGACCTACGGAACAATCGAGAGTGTCGATCCCAACGTCACCTCAACGAGCCAGGGGTTGAGAGGCTATTTCGAAGCCAATGGAAAGGCCCAGCTCGATCCTTTTTGGACCATCACGGGATCGCTGCGAATCGCCACCGACAAGACGGTCGCATGGCGCTACGACATTACCAACGATGATCGTCTTCGCGATGTCGTCAATGCCGAACGGATCGATCCCGATTCCTACATTTCGATTGCCGGATGGGCATTCGAGGGGCTTCGCGCCGAGGACATCCAAAAGCAGATTCCGATCGCGCTTCCGGCAATCGATGCAAGGTTCCGGAAAGAGGATTTTCTGGGCGGAACTCTTCAGCTCGAAGGCAATAGTCTCGATATTCTAAGGATCGAAGGCCAGGACACGCAGCGCGCGTTCGCAAGCGCCGAATGGGACCTGCGCCGGATCACGCCCTGGGGTCAGCAGCTCACCCTCACCGCCTTTGCCCGCGGCGATCTCTATCATACCGACGACGCCCAAAGCACAACGGTTCCGATTTATGCCGGAACAAACGGCTGGCACGCACGGGCTATCGGAGCACTTGCGGCCGACGTCCAATGGCCTTTCATCGGGCCGCTTTTCGGCGGAATTCAAAGCGTCGTTCCGCAAGTTCAGCTCGTCCTCACCCCGCCCACCTCGAACCTTGTGATCCCCAATGAGGATGCACGCTCTATCGATCTTGAGGACACCAATCTTTTCGCACTCAATCGATTCCCTGGATATGACCGGTGGGAAGATGCGTCGCGAGTGACGTACGGGCTCGACTGGTCGCTTCAACGCCCCAATCTTTCGATCGAGAGCACGATCGGCCAAAGCTATCGTTTCCAGACTCGTCCGGGCATTTTTCCGCAAGGGACCGGCCTCACGGACCGTTTGTCCGACATCGTGGGCCGAACAACGATCCGTTATGGTCGGCTGCTCGAGCTCATTCATCGCTACCGGATCGACAAGGACCATTTCACCGTTCGGAGAAACGAGGTCGATCTCACGCTTGGGACCACTCAGACCTACGCGGAGGTCGGCTATGTGAAGCTCAACCGCAATGTCGACCCGACAATTGAGGATCTTCGGGATTTGGAGGAGCTTCAGTTCGCTGCTCGGATCATGATCAATCGCTATTGGTCAATCTTTGGAGCAACGGTGATCGATCTGACGACCACGACCGAAGATCCGCTAACGCTTGCAGATGGGTTCGAACCGGTTCGGCATCAACTCGGAATTCAATATGAAGATGATTGCATTCAGATTGGACTTACGTGGAAGCGGGACTATCAGACGATTGGCACTTTTAATGCCGGGAGCACCTTTGGCATTCACTTGGCATTGAAGGGCGTTGGCCGCTAAGGCTGCGTTCAGCGGACCTGAATAAACGGCAATCATTGGCAGCAGGCTGCAATTCAAAGGAATTTTCAAATCGTGACACGTCCTTTCCGACTGAATTCCACGCGTGCTCTTTGTGCCGGTGCAGCAATCCTTGTCGCGGTTGCAAGTGTCGCTGCTGCACAGCAGGCGGCTGACCAGCGATCGGGCCAAGTCAACACGACCAAGGCGCTCAACCTGCCGCAAAATCCTGAAGTGTTCGGAACAGCGATGCCGTCAGTCATCAAGGCAACGGCGATCGTCAACGGAGACGTGATCACTCAGACCGATGTCGACCAGCGGCTCGCCCTCCTTGCAATCGCCAATGGAAACCAAATTCCTGCCGATCAGGTCGACACCCTTCGTCAACAGGTGCTTCGCAATCTGATCGATGAGACGTTGGAAATTCAGGCGGCCAAGGAAGACAAGATCGAAGTCAAGAATTCGGACATCGATCGAACAGTCGCGCGCGTCGCCGCCAATGTTAAGCAAAAGCCGGAGCAGCTCAAAAGCTATCTCGATGTGCACGGCTCTTCGATGGGCAGCCTTCGGCGTCAGATTCAGGGCGAAATCGCGTGGCAACGCCTCCAGCACGACAAGATCGAAAGCGGAGTCAGCGTCGGTGACGACGAAGTCAAAGCCGTACTCGACAAGCTCAATGCTTCCAAGGGAACCGAAGAATATCGAGTCGGCGAAATTTTCCTCACGTCGACTCCGGCGACGCAGGAGCAAACTCTTCAGAACGCGACCAAGATTCTCGAGCAGCTCAAGGGCGGAGCGTCGTTTCAGGGCTATGCTCGAGAATATTCGGAGGCTTCGACCGCTGCAGTTGGCGGTGATCTTGGCTGGGTTCGGCCCGAGGAGCTACCAGCGCCGATAGCGGCAGCGATTCGTGATATGGGTCCAGGGACGATCAGCAATCCGATCCCGGTGCCGGGCGGGGTTTCGATCATTGCCGTTCAGGACACCCGAAAAATTCTGACGTCCGATCCGCGCGACGCGGTTCTTAGCCTCAAGCAGATCTCGATCAATTTCCCCAAAGGGACATCGCGCGAGCAGGCGGAGCCCATCGTTGCCCGCTTTGCAGACGCAACCAAGGGCATCGGAGGATGCGGCGGAGCGGAAAAAATTGCTTCGGATTTCCATGGTGAGGTCGTCCAGCAGGACGGCGTCAAGATGCGTGACCTTCCCGCTGCACTTCAGCAGATGATGCTTCCGATGCAGGTTGGTCAGGCTACTCAGCCGTTTGGATCGCTCGAGGACGGAGTTCGAACGCTCGTGCTTTGCGGACGGGACGAACCCGACGCGACCGCGCCCTCCTTCGATGATGTCTACACTCAGCTCAACGAGCAACGCGTCACCATGCGTGCTCGGCGCTATCTTGCCGATCTCCGCCGTGACGCGGTCATTGAATTTCGCTGATCGGCGATTTCCGATAGGGCGGCTGTAATGTCGGTCGCACCCTCTCCTCCGCTTGCCGTTTCGCTTGGAGATCCTGCGGGGATTGGCCCGGAGGTGATCGCGAAATGCTGGGACTCGCGCGATCGCTTCCAACTTCCACCGTTCGTCGCAATTGGTGATCCAAGATCGGTTGCTGCGGTGTGGGACGGTCCGATCGAGATCATCGATGATCCGCGCCAGGCGGATTCGGCATTCGACTTCGGGCTTCCGCTCATTCAGCTGAATGCCGCTCATCCCGATGTTCCTGGTCACCCGAGCGTTGCTGGCGCCCATTGCTCGCTGGATTCGCTCGAAATCGCGGTCGGACTGACCCGTTCGGGTTCGGCGAGTGCGGTTGTAACCGGACCAGTCGGCAAAGAGCAGCTCTATGGGATTGGCTTCCAGCATCCGGGGCAGACTGAATTTGTTGCCGAGCGCTGCGGGATTGCACCGGCAAACGTCGTTATGATGCTTGCTGGGCCAACTTTGCGAACGGTTCCGGTTTCCACTCATCTGCCACTTTCACAGGTCGCGGGCGTCCTCACAATTGCGCTGATCGAGGCGCGTGGCCGTGCAACTCTTCGCGGACTTCAGCGCAATTTCGCAATCGCGAACCCGCGCCTTTGGGTGTCGGGATTGAACCCCCACGCCGGCGAAGGCGGCCAACTTGGAACCGAGGAGATTTCGATCATCGAGCCCGCAATTGCTGCTCTTCTCGCTGAGGGCTGGGATGTTTCGGGGCCCCACCCGGCGGACACAATGTTCCATGCTCGAGCGCGTGCGAGCTACGATGCCGCGCTTTGCATGTACCATGATCAGGCGCTGATCCCGATCAAGGCGCTTCATTTCGAAGACGCGGTGAATGTCACTCTTGGACTTCCGATCGTTCGGACTGCGCCCGATCACGGGACTGCCTTTGACATCGCTGGACAGGACGTCGCCGACCCACGGCCGATGGCCGCGGCAATCAGAATGGCAGCGCAAAGCGCGGCTTTGAGATCCGAAACCCCTTGAACGGCCGGCCCGAGGCGCTGCGCGAAGTCATCGCGCGCCATGGCCTCAGCGCAAGCAAGGCTCTGGGTCAGAATTTCATTCTCGATCGGCAGCTTCTTGCGCGAATTGCTGCAGTTCCAGGGCCCCTTGAAGGCCAAACAGTCTACGAAGTCGGCCCGGGTCCTGGCGGATTGACCCGGGCCTTGCTCGATGCGGGTGCGCGTGTCGTTGCGGTCGAGCGCGATATTCGCTGTCTTGTCGCACTTGAGGACCTTCGACGCGAATTCCCGGACGCTTTGACAATTCTTCATGGCGATGCACTTCAAATCGATGAGATCAAGATCGCCGGGCGAGGAGCGCATGTCGTTGCCAATCTGCCCTACAATGTCGGCACGGCTCTTTTCGTAAGATGGCTTGATGCGCTCTGGCCGCCCTGGTGGGCATCACTGACGCTTATGTTTCAAAAGGAGGTCGCCGATCGGATAGTCGCCTCGGCGGGAACGTCCGCCTACGGACGTCTATCGATCGCGGCTCAATGGCGAGCGGCCCCAAGGATTATGATGAGTCTCGGCCGGTCAGCCTTCGTCCCTCCGCCCAAGGTCGCCTCTGCCATTGTTCACGTTACCCCGAGCGATGCGCCTGAGGGTGTCGATCCCAAAATTCTTGAACGCGTGACGAGAGCGGCCTTTGGCCAGCGCCGAAAAATGTTGCGATCAAGTCTAAAGACGTTTCCACAAGCAATTGAACAAGCCGAACATCTTGGGATTGACGCTCAACGGCGTGCGGAAACTGTCCGCGTCGATGAGTGGATCGCTCTTGCAAGAGCGCTGAGTTAATCCTTCTTCGAGGTTTCGGTCGATTTCGCCGATGCGACGGTCGGTCCGCGGCTGATTGCCGCCGACAATTGTCCAACTTGAGGGCAGCTCTTGGCTCCGCAGATTTGCTGCAGTTTCTGCAAATTCTCCTGCGCTCGGGCAGTTGCGCCCATTTCGACCATTGCTTCCCCCTGGACGGCGATCGCATCAGGATCATTGGGCTCTATTAAAAGCGCCTTGTTGGTCATCAGGATGGCCTTGCCGAAGAGGTGCTGCTTTTCGGCGACGCGCGCGATTTCAAGATAAGCCCAGCGATTGCGCGGATCGACCGCAAGTGCAGTTTCCAGGGCATTTTCGGCATCCTCGAATTTGCCGGCTGCGAGAAGTGTCTGGCCCTGATGGACGAGTTCGACCGATTTGGGTTGGATTTGATCGTCAGGTTTCTGAGCGGCGAGCGGTGCTGCAAAAATCGTCGCAGCAAAGCCGGCGATCAAAAGGCGCTGAAAAGACTGCATCAAAATCTCCACTTCTCGAGAGCCGCGCCTAGCATGGACGACGCACACGCGCGACGAAAAAGCCATCGGTGCGGTCGTGCGCCGGAGTGACAAGTCGGCCGGCACCGTCCGGCCTTCCTGACTCCATGATCACTTCCTCACTAATCCACGATGAATGGGTCTCGAGAAAGCGCTCGATCTGGGAACTGCCCTCATCCGAGAGAATGGAGCAGACGGCATAGACAATTCGTCCTCCGGGCCGAGTCAACTCGGCTGCAATTTCGAGCAGTCGTTGCTGGGCATGGACAAGGCGCTCCAACCGCTCGGACGTCAGCCGCCATCGTCCTTCCGGATTGCGCCTCCACGTTCCGCTGCCCGAGCAAGGGGCATCGACGAGGACGAGGTCGGCCAAGTGAATCCAGTCGGCGAGGCCTTCGAGTTCTCTTGGTGGGTCAAGAAGCCGCGTTTCGATGACTGCCCCTGCCCGCCTGGCGCGCGGTTCGAGCTTCGAAAGGCGCAGGCGACTGCTGTCGGTTGCAAGGATTTTGGCTTGAGGAGCAACGGCTGCGAGCGCCAGCGCCTTTCCGCCGGCTCCAGCACATAAATCAAGGATACGCTCACCGTTTTGAGCCTCACAGGCGAGCGCCACGAGCTGGCTTCCTTCATCCTGGATCTCGGCTCGCCCCTCCTCAAATGCCCTGGAGTGATCGACCTGGCTGTCGGGCGGTAATCGCAGACCCCACGGGCTCAAGGGGGTTGGAACTGCACCTTCGAACTCCTCGAGGAGATCCTCGCGCGATGCTCTTGCACTGTTGGTTCGCAAATCGAGCGGAGCGCGGTCGGTGAGAGCGTTCCATTCCTCAGGGCCGACGAGGACAGAAAGTTTGTCGATCAGCCACGCCGGAATTGGGGAAGATGGGCCAATCGCACCATCCTCTGATGCGCTCATTGGCGAGGGTCCCCTTGGCTGCCCAAACAGCGGAAGAAGATCACCATCGTCCTTGGCGAGGGAGATTATTGCGGAGCGACCGCTTTGAGGGATTTCGGCCGATCTTCGGATTGCACGAAACACGAGCTCCCGAACGGCTCGGCGATCTTTCGAGCCGGCGTAGCGCCGTGTTCTGAAATAGCGGGTCACGATCGCGTCCGCTGGAGGGCCGTTGTCGCGTGCAGATGCAATGACTTCGTCGAGCACTTCAATTGCCGCCTGGAGCCGTGCGGCCGGTGTCATCGCCTAGCGCGTTGGATAATTGGGTGCCTCTCGAGTGATCGTCACGTCATGCACATGACTTTCCGAAAGGCCGGCGTTGGTAATTCGAACGAATTTAGCGCGGGTCTGGAGCTCCTTGATCGTCTGGGAACCGGTGTAACCCAGCGCGGCCTTCACTCCACCGACCAGTTGATGGATGATATCTCTCACCGGGCCCTTGAAGGGGACCTGACCTTCGATCCCTTCCGGAACCAGCTTGAGATGATCCCTGATGTCCTGCTGAAAATAGCGGTCGGCAGAACCGCGCGCCATCGCTCCGACCGATCCCATGCCACGATAGGATTTGTAGCTTCGCCCCTGATAGAGAAAAATCTCGCCCGGCGCTTCTTCAGTCCCGGCAAGGAGCGATCCGACCATCACTGCCGAAGCTCCGGCGGCTAGCGCTTTTGCAATGTCGCCGCTGGTTCGGATCCCGCCATCGGCAATCACGGGAATGCCGTTCGAACGACCGGCTGCATTCATGACCGCAGTCAGCTGGGGAACGCCGACCCCAGCGACAATTCGCGTCGTGCAGATCGAACCCGGGCCGATCCCGACCTTGATCGCATCGGCGCCTGCATCGACGAGCGCCTTCGCTGCATCGCCGGTTGCAACGTTTCCAGCGACCACCTGGACCGAGTTTGAAACCGACTTCACGCGCTCGACAGCTCTTGCAACCTCGGTGTTGTGCCCATGCGCGGTATCGATGACGATGCAGTCGCAGCCCGCATCGATCAGAGCTTCGGAGCGAGCGAAACCGGCATCTCCAACGGTAGTCGCCGCTGCAACCCGAAGCCGACCTTCGGAATCCTTGGTCGCAAAGGGTGCGGCGACAGATTTTTCGATATCCTTGACGGTGATGAGCCCGACGCAATGATGGTCCTCGTCGACCACCAAGCAGCTTTTCGATCCTTCGTTGATGGAGAATTCGCCGAGCCTCGGCCCCGCTCGTTCCGATCGGAACGGTCGCGAGATTGTCGCTGGTCATGAGTTCGCTGACCCGTTGGCAGGGACTTTCGGCAAAACGAACATCCCGATTTGTAAGAATTCCGCAAAGCTTGCCCGATTTCTGGACGATCGGAATTCCGCTGATCCGATGATGCTTCATGAGCTCGAGAGCCTCGGCAAGCGTCTGATCGGGAGCCATCGTGATCGGATTGACCACCATTCCGCTTTCAAATCTTTTCACCTGTCTGACGGCGAGCGCCTGTTCCTCGACGGTGAGATTTCGGTGAAGGACCCCAATTCCGCCAAGCTGAGCAAGAGCGATGGCCATGTCGGCTTCGGTCACGGTGTCCATCGCCGACGACAGAATTGGAATGTTGAGAGGAATTTCGCGGGTGAGATAGGTCTTGGTCTCCGCCTGACTTGGAAGGACCGACGACTCAAGCGGCTGCAGGAGGACGTCGTCGAACGTCAGTCCGAGCGGAATATGAGAAATCTCGTTGAGTTGGGCCATATCGGCCCATGACAGGCCGACGGCGATTCGCCAAGTCTTCGCTAGTTTCGAGAGCGCTTGAGAAGACGTTCCGCCGAGAGAACATGCATCCGTTCGATCATTTCGTTTCCGAAACGCTCCGCGCCCCCCTTGAACGCCTCGATCAACGATTGCGCGCGCTTAATCTCCTGGGCCGTTGGAGAAAATGCAGAATTGCAGGGCGCGATCTGATTAGGATGAACGAGGCTCTTGCCGTCGAAACCAAGATCGCGTCCTTCCTTCGCTTCCAACGCAAAGCCTTCAAGGTCCTCGAGGCGATTGAAGACGCCGTCGAACGCCGCGATCCCTTCTGCGCGAGCCGCAAGGACGACAAGCTGGAGCGCGGTTGAAATCGGCTCGCGAGTGGAATCGAGCGGCAGCCGCAGATCCGCGCGAAGGTCGTTCGTCCCTGCGATCAACCCAGCACAATTCTTTGCGATATCCTTCGCGGCAAGAATGCCAGCGGCAGTTTCGATCATCGCAAGTACCGGCCTGCCGGTCGCTGTTGCAATGCCTTCAACCAGATGTGCTGACGTTGCACGAGGGATCACGACCAGGTCGGCTTCAGATCTCGCGACCGCGTCGAGATCAATCGAATGCCATTGCGTTCCGACGCCATTGACCCGGATTGAAACCGGAACTTTCCACGGCCTTGAAACGGCCTCGATGGCGGCCGCCCGAGCGCGGTCCTTGTCCTCGGGCCTGACCGCGTCTTCCAGATCAAGGACGATAAGATCGGCCTGTGAATGAAAGGCCTTTTCGATCGCTCTTAAGTTCGAGGCCGGAAGGAAAAGTACCGAGCGAACTGCAAAGAGGTCGATTGACCGATTTTTTTCTGCTTTCGCTTCAGCCATGGCCGTCGCATCATGCACCAGGCGCACGATATCGGGGAAGAGAAATGCTTGCGACGCTGATGGCTGCAGTTGCGATCCTAGTGCTCATCTACGTGATCATGGGAGTTAAGATCGTCCGACAGGGTTATCGCTGCACGATCGAACATTTCGGTCGGTTTGTTCGTGTCGCAGAACCTGGGTTTAATTATGTGACTCCATTTGCTTACAGGGTCGGACGCAAAATCAACATGATGGAACAGGTTCTTGATATCCCAGGACAGGAGATCATCACCAAGGACAATGCGATGGTCGCGGTCGACGGCGTCGTCTTCTTCCAGGTTCTTGACGCCGCAAAGGCTGCCTATGAAGTCTCCGATCTTTTTCTTGCGATCACCGCTCTTTCGACGACCAATCTTCGGACGGTGATGGGCTCGATGGACCTCGACGAAACGCTTTCCAAGCGTGACGAAATCAACGCCCGGCTGCTGTCGGTCGTCGATCATGCAACCGAAGCGTGGGGGGTAAAGATTACCAGAGTGGAATTGCGCGATATTCGTCCACCTCAGGATATCGTGAATGCAATGACGCGCCAGATGAAGGCTGAGCGCGAAAAGCGAGCAGTGATCCTTGAGGCTGAAGGTTTGAGGCAATCCGCAATTCTCAAGGCGGAGGGCGAAAAGCAGGCGGCAATTCTTCAATCCGAAGGTTCGCGCGAAGCCGCCTTCCGGCAGGCCGAGGCGCGCGAACGGGCGGCTCAGGCCGAAGCCGCGGCAACCAAAGCCGTGAGTGACGCCATCGAGACCGGAAGCGTCCAGGCAATCAACTATTTCGTCGCTCAGAAATATGTCGACGCGATTAGCCAGTTTGCACGTTCGCCCAATGCCAAGACGATCCTTTTCCCGGTTGAGGCGACCCAGCTGATTGGAACGCTTGGCGGAATTGGCGAACTTGCAAAAGAAGCCATCGGACGCGGTAGCTCAAGTCCCGAGATTCCGAGCAAAAAGGCCGCCGCAAGCGTTCCAAAAGCGGGCGAATGAGCGAATTTGCAATCAATTCCGACTGGCTTTGGTTGATCGGCGGTATCGTGCTTCTGATTGCCGAGCTGATCGCTCCTGGATATTTCCTGGTTTTCATTGGAAGCGCTGCGGTGGCAACGGGGCTTGCGTCACTGGCGCTTGCAATTCCCTTGCCGCTGCAATTTGCGCTGTTCGCGGCGATCGCCTTTCTCTCCGTTCGGATCGGAGGGCGCCGCCTTTACGCGTTGCGCTATGAACATTCGGCCGATCCGTTTCTCAACGATCGAATCAAGCGCCTTCTCGGGACCGTGGTCGTCGCGGTCGAACCCATCACCTATGATGGAGGTCGAGTGCGCGTCGGCGACAGCCTCTGGTCAGCGCGCGGAGGCCCGGCACAACCAGGCGAACGCGTTCGGATCGTCGATGTCGAGGGCAATTGCCTCAAGGTCGAGCCCGAACACTCCCTCCCGCAACCCTAGCTGGCAGCCTTTGAGGGCGGTCGCTGCTGCTCCTCGCGGATGAACGCGTGCATTCGTTCCTCGAAGACGTTGAGTGGGACGGACCCGAGCGTCAAAATGGCATCATGGAACCGCCGCTCATCGAACTTGGTCCCAAGCGTCGTTTCCGCTTCCTTGCGCATTTTCAGAATGCTCAGCTCTCCAAGCTTGTAAGCGAGCGCTTGTCCTGGCCAGCTGATGTACCGGTCGACCTCGAGTTCGACCTCATGCTGAGTGAGAGCGGTATGATTTGCAAGATAGTCGATCGCCTGTTGGCGGGACCAACCATCTTGATGGATGCCGGTATCAATGACGAGACGCGCGGCACGCCACATGTCATAGCTTAACTGTCCGAACTTCTCATAGGGCGTGCGATAAATCCCAAGCTCATCGCCGAGCCACTCGCTGTAGAGTCCCCAGCCCTCGCCCATTCCGGAGAAATACAGGTTTCGGCGGAAGGCCGGCAACGTCTTCTGTTCCGCAGAAATTGCCATCTGAAAGCTGTGGCCCGGTTCGCATTCATGGAGCGTCAGCACCGGAATATTGTAGAGCGGCCGGACGGGGAGATCATAGGTGTTCATCATGCAATTGCCGAGACCGCCGCGGCCGGACGTATAAAATGGAGCAAGCGCAGCCGGAACCGGAATGATCCCGAAGCGATGTCTCGGCAACAATCCGAAATGCTGTCCGATCACTCCGTCCACGCGCTTTGCGACATAGGACGACACTCCAAGCAGCTCGTCGGGAGTTTTGGCGTAGAATTGCGGGTCGGATTTCAAGAATTTCAGAAATTCGGGCATCGAGCCTTTGAAGCCGCTGGCTCGCATTGTCGCTTCCATCTCGGTATTGATGCGTGCAACTTCCTTAAGCCCCAAATCGTGGATCTGCTGGGCGGTCATGTCGGTGGTCGTATATTCGCGAATTTGAGCGCGATAGAATGCATCGCCATCGGGAAGGTCATGCGCTGAGATCGTTGTTCGAGTGCGCAGCAAATATTCCTGACGAATGAACGCCAGGAGCTTGCGATAGGAGGGCATGACAGCCTTGGTGATCGCAAGTTTTGCCTGGCTTCGAAGTTCCTCCTGCACTGCTGCAGGTATCGTTTCAGGAAACTGCTCGAACGGCTTGTAGAAACTGCTTTTTTCCGGATCGTCCGAAATAAACGTCGCGATCGACTGGTCGCGGCCGTTCAATGTCGCTCGGGGGACATCAAAGCCTCGCGCAAGCCCTGCTCGCATGTTGGCGATCTGCTCTTCGAAATAGCGGGGGATATCGTTGAGGCGACTGATATACCGCTGGTAGCCCGACGCATCGTCAAAAGGTTGTGAGGCGTCGAGATAGGTCCAGAACGAGCTGTCGCTGTTGAACGGCATCTGGTAAGTTTTGAATTGTTCTTCGGAAATCTCGTTGTTGAGAACGGTCCGGAAAATTTCGGCATTGACCTTCTCATCGGCCGAAAGCTGAGCCGGACTGATGGTGTTGAGCTGGCTCAGCAAGTTCTCAAGATAGGCTGCGCGCCTGAGCTGGGTCGCTTCGTCAACGTGGGGAAGATGGTCCCCGGGTTGGACATCGCCGCGACTGTCGACGAATTCACCCGATTCCTTGGTGTCCCAGGCCGCATAGCCATCGTAGAGCGCCTTGAGACGGGCGTCGGCGGGGGCCACAACTGCTGGAGGCCGGTCCGGAGCGCAAAAAGCAGGTGAAGACACAGCGGTCGTTGCAAGGACCGCCAAACCCAGACGCACAAACCTATTCATTCTTGCCCCCTCAACTCGCTGTTCAAACCCGACAGAAGCGCGATCCCTGAGCCGTCTCCACAATTCTCCGGCGAACGGCTGGTCCGGTTCGTCAAAATTTGCTTTTCCTCAAATGTTGGACTTGTTCCAGTGATCGACGGCCCGTTGTCGAATAACGGCCAAACCGGGTGAATGGAGGTCTCCCAACGTGTTCAGTCTCACCCGCCGACAGACAATTGGCGCCCTGGCCGCTGGGGCTGCCATTCCACTGATCCGAGGATCGGCCGCTTCTTCTGCAACTTCAAACGAAGCGCATGCAAATGCCCTCCTTGCACGTTTTGCGGACAATCTCTTGACGCTTAGCCCGGAGACCGCAACTTCGCTCGGAGTTGACACCGGCAAGCGGGCAGAGCTTCGTTATCACCTCGGAAACCGTTCAGTTCTGGGCGAGCGACGGTTCGCTTCGATCATTGCATCGGATCTCGCGGTTGCCGAAGCGATCGACACACGCGGGCTTTCCTTTCCGGTGCGCACGAGCATCGAAGTCGTAAAGAGTGCGTATCGAACCGGACTGAAAGGCTTTGATTTTCCCTTTGGGGACGTCGCGGTCGGTGGATATCGCAACACGCCCTATCCAGTGAATCAGGCCGGCGGCGCCTTCATCGACACCCCGCAACTTCTCACTACCGATCAACCCCTTGAAACCGCTCAGGACGCCGAAGCCTTCGTCAGCCGGCTCAACGAATATCCAGCGCAGCTCGACGGCGAGCTCGAGCGAATCCGCGAAGGTCGTCAGCGTGGAATGATTCCGCCAAATTTCATTATCGCAAGGACGATTGCGCAATTGGAAATCGCTCTCGACGATGCGCGCAAGGGCGGAAGTGTCTTGGAAACGCTGACGAAGAAACTCATGCCCGTGGGCTGAGCGGTCGCTGGAGCGATCAGGCCAAATCAATCATTGCGACGAAGGTGGTGCCGGCACTCGAACGCCAGCGCGCGGAATTTGTCAGTGAGCGCACAGTTGCAAGCGCAATTCCAGGCGTTTGGTCGCGCCCGCTTGGGTCGGATTATTATCGATGGGCTCTCAAAGCCTCGACGACCACCGATCTCACACCTGAAGAGGTTCATGAAATTGGTTTGAAGCAGGTCGATGAGCTTCACAAACGAATGGACCCGATTCTAAAATCGCTCGGCTACTCCACCGGGAGCGTCGGCGCTCGAATGCAAGCGCTTTCCAGGGACCCTCGCTATCAGTTCAGCCCCGGTGACAAAGGGCGGGCTGAAATCATGGCCTATATTCAAAAGCGCCTGGCAAAAATCCGCGCGGTTCTTCCGCTTGCGTTCAACACGCTCGTTCCGGGCCACCTCGAGGTCAAGCGGATGGCGCCAGAGCAGGAGCCCGGAGCGCCCACCGCTTATGGCGGAGCAGGCTCAATTGACGGAAAAATCCCCGGCAAGTTCTGGATCAATCTTCGAACCACCGATCTTCACCGGACTTACACCCTCCCCGACCTTGCGGCGCATGAAGCGATTCCGGGCCACGTCTGGCAGGGCGAATATGCCAATCAATTGCCGCTCATTCGAACGATTCTCGCTTTCAATGCCTATTCCGAGGGCTGGGCGCTCTATGCCGAACAGCTGGTCGATGAGCTCGGAGTCTATCGCGGCTTTCCTGCAGGTGAACTTGGCTATCTCCAGTCGATTGCCTTTCGCGCCTGTCGCCTCGTCGTCGATACCGGTCTGCACGTGAAGCGCTGGACCAGGCAGCAAGCGGTCGATTATTTCGTCAACGTCAACGGGTCGAACCCGCTCGAAGTCGAGAATGAAGTCGACCGTTACTGCGTTTGGCCGGGCCAGGCGTGCGGCTACAAAATTGGTCACAACACGATTCTCAAGCTTCGGTCAAAGGCAAGGGCTGCGCTCGGTCAAAACTATGACTTGAAAGCTTTCGACGATGCTGTCGTTAAGGGCGGCAACGTTCCAATGGACGTTCTTGCGATGAACATCGACGATTATATCCAGCACCCCGGCGGCCGTTAGAATTCCTGATCAGGTGACGTCATGACACCATCGTGCAGCGCACGACCGCCGGCAAAGGCGAAGCTCAGTGGCTCGGTAAAGCCGCTCGATAATCGGACCTCTTGAAGATCCGGCCCCGTTTGACGGTCATCATAATTGAATGGAGATTTTCGATATTCTCGAGTGGATTTGCCGAAAGGACGACGAGATTAGCAAGCTTGCCTTTGGTGATCGAGCCCATTTCGCTTTCCTCTCCCATCGCCTTGGCTCCGGTCAGGGTTGCAGCCTTGATCACCGCCATCGGAGGCAATCCGGCAGCGTCGTGAAGCAATTCAAATTCATCGAAGAGCGAAGGCCATTCCTCGTTGAGAGGCGTGTCGCCATCGGTTCCCGACGAGATCTCCACTCCGGTCCGGTAAGCAAGGTTCGTTAGCCTTCCGGCAAGCTTGACCGTGCAAAGCGGCGGCTTGTGCTCTTCCAGGGCAGCAGCCTCGACTTCCCGGTAAACGTGAAGCGTTGCATCAAGGATCGTTCCACGCTGGACCATGTCCTTGTAAAGCGCCACCATCACTGGATTGTCGTGCTCGAAAAGCGACGAATTGATCGGGAATCGGTCACCGTAGGAGCGTGGCCTTTTCGCCATCGGCTGATAGGCAAGATAGCAGGTGTGCGAGACTGTATCGACGCCGGCATCAACAACATCCCGGGGCGTTGCAGGGAACACCATCCCATGAGCCCAGACGCGCATCTTCTGCCGATGGGCTTCTTTTGTAATCGCAAGAACAAGATCGGCCGGGAGGTTGGCATAGATCTTGACCGCGGTTGCGTAGGTCCCCTTGGCCCTTGCAACGGCAAGCGGCATCGTCGTCGAACTGTCGATGGCCTGCTCCCAGGGCACCTGTCCCGCTATTGCGCCTTGCGCGATCGCCTGGGTTCGAGGATCGTTAAAAAAGCTCGGTCCCGCCATAAGCGCTGCATAATTGATATCGGGCGATGGAATTTCTCCAACCCGGGCCGCGCGGGTGAGGTCGGCGATCTGGCGCAGGTCGTCGGCCATGTCGCGGGTCGCGGTGATTCCGCTGTAGATATCGCGTTTCAGGCGCGCTTCCGCCTCCGCTCGGTCGGGCGGAGTTGCGAGATGCTGGTGCGAATCGATGAAGCCCGGGAGCAGAAATCGTCCGGCTAGATCGATTTGAAGCGCGCCTTTGAGCTCGACTGGAACGAGTGTTCGATCCGGAACGACCGCGCTGATACGCTCACCGTCGGTAATCACCGCCATGTCCGGTTCGAGTGATTGACCGGTTCCGTCAATCAATGACGCATGCCGGTAGATTGTCCGCGCTCCATTTTGCGGAGGCGAATAAGGCTCTGCGGCGATCAGAAGCACACTCGAAAGAAGAAGAGCAAAACGGCCAAACATCGGGTGTCTTTTGCCCTTATCGAGGTCGCGAGGGAAGCGCGCGACGATCGGGCGCAACGAAGCACCGTCGAGCATTCACAGACAAGAGCAATTCTTCCGAATAAAAGGAAAGCGGCCAGTCGCGTCGCCCCATCGGCGAATTCAATAGATCGTTGACGAGCTCATGAAGGGGCATTCGCGTGTCTGCGTCCATCAGGAACAATCGGATACCGTGAACGAAGGTCCGGGTGATCGTTTCGTGATAGCCTTCATGGTCCGAATTCACCCCGCCAACGGCTTCATTATAGCGTCGGACGAGGCCGGGCAGATCGCGATCGATGTCGATGTCCGGCCGCCTCAAAAGCAGATAGGACGTCGCCGCTAAATGCGCTTCGTGGGTCCACTCGCTGCGCGGCAGAGTTCGTGAAACAAGCCCCTCGCCGACATGCACGATCTCGGTGTCGCTGGCGAATGGTCGGGGTTCAAACTTTGACATCGATCGGATCCCTGTAGGACCCGATCGAACCATCGGGCCTAAGCTGAAGTCGTCTGCGCAGTTGGAGCTTGAATCGATTGCGCATCCTGAGCCGCCACTTTGGGGCCCGCATTTCGGACGCCTTCATCCACAGCGTCGCTGAATTGCGCAAAATTCTCCACGAAAAGATCAACGAGGGCTGCCGCTGCTGCGTCATAATCCTGCGGATCGGACCAGGTGCTCCTGGGATCCAGCAATCTGCTGTCGACACCCGGAACGGCGATCGGAACTTCGAACCCGAAATTCGGATCCTTGCGGAATTGCGCGTTGTTCAATGAGCCATCGAGCGCAGCGTTGAGGAGGGCCCGGGTCTCTTTGATCGGCATTCGCGTTCCAACGCCGTATTTCCCGCCCGTCCAGCCGGTGTTGACCAGCCAGCAGTCGACCCCGGCCTCCGCGATCCGCTGCTTGAGCAGATTGCCGTAGATCGAGGGATGGCGCGGCATGAATGGCGCCCCAAAACAGGTCGAAAATGTCGCCTGAGGTTCGGTAACTCCAATCTCGGTACCGGCGACCTTGGCCGTGTATCCAGAGAGAAAGTGATACATCGCCTGATCTGGGGTGAGTTTTGCAATCGGAGGAAGAACGCCAAACGCATCGGCCGTCAGCATGACGACGTTCTTCGGCGGAGGACCAAGATTGTCGAGCGACGAATTGGGAATGAAATCGATCGGATATGCGCCGCGGCTGTTCTCGGCGAAGGTGGCATCATCAAGGTCGAGTTCGCGTGTTTCGGGATCGATGACAACATTTTCGAGAACCGTCCCGAAACGCTTGGTCGTGGCATAGATCTCCGGCTCGGATTCTGCCGAAAGCCTGATCATCTTGGCGTAACAGCCGCCTTCGAAATTGAACACCGCGGTGTCGGACCAGCCATGTTCGTCGTCACCGATCAACGTGCGGTTCGGATCTGCTGAAAGCGTGGTCTTGCCAGTGCCGCTCAGACCGAAAAAGATCGCCGTGTCGCCGTTGGGACCGATGTTCGCAGAGCAGTGCATCGGCATGATGCCACGCTTTGGGAGAATGAAATTGAGCAGCCCAAAGACTGACTTCTTCATTTCACCGGCATAGGTGGTTCCCCCGATCAGGATTACCTTCTTGGAAAAGTTCACCGCAACCACCGTTTCGGTTCGCGAGCCATGTCGCTCGGGATCCGCTCGAAATGTCGGAAGGTCGATGATCAGATATTCGGGTTGAAATCCTTCCAGATCTTCAACTGGTGGTCGAACAAGCAAGGTGCGAATGAAAAGGTTGTGCCACGCAAGTTCGTTTACGATGCGAACCTTGACCCGATACTCTGGCTGCGAACCTCCATAAAGATCAGCAACATAGAGCTCGTTCTTCTTGGCAAGTTCGAGCATGAAGTCATCGTAGAGCCGGTCGAATGCCGCCGGATCCATCGGTTTGTTGCCGTTGTTCCACCAGATGACGTCCTTGGTCGTCTCGTCCTTGACCGTAAATTTGTCCTGCGCGCTCCGACCGGTGTGCCGACCGGTGCGAACGACAAATGGACCATCCTTGGCAAGCAGCCCTTCGCCCCGCCGCACCGCATGTTCAACCAGCGGTGCAGTCGTCAGATTCCAGAAAATCTCTGCGTCAGTGGCAATATTCTGCGCATCAAGGCCAACTTGCGGAACGCGGTCCGTCACTCTTGATCCATCCTTTCAACCAAAGCCGTCCAACGCGTCGTTTCCGCCAGCCGTCAGATCGAATTCCCTTGAAACGCGCCTATAAGGACGAACCCCGGAAGGGTCAAAACGCGTAGGTTTGCAGTTCGCCGTCTGCTATTCACGCGTGATGCTGAATATTGCCTGAGCCTCTTGTCGCTTGGCTTGGCTTGGCTTGGCTTGGCTTGTATCGCCGCACGCCAGTGTTATTCCTTGACTTTGGTCCAGATGAGGCATCGACAGAGCGGCGAATGACCCAAGTGATCGCGCTGGTCGATGATGACCGCAATATTTTGACGTCGGTTTCGATTGCTCTCCAGCAGGAGGGGTTCGTAACGCGTGTCTATTCTGATGCCGTCCTTGCGCTGAAGGCGATCAACGACAATCCGCCCGACCTTGGTGTGTTCGACATCAAGATGCCGACCCTCGACGGAATGGAGCTTCTCCGGCGCGTGCGCGAGTTCACCTCCATGCCCGTCATTTTTCTGACTTCGAAGGACGATGAGCTTGATGAAGCGCTTGGCCTTGCGATGGGGGCCGACGATTATATTTCAAAACCGTTTTCCCAGCGGCTTCTGATTGCGCGCATTCGCGCGATCCTGCGCCGTCAGGAACTGGAGCGCGGCGAGGCTGTCGCAAATGCCGCCCAAGTCGATTCACCGCTTCTGGAGCGCGGCTCGCTGGTCATGGACCCTGCCCGTCACAAGGTGCGATGGGATGGAAAGGACGTCAGTCTCACGGTCACCGAGTTTTTAATTCTGGAGGCGCTTGCTCAACGCCCCGGCGTCGTCAAAACACGCAATCAGCTACTCGACGTTGCTTATAACGAAGATATTTACGTCGACGATCGAACGATCGATAGTCACATCAAACGAATCCGGCGCAAGTTTCGAAGTTCAGCGCCCGAATTCGATGCAATCGAGACCCTCTATGGCGTCGGTTACAGGTTCGACGATCAGTAAGGCGACAGACGTCCAACTGCGCTGGACGGGCAAGTGGACGCTGACTCACCGGATTCTCGCCCTCAATATTCTAACCGTTCTGCTTGTCGCATTGAGCACGCTGTATCTCGATCTGTTTCGCAATCGCCTCAGCAAGGAACGAACCCAGCAATCGCGACTTGAAACGTCGATTGCCGTCGCTGCGATGAGTTACGTCCCCCAGGCCGACTGGCCCGGGTTGCTTGCGACAGCCACTCAAGTCACCAATGATCGTTTCCGCCTCTATGCGGTCGACGGATCGCTAGTGATCGACAGCTGGCGCCTGACCGGACCGACCTACGAGCTTCGCGAACCCAATGCTCAGAAGTGGTCACAAAATGGTGCAAGGTTGCTTGATCGAGGCTTCAATCTGATCGTTGGGGCAAGGCCGCTCAACGACTATGTCGAGCCTAAAGTGGATCGCCTGGCGGCGTGGCCGGAGGCGGTTCGAGCGCGCACTCTTGGAAGACCGACTACGCGGATCAGGAACGCACCCGATTTAACGCCGGTCATTTCATCAGCGGTGCCGTTTAATGGTGGCGTCCTTCTCACAACGGACAATGACCGGACGTTCACCCACACCGTTCGCCGAGAGCGGGCAATTGTCATCGGAGCGATGGCACTCGTTATTGCGCTATCGGTCTTCCTTTCGATGTTTCTTGCACGGACCATTGTCAGACCGTTGCGCCGCCTTGCACTCGCGGCGCATCGGGTTCGGCTCGGCCGCGCGCGCGAAGTCAAAGTTCCGCGGCTCCCCAAACGCGGCGACGAAATCGGACTGCTTGCACGTGCCGTGTCGGACATGAGCCAATCCTTGCGGCAACGGATCGACAACATCGAAGCGTTCGCTGCCGATGTCACCCACGAGCTTAAGAATCCGCTCGCTTCGCTGCGATCCGCAGTCGAGGGTCTGGAAAGCGTCGAGGATCCGGATCTTCGCCGGAGATTGCTGACGATTGCTCGCGAAGACGTGGTTCGCCTCGACCGATTGATCAACGACATCAGCGAGGCTGCAAGGGCGGACGCGGAGCTCTCTCGGGCAACGTTCGAAACGGTCGATTTAGGATCTTTGATCGAACAGCTTGTACTGAGCTGGGAGTCGCGCCGCGAGAAAGGCGATGCACGGATCGCGTTCGCCCGACCACGCAAGAACACCGCTGTCGTGCTTGGAAAGCCCGACCGTTTAGCTCGCGCAATCAACGCGATCATTGACAACGCCGTCAGTTTTTCGCCGCCCGGAGGGTTGGTCGAAATCGCGGCAGCTCATGTCGGCCAAGAGGTTCGAATTCGGATCGACGATGAGGGCCCAGGAGTGCGCCCCGAAGCACGTGAAGCGATCTTTAACCGCTTCCATTCAGTAAGGCCCGAAGGCGAAAATTTTGGTCGCCATTCCGGTCTCGGCCTTGCCATCGCCGAGGCAATCGTCAAAGGCCACGATGGAGAGATTGACGTGCACGACCGCGACGACGCACCTTCCGGTGCCCGATTCACAATCCGGCTCCCAGCGGCGGATTCAGAATGACAGCGCCCCAAACCGGCGCGGGTCCGCGGCTATCGGCGGAAACCCTTCATGCAAGCACAGTCGCAATTGATGGACGGGCGGTCGTCATTACCGGGCCGTCGGGATCGGGCAAATCGGACCTCGCGCTCAGAATGCTCGATCGCGGCTTCACGCTCGTTAGCGACGACCAGACGCTCGTCAAACGCGACGGGGACCGCCTCATCGCGACGCCGCCGGGGACGATTGCTGGTAAGCTCGAGGTTCGAGGCCTTGGAATCATGGAAATCGAACATGTCGGCAACGTTCCGGTCGCGCTCCTGGTGGAACTCACGAGCGACATCACGCGCCTCCCCGACGATAGCCGCGAGCGCCCGATTCTCGGCGTCTCCGTTCCGTTGATCTCGATCGACGCAATGACCGCATCGGCGCCTTCTAAAGTGGCGCTCGCGCTCGACCGCTTGGGCCTCAGCTTCTGATGAGTGGCGGCGATCGCCGCCTGCCGTCTCTGCTTCTCGTCACCGGGATGTCTGGAGGGGGAAAATCAACCGTCCTCGATACACTCGAGGACATGGGCTGGGACATTGTCGACAACCTTCCAGCGGATTTGCTGAACGACTTCGTGCACGGCGGGAACGCGCCGCGCACTGCTCCAGTCGCAGTCGCAATGGATGTTCGAAGTCGAGGCTTCGATGCTCAGAAATTACCCGCGCTCTTACGTTCGATCGAAGGCGTTCAACCCGAAATCCTCTACGTCGACTGTGCCGGCCCGGAGCTCATGCGCCGTTACGATGAAACGCGCCGGCGCCACCCCCTGGCACACGACCGACCTGCGGAAGACGGAATTGAGCGCGAGCGGCGGCTCACCCTGCCGCTACGAGAAGCCGCTGATACAGTCATCGATACCACCGACCTTAGCCCTGTCGAGCTCGGGGATGAATTGAAGCGGCGCTATGGGAGCGATTCCGATCATCCCATCCTCACAATCGCCTCCTTTGGATTTGCTCACGGAATTTCCCAAACCGCGGACCTCGTCTTCGATCTCAGATTTATCTCCAATCCTCATTGGGTCGACGAGCTCCGGCCGCTGACCGGCGCCGATCAGAAGGTTCGCGACTATCTCGCGTCCGAACCGTCGTGGACGGAGAGCCTCGATCGGATTGAATCGCTTCTCATCGAGTGGATTCCCCGCTACTGGGCCGCGGGCAAAAATTACGTAACCGTCGCATTCGGCTGTACTGGTGGTCGGCATCGATCGGTCGCCGCGGCAGTCGAAATCGCGGAACGGTTGCGTCGGGCCGGGTTTGTTCCGAATGTCCGTCACCGTGATCTCGCTTCGCAGCCGAGTGACACGATCGAGCGGCATCCTGGGCGCACTCAGGCAACCGAGGGTGAGGACGAGTTGGATCAATGATTGGATTGGTGCTGGTGACTCACGGCCGGTTGGCAGCCGAGTTCGTCGTCGCGATGGAACATGTGGTCGGCCCTCAGGAGGGGATCGAAGCAATTTGCATCGGTCCCGACGACGATATGGAGGCGAGACGCAAGGACATCGCAACCGCAATCGACAAGGTCGATCAGGGAAAGGGCGTGATTATTCTCACCGATCTGTTCGGGGGAACGCCTTCCAACCTCGCAATCAGCTTGATGAAGGGCGACAACATCGAAGTGATTGCAGGGGTTAACCTGCCGATGCTGATTCGTCTCGAAGGCGCCCGCAAGGTCATGCCGGTGCATGCTGCTGTTGCGGCCGCAAGGGAGGCTGGACGCAAATACATTTCCGTCGCTTCGGAGATTCTTGGGGAAGCAGCGGCTTGAGGCAGGTCACGCGCGAGGTCCGAATCTCCAATCAGCGCGGGCTTCATGCTCGTGCGAGCGCGAAATTCGTCAATCTCGCAAGCGAACTTGGAACTCCGATTGAAGTCGAAAAGGACGGAAACCGCGTTTGCGGAACCTCAATCATGGGGCTGATGATGCTTGGAGCGGCGGTTGGGGACACGATCACGATCCATGTCGAGGGCGACAATGCGGAGGAATCGCTGGCTCGGCTGGTCGCCCTGATCGAAGAAAGATTCGGAGAAGAATAGCTGGACGGTCTCTCCTTGATTGTGCTCGCCGCCCCGATCTGCGGATTTGGCGTCCGCGGACCATTGCCAGTCTTCCAGGTTCAAAATCGGCCTAACGACTGAAGCGATGACCCGTTCTGTCACTTCCTTTTCCAATTCGACGGTCAAGCTCATTCGCTCGCTCCGCGACAAGAAGTCCAGGCGAGCCGAAGGGCTGTTCCTGGCGGAGGGCCTGCGAATTATCACGGAAGCTCGAGAGACTGGTCAACTTCCCGAAATTCTCGCATTCTCTTCAGAAACCGAGCGCCATCCCCTCGCCCAGGCTATCATTTCTGCGACCGAGGACGCCGGAGGCGATGTCGTCGAGACAACTTCCGAAATTCTTTCGAAAATGACAGGCAAGAACAATGCGCAGATGCTTGTTGCGGCTTACCGTCAGCCGGACACCACGCTTGAACAGGTCGACCGGAAGCAGGCGCGCCTCTGGTTGGTCGCTCAAGCGCTTCGTGATCCGGGAAATTTAGGTACCATCCTTAGAACCGGTGACGCTGTCGGGGCCGGCGGACTGATCCTTATCGATGATTGTGCCGACCCCTTTTCGGTCGAGGCAGTGCGAGCTTCGATGGGAGCCATCTTCACCCAGAAGGTCGCTACGGCGCGCTGGGAGGAGTTTATTCCCTGGCTGCGCTCTGACGCTGGTCAGCTCATCGGAACCAGCCTCAAGACGACCACCGATTATCTCAATGCCGACTACCGGCCTCCGGCCTTCGTTCTGATCGGTAATGAGCAGCAGGGCCTTCCTGCCGACTATGAATCGCAATGCGACCTGCTTGTGAAAATTCCGATGGCAGGCCGGGCGGACAGCCTCAATGCAGCGATCGCCGCGGCAGTCATGGCGTTTGCGATCGAGGCAAGCTGGCGCTGACAATCAAAGATTGATGAAGACTCAGGCCGGCCATTGGACGACGACCGTGAATTAAAATTGCCACCGACCGCTGAGCTGGTTCATCATTCGGCCGCGATTTGCTGGGGGTCATCATCCTCATCGGTCAATCCCAGAGTTGCCTCAGAGGGATTGGTCTCCTCGGAATGGCGAGGAAGGGATTCAACCGGTTGAAGAACGTCGATGTCGCGCCTCGTCGGTTCGATGTTGAGATCGCGAAATTTGCGTGCGGTGACCAGCGACCGTCCCTCAAAACTTGCGACGAAGCTGTTGTAATTATTGACCGCGGACGAAAGCCCGCTTCCAACCTTTCGAAGGTCTTCAGCGGCTTTTGCGAGACGTTCATAAAGTTCTTTTCCAAGCTCACCGATCTGGCGTGCTTCCTTGGCAAGCTTTTCCTGGCGCCAAACCGCTGCAATCGTTCTTGCGATTGCGATCAGATTTGTTGGCGTTGCAAGCAGGACCTTCTTGTCGAACGCATAATCCCAGAGCGACGAATCCTGCTCAAGCGCGGCAGTGAGAAAATGCTCTCCTGGAATGAACATGACGACATAGTCGGGGGCGTCTTTGAACTGCGACCAATAGGCCTTGGCTCCAAGGCTGTTCACATGGGCCCGGATGGCTCCCGAATGAGCCACAAGATGCGCTGTTCGCTCGGTCTCGTCGATCGAACCGAATGCGTCCTGATAGGAGTTTAGGGAAACCTTGGCGTCGATGACGAGCGACTGTCCTCCTGGCACCCGAACCACGACATCGGGTCGCATCCGACCGTCTTCACCTGCAACACTCACTTCGGTCTGGAAATCGCAATGCTCGGAAAGACCGCACGTTTCCAAAACATTGCGAAGCTGCTGTTCGCCCCAGCGCCCGCGCGCCTTGGGAGCGTTTCTCAACGCATTGACGAGCTTGGCAGCTTCAGCAGAAACCCGCTCCGTTCCACTTCGCATTGCATCGATCTGGCCGGTAAGAACGCCAAAATCGTTGCGTCGCTCCTGTTCGACTTTGGTGACCGTCTGCTCATAGCGCTCGAGCCGTTCGTGGACGGGCTGAAGGAGCGCCTTGAGGTTCTTGCCGGCATTCTCCTCCGACTGCCGGAATTGGTCATCGGCACGATCGAGAAACTTTTTCTGCGCGACTTCCAACAGCTTGCTCCCGACCTCTGCGAACTGAGCAGAAAGCGCGTCCTTTGCGTCCTTGAGTTCAGCGAGCCGCTCATTGAACGATTTCTCGCGTTCCTGTTCCGCACGACTGAGCGCTGCAACCTCTGCCTTCAAATTGGCTGCGGTTTCTCGCTCCAAAATGAGTTGGGCTTCCGCTTCAACGAGTCGCTGCAGTTTTTCCGACTGGGCCGCAAACCCTAAAGCGGTCTCGTTCCATTTATTGCGCCAGTCCTCGCCCGCTGCTCGAGCCTCGTCGCGCTCAGACTTCAATGCTCCCGACGAGCGGCTGGCAAACCACCAGCCAACGAGGAGGCCGCAGAGCAGCGCCCCCATGGCCAACAGGATTGCGACACCCGAACTCATCACAACAGCTCCCCGGAACAGAATGTGAACTTTAGGCTGCGAATTGGAGCTCCTCAAGCGGAACATCACTCGCTACGTCCCGTTTTCCAGTTTGCGGGAGAACACCATGTCCATTCGAAAAATGATTGCCCTTCACCCGGCCATGCGCGGCCATGTCAATCAGCCGCTCGGTGATGCGGCTCACCACCTGATGTATTGCGCGCGGATGTGCCTCAGCTGTGCAGACGCCTGTGCAAGCGAGAGCGTCGACATGAGCGAGTGCGTCCGATCGTGCCTCGACTGCAGCGATATCTGTGAGGCGAGCGGAAAGCTGGCGGTCAGACGAACCGGTAGCAACGATGAAGTCCTTCGCGAAACGCTCGAGCTTTGCGCTCGGGTTTGCGAGGCCTGTGCCAATGAGTGCGAACGCCATGACGCCGAACATTGCAAACTGTGTGCGCAAATGTGCCGTGAATGTGCCGAGGATTGTCGAAACGCCGCTGCATCGTTGACGATGGCGGACTAGGGTAATTCGACAGAAATGTGTGAAATGCTGCTTCGCCATCGGCCACTTTGATCGGGCGCAAAAGGCAAATTTTTTCCGCAATTATCGGCGTCCTGGTCCGCCGCTTTTGACAACGCCGATGGTCTCGCCCGACGCATAGAAATTCGATGAAGAAGGGAGTTTTGAACTCGCTTGGAATTGACTCCTTACGCCGCCTTTTTCTGATTCTCTTTCCGCCATTTGGTGAGCTTCTTTAAGACCATATCGCGTTTCAGCCGAGACAGATGATCGATGAACAATACACCGTTCAGATGATCCATTTCATGTTGAAGGCAGACCGCTAACAGTCCATCGATTTCCTCTTCACATGACTGCCCGTCGGAATCCTGCCACTTTGCGCGAATGCGATCGGGTCGCATCACCTCGGCATATTGCTCGGGCACCGAAAGGCACCCCTCGGTGTAGGGAACATCATGATCCGAGGTCCAAAGGATCTCCGGGTTTATGAATATTCTCGGAGTTCTTAATGGAGGCGCTCTCGGGATCATCGGGATCGGCGGGTTCCTGAAGGTCGATGACGAGCAAACGAATGGGCTCTCCCACCTGAACCGCAGCAAGGCCGATTCCCGGTGCTTCGTACATGGTTTCAAACATGTCTTCGATGAGGCTTTTGAGCTCTCCATCGAATGTCTCCACCGGTTTCGAGATCTGTCGGAGAACCGGATCGGGAGTTTCATAGATGCGACGAATGGCCATGGGCTTGGATTTAGTCGCTCGCTTTTCGCGGTTCAAGCAATCGGGCGACGGGCGCGCAGAGCCTGGGCAAGCGTTCCTTCGTCGAGATAGTCAAGTTCACCGCCAACTGGAAGTCCGTGTGCCAACTGACTGAGACGGAGCGGAAATACTTCGAGTCTTTCGGCCAGATAATGTGCCGTTGTCTGGCCTTCGAGCGTCGCATTCATTGCAAGAACGACCTCATCGATCCCGCCTTTGGAAATGCGACCGACGAGCTGATCGATACTAAGATTCTCTGGCCCGATCCCATCGAGCGCCGAGAGACGGCCGCCGAGGACATGATATCGACCAGGAAAGAGGTGGGAGCGATCGAGCGCCCACAAATCGGCAACCTCCTCGACCACGCAGAGCATTTTTTCGTCACGGCGCGGATCCCGGCAGATCGAGCAGGGATCCAAAGTGTCGACATTTCCGCAAATCGAGCAAGTTGAGAGCTTTTCAGCGACACTCTGGAGCGCGGCAAGAAGCGGAATGAAAGCGCTTTCTCGGCGTTTGATCAAATGGAGCACGGCCCGTCTCGCCGATCGCGGACCAAGTCCGGGCAGGCGAGCCAGCGCTTGCGACAATGCTTCGATTTCCGGACTTGCCACGACGATGTCGAGGTAGGCAATTCCGCCAGCTTTCGCCATAGGGCCCCCGATGCGCATCGTCTTCATGGGATCGCCGGCCTTTGCAGTGCCGAGCCTCGTCGCGCTGGTCGACGCCGGTTTCACCGTACCTTGCGTCTATTCCCAGCCGCCAAGACCGGCGGGCCGCGGAAAGTCGGAACGCCGGACCGAAGTTCACGAACGAGCCCTGTCGATGGGGATCGAAGTCAGAACTCCGCGGACTCTGCGCGACCCCGAAGAACAGGATTTGTTCCGGGCTTTGGACCCGGATTTTGCAGTCGTTGCGGCCTATGGTTTGATCCTTCCCTCTCCAATTCTCGAGGCACCAAAACGAGGTTGCATCAACGTTCATGCATCGCTTCTTCCGCGATGGCGCGGCGCAGCTCCCATTCGGCGCGCGATCCTTGCTGGCGACACGGTCAGCGGGATTACAATCATGCGCATGGACGAAGGGCTTGATACGGGTCCGATCTTGCTTGAGAGAAAGCTCGAAATCGGTGGAAAATCTGGCGGCCAAGTTACTGACGAACTTGCGAAACTTGGGGCCGAATGCCTAATCGACTGGCTCCGCGTTCAGGCGCTCCCCCGACCCCAGCCCGCGACCGGTTCGACCTATGCGTCCAAAATCGACAAGACCGAAACCCGGATCAACTGGACTTTGGACGCCGACCTGATCGAACGTCAGGTGCGCGCGTTCAGTCCGCTTCCCGGCGCCTGGTTCGAGGTTAACTTCGAGCGCATCAAACTTCTCGCTGCGTCATGCTCGCCGGGCAGTTCTGGACGGCCGGGCGAAGTGGTCGATGATCGTCTGGCGATTGCCTGTGGATCCGGGACAATTCATCCGCTCCTCGTTCAACGAGCGGGACGTGTGCCGATGACACCAAGCGAGCTCCTGAGGGGTTTTTCGATTCCAAAAGGAACGCTTTTGGCGTGACTCGCTGGCGCCTCAGCATCGAATTTGACGGCGGTCCATTCATGGGCTGGCAGCGCCAGGACCATGGCCCCTCCGTTCAGCAAACGCTTGAGGAGGCGCTTTTTCGAATGACCGGCGAAAATGTGATCGTTGTTGGTGCGGGTCGAACCGATGCTGGCGTCCATGCGCTCGAAATGTCCGCGCATGTCGATGTTGAACGAGCGTTGACCTCACATCGCCTGCGCGAAGGCTTGAACGCGCTCGTTCGGCCTCAACCGATAGTGGTTCTTTCTGCAAAGGAGACTGAGCCGGACTGGCATGCTCGCTTCTCGTGCATTGGGCGGCGCTATCTCTACCGGATCCTCAACCGCCGCCCTCCATCGGCGCTTGACCGTGGGCGAGTGTGGCATGTCGCCGGGCCGCTCAACGTCGAAGCGATGCAGAACGGTGCGAAGTATCTCGTGGGACGTCATGACTTCACGACCTTCAGGTCCGCGCACTGCCAATCTCAAAGCCCGGTAAAAACTCTCGATCGACTGGAAATCGCTCGCAATGGCGATGAGATCCTGGTCGCCGCTGCGGCGCGAAGCTTTCTTCATCATCAGGTTCGTTCGATGGTCGGCTGTCTTGCGCTTGTCGGCCGGGGTCAATGGCTTCCTGAGGACATTTCGAAAGCTCTTGAAGCTCACGACCGCCAGGCGATGGGGTTCAACGCACCGCCCCAAGGGCTTTTCTTTGAGAAAGCTCTCTATCCGCCGCCGGCCGAAAGTTTCGATAAACCCGGGCAATAGCTGCCAAGGGAAAAATCCGGTCGACCGACAACCACGCATTCATTCGGCAGCGAGTGTTTCAAATTCCTGAGCTGCAAGATATTTTTCGGCATCGAGCGCAGCCATGCAGCCGGTCCCGGCGGCGGTCACCGCCTGGCGGTAAATCTTGTCCATCACGTCGCCGCAGGCAAAGACTCCAGGGATGCTGGTTCGGGTCGTACCGGGTTCAACGATGATGTAGCCGTCGTCGTCGAGTTGGAGCTGGTCTTTGAAAAGCTCGGTTGCCGGCTGGTGGCCAATGGCAACGAATGCTCCCTCGACGTCCAATCTGCTGATCTCTCCAGTGCGCTTGTTGCGCAAATCGAGGCCGACCAACGCTTCGGGGTCGCCGCTTCCGATGAAGTCGACGACTTCACTGTCCCAGATGACATTGATGTGCGGATTGGCGAACAGGCGATCCTGAAGAATTTTTTCGGCCCGCAAGCTGTCGCGACGGTGAACCAGAGTCACGTCGTGACTGTGATTGGTCATATATAAGGCTTCTTCGACAGCGGTGTTGCCCCCGCCGATTACGGCGACCTTCTTGCCCCGGTAAAAAAATCCATCACAGGTTGCGCAAGCCGAGGCGCCCCGGCCTTTCATATGTTCTTCGGAGGGCAGGTTGAGCCATTTGGCCTGCGCTCCGCTTGCGATAACGAGAGCATCAGCGAAATAATGGCCGCCACTATCGCCGGTGAGCCTGAACGGACGCCGTGACAAATCGACGCTCGAAATATGGTCCCATACCATTTTCGTGCCGACGTGCTCGGCTTGAGCCTGCATTTCTTCGACCAGCCACGGCCCCTGGATGACCTCGCGAAATCCAGGATAATTTTCGACATCGGTCGTGGTGGTCAGCTGTCCGCCCGGCTGAATGCCCTGAATCACGATTGGGGCGAGCCCTGCACGTGCGGCGTAAATGGCCGACGTCAGACCCGCCGGCCCTGAGCCAAGAACCGCCACGCGTGTCGAAATACTGTTACTCATGGCAGGCATTTAGGGCGGGCAAAGCCCGCCCGCAACGCTCGCCGAAATTAGACTGCGCGGCGTCCTGCCACGAAGTTCCAGATCAGTACGATAATGCCGATGACAAGCAGGATATGGATCAAGCCACCGGCAACGTGGAAGGCGAAAAATCCAAGTGCCCACAAGATAATAAGAATAATCGCGATAGTTAAAAGCATGTCGCTTCCCTTTTTGTTTTGGTGTCGCAACGTTGCGCTTAACGAGAAAGAAGGTCCACTGTTCCGCAGCCGATTATTCAAACGAGCCGCGATTGATTAACCGCAGCTTCGATGAATCCGGCGAAGAGCGGATGGGGGTCAAATGGCCGACTCTTGAGCTCGGGATGGAACTGGACTCCGATGAACCACGGGTGGTCTGGACGCTCGACGATTTCCGGAAGCTGTTCGTCGGGTGACATGCCCGAGAACACGAGCCCGGTTTTCTCGAGGGCATCGCGATAATGGACGTTGACTTCGTAGCGATGCCGGTGGCGTTCGCTGATGAGGTCAGAACCGTAGATCGAGCGCACAACACTATTGCCGTCAAGCTTCGCTGGATAAGCGCCAAGTCGCATGGTGCCGCCAAGATCGCCTCCGCCGGCGCGCTTCTGAAGCCCCTCTTCGCTCATCCATTCGGTAATCATTCCAACGACGGGTTCGGGAGTTTCTCCGAACTCGGTTGTTGAAGCGCGCGTGATTCCCGCAAGATTGCGCGCCGCTTCGATGCACGCCATCTGCATCCCGAGGCAAATTCCAAGAAATGGGATGTCCCGCTCACGCGCGAATTTGACGCTCGCAATCTTGCCCTCGCTGCCACGCTCGCCGAAACCGCCAGGAACGAGAACCCCGTGAAGCGGCTCGAGCTCGGCGACGATGTCGGCTTCGGGATGTTCGAAAATTTCCGCGTCAATCCACTGGATGTTCACCTTTGCTCGATTGGCGATCCCTCCATGGACGAGTGCTTCGCGAAGGCTTTTGTAGGCGTCGGGCAGACCGACATATTTACCGACGACGCCAATCGTGACCTCGCTTTCGTAATGATCGATGCAGTCCATGATCTGCCGCCATCGTTCCAGATCGGGCCGAGGAGCATCGCTGATTCCAAAGGCCGCGAGGACTTCATCGTCGAGGCCCGCCTCATGATATTGAAGCGGCACTTCATAGATATTGCGCGCGTCGAGCGCGGGGATCACCGCCGATCTCGGAACATTGCAGAACAGCGCAATCTTTTCGCGCTCGCTCACCGGAAGCTCTTTTTCGGTCCGACATAGAAGGACATCGGGCTGAACTCCGAGGCTCGACAGCTCGCGTACCGAATGTTGCGTTGGCTTGGTCTTGAGCTCTCCAGCAGCAGCAATCCAGGGAACGAGCGTCGTGTGGACGCTCACCGACTGGTCGCGGCCAAGGTCGTTCTTCAGCTGGCGAATCGATTCAATGAACGGAAGGCCTTCGATGTCCCCAACAGTTCCGCCGATCTCGCAAATCACGAAGTCGCAATTTTCCGTGCCTGCGACTGCGAACTCCTTGATCGCGTTCGTAACATGAGGAATGACCTGAACGGTTGCTCCGAGGTAATCACCGCGACGCTCCTTCGCGATAATATCGCGATAAATCCGACCTGTCGTGACATTGTCCGACTGATAGGACGAAACGCCCGTGAATCTCTCGTAATGACCCAGATCGAGATCGGTCTCAGCCCCATCCTCAGTCACATAGACTTCGCCGTGCTGGTAGGGCGACATCGTCCCCGGATCGACGTTGAGGTAGGGGTCGAACTTGCGAATTCGGACCCGATACCCACGCGACTGCAGAAGGGCCCCCAAGGAGGCAGAAAGCAAACCTTTTCCGAGCGAGGAGACCACGCCGCCGGTGACAAAAATGAACCGCGCCATGGGATCCAAGGCTTGGGGGGCAATTGCTCCCGACGCAAGCGGGAACGCGAAATAATTATGGGGACGAGGCTCCGTTTGACGTCGAGACCCCTGTCTTATTGAGCGAGCGGGACCGCGGGAGCGCCTTCGTTCTGCGTAGCGTTTGAGGTCAGCGTCGGGGCGGGAGCGGTCGGCTGCTGCGGAGCGGACTTGGGCTGCTGAAGCGGAGCGGTCGTATTTTCCATGGATGTGTCGATTTTGGTCGGTTGACGGGTCGCTCCAGCAAATCCCGCCATGATGATCGAAAGAAAGATGAACACTCCTCCAAGGACAGCCGTTGATCGCGTGAGGAAGTCGGCAGCCCCGCGCGCGGTCATGAAACCCGACGAGCTTCCTCCAACGCCAAGGCCGCCACCTTCGGAACGTTGCATGAGAATGGTGCCAATCAGCGCCACTGCAATGAGGGTTTGGATAATCAGCAGGAATGCGAACATCTTAGGCTTTCTCGAAACGAACCGAAGCGCCGACTTAGTCGGCGAAGGCCCGCCTTTCAACCGACCCGGAATGAATGTCTCAGGCTAAGGAGTTGCTGCGCCAAGGAATGTTGTTGCGTGAACCGAAAATCTTCGATGGACAATGAAGAGGCCCTGACTGCAGCCTTAGAAATCACAGCTAGTCGAGCGCGCCTGCAGCTTCAGTCACGATCGGAATGAAGTCTTCGGGTCTAAGGCTGGCCCCGCCGACGAGCGCTCCCTCGACATTCTCGATCAAAAAGATCTCTTTTGCGTTCGAAGCCTTGACCGACCCTCCATAAAGAATGCGCAAAAACCGACCCTTGTCACCAAAGTGCTCGAGCAGCGCGACTCTGATGGCAGAATGCATCTCGCCGATATCGATTTTCGTCGGAATTTTCCCGGTGCCAATCGCCCAGATGGGTTCGTAAGCAATGGCGAGGTCGGATGGCGCGCTAAGGTCCGTGGGAAGCGAATGTTTAAGCTGCTCGAGAACCGTCGTGATCGCTTCGCCGTCATCGCGGACTTTGAGCGTTTCGCCGACGCACAGGATCACACCAAGCCCGCATGAAAGAGCGGTCTCGGCTTTCACTTTCACTTCGCGGTTGCTCTCGCGCTGAGAATCGCGACGTTCCGAATGACCCACGATCGTCAGTCTCGCTCCTGCATCGAGAAGCATTTGGGCAGAGACGCTGCCGGTATGGGCGCCACTTTGTGCGTGATGAACGTCCTGAGCGCCGATCGCGAACCCCGGGACCAGGCGTGCAGCACGTTCAATGAGGATTGCGGGCACACACAGCGCGACATCAATGGAGGGATAGTTTCGCGATGCGGCAGCGATCGCTTCGATCTTTCCAAGATCGGCGGAGGTCCCGTGCATTTTCCAGTTGCCTGCAACCAGTTTTCTGATCGCTTCCAATCCCGTGTCCTCCCTTTTTCGTGAGGCGTAGCTGCGTGGGTTGATGCGCGCCACCCCGATCCGTAAAGCAGCCGCTCCTTCAATTCGCTTCTGGAATCCGATGCTCAACTTCTTCCGCCGCGTTTCCAATTCCAAGATCGGCACCTGGATCATGGCGCTTTTGCTGATCGCCATTATGGCCGGCTTTGCGATCGGAAATCTTTCAAATTTCGGCTCCGGCAATGTCGGTTTCGGAATGAGCAGTACTACGCTTGCGAAGGTCGGCAGCGAGCAAGTTTCCGAAGATGAGGTTAGTCAGGCCATGCAGCGGCATCTGCAGCAGGTTCGCCAGGACCGGCCAGACGCCGATTATTCAACGATCATCGGCGATCTTGACGCGCTCATCGACCAACTGATCGACAACAAGACCTTGCTCGCCTTTGCCGAAAAGGTTCGCTTTCCCCTTTCGAAGCGGCTGATTGACGGTGAAATTGCTCAAATTCCTCAAACAAGAGGATTGAACGGCCAATTCAGCGAACAGGGCTACGAGGCATTTCTTGGAGCGCAGCATCTGACAGATGCCGAGGTTCGGGAAGTTCTCGCGGGCAGCCTCCTCGAACACTTCATGATCACTCCGGTTGCGACAAATGCGCGGGTCTCCGTTGGAATGGCAACGCCCTATGCCTCAATGTTGCTGGAAGCGCGTCAGGGAGAGGGAGGAGTCGTTCCCATCCAGTTGTTTCGGGCAGGACTGAAGCCGACCGATGCGGATCTGCAGCAATTTTATAACAGCAATCGCGCGCGCTACATGGTTCCCGAACAGCGGGTCCTTCAAATCGCGAAAATCGGGAATGATCAGGTCGGCAGCGTCACTGCCTCCGACCAGGAGATCACGGCCTATTACAACGCCCACAAGTCCGATTATGGAAATAAGCAGACGCGCAACATCAGCCAGGTCGTCGTTCAGGACCAGAACGTTGCAAACTCCATCGCGGCGCGCGCGAAATCGGGCGCCCAGATTGCAGCGGCGGCGGCTCCAGCGGGCGCGAACGCGGCAGTCACGTCGCTCAAGGATCAAACTCACGACACATATTCAGCGGTTGCCGGAGCGAAGGCTGCCGATGCCGTGTTCGCGGCGCCCTCGGGCGCTGTTGTCGGTCCGGTCAAAACCGATTTCGGCTGGGCGGTCGCAAAAGTCGAATTCTGTCAAGACTGAGAGCGGCAAGTCAGCCGATCAGGCGCATTCCGAAATTGCAGCGAAACTGACCGCCGACAAACGCAAGGCTGCGATCGAGGACCTCTACGACAAAGTTCAAGATGCGGTCGACGGAGGCAACAATTTTACCGAGGCCGCAGCGCAGGCGAAGTTGACCGTCATTACGACCCCGCTCATCACTGCTGATGGTTCGTCGCGTTCTGATCCGTCTTACAAGCTCCCTCCCGAGCTTGCTCCGACATTGAAGTCGGGCTTCCAGCTCGAAGCGAACGACCCGCCAGATGTTCTCCCCCTCCCGAACAATGCCGGTTACGCGATGGTCGCACCCGGACAGGTCGTTCCTGCGGCGCCAGCTCCCCTTGCAAGCGTTCACGACCAGGTCGCAAACGACTGGACTAACAGCAAAGCCATCGACCGCGCCCGCGCCGTGGCGTTCCAGATCGAAGCCAAGGTCGAGCACGGGACTGCACTCGATCAGGCCATGAAGGAAAGCGGCGTTGCGCTTCCGCCGCCGCAGCCGCTCGCGGCTCGAAGGATCCAAATCGCGAATGCCCAGGGCCAGGTCCCGCCCCCGTTGAAGATCCTGTTCATCCTCGGACAGGGCAAAAGTCGGGTTCTCCCCGATCCCGGCGGTCGAGGATTTTTCATCATCAAAGTCGACAAGATCATTCCTGGAAACGCTCTTGGCCAGCCGGCGCTCATTGGACGAATGGCAAACGAACTCCAGCAGGGCTTTGCAGAAGATTATGCGCGGGAGTTTGTCTCTGCGATGCGCGAGGAGCTCGGCGCAAAACGCAACGAGAGCGCGATCCAGGCGATGAAGACCCGACTGCTGAGCAGCGGCGGGTAAGGGTTGGGGCTACCCACCAACTGTATCAGGAAACTCAGATTAAACCTCGCCGCTAATCTTTAGTCATTTTCGACCTATCGTATCGGTACCTCTATGCACCTCGGGAGGTAAGAGAGGTTGACGTCATCCGCTTTGTTGCCTACACGTTCTCTGTTCGTTCTATAACCGGGGACAAGCCGATGCTCACTTCCAAGCAACGCGAGCTTCTGCTCTTTATCGATGGTCGGCTGAACGAGGGCGGAGTCAGTCCCAGCTTCGACGAGATGCGCGAAGCGCTCGAGCTCAAATCGAAATCAGGCGTTCATCGTCTAATTTCGGCGCTCGAAGAACGCGGATTTATCCGGCGGTTACCTAATCGGGCCCGCGCACTCGAAATTATCAAACTTCCCGAAGGTCGGACCCAGCCCTTGCCCGCCCGGGCCACCGCCCCCACTCCAGCGAACGACACGATCGACATCCCGCTTCACGGGCGAATTGCAGCGGGTACTCCGATCGAAGCCTTACAGGGCACCGAATCATTCGCAGTGCCTTCAGCGCTCCTTGGGCCTGGAGAACATTACGCGCTCGAGGTTTCGGGCAATTCGATGGTTGAAGAAGGAATTCTCGACGGGGATTTTGCGCTTATCCGGAAAGTTGACACCGCTCGGGATGGCGAGATCATTGTCGCACTCATCGACAATGAGGAAGCCACGCTCAAGACGTTCCGACGGGAAGGCAATATGATCCGCCTCGATCCAGCCAACCGCCGTTACGAGCCTCAGCGTTACGATCCACGGCGAGTCCAAATTCAAGGGCGGCTCGCGGGTTTGATCCGTCGTTATTGACCATGAGCACGGCTCGCTTCGACTATCTCGAGCTTCCAAGCGCGACAGCTCACGAACTCACGCGCGCATTCTATTCCAAAGCCTTTGGATGGACGTTTGCAAATTACGGTCCAACCTACTGCGCAACGACCGATCATTCGACCAATATCGGGCTCCAAGGCGATCCCTCGGAGGCCTTGGCCGTACCGTTGCCCGTCGTCCACGTCGATGATGTCGAAGCCGCACTTGCCGCCGTCACGGAAGCGGGCGGGATCATCTCGCGAGCCATTTTCGAATTCCCCGGCGGCCGACGGTTCCAGTTCATCGATCCGTCCGGAAGTGAGCTCGCGGTCTGGAGCAGTCAATAAGATCAAGCTTCGTCGTTTACTCGCGATTTTATCGTCATGTTTGCGGCCCACCGCCTTTTGACGGAATTCTGGACCAAACTCCTCAGGATCGAAACGTCAGAGGCCTCCGCCACGCTGTAGAAGAGGCGCTTTGCCTATGTTAGGGGCGGCCATTCGCTGCATTGCAGCATAAAGAAAAAGGAAGCGCGCTTGAGCGCAAGCACTTCGCCGCATTCACGACCGGTCGTTACCCGATTTGCTCCTTCGCCCACAGGTTTTCTCCATATCGGCGGAGCAAGAACGGCGTTGTTCAACTGGCTTTTTGCACGACACCACGGCGGAAAATTCCTGCTCAGGATCGAAGATACCGACAGAGCCCGTTCGACCAAGGATGCGATTGAAGCCATTCTCGACGGAATGCGCTGGCTCGGGCTCGATTGGGACGGACACGAATATTATCAATCGCAGTTCTGGGCGAGACATGCCGAGATCGCTCATCGCATGCTCGATCGCGGCCAGGCTTATCGCTGTTACATGACCCAGGACGAACTCGCTGCCCAACGCGCCGAAGCCGAGCGCGAGCGCCGGCCTTTCCGGATCAACAGTCCGTGGCGCGACATTTCAGAACCTCAGGGCGACAAACCGTTTGTGATCCGCCTTAAATCGCCCAACGACGGGGAGACCGTTATTGATGACCGCGTTCAAGGACGAGTGACGGTTCAAAATTGCGAGATCGATGATTTCATTCTGCTCCGATCTGACGGAACTCCGACCTACATGCTCGCAGTCGTCGTTGATGATCACGACATGGGAGTGAGCCATGTCATCCGCGGCGACGACCACCTCAACAACGCCTTCCGGCAGCTCGGGATCATCCGAGCGATGGGCTGGCCGGAACCAACCTACGCGCATGTTCCCCTGATCCATGGCTCCGATGGCGCAAAGCTCAGCAAGAGACACGGAGCGCTGGGCGTCGATTCGTATCGCGACGAGCTGGGTTTTCTACCCGAAGCAGTCGACAATTATCTCCTTCGGCTTGGCTGGGGCCACGGCGATGACGAAATCATCGCTCCCGAGCAGGCAATCGAATGGTTCGATCTCGATCATGTCGGCAAATCTCCTTCCAGGTTTGACTTCAAGAAGCTCGAGAATCTGAACGGCCATTACGTTCGCGAGGCCGACAACCAAAGGCTCGCGACACTTGTTGCCGAACGGCTTGGTGTGGGCCCCGATGACAAAGCGCTCCTCATGAGCGCCATGCCGGAGCTCAAAACTCGGGCAAACACCATTGTTCAGCTTGCAGAGGGCGCTCGCTTCCTTTTCGCCCAACGCCCGTTGAAAATGGACGAAGCGGCGTCGGTTATAGTCGACGGCGATGCCCGGAAGCGCCTTGCCGATGCGCATCGCGCGCTCGCAGCTCTTGCGAAGTGGGAACCAGTCTCGTTAGAGGCCGCTATCCGCGAAGTCGCCGAGGCCGGCGGCGTAAAGCTCGGCAAGCTTGCGCAACCACTCCGGGCGGCCCTTACCGGGCACACGACTTCTCCGGGAATTTTCGATGTCTTGGCGTTGTTGGGCAGGACGGAAAGCCTCGCCCGAATCGCTGACCAGATGGAGCCGAACGAATGACCGACAAAAGCGCCTGTTTGTCCACGCCGACCGGCAATTTCGATTTTCCGGTGCTCGAGGGGACGGTCGGTCCCGAAGTGGTCGATATTCGCAAGCTCTACGGACAGTCCGGGATGTTCACCTACGATCCCGGATTCACTTCAACCGCGAGCTGCGAAAGCGCGATCACCTATATCGACGGCGAAAAGGGTATCCTTCTTCACCGCGGCTATCCGATCGAACAGCTTGCCGAGCAGTCGAGCTTCATGGAACTCGCCTTTCTGCTTCTTCATGGCGAGTTACCCAAGGGCCACGAGCTCGATGATTTTACCTACACCATCAACCGGCACACGATGGTCCATGAGCAACTCGCAACCTTCTATCGAGGTTTTCGGCGCGACGCTCACCCGATGGCAATCATGTGCGGGGTCGTCGGCGCCCTCTCGTCATTTTATCACGACAGCACGGATATCACCGATCCCGAACAGCGGATGATCGCATCGCACAGGCTGATCGCAAAAATGCCGACGATTGCTGCAATGGCTTACAAATACAGCCTCGGGCAGCCGTTCATGTATCCGCAGAATAATCTCAGCTACGCCGGAAACTTCCTTCGAATGACCTTCGGAGTTCCGGCCGAGCCTTACGAAGTTAATCCGGTGATCGAACGCGCCATGCGACGGATCTTCATCCTCCATGCCGACCACGAGCAGAATGCGTCGACCTCGACCGTTCGGCTTGCCGGTTCGTCAGGCGCCAACCCGTTCGCGTGCATCGCTGCGGGCATCGCGTGTTTGTGGGGACCCGCTCATGGCGGAGCGAACGAAGCGGCGCTCAACATGCTGCGTGAGATCGGTACGCCCGATCGGATTCCGCATTATATTGCAAGGGCCAAGGATAAAAACGATCCGTTCCGGCTGATGGGATTCGGTCACCGGGTGTACAAGAATTTCGATCCCCGCGCGAAGGTGATGAAGGCGACGGCCGACGAAGTCTTGAAAGAGCTGAATATTTCAGATCCCGTGCTCGACGTCGCAAAGGAGCTCGAAAACTTCGCTCTCCACGACGAGTACTTCATCGAGAAGAAGCTTTACCCCAATGTCGACTTCTATTCGGGCGTCATTTTGAATGCGATTGGGTTTCCAACGGACATGTTCACCGCTTTGTTCGCCGTTGCGCGGACCGTGGGCTGGGTCGCCCAGTGGAACGAAATGATCGCGGATCCGGACCAGAAGATCGGACGCCCACGGCAACTTTACGTCGGGCCGACGAGGCGCGATTACACTCCAGTGGGCGAGCGTCGTTAGGCCAGCGGCAGTGTCAAACTGAACCGCGCGCCCTCGCCAGGTTTGCTGTCGAGGGTAACATCGCCGCCCATTGCGCGGGCAAGCCTTCGCGAGATCGCAAGTCCAAGACCGGTTCCTTCATCGCTCGAGTGAGCGCGCTCGAACCGCTCGAAAATCCTATGTTCGTCTTCGGCCGCTACGCCGGACCCCTGATCCGATACGGTGACCGAGGCATCCGATTGGGTGCTTGCAAAGCTCAAACGAATAATCCCGCGCTCGGGCGAATAGCGGATGGCATTGACGATGAGATTAACAAGCACCTGAAGTACGGCGCGCTCGTCTCCTCGTGCGTGCAGGCTGGCTGGACGATCGAGCTCGATTTGAAGCGAGCGTTCGTCCGCCGAAGATTCAAGCATGATTACGGCCTCGGCACTCAATGCCGCGAGATCCACGACGTCCGGGTTCTGAGCGGAGTTGCTGCGCATCGAGTGGACGACGGAAAGCAGATGTCGAGCAGCCGAAGCGATATCGTTGCCGTAACTTGCATAATCTTCGCGCAACGGACCGTCCGATCGCGCACCAATCCGTTCCGCGCTTTCGATAATTCGGTCGATGGGTGACTGAAGAAGATCATCAAGTGTTTGGTCGAAACCGGCAGGGACCATTGCCTGCGGAATGGAGGTGGCTTCGGCACTCCCCTTGAATCCGCCAAAACTGCCGTCCTGGTTCGTGATCACTTCGCCGCGAAGGGTAATGACTCGCCCGTCTGACGAGCGACTCCGAGCGCGCTGCCGTTCAAAGTCACGGCGCGCTGCCGATGCGCTGAGCAGCGGAAAATCGCCGCTCGATTCCTCTTCGAGTCGCAAAAGTTGCGTCAGTGGCGTTCCCTTCGCCTGTTCTAAGTCGATACCGAGGAGATCGCAAAGATCCGGCGAAATCGAGGTGATCCTGAGTTCAGAATCGACCGCCCATTCTCCCCCCGCAAAGTTCGCTTTCCCGTTGTTTTCGTCGACGGGCATTGACTTGAACCGTGGAGCTGCAGGCGGACAGACGGTCCAACCTTCAAGGGCCACAACAATTTCGTCGCCGTCCGGCCGAGCGCTGACCCAAAGGTCAACGTCGTTGTGAAGTGAAGCCACCATTGCCGGGCGTCGCACGTAGGAGCCAAGCTTTCGCGCAAGATCGGCAACGGCGGCGATTTGCGGCAATGCGAGACGCTGTCCGAGCTCGGAGCCAGCTTCGATCTGAAGAGCCGCAAGCTCTGGATCGGCGGCAATCAACCGACCAGACGCATCGAGACGGCCAAGGACCGGCTCATGCGCAGGCGCATTGCTAGCCATTTGCGTTTCCGAGGACCTCGACGGCTGCCCAATATTCAGGCGCTGCAGCGAGCCATGTTGCAACGGCCTTCAAATCTTGCGCGCTCGCCTGATCAAACGCTTCAATCGCTTCACCCGCCGGTTCAATGCCCAACAGATCACCGATGCTGGCGAGCAAGGCCGTTGCAAGCTCGCGCGAACATGCCGCAACCCGCATCAGGATCATCGCTCGCTTGGCATTGAGCGAGAACAATTCCGAAAATGCGACGGCGGAGGACAGTCCGCACCTTCGCCCAAGAACTTCCGCGAAAAACCCGATTTCGCCGTCCTGAAGACAATTGATCAAGAATTCGTCGGTAAGACCGCCAGCTTCATCGAGGATTTCGACGAGCCCTCCCCTTAGCGCGTCGAGACCACGCATCTCGTCGCGTTTTGTGAGGATCTCAGCGGATCGACCGGCAAGCTCGGAATCCGTTTGAGCAGCACCGTGCCTCAAAATTGCTGCCGGACGAAACAGCGCTGCAACCGAGTAAACCAGCCGCTCTGCCGTCTCTGCCGGAAGATCATCCAGTGAGAGCATGAACTGACCGAAGCGATTGCGGCGGCGACCGCGTCCAACAATCAGCGCCATTGCCGCCACGGAAACCGCATCGTTTGAGTGACTGACGAGGCTTTGGATCGCGCGCGCTTCGGTTCGACCGCTTCTCGAGCGCGCAGCCGAGGCAATGCGCTCCTCATTCGCTCGACGAAGCAGAAGTCCGATCAACCCTTGTTCGTCGAGTAGTCCCGCGCTGGTGAGCTTGGCGGCAATCACGCCCTCTTCGTCACTATCGGGAAGCCATCCGCTGGGGAGCGCCGAACGAACTTCGATTGTAATGTCGCTAATCAGGCAATGAAGCATTGCGCTCATGAGCGCTCGTTCCTGCTCCGTCAGCCGTTCGGCCGGATTGAGAAAATAATCGACACGAACGGTTGAGATTCGGCCGCGCGCAGTCGCTGGGGAAGTCGGCATCCCCTCGACCGTCGAAGCGGTAATCGGCCATTCTTGCGGTTTCATTGCCGGGAGAGCTTATCCAATTTCCCTTAACTTAGGGTCAATTAGAAGATTGATGCCGAACCTGCTGAATGATGAAGAAAGATGTTGCGGCATAGATGAGGACCGCGACGATGTAACTGGTCCATGCGCCGGCCAACGCAAACGGGATCGCAAGAACGATCGCGCTGCGGCGTGAAAACAGCCACAGCTCGTTGTCTTGAATGCCAGCACGTTCAAGCCTTGCCGCTTCGGCAAAGGCTGCGGCGGCTAGAGCACTGACCAATGCTCCCCAACCTCCAACCTGGCGCATTTCCCAATATCCAAGGACAAGGAGCGCAATTCCGGCGGCCGGCCAGAGTGCACGTCGACTGAGCAGCCGGGCCGGCAGTGGCTTTAAATGCAGGCTTGCAAGTCGGTTTGCGAGAAGATCGAGCGGCATCGAACCGATGAGAAGCAAAAGACCTGCTCCAAGCCATCCGCGGCTAAAGGCGAATGCGCCGCCAAGAGTGAGAAAAACCGCTGCCCAGACCAGTGAAGCCGGACGAATGCGTGATGACATCAATCGTTCGGTCGCGAAATCCTCGATTAGCGGAAGTGCGAATCGGCTGACCCAGTCCGGTCTCAGCCCACGCGAACCCAAAAGAAGTTTGCGTTGGAAGTCCGAAAGATCTTCCGCGCCGTTTGCAAGCAATGGTTCGCCCCCCGCTTCCACCGCGGGAATTCGGGTGGCACCCTCCTGAAGGGTTCGTCTCAGCAATGTCGACTGAAGATCCCAGTCGCCAAGCATCGCCGCCGTCGATCCCAGGAGCTTGGCATCGACAAGCGCGATTCCAGCCCAACGCGACTCGCCGTCGATTCGCTCGAACAACGCATGCTCCTCATCGTCGGGCACGGTCGAAACAGCGGGTCCTGGCTCATTGGCAAGCCTCGTGACGAGGTCGGCAGGCGGAGCAATTCCATCTCCGATCAGCAAAATCATCGACCCTGCTTCGAAGCGGTTCACCGCCTCGCCCAGATCACTGATCGGGAATAATGTCACTCCATCGAGGCGAAGCCGTTCGAAGGCGTCCTGAAGCGCTTTGGGTACCCGCTCCACAACAACGATGATGGGAGCAGCTCCGGCGGCCGTTGCACATCGTACCTGATATTCAAGCAGCGTTCGACCTGCGAGCGGGAGGAGTGCTCGAAGCGCGCCACTCTGGTCCTCTTGATAGGCGCCGATCAGCGCGCCGACAGACATTTTGGTCTAAACCCTCCCCTTCAACACAAACTTCTCTAACCGCTTTCTTGGGCCTTCAAAGATGGTAAACTGCCAATTGCGATGACACCTACACCCAACCGCGCTGAACCTCTGCCACCGGCGATTGACGCGGCAGATCCCCACGAGCTGAGCGGAGCCGACGCGACCGAGCACATCGACGCTACTGAAGAGTGGCTCGAACCTGCCGTTTATCCGGACAGGGATGTGGGCGCCGGCGGGCGTCAGGTTCTTGGAATTGCGCTTGGGTTTTTTGCGACCCTTTGGCTTGCCTATTCGGCTTGGTCTGCGGGCCTTACCCTCTCGATCCACAGCTTTGCTTCGCCATTGGTCGCGCAATGGATTGCGATCGCTTGCGCACCGCTTGCCCTGATTGGCCTCCTATGGCTGATTTTTGGACGGACGCGCCGCAAGGAAAGCGAGCGGTTCACGCGCTCGGTGCTCGCAATGCGCAGCGAAGCCCAGTCACTGGAAACTCTTCTTCAGATTCTCTCCGAGCGAATCGGTACCAGCCGAGCCGAGCTTGCAACGATCGCTCAGGACCTCATGCGTCTGGGTGATGAAACCACCACCAAATTCGGAGGAATCACCAAGGAGCTAGAGAGTTCAAGCAAGAATCTCGTCTTCCACAGCGAAGTTCTGGACCGCTCGGCTGAATCAGCCCGCAACGATGTTGGGGTTTTGCTTTCCGATCTTCCGCGTGCCGAAGAAACGGCGCGAGCGTTGAGCGAACAGTTGCGCTCAATTGGAGTTCAATCAGCCCAAACAACGGATCTCTTGAAGCGGCACATCGAAGAAATCGGGGATCTCGGCGAGAAGACCGGGCAACGCGTTTCCGAGGCTTCCGAAACCTTGACCTCGCGTCTTTGCGAAATCGATGGTGCAGGAGCAGCCGCGCTCCAGCGAATCGGCGAAGCCGAGGCTGGTTTTTCTGGAACTCTGGACATGCTTCTCGATCGAACCGCGACGGTTCTAAGCGAGATTCGGGCTGGAATTGACGTTCAGTCGGCTGCCGTTGCCGCATTGGTCGAGCAATCGTCCGCTGGACTTGGCGAAGCTGGCGTTCAAGCTGCCGAAACGCTCGGCAATAATCTCGAGCGTGCCAATGAATCCATCGCAACCTTGTCGCGCCGAGTGGAGGAACAGGACAAGGCGTCGCAGCGAATGATTGCCGAGATTGACCGCGGCCTAGCGCTCATCGACGAGCGGTTTACGGAGCTTGCGGCTCATGGAGACGAACGCGCAAACCACTTCCTCGAATCCTTAACTCGCGCTCGCTCAGATCTCGACGCTCTTGCAGGCCAGGCGAGCAGCGGAGATCTTGCGATCAATGCGATCGCCGAGCGAACGACTGCGCTTCGGGAAAATATCGATCGTCTCAGCGACGAAATTCGCGATCGGCTCGGAACTGCAATCGGCGAAGCCCACGGGAGCACCGATCGACTTTCCGAAGCCGCCCTTGCGGTTCGTCCGGAGCTCGAATGGATCCGCGATGCGGCTCTTGAGGCCGATGGGCGTCTCGAACGGGCCCGGGACCGGATTTCCGAACAGGGGGACCATCTTGCTGCTCTCCTTGCAAGTGTCGATGAAGGGGTTGGAGATGCCAAGCTCAAGCTGACTGATCTCGGTTCGACACTCGAGGCAACCCAACAGGCGGCGTCCAAGCTAAGTGCGGAGACCGCCCCTGCTCTCGTTTCAGCCCTCGTCCAGGTCAAGGAAGCGGCAGCCCACGCAGCTGAGCGCGCTCGAGAGGCGATCGAAGCCATCATTCCATCGAGCGCCGGCAAATTGTCCGAAGAAACGCGCGTTGCGCTCGAACGGGTCATCCGCGAGAGTATCGAAGAGCGGCTGCGCGAAGTTGAAAATGTTGCCGCGCGAGCGGTCCATTCCGCACGCGAAGCGTCGGATCGCTTAACTCAGCAGATCATCCTTATGGGTCAGGGCGCAAGCGCTCTGGAGCAACATATTGAAGAGACACGCAAAGACGAACGCGAAAAAGATAGCGAGGCGTTTGCGAGGCGCGTGTCGGCGCTGATTGATTCGATGCATTCAGCAGCAATCGACGTTGCCAAAATCCTTTCGGACGAGATCGATGACAAGGCCTGGGGCGCTTACCTAAAGGGCAATCGCGGAGTGTTCACAAGTCGCGCCGTGCGGCTCATCGACGGGAGCGAAACTCGCGCCATTCGCGCTCACCACGACAGCGATCTTGAGTTCCAGCGGTCGGTGAACCGCTACATCCACGACTTCGAGACGATGTTGAGACGAGTCGTCTCCGAGCGCGATGGCGGAATGATCGCAGTCACTCTCATGTCATCCGACATGGGCAAGCTTTATGCAGCACTTGCCCAGGCAATCGACAGGCGGCGCTAGTCGTTGGTCTGTTGTGAATGCAGGTTGTAAAAGTCGAGATCATTGGCGGTGACCAGGCCGTAGCTCCAATTGGCGTAGTAAATGCCAAAAAAAATGGCTGCCGCGATCGCAGCCTTCACGAGGTGCCGCTTGAGATCGAACTGGTGCGGCGCGCTCTCGGCCTGACCTTCGATTTTCTCGCCGCCGACCTCGTCCGTGGTTTTGACTCCAAACGGCAGCAAAACGAATGTCGATGCTACAAAAAAGAGAAAATAGATCGCGATGATCGAAGTGATTTTCACACGGCAACTTCAAGGATCATGACTTCAACAACCGGCTTCTTGCCGGTCCACAATGTTGCGCATCGCCGAACCGCAAGTCGGACCGCTTCCCGCATTTTTTCTTCGTCTGCGCCCTGGCTGAACGCTTTGGTCGCAGCGTCGGTCGAATCGGCGATGAAGTCGTCCCGATCCTCTTCGACCGGAAGCCCGAACGGACGAACGAATGGTTTGCCCGCTAGAGCTCCATCGGGACCCACAGGAAGTGCAACGGTGATCAGTCCGCCATAACCGATCTTGCGCCTTTCATTGATGGTCATTCCGTTCGCGGGGAGAATGACATCGCCGTCGAGAACCAGCTGGCCGATCCGAACCTCGTCGATTTTTTCAGGACCATTGGGTGCAAGGCGAATAACGTCGCCGTTTTTCTGCATGATCGCATGGGAAACGCCATGGTCGAGCGCGAGCCGCGCCTGTTCAGCAAGATGGCGCGGCTCGCCATGAACTGGAACGACAATCTGCGGGCGAACCCACTTATACATTTGCACAAGCTCTGGACGACCGGGGTGTCCCGACACATGAACATGCGCCTGTCGTTCGGTTACGATCTGCACGCCAAGGTCAGAGAGCTGATTCATGATCCGACCAATCGCGATCTCATTGCCAGGAATGATGCGCGATGAGAAAATGACACTATCCTTTGCGCCGAGCTTGAGCTCGTGTGTCCCCGATGCAATCCGACCCAGAGCAGCCCTCGGTTCGCCCTGGCCGCCAGTTGCAATGATGAGAAGCTGGTCGCGGGGAATCCGCATGGCCTCGTCGAAGCTTAGCGGTTCGGGAAAATCCTGAAGATATCCCGTAGCCTTTGCAACACGAAGGATCCTCTCCAATGAGCGTCCGGCAATACACACCTGGCGTCCCGCTTCGCCGGCGACCCGGCCGATCGTTTGAAGTCGAGCTGCGTTGGAAGCGAAGGTTGTGACGAGCACGCGGCCGGTCGCCATCCTGACTTGCTCAAGAAGGCCTTCGTGGACGCTCGCTTCCGAGCCCGATGGTTGCTCCTGAAAGACGTTGGTCGAATCGCAGACCAGCGCAAGCACGCCTTTGTCTCCGATCCTGGTCAGGACCTGGGTGTCCGGCGCGGCCGCGATCACGGGAGTTTCGTCGATCTTCCAGTCTCCGGTGTGAAATACGTTCCCGAACGGAGTTTCGATGAGAAGACCATTTCCCTCGGGTATCGAATGCGAGAGGGCGACAAAGCTGATCTTGAAGGGGCCAATCTCGATCGTTCCACCGCGTTCGACGGCGTTGAGCTGAACCTGGCCCGTCAGCCCCTCTTCCTCAAGTTTGCCGGCAATCAATCCAGCAGTGAATGGCGTTGCATAGAGTGGCGCGCGAAGATCTTCCGAAAGATAGGGAAGTGCGCCGATATGGTCTTCATGGCCATGGGTGAGGACGATCGCTGCAAGGCGTTCCTGCTGCCCCTCGATGAACTCCAGGTCAGGCAGGATCAATTCGATTCCCGGAAGATCCGGACCCGCAAAACTCAGCCCAAGGTCCACCATGATCCACTGGCCGCGGCAACCGTAGAGGTTGACGTTCATTCCAATTTCGCCGGATCCGCCAAGAGCGACGAACAGGAGTTCTTCACCTGGAATCATTTAAGATCGTCCGGATCACTTGCGCTATTGGCAGCGATGTCATGAAGCAGCGCCAGACCCTGGATCGTCAGATCCGGTTCGATCGCATCGAAAAGATCACTATGTTTGTCGAACAGGGTCGCAAGTCCGCCGGTTGCAACCACGGTCGCGCTTCTGCCGAGCTCGCGCTTCATGCGATCGACCAAGCCTTCCATCATTTCGACATAGCCCCAATAAATGCCGATCAACATTTGGTCCTGAGTGGTTCGGCCGATGACGGAAAGATTTCCAATCGGAGCCTCGATCGCGATCCTCGGCAATTTGGCTGCGGCATTGACCAGTGCGTCGAGCGACAGATTGATCCCGGGCGCAATGATTCCGCCCTTATAATTCCCGTTAGCATCGACGACGTCGAACGTCGTTGCCGTTCCGAAATCGATAATGATGAGGTCACCGGGATATTTTGAATGCGCAGCAATGGCATTCAACAGACGATCCGCTCCGACATTCTGCGGCTCATCAACATCAAGAGCAATCGGCCACGCTGCATGCGTTTGCCCAGCAATGACCGGCTTGGAACCGAAATATTTGCTCGCCAGGACTTCGAGATTATGGAGCGCTCGCGGAACGACCGTTCCAATGATGACGGACTGGACGTCCGATTTGGAATAGCCTTCGAGACTGAGAAGCTGAAACAGCCATACGGCATATTCATCCGCTGTTCGCCTGGGATCGGTCGCAATGCGCCAGCGCGCCTTGATGATTTTACGATCGACAAGCGCGAAGACAATATTGGTATTGCCAGCATCAATGGCGAGCAGCATTCAGGCGCCCTAGCTTTCTCGACTAGCGTTCACAACTCGACGTCGCCTGCGCGAACGATCTCCAGAACGCCATCGTCGGTCCGGAGGCGAAGTGCCCCATCAGCTTCGATACCTTCGAACGAACCGTTTCGAACCTCCTCGCTGCTGGAATGGACACGAAGACGAGTCCCCAGGGGGTGCGCTCGTTCAAGCCATGCTCGAGCGACGAGCATCGGCTCGCTTCGACGCCAAAGACCAAGCATTTGTTCAAAACCGGATTGAAGCAAGGGGGCGAAGGTCTTGGGTTCAATACATCCTGAGAGCGAAGCGCATTGCCGCCGCTCAATGATCGGAGCCGAGGCAAGATTGACTCCAAAGCCGATGACGACGCGATCGGTGTTGCGCTCAAGAAGAATTCCGGCGAGCTTTGCGCTGCCCATCAGCACATCGTTGGGCCACTTCAACACCAAGGAATTCGTGGGAGCCTTGGAATCGAGTGTTTCGATGAGCGCAAGGCCCGCAATGAGAGACAGGGTTTGCGCCGGGGGATCGCCCGGTTTGAGTTCAACGAGTGTACTCCCATAGAAATTTCCGACGTTTGACACCCATCGACGCCCCTGGCGTCCGCGCCCAGCATCCTGTTCAAAAGCAACGAGCCAATCGCCTTCTCTTGAATCTGTGTCCGCGATCAGGTCCGAGTTGGTCGAACCGGTGCGCTCGACGAAGCGAATTTGGCTCAGAATAGCGATCCCGCCGCGCGATCTGTCAGTGAACTCAAAGGCCCGATCAACAAGTATCCGACCGGCGAGACGATGATCGCTGCAATGAGAATGAGGATCCCCTGCACCGGCTGGTCGATCCGGGCATAGGGCGCCACCGGTTCATCCATGTACATGACCTTGACGATCTTCAGATAATAATAGGCGCCGATCACCGTTCCGAGAATCGCAGCGACAGCAAGGGCGACATAGCCGCTTTCCACAGCAGCGGTGAACACCACAAGCTTGGGCCAGAATCCGAACAAGGGCGGGACCCCGGCAAGGCTGAACATGAAGATTGCAAACGCTGCGGCGAGACCGGGGCGAGTTTGCGAAAGCCCCGAAAGACTGGCGATGCTCTCGACCGGATTGCCTTCGGCATCACGCATCCAGAGCACGCAAAGGAACGAGCCGATCGTCATGACAACATAAACGGCCATGTAGAAAAGAACCGACGAGGTTCCGCGCGGACCACCGGCGGCAAGCCCGACCAGTGCAAAACCCACATTGTTGATCGACGAATAGGCAAGCAGCCGCTTGATATTGGTCTGTCCGTAAGCCGCGATCGCGCCGAGAAAGATCGACAAGAGCGCGGCGACGATCACAATTTGGCGCCATGCGTCGGTCGCCGGACCAAGAGCGACAACGCACACCCGCGTCGCCAGCAGGACCGCGGCAACTTTGGGCGCTGAAGCAAAGAATGTCGTGACGGGTGTTGGAGCACCCTCGTAGACATCGGGAGTCCACATGTGGAACGGAACAACGCTCGCTTTGAATGCCAGCCCCGAAAGCAAAAAGACCAGTCCGAACAGAAGACCCAGAGACGGTGCTCCGCGACCGAACGCTGCTGCAAGCCCTGTAAAATTCGTTGTTCCGGTAAAACCGTAAAGGAGGGAAATTCCATAAAGAAGAATTCCGCTGGCAAGCGCGCCCAGCACGAAATATTTAAGCCCGGCTTCGGCCGACCGCTCGTCGCGGCGGCGGTATGATGCGAGGACGTAGCTTGCAAGGCTCTGAAGTTCGAGGCCGACGTAAAGCGAAACGAGGCTGGTGGCCGAGACCATGACGCTCATTCCCACCGCTGCAAACACGATGAGAACTGCATATTCCGATGCATGTTCGCTTCCGCGTTCGAACCAACCGTAGGCTGCAATGATCGCGATTGCGGCTGCTGGAAACATGATCGCCTTGCCGAAGCTTGCAAACAGGTCGGCGGCCACCAGGCCATCGAACAACGGCCCGGCGTGTGACGGCGGCCCGATCAGCGCAATTGTCGCTCCGATAAGGAGAAGGACTGCAAGCCAGCTTACGAGAGCGGTGCCGCGACGGCCGGTGAAGGCCGCGACGATCATCAAGATCGTGCCACCAATCGAAAGCAGGAGCTCAGGCAAAAGCGGCGCAGTAAAACGGGGGATCATCGCGTTGCTCCCGTGGCCGTACTGACGACCGCTTTCTTAGAGCTTAGATGGGAATCCCCGGCCGGCGCCACCGGTTCGAGCCGGGTGACGACCCGGCCGACATCGTTACGGATGGGCCGAAGGAAGCTCTCGGGGTAGATGCCCATCCAGAAGACCGCGAGTGCAATGGGTGCAAGAAGCCACCATTCACGAAGGTCCAAATCTTTCATTGCGGCGGCTTCTGGAGTTCGCGCCACTCCAAAGGCGATCCGCCAATAGAGATAAAGCATGTATGCGGCGCCAAGAATGATCCCTGTGGTCGCAACGATCGCTGACCAGGTCGAGGCGTGATAGGTTCCAACCAGACTGAGGAACTCGCCGACGAAACCGCTCGTAATCGGAAGACCAACGCTTGCCATGGTGAAGACCATGAACAGCAGCGCATAGCCCGGCATATTGTTCGAAAGTCCGCCGTAGGCTGCAATCTCTCGGGTATGGAGGCGGTCGTAAACGACGCCAACGCACAGGAACAATGCGCCCGATACGAGACCGTGGCTCAACATGACGATCATTGCACCTTCGAGGCCCTGCCGGTTCATCGCGAACAAACCGAACGTCACGAAGGCCATGTGTGCGACCGATGAATAGGCAATGAGCTTTTTCATGTCGCGCTGAACAAGCGCAACGAGGCTCGTGTAAACGACCGCGATTCCCGAAAGAATGAAAACGAGCGGAATGAATTCGTGCGAACCTTGGGGAAACATCGGAAGCGAGAAACGAATGAACCCGTAACCACCCATTTTGAGGAGCACGCCGGCAAGAATGACTGAACCTGCCGTCGGAGCCTGGACGTGGGCATCGGGCAACCAGGTGTGAACCGGCCACATCGGCATCTTGACCGCGAAACTCGCAAAGAAGGCGAGCCAAAGCCATTTTTGAGCGCCGATAGAGAAATCGTAGACCATCAGTTTGGGAATCGAAGTCGTATGCGCGGTCGACGCCATGTAGAGCATCGCAATCAGCATCAGGACCGACCCGAGCAGGGTATAAAGAAAGAATTTGTAGCTCGCCTTGATCCGCTCGGCGCCGCCCCAGATCCCGATGATGAGATACATCGGAATGAGACCACCCTCGAAGAACACATAGAAAAGAAACAGGTCCTGAGCCGCGAAAACGCCGAGCATGAGCGCCTCCATCAGGAGGAAGGCGGCCATATATTCAGGGACCCGCTTCTGGATCGCTCGCCAGCTCGCTCCGATGCAGATCGGCATCAGAAATACCGAAAGCATGATAAGAACGAGAGCAATTCCGTCGATCCCGAGCGCCCAGTTGATTCCTCCACCGAGCGGAACACTCTGCACGAACTGCCATTGGGCGCCGTTGGGATCGTAAGCGACCCAGAGATAAACGCCGAGGACGAGATCGAGGAGAGTTGCAACAAGTGCGATCCAGCGCGCGCCGCTTGCGCTCAGAAAAAGCGCGATCACGCCGGCAATCAGCGGAATCGCAATCAGAATGGTCAGCAATGGCGATCCCGTCACTTGGCCCACCAGAGCGCCCAGCTCGCTGCTCCGATGAGACCAAGCAGCATCACAAGCGCATAGGAATAGAGGTAACCCGACTGGAAGCGATAGGTGATCCGGTTGCCGATCCCGACCGCGTAGGCTGCCCCATGGGGACCGAAGCGATCGATCGTCTGCTCGTCTCCGCGGTGCCACAACAGACGGCCGATCCAGAACGCCGGACGAACGAAGATCCGGTCGTAAAGCTCATCGAAATACCATTTGTTGAACACGAACTCGTAAACCTGCGGGAAGATCGCAATGAATTTGTCGGCAGCCCCGGGATTGCGGATGTAATTGTTCCAGGCGATCCAAAGACCAAGGAGCATTGCGATCGTCGGCGAGATCTTCACCCAGAATGCCGAGGATTCCACAGCCTCGGCAAGTTCCCGACTGAATGCGATCGTGCCCTGCCAATAAGCTGGAGCAGTGTCCGGCCCGACGAAGATGCTGTGGAACAGCTGGCCAGCAAGAAGAGCTCCAATCGCAAGCAAGCAGATTGGAACCAGCATCGAAAGCGGGCTCTCGTGCGGATGGTAGCCGCCACTTCCATGAGCGACCTCGTGGCTCTCGTGAAGACTGTCCCCATGCTCCTGCGAGGGAGCATCATGGTCGCCGTGAAGCGCATGTTGAATATGTTCCGAAGCTGCCCATCGCGGCGTTCCGAAGAAAGTGAGGAAGATCAGCCGCCAGCTATAAAAGCTGGTCATGAGCGCTACGATCACTCCGAGCCAGAAGGCAATCGTTCCCGAGACAGAGTTGCTTGCCCAGGACGCCTGGATGATCGAATCCTTTGACCAGAAACCCGCAAAACCAATTCCGCCTGCGACATCCAGTCCGACACCGGTGATTGCAAGGGTTCCGATGACCATCACCCAGAAGGTGATCGGAATTTCCTTTCTCAACCCTCCGTAAAAACGCATGTCCTGCTCATGATGCATGGCATGGATGACGCTTCCCGCGCCAAGGAATAGCAGCGCCTTGAAGAAGGCGTGAGTGAACAGGTGGAACATTGCGGCGCCGAATGCGCCGCAGCCCGCTGCAAAGAACATGTATCCAAGCTGGGAGCAGGTCGAATAGGCGATCACCCGCTTGATATCATTCTGAGCGCAGCCGACGGTTGCTGCGAAAAAGCAGGTAATTGCGCCGACCCAAGTCACAACGTGCATTGCAGTTGGTGACGTCACGAACATTGGCGACAGGCGGCAAACCATGAACACTCCGGCGGTAACCATGGTCGCGGCGTGAATGAGCGCGCTGACCGGAGTCGGACCTTCCATCGCGTCAGGAAGCCAGGTGTGGAGCGGGAGCTGCGCGGACTTGCCCATCGCTCCGACAAACAGGAGCAGACACAGGAGAGTCATGGTATCGACGCGCATTCCGGCAAAGCCGATGGTCGACCCGGCCATCCCTGGTGCCGCAGCAAGGATTGCCGGGATCGAGACGGTTCCAAAAACAAGGAACGTCGCAAAAATTCCAAGCGAAAAGCCGAAGTCACCGATACGGTTGACGACGAACGCCTTGATCGCTGCGGCATTGGCGGACGGCTTATAATACCAGAAACCGATGAGAAGGTAGGAAGCAAGACCAACCCCCTCCCAGCCGAAGAACATCTGAACCAGGCTGTCGGACGTCACCAGCATCAACATCGCAAAGCTGAACAGCGACAGATAGGCGAAGAAACGAGGCTGGCTCGGGTCCTCCTCCATATAACCCCAGCTGTAGATGTGAACGAGGCTCGAAACGGTCGTAACGACAACGAGCATGACGGCAGTGAGTGAGTCGACCCTCAATGCCCAGTTGACGTTCAAGCTGCCCGAGTGAATCCAGCTAATGAGCGGAATGACTTCGGGGTGGGCATTTGAGCCCATGTAGTGGAAGAAGATCGGCCAACTAAGCATCGCCCCGATGACGAGGGCGCCGGTTGTCACGACCTTGGCTGGAGTCTTGCCGATCCAGCCCCCGAAGAGGCCTGCAATGATCGCAGCGAGGAGCGGCAGGAAGGTGATGAAGATCAGTGAATGCATCAGCCTCTCATCCTGTCGGCAGCATCGACCGCGATCGTTCCGCGCCGGCGGAAGAAAATCACCAGAATTGCAAGTCCGATCGCGGCTTCGGCTGCAGCGACGGTGAGAACAAACATTGCAAGCACTTGGCCGGTCAGGTCGCCAAGGAACGCCGAGAAGGCAACGAGGTTGATGTTGACCGCAAGGAGGATGAGCTCGATCGCCATCAACATCAGGATGACGTTCCGGCGATTGAGGAAAATCCCAAGGACGCCGGTTGTAAAGACGACGGCCGCGACGAGAAGATAGGCGCCGAGACCGATCACAGTTTCATTCCCTCCCCAAAGCCCGGATTGGTGATTTTAACCGCTTCGCCCGGCCTTCGGCGAAGCTGGCGCGAGGCATTGGGAGTTCGAGTGTCGCCGCGGCTTCGGTGGGTAAGAACGATCGCTCCAATCATTGCAACGAGCAGGATGAGCCCGGCAATCTCGAACGCAAACAGATAGCGGGTGTAGAGCAGCTGCCCGAGCGCGACGATGTTGGGAACTTGAGCAACCGGAATTTCGTGACCGGGAAGCGTTGGCCCAGTGCGATGAGCGAACACCGCAACGATGATCTCGCCAAGAAGAACGAGAGCAATGATGATCCCGAACGGAAGATTGCGGGTGAAACCTGACCGAAGCGTCGCAAAATCGATGTTGAGCATCATGACGACAAACAGGAACAGAACAGCGACCGCTCCGACATAAACGATCACCAGCAGCATCGCGATGAACTCGGCGCCGACAAGAAGCATCAGTCCCGCAGCATTGAAGAACGCGACGATCAGCCACAGCACGCTGTGCACGGGATTACGCGCGAAAATGACCGCGATCGCCGAAGCGATCGTGAGACACGAGAAAAGGTAAAAGGCGATTGTTGCGATCAAGTGAGGGACCCTGTTGCGGCGCGCTTATCGGTAGGGCGCATCGGCGGCAAGGTTGGCAGCAATTGCCTGCTCCCACTTGTCGCCATTCGCGAGCAGTTTTGCCTTGTCGTAAAGCAATTCCTCGCGTGTTTCGGTTGCAAATTCCAGATTTGGCCCTTCGACGATCGCGTCCACCGGACATGCCTCCTGACAAAGACCGCAATAGATGCATTTGACCATGTCGATGTCGTATCTGGTGGTCCGCCGACTTCCATCCTCCCGAGGTTCCGCTTCGATTGTGATCGCGAGTGCCGGACACACGGCTTCGCACAACTTGCACGCGATGCAGCGCTCTTCGCCATTGGGGTACCGGCGCAAAGCATGCTCACCGCGAAAACGCGGGCTCGTCGGTACCTTTTCGTAGGGATAGTTGATCGTTGCCTTGGGCTTGAAAAAATATTTGAGAGTCAGCGCGTGACCCCGCACGAGGTCCCAAAGCGTGAAAGATTTGATCCAGTGGATCATGCACCAGCTCCGAAACGAGTGAGCATCAGCCACCCGGACACGAGAACGACGAAGACAAGACTGAGCGGCAGGAAAATCTTCCAGCCAAGCCGCATCAGCTGATCATAACGATAGCGCGGAACGGTCGCCTTCACCCAGCCGAAGATGAAGAAGAACAGCAGCATTTTTGCAAAAAGCCAGAGGATTCCCGGAATTGCATAGAGCGGCGCCCAGTCAACCGGAGGAAGCCAGCCTCCCCAGAACAGGATGGCGTTGAGCGCGCACATCAAGATGACATTGGCATATTCGCCAAGCCAGAACAGGGCGAAGCTCATCGAGGAATATTCGGTCTGGTGCCCCGCGACGAGTTCGCTTTCCGCTTCGACGAGATCGAACGGAGTTCTGAACGTTTCGGCCATCGAGCTGATCAGGAACACGACCGACATCGGAAACAACAAAAGGTGAAATCCAAAGGCGTTGACGAAGCCAAGCCCGAAGCCACGCTGGTGAAGTACGATTTGAGTGAGATTGAAACTTCCCGCGTAAAGAACGACGGTAATGAGGACGAACCCGATTGAAACTTCGTAGCTCACCATCTGAGCAGCGGCGCGAAGCGCAGAGAAAAACGGATATTTGGAATTGGACGCCCAGCCCGCGACAATCACTCCATAAACGCCGAGCGAACTTGCAGCCAGAACATAGAGAAGGCCGACGTTGACATCGGCGAGGACGACCCCAGGTTGAAATGGCACCACGGCCCAAACGATCAATGCAACTGTAAAGGTGACGATCGGAGCAATCAGGAACAATCCCTTGTTCGCGTTCGTCGGAATGATCGTTTCCTTGAGAAACACCTTCAATCCATCGGCAAAGCTCTGAAGAAGTCCCCAGGGGCCAACGACATTGGGTCCTCGGCGAAGTGCCATCGCGGCCCAGATCTTGCGCTCGGCGTAAATGATCATCGCAACGGCGAGCATGAGTGGAAGAGCGATCACCAGAATTCCGATGATCGTCGCAAGGAACCATGCCCAGTCATAGATCATGCCGTGGCTGACGAAGAAGTCCGTCACTCGGCGGCCTCCTCATAGTGCAGCTTGTGGACAAGCTCGTCCGAGCACAGGCGCATGGTCGGACTGTTGCGGCAGATCGCGTTGGTCAGGAAGAAATCGGAAATCGGATAGCGAATTCCGCCCTTGGCCTTTGTCCCAAGTTTTGGAGGGGCCCAATTCAAATCGATCAGCCCATCGCGTCCGAGCTCTGGATATTCCTCGATCATTCGGCGCCGAAGCTGATTGAAATCGTCGAATGGCAAGGGATTTCCGGCAAGTTCCGATACCGCTCGCAAGATTGACCAATCCTCCCTCGCTTCTCCCGGCGGGAAGGCTGCCTTCTCACCGCGCTGAACGCGGCCCTCGGTATTGACGTAGGTGCCATGCTTTTCGGCATAGGTTGCGCCGGGAAGGACGAGGTCGGCCATGCGAGCACCGGCATCGCCATGATGGCCAAGATAGGCTTTGAACGCGCCTTCAAATCGATCCTGCGGGACCTCGTCGGCACCAAGGAGAAGCACGAGCTCGGGATTGGCGGCTTCGATATCCTTAAGCCCCCCGGGCTGCGAAAAGCCAAGGATCAGCGATGCCATCCGCGAAGCCGAAATATGGAGGACGTTGAAGCCATTCCATCCGTCCTTGATAAGGCCGAGCGGTCCAACCAAACCAAGAGCCGCGCCAATTGCGCCAGCGGCGAGCGCGCCGGGTCCAACGATCATTGCGGGACGGGCTGCGCCGGCGAAAGCCTCGGTCACGTTTTTCGGAAGATTTCCGAGTAGCTCGAGATCATTTCCGAGCCAGTGGACGTTGATTCCAAGATCGACCTCCGGGCCGATCGCGAACACCTTGCCACCTCTGTTTGCGACCTTGCGTACTCTCGTCGCAATGAGCGGCGCTTCCCAACGGATATTCGAGCCGACGAGGAGAACAACGTCGGCACTTTCAATTCCCGCAATGGTCGAATTGAATGCCACTGCCGAAAGGCTCGTGACGTCATAATCGAGGCCTGTCTGCCGCCCTTCGAGAAGATTGGATCCGCGACTCTCGAGCAATTTCTTTGCAGCGAACATCGTTTCGGCATCGAGCAGATCACCAGCGAAGGCCGCAACATTTGCTCCGGCCTTCTTCAATCTTTTCGCGAACAGATCGAGCGCTTCCTTCCAGCTAGCTTCGCGAAGCTTGCCTTTTTCGCGCACCCATGGGCGATCGAGACGGTTGCGAACGAGTGCATCGACATGATGACGGGTCTTGTCGCTGATCCACTCTTCGTTGACGTCCTCGTTGATCCGCGGAAGAATTCGCATCACCTGACGCTGGCGGACGTCGAGGCGGATGTTGGATCCGACGGCATCCATGACATCGATTCCCGAGATTCGCCGCAGTTCCCAAGAACGGGACTCGAAAATCTGCGGCTTCTGGAGAAGCGCTCCTACCGGACACACGTCGGCGAGGTTCCCGGCGAGCTCGCTTTCGACTGCGCGCTCGAGATAGGTCGTGATCTGACTGTCTTCGCCGCGATACAGCATCCCGATCTCGGGAACGCCTGCGACTTCGGACGAGAAACGGATACAACGCGTGCACTGAATGCAACGGGTCATCGAGGTTTTGATGACCGGCCCCATATATTTGTCGTCGATCGCGCGTTTGTTCTCGTCGTAGCGAGAGAAGCCTCGGCCGTATGCGACGGCCTGGTCCTGAAGATCACATTCCCCGCCCTGATCACAGATCGGACAATCGAGCGGGTGATTGATGAGGAGAAACTCCATCACCCCTTCGCGCGCCTTTTTGACCATTGGCGTATCGGTGCGAATGGTCTGGCCGTCCGCGGCGGGAAGAGCACAGCTTGCCTGTGGTTTTGGCGGCCCAGGAGCAACCTCGACCAGACACATTCTGCAGTTGCCGGCGATCGAAAGCCGCTCATGATAGCAAAAACGCGGGATTTCCTTGCCCGCGAGCTCGCAGGCCTGAAGCACGGTTGCCCCTTGGGGAACTTCAACTTCGATGCCGTCGACAATGACTTTAGGCACCGTTGTTACTCCCCTTCTCGTGAGCCTTTGAGTTTCCCAGTCGCGCATTGCGACGCGCGCGGCGCATCGACAGGATCACTGCGAAAATGATCACCAGTGCAATGAGCATGATGATGCTCATTGTGTGCCGATCCTCTCATGATGTGCGCCGATCATTCGGCAGCCTCGAGCATCTGTCTTGCCGAATGCTCCGCGATCCGACGCTCAAGCTCGGGTCGGAAATGGCGAACGAGACCTTGAATTGGCCATGCGGCGGCATCGCCGAGTGCACAGATCGTATGCCCTTCGACCTCTTTTGTAACATCGAGAAGCTTGTCGATCATTTCCACGGTGGCGTCGCCGACGCGAAGGCGCTCCATCATTCGCCACATCCAGCCGGTGCCCTCGCGACAGGGGGTGCACTGTCCGCAGCTCTCGTGCTTGTAGAAATAGGAAATACGACTGATTGCACGGACAATATCGGTCGACTTGTCCATCACGATCACCGCCGCGGTCCCTAGGCCCGATCCGAGAGCCTTCAGTCCGTCGAAGTCCATTGGAGCATCGAGAATTTCCTCGGCAGGAACGAGCGGAACTGAAGATCCTCCGGGAATGACGGCAAGCAAATTACTGAAATCAGATGCGTTCTTTCCACCCTTGATGCCGTGTCCGTGGCGCTCGATCAATTCGCGAAAGCTGATCCCCATGGATTCTTCAACGACACAAGGAGTGTTGATGTGTCCAGAGAGCTGGAACAGTTTCGTTCCTTCATTCTTTTCGCGGCCGATCCCTGCGAACCAGCTCGCACCGCGGCGAAGAATGGTCGGAACAACGGCGATCGATTCCACATTGTTGACCGTCGTCGGGCAGCCATAAAGTCCAGCGCCAGCGGGAAAAGGTGGTTTGAGACGCGGTTTCCCCTGTTTGCCTTCGAGGCTCTCCAGCATCGCGGTTTCCTCACCGCAAATGTAGGCACCCGCCCCTCGATGAACGAACAGATCAAAATCATAGCCGCTCGAGGCTGCGTTTTTCCCCAGAAGACCCGCTTCATAAGCCTCAGCGACGGCCCGCTCAAGAACATGGGTTTCTTGAATGAACTCGCCGCGAATGTAGATGTAGGCGGCGCGGGCGCGCATCGCGAACCCTGCAATCAGCGCTCCTTCGAGAAGCTTGTGGGGATCGTGGCGGATGATTTCACGATCCTTGCATGAGCCGGGCTCGGATTCGTCGGCATTGATTACGAGGAAGTTGGGTTTTTTGGGTTTCGGCTCCTTGGGCATGAAGCTCCACTTCATTCCGGTTGGAAACCCTGCGCCCCCTCGCCCGCGAAGGCCGGAGGCCTTGATCTCATTAATGATCTCGTCCTGGCCGACGGCCATCAGCTTTTTCGTATTGTCCCAGTCTCCGCGCTGCTCAGCCGCCTTGAGATAAGGCGACTGAAAGCCGTAGACGTTGGTAAAGATGCGGTCCTTGTCCGCGAGCGGCCCGGTATAGCCCATCAGAAGGCTCCAGCCTGGTGGGCAATGAAAATTCCGATGCCAATGATCAGTGCGATCACTGCGAACTTGATGATCCCGGCGATGAACCGGAAGGCCAGGAACGCAAAGAGAATTGCGACTGCAATGACCAGAAACGTCATCGGATCTGCTTCTTTCCGAACGTCTTGTGGGCGAACAATACAATCGCGACACAAACACCGATGATGATCGCAAACTTGATGATCTTCAAAACAAGACCGATCAAAAGGATTGCAAGAATTGCAACAACGATGATCGCGATCACTGGGCGGCCTCCCCGGCTGGACCTGCCGACTGGGTCCACTGAGGGCGATAGTCATAGTTGCGCTCGGCCATCTTCTTAAGTGTGGTCGGGCCGGTCGCAGGACAGCTCGTCTTGCGATCGATCTGCGGTCCAGGCTTAGGAGCTTCGCCGCGCGCAAGCGCATCGAGGATCGCTTCCATGCTTTGTCTGGTCAGATCCTCGAAATTGTCGTCATTGATCTGAACCATGGGCGCGTTGGCGCAGGCTCCAAGACATTCGACTTCCGTTAAGGTGAATAGACCGTCCCTGGTCGTCTGCCCCTTCTTGAGACCACGCTCGAAACAGGCCTGAAACACATCGTCGGATCCGCGAAGCATGCACGGCGTGGTCCCGCAGACCTGGACGTGGTAACGACCGACGGGCTCAAGGTTGAACATCGTGTAAAATGTCGCGACCTCGAGAACCCTGATATAATTTGTGTCGAGTTCTCTTGCGATGAACTCCATGACCGGAATTGGAAGCCAACCCTGAGTTCCCGTTTCCGCTCCGATTTGTCGCTGGGCAAGGTCGAGCAGCGGGATCACTGCAGAAACCTGGCGACCTTCGGGATAGCGCGCGATGACAGCCTTCGCCTTGCGCGCATTTTGGGCGGTCCACTGGAAATCACTCCAGTCGGCCCGTTGCTCTTTGCTGTCGAGAATTCCTGCCTGTCCGGCCATCAGCGATCGATCTCCCCAAAGACGGGATCAATTGCGGACAAGACCGCGGTCGTGTCGGCAAGCATGTGCCCCTTCATCATCATGTCCATGGCTTGGAGATGACTCATCATCGTTGGTCTGATCTTGCAGCGGTAGGGTTTGTTGGTTCCGTCGGAGATGAGGTAAACTCCAAACTCTCCCTTGGGGCTTTCCGTCGCGACATAGGCTTCGCCAGCAGGCACGTGATAGCCCTCGGTATAGAGCTTGAAATGGTGAATTAGGGATTCCATCGAGGTTTTCATTGCTGCCCGGCTCGGTGGAAACACCTTGTTGTCAGTCCCGATTGGCCCTGCAGGCATTTGATTGAGGCATTGGCGGGCGATTTTCCAGCTCTGCCGAACTTCCTCGACCCTCACCATGAAACGGTCATAGCAGTCGCCGTTGGTTCCGATCGGGATCTCAAAGTCCATCCGATCATAGACTTCATACGGCTGCGCCTTTCGAATATCCCATGGGATCCCCGATCCGCGGATCATCGGCCCGGAGAAACCCCACGCAATCGCATCGTCTTTCGAAACTCGTGCGATATCGACATTGCGCTGCTTGAAGATGCGGTTGTCGGCAACGAGCGCAATCGAATCTTCGAAAATCTGCAAACGATTGTCGAGAAATTCGCCGATCTTGGCGAGAACCGAAGGCGGGATATCCTCGCGAACGCCGCCTGCCCGGAAATAATTGGCATGCATCCGGGCGCCTGACACATGTTCATAGATCTGCATCAGGTCTTCGCGGATTTCGAACAGCCAGAGGTTGGGCGTCATCGCGCCCACATCCATGATATGGCTGCCAAGATTGAGAACATGGTTCTTGATGCGGGTCAGCTCCGCCATCATCGTTCGAATATATTGAGCGCGAAGCGGAATCTCGAGCCCGAGCAACTTTTCAATTGCGAGCACGAAGCCATGCTCCATGCACATCGGCGAGCAATAGTCGAGCCGGTCGAAATAGGGGAGCGCCTGGGTGTAGGTCTTGTATTCGATCAGCTTTTCAGTGCCGCGGTGGAGAAGCCCGACATGAGGGTCGACCCGCTCGACGACTTCGCCGTCGAGCTCCATGATGAGACGAAGGACGCCGTGTGCGGCCGGATGCTGGGGACCAAAATTGATCGTGTAATTATGAAGCTTCTCGTCACCTGGATCATCGAGCGCGGGATGGCCTGAACTCCCATGTCCAGGAAACGGCGTCGCTGCTCCCACCGTAACTTCGATCGTGCGTTCATCCCCGGGGTGAACTTGAGCCTTGCTATCGCTCATTTACGCCCTCCATCCTTGGAGCGGGCTCGAACAGGTGTGGGTTCAACCGATTTACCGCTATCCTTTGCTGCCTTTTCCTCCCGCGGCTTGAGGGCGTCGGCTTTCGCCGCGCGATCAGCAGGCGCACCCGCACCGGTTTGCGCGGGACTATCGGTGGTCTTGGGGGTTGTGGCTCGAGGCGACGAATTGTCGGGTGCCGGAGTTGCGGTCGGAGCTGGAACAGGCGTTGGTGCGCCAGGCCCTTCGCCGCTTGCCTTTTCGTCTCCTGGCAAATGATATTCCGGACCCTGCCAGGGCATCAGAAAGTCGAACGTTCTGAAATCCTGAGGGAGCGATACCGGCTCGTAAACGACGCGCTTTTCGGCTTCCGAATAGCGCATCTCGACGTGGCCGGTCAGTGGAAAATCCTTACGGAACGGAAAACCTTCAAACCCATAATCGGTGAAAATCCGCCGCAAATCGGGATTGCCGTCGAAATAGATCCCGAACATGTCGAACGCCTCGCGTTCGAACCACCCGACGACCGGCCAAAGCGAGACGATACTTGGGACGGGCGTCGTTTCGTTGGTCATCACCTTCACTCGAATGCGACGGTTCTTCGTCAATGAGAGGAGGTGATAATTGACTTCGAAACGGTCGGGACGATCGGGAAAATCGACGCCGGCAATGTCCATCAACTGCTGATATTCGAGTCCAGTCGTGTCGCGCAGAGCCCGGCAAACTTCGACGATGCTCTCGCGCTTCACGGTCAGTGTGATTTCGCCGACCTCTTGCTTCACATCGAGCAAGTGGTCGCCGATCGCGGAGCGGACCTTTTCAACAACGCCGTCGTCCGGCGCCATCTTCGGGAGATGCGAGGCTAGAGCAATGGGCATTAACGCTCGATCGTCCCTTCACGGCGAATTTTACGCTGAAGCTGGAGAATTCCGTAAAGCAGGGCTTCGGCAGTCGGCGGACAGCCCGGGACATAGATATCAACCGGGACAATGCGGTCGCAGCCGCGAACCACCGAATAGCTGTAATGATAATAGCCGCCGCCGTTCGCACAGCTGCCCATCGAAATCACATAGCGAGGCTCGCTCATCTGATCGTAGACCCGTCGAAGCGCCGGAGCCATCTTGTTGCAAAGGGTCCCGGCAACGATCATCACGTCGGACTGCCTCGGTGAGGCGCGCGGTGCTGCTCCAAATCTTTCAAGATCGTAGCGAGGCATGTTCACGTGGATCATTTCAACTGCGCAGCAGGCAAGACCGAACGTCATCCACCACAAGGACCCGGTCCTTGCCCAGGTGAATAGATCCTCGGCCGTGGTCACCATGAATCCCTTTTCGTTGAGGGATTGCTGAACCTCGAGGAGCTTCTTTTGATCGACCTCGCCGGGGATCAGACCCGAAATTCGCGCCAGTTCCTCTTCGCTCGGCATGCGGTCTTCATTTGGGCGAAGCATCACTCCCATTCGAGCGCACCTTTTTTCCAGGCGTAGGCGAGGCCAAGGCCAAGCTCGATCAGGAAAATTACCATGGCAGTCCACCCGGTCCATCGCGTGAAATTGAGGCTGACTGCCCAGGGAAAGAGAAATGCCGCCTCGAGGTCGAAGACAATGAACAGGATCGCAACGAGATAGAAGCGAACGTCGAATTCCGCTCGGGCGTCCTCGAATGCCGGAAAGCCGCATTCATATTCGCTGAGCTTTTGCGGATCTGGCTGATGCGTGCCGGTAAACCGCGCGACAATCATCGGCAGAACGACGAACCCGGTCGAAAGGCCGAGTGCCACAATGAGAAACAAGAGGATGGGCAGGTAGCCTGCGGCAACGCTTGCCACGAGAAAACTCCAGGACGAAAAGAAGACTTGGCCGCGCTTTAGGACAGCAAGTTGCGTGTCGCAACCATCGGGAGCGCTATCTTAGAGCTCCAGCGACAAGCTTCTGAAGCTTTGAATGGATCGCAGCCGATCCCGCAAGATATTCTCCACGCTCAAATGCCCGGTCGGAACCACGATAATCAGTGACAAATCCGCCGGCTTCCTTGATGAGAAGGACACCAGCGGCAGTATCCCAAAGATCGAGCGTGTCTTCCCAGAATCCATCCATCCGTCCAGCCGCGATCCATGCGAGATCGAGCGCCGCCGAGCCGAATCGACGAATGCCGGAAACGTTTGGACCGACGGCCGAATAGATTTTGGCCCAGCGCTCGGAATCCCCGCGCCCAAAATGCGGAATTCCGGTTCCAATGATGGTATCGGCAAGCTCGCGCCGCGCAGAAACCCTCAAGCGTGCATCCTGAAGCCATGCGCCCCGGCCTTTTTCGGCCCAGAAGGTCTCATCGGTGAGCGGCTGATAAACGAGACCGTGGCTGATTTCGGTTCGCCCGTCGGGGCGCACTTCCTCGACCGCGATCGAAATCGAAAAGTGCGGGATCCCATGGAGGAAATTCGTCGTTCCATCGAGCGGATCGACGACCCAGCGCGGCTTGCCGGGTCGACCTTCGATCGCTCCCCTCTCTTCGAGCAACATGCCCCAATCTGGGCGGGCGCTTTTGAGTTCCTCGACAATTGTTTGCTCGGAGCGCTTGTCAGCCAGCGAAACGAAATCGGCCGGACCTTTGCGGCTAACCTGCAATTGTTCGACTTCGCCGAAATCACGACGAAGGCGCGGCGCAGCCTTTCTGGCTGCGCGCTGCATGACGGTGATCAGTCCGGAATGGGCTACCACTGCTTTTCTGCCTCAGTCGGCCCGCCTGACATATTCCCGGTTGTAGACATCCACAACGATCCGGGTCCCCGAGGTGATATGGGGCGGGACCATGACGCGAACGCCGTTATCGAGCATTGCCGGCTTGTAGCTGGAGCTTGCCGTCTGACCTTTGACGACGGCGTCGGCTTCGACGATGGTCGCTTCGACCTGCTCGGGAAGCTGAACACTGATCGGGCGTTCGTTGTAAAACTCCATCACGACGTCCATTCCGTCCTGAAGAAACTCACCTGCATCGCCCAGCAGATCCTCGGGCAACGAAACCTGGTCGTAGGTGTCCTTGTCCATGAAAACGAGCATATCGCCGTCATGGTAGAGGAACTGGAAATCCTTGGTGTCGAGCCGGACTCGCTCGACCGTCTCGGCCGAGCGGAAGCGAACGTTGGTTTTGCGGCCATCGATGAGGTTCTTCATCTCGACCTGCATGTAGGCGCCGCCCTTTCCGGGCTGAGTGTGCTGAATCTTTACGGCGCGCCAGATGCCGCCCTCATACTCAATGATATTGCCGGGACGGATGTCCACGCCGCTGATCTTCATGTCTTCTCTCGGAGAAAGTTAAGAAAGAGCCGCCGCCCGAATGCTTCAACGATCGATTGAATGGGGCAGATTGGAGAGGGCCATTAGCCGCTGCCCCTTTTCCCGGCAAGCAGCGGGAACGGATTGATTGGCGTTCCCTGCCACCATTGTTGTCCAGTCGCCATCGTGTTGACCGCAAAATGAAGGTGCGGAGCGGACGCAATCGCGTCGCCGGTATGGTCGACTTTTGCAATCACTTGTCCGCGCTTGACCTGCTGACCCTCGGCGAGTCCCGGCGCATAGCCCTGCAGATGTGCATAATAGAACATCCATTTGCGATCAGGAGAGCGCTCGTAAATCGTAATTCCGCCGCCGCCGCGACTGAAAAAAAGCTTCTCGATCGTGCCATCCGAGGCTGCAATTACGGGCGTGCCTTCAGGAGCCATGATATCGATGGCGTCGTGACGTCGGCCCTCAGCGCGCGCCGCATCGAATGTGTCGACAAGCTGTTCTGGCTTCACTCCAACTACCGGGAGTGCAAGACCCGCGGGGCCAACGACGACCTGCTGTGCAATCTCAATTGGAGCTGAGTGTTCCGGCTTGACAGCGACGATGTTTCCACTGCGCGCAACCTGGGGCGTCGGCTGTGGGATAACGCGGTCAACCCAGATCCAGAACGCGCTGACGAGAATGGCCGTGACGAGCGCTGTGAACACAATGGTTACGAGATATTTCAATCGCTGCCTCTCCAAGCCAAAAGATCTCGAGTTGGAACGATACAACAGCCGTTCGTTTCCCTGTGGATGCCGCTCAGTAACCAAATCACGGCAAGAACGGGTTCCCGTTTCAACGTCTCACCATCCGCCAAGGATGGTAGGGGCGTCCAATTTCGTGCAGCATGGTCCGCCAAATGAGCAAGAGCGTGAGGATCGGCTGCTCCGGCTGGGCCTACAAACATTGGCGAGGCATTTTCTACCCCGTCGAGCTCCCACAGTCCCGCTGGTTTTCACGTTATGCCGAGGAATTCGACACCGTCGAAATCAACAACAGCTTTTATCGGCTTCCGAGCTTGGAAACGTTCGAGACTTGGCGATGTCAGGCACCGCCGGACTTTTGTTATTCGGTGAAGGCGAATCGCTACCTAACCCAGGCGAAGAAACTCAAGGAGTGCGACGATCCGCTCCAACGGATGATGACCGCCGTTCGGGAGCTTGAACCGAAGCTTGGGCCACTTCTCTATCAGCTTCCACCCAATATGAAGGTCGACTTGAACCGCCTTGAAAGTTTTCTGAAAATTCTCCCGGAAGGATTCACAAGCGTTTTTGAATTCCGACACTTGAGCTGGTTTTCTGCGCCCGTTTATGAGCTTCTCGAAAATTATGGAGCGAGCTTTTGCGTGCATGACATGCCGGGCTCCGTGACACCGCGCGTCGCCGTGGGACCCGCTGCTTACCTCCGGCTCCACGGAACCAGGGGCAAATATTGGGGACGCTACCTTGACCAACAGCTGATCGAATGGGCGGACTGGCTTTTGGATCAGCTGAGACTTGGCCGAACTGCCTGGTGCTATTTCAATAACGACATCGAGGGCCACGCGATCGAAGATGCTCGGGCATTGAAGTCGATCGTTCACCAGTCGATTGAGCGGCCGATCGGATCTACCCAGTGGCACGATCTTTAGGTTTCTAAGAGGCAATCACGCCTGCGAAGGCCTCGACCGCAGCTTGAGGATCGAGCGCGCTCCAGATTGCGCTCGAGACCGCGAGAAAGTCCGCTCCGGCTTCAACCAGCGGCGGCGCGTTCTCAGGTGTGATCCCCCCGATGGCGACACATGGAAGCTCGAACAGAGTTGACCACCACATGAGGATTGTCGGATCGGGACGAAAGTGTGAAGGTTTTGTCGTTGTCGGATAGAATGCTCCGAACGCGACATAATCGGCTCCGGCCTCCCCTGCCTCCATCGCGAGATGGCGGCTGTCATGACAGGTCTTGCCGATCTGGGCGGTTGGACCAAGCAATGCTCGCGCCTCACGAACGTCGCCGTCCGATTGGCCAAGATGCACGCCGTCGGCGCTCAGCCGTTTCGCGAGCTCCATATTGTCATTGACGATGAACGCGACATTCGCATCGGAACAGATCCGCTGAAGCGGCGATGCGAGCCGCTCGACCTCGTCCTCCGTTTTGTCCTTCACTCTCAACTGGAACGCCCTTGCAATGCCCGGAGCAAGAGCAGCCGAAAGCCGATCCTTAAAATCCGGGCCGGGCGCTTGCGGGCTGATGAGATAGAGACTGCAAGAGCGGCGTTCCGGTGGCGCGAAGTCTCGAGCAAAGCCTTCGAGAAGCTCATCCATCTCTAGACCCGCATTTTTTGAGTCGACGCGTCGTAAATTTCGTCGATCGCGGTTCGAAGTGTCCGGTCGAACTCCTCATCGCTTTGGCCGTGACGAAGATCCGAAAGCAAAGCGCGACTGAAGCTTGCGATCATCCCAGGGTTCATCGCGAGCTCGCGGCATGCCTCTTCACGCGAGTAGCCCCCCGAAAGCGCGACGACCTTGAGCACATTGGGATGTCGAACGAGGGGCGTGAACAGGCCGGGCTTGGCCGGAATCGAGAGCTTCAACATCACTTTTTGATCGTCGCCGAGCTGATCGAGAATTCGTTCAAGTTCTTCGAGAATAATGAAGTCCGACCGGACCCTGTCCGGGCTCTTGATATTGACCTCGGGTTCAAGAATCGGAACCAGACCGTGGCTAAGAACCTGACGCGCAACCGCGAGCTGCTGATCGACGATCGAAGCGATGCCGTCGCGATTTGCGCCATTAATGACGGACCGCTCCTTGGTTCCGAATACGCCGAGGTTCTTGGCCCGGTCGAGTAGAGCGTCGAGACCCGGCATCGGCTTCATCAGCTGAACGCCATTTCGTTCGGGCTCGAGGCCTTTATCGATTTTGACAAAAGGAATGATACCCTGGTCGATGAGCGCTTGAGCGGTCGACTTTCCGCCGACTTTTCCGTCCATCGTTCGTTCGAACAGAATGACTCCCAAGATCTTACCGTCGCCAAAGGACGGCGAAGTCATGATCCGCTCGCGCATCTGGTGGATCAGGGCGAACATTTCTTCCTCGTTTGACCAGGCATGGTCGTGAATTCCATAGCCGGTCAAAGCCTTGGGAGTGGAGCCGCCCGATTGATCGAGTGCCGCTATGAAACCCGATCCGCGCGCGATTTTCGCCCTCATTTCAGTTTCATTCATTCCCTGGTCCTAACCGTTGAACAGTTCGGCTCCTACTGAGCGGTCGCGAAACAGACAACACGATCCTCGGCCGCCTGAAGCTGCTGCATTCTTAAGCGAAAATGGGCCTTAATCCGTCGCCCCTTCGCGACGCTCATCGGCGCTCGAGAGCTGCGACCCCTGGAAGAACCCTACCCTCCATCCACTCGAGGAATGCACCGCCCGCGGTCGAAACGAATGTGAAATCTCGTGCAGCGCCCGCGCGATTGAGAGCCGCGACCGTGTCCCCGCCCCCGGCAACCGAGACCAGCGAGCCTTCGGCGGTGAGGGCCGCAGCAGTTCGGGCGAGTGCGACGGTCGCATGGTCGAACGGAGGCATTTCAAACGCTCCCAGCGGTCCATTCCAAAGAAGGGTTGCACATGTCTTGAGCACGTCACCTAAGGCCTCGATCGCAGCTGGGCCGATGTCCAGGATCATTTCATCGTCGCGGACTTCATGGACATTGCACGTTCTTAGCGACGGCGGATTGGGTTCGAAGGTCTTCGAAACAACGACATCATAGGGAAGATGGATTGTGCATCGAGCCTGTTCGGCACGTTCGAAAATCGCGTTGGCCTCGCTCGTGAGCTCATGTTCGCAAAGCGATTTTCCAACGTCGACCCCGCGCGCTGCAAGAAATGTGTTCGCCATCCCACCGCCGATGATGAGGTGATCGACCTTGCCAACGAGATGCCCAAGGGCTGCAAGCTTTGTCGAAATTTTGGCACCCCCGACCACGGACGCGACTGGCCGCTTGGGATCGCCGAGTGCGCGCTCAAGAGCAAACAGTTCCGCTTCCATTGCTCGACCAGCGTAGCTTGGAAGATAATGGGTAATGCCTTCGGTCGAAGCGTGCGCCCGGTGCGCGGCGGAAAATGCGTCGTCGACATAGATATCGCCGAGGGCTGCCATCTTGCTTGCGAGCTCGGGATCGTTCTTTTCCTCGCCCGAATGAAAACGGGTGTTTTCAAAGATTCCAATGGTCCCGGGAAGCATGGTTTCGATGGCTCGTTCCGCCTCTGGACCGCAGCAATCCTCAATAAAACGCACGGAGCGACCGGTCAGTCGATGCAACGGGGCAACCAATTGAGCGGTCGACATGTCCGGCCGCATTTGACCTTTGGGTCTTCCAAAATGAGTCAGCAACAGAACGATTGCTCCCCGATCGGCCAATTCGTTGATCGTCGGCACCGCCGCACGCAGCCGAGTGTCGTCGCTGACGGCCCCTTTTTGCATGGGCACGTTGAAATCGACCCTGACGAGCACGCGTTTGCCGGTCAGATCCTCGGCGAGATCATCGAGTGTCTTAAACGTGCTCATTGGCCACTTTCAGCGCAGGCTTTGCGTCGGTTTTCGCAGACGACGAAATGCTCTCGAATTAGCGGAAGCTTTTGCAAAGCGATGCAATCTCAGCCGAGCTTCCCCATTGCGTGCGCGGTATCGACCATCCGGTTCGAAAACCCCCACTCATTGTCGTACCAACTGACGACCCGGACGAGTTTTCCCATGAGAACCGCTGTTTCGAGGCCATCGACGATCGAACTCGCCGGAGTGTGGACGATATCGGCAGAAACGAGAGGATCCTCGCTATATTCAAGAATTCCCTTGAGCCGGGCAGTTTCGCTCGCAGCTTTAAGGATCTGATTGACCTCGTCGCGTGTCGTGTCGCGCTTGGGAACAAACGTCAGATCGATGATACTTCCGTCGGGCACCGGGACGCGAATGGCCGAGCCATCAAGCTTGCCCTTAAGTTCGGGAAGAACTTCGCCGACGGCACGTGCCGCTCCAGTCGTCGTTGGAATGATCGAAACCGCAGCTGCGCGCGCGCGCCGAAGGTCCTTGTGGATCTGGTCGAGGATCTTTTGATCATTGGTATAGGCGTGAACCGTCGTCATCAGTCCGCGCTCGATTCCAAGCGCATCGTTGAGAACCTTGGCAACCGGTGCAAGGCAATTGGTTGTACATGACGCATTGGAGACGATGCGGTCGTCGGCCTTGAGCCGATCATCATTCACTCCATAGACGACGGTTAAGTCGACGCCTTTTGCAGGAGCCGAGATGAGAACGCGTTTCGCGCCGGCCTCGAGATGGCTTTCACCGCCTTCGCGACTGGTAAAAAATCCCGTACATTCAAGCGCAATATCGATCTTGTTTTCACGGTGTGGAAGCTTTGAAGGATCCCGTTCCGCGGTCACGTGAATTCGTCTTTTGTCGACGATGATGTCATTTCCGTCGGTCGTGACCGCCCCAGGAAATTTGCCGTGCACACTGTCGTGACTGAATAACCAGGCGTTGGAAGCTGCATCGGCAAGATCGTTGACACTGACGAGTTCGAGGCCGCAGTCCGGCCGCTCAAGGATCGCGCGCGCAACCAGGCGCCCGATTCGTCCAAATCCGTTGATTGCAACTCTCGTCATTGGATGTTTCGCTCCTTTAGGAATTCGATCACGCGCCGAGCGACGCTATCCGGAGTGAGCCCGAAAAACTTATAGGCCTCGCTTGCCGGTGCGGAGACGCCGAAGCGGTCAATTCCGATCCGAAGCCCATGAAGCCCGGTGTAGCGCTCCCAGCCAAACGTAGTCCCAGCCTCGATCGACACACGAAGAATCTCGCGATTGCTGACATCGGGGAGAATATCGTTGCGATATTCGTAAGGTTGGGAGTCAAAGAGCTCGGTACAAGGCATGGAGACCACGTCGGCCCCAAAGCCCGACTGTTCCAATTGCTTTGCCGCGTCGAGTGCGATTTCAACCTCCGACCCAGTCGCGATGATAATGACCTTTCGAGCCCTCTCCGCCGGCTTCAATCGGTACGCGCCGCGTTTCGAAAGGTTGGTCCCCGACCAGCTCTCGCGGATCGGTCGGACATTCTGCCTGGTCAAGGCAAGGATCGAGGGTCCTTGCCTCTCGAGCGCTACCGCCCAGCATTCTGCTGTCTCGATCGCGTCGGCGGGCCGAAACACCTGAAGGCCAGGCATTGCGCGAAGGCTTTGCAGATGCTCGATCGGCTGGTGCGTTGGACCATCTTCGCCAAGCCCGATCGAATCATGGGTCATCACGTAGATGACGCGAGCACCCTGGAGTGCAGAAAGCCGGATTGCCGGGCGTGCATAGTCGGTGAAGACAAGGAACGTTCCGCCATAAGGAACAACTCCGCCGTGAAGCGCCAGGCCATTCATTGCTGCCGCCATCCCGAACTCGCGGATGCCATAATAGATGTAGCGCCCCGCGTAATTGTCCGCGGTCAGAGGTTCGAGCGCCTTGGTTTTGGTATTGTTCGAACCGGTGAGATCAGCCGATCCACCGATGGTCGAAGGGATGCAGCCATTGATCGTTTCAAGGGCCATTTCCGAAGCCTTGCGAGTCGCGACCGGCCTGAGGTCCTCGAGCAACTTCTCGACATAGGGAGCGAGCCAATCGTCGCTGACCTTGTCCGAAATCCGGCAAAGAAAATCGTCCCGCCTCGGGTTCTGATCGAGACGCGACTTCCATTGCGAATTGGCGTTGGCTCCGCGTCGGCCAACTTCGCGCCAGGCCGCGAGAACATCATCGGGAACGACGAAGGCCTGATCCGAAAGACCGAGCTCCTTCTTGGCAGCTTCGACCTCGTCCTTTCCAAGAGCAGACCCGTGGGTTGCAGCTGTACCCTGCTTGTTGGGAGCTCCAAATCCTATGATCGTGTTGCACCTGATGAGGCTCGGCCTTGGGTCGTTGATCGCCTCGTCGATCGCTCGGCTGACATCATCGGCATCAAGACCATCACATTGAGTGACATGCCACTGAGCAGAGCGATGACGTTCGGCGACGTCTTCATTGCGCGACAAATCGGTTGAGCCATCGATGGTAATCTTGTTGTCGTCCCACAAGACGATGAGACGGCCGAGTTTTAAATTTCCCGCAAGCCCGATCGCTTCGTGATTGACACCTTCCATGAGGTCGCCGTCACCAGCGATCACGAACGTCTTGTGATCGACAAGCGCATCTCCATAGGCGGCATTGAGATGTCGTTCTGCGATCGCCATTCCGACCGCCATTGCAACACCTTGGCCGAGCGGGCCTGTCGTCACTTCCACTCCGGTCAGTTCGAAATTTTCAGGATGCCCCGCAGCTGGCGAGCCGAGCTGCCGGAATCTTTTGATTTCATCGAGCGTTGGGTGCTCGTAACCGGTAAGGTAAAGCAGTGAATAAAGCAGCATTGAGCCATGGCCAGCCGACAGGATGAACCGGTCGCGGTCGGGCCAGCGAGGATCGGAAGAATCGAATTTCACATGCCGTGTGAACAGCGCGGTCGCCGCATCCGCCATGCCCATCGGCATTCCAGGATGACCGCTGTTGGCGGCTTCGACCGCATCCATTGCAAGTGCGCGAATGGCGTTCGCGAGGCGACGGGGGGACGGCTGCATCTGGACTCCGGTACGGGATCTGAGCCGCGCGGCGGCGGCGCGGTTCCTTTGATCGGTGAGCCGAGCAGCGTCAATGCTTGCCCGGCCCGGCTAAAGTGCGTAGCTGAAACCGAATGACCGACGGGGGCCTTGAAGCTGCACTTGACCGGGCCGAACAGGCTCTTGCGCAAATCCAACGCGCGCTCGCTGCGCGCGAGCCGACTTCGGGACGAGACGATGAGCTTCGAGCGAAAGTTCGCGAAGTTGTCGATGAACTCGACGAATTGATCCGCGAGGCCGCCGCCTGATGTCCGCGTTGATCGACCTCAACATCGCTGGCCGAACCTACCAGATCGCTTGTCGAGAAGGAGAGGAAGACAATCTGCGAGCTGCAGCCCGGCTCGTCGATGGCAAATCGCGTGAGGCTCTTGCTGGGCTCGGAACCTTGTCGGAAGCGCGCCAATTTCTGTTCGCCTCGCTGCTATTGGCCGACCAGCTGATCGACAAAAGCCCCAATGCCGCAGCGACTGCAGCTGTGCCGTCGCACGATCCGCTTCTGGTTCAAAGGGTCGAGACTCTCGCAAATCGGCTCGAATCTATTGCAGGGCAGCTTGAGACTGAAGCACAAACCCCCTAGATTGAATTTTGACGGGCACTACCCGGTGCGCGCCATCGGAAAATCCCTGAGGCGATTAAACATCCTAGGGAGCTGACCCTGTCCCTGACCCTGGTCAGGAGCAATCGGCGCCCACCTGACGTTTTGGCGTCAGAGGATTTTAGGGCAAACGGCCATGGTGGTCCCGTCACTTCCAATTCCCCCCGGTCCTTTCGAGCCGAGGCCTGATATGGAACCGCTGTCGAAGGAATTGCTTCGCCAGGCCGCGCTCGATGCGCGAATGGCGTTCGTTCGAACGCTGTCCGATGCGGACCGAGCCCGGCTTGAAGAGCGGCTCGCGCAAAACCTGACGTCGCTCTTTGCAGGAGTGTCAGTGGTCGGAGGTTACCATCCCTTGGGTTCTGAGATCAGTCCCTTGCCGGCAACTGAAGAAGCACGATCGGTAGGAGCGATCGTCGCTTTTCCGTGCTTTAGTAATCCAGCAAAGCCGTTCCGATTTCTTGCAGGCGATCCACTCGAACCTGGCCCGTTTGGATTGATGCAGCCCGCAAAGCGGCACCCGGCAGTCGAACCCGATCTCGTACTCGTCCCGCTCGTTGCAATCGACGGTGAGGGCACCCGGCTTGGCCGTGGAAAGGGCCATTATGATCGCGCACTTGCGAGGCTGAAGAAAAATGGCGCTCGGTTGATTGGAATTGGGTGGTCAATGCAGCGCCTTAAGGAAACCATTCCAAGCGATGCCTGGGACGTTCCACTCGATGGATTCGCCTCGCCGGAACATCTGGAACTGTTTGCTCGCGAGTAGTGAAGGCCAGCCGTCTTTGATTGGATGTCACTTGGTGTAAAGGCATCCAGCTAATCTCAAGGCTCGGAGGGCAAGTTGGCGGGCGCCGATCAACCGGTTCGCACAGTTACGATCGTTGGTGGTGGAACGGCGGGTTGGATGACGGCCGCGGTTCTTTCGCAATGGCTTTCCAAAATCGAAATTCGACTGATCGAATCCGAGGAGATCGGGACGGTCGGGGTCGGCGAAGCGACCATTCCCCACATCCGCAACTACATTGTGCTTGCCGGCCTCGACGAGCTCAAGGTGATCGCTGCGACCAAGGCCACCTTCAAGCTTGGAATTCAGTTCGTTGATTGGGGTGCGCCGGGCGAGACCTATGTCCACGGATTTGGAAAAATCGGACGCGACATGCTTTGGCTTCACCCGCACCAGCTATGGCTTGCGGCGCGCTCGAGAACTCCAGACCGAGTCCGGCATTTCGACGCCTACGCGTTGAACTGCGTCGCATCGCTGAAGAACCGCTTCGCCTTTCCTGACAAGCGGAACCCCAATTCGCCGCTCGCCGACATCGACTATGCCTATCAATTCGATGCATCGCTTTTCGCTCGCTTCCTGAGAACCGAGAGCGAAGCTCGGGGAGTGACTCGGATCGAGGGACGCATTGTCGATGTCGTCAATGCACCCGAAAGCGGGTTCGTCGAAAAAGTCCGTCTTAACGACGGACGGGAAGTCGACGGGGATCTTTTTATCGATTGCTCGGGAATGCGAGCGCTCCTCATCGGAGACAATCTGGGCAATGGATATGAGCATTGGAACGAATGGTTGTTATGCGATCGAGCCATGGCCGTTCCATCTCGTCCGGTTGAGCCCGTGACGCCCTATACGCGCTCGACCGCGCGCAAGTCAGGCTGGCAATGGCGAATTCCACTGCAGCACAGAGTTGGAAATGGCTATGTCTATGCGTCGAGCCTGATCAGCGACGATGAAGTTGTTCAAACCCTTCTTGCCAACCTCGACGGCGAGGCAACCGCTGATCCGAGGCCGGTCCGGTTTTCGCCCGGCCGAAGGCTCAAGAGCTGGGACAAGAACGTCATTGCTCTTGGACTTTCTTCAGGCTTTCTCGAACCATTGGAATCGACCAGTATCCACCTCATTCAAACCGGCATTCACCGACTGCTCGCAATGTTTCCGGGGCAAGGCTTCGCCGCGGCTGACATCGAGGAATATAATCGGCAGGCGCGAACCGAATATGAGGACGTGCGCGACTTCATCATTGCGCATTACAAGGTGACTTGGCGTTCCGACGACCCCTTCTGGGATTATGTGAGGGAAATGGCCGTTCCCGACAGCCTAAACGAGCGGTTTGAGCTGTTCCGGTCATCCGGCCGGTTTTTCAAGCACGGCGCGCAGGAGCTTTTTGCTGAAGAGAGCTGGGTCCAGGTCCTCCTCGGCCAGGGTTTTGAAATGCACGCCGATCCGGTCACGAACTTTGTCCCGGACGATGAACTTGCAGATTTTCTTCAAGACCTTGCGCAGGTCATCGAAGACGTTGCCAATGACATGCCCGATCATGGCGGGTTCGTTCAAAATCTGCCGCCCAGCATGGCCGAGGCCAATGGGAACGGGGGCATCACCACCACCAATTTCGCTTTGACCTATGGCAGAGGGGCGGCGTGACCGGAAAGTCACAGCTGAAATAAAGCGGCATCAGCCATAATTGACTCCCGTTCCATGAAGGCGTTTTCATCCGAACTGCAAAATGGAGTGGCTTGGTTCCGAGTGTAACCGGTTACACCATCGCACTGGGGAGAGCGCGAAGTGAAAATCACGAATAATAAGAGTTGGCTTGCGGCCGGCATTTCCGTTGTAGCGATCGCAACAGCGTTGACCGTCGCTTCGCCCGCGCAGGCGCAAACGACGTCTGGAATTCAAGGTCACGTCGGCGGCGCAGCGGCTGGCTCGACCGTTACGTTCACCGACCTCAATACCGGTCACACCGACAGCACCAGGGTTGATGCGAACGGCAATTATCTCATCGTTGGACTGCCGCCCAGCACGTATCGGGTTCAATCTGGAAGCGTCTCCCAGTCGGTTGTCGTTCCCCTCGGGCAGACGGTTTCGGTCGATCTTACGCCCGCGGCTGTGGCCGCCGGCACAATCGTGGTTGTCGGATCTCGTTCCAAAGACGTCAAAACGCCGGTCGTGATGACCAACGTTTCGCAGTTCCAGATTGAAAATCTCCCCAACGGCGATCGCAACTTCCTCAACTTCGCAGCACTCGCTCCAGGCGTCACGGTTTCTGCGCCAACCCTTGGCGGAAATGCGCGCCAGGTTCAGGCAGGGGCGATCAACTCCGACAATACCAACACGTTCATCGATGGTCTCAGCGTCAAGAACCTGGTGAACCACGGCGGCACTCTTGGACAGAATTATTCGTCGGGTAACCCCTTCCCCGCTTCCGCGGTCGATCAGTTCAACGTCGAGACCCAGAACTTCAAGGCGGAATACGGAGATTTTGATTCCGCGGTGATTTCATCGGTCACCAAGACCGGCGGCGATGAATTCCACGGTGAAATCTTCGGCGAATGGCAGCCAAAGGGATTTATCAGCGAAAACTATTTCGACCGTCCCGGTAAGGTCAATAATTCAACGCAGCCGTATCGAGCAAAACCCGACTTTAGTAACAAATATTATGGTGGAGACCTGGGTGGTCCGATTATCAAAGACAAGCTGACGTTCTTCGTCGACTTTGAAGATACCAACAAGACCGGGGCGTCCAACGATATTGAAACCTACCCTGGCAACGTCATCTCCGAACTTTCGCCTGCCGCTCAAGCCTACGCAAAGTCTGCGCAGTCGAAATATAACGGCAGCTACCCTTTTACGTTCAATGAACAGCTCTATTTCGGCAAGCTCACCTATTTTGCGACGCCCGAAGATACTATCAATGCGAGCGCATTCATTCGCCACGAGTCCAACCTTGCAATTGACGGCGGGGTCACAACGACCGACGCGTCGACCCTCGATCGAAACAATGAAGATCGCTACGAAGTTTGGTGGGACCATCGCGGCTCCAATTGGCTGAACGAATTGTGGATCGCTCGCGATGTTTCGGCGAACGGAGCAATCCCGAACACGGCCGGATCAAGTTATAAAGTTGTATTCCAGGGCGTCGATGCCAACGGCAATCCAATTGCTCCCACTATCAACAGCAACCCTGAGATCATCCTTGGAGGAAATAATTTCACTCAGGATGATCATCAGTATCAGAATCTGATCAAAGACAATGTGACGATTACGGCCGGAACCCATACCATCAAGTTTGGTGGCTCCGCCGATCTACTCAAGCTTTCGCGTCTCGAAGACAATAACGGTTCCGGAACGTTCTTCTATAGTGCCTACGACTTTAGCGGAATTAGTTCATCGACACCTTTCGCTGCAACGATCAATACTGCAAATGTGCAACCGGTTTCGGCGAAGGACACTCAGCTCGCGTTCTTCGCCCAGGACGACTGGCGACCGGACGACCACTGGCTGGTCAGCTATGGCTTGCGCTGGGATTATGAGTTGAACGCGACCAATGAGGACTTCGTTACGCCCGCCGGCATTGCGGCGGCGATCAGGGCATATCCCGGTTGGGCGGCGGCGGGCATCAATCCCAACGATTATATTTCGACGGGTAATAATCGCCATCCTTTCACGGGTGAGTTCCAGCCCCGGGTCGGTGTGTCCTATGACGTTAACGGCGACCGAGATCTTGTGTTCGTTGGTGGCGCTGGACGCTATTATGATCGTTCATTGTTCATCGATTCCGCGATTGAAACGATCAAGGACGAGTATGAGTCTGTCGTGCCGATCTACCAATGCGGACCATCGGCACCCATAGGGGCAATCTGCGTCAACGGGCCATTGCCAACCGATCCCAATACGCTTCGCGCTCTTGCCGCAGGACAGGGGGGAGAAGTTCATCTACTCAACAACAACACCAAGATCCCCTATTCGGATGAAATCGAGTTCGGGGTCAGGAAGCGGTTCGGGAAGATTAATACGTCTCTTGTCTTCTCCTATATCAAGTCTCACAACATCTATCAGGAAGTGGTCGGAAATCGGCTGCCAGACGGTAATTACAATGAGGGCGGCGCTCCGATCTATACCTACAAGGGGGTCGTCTACGACGACGGGATCTTCTTCCCGGGAGGCGCCATCAATCTCGCGCCGTTGCCTGGCTATGGAAGCATCTTCATCGGCAATAGTGACGGAAAAGCGGATTATGAAGCGCTCTATCTGACCGCCGACAAGCCCTATACTGCCGATACTCACTATGGCTTTACAGCCGCACTCACGGTTTCAACTGCCCGATCGAACGATCCAAGGGACACCAACCAGATCGGCGATCCCTTCATGTTCGACGAGCCAGTCATTGGCCAGCAAGGCTGGGGACCGGTGGTCGGGCTCGAGCGGTGGCGCTTCGTTGGATCGGGCACTGTTGGCCTTCCTTGGGACATTCGACTTTCGACCGTCGTAACCCTCTCGTCAGGCGCATCATATCCCGGCGTGCTGTGCAACGTCCCGGCGACAGCGCCTGGTGGTGGCGGATGTTATCTGACTAATTTCGGCATCTACAGGCCACATGGAATCGGTTACAAAAATGTCGATCTCAACGTCTCGAAGACATTCAAACTGCCGTTCGGCGGTGACAAAGACCTCACGGTCTATTTCGAAGCTTTGAATGTGTTCGACTTCGTCAATCGTACCTATTCCGAATGGACTGGCGGATTCCAGAACGTCGGAGGCCCCGGACCGTCGCTGCAGCCCGATACCGGATCGGTTGCAAGCCAGGGGCGCAACTTCAAGGTCGGCGCGAAGTTCACCTTCTGATCGAAAATGAGGGGAGTCTCAGACAAGTCTGAGGCTCCCCGCGACGAGCATTGATTCTTCCCGTTTTGCTCAAGGGCACGGTCTCTTGTGAAGCCAGAGCTTAAAAGGTTCGGCAACGGTGCCAGCCCGGTCGTTGTCGTCGACGAATTCGGCAATGATTCGGATTCCATTATCGCAATTGCGAATTCGCTCGCGCCCTTCCCTCCGATCGCTCAGAATTATTATCCCGGGCTAAGGCGGATCATCACTCGTGCCGACAAAGCTGCGAACGCATATGCCGAAGATCTCTGCGAGCGAGCTGGACCGCTCATTGCCGGGGCATTCGACTTCACGAGTTTTCAGTTGCTCGAGGCCAGCTTCTCGATCGTTACGACGCCGCCTGGAAAATTATCTGCCCGACAACGCGCGCCGCACTTCGATACGACCGACGAGAACATTCTTGCGATCCTTCACTATCTTCGTGTGCCGCCCTCGTCGGGAACAGGGTTCTTCCGGCAGCGCTCGACCGCAATCGAACAGGTCACAAAGGCGAACTTGGATGCCTTTATCAGCACCGCCAAAGCCGATGGAGAAAAGCTTGCCGCGTCGTCGGGTTACATCCGTGGCTCTGATGAATTCTTCGAGCAGATCGGCGTAGCCGAGGGCGTTGCGGACCGCCTGATCATTTATCAGAGCAATCTCCTCCACTCAGGGATCATTCCCCAGGGGATGAATTTCAGTGGCGACCCGCGTGAGGGTCGTCTGACTGCCAATCTCTTCGTTCGCGGCAGCCGATCGAAGTAAAAATCGTTGGTTGGGCTGGTCGCTAAAACCAATCATCCGATCAGCTAGGAAAGCCACCCCCCGGTGAACCCGGCGCGTTGCAAACCTAACCGGATTGCAGGGACCTTTCGCATATATCGCCAGACGAATTCATTGCGGTAATTTGCAGCTTGAAGAAGAATTGGTCCCTGATCGATCCCGAGGTAGTCGCTCGCAACCCAACCAAGTTGCGGGTCAATCCGTCCGAACTCTGACCTCAATCCGCTGAAGGCGAAGCTCGGGTTGAAGCTGTCCTTGAAGCCGTAGCTATCGAAGAGCAACGGCTGGTTCTTGAGGGCAGCGGCACAAGGAAGGACGATTTCCGGGGCGAACGGAAGCGAGCCGAGCGCTGCAGTTGGAGCAATCGTCCCATCATCGACGCCCCCTGGCTCGCCTGCTGGCCCACGAGCCGTATAGCCGTAAAACTTTCGCGTTTCGCCGCGATAGGGAAGCTTGAAATGACCTGGACCATCACAGGCCGTTAAGCCCCACATCTCGTTCGAATAGCCTCGCCAACCCATTGCGTTTGCACGGCAATATGCCCAGTTGGCATAGGTTTCGCGCCGGCTGTTTTCGAAATAATCGAACCCTTCGGAACGCATGACGGAATCGCGAATGTTGCGAAAGTCGATGAAGATCTGGCTGTACTGGTGAGTAAACAGTGGGCCAAACGCTAAGCGTCTTGTCGGTCCCGTACCGCGCCAGAACCCGGGATAGGTCGAAGTCCATTGTTGCCACAGATCTGAAGGAGCAGGATGACTCGATGATCCAAGCGCAAGGATGTTTACAAACATGCCTTCATTGAACCCGACCCAATTGGCGGACAGAAGGCCACGCTTGGGGTGCCACCCCATCGAAATCGCCTTTCGGCCATCAGAGCGGAAGAAATTCCAGTCTGCGCGGTTGTAAATGGCGTCGCTGAGGCGCCGAATCTCACGCTCATTCGGCTCATCGCGATCAAAATATTGTCCGCTGAACAGCATCCCCATCAAGAGTATGGTTGTGTCGACGCTCGACAGTTCGGCATTTCGAAACCGCTGACCTGTGGCCATGTCCAGAAAATGATAGAAAAAGCCAGCTTGCCCCGTCATTCCCGTGGGCTCGGACCCCTGAGGCGCGTTCCAGAAAAAGCGGAGCGTCGTCAGCGTAAGATCGCGCGCCTCTTCTCGCGTGCACCATCCGCGTTCAATCCCGACTGCATAAACCGGAAGCGCGAAACCGACCGCCGCGATGCTCGCAGCGCTCGGGCTTGGCCACCGATCCGGAACAAGCCCGTTGCTTCGGTTCACCGTCTTCCAAAACCAGGAGAAGGTTCGTTTTTCGATCTCGCCGTAAAAAGGTGGAAGAGATTTTGTCTGAGGTTTGACCTCACTTAGCGAAACTGCCGGGAGCGCAGCTCCCGCAAAAAGAAGGACCGAGCCTTCAAGGACATATCTTCGATTGATGTTCATTGAGATGGTGAGTTCGAGATTGTTGTTGAGCGAATGAGAAGTTCCGGCGAATGACGCTCGTCGCAGCCTCCGTCGGTCCCGGCTATTGCCTCCAACAGCCGGTTCAACGCTCGTTCGCCAAGCTCGTCGATATGAACTCGGACCGTCGTCAATCCGACATGCTGAGCTAAAGGAATGTCGTCAAAGCCCGCGACCGCAACTTTTCCCGGCACGCCAATTCCGTGGGTTCGAAGAGCGCGCAACGCTCCGATCGCCATATTGTCGTTTGCTGCAAAGACAGCATCGAACGTTTGACCTGAAGCGAGAAGCTTAAGGACGGCATCGGCGCCCGATTCCTCGTCAAAATTGCCGCGGACCGTTTCGAAGGCGACGGATCGCTCGGTAGCGATCTGGGAAAAGGCCTCGGCTCGTTCGTCCGCATCGATATTGCCCACGGGGCCGGCGATATGGATCAGCCGCTTGCGGCCAATTGCAGCAAGATGGTCGACCACCAAGCGCACGGCCTCGAAATTATCGAGGTTGATCGTGGGATGATCGAGGCTCCTATAGCGCGTGTTGATGAGGATCGATGGAACTCCTCGGGGCAAGGCAGCCGCAAGCTCTTTCTCGCTGAGCTGCGGTGCCATTACGATTAAGCCATCCACCCGCCCGTGCATTGCGCGCAGCGCAACCGTCGCCTGCTCGGCGCGCGCGTGAAGGTTGGACAACAACAACAAATACCCGCGACGGCTCGCTGCGCGGTCCATTCCGCGAACGATTTCGGAAAAGAATTCACCGTGGAGGTCCGGAAGAACCACTCCAATGGCGTTAGTCCGTGCAAGGCTGAGACTGCGCGCGCCCGCGTGCGGAACGTAGCCAAGCTCAAGAATGGCTTCGTCGACGCGCACGCGCGCAGCTTCACTCACTTTCTCAAAACCGTTGAGCACCCGCGAGACAGTTGCAACCGACAGCTGTGCAAGTCGCGCAACATCGCGGATTGTGGCTTCCGGCATTTCTCTCTCTCGCAAGGGGTGGCTGGATTTGTCGCGCTTCACTAACCGGAAAGTTTCGTGAAGTCGTGAGCGAAAACGCTTTACGGAACCTAATGTAACCGGTTACATCGCGCGTCAAGTAGACCGACAGGACACTGCTGCTATGGTCCGCTTGCGCTCGGGTGGAATGGGAAAGATGGGAGAGTTGATGCTCGACATCCACATTTCGAGACGCGCCATTCTTTTGAGCGCCGGCGCGACCGCAGCATGGCTTTCGAGCCCGGCAAGAGCGCTTCTTCAGATCGCGGGGAAATTCGACGTTCCCTCCTTTGTCGACCCCTTGATTGCGAAGATGACTCTCGAGGAAAAGGCCGGGCAGTTGCAGCTCATGGCGTCCGCCTGGGGCGGAGGCGCTGCGCTGACTCTCAATCCTTCAGGAAACGGCTCAAGCTTCACTCAGCAGGTGAATGACGCGCGCGCCGGACTTCTGACCGGAGTTTTCAATGGCAATGGAGCGCGCATGGCGCGGATCTTCCAGACCGCGGCAGCAACCCAGTCCCGGCTCAAGATTCCCATGATCTTTGCCGCTGACATCATCCACGGCCATCGAACGATCTTTCCGGTTCCGCTTGCAGAGGTCGCAAGCTTCGAACCCGAGCTTGCGAGGCGTACTGCCGAAGCGGCCGCGTTCGAGGCTTCGGGAGCCGGGATCGACTGGACCTTTTCCCCAATGGTCGATGTTGCGCGCGATCAGCGTTGGGGCCGCGGCGTCGAAGGCGGAGGTGAAGATCCGCTCCTCGGCTCACTGTTCGCAGCTGCACGAGTCCATGGATTCCAGGGTGCAAGTCTCGCCTCCGACGAACATCTCCTCGCCTGCATCAAGCATTTTGCAGCTTACGGCGCTGCAGAATCCGGTCTCGATTACAATGTCGTCGATATTTCCGAGCGAAGGCTCCGTGAAATCTATCTTCAGCCCTACAAGGCAGGCTTTGAGGCTGGCGCTCTTACCGCCATGGCTTCGTTCAACGAAATCAACGGCGTGCCCTCAACCGGCAATCACTGGTTGATGACCGATCTCCTTCGCACCGAATGGGGATTCCGAGGGTTCGTCGTGTCCGATTATACCGGTGATCAAGAAATGATCGCTGCTGGCTTTGCCAAGGATGGCCGCGATGCAGCCCGGCTCGCTTTTCTCGCCGGAGTCGACATGAGCATGCAAAGCGGCCTCTATCGCGAATTTCTGCCGGATCTTGTTCGCTCAGGCGCGGTCCCCGAGGACAAGCTCAATCAATCGGTTCGCCGTGTTCTCACGCTCAAAGCGATGCTTGGTCTGTTTGAAAATCCGTTCCGCCGGATCGACGAAAAGCGCGAAGCTGCGCGAACGATGCTCCCTCAAACGCGAGCGCTTGCACGCGAAGCTGGCCGCAAGGCGATTGTCATGCTGAAAAACGATCGCGATCTGCTTCCACTCCCCCGCGCCCGATTGCGGATTGCGATCATTGGCCCTTTTGCCTCCGGCGCGCACGATCTTGTCGGACCATGGGTGGTCTACGGGGACGATAAGAAAGCGGTCGATCTTGCGACCGGCGTGAAGGAGGCGGTTGCCGATCCCTCGCTCGTTGTCGTTGCCCAGGGCTCAGGGGTTGAAGATCCGCTCGAGGGCGGAATTGAGGAAGCTGTTGCTGCTGCTCGAAAATCGGACGTCGTGCTTCTTGCGATCGGCGAAGATGCGAACATGTCCGGCGAAGCTCAGTCGCGAACGGAAATCGTCGTTCCAGAGCCGCAGCAACAGCTCGCCGAAGCCGTTGCAGCTGTTGGAAAGCCAGTTGTCGTGATCCTGAAGCATGGCCGAGCGCTTGCGCTCGAAGGTGCGGTTGCGGATGCTCAAGCGATCCTTGCGACCTGGTTTCTTGGAACGGAAACCGGCCACGCGATCGCGGACATTGTGTTTGGATCATTTGGGCCCTCCGGACGGCTTCCGGCGAGTTTCCCGTGGAAGTCAGGCCAGGAGCCCTATTATTATGCGCATAAGCCGACCGGGCGGCCCAATCCCCCGGGCGATCTTCAACCCTACAAGACGCATTTTCGAGGAATTCCGAACAGCGCGAGATTTGCCTTTGGCCATGGCCTTACGTTCGGGAAGATCGACTACGGCCCGCTTAGTCTTAGCGCCCGAGCAATTCCGCTGAACGGCTCGATCGAAGTGTCAGCGACGATCACCAACAACGGTTCGCGCTTTGCCGAGGAAGTCGCTCAGCTCTACATTCACGATCGTGTCGCAAGTGTCACCCGCCCGGTCCGCGAGCTCAAGGCATTCCGCAAAATCGCTCTTGCTCCAGGCCAGTCCGAAATCGTCCGATTCAAAATTTCCTCATCGGACCTTGCCTTTTACGGCCTGAAGGACCGTCCGGTCGTCGAGCCCGGCTCGTTCGATGTCTGGATCGCTCCATCGGCGCAATCCGAAGGCGCCCACGGAACGTTTGAACTCGTCGCCTAAGCCACTCCCGCCCCTGCAACTTCGGGAGCCTCACTCGATCTCCTGCCGAGCGGATTCCAAAGCATCGCAGCGCAAGAGAGAGCAAGAAATCCGAGCGGAGCAAGGGCAACGGTCAGTCGCATCGTGGTCAAGGTCGAAGCACTCTGCTGAACGTTTGCGACATAGCCAGCCGAAGCAAAGCTCCAGCCCAGAATCGCAGTCGCAATCCCGATCGCGATGCGCTGGAGTAGCGCTGCAACTCCAAAAACCGTTCCTTCGAGGTGAAGGCCCGTCGCTCGTTCGCCATATTCAATCGTGTTCGGAAGCATCGCCCAGAAAACGAAGTTCAAACCGACGCTGATGATCTGCATGACCACTAAAAAGAGCTGCATTGCGCGCGTTCCTCCAAACGGAATTGCGGCAAACAGGAGCAGACCAAAAATTCCGCTGCCTGCAGCTACCAGCCAGAGCGCACGCAGACCCACGCGTCGCCCAACCAGCATCCAGAACGGGATCGCGATCCCGCTGACAAGACCCATGGATGCGAGCGCGAGCTGTCCAGCGCTCTCGTTGTTCAGAAGGTATTTGTAATAATAAAGAACCGATTTGTTGAGCAGGGTGATTGCAACAATCATCGTCATCATCGCAGCGTTCAGGGCGACGAAAGCCCGGTTCGCAAGGAGACTTTTCAGCGCCTTTTTGAGACTTTCAGGGCTTGGCCGATGTTGTTTGGAATGGTCCTCGTAGGTTGCGCCTACGAGGATGAGAACTAGGCCTCCGACGACTGCGAACACCAATGCCGAAGCAAAATAGGCATGAGCTCCAATGGATCCGGTCAAAGTGCGACCGAGAGGAACGGTTGCAAGCGCCACCAGAACTACCGCCCCAGTTCCAAACATCATGCGCATTCCCGCGACAAACGCCCGATCGCTTGAACTCGGACTGATCCGAGCGGACATCGCGAGATAGGGAACATTGACCGCTGCATAGCATGTCCGGAACAACAGGTGGGCGCCCAGAATCCAGACGAGCGCCCATGCCCCGGTTGCAAGGGGCGGCAAATAGGTCAGAACGAATGTCACACCAAGCGGCGCTGATCCTGCAACGAGTAGAGCGCCGAAGCGAAACCGGTCATGACCTTGGTCGACCAGCACTCCAGCAGCGAAATTCGCAATCCCGTCCCAGATCGAAGCGATCGTATAGGTCGCCGCCGCCCACGAAATCGGAATTTCCAGAGCGTCGGTATAATAAAAGAGAAGAAAGAGCATGATGCTCTGCCAGTAAAGATTGAAGGCGAAATCGCCGAAGGCGAACAGTGCCAGACGGGCACGCGGATGACCTGTCATCCCTGGATCACAATTGTCGCTGAGCGCGGTTGATCGGGGATCATCTTGGTGATCGGGGCCGCGCCGCGGATCGTGACTTTGATCATCTTCCACCATGGCCGATACGAGCCTCTGCGGGGGCCAAAATCGAGTGCAAGGCCTGTTTTGGTGACCGTGCAGCGGATCGTTTGACTTAGGCTTGGGCCTAATATGCTCACGCCATCATCAAGATAGATTTCACCCCTGCAGTCATCGCCAGGATAAACGTCGAGTTCGAGCGGACCATCGGGAATTTGCGCAGTATTTTGGATCAGCGGTTGTTTTGGAATAATGGCTCCGGGGCGCACGAAAACGGGAAGGGTCGATAGGCTTGGGATTTCATCAATCCGATCGTTCTCAAGCCGCTTGCCGCTCCAATAATCATACCAGCCTTTGCCGGGGAGGCAGATGTCGTAGGGGCGTGCCTGTTCAGGATTGGGCGAGGCCGCAACCAAAAGGTCGTGGCCGAGCGTGAACGTCATCGACTGATTACAGCTCGAATGTTCCATCTTCGGATAATCATAAAAGACCGGTCGAATAACTGGATCGCCGGTCTCAGAACTCGCTTTGGCGACCGCATAAATATAGGGAAGAAGTCGGTACCTCTCCTCGATGAAATGACGACGGATTGCGAGCTGCGCAGGCCCATCGACCCAGGGCTCTGCGCGCGGCGAGTCCTTTGCGGAATGGCTTCGGAAAATGGGCGTGAACGCAGCGATTTCATACCAGCGCGTTGCAAGCTCGGGCGTTGCTCCACCGATAAAGCCCGGCACGTCCGCTCCCGACCAGCTCAGCCCCGAGAGACCAAGGCTCAGCATCTGCTGAACGGCGAGTTTGAGATGGTCGAAAGTGGAGCTGTTGTCGCCCGTCCAGGTCACAGCATAGCGCTGACCTCCAGCATAGGTCGCTCGGGTCATCACAAAGGGGCGAATATTGGGCCAAAGCGCAAGCTCGCCATCGCGCGTCGCCCGACTGTTTTCCATTCCGTAGACATTATGGATCTCGGCATGAGTTGCAGACCGCGGCTCAAAACCATCCCCGTCAATTCTGTGAATGACATCTGTCGGCATGGTCTTGGTTGGCGTATCGAACACCGAAGGTTCGTTCATGTCGTTCCAGAAGCCCGCCACTCCAGCGGCGATGAGGTTCTTATAGAGCGAGCCCCACCAGGCGCGCGTCGAACTTCGCGTAAAGTCGGGAAAGACCGATGGTCCAGGCCAGACATTTGCAATGTAAAGGCTTCCGTCCGGATTTTTGACAAAATCGTCGCCGCGGATCCCGCTGTCATAAGGAGCATAATTCTGCCCTGGAGCGAACGCTATATGAAGGTCCGTAATTGCAACCAGTCTGAACCCGTCTTTTCGGACATCTGAAGCAAGAGCTTTGAGGCTCGGAAACGTCGTACGGTTGGTCGTAAAGGGCCGGTTGCGGTCCTGATAATCGATGTCGAGCCAGATAACGTCGGAAGGAATTCGGTCTTTTCTCAGTGTCGAAGCGATCGAGCGAACCTCGTGCGCGCTCATGTAGCTGTAACGCGACTGCTGAAAGCCCAGGGACCACAAGGGAGGCAACGGCGCCTTTCCCGTAAGGTCGGTAAACCCCCGGACTATGTCACGAACGCCAGAGCCTGCGATCAGATAATAATCGACCGTTCCGCCATCCGCGCCGATTGTGATCGTCCCATCATCGCGATGTCCGAAATCGAACCAGCTTCGCCAGGTGTTGTCGAGGAACAGACCGTAGGATCCACCTGGCGCTCCGGTCGCGATATAAAAGGGGATCGACTTGTAAATGGGGTCGGTGTCGCGCTGAAACCCGTAAGCATCTGTATTCCAGTTGACGAAGCTTTCGCCGCGCCGATCGAAATTGCCGGTCTTGTCTCCAAGACCATAAATATGCTCGCCAACCTCGAGCGCCTTGGCGATCGCAAATCCGCGCCCAGCAAACTGAAATGGAGTTGCTCGATCCGAGACGATCGTTCGACCCTGGCGATCGGTCACATCCACCGCGAAGTTCGAGGGATCGACGTGGACGACAAGAAAAGCCGTGCGAAAGCCGTCCGCTTCATACTCAACGCTTACCCGCTTCTTTCGAACGTCCTCCGGAACCGCCCAGCTTGCATCTTCGGGCCAAGTCCTGGAAGGGGCAACGCGCACTCGCAAGATCGTGTCGGTCAAGGCTTCGACACGAATTGCGACCCCGTCCCGGCTCTCCTCAAGCCCGCCCGGAAGGGCACTTATCGTCGACGCGAAAAGCGGGCTCGCAAAAGAGAGCAAAACAAGGGCGAGTGAAGCTCGAAAACCAACCATCATTCAAAAAACCCCGCTTCCCCGACTGGCTGATCGGCTCCGTGGCCGGAAAGCCACAAGCGCGAACATTCGCTGTCGAGACACCCCCCGCCCCACGTTTGGGCGAAAACAGAAGGTTCGTTTACCCTTGGTTGAGTGTTAGAATCCACGAAAGTCGACAGCTGGTCGGCTAAGAGGTGCCGTAATGCGTGTGAAGGCAATTGCATGTGCAGTCATCATCGCGGCAAGCGTGGTGCTTTTTCTTGCAATGCATGGCGAAAATCGAGCCGATGCAGCGGCCGGCAATTGCTATTCCGCAGCCCAGGGTCCCTCGACTCCAACAATCTGCAGCTAGGCTCAGCCCGAACGACGGCAGTTCAGTGCAGCGGCCTCGCGGATCAAAGCTTTGAACGCGTCCTCGTCAATCGAGGCGTCCTGTTGAACATCGATCGCTCTTCGAGTGCCGCCATCGAGGCTTGAATTGAACAATCTTGATGGGTCCTCAAGCGAAGCCCCCCTTGCGAAGGTGAGCTTCACCTTGTCTTTATAAGTTTCGCCCGTGCAAAGAATGCCGTGGTCTTCCCAGACCGGAACGCCGAGCGGATTTGACGCCTTGCGCCACTTTACCGTCTCGACGACATCGGGATCGGCTTCGTGGATCAAACGTCTGAGACGGGCGAACGTCGGCCCACGCCAGTCGGTCAGCTGCTTTTGCTTTTCATCGATGATTTGGGAGGCGCTCTTGTCTTCCATGAAAGCTCGCATGCCTTTGGCTTAGAGATCGAATCTTGCGGCTAAGCTCGCAAGACCACCCCGTAAATATCTCCTCCGCTCGCCTCGTCGAGCTTTTCCCTTCGAGGCCCACTCACTTTTGAACATGCCACAAGGATTGCCTAAGAGCCCCGGCATGAACGAGCCATCATTTCGAAAATTGTTCGGGATTGCGGTAATTATTGGCCTGATTGTTGGATGGGCGGTATTCGTCGCAAGCCTCGCCCCGATCGTCGGTACATGGCCGGTGCTACTCCAAGCGCCTTATTATCTTTTCCTCGGAGTAGCGTGGGTTATCCCCCTGAAACCGTTGATTAGATGGATACAGACAGGTTCGTTCCGCGTTCGTCACTAATCGACGTTGAAAGCGGTGTGTTAGGAACCTATATCACTTTCCGGTGGCCCAGGGGATGACCATAAACCGGCCGTTCGACGGCCTGTCTCAAAACGCGGTTCGCTTCCAGGCTCGCGCTCGCACGCTCGCGCGCCAGCATCCGCGCGAGGCGATCGCGATCGGGGCCTTGGCGTTTGTTGCAGCGGTTGCAATCGGAAGCATTGCGGTTGTTCCAGAGCCCGCAGCGGCTCCCGCGCCCCATACCGCGCCGCCAGCGCCTCCGCCGCTGATCCTCAAAGCGATCGCGCCTCAGGACGCAATTAAGCTCAATTCGGAAATCCCGGTGACGAGCGGCCCTAATCCTGCCGCAGCGGCATTCCTGTTCAAGGGCAATGAGGTCGCAAAGACCCAGGCCCTCGAGTGTCTTGCAAGCGCCGTTTATTATGAAGCGGGCAATCAGGATGAGAGCGGCGAACGCGCAGTTGCGCAGGTGGTTCTCAATCGGGTTCGCCACCCCGCGTTTCCAAACAGCATCTGCGGTGTCGTCTACGAGGGTTCGACACGGCCAACGGGATGCCAGTTCACCTTTACCTGTGACGGATCGCTGATGCGCGAGCCTGACGCAGATGGCTGGCAGCGCGCGTGGAAGATCGCCGTCGATGCCTTGTCGGGCTACGTCTTTGCACCGGTTGGCTGGGCGACCCATTATCATGCCGATTATGTGGTTCCGACCTGGGCTTCGAGCATGGCCAAGAACATCGTCGTCGGCGCCCAAATCTTCTATCGCTGGCCAGGTTCGTGGGGTCAGCCTTCATCCTTCACTCAATCCTATGCGGGCCATGAACCGAGCGCCAAAGCTTTGAAGATTGCAGCGCTTGCGGTCCCCCACATCAATCCATTGTCGGCGCAGTCCCAGCTTGCTGGTGCAATCAAGAATATCCCTGGAGCAGAGGTGCTTAAGATCACGCCGTCGATGCGCGGAGACAAGCGTGTCGGCGTCCGGTTCAATCTCGTGGCGCGCAAGGCATCGGACAACGCGGCTCACGAAGATTATGACAAAGCATTCGACGTTTCGGACAATCTCAAATGGTCATTGTCCTCGGACCCCGTGGGCCAGAACCAGAAGCCGCTCGGGTCTTCGACGACCAATTCAGCGACGCCCCAGCCTCCCGCGACCCAGCATTAGGGCGCTTCATTATCGAGCGCCGCTTGCGATCCATTGACCTGCGGCGGTGACAATAGCGATGCCAGGCGCAGATCCACCCGAAGACGGATTCTTTCGAGGCGCGAGTTGATCGCAAGATCATCGTTCGAAAGCATTGCGGCCGAACTCCATTGGCGACCGGTCACAGCGAGCGCTGCAAACGGTCCCTCATCGCGCATTGGGTCGCGATTCTCGAGCCCGACAATTGCGTCATCGAACGCTGCGCAGCGATCGAGCATCATCGTGCCAGGGTTCTCGCGAAAGCGTCGATTGCAATCGTTGCTCGAGTTCGCAAGCGCGAGCTCGCTCTTGGTCCGGAACATTTGGAGCGCTTGGTTGACTGCAATGTCGACTGCGTTGCCATGAAGACCGACATCCATCGGTTCAGGACCGAGCCTTTCCCCCTTCCCCACCGGACGCTGCGAATTTGCTGGAGGAAGTCGATCGGCGAGCGTGCTTGGACCCATGACAAAGACAAGAGCTCCGATGATGATCGCTCCAACGAGGGCAGCCATGAGGAAGCGCGAGCGCCTCGGCGTTCGATCGATCGCCTCGTTGAACTGGAGCGGGTCAGCAAAAGCCTTGCCTCCGCGAAGTTCGCGGTAAGCGCGGTTAATCTCGGCAGCGCGGCTTGAATCGCCGCCCTCCCGGTCGGGATGATGCTGCTTGATGAGGCGTTTGTAGGCTTGCTCGATCGCTGCAGCGTCGGCTCCAGGTGGAAGCCCGAGTAAGGCAAGTGCAGAAGCGCGGCCGGCCATGAAGAGCCGGTCTAATCCAATCTGGTAGGAGCTGAAAAGTGGCGCGAGTGACGGGGCTCGAACCCGCGACCTCCGGCGTGACAGGCCGGCGCTCTAACCGTCTGAGCTACACCCGCGTTTTTGGCGTGCGCGGGACCTAGGAGAGGCCTTTTGGAGTGTCAACCATTGCGGGCTCCAATTCCTGCCGGTCCTCGATCTCCTCCTCATCCTCCTCGCCGATATGCGTAAGCGTCCCATGTTCAAACAGAAAACCGGCAATGTCGGGCGTTCCGGCGGCCGAGAAGATGGTCTTCATGATGATCAACAGTGGGACTGCAAGAAGGGCGCCGGTCGTTCCCCAGATCCACGCCCAGAAGGACAGCGAAACCAGGATCGAGAGCGGAGAAATGGTCAACCGATGACCAACCACCATCGGAGTGAAGAAATTCGCTTCGAAAAGGTGGAAACAGATAAAGACCGCGGGGGGCGCCAATGCTCCCCAGACGTCGGGATATGTCATGAGACCGCCGAGAAACAGCAGCAAAGCCGAGGCGATTGGTCCAAGATACGGGATGTAATTGGCAACCGCGACAATTCCGCCCCACATGATCGGCGACGGCATCCCGAGCCACCACAGCACCGAAGCGGTCAGGGCGCCCAGTCCGACATTGATCAGCGTGATCGTTCCAAGATAGGTCGAGGTCGCGTCGACGACCTGCTGAATGACTCGCGCAGTGGTAAGCGCGCCTTCGAAACTTCCGCGGCTGACAATCGTGCGCTTGCGCATCGAGGTCCAGCCAGAAAGGAAAAAGTAGATCACGAGAAGCGAGAAGAAGAGCTGGATCAGAAGATGGGGCGCTGAGCTTGCAAGCAGGCCCATCACAGAATTCGGTTGTTCGATTGTGACCGTACGCGCGTGGCCTGAATGGCTGAGTTCGACCTGGTTCGCGATGCGATCGATGAAACGATCGAGGTTTTTGTAAAGGTCGAAGACGGGCTCGAGCGCGGTTCGAACCTTGGTAATCTTGGTCGGGACCTGCGCCACCCAATCGCTTGCCGGAACGACGATCGACCCAATCGTGAAAATTGCGATGAACAAAAACAGGAGCACGCATAAAGCGGCCGACGCCTTGGACGGAATCCCGCGCCGCTCGAACCATTCGAGCATTGGCACAAGCGCGATCGCAACAACCAGCGCTGCAATCACGGGCATGAAGAAGTCGGCTCCAGCACGAAGTGCAAATGGAAGCATGACAATGAGAGCGATGCCCGCGATGAGAGTCAGTGAGGCAAGCAACCGATCGCGCTTCGCAGTGATCGTTTCGGCAATTGCACGAGCTTCTTCCGAAACTGGTGGTTCTTCGGGTTCCGAATGTTTGGGCTGCGCGTCCATCGCGAAACCATAGTGCGGCCCCTCATCGGCCGCCAGCAAATTGGATTTGAGCCGCCACTAATGGTTCTCGACCGTCAATAGGTCACGTAAAACCAGCAGCGTCTACCTGACGACGAGACGCGGCGTGGTCAGATGCCCAAGATCACGACCCCGACGATTACCCAGACAAACAGGAGCACGAAGGATAAGTAGACCGGTCCCGTGATCCAGAACCACCTCGGCGACACAAAGAGTTGACTTGAGGATTCCGTGTATATACCTCTGGGATATACGTTGGAGGAAAGAATGGTGGCAACCACTTTGTTCAAATCGAACAAGTCCCAGGCAGTCCGGCTTCCGAAGGACGTCGCCTTCCCAGAAGATGTGCGCGAGGTAATTATCATCCGCGACGGGAACAGGCGCATCATCGTACCCGCGGATTCGAGCTGGGATGATTTCTTTTTCGCTCCGGGCGTTGATTTGGAACGGGCTGATCAGCCTCCGGTTCAGTTTCGCGATGAGCTTTGATGCTCAAATATCTTCTGGATACGAATCTCTGCGTTCGCGTGCTCCGCGACAGGCCGCTCGGCCTTCGCGAGAGGTTCAACGCGGAAGCGTCGAGCTTATCGATCTCGTCGGTCGTCTTGTACGAGTTGCTGGTTGGCGCAGCAAAGTCAGCCCGAACGGTTGAAAATCGCAATGCGGTTGAGGCGTTTGCTGCGCGTCTGGAAGTGCTCGACTTCGACGCCGAAGCGGCAGCTCACGCCGGAGAGATTCGAGCCGATCTTGAGCGAGAAGGCAGATCAATCGGTAGTTACGACTTACTCATTGCCGGTCACGCGCGCAGTCGTGGGCTGATCGTAGTGACCGGCAATCTTGCCGAGTTTCGGCGCGTCGAGGGACTGCGTTCCGAGGATTGGGAGATGCCAAACTAGCTCGCATAAAAAGGTCGCGTTTCCACCCATTGCGCGCACTCAACAGCCGCGACTTAGTCTAGATCCGCCTGACCCGCTGGGGAGTTACACCATCATCGCCCGCGTAACTGATCACATTGCGAGCAAGACTCTGGAGGTACGGACAACCTTTCTAGCGAAGTAGACTGGCTGTCCGTTCTCCACCCATTTCGGCCACGGCAATTTGGGAGCACGCGTACAGCGGTTATGCGAACGCAACAAACCGGAACAAGAGAGCCGTGAGTGACACTGCCTTGGCACAAGTGGCGCAAATAGCGTTGCCGCTGCCATAATTCCCGGACTGACGAGGCAATTTCTGCCAGCGTTAACAATCACTTCAAATGGTGCCCCTGGTCCGACTCGAACGGACACTCCGGTGAAGGAACTCGATTTTGAGTCGAGCGCGTCTACCATTCCGCCACAGGGGCACGCTGCGCGCCTAGCTAGCGGCGACCGGCGGGTCGAGCAACCTTGTGCCCGTAACGCGTTCTCAATACGCGCTTTTGAAATTACCAGCCATTCACCCGTTCCCAGACATCGTCGACCGTCAATCCATCATGAGTGACGAAATAGCGGTCATATGCAGCGGCAGTTGCACAGGAATGGTTCGGAAGAATTCTGACCTTGGAGCCGATTTCGAACTGCGACCAGTCGAGTTCGCCATCTTCGGCGGTGATGATTCCGTGCTCCTGATTGGTCGACGACACCCTCGTGCCTTGGATTAGCTCTCCAGTGACGGCGTTGCATACTGCGCCGTAACCCCAGTCACGCGGGAAATCGGCCGTTCCGCGATCCCTGCTGAGCGCGAGGAACCCAGCATCGACCAATAGCCAATTCTTGTTCCGATTGTGACCGATAACGCTAGCAACGACCGAGATTGCAATATCCTCCATCGTGCAGGTTCCGAGCTGCACCTGTACGAGGTCTCCAAAAGCATAGACGCCGACGCGAGCTTCGGTCACGCCTTCAAGGTTGTGGGCATAATGGATCGTTGGAGTTGAGCCGACGCTGACGATCGCAATTGAAAAACCGTTCGATCGAAGCTGCTTTGCAGCTTCTCGTGCTCCGTCCCGCTCCCTGTTCGAAATCTCTTCGAATTCGTGGACATTGCGCGCGGAATAGGATCCGCCGGCATGCGTCATTACTCCAACGAGGTTCGATCCATGCCCCGACGAAAGGGTGCGAGCAATTTCAATGAGGAGCGGATCGCCAGGAACAACTCCCGCTCTCTTGCCGTCGGTATCGACTTCAATCAGGACCTCGAATGTTATTCCATTCAAATCTCCGAATTCCTGAACCGCCTTAGCGGCTTCGACCGTGTCGAGAAGGATCTGAAGCCTGCAGCCCTGATTGATGAGCTCGGCAACTTGCGGAAGTTTTACCGGCGCAATTCCAACGGCATAGAGAATGTCGCGAACGCCGTGAGCGAAGAAATAGCGCGCCTCCGCAAGCGTCGACACGGTGATCGGAAGATCTTTGCCTCCCGAAAGCACCTTGAGGACCTCGATCGACTTTGACGTCTTCACATGAGGACGAAGAATTACGTCGAGCTCAGCAATTCTCCGACGCATCCGATCGGCGTTGCAATCGAGCTTCCGGGAATCGAGAATCAAAGCCGGCGTTGGAACGTCAAGGATGGTTCGAGGCCGCTGAAGCCCCTTTGAATATTCGTTCATTCCGCAAAAATGATGCGCCTTGCCGATTGTTGCATCAACCGCTTGATGATGATCTTGATGAAAATCAGATAGAAAAATTCCTGTTTTTGACGTCGCTTTTCGAAGCGAATCACCGGGCTCGGCAATTGACTTGGCCACTCAGCTGCACTATCGGCCCGCTCGACAGCGGCTGCCTCTTAGGCGGCCCTTTTTCTTTGAATTTAAAGGCATGAGCGATGAAGCGCACCTTCCAGCCGAGCAATCTCGTCCGCAAGCGGCGTCACGGGTTTCGGGCCCGAATGGCGACGACCGGAGGACGCAAGGTGCTGAATTCCCGCCGCGCGCGCGGCCGCAAGAAACTCAGCGCCTAATCACGATCCGGAAACGCGCGGACTTCCTGGCGGCAAACGCCGGGCTTCGCGCGGCCACTCCTGGCTTTGTTCTGCTCGTCCGCAACCGTAGCGACTCCGATCCTTCAATTCGGGTTGGGTTCACGGTTACCAAGAAGATCGGAGGTGCGGTCGTGCGCAACCGGATGAAGCGGCGATTCCGAGCGCTTGCACGCGAGGTCATGACAACGAACGGGGTTCTCGGAGCCGACCATGTGATGATTGGCCGGGCCAATGGAATCGAGCGCGATTTCAAACTCCTTCGCGACGAGCTCATCAGCGCCCTCGAAAGGCTCCGTCAACGATGATCGCGAAATTGATGATCATCATCGCCAAGGCCTGGCAGAAGGGACCTTCGCAAATTCTTCCGCCGAGCTGCCGCTATCGGCCGAGCTGCTCGGCCTATGCGATTACCGCAATCGAACGCTATGGGGCTCTATCCGGTGGATGGATGGCCCTAAAGCGCATCCTGCGCTGCAACCCATGGGGCGGACAAGGCTACGACCCCGTACCCGAGAGGACCGAACGCAAGTGAACGACAGCAAGAATTTGATCATGGCGATCGTGCTGAGCCTCGCCGTGCTGCTTGGCTGGACTTTCCTCGCGAACCGCTTTTTTCCGACTGCGACCCCTCCAAGCAAGGTCGTTGCCGCAAAGCCTCAACAGCAGTCAAAGCTTGAGACCCAGGCCCCGCAAGGCGCGCCAGCTAAAACTCTTCAGACGGTTTCGACCGAGCTTGGATCAACTCCACGCGTCAGCATTCGCACCCCATCGCTTCTCGGATCGATCAACTTGAAGGGGGCGCAGATCGACGATCTGCTTCTCCTCAACCAGAAGCAGACCATTGCGCCCGATTCCCAGCCTATTCGTCTCCTCTCACCGCTCGGCGCTCAGGGCGCTTACATCGCAAGCTTTGGATGGACAGTCGACGGAGCGCAGGCGCCGAGCCTCGATACGCTTTGGACCAGCGACAGTCAGGATCTTTCTCCGGGCCACCCCGTCACGCTTCGAACCCAGATGCCTGACGGAACGCGATATGCGATCAAGATCGCGGTCGACGACAATTATCTGTTCAATGTCCAGCAAACGGTTTTGAACACTTCGGGCAAACCAATCACCATCCGCCCGATCGGTCTCGTCAGCCGAGCCGGCCAGTCAGGAGATCGATCGACCTGGACGAACCATGTCGGTCCAATCGGAGTGTTCGACGGCAAGGCCGATTATGACGTCAACTGGAAGGACCTCGACACCAACGGGAGCGCGCGGTTCAACACGACGTCGGGCTGGCTTGGCTTTACCGACAAATATTGGCTGACTGCTCTTGTGCCCAGTACGGCTATGAATGCTGATTTCCGGCACAGCCCAAGCGGGGGCTATCAAGCTGATTATACGCTAGCCCCGGCAAATCTTGCACCGGGCCAGACCTCGACCAGCAACGCACGCTTTTTTGCCGGCGCCAAAGAGTTTGAACTTTTGAAGCGATATGAGGCGGCGGGCGTCCCGAAACTCACCAGAGCCATCGACTGGGGCTGGTTCCGCTGGTTCATGATCCTCATCTACGATTTGTTGGTTGTTCTTTTCCACGCGTTCGGGAACTTCGGACTGGCGATCATCTGCCTCACATTTATCGTTCGGGCAATCATGTTCCCGATCGCGCAGAAACAGTTCCAGTCGATGGCGGCGATGCGCAAGCTCCAGCCGAAAATGAAGGCCCTCCAGGAGAGGTTCAAGGACGACAAGGCGCGCCAGCAGCAGGAGATTTTGAAGCTCTATCAACAGGAAAAGGTGAATCCGGCCGCCGGGTGCCTTCCAATGTTCCTTCAAATTCCGGTCTTTTATGCGCTCTACAAGGTACTTTTGGTCAGCGTCGAAATGCGCCACCAACCGTTCATCCTGTGGATCAAGGACCTTTCCGCTCCCGACCCGCTAACCCCGGTGAACCTCTTTGGGCTTCTTCACTTTTCGCCGCCGGCAATGCTTGCAATCGGAATTCTTCCGATCCTGGTGGGCCTCACCCAATTCATGACGATGAAGCTCAACCCCCAGTCGATGGATCCGGCACAAGCGCAGATTTTCGCCATCATGCCGTGGATGATGATTTTCATTTTCGCGCCATTTGCTGCCGGTCTTCAGCTTTATTGGATCACCAACAATCTTCTATCGATGGCCCAGCAATATTGGCTTTATCGAAAATTCAATCTCCACTTGTCGGATACCCATCCGGTCCAAACATGAGTTTTGACGAGGAAGATCTAGCCGAGCGATCGCGAAGGCTTTTTGCAGGACCGATCGAATTTCTGAAATCGGCGCCAGAACTTCAGTTCCTGCCTGACCCCGACTTGCCGGAAATCGCCTTTGCCGGCCGATCGAATGTCGGCAAGAGCTCGCTCCTCAATGCATTGACCAACCGCAAGTCGCTTGCGCGAACGTCAAACACGCCAGGGCGCACGCAGGAGCTCAACTTCTTCGAAGTTGGAAAGCCGCCTGAGCTCAGACTGGTCGATATGCCGGGTTATGGCTTTGCCGAAGCGCCCAAGGATCTCGTCAGGCGCTGGCGCTACCTCGTGAATGATTTCGTGCGCGGTCGCGTCGTCCTGAAGCGCACCCTCGTTCTTATCAACTCTCGCCACGGCCTCAAACAGCCAGATCGGGACATGATGGACATGCTCGACGCAGCAGCAGTCAATTATCAGATCGTCTTGACCAAGGGCGACAAGGTGAAGCCTTCGGCTCTTGGTGCGATCTATGCCGAAGTCATCGAAGAAAGCCGAAAGCATCCTGCAGCCCATCCCCGGATCTTCACGACCTCGAGCGAAACGGGTAGCGGGATTGCGGAGCTCAGAACGGAAATTCTCTCGGCTGCACTGACTTAGCTCGAACAGGACCGACTTTTTCCAACCTTTCGGGAATGCTGAAACAGATTTCTGGGTAACGGAGACAACATGCTCAAGCTGATCATCGGCAATCGAGCGTACTCAAGCTGGTCGATGCGAGGCTGGCTTGCCTGCAAGCAGTCGGGCGAGCCGTTCGAGGAATTTGTCGTTCCATTGTTCGATGCCGAATGGGAAAAACGGCGCCACGGCGACGAGTTCGCGCCATCGCTCGGAAAAGTCCCGATACTCTGGGATGGTGAGATCGTCGTTTGGGACAGTCTCGCAATCATCGAGTTTCTCGCGGACCGATGCGGCAGTGCCTTTTATTGGCCTGAAGACGAGGCGGCTCGGGGCATGGGGCGATCGATGGCCGCAGAAATGCATTCGAGCTTTGCAAACCTGCGCCGCGAGCTTCCGATGAATGTTCGAAAGAGCTTCTCGCCCAAGGAGCTGAGCGCCGGGGTGAAGGAGGAAATCGACCGGATCCTTCAGCTCTGGGCTCAGGCGCGGGCACGCTTTGGCGGAACCGGCGACTTTCTGTTCGGAGACTGGTGCGCAGTCGACATGATGTATGCGCCCGTGGTCACCCGGTTGATTACCTATGGTGTCCAGGTTCCCTCATTTGCCGGCGTTTATATGAAAGCCGTGCTCTCCCACCCGCACGTCACGGAATGGATCGACAAAGCGCAGGACGAACCCTGGGTGATCGATGCCTATGAAAAGCAACGGTCCGCCTAATATGGACGTTCGTCCTTGTGGACGAACTTTCCCTCGTTGTTCAGCATCATGTCGACGTCGGAATAGCCGACCCCAGTGAAGTCTCCCCCGCCGACCACAATGAACCTGCAATCGCTTTCGCTCTCGTTGCGCAGGTGATGACCGTTGGTGGAGCCCTTGGGCCAGGCCGCGCAATCGCCGGGACGAAGACGGGTTGCTCCATCATCTTCGACCAATGTGGCTTCGCCCTCGAGCATGATAAGGAACTCGTCTTCGCCATTGTGCCAATGCCTGTGTGACGACCAGGCCCCCGGCTTCAGGGTCACGTGGCTGACTCCAAAGTCAGTGAGACGCTGATGCGGGTCCAAGCTTTCGATGCCAGCGTCCTTCGACCTCCTTGTCGAACGGTGAAGGATAGCTGGTGGCGTTCGACTGCGCGATTCCATCAAGATCGATTTTCGGCATTTTTGCCTCCTACTTTGTCGTGACTCGCGATGAAAACCTCCACTGTTGAGGGCATCATCCTTTGGATTGGCTGACACGAATTGGATCGATAATTTCCCGTCGCTCGACAACTTCGCCGTTCCGATTGTCTGGTTTGCTCAGATCCACTTTCGTCTCAGCGTCAATCGCTGCTAGGTCGGATGCCATGTCCAGTTCGATCGATCCCATTGAACTCGCGGTAAAACTCATCCGCTGTCCAAGCGTTACTCCGGCTCGAGGAGAAGTCTTCGACGTGCTCGAGCAAGCGCTCGAACCGCTCGGATTTGCCGTCCACCGTTGGATCATGGGTGAAGAGCCCGACGGTCCAACCGAAAACCTGGTCGCAATCCGCGGCGAAGGCTCCCCGCATTTTGGGTTTGCCGGCCATCTCGATGTGGTTCCGGCCGGGGATGGCTGGTCGTGCGGACCTTTCGAAGCCAAGATCGACGCTGGAATCTTGGTCGGACGCGGCGCGAGCGACATGAAGAGCGCAATTGCCGCGTTCGTCGCTGCGATTTCAAATGTCGACCATGAACACGGAACTCTCTCGCTCTTCATTACCGGAGACGAGGAGGGCTATTCGACCTATGGCACCCCGCGCATCATCGACTGGCTCAACGAGCGAAATATTCGGCCGGACATGATCCTCATCGGAGAGCCGACGTCAGTTCAACATCTTGGCGATACGGTGAAGATCGGTCGTCGCGGATCGGTCAACATGTGGATCGACGTGCCCGGAGTTCAGGGGCATGTCGCCTATCCCGAGCGGACCACCAATCCGGTCGCTCCGCTTGCTCGAGTGATTGCCGCGCTCGATTCCATTCGCCTCGACGAAGGAACGGAAAAATTCCCTCCGTCCAACCTCGAGTTCACCGCAGTTCATACCCCGACCAACGCGAGCAATGTTATTCCAGGAAGCGCGACCGCTCAGCTCAACATTCGCTTCAATAACCTCCACAAGGGCGCAGATCTGGTGAAGCTCGTCGAGGATATTGCAAAACGCGAGGCCGAAGGCGCAGTCGTTCGTGCTCGAATTTCTGGCGAAGCTTTTCTGACGCCCGCGGGCAAACTTTATGACGTCATCGTTGAAGCGATCGAGGAAGAAACCGGACAAACCCCCGATCTTTCAACCAGCGGCGGGACTTCGGACGGGCGGTTCCTGGTTCAGCTATGTCCGGTCGTCGACTTCGGACTCCCAAATGCAACCATGCACAAGGTTGGCGAGTGCGCTTCGCTTGAGGATATCCAGGCCCTTTCTCGAATTTACGAAAACGTCGTTCGCAAGGTCGTTACCTGACAAGGGCCAATGCAAACATCGGCTCAAGCCACGGATTTTGCGATCAGCCGGCTGCTTGCAGTCCATGCAAGAAATTCCTGCTCGAACATTGCTGGAGCAAAGATGAACCCCTGGACTGAATCGCAGCCCATGGCCCGCAGCATGTCCGCCTGAGCAATTGTCTCGACGGCCTCCGCAATGACTTCACAGCGAACGCCCTTGATCAACTGAATGACGGCTTGAACGACGACCCGCGCTTCTTCACTAAATTCGATATCGGCAATCAGCGACGGGTCGAGCTTTACGCGATCGAGCGGCATCGAACGAAGCCGCGAGAGGTTGGAATAGCCTGTGCCGAAGTCGTCGATGGTAATATACGCACCGTCCTTTCGAAGCGTCTCGATTTCCTCGAGAACGGCTGTCCCGACCTCCATCGCAGCGCTCTCGGAAAATTCGAGTTCGATCATCGAAAGCGGAAGATCCGCATCGCCAAAGGTCTGGCGAAGCTTTGAAAAGAAGTCGGACCGGTCGAGCTGCCGCGGACTAACATTCAAGGACACGCGACCGGAAAATCCGTTTTTCCGCCAGCCAGCAACGGCCGCTGCGACTTCTGTGATCACCCAGTCCCCGATTTCGGCAACAAGGCCGGTGCGCTCGGCAACGGGAATGAAGCTATTGGCAAGGCGAAGCCCGTCACGCGGATGATTCCATCGAAGGAGGGCTTCGGCGCCTACCAGTTCGCCGGTGACGAGGCTCATCTGCGGCTGGAAGGCGAGCAGGAACTCGCCGCGTTGCACCGCTTCGCCCAAGGCGTGCTCAGTTTCAACGCGCTCCTGGTGCTCAAGGGCGAGAGCGGAGTTGAACGCGCAATATTGGCCGCCGCCCACCGATTTGGCGCGATACATTGCAATGTCGGCAGCGCGCATCAGCGATTCGATGCTGGTCCCGTGATCCGGCGCAAGCGCAACTCCGACTGATGCTCCGATATCGATGCTGTGGCCTGAGATTTCGAACGGTTCGGAAATCGCGAATACGATGCTTCGAGCAATACTCTCGATTTCCTGGTTCGAGCTGATCTCGGGGAAAAACAATGTAAACTCGTCGCCCGCGAGCCTTGCAAGGAGTGGCCGGCGACTGCCGTCCTCGCTGAATTGGGCGTTGACGACGACGCGAAGGCGATTTGCAACCATGATGAGGAGTTGATCGCCTCGCGCATGGCCAAGGCTGTCGTTGACCATTTTGAAGCGGTCGAGATCGACGAACAGCATGGCCGAGCTTGATCCTTCGGCCGCTTCACTCAAGAGTTTGTCGGCCTCAGAACGAAAGTGCAGTCGGTTGGGAAGCGAGGTTACCGGATCGTACATGCCCAAAGCATGCGCGTTTTCGATCGATGCTCGAACTTCGGCGAACAGCGTATCGACCGCAGTGGCAAGCTTGGGCATCGAGCGGCGCACAATTTCGGGCGCGGGAGAGACAAGATCGCCATCCTCGATTGCGAGCAATCGGTCGCCAAGTGCTGCAAGAGCCCGGGTTCCGTCGCTGTTGGGGCGCTCCGACGCAATGTAGCTGACCAGCAGGCAGAATGTGCCCGCAACAAGCGAGGCGAGGATCTTCTGATCGAACTGCGTGACGTACAAAAGCGCTGTCAGCGAAAAGACGAAGGATGCGCAACCGGCGATACACGAGAGGATCGCGTTGCTGACTTTCTGCGCGGTCGCTGCTTTCATTCCCGTGCGCTTCGCGCCCCCCTTTAAAGGTCGCGTTATCGAACCACAGTTAAGAAACCGTCAGCGTTGGCGATCTTGACGTCGAAGAATGATATAAAGGCTTCCTCCGCCGCCGTGACGACCATGAGCGCCGCGCACTGCTGCGATATGGCGCGCATGGCGAGAGACAGTGAGCCAGTCGTGAATTGCGGCACGAATGACGCCGCGTCGAACCGGCGGTCCACCTTCACGCTTGTGACCGGTGATGAGAAGAAGGACTCGCTCCTTGCAAGCGATCGCATGCTCAAGGGAGCGATCGATTGCTCGCCAAGCGCCATCGAGATCCTTTCCATGTAGGTCCAAGACCCGGTCGGGTTCCACTGTTCCGCTTCGAAGTCTGCGGTCCCACCCGCGGTCAAGGGTGGTTCCTGGGCCGCGATTGGTCGATCGCGGCACTGGAATTTGCTTGGAAGATGACGGTTTTGGTTCGGTTATTCTGGGCACTTCTGCTTGAAGGGGAACCGGATCCTTTGCAGATGTCTCGCGCGATAACGGGCGAATTGTGGAAGCAACGCGCGCCCAGAGCGCGGATTCTTCAGGGCTGAGTGACCGCACGGGCCGCCACCCCTTTGGGCAGCAGAATATAGGCAACCCCGTTTGCTGCCATTCCGCCCGCAACCGCGGTCGCTTCGGGACCCGATCCCCAGAATGTGTCGAACCGGTTCGATCCCTTGATCGCTCCGCCGGTATCCTGTGCGACCCAAAGACCATAAGCTTCGGGCCTGTCTACCGCGAGATAAACCGGCGCTCCGAGCGGAACGAAATTGGGATCCGCGGCAACGGTTGCATCGGGCGTGAGCGGAACGTTCAGTGAACCAACGGGACCCGGCCCGTTCAGCACCCGGAAAAAGATATAGGAGGCGTTCTGCCGCATGAGGGCCTGACCCTGGTCTGGATTGGAATGGATCCAGGCTTTGATCGCCTGCATGCTTGCGCCGCCCGCCGGGAGGAGATTTTGTTCCCGCAGAAGCTTCCCAATGGGCGTATAAGGAAGGCCGTTCTGGTCTCCATAGGCAATGCGCATGCTCGTTCCGTCAGGGAACAGAAGACGGCCCGACCCCTGAATTTCAACGAAGAACAGTTCGACAGGATCAACCGCCCAGGCAATTTCGAGCCCCTTGTTTGCAAGCGCTCCATTGTCGATCTCGCTTCGGCTATAATAGGAACCGCAAATCCCGGTTTCGTCGATCCTTCCACGTCCTTTTGTTCCATCGGGACGCGTGCAGCGAACGAGATCGGGTGGAACGGAATAGACTGGAGCGTAACCCGGCTGAGGGACCCTCGAGGCCTGGATTTCTGGCTCGTAATAGCCGGTTGCAAAGGCTTTGCCGTTCCCGACGCGCACCCAGTCGAACTGGGACTTGAAGAAGTCTGCCGCCTGCTCCGGAACTATGGTCTTGGCCTCGGCGCAAACCGGCGCCCAATCGGCTCCCTGCGCAAGCCCCGAGGAATCGTGGCGACGAACCAGCGCTGGACAGCTCGTGTTGAATGCCAAAAGCGCGCGAGCCGCCCAAACGTCGTAAATCGTTGTTGCAGGTGGGACGAGTGCAACGCCTGCCTGACGCGCATTCGCGGGAGGTGGAGGTGTTGCGGGGACCTGCGGGACTTGAACGGGCGGCTGCACCGTGACCGGCGGAACTGGCTGAACTGCGCAGGCTCCAAGGAGCAGTGCCAAAGCAAGCGCGAGCGCGCGCAGTGCCAGGCTCACGCTTCCTCGTCGGTCTCGATCAGGAGCCAGTTGGGATCCCGCGAAGCGAGATCTCGCCGGAATGTCCACAGATCGCGTGTCTGGACGGCATCGCTCAGCGATCCGGCAACGACCTGCCCTTCCGAGTTTCGGGTGACCGCCGCAATGTCCGCTTCAAACCTTACGGCAACCAATGCCGCGGTTTTTTCGAGGGTGGCTTCCGAAATTACGGCCTGTTCGATCGTGACGAGCCGGTTGGCGAGGGTAAGGCCCTCGCCCTTGCGCTGCTCAATTGCGGACGAAAACGTCTCCAAGACATGCGGATCGACGTGCGGCTTCAAGGTCGAAAGGTCGCCTCTCCAGAACGCTTCGAGGACCATTCGATAAGCGGACTTGGCTCCCTCGAGGAACCTTGCAACGTCAAAGCTCGGGTCGGCGGCAAGAATGGCCCTCACCCCGGGACCTGCAAGCGGGACATAGGCAAGGTCGGAGCCGTTGTCGGCGGTGGGCTGAGCGATCGGCTGCGCAGCCATTCGGGGTTCAACCCGAGCGTCTTGGTCGGCCGGCTTCAGGATCGGCTGTTGTTCATGGCCGGTCCGCTCTCCAAGCACGCTGTAGAGGCGAAGCCCGATGAACAAGGCGACCAATCCGAGGATGACAATCACGGTCAATTCTGGAGAATCCTATTTGTCTTTCGTCTTCAACATAGTGCGCGATGCATGAATATTCCAACACCGCCAAACGCACGAAGGCGGCATTGCGCCCCATAATCGTGACTGCTAGGCGCACCTGCCTAACGTGCTGCCTTCCACGGCGGCTCCCGACACGACGCAACAGCTTGTAAGGACAGGATTTCATGGCGGACCAGCAACCGGTCGCGGGTGGCAATGGCTCGAGCGAAAACAGCAGCGAGCCGCAGATTTCGATCCTTGCCCAATATATCAAGGATCTCTCGGTTGAGAATCCGAGCTCGCCGCAGGTTTTTTCATGGCAGACTCAGCCCAGCCTTGAGGTCCAATTCAATATCGCGGTCGCTCCAGCTGGAGAGTCGGTCCACGAAGTGACTTTGAAAATCGAGGTCTCGGCCCGGTCGGACAACGGCGTCCACTTCGTCGTTGATCTTAGTTATGCCGGCCTGATGGGACTGCGCAATCTTCCCGACAACTCGCTCCAGCCGTTTCTTTTGATTGAAGCCCCGCGGCTATTGTTCCCATTTGCTCGTCAGATCGTCGCGGAAGCCATTTCGAATGCAGGATTTCCGCCGCTTTTGCTCGACCCGATCGATTTCACTTCGGCCTATATGGCGCAGCTCCAGAATCAGCAGGCTCAGGACGGATCGCTCGGCAATGCACAATCGGAGGGTGGCGGCGGCGAAGGTGCTGGGCACGCCTAACGCCCGTTCGCTCGGGGGACTCCGATGAATCTGACCCGTGCATTGGGATCGGTTGGAGGGCTGACGCTCGCGAGCCGGATCCTTGGTCTCGCGCGCGATATGCTGTTCGCCCAATATGTCGGAGCGAATTTCGCCTCGGACGCATTTACGATCGCATGGCGGATGCCGAACATGTTTAGGGCATTGTTCGCAGAAGGAGCCTTTTCCGCAGCGTTCATTCCGATGTTCAATCGCAAGGTCGCCGACAGGGACGGTCCAGGGCTTGAGGCTGGAGTCGCGTTCGCTCGCGACGCATTGTCCGTCCTTCTTCCAGCGCTCGTCGTCATGACGGTGATTCTAGAGGTGTTCGCCTGGCCTGCGACCTATCTCATCTCCGGTGGTTTCAACGGAGTCAGCGCTGACAAGTTCGAATTTGCGGTTCTCCTCTCACGGATCACCTTTCCCTATCTCATGCTGATTTCGCTCGCTTCTCTCGCTGGCGGAATTCTCAATTCGCTGCACAAATTCTGGGTCGCGGCTGCAGCGCCCATCCTCCTCAACGTCGCGCAAATCGTCGCTTTGGTCTTCTTCCATTCCCATAAGCCCCTTTTCACTGCCGAAAATCAGGCCATCGCAGTGACGGTTGGCGGCGGCCTTCAGCTCGTCTGGCTGGTCCAGGCCTGCTGGACCAGCGGGATTCGATTCACTCCAAGGATCCCAAGGCTCAGTCCGGACGTGAAGCGACTGATGAAGCTGATTGCGCCCGCGGCGGCAGGAGCCGGCGCGGTGCAGTTCAATCTTCTTGTTTCGAGCGCGCTTGCGACGGGGCTTCTTCCGCACGGTTCGGTCTCGTATATTTATTATGCCGATCGGCTGAACCAGCTCCCGCTCGGCCTCATCGGCATTGGTCTTGGAACGGTGCTTTTACCGACCATCTCGCATCAGCTTGGGCGAGGTGCCGACGCCGAAGCCATGTCGACCCAGAACCGCGGGCTCGAACTCGCACTCTTTTTCACTCTTCCTGCAACTGTCGCTCTGGTTGTCTGCGGAGTTCCGATCATCACCGGATTGTTTCAGCACGGCCAGTTCGGCGCCGCCGACGCGCTCAAGACCGGCCAGGCGCTCGCCGCATTTTCTCTCGGGCTTCCTTCCTACATTCTCGTGAAGGTTTTAACCCCGGGCTATTACGCGCGTTCCGACACGCGCACTCCGATGCGATTTGCGATGATTTCCATCGCAATCAACCTTGCACTCAACCTCGCATTCATTCTTCCACTCAAGCACGTCGGGCCTCCGCTCGCGACAGCCCTCGCCTCAACGGTCAATGTCTGGATGCTTTATCACACGCTCAAGAAACGCCGGCATTTCGAGAGCGATTCACGCCTTCGAAGGAAGGTGCCCCGGCTTGCAATTGCAGCGCTTGTGATGGGCATCGCACTCTACTGGATTTCCCCGTTTGTCAGTCCGTATCTGAGCGGGTCGCTGCTCAGGCGGATGGGCGGCCTAATGGCGCTCGTGGGCTCGGGTCTTGCAGTCTACGGAATCGCCTGCTTTGTCACAGGCGCATTCGTTCTTGACGATATTAGACTGCTGACGAGACGAGCGCGCAAGCCATGACGAAGGCGGCGATCCGAGTTGTTTCGGGCATTCAGCCCACCGGCGATTTGCATCTCGGCAATCTGTTGGGTGCGATTTTGCGCTGGGTCCGGATGCAGGATGAGGCCCAATGCCTCTATTTCCTTGCCGATCTTCATTCGCTTTCGGAACATATGGACCCCGGCGAACGGCGGTCGAGCATAAGGGAAATGGCCGCCGCTCTCCTTGCGAGCGGGATCGACCCTGCAAAGTCAATATTGTTCGCTCAAAGCGCAGTTCCGGCTCATTCGGAACTCGCCTGGATCCTCAACGGCACCGCCCGGATGGGCTGGCTCAACCGGATGACTCAATGGAAGGATAAAGCCGGAAAAGACAGGGAAGGCAGATCCGTCGCACTGTTCGATTATCCGGTTCTCCAGGCGGCCGATATTCTTCTCTATCAGGCAACGCATGTGCCCGTTGGCGAAGACCAGAAGCAGCATATCGAACTGACCCGCGACATCGCCCTCAAGTTCAACAATGATTTTGATACCGAACTGTTCGTGGTCCCGGAGCCTTACATCGGCGGCGGGGCAAGTGCGCGGATCATGTCGCTTCGTGACGGTCGGATAAAAATGTCGAAGTCTGACCCTTCGGAAATGAGCCGGATTCATCTCACTGACAGCAACGAGGAAATCGCTCAGAAAATTCGTAAGGCCAAGACCGATCCCGAGCCGCTGCCTTGCAATTCCAAGGAGCTCGACGATCGTCCTGAAGCAAAAAATCTCGTTGGAATTTATGCTTCGGTGACGAACGAGGCGGTCGACCAAGTTCTTGCGCATTTCTCAGGCAAAGGCTTTGGAGCTTTCAAGCCGGCGTTAGCCGACGCACTGGTTGCGCTGATTGAGCCAATCCGCGACCGACTTGGAGAGCTTCGTAGAGCGCCTGCCGAACTCGATCAGATTCTTGCGGCTGGGGCTCAGCGCGCAATAGAAATCGGCGCACCCGTTCTTGCACGCGCCAAAGCCGCTGTTGGCCTCACTCGCTAGGGCGATCGGATTTGGAAAAAGACAGCAAATCCGGACAGGCGCGCCCGTTGCCGCTATCGCTAAGGCTCGCTCAAATCGTCGAACAGACCGCTGCGGATCGGCTGTCCTTTTCCGAATTGGCCGCCCAGCTTCATGCTCGCGCATGGGGCGGTTTGCTGTTGATCTTCGCTGCAATCAACGTGATTCCGCTTCCGCCCGGAACCAGTTCCTTCTTCGCGATTCCATTGCTCATCGTTTCGGCCCAGATGGTCGCCGGACGCGAAACTCCCTGGTTCCCGTCGAAAATCGATCGGCGAGGAGTGAAGACTGAGGAACTTACCCGGCTGATCAGCAAAATGGGAGTTCTCGAGCTCAAGGTTGAGCGCATTTTCAAACCGCGCCTCGCGGGTTTGACCGGACCTCTTGCGACGCGACTGATCGGTGTCGCCTGTTTCGTGCTCGCTCTGGTCGCAGCCATTCCGGTGCCTCTTTTTCACATGGCGCCTGCGGCCGCGATCCTGTTGTTCGGTCTTGCTCTCATTTATCGTGACGGACTGCTTGTAATTCTTGCGTGCTGCGCGTCCCTGCTCAGCATCCTCATCGATCTCCTCGTGATCGGATCCGGCCTGATGGCGCTCAAATATGCAGCAGCGCGGTTCGGTCTTTAGGTTCGCTTCCTCACGAAGCCTTCATTCGCTGTTCACGATCATCAGCAGTATAGATTGCCGGTTAACTGGAATTTGCCAGCGTTGGGGGTGCCGCGATGCGTTTTTCGACTTTCGCTTCGGTAATCGTTCTTGGGCTTGCAGCGCTCGCTCTTCCAGCCTGCACGGAAACAATCACAAGCACAGTTTCACGCTACCAGGCAATGCCCGCGCCGCAGGGGCAAAGCTTTGTCGTCGTTCCCGAAGGACGAATGGCTCAAAGTGGCGGTCTTGAATTCGAACGCTACGCCGGGCTCGTCGCTCAACAACTCCAAGCGCGTGGTTTCGCACCGGCATCGAGCGCGCAGAGCGCGACCATGGTCGTGAAACTGGATTACCGTGTCGGTCCGGGCCAGGTTCGCTACGCTGAGGGTCCGCTCGTCGAACCCTATATGGGGCCTTTTTATCGCCCGCGTTTTGGCTGGGGCGGTGGCTATTTCCTCGGATGGAATGATCCTTTCTTGGATGCAAATGTGGACAGTTATGTCGAATATCGAAGCGAGGTCGATCTTCACATTCGTTCGGCCAGCAATCAGCCTTTGTTCGATGGCCGAGCGCAAGCGAGGTCGGAGACGGGGCGGCTCGACGTTGTCGTTCCAAATCTCATCGACGCCTTGTTTGCGGGATTTCCCGGACAAAGCGGGGAAGTTGTGAAAATTACCATCCCAACACATCCGACTGCTCGCTGAACCGAGCCAAGCCTGGATAAGAACAGGCCCGCCGGAATTCCGACGGGCCTTTTCCTTCCGGCCTTCGGGGGCACCGGAAAGACCATTCTTCTTTGGTTCTGACAGCGCGCTCGCCTAGAGCAATCAGCCCTCGAGCTGTCGTGTCAGCAATCGAATGTCAGCGTCGAGCTCTGCATCGCTGGCACGCAGCTTCTCGATCTGCCTTACCGCATGAATGACCGTCGTATGGTCCCGCCCTCCAAAGCGCCGTCCAATGTCGGGAAGCGACTTGGGAGTGAGTTGTTTTGAAAGATACATTGCAACCTGGCGCGGACGCGCAACCTCACGGGCCCGGCGCGCGGACGTCATTTCCGCTTTCCGAATCCGATAATGTTCGGCGACCTGTGTCTGAATTTCGTCGATTGAAATTCGGCGTTGGTTGGCGCGCAGGACATTTGCGAGAACTTCTTCGACAAAAGCGACGTCGATTGGGCGGCCGGTCATCATTGCGTAGGCGCCGATGCGGTTCAATGCGCCCTCGAGTTCCCGGATCGAGGACGTCACCCGGCGTGCCAGAAAGTCGATCACGGGCCGCGGCATCGAAACCCCGGGGAGCGCTTCGAGCTTGGCGCAGATAATGTTGAACCTCAGTTCGTAGTCGGCGGCATTGATGTCGGCGACCAGCCCCCATGACAGCCGCGACAGGATTCTCGGGGCAATTCCGTCGAGATCCTGCGGCGCTCGATCGGACGTAATCACCAACCGTCTCCCGGCCGTGATGATTTCGTTCATCGTGTGAAAGAATTCCTCTTGGGTCGAATCCTTGCCGGCAATGAACTGGACGTCGTCAATGAGAAGAAGATCGGCATTCCTCAGCCGCTGCTTGAAACCGATCGTGTCGTTTTCCTTCAGCGCCCGGATAAACTCGACCATGAATTTCTCGGCCGACATCGAAACGACGCGTGCGCCGCGATTATGCGTGACGAAGCTATGACCAAGCGCGTGAAGCAGATGGGTTTTTCCACGACCCGTGCCGCCATGGATGAATAACGGATTGAAACCTACCGTCGGAGAGGTGGCGAGCGTCCTTGCCGCCGTCGCAGCCATTTCATTCGCCTTTCCAACGACGAATGTTTCAAACCGGTACCGGGGATCGAAATTGGGAGCGTTGGGATCCCGTTCGGCCGGGGGCGGAGTTTCATCGAGAATGAGGAGTGGTGCGGGCCTCGGAGCGTCGGCAGCGGCAATCACTCGCACATCGCGAACAATCGGAAGAACCGTCTTCCAGGCGAGCGTCAGCCGCTCTCCGAAATGCGAACGAACCCAATCGGCCATGAATTGGCTCGGCATAACGATATCGAGCGTACCGCCATCGGGCTCGAATGAACCGAGTTCAGCCGGCTTTAGCCAGCCATCGAATGTCCGTGCTCCGAGGTCACGACGAAGCCCGCCACGAATCGACTCCCACGCGGCTTCCAAGGGTGCAGAAACGGGCGCTCCTTTTGCCGCAACTGCCGAATTGGCACCTCCCGCCTGCACTGCTGCGCCTCTCTCTCATCATGCCCCCGGGCTAGAGGCAAAAGGATCCCGTTGCGCGTGACCCGAGTCGCGCGCGCTAGACCACTTTTCTCTCTTGCCCCCGACGCGGATTCGCGTTCGGAAAGGCCTTTTTGAGATTGTCACGGGCAGCTTGCAAGAGCCGTTTTTCACAGATTTGAAATAAAATTGCTTGACATAGGAAACGCGCCGAAACTGGAAATAACTGGCTGAAAACTGCCATTTTCCTAAATCTGCGAGCAATTCAGAGAACGCGAATCGCCGGAATTGCTACGTTTTTTTTACAGGCTCGAAAAAAGAAGGGCCACCAGTTGCCTGGCGGCCCATCACCAAAATCCGTTTTTCCCCAGATCAGCCGAGCGATGCGAGCCGTTTCGACAGACGCGAAATTTTCCGGGACGCAGTATTTTTGTGAATGATGCCACGCGAAACGCCGCGAGCCATTTCCGGCTGCATATTCTTCAAAGCCTCAGCTGCTTCCGCCTTCTTGCCCGAAGCAATCGCCGACTCGACCTGCTTGATGAACGTCCGAATGCGGCTGATTCGCGAATGATTGATGTCCGCGCGGTTCGCATTTCGACGGATGCGTTTCTTGGCTTGCGGCGTATTCGCCATTTTATTCCTCTAGCTCAATGAGAAACGGCGCGGCCCTGAGGCTCGCACCGATGCGGCGGCCCACCTACCCGCAACGCCGTCCAAGGTCAACGTCGGAGCCTCAGTGCTGACACTTGGGACAATAGAAGGTTGAACGAGACCCTTGAACCATGCGTTTAACAATCCCTCCGCATTCGCAGGTCCGTCCTTCGCGATCATAAACCGCAAAACGTTTCGGGAAATAGCCAAGCTCGCCGTCGGGGGCCGCAAAATCGCGAAGGGTCGAGCCCCCCGCAGCAATGGCTTCGTCGAGAACAGAATGGATCGATGCTACGAGCCGCGCGAGGCGATTAAGCGAAATTCCTCCGCCGCTTCGCGCCGGATGAATGCCGGCTCGATAGAGCGCTTCGCAGACATAAATATTGCCAAGTCCAGCAACGATCCTCTGATCAAGAAGGAGGCCCTTGATCGCGGCCTTTCTTCCCCGAAGCCGCCGCTGAAGTTCGACGGCGTCAAGTTCGAGCGGTTCGGGGCCAAGCGCTTCAAACGCAGGCCAATCCTCAAGGCCGTCCGTTCTTAGAAGATCAAGCGATCCAAACCGTCGCGGGTCATTGAGGACAATTCGGTGTCCCTCATCGGTCTCGAGAATGACATGATCATGCTTTTCGTCGCCGGTGGGGTCGATCCGCCAGTGTCCCGACATTCCAAGATGGAAAACAAGCGTGTCACCACGATCCGTTTCGATCAGCCCGTATTTTGCGCGCCGCCAGAGGCGAGTGACTCGAGCGCCGGAAAGCCGCTCACCGAGGTCTCTTGGAAACGCTCGTCTGAGGTCGCCCCGGCGAGTCTCGACGCGCGTGATCCGTCGGCCCTCGAGCACGCGCGCGAGGCCTCTTACCGTCGTCTCGACTTCGGGAAGTTCAGGCATTGGCTCCGATATGGCGAAGGGCGCTCAAGGTCGCTAGAGGCGCGACACCTATGAACGACAAAGTCAATTTTGGCGACGAACTGGTGAGCCCCGACGAGAAGACGCGACGGGTCGGCGCGGTCTTCAGCTCCGTCGCCCGGCGTTACGACGTCATGAACGATCTCATGTCGGGCGGCTTGCACCGGCTGTGGAAGGATCGGTTCGTCAACCGCGTGAAGCCGCGCCTTGGCGAAGAGATCCTCGATATGGCGGGGGGAACCGGCGACATCGCGTTTCGGATGGCGCGCCGAGGTGCTCGAGTCACCGTCGCCGATATCAATTCCGACATGCTGGAGGTCGGCAAGGAGCGAGCATCGGCCAATGGGATCGAAGGATTGAGCTGGGCAGTCGAAAATGCCGAGACGCTGAGTTTCAAGAGCAATCTCTTCGATGCCTATACGATTGTTTTCGGCATTCGGAACGTCACCAATATTGAACCAGCGCTCAGCGAAGCCCACCGGGTCCTCAAACGCGGGGGACGATTTTACGTGATGGAATTTTCCTCGAGCGACTGGCCAGGTTTCGCAAGCCTCTACGACGCTTAGGCGTCGAACGTCATTCCGAAAATTGGAAAACGGATTGCCGGCGACGAACAGAGTTATCGCTATCTCGTGGAAAGCATTCGACGCTTTCCGCGGCCTAATGTCTTCAAGTCCATGATTGGGGCGGCAGGGTTTTCCCAGGCGTCCGCAGAACCGATGCTCGGTGGTCTCGTGACGATCCATTCCGGCTGGAAGATATGAAGGACAAAAACGAGAGGACTATCGAGAAACAGCGATTGACGAGGGTTTGGTCGGTCGAAAACCATGAGGGAAGGCCGCGGCGTCTTTACTGGAACTGCAAGGCGTGACCACAAGCATCACTCATCTTTGGCGTCTTTTGAAATGGGGCCGGACCCTTGCCCGGCATGGAGCATTGCGCGGCATCGAGCGGGATCCCGCGACCCCGGCTCCTGTTCGGCGCCTCGCTCGGATTGCGCGGTTTGGAGCACGCATTCCAAAATCGCCACAATATGCCGATGCCCTGGTCGCGATTGGTCCGGCTGCGATCAAACTTGGCCAGGCGCTGTCGACGAGGCCCGACCTTGTCGGACAAGAAGCCGCCGAAAATCTCTCCCAGCTTCAGGATGATCTTCCACCGGCCCCGTTTCACCAAATTCGCCGAACAATCGAACGCTCATTCAATGCGCCATTGGAAAGCCTGTTTTCGAGCTTCGACGAACGCCCGGTAGGAGCAGCATCGATTGCGCAGGTTCACCGCGCAATTACGACCGAGGGCCGCGAGGTTGCAGTCAAAGTCCTTCGTCCAAAAATCGAGGAGGAATTTGCAAAGGCGATCGACACCTACGAATGGGCCGCAGCGCAGATCGAAAGCTACGGCGGCGAGATCGAGAGACTTCGTCCGAGGCTGGTGGTCGCGCAATTTCGTCAATGGACTGCGCGCGAGCTCGATCTTCAACGCGAAGCGGCCTCGGCTTCGGAGCTGCGCGAAAACATGGTCGCAGAGCCGCTCTATTATGTTCCGGAGATCGACTGGCGACGAACCGCTCGGCGAGTTCTGACGCTGGAATGGCTCGACGGAATCAAGCTCAGTGACCATCACCGACTGATCGAGGCAGGGCAAGACTGCGAAACCCTCGCAAAAACTCTCGTTCGGGCATTCCTTCGCCAAGCGGTAGTTGACGGCTTTTTTCACGCTGACCTTCACCACGGAAATCTGTTCGCACTCCGTGACGGGCGAATTGCGGCGATTGATTTCGGGATCATGGGCAGGATCGATCGGCGCGCGAGGGTTTGGCTCGCGGAAATCCTTTATGGGCTTATCACCGGCAATTATCGACGCGTCGCCGAGATCCATTTCGAAGCACAATATGTTCCGTCGCATCACAGCGTCGAGGAATTTGCGACGGCGTTGCGAGCCGCCGGAGAGCCGATCCGCGGTTTGCCGGTCAAGGACATTTCGGTCGGAAGAATGCTCGAGAGCCTGTTTTCGATCACACGCGACTTCGACATGCCAACCCAGCCGCACCTGCTGCTACTCCAGAAGACGATGGTGATGAACGAGGGGGTTGCGACCGCTCTCGACCCGAACATCAACATGTGGGAGACGGCCGAACCTTTCCTCAAGGAGTGGATTCGTTCGGAGCTTGGACCGGAAGCTTATTATGCCGACCGCCTCATCGAGCTCGTTCGTGCGGTCAAAAAACTTCCCGAACTGATCCAGCGGCTAGACCAATATTATCCGCCAAAGGGCGCTGCGCCGCCTCCTCCGCCTCTCCAGGATATTTCGCTGATCGATCAGCGTCCGTGGTGGAGCTATGTGCTTGCCGCTGTTGCCGGGGCCGCGATTGCGTCAGCCATTCTCCTTTGGTTTGTCTAGGCCGCCGGTTGTGAACCCAGGATCGTAGCAATGCGGCTCTCGACTTGACCAAGAATGCGAGGCAAGGCTGTTTCCCATGGCGCGCGTCCTCCTGATCGTTGGTGGCGGAATTGCCGCCTACAAATCGCTCGAGCTTATCCGATTGCTCAAGAAATCCGGCCATCATGTAACTCCGGTCCTGACCAAGGGCGGCGAACATTTCGTCACTGCGATGTCGCTCGGAACTCTGTCCGAAAGCGAGGTCCATAGCTCCCTTTGGGAACTCAAGGACGAGGTCGAAATCGGCCATATTCAACTGTCGCGAGCGGCAGACTTCGTACTCGTTTGTCCAGCGACCGCAGACCTCATCGCCAAGATGGCCGCTGGGATTGCGGACGATCTCGCAACGACGCTCCTCCTTGCGACAGACAAGCCGGTGGTCGTTGCTCCGGCAATGAACGTTCGAATGTGGAAACACTGCGCAACCCAACGCAACATTCGCCAGCTCCTCGCAGACGAGGTCAAAGTCATCGACCCTGCCGAGGGCGAGATGGCGTGCGGTGAATATGGACCAGGGCGCCTTCCAGAACCGAGCGCAATCCTTGACTGGCTTCGGCACAATGGCCTCATTGAAAGCTTGTGAAACTTTCCGGCAAACACATTCTTGTCACTGCAGGACCAACGCATGAGCCGATCGATCCCGTGCGCATCATTGCAAATCGCTCGTCTGGCCGACAGGGATTTGCAATCGCCGAAGCGGCAAGACGGGCCGGCGCTCGTGTCACGCTAATTGCCGGCCCGGTCGCAATTCCAACGCCTCCGGGCATCGATCGAATCGATGTCGAGACCGCCGAAGATATGGCTCAGGCAGTTTTCTCCGCGCTTCCTGCGGACGTTGCCGTTCTGGTTGCGGCAGTTGCCGACTGGCGCGTCGACCCCTCCCCCACCAAGCTCAAAAAGGGCAACGGACCACCTTTACTGAAATTCCTTGCGACACGCGATATCCTCGCCGAGCTCGGCTCGAGCAAGCAACGCCCCCGCCTTCTCATCGGATTTGCAGCCGAAACCGCGCAGGTCGTCGAAAACGCCGTTTTGAAGCGAACTTCAAAAAAGGCCGACTGGATCGTTGCCAATGATGTCTCGGGCAATGTCATGGGCGGTGACCGCAACCAAGTCCACCTCGTGACCGCTTCAGGGGTCGAGGAATGGCCCGAGACGAGCAAGGAGGACGTTGCTCAGCGCCTGATCGATCGCCTTTCCCAGGCGCTAGACTGAACCGCAGGCGCTGCACCTTGGATCGGCGGGAATTGTGATCGGACGCCAGGAAAGATTTTCGCCGTCGAACAGTTGAACCTTTCCCGACTGGTCAGGGCCAATTCCAACAAGCGAATTGATTGCAAGAAGCGCGGCATAGGCCCCGATCGTCTGGGTGAGCGCTCCCAGGACTCCATGTTCGGCACAGGTGTCGCAATCTTCCGCGTCGAACGCGTTTCCAACAAAACATCGATAGCAGGGCTTCTGCTTGAACAGCCCGACCTGGCCCTGGAACTGCATGCCGGCGGCTGAAACCAGCGGAATGTGAAGCGCGACGCAAGCGTCACTGACGCAGAGCCGAGTTGCAAAATTATCGCTTCCGTCAAGGACGAGATCATGGGCGGCGAGCAACGCATGGGCGTTGGCCCTCGTGATCTGAATATCGAGCGCCTGGGTTTGGACAAATGAATTCCGCTTGGTGACAAACTCCTCGGCGAGCCGGGCCTTTCTCTCTCCGACGTCTTTGTCCTCGAACAGGGTTTGCCGATGAAGGTTCGAGCGATCGACACAATCGCAGTCGATGATCGTAAGCGTTCCAATTCCGGCACCGGCAAGCGACGGGATTGCGCCGCTTCCAACGCCGCCTGCGCCGATGACCGCGACCCGCGCGGCCTTCAAGGTGCGTTGACCAACCCCGCCAACGAGGGGGAGGACGAGATGGCGCGCATAGCGCTCAACCTCTTCATCCGAGAGGTTCACCGGCCCGTGGAGCCGAAGCCGCCGATCCCACGGTGCGTATCGTCGAGCTCGTCAACTTCATCGAACTGTGCCTTAAGCACCGGAGCTGGAACCAACTGCGCAATCCTTTCGCCGCGACGGATCTGAAACGGTTCGCTTCCCAGATTCGCGAGAATGACCTTCACTTCGCCGCGATAGTCGTGGTCGATCGTTCCGGGCGTATTGAGACATGTGATCCCATGCTTGAGAGCGAGACCAGATCTTGGTCGAACCTGAATTTCGTGACCTTCGGGAATTGCGATTGCAAAACCAGTCGAAACCGCGTGGCGCTCGCCTGGACTGAGGATCCTGTCTTCCGCAGCGACGACATCAAGCCCGGCTGCCCCGGCGGTCGCATAGGATGGCAGGGGCAAGCCCTCGCCAGACGCAAGCCGTTTGATCAAGACCTTGATCATTTGGACTTCTTTCGTTTTGCGCGACCACCCTTCTTAGGTGGCCCTTTTGAAGCGCGCTCATCGATCAGGCGAATGGCATCGTCGAGCCCAACATCCTTGGGGTCCGTTCCTTTTGGAAGGGTCGCATTGGTGGTTCCATCGGTCGCATAAGGTCCGTAGCGCCCCGCCATGATCCTCACCTCCCCGCCCGATTTTGGATGGGCTCCAAGAACGGCGATCGGCTCGCGCGATGCTCCCTGACGCCGATCGCTTCCCGAAGCGGCATCGGCCAATTTCGCAACAGCGGCGTTCATTCCGGTTTCGAACACCTCGGCAGTCGAGCCCAGCTTTGCATATTTGCCGTCGTGGGCGAGATAGGGCCCATAGCGCCCAATCGAGGCCGTGATCGGTTTGCCGGTTTCGGGATGCAAACCAATGTCGCGTGGAAGCGAAAGCAGGCGCTGCGCCACATCCGTCGTGAGGCTGTCCAAGGGAACGTCCTTTGGTACCGAAGCCCGCTCCGCCTCCTTGCCCTCGCCGCGCTCGACGTACGGCCCGAAGCGGCCGCTCTTGAGACTGATTCCGTTGCCAAGCTCGGTCGGGCCGTCACTTTGCACCTGTTCGCCGCCTTGGCCGAATTTCTGAGTGTAACGGCACTCGGGGTAGTTGGAGCAAGCGACAAAGGCTCCAAATCGGCCCGAACGAAGCCCGAGCTGGCCATTCCCGCATTGCGGGCATAGCCGCGGATCTCCACCGTCGTCCCGAGGAGGATAAAGCCACGGGGCGAGGAACTGGTCGAGAGCCTGAGTGATTTCGCTCGGCTTTTGATCCATGACTTCGGACGCCTTCGGGCGAAAATCGCGCCAGAAACTCTCGAGCAGTTTCTGCCAGTCGAGCCGACCGCCGGAAACGTCGTCGAGCTCCTCTTCGAGCTCCGCGGTATAATCATAGCTCACGTAGCGGTCGAAAAACCGCTCGAGAAATGCGGTCACGAGCCGACCGCTTTCTTCAGGAACGAACCGTCCCTTGTCGCTTCTCACATATTCCCGGTCCTTGAGCGTCTGAAGGATCGACGCGTAGGTCGAGGGACGACCGATCCCAAGCTCCTCGAGGCGTTTGACAAGGCTTGCCTCCGAATAGCGCGGCGGAGCCTGAGTAAAATGCTGGACGGCCTCAACGGACGTTTTGACCGGAAAATCGCCCTCTCGGAGGGACGGCATGCGCGCGCTCTCATCCTCGTCCGACTTTTCGTCGCGACCCTCTTCGTAAAGCGCAAGATACCCGGGAAACAGCACTACCTGTCCGCTCGCTCGAACCACGGCTCGGCCTGTGCCGTCGCTGAGTTCGACCGTCGTGCGCTCAAGACGCGCTGAGGCCATTTGGCTCGCAAGTGCCCGATTATAGACCAGCTCATAAAGTCGAGCCTGATCACCCGAGCTTGATCGGGCCCGATCAAAATCGGTTGGCCGGATTGCCTCGTGGGCCTCCTGCGCGTTCTTGATCTTGCTGGTATATTGGCGCGCCTTCTCGGGGACGAACCCCGAATTATAGCGATTGACGATCGCTCGGCGCGCGGCACTGATCGCTTCAGGCGCCATGTCGACGCCGTCAGTTCTCATGTAGGTAATGAGACCGTCTTCATAGAGCGACTGAGCAACGCGCATCGTATGACTTGCAGCGAATCCGAGTTTCCGAGCCGCTTCCTGCTGCAGTGTCGAGGTCGTGAACGGCGGCGGCGGGTTTCGCGAAAACGGCTTGGTTTCGACTTGGGAAACGGTGAATTTGCCGGCTTCGACTGCCGCTTTGGCGGCATCGGCGTGTTCGCGATTTGAAATCGTCAGCCGGTCGATTTTCTTGCCATCGAGCTGGGAAAGCCTCGCGCTGAAGCCTTGCCCGTCTTTTTCGAACGTCGCGCTCACCGTCCAATATTCCTGGGGCCGGAAAAGCTCGATTTCGCGCTCGCGATCGACGATTAATCGCAAGGCGACCGATTGGACCCGTCCCGCGGATTTTGCTCCGGGCAGTTTACGCCAGAGGATTGGCGACAGCGTGAAACCGACCAGATAATCAAGCGCTCGTCGCGCTTTATAGGCATCGATGAGGTCCTCATCGAGGCCGCGCGGCTTTTTCATGGCCTCCGTTACGGCCGAACTTGTGATCGCATTGAAGGTCACTCGCTGGACGTTCTTCGGCAGCGCTTTCTTTTGGCGAAGCACTTCCTGGACGTGCCAGCTGATCGCCTCGCCCTCGCGGTCCGGGTCGGTTGCGAGAATGAGGGTGTCGGCCTTCCTAGCTTCTTCGGTGATCGATTTCAGCTGACGCGAACGATCCGGCGACACTTGCCATTCCATCGCGAAATTGTCGGCCGGATCAACCGAACCGTCCTTGGGCGGCAAGTCCCGCACATGACCAAAGGACGCGAGCACACGATGCCCGCTCCCGAGGTATTTTTCGATTGTTTTCGCTTTCGCCGGCAATTCGACGACGACCAGCTTCACTCTTTGTCCTCACGCATACGCGAGATTGGGCTTGCTCAATTCGCCGCGTCAAGCCGTCCGTCAGCCGTCATTATCTACAAGGTTCCCCCAATGGTAACGACACTTGACCCGCAACACTCAAAGTTCTGAGGGGCGCCTTATCGTCGTCAGGAGCGCTTCAGACCCACCCGCGGCTCATCGCCCTTCACCAGGCGCGTAATGTTCTCGCGATGCTTCCACACGATCAGGAGAGCAAATCCGAGGAACAGCGGAACGAGCGATGAGTGAAGGGCAAGAGCTGCAACCGGCGCGCTTGCAGCGGCCGCGATTCCAGCGACAGAGGAAATCCGAAGAATGACCAACAAAGCGATCCAGATGACCGCGTAAACGATGGCCGCGGGCCAAAGCAACGCAAGGAGAACTCCAAGGAGAGTAGCGACCCCCTTCCCGCCGCGAAACCGGAGCCAGACCGGATAGAGATGCCCAATAATCGCTCCTGTCGCAGCGAAGGCTGCGGTCTCGGGTCCAAAGGCAAAGCGGGCGATAAGAATTGCAGCGACCGCCTTGAGGCAATCGAGCAGGAGAGTCAGTGCAGCAAGGAATTGGCTCCCGGTTCGAAGGACGTTGGTTGCACCGATATTGCCCGATCCGATCGTCCGAAGATCGCCCTTGCCGGAAGCATAGGTCAGAATGAGACCGAACGGGATCGAACCCAGAAGATAGCCAAGCACAAGCGCGAAGAGCATCTCATGTGACATCCTCCCACAGAGTAGCAGATGGTTGATCGCTGGCAATTGGCGCGACGGACAGCCGTCTTGCCTCGGAGCGCCACTCTCCCCATTGAAGGCAGTCGTGAACCCCGACGCGCCGATCTTGTTCTTCGATTCAGGAATTGGCGGCCTGTCGGTCCTCGAACCTACACGAAAGCTTCTTCCGACCGCTCCAATTGTCTACGCGGCGGACAACGCTGCCTTTCCCTATGGAAGAAAGAGCGAAGCGGAGATCGCAAGTCGAGTGCCTGCGCTTCTTGGAAGACTTGTCGAACGCTTTCATCCAAGGCTTGCTGTCATTGCCTGCAACACTGCGTCCACCATCGCACTTGAGCATGTGCGCTCCGCACTCGACCTTCCCGTTGTTGGAACCGTCCCGGCAATCAAGCCCGCAGCTGAGATTTCCAAAAGCCGAGTGATCGGTGTCCTTGGCACTGAGGCTACGGTTCGACAGCCCTATGTCGAAGCGCTCGCGGCGCGCTTTGCAAAGGATTGCATGATCATTCGCCACGGTTCTCCAGAACTGGTCGAACTTGCCGAAGCCAAGCTTTGGGGCGAACCGATCGCATTGGAAGATGTGCGCTCCGCAGCCCAGCCAATGTTCGACGCGAAAAGCGGCGCAAGGATCGACACAGTGGTTCTCGCCTGCACGCATTTTCCGCTTCTGAAGACCGAACTCGAGGCCGCATTTCCCAATGTCGCTTATGTTGATGGCGGCGAGGGCATTGCTCGGCGGATCCAATCCCTAACCGATGGTCAGCCATGGCCTTTGTTCGAGTCAGACGGTGTCATGGTGTTCACACACGCCGCGAGCCGGCCTCGCGAAAGCCAGCTGCTGCCGCTTGGCTTTGGTCAAATCCTGATTTTGTAAGTTGTTGCGAGTCGTTCTCAATGGAATTGCGAAGGACCGGCGGTTAAAGCGCGCGCAAGCGAGAGAACTCCGACTTGGACTACGACAGTATTTTCCGATCCGCGATCGAACGCCTTCATGACGAGGGGCGATATCGTGTGTTCATCGACATCCTGAGAACCAAGGGTAGCTTTCCGAACGCCCATTGCTTTGGTGGCAACGGGCCAAAGCCGATCACGGTATGGTGCTCGAACGACTATCTTGGGATGGGCCAGCACCCTGCAGTCGTTGCGGCGATGGAGACGGCGCTCCACGAAGTCGGAGCGGGCTCCGGTGGAACCCGCAACATCAGCGGAAACACCCATTATCATACCGAACTCGAGCGGGAACTTGCCGATCTTCACGCCAAGGAAGCGGCGCTTTTGTTCACATCGGGCTATGTTTCAAACGAGGCCGCGCTTTCGACTCTTGGCAAGCTTCTTCCCGGATGTTTGATTTTTTCCGATGAGCTCAACCACGCGTCGATGATCGCGGGAATCAGGAATTCGGGCTGCGAAAAACGCGTCTTTCACCATAACGACCTTGATCATCTGGAACAGCTTCTCGCAGCCGCTGAGCCGGAAACTCCCAAGCTGATCGCGTTCGAAAGCGTCTATTCGATGGACGCCGATATTGCTCCAATCGAAGCTATCTGCGATCTTGCCGACAAATATAATGCGTTGACCTATCTCGACGAAGTTCATGCTGTCGGAATGTACGGTGAGCATGGCGGAGGCATTTCGGAGCGCGAGTGCATCGCTCCGCGATTGACTATCATCGAGGGAACGCTCGGCAAGGCTTTCGGAGTGATGGGAGGCTATGTCGCGGCAAATCGAACGATCATCGATTGCATAAGAAGCTATGCGTCGGGGTTCATTTTCACAACGAGCCTTTCCCCGGTACTCGTCGCAGGAGCGCTCGCAAGCGTTCGACATCTCAAGCAGTCACAGGTCGAACGGATCGCGCAGCAAGAGGCCGCAGCGATGTTGAAGGCGAAGTTCACGGCCGCCGGATTGCCACTGATGCCAAGCTCCACGCACATCGTTCCATTGTTGATCGGTTGCCCGGTGAAGGCCAAGCGGATCAGCGATATCCTGCTTGCGGAATATGGACTCTACGTCCAGCCGATCAATTATCCGACCGTTCCACGAGGCGCCGAACGGCTCCGCTTTACCCCCGGCCCGCAGCATTCGGCCGACATGATGGACGAGTTGACCAATGCCCTCCTGGAGATTTTCGGCCGCGGCGAAATCAGTCTCGCGGCCTAAAAGAGGCGAACCGGTTCAATTGGCCTAAAGCCATTGGGCAACCCTTCGATCACTCAGGATTTGCCCCTTTCGGGCGATCGGTCATGGTGGCAATGCGGCGCGCTGCACGCTAGGAGTTGGCCATGCGACTTGCACTTGCGGCAGATCATGCCGGCTACATTCTTAAGGATGAACTCGTCCAATGGCTGAAAGGCGTTGGGCACGATGTCATTGATCTTGGGACCAATGGTCCGGAAAGCGTCGATTATCCAGAATATGGAGCCCGGCTCGCACGAGCGGTTGCAGGCGGCGAAGCCAAATTCGGAATTGCCGTTTGCGGGTCCGGAATTGGCATTTCGATTGCGGTTAATCGCATCTCCAAATGTCGCTGTGCGCGTGTTGATGATCCATTGTCCGCGCAGCTTTCGAGAGCGCATAATGATGCGAACGTCCTTGCCCTCGGCTCTCGGCTGATCGGAAGCGATATGGCGAAAGCCTGTGTTGCAGCGTTCCTTGAAACTCCGTTCGCCGGCGGGCGTCACCAGCGCCGCGTCGATCAACTGTCCAACGCCTTGCAGGATTCCGACTGATGGCAACTGCTGCCGATCTCGATACTGATCTAAATTATCGCGTTCCCGATGGATTTTTCACCAAAAGCCTGAGCCAAAAAGACCAGGAGGTCGAGGAAGGGATCGCGTCCGAGCTCCACCGCGAACAAACTCAGATCGAACTGATCGCTTCGGAAAATATCGTCAGCAAGGCGGTTCTGGAAGCGCAGGGCTCGGTCCTTACGAACAAATATGCCGAAGGCTATCCGGGCCGACGCTATTATCAGGGTTGCGCGCCGTCCGATGTGGTCGAAACGCTGGCAATTTCCCGGGCCAAATCACTGTTTGGATGCGGCTTTGCAAACGTTCAGCCCCATTCCGGAGCGCAGGCCAACGGTGCGGTGATGCTGGCACTGCTCAAGCCGTTGGACACGATCATGGGGCTGAGCCTCGCCGCTGGCGGGCATCTCACCCATGGCGCTCCTCCGGCCCAGTCGGGCAAATGGTTCAACGCCGTTCAATATGGCGTTCGACGCGATAACCATCTTGTCGATTTCGAGGAGGTCGAACGGCTCGCAAAGGAGCATCGGCCAAAGCTCATCATCGCTGGCGGATCGGCCTATCCAAGGCAGTTCGATTTTGCCCGGTTTCGCGAGATTTGCGATGAGGTGGGCGCCTATTTCATGGTCGACATGGCCCATTTTGCCGGACTCGTTGCCGCTGGCGAGCACCCCTCGCCATTTGGTCATGCCCATGTCGTTACAACCACGACCCACAAGACTCTTCGTGGACCCCGCGGAGGAATGGTTCTGACTGACGACGAGGAAATCGCAAAGAAAATCAATTCTGCGGTGTTTCCCGGTCTTCAAGGCGGTCCACTGATGCACGTCATCGCTGCCAAGGCCGTCGCGTTCGGTGAAGCTCTCCAGCCCGAGTTCAAGGTCTATGCGAAGGCCGTCATATCGAATGCGCAAACTCTCGCCTCCCGCTTAAAGGCGCGAGGCTCCGACCTTGTCGCTGGTGGAACAGACACGCATCTCGCGCTTGTTGACTTGAGGCCTCTTGGCCTCACCGGCAAGGACGCGGACGAGAGTCTCGAGCGCGCTGGAATCACCTGCAATAAAAATGGCGTGCCGTTCGATCCGCTTCCACCGGTTAAGACCAGCGGAATTCGCGTCGGTTCGCCGGCCGGCACAACCCGCGGCTTTGGTGAAGCGGAGTTTCAACAGATCGGCGACATGGTCGCAGACGTCCTCGATGGGCTCGCTTCCAATGGTCTTGAGGACAATTCGCGTGTCGAACGCGACGTCAACGAGCGCGTTCGGGCCCTTTGCGCGCGCTTCCCGATCTATCAGGGATGAGGCTGAGTTAGACGATGCGCTGTCCGTTTTGCGCGCATGAAGACAGTCAGGTGAAGGACAGTCGGCCGAGCGAGGACGGCGCGGCCATTCGCCGCCGCCGCCAGTGCGAGGCCTGCGGTGCGCGGTTCACGACGTTCGAGCGCGTTCAGCTGCGCGATCTTACCGTCGTCAAGAAAACCGGTGAGCGTGAGCAATTCGATCGCGACAAGCTTTCGCGTTCGATGGCGATCGCGTGCCGCAAACGTGACATCGCGCCTGAGCGGATCGATCGCCTGATCTCGTCCATCCAGCGCCAGCTCGAGACGCGTGGGGACGAAGTGACGACGAGCCAAATCGGCGAAGCCGTGATGGACGGACTTCGAACTCTCGACCATGTCGCCTACATTCGGTTTGCAAGCGTCTACAAGGATTTCAGCGAACCAGGCGATTTTGCCGAAATCGCTGAGAGGGTCGGTGACGAGGCATCGAGCGACATTTCGGCGCCCTCCCCTCCGGGCCGGCTTTTGTGACGGATCATCGCGAGCCTTACAAACCGGTCTTTGTGCTCGTTCGTCCTCAGCTGGGCCAGAACATCGGCAAGGCTGCCCGGGCAATGTTGAATTTCGGCCTTGACGAAATGCGGCTGGTCGCGCCGCGCGATGGCTGGCCCAATCCCGATGCCGGACCCGCAGCGAGCGGCGCTGATGCTTTGCTCGAGCAGGCGCGATTGTTCGACAGCGTCGAGGCAGCCGTTGCGGACTGCAATTATGTTTTTGCGTCGACTGTTCGTCGCCGCGACCTTGTTCTTCCCGTCGTTGGTCCGGAAAAGATGGCCGAAGTGATCGCGACTTCCCAAAAACGCTGTGCAGTTCTTTTTGGTCCTGAGCGTTCGGGCCTCGAAACCGAGGACGTTGTCCTTGCAAACGCGATTGTAACTGTCCCAATCAACCGTGACTTCGGCTCGCTCAATTTGGCCCAGGCCGTAATCCTTCTCGCCTATGAGTGGTCGAAGGGAAGCGAGCTCGCTCAGCCAACTTTGAAGGAGATCGAACCGCCTGCCCCCCACCAGGATCTCGAAGGATTGATCGGACAACTGGATGGAGAATTGGAGAACAAGGGATATTTCTATCCACCTTCGCGGACTCAGGCGACCAAGAACACTCTAAGAACCATCGTCACGAAGACGGGTTGGTCAGCGCGTGAGGTCAAGGCAGTTCGAGGCGTTGTTCGAGCACTTGTCAAACCCGCGAGAATCCGCGGCAAACCTTGACGTTTTAAGCCGCTTCTTCTAGGGGCGCGGTTCGCAATTGATCCCGCATGCCCGGTGAAGCGGTGATCGCGCGTGGCGCAAGGCCTCACGGTGCGGTTCCGGGCGCACTCATAAACGCGAATTGGAGTAACGATTGTGACGAAGCGCACCAGCGCAAAATACAAGCTCGACCGCCGCATGGGCGAGAATGTTTTCGGGCGTCCCAAGAGTCCGGTGAACCGCCGCGAATACGGCCCCGGTCAGCACGGGCAACGCCGCAAGGGCAAGATCAGCGACTACGGCATTCAGCTGCGCGCCAAGCAAAAGCTCAAGGGCTATTACGGCGATATCACCGAGAAGCAGTTCAAGCGAAATTACGTCGAAGCGACGAAAATGAAGGGCGACGCTTCGCAGAACCTCATTGGACTTCTCGAGCGCCGGCTCGACATGGTGGTCTATCGCGCCAAGTTCGCGCCGACCATTTGGGCCGCGCGCCAGCTCGTCAACCACGGCCACATCCGGGTCAATGGCGTCAAATGCAACATCGCCTCACGCAAGGTGGACATTGGCGACGTCGTCGAGCTCGGACAGAAAGCTCAGGAGATGGCGCTCGTGATCGAGGCTCAGGGCCTCGCAGAGCGTGACGTGCCCGATTATGTCGTTCCCGACGGCAATACCAAGATCACGTTTACCCGAGTTCCCAAGCTTGACGAGGTTCCCTACCCCGTCCGGATGGAACCCAATTTGGTGATCGAATTTTACTCGCGCTGATTGGGAAAATCTGTCGATCTGAAAAGGGCGGCCTTTCGAGCCGCCCTTTTTTGTGCATCCGCAGCGGACAGCGAACGATTAACTATCTCGGCCCTTCAGCACGAAAAGGATTTTCACCCTCCAGGCAGCAAGCGCTGGTCGAATTCGGAAAATCGCCTGACTTTCGCGTGACAACCCTAAAGCGGCGACGAGCGATGCAATGATCACGATTGAAATATCTATCGGTATGGTCGGGCTGATGAAGATGACGGCCAGAACAAAGATGACCGGATAAGCCAAAATTAGAAGTGCCCAGTGGCGCATATCCGCCCTTCGAATTCGATGGACGACGTTGGTCTCGTCGCCCATCCCGATAGTCGCAATGATGCAAAACGGCTAATCCCGAACCCCAAGTTGGCGCGATTAGACGCTATTTCGCTTGTTGTGCCGAGGCCTGCTGAGGAGAAGCCGGAATGCTCGCGCTCGGGTCGATCATGCGTTGATACAGCGCTTCTGCAAGTGCAGCGCGCAAAGGCTCGCGTCTTCCGTCGAGCTTCGTTCCGGCACGAAGGCACGGCCCCATCGATGGAATGAGGTTTCCGAACGCCGCTCCTTCTGAGGGGCTGAACGGTTCCGTATCGATCAACGCGACCACTCCCGCGGGATTTGTGTCTGCAACGCAAGCCGCCATCTCGTCGACGCTGACGTTACGACCGGTGAACGGGAACCAATCGCGTGTGTAGATCCTCTGAAGTGGAAGAGGCTGGAGAGCGGAGGAATCGCGACGATCTCGCTTCAGAAGCTCTTCAGCCAGATCTCCGCGCATGATGTCGGTGGGAAAATAGACGTTTACCTGTTGAACGAAGTCATTGGCGGGTATGTTTGCAAGACATTCCACGTCACCGCTCATCTTTGCATGAAGCTTGTCCGCCTCTTCTGCGTTGCGAGTTTTGAGATAGTCAGGAGCCGCACTGCCTCTTTTCGAGAGGAGACATCCTGCGAGCTGATGAGCGATCTGTGCAGCGTCGCGGTCGTTTTGCACGACCCTCTTGGTATCGATCCGATCTCCAACTCTTGAACCAATTTCTGGCTCAGCAATGGCTACTGAGCCCAGAACGCTAACGCCCAGCAGTGCAGCAATCAGTCGTGTTCCTCGAACCTCGCGCAAATTTCTCGCCGCACGTGTCGGTATTCCAGTCATCCGCAACAAAAACGCAAATTTCATCACAATTCCCTTGCTTCGAAATAGAAAGAACAAAAGGTCGTTCCAAAGGCATTTCAATGGGCAATTCTCTCGTCGAGAAATTGCACGATCCCAATCAGCGTCGGCGTCCGAGCGCCGAAAATCATCGCGCCGATCTTTGGACATGCGTGCGAATCTCAGAACGGCAGCGACCGATAAAAATCGTGCTCAATGTCCAATCGTGCGATCCAGCAATGCTCCGATGTGAGTGAGGAGATCGGCACGTGCAGTTAAATCATTGAGCTGGTGATCGAGCCCCTTGTACTGCAGGAATTCGACCTCCTTCCCGTCTCCTTGGAGTGCCGACGCCATTTTCTGCGACTGCCAGAAGCGAACGTTCGTATCGAGATCTCCGTGCGCAAGAAGAACTGGCGCCTGAATCTCCTGAGCGTGCTTGAGCGGTGAACCGTCAATGACTTGCTGGCCCGAGCCAATGAAGTCGTTGATCATTTTGCTATCCGTGAAATTGCTCGAATCCTGCTTGAGCGTCTCGAGATCGGTGACTGGAGCAACTGCAACAACGGCCTTGTAAAGCGAAGGATCTGTTTCCGCGTCCATGAGCGCTGCGTATCCGCCGTATGACCAGCCCACGATGGCAATTCGCTTGGGATCAGCAATTCCCTGCGACGAAAGCCATTTGGCCGACGCCGCGATGTCGGACATTGACGTCCGCCAATTCTTGAACCCGTTCAGATTCTGCCAGCGCTCGCCATAACCGGTCGAACCACGATATTCCGGTTGAATGACTGCATACCCACGCGCCGCGAGAAATTGCGGAAGCCAGTCAAATCCCCACTCATCGCGAGCACTTGGACCACCATGGGGAAGGACGACTGCAGGCAGTGCCTTTCCGGAACTCCCGGACGGAAGCGTGAGATAGGCGGGGATTTGCGCCCCGTCCGCGGCGGGAATTGTCACAGCCTTCACTTGAGCAAGCGTCCGGCCGTCGAGCTCGGGACGATCGACCATGGCCTCGTTCAACTGATGGCTATCGCGGTTGAAGAGATAATAGCGACCCGGGTCGTTATCACTTTCGGCGCGGATCAGCAGCTTGCGGCCATCTGCACTTAAATCGACGAAATCGACGAGCGGCAAATGCGGAAGAGCCTTTGAAAGAGAGGCTGCAAGCGCCTTGAATTCCGGGTCGAAATAAATCGCATGCCGGGATTTATCGGAATAGGTGTAGCCGATCACCTTTTGTCCGTTGCCGACGCGGACAACATCGTCGATGTCGACGTCCGGATTGGAAGCAACCAAAGTTTCTGCTCGGGTTCCGTCGAGCTTCACGAGATAGAGTGCCTGCCTTCCGTCCCTTTTCTTGAGCTCATAAAGCGCATTGAGATCGGCATCGACAGCAAGCGGAGTGATCTGGTCCTCGCTTGGCAAAAAGTCGGCAAGAACGTTCCAGCTTCGCGAGTCAGTGGTCCGGTAGAAATATTTCACGTTCCCAGTGAGGACACCGGCTTCGTTCGCTTCATCGTAGCGCATGATGCGGACGTTTCCGCGGCCATCGGTCATGAAGTCTGAGGCGGAATTGTTCGGTTGCTCGACCGCATCTGCGCGGACTGTGCGAGCATCGACCCTGTCGACGCCGAGGCCCCGCTTCGTGCGAACGATATTCGATCCGATTTTCGCCTCTGGAATGTAGACACGCTCCATCAGCAATTTGCCGTCAGTGCGATTGCCCCAATCCAGAATTGTACCATCAATCTGCCGCATATATTCATCGTAAAAGCTCGATGGCTGGCCAAGGATCTTCGGATTCTTACCGTCTGTATCGAACGCAATCAGGCGTTCGAACCCAATCAAATCGGTTTCTTTGGGGGTGACTCCAGTGACCCTGCAAACGACGCGGTCGATCGCCGCATAGTTGCACCAGCGGATAACGTCGGGATTGCCGTCGGCTGCGGTGACGACATCGGTCTTTCCGGTCGTCAGATTGGAAATGACGACAAAGGTTTTCGGCCCCGGTCCAGGAGTGATGTAGAGAATGCTCGTCCCATCCGGTGACAGACTTGGCTGAACGACCGACGGTCGCGCTCCAAACGCCTTTGCATCTGCGATCAGACCCGCGTCCTGAGCGAAAACAGGCGTCGCGACACACAGGCTCGCACAACCAAGCAACGCGGAATGCAGTTTCATGAAATTCCCCTCCCAATATGTTGAAGACCGAGCAGTTTTAAAAAATGTGAGCCTCAAAATTAGTGACCGATCCGCTCGTCGAGGAGCTGTCCGATCCGGGTCAGCATCGTCGTCCGTGCATCGGAATTGTCGAGCTGATGATCAAGACCTGGGAATGTCAGAAGATCGGCGGTTGCACCGGCCTTTTTCAGCGCGGCAAGCATCCGTTTGCTGTGATCATATTCGACATTTCCGTCGATCGTCCCATGAACCAGCAGAACTGGGGCATGAATGTCGGCGGCGTGAGTGATCGGAGAACCGTCCACCAGCTGATCGCCTTTTCCGATTTCCTTCTGTTCGATTGTGGCTCCGCGAAAGTGTTCGGCCTCGCGCCGCAACTGTTTGAGATCGGTAACGGGTGCGATTGCGATTACCGCTTTGTAGCGCGAGTCCATCGCTGAGGACTGAAGAGCGGCATAGCCGCCGTAACTCCAGCCAAGAATTGCCATTCGATTTGGATCGGCAAGTCGCTCCTTAACGAGCCAGTCTGCCGAATCATGGATGTCGGACATGACTTTGCGCCATTCATGGAACGCATTTTCACCCAGGAATTCCTGGCCGTAACCGCTCGAACCGCGGAAATTGGGTTGGATTACGACATAGCCGCGGGCCGCAAGAAACTGGCCAAGCCAATCAAACCCCCAACTGTCCCGCTCGCTCGGACCACCGTGCGGCATCACGATTGCGGGATGAGGTCCAGCCGAGAGATCGCTGCGCATGGTGACATAGGCGGGAATGGACTTTCCATCCTTGGTTGGAACCGAAACCGCCCTCATCGGAGCAAGTCCGCTCCCGTCGATGAGGTCGTTTGAGTTCAGCACAGGTTCCATTCGGTTCGTGCTTCGATCGAGAATGAAGAACACGCCCGGGTCGACATCGCTTGCAACGTGAAGAAGGATCTTCTGGCCGTCTTTTGAGCGCCCGATGAAGTCAATGAGCGGCCGATTGGGAAGGGCTTTGGCGAGCTCGTCGCCAAGGTGCTTCATTGCATTATCGATATAGACAGAATGAGTTTTGTCGTCGGTATATTGATAGCCGACGACCGGATCTCCAGGTCCAAGTTGAATGACATTCTCAATATCGACACTGGGATTGCTCGCGACCAATTGTTCGCTGCCAGTCGAGTCGAGCGTCATTCGATAAAGGGCTTCGCGCCCGTCGAGCGGCTTTAGAAAATACAGCGAGTTGGTGCTTTTATCGACTGCGAGCGGATGGAAATCTGGACCTCCTTCGTGCAGCGGAAGCCATTCACTGCTCTTTGGTGTTCGATAGTCAAAGCTCTCGGCACCGGTGAATTCGTGGTCGATATCGCTTTTCTCATCATCGCGCAGACGGACGCTGCCGTGGCCGTCGGTCATGTACGCGACATCGCGCGACGTCGCCGGTTCAATGACACTCACGCTGAACGGATCGACCGTAATCTTGTCGACACTGATCCGATTGGGAAACCCATGAGCTGCAGGGTATCGACGCGCCATCAGAAGCGCGCCGCTGTCGTCGGGGAGCCAGTCGATGATGTCTCCATCATATTGCTCGATTCCGGGATCCGCGTCCCGCTTATCGGTGGCTCCCAACGGTTCGATTTTGCCGGTCGCTGTGTTGATTGCGATCGCTCGTGAAGCTCCAAAGGTTATCCCGTCATCGCGGACATTTTCGCCCCACCGGCACACGATCCAGGTTTCGTTCGCGAATTTGCACCATCTGATCTTGTCCGGCTTGCCGCTGGATTGCGCCAGTTCGCGATCAGAATCCGTGTTGAGGGCGGCGATGTGGACGATTGTCGACGCGCCCGGTCCTGCGGAAAGATAAACCAGCTTGTCACCATCAGGTGACAGATCGGGAGCAAATCCGGTGGGCCGCGAGCCAAACAGCTTCGCCGCTTGCTCGATGGACATTGGAGCGGCAATCGCGAGACTCGGGAGGACAAACGCCGACAAGCCCGCAACAGCGAGCAACGCAAAACTCGACCGCATTGGAAAATCCCCCTTCCCCGGCAGGGACATAGTGCAAAATTTGGACGGCGGCGCAAGGGTCGGAACCGGGATTTTTTGCATCCCCTGGCCGGCAAAAGGACCGGCATGCTTTCAACCCACAGATGAGTTGAGTAATCGCGTCCTTATGACTGTGTATAAATCTTCACTCATGCAACTGCTCGAGGAGCGCGGTTACATTCACCAAGTGACCGACGGAGCATCGTTCGACGCTCTTGCGGCGAAGGAAAGCGTCAGCGCCTACATCGGGTTCGACGCGACCGCCGGCAGCCTTCACGTCGGAAGCCTCGTTCAAATCATGATTTTGCGTCGTCTCCAGCAGACGGGTCACCGGCCGATCGTGCTCATGGGCGGCGGCACGACCAAAATCGGCGATCCATCGGGCAAAGATGAAAGCCGCCGGCTGCTTTCGAGCGACCAGATCAACGAGAATATCGCAAGCATTCGCCGATCGTTCGAAAAATTCCTGACGTTCGGAGACGGCCCGACCGACGCAATCATGGTCAATAATGCCGACTGGCTCGATGAGCTCAGCTATATTCCGTTACTGCGCGAGGTCGGCCGACACTTCACGATCAATCGCATGCTGACCTTCGACAGTGTTCGACTTCGCCTCGATCGCGAACAGCCGCTGACCTTTCTCGAATTCAATTACATGATCCTGCAGGCCTATGATTTTCTCGAATTGTCCCGCCGTTGTGGTTGCCGGGCACAGTTCGGCGGCTCCGATCAATGGGGCAATATCGTCAATGGAATTGAACTTTCGCGGCGGATCGAAGGGAGCGAGCTATTCGGAGTTACGACCCCGCTTATCGCAACCGCCGACGGCGCAAAGATGGGGAAGACAGCCAAGGGTGCAGTTTGGCTCGATGACGAGTTGCTCGGCCCATATGATTACTGGCAATATTGGCGGAATACACAGGACGCCGACGTCGGTCGGTTTTTGCGTCTCTTCACAGATCTTCCAATCGAGGACATCGAGCGTCTGGAACGCCTTCCCGGAGCTCAAATCAACGAAGCGAAAATCGTTCTCGCAACGGAAACGACTGCAATGCTTCATGGAAGAGAAGCCGCCGATGCGGCAGCAAAGACCGCCCTCGAGACTTTTCAGGGCGGAGCGGGCGAGGACTTACCGAAACTTTCGCTTGGCGAAGGAATGGCGATCACCCATGTCCTCACCGCGCTTGGGTTCACTCCATCGAACAAGGAAGCGAAGCGCAAGATCGCCGAAGGCGCGGTCCGCCTCGATGATGTCGCCGTCAATGATCCAGCATTGATCCTCACCAGCAGTGACGAGCCCTTGAAGCTCAGTCTCGGACGAAAACGTCATGCCCTTTTGGTCCGCTAGCCACTTCGGATGAGGGTAATGGCCTGATCGCGTTCGAACAGGAAAAGACAAATGCGCGCGGCTTCGCCGCGTGGACCCTTGAGCCCACCGTCCCGCTCAAGAAGAAGTTGAGCATCATCTTGGGCAAGCTTTGCGAGGCTTTCGACATCTTGAGCAGAAGCCAGTCGGAATGCTTCTTCTCCGGACTGGCGTGTTCCGAGGATTTCGCCAGGGCCTCGCAATTTCAGATCCTCTTCGGCAATTCTGAATCCGTCACCGGTTTCGCGAAGGAGTGCCAGCCGGGCGCGCCCGATCTCGCTTAGATTGGGAGCCCTGACGAGGAGGCAGGTACTTTTTGCGCGTCCTCGTCCAACCCGCCCGCGAAGTTGATGAAGCTGGGCAAGACCGAAACGCTCCGCGCCTTCGACAATCATCAACGACGCATTGGGAACATCAACTCCGACTTCGATCACCGTAGTTGCGACAAGAATTGGTAAAACTCCGGATCCGAACCGCTCCATCACCGAATCCTTATCCGCGCTCTTCATTCGGCCATGAACCAACCCGACATTTTCCTCGCCGAAACGTGCCTTCAAGGTTCGAGCACGTTCTTCAGCCGCAGCTGCGTCGGTTGTTTCGCTTTCCTCGACCAGCGGACACACCCAATAGGCTTGACCGCCCGCCGCGACGTGCCGCGAAAGACCATCGACAATCTCGCTGATTTTTTCGTCGCTGATCACGCGGGTATCGATCGGGGTTCGACCGGGCGGCATTTCATCGATCGAGCTGATATCCATCTCGCCAAAGCGCGTGAGTGCAAGGGTTCGGGGAATGGGCGTTGCAGTCATCGCAAGAAGATGCGGCGGATGCTCGGCCTTGGATGTGAGGAGGAGCCGCTGGGACACCCCAAAGCGATGCTGTTCGTCGACAACTGCAAGTCCAAGCTTCTTATATCCAACCTTGTCCTGAAAAATCGCGTGCGTGCCGATCAAAATGTCGATCGTTCCATCAGCAAGCCCCATCAATACGCTTTCCCTCGCCCGACCCTTTTCGCGACCGGTCAAAAGCCCCACCCGAACGCCGAGAGCGTCCAGTTGGTGAAGGAGGGTCTTGTAATGCTGGCGGGCAAGAATTTCCGTAGGCGCAAGAAATGCGGCCTGGGCGCCCGATTCCACTGCCGTCAGCATTGCAAGGGTTGCAACAAGCGTCTTTCCCGAGCCGACGTCGCCTTGGAGAAGCCGAAGCATTGGGGCCGTCTGCGCAAGATCCCCCCGGATTTCCTCGATCACCCGCCGCTGTGCTCTTGTCAGTTCATAGGAAAGCTTCAAACGTCGCGAGAGATCGCCAGTCCCGGTAAGGGCGATCGAACGGTGCCGCCGCTGGGACTTTCGAACCAACAGCAAAGTCAGTTGATTGGCGAAGATCTCATCATAGGCGAGACGCCTCCTCGCACTCTCGCAAAGAGGATCGCGATGAATTCCGGCGAGCGATTCGCGCCAGCTGGCCCAATGCTCGCGTTCGAGAAGCGACTGATCGATCCACTCGGGAAGTTCGGTGGTCCGTTCGAGCGCGTCCTTGACGAGTTCAAACAGTCTCCTGTTGGTCAACCCTTCGGTCAGGGGATAGACCGGCTCGCGGATGGCGGGAGGCGATCCTTTCGAAGGCTCGATGACTTCGGGATGGATGATTTGCCACTCGTCGCCATAACGCTCGAGTTTTCCAGAGACGATGCGAGCTTCGCCCTTTGGGAGGAGACGCTTGGCCCATCCTGCATTGTGGAAATAAGTAAGGCTGATCTTCTTTCCCGCTAAATCGGTGGCCAGGATCCGTGTCGGTCCGCGACCCGAACGCGTTTCGCGGGTATCGAATGCTGTAACGTCGACAATGACATGGTGGCCGAGCAGCTCCTGGCTGATTCCCGGCGCTCGAATGCGCTCGATGATCCCGGTCGGAAGATGATGAAGGGCATCGATCACCCTTGTGATTGAGAGTTTGCCCAGAAGCTTGGCAACCTGAGGGCCGACGCCCTTTAGAGCGTCGATCTCGGTGAAAAGCGAATTCAGAATTTCCGGCCGCATTCATGGTTGTTGTCATTGTGAATGCAGCTAGGCAATCGCGAACGAACCGGTCCACGGTTCTCACCCTTCACGCCCATGGCATTGGGAGCACTTCGATCCTACATGGCTCCAATGCCTTCCGATCCGGAACTTAAGCGCCTCGCCTGGCGCGCCCATCATCGTGGCACGAAGGAGGCGGACATGCTGATCGGCGGGTTTTTCGATGCGCACCATCACAATTGGGGGGCCGAGGAACGCGCGCTTTTTGAAGTCATGCTCGAGGAACAGGACGTCGACATCATGGCTTGGGCTCATGGAACCAGCGCGCCGCCCGAGCGGTTCGTCGGTCCATTGATGAACGCCCTGATGACGCTCGACTATATCCAGGTTTCAAGATGATCGAGCGGTTGCAACGCGTCCTTCGCTCACGCGAGCCGCTCACGCTTGCAGGAGTGCCGGGAGGGTTCCTCCCGTGGCTTGCAGCAGATCTTTCGCGCGCTGTGCGCGCCGTTGGCGACGGGCGGCGCGCAGTCGTGATCGTCGCCGACGAAGCTGCGATGCGCGCGCTTTCCGACACCGTTCCTCTTTTTGCGCCCGAAGTCGAAGTGCTGACTTTTCCAGGGTGGGACTGCCTCCCCTATGACCGAGCCTCGCCGGCGCTTCGCATCATGGCCGAACGGCTCGCGGCTTTGAGCGCCCTCCAGATCCACAGCGACAAACCGCAACTCATCATTACAACCACAAGTGCCGTCTCGCAGCGAGTACTGACGCCCTTCCGAATCCGGCAGCTTACTCGCCGTCTCGCTGCAGGCGAAAAAATTGAACGTGAAGCACTCGTCAAACAATTGGATGCACTTGGCTACCAGCGTGTCGACACCGTGGCCGAGCACGGGGAATTTGCGGTCCGCGGGTCGCTTATCGATGTTTTTCCAGCGGGCGAGCAACTGGCGCTGAGGCTCGATTTCTTCGGCGACGAAATCGACAGCGTCCGGTGCTTTGACCCAATCGATCAACGTTCCACCGACCGTGCGCAGGCGTTTACCTTGATGCCCGCTTCGGAGGCTCTTCTCGATGCCGAGAGCATCAAGCGTTTTCGTTCGCGCTATCGCGAACTCTTTGGAGCGAGCGCGACACAGGACCCTTTGTACCAGGCGCTTTCGGACGGTCGGCGCATGTCTGGAATGGAACATTGGCTTCCGCTTCTTGAAGACCGGATGGTGAGCCTGTTTGATCATTTGAGCGACGAGGATCTCGTGATCCGAGATTCCGGTGCGGATCAGGCGCTTGGAACGCGCCGCGAAGCCATCGACGATTACTACAAGAACCGGATTGCAGCGATGCAGTCGCAGGCCGGAAGCTATCGTCCGCTCGAACCCGATTCGCTCTATCTTTCGAAAGACCAATGGTCGGGCCTCGTCGCAAAACGACCGATCCATCTCACTTCGCCGTTCCAGGAAGTTGAAAGCGAGCGAACGCTTGCGTTCGGAGTGGAAGCTGCCCGCGATTTCGCTCCCGAACGCGCGCGCCAGGCCAACGTTTACGAAGCTGTTGCAAAACATATTGGCGAGCTTCGCCGAAGCGGTCGGAAAGTCGTTCTTGCAAGCTACTCCCGCGGCGCTCGAGACCGATTGTCGGGATTGCTCGAGGACCATGGGCTAAAGGCACAAAAGCCGTTTGAAAGCTGGAATGAGGCTTTGGGATCAAAGACTCAGCCAGCATTGCTCGTTCTCCCGCTCGATCACGGCTTTACGACGTCCGAGCTCGCCGTCTTGACCGAGCAGGACATGCTCGGCGATCGCCTGGTGAGGCGTCGCCGCAAGAAAGCGACGGCGGCCTTTCTCGAGGAGCTTGCAACACTATCTCCCGGCGATCTCGTGGTTCATGCAGATCACGGGATCGGGCGATATGAAGGGCTGACGCAGATCCCAGTCAGCAAGGTTCCTCACGACTGCGTCGCAATCGAATATGCCCGCGGAAACAAGCTCTATGTTCCTGTCGAGAACATTGAGCTTCTTTCGCGCTACGGCAGTGAAAGCGATGGTGTCCCGCTCGACAGTCTCGGCGGTGAAGGCTGGCAGCGGCGAAAAGCCCGGATGAAGGACCGGATCCGTGAAATTGCAGGTGAGCTCATCAAGCTCGCTGCAGTTCGTGCCACACGTCCGGGCGTCATTGCCGAAAAGGATTCAAGCTATCCTTCGTTCGTCGATCGCTTTCCCTATTCGGAGACGGACGACCAGGAACGAGCGATCGCCGAGGTGCTCGAGGACCTCGAGGCTGGAAAACCCATGGACCGACTGGTTTGCGGAGACGTCGGCTTTGGAAAGACCGAAGTTGCGCTTCGCGCCGCGTTTGTGATGGCGATGTCGGGGCGTCAAGTCGCGCTCGTGTGTCCGACGACCTTGCTCGCCCGTCAGCATTATTCCAATTTTCTCGAGCGGCTGAACGGTTTCCCGCTCAACCTTGGTCGTCTCTCTCGTCTGGTCCCCGCAGCGGAAGCGAAACGTACCAAGGAAGGCCTTGCCAAAGGCACGATCGACATCGTCGTCGGGACACATGCAATTCTTGCAAAAACTATCGATTTCAAACGGCTCGGTCTCGTGATTGTCGATGAAGAGCAGCATTTCGGAGTGTCTCACAAGGAACGGCTCAAAGCACTCAAGAACGACGTCCATGTTCTCACTCTGACGGCCACTCCGATTCCAAGGACATTGCAGATGGCAATGAGTGGCCTTCGAGAGCTCAGCGTTATCCAGACACCGCCGGTCGATCGCCTCGCCATTCGAACCTACGTTACTCCATTTGACGGAATCGTCCTTCGCGAAGCTCTTCTTCGCGAACATTTCCGAGGAGGTCAGAGCTTCTTTGTCGTTCCCCGTGTCGCCGACCTTCCCGATATCGAAGAATGGCTTCGACAGGAGGTTCCCGAGGTCAAGGCCGTGACTGCCCACGGCCAGATGAGTGCGACCGAGATCGAACAGCGGATGAGCGCGTTCTACGACCACAAATATGATGTTCTACTTTCAACGACGATCGTCGAAAGCGGTCTCGACATTCCAAGCGCCAACACGCTCATCGTCCACCGTGCCGATCGGTTCGGGCTCGCTCAGCTTTATCAGCTCCGGGGTCGTGTCGGTCGATCGAAGGCTCGCGCCTATGCCTATCTCACAATGCCAGCGGACCGCTCGATCACCGAAGCTGCGCAAAAGCGACTCCAGGTTCTGAGCGAACTCGACAGTCTGGGAGCGGGATTTCAGCTCGCAAGCCACGACCTCGACATCCGCGGCGCCGGTAATCTTCTGGGTGACGAACAGTCAGGGCATATCAAGGAGGTCGGGTTCGAGCTTTATCAGTCGATGCTCGAGGATGCGATCGTCGAAGTGCGAGCTGGCGGCATCCCGGTGAAGGAGGAATTCACTCCGCAGATCAGTCTCGACGCTCCGATCATGATTCCGGAACACTATGTCCCGGACCTTGATCTTAGAATGGGGCTTTATCGCCGCTTAGGAGAACTTGAAGATCGCCAGGGGATCGATGCCTTTGCAGCCGAGATGATCGACCGGTTCGGAGCTCTTCCCGAAGAAACCGCAAATCTCATGAAGATCGTCGAAATGAAGCTCAACTGCCGCGAAGCGATGGTCTCGAAACTCGACATTGGAGCCAAAGGCGCAGTCGTAACATTTGCCGAACGCGGATTTCCCGATCTCGCCGGACTTCTTGGCTATATCGAACGGCTCAAGGGATCCGCAAAGCTGAGGCCGGACAGCAAAATGGCGGTCTCGCGGAACTGGCCGACTCCCGAGGCTCGCCTTTCAGGTGCTCTTCAATTGGCGCGTGGTCTCGCCCGTGTGGCCGCTGCCGGAGAGCGCAAGGAAGCGGCCTAGAGGGCGATTGATTGTGCGGTCGCTCGGTCAGACGTCGAGCGTCTTGCGGCAAATCCGATCAGTTCTGTGTTCGTCAAAGGGCGCGACCCCAGATAGCCCTGGTAGAAGTGACAGTCCCAGCCTTTCAAGAGATCAAGCTGTTCTTGGCTTTCGACGCCTTCAGCGACGACCTTGAGGCCCAACTCGAACGCGAGCTGGATCAGGGTGCGAACAACGATTCGGTCGCGCTCGCGATCGACGATCCTTGCAACAAGACCGCGATCGATTTTGAGCATGTCGAGGGGGAGTGTCGTCAAATATCCAAGGCTTGCGTAGCCGGTTCCGAAATCATCGACTGCGATCCTGAGCCCTGACCTGCGAAGAGTTGCGAGCCTTTCTGCGACGCACTCTCGATCGAGCAGCAGCGCGCTCTCGGTAATTTCAAGAGTGATCCGGGCAGGATCGATCCCGGCATCGTCGATCTCTTTAAGAATCCAGTTCTCATATCCTTCCCTGCAGATGTCCGCGGGAAGAAGATTGATCGAAATGCAGAGCTCTTTGAGGTCCTTTTCCCAGGCTGCGGCGCTTCTTAGGGATTTTCTTTGAATGAGCCGCGAAAGCCGCTCTCCAAGAGCGGCCGAATTTGCTCTAGCAAAAAGCGCTTCCGCGCCGCGTGCGGCGGGCGAGCGGGCAAGCGCTTCGACGGCTGCGATTTGCCCCGAATTGGCATCGATGATGGGTTGATAGAGAAGATCGACCTGCTCGTGCGCAATAATCGCTTCAAGCATCAGATCGCGTGTTGGAGCGATTGGCGGCGTTGCCGCGATGTCAGACCCCCGTCTGCCCCATTTACTCAGGCTGTCCCAGGTCAGCATTGGCAATTGGTAGCCGGTCGTTTCCGAGACGGTAACCGGTCGCTCGATGGAAGGCCCGAAACGGGACAGTGACGTTAAGCCTTCTTATCCCTATCTTGCGCGGATCGACCATGTGAACGAGGAGGTCAGGTTGAACGCGAGCTCACCATCGCCTGGCGAAGCTGCGCTCCGTGACCTCTCGACCAGCGGGATTGGCCTCCTTTCGTCCCATACCTCGATTGCCAAAGAGGCCGAGGCTCTGCTGAGGACCCGCTATACCTTCGCCAGCAGAAATGAGGCGGCAGTTCTGCTCGCGCTCGGAGGCGATGGGTTCATGCTCCACACGCTTCGCGAAATGCTCGATGGCAATTGTCGCGAGGTTCCCGTCTTTGGAATGAACCGTGGCACCGTCGGGTTTCTCATGAACGAATGGCGGATCGACAATCTCGCAGATCGACTGAGAAGCGCAAAGCCAATCCATGTCGCGCCCTTGGAAATGCGTGCGACAACGGTGAGCGGTGAATGCTTCACGCATTCTGCAATTAACGAAGTGTCGCTGCTCCGGGAAACTCGGCAAACTGCCAAGATTGAGATCGCAGTCAATGGCCGCGTCGCCTTGCCGGAGCTCGCCTGCGACGGAATTCTTGTTGCAACCCCTGCGGGTTCCACCGCGTACAACCTCTCCGCTCGCGGTCCAATTCTGCCGTTCCAGGCTCGAATGCTCGCGCTCACTCCCATCAGTCCTTTTCGGCCAAGGCGATGGTCGGGTGCGATTTTGCCGGACGACACTGCGGTTTGCCTAACCATCATCGAAGCCGAAAATCGGCCCGTTTCCGCAGTCGCCGACCAAACCGAAGTGCGCGATGTCGCAAAGGTTGAGATTCGCCTGGACCGCGAGCGCTCTCTCACATTGCTGTTCGACCCCGAACACGCGCTCGACGAACGGATCGCCATGGAGCAGTTCGCGACGTAAGCGGCGTTCAGCATTTTGAGGACGCATTTCAAGTGACTTGCCTTTAAATACGTCTCAGCTATCTAGCCCACCTGCCCCGCAGGATTGCCTGCGAGGCTGCTCCCCGGTAGCTCAGCGGTAGAGCATCCGACTGTTAATCGGACGGCCGCCTGTTCGAATCAGGCCCGGGGAGCCATTCTAAATCAATACATTGCACTCCGTTCTTCATATAAGACGTGAAGAATTTTCGAGCGTTCTGGGGATTCCCAAGTCTTTGTTCTCATTAATGGTATCATTTAGCTGCAGGCCGGATCATCGGCAGTGCTGCAGTCCTCCTCCAGGCGAGTAGGTGGGGAGCGCCGCGCCGCTCCCGGCTCGAGCAGCTGATGGCGAGAAAGCCCCGCATGCTGGTGACAGTCACGCTCTCCAACACGACGGCTCGGATCGTCTGGGCAGTGCTCGCCAACGGAGAAGTTTATCGAGCTCCGGCCGTCGCATGATACGGCGGGCGTGAGGATGTCGGGGCGTTGGCGATCCAAGGAGGGTATGGCACCATAGTCGGCGAGACGGGACCGGAAGAACCAGTGCTTTCCACCGTGCTTCACGAGAACGCTATTGGATAATTTGGATCCGGTTCGCGAACACCCCTACGGGCTCGCGGCACTCATCATCGCCGCATCAGAAGCCGGAAAGATGGCGGCATCCGCTAGGGTGTCAGACCAACCCAAAAATCGCTTGCGCTCCGGGGGGCGTCCACAAATGGGAAGCAGACACTCGAGTTTTGGTGGTTATCTCTGCGTGCAAAGTCTCTTGTAATCCGCTGGGCTCTTCCAAACTTTGAATCTCTTGAAGGCGGGCACATCGCTTGCGAGGTCGGACCTTGCCTCCATCTGCTCTGCGAGCCACTGAACCCACTCATATAAGTTGGGCCATCCGTGCGCTCTCTGGTCATCGATGTAAGGCTTCATCTTCTTCCAAAGGAGGACAGTTACGCCGCGATATGAATCCGCATACATTTCTACGGGAACATGTCCGCGCGCGATTAGCGGCCCGAGGCTTTCAAGCGTTGCGAGCACATCCATTACCGCCGCGAAGCGAGATCCAAGCCTCTTTTGCAACTGCTCGCCGTCCAGTCCTTCCGGAAGAGAGTACACTGCCATGACGGTTGCCGCCATCTGAGGAGCTTGCAGCGGACGCAGTACTTCGATGCCCGCCTCTATCTCACGTTGGAGGCGAAGCTGCCTCAACTGAATTAATCCGAACACAACCCCTGAGAGCACCGCAGCGGTTTCAACCGCCTGGAGCGCTAGATCTACGTGCATTGCAAGGACCTCCGCCTCCAGCTCCGTATTGGGTATCAGACGGACCTATGTCCGCAATTGATGTCGTGAACGGCGCTTCACTTGACCGGCACTTTTGTCGGTCACTGTGGAAAGGAGGACACAACATCAATTGCAGACATTAGATACAAATCCCAGTTCGATCCATTGCCCCGGTAAGAACATCTGTTAGCCTGCGCTCGCCGGGGGGCCAGTCCGCATGCACTTTCATCTTCCCAAACCGCTGCACGGCTGGCGCGAGTTCGCTGGCGAGGTCGGTATCATCGTTGTGGGCGTGCTGATTGCGCTGGGCGCCGAGCAGGTGGTTGAAAATGTTCACTGGAGCCACGCCGTGGCGATTCAGCGGCAAGCTCTGCACGAGGAAATCCGAGGCGATCTTTCGGTGGCTTCGTACCGGCTGCTGCAGGAGCCTTGCATCACCCGACGGTTGAATGAATTGATGGTCGTCTTCAAACGTCACAAGGCCGCCCAGCCGCTCGGTCTTAGCGGGAGCGTTGGCTCACCGGCAGTGCTCGGCGCCGCGGCCGGTGCTTGGGAGACGGCTTCTCACGGGGACACTCTCGACCATATGCCACTTGACGAGCGACTTACGCTTGGGGCCGCGTTTCAGGGCTTTGCGAGCCTGAGTGACGAACTCCAGCAAGAAAGCCACATGTGGGACGATCTCGGTCGCCTCGACCACCCGGATATCCTTGAAGCCGCAGATTGGTCCGAATTGCACGGCGCGTACGCGAGGGTAGTGCGATGGGACACCCGTACAGCGTTCCTCGCCAAGTGGATGCTCAACGAGGAGGCAACCGGGCAGAAGCCGGATCCGCTTGGTTCGGACTCGGTGAAGGTCATTCGCGAGCGGCCGCTTTGCAAGCCAATGCTGGCGCCGTGACCTGGGAACGGGTGGAGTCGGCAGGGGCAGGGCGCAGTCTACAGGCTCTGCCGGTTTTACGGCCTCGGATTCCGGAATTCGAACTTTCCCGATTTTGCCGAACGAACCGAACCTTTTCGGGCGAGCGATGCGACCCCAAAAAGGCTGATGGCCCAGATCGAGATTGCAAGCGGCCACAGCGGAACAAGGTAACGGGAAAGACCGAATTCCACGACCGCTGTGATGACCATCGCACCATGGTAGGCCGCCCCAAGTGCTGCAATTGCAGCAACTAGCGGCACAGTTTTCCTCGGAAGCCGCTTTGCGAATGGAAGCGCAACGAGCGCTGCAAGCCCGACAAACGAGGCAAAGCCATAAATGACCTGCATCAGCAGGATCATTGCAAAACCGTTGCGCTCGGGCAGGTCCGCCATGTGACCTGGCGGCACGCGTTTGGGCAGCGGCTGGTGAAGCGCCCTTGAAAGCTCGGCAACCTCGGCCTGTTCGCCAGGAGGCGTCGGCAGGTTCTGGATTTGAACTTGCGGGTGAGTTGCAAAAAACGCGCGAATTTCGGCGATGTCACGGGGTGTCTCGCCGGTTCCAAACGTTGCAAGCTTCCAGTAGGAATTGGCAATGCTTCCGACAAAGCACGAAGGATTGGACTGGATTCTTTCATCGGCAATTCGAAGCAGCAGAGGATCGACCTGCCACCCCCATCGAAAGCGATGAACCTTGGCAAGGGTTGGAATGATCAATCCAAAGCGAAGGCGTGTGCTATATTCAACGCGAACTTTGGAAATGGCCCCGGACGGCGCTTGGTCGACGTAGCGACGAACGGGTTTTGCAAAGCTTTCGACGAAACGTCCTTCGGCGGTTTTCGGGTCGGCCCCAGGCGCACAGAACAGCGAATGCTGAAGAATTCCGCGAGCGAACGGGCTTGCGGTGTCAACGGATCCATGGACCAACCATTGGCTAGCTGGCGTTGCCTCCCACGCAATTGCAAAGCCTGCAATCGTCATTACGAGCGCAGCAAACTTGTTTCGGTTTCCTGAAACAAAAAGGCTGAACAACGCAGTTCCTGCAAACAAGGTGACAAGTGCCGGACGAATGCTTGTCGCAAGGCCCGCAAAAATAATGAGGAGAGCGATCGCCTTGAGCGTTGGTTTGAAGACATTCAGGATCAAAATCGCGCACCAAAACGCAACCGCTGAGGTCGCGACTGCCTCGGTCATCAGAACCCCAGAGAACGACCAAATCCCAACCGAGGAGACCAGAGCGATTTGCGCTGCGACGGCAAAAGCGATGCGCCTGGTCGCTCGGTAAATCGCAAGTCCGAGCGCAAACAGGGCGAAGGCCACCAGAACGGTTTGCACCGGTGCTGCCCACGACAGGCTTCCGGTCACAAACTGAACGGCCCAAAGGAAGGCGGGGTAACCGACCGTTCGTGAAGGATCGAAGACGAAGTAGGATGGGCTATCGGGATGAAAGAGATTGCTACCCCGGTGAAGCTCAAGCGCCCACCCGAGCGGGGCGATGCAAATCCCGAGCAGGGCAAGCTGGATCCATTGGCTCACCGGACGCATCAAGCCTGCTGCAGCTTGATCGAACGACACACGATCGGCGAAAGCCGCCTCTTGAGGCGCGGCGGGTGCCGACGGATTTACGAAGGTGTCGGGCAAGCGGTCAGACTCTCAACTGGATTGTCGACGCACCTGCGCGCCAGGACTTGCGGTCAGTGATGTGGATCACAATACTCTCGCGTTCGGCCGTCCTGGCCGAAATAGGCCAGAAGCCGCCGAAGCCCCGTGAAAAATCCGTCAGGAACCGGACGGAAACCAAGTCATGTTCGAATGAAGACTAGTTTTTTTCGTATCTTCCCGTTCGAACTTGAATTCTAACGGGGCGGATTTTCAAGCGTCGATTGATGCCATCAGACTCGCATTCCCGCCCGCGGCAGTCGTGTCGATGCAGGTCACCCGTTCAGTTGCAAACCGGGCAACATAGTGTGGGCCACCGGCCTTGGGCCCCGTTCCGCTTAGCCCTTCGCCCCCAAAAGGCTGACTTTCGACGACCGCGCCGATCTGATTGCGATTGACGTAGAAGTTTCCGACGCGGGCACGCTCCTCGACATAATCGCGAACCGTATCGATTCGGCTCTGAAGCCCGAGCGTCAGACCGTATTTCGTTCCATTGACCTGAGCGACGACCTCATCGAGCTTGTCTCCGGGAAAGCGGATTATGTGCAGAATGGGGCCGAAATTTTCGCGATTGAGGTCGTTTAGCGATGAGATTTCGTAAATCGCCGGAGCGACGAAGCTGCCATGAGAAGTTCCGTCCGGAAGCGGGAGGCGGAGGATCTTTCTGGCATTGCGGTCGAGCCAGCTGAGATGCTCTTCAAGAGCCTCCTTTGCTTCATGATCAATGACTGGGCCGACATCGGTCTCAAGCTTTCGTGGATCGCCAATATCAAGTGCTTCGGCAGCCCCTTTGATCATTGCAATCATTGTGTCCGCGACATCTTCTTGGACGAAGACGACACGGCATGCGGAACAGCGCTGACCTGCGCTTTGAAACGCCGACGAAATGACGTCACGTGTTACCTGTTCAGGAAGAGCAGACGAATCGACGATCATTGCATTCTGGCCGCCGGTTTCCGCGATTAGTGGAATGATGGGTCCGTCGCGCTCAGCAAGGGTGCGATTGATCCGGCGCGCAGTTTCAGTCGAACCCGTGAATGCAACTCCAGCAAGACGCGGATGAGCGGTTAGCGCGCCGCCGACGCGGCCGTCGCCCGGCGCAAGTTGGACCACGGCCTTGGGAATCCCCGCTTCGTGCATCAGCGAGACTGCAAGCGCTCCGATCAGCGGGGTTTGTTCGGCAGGTTTCGCGATCGCGGAATTGCCCGAAGCAAGAGCTGCAGCGATCGGACCGGTGAAGATCGCAAGTGGGAAATTCCACGGCGAAATACAGGCAAAGACGCCGCGCCCGTGCATGCGCAGCGTGTTGGATTCTCCGGTCGGGCCGGGAAGTGCCAAAGGACGGGTGAACTGTCGACGCGCTTCGGACGCATAGAAACGAAGAAAGTCGACGGCCTCGCGCACCTCGAGGACAGCATCCGGAAGTGTCTTGCCGGCTTCACGAATGCAGAGGGAATAGAATTCTTCGCGATGCTCTTCAAAAAGATCGGCTGTTCGCTCGAGCAGACGGGCACGTGCTTCACCGCCAACAGCGTCCCAGGCGATTTGCGCGAAATAACCGGCGTGAACCATCGCATCGACGTCCTGGTCGGTCGCTTCATAAGTCGTTCCAACCGTAATCCGATGGTCGTGCGGCGAGGTAATCGTTCGGGCCTTGCCCGATCCAAGCGTCGGCTTCGCGCTCCAATTGCGCTCCTCGAGGGTTTTAAGGCGCTCGAGCAACGGCTCGCGAATATCAGGGTCCGACAGATCACAGCCTAGGCTGTTGAGACGTCCTTTGCCGAAAACGTCGCGGGGAAGGATGATTTTGTCGTTACGCTTGGGTTCAACCAATTCGAGCTCTTTGACCGGATCGCGAACAAGATCGCCGATCGAAACCTGTTCGTCCGCAAGCCGATTGACGAAGCTCGAATTGGCACCGTTTTCAAGAAGGCGCCGAACGAGGTAGGCGAGCAGCTCTTTGTGACTTCCAACCGGCGCATAAATCCGAACCGGAGTGACATTCTCCCCAATCCCCCGCTCGAGGGCGGCCAGCTCTTCATAAAGCTCCTCGCCCATTCCGTGGAGACGCTGGAATTCGAACTCACGGTGGCCGGCAAGCGCTTTGATCTCACCGATCGTCGTCGCATTATGCGTTGCGAACGCGGGATAAATGACATCTTCGGCACCAATCAACTTCCTCGCGCATGCGAGATAAGAAACATCGGTCGCGGTTTTTCGAGTGAACACTGGATAGTCGGAGAGACCGCCCACTTGCGCAGCCTTGATTTCCGTATCCCAATAGGCGCCCTTGACGAGGCGAACCATGAGCTGTCGCCGATGGGCCCGCGCTGCATCGATCACGAAATCGCAAACCGGTGCCGCCCGCTTCTGATAGGCCTGAATGGCAATTCCGAACCCGCCCCACGAATTGCCAAACAATTCATCATCCGAAAGAAGCGCTTCGAATACGTCGAGCTGGAGCTCGAGACGATCGGCCTCTTCGGCGTCGATGGTAAAATGAACGTTTGCCTCGGCGGCCTTCAACGCAAGCTCTCTAACGGTCGGGATCACCAGCTCGAGCGCCTCGGATGCGTGGGCAAATTCAAATCTTGGGTGAAGCGCAGTGAGCTTGACCGAAATGCCGGGCGACCGCTTGAATCCGTTCGTCGAGTGTTTCGCAATCTGGTCAAGCGCAGAACGATAGGAATTGGCGTAGCGTTCAGCGTCGTCATAGGTTTTCGCAGCTTCGCCAAGCATATCGAAGCTGTGACTTAAGCCTTTCTTTTGCTCGGGCGCCGCTCGCCTCAATGCCTCGTCGATCGACCGGCCGAAGACGAAATTGCGTCCCAGGATCTTCATCGCCTCGCGGACTGCGGTTCGAACGACCGGTTCGCCCAAGCGACCAACCGCTCGGCCGAGTGCCGCTTTCCAATTGTCGGAGCGATCCTGAGCGCCCTCGAGGACTTTGCCGGTCAAAAGGAGCGAGAAGGTCGCCGCATTGACAAATGGCGAACCCGAACGTCCGAGTTTCTCGGACCAGTCAGGTCCCGCGAGCTTGTCCGCGATAAGCTCGTCGGCAGTGTGTGCATCCGGGATCCTCAAAAGTGCTTCGGCTAGGCACATCATTGCGATGCCCTCATCGGAGCCGAGATCGTAGGCGTGAAGGAATGCATCGACGCCAGAAGGCCTATGCTCTCGCATCTTCTTCACAAGAGTGCGCGCAGTCGCGGTCGCCTCACCGACCTCAACCGGTGCGAGACGCGCCTGTTCGATCCGTTCCTTTGCGACGATCTCCTCGTCAGGCCGGTAGGCCCTCCTCAGAGCGCTTCGGTCGATTGGCTTCGATGATGTGATCGTTGGATCTACGAGAGCTGACCGTGACAATGCTTGTACTTCTTCCCGGACCCGCATGGACATGGCGCGTTTCGACTGACGGGAGCCTCTGCGACAGCGCCTTGCAAGTCATGGCGAGCGGCTGGCTGACCCGACAGAGCGAACGGCCCGCTTAACAGCGGTGCTCCGGTTGAAGCGTCGATATCGGCACTATTGCCCCCGGCCGAAAACGGATCGAGATGCTGAGTGATGAAATCCGGAAGCACTGGCGGCGGAGGCGGATCGAGCTGAACCTGAGCACGCATCAAAATCCTCGTCACTTCCTCGCGGATTGAAACGAGCAGCCGCTCGAATAAGAGAAATGCTTCCTGCTTGTACTCGTCGATCGGCTTTTTCTGCGCATAGCTACGCAAGTGAATGACCTGGCGAAGGGCATCAAGTGTGGCCAAATGGTCCTTCCAGTGATGATCGAGCGTCTGGATTAGGATCTGTTTTTCGACATCGCCCCAACGACCCGGCTCGAGCCCTTCGAGCTTAGCTTCCATCGATTGGTCCGCAAGATCCTGGAGTCGGCGCGTGATCATTTCGGGATCGACGGCCTCTTCCTGAAGCCAGTCGTCGACCGGAGCCTCTAGCCCGAACACTGCGTCGATGCTCTCCTTGAGGGCCTCGATATTCCACTGCTCCGGATAGGTTCCGACCGGACAATTGACTGTCACGATCGCAACGACCGTTTCCGCGCGCATGTCGGAAATGACATCACTGACGCTTTCGGCATCCATGATATCAGCGCGCTGTTCATAGACGACCTTGCGCTGGTCATTCATTACGTCGTCGAATTCGACGACCTGCTTGCGGATATCGTAGTTACGCGCTTCAACCTTCTTTTGCGCAGTTTCGATCGCTTTGCTGATCCAAGGGCTGACGATCGCTTCTCCGTCCTCGAGATTTTTGTTCATCAGCCGGGCGAACATCGTTTGCGGACCGAAAATCCGAAGCAGATCGTCATCAAGACTAAGGTAGAATTTGGAAAGTCCAGGATCGCCCTGGCGCCCCGATCGACCACGAAGCTGGTTATCGATGCGCCGGCTCTCGTGGCGTTCCGTGCCGAGCACGTATAAGCCGCCGGCATCGAGCACGCGCTGCTTTTCAGCCGCGATTTCCTCGCGGATCGTCTCGGCTTTGGAATTATATTCAGCAGTGCCCTGCTCAAGTTCGGGAAACTCGTCCCGCATCCGAAAATCAGGATTTCCGCCAAGCTGAATGTCCGTTCCGCGGCCAGCCATGTTGGTCGCGATCGTAACGGCCCCAATCCGGCCCGCCTGAGCAACGATATGGGCTTCGTGCTCGTGGAAACGGGCATTGAGAACCGAGTGCCGGATCTTCTGTTTCTCGAGATATTCGGCAAGCATTTCGGACTTCTCGATCGAAATCGTTCCGACGAGAACCGGCTGGCCAAGTTCCTGTTTCGCGCGGATTTCATCCGTGATCGCGGCGAACTTCTCGGTCATCGTCTTGTAGAAAACGTCGTCTTCGTCGATCCTCTGAACAGGCACATTGGTCGGGATCGCGACGACGTTCATTTTGTAGATGTCGAAGAATTCGGGCGCCTCGGTCATCGCCGTGCCGGTCATTCCGGAAAGCTTCGGGTACATCCGGAAGTAATTCTGGAAAGTGATCGAAGCGAGCGTCTGATTTTCAGGTTCGGGTTGAACACCTTCCTTGGCTTCGACCGCCTGGTGAAGTCCGTCTGACCAGCGCCGCCCTTCCATCATTCGCCCGGTGAACTCGTCGATGATGACGATCTTTTGGTCCTTCACGATATAGTCGATGTCCTTTTTGAACATGACATTGGCTTTCAACGCCTGGTTCAGGTGATGGACCACTTGAGTATTGGCGATATCGTAGAGGTTGCGCCCTTCGATAAGGCGATCATCCTCGAGCATTCGCTCGGCCTTTTCGGTGCCCTCTTCGGTTAGGACGACGCTCTTCTGTTTTTCGTCGAGTTCGTAATCCGACGGCTGAAACGTCTTCACGATACGGTCGACGGCGATGTAAAGATCGGACTTGTCGTCGGTCGGACCGGAAATGATCAGCGGCGTTCGGGCCTCATCGATCAAAATCGAGTCCACCTCGTCGACGATCGCAAAATTGAATGGCCTCTGGACCATCTGTTCGCGACTATATTTCATGTTGTCGCGCAGATAATCGAAGCCGAGCTCATTGTTGGTGCCGTAGGTGATGTCCGATTTATAGGCTTCGCGCCGCTCGTCATCGGTAAGGCTGGGAACGATCACTCCAACGGTCATTCCAAGGAAGCGATAGATTTGGCCCATCCAGTCGGCATCGCGTCTTGCAAGATAATCATTGACCGTAACGACATGGACGCCCTTGCCCTCGAGCGCATTGAGATAGACCGCGAGAGTCGCCACGAGGGTTTTGCCCTCACCAGTCTTCATCTCCGCAATTTCGCCGCGATGAAGGGCAATTCCGCCGATCAGCTGAACATCGTAGTGACGCTGGCCGAGCGTTCGAATTGCCGTCTCACGAACGGTCGCAAAGGCCTCCGCAATCAGACTGTCGAGCTTCTCTCCATTGGCAAGACGATCGCGAAGTCGTCCGGTTTGGGCGCGCAGCTCGTCATCGGAAAGCGCGTGGATTGACGGTTCAAGTGCGTTGACTGCGTCGACATATTTGCCAAGACTTCGGACATAGCGGTCGTTGGCCGATCCGAAGATGCTCTTTGCCACTGCGGCGAACATGGAATTCCCTTAAAAACCCGGGCGCTTAGGAAAGGGCGAAAACCTCTCGCCAACGCTCTCGGGAAAGTGTCGCGGGCGATGTAAGGAGCGCCCCCGCCGTAGTCAATTGAACGCAAAGGCGATGTTAAAGCTCCAGACGGGAAAACCCAGAGCGAATTGTCGAATTTAGGGCTTCTTGGCCTCGCCGACGACGTTGTCTTCGAGATGTCCTTCGATCCACTGCTGGATCTGACTTCGCGGAGCCGCTCCAACCTTCTGTGCCACCGGCTGTCCGCCCTTGAACAGGAGCATGGTAGGAATTCCCCTCACCCCATAACGTCCCGGAGTGTCGGGATTCTCGTCGATGTTGAGCTTGGCGATTGTCACTTTTTCGCCGAGATCCTTGGCGATTTCTTCAAGGGCTGGCGCAATCATTCGGCAAGGCCCGCACCATTCGGCCCAGAAATCGACCAGCACTGCACCATCGGCACCGAGAACGTCGGAAGCAAAACTCTGATCAGTGACCGTTTTTGTGGCCATAGCGGGAAATTCTCCTGACAAAGGTTAACGGCCATATGGGCGTTCGCTGCCCGGCTCTCAAGGCAAGAGTTCGATCAGCCTGGGAGCGCGGGTGTACAACAGCGACGCGACCACCTGTCGACCAGGAAAGATGAGCTGGAGGGCTTCGACATAGGCCTGCATTTGCGCGCGATGGCTCCTTGGCACTTCGTCGCGACTTGAAGGGACCCTTCCCGTTTTGAAATCGACAACCAGAATTTCCTTTTCGGTCACGAGCAACCGATCGACGGTTCCGGCAAGGACTCGGCCATCGGCCAATGTTGCTGCAAGCGGCACCTCGCCCAGCGATCCTTCTGCGAACAGAGGCTCAAACCGGCAGTCGGTAAGAATTGCACAGACCTGCTCGACGATCTCGAGGCGCAGCGCCTCGTCGGCAAGTCCGGCGGAATATTCCAGCCATCGATCCGCTGAACCTGCTCGCTCTTCGGGCGCGACGGACGGAAGGCTTTCCAAAAGCTTGTGGATCCACGTCCCCCTGAGAGCGGCGGCGTGCATCGCTTCACTTGGTGGCTGAAACTCTTCGTCGTCGACTGCGATTGCCGAAGGCGCAAGCGGTCGGGGCGGACGCGCTTCCGGGGGCGCGTCCGAAACCGCCCACTGCGGGAGTTTCAAACAAAGAGACGGTTTTTTTCTCTTGCCCGCTGCGAATTCAATTCCGGCTGTTCCATAAACTCGGGCCGTCCCCCATCGGTCATCCTCGATTGTCTCGCTTTCAAGCGAAACCATCGCGCGCTCGACCGCAAAGTGCCAGCAATTTGGAGGTCTCGGGTCGTTGCCGTCGGATCGTTCCTTTGGAGCCGCGCCGGCAACGATCAAACGGTCGGAAGCACGGGTTAGGGCGACATAGAGAAGGCGCCAATGTTCCTCCAGATCGCGCGTTTCGTCCGCAACCATCGTCTCTGCAAACGGAGCCACCCGCTCGTCTCTCTTTGGCCGGAGGAGCGGCACGAGCGCGCCTGAACCCAATGCAAATTCCATCATGATCGGAGTTCGACCGACGCGAGCCGGATCGGCGGTGGAGTTGGCAAGGATGACGACAGGAGCTTCGAGCCCCTTGGCGCCATGCACGGTCATCACTCGAACTTCATTCGAGCCACGGGCCGCATCGCGTTGAACATCGACCGACCCGCGCGAAAACCACGCAAGAAATCGATCGAGCGAGGCCGTATCGCTTCGCTCGAACTCGAGAGCGCTGTTCATCAGTTCTTCAATTGGGTCCCGCGCTGCGATTCCGAGGCGCGAATATAATTTGCGCCGACCTTTCAATTTTCCGGAAAGAACGGTTTCCAGAAACCGGGATGGAATCGTGAAGTCCGCAATCCTTAAAAGCTCGCTAAGCTCGTGATGAGCGGAGCTGAATAAAGGATTGTGCGTCGCCCTTTGACGAAGTTCACGCCACAGGCTCGATTTTCGCGAAAATGCCAGCGAATACAACTCCTCCTGCGTCCATCCGATCAGTGGCGAAACAAGAAGGCAGGCAAGGCTGAGGTCGTCCTCCGGTTGAACCGCGAATTTGATCACTGAAAGAAGGTCCTGGACGGCAAGCGGCTCATGAAGATGAAGCCGGTCGACGCCGGCCACAGGAACTTTTTCACCGAAAAGACGAGCGACAATCAGCGATGCGAGTTCGCCGCGGCTTCGAACGAGCACCAGGATGTCCCCTGGAATAAGACGGCGTCCCTTCGAGGGAAGATAAGGAGCGTCATCGACGAGATCGCGAATTCGCTTTGCAAGAGCATCGGCATATTGCCGCGTACGAAGAGAAACCCATCGTTCTTCTCCTGTTTCTCCTTCGTCATCCGTAACTGGTGAAAAAGGCTGCCAGAGCTCGACCCGACCCGGACGATCCTCGTGAAACGCAACGTGGGCCGGAGGCTTGGCTTCGAGCCCCAAAGCCTCCGAACCAAGCTCATCGATCACTGCGTCGACGAGGTCGAGGATTGGCTGCGAAGAGCGGAAGCTCGACGCGATCGAGAGATCGCGAAATTCGCGTGCTCCCTCTTCGTCGGCGAGCGAATCTGCCAAGCGCTTGAAATGGCGGCGAGCCTCTTGAAAGCGTTTGGGATCGGTTCCCTGAAAGCCGTAGATCGCCTGTTTGAAGTCGCCAACCATGAACAGGGTTCGTCGTCGCCCTTCGGTTTCGCTTGATCCGCTGAAATATTCTTCGACCAATCGCTCGATGATGTCCCACTGAGGTGCGTTTGTGTCCTGCGCTTCATCCACCAGAACGTGATCGATTTCGCGATCGAGCTTGTATCGGATCCATTCGCCCATGCCGGGCGCCGCGAGAAGGTCCCGCGTCCAGTCGATGAGATCATTGAAGTCGGCCACTCCGGCAGATCGTTTGGCGCGACTAAATGCCTTGGCGAAAACCCGACCTGCCCACAAACCGCTCGCCATTTCGCGACTGAGTTTCGACGCTCGCTGAGTCTCGAGAAGAGCGCCAATCCTGCCCGCGAGCTGCTCGACGTGGCGATCATAATCAGGATCCGCTTTGAGCTGTCCTGAATGGCTTTTTCTCACTTCTCTCTTGCCGGTAAACAAAAGGAGAGAAAGCGTTGGAAGTGAAGTTCCGCGCGCGGAATTTTCAAGTCCGAGCCACTGTTCCACCTGATCGACGACCTTCTTGCCCGTGCTCGTTCCCCACGTACGATTGGCCTGGGCGATCGCTCTTAAAAGATCGCAGTCGAAAACATCGTCAGCGCACTGATTCGAAATATAGGTCTCGACCGAGCCCTCCGGCAGGCCAATGGCGTTGTTGAGGAGGGACTGGATTTCCGCACGTGACCCGAGCTTGGAAAGCCCGTTTTCGTAGCGAGCGCACGTTCGCAGATATTCAATCGCACCCTCTTCACCGAGGCGCCGGCTGAGAATTTGGACGTCGCGGATAAGTTCAAGGTCAAGATTCTTGTCGGCAAGAGCCATCACATCCGCAAGCGTTTGACGAACCAACTCCTGTTCGGCCCGGCCCTCGATCGGCTGGAATCCGACCGGAATGCCGGCTTCGGCAGGAAAGGCCGCAAGAAGCGATTGAGCAAAGGCATGGATGGTTTCAATCCTCAGTCCGCCTGGACAATCGAGGACGCGTGCGAATAATTGACGAGCTCTCTCGACAATTTTTTCAGTCGCATTTTCGCCAAGTGCAAAAAGGTCCTGTTCAAGGAGCGGCTTTGGAAGACGCACCCAGGCAGCAAGTCGTGCGCCAATCCGGTTTGCCATTTCGGCTGCTGCGGCCTTGGTGAAGGTGAGGCATAAGATCGAATTCAGGAGGCGCGCCCTTCAAAAGCAAGCGCAGGACTCGTGCGGTAAGAACCTGGGTCTTGCCAGTGCCTGCGGAAGCGGAAAGCGACGCATGCGCGTCGGGATCGGCCGCGCGGCCTTGAGCACCTTCGAGCGAAGGGAGCCTGGACAGTCTGATGCTCATCTGGCTTCCAATGCGGCGCTGGAAGCCATAAGAATTATGTTATGAATGAGGACAGTGAACGGGCCGGCGACGAGCGCCGAACAAAACTTGTGAAAGCCGGGGTTGCAGTCGGGATCGGCTCGGCCGCGATCGTTGCGGCCCTTCTTTACGCATCGAAGATCAAACGAAAGCCGCGTTCCTAGGATTGTCATTTGCGACCGTACCACTCTTCGAGCCGCATCAGCTGATCATAATCACCATAAGGAGCATAGGCAGGATTGAGCTTTGCAGTGAACGGCTCTGTGCCCCTAAGCCAGCGCTCGGCTGCGTCTGCGAAATGACCATAAGCGTGATTGAGAAATTCCTTGGGCTCGATGTCCTTGTCGGCTCGAACGCATTTCCCGAACGTCTCGCGATCGCGCCCCAGTGACCAATATTCGAACATTTGGGGCTGGCCCTCGATGCCCTTGAACCCCCCCGCGCTTGCAATCAGCCCAAGAAGCCCGAGCTGGAGTGCGAAACCTGCCTGAACCGCCTTTCTCGATGGAGGTTTTCCGGTCTTGTAATCGACCAGTGCGAGACCTTTCCCATCGATCAAATCGATTCGGTCGGCCCGACCATGGACGAGAATTCCGGCAATCTCTGCTTCACCTTTGATTTCCGCTGCAAGCGGTCGTCGCCCGAGCGCCTGATTGGTCCGTTCCATTTCGGCGATCCACTCGATTGCCTCGAACAATCGTGGAGACCAGAGCGCCCGGAGCATTGGATGAATGGCTTCGCCCGCCAGCAGCTTCTTGGCGCGCTCATGAAGCTTGGCGGGATCACAATCGTCGTGGATCAGCCATTCCTCGAATACTTTGTGAACCGCCTCGCCTTTCCATCGAGCGGTAAAATCGGCATCGACCGGCTCTTCCTCTCTCAGTTTCAAAATTGCGTTTGCATAAAAGGCAAAAGGATCGGCCTTGAGGCGATCGACCGAGGTCACCGAAATTGTCTTCGGACGTTCATTCAAAGGCGGTGATGGAGCGGGCTGATTGACGGGGTCCAGGCGAAGCGGATCGTCGAGTGCGTTGGTCAACCTCTCAAGCATGAGATCGCGTGGCAGCCCCCCGCTGATTGCCTCAAGGCGAAGCAGGAAACGCGAAGCAATTGTCGGTGATCGAGTGTCACGCTTTGAGCGCGTAATGAGGACTTCGGGTGCTCCAAGAGCAGTCGCGAAGTCATGGGCTGCAAGACCAATTCGAAATTCGAGTGTGGGCATCCCTAGGTTTGAGCGCACCCTTGGCGGAAGCCACGGATCGGGTTGTGGACGGCCAGGCCAGATACCTTCGTTGAGCCCTCCTAAAACAAGTAGGTCGGCCCGCTGGAGTCGGGCTTCGAGAAGACCCCAGATAAAGATCCTCGGATGTCCCCCATATGGAGGACGAACGGCGCGCGCCTCGAGCAACTGGCGAAGAATTGGAACGCAGTCCTGCGCTGTGACTTCGAGCTTTCTGGCCGCCTTCGAAACCTCAAGATCGGACAGGAGCTCCGAAGCCAGTCGACCGGCAGCACCCCGCCAGGGCGCCTCGCTGCCAAGGCGATCGGCAGCGGTTGCGAGGATGAGCGCAAAATCCGAGAGGAAAAGCGGCCGGGAAAACGCGTCTTCCAGGCTGCAAACCTTGTCGCGAACCGCGGTCCAGGCCTTGTCCGCCTTCCTGTCTGCAAACAATCGGTCCAGACCACCAAGACCCGAAGGCGGCCTCGGACCGCGCAAGGCATGATCGAGTGCCCGAACATTTTCCAGCCACGCCGCCCGGTCCTCCTCCTCTCCTCCAACGAGCGGATGCTTGAGAAGAGCAAGAAGCGACACCGGCGAAAAATCGTCGGCGGCAACCGAAGCGATCGCGAGCAGAAGAGTCCCGGACGACGCATCCGAAAGCTTCTGACCAGCGCTGTCGTCGGCTTCGATGTTCCAGCGTCGAAGCAGAGCCGAAACGCGGCCCGCGAGCTGCCGGTCAGGAGTGACGAGGGCGGCCGTCTTTCCCGGAGTCTCCAGTGACTTTCGAAGAGCAAGTGCAATGGCCTGCGCTTCTGCGGCAGGATCGGCGAGTTCGACGAGGCGAATGCCGTTGAGCCGCCGCTCCGGCGGTGACAGCGTTTCCCACTTATGAGACTGGGACGAGGACGCCATGGCATTGGCAACCGCTCGGAACCGCGACGGCGAACCCGGTGAGCTCCCCGACCAGCGCCAAGGTCTCACCTCGTCGCGTGCGATTCCAATGCAGTCGAGAAGAAGCCTCAAATGAAATTGCGGGTGAGTCGCTTCGGTTCGTCCACGATCGTCCGGACCAAGCGAATCCCACTCTTCATTGGGGAACATGTCGCTCAGCCAGAGCCCAGGAAGAACGACCATTCCCCGTGGCATTCGGGCAATCATGCCGATCAATCCGGCGACAGCAGGCGCGGAACTCGTAATTCCGGCAGCGATGGTAAAGCCCGCCGGAGGATGGTTCTCCCATCGTTCCGAGAGCGAACGAAGGACGAGGTTGCGACGAGCGGCAAGATCGATCACTCCGCTTTCACGCAGGATCTTGGGCCATTCCTCGTAGATCAATTCGAGCAGTCGAAGCGAATGCTCCCAATGCTGAGCAAGGTCTTGCGCCCCCTCAACGGCGTTTCGAAGCTCCAGCGGCGCAATCTCGTCGATCAAAAGAGCGTCGAGCACTCGCGCAAGATCGGCCGCAAGCCGCATTCGTTCCGCCGCTCCCTCGGCCTTGATGAGGGAAGCGAGTTCCATTTGTCGCTCGGTCGGATCAAGTGCTGGAAGAAAGCAATCTGAAGTCACCAACTCAAGGCCCTGTCCGAGACGATCATCGATCTCGACATCGCCAACCGGGATCAGCCGCGGAAGGAGAAGGCCATTGCCGCTTCGACGGACAAACGCGTCGGTAACAGCGCGAACGGCGCGATGGTTGGGAAGGAGGATCCGACCTCGAGCAAGTCCGAGGGGATCGGTTGAAAACATGTGCATGACGCCCTGCGCCAGTGCGTCCGCAAATGAGCGGTGAGACGGGATGGTATAAATTTCGACCCGCGACGGGTCAGACATTCTCAAGCGCCGTTTCCGTCAGCTGGATCGATTGAGGGGTTCCGACGTCAAACCACAACCCTTGATGAACGGCTCCAAAGCAGCGGCCTTCCTCGATTGCTCGATCCCACAGAATGTTGGTTGAAAACGGGCCTTGGGGCGAATCGTGCAAAAGCCGCTTCGAGACGATCTGAATTCCGGTAAAAACGAATGGAGCGACATGGCTTCGCTCGCGGCGGCGAAGCTTTCCCGTCCGTTCCATATGAAAGTCGCCCATGCCGCTGTGGTTGAGTGCGCGCGCTAGGGGGATGAGCAAAAGAAGCGCGTCCATTTTGGAATCGTCCCACTGCGAGGCGAGAAGTTTCAAAGTGTCGGCAGGACCGTCAATCCACAGGCTGTCGCTGTTGAGCGAAAGGAACGGATCCGAGTTCGATTAGCGGCGCAGCCTGAACGAGCCCGCCTCCGGTCTCCATCAGCAGCGCCCGTTCATCCGAAATGACGACTTCAAGGCCGTGATCCCGGCTCATAAGATGGGCTTCGAGTGCCCCGGCAAGGTAATGGACGTTGACGACCACCTTCTTAACTCCGGCGATGCGCAGTTTTTCGAGAACATGATCGAGAAGAGTTTTGCCATGAACTTCGATCAGCGGCTTGGGCCGGGTCGCGGTGAGCGGCCGCATGCGTTTCCCAAGGCCAGCGGCCATGATCATCGCGGTCGCTGGAACGGTTGCGGGAACTTCCGCCCGAAGGCTTAGCGCGCGTTTCGATTAACTCATTCGCCCTGCTTCCACGGCTCGCGCCGATATTGCTGAGGGACATTGGCATCGAACCAGTCCCGAACAGGTGCGAGATGCGACTGGGCTAGATCGCGCTCGAGCAGGCCCCACATCCGTGGCTGAAACCGGCGATAACCTGGTTTGCTGTCACGCTTCCAAAGCCTTGTGAAGACTCCGAGGATCCGTGTGTTGCGCTGCGCAGCGAGTGCCCAGTAGGCGCGCTCGAACGAACCGCTTTCGTTCCTTGCCGAAACATATCTTTGGATCATTTCCCGCTCGACCGACGGCGAGACATCCCGGCGCGCATCTTCAAGAACCGATGCAAGATCATAGGCCGGATGGCCAGACAATGCGTCCTGGAAATCGAGCAGTCCAAAATGCCCGACGCCGTCGCGGCCTTCGACCAGCATGATGTTTTCGGCATGATAGTCACGAAGGACCGTGACGGGTCCAAGGCCATCGGTTGCAACCGGTTCGAGAACTGTTCGCCATGCCTGACGGAAGGAGTCTTCATCGACGTCCAATCCGACCGCCAGACAATACCATTGAGTGAACAGGTTCAGCTCCTCGAGCCATTGCTCGATTCCGTGAACCTTCAGTCCATCCATTGGCCGATGCGCATGGAGATGAACCAGGACGTCGGTAGCAAGTGCATAGAGCTCGCGTTCCCGTTCGGGATTGTCATCGAGCGTTTCGCGCAGGCGAACATTTCCAAAATCTGCAAGAAGGAGAAGCCCCTTGTCGAGATCGGTCGCAATGATTTGAGGAGCATTGAGCCCGCTTGAAATCAGCCATTGCGAAACCGCGATGAACGGCCCGGGATCTTCATGAGGCGGAGGAGCGTCCATGAGAACTGCGCTTTGTTCGCCGTTGATCACTCGAAAATAGCGGCGGAACGATGCATCGCCTGCAAGTGGAACGATTCTGGCTCCGTCCCAGCCTGAAGCAGCAAGAAATTCAGAGGCATGGGCGGGCGGAGTCATCGAAATGGCCATCGGCCTTCCCATGACGGGGGCACTTTTGCTGTCAAGCTTCTCTGCCCGGCTTCATCGAAGTCCAAGGACAAAGCGAGCGCTTCTGGCCAAACATCCGCGCCAGCCCGTTCGGGCCATTCGACAACGAGAACGGCTTCGGAGGTCGAAATCGAGACCCAATTCGTCGATCTCGGAGGGTTTTTCGATCCGGTAGAGATCGACGTGCCAGACTGGAGGGTCAAGATCCTCATAGGGCTGAACGATTGCAAAGCTCGGGCTTGGAACTTCGCCTAAGTGGCCAAGAGCTGAAATCATCGACCGCGCAAGTGCGGTCTTTCCAACCCCAAGAGGCCCCGAGAGCGCGATGACATCTCCAGGCCGGATCAGTGATGCAAGGCATTGCCCGACCCGCTGGGTTTCATTTTCGTCGCAAAGGATCATCGAGAACCGCGCGGAATCGCGAGAATGACCGTCGTTCCTTTCCCCTTTTGCGACTGGAGTTCGACCGTTCCTCCATGCGCCTCGATGAACTGCCGGGTCAGCGGCAATCCGAGGCCAAGCGCTGCCTCACCCCGAAATCCTCCTTCGTCGATTCGATGAAAACGGTTGAAGACGTGCGGCAGATCCTCTGCCGCAATCCCAAGACCGTTGTCGCTGACCCGGATTATTGCGTGCGAAGCATCTCCGTCGGCCGAGAGGGTGATCCGCCCCTTCCTGTCGGTATAGGACAGTGCGTTTTGAAGCACATGCTCAACCGATTCGCGAAGGCGCCGAGCATCGCCGAACACATGACCTGAAGAGGGCGCAATCTGAGTCTCGAGCTTTTGTGCCTTTTCCGCCGCCCTCGGCTTGGCTGTATCAAGTGCCGCGCGGCACAGTCCGGCAATGTCGACTCTTTCCCGTTCGAGAGCGACGCCCCGAGTGTCGCCGGTGGTGAGGTCGAGAACATCGTTGATGAGCTTGGAAAGGCGTTCGACCGACTGAAGAATCGCGCCAACATAATCCTTGGCCTTGGTCGTGAGATTGCCGGCGTAGCCGGCGCCGAGAAGCTCGGCGAATCCTCCAATCGAAGTCAGCGGAGTGCGCAGTTCGTAGCTCATGTTCGCAACGAAGTCGGTCTTGACCCGGTCGGCTTCCTCAAGTGCTGCGGCGCGTTCGCGAAGAGCGGCCTCGATCCGGCTTGAATCCGTGACGTCGACCATCGTGAACAAGGCATTCCCGTCAGGCAGCGGGACGGCCGCAAACTGGAAATGACGACCATCGGTCATCGAGATCCGACCGCTCGATGACTGGCGTTCGTTGGTCGTGTGCCGAACCATTTCCCGGATCTGAGCAGCTGCGGTCGGATTGACGAGCTTGCGGGCCATCGCAGGAACAAGCTCATCGACCCGAGGGTGAGTCGAAAGCCATGCCTCCTGGAGCTCCCAATCTTCAAGGAATTTTTGATTCCAAAGATAGAGCCGGCCGTCGCTTGCAAAGACGCTGATTGCTTCGAACAGATTGTCGAACGTCGCTGAACGAACGCGAAGCAAAGTGTCGCGCGCGGATGCAAGCCGCAGCTGCTCGGTTCGGTCTTCGAGAAAGAGCCTCAACCCGCCATCGGGAAGCGGCTGTGCGACCACGCGAATATGGTCGCCGCCAGGAAGCATCCATTCTTCCTCGACGACCTCCTCTGCACTAGTGAACCAGCCTCGGCGTTCCTCCTTCCACGCGGGGAAATCGCGAACTTCCGGAACCCGCTGGATGTCACGCATCCGGTCGATCAGCCGATCGAACTCGGGCCGTTCCGAAAGCCATTCGGGATCAAGCTGGGTCATGACTGCAAATGGGCGGTTGAAGAAGCTCAAGGCCCGATCGGAATCGAACTGTGCGGTTCCTGCGGTCATTCGATCTGCAAGTTCTCGCTGCGATTCGATATGCCGGCTAAGTTCAGCCCGCGCGTCTTCAAGTTCCTGAACATCGACTGCGAAGCCCGCTACCGCTCCGGTCGAAAGAGGAACATTGACGATCCTGAGCATGCGTCGCTCGCCGTGGACGATCGCGGGCTGCATCCGGGCGACGATTTGCCCGCTTTCTTGCGCCTCTCGAGCCGTCGCGCTTGCGCTATTTGCGCCCTGGGCATCGATGAGTTCTGCCGAACGCTGGATCACGTCCTGAGCATCACGACCCTCGACTGCGTGAACGAACGCCGTGTTGACGAGCCCCAAGCTCAAGTCGGGGCCTCGAAACCACATTGGGAAGGGTGCGGCCTCGATCAGCTGAGTAAGCGAATTGAGCGCGGCCTCCGTTTGGCGGAGCCTCAAGGAAAGTTTCGCTTTTTCTTCTTCACCGGCGCTCATGTCGAGAAACCACAGAAGCAATGATCCTGCAGGTTCAGGCGATGGTGCCGGACCTCCGCGAACGTCGAAGATCCGCGAGGATGCGGATGAGCGAACCTTCGCTTCGATCCGAGAGGCGGATGCGCTCGCAGCCTCGATCTGGGATCGCAAAGCCGTAACGTCTTCGCTTAAAAGTCCGAAATCCGGTCCATGGAGATCGGAAAGACTTTTGGGCGCGGAGCCGAGCCCGAGTTCGCGGCTGAGCTGCGGGTCGGCTTCAATTCGCCCATCGGAACGAACCAGCATTGGGCGGGCAGGCGAAATCTCGAGCAATGTCGCATTGGCACGCGCGATGTCGAGCACTTGTTGGGCTATTTGGAAGCGGCGCAATGCAAGATAGGAAACGGCAATTGCGATCGCGATCCAAAGCAAAGCCAGCGCCGCGATGATTGCATCAGTTGCGCTAAGAGCCCCCATGATCGCCGTCCGCCACCCCTCCGGTTTTCAAACATAAAGCGAACAGCTGCCCAAAAGAAAGGGCGGGGATCCGGAATGGACCCCCGCCCAAGATCGCTTTGGGCTAATCTTTAGTAGCGGTAATGGTCCGGCTTGAACGGCCCGGCTGGAGAAACTCCGATATAAGACGCCTGCTTTTCGGTGAGGTTCGTCAGCTTCACTCCAAGTTTGTCGAGGTGCAGTCTCGCAACCTTTTCGTCGAGATGCTTGGGAAGGACGTAAACTTCGTTGCCGTACTCATTGGACTTGGTGAAAAGTTCAATTTGGGCGAGCACCTGATTGGTGAAGCTCGAACTCATGACGAAGCTTGGATGTCCGGTCGCATTTCCAAGATTCACAAGCCGTCCCTTGGAAAGGACGATGATTTTCTTCCCGTCCGGGAATTCGACCTCGTCGACCTGCGGTTTGATTTCGGTCCATTTGAAATTAGCAAGAGCTCCGATTTGAATCTCGGAATCGAAGTGTCCGATGTTCGCGACGATCGCCATGTTCTTCATCTCACGCATATGATCGAGCGTGATAACGTCCATGTTTCCGGTGGCAGTGACGAAGATGTCGGCGCGTTTGGTCGCCTCTTCCATCGTGACCACTTCATAACCTTCCATCGCCGCCTGAAGCGCACAAATCGGGTCGATTTCGGTTACGATGACGCGTGCGCCGCCGTTGCGAAGAGAAGCCACCGAACCCTTTCCGACATCGCCGAATCCGGCAACGCACGCGATCTTGCCCGCAAGCATGACATCGGTTGCGCGGCGGATCGCATCGACCAGACTTTCGCGACAACCATAAAGATTGTCGAACTTCGACTTCGTCACGCTGTCGTTGACGTTGATCGCCGGGAACGGAAGCTTGCCCGATTTCGCAAGGTCGTAAAGCCTGTGCACTCCGGTCGTCGTCTCCTCCGACACGCCCTTGATATTGGCCACTGACTTCGAAAGATAACCTGGGCGCTCGGAAACGAAGCGCTTGAGAGTTGCACAGAAGATTTCTTCTTCCTCATTCGACGGGGCAAACAATTCTTCACCCTGCTCGAGGCGATTACCCCACAGGGCGAACATCGTCGCATCGCCGCCATCGTCGAGGATCATATTGGCAGTCTCCTGACCCCAGTCGAAGATCCTGCAGGCATAATTCCAATAATCTTCGAGCGTCTCGCCTTTGACTGCAAAGACGGGAATATTGCGCGCTGCAATGGCAGCTGCAGCATGATCCTGCGTCGAATAAATGTTGCAGCTTGCCCAGCGAACTTCCGCGCCAAGGTCGATCAGGGTTTCGATGAGAACTGCGGTCTGGATCGTCATGTGAAGCGATCCGGTGATCCGCGCGCCCTTAAGCGGCTTCGATCCACCGAATTCCTGACGGAGCGCCATCAACCCCGGCATTTCGGTTTCCGCGATCTCGATTTCCTTGCGGCCGAATTCCGCAAGGCCAAGGTCTTTGACGACATAGTCGTCGAAACGGGTTTCAGCCTGCGTCGCCACGTCGGATTCTCCAATGATCAGGGCAAAAACAAAACGAGGGGCGACATCATTGCCAGTCGTCAATGGGCAAGGACGGGACGCACCGCGCTTCGGAATGCCGTGCTCCTAGCGCAGGGCAACATATAAAGAAAGCTTTATATCGCATATCTGAGGAATCGAGAGGGGCAGACTCCAAAAGATATGCATTGATAGGTCTTCGTATTGAGTCAGGCCGCTCCGGTCTCGCTCGCGAGGAGCCGTGGGTCGATCCCTTCGGCCTTGAATGCCGCGGCCCAGCGTTCGTCGGTCGGAGTTTCAAAAAGGATTTTCGAACTCGAACGCGCAGCGAACCAGCCGTGCCGGGTCATCTCCGCCTCGAGTTGGCCCTCCTCCCAGCCGGCATATCCGAGAGCCGCGATCCAGCGCGTCGGTCCGCGGCCTTCGGCAATGGCTTTCAAAATGTCGATCGTTCCCGTCATTGCGAAGATTTCGCCGTTTTCGCCGTGGACATGGACAGTATCCTGGCCGCCCCAGTCATTCGAATGGAGGACAAATCCTCGCCCCGGCTCGACCGGGCCACCGTGGTGCACTGCGCAATCGGCCGCCTTGCCGGGATCGATCTCGAGCTGCCGCAGAAGCCCGCGAAAACTCATTCCGGCGCGCTTATGGCCAATCGCGATTCCAATCGCTCCATTTTCGTCATGGACGCACAACGCAATGACTGCCCGCTCAAAACGCGGGTCGGCCATTCCGGGCATTGCCAAGAGAAGTTTGCCGGAAAGAAAATTGGGCTGTTCGACCATCCTTTTGGACAATGGGACGGTCACACACGCTGGGCAAGACTTGAGAGGGTCATATACCGGGCTTATTGGCCGCTTCAGCCTGCTCTTTGAGGAGAATTCCAATGACAATCCAAGTCGGTGACCGAGTTCCCGAAGTTTCGCTGACGATCGCTTCGAAAGAAGGTCCAAAACCGACCTCCACGAGCGAGTTCTTCAAAGGACGCAAGATTGCTCTGTTTGCAGTGCCGGGCGCGTTCACTCCGACCTGTTCGGCTCGCCACTTGCCATCCTATGTCGAAAAAGCGCCTGAGCTCCTGTCGAAAGGCATCGATGCCATCGCCTGCATTTCGGTGAACGACCCGTTTGTTATGTCGGCCTGGAACGAGCGCGACGGAAGCTCCGACATCGCGATGCTTGCTGACGGCAATGGCGAATTCGCTCAAGCGACCGGCCTTGCAATGGATGCAACCAAATTCGGCATGGGCAAGCGATCCCAGCGCTACTCGATGATCGTCGACGATGGAATTGTCGAACAGCTCAACGTCGAGGCTCCCGGCGAATATCGCGCGTCGAGCGCGGAACATATGCTCGACCAGCTCGCCACAGCTTAAGGTTGCGGAGCGCCTTTCGCCGTCGCTTCGTCTCTTTTGGCCGCTGCTGCCGCCAGTTGGCCGAACGGCGAGCATCGTTGATCGTTAAGTCGGATTGAGAATGAAACAATCCGATGAGGAGATTATCGATGCCGAGGAACACGAGCCGTGCCGCAAGCAGGCGAACCGAAAGCTGGCCCAGCGGAGTGATGGATATGGCGCGCGACCGCCCGGTTGCAGCAGCCGCGGTCGCGGCCGGAGCTGCCGCAGCAGGCCTGTTTTTGTGGTCGAAGCGAAATCAGGTCACTCAGCAGCTGAACCAGTTGAGCGATCAGATCGGCAACTGGACCCAGAATATGACGACCGGGGCGAGCCGACCGTCGGCAATGGATGACACCACCGGAACGGCGACGTCGAAAACCAGCTCGAGCGCGCGGTCGCCATCGGCTGCGATTGCACGTCGAAGCGGAACTCCACGCAAATCGAGCGGAACCGGTTCCCCAAATTCAAGGCTTGGAGCACGAAGCGCAGCAAAGGCGGGCGCCGGCAACTCGCCCAGCGCAAGTTCAGGAATGTCCGATTCCACGCTTGGATGATCGCCTGCAATTATATCGAACTTCGGTCGGGGCGCCCGGAAGGGCGCCCCTTCTTTATTCGGGTGAAAGAAAACTCACGATCGCCATTCCGAATTCGCGTTTGGTGACCGAGCTCATATGGGTTCCCGGAACCTCCTCGAAAACGGCATTGGGAAGTGCGTTGGCAAGCTCTTCGGCCGAACCGTTGTCCGTATCTTCACTGCCGCAAAGAACGAGTGTTGGCATGATGAAGGCCTCGAGCCATGTCAGAAAGGCGTCCTCGAAGCTTTCAAGGAGCTGAGCCGACGCAACAAGATCGACGTGCTGGCTCTTCATGAACTGAATGGAAAGCCAGTGCGGATCTCCCCGCCCGGCCTTGTCGAACAATGCAATGGCCTCGAGAAAAAACGTCTTCCTCCGCTTCCACTCCTTCAGGCCAGCAAGGCCCGCGCCTCCAAGAATGGCGCGTCGCGGACGAAGCCCCTCCCCCACCCCTTCGAGTGTCGTTCGTGCACCGAGCGAAAACCCGCCGAGATCGAATTCATCAAGACCAAGACGCGCGACGAGTTCGCGCAAATCACGGGCAAGAATTCCTGCCGGATAAAAGGCTTCGCCATGCGGCTTGTCGCTTTGACCGTGAGCTCGAAGGTCGGGCATGATCACTCGAAAGCCGCTTGCTGCGAGCCGCTCGGCGTGGCCGAACTTGATCCAGTTCATGAAGGCGTCGGAAAAAAGACCATGAAGGAGGATGACCGGCCGACCAAGGCCAAGTTCATGATAGGCGAGACGAACGCCATCCGATGCGTTCCAATAATGAAGGACGGGATCAGCCATTCCTTACTCGGGAACCTTTCCGACGGCTTCGATCCATTTCTTCACGATAAGGTCGTGATCCTGGGTGCGCTTCTCGGGAAGACCCTCGCTATTGAGCCAGCTCCGGTGCAGGCTTTCCACTCCGAAATGATGCGTTGGAACAAAGGCTGACGGATCATCGAAACTCGCAACGGTGAGGTCCATATTCGGGCTCCCTTCGGTAAATCTGAAGCCGAGCGAGGTCCCGCAAGCGCTGCAAAATGGGCGTTTTGCAATGGGAGAGCTTTGATACCAGTCGGGTTCCCCTTGCCAGTGCACATCGTCGTTCTTTACGCACTTCAATGCAATCGAGAGTGAACCGGTTGCACGCTGGCACATCCGGCAATGGCAGAGAAAGGCATCCTCGTCGGTGACATTGACGCTGTAGCGGACCCGGCCGCAGGCGCATCCGCCGGTCATTTCACGCGCCATTTTTGGGGTCCTCCCTTGGTTGAGCGACCATTGCGCGGCTAAGGGATCTTATGTCCAGTGGTCCAACCAGCGACGATATCGCGCGCGACGCGACCTGGCTGGTCCAGGCGCTCGAGCCTGATGAGGGACTGGCCAGGCTGGTTGCGATGGATCGCGAACAGTATCGAAGTGCAAGCTTCCTCGACGACCGGGTGTTGACCAGCGGTGTCGAAGGAAAAACCGTCCCGTGGACTATTGTCGAAGACGCCGCTTCAGAGCTTACCAAATCCGACGCGCGATGGATCTTCCACATCGGGCATGTCGGTTCAACTCTGATTTCGCGGCTTATTGGTGAGATCGAAGGCGTGCTCTCAGTTCGAGAGCCTCGACTTCTTCGCGATCTTGCAGGCGCGCCCAAGGAGGTACGCAAACCCTATCTTCGATCCGTCGCTCGAATCATGGCGCGAACCTTTACTGACCAGGAATTCGCGTGCGTAAAGGCGACAAGCTTCGCGAGCGAAATTGCGCCCGAGCTGGTCCCGACGGGCGAGCGCGCGCTCTTCGTTTATGCAACACCTCGCAATTATATTTCCGCGATCCTGTCCGGAGAGAACAGCATTCGCGAGCTTGAGTTCCTTTCTTCTTCCCGGAACGAGCGCATGCGAGGTCGAATTCCAGTTCCCGGCAATGGTTCGATGGACGGAGCGCATCGCGCAGCCCTCGCCTGGGCATGCGAAATGACGTCGCTCGAAAATGCTGCAGGCGTAATGGAAACGAGTGAAATCCGATGGGTCGATTTTGACCGGATGCTTGCACATATCGCGCCCGAGCTCGCTTCGATTGCACGATTTTTTGCCCTTGGTACCGATGAGAAGCAACTTCGAGCAATCCTCGAGGGTGGAACCATGAGCCGCTATTCGAAGTCTCCCGATTATCATTACAGCCCGGCACTTCGCGCCGAATTGATCGGCGAAACTCTTCGGCGCCATTCACGGGAAATTTCGGATGCTGTTGCGATGCTCGAACAGCTCGCGCAAGAATCGCCGCTTCTCAATCGGGCTCTTGCGCGAGCAAAGGAAGATGAATGTACCGGGTCCTTGAATTTCTGACCTCAGCGGAAATCGCCGAATGTCGCCGGATCGCCGAAGCGACTCCGTTCGTCGATGGCCGTATTTCCAATCCTCACAATACGGCCAAATTCAACGAGCAGCTGCACGACCCCGGCGCTTATCAGAAGAGCTCGGAGATTCTTCGAAACGCCGTGCTACGCTCACCCGAATTCATCGAATTTGCGTTCCCGGTTTCGTTGGCACCGCCAATGATGACGAGGTACAAACTCGGCATGAAATATGGAGCGCACGCCGATGCGGCCTTCATCCAGCTCCCGACCGGAACAATCCGAAGCGATCTCAGCTGCACCATCTTTCTCAACGACCCCGGCGAATATGACGGGGGCGAACTTCTTGTCCGGCTCGGCGACTCCGAACTAAAATTCAAGCTGAAGCCGGGTTTTGGAATCATCTACCCGTCCGATAGCCTCCATCAGGTCGTCCCGGTCACAAAAGGCGATCGTCTGGTCGCGATCACTTTCATCCAGAGCCGGATCCAGGATCCCTTCCGGCGCAATCTCCTATTTGAACTGAACGAGATTGCAGCGCTTGAAGGATTGAAGATGGACCCGACGAATTATTCCCGGATGCAGCTCGTCCAGCAAAATTTGCTGCGCTACTGGAGCGACAAGCCCTAGGTTAGGATCTCAACGGGCGTCACGTGTTTCGCTCTCACATTTCGCCCTCGCAAAAAGGACTGAGCGTCACGCGGCTTTCTGAAGATGATTGCGGCCGAGAAGTTCGGCAATCTGGACCGCATTGAGAGCCGCGCCCTTACGCAGATTATCGCTGACGATCCAGATGCTCAGCCCATTTTCAAGCGTCGAATCCTCGCGGATCCTGCTGACGTAGGTCGCATAGTCTCCAACGCACTCGACAGGGGTGATGTATCCGCCATTTTCGCGCTTATCGACCACCAATATCCCTGGAGATTCGCGTAAGATCTCCCGCGCTTCGTCAGCACTGATTTCATTCTCGAACTCGATGTTGACCGCTTCCGAGTGGCCCACGAAGACCGGGACTCGAACGCAGGTTGCAGTCAGTTTGATTGATGGGTCGAGGATCTTCTTGGTTTCGACAACCAGCTTCCATTCTTCCTTGGTTGATCCATCATCGAGGAAGATGTCGCACTGCGGGATGACGTTGAATGCGATCTGCTTGGGATAGACTTCGGGCGTATTGGAATCCCCAACAAAGATGTTGCGAGACTGTTGGAACAGCTCGTCCATGGCAGCCTTTCCGGTGCCGGATACCGACTGATAAGTTGCAACCACGACCCGTTTGATCTTCGCTGCATCATGAAGCGGTTTAAGCGCGACGACCAATTGGGCGGTTGAGCAATTGGGGTTCGCGATGATGTTCTTTTTGCGATAGCCGGCGATTGCAGAAGAGTTCACTTCCGGCACGATCAATGGAACATCCGGGTCCATTCTGAACTGCGAGCTGTTGTCGATGACTGTACAGCCTGACGCCGCAGCTTTGGGCGCATAGAGTTTCGAAACCTCGGACCCGGCCGCAAAAAGCGCGATATCCCACCCGGTGAAATCAAAATGTTCGAGGTTTCTGACCGTCAGCATCTCCCCACTGTCGCCAAAATCGATCCGGTCACCGATCGAGCGCGAAGAACCGATTGCAGCGATCTCCTCCAGAGGAAACTGCCGCTCGGCAAGAATATTGAGAAGCTCGCGCCCGACATTGCCCGTCGCTCCAACGACGGCGACTCGGTAACCCATTTATCGTCTCTCCAGCTTGCCCGGCGCGCCTATCGCAAGCCGAACCGCAAAGCGATATGGCCGACCAAGTTGCGCGAACAAGGGGGACGCATGCGCAAGGCATCGGTTTTAATCGCAATCATGTTTATTGCGCTTCTGGGAGCGCTCGCGCTCGCGCCGATGCTCGAACAGCCCCCGGCATTGCGAATGTTGAATGCGCAAGGCTCGTTCGATGCAAAACGAGCAGAAGCACGACTATCCCAAATTCTTGGCGATCAACGGGCGCATTGGGACGATAGTTCGGCCGACGACCTCGTTCGTACCAGGCTCGTTTCGACCCTCGACCATATGGGCTTGAAACCCCTCGTTCGAGATCAGTTTGCCTGCAATGTCCTCTTCAAGCAACGCGGGGTCTCTTGCGCTAGAGTTCGAAACGTCATCGCCCAAATTGGTCCGTCGTCGGGCCGCGCAGTACTGATCAATGCCCATTACGACAGTGTTGCCGCCGGCCCTGGAGCTTCGGACGATGGAATTGGGGTTGCAACAATGCTCGAGGTCGGTTCGATACTCGAGCATCAAACGCTCCGCCGACCGGTCGTTCTTCTATTCAACGAGGGCGAAGAGCTTGGCCTAATCGGTGCTCGCGCCTTCCTTTCCGATCCCTTGAGCACCAGGATCGACAGCCTCATCAACCTCGAAGCCCGGGGCGTTGAAGGTCCGGTCAATATGTTCGAGACCAATCGTCCCAATTTTGCGGCGATTTCGCTTTTTTCGGCTACGGTTGGACGTCCAAGCGCGAACTCGCTTTCAACCGACGTCTATCGGCTAATGCCCAATTATACCGATGTGAACAGCTTTGCAGAACGCAATTGGCTGACGCTCAATCTCGCGCCAATCGGCAATGAAACCCGGTATCATAGCGCCGGTGACGAGCTTTCTGCGCTTTCGCCCGCCACTCTTCAGCACATGGGCGACCAGACGCTGGCTCTCGCTCAAAGGCTCGCCAACGAGCCTTCGAAGAGCGGTACGACGAACCGGATTTTCATGGACGTCTCGGGCCGGCTCCTGATTACGATGCCTCTTGGCGCCGGGATCGCAATCCTCGTTGGACTTGTGCTCATCTTCACGCTTCTCGCATTTCCCGCGGGTCAATCCGTTCAGAGGGTGGCGATCGTCGTTGGGACCTTCCTTGGCTCGGCCATTCTTTCGTGGCTGCTTCTCGCTTTGGTCGAAATTGCCCGGCCCGGCATGTTCTGGCGAGCCCATCCGATCTTCACTCATCTCATAACCTACGCCGCTGTCCTTCTGGTGGGCGGAAGCCTCGTTGGTCGCTTCGCTCCTCGCTGTTCGGTCCGCGATCTTCGAAGCATGTTCTGGCTCTTTTTCCTCAGTTTGGGTGTGCTGATCGGCTTCGTTGCAACAGGAGGGATCATTTTCTTTCTTTTCCCTCCGCTCCTGATCCTCATCGGACTTGGGATTGCACGCTGGTGGAAGCCCGCAGAAGCGATCGGCTCCGCCGCTGCGATCCTGTTTCTCTATCTCACCTGGGGCGCAATGCTGGGACTGCTCGAGGAATTGCTAAATGACGGCCCAATGTGGATCTTCGCGCCGCTTGGATCCCTCATTCTCATTCCCGTTCTGATCGAGGCCAAACCCTTGCTCGTCGGTGCGAGGCTTCCCGCAATTGTCGCACTTGGAGGAGTGATTGTTGGAGGATGCTCGGTCGCTGCGCTCGCGGCGCCTGCCTACTCCAATGATCGCCAACAGCGCTTCACACTCGAATATGTGACAGACGTTAACGCCAAAAGATCGTGGTGGGCCGTTCTCGACGACGGAGCAAAGTTCCCTCCAGCGTTTGGAAACGGCTGGAAAATTGGGAAATTGCCGATTTCAGGGACGCGCCTGTGGAACCGGCCCGCGCCGTTCGACTTGAATGTCCAGGCCCCGTCAGCAGCGCTCATTTCTCAAGTGGTGAGCGGAGGCGAGCGAACCCTCCTTGTCAGGCTTTCGGCAAACGGCAACGACTCAATCGAACTGATCGCTCCTGAAGATGCCAAGATCCGCTCGGCCGGTGTCCAGAATTTCGTCGCAGCCATCGAACAGAATGAAACCGGAAAATATGCGATCAGCTGCACTGGTCGAAGCTGCAATGGGGTCACTCTTCAAATCACGACCGGCGATCAGCACCCTGTTCCCTTCATGATCATCGGAGTTCGGTACGTTTTACCAGGCTTTGCCGAAGCGTTGACCAAAGCGCGACCGCGATTTGCTCGGCCTCAATATCGTCCCGACGAGAGTTTGACTTTTGTGCGTTCGAAGCTCTGACCATTTCGCTTCAACTATGGTAGGAAAAGGCAGGCGCCGGCAGGCGACATGTCGGCCGGCACCCGGTTCAAAGGAGGTGTCATGGCGACCCGAACCATGTCGGCAGCGCGAAAAGCAAAGACCAAACGCATTCCCGTCCGCACGATTTCGAGCGACGATCTGCGATTCGCATTGAAGCAGGGATTTGAGGATTTCCGCGATCTTCGCGGTGACATTGTGTTTGCTGGACTGATTTACACGCTGATCGGCCTTGCCGCGGTTGTCATGACAACAAGCGCGCCTCTCATGCCATTCTTTTTTCCGGTGGTTGCAGGGGTCGCACTGTTGGGCCCGGTCGCGGCAGTGGGTTTCTATGAGCTCGCACGCCGCCGAGAAAATGGATCGGAAGTCCACTGGTTCAATTTTCTCGATGTGAGAAAGCGCCCTTCGGTCGACGACATGGGCATAGTTGCCGGGCTTCTTCTGGTGATGTTCGTGCTTTGGCTCCTTTCGGCGGGCATCCTCTACGCACTGATTTTCGGCTGGGCGACACCGACCTCAATCGTCGGATTTGCAACAATGATCTTCACCACCGCTCGAGGCTGGGCATTGATTGTTGCGGGCCTGGTCGTCGGAGCCGTGTTCGGCTGGATTGTGCTTTGCCTCAGCGTTGCGTCGCTTCCGATGCTCGTGGACTGCGACGTTTCCGCGTCGGAGGCCGTATCGGCCTCGTGGCGTGCGGCCCATGCCAACAGCTCAATGATGGTCCGCTGGGGGCTGATCGTGGTGGGTCTCCTCGTGCTTGGCTCAATTCCGCTCTTCGTCGGTTTGGCGTTCGTCCTGCCATGGCTCGGCTATTCGACCTGGCACCTTTACACTCGTCTCATCGATCGAGGCGCGGTTCCGCCAAGAAAGCGAAGACGGGATTAGGGCGTCGTCTTCCCGAGGACCTTTTCGTCGAGAAAGCGCTCGATCGTCTTTTGAACATGCGCTTCGCGTCCTTCGCCGGCGATATGATGGGTCTGACCAATATAGAACATCATGTCGAACGGATGGTCGGCTTTTTGAAGCTCATCCGCGAGGAGCGATGAGTTTTCGAAGATCACATTGTCGTCCGACAGCCCATGGATCAGCAGAAAAGGTGCCGGAATTGCGATCGCATCGGATAGTGCGTCCGAGGTCTGATAGGGTTTGGGGTCGATTGAAGGATTTCCAAGATAGCGTTCGGTATAATGGGTGTCATAAAGCTCCCACTTTGTGACGGGTGCTCCCGCGACCCCCGCCGCGTAGAGATGCTCGCGATCCTTTTCGAGCATCTTGAGCGTCATGTAACCGCCATAGGACCAGCCCGAAATCGCGATTTTCTTTGGATCGACGAAAGGTTGTTTCTGAAGCCATCGGGCAGCCGTCGCCTGATCTTCGACTTCCACGGAACCCATGTTGCGATAGATTTGGTCCTCGAAAGCCTTTCCGCGATTATAAGATCCGCGATTGTCGATCTGAAAATAGATCCAGCCCTTGCTCACCCAATATTGTCGTAATGGGGAACCCCACGAGCGCGTCACCTGCTGGCCTGTTCCCGGCCCTCCATAATGTTCAAAGAAAACCGGGTACTTCTTTCCCCGCTTGAGCGGCGGAGTGATCATCTCCCAGTGGAGGACTGTTCCGTCGGCTGCATTGAGAGTTCCAAATTGAATGGGTCGATGGGCTGCCATGAAGGGTGCGTAAGGATGGGCAGCATCGAGCCGGTTTTGTTCGACCCAGAGGATGCGCGAACCAGAATCGTCGGCAAGATAGGTCTGTGGCGGCTGGTCAGGCGATGAGCGGGTCACGAGCAAGCGAGTTCCAAGCTTGTCCATGACGGCATCGTTCCAATAGCCGCCCTCGGTCAGTCGTTTGGGTTCTGAAGGATTGAGGTAATCGATGGAATAGACGTTCTGCTCGAGCACCCCGTCCTTGTTGCTTTTGAAATAAAGAGTGTGGCTGGTTTCGTTAACTCCAACCAGGCCCGTCATCACCCAATTGCCATGAGTGATTGGAAGTAACCGCCCGCCCGCCCAGCGATAAAGGTGATGATAGCCGGTGCGCTCGGATCCCCAGATGAAACTTCCATCGCCAAGCGATCGAAAATCGTCGTTTAGGTTGATCCAGCTGCCCGACGTTTCGGTAAGAAGGATTTTGCTCTCACCGCTTGATGGATCGACCGCCAGGAGATCGAGTTTTTTCTGATCTCGGCTTTCGCGTTCGACGAACAGAATACGGCCATCTTTCGACCAATAAACGCGCGCGAGATAGATATCCGAATTGGATCCAAGATCGACCTTGGTTCGGCCGCTACCGTCGGGGTTGATGAGCCACAGTGTGACATCGACATTGGGAGTTCCAGCGGCCGGGTAGCGCTGGTCGAAAGTCTTTGTGCCATTAGCCCCGATCGCAGCTCGAGTGACGATCTTGACCTTCGCTTCATCGAAACACTCAACGGCGATTCGCTGGTCGTCGGGAGACCACCAGGTTCCGGTCCTGCGACCCATTTCTTCCTGAGCGACGAATTCGGCGGTACCGCACGTCACGGTCCCTCCGCCCTGTGTCGTGAGCAGGCGCTCGGCTCCCGTCGCAAGGTCGATGGCGTATAGGTTCTGATCGCGAACGAAACTGACGAACCGTCCCTTTTGGGATACGTGCGAATCGATCTCGGTTTGGGTGCTGTTGGTGAGCCTTCGGATCGAACCCGTCGCGAGATCGGCAAGATAGAGATCACCGTCAACCGGCGCCAAAATCGACTTGCCGTCGGGCGACCACTCATATTCGACAATACCTTTGCTTCCTCCGACGCGAGCGCGTTCCCGCCGCATCTTTTCCGCCTCGCTAAGTTCGCGGCCGCCCATCTTTGTCGTATCGATGAGCATCCGCATCTGCCCGGTGGCGGTATCGATTGTCCAAAGATCGAACCGCTCGCGGTCATCCTTGCGGGGCTGGAGAAGCGCCGCAAATCGTCCATCAGGCGACAGTTTCAGCAGGCGCGGAGCGGCGCCGGACAACGGCGGGCTCGCGAAGATCCGCTCGATTGTGAGCGGTTTTTGAACCACTCCCGGGGGAGGCGAAAGAGCGAGTAGAACCGGCGCAAGAGCGGACAGTGTCAAAAAGCGCATTGGCGATTGGTAGCCGATGACGTTCAGCGTGCAAGCCTGACGCTGTTCATGATCGAGTGATCGCAGCTCAATCGGAAATGGCCGTGTCTCCAATTATTTGGAGACACGGAACGGCATCGATCAGGCTTCGGCGTTCTCGCCGCGCTTGCCCTCAGGTTCGGGCTTCGGTGCTGCGGCAACGTCGCGCTGGACGGTCCGACGCTCGGCAATTCGCGCGGCCTTGCCGGTGCGTCCCCGCAGATAATAGAGTTTTGCCCGGCGAACGTCGCCGCGGCGAACGACATCAATCGAATCGATGATTGGGGAATAGAGCGGAAAGACTCGCTCGACGCCTTCGCCAAAGCTGATCTTGCGAACCGTGAAGCTCGATCCGACGCCCTTGTTCGAACGCGCGATGCAGACACCTTCGAACGCCTGAACGCGTGTGCGATCGCCCTCGATCACCTTCACTCCAACACGAAGCGTGTCACCAGGCCGGAATTCCGGGATGTTTCTGTCCGCCGTCAGGGCGTCGATCGCCTCGCGCTCGAGAGTTTCAATCAGGTTCATCGTCTTCTAGCCTTCGTATCTCGCGTCTGCGCGCCAGAGGGCGGTGCCTGCGAAGCGCCCCCGTGGCGCTCGATCAGGTCCGGCCGCCATAGCCGTGTATCGTCCAGAGCGCGCTCGTGTCGCCACGCCGCGATCTTCGCATGATCCCCCGATCGCAGCACTTCGGGGATCGTGCGCCCTTCCCATGTCACAGGCCGGGTATAATGCGGATATTCGAGAAGCCCCGCTTCGAAGCTCTCGTCCTCTCCGCTTAAGGCCGCGCCCATTACCCCGGGGAGCAGTCTTACGCAAGCATCGAGCAGAACCAATGCGGCGAGTTCTCCTCCCGACAGCACATAATCACCGATCGAGACCGACTCGAGCGGCCGAGCTTCAAAAATTCGCTCGTCGAAACCCTCAAAGCGGCCACACAGAAGAATGACTCCGGATCCAGCTGCAAGTGCCCGGACCCGCGCCTGAGTGAGCGGAGCTCCGCGCGGAGTGAGCGCAAGCATCGGACGGCCATCGGCAACGCTGTCGAGCGCTGCTGCAAGAACGTCGGGGCGAAGAACCATTCCCGCCCCTCCGCCTGCCGGCGTATCATCGACGCTGCGATGCTTGTCGGTTGAAAAGTCGCGGATATTGCGCGTTTCGAGGCTCCAGATCTTTTCCTCGAGTGCACGTCCGGCGAGGCTCGTTCCAAGAGGGCCCGGAAACATCTCGGGATAAAGCGTAAGAACCGACGAGTGAAAGCTCATGGGAACCGCCGCTATCACAATCCATTGGGCGACGCATGGACCAGCCGATCCTCGACACGCTCATCATCGGCGGTGGGCCCGCGGGCCTCACCGCTGCAATCTATCTCGCGCGCTTTCACCTATCGATCATGGTGGTCGACGCGGGCAAAAGCCGTGCATCGTGGATTCCCTGCACTCGAAACCTTTCCGGCTTTCCCGACGGGATCGGTGGAAGCGAACTTCTGCGCAAGATGCGAGATCAGGCGTGCAAATATGGTGCGAAGATCGAAACCGAATTCGTCACGAAGCTCGAAGTGGATCAAAAAAGCGGGCTCATGACCGCGACCTGGGGGTCGGGCTGTGCCGTTGCCCGATCGGTTCTGATTGCAACCGGAATTACCAATCGTCGCCTTGAAATGGACGAAGAACTTCATGATGACGCGCTTGCTCGCGGGCTCGTGCGTTACTGTCCGATCTGCGATGGCTATGAAGTGACTGACAAGAAAATCGGCGTCGTTGGAAGCGATCATCACGGCGTCGCGGAGGCGCTGTTCCTTCGAAGTTTCACGTCAAACCTCACACTCATCGCCCCTGACAAGGCGCTCGTTCTTGGTGAGACGGACCAGGACGAGCTCAAGGATGCCGGAATCGAGTGCGTCGATGGTCCGGCCCAGGCCGTTGCAATCACTGGCGAGTGCATCTTGGTCGAAACAGCTGAAGGCACCTATACCTTCGACAGCCTCTATCCAGCGCTCGGATCCGACATTCACACGCAGCTTGCACAAATGGCAGGAGCAGGCTTGGCTGGTGACGGCTGCATCCTCACCGATGACCATCAGCGGACGACGATCCCGTTCCTCTATGCCGCAGGCGACGTTGTCCACGGACTAGATCAGATCAGCCATGCCATGGGTGAAGGAGGAGTTGCTGCAACCACCATCCGCAACGACCTCAATCGTCTCCGCCCGTTGCGAAGATAACCTTATGGAGAAATTCAAAAGACGAGATGGTCAGGCAAGAAACGCGGGGTCAACGACAATGGTGTCGTCGATCCAATCGGCAATTCCCACGCGGAAGGGAATGAGGAAGCGTTTGACCTTTTCTCCCTCAGCTTGAGTTTCGATTTCTAACAGGTCGCCGGCACCATAATTTTCAACGGCAACGACCGTCCCGATTATATTGCCTTCTTGGTCGACGGCGGGAAGGCCGAAGAGGTCGAAATGATAATATTCACCGTCTTCGAGCGGCGGAAGTTCTGAGCGGTCGATCTCGACAAGATTTCCTCTTAGAGCCTCTGCGCTCTCACGGCTGGAACAGCCTTCAAACCGGGCAACAATGTTGCTTCCAGACTGTCGGCTTTGGTTCAGCTTGAGCGGCGCTCCGCCGACGTAGAGTTGATTATAATGCTGCAAATTTTCAAGGGTCGACGTGAACAGTTTCAACCGGACTTCGCCCTTGACTCCATGAGCGCCAGCAACCGCAGCGAGAGCGATCCTGCGCTCGCTGCGGTCATTGATCCCCATGATCAGCCCTGAGCGTCGTCGGCTGCACCTTCGGAAGCTTCTTCAGCCGTCGCATTGCTGTCGCTGGAAGCTTCGGCGACCTGCGGCGATTCCGTGCTCGGCGGAGGAACGTCGTTTGAGCCTTCGGCGGGTTCGGCAGATGATTCGCCGGCATTTGTCGCCTCGGGCTCAACCGCCTCAGCCGCGGGCTCAACCGCCTCAGCCTCGGGCTCAACCACCTCAGCTGCGGGCTCAACCACCTCAGCCGCGGGCTCAACCGTCTCGGGCTCGGATTCAGATTCAGCCGAAGGAGTCTTTTCGGACACACCATCGGCCACAGTCTGCTCATCTGCTGTGGGCTCTTCGGTTGCTGCCTCAACATTTTCAGCGACAACGGCCTCAGCCTCTTCCTCCGGAGCGTTCTTTGCCGCCTCTGCCGCTTCTGCAGCCTCGGCTTCCTTCGCAGCCCGGGATTCTGCGCGTTCCTTCGCCTTCTCCCCTGGCTGGCCCTTGTTGGGATTGTTGCGCTCGGAGCGCTCCCGAATGCCAGCCGCATCGAGGAAACGAAGCACTCGGTCCGAGGGTCGGGCTCCGACTTGGAGCCAGTGAGAAATGCGATCGGAATTGAGCTTCACGCGCTCGGGAGAATCTTTGGCAAGAAGCGGATTATAGGTGCCGACCTTCTCGATGAAGCGGCCGTCCCTTGGGGAGCGGCTGTCTGCAACGACGATCCGATAATAAGGCCGCTTCTTTGCGCCACCGCGCGACAAGCGAATTGCTAGAGCCATTGTGAGCGTGTTCCTTTCAGTGTGTCAGTTACTTCTTTGAAAATTTGTCGAAACCTTTTGGAAGATTGAACGGCGCTGCTCCGCCAAGACCTGGAAGCGCCGCGGAAGTGGCACCGCCGAGCGAGGGAAGCGCTCCTGGACCGCCTCCAAGGCCCCCCAGAGCGCCTTCAAGACCACCCTTCGAGAACATCGCTGCGAGCTTCCCAAGACCGCCCATCTTTTTCAGCCGCTTCATTGCCGTCGCCATTTCCTGATGCATCTTCAAGAGCTTGTTGATCTCCTGGACGGTTGTCCCGGATCCCTTGGCAATTCGGATCTTGCGTTTGGCATTCATGATTTCGGGCCTCGAACGCTCCTTCGCGGTCATCGAGGACAGCATTGCCTCCATGTGGACGAGTGCCTTACTGTCGGAAGCCTTTGCTGCCGCGTCCTTCATTCCCTTGAAGCCAGGCATCATTCCGGCGAGTGCGCCAAGACCGCCCATTCGCTGCATTTGCTTCAGCTGAGACCATAAATCGTCAAGGTCGAACTTGCCCTTGGCCATCTTGGCCGCAAGTTTCTCAGCATCCTCGACCTGAATGGTTTCCGCAGCGCGTTCGACCAAGCTGACGACGTCGCCCATTCCAAGGATCCGGCCAGCGACCCGGTCCGGATGAAACGCTTCGAGTTTGTCGAGCGCTTCCCCGACGCCTGCAAATTTGATCGGCTTACCGGTAACCGCGCGCATCGAAAGTGCAGCGCCGCCACGCGCGTCGCCGTCCATCCGAGTGAGGATCACTCCGCTGAGCGGAACTTCAGCGGAGAAGCCCTGGGCGACATTGACCGCGTCCTGACCGGTGAGCGCGTCGACAACAAGAAGGGTCTCGGCCGGCGTGGTTGCAGCTTCGACCGCCTTCATCTCGGCCATGAGCTGCGCGTCGACGTGCAGTCGGCCAGCCGTGTCGAGAAGAACAACGTCATAGCCCTGAAGTCGCGCAGACTGGATCGCGCGCTTTGCAATATCGACCGGAAGCTGGCCGGAAACGATCGGCAGTGTATCGACGTTCGCCTGGCGCCCGAGCACCGCGAGCTGCTCTTGAGCCGCAGGTCTTGCGACATCCAGCGAAGCCATCAGAACGCGCTTGCGATCCCGTTCCGAAAGTCGCTTCGCGAGCTTTGCAGTCGTGGTTGTCTTGCCCGATCCTTGAAGCCCAACCATCATGATCACGGCAGGAGGAGCAACATTCAAATTGAGTTCGGCAGTATCCGAGCCGAGCGTCTCGACGAGCGCATCATGAACATATTTGACGACCATCTGGCCAGGGGTCACCGAACGCAGGACCTCCTGGCCGACCGCCTTGATCGTCAACTGGTCGACGAAATCGCGAGCCACTGGAAGTGCGACGTCGGCTTCGAGAAGTGCCACTCGAACCTCGCGCATTGCTGCACGAACGTCGCCCTCGCTGAGCGCGCCGCGCCCGCGAAGTCTGTCAAATACGCTGCCGAGCCGATCGCTCAACGTGTCGAACATTCCGTCACTCCATTTGAGACACAGCCCCTTTCATGTGGGGGCTGATGCTCGAAACTCCATCTCGAACGCAAAACGCGCCGGCGGACGAAACCTCGTCGGCCGGCGTGCACCCACGGGCGCTCGCGTTGATGTTGTCTGTTAAGACAAGGGCGCGCTTAGCGGGAGCGCATCAGGAAATCAATCGAAGTGAGGTTTGAGCGATAAAGAGCCACAGCCATTGGTCAATCTGGATAACCTATTTCGGTTGCCCTCCAATTGAGTTGTTTCCGCTCAAAATCTGAAGCGCTTTTTCGCGCGGCGTATCGATCGGCAGGCACACGGCGTGTGGAATTGCATAGCCCTCAACCATCGCCCTTGGAGTGAAGTCGCCCAAACCAAGCGAATTAGCCCGCTGGAAGGCAACGTTTGCAACGGTCCGTGTCTCCCACAGCTCCAAACGCGCGGATTGAAGTGCGGAAAGGAAGTGAACTCGCCCTGCTGGACCAAGCGGTCCGGTCCAGCTTTCAAGGCCCCTCAATTGTGCCCAGGCATCCTGCTCGCGTTCCTCCGCATCGACGAACTGCTTGGTCGCGACATAGATGCCCGCCAATCGGCTTTGTTCGTTGGCGCTGAACAAACTTACTCGGCCGCTTCCTGTGGCCGCTTGCCAACGCTCGTCTGAATTGAACCACATGGAAGGTTGTCCGATCCACTTTGGCTGAGGTGAAAGCGAACCCTCCCCTGCGTTGGACAAAAGCGATCCAATCTGGTCGAGCTTGCGTTCGACGCAAGCCTGCGTCGCCATTCGGGCTTTCATGTAGGAAAGGTTCTGCTTGATCTCTGAAGAAACGGCGTCGTGCGCCTGGCGCGCGCTCGCGCGGTCATGAAGTCCGGATGCGACCTGCTCGACTCCAAGCGCAATGAGGACGCCAAGAACGATGATCCCAACTTCACCCGCAAATTGCCGCCAGCCGTGCAACGGCTTGGGCAGGTGAAAATGCATTCGATTGGCCCCCCAGCAAGGGGTTAGCCTAACAGAGCCACGCTTCTCCGCAACGATGGAGAATTTGAGCTCAAGCCTAAGCGCCTAACGCTCAGCCGAGCCGAGGCTTGCCTTTTGGGGGCTTTCGAGGACGTGAAGGGCCACCAGGCCCTCGTGGACCACGATCCGGGCCTTCGCCACTCGGAGGCCCTCTGCGTGGCCCCCGCGGGGGGCCACGACGGTCAGAAGGCGGGCCCCTTCGCTCCGGAACCCGATCGATCGGCCGCGATTGCTGAATCTGCTGTCGGGGCCCGACCGCATAGCCTTCCTTCAAAAGCTGAGTGAAGGCCGAACGGGTTCCTTCGACGATCGCATCCTGAAGCTCTTTTGGAAGATCGGCGAAGGTCACATTGGGGTGGATCGCCTGAACATCGCGAAGAAGCTGGTTTGGAAGTCCGCCTGACGCGCGCTTTAAGGCCGCGACGCCATCGAGCACCGCAGAAAAAAGGATCGATTGCATCACATCGGTCGCGGCTCTCGCCATTGAAGATTCACCCTCGCTTGTGGACTTGCGCCCGGCCGCTCCCTAATTGCCCGCCGCAATGAGCTCTCCCATTGTCAGCAGTGCACAGCTAGCCGTCCTCTACGAGCACCGGCAGTCGTTTCAACCCCTCTTCTCTGCGCTTGCGTCCTGGACTCTAGATGATTTGGCATTGGCCTCGGCTCAGAATTTGCTCGAAGTCACGAAGTCTCAATGCCAGGCGGTCGCAACCCGATGAAGCGGCAGTTCGAAAAAATGCATGGTCTCGGCAATGATTTCGTGATCATCGATGCCCGTAAAGATAGCCTTTCAATCACCCCCAAGCTTGCTCGAGCAATTGCCAATCGACGAACTGGCGTGGGTTGCGATCAGCTCATCCTCCTCGAGCAAAGTGCGATTGCCGATCTCAAAATGCGAATCTGGAACGGGGATGGCGGCGAAGTTGAAAGTTGTGGAAACGCAACGCGCTGTGTGGCTGAGCTCACAGGTGCAAAGCGGATCGAGACTCCTGGCGGCCTTCTTGAAGCGGAAATTCTGGGTGACGAGGTTGAAGCAAAACTGCGGGCCCCGCGGTTCGGATGGAATGAAATCCCACTTGCCTTCCCGATCGACACAAATCCGCTTCCGATGGCATGGGAGAACCTTCAACACCCCTATGCCGTCAATGTCGGCAATCCTCATGTCGTGTTCTTTGTCGAGGATCCAGGTGCAATCGCACTTGAGGACCTCGGCCCAAGGATCGAGGAAGACCCCGCTTTTCCCGAACGGATCAACGTTAATGTCGCGAGCATCGATGATGAAGGCGTCACTCTTCGAACCTGGGAACGAGGAGCGGGTTTGACTCTCGCGTGCGGAACAGGAGCATGCGCGACAGCGGTTGCTGCAATCCGAAGCAAGCGTTTGAGCTCGCCCGTCAAAGTTTCGATGCCGGGAGGGTCGCTCACGATTGGCTGGGTCGAGGGTGAAGCGATTTCCATGCGTGGCCGGGCAACGCACGTATTTAGCGGGATCCTTGATTTCGAGGCGTTCGAATGAGCGTCGAAACCATCACTCTTGGCTGCCGGCTCAATTTTGCCGAAAGCGACACGATCAAGCGAACCGCCCCTCCTGACGAGAATTGGATCGTCATCAACAGCTGCGCTGTTACCAACGAAGCCGTTCGGCAGACCAGGCAGGCAATTCGGCGCGCTCACCGCGAGAGACCGGACCATTCAATTCTCGTCACGGGATGCGCCGCGGATCTCGACCAGGCCGCATTTCGCGAGATGCCCGGGGTCAAACGGATTGTCTCAAACGATCGCAAACTCAATAGCTTGGTGCAAAATGACGTCATGGCCCCAGCGGGCTTTCAGGGTCATGTTCGAAGCTTTGTAGCAATTCAGACAGGGTGTGATCACCGCTGCACATTCTGCACGATCTGGAAGGCCAGAGGACCTAGCCAATCGCTTGCCTTCGAGCTGATCAGAGACGCCATTGCAAAAGAGATTGACCGGGGAGCCAAGGAGATCGTTCTCACTGGGGTCGACATTACCGACTATGCGGGGGGACTTGGCCCGCTTTGCGAGCGCCTGCTCGGCGCCGAACCGCGGCTCGGGCGCTTGCGGCTTTCCTCGCTCGACGGGGTCGAGATCGACGAAACTCTGTTCGATCTGATCGCAGGCGAGCCTCGGCTCCTTCCCCACTTCCATCTTTCGCTCCAGTCCGGGGACGACATGATCCTCAAGCGAATGAAGCGCAGGCACAGTCGATTCGACGCGCTTGATGTCGTTCGAAGGATAAAGGCCAAACGCAAGGAGGCGACGATCGGAGCGGATCTCATTGCAGGATTTCCGACCGAAACTGAGGATATGGCTGCCAACAGTCTGCAATTACTGGACGATTGCGATATTATCGCCGCGCACATCTTTCCCTTTTCACCTCGCCCTGGAACGAGCGCTGCCCGAATGCCTCAGCTTACGCGTGAAACGATCAAGGCACGGGCGGCACGGCTTCGCAGTGCCGCAACCGAACGGCGAATGCGGTGGCTCGCGAGCCTCGTCGGATCTGTTCAGTCGGTGTTGATCGAAAACAACGGGCTCGGCCATAGCGGTAACTTTGCTCCCGTCGCCATTTCGGGTTCGGGGCGCGGCCAGTCGGGACTGGCCCAAATCACCGGGCTCTATAACGATCATCTTCAGGCGGTCTGGGCATGAGCTGGCTCGATCGTCTTCGCGGTGGATTTCAGAAGACCGCCGAGCGCGTTGCCGACAATCTGACTGGCCTCACCAACAAAGCAGCACTCGATACTGCAACCCTCGATGACATCGAGGAGGCCCTCATTGCCTCCGACCTCGGGCCGGAAGCCTCGCATCGTATCCGGGAGGCGATCGCTCGCCAGACATTCGAGCGGCTCGACGAGCGCGGCCTGAGAACGATCCTTGCCGAAGAAATCGAAAAAATCTTAGCGCCAGTTGCCAAGCCGCTGCAAATCTGGGGTTTTCCAAGACCCCACGTAATATTGGTTATCGGCGTCAATGGCTCCGGCAAGACAACGACGATCGGCAAGCTCGGCAACTGGCTCAAGGAGGAGGATTATGGCGTCCTTTTTGCCGCCGGCGACACGTTCCGAGCGGCCGCGATCGAACAGCTCAAGATCTGGGGCGATCGAATTGGGGCTCCGGTCATCAGCGGGAAGGAAGGCGGCGATGCCGCAGGGATCGTTTTTGACGGAGTGAAGCAGGCAACCACCCAGGGCATTGATGTCCTCATTGTCGATACTGCAGGACGCCTTCAGAACAAGACCCATCTCATGGAAGAGCTCTCGAAGATCCGGCGAGTCCTTGGGCGACTCAACCCTGAAGCGCCTCAGGACGTTCTCCTGGTGCTCGACGCAACCACCGGACAAAACGCGCTTGCCCAGGTCGAGGTCTTCCGCGAGAGCGCAGGTGTGACCGGTCTTATTATGACAAAACTCGACGGAACCGCACGCGGAGGGATCCTCGTTGCCGCGGCTGAAAAATTCGGCCTTCCTATTCATGCAATCGGAGTTGGTGAAAAAGCCGACGACTTGCGACCGTTCGATCCGCGCGCAGTTGCCCGGGCGATTGCCGGCCTCCCCCCAGAATGAGCAAGCCCGCCGAACCTGCAGGAACGATGCGCCTCCTTGTGGACTTTGGGCCGCTGGTCGTCTTTTTTGCGACATACAAGCTTGCGGGTGCCGGACTCCACGCCGTTCTTGTCGCCACCGGAGCATTCATGGCCGCGGTCGTCATTTCGACCTTTGCAGCGCTCATTACATTCCGCCGGATCACTCCGATGCTTTGGCTTTCGACGATCCTGATCGTGAGCTTTGGAGCGATCACCCTCCATTTCAAGGATGCAAGGTTCATCGAGATGAAGCCGACATTCTATTATGTCGCCCTTGCTCTTCTGCTTTTCGCAGGCCTTGTTCGCAAAAAGCCTCTGCTCCGCTGGTTGTTCGGACCGATCTTTCCAGGACTTCGCGAAGAGGGCTGGCTAAAGCTCAGCAGAAACTGGGCATTGTTTTTTATCGGGCTCGCGATCGCGAACGAAATCATGCGCAGGAGCTTAAGCTTCGACGATTGGCTAACGCTCAAGGTCTGGGGAGTGACGATCGTCTCGCTCATCTTTGCGGTCTCCAACATGCCGATGCTTCTGCGACACGGCCTGGACGCGGAATCGAAAGGCGAAATCCTTGAGGAAACCCCAGTCGAATGACCCAAGCGATCCTCTCGATCAGAAACTTACGGAAGACTTACGGCACTGGAGTGGATGCCTTAAAATCGGTCAACCTCGATATCCAAAGGGGTGAGATCTTTGCTCTTCTTGGCCCGAATGGCGCGGGCAAAACCACGCTCATCAACATCGTTTGCGGAATTGTCACGTCGAGCGAAGGCGAAGTCCAGATCGACGGCAAGAATTGGAAGTTCAACTATCGCTACGCCAGGGAGAGAATTGGTCTGGTTCCCCAGGAACTTACAACGGAAGCTTTCGAAAGCGTTTGGAATACTGTGTCGTTCTCGCGAGGTCTGTTCGGAAAGCCAAGAAACGATGCCTACATTGAAGATCTTCTCCGCCGACTTTCGCTGTGGGACAAACGCAAGTCCATCATGATGCATCTCTCGGGCGGAATGAAACGGAGGGTCATGATCGCCAAGGCGCTTTCGCACGAGCCCGCGATCCTGTTTCTCGACGAGCCGACTGCGGGCGTGGATGTCGAACTTCGGCGGGACATGTGGGACCTAGTTGGAAAGCTTCGCGCCGACGGAACGACGATCATTCTGACAACCCATTACATCGAAGAAGCCGAAGAAATGGCCGATCGTGTGGGGGTCATCAGTCGCGGCGAACTCATCACGGTGGACGAGAAAAGCGATCTGATGGCCAAAATGGGACGAAAGACCCTCGATGTCGTCCTTGCCGAGCCGCTCAGCGAGGTTCCAGCCGCACTTTCAGGCTGGAACCTCGAGCTCAATGATAATGGGCATCTGCTGCGCTATCAGTTCGACAGTCACGCCGAGCGTACTGGAATTGCATCATTAATGCGCCAGCTTTCCGACCTTGGGATTGGTTACAAGGATCTTTCGACTCACCAATCGAGCCTCGAGGAAATCTTCGTCGAGCTCGTTCACGGGAATTCAAACTGAACAGGCACGGAATTGCAGCGATTTATCGCTTCGAGATGGCGCGCTGGAAACGCACGCTTTGGCAGAGTCTCATAACTCCGGTCATTACTACTGCGCTCTATTTCGTCGTATTCGGTTCGGCTCTCGGAAGCCGAATGACGACGATGGATGGAGTGAGCTTTGGAGCCTTCATCGTTCCTGGTCTAACGCTTCTCTCTGTGTTCATGCAGTCGATCTTCAACGCGAGTTTTGGGATTTATTTTCCGAAGTTTACGGGTACGATCTATGAACTCCTCTCAGCTCCGATTTCAAGTTTCGAAGCGGTCTTCGCCTATGTCGGAGCCGCAGTCACAAAATCCGTTATTCTGGCTCTTGTAACAATCGTGACTGCAACCCTTTTCGTTCCGGTCCACATCGATCACCCGGTCGCAATGATCTTTTTTCTCGTCGGCATCAGCGCGGGTTTTTGCCTGTTCGGGTTTGCAATCGGAGTTTGGGCTCAGAATTTCGAACAGCTTCAAATCATTCCAATGCTGATCATTACTCCGCTGACGTTCCTGGGCGGCGCATTCTATTCCGTTAAAACGCTTCACGATCCGTTTCGAACGATCACTCTGTTCAATCCGATCGTTCACGTCATCAGCGGATTTCGCTGGACCTTCTATTCGGTTGCCGACGTTCCGGTCTGGTCGAGCGTTGCGGTGACCATCGCAATCATCGTCGTATGCATGGCCGTGATTACATGGATGTTTCGAACCGGCTATCGCCTGAAGCAATAAAGCGCGTTCTTAAGTCGGGATACGAATGGAGCAGGCCCAACAAAGCGCCTGCTCCATTCAAAAAACGTCATTTTTCAAACTCTATGCGGCCGTTTCTGACGCCCGCTCGGACTGCTGGTCGGCGCGTTCGAGGCCGCGACCGTCGAGATTTTCCGCAACGAAGTCCCAGTTCACAATATTGGCAAGAACGGCGTCAGCGAATTTGGGCCGTTCGTTGCGATAATCGATGTAATAGGCGTGCTCCCACACGTCGAGGGTGAACAAGGGCACCATTCCATCATGGGCGACGGGCGTATCGGCGTCATGGAGCGAAGTGATCCGAAGTGCGCCGCGATCGAGGACGAGCCACGCCCAGCCGCTCGCAAAGTGGTTGACCGCCTCTTCCTTGAGTTTCGCGAGCATCGCATCGGCATTGCCGAATGCGTCGTCGATCAGATGAGCAAGCTTTCCTGACGGCTTCTGCCCGTTTGAAGGCGAAAGGCACTGCCAGAAAAAGCTGTGGTTCCACAGTTGCGCACTGTTGTTGAACAGTTTGTTGTCGCCTGTTCTTCGCGCCTCGCGAATGACCTGGATCAGCGATTCGCTGCTCACGTCACGCTCTTTCTCGATGAGCTCGTTGGTTTTGTTCACATAGGCACGGTGATGCTTGCCATAGTGATATTGGAGCGTTTCGGCCGACATGTGCGGCACGAGCGCATCCTCGGCAAACGGAAGTGGGGGCAGGACAAATGCCATCGCTTGAGCAACTCCTCCAATTTGGGGACGATCGACTGAAGAAACGCTGAGCCGTCGGTCTGTGTCCCCTGACCGATCGAAATGCGCGTCACGAAAAGAAATTCAAGCCAGAAACGATGGCGCAGCAATCATTTGCGGCAAAGCGCCCGTCAATCGCCGATCGGCTAGCGCGTTCGGGCCTCAGCAACGCGAAGATTGAGCTGGCTCGTCTCCGGCAAAACCACTCTGAATTTCAAATTGGCGAAATCGATCGAAACCTTCTTGAATGCACGAATTGCATTCATTCCGAGCAGCAGAGCCGGGCGGTGATCGAGCTTCAGTTCGCTGAAGGTGTGCGCGTCGGCAAAGACGATCGCGAGGTTTCTCAAAGTGATCCCGCCGATGTCGAGCCTTCGAACAAACATATAGTCGCCGGTAAGAATAGCGCCCGTCACCGATTGCAGTTGGACCTTTTGCGACGGATCGAGAAGATCCTCGCCCAACAGCTTGTCATGCAAGGCTTCGTTGCCAATGGTGAGCTGGGCGCCGGTATCGATCACAACGGTCACGTTATGACCATTTGCAGCAGCATCGGTGAAAATCAGGCGCCCGTTCTTGCGCGTCGCCTGAACCACGATCGTCCCCGCCTCGTCGGGAAAGTCGGATTGGCTGGAGGGCACGATCGAGAGTGTCTGATCGTCAAAGTCGAACAGAACGCGTTCGGACCGCAAGGAATCAACGCCGATAATTCCATCCGCGCCCATATTCTCGCTCTCGAGGATCGGAGCATCGATATTCTTGATCGGTTTGCGGGTCAGCTCGAGGTCGGGAACATTCGCCGTCGAAACTCGAGCTGTTCCAGCGACAGTATGAATTTGTGCCCTCGCGCCCTTCGTCAGGTTCAACCGCTGAGCGACCATGCTCGAAATTGCCGTTCGATCCGCTCCGGTGTCGACCAGAAAGCGAAAGGGCCCGTAGCCAGAAATGAGAACCGGAACGGTCAGTCGATCGTCGGCTCCGTTCTTGAATCGCACATCTTCGGTCTGGGTTTTATCGTCGACTTTGGGAATTCCGGCGACGGCTTCGAGCTTCACCACCGAAGGTTGGGCGGCGGACGCCGCGGTGCTGGCAAGCAGCATGAAAACCACGAGCGACGGCCGCAACATACGACACCTCCGATTTGGTTCTGTTCTATACCTGCAAAAGAGAGTCGGCAATGCGCCCGGCAACCATCTGGTAAGTCTTTGCTGCTAACCAGTTTCCAAGTGGGGCCGACCGGAATTTTTCCGATCGGATGGGGCAGTTTTCAATTAGGACGCTTCGTCGGAGCCGCCGTAGATGCAAGAACAACCGGTCGAAACCACAATTTATTCATTAGCGACTTCGGCGCCTCAGCAGCCGGACCGCCGCGAAAGCGAACGTTACTTGAGCTTATTGCGTGTTGGAGCGCTCGAGGTCGATGGGCGGCGCGAACTGTGTCTCATCCGCAATATTTCGGCGGGCGGAATGATGATCCGTGCCTATTCTCCAATTGCCGTTGGAACCAATGTTTTGATCGAACTCAAGCAAGGCGATCCCTTGGAGGGATCCGTTCAATGGGTCGACGATGGACTGACCGGGGTCAGGTTTGAATCTCCAATCGACGTCGTTGCGCTCCTCGCTCCCCCCGGAAACGGTCCGCGTCCGAGGCTTCCCCGGATCGAAGTGGAATGTACCGCCTGGGTGCGCCAGGACGGCGAAGTCGTTCGCACACGTGCAATCAACGTGTCGCAAGGCGGAATCCGTGTCGAAACCAATGCTTCTCTGACCGTTGGAGCCGATGTCGTTGTAACTCTTCCCGGGCTCACTCCGGCAGCGGGCGTGGTCAAATGGAGAGACGAGGACGCTTATGGAATCTCATTCAACCGCGCGCTCATCCTGTCCGAACTCGTCGAATGGCTTCAGGGCATCCAGGAAGAACAACGCCGAAGACATTCGCTTTCCTCGGTCGCCTAACGGCTCGTTCAACGACGCTTCAAGAGCAGCATCATGTTGTTGGCAGGCATTGAACGAACGTCACTAAGAGCGAGGCCGTACGAAGCGGCCGCCTCGGCGAAATCTTCAACCCGGCGAAGACCCCATCGGGAATTGCGTTCGCGAAGCTCGACGTCAAAGTCGCAATTGCTTGGCGCTGTTGGCACGTCACCCTTCAGCCACGGACCATAAAGAACGAGCGGATGACCCTTGGCGAGCAGGCGTTCGGCTCCGCGAACCAGACCGACCGCAGAAGACCATGGAGAGATGTGAACCATATTGATGCTCAAAATCGCATCCGCTCCACCCACCGGCCAGTCGGACGATGCGGCATCGAGCGCGATCGGAGCGCGGATGTTCCTGTACCGAACCGCGTCGCGCCATGCCTTGATCGAGGACAAGGAAACAGGATCAGCGTCGCTCGGTTGCCAGTCGAGAGAAGGAAACCGCTCGGCGAAGTGGACGACGTGTTCGCCCGTGCCACTTGCGATTTCAAGTACCAGCCCAGAACTCGGAAGCCATTCCTCAAGCACATCGGCAATGGGTTCACGGTTCCTCAGCGCGGCGGGAGCAGAACGGCGCTCGCCAGCAAAGCCTTTCTCGTAAAATCGATCGCCGGACATCAGGTCCCGCCGTGCGCCTCATCCAGAAGCCGCTTTGCACGAAGGTACATCTCGACGCGCTGGAGCGTCAAAATCCCAAGAGCGAACGCAATCAGTGGATCGGTAATCATCGCCGGTGTCACACCGCTCCCCTGCCCGACTACCTGGCGCAAGGCCATGCGAACACAAATGAGCACCAGGAGAAAGATCATCGAGGCGGGAGACGCACGCTGGTTGAGCGAACGGGTATCCTGATCGACTTCAATGTGCATCATTTTGCCGCGCTGCCATCCAAGAACGGCTCCAATCGCAAGCGCTGCCAAGGATCCAAGAATGATCGGACCGGTCGGCGGAAAGGCAGTAAACATGATTGCTGCAACGACCAGATACATCGCAGGAACAATCCAGAGCGACCCGAGCTTCAGCGGTCGCATCCGACCCATTCGGCGCAGTCTCAGTCCCATGATGACGACGATGACTGCAATCGTAACCGCAAAACTGATCCAGCTTTGATGAACCGGATGACCCTGCATCGTCTTCCCCCTTATCGCGACGAACGAATGTTTCTCGAACTCCTAGTCTTTGTAGGTGAGCACCGGCTTTCTCGCAGCGAGCGTTTCATCGAGCCTTCGTCTCGGTGCGTAAAATGGCGCAGACTTCAAACTCTGGTCTCCCGCGCGCGCGCGTTCGGCGATCGAACGCACGGCCACAATGAATTGATCAAGACTGGCCTTCAATTCCGTTTCGGTGGGTTCGACCAACATCGCTCCATGGACAACCAGCGGAAAGTACATCGTCATCGGGTGGAAGCCTTCATCGATCAGCGCCTTTGCAAGATCGAGTGTGTTGATGTCGTTCGCAAAGCCTTTGTCCGAAAAAATCGCTTCATGCATGCATGGCCCAGCTTTTGAAAAGGGCGCATCGAGAACATCCTCGAGACTTCGAAGAATGTAATTCGCATTGAGGACGGCATCTTCAGCGACCTGCTTCAAGCCATCGGCGCCATGGCTTAGAATATAGGTCAGCGCTCGAGTGAACATCCCCATCTGGCCATGAAATGCGACCATTCGTCCAAGCGCCTGAGGATGATGCTCGGCTCCGTTCTCTTCTTCGACAAGCCTTAAACTCCCGTCCTTCATCCAGGTGACGAACGGAAGCGGACCGTATGGAGCGAGCGCCTCCGACAGGACCACCGGGCCCGAACCCGGACCACCTCCGCCGTGCGGCGTTGAAAAGGTCTTGTGCAGATTGATGTGCATTGCGTCGATCCCGAGATCGCCGGGACGAACCTTTCCAACGATCGCGTTGAAATTGGCGCCGTCGCAATAAACGAACGCACCTTTGGCATGCACAGCGGCGCTGATTGCCTTCAAATCGGGTTCAAACAATCCGCAGGTATTGGGATTGGTGATCATCACCGCAGCAACGTCCGGCCCAAGGCGCGCTTTGAGCGCGTCGAGATCGACCCGCCCGGACGCATTTGCCGGAATATTCTCGACCCGGTAGCCGGCGAAGGCCGCAGTTGCAGGGTTTGTTCCGTGAGCACTTTCGGGGACCAGAACCACCTCGCGTTTGTCACCAACCGCTTCGAGCGCTGCGCGAATGCACAGCAATCCGCACAGCTCTCCGTGCGCTCCAGCTTTGGGGCTCATTGCGACCGAAGACATTCCGGTGAGGTCGAGCAACCACGAGGAAAGTTCGTCGATCACTTGAAGTGCGCCCTGAACCGTCTCCTGCGGCTGGAACGGGTGGATGTCCGAAAAACCCGGAAAACGAGCGACCTTCTCGTTGAGGCGGGGATTGTGCTTCATTGTGCACGATCCCAACGGGAAAAGACCAAGGTCGATCGCGTAGTTTTGGCGAGACAGACGCGTGTAGTGGCGAACTGTCTCAGGTTCGCTAAGGCCAGGCAAATCGATCGGGCTGGTTCGCTCGAGGCCATCAATGCGAGGAGCGCCGTTCGAAGCCTTGGAGAAGTCGACTCCGGACTGAGCGTTGCTTCCAATCTCGAAAATCAATGGCTCTTCGAGCATCAGCGCGCGGTTGCCCGTGACCGTTTTCGGGTCACCATGATCGAGCGACGGCGAAGACGGCCGCCATCCCGACGGATTGGCGGTCATTGCAGCACCTCCGCGAGCGCCCTTTCAAATGTCGAAAGGTCCTCCTCAGTCACAACCTCGGTCACGGCGACAACAAGCCCGTTTTGGAGCGTATTGTCGGAAGGGTAAAGACGGCCGAGGGAAACTCCGCCAAGCACATTGCGCTCGACGAGCGCATGGACTGCTGGCCTCGCTTCAATCGGAAGCTTGAGCGTGAATTCGTTGAAGAAACTGGTGTTGACGAGCTCGACGCCGGCAATTGCCGAAAGGCGATCAGCGGCTTCGCGCGCGCGCGCGTGGTTCAATGCTGCCAATTGTCTTAATCCACACTCGCCAAGGAGGGTCAGGTGAACGGTAAAGGCGAGCGCGCAAAGAACCGAGCTCGTACAGATGTTCGAGGTCGCTTTCTCCCGCCTTATATGTTGTTCGCGTGTCGAGAGCGTGAGAACAAAGCCGCGCTTGCCCTCGGCATCGAGAGTTTCTCCGGCGAGGCGCCCAGGCATTTGCCGGACATATTTTTCCCGTGTCGCGAAGAGACCCAGATAAGGTCCGCCGAACTGAAGGCCGACGCCAAGGCTTTGTCCTTCGCCAACCACGATGTCGGCGCCCATTTCGCCCGGAGACCGGATGAGGCCGAGCGCCACAGGTTCGGTTACGACGGCAATGAGAAGAGCGCCGGCGGAATGGGCAGCTTCGGCAAGTGGACTAAGATCGGTGATCCGGCCCAGAATATCGGGATATTGGACGACCACCGCGCTCGTCTTGTCATCGAGCGAGGCGATCAGCTGCTTGCAGTCGCTCTCACTGCTAAGCTTTGGAGGTGATGTCTGAAGCTCGTCCTCGGTGAACCCCGCCATCGTCTGTGCAACGCTGACATAATGCGGATGGACGCCCGAGGAGATGACGGCCTTGCTCCGGCGCGTGATCCGGTGCGCCATGACGATCGCTTCCCACATCGCGGTCGAACCGTCGTACATCGATGCATTGGCGACCTCGCACCCGAACAGTCGTGCGACCTGAGTTTGAAACTCAAACAGCATCTGAAGCGTGCCTTGGGCGATTTCGGGCTGATAGGGAGTGTAGCTCGTCAGAAACTCGCCGCGTTGAATGATATGATCAACGCTTGCCGGAATATGATGCTTGTACGCGCCGCAGCCGAGGAAAAAGGGCACTTCGCTCGCAACCATATTCTTGCGTGAGAGAGCGCCCATGTGGCGTTCGACCGCCATTTCGGAGGCATGGCTGGGCAAATCGTCAATCGCTCCTTGGAGGCGCGCCTCCTTGGGCACGTCGCGAAACAGCTCGTCGATCGAACCGGCTCCGATCACTTGAAGCATTTCGCTTCGGTCGGAGTTGGAAAGGGGAAGATAACGCATCGGTCAGTTCTCAAATTGTGGAGGTTCGGGACTGACGACACCGCGAAGGGAGACGATCGTCAGGATTGGCGTTCGCGTAGGGCAGGATCGGTCGACGAGGCAGGTCGAATTCACCTGCGCGTCAAATTCGACGTAGGTCGGAACCAGCGGCCGAATGACGTCGTCGACCTTCTTGTCGTCAGCAATCGAAAGGCTTGCGCCGGGTCCATCGGCAGCATTCACCTGACGCTCGGAAATTGGGCAGGACATCCCCTGACACGAGTTCACCCAGCCGTGAATCCGAACGATTTTTCCGTTGAATTTCGGCGGATTGGCAACGATCGCGGAAATGGTCGTTGCAATCGGCTTTGGCTCGACCGGGGTTGGTGCAAGCTGTGCCATTACAAGAAATGCAATCATGCCGGCTTCCTCATGACAAAGCGAAGCCGGACATAATCGACGATGTTCGTTCCGACCCGATCCGCAACCGTTGCTGCAATTTCGCCCTGTTCATCCTTGGGGACGCCTGCAGCATCGAGCCATCCGGCGCGAAAGGTTGTCACCCATTCGCCGACTCCGTGAGGGATCGCGGTCGGCCGCTCGATCAAGCGGGCGTCAATTCCTTCGAACCCGGCGAGTTCATAGATTTCAGCAAATTCCTGAGGCGATGCATACCAGTTGCTCGATTCAAGTGGGGGAACGTAGCCGCGAATGACGAGCTCGTCGTCGAGCGCTTCGCGAAGCATCGCGAGATTGCCTTCCCCCCCATTTCGCCTGCGAACCGGCCCCCTTTTTTCAAGGCGCGAAAGATCGTTCGGGCGGCCTGCTCCTTGTCGAGAACCCAGTGCAGTGTCGCGTTCGAAAACGCCGCATCGAACTCTTGAAAGAATTGCATGTCTTCAGCAGCAAGAACAAGAGCATCGACACCCTTGGCCCGGGCTGCCGCAACCATTTGTGGGGAATTGTCCACTCCAAGAACGATCGCTCCGCGCTCGATGATCTTCACGGTCAATGTTCCCTCGCCGCAGCCGATATCGACAATGCGTTCCCCCGGCTGCGGATCAAGAAGATCGAGCGCTGCAGCTCCAAGCTCGGAAACGAACCCTCCAACACGCGAATAATCCGCGGCATTCCATTGGCTTGTCGAGGTGGCTCTGGAGTTCAAAGGGTCTTGACCCATTCGCGATACGCCCCTTCGTCCATCAGGCCGTCAAGCTCGGAGCGATTGTCGAGCTTGAGCTTGAAGAACCAGCCCTCGCCTTCCGGATCGCTGTTCACGATCGAGGGATCATCGGCAACCTTGCTATTGCCATCGATGACTTCGCCGGAAATCGGGGAATAAACGTCCGAAGCGGCCTTGACGGATTCGACCACAGCAGCTTCCTCGCCTTTGGCAATCCGGCGGCCGGTTTCGGGCACTTCAGCAAAGACGATATCGCCAAGCTGTTCCTGCGCGTGATTGGAAATCCCGACTGTTGCAGTCTCGCCCTCGACTTTGACCCATTCATGGTCCTTCGTGAAATAGAGCGTCATGCGTTTGCTCCCTTGCGGTGATAGCGGTGTGGAACGAATGGCATTGCGGCAACACGCGCGTCGAACAGCTTGCCGCGCTGCTCGAGCTTCAGAGCAGTTCCTTGCGTTGCGAGCGGAGTTGCAACGTACCCCATTGCGATTGGGCGCTGGAGCGTCGGCGAGAAACCGCCGCTCGTGATTTTGCCGACTTCACTTCCCTCACCGTCAAGAACGAGCGCGCCTTCCCGAACCGGCTGTCTTCCGTCGATTTCAAAGCCCACTCTTTTTTCAGCCGGACCATTGGTCAGCTCGGCAAGGATCCGCATCGATCCCGCGAACCCTCCTTCGGCCCGTCGGCGTTTGTTGATCGCAAACTGGAGGTCTGCCATCACCGGGGTCGTCTTGTAGCTAAGATCATGTCCGTAAAGAGGAAGGCCGGCCTCGAGCCGAAGCGAATCGCGAGCGCCGAGCCCAATGGGTTTCACCAATGCGTTCGCGCACAGTGCGTCGGACAGCCGTGAAGCGACCTGCGAAGGAACCGAAATCTCAAAGCCGTCCTCGCCGGTATAGCCTGAGCGGCTGATCCAGAGGGTGTGGCCGCTCCATCGGAATGGGCCTGCCTGCATGAACAAAAGCGCGCTCACGCCTGGAACGACCTCCTCGAGGACCTCGGCGGAGCGAGGTCCCTGAAGCGCTAGAAGCGCCTGCTCCTTCATCGTAATCGACCACGACTTCGCGCGGCAGTCGTCGCCCCATGTCGGCAATGTCGCCGTGCTTGGTCGCGCCATTGACGACGATATAGAAATCCTCGCCTCGGCGCGTTGCCATAAGATCGTCAATGATCCCGCCCTCGTCGTCGAGGAGAAGCGAATATTTGGGCTTCATGTCGGGAGCGGCCTGGAAATCCGACGGGCATCAATTTTTCGAGCGCAGCGTCGACACTGCGCCCGTGAACCAGAAGTTGACCCATATGGCTGACATCGAACAGCCCGGCATTTTCCCTGGTCCAAAGATGCTCGGCAATAATGCCTTCATACTGAACCGGCATTTCATAGCCCGCGAACGGGACCATTCGGGCGCCCTTCGAGCGATGCCAACCATCGAGCGGAAGCTTTTCAAGGCCGGCACTGTCGGTTTGCCGTGCGGGCGATTCTGCACCTCCCGTATCGGACGACGTCTCGGGAATTGTGACTCGTTCATTTACAGCGCGCTCCAGCAAAGGGTGCGACTGCCGATCCCTCATTAACCAGGCCTCGGCCGCCGCCCCCGTCTGTCGCTCGCGCCTGAGAGCTTTGCCCCTTCGGCGGCCGACGGTCGCCAGAGGCTCCCGTTCGGCTCTTTCCAGACTGTCAGACTCGCGCGGTCCCTGATGCCTGAGAGATTCCGGGGGCGGTTGCTCCTTCGGCGCCGATCGGGGCTCAATGCCCGTCTCGGAACTCTCCCGTGCGGTCCTTTCCGGTAAATTTGAAATTCCCGGTGACGAAAGTGCCTTGGCGGCGCCGTGAAGCCAAGTCAACGCGTTCAGCGCGTCGCGTTATATTTGATCTGATCGTTGGTGAGCTCAAAGCCAATGAGTGCTCGAAGGTCGCGTTCGCAACCGCCCGGCTGACCGCCGGATCCGACATCGGATCAATAGCCGCGTCGGCCTGTCCGGCCTTTCGTGGGCGCGTGAGGATCTGCGCGGACGTTGGCCGGGAGTGAAGCTCGAGAGCGATCGACCTGGATCGTTGCTCGGACTCGCGCCCAGGCGTGAAGATCGCGCGGCGCAAAATTCAGAACCACCTGGCCGACCTGCTTCGCCGCAATTTGGGAACCGCCCCTGAGTGCAACATCAAAGTAGGGCAGGATGACCTGCCGCGCGGGTCCGGGTTCTCTGCGCAATGCCACAACTGTGAAGGTCGCGGTCGAAATGACCTGGCTTCCAGCGTCCTGACAGTTCGCCCTCAAGTCGGTGATTGCCGCAGTGACATCGATCGCTCGCGAATCGGTGCTTCCCGCCGGATTGAACAAGGTGACATCGCCGGTTCCTGCAGGAATTCCCGCAATCGGGCAGTCGGAACGGACTGCGTAGACGCCGCCACCATTTTCGGAGGTGACGTCGCCGACGTGCCGGCAGGCGCTGAGCAGTATGACGGCACAAAGTGCTGCGAGACGAAGCTTCACTAGAAACGGTCCTTACCAGGCCAAAACGGAATGAGCCCGTTCATAGGAAGGCCCTTCTATGGCTGCAAGCGAAGGCTTACATGGCCTGTCCTGATGCTGAACCGACCACCGCTTCGTCGTCCTCATCGCAGCGCCGCGCGGATTTTGCGCCGGCGTCGACCGAGCAATCCAGATCGTCGAGCTCGCGCTCGCGCGCTTTGGGTCGCCAGTTTATGTCCGGCACGAAATCGTCCACAATCGTTTCGTGGTCGACCGGCTGCGTTCCCTTGGAGCGATCTTCATCGATGAACTTGACGAGGTTCCAAACGATCGGCCGGTCGTCTTTTCCGCCCATGGAGTGCCAAAATCGGTTCCCGCCGAGGCCGAACGGCGAGCGCTAATCTATGTCGATGCCACCTGCCCGCTCGTTTCCAAAGTTCACCGCCAGGCCGAGCGCCTGATCGCCGAAGGCCGCCATATCCTCTTTATCGGCCATTCCGGCCACCCCGAAGTCATCGGAACATTTGGTCAGGTTCCCGAAGGTGGAATTACGCTCGTCGAAACCGTTAGCGACGTCGATCATGTTGCCGTTCCCGACGAGGACAATCTCGCGTTTCTTACCCAAACCACGCTTTCGGTCGACGACACCGCCGCGATCGTCGACGCGCTCAAGACCCGATTTCCGGCGATTCGCGCTCCAAGGAGCGAGGACATTTGCTATGCGACGTCCAATCGTCAGAGCGCGGTCAAGGACATCGCTCCCAAGTGCGATCGAATGCTTGTGATCGGAGCACCCAACAGCAGCAATTCGCTTCGGCTCGCGGAAGTTGCGGAGCGAATGGGAGTTCCTGCAAGACTGATCGAGCGCGCATCGGACATTGCTGGGAGTGGCTCGGCGAGCCGAGAACGATTGGCCTGACCGCAGGAGCTTCGGCACCCGAAGTTCTCGTTCGTGAAGTGCTCGACGCCTTGTCCGAACGATTTTCGGTTCGTGAGGAAATTGCCGACCACACCCCGGAACGCATGACGTTCAAACTTCCGCGAGAGCTTGTTGGCTGAAGTGGCCGAGCTTCCACGCGTTGAGATCTTTACCGATGGAGCGTGCCGGGGAAATCCCGGACCAGGCGGCTGGGGAGCGCTGATTCGTTCAGGCACCCGCGAAAAGGAACTGTCGGGTGGAGAAGCGCTGACGACCAACAATCGCATGGAACTCATGGCCGCGATCAAGGGCCTCGAGGCATTGAAGAGACCGTGCCAGGTCGATCTTCATACCGACAGCATCTATCTGCGCGACGGAATTACCCGCTGGATCCACAATTGGCGGCAAAATGGCTGGCGCACATCCGATAAGAAGCCGGTCAAGAATTCCGAACTTTGGCAGCAACTCGAGATCGCAGCGCAGCCGCACGTGATTTCCTGGCGCTGGGTCAAAGGTCACAGCGGCCATCCTGAAAATGATCGTGTCGACGCGCTCGCCTGTGCCGAAGCGGACGACCAACGGCGGCATCACCGCCTGTAATCGTTGGCAGCGGCAAGAGCGTCGCTAAACTTCTGAACCGGATGGCCCTTCCCTCCTCAAGAGCGAAATCGCGCGGGCGAGAATATTCTTGGATCGATTTTCGCAATTGCCGGGTCGAAAGCTTCTCCTGAAAGAAGCGAAGCTGCCATTTTCGCGGCGGCAGGCGAGGTCTGTATTCCAAATCCGCCCTGGCCGGCACACCAGAAAAACCCGTCTTCCGCGATATCGAAGCCATAGACCGGAAGACGATCGGGAGCGAAACTCCTTAGCCCCGCCCAGCGCCGTTCCACTCGAATGACCGGCCAGTCGACGACCTCTTCGAACCGGGCAATTGCGGTTGCGATGTCGATCTCCTCGGGCGCTGCATCGCACGGACCGCTCTCGATTTCGTCGTGGGGACTGAGCCAAAGCGAGCAATCGGCTTCCCCCTTAAAATAAAACGTCCCTTCCGAATCATCGACAAGGGGCAAGGCTTTAAGGCCGGTTTGGCCCACTCGAAGCTGAACCATGGTCCGCCTTTTGGGCGCGATGTCGAGCGGTTCAACATCTGCAATTCGTGCAATTTCGTCGGCCCAGGCCCCGGCAGCATTGACGAGAATCTTTGAAGTGGAACTGCTCCCATCGGCGAACAGGACCCCCCAGCGGCCCGACATTCGCTTTGCGCCAACGACCCGCGTGCTGAGCGCAATCTCGCCTCCGTTTCGGCGAAATTGGCGCAGATACGCAGAATGAAGCCTTGCAACATCGATGTCGGCGCAGCCGGGTTCGAGCAGTGCCCGCCGCCATTGGGTTCTGATCCCGGGGACGAGAGTTCTCGAGTTCTTCCCGCTCGACAACCCGGCTTTTTACGCTTGGGGCAAGCTCTGGGACAACGTCTCGAGTGATATGCAAATCCCCCCGAACTCTCAAAAATCCCGATTCGGCAAAATCCTTTGGCGGCGAATCAAGAAAATCGTAGGATGCGCTCGTCAGCTTCGCGACGTCGGATCCACCATAACTTTCAAGGTAGAATGCGGCCGACCGCCCGGTTGAATGATAGCTGCACTGATCTTCGGCCTCGACAATTAGCGACTTCAATTTCGAAGCAATTTCTGCACCGAGACTCGCGCCGGCGATCCCTCCACCGATAATAATGACGTCAAATTCAGTCATTTCGACCCTCGGTTACGAATTGGAAAGCCGGGCCGTCTAGGAATGGCATCATGTTCAATGGTTCATTTACCGACGCGCTGCTCGTCATTCTCGCGGTGATCCTCGTCATCGCAGCGGTGATCGACGTTCGAACCTTCACGATTTCGAACCGGCTCAACCTTACCGTTGCACTTCTTGCGCCTGTCTACTGGGTCTCGGTTGCACTTGCACCCTGGCCAGGAATGGCGGTTCAAATCGCTGCGGCCTCCGCAGTGTTCGTGATTCTCGCCGGTGCCTTTTATGCCGGAATGATGGGCGGCGGTGACGTCAAGCTCGCAGCAGCCCTAGCATTATGGTTTTCGCCCTTCGCGACGCTGAGGTTTCTGGTTTTGACCTCGCTTGCCGGAGGTGTCCTGACACTTGGAATTCTCGTCTTCCATCGCGTTTCAAAGCGCGAGGGACACCCGGAAATTCCGTACGGAGTCGCGATTGCTTTTGGTGGTCTCGCAACTCTCACCCAACGCTTTCTTAACCAATTTGTCTGATGTGTGAGACTGTTTTGAAGACCCGTCTGGGGGAGGCGAACGCGCCATGGATGTGAAGAAGCTTGCTCTGCTCGTTGGAGCGTTGGTCATTGCGGTGGTTACCGCGGTCATGGCCAAGAATATGTTCGTCGGTGCCGGCGCGCAGCAGGCTGCGGCAGCGCCTGCAGTGCCGCTCGGGCCGAAAGTTCTCGTGGCCAAGAAGGCATTGCCGGTCGGGACGATCATCGATCCCGACAGCTTTACCTTCCAACCCTGGCCGAAGGAGCTGATGCAGGGCGCTTATTACGTTGAAGGTCAGCCCGACGCGAAGAGCCTTGCCGGGACGGTCGTTCGCTACGCCATTGCCGCTGGTCAGCCAGTGACCCGCGGGTCGCTTGTCGGACCGCAGGATCGCGGCTTCCTCGCCGCAGCGCTTGGCCCTGGAATGCGCGCAGTCAGCGTCCCAGTGAACGCTGTGACCGGCGTCGCAGGTTTTGTCTTCCCAGGAGACCATGTCGACCTCGTGCTCACGCAGCAGGTCCCAGGCGGCGGTGACGGAGCACCACTCAAAGTGTCGGAAACGATCGTTCGCAATGTTCGCGTTCTCGCCACTGACCAACGCTTCACCGACAAGGACGAGGACGGAAAGACCGCGATCAAGACATTCTCGAATGTTACGCTCGAAGTCACTCCGCGGCTCGCAGAAAAGGTCGAAGTCGCTCAGAGCATGGGGCAGCTCTCGCTCTCTCTTCGCTCAATCTCGGATAATTCCGCCGATCTCGAGCGCGCGGTTGCAGCTGGGGACATCAAGGTCCCGGCCGGCGCAAACCCGACCCAGGAGCGCCAAATGCTTCTCGCTTATTCGGATCGTCCGATGGATACGAATACGACGTTCACCACGGGTGGCGATGTCTCCCGTTTCGAGCGCCGCTCGGTCCCGGGTCGCCCAAGTTCGGGTGAAGAGAAGGTCGGCCAGTCTTTGGCCGGACTAGCAAAGGGAATCGGTCAAACTTTGGCCGGTCACGCCGTTGCCGAGGCGGCCTCGGTCGGCCCGGTCGTGCGCGTCGCGCGCGGCAATAATGTCACCGTTGTTCCGGTGGGAGCTCGCTAAATGAATACTCAATCCATCTCTCGCCGGGCCCGCCTCGGCACTGCAGCTGCGGCACTTGCGCTCGGGATCGCCTTCATCGGCACCACGACGCCCGCCGCAGCTCAACCCAAGGCCTATACGTCCGGGACCTATCGTCCCTCGACCCAGGTCCTTCTCTCGGTCGGTGAAGGGCAGATGATCAACCTGCCCCGCTCCGTCTCGAGCGTTTGGACCTCGAACCCCGATGTCGCGGACGTCTATGTCAACGGCCCGCGCCAGATGAACCTGTTCGGAAAGAAATCCGGAGAGGCGACGGTGATCGCGACGGCTGCGGACGGCTCGGTGGTCTATGGAGCAAATGTTCGAGTGAATCAGAACATTAGCTCGATCAACGAAATTCTGCGCCAGGCAATGCCCGGCAATGACATCAGTGTCACCAACGTCGGTCAGGTCGCAGTTCTTAACGGAACGGTCGCCTCACCCGAGGATGCTGCTCAGGCGGAAATGCTCGTCAAGGCGGCATTGAACCCGGGTGTCGACGTCACCAAGCCGGACGCTGCGCTCAACATCGTACCGGTCAGCCGGCTGAAAGTCGCAACTCCGCTTCAAGTGATGCTGAAGGTTCGGATCGCCGAGATGAACCGAACGCTGGTCAAGCAGTTCGGGGTCAATCTTTTGTCGCAGAAGATCGGCGGAAGCACGGCTTTCGGGATCGGACAGGGAACTCCAGGAACGATCAACGTCGTCAAGGGAACAGTCAATCCCCTCACCGGTCTGGCGCCTGAAAACATTCAGGATGTGACGTTCAACAATATTGCTGGCGGGACGTCGCTTGGGATCTTCGGCAAGATCCTTGGTCTTAACATGCTCGGCACGCTCGATCTTCTCGAGAATGACGGCGTCGTCACAACTCTTGCAGAGCCCAATCTCACGGCGCTCTCAGGAGAAACCGCGAGCTTTCTCGCTGGCGGTGAATTCCCGATCCCGATCTCTCAGTCGCTGGGATCAGTGACGATCGAATACAAGCAATATGGTGTCGGTCTCGCCTTCACTCCGATCGTCCTTGCCGACGGCAGGATTTCGATGCGGGTTCGACCTGAGGTCAGCGAGCTCAGCGACGCGGGTGCCGTTACTCTTAACGGCTACGTCGTTCCTGCACTGACCACTCGGCGTGCAGAAACGACGGTCGAACTTGGTTCGGGTCAGTCGTTCATGATCGCCGGGCTGCTTCAGAACAGCAACAACAACAATATTCAAAAAGCACCGTTTCTCGGCGACATTCCGGTCCTTGGCACATTGTTCCGTTCGACCAAGTTCCAGCGCAACGAGACGGAGCTCGTGATCATCGTCACGCCATATCTGGTGCGACCGGTCTCGGGCCAACTTGCACTGCCAACGGATGGGTATCGGGCACCCGACGACATCCAGCGCGATTTCCTCGGCCAGAGCTTCACCGGAACTAGCGGTGCAGTCACTCCGACGGCTGTCCAGGCGCCTGCGCCTGCGCCAGCCGCAGTTGCAGGAACGGTTGCTGCTCCGGGGTTCAAGCTGTGATCCGCGGCCTTACAGGAAAGGATTCGACGATGCGCTCGAAAGTGATTCTCATCGCCCTCGCGTCCTCGCTGGCCGCGTGCAACACGCCGGACGTCCCGGACAAAGGTGTTGCAACGGTCAACGTTCCGGTCGTGAGCAGCGCCGATTATGTCTTTGATGCTTCCGCTCCCGACGGCGCACTTGCGGCCGGCGAGACCGACAGGCTCAATGGCTGGTTCCAAGGCCTCGGCCTTGGCTACGGCGACACCATCTACGTCGACGGCCCCTATGTTGCAGCTGCCCGCGGGCAGATTTCAGCGGTGGCCGGGCAATATGGGATGATGGTCTCCGAGGGCGCCCCTGTGACAACTGGAATCGTTCAACCCGGATTTGTCCGGGTGGTTGTGAGCCGTCGCCGGGCCAGTGTTCCTGGCTGCCCCAACTGGAGCGTGGCGTCCCAGCCCAATTTCGAAAATCGCACCATGTCCAATTATGGATGCGGCGTTGAATTCGAACATCGCTGCGATGGTCGCCAACCCCGAGGACCTCGTCCACGGGCGCGAAGCCACCGGCACCGGAGATGTCAACACGGCGGCCCGAGCGGTCATTATGTACCGCTCGACGGCGCCGACCGGAACTAAGGGCCTCGAGGCCAGTAGCACGAAGGGCAACCAGTAATGAACGCTCCGTTCCAAGCACGCGCGGGACTTCGCGATCCGTTCACCGCCTTTGTTTGCGACGATGCAACGGCCGATATGCTTCGGCCCGTTGCAGTCGAACACGGCTGGTCTCCGGAAAAGGTCAACAAGGGCGGCCTTCGCAATGCCGTGCAGGCCTTGTCAGTCTCGGCAAGCCCCAACATTTTGTTCGTCGATCTTAGCGAATTGGCCGATCCGCTCAACGACATCAACGCTCTTGCGGAGGTGTGCGAGCCAGGGACGATCGTGATTGCCGCAGGGACCGTCAACGACGTCCGGCTCTACCGGGACCTCGTTGCGAGCGGAATTCACGATTATCTCCTAAAGCCGTTCACGGTCGACCAGCTTCGTGACACCTTCGCTCATGCGCAGATGATCCTGTCGGGACCCCGCGGTGAAGCGCAGGCCGACAAGCCGCACGTCATGGCAGCCGTCATCGGAGTGCGTGGCGGCGTCGGAGCGTCAACGCTTGCGACCTCGCTCGCATGGCTTCTTGGCGAAAAGGCTCGGCGCACGACTGCGTTGCTCGACCTTGATGTCCATTTCGGAACTGGCGCTCTCGCACTTGATCTCGAACCGGGTCGTGGTCTTACCGACGCGATCGAAAATCCGAGCCGAATCGACGGGCTGTTCATCGAGCGCGCAATGGTGAGGGCGAACGAACGCTTGTCAGTCCTTTCGGCCGAGGCTCCGATTCACCAGCCACTGATGACCGACGGAAGCGCCTTCTTCGCGCTTCAGGAAGAAATGCGGAACGCGTTCGAATCAACCGTGCTCGATCTTCCACGCCAGATGCTGATCCAGCACCCCCACCTCGTTCATGATGCCCATGTCGCGGTTGTGGTTGCTGAGCTGACTCTTGCGGCCACTCGTGACACGATCCGGATCCTTGCTTGGCTCAAATCCAACGCACCGCAGACCAAGGTGGTCGTGGTTGCGAATGCCGTGCCTTCGGGCGGAGCTCTCGAAATCAGTCGTAAGGATTTCGAACAATCGATCGAACGTCCTGTCGACGTCGTGTTCCCCTATGATGCAAAGCTCGCTGCGCAGGCAGCCAAGCTCGGCAAGCCGATGGCGGAAGTCGCGAGCGGCAAGCTCAGCGCACCGTTCAACAGCCTCTCGAGCATGGTGTTGAACCATTCGGGCGACGAAGGTGCGAGTGCCGAGGTGAAATCGGCCGCTGGCAACAGATCGCTGGTCGATAATCTGAAGTCGATGTTGTCGAAGCCGAAAGACAAAGCGGCGTAACCCGATCGCCGTAGCGAAAGCCGCGGCGAAAAGCGAAGAGGCGAAGACACGAAATGGTCTTGTGGTTACTCCTGATCGGCGGCACCGGAGCGCTCGTTCTCGCCTTCATGGCGATGCGCGGTCCCTCGCCGGCAAAGTCGCTCAAACGGCGCGTGGAACTCATCAAGGAGCGCCATGGCGACGTGATCGCCGGCAATGCGCAGGCTCAGATCCGGAAGCTGTTTGCTGAACGGACGAGCAAATGGGAAGACTATGCCTCGACGCTGGTTCCCAAGCCCGCGTTGCTCCGCAAACGCCTGGAGATGACCGGCAAGGAGATCTCGCTCGGCAAATATGCGATGGTCTGCATCGGCACCGTCCTGTTCGTCACTCTTGCGCTGGTGTTCCGTGGAGCTCCCTTCATTCTTTCGGTGATGATGGGGATCATCTTGGGAATTGGCGGACCCCACTTCGTCATCGGACGAATGATCAAGCGCCGAGTCCTGAAGTTCAACGCGAACTTTCCCGATGCGATCGAACTCATGGTCCGCGGCTTAAGGTCGGGTCTTCCGATCACCGAAACCCTCGGGATCGTTGCAAGCGAAATCAAGGGACCGGTCGGGCTCGAGTTCCGGATCGTCTCCGACAAAATGAAAATCGGTCGGACGATGGAAGCCGCGCTCCAGGAAACTGCGGACCGTCTCGGAACGCCGGAGTTTCAGTTTTTCGTGATCACGCTTGCGATCCAACGCGAGACGGGCGGCAACCTTGCCGAAACTCTGTCCAACCTCGCGGACGTTCTTCGCAAACGTTCCCAGATGAAGCTCAAGATCCGAGCGATGAGCTCGGAATCGAAAGCCTCGGCCTATATCGTTGGTGCATTGCCGTTCATCGTCTTTGGGCTCGTCTACATGATGAACCCGAGATACATGGATGGCTTCTTCACCGATCAGCGCCTGATGGTTGCTGGAATGGGCGGCATGCTCTGGATGGGCATCGGCGCATTCATCATGGCCAAAATGGTCAACTTTGAGATCTGACGGAGAAGCGGCGTGATGCAGCAGGCCCCTACTGGCCCCCATATTCTGGGTTTCGACGTCATCTTCATCGCGACGATGTTGAGCGCCGTCGCAAGCTTTGCCGTTCTGCTCGCAATCTATGCGGCAACCACGGTCAAGGATCCCATGATCCGCCGCGTAAAGGCGCTCAACGAACGACGTGAGCAGTTGAAGGCGGGTATCGTCGCCTCGACCAACAAGCGCAAGAAGCTGACCAACCGCAACCAGGCCGCGGACCGGGTCCGCTCGATCCTGACTCAGTTCAAGATGCTTCAGGACGATCAGGTCAAGAAGACTCAGACGAGGCTGATGCAGGCCGGAATTCGGACCAAGGATCTTGCCTTCTTCATCATTTTCGCTCGCTTCCTGTTGCCGGTCGGCATTGGTGTCACCGCGGTGCTGCTGCTTTATGTGTTCGGCTTTGAGCCGCAATGGTCGGCAATTCGCCGCTACATGACCGTCGCTGGCCTTCTCGTTGGAAGCTACAAGGCTCCCGACATCTGGCTCAAAAACAAGGTCAACAAGCGAAGCCACGCCATTCGCAAAGGCCTTCCGGATGCTCTCGACCTTCTCGTCATCTGCGCCGAGGCCGGTCTGACCGTCGATGCGGCATTCGGCCGAGTGTCGCGGGAGCTCGGCAAGGCATATCCCGAGCTCGGCGACGAATTTGGACTGACCGCGATCGAACTCGGCTTTCTCAATGAGCGTCGACAGGCCTTTGAAAATCTTGCTCAGCGGGTCGATCTCGATGCGGTTAGGGGCGTGGTTACGACCATGATCCAGACCGAAAAGTACGGAACTCCGCTCGCTTCGGCGCTTCGCGTCCTTTCAGCTGAATTCCGTCATGAGCGGATGATGCGCGCAGAAGAGAAAGCGGCGCGTCTGCCTGCAATCATGACCGTTCCGCTCATTCTCTTCATTCTTCCAACGCTGTTCATCGTGATCCTTGGTCCGGCGAGCTGCTCGATCAACGACAGCTTCCTCCACAGCTAATGGGAACGCGGCGGCGCGCTTAAGCGTAGTCTCCGCAGTCCTTTCAACGCTGGGGAAGCCTTGATGAACATTACGAGCGACCCGAACCTCTGGGCGATCTGCATCCTCGTATTCCTGCTTGGGCTGCTGATCGGCATTTTCCTGACCGCGGGCGGACGGCGGAAATGGAAGACTCGTTACCAAAGCGAGGTTTCAAGACGCGAGGAGCTCGAACGCGAGCGTGCCGACCGTGAAAAGGAATTGCGCGAGCGCGACAGTCTGCGCTCTGCAGCCGCGAAGGACAGGGACCGCGACGACCCGCCGCGGTAAACTCAACCTCTTGTTTTCCGTAAGACTGCGCGAAGCATTGCTCGCGTCCTAGCTCAAAGAGACACGATCAACGCCGCCGATCCTTTGAATTTGGGGTCTAGCCCTCGATCTTCGAGAAATCGGCAACGCAGTTCACCTGGTCGCGAAACCGCATCAGAAGGTTCAATCGCCGCTGACGCTTGATCCGATCAGGATCGTTGACCGTAACGTGATCAAAAAAGGTGTCGATCGGTCCGCGAAGGGACGCAAGCGCGCCCATCGCTGCACCAAAGTCTTCCGCTTGAATTGCCAAAGAGGCGAGCTTCTCTGCAGCGTCGAGAGTTTCAAGAAGAGCCTTTTCTTGAGGAAGCTCAGGCTCATTGCCTTCTGTCCCCAATTTCGCGATCACGGCTCTAAGCGCGGGTTCGTCGACCAGTACCAGCGGGTCTTCCTCGCCCGTCTGCGGAATGCCGTCTTCAGCAGGAGAACTCATCAGTTCCGAGCCCAGCCAGTTTTCCTTCTTGAGAATATTGGCGGCGCGTTTGTAAGCTGTGAGAAGGTCCCTTCCCTCTTCGGTTTCGATAAAGGTTTGAAGCGATCGAACGCGCGCAAGAAGCCGAACGAGATCGTCTTCACCGCCGAGCGAAAAGACCGAATCGATCAAGTCGTGGCGAACCCCCGCTTCGCGCTGCTGAACCTTCAGGCGATCGGCGAAGAATTCGAGAAGCTCGTTGGTCGTTTGATCCAAGCGGTGCGCGCTGTCACTGTCGCCATCTTGCGCCACCTTGTTCGAAAGGGCGCCTCGGAACGCCCTGGTTAGCGGAAGCCTGAGGCTGTTGCGGACGATGATTTCAATTGATGCGATTGCCGCCCGCCGAAGCGCGAACGGGTCTTTTGAACCCGTCGGCTTCTCGCCGATGCTGAAGAAGGCACAAATGGAATCGATTTTGTCGGCAAGCGAAAGCGCAACGCTCAGTGGAACTGAAGGAACTTCATCGCCCTGTCCCACCGGCTTGTAATGCTCGCGAATTGCAGTGGCGATCGTCTCTTTTTCGCCCTGTGCAGCGGCCAGATGGCCGCCAATGATGCCCTGAAGCTCGGGAAACTCTCCCACCATTCCGGTCACAAGGTCGGCTTTGGCCAATCTTGCCGACCGTTCGGCATCGTCGGGATCGGCAGCGACAATTTCACTTTCCGCTATCCACCGCGCGAGCTTCGCGATCCGCTCGACCCTTTGAGCAAGGGTTCCAAGTTTTTCGTGAAACAGGATGGAGTCGAGCCTTTCCGCCTGCCGCTCGAGCGGGATTTTGAGGTCCTGCTCCCAGAAGAAGCGGGCGTCTGCTAGTCGTGCGGCAAGAACTCGGCGGTTTCCCTCGACGATTGCCTGGCCTCCGTCTTTCGCGGCGATGTTGGCAACGCAAACGAATGCGGGTGCAAGACCTGAATCGGAGGCTGTGCACGCGAAATATTTCTGATTGGTGCGCATCGTCAGAACGATGACTTCGCGCGGAACGTCGAGGAAATTGCCGTCAAACTCGCCAAGAAGCGGGACTGGCCATTCGGTAAGACCGGCATTCTCGACGACGAGTGCTTCATCGAGAAGGAGCGTCAGGCCCGCTTCTGCCGAAGCGGCTTGGGCAGCCTTTCGAATGACAAGCTCGCGTTCCTCCTGATCGACAATCACGTGGCAGGCGCGAAGCTTCTGAGCATAATCGTGAGCGCCGCCGATGGTGATCGTCCCGGGATGATGGAACCGGTGCCCGAATGTCGTCGCACCAGATTTCAATCCATCCACTTCGACATCGACAATGGTTTCGCCGAGCATTGCGACGATGCCATGGAGTGGCCGGACCCAGCGCATCGAACCCGATCCCCAGCGCATCGATTTGGGCCAGGGAAATCCTTCGACGATGGTTTTTGTGACGTCGCCAAGGATTTGAGACGCCTTCCGTCCGGGTTTCTCGAGGATCGCGAAATAAACAGTGTCGCGCTCGACCAGATCGTCTTTTTGAAGCCCGGTCTTCCTTAAAAATCCCTCGATAGCCTGCGGCGGCGCCGAGCTGCGCGGTCCTTTGATTTCCTCTCGCTTTGGAGCGCTCATCGAGGCGACGTCTCGAGCAATCAGAATCAAGCGCCGGGGCGTTGAATGGACATCGATCGCGCCCGTCGAAAGGCCTGCTTCGATCGTGCATTCAGCGAACATCCTTGCAAGCTGGTTGCGGGCCGCCGCCTGCATTCGCGCAGGAATTTCCTCGGACAAAAGCTCGAGCAGGAAGTCGGCCATCAGCTGGTTCGCTCAAGCCATGCGCCGCAGGCCGATTTCGCAAGATCGCGGACGCGTCCGATATAAGCCTGGCGCTCGGCGACGCTGATTACTCCGCGCGCCTGAAGCATATTGAAGATATGGCTCGCCTTGATCGCCTGTTCATAGGCCGGAATGGGAAGCGTTGCCTCGAGGCATCGCTCGCATTCCGAGGCCGCCTTTCGAAACAGGCCGAACAGGGAGGCAGTATCGGCAACTTCGAAATTGTAAACCGACATCTCGCGCTCATTTTCAAGAAAGACGTCTCCATAGGTGACGCCCTCGCTGTTGAATTTGAGGTCGAAAACATTGTCGACGCCTTGAATGTACATTGCGAGCCGTTCGAGACCGTAGGTGAGCTCGCCCATGACTGGTCGGCACTCGAACCCTCCGACTTGCTGGAAATAGGTGAACTGCGTGACTTCCATCCCGTCGCACCAGACTTCCCAGCCGAGCCCCCAGGCGCCGAGCGTCGGGCTTTCCCAATCGTCCTCGACGAAGCGGATGTCATGCTCCAATGGATCGATCCCGATCGTCGTTAAGCTGCCAAGATAAAGATCCTGAAGATCATCGGGGCTCGGCTTTAGCACCACCTGAAATTGATAATAATGTCCAAGCCGATTGGGGTTCTCGCCGTAGCGGCCATCGGTCGGCCTCCTGCATGGCTGGACATAGGCGGCCTTCCAGGGCGAGCTTCCCAATGCTCTTAAAACGGTTGCCGGATGAAACGTCCCTGCTCCGACCTCCAGGTCGAGAGGCTGCAAAATCAAGCAACCCTTGGCGCTCCAGTAATTGTGGAGCGTGAGGATCAGGTCCTGGAAACAAAGGCTCAAGTGAAGGTGCCTCGCAGATCGACGACGATATTTTGCATTTTGGCTTTGGCGGATGCGATTGCGGCGGGCAAGTGGCGCTCTTGGAGCAACGGATCTTAAAGGCTGAATCGCTAGGAACAGCGGGCGTTCAGCTTGCGATCGCTAGCGCTTGAATTCGAACGACGGAAAGACAATGACTGATCATCCCTTGCTGACATCGATAATCCGACGCGCGGTTGCAGCGCTTGGAGGCGCGACTCTTCTTGCCTCGTCGCCCGGAGCTGGAGCGCCCACTCGCCCAACTGCGCGGCCCGCGCTTTGGGAAGTGACGGACGCCGATACGACGATCTACCTTTTTGGAACGATCCATCTTCTTCCCGACGATCTCAAATGGCGAACTCAGAAGTTCGATCAAGCGCTCGAGGACTCGCAGGAACTTTACGTCGAAACCATCGTCGATCAGCAGCATCCTCAGGCGCTTCAGCAGATCGAATTTAGTCTTGGCTTTGCAAAGGGACTTCCGCCGATCGCCGCAAGAGTTCCCGAACGTGACGTTAAGAAACTTCGCGCCGCGATCGCTGCGACCGGAGTACCGGAAACCTATTTCGACCAGATGAAGACCTGGCTCGCAGCGATCCAGCTGCTTGGAATTCAGTACCGGACCATGGGACTGAAAGGGACCGACGGCCCAGAGGAAGTTCTTCGCCAGCAATTCCTGTCCGAACACAAACCGATCGGCCAGCTGGAAACGAACGCTCAGCAGTTCGGCTATTTCGACGGACTTCCCGAAAAAGCCCAACGCTCGCTCCTCGAAGGTGCACTTGAACCCGAAACCGGTGCCGACAAGGACTTCAGCACGATGCTGGCGTCCTGGTCCCGCGGTGACGTCCGCTCGATCGCGACCAGCTTCAATCATGATCTTGCTGGGTCCCCGGATCTTAAACAGGCGCTTCTCGAACGAAGAAATTCCAACTGGGTAAAATGGATCGAACAAAGGATGGCTCAACCCGGAACGATTATAGTCGCAGTGGGAGCCGGCCATCTTGCGGGAGGCGATTCGGTTGTCGCACGGCTTCAGCGCGACGGGTACAAAGTCACGCGGGTCCAGTAGGAAACAGCTTTGGTCCTCCCCGGCATTGCCGCTTCTTTTAAAAATTCACCTCCCAAACTCTTTCCGCTAGACATTCCAGGTCAAGTCAGTGAGCATGACGATGTGATCGGGCTGGGGGGTCTGACGCGCGAAGTCTCTGGGATACGGGAGTTTTTCCCGCCGGGTAAGATGCGCCTGCGCATCGTCGCGCAAGGGTTTCACAGTGCCGTCCGCCTCGGGAGGGTGATGGATGGTCAACTTGTTCGCCGCCGCCGCAATTGCTTCTGCAACTCCGCCCGCGATCGTTGCGGATAGCGCGCAAGAGCCCGCGATGTTCGTCGTCCATGATTCCGATACGACCATCTATTTGTTCGGAACATTTCACGCGCTCGATAATGATCAGCGCTGGCTCAACGCCGATGTCCGAAGGGCTTTTGAACAGTCGAACGAACTCGTCCTCGAAACTCTCCTGCCCGAAGGTCCCAATGCCGCTCAGCAGCTGAAACAGGCGATCGCGACGCCCTTGTCGAAACCGTCGGCAACCTTTCTCGCGACAACTAAAATGGCGATGAGCGCGAGCCGTACCGAGGGAATGCAGGTCGACAATGGTGCCGATGCCGTGCTTCGCCAAATTGCAGAACGCGAAGGAAAAGCCGTCGAAGGTCTCGAAACGCTCCAGTTCCAGCTCAACATGTTCAATCATTTTTCGAACGGATCGCGAAGCCTTCCCCCGCTTTGGGCAAAAGCAGGTCAGCCGATCGCGGTTCAGCCGATCGACCTTTCCAAGACAATGGCGGACATGGAAGCGGCGTGGAAGCGCGGAGATCAGTCGATGTTTGTCCAAATGCTCGATGATATTCGACAAGGATCGCCGGAAACCTATCGCTCGATGTTCACCGACCGCAATGCGCGTTGGGCAGACTGGATCGCTGCACGAATGCAGGCGCCTGGAACGGTTTTCGTCGCAGTTGGGGCCGGACACCTCGCTGGTAAGGACAGCGTTCTTGTCCGGCTCGCCGAAAAAGGAATTGAATCACAGCGCGTCTATTAAACGCCGGCGCAGGCCCTAGCGAGAATTGTCCTCAAAAACGCTCGGCCGGCCGCATGTCTCGATTTGCCTAATTCGGCTGTCTCACCTATAGGCGCGCGCTCCTGCACCAATGGTCATCCCTGGAGGCGTGGTGCGGGGGTTAAATCAATCGGAGTAAAGCCAAATGAGCGAACAGCTGACGCTGCCCGCCGAAGCGCGCGACCGGGCCGGCAAGGGAGCCTCCCGAGCACTGCGCCGCGAAGGTCGGGTTCCCGCCGTCCTATACGGCGAAAAGAAAGAGCCTTTATCGATCCATGTCGAGGAAAAGCTCCTTTCCAGAATGCTATCGACCGGTCACTTCATGAACTCGGTCGTGATGATCGATGTTGCCGGCAAGCCAACCCGAACCTTGCCCAAGGCGGTCGATTTTCATCCGGTGACGAGCCGTCCGATTCATGTCGATTTCTTCCGGATTTCGGAGCACACCAAAGTCACCGTCGCGGTGCCGGTGCGGTTCGAGAACGAGGATTTGTCGCCAGGTCTGAAACGTGGCGGAGTGCTGAACGTCGTGCAGCACGAGCTCGAACTTGTTTGCGACGCGGCCTACATTCCAGAAGAGATCCATATCTCTCTCAAAGGGCTCGAGATCGGCGATTCGCTTCACATCAGTCGGGTGCCGCTTCCGCAGGGCTCAACGCCTGCGATCACCGACCGCGACTTCACCGTCGCGACGATCGTTGCTCCTTCCGCAATGAAGTTGGAAGAAGAAACGGATGCGCCTGCAGGTGAGGTTCCAACCGTTGAAGGCGGCGCCGATGAGGGCGAAGCCGAGGCCGAGGGCTCACAAGGGACGGAGTGACAGGTTCACGCGCCGATTGTCGTCTTTGGGATTCATTGAAGAACCGCCCGCCTTTAAAGAAGGCGGGCGGTTTCTTTTTGGGATGGCGTCACGCTAGTGGGGCCAATGCAAATCTGGGCAGGCCTTGGAAATCCTGGTGCACAATACTCGCTCCACCGACACAATGTCGGCTTCATGGCGCTCGATACGATCGCCGAAGTGCATGACTTTGGGCCCTGGCAGAAGAAATTCCGGAGCCTCGTTGCTGAAGGCCGGCTCGGTCAGGACAAAATTCTTCTCGTTAAGCCACAGACCTTCATGAATGACAGCGGTGATGCCGTTCAGCAGGCACTTCGATTTTATAAAGAGGATCTGGACGCTCTGACTGTCTTTCACGACGAGCTCGATCTCGCGCCGTTCAAGGTGAAGGTGCGCGTTGGAGGCGGGCTTGCGGGCCATAATGGCTTGCGGTCCATCGATGCGGCGTTCGGACCCGAGTTTCGCCGAGTTCGGATCGGAATTGGTCATCCAGGGCCTGGCCGGAAGGACCTCGTGACCGGCCATGTGCTCGGCAATTATGCGAAAATCGAAATGGAACCCCTGTCCGATCTCCTGGCCGCAATTGCAGCGGAGGCAGAATGGTTGGCAGAAGGCGAGGACGCACGGTTCATGAGCGAAATTGCGCTGAGGCTGAACGACTGACATTTAGCGTTCGATTTGTCGCGAATTAAAGCGAAACCTGTTCCCCATGAAAGTCTGAAGCGGGAGACGGGCGAGTTTCCACTCTTGCGTGGCTGCAAATCGCGAAGCAGAGCGAAGTGAATGACGGCTCGACCTCTTTTCGCGACACGGCTCTATCAAGCCGAACTCGACGATGAACCCTTGCTCGACGAACTGGAGCATTCGATCCGAACTCTTGCCAACGACGATAAGGCGGGACGCTCATGGTCACAGGATCATCATTATCCTGGTTACACGAGCTACGGATCCTTGAACGATCTTCCAAAGAGGGACCCAAGTTTCGGCGATCTTTCGAAAATTCTTTCTCGCCACGCCCTGTCCTTTGCCAGTGAGAGTGCGTTCGACATTGGAAGAAAGCCGCGTCTCGACAGTTTGTGGGTGAACCTTCTTAAAGGTTCGGGCCATCATTCGGCTCATATCCACCCGCACAGCATGATTTCGGGAACGCTCTACGTCGAGGTTCCGCAAGGCTCGGGCTCCATTCGGTTCGAGGACCCGCGATTGCCGTTGATGATGGCGGCACCCAAGCGTTTGAAAGACGCTCCGGAGGAATTTCAGCAATTCGTTTCAGTCTCTCCAAAACGAGGATTGCTCCTTCTTTGGGAAAGCTGGCTGCGTCACGAAGTGCTTGGTGGAAACGCACGATCGGAGCGGCTCAGTATCAGTTTCAATTTCGCCTGATTTTCTAACGGTTGCGCCGTGCTCTAAGCGCGCCGGCGAGCGTTAGACTTCATTTTCGGCCAATGGGCCGCTAAGCGCCGACGCACTCCCTTCATTCAAGGATAATCATGGGCTTCCGCTGCGGTATTGTCGGCCTGCCGAACGTTGGCAAATCGACCCTTTTCAATGCATTGACCGAGACGGCTGCGGCGCAGGCTGCAAACTATCCTTTCTGCACAATCGAACCCAATGTCGGGCGTGTCGCGGTTCCTGACCCGCGCCTCGACAAAATCGCAAAAATCGCGAAATCGGCGCAAGAAATCGAAACCCAGATCGAATTCGTGGACATTGCCGGACTGGTTCGAGGCGCAAGCATGGGCGAAGGCCTCGGCAACCAGTTTCTCGCAAATATCCGAGAAGTCGATGCCATCATCCATGTGCTGCGCTGCTTTGAAGGTGGAGACGTCACGCATGTCGAAGGCCGGGTCGATCCGGTGGCAGATGCAGAAACGGTCGAAACCGAGCTCATGCTGGCCGATCTGGAGTCGCTCGAACGACGCGTTCCCAACATCGTCAAAAAGGCTCAGCAAGGCGACAAGGACGCCAAAATCGAAGCCTCAATTCTCGGCCAGGCGCTTGAGCTATTGCGCAGTTCAAAGCCGGCAAGACTGGCCAAACCTAAGGAGCTTGAGGAAGAAAGAGCGCTTCAGCGCGCTCAGCTTCTCACTGCCAAACCCGTTCTTTATGTCTGCAACGTCGAGGAAACCGATGCCTCAAATGGCAATTCTATGTCGGCCAAAGTCTTCGAAAAGGCGCTGAGCGAAGGTGCTCAGGCAGTCATTATTTCAGCAGCGATCGAAGCGGAAATCGCAACTCTTCCGAGTAATGACAGAGATGCCTTTCTTGACGATCTTGGACTTGGTGAAACTGGCCTTAATCGAATGATCCACGCGGCCTATGCGTTGCTTGGCCTCATTACATTTTATACCGCTGGACCAAAGGAGTCGCGGGCCTGGACGGTTCCTGTCGGAGCAAAGGCTCCAGAAGCCGCCGGTGCAATTCACAGCGATTTTGAACGCGGCTTCATTCGTGCCGAAACCATTGCCTACGAAGATTACATCCGTTTTTCTGGGGAAGCGGGTGCTCGCGAAGCCGGAAAGCTTCGATCCGAAGGCAAGGATTATGACGTTAAGGATGGCGACGTGATGCTGTTCCGTTTCAATGTCTGAAATCGAAACCGAATGCAGCTCGCAAAGGCAAAAGCATTTGCAAGAACGACGATCACAGCCGCCTTTCGGGTGTCCGCCGCGTTAAGTCATCCTCAGCCGCTCAGCGGGCGATTCAAAACGACGCCTCACGCCTCCCCGCACTCGCGAGTTCAGAAATGATAGCCAAATCGAAGTCCAACCGTCCGTGGACGACCTGGGACGATCTTCACTTGAGTGCAAATGCTGCAGACTACGAAGCGCGAGAGCTGATTGCGGTCGTCGAAGACGTTGGTCGCAAAGAGTTCGGCGCTGTATTTGCTCCAGTCATAGCCAAAAAAGAGGTCGACCAGGGTTGATGCGGGGATCATTCCAGTAATGAGCTCCTCCTCAGGTCGAAGCTCCGAGAGTGCCGATCCTTGATAGCTGATTGAGCCCTGGACGTGCAGTTTTCCGGTCCAGACCGGCCAAGTGTAGCGCGCCGTTGCGCTCGCCTTGATTTTGGGCGTAATCGCCAGGCGCGAACCCGATGGCACTTCAATGGAATCCCCGGCAACCCCAGTGCAATCGGGCGATGGGTCAACGAGGATCGAATCCGAGCAAATGTTACCGCTGGTTTTTGCCTTGGTGTAGGCTCCCGCCGCCGAGAGCGAGAGTCCGCCCGCAACGTAATTAATGTCGCTTTCGATGCCGTCTACCGTCGCATTCCGGCCATTTTGGATGACCGTGAGACTATTCTGGCCGAGATAGCCGAACTGGAAACTGCTCCAAATCTGGTGGTAAATTGCCCCATTCCAACGCAGGCGACTTCCCCCGAAGGTCGTTTTCCAACCTGCTTCATAATTGGTGAGAAAGTCCGGCGCGTACGCCGGCGTATCTGGCTGGCGATTGATGCCGCCCGGACGAAAGCCTCTCGACCAGGTGGCATAGAACATGAGGCCATCGTGTGGCTTCCACTGGACATTGAGGCGATGGATATGACCTGAGCCGGTGCTTCGCCGCGGTACCGCCTGACCGCTCGAGTTGACATCGGCAACGTTGTAACAGGGGATGTCCAGCTCGCTGTCGCCCTGCGCCAAAGCGCTCGTTGGATCCTGATAGGCCGGAAGGCCATTGACCGTAAGGCAGCGGTCTACGCCGGTATGAGACCCGGCAGGATTGGGTTCGGGGCCGAAGCCTGCGAACCCATAGAGCATGTTGTCGAACCTGTAGAAACGCAAACCACCCGTCAGCGTGATCGTGTGAGTGATATCCCAATTCGCTTCGCCAAACAGAGCCCAGTCCTTGTCCTCGCGTCGCTGGTTGGTGAGCCACAGCGTGTTGTCATAGCCAGGGACCGACAGGTTGGTCGCAAGATTGTCGACCAGATAATCCTGGAAGATATGGTTTTTCTGATCCTGATAGAAAGCACCGACGAGCGCTCGGATCGGCCGGTTCGAAGGTGTTGCGACGCGAACTTCCTGGCTCATCTTCTGAAAGAGATCGGTCGCAGTGATATGCTGGCGCGGGTTGATGATGTTGCCGGCATTGTCTCGGTAATCGAAGTAGTTGGCGAGCCCGCCGTAGGATTGATAGGCGTTGTCGTACGCAACGGTATAATCGGCGTAGTCGCTGGTCGTGAACCTTGGCCGCTTCATGTAGGCGCCGGCGTAGGTCAGATCGAAAAAGTCGGCGATTTTACCCTCGACGGTAAGCGCGGCCTGCCAGAAGCTGTCCTTCGCAATTTCCGGCTGATAGCGAACGGTGTCGAGGTCAGGCTCGTCAGCATCCATGAACCACACGCCGTGGGCGACCGCCTTTTGATACATGAACTGCGGAAGAATCGTCCAATTGTCGTCGAGATCGATCTTGAGCGCCGCTCGGCCGCCATATGTGTTGAGGGTGTTGAAATCGTTTTTGAGATATTTGCTGTTGTCGAAATGGATGCCGTTGTGGACGCAGCCGTTGATCTGCCCGCCGGAATTGTAAGTTGGATCTCCGCACAGAGTGACCGAGCCGAACACGTTGTTGATATAGCCAGCGTCATGTTCGTAAAATCCGACCGCGCGAAATGCGATATGGTCGCCGAGCGGCAGGTTGATCATGCCTTCGAGCTTGCCGCCAACGCCGCCATGATCGACGTCGTTGATCTCGCTGTCGACGCGGCCGGTGGTCACTCCGAGCTCGGGCTTGTTGGTGATGATGCGGATCGTTCCCGCCTCGCTCGAAGCACCATAAAGTGTGCCCTGAGGCCCAGCGAGGCTTTCGATCCGCGCGATATCGTAAATGTGGACGTCGAGCGTCCCGTCGATCGTCGTGACGGGCTGCTCGTCGAGATAGGTGCCGACGGTTGGAAGTGATCCCGAGTGATTGCTGTCGTCGCCGCCGGTCGCGATGCCGCGCATGTAAACGGTGGTGAAGCCCGGTTGCGAGGATTGGAAGGTTACCGAGGGAAGCTGCTTGGTATATTCTTCGAAGTTCGAAATATCGAGCTGATCGAGCTTGCGGGTTCCCAGCACCTGAACGCTGATCGGGACGTTCTCGAGATTTTCTTCGCGCTTGGTCGCGGTGATGATGATTTCCGACTGGTCGGGAACGCGCCCTTCCTGAGCAACCTGAACCCTTTTGGGCGGCGAGGTCACGTCGGTCGCATTCGTCCCCGGCGCCGGCGATTGTCCGGTTGTGCGGGGTTGAGTTGCAGTGTCCGGGGGAACGTTCTGCGCAAAAGCCGGCGATGCAATTGCCGTGCTTGCAAGAAGTCCAAACACCGCTGTGCGCAGATTTCGATCAATCATGTTCGAATGCCCCCATTCGTGTCTGCAGTATTGCTGCAGACGAGTTGATTAAAGTCAACACAGGCCGGGAATTCGGGCTCCGATTGTTTCGGAACCGTTGCTTTCAGGTCGCGGCCGGCGGGTCCGGATAAGTATCGAGAACGGGACCAAGCGCCGCCTTGAGCAGTACAAGATGTTTCTCGTAAGGACGCCACTCTTCGGTCGCCTCGCGATAGATTGGCCGCCTGACCTGTTCGGAGCTTGGAGTTCGAACCGGCCTCTCGGTTTTGTAAAACTCAAGGCACGCGGGTTCGAAATCGAGACCGCAATATGCAAGCAGGCGTCTCACCTCATTGTCTGTGTCGTCGACCAGCTGCTCGTAGATCACCCTGTGAACTCGTCCCGGAAGAACGGTGTCTACATGCGCCATCAGCTTCACGTAATTCGCGTAGTAATGGCCGAGATGTTGGAGATCGTAGGTCCACGTCTGGCCATGCGCGAAGTGTTGACGGAAGTTTGAAAAGCAGCAAGCGAGCGGGTGGCGCCTCGCATCGATGATCTTCGCGTTTGGAAGGATGAGGTGAATGAAGGGAACCCACATCCAGTTGTTCGGCAGCTTGTCGATAAAGTACGGCTTTCCCGTGCGGCGCTGGACCGATGTGCGTTTGAGATAATCTTCGCCGAGCGCCCGCCGCTCCGCCTCGTTGAGCTCAAGAACGGCTTTGGGATATTTGCCCCGGCTGCGTGCAAGATGAGGAATATCCTGCAACTCCGACGTTCCTTCGACGAGACTGTGGCTTGATAGAATCTGTTCCAGAAAAGTTGAGCCGGCGCGCGGCATTCCAAGAATGAATATGGGCTCCAAAGACTCGCATCCGCGTTGCCGATCGCCAAAAGCCTCCGCGGTAAAGGCGCCAATGCTTCGGTTAACGAAATCGTCGATATCCCTTGGCCCATAGGGCTCGAGCTTGAGACGCAAAGCGTTTGCGCGCGAATAATAAGCGAACGCCTCATCGCTTCGATCGGCATCGTGCATCGCCTTTCCAAGCGCAAATTCGAGGTGGAAGCGATCCTCGTCACCAAGCGTGGAGCTTTCGAGCGCGTTTTCCATTGCAGTGACGTCATCGTGGGCGAATTTAACGGTCTTGAGGTTCGCAAGGCTCCACCAGGCTTCGCCCAGTGTGGGCCGAAGCTCGATGGCTTTGCGGTATGACTTAATCCCTTCGGCCAGACGGCCGACGGTCTTGAGAAGATGCGCATAGCTCATCCAGACCTTCGGCTGACCTGGCGCACGGCGGAGAACTGCCTCATACATCGCGATCGCTTCTTTGAAGTCTCCAACCCGGCCAAGGGTCGCGGCTTTGAGGTTCCAGTGGCCGAGGTCTTCAGGTTCCTGAGTGAAGATCTCATCCAATAGCTCCATCGCCTCACCCGGCCGTCCCGTCCGCCCGAGCAGCATCGCGAGGTTTGCCTTTGGGGCGGCCCAGCCGGGTGCCAATTCAATCGCGCGGCGAAGCAGGTGCTCGGCATCGGCCATGCGTCCGATGCGCGAGGCAAGTTCGGCGAGCATGCGAATGGCCGCAGCATCGAAAGGGTCTTGCTTGAGGTGCGGCTTGAGAATTCGCTCGGCAATTTCAAGCCGGTTTTCATTGAGCGCGATCGCGGCTTCGATCAGGCGCGGATGATACCGGTCGAAATAAGGAGCATCGGTCGCCACCAGCGCGATGCTAGCCGCGAGCCACAGCCACTTGCAAATTCGGACCAAAAATCTCGCTTTAGAGGCGCTCGCGTAGGCGCGATGGCAAGACTATGCGCGTGGCGATGATTTATTTCGAAGATCTGGAAGTCGGATCAAAAACAGACTTTGGAACCTACGAGGTCACTCGCGAGGAAGTGATCGAATTTGCGCGCAAATATGACCCCCAGCCATTTCATCTCTCCGATGAAGAGGCCGCACGAACGCACTTCGGGCGTCTTGCAGCGAGCGGCTGGCATACGGCGGCAATGACGATGGCAGTCATCGCACGCCATGTTACCAAGGAGGGGCAGGCAGGACTTGGGTCGCCAGGCATTGATTGCCTTCGCTGGACAAAGCCTGTTTATCCCGGCGACACGCTCCACGTTTCGGGGACGATCACTGAAAAGCGGGAATCGCGAAGCCGACCCGAAATGGGGTCGTTTCGAACCCACACCGTCGTCAACAACCAGGACGGAGTTCAAGTGATGAGCTTTACCTCAATCGTTCTGATCGGGCGCCGCCCCGCCGATTAGTGAGTCCGGTGGCTGAAGCCGCTCCAATTGGAACCGCTCCAAGTTCGTCCCGATCGGGTCTGGTATTGGGCTCTTCGTCCTGACCAATAATGCTGCTGGTCGGAATTCCAGGCATGCGCTCGCCGTCCGCGGTCGTAGACGTAGACGCCCTCTCCTGGGTAATAAAAGTCGCCATACCAGCCAAACGGATCGAACGCGCCGTAGCCATAGCCGGAATAGGGCGCATAGCCGCCGTAATATCCACCGCCATAGCCATAATTGCCGTAGCCGTAGCCTCCATAGCCATAGCCCGGACCATAATCGCCGTAGGCGCAGCCGCCGAGTGCAAGCGCACCAATGGCTGCCAGAGAAATAAAGGGAATACGCATTTCACACCTGCCAGACGCCAAGGACCTATGGCGTGAAAACGAATGCCTTCGAAAGCCGTTCCTAAGGCCGATCTTGGAAACTCAAACCGGAAGGCGAGATCGTTAGCCCGCGATCCCCGCCTTTGCCTTGGCTCTTCGGGTCTTTGCCTGATTGTCAGCCTCAAGTGGCCCTGTTCTCACCACTCCGCGGTGGGGTTCCTCCCAGAGCTGGTGATAGGCGAAATAGCCAAGGATCGTTGCAATGAGGAGGAAGATCACGACTGCAACGCCAGCCGAGTGGCGAGCCTCGAGATCCGGCTGAGCAGTCCAGACCAGGAAGGCCGCGACGTCACGTGCCATCTGATCGACCGTCGACTTCGTTCCATCCTGATACTCAACCTGACCATTAGTGGTGAGCGGAGGCGGCATCGCAATGTTGAGGTTGGCGAAGTAGGGATTGTAGTGAAGATTGGTCGGCGTCTTGGAATCCGGGAATCTCTTCAAAAGTTCGGCTGGCTGGGGCTGGAATCCCGTCAGGATCGAATAGACGTAAGCAGCGCCTCCAACTCGGGCCTTTGTGATCAGCGAAAGATCGGGCGGAAGCGCATTGTTGTTCGCCGCACGCGCTGCGGTTTCGTTCGCGAACGGCGGTGGGAACGTATCAGATGGAAGCGCCTTTCTGGTCGCCTCTTCACCGGTGTCGGGATTGATTGACGGGACTTGCTGCTTCCAGTCCGACGCGATCTTTTTTACTTCCGCGTCGTCATATCCAAGGCCCTTGAGGTCACGGAACGAGACCAGCTTCAAACTGTGGCATGCCGAACAAACTTCGGAATAGACCTGAAACCCTCGCTGAAGCTGCCGGCGATCGAATTTTCCAAGCGGGCCGTCGCTTGCAAGGTGAAGCTCCTTGGGCGGCTTGTGGAACACGTCGGACGCAAGCGGCGCCGGCGGGCTTTGGACATAGGTTGCAACCCCGCTGATCAGCGAGATGAACAGGACCAAGGCGAAAACTGCGCCGATGAACCCGAGAATGTAACGCATGTGTCCCCTGTCTTCTTACTCGGCCGTCGCCGAAGCCGTCTTGGTGCTCTTGCGCTTTGTCCGTAGCGGCGCGGCTTCTTCTTCTTCCCCGTGAAGAACGGAATCGCTGATCGAACGCGGAAGCGGAAGCGGTGTCTCGAACGCCGAAACGAGTGGCAGGATCACCAGAAAATGAAGGAAATAATAGGCAGCCGCGATCTGGCTGATCGCGTTCCTGATCGGGTTGGGAGCGCCCCCTCCTGCCCATCCAAGAATGAGTACGTCGATGACAAGAAGCCAGAAAAAGCGCTTGAAGATCGGCCGATAGGAGCCCGAACGAACCGGCGACCGATCGATCCACGGCAGGAAGAACAGAAGCAGGATCGAGCTGAACATCGCCAGCACGCCCCACAGCTTGGCCTGGAGGATGAAATCTGCCGTGAACGAGCGCAGGATCGCGTAAAATGGCCAGAAATACCATTCCGGAACGATTTCCGCGGGTGTCGCAAGCGGATTTGCCGGAATGTAATTGTCGGCATGCCCAAGATAATCGGGAGCAAAATAGGTCAGGAGCGCAAAAACGAGGAGCACTCCGGCCGCAAACCAACCGTCCTTTGCGGTGTAGAACGGATGGAACGGCAGAGTGTCCTTCTCATCCTTGACGTCGACACCCGTTGGATTGCTCGATCCGGGAATGTGGAGCGCCCAGATGTGAAGGATCACGACGGCCGCAATCACGAACGGCAGGAGATAATGGAGCGAGAAGAAGCGGGTCAGTGCCGCCTGATCCGGCGCGTAACCGCCCAAGATCCAAATTCGAAGCGGGTCGCCGACGATCGGGAAGGCTGAAAAGAACCCGGTGATGACCTGAGCTCCCCAGAAGCTCATCTGCCCCCAGGGAAGAACATAGCCCATGAATGCGGTCGCCATCATCAAGAGGTAGATGACGAGTCCAAGCATCCAGACGAGCTCTCGAGGCGCTTTGTACGACCCGTAATAAAGCCCGCGGAAGATGTGGATATACGTGACGATGAAGAAGAAGCTCGCGCCATTCATGTGCGCATAGCGAAGCAGCCATCCCGCGTTGACGTCGCGCATGATGAGCTGGTTGACCGAATTGAACGCACCGTCCGTCGAGGCCGTGTAATGCATCGCAAGAACGATGCCGGTCACGATCTGAATGGTGAGAAAGATTCCGGCCAGAACACCGAAATTCCACCAATAATTGAGATTGCGCGGAACCGGGTACCCGCCTCCGATGGCACCATAAACGACGCGCGGCAGCGGAAGCCGATCGTCGATCCAGCGCATCACGGGGTGCTTGGGTTCGTAGGGCTTTGCCCAGGAAAAGCTCATCGGTTTTGCTCTACCCCTTTGCGCCAATCAAGACCGTAGTCGGCGATGTGAAGTTGTAATCCGGAACGACGAGATTCTTGGGCGCCGGTCCCTGCCGAATTCGGGCAGCGGTGTCATATTCCGACCCATGGCACGGGCAGAAATATCCGCCGAATGGACCGCGGTTCTCGCCTTGGCCGATGCCCAATGGAACGCACCCAAGGTGGGTGCAAACGCCAAGCGTAATGAGCCAGTTGATGTGCCCGGGCTTGGTCCGTTCGGCAAGTGTTTGGGGGTCGCGCAAAGCCGACATTGGGACAGCGTTCGCTTCGGCAATTTCCTTGGGCATCAGGTTGCGAACGAAGACCGGCTGCTTACGCCAGCTGACCTTGATTCCCTGGCCCGGCTTGACCTTGGAAATGTCGACTTCCGTCGTCGACAGCGCAAGCACGTCTGCCGACGGCGCCATCTGAACGAGGAGCGGTGCGATTGCGACGACTGCGCCGACGCCGGCAAAGCTTACCGCGGCGACGTTCAAGAAGTCGCGACGGCGCACTCCATGTTCGCCGTCCGACGGATCTGCGGTTTGCGGAACCTCAGCGGACCCTGCCTTGGTGGCCATCATTCCCCTTCATGACGCGATGTGACTTCAAGCGCCGGAAGGCACTTGAGCAGGTTCGTTCCGGTCGAAACCGGTGCGATTTGGCGGTCTGATAGCGAGGGGTTTGAGGTCTGTGAAGGGGCTGAAATCGGCTTTGGCATTGGTCAAGTTGAACCGTGAGTTGTGCCCACGCTGTTCGCAAGGCCAATTTCGATTAAAATTGAGGTGACGAAGAGGTTTGCGTCGCCGCCTTTTTTTAGACCCTTTTTCAAAAAAGGAGCGACACTTTAGCCAAGCGCGGTCGCTTCTTCAGCGGTCAGCAATTCGATCCGGCGGCCGCTGATCGCAGCTTTGAGCATGACGAATGCTGCGTAAAGAACCACAACGATGACGAGCCAGCGAAGCATTCCTAGCGGCATCGACTTCACAAGGAAGGCCCCAATAATCACTGCAGGAATGCCTCCAATTCCAAGCCCGATGACGACCCGAAAGTCGATCTGTCCAAGCTGGATGTGGCGAACGCAGGCGCCCGCCCCCATCAATGCTGCTCCTGCCGCCATGATTGGAAAGCAGAGCCTTGGGTTCATTCCCATGAGACTTAGCATGACAAGTGTCGGAGCATAGTTTCCAACACCGAAATTGAGCAGAATTCCGAACACGAAATTGGCAATGATCGCCGCAATCGTGAGCGAAAGTGGAAGAGCGCTCGCATTGCCGCCCCCAGGCATCAGATTGAGATTGGTCATGGCATAGGCAATTGCAGCGAGAATGAGCCCGGCTGCGACCACGAGCTGAACCACCCATACGCGTGCTCGAACCACCAGCGGAGCTCCGACGAGACCTCCAAGAAGCACCGCGATCGCGCACCCGAACAGAAGAACCGGATCGACCATCACTCCAAGAAGAATGAGGAAGATGACGCTTTCGGTCATGGCCGGAGGCGTCAGGCCGACCAGCAATGTCGGAGGGATCATCCGGTCCGGAACGAGCTTTCGAAATTTCATCCACGCCGTAGTCGGAGCGAAGGAACCAATCCCGAGCGTGTCGAAAAGGCTGACCACTGCGCCCAAGACAACAGCTTCAAAGCGAGGCACGGCTCGGCGCTCGATTGCTGCCCTTGCAAGCATGAATGCAAAAAACAGGATCGAGAGGCCGAGCGGAACGAGAAGTGCGACGAGCATGGTCCCTCCTTAAGGCGATGCTAGTCGATTGCCCCGGCGAGACAATGGAAACGGTGAAATATTCGCTGCCCCGCTGACTTGGCCGCTCAGCTGGGGAATCTGACCTCTCAAGCTCGAATCGCTTCCGCTGTTCGCCGGCCACCCTCCGGCTTCCGGGACATATGATCGGGCACTTTGGAAATGACAGAAACGAACGGGACAATTCACATGGCGAACGAGGCAGGAACCATTCTTTCGCGAATCAAAGACGAGGAAATCGATTGGGTCGACCTTCGCTTCACCGATCCGAAGGGAAAATGGCAGCATCTCACGATGGCTTCGACAGTCATCGACGAGGACAATCTCACCGATGGTTTCATGTTCGACGGAAGCTCGATCGGAGGGTGGAAGGCGATCAACGAGTCCGACATGATTCTTAAGCCCGACTTGGACGCGGTTTATCTCGATCCCTTCAGCGCAACCCCAATGCTGGTTTTGTTCTGCAATGTCGTCGAGCCTTCAACCGGAGAACTTTACGGTCGCGATCCGCGTTCGACCGCGACCCGTGCCGAGGCCTATCTCAAGCAAACCGGGATCGGCGACACGGTCTTCGTTGGACCTGAAGCCGAGTTCTTCATGTTCGACGATGTGCGCTTCGAGAATGGTTATAATGTCAGCTGCTATCGCATCGACGATATCGAGCTTCCGACCAACAGCGGACGCGAATATGAAGGTGGCAATCTTGCCCACCGACCGCGCGCCAAGGGCGGCTATTTTCCGGTCGCTCCGGTCGACAGTGCTCAGGATATTCGCGGCGAAATGGTTTCAACGATGCTCGAGATGGGCCTGCCGATGGACAAGCATCATCATGAGGTCGCTGCAGCTCAGCACGAGCTTGGTCTCACCTATGGTGGCCTGGTTGAGACCGCCGATCGCATGCAGATCTACAAATATGTCGTTCACATGGTCGCCCATGCCTATGGCAAGACGGCAACTTTCATGCCCAAGCCGATTGCTGAGGACAATGGCAGCGGAATGCACACGCACATGTCGATCTGGAAGGGCGGCAAGCCGCTATTTGCAGGAAATGGCTATGCCGGGCTGAGCGAAACCGCGCTCTATTTCATCGGCGGCGTCATCAAGCATGCCCGGGCCCTCAACGCCTTCACCAATCCCACGACCAACAGCTATAAGCGGCTCGTTCCCGGCTTTGAGGCCCCCGTTCTTCTTGCCTATTCGAGCCGCAACCGCTCGGCGTCATGCCGAATTCCCTATGGCGCCGGCGAAAAGGCCAAGCGCGTCGAATTTCGTTTCCCCGATGCGCTTGCAAACCCCTATCTCGCCTATGCCGCCCTTCTGATGGCGGGTCTCGACGGAATTCAGAACCGAATTCATCCCGGCGATCCGATGGACAAGAATCTCTACGACCTTCCGCCCCAGGAGTTGGTCAACGTTCCGACGGTCTGCGGATCCTTGCGTGAAGCGCTCGTCAGCCTTCAGAACGACCGGGCGTTCCTCACTCGTGGAGACGTCTTCAGTGACGATCAGATCGAAAGCTATATCGATTTGAAATGGGAAGAAGTGATGCGCTGGGAGACGAGCCCGAGCCCGGTCGAATTCGACATGTATTATTCTTCGTAATTTTGCGTTATCATCAGCCTTTCGGGACGCCGGTGGAGGGAACCCTCCCACCTTCCCTTTCCCTCCATCGGCATCATCGAAGCGTCCATAAATTGGTAACCAAAGTGAGCCTATTCTCGCCTCGCTGGAGGTGTGGGGTTGCCGATGAATATTCGTGCCAAAATTTATGGTTCATCCAAGCCTGGTTTGGCGGCTGCTCCCGAGTCTGAAAAGTCTCCTGCTCCGGCGGACGAGGCGCTGAAGCGGATGAACAGCCGCAATGCAGATCGCCACAGGCTCTCGGAAGAAACGGTCAAGATCACCCGAAACGGAGTTTCGCACGAAACTCAGTTGATCAATGTCTCCGGCGGCGGTGCGATGATCAGCGCCGCGTTCGAGGCCAATGTGTGGGATACGCTTGAGCTTCACCTTGGCGACAATGGAACGATCGAATGTCTCGTGAGATGGATCCGCAACGGTCGCATCGGACTTGAATTTGCCCATGAAACGAAGCTCGATTGCTCGGCGGAACAGCAGGCCGTCCTTTTGCGCGAAGTGATCGAGCGCACCTACAAGGACGCCCATTTCGCGCATGCCTCGCACCCTCCCAGCGGGTCTCCAGAATCGCATCAGAAAAAAGTACGCGCTTCCGACCACCGCATCGCGAAGCGACATCCCCTGATTTGGTCAGGGTTGCTCCATCAGGACGGTGAAGCCTTCCGGGTGAGAGTACGCAATATTTCGGCGACCGGTGCAATGGTTCAATCCTCCTCGAAGGTGCGCCAGGGGTTTGAGGCCGTGCTCCAGCTCGGCGACAAGGTTTCAGTATCCGCCGATGTGGGCTGGGCAGTCGGCGACCAGATCGGGCTGCACTTTCATTCGGATTTCGACATGAACGAGCTTGCTCGCTCGACCCCGGAGGTCGCACCGAGTGGCTGGGTCCGTCCTGCCTATCTCAACAAGACCGAAGGGTCAGCTTCGCCCTGGGATCCCAAATGGCAGCGGCTTTCGCTCGGCGAAATGCGCGTCGAGCTCGAGGGCTTCCTAAAGTACTGATCCACTTTGCGATTGCCGGCCTTGGCGGGCGCGTTCCGCTGCCGAGCTTCCGTAGATCGCATAGAGTAAAAGCCCGACAAGCTGGGCACAGACAAAAAAGATCTGGGTCCGGTTGGGAAGGCTGATGAAAAGATAAATACAACCTGCAATCCCGAACAACCCAACGACCGGCGCCAGAGGCGTTCGAAACTTCCGCTCGCGATCGGGCTCCCGGCGACGAAGAACCAGCATTGCCGAACAGACCGCGATAAAGGCTGCAAGGGTTCCGGCATTGGCGAGCGCCGCAATTGTGCCGAGCGGAATCAACCCCGCGAAAATCGACGTGACGATCGCCGTAAAGATCGTAATTCTGACTGGAGTTCCTCGGCGCGACACACGCGCAAGACCGCTTGGAAGAAGACCGTCTCTTGCCACGGTGAAGAAGATTCGGCTCTGACCGTAGAAAAAGGCGAGAATCACGGTCGGAAGCGATATGACTGCCGCAGCTCCAAGGATCCGCGCGGCCCACGGTTTTCCGATTTCGCGAAGGATGAGTGCGAGCGGCTCAGGGCTGTTTGCAAATCCCGTGAATGCGACCGCCCCAATCGCTGCTGCTGCGACCGCCATATAGATGAGAACGCACACAAGCATCGACCCAACAATTCCGATCGAAAGGTCGCGTGCCGGGTTTTTGGCTTCCTCGGCCGCGGTTGCGATTGCGTCGAAGCCATAAAAGGCAAAAAAGATGATCGCCGCCCCTGCCATCACTCCAACTTCGCTTCCTGGAGGGCCGCTTCGTGGGAACCCAAAAGGCATGAAGGGATGGAAGTGTGCGGCATTGAAGACCGGCAAGGCGACCGCAATGAACAACGCTAGCGCTGCCATTTTCACAATCACGAGAATGGCATTGATCGTTGCGCTTTCGCGCGTTCCTCCAATGAGAAGTCCAGCAACGACAACGATGATGAAAATTGCCGGCACATTGATGATGCCGTGAAGTCCCGGGCCCTGAACTAAAGCCATTGGAAGACCAAGACCGATCGACTGGAGAAAGCCCGCCGCATAGCCCGACCAACCAACCGCAACCGCGCTGACGACCAAAGTATATTCCAAAATGAGCGCAACTCCGACCATCCAGGCGATGAGTTCGCCAAAGACCACGTAGGAATAGGTATAGGCCGAGCCCGAAGCCGGGATCATTGTTGCAACTTCGGCATAGGCCAGAGCTGCACAGGCGCAGATGACGCCCGCAATTGCGAACGAGAGGATGACTGCAGGGCCCGCCTTGGCAGCGCCGACGCCAATCAGAGTGAGAATCCCGGTTCCAACGATTGCGCCCACTCCAAGAGCAACGAGATGCGGCCACGAGAGCGACTGCCGGAGACGATGTTCCTCGGGCATGTCCTCCCGCGCAACTACCGCCTTTCGGACGTTCCAATGTTTCATACTGGCTCCCCTTCCCAGGTGCGACGCCTCGCAAGCCTAGCGGATTCAGTCAATCGTCTCTCAAGGGACCCAAAGGATCGAGCAGTCTTGATCAATCGTCGAAAAAACGCTTCCGCCCTTAAGACGAGCGGCAAAGATCATTTGCATGGGATTGGTTGAAGCCACGCAAACGCGGTATCCCACATAAGCTCCATCTTTAAGGCCTAATGGATCGTCCCGCAGACTTCATCGCTGCTTAAGGTCGCAATGACCCGCTCGATCTGGCGCCAATGACAGAATCTGGCGACATTTCCATCATTTCGGCTGCGCTCAGCGCGAACTGCTGCTTCGCATCCAGCGTCCTTGCCAAACCGGTCAAGAAGCTCGGTCGCCTCTGCGAGCGCAAGTCGGGTGTGGATGAAAGGTGGTGTGTCCATGGCCTCGCGCCATAGCCGCACCGACGTTTCCCGACTGCACACAAATGTCGTCAACGAACCATTGACCATCTGCCATGGTATTCCCAAGCGCCCTCTGCCATGGGCCGCACAATGCAAAGTCGTGGAACTCGTGCGGGAGGATGCTTCCTCACCATTTTCATTCTCTTGGGATTTTTGCTCGGACTTTCGATCCGCAATCCCCTGAAAGGCGTTCTGATCGGTCTTGCGATCGGAACGGCACTTGCCGTTCTGACCTGGCTCATCGATCTCAAACGCCGCGGGCGCTAGGCCTGCTAAAAAGGCGTATCGCGGTTGGACTCAAGGGCTGCCACGCAATCTAAGCCACTGGAACATAAGGGTTGAATGGCCACATGGATGGCGCGGTTCTGCGCCCTTCAATCATTAATGATGGCGGCAAGGGTTACGGCTGTGATGGCTCGATCGCAGTCGAGCCGACATGAGCCACTCACGACATTTTCATGTTTTTGTCGCGAGTGGCATTTTCCCCAGCGATCGTCGGCGATGGGGTGGAACTCGGACATTCTATGGCTTGACGCGGACCAACTCCAATTGCGAAATCGGCCGATGCAGACTGAAAAAGTGGCATCAATCGGATCACTCAGCGTGCCAATCATCCGAAGAGGCGAGTTCGGCGGCGCAGCTCGGCGTGCTGTTGCCAATCCGCAGTCATTGGCTAGACCGTTGGGATGACTCGCTCGCTGCTGTTCCTCGTCCAATTACTCGCACTTGCCGCACCGGCTTTATCCGCTCCTGCGCCCGTACCGCCGGAGACTTCTTCCGCGGCCGATTTCCTCAACCAAAATGGAGCCGCGAAAGGTGTAGTCACCACGGCCAGCGGCCTGCAATATTTCGTCGTGAAATCGGGGCCCAAGACGGGCCCTCACCCTGCGCCGCAGGACACCGTTACAGTGGACTATGAGGTAAAGTTGCTGAACGGCCAGCTCATCGACAGCAGCTATGCAATTGGCAAGCCACTTACCGGCCAAGCGGGAAGCTTCGTGCCGGGCTTCTCGGAAGCGCTCAGCCTCATGCGCCCGGGCGACGAGTGGATTGTTTGGGTTCCACCGCAGCTCGGCTATGGCGCCAGCGATACTGGGCCTATCCCCGGCAATAGCGTGCTTCGCTTCCGACTTGCACTGCACAGCGTAACACCCGCCCGCTGACCAGGCGGTGCCTTGGCGACGTACCGGCAACGCGAAGCGCTGAACTTGGCCGGACTCCGACCAAGCTGCAAACGTCACAATCGGGGTGGAAACGTGCCATTAGCAGCCCCCGGGTCTATGCCCTTATTGCAACGATGAACCGGAAGTCGTTCCGCAGGTCGAAGCTGCCATCGGCTCTCTTGTAAGGCGCGATTGCCGCCGATACCGCTAAAGCGACCGCCGCCTCACCGGAGATCTCGATAGCGCGCACCGCGGGACCGGCGGCCAAGAGGCCCCGGATGGCGCTTTGCTCGTTATCGAAACGCATGCTCGTCACGACCGTTTGGGCCGCAATCGTTCGAAGTCCTGCCTTGGCTGCGAGATCCTCGAGAGCCCCCGACGGAGAAAGCGCCCACGGACCAGGCGCGCCGAGCGGTGGCGGTGGCAACAAGGACCCGAGCGCCGCGAGATAGCCCGCCAATTCGCACTTGTCGGCCTCGCCCCATACCAGTGCGACAACCTTGCCGCCGGGCTTCACCACCCGTCGGGCCTCCTCGAGTCCATGGACACGGTCAGCGGCGTACTGAAACGAGTTGAAGCCGGTGACGACGTCAAAGCTGCCATCGGCGAAGGGCAGCTCTTCCAATTCCCCGATGCGAATGTCGCAGCCGGGGCAACGGGACTGAGTGATCTCGACCAGTTCAGACGCGGCGTCGATGCCAGAAACGGTTGCACCACGACCACGGGCGATGCTCAACGCGAGCCCTGCACCGCAGCCTACATCCAACAGGTTCGTCGCGGCGCCAACGCCTGCGGCATCGAATGCCGCCTCGTACATCGGCCCGAAAGCATGCTCCTGAAGGTCAGCCCATTCGCGGGCCCGCGCTCCCCATAATGCTCCCTGAACTTGTGCAGTACCCATGTTGGTAAGCTCCGATCGGCGCAACTCAAGCTAGCAGAGGTGCCTGTGTCTGCAATTGATGTTGTGGACGGCGCTCCACTCGACCGGCACTTTTGTCGGTCTGTGTGGTGAGGAGGACACGAGGGACGATGTTGCGGTTGTAGGCGTCGATCTCGCCAAGTCTGTGTTTAAGGTGCACCGGATCGACGCTCGAGGCGGAGTAGTGTTGCGCACGCGCATGGAAGGGTGAGACCGCTTCATCAAAGAAGGGCTGCCGCATTTCAAAGCGAGGTTGCCGCCAGTCTTCGAACGCTGAAAGTCGCGCTTGAAAGCAGAGACCCGGTTGAACGGGTTCGAATCATGCAAGCCCTGACAGTTCAGCGCATCCGCCTTCGAACGCTCGTCCGTTCGGAAGCGACACCGATCGACGGAGATGAGGGTCTCTGTGCAAGTCCATATCGAAAGTTCGAATCCCACTTGGTCGAGAGGGACGAAATCAAAAATTAGCGAAGCGAGCGACGAAGCTCTGCGAGCGCTTCGTGGAGCGCCTGGGACGCGTCGAAATTTTCGCTATCGACGACATTGCGCTCAAGATGTCGGTCGATCCGCGATTTCAATTGCCCAGGAGTGGGCGAAACGGCACCGAATAATTGGACAACACGGCTCTCGGGCGGATCGGCTTTTAGTGGCTGATCGAGAAGCAAGGCATCGTCTTTGTCTTCAGACGCTTGGTCAACAATATCTGTCAAAAGGAGTTCGCCGAAGCTTTCGGGCGAAGCTTGATCGTCCAGGGTGACCGTTGGTTCGATCACTTCGTCAAGATCGACGCTCTTTTTCCCGCGCCGGCTGGTCAGAAGCAAAGGGGACCGCTCCGCCCTTTCCAACTCTGCAATGCGCTGAAAGTCTGCAAGCAAGCGTTGGCGGGGGTCGTCGCGTTCGATATCTTCGACATGGAAAATCGGAACATGAAGTGGCCGCGCTTCAGGTTCGATTTTCCCGAGTAGGCGAGCACACAGCATGTAGGCCGGCGAGAACAGGCACAATGCTGCAAATCCAGCGAGGAACGTCGTTCCATGGAGTGCAACCCACCCAAACCCAGCATAGGAGCAGGAAAGCGCAAAGGCGACAGACGCCCCGCGTTCGACGTTCTTTTCAATTCGAATGACCGATCCCGCCTGCATGACAGGCAGTTTAGCGGCAATTCCTTGCCAGATTGTTAGGCTGGAAGTTCGCTTGGCTCGATGATCCTTTCAACCGCCGGCATTGCCTCGATGAGATCGATGAGAGCGTTGGTAAACGGCTCGACGTCGTCTGGCTTGCGGGCCGTGACGATATTTCCGTCGGTGACCGACGGCTCATCGACGACCTTTGCGCCAGCATTCCTAAGATCGGTCCTGATCGACGGCCATCCTGTGACGGTCCGATCGCGAACGAGATCGGCTTCGATCAAAAGCCAAGGGCCATGGCAGATCGCGCCGACCGGTTTGTTCTGTTCGGCAAATCGGCGCACTAGCGCGATGACGCTTCCATGAAGTCGAAGCTGGTCGGGGTTGCGGACGCCTCCTGGAAGGATGATCGCATCGAAGTCGTCCGAATTTGCATCATCGACAATCATATCGGGTCGAATCGTCTTTCCCGGATGGTCATGGATAGTTGCCTGGATTTCATCGCGAGTAAGCGAGGCGAGGAGAACTTCGGCACCGCGATCCTGAAGGATTTGCCTCGGTCCGAACAGCTCCCATTCCTCGAACCCGTCCGTTGCGACGATCAAAATGCGTGCATCGGAAATTTGCATGGCATGACTCCTTTTTCTCACCCAGGAACTCACCCGCTCCCTCGCTCGCTTAGCATTCCTGCATAACGGGTGAAGGCATTGTTACGGCACAGCAGCGATACGGAACCGGGAATCAGCCGCAAGCGGGTGGGTCGCTATTGGGCCTATTTCGATCCCGAGGGAAACCGAATTAAAGATCGTGAGGAGATTGATCGTCTCAACGCGATCGCACTTCCGCCAGCGTATGAGAATGCGTGGTTCTGCGTCGATGATAACGGCCATCTTCAAGCGACTGGGATCGATGCTCGCGGACGAAAGCAATATCGCTACCATCCCGACTTCAGAAAAAAACGCGACAGCGCAAAATATGACGGCCTTCCCGAATTTGGAAAAGTGCTTCCCCGCCTGAGACGACGGGTCGAACAGGATCTGAAGAAGAGAACGCTCACCCGCGAGGCCGTCCTTGCGGCCATTGTTCGCCTGCTCGACACCCAGCACATTCGGATCGGCAATGAGGAATATGCGCGGTCCAATCGAAGCTTCGGAGCGACGACATTAAGGCGGCGACATCTCAAGCGCACCGGGAGCTCAATGATGATGCGCTTCACCGGCAAGCACGGCATCGTCCATGAAGTGAAAATCACCGATTCAAACCTCAAGCGGATTTGCACGCGATGCCAGGAGCTTCCAGGCCAGATGCTGTTTCAATATATTAACGGCGACGGGGAGCCCAAAGCGATCAGTTCAACCGACGTAAACGACTATATCAGGGACGCGACCGGCAAGGATTTCACGGCCAAACATTTTCGCACCTGGAGTGCGAGCGTGATTGCCTGTGATCAGATGCTCAAAAAAGCGGAAGACTCCAAAATCAGCGTCAAGACCGTGGTTGAACCCGTTGCAGCGGCGCTTGGCAACACGCCCGCGATCAGCCGAAAGTCTTACGTTCATCCCAAGCTTCTTGATGCTGTAAAGGAAGACCCACGCGATCCCTTGAAGGGGATGGATCGTCCCACGCGAAGAAAGCGCCTGTCGAGCTCGGAAGTCGCGCTTCTCGATTTTCTCACAAAAAAGGCCAAGCATCGAAGAAGGACCAAAGCAGCGTCGCTGACGAAAGGACAGTCTGTGGCCGCTTGATTGCGTGAATTTCCCGAGCCAAGACGCGCAGACGATGGGGGATCATTGGTGTTGAACTGGATCGAAGCGAACCGCGATCGGCTCGTGATCGGCGTTTTCGTCGCGCTCCTTCTCGTTGCCGTGATGGTCGTCGCTCGAGGGTTCGGTCGCCAGACTGTGAGAGCGGATCCCGATGGCTGGAGCTGGCGCACTGTCATCGGACGCGTTCTTGCAAGAACCGGTCTCGCCTTCATGGTCTTTACGGCGCTCGAAGTCGTCTCAAGCTATGCCGAGCTTCCGCACAGGCTCGCTCGACCGTTCGACATTTTTTTCGTCATCGCGTTTGCACTTCAGGCTGCGGTCTGGGCTCGCGAACTCATCCTTGGAGTGATCGGGCGCAAGATCGCCGAAGAAAATGGTGCAGGAACACTTGGTAACGCCATGGCGATCATCCGCCTTTTGGTGAGCGTCACCTTGTTCGCGATTGCCGGCGTTCTCATTCTCGAAAATCTCAACGTCAATGTCACTGCTCTCGTCGCGGGCCTCGGAATCGGCGGAATTGCGATCGGATTGGCGGCGCAGGGGATTTTTGCCGACCTGTTCGCGGCTCTCTCGATCCTGTTCGATCGGCCTTTCAGGAGAGGCGATACGATCCGCTACGACAACAGCACCGGAACGGTCGAACGCATCGGGCTCAAGACCACGCGTCTTCGCTCGATTACCGGCGAGCAGCTGATCATGGCCAATACGAAATTGCTCGAGCGCGAGATCCATAATCTTGCTCAGGCGAGAATTCGAAGGATCACATTATATTTGGCAATTGCGGGCGAACCATCGGCGACTTCGATCGACTGCGTGACATCCTCGGCTGAAGCCGCGGTCGAGGCCCAGAAAGGCTGCAAGCTCGTTCGCTGCCTGCTTTCGGGCGCAGGCGCAGGAGGATATTCTTTCGATCTCATTTATGACGATCATACAAGGGACGCCGACAAGCTTGCGGCCGATCGTGCCGCGATCCTCAAGGCTTTGATCGTGGCATTCGAACAGAACCATCTCAAGCTACTTCGCGCGTCCGATCAGCCTCCTGCACCGCTTCCGATTTAGCTCCCGGCGCTCGCGTTTCGCGACTTGAAATTCAGTCCGTGGCGAAAGGATCGGACGTTGGGACCTAAATGCTGTAGAAGCCTCGCCATCACACATGGTTGGGGAACACTCGGATGCAGGTTGCCCTCGGTTTCATCGTAGCGATCCTGATTCTGTTCCTGGTTCTTCTTGTGAAGAGCTTCGGAATCAATCAGGAATATCAGCGCGGAGTCCTGTTCCGCCTCGGACGGCTTGGCGAAACCAAGGGTCCAGGCTTGTACTGGCTCATTCCTTTCGTCGACCGTGTCGTTCGAGTGGATCAGCGGATTATTACCTACCAGCTCGAGACTCAGGAAACGATTACGCGTGATGGGGTAGCGGTGAGGGTCAACGCCGTTCTTTGGTTTCGAGCGGATTCTCCGGTGCAGGTTGTGACTTCGGTCGAGGACTGGCGCTCGGCGACGGTTCAGGCTGCCGAAACCGCACTTCGCGACGCCATTGGTCAAAGCGATCTTGATCTGATGCTGAAAGACCGCGCTTCAATCAATCACAGACTTCAACAACTTCTTCGCGATGCCTCGCTCAAGTGGGGCGTTGAAATTGATTCGGTTGAAATCAAGGATGTCGACATTCCCGAGCAGATGCAGCGCGCGATTGCCAGGGAAGCCGAAGCCGTCCGCGAAAAGCGCGCAAGGATCGTTCGCGCGGAGGGCGAACAGGAAGCCGCAGCGAAACTTGCGAGTGCCGCCGAGACCATCGGGATGGTCCCTGGAGCACTCGAACTCAGACGGCTTCAAACCCTTGCCGAAATCGGAGTGGAGCATAACAGCACGATCGTCGCGATGTTACCGGTCGAGCTCATCCATGCGGCGCGCAGATTCGCCGGTGGAGACGGAAAAGATGAACCTCAATCGAGCAATGACAGTTGAAAGGCGCAAGAGAGAGGAAGAAATCTATGCCTGAATCCAACTGCCCGCTTATTGAACGTATCTCAAGGGTCCTTGCTGGCGCCGCTCTTAGCAGCAATGCCGAAGGAAGCGATCCGTCGGCCGCTTCAAAGGTAGACCAAAGCTGGCGCCAACATGTAAATCAGGCACTTGCAATCCTCCATACGGCGCGCGAGCCGGACGAAGCCATGGCAAAGGTCGGCGATACCTCGGTTTGGAGGGACATGATCGCCGCCGCAATCTCGCAAAAAATCGATTGAGCCCAAGGGATTTGGGACAGAAATCCAGCGCCACCGCCGATCCGCGCTGGACGTTGCTGACCTGCATCCTCGCATCGAGCCTGAGCTTCGTCGACGCTTCGGTCACGAACGTCGCACTTCCAGCCATTCGGAGCAGTTTTGCCGCCGATCCTCAAGAGGTGCAGTGGGTCGTCAACGCCTATCTCCTTCCGCTTTCCGCGCTGCTTCTTTTCGGGGGCGCCCTTGGTGACCAGTTTGGGCGGCGCCGATTGCTCGTTCTTGGAACCAGTCTGTTTGGTTGCTCGTCGCTCTGCTGCGCATGCGCGCCATCGCTTCAGATCCTTCTTCTCGGCCGGATGTTCCAGGGCCTTGGAGCTTCTCTTCTTCTCCCCAACAGCCTGGCGTTGCTCAATGCCGCTTATTCTGGTGAGCGCCGGGGACGGGCCGTAGGAATCTGGGCCGCCGCCGGAGCAGCAGCAGCCGCAATCGCACCCCTCATCGGCGGCTGGCTGATTGGAACCGCCGGCTGGCCGGCAATTTTTTATATCAATCTGCCACTTGCAGCAGCAGCGATTGGTCTTGCTCTGCGCTTTGTCCACGAAGGCAAAACGCAGTCGCTTCAAACGGACTTTCTCGGGGCATTCCTCGCAACTGCAGCGCTTGGAGCATTGACCTATGGGCTGACCCTGTGGTCGTCGCACCGTCGAATGGAGCCAGCTGCGCTCATCGGGGTTGGGTCTGGGATTGCGGTTCTTAGCGCGTTCGTCCTTGTCGAATATCGACGCAAGGAAAACGCGATGGTCCCAATTCCGCTCCTTTCTAACCGCTGCTTTTCAGGACTGAACCTTCTCACCTTCCTTCTCTATGGAGCCTTTGGAGCAGCGATGCTTCTCATCCCTTATGTGTTGATCACGAGCGGAAGCTATTCTCCATTCCAGGCTGGTCTTGCCCTGCTTCCATTGCCGGTCTTGATGACCTCTGCATCACCGATGGTTGGAAGCCTTGCAGTTCGCATCGGACCACGAGTCCCATTGACCATCGGCCCGCTCGTCGTTGCAGTCGCGCTGCTTTGCTGCTGGCTGATCAAGCCTCACCAGAATTATTGGGATGGCCCACTCCTTCCGATCATTTTGATGGCGCTCGGGATGACGATCGCGGTTGCTCCGCTGACCGCCTCGGTTCTGGGGTCAGTCGAACAACGGCATGTCGCGATGGCTTCGGGGTTCAACAGCGCGGTCGCAAGAACCGGAGGCCTGATCGCAACCGCGCTTCTTGGCGCCGTCCTTGCACAAACGGGTTTGGAGCTGTTCCGGGGATTTCATCGCGCAATGACGATCTGCGCCTTGGTGTGCGCGCTTGCGAGCGCGGTTGCATTCGTGATGCTCAAGAATGCTAAAATGAAGCCGGACTGAAATTTTGCTGTTCAAGCCATCTTCAAGATTGACGAGGCTGTTCGCCTAGCCGTCGTTTGCAATAATGAATTTTTCAACGACGGGTGCAATCGAATTTCGCCATTTCCGTCCGTTGAAAATGCCGTAATGACCGACCGATTTTGCAAACAAATAATGCTTCTTGGACTTGGCCAATTTCGTGGCGATATCGAGCGCGGCCTTGGTCTGACCAATCCCTGAAATATCGTCGCGCTCGCCTTCGACCGCCAAAAGTGCGGTGTCGTGAATTGCAGAAGGGTCGACGAGCCGGCCGCGGTGCTCGAGTTCGCCCTTGGGAAGAAGGTGTCTTTGAAAGACTGAATCGACGGTCTGGAGATAGAATTCGGCAGTCATGTCGCAAACCGAGCGATATTCGTCGTAGAATCTCTGGGTTGAAGCGGCGCTCTCCTCATCGCCCTCGATGAGGTGCTTGAACATTTCCCAATGGCTGATGAGATGCGAACCCAAATTCATCGTCATGAAGCCGGCGAGCTGAAGGAACCCGGGGTAAACCTTTCGTCCCACGCCCGGATAAATCATCGGAACGGTTGCGATCACATTCTGCTCGAACCATGCGAACGGTCGCTCGGTCGCAAGTGTATTGATCGCTGTCGGGGCTTTGCGCGTATCGATGGGACCCCCCATCATCGTCAAGGTCCTGGGCCGCCAACGGTTTTTGTCAGCACTCATAAGCGCAGTTGCGGCAAAGGCGGGAACTGCCGGTTGGCAAACCGCAAGAAGATGCGGCCGTTCGCCGGTTTTCGTTCCAATGTGCTCGAGGAATTCGATCAGATAGTCGACATAATCGTCAAGATCGAAACTGCCATTTGAAAGCGGTACGCATTTCGCGTCCCGCCAGTCGGTAATGTAGACATCGAAATTGGGAAGGAGCCGTTCGACGGTCCCTCGAAGCAAGGTCGAATAGTGACCCGACATCGGCGCAACAACGAGGAGATGCGGGCCTTTTTCTATCCCGTCACGTGCAAAATGCTTCAACTGACCGAAGGGCTTTCGAACAAGCACCTGTTCGTCGACCCGGACGTCTTTCCCGCGAACTCTGACGCTTTCAATTCCAAATGCCGGTTTGCCGCGCGGCGCGGCCGCATGAGCAAAAACCTCAAGGCTCGCTGCAACGAGAGGACCCATTGCCAAATAACCCAGGGGGTTGGCAGGATTGTTCAGCCATCCGGCGCCAAGGCCTGCAAGCTTGCTCGCACCTGCGAGAAAGGAGCGCTGCACTTCATAGGCGTCGTAAAGCATCGAACCTCGTTTCTGCCCCTTGGGAAGCAACCGATGTGGCCCCCGTTTGCCCCGCTGGCAAGCCATGCTGCACTGCAAAATGATTGCGGGGGTCCGATTGAGGCCGTTAAGCCACGCTGGTAGAGGCCTCATCATGGCGATCCGAACCGCAAACCGTCCGATGGGGCGCTCGATCAAAAATCTTCGAATGGTGTGGAGCTTCGCGCGTCACTATCCCGGCCATATCGCAATCGCTGCGCTCGCTCTCCTGATCTCCTCCGCAGCGACATCCGGCATTCCCTACGCGTTCAAATTGATCATCGACAAAGGCTTTGGTCACGGTGCTGGAACTGCGCACAATATTGCGCGGTGGTTCGAATATCTCTTGGTCGTCGTTGCTATCCTTGCTGTCGCAACTGCAGTCCGTTTTTATTTCGTGTCCTGGCTTGGTGAGCGAACGGTCGCGGATATCCGGCTCGCGGTTCACAAAAATCTCCTCCGGCTTTCGCCCGGTTTCTTCGAGGAAAATCGCCCGGCGGAAATCACCTCGCGAATCACGGTCGATACGACCATCATCGAGCAGGCCGTTGGAACGACGATTTCAGTCGCACTGCGTAATACGCTCCTGGGCATCGCCTGCCTCAGCATTCTCATTGCTCTTTCACCCAAACTCGCGCTGTTCATTCTTGCAGCCGCGATCATCGTCGTTCTTCCAGCCGCGATTCTTGGTCGGCGTGTTCGAGCGATATCGACACGGAGCCAGGATCGGATCGCCGACGTCGGAGCCGTGACCAGCGAAGTGCTCGGGGCAATGAAGATCGTTCAGGCATTCAATCAGGAGGATCGCGAAGCCGCGCGTTTCGGCAGCGCCGTCGAGCGTGTGTTTTCGACAGCAAAGCAGCGAATTACCGTGCGGTCGCTAATGACCGGGATCGTCATTTTTCTGATTTTTGGCGCGATTACGCTCATCATCTGGGAAGGTGCGATCGAAGTTGCGGCCGGCAAGATTACCGGCGGTACACTCGCGGCATTTGTCCTCTACGGCATGTTTCTCGCCGGAGCATTTGGAAACCTCACCGAAGTCTATGGCGACCTGCTAAGAGCCGCGGGCGCGTCCGAACGGTTATCGGAGCTTCTCCATTCCAAATCCGACATCAAGGTCCCGACAAATCCCGCGTCGCTTCCTCAACCAGCGATGGGTTCGCTGACCTTTGAGCATGTGACATTTCACTATCCAACTCGCCCGGAAATGTCGGCGCTCAACGCGTTCAGCCTCGATGTAAAGCCGCGCGAGCGGCTTGCGCTCGTCGGTCCCTCGGGCGCGGGAAAGACGACGATTTTCCAGTTGGCCGAACGTTTCTACGATCCCCAAAAGGGACGACTTCTCCTTGAAGGCGTCGATCTTAGAGACGCCGATCCCGCCGACGTCCGGCAGCGCATTGCAATGGTGCCGCAGGAAGTCGTGATTTTCGCGGCATCTGCGCGCGACAATCTGCGTTACGGAAATTGGTCGGCGAGCGAAGATCAACTCTGGCAGGCAGCGCGCGACGCCAATGCCGAAGAGTTTTTGCGCGCGCTTCCCGAGGGTCTCGATACCTATATGGGCGAAGGCGGAGCTCGACTGTCGGGCGGCCAACGACAGCGTGTCGCGATTGCCCGAGCTCTTCTTCGCAACGCTCCATTGCTTCTTCTCGATGAAGCAACCTCAGCACTTGACGCTGAAAGCGAGCGCCTCGTTCAGGACGCGCTCGATCGCCTGATGGCGGACCGAACGACAATTGTCATCGCACATCGCCTCGCAACGGTCCGTTCGGCTGACCGGATCATTGTCATGGACCAGGGGCGGATCGTGGAAGAAGGAACGCACTCGAGCCTAACCGCAATGGGCGGCCTCTACGCGCGCCTCGCTCGCCTTCAGTTCGAAGACCGCGCCGCCTAGGACTGGGGGCCAGGCCCGCCTTCACTGCCCGGCGTTCCGCCCTTTGTCGTCGAACGCGTTCCTCGGCGCGTTCGTTTGGCTCCCCCGCGCGCTGTGGAGGTTCTGCTTCGCGGCGTTTTGGGCGTTTTGCTCGCGGACACGCGGGCTTTGGCCGGCGTCGCTTTGGCTGCGCTGCTTCGTCCAGATTTGGCTCGCGGGGTCTTGGAAGTTCCGGCTGCGCCAGACGCCTTCCGAGCTGTCGAGGTCCGGCTCGAACCGGCGGCGGATTTTGCACGGGTTGAGCGCGAAGTCGACGAAGCCGCTGCGGCCTTGCGTGTGCTCCTTGATCGCGTTCCCGTCGCGGCCTTCGCTTTCGAACGGGGCTTTGCGGAGGTTTTGGTCTTCGAGCTTGATCGCGCCGAACGTCGCGCACCGGTTGATGACGCGCCTGAACTTGCGCTCGATGGTTCACTCGATGACCATTTTCCGGACATCACGCGCTGTGCTGCATCGGCCACGGCTTCAGCAATGATCGAACCTAATTTCGTCGCGCTTGAAACCATGCTGTTGGCAGCCTGCGATGCGGTATCTGCGGCATCGAGACCAGCGTCACGAATTTTCTTTCGCGCAGCGGGGCTTGCGCTGATTGCGGCTGCCGCTGCGGCAAGACCGGCAGCGAGCATTTCCTTGCTGAGCGCTGCTCTTGCGAGCTTGTCGACCGGATTCTGAGTTGATCCCGATTTCGACGAGGCTGAACTCGCGCGCGATCTGGACGAACTCGAACCGGAAGACTTTCTACCTGCGGACTTGGCCATCGCTAATCTCCCTGCGTTCAGGAAAAGACACTTCAAAGCCGTTCCGGTTCCCTAATGAAGTTAGAACCAAAAGTTGAGCGAAAAACGAAAGCGAGGAAAATTGCGCTGTTCACGACGCGCGAGTGCTCCAGATATGTTAAAGGGCACCGCCGCAATCGCAGCGATGCCCTTCGACATGGTCAGCGGCCGGAGATGTGGCCGTTCGTCAGCACTTAGAGTGTACGAACACCTCTTTCCGACCTCCCTGCTGAACCATGAGACATCGGATCACCTCCTTTCGCTGCGTTAAAGCCAACACGAAGATGAGTTTTTATTGGCCCAAGCGCAAGCCTTGTAATCGTGTGAAGATTCGGCAATTCTCTTCGCTTCCTTGCGTCAGACTCGGCAATCCTCGACCACTCGAGCGACTTCCGCCCAGGGTGGAACAACGAGTGCAGCCAGCCCTGAGGAACTGAACCCGATCCGTCCGAGGCTCGAAGCGATCGCATCCAAAATTGGATCATAAGCACCAAGCTCGACCTGAATTTGCTTTGTCGAGGCGTCCCATGTCGCAGGAAGAGTGACGGACCGGGCGCTCGTCCAGATCCAGAGCGATTGCGAGGGCCCACTCGCCGGCTTGAGAATTGCGATCCTGCGCGTTGAACGCGTGCAGCGGATCGTGAGTTCGGCGGTGCCATTTGCAGTGTCAAATCGCGCGCTGCTGCGTCCTTGAGAATCGGTCGAATAGCTCCAGGAGCCGGAAAGTGGCTGCTGACCTGTGAGATCAGAGACGGGCGGCGTTCCCGGTGGAGTCACGGATTGCGCGGCAACGAACGCAAGCGTTGCAAACATCATAAATGGCATAAGGATCAGCGACTCAGTCGGTCGACTTTCGCCTGAAGCGCGGCAAGCTCCGTCTTCAGCTGTTCAACATCGTTGCTATTTGGCTTCGGCTCGCCTTTCGCTTTGCCGGTGAGCGCTTGTGCGGCATCTTCGAATATTGCCATGTTGCGTTTCGCAACGTCGGCAAACATGTTCGTTCCAAAGGCGTCGCGAACCGCACTCTGATTGCGATGCAATGCGTCCATTGCAGCTTCGAGATATTGAGGGACGAAATTCTGCATCGAATTGCCATAAAGCCCAATGAGCTGCTTGAGGAAATTCAACGGCAGAAGTGTCGTCCCATGTGCCTCTTCTTCGACGATGATCTGAGTGAGGACTTGGCGCGTGATGTCTTCTCCGGTCTTCGCGTCGACGACTTCGAATTCACGGCCCTCGCGAACCATCAGTGCGAGCTTGTCGAGAGTGATGTAAGTCGAGCTTTCGGTGTCATAAAGCCGCCGGTTCGCATACTTCTTGATCGTCACCTTGCCCGAAGACTTTGCCATGCACCGCTCCCGAAATTCCAATGGCGACTTACTACCGGAGTGTCGTGCGCTGCAACATGAACCCCAAAATACAAGGGCGCCGCGTCCGCTTCCACTGTTTCTCGAACTCGTCCGAGACGTTTCGACGCGTAATCCCGAACTTGCCCGGCAGGCTCTCGAAGGACTTCGCGCTTATGAGCGAGCACCCGCCCACGAGGCACGAACGATTATGCCTCAAATTGCACGAGTTGAAGGAGCAACGCTTCGCGATCATGGCGGCAGCGGGCCGCCGTGCGTGCTCATTCCATCCCTAATCAACCCACCTCGGATCCTCGACCTCGACGAAGCAGTGAGCCTTGCTCAAGCGATTGCGCGAACTGGACGGCGCTCGTTGCTGCTCGACTGGGGCAAAGCTGATGAACGGGGAGAGCTCTCCGTCAAAGCTCATGTTGAGGAGCTGCTCGTCCCCCTCCTTGGAAAAATCGGACAGCCGGCAGCGTTGATCGGTTATTGTCTGGGAGGAACGATGGCCATCGCGGCTTCGAACCTTGTCAGCGTCGAACGGCTTGCGACCATCGCTGCTCCCTGGAATTTCGCAAATTATCCGCAATCTTCAAAGCGCGCGCTTTTGGACGTGTGGAACCAGTCCAAAGCCGCCGCAAAGCAACTGGGAGCACTTCCAATGGAGGTGCTTCAGGCCGCCTTCTGGTCGCTCGATCCGGAGCAGACGGTGCGCAAATTCGCACAGTTTGGAACGCTTGAACCTTCAAGCGCAAAGGCGCGACGTTTTGTCGAACTCGAAGAATGGGCCAACGACGGCGAACCCCTGCCCTACCCTGCTGCAGAAGAATTGATTGAAGATCTTTTCGTGCACAATGCTCCAGGATCAGGGTTTTGGACGATCCAAGGCCGCCCGATGAGCGACGATCTCGACATTCCTCGTCTCCACCTAACCGCCGAGCATGATCGGATTGCTCCACGAGCCACCGCTCCTCGTGGCCGGACGATCGAAATTTATTCAGGACATGTTGGGATGATTGTCGGCTCGTCGCGCAATCTCCTGCAGAGTGCGCTTAAGACCTTTCTTCAAACGCCGCTCACCAAACCAGGCTGAGTAGAAGTCTAATGTGAGGGTGATCGTAACTCGCGGTCCGATTCACCCAAGGTGGATGGCGCACCCGACAGGATTCGAACCTGTGGCCTTTGCCTTCGGAGGGCAACGCTCTATCCAGCTGAGCTACGGGTGCGTGGCGCGCCGAGGACTTAGCGATGCCGCTCGTTTGGGACAAGCGCCGCTTTGTCCTCGATCCTCCCCTTTGCTTCTTGATAACACCAGGGCCGATCAGGCTCTCGGATTAGAACGACTTTCGAATCTCCTTTCGCGGCTCAGACTGGGGCACAACGCTTCGTTAACCACCTAAGCGACTCACACCGCTCGCAAATTGGCGAATTATGGTGGATATTCCGCTCAGCGACTCGTACGGGGCGAGCCGCGCTGGTGTCGGGGGGCAGGCACCGTGACAAATGACCTGAGCTATTTCCTGAGACGTGCGTCGGAGGAACGGACAGCTGCGCTCTATTCAAAAGACGTGCGGGTTCGCCGCGTGCACGTTGAATTGGCCGAGCGGTACGAAGAGCGCATCAGAGGAATGGCTGCTCATCACGAGCGGATTTATGTTCCGATGGTCGAACTCGCCTGAGGCCATCTGCACTGATCAAAACCAAAAGGGACATCCTTAGCGCCTAGCGCGTTGCTTGGCTGACGATGCCTTCGCTTCATATCCAGAACCTGAGACGAATGATCCGCGAAGAGCGCGGGATCGTTCTTCCAGGCGCTTCCAATGCACTTGCAGCAAGAATTATCGCCGATATCGGCTTCAGGGCTCTCTATCTCACCGGCGCCGGGATAACGAACTGCGATCTTGGACTTCCTGATCTCGGGTTCATCGATCTCACTCGGCTTTGCGACCATGTCTTTGCAATCCGAGCGATCAGCGAGCTTCCGCTCATCGTCGATGGAGAGACAGGCTTCGGCAATCCAATCAATGTCGCCCAGATGGTTCGTCGGCTCGAGCAGGCCGGCGCAAGCGCGGTTCAGATCGAAGATCAAAGTTTTCCAAAAAGGTGCGGGCATTTTCGCTCAAAATCGCTGATCGGGCGCGACGAGATGGTCCAGAAACTGCGCGCTGCCGTTGATTCGCGGCGTGATGAACTCGTCATTGTCGCACGGACAGATGCCTGCGCTGTCGAGGGGTTCCAGGCTGCAATCGAGCGAGCGCACGCCTACTTGGAAGCCGGCGCCGACATGACATTTGTCGAAGCACCGGAAAGCCTCGAGGACATGAACGAAATTCATCGCCGGCTTGGGGCTCCTCAGATCCTCAATCTCGTTCTGGGTGGAAAAACGCCGATCGTCAGCGCGAACGACGCCGCCGACATGGGCTTCACCTTTGTCCTTTACGCCAATGCCGCACTTCAGGGCGCGATCGCCGGAATGCAGTCGGCGCTCTTGAAACTCATGACCAAGACCATTCTCGATGAAGCAACGGTCGCGTCATTCGTTGAACGACAAAGGCTCGTTGCAAAGCCCCAATTTGATGAGCTCGAGCAACGCTATGCCGTGGGTACCGAGCCCTCATCGAAGTGACGGGAACCGAGCCGAGCCAACACTTCTTTTTCCAGTCTGATCCGATTGAGTGGCCCTTCGATCAGGTTTCGAAAGCCGATCTCGCGAGAGGGACATGCCGGGATTTGACCCAAATCGGGACGGAGATTGAGAAACGGTAAAGTGACATGGATGCCCAAACACTCGATCTCGTACAAAGAAGGTTTGCCGGCAGGTCGTCTGCTCGTGAACCGAGAGACGAGACCGACAGTCTAACTTTAAAGAAGGCAGGATTTCATGTTGCGCTTCGATCAGCAGCTCTCAGCTAAAGTGCTAAAGCGCGTCAGCCAATTGCGACGGCTTGGTGCACGCGGCGTGGTTCGAACGGCCTATGTTCGAGTGCTCGGACCGACGGTCTACTCACTTTCCGAGCCTGGCCGAAAGATTGCACAAACCCTTCATCGGCAAAAATCGATCGGTCATGCGGTTCCGCATCGGCTTGAGCGCCTGAAGGAGCGCGTCCCACTGGAGGTTCGTCTGGAAGCCGCACCGCTGTTGATCGACGTCGACCCTCAAGCCGAAGCGCGTGTTGCGCCGAAACGCAAAGCCGGTCTCGACCTTAGGCTCGGTGAATTTGGCCCCCGTCGAACTCTTCTTTCGGACTTTGGCGAGATCGCCGGATTGACCTGCGTTTCAAACAAAGATTTGTCAGGGCCGAGCGATCGACCCGATGAGCTCGTCGACATCGACGGACGTCTCGGAATCAGAATGCGTTTCGGAAACGACGAACCGCGGTTCGTCCAGGCGCTGGAAGCTGCGCTCGATCTCGGAGCCGCGGGCTGCGCGGTTGCGCCCGTCATCAAGGTCGACTGGCAAGAGCATGCGATTGTTTTGGCTTATCGTTCCGGAGTGCCAGCCAAAAATTGCGTTCAAGGCGAATCGCGCCCTTCACTCCTCAATCAAATCGAGGACGTCCTGCGTTCCATTCACCGTGCCGGATACGTGCTCGACGAAATCGACGACGACCTGTTCCTCTGCAGCCCGGACGGCGAGGTTCGGCTCCGACACGTGAGCCACGCCAGCCCGCTTGCAGGCCTTTCGCGTGACATGTCTGTCTATGTTCGCGACGCCGATAGCCGAGCCGTGAACGCGCTTTTCGGGACCCAATTAATCACTGCGGATCTCCTTCGCCAGCGCGCTGCCGCTCCGACGGTCGACCGACCGGTCAAGGGCGGACGATCCGACGAATTTTACGCGCCGGTCGTCATTCGCGACGACATTCGCTGGGGCAAAATATGGAACACCGATGTCGGAATTGGTCGCTGGAACTTCATCATGAAGGACCATCTCCCAATTCCGCTCGGCGGAAGCGTTCTCGACCTTGGATCGAATAATGCGTTCAATCCTTTGCAGATGCTCCGCGCGGGCGCAGCGTCTGCAGTGGGAATTGAGATCGATGAACGGGCGATCGAACAGGGGAATTTCCTGAAGTCCACCTATGAGTGGCTCGACAATCGGACCTATGATTTCCGTTACATCCACGGTTCGCAAGGCGACGTCTCGACATTTTCGCTTCCGCGCTTTGACGTCGTGACTGCTCTTTGTTCACTTTATTATTTGCGCGATCAGGAAATCCGGACCTTGGTGAGCTATCTCAGAAGCCTGACCGACGTCCTAGTGCTGCAGTGCAATATCGATCGACTGATCGACCGAAGCGATGAGGAGACATTCCGGAAGGCTTCCGTCGACTATGCGCTCGAGATCCTCGAAGCTGCCGGATTTGCCAATCGCCAAGTCATTGCTCCGCCGGGATACAGCCGTCCGCTCGTCATCGGTCGCGCCTGAAAAAGGTGTAACGGCGGACGAAGAGTTCAAGCGTCCTTGGAATTTGCAAACCGAGGGATTTCAATGCGCGCGTGCAGGCCCGGCGTTGCGTTACTGAGAACGAGTTCTCCACCGTGAAGTTTCGCAACGGCGCTGACCAGGCTGAGCCCGAGCCCATGGCCTTGAGTATTTCGGCTTGCTTCGAGCCTTGAGAAGCGCTTCGTGATGTTTGGAAGGTCGGTTTCTGGAACTCCTGGGCCATTGTCGGCGACTTCAATCTTAACGAGCGTTGCGCTTGACGAGACATTCATCCGCACGGCCGCCTCCTGGGGAGTATGAAGCTGTGCATTCTCAAGCAGGTTCACGACGGCCTGAGCAAGGAGATCTCGGTCGCCTTCCACGGTTAAATTGGGTTCGATTGACCAATCGAGGGTCCGCCCCTCATCTTCGAATGCCGCAGCATAGCTTTCGGCGAGTTCGGTCAGCATTGAGCTAAGATCGACCTTGGCGAAGAACCTGCGCGTTTCTCCGCTTTCAACTTCTGCAACGCGAAGGATGGCAGCAAAGAGCGCAAGCACCTCGTCGAGTTGATGGATCGCTTCGGGGATGAGCGTATCGGAGCCCTGCCCCGCCACCGGACCGCGTTCGAGATGATTGCGTAGCCGAGCAAGTGGAGTTCTTAGATCGTGCGCAATATCGCTCGAAACCTGCCGCAAATTTTCAAGCAGACCCTGAATTCGATCGAGCATGCGGTTGAGCGTTGAAGCGAGCTGATCGAATTCATCGCTTTGCGGACCGATTGGCATTCGGCGCCGAATATCGCCCCCAATGATGGCTTCAGCAGAGCTGCTGATCGAATTTAGCCGCCGCTGCAAATAGGATCCAAGGATCATCGCTCCCAGAAACCCAACGACCAACGATCCAACCAGTGCAAGCGCGAAAATGATAATGACGATCCGCTCGATCCGCTCGAGCCAGTCGCTGTCGACCGCAACCACAAGGCGAAAGGTGGGCGAAAGGTCGGTCGTGATCGCCCGAGCGGAATCCGGGCCTTCGCCAGGATCGTAAAAAGCGATCGAGTGGAGACCAAGCTCCGGGCGCTTGGCCTGAAGCGATCCCAGAATGCGTTGTCCGTCCGGCGAAAAGACCGCATAGAGCATGTGGGTTGTCGAGGTCGACGCCTCCCGCACTCCGATCGCCCTTCTAAGCTCCTTGCCACCGCCGCGCTGAAATTCATGCGCAATGATTTGCGATTTATCTGTAACCATCGAATTGAGCTGACGAGCGAACGCAACGTGCATGACTGCGAACATGACGATCCCGAGCAGTGTCAGTCCCGCGGCATAAGCTGCAAAATTGGTGAACGCGATCCGATAGGCGGCGCTCGATCGCCATTTATGCATCGGCGGTCATTCGATATCCGATCCCCCTGATTGTCTCGATGAGGTCGGGCTTGCCGCCGTGATTGAGTTTCGAGCGAAGCCTGCTGATGTGCGTGTCAACGATATTGGTCTGGGGATCGAAGTGATAATTCCAGACCCGTTGAAGAAGCATCGTTCGAGTGACGACCTTTCCTTCCTCGCGCATCAGCTCCTCGAGGAGCCGGAATTCGCGCGGCTGAAGATGAACGATTGATCCATCACGAGTGACATGGCGCTTCAGGAGATCCAGAACCAGTCCCTTGTGCTCGAGCTGGGTGGCTTGCGTTTGCTGCGGTTTGCGCCGGCCGATCGCGGTCACTCTCGCAGCGAGCTCGGAAAATGCAAAGGGCTTGATCAGATAATCGTCAGCTCCGGCCTGCAGTCCGGTCACTCTGTCGTCGATCCTTCCAAGCGCTGTCAGCAACAAAATTGGCACTTCAACCCCAGAGGCCCGCACATTCCTGACAACCGAAAGTCCATCCATCCCGGGTAGCATTCTATCGAGAATGGCAATGTCGAGCTGTTCGGTCTCAAGGAGGTGCATTGCATCGAGCCCGCTGCCGGTGACTATGACATTATGGCCAAGTTCATTCAGTCCGCGCCGAATGAACTGCGCGGTATCATGATCATCTTCTGCAACGAGGACTTCTCACTGGCGATGACGACTTTCAAAATTCTGTCATGACCCGCCGAGGCGCGCCCATGAAATTGATCAATGATGATGAGGGATCAAACCCGTTCAGTCGATTGCTGGTGTCATACATTTTCCCAATCTTGTTGACCCGCCCCGCCTGCGGGTCCGATGAAGAGCTGAGACAATCTCTCGGACGGCAGAGATCGAGCAATTTGAGCCAGGCGGCGTAGCAACTGATGTGCGGGATTTTCGGGTCGGTCGGCGTAACCCTTGATGATCGGGCGATCGATCAGACGTTTGCGGCGATTCATCACCGGGGGCCTGACGGGCACGGCGAGTTTGTCGACGAACAAGCGAAAATCACGCTTCTTCACACAAGGCTTGCAGTCATCGACCTTGAAACGGGAGCTCAGCCCCTCAAGAGTGCCGACGGAAGTTTGATCCTTATTGCAAATGGCGAAATCTACGGGTTCGAAGAAATCCGACATTCGCTCGAAGCCAAAGGCTATGCATTTGCGACGAAAAGCGATTCCGAAGTCATCCTCTATCTCTATCAGGAATTCGGTCTCGAATGTTTTCAGCACTTGAGAGGGGAATTCGCCTTCCTCCTTTACGACAAGAAAAATCGTCGGCTAATTGCTGCGCGCGATCGGTTCGGAATCAAGCCGCTCTATTTCGCCCGGCTTGCCGACGGGTTTGTGTTCGCTTCCGAGATGAAGGCGATTTTCGCAAGCGAGCTCGTTAAGCCAAAACTCGATCCGATCGGCTTCGATCCTCTCATCGAACAGACGCCCGATGCGGTTCGATTCCCGTTCGAAAAGATCGAGCACGTGCCTCCTGCGCACTTTGTCAGCATCGACATCGAAACATTGGACGATTCGCGCACCTGCTACTGGTCGTCAGAAATTCCGGATGAAACGGCACGACGTTTCATTCCCGACCCTCAAGATGAAGATCGTGCATCCCGGACTGTTCTTGAAGAACTCGAGGACGCAGTCCGGGTGCGGCTGCGCTCCGACGTGCCGGTTGGGCTGTATTTGAGCGGAGGGGTCGATTTGTCCGTGATTGGCGCCCTCATGGCTCGAAACCTCAAAGGGCAACTCCATTCCTTTTCGATCGCTTTTGAAGGGAGCGAACGCAATGAGCAGGAATTCGCAAGACGGGCATCGGAATTCGTTAACACGATCCATCATGAGCTTGTCGTCACCAAGAAAATGCTCTGGGATCATCTCGAACGATCGGTGTGGTTTTCGGAATTGCCGTTCGCGACCCTGGCGCCAGTCGGGAAATTCCTGCTTTCAGAAGAAGCCCGAAAACATGTGACGGTGGTTCTTACGGGTGAAGGCGCCGACGAAGTTTTTCTGGGCTACCGCAATTACTTCAAGACGGCGATCGAAGAAACGCGCCTTGCAAACTCAAATCGAACTCAAACATCCATCTCTGAAAGACGGCTGAAGCTCGGTCGGTTTTCGCCCCGTTTCGTTGAGCGAATTTCGCTGCTCCTCTTTCACAAGCGGCATCGTCGAACGATCGATGACGCGAGGAAACATGTTCCGACCGCGAGGCCGGATTTAAAGCCTGTCATCAACTCGGTTCAGGAGGCTCGACTTGCAGCAATGCCGCTCGATATCCTTTGCTTTCTGGGCGACCGCGAAGAAATGGCCCATTCGCTCGAAGCACGACTGCCGTTTCTCGATCACAAGCTCTATGAGGCGGCGAAATTCATTCCTGTCGATTTGAAAATGAAAGACGGCGTCGAAAAGGCGGTTCTCAGAAGAGCTGCAAAGACGGTTCTTCCAGATGACCTCGCGGAACGTCGAAAAGTGGGCTTCATGCTGACGAGCGATACCGTCGACCTGTTCGGAAGAGACCGTCGACTTGCTTCCAATCTCAAACCCTATCTTTCGCGAAAAGCATTCAAACGCGCGGAGATCTTTTCCTATCGCTCCTATCTCATGATTAGCCTTCTCGCCCGAATCCCCTCCTTTGGTCGCCGGTCGCTGAAACGGGTGCGGCGCGACGTGAACAAGATCATGATGTACATGATGCAAACCCATATTCTGAGCGAAGCTTATGTTGAAAATCCGCCGTGGAAGGACGCGCCGTCCCTGGGGCGATGATCGCTTGCAAGAGCGATCAAAGGAACCGCAGGTCAACACCTGGTGTTGAGCCGCAGCATGAACGAGGAGGTCAAAGGACGCGTCAGGAAGTCGCTAATCAAGCCATCGCCTGAGGCTGAAGCCTTTTATTCCGAAGTCCTGCAGCTCATGGCGCAATCTTCAATTCCGTTCCTCCTCTCGGGAACCTACGCGCTCGCGAGCTATACCGGCATCGATCGGCCGACAAAGGATGTCGATGTGTTTGCGAAGGCCGGCGATGCTCTCAAATTGCTCGCTTATTTCAAGGAGCAGGGGTTTGAAGTCGAGATTGTCGACGAACGGTGGCTCGCTCGGATTACGCGCCGAAAGCTGTTTGTTGACGTGATTTACAACATGCCGACCGTGACCACTCATGTGACGGACGAATGGTTCGAAGGCGCAACGACAACGCAGCTTTTTGGAACCAAGGTCCGCCTGGTGCCACCGACCGAATTCATCTGGTCCAAGATCTTCGTTCAGGATCATCATCGCTACGACGGCGCGGACGTCGCGCACATGATCCTCAAACGCCATACCGAGATAAGGTGGGATCAGCTTCTTTCGCACATGGAGCTGTACTGGGAAGTGCTTCTCGTCGCCCTTCTCAACTTCCGGTTCATTTATCCAACCGAACGCGATCTCGTCCCCAAATGGTTGATGGACGAGCTTCTGGGACGCCTGAAAGATCAGCAGGAAGTCAAAGGCCCGGGAAAGAAGGTTTGCCGAGGACGAATTTTCTCACCGCGCGATTATGCGGTCGATGTCGAGCAATGGGGCTTTTCCGAAGCGGTTGGAAATCTGGAAGAACAGTATGACGGAGAGTGATCCCACGATCGAAAAGCTTCGCGTTGCAGCGATCGGCGACCTTCATGTGAAAGAGGATAGTGTCGCGCCCTACCGCGAAATGTTCAGCGAAATTTCGAGCGCGGCCGACGTTCTCGTCCTCTGCGGTGATCTTACGAATTTTGGGAAAACGAACGAAGCGGAAATTCTCGCAGAAGACATTCGCTCGTGCTCGATCCCAGTCATTGGAGTGCTCGGCAATCACGATTTCGAATGCGGCCAGCCCGAAAAGGTCTGTGCGATCCTTCACGAGGCGGGAATGATGATCCTCGATGAACAGGCACACGAGATCGCGGGCGTTGGGTTTGCCGGAGTCAAAGGCTTTCTGGGCGGCTTTGGGCGTGGTGAGCTCGCGCCGTTTGGCGAGCCGATCGTCAAAGCGTTCGTCGACGAGGCGATGAATGAATTGCGCAAACTCGAAAATCAGCTTCGAACGCTAAGAACTGAGCGCAGTGTGGCCGTGCTCCATTATTCTCCAATTCTTGCAACGATCGAGGGCGAGCCTCCGGAGATCTACCAATATCTCGGTTCGCAGCGCCTCTGCGAGCCGATCGACCGGTTCGATCACGTCAAGGCCGTCGTTCACGGCCACGCGCATCACGGAACCTACGAAGGGCGAACACCCCTTGGAAAGCCCGTCTACAATGTCGCGCAATTCGTGCTCCGTCCACTCATCGGAAAGCCTTATGTCGTGCTCGAAATCTGACTCTTCTTTTCGCCCGGGATTGGCGTTGGAGTATCGAGCGTTTCGATAACATACAGGCGTTTCACAAGCACGTAGCTAACGACCGCGAGCGGCGCTGCGAGAAGAATTCCAACAACCCCGAAGAGAAGCCCGAAGGCGAGTAGCGCGAACAAGGTGACGACCGCTGGGATTTCGACCGCAAACTGCTGGATGACCGGCTGGATCACATAGGCCTCGACATGGTGGACGAGCACATAAAGACCAACGACCCATAGTGCGAGCTCGGGACCTTGAACGAGCGCCACCATGATTGCTGGAATTGAGGAGGTGAGTGCGCCTGCATAAGGAATGAATTCGAGGATCCCCGAAATTAGGCCCAGGACGAGCGCCGAGGGCACTTTGAGGAGCGAAAGGCCGCCCCAGGTCATGAGAAAAATGAGGATCATCGCCCACAGCTGGCCCTTGAGCCAAAGCCGAAGCGCCCGATTGGACTCCTCCATTGCTTCAGCAACGAGATGACGCCGGCTCGAAGGAATGAGTTTGACGAAACCGATGCCGTAAAGGCGCGGCTGAGCTGCAAGAAAAATTCCGCCGAAAAATACGATCAGAAAACTCGCAGCACTCAAAGTCAGCGACGATACGAAGTGCTTGAGATGAGGTCCAATGAGCGCGCTTGGATGAAGAGAATGGGTCCATTCGTTGATCGGCCGTCCAAGGCCCATGCTTGAAAAACGCGTGTCGATGATCTGAGAAGCCTTGGGGAGCGCTGTTGCAAGCTGCTCGCTTTCGGCACTGACCTGCGAGCCGACGAGAAAAACGACGGCAATGATGAGCCCGACAATGATCAGCACTGCGCACAGGACTCCGACCCGCTCGGGAAAGCGCAGATGCCTTTCGAAAAAACCGGCGATGGCTCGAAAGATGGTTGCAACCATTACTGCGCCGAACAGAAGAACGAGAACTTCGCGCAACTGCCACAAAAGAAGAACGCCCGCTGCAATCGCTACGACAATCAGCACTCGGCTGACAAAACGGCCCTGGCCGGTCTTTTCAACATCATTCACGCGCACCTCAGCGCGCTAAACAGCCTTCGCGTTCCATGATTGCAGCGGATTTCCCAATCGAGCGCCTGCTCAAGCCTTCGAGTTGAGAAGAGGCTCAACCGGTTCGAGGTCGAAATCGATTATGATCTGGGCCAATGCTCGAGGGTCTCGACGAAGCGCGTCAGCCACGCGTTCGTCTGGTGTCCGTCGACCACGCGATGATCGATGGTGAGAGTGACGTAGGCCATCGGCCGAATGAGGATCGCGTCTTCGCCGTCGATCTCTCGCACGATCACGCGTTTCTCCAGTTTTCCAATTCCAAGAATGGCGGCCTGACCCTGATTGAGGATGATCGGCGAAGCGAGCAGCGAACCCGATACGCCGTGATTGGAAATCGTGAAGGTTCCTCCCGAAACGTCGGAACGCTCGAGCCGGCCCTCGCGCGCGAGACGGGTGAGATGATCGAGCTTTGCGCCAATCTCTTCGAGCGTGAGGTTGGCAACATTCCTGACAACAGGAACGACGAGGCCTTTTTCCCCAAGCGCGGTTCCAACGCCAATATTGATTGCCGACCCGATCGCGATCCGGTCTTCTTCCCACCGGCCGTTAATTGCTGGCGCTGCGGCCATGGCGTCGCCCGCCGCCTTGATCAGATAAGCCGTATAGCTAAGCTTCACTCCGCGCGCCGCAAGTGCGGACTTATGGGCACGAATGGAGGAAAAATCAGCCTCGAACACCGCCGTGACGTGCGGTTGCTCCGCGACCGCACGTGCCATGTTCTGCGCGATTTTGAGCCGCATCCGATCGTGCGGAATGTCGTTGAACTCAAGATCTTCAGCAACAGGGGACGTGTCACGAGATGGGGCAAACGTCGCGGAAGCAACCGCGCGGTCGACATCTTCGCGAGTGACTCGTCCGTTCCGGCCGCTTCCTTCGATCCGCGACGGATCGATCCCGTTTTGAAGACACGCCCGCCGGACCGACGGGCTCAATCGCATTTCCTGTTCCTGGTTGGGCTCGGATTTGGGACTGCTTTCAACCGCTGATGTGTCGGCTGGTGTCCGGTTTGTCCCGGCGAGCTCTGCGGACGCCAATTCGCTCGAATCTTTTCCCGAAGGATCAATCCTTGCAAGGAGAGCGCCCGGAACGGCTTCAGCATCGGTTTCCAGAATGATTTCTGCAAGAATGCCGGCGACCGGCGCTGGAACTTCCTGAGTGACTTTGTCGGTCTCGAGTTCGACGAGCGGGTCATTTTCCAGGACACTGTCACCGACCTTTTTCAGCCAGCCCCTGACCACCGCCTTGGTGCCCTCCTGCTCATCGGGAACGCGAACCTCCACCAAGGCCCTAAAATCCGACCAGCCGCTCAATTTCTGAGCGGATCTTTTCTGCCGAGGGAACCGCCCACTCGAGGAGTTTGGGATGATGGGGGCTTGGAATATCGGGCATTGTCACTCTTGCGACGGGCGCATCGAGATCAAGGAACGCCTCGTCAGCAACAACAGCTGCGATTTCCGCTCCGAACCCGCCCGTTCTCAAATCCTCATGGACAATGAGACAGCGCCTGGTGTTCCTAACGCTCGTGAGGACCATTTCCCGGTCCCATGGCTGTAGCGTTCGAAGATCGATGATGTCGGCGCTCACCCCTTGGGCGGCGGCCTCGCAGCGCTGGACCATTGCGCCCCAGGTGACGATCGTAATTGCGGCCCCCTCGCGGGTTTTCAACGCGCGTCCGAATGGAAGAACATAATCATCGCCCGGCCACGGTCGGCGTGCCCAGCTGTCGTCGAGCATCGCCCGATGCTCGAAAAAAATGACCGGGTCGTTTCCTCGCAGGCTGCCGCGCAAAAGGCCGACTGCGTCCTGCGCATTCGATGGCACTGCAACTTTCCATCCGGGATTGTGGATAAACTCGATCTCGTTGGTCATGCTGTGCCAGGGATCGCCGCACTTGAAGAAACCGCCGGGAATTCGAAGAACCATCGGTGCTGCGAACCGGTTGTTGGTCCGCCAGCGCATCGTCCCGCAGTCATGGATCTGTTCGCTCGCGGGCTCGGCATATTTGCGAAACTGGATTTCTGGAACGGGCATCAGTCCAGCAAGCGCCATTCCGACGGCTCGACCGACAATCCCCTCTTCGTTCAGACTGGTATCGAACACGCGCTCGCGACCAAACTTCTCCTGGAGGCCGAGCGTGACCGCGTGAACGCCCCCCTTTGGTCCGATATCTTCGCCAAAGACGAGCATTCGAGGATTTGCTTCGAGCTCCTGATCGAGAACGCGCCGGATCGCAGTCACCATGTTGATCCGCTGGCCTTCGGCGCTGGGTTCCTCGGTCGTTCGCGGCGGCTTGTATCCGCTACTCCACAGCCCGCCGACGGTTTGCATTTCGCCCTCGAAAAAGACGTTGCTCGTCACGCGCTCAGGCGAAGATACGCCCTTCGCCTCAGCTTCCGTCACCGCGAGCTCGACCCGCCACTGAGCTTCGCGTTCAAGTTCGTCCCATTGCTCGTCGCCAATCTGGAATCTCGAGCAATGCTTCTTGAGCTTGGGAAGGGGATCGCGCGCCCATTCGGACGCGATTTCGGCCTCGCTCTTATAGGCCTGAGTATCCTGCGCGCTGTGGCCCTCAAGGCGCGGGACCGACAGCCTGAGAAGCGCAGGACGACGATGAGAACGAACATGGTCCACCGCCCGGTCGACAAGCATTGCCGCTTCGAACGGGTCAGTCCCGTCGCCGGCGAATATGGTCAGCCCCTTAAAGCTCGCAAGGTTTGCGGCAATATCCTTGCCGGGCGTCTGATAGTCGGAGGGAACGGAAATTCCGTAGCCATTGTCCTCGATCGAAAAAAGAAGCGGAAGCTGCTGAGTCGTGGCGATCGTCAGGGCCGACCAGAACCCTCCGGTTGCGCAGCTCGCATCGCCGCCCAGAACCACAGAAATCGAATTGAGCGGACCAGCATCGAGGACATGTTGTCGATAACTGATCGCCTGGGCCCATCCCGCGGCGGGCGCATATTGCGCACCCACTCCTCCGGCCATCGGAAAAGCATGAGCCCCTGAGGAATTGGGATAATTGAACACCACTCCAATGTCGCGTCCATCGGAATAACCGCCCGAAAGACCCATTCCAGATGCGAGGGCGTCGACCAGTGGAACTCCAAGGGTCAGAAGGAGCGGCCGGGACCGATAATAGCCGAACACGCCGTCGCCATCCTTGAGCTTCAAACCAAGAAGGACCTGAGCCATGTCGTGGCCGCGTGCGCTGAACTGATAGAGAACCTTCTTTGAAGGAACGAGCACATCCTCTTCGACCCGGTCCAATTCACGACTTGTAAGAACGAGCCGCGCAACTTCTCGCCAGTCGACATCCACCTTCGATCGCGGGGGATCGCGATCAGCCATTCATTGCATCCACAACCGCCGCAACAAATCGATCGATCTGATCATCGCCCATTCCAACAACGTTGAACCGACCGGAATCGGCCATGTAGATGGCCTCCTCTTCCCGAAGCTTCAAAACCTGTTCCTTTGACAATGGAAGCATCGAAAACATTCCAAACTGACGACCGATGAAGGCAAGGCGCGGATCGGAAGCAGCAATCCGTTGCCGAACGGCGTTGATCCTTTCGCGCATTGCGTCGAGTTCGCCGAGCCATTCGCGTCTAAGCTCTGGATCTCCAAGAACGATTCGAACCGCCGCTGCACCATGATCGGGAGGCATCGACCACATTTCCCGAGCGCGCTGGAAGGCATGAGCAACCGCGTTTTGCGTTGTCTCTTTGGATGATGACTTGATCCAAAGCGAACCGACGCGGTCGCGATAGACGCTGAAATTCTTGTCGCAGCTCTGTGCGACGATGACCTCATCGCAGCTTTCGAGCATCAGACGGACGCCGAATGCATCTTCATCAAGACCGCGCCCAAATCCCTGATAGGCAATATCGAGGAACGGAACGAGGCTCCTTTCAACCACCGCGTCGCGAACTTCACGCCATTGGCGCTCGTCGAGATCGGCACCGGTGGGGTTATGACAGCAGCCGTGAAGAAGTGCGATATCGCCGGGCTTTCCCGAACGGAGCGCCTCGATCATGTCTTCGAACCGGATTGCCCCCTGAGCGCGCTCGTAAAAGGGGTAGTCGACGATCGCTAGGCCGACCGCGCGGATGAGCGGCGGGTGATTCGGCCAGGTCGGTCCTCCGACGAAAACCCGGGCATCGCGATTGGCGCTTGCAACGAGCTCAAATCCCAGACGCAAGGCACCGCAGCCGCCAGGCGTTTGAAAGCCTTGAACGCGTTCGTCGGTTTGCTGATCACCAAGAAGAATCGGACGGAGAAGTTCGGCAAATCGCGTGTCTCCGGCACTTCCGAGATAGGATTTTGTCTCCTGGCTTTCGAGCAACTGCTGCTCGGCTTTCTTGATCACTTTTAAAATGGGCGTGTTGCCCTGCGCATCGCGATAAACGCCCACTCCAACGTCGATCTTGTCGGATCTCGGATCGGCGTTGCACAGCGCAATGAGCGCAAGCAGCGAATCGTTCACGACGGGCGGAAGGTCGGCGAGGCCTTTTGCCTTCGCGTCTGTGGTCGTCAGCATGGATTTGCGATTAGCGCGAGTTTTTCGTCATTGCGAGCGCAGCTCGAATTCGCATGTGCTTTTCCGTCTCATTCCGGGTCGCCCCAGGTTTGTGTTTTCAAACTTTACGAATCGTAATTGACCGCAACTCCAGCTCCAAGCGGAACCGACTGGCAGGTGAGCACATAGCCTTGCGCAACTTCCTCGTCGGTCAGCCCATAGCGGGCCGCCATTTCGACCTTGCCCTTGATGACCTTTGCGCGACAGGTCGCGCAGACGCCTGCTTTGCAGGCGAACGGGGCTTCAAGACCTGCGGCACGAGCACTCTCGAGGATGTTCGACTTGGTAAAAGGAACCTTGCGCGTTCGGCCATCGAGAGTGACCGAGACACTGACCCCTTCGGCCTCTTTTTGAAGTTCCGCCATCTGCCGTGCCATGTCTCCGGCAGGTCGGTCGGACGTGAACCGTTCGATGTGAATTCGTTCTCCAGGGACGTTCTGGTCGATCAGGGCGCCTTCGGCTGAGTCCATCATCGGGCCCGGACCACAGATGAACCATTCGTCGATTGCACGGATATCGGGAATGAGAATGGCGATTGCTTCGTCCAGCCTCTCCCTGGTCAACATCCCGTTGAACAGCGCGATGTCCTGCTCTTCCTCGTCAAGGAAATGATAGAGTTCGAAGCGGTCGAGATATTTGTCCTTAAGAGCGGCGAGCGTTTCGAGAAAAATCACCGAACTGCTGTCGCGATTGCCATAGAATAACGTGAAGCGGCTTTGGGGTTCAAATTTCAACAAACTCTTGATGAGTGAAACGAGCGGAGTGATTCCCGAACCGCCGCCAATCCCGACCAGATGGCGTTCTCTCTTGCAATTGAACTCCGTGGTAAAGCTTCCGTGCGGGGGCATGACATCGATGAAGTCCCCTTCCTTCAGCCGGTCCCCGACCCAGTTCGAAAATCGTCCTCCTCCAATCCGCTTGACGGTGACCAACCAGTCGTTTTCGTCAGGCGCTGTGCAAAGCGAATAATTCCTTCGGACCTCTTCGCCTTCGATCGTTGCGCGCAATGTGAGGTGCTGGCCGGCCTTGAATACAAATCGCTTCTTAAGCTCTGACGGAATTTCGAGCCGGATCGAATTGGCTTCGCTCGTTTCCGGGATGATGGTTGAAACGCGAAGCGCATGAAAATGCTCGGCCATGACAGCGACGCTATTCTACCACTTGGCGTCAGGATAGGTGCGCGGAAGGAACTGCATCACAGCAAGCAGATGCCCAAGATGTTCGCTGTGATGGCCACGCCGACCGCCAAGGATCGGTCTTTGCTCGCGCGGCTGTGTCATCTGCGCTTCGTTCAGCACCACCGAGATCGCCGAAAAATATTCATCTTCGAACTCGCGTGGATCGGGCGCGAGTCCCGATGTGATCGCAGACTGAAGGGGTTCGTCGACCTCGAAAAGCTCAGGGACGAAACGCCAGTTCCAATCAAGCCCGCGCTCCATCCGCTCCGCGCTCTCCTCGGTCCCGTCGCCAAGCCTTATGGTCCATTCGCTCGCGAGTTCGCGATGATAGGCAATTTCCTTGACCGCTTTTGAAGCGAAGGCCCTCAGGAATTCGTCCGTGGAAACCGTGAGCTTTTGAAGAAGGAGGTGCTGCCAGGTTGTGTAGAGCAAATGCCGGGCGATCGTTTGAGCAAAATCGCCATTGGGCTGCTCGACAAGTAGGCAATTGGTGAAGTCGAGAACATCGCGATGAAAGGCGAGCTGATCTCCATCGCCCGCCTCGTCGAGCAGCAACGTCGCCTGGCCAATAAGATCGAGCGCAAGGTTCGCAAGGCTGATGTCGACTTCGAGCGCTGGACCGTGTCCGCACCATTCCGAAAGCCTCTGCCCAAGAACGAGCGAATCATCGCCAAGGCGCACAAGGTAAGTGGCGTAGGTGGACAAGGGCGTCTCCACCTTCTCGAGGACCGGCGTCAAATGTGCTTCACCTCGTCCGGAATGTCATAGAATGTCGGGTGACGATAAATCTTGCTTTGCGCGGGCTCGAACAGCTCGCCGGCGTGATCGGGATCACTTGCAACAATCTTTGCTGAAGGAACGACCCAAAGGCTCACTCCCTCCATTCGCCGCGTGTACGTGTCGCGCGCGTGGGCGATCGCGAGCTGCGCGTCAGGAGCATGAACGCTACCAACGTGGCGATGAGAAAGGCCGCCTTTGGTACGGACGAAGACTTCCCAGAGCGGCCAGTCACTCACGCCGCCTTCCTTGCGCTTTGCTTGGAGCGGTAGGCATCAGCCGCCTCGCGGACCCATTGCCCCTCATCCCAGGCCTTGCGCCGCTCGCTCATCCGCTCCTTTGCGACCGGCCCCTCGCCTCGGACCACCGCGAAGAATTCCTCCCAGTCGATGGTCCCGAAATCATAACCCCCCTTCGCTTTGTTCCATTGAAGGTCAGGATCTGGAACTTGAAGACCCAGAAACTCGGCCTGAGGGACTGTGATGTCGACGAATTTCTGCCGAAGCTCGTCATTGGTCTCGCGCTTGATCCTCCAGCGCATCGACTGTTCCGTATTGGGGCTCATCTCATCAGGAGGGCCGAACATCATCAGCGAAGGCCACCACCAGCGATCGAGCGCATCCTGTGCCTGCCGGCGCTGGTCCGCACTTCCGTTGGCCATGGCAATCATGATTTCGAAGCCCTGGCGCTGATGGAAGCTCTCTTCCTTGCAAATTCGAACCATGGCTCGGGCATAAGGCCCATAGGACGCGCGCTGGAGCGGAACCTGATTCATGATCGCGGCTCCATCGACCAGCCAGCCAATCGCACCGATATCGGCCCAGGTGAGGGTCGGATAATTGAAGATCGTACTATATTTGGCTTTGCCTGAGTGGAGGGCCTCGACCATTTCTTCGCGGCTTGTCCCAAGTGTTTCTGCAGCGCAGTAGAGATAGAGCCCGTGCCCGGCCTCGTCCTGCACTTTGGCAAGAAGGATCGCCTTTCGACGAAGCGAGGGGGCACGCGTAATCCAATTGCCTTCGGGCAACATGCCGACAATCTCGCTGTGCGCATGCTGGCTGATCTGGCGGGTGAGCGTCCGCCGATAGGCTTCGGGCATCCAATCCTTGGGTTCGATGAACTCGTCAGATGATACTCTTGCCTCGAAGGCCTCAAGTAATTTGGGGTCCTCGAGGTTCTCGATGTTCGAAGGCTTCTGAAGTTCGGTCGTATACATGACAGGCGATGTAGCCACTGGCGCGGCTTGGTTCAAATGTTCGGGGTCGAATTGATTGCAAAGATACGCGGCAATCGCGGGCTTCCGACCCATTTTAGACCGCCCTTTCTTAACGGCCTCCTCTTCCTAAAAAGCGTCGCGAGCCTCAGCTGATGACCGATCCACCAATGGTTCGCGAATAGCCGGTGAATTCGGCGATCGGACGCCCGGTTGAAGTGCGCACCGAGACCCTCGTCACTCCGCTTCGTCCAGAGGTTGCCGATTGCAAGGCTTCAGCAATCAGAATTTCTCCTTCGACTGCCGACCCGAGGAAAATGATGCTCGCCTGCGCTGCGACGCTCTTTTCGTTCTTCCCGTTGCAGACATAGGCAAATGCGGTGTCAGCAAGCGCGAAAACCATTCCGCCGTGAACGATCCGATGCCCGTTGAGCATATCGCTTCGAACTTCCATCGAAAGACGGGCGTAGAGCGAACGCACCTCTTCGATGCGAATATTCCAGGCAGGCCCAGTGCCCTCGTGCGCAAGCATGTCGTGAGCGACTGAAGATGCAAGTTCGTTTGCGTCCACACCCCGTCCTTCGCTACTCCGCGGCATGGCTTACGAAACCATCGACTTCAAGGCTGAGAATTCGATTGCGCGGATCACGTTGAATCGTCCCGATCGGCTCAACAGTTTCAACCTCAAGATGCACGAGGAAGTTCGCGACGCGCTGTCGCGCCTTGCCGATATCCGCGTCGTCATTATTGCCGGTTCGGGCCGGGGATTTTGCGCCGGTCAGGATCTCAATGAGAGGTCGGTCGCTCCTGATGAACAGACCGATCTTGGAGAAACGGTCGAACATTTCTGGAATCCACTGGTCCGAACGCTGGTTTCTCTTCCCCAACCGGTCATTGCGGCCGTGAACGGAGTTGCCGCAGGCGCAGGCGCAAACATCGCATTGGCGTGCGATCTTGTCGTTGCTGCTAAATCAGCAAAATTCATTCAGAGCTTTGCTGCAATCGGCCTCATCCCGGATAGCGGTGGCACATGGGTTCTCCCGCGTCTTGTCGGACAGGCGCGAGCGCTCGGACTTGCACTGACCGGGGATCCGATAAGTGCGAGCGAGGCTGCCCAATGGGGCCTCATCTGGAAAGCGGTTGAAGACGAAGAACTCGACCGCGAAGTCGAACTGATTGCAAGGCAACTCGCCCTTCTTCCTCCCCTTGGCCTTGGAGCAATCAAACAGATGATCCGAACCAGCTGGCAATATAGCCTCGATGAGGAACTCGATCGCCAGGCGGGAACAATGCGCCGGCTCGGCTTCAGCGAGGATTATCGCGAAGGAGTCGCGGCCTTTCTCGAAAAGCGCAAAGGCATCTTCACTGGCCGATGATTACAGGATTTTGAAAGAGGAAGCGCCCAATTCATGACGACGCGCATCGAATTTCAACTGCTCGAGGGGTCGCGCGCAGTCGTTGGCCGTTCGGGAGTCCACTGCGTCATTGCCGATCGGCCTTCGGGCAAATCGGGCGGAATGGGTCTGGGGTTCAACGGCGGCGAATTTTTAGCATTCGCGATTGGTGGCTGTTTCTGCAACGACCTTCAGGCCATTGCGGACTTAATCGGGGTCAAGATCGCACGTCTCAATGTCACGGTATCGATCGATTTCGAGGGCGATCCGGTTCGAGCCGAACGTTCAAAAATGATGGTCCACTGCATGCTCGAGGATGGCTCCGATCCGACGTTGCTCATCGAGCGCGCCAAACGCGCAACGACCATCTCCAATTCGCTTCGCCAAGGAATTCCGGTCGAAATCGCTGCAGACTAAAAGCTGCAACTCTCCTGCACTCTGCTCGTTACGCCTCTCAAATAACAACAAGGAGGCAAACGTGCTTGGGACCATTCTCATCATCCTCTTGATTCTGTTGCTGATCGGCGCCCTACCGCGCTGGGGATACAGCACGAGCTGGGGTTACGGTCCGTCAGGACTGCTCGGGCTTATTCTCATCATTATCGTCATTCTGGTGCTGCTCGGGAGAGTCTGAAACTTTTGAAAGAAGATCGATCGAAATGAGCTGGTCGTCAGTCGACGACCAGCTCAGCAAACTTTTTAAGATCGATATTACCCCCCGAAACCACACAAACAATCGGTCCATCGCCGGCCTTGCCGCTGAGCGCTGCTGCGACGGAAAGTGCTCCAGCACCTTCAGCGATGGTTCGGGATTCTTGCGCAATCGCGCGCATCGCAGCCTGAGTTTGCTCGAGGGTGACGGTGATCGCTCCATCGGTCACTGGCCGCATTCGCTCCCACATTCGATTGGTTACGCTTTTCCCACCGGCTCCATCGACGAACGAAGGCTGCCAATCGGGAAACCATTTGGGTGCGCCTTCGCGAAGCGAAAATGCAAAGGGCGCAGCGGTTGAAGGCTCTGCGCCAAGGACCCGAGCTCCAGACGCCTCTAGCTTGATCGCGCTTCCAAGTGCGGTGATTAGCCCGCCTCCCCCGATCGCTCCGATGACTGCCGTCACTTGAGGGAGATCCTCAAGGATTTCGAGGCCCATTGTCGCATGGCCTGCAATGAAGTCATGATTGTCGAACGGGTGGATGAAGGTCCCCTCGAGCCCTTCAAACTGATGGGAATTGGCGGCCTTCCAAGCCTCTTCATAGGAAACCGGGACGATCTTTGCTCCAAGCGCCCGCATGCGATCGAGTTTGGTTTGTGGGGCGGTCTTAATCGCAACGACCGTACAGTCTATCTTGAGCTGCCGGGCAGCATAGGCGACACCCTGTCCGGCATTACCGGCGCTGATGGTCCAGACACCTTTCGATCGCTGCTCTTGAGACAGAAGCGCAAGCGCGTTGACTGCCCCGCGAATCTTGTACGAGTTGGTGGGCTGGAGATTTTCAAGTTTGAGCCAGATCTCGGGTCCTTCGTCCCTGGTCCCGAGTTTCACGAGCGGTGTGCGAAGGATGGTTCGAGCGATCCGTTCGCGCGCTGAGCGGATATCCGCGACTGTAATCGGTCGAACCGGTTCGATCATGGTCCTGTCTTTCGCGACGAGAATGGCGTGGCGGATTGCGTGCAATAGGTGATCGATCCTCCGTCGCAAATGGGGAGCCGACGAGAAAGCTCGTCAAACGAACGATGGGTCACGCAAACGACGCCTTTAGCGAATTGACGAGCGAGGCTAGAGAGCGGGACCTACGATCCTCCGACGGAACGCCGTTTTTGAAATCAATTTCAAGTGAGACGAGATGAAAACGCCGCAGCTTCTCAATTTCGAACGCGACCATTGGCTTCAGGGAGAAAGCCCCGTTGAAATCCGAAGCGCAATCGATGGGAGCGTTGTCGCAACCACGGGATCCGAAGGGGTCGACTTTGAAGCGATGCTTCGCCACGCCCACGAAATCGGAGGACCGGCGCTAAGGAAACAGACGTTTCACGAGCGTGCGCGAATGCTCAAGGCGCTCGGGCTCGCGATCCTTGCCCGTAAGGAAGAGCTTTATGAGCTCAACTATTCGACCGGCGCAACGCGCAAGGATGGCTGGATCGATATTGAAGGCGGTGCCGGAACCCTGTTGTCCTTTTCGTCCAAGGCCCGGCGAGAACTTCCCGACGCTCATGTCCTTCTCGATGGTCCGCTTGAGCCTCTGTCGAAGAAGGGAACGTTCGTTGGCCAGCACATCTATACCGCCCTTCAGGGCGCGGCACTTCATATCAACGCCTTCAACTTTCCCGTCTGGGGAATGCTCGAAAAGCTTGCTCCAACGCTCCTTGCGGGCGTTCCAGCGATCGTGAAGCCAGCCTCGGCGACTGCTTATCTCACCGAGGCCGCCTTCAGGATCATGATCGAAGCCGAGATTCTTCCGCCAGGCGCAATTCAATTGATCGTTGGAGGGGTCGGCGATCTGTTCGAACATTTGAGCGGACAGGATGTCGTGAGCTTTACCGGCTCTGCCCATACCGCACTGAAGCTTCGAACGCATCCGAGGGTGATCGGCCAGTCGGTTCGGTTTGTTGCCGAACAGGACAGTCTTAATGCATCCGTCCTTGGCCCCGATGGAGCGCCCGGGACTGAGGAGTTCGATCTCTTCGTTCGCGAAGTCGCAACCGAAATGACCGTGAAGGCCGGTCAAAAATGCACCGCAATTCGAAGAGCAATGGCGCCCGCGCAATATCTCGATGCCGTCGAACAGGCACTGAGCAAGCGGCTTTTGGAAACCAAGGTTGGAGATCCGCGCGCAAGCGATACGCGCATGGGCGCTTTGGTCAGTCTTGCCCAATTGAAAGACGTTCGGCAGCGAATCAGCGAACTTGAAGCGGCAGGCGCTCGGATTGTTTCGGGCGATCCAGATGCAAAGCCGCCGATCGAGGGCGGAGCATTCCTCCCACCCATTCTTCTAAGAACCGACGATCCTTGGAATGTCGCTGCGGTCCATGACTGCGAGCCGTTCGGTCCGGTATCGACGATCATGCCTTATCGCGACATCAAGGATTCGATTGCACTTGCAAACCGAGGACGAGGAAGCCTCGTTCTTTCGCTGTTCACCCATTCGCGAGACGCTGCTCGTGAATTTGTCCAGGGAGCGGCCGCCTTCCACGGTCGAATGCTGGTCATTGACCGGACCAATGCGGCCGAATCCACCGGTCACGGCTCTCCGCTTCCGGTGCTCGTCCATGGAGGACCAGGTCGAGCGGGCGGCGGCGAGGAGATGGGAGGAGTGCGCGGAGTAAAGCATTATATGCAACGCACCGCTCTTCAGTCCTCACCGGTGATGATTGCCTCGATCAGCGAGCAGTTCGTCGCGGGCGCTCCAAAGCATTTCGTCGACGTCCACCCTTTCAGAATGAAGATGAGTGAGCTTTTGATCGGCGATAGCTGGGCGACGAAGAGCCGAACCGTGACGCTCTCCGACATCGAACATTTCGCTCAATTCACTGGCGACACATTTTATGCGCACATGGACGAGGAAGCAGCCAAGGCCTCGCCGATTTTCGCCGGAAGGGTCGCCCATGGCTACCTCATCCTGAGTTTTGCAGCGGGCCTGTTCGTCGACCCCGATCCGGGGCCGGTACTTGCCAACACCGGGCTCGAAAACCTGCGCTTTTTGACACCGCTTTATCCCGGCGATTCGATGCGCGTCGAATTGAGCGTCAAGGCCAAATCGATCAAATCGCAAGAGACTGGGCAGGTTCGCTGGGCGGTCGAGATTTTCAACCAGAAGGACGAACTGGTCGCAACCTATGACCTTCTAACCGAGAACGTGCCTTAAATCTCGGAACGGGCCTTCACTCCGATCGGTTTCTTCGACGATCCAATGAGGAGGAGAAGGACCCATGAAAGTCCGCGACGTGATGACCCGCGACGTCCAAACAGTCAGACCCGAGGAGCGGGTCGAAGTCGCTGCTTCGTTTATGCTGACCGCTGATGCAGGGTCGATCCCGGTCATCGATTCCGGTCGGCTCGTTGGAATGATCACGGATCGGGACATTGCTGTCCGAGGCATCGCCAAGGGCTACGGACCGGATACGCCGGTAAAGGAACTGATGACCAACGATGTCATCTGTGTCCGGGAGGACGAGGATGTCGAGGATGCAGCAAGCAAGATGAGCCGGGCTCAGGTTCGAAGGCTTCCGGTCATTGATGATCAGGAGCGATTGTGCGGGATTGTCAGCGTTGGCGATTTGAGCCGGGAAACTGACGAGGATGTTGCAGGTGAAGCGCTCGAAGGCGTGAGCGAACCTGGAGGAAAGCACCAGCAATAGGTTGAAAAACCTGGCCTTAGGCTGGCTCGAACCGGGCCGTCCAGGACAAGCTCATTTGGTTCCGAGACTCGCGATTGCCTTGTCGACGAGTTTGGCATCGCTTGCAGCGTCGTCGCGACTGGCGATGATCTTTGCAGCGGCCTTGGCTGCAGCGTCTGCTGCTGTCGAACGAAGCTGTTCGATCGCGCTTCGCTCTTCCGCTGCAATCTTGTCCTTGGCCATTCGGGTGCGGCGTTCGATCAGCACTTCGCAATCGCTTTTTGCCTTTGAGACGATTTCCTCTGCCTCGTGACGGGCGCGTTCAAGAAGTGCTTCGCGGTCCTTGTCTGCTGATTGAGACTTCGCCTCATATTCCGCCTTCAGCGCTTCGGCTTCCTTTCGAAGGGACTCCGCTTCGGCAAGCTGATCGCGGATCAGTGCAATTTTGCTGTCCAGCGCCCGGCCAATCGCTCCCGGGACCTTTTTCCAGATGAGAAGAATGAATACGATGAGGACTGCGAGCGAAACCCAGCCGCCTGGGTTTAGCCAGAATGCGGTGGGCTCCGCAGCCTCAGGAACCTCGGCAAGAGCGGCCGCCATCACCAAAGCGCTAGACATTGAGTTCCGCCTTCACGGCGGTGGCCGCTTCCAGATTGTCGATTGTCAGCCCGGCAACTCGTTTCACCATCTCTTGAACCGCATCGGAAGCGACGGTCTCGATCTCGAAACGGGCCGAGCTCAACGAGTCCCGGATGTTCGCCTGCGCCGATTCGATCTCGCCGTTGATCTCATCGGACGCTGCCTTCATTTTGGCTTCGGTGTCGCGCCCGCTCTTTGCTTTTGCATCCTGAGCAATGCGACCCGCTTCGGAACGCGCGGCATCCATCCGCTCGCGCCACGCAGCTTCGGTTTGATCGGCTCCAACGCGCGCCTTCTGGGCAGCCTCGAGATCGTCCGCGATCCGCTTTTCGCGAGCCTCCACGGTCGCCTGAATCTTCGGCACCATTCCCCGCGCAATCACGAAGAAAATGAAGGCGAGCGCAACTGCCAGCCACAGGAACTGCGACAGATAGACATCGGAGAGCTGCGAAAGCTGAGGCATATCGGTTCCCTGACGACCTAGTCCCTCGTTTCTTACTTCGAGGCGAAGAGAATGAGCATTGCGACGGCGAATGCCATCAGACCGAGAAGCTCGGCTGCGGCAAAGCCGATATAGAGACGACCCTGCTGCCCATCTGATGCCGCAGGATTGCGGATTGCGCTCTGAAGAAATGAGCCGAACACGAAACCGACGCCGAGCGATGCAGCGCCAACGCCGATCGCTGCAAGCCCTGCTCCAATAAGCTTTGCGGAAGCGACATCCATGATTTGAACTCCTTTGAAAATCCGTGGGTTAGTGAAGGTTTACGGCCTCGCTGATGTAAAGCGAGGTGAGGATTGCGAATACGTAGGCCTGGATCGCTGCAACCAAGAGCTCGATCATGCTCACGAACATGATGAAGAGGAAGCACAGAATTGTGATTCCGGCGCCGCCAGCGCTGTGGCTGTTGATTGCCTGGACGACAAAATTGCCAAACACGTCGAGCAGGACGTGGCCTGCGAACATCGCGATGAAAGGCCGAAGTCCGAGGCTGAAGGGACGAACGAGGAAGCTGACCAGCTCAATCGGAGTAATGAAAAACTTGAAGACGAGTGGCGCGTCCTTGGGCACGAACAACGAAAAGAAGTGCAATCCATGAGTTCCAAAACCCGACGCCGAGCACGATCGCGAAGGTGATGATCGACATCACTCCGGTGAAGGTGAACTGGCTGGTGATCGTGAACGGATGCGCTGCAGCGACAACTCCGAAGGGCATGTTGCCCATCAAGTTCGCGAACAAAAGGAAGATGAAGGAGGTAAAGACCCAGGGGAGATATTTTTTGCCGTCCGGGCCGATGCTGACGTTCACCATGTCGTCGACGAATGTGATCAGGCCTTCGACCATGACCTGCCAACGGCCCGGGATGAGCTCTCGCTTCATTCCGCCGAACATGAACAGCCAGATCGCCCCAAGAACGATCAGGGTCCAAAGCGCACTGTTCGTAAAAACGAACGGGTTATTGTGCCCGAAAGAACCGAAAATCGGCTCGATCACGAACTGGTGCATCGGGTCGATTGTACCGCCGCTCGCCACGTTACGTTCCTATTTCCCGTCGCCTGGAGCATTGCTCTGGGCAGTGTTTGAAATCCGAAAAACATTCCAGATGCCGACCCCGAAGCCGAGGAACAGCATCACCAGAGTCAGCCACGGCAAAGTGCCGAGCCAGTGATCCAAAAGCCAGCCGACGATGCCGCCACCAAGCGGACAGCCCACGAGCTGGCTCAGAACAAGCTGACCTGCCCGATAATTGACATCAGGCTGCCTCTTGAGAGTCCGCTTTGCCTCCACCTGCTGCAGGCGGTCGAGCCGCTCGTCGAGCGATTCCAGCCGCGCGTCTGGTGGAAGTTTCGGAACCCCGTCAGTATCGTCTTCTGCCATGCTTCTCCCCTGTGCGTCGCCCCTGCTTGAACTCTCGGGGGATCAGCCAGGAACGAGGAACATGGCGGAAAGCGGAAAAACCGCCAAGGCGCGGCCCCTTTATGAATGGCCCGCCCGATAGTCAACCGGGGTGCCGATCGGATTACAGCTCATCCAAGACTGAAGGCTAGAGCCTGCGTCGGCGCAAAGCCGTTTTGGCCTAAGTCCCTATTTTTGCGGCATTTGGATCCACGTTTATCTCTACGCGTGCACGCCGCTACTTTTGAACATCTCGATCGATTAGCGACAATAATTTGGAACTGGAATCGGTTGGGTGCCTGAACGACGGCGCCACACCCGATCGTTCAGCATATAGGCTTCGCCTGGCGAAAGTTCGGTCAGCAGCTGGCAAGCGGTCGCCATCCCGACAAGATCGGCAGTGACGTTGCGCTTTTGGGCAAGCTCCAGATAAAGATTTCTCCTGCGAATATTGATCGCCGAAATCTCACGACGAACTCCCGGCGAAGCGCTTCCGATCGCATCCATATAGCCATCGAAGCGCTCGCCGGCCTGGCCCGCGGCAATGGCGTGACCAAGCGTCGACACCGGCTGGCTAGCGACCCGAGCCGCGACGAGCCCGAAGGCGACGACCATGTATGTCCATCTCATGGCTTGGTTGGGGCCGGCGGGAAGGCCTGTGGGTTCTTCTGGATCATTTGCTGGACGTCCTGAGCGAGGCGAACAACGACCTGCTGATTGATGTTGACGTTGAGATTGACCTCGATTGGTTTGTCGGGAGCCTTCACTGTAATGCAGCCGGTGAGCGGGCTCGCGGCGGCAGCTGAGGCCGCGATCTTCACCGCTCTCGTCCAGAATCTTTTCACGGCTTTCCTCCAGCTGGTGGTGTGGGGTGGATTGGCTGGCGCTTTTGATCGGGTTTAGCAGTTTGCTGCTGCGTCGTGGTCGAGTTGGTGACCTCGACGTTAAGCGCCGGGGAATCGATCGGGAATGGCATGACCGGGGCGATTTCTTCGGTCGGGTTCTTGAACGCACGTGCCATCTGAATCAGCGCTCGAAATGGCCCGTTGATGTTCAGATTCAGTCGCAACGGAAGTTTTGAAAATACCGAATGAACGATTCCCGCGACCGTGCCGTGAGCTTGCCCGAGCGAAACCCCGTCGATCGTGAGTTTCGTCGCGAATTCGCCTGCAAGGTCTCCATCCAGGCGAACGATCATCGATCGATAACGGATGTCGCCAAGCAGATCGAACGCGATTCCGGGCGCCAACCCCGCGGGTTTGGTGCCGTCATATTTGAGCTCTCCGCCGGGCGCTCTTGAGTCGAGCCGACCGCCCACAATCCGTCCGCCGTTTTCGTCGAAAATCATGGGAAGTACGCCGTCAAAGGTCCCAGTGAGTTCGATTCCTGGAAAGCCCAGGCTGTCGACGAATTGCTTCGCGTCAAAGCCCTGAAGTTCAAATGTAAGCCGCTTGGCGCTTGGAGCTCCAAAGTTAAGAACGGTTTCGTGAAGGATCAGGCGTCCTCCCATGAACGGCCACTCCGCGCGCTCAATTTTCACCAAATTATGAGGAAGAAGCTGATAATTGAGCGTCCCGTCTTCGACCGCGATGCCCGGATTGATCGATTGAATGGTTGCCACCTGGTGTGGCGCAGTCGTCAGTCCCAAAAGATCCGTAAAGTGCATGGTCGTCGTCAGTCCGGCAACTGGCCCGAAGGGGGCTGCGAGGCTCATGTTCTGCGTCGAAAAATCGCCGGTTGAGGTGACATGGCCCGTCTTGTTCCAGTCGATCCGGCCCTGACCGTGAATTTCTCCGTTGACGAGCGCCACGACCCCTTCGGTGAGACGGGTCAGCTGATCGGGTTGGTACTTGGGGCCAAAGGCGAGCGATGGCACGTCGAGAATGGCTTCGCCTGAACCATCCGAAAAGTGGTTTTCGACGCTCACATTCGTCACCAGCGTCCCGCTCGAAGGCTCATGAAGCGAACCCGTGACGCGCGCATAATCCTTGTTGATTGTAAGATGGGCATCGCTGGTTCGAAGCGGATAGAAGCGTGGATCGGGATCTTTGTCCGAGAGTGTAAGCGCGCTGTCGATGGTGAGACCCGAACGGCGATAGAGCCAACGCCCATCGGCATCGCTCAATAGCAGGGGGACTTTCCCGATGATCGCCTTCGTGTCCGAGAAAGTGCCGCTGACATTGGCGCCTTCAAACCGACCGCTAAGGTGCGGAGCATCAACGATGATTGGCGACGCCGCTTTGCCGAGCCGCAATTCAAGGCTGTTCAAACCAAAGTCTTTGTTGGTTACCGCGCCCGACAATGCTGAAAGCTGGAACGGTGATTTGCCAAGAAACCCCTTAAGAGCGGGATTTAGAAGGCGCGCGCTCGCCACAACCGGTCCGCCAACGGCCTTGTAAACAATCGCCGGACCCGTCGGACAAACGGGCAGATGCGTCGGACCGAATTGAAGTGTCCCGGCCTTTAAATAGTTGAAACTGATATTTGTGCACTTCGGACCGATCGCAAAGGCTCCCCCCGGTCCGAGCCGTCCCTCCAGAGGAAGACTGAGCGCTCGGACTTGGCCCCCAGGAAAGGATCCGTCGAGCAGCGCCAAGGTGCTGATGAGCGTGGATCCGCCAGGTCCTGGGCCAAAACGAACGGGAGAAAGCGAAAGCCTCTGCCCTGCGGCGCTATAGGGTGAAAGCTGCGCAACGCCGCTCATCGGCCCATCGGCCCGCGGCTGATTGAGGATGACCCGACCTGTAGGAAGCCCGCCTCCCCCCATTGTGATCGCACCATCGACGCGAAGTCGTTTTGCAGGCCAGTAATAGGTCACTCCGCTTCCGCCGGTAATGTGCGCCCTTGCTCCCCCGGGTCCGATGATGTCCGCGCTCGTAATCCTTGCGGCCCCTCCCCCAGGAAAGTTCACGACACGGATCTGACCTTGGGCGTCGAACTGGCTTGCGGTCCGGCCGATCGCATTACCGAGACTTGCGATTACCGGACCGATCGGAGTTCCTGATGCGGAAGCGAGCGGAATCGTGATGCTGTCGAGAGTCTTTGGATCGAGGGTCGAATTATCGGCCGCAAAGTGGCCGACCAGTTCAAACGTGCCGTCCTTGATTCCGAGGTGATATCCGCCGTTGAGACGGGTCCGATCCGCGGTTGCAGTTGCCATTCTTGAACGCTCAGCGGCAAGTTGGACGTGACCGTCGACGTGAACCAGCGAGCCTTTGTAAGTGATATTGCCGATGAAGGCCGCAAGACCGTTGGCGCCCGCGGTAAGCGTGCTAATCGCCATCCGGCCACTGCCTTCAACGCTGGTGAAGGACTCGTTGAAGTTCGCCTTCGCATCGAACGAAGGCTCGATTACATAAAATCGGCTGGATGCGCAGACGAGGCTGTCGAGAGTCACTGGACCTTCGACCCGTGGCCGCCTGGCGACGACCGCAACCTCGACGTTCGTTCGAAGGTTGATGGCCGCGCAGCGGCCCGGAACGAGCCTTGGGCTCGCAACTGCAATCCGTCCTTTAAATCCGCCGCTCAAACGCCCGTTTCCTTCAAGCGCAATTCCAACCGGCCCGAATGGGGTCGCAAGGGCAATGCTGCTGTCGGCGACATCGAGCGAAAAGTCGGGCAAAGCGAACGGCTTGTTGCTTGGCGGAGGCATCAGTTTGTCGATCTCGCCCCAGCTCACTCGTCCGCGCCGAAGAGTGCCGCGCAACCGGACGCCTCGGGCGACAATCCGGTAGACTTCGAAATTCCCATTCAATTTCAGACGAGTCTGGATCTCTGCGAATTTTGCAACCAGATCGGGTCGAGCGGGGTTGCCGATGACCAGATTGCTAACCTGTTGAGTGCGAAAGCCGACCCGATCGAGGTGATAGGTCGCCTGGACTCCTCTCCGGTTGAGCTCGCCTTCAATGAAATGTTTCGCGATCGGGCGTCGCTCGATCCAAACCGCGATTAGCCCGAGGAGGAGAATGACAAGAAGCGCAATTGTCGCATAAAGTGCAAGGCGCGCCCACAGCGGTCGGCGAACGATCACGCACACATGGCCGGGCGTATCGAGCCCCTCGTCTCCAGACCGCTGGTCCATCCGCCTTCTAACCATTGCGGACCTTCACCGTTCCAGAGCCGGCATGATCCCGGCTTTCGGCAATGCTCGACCCCTTTTTGATTTGAGAACGCCAACAGTTTTGCGTCGAGTGGAACGTCGAAAAGATGATTGTTCGGATCGCGAGGCGCGCCTTCTGAACTGACTTGGAAATGAATGAAACGAAAAAAGGGCCCGCCGACCGTTGGTCGACGCGCCCTTTTCCAAACTTGAACGTTCCTAGTGGGGAAGAACGTCCTTGCTGGTCGTCTAACAACCGCCTCGTTAGCTCGCGGTTAGCAATCGCTCCACAATGAACCAACTCGCGAACGAGCGGCCGTTTGCGAGGGTCTTATCAAGGGGCGATTTGAGCCAAGGGTATTGCTCTGCTAGCCGCGCCCTCATGGTCCCTCGCTACTCCCGTCCGCAAATGACCGCCGTTTGGTCGGCCCAAAACCGCTATCTCATCTGGTGGAAGATCGAAGTCTTTGCTGCCGAAGGCATGGCGAAGGTCGGAATGATCCCAGCTCAAGATGCAGCGACGATTCGGTCCGCGCTCGATCATGACGTGCTTGGAACGATCGACATCGAGGCGATCGATCGAATTGAAGCCGTGACTAAACACGACGTGATCGCGTTTTTGACCTGGGCAGGCGAAAAGCTAGGGCCGGAACGGCGATGGCTTCATCAGGGGATGACGAGTTCGGATGTTCTCGACACCGCCCTTGCAGTCCAGCTCAAGCAGGCGTCCGACCTATTGCTCGAGGATCTCGACAAGCTCCTTGAAGTGGTGAAGCGCAGAGCCTTCGAGCACAAAATGACTGCGACGATCGGGCGGAGCCACGGGATTCATGCGGAGCCGACGACTTTCGGATTAAAGCTCGCTGAGGCCTATGCCGAATTTTCGCGCAATCGGGCACGTCTTGAAGCTGCGCGCCTCGACATTGCGACCTGCGCGATATCGGGAGCCGTCGGGACCTTTGCGAATATCGATCCACGGGTCGAGCAGCATGTTGCTTCCGAGCTCGGTCTCACCCCAGAACCGGTGTCGACGCAAATCATCCCGCGCGATCGCCACGCGATGTTCTTTGCCACCCTTGGAGTGATTGCCTCCTCGATCGAACGGCTAGCGACCGAAATCCGGCATTTGCAGCGAACCGAGGTCCTCGAAGCCGAAGAATATTTTTCTCCGGGACAAAAGGGGAGTTCGGCAATGCCGCACAAGCGCAATCCCGTGCTCACCGAAAATCTGACTGGCCTTGCGCGAATGGTGCGTGGTTATGTCACTCCAGCGCTTGAGAATGTCGCTCTTTGGCACGAACGAGACATTTCGCATTCTTCGGTTGAGCGGTTCATTGGGCCTGACGCGACGATCACTCTCGATTTTGCGCTGTCCCGGCTCACCGGAGTTGTCGACAAGCTTCTCGTCTATCCCGAGCGAATGCGAAAGAACCTCGACCGGATGGGCGGTCTGATTCATTCGCAGCGGGTCCTTCTTGCGCTTACTCAGTCGGGGCTCAGCCGCGAGGAATCCTATGGCCTTGTCCAGCGCAACGCGATGAAGGTGTGGCAGTCCGATGGCGCACTCTCGCTTCTCGATCTGTTGAAAGCCGATCCTGAGGTCAGCGAGCAACTTTCGAGCGACCAGCTCGAGCAGTTGTTTGATCTGGACTACCATTTTAAGAACGTCGACGCGATTTTCGATCGCGTATTTAGCTAAGGACGAACACGCACCGGCTTTTGAGGCGGAATCCCGTTTCCGTTTATGATAGATCCTCGCCTAGAAGCAGGAAGCTTGATGGACAGCGTTGAACAATTGAGCCGCGAACCCGAACCGAAGCGATCACCTGTTCGCCTCGAGGTCCAGGCTGTTGCCTATCTGCTCGAGCTCTCGCTCGACTGGATTGTTCTTCGAGCGTCGGAAAATATCCACCATCTCCTTCACCAGTCGCACGTCACACTTATTGACGAACCGCTCGGCCGGTTCGTTCACAGTCAAGCGCTTCACGACTTGCGTAATCTGTTTTCAAGGCTGAGCGGGACAACCGGGATTGGCCGCGCGTACGGGATCAGGCTGACCGACGAACCGGACCTTGTCGACGTCGCATTCCAGCTGAGCGATGGTCGAGTGCTGCTCGAGGCGGTCCCCTCGCGGGGAGGGTTCGGACAATGTTTCGGAAGCGTTGGCGGCCTCGTCATGGGGCTTGCAGCAGCGCACGGTCAGCAGCTTTTCGATAATGCCGCCCGAAGAATGCGTGCGCTCACCGGCTATGACCGGGTCACTCTCATTTGCGGCAATGATCGTGCGGAAAGCAGCCGGGGCATGTTTGCGGGCCCGCCCTCGCTCGATGATTCAATTCCACTGATGGTCGCGGACACAAGGGGCTCTTCGGTGCCGATTTTTCCCGAAGCTGTCGAGGAAAGCTCGCTCGGCGAAGCGATATTGTGCTCCTGCGGCCAAGACGAGCTTGCTCGGCTCGACAGCTGCAGCGTTCGGGCCTCGCTGAGAATTCCGTTTAGCATCGATGGGATCGAAGGCGAATTTCGCTGCGACAATCGAACGCCTCGCGGACCCAATTTCGAACTTCACGCAGCCGCCGAGCTTTTCGCTCAACTGTTTGCAATGCGGCTCGAAATCGAACGGCTTCGAAGTCATTGAAGCCGCTACGCCCCGCAAGGTACTAAGGAAAAATCAAGGATTTGCCGTCGCGATCAAGGGCATTTCAGCCTGTGTTGATGAATGAGCTAGCCTGCAAGAAAATCGCGAACACGAATGAAAAAGCTTTTGACCGAGGGGCATTCGTCACCGGTTTCCGTTTCGCGGAATTCCTCGAGCAATTTCTTTTGCTTTGCACTCATTCGCGTCGGAGTTTCGACCAGCACTCGGGCGACCATGTCGCCCCGACCCCGGCCATTAAGAACGCTCATTCCCGATCCGCGGTGGCGTAGCTGCTCGCCCGACTGAACGCCTGCGGGAACCTTGATCTCGACCGTTTGACCATCAATTCCTGGAAGGCTGATCGATCCACCAAGCGATGCCGTCGTGAAGCTGATCGGACAGTCCGCAACGAGAGTGGTCCCTTCACGTGCATAGATCGGATGGCGCTTCATGTGGACAAACAGATAAAGATCGCCGTTCGAAGCGCCGCGCAGACCCGCCTCGCCTTCCCCTGCAACTCGAATTCGCGTGCCTTCGTCGACTCCGCCCGGAATCTTTACGGAAAGCTTGCGCTGGGTCAGCGCGCGCCCTTCGCCATGACAATTCGGGCACGGGTTGGTGATGACGTCGCCTGATCCGCGACAGTTCGGGCAACCGCGCTCGACCATGAAAAACCCCTGCTGGGTTCGGATCTTCCCAGCGCCGCCGCAGGTCTGACAACGGCTCGTGCAGCGATCGAGACCGGTGCAGCCGCGTCCATCGCAAGTCTCGCAGGTCGAATGGGCTTCGATCGCGATCGATTTTTCGAGCCCGCTGAATGCTTCTTCAAGACTGAGTTCGATATCGTAGCGAAGGTCAGCGCCGCGCGCGGCATTCTGGCGCTCGCCGCGCTGGTCCATGAATTCGCCGAAAATGGTCGAAAAGATGTCGGAAAAACCGTTGAAACCGGCTTCGGCAAACGGGTCTCCGCCACCGCCGTTTTGGAACGCGGCCTTCCCGAAGCGATCGTAGGCCGCCCGCTTTTGCGGGTCCTTCAGAACGTCATAAGCTTCGTTGATCGCCTTGAAGTGCGCTTCACTGACCTTGCAGCCATTCTTTCGGTCAGGATGATATTCCATGGCGAGTTTGCGAAACGCAGCCTTGATCGCCGCATCGTCGGCACCTCGCTGAACGCCCAGCAGATCGTAATAATCCTGCTCGACCATCATTCCTCCCCGCTACGCGGTACACAATCCGGCGCCGGCCTCTTGATGAGGCGGCGCCGGATCATCAGCCCTTGTTCTCGTCGTCGACTTCCGAGAATTCGGCGTCGACGACCTCGTCCGGACTCTGGCCTGGCTCTTCCGAACCGCCGGACGCACCGGCTTCGGGACCCGCCGAGGCTTCGGTTTCGGACTGCTGAGCCTTGTACATCGCTTCGCCGAGCTTCATCGCGGCCTGAGTGAGCGCTGCAGTCTTCTGCTGCATCTCGTCGCCGTCGCCCGTTTCCACGGCCGTCTTCGCTTCCGCGATCGCCTTCTCGATTTCGGACTTCACGTCGGCCGAGACCTTGTCGCCATGCTCCTGGAGCTGCTTTTCGGTTGAGTGAATGAGGCTTTCGGCATTGTTCTTGGCTTCCGCAGCCGATCGCCGCTTCTTGTCGTCGTCAGCAAACTGCTCGGCTTCTCGGACCATCTTTTCGATGTCGTTGTCCGAGAGACCACCGGAAGCCTGAATGCGGATCTGCTGCTCTTTTCCGGTGCCCTTGTCCTTGGCAGACACATTCACAATTCCGTTCGCGTCGATATCGAACGTCACTTCAATCTGCGGAACTCCGCGTGGCGCGGGAGGAATTCCAACGAGGTCGAACTGACCAAGAACCTTATTGTCGGCCGCCATCTCGCGCTCGCCCTGGAAGACCCGGATCGTCACGGCATTCTGATTGTCTTCGGCCGTTGAGAACACCTGACTCTTCTTGGTCGGGATGGTCGTGTTGCGGTCGATCATTCGCGTAAAGACACCGCCCAGGGTCTCGATCCCAAGCGAGAGCGGAGTGACGTCGAGCAGAAGCACATCCTTGACGTCGCCTTGAAGGACTCCCGCCTGGATTGCGGCACCCATTGCGACCACTTCGTCCGGATTGACTCCGGTGTGCGGATCACGCGCAAAGAACTCCTTCACCCGCTCGCGAACGCGCGGCATTCGAGTCATTCCTCCGACCAGAACAACCTCGGCGATATCCTTGGCCTGAACTCCGGCATCCTGGAGCGCCTTTTTGCATGGCTCCATCGTGCGTTCGATGAGATCGTCGACCAGCTTTTCAAGGTCGGCGCGGCTGATTGTCTCGACGAGATGGAGCGGAGTTGTCGTTCCCCCTTCCATCCGGGCGGTAATGAACGGCTGATTGATTTCCGTCGTCGCCGCCGAGCTCAGTTCGATCTTCGCCTTTTCTGCCGCTTCCTTGAGCCGCTGCAGCGCAAGGCGATCGGTCCGAAGATCGATCCCTTCCTTCGCCTTGAAGCGATCGGCAAGCCAGTTGACGATCCGTGCGTCAAAATCCTCGCCTCCAAGAAATGTGTCGCCGTTGGTCGACTTCACTTCGAAGACACCATCGCCGATCTCGAGAATCGAAATATCAAACGTTCCGCCGCCAAGATCATAAACGGCGATCGTCTTGCCCTCGTCCTTTTCTAGCCCGTAGGCGAGAGCAGCTGCAGTCGGCTCGTTGATGATGCGCAGAACCTCAAGGCCAGCGATCTGACCTGCGTCCTTGGTTGCCTGTCGCTGAGCGTCATTGAAATAGGCCGGAACGGTGATCACGGCTTGAGTGACGGTCTCGCCAAGATAGGCTTCGGCGGTTTCCTTCATCTTCTGAAGAATGAAGGCGGAGATCTGTGACGGAGAGTATTCCTTGCCTCCGGCTCCGACCCAGGCATCGCCATTGGGCCCACGGACGATCTTGTAAGGAACGAGTTCGGTGTCCCTTTTGGTGATCGGATCGTCAAACCGACGCCCGATCAGGCGCTTGACCGCGAAAATCGTATTGTCCGGATTGGTGACTGCCTGGCGCTTTGCAGGCTGACCGATCAACCGCTCGCCGTCCTTGGTAAAGGCGACGACCGAAGGCGTCGTTCGTGCGCCTTCGCTGTTCTCAATGACCTTCGGCTTACCGCCTTCCATGACGGCAACGCAGCTGTTGGTCGTGCCCAAGTCGATTCCAATGACCTTGGCCATACTTTTATCCCTCTTTCTTTTCAGCCCCTCTCGGTCCCTGTCAGGCGACCGAATAGTTGAATTCATTCGGGATATAGGTGTCGTTAATCTCGCTACAAGGAGGCGTGAGATGTGCGAAGGGTCGCGCCTTACGGCATGACCATTCCGCCATTGACGTGAAGCGTCTGGCCAGTGACGTAACTCGCCTCGCGGCTTGCAAGATAGACTGCCGCCGCTCCGATGTCCGCGCCCGAGCCCATTGCTCCAAGCGGAATTCGCGAAAGAATGGTCTGACGCTGTTGTTCATTGAGCATGTTGGTCATTGCGGAAGTCATGAACCCTGGAGCAATCGCATTGACGGTGATCGAGCGGCTTGCGAGCTCCTGAGCGACCGCTTTGGTCATTCCGATAAGGGCGGCCTTGGAGGCGACATAATTGGCCTGCCCTGGATTGCCAGTGAGCCCGACGACCGAACTGATCGAGATGATCCGGCCAAAGCGCGCCCGCATCATCGGCTTTGAAGCTGCGCGAATGAGCCGGAATGCAGCTTCAAGGTTGACCGTGATGACCTCGTCGAACTCCTCGTCCTTCATACGCACCAGAAGATTGTCTCTGGTGATCCCGGCATTGTTGATGAGAATGTCGAGCTTCCCACCGAGCGCCTCGCTCGCTCGCGGAACGAGCTGATCGACCGAAGCCTTGTCCGAAAGGTCGCACTGGAGAGCCAGATGTTGGCCGCCGAGCTCCTTTTGGAACTGCTCGAGCTTGCCGGAATGGCTTCCCGAGATCGCCAGCCTTGCGCCCTGGCCCGCGAGCGCGGTTGCAATCGCTCGTCCAAGCCCGCCCGAGGCTCCGGTCACGAGCGCGGTCATACCGGTTAAATCGAACATTTATGCGATCTCCTTCGCCAGCGCCTCGATTTGATCGATCGAGATGAGGCTTTGGACTTTCGTGTCGGGACTGATGCGCTTGACCATCGGTCCAAGCACCTTGCCTCCGATTTCGATCATTTCTTCAACGCCAGCCGACGTCATGTTGGCGATGCTTTCCCTCCAGCGAACCATGCCCGTCACCTGCTCGACAAGCCCAGATCGAATTTGGTCCGGATCGCTAACCGGCTGAGCCGTCACATTGGCGTAGAGCGGCACTTTGGGCCGCTCGATCGCGACGGCTTCGAGCGCCTCGCGCATTACGTCAGCGGCGGGCTTCATCAGCGAACAGTGAAACGGCGCCGAAACCGGGAGTGCAACAGCGCGTTTCGCGCCCATATCTTTCGCAATTGCGATTGCCCGGTCGATTGCCGACGTCTGGCCGGAGATGACAACCTGGCTTGGATCATTGTCGTTTGCGATCTGACAGACTTCATTCTGGGCAGCCGCCTCGGCAATTCGTTGAGCGATTTCGAGATCAACACCAAGAAGAGCCGCCATCGCGCCTTCGCCGACCGGGACGGCCTGCTGCATGGCCTTACCGCGAATTCTCAAGAGCCGTGCGGTCGTTCCAAGACCTAACGAGCCTGAAGCACAAAGCGCCGAATATTCGCCAAGGCTGTGGCCTGCGACAAAGTTCGCGGCCTTCTCAAGATCGACGCCTCCATCCTTTATGAGCACTCGAAAAACGGCGAGTGAGTGCGCCATAATCGCCGGCTGGGCATTTTGCGTCAGCTTGAGTTCCTCGTCGGGACCTTCGACCATCAACCGGAACAGATTCTGATTGAGCGCTTCATCGACCTCGTCGAAGACATCGCGCGCCGAACGGCTTGCTTTTGCAAGTTCGGCGCCCATTCCAACGGACTGGCTCCCCTGACCGGGGAATATCAATGCACGCATGACCCCTCTCGAATGATGTCGCGGCGATTGGCGGCTCGATTTCGCCTGGTCAAGCAGAGTTGATGGCAAGTCCTTCGAAAGTCCGTCGTTGCGCCTCGTCAAACGAGCTGCAAGATAATGGTTCTGATGGGAGCAAAACCGGTCTCGATCGATCGCCACCCCGAACCGCGTTCGCGAATGCTCGGCAAATGGATGAGCGCAGCGATGGTGGTCGGGACGATGGTCGGATCAGGGATTTACCTGCTCCCGACGACGCTTTCGTCTTACGGTCCGAACCTTGTCGCTGCCTTCATCGTCACCGGTCTTGGAACGATGTGTCTCGCATTTGCACTGGCGCGGCTTGCCGCCCGGATCGAGGGCGGACCGTTTGCCTATATCGAAACGGCGTTCGGCAGCAAAACGGCGTTCATCACGCTCTGGTCCTACGCTGTTTCAGAAGTCACCGGAGTCGCTGGTGTTGCGATCGCAGTCGCCGGAGCTCTCGGCCATGTCTATCCGGCGCTCATTTCAGGAGCTCCGCTAATTGCGGTCGCTCTTGGCACGATCCTCATTCTTCTCATCGTCAATCTCCAGGGCGCGCGCTCGGCCGGCGCGCTTCAAATTGTCACGACACTCATCAAGCTTCTGCCGCTCATCCTCGTGATGCTTCTTGTGGTCGGCCGCTTTGGTTCAGGTCGAGCACTTTACCCGCTAGAGGCGGTCCCGCTGGGGCCATCAACAACGATCAGTGCAGCCGCTCTAATTTTATTTTCGCTGACCGGTTTTGAAGCTGCGGTCATGACTGCGAACGTCACTCGCGATTCAAAAACGACTGTGCCTCGAGCCACGATTGCGGGAACCGGATTTACCGCGATCATTTATCTCTTTGCGACTTCAGCAACCCTTCTTCTTCTTCCAAGCATCGTCGCAGCAAGAAGCGGCGCGCCCTTTGCTGATGCAATTTCTCCGCTGCTTGGAGCGGCTGCAGGAATGATCGTTGCAATCATTGCTGCAGTGAGCGCCTTTGGAACGGCCAATGCATTATTGCTGGTGGCTGCAGAAACGACCCGGACGATGGCAAATGCCGGCGACCTTCCGGCCATTTTCGGACGAGCAAACCGGACCGGAGCACCATCGGGTTCGCTTTGGATCTGCGCCGCCGCAGCAGCGCTTCTCGTCTTTGCAAGTTCGTCGAGGGATTTCGTGAGTGTCTATATTTTCATCACACTCGTTTCGACGGTGCTTTCGCTCGTTCTTTATATCGTTTGCGCAGCAGCTGCGCTGAAGCTTCGCGTTGGCGGCGCAAGCCTTATTCTGGTCGTGATCGGAATCGTTTACTCAGTGGCGATGTTCGTGGGATCTGGTCTCAAGCCGCTTCTTTGGGGCGCGGTCCTTGCGATTGCGGGATTGCCGCTCAGAGCGATCTCGCGTTGGCTAAACCGGACCAACCGGAAGCGGGCGGTTCCTCTAGCCGTGCCTCCGGAATCAGTTTCCTAAGCTTCCTTGCAAAGCTTCGAAGGCACACTTCGCTCGTTCCGAGTGGTCCCGCGATATAGGTCGGCGACGCCATTCCATGCTGAACACGGCTGATCAGCTTTGTATCTTCTGAATTGACCCGGCGGTTGATCCGCCAGTTGAGATAGCGCGCGACCTTCATCTCGCGTCGATCGTCGGGAATCGCATAACTGATTTCACGGATCACCGTTTCGCTGGAGCTCACCGGAAGGAACTGCATGAAATCGATCTGATCGGGATAGATGTCGAAGGCGACGTTCGGGAAGAGTTTGAAATAGAGCCACTTGCGCTGATGCGAGGAGGGAAGATGGGGCACGTAGAGCCCATATTTCTGGTAGGCCCGTTCGGTTGGGTTTGGCGATAGCTTGATTGCCAAATCCCCTTCCATCCGGTCGACATGCTCTTTGGCCTCAATGCGGTAATTCCGGCCGAACAAGCGCGAAAGTCCGGGATGACCGACCGAAATATGCAGATGGTCCGAATAATTGTCGGAAATCGTCTTCCAGTTAAGAGCTCTTGGACGAAGCGTTACTCGGCCAAGCACACGAAGGTCCTCGAAGCGATAAAAGTCCAGCTCTTCGTCATAGGGAGCCATCATCGTTGCGACCGACGGCCCGCGATTTTCGAGCCTGATGAAGAGAAATCCGCGCCATTTCTCGAGCGCGACCGGAATGAGGCCAAGCGACTCTATTGGAAGGTGAGGATATTCGGCCCGGTGCGGAACACCGACCAGCCGCCCGTCGCGCGCATAACTCCACGCGTGATAGGGACAGGTGAGGACTTTCGCGCAGCCAGCGCCCTCGTCGACGAGCCGAGAACCGCGATGCCGGCAAACATTGGAAAACGCGCGGGGCTCTCCATCGTCGCCGCGGATGACAATGACGCTTTCACCAAGATATTCCAGCGTCCGCCAGTCACCGGGCTCTGGAATTTCACTTTCATGGCAGACAACCTGAGGCGCCTCGCGAAGAAATGCCCTCTTTTCGGCCTCGAAAAACTCGCAGTCATGGTAGAGCCAGCCAGGAAGACTGACATCATCGAGTGGATCGGGCGCGGCGCTGACCGCTTTAAGGTGGGTCGCCATGCGCCCGATCTGCCACGATCAAGGCTTCAAGAGCAATCGCCGATCGACAAAAACGTCAATAGCCCCGATGCGGCGCGAATTGCGCATTGATGATCGTTCCCGATGCGAGCTGGCACTGGCCAGCCCCTCCGCCGATCATCCCCGAGCTTGGGCTCATCAGCCGGAAATCGCAGCGCATGAATCCACCTGGCCCCTGGAGATTTGCAAGCACCTGGCCGCTGTAGTGAGTAATCGTCGCGTCATCGGGGCCCCACGGACCCCATCCGCCCCACCCGTAGCCCCAGCGATGGCCGCCCCAACCGCGGCCCCAGCCAAACCCTGGCCCCCAGCCGCTCCACAACGGACCATAATCGTTGACCATGCTTTCGGACGTGATCTGGAAATATGGACCCTGATAGACTTCGCCATTGGAGAGCTGGGCAACCATTGCGCCATGGGTCCCGCCATTCTCGGTCCAAGTGAAAGTGGCGCCAATATTGCTTCCGACGGCCTGGCCGGTGCCCACCCCGGTTGTCGTGCAGCCGGTGGCGGCGAGGGCAACCAGCGACGCTCCTGCGAGCCTGATGCAAAGAGCCTTCATCGTCTTACTCCTCGTTACTGCCATTCGATGTGACAACGGCCGATTCGCGATGCGGCTCCATGGGTGGAGCGGAGTTCATGTTTAAGTCACCAAAAGAGAAGCGGATATGGTCCCGAAATGCGACCCAAGAGTGCGTTCCGCTTGCATTTTTCGCGACCCGCGGGCATAGGCGCGACCACTGGCGCACGGCCCTGCCGATGCGCCTGTGATTTTTTGAACGACAGCCGGAGGGACTTGCCATTGGGGCAAGTCAGCGATCGGCCAAATGAGAGACTTGAAACATGCCGCTCTACGAGCATGTTTTCCTCGCCCGTCAGGACCTTGCCCAGGCCCAGGTCGATGCGATCGCGGAAAACGCCACCAAAATCATCGAAGACAATGGGGGAAAGGTCGTGAAGACCGAAACCTGGGGTCTTCGCTCGCTCGCCTATCGGATCGCGAAGAATCGCAAGGCGCATTATGTCATGCTCGATCTCGACGCGCCGGCGCCGGCCCTTGCCGAACTCGAGCGCCAATCGAACATCAGCGAGGACGTCATTCGCTTCCTCACCATCAAAGTCGATGCCCATGAGAAGGGCCCCTCGGCAATGATGCGCCGCGGAGAAAAGGAACGTTCGCGAAGCGATCGCGGTGATCGCCCCGACTTCCGCCGTGAAGAGGAGATGGAATAATGGCGCGCGCTTTTTTCCGCCGCCGGAAGTCCTGTCCCTTCTCGGGCAAGGATGCTCCAAAAATCGATTACAAGGACGTGCGTCTTCTTCAGGGCTTCGTCTCCGAACGTGGCAAGATCGTGCCGTCGCGGATTACCGCGGTCTCTTCGAAGAAGCAGCGTGAGCTCGCACGCGCGATCAAGCGTTCGCGCCACCTCGGCCTTCTTCCCTATATCGTGAAGTAAGGAGCGCTCGACATGGAAATCATTCTGCTTGAGCGTGTCGAGAAGCTCGGCGCCATCGGCGATGTTGTGAAGGTGAAGGATGGCTTCGCCCGCAACTATCTCTTGCCGCGCAAGAAGGCGTTGCGCGCCAACGAATCCAACCGCAAGCTGTTCGAAAAGAACCGTGCGCGGATCGAGGAAGAAAACGCTTCACGCCGGTCCGATGCCGAAACCGCAGCGAAGAGTGTCGACGGAAAGACCGTTCAACTCATTCGTCAGGCGTCGAACACCGGACAGCTTTACGGCTCGGTTACAGCACGCGATGTCGTTGACGCGCTTGGCACCGACGGTTCAAAGGTCATCAAGAGCCAAGTCGTCCTCGACCGGCCGATCAAGTCAATTGGCGTTCACAGTGTGCGGATCGCGCTTCACCCAGAGGTTTCAGTAACGGTCAAGGTGAACGTCGCACGGTCGCCCGAAGAAGCCGACCTTCAGGCGCAGGGCGTCGATGTCATGGCTCAGATGTTCGAACGCGACACTGCCGCGTTTACCGAAGCCTACAATCCCGATGCTGAACCGGGAGCAACTGCAGACGCTGAGCCGCAGGCTGCCGAAAACGGCGAAGATCAGACCACTTAATTCAATTTCGTTACGCGACGCGAAAAATGGACCGCTGTTCCTGTGAAGTGAACAGCGGTCTATTTTTTGTCCTTCTGATGGTCAAATAGACTTGGGGAATGCATAACTTCAGGCGGAGCGCTTTTTAAGATAAGCGATCTCGCGTTTGACCCAGTGATCGAAGCTTTCACGCGCCAGAATACGATCGACGAAGGCAATCGTGGAAGGGTAGCGGCGATCATCGATCGGAGTTTTCGTATGCCGGAAATTGACGAACGGGTTTGCGATCGCAATGTCGGCGATCGTCAATCGATCACCCACCAGAAAGCCGTCCTCACGCGGGACGATTGTTTCGAGATAATCGAGTAGTGGCGGGAGCTCCTGCCGCTCTGCAGCCTGCACAATCTCTTCATCGCACGTACCGCCCATGAACCGTGGTCGGACAATTCGATTGAAAAAGATCTTCACTCCGCATGCAACCAGGATTGTGTCCGCAAATTCGTCGAACCAGATCGCTTTGCCGAGGAGTTCGGGCTCTGAAGGAATGAGTGGCGGGCCCGGATATTTGGCTTCGAGGTAATGGATGATCGCGCTTGAGTCGGCGAGCCGATAATCCCGGTCTTCGAGTGCCGGCATCTTCCCGAACGGACTGGCCTTTAGAAAATCCTCGCTGAAATCCGGAAATCCTGTGGGACGAAGTTCGAGCACAATCCCTTTTTCCCCGGCGAAGGCGAGAACCTTTCGAACATAGGGCGATAATGACGAGCCATAGAGAATCATGAGCCCAATCGCTCCAAATGGATATCTTGGTCCGGCCGCCCGTTGGTCGCATACAAAACGGGAGTAGTTGAGATGAACCAGCCTAGCACCAATCCTGACCAGAAGCGTAATCTCCATGATGTTCTGGAAGAGGACCCGAGCTCGAAACGCGGCAATGAAGGGGAATCTGTCGACGGTGGCCGCCAAGCCGGTCCAAACTCCGACCGGGCAGGCCAGCCAATCGAACCGCAAACCGGCGATCCAAGGGCCAATGACCGAAGATCGAACTGAAGACCACGCGCTTTTGCGCTCGGAAGTCGGAAGGCCGACGATTGCGACGAGAGCCTGGCGTCATGGCGCCAGGCTTCTTGCCAAAAGGGAGAATTTATAAGACAATTGTAAAACCAATTTGGTTCGCGCGTCTCAATTGGGGGACACAATGATCACTCGGATCCGCGAAGTTCGTCGTGCGCTCGGATTGACCCTCGATGAGGTCGCGTCGCGCTGTCGTCCACCGACCACTCCGCAAACGATCGGCCGTCTTGAAACGGGAACTCGAACAGTGTCGCTTGGATGGCTCGACCGTATTGCAACAGCGATCGGAGTTGAGCCAACCGACCTCGTCGAAGGCAAAGCGAAGAACGAGCTCGAAGTCGGAGCGATTTTGAGCGGGGGAACCGCTCTTCAGCCCAAAAACTCGGCAATCATCGTTCCTCCACATGCAAAAGACGGAGAGTTTGCGCTCCTCGTCTCTTCAGGTGTTGGCGATTATCGTGCTGGTGACGAGATCTGGTGCACGCGATTAGCGCCAGAAGATTTCGTTCGCGCATTGAACCGCGACGTGCTTGTTCCACGTTCTTCGGGCCAATTCCATTTCGGACGCCTCGCGAATTTGGACGAGGAGAAGCTCCAGCTCCTCTCACTCGAACCTGGAGGCCGCCAGCAAGTCATCGCAAAGCCTCCCTGGCTTGGAGTTGCAACGAGGCTCGTTAGAACTCTTTAGACGTTCCTTTGGAGCCCTAAAGATCTCGTTCAAGAAGTTCGTGGTCGATCAATGTGAATTCATGCTAATTCACAAGGCTCAAGGAGCGCCAAACGCCAATTTTTCTTAATCTGGCGGCCTAAGGAGCGAGCAATGAATGGGGTCGTGACTGCGCTCCTCTTCCTGGCCGTGATCGCGGTCAGTGCAGATGTTGGATCCTGGCTTGCTCATCGCGATCATCGCCAGCATTCCGCGCCGTCCGCGATTGCCGAGGCAAAGACCCAACACGAGAGCGCGACCACGATTGAGAAAAAGACGAAGGTGGCCTTGCTCTCGTCCGCTGGAAAACCTGCCCCGTCTCGCGAAACTCGTCTTTCGAGCGCGAATGTTGTTCCTCAAGCTCGATTGCGAACCATCGCCTCGAAACCGGTCGCATTACAGACTGCAGCTCCTGAAACGGATATTCGCAAACCTCCAATCGCAAAGCTTGTCGCGCACACTCCAGGCGAGCCGTTGGCAAAGCTTGCAAAACCCGGGCCCAATCTTGCGACGATTGAGCCTTCCCTTCCAGCTCCAGTGACTCCGCCGGTTAACGACAAGGCGGCCGTGTTTATCGTTATCAGCCTGCCCTCGCAGCGCGCCTTCGTGTTCAAGGATGGAGAAACGTGGGATTCAACCAAGGTTTCGACCGGGAAGCCTGGAAAGAGAACGCCCATTGGGCGATTCACAATCCTGGAGAAACGGCTGATGCACAGGTCCACCCGCTATGACGATGCGCCGATGCCGTTCATGGAGCGTCTCACCTGGGGCGGAGTGGCGATGCATGCCGGCCGAGTCCCTGGATATCCCGCCTCGCATGGATGCATTCGCATGCCGCGAGCATTCGCAAAAAGGCTTTATAAGATCACCAACTATTCATCGGTCGTGCTGGTGACGAACAAGCGCGTCACGTCAGCTGAAGAAGCCCGCAAACTTGGGTGACCGCATCATTGAGCGTGGTGGGCGGTGACGGGCTCGAACCGCCGACCCTCTCGGTGTAAACGAGATGCTCTACCAACTGAGCTAACCGCCCTTTTGAAAACCACTTTCAGATCAGGCCGTTATGACCCTCTTCGCGTCTTGAACAAGCGAAAGAAAAGTGGACAGGAGCTCGACCTAACGGCGTCGCCAGCGTCTTTCCAGCACTTTTCACGGATAACGCCGTGTCGGCAATTCGCAGTCCTTTGAATCCGATCATATCGAACGCGATCTTACGCCTAAACGCCTTGCGGCAAGTCGCCTCCTCCGGAAAAAGGCTCGAGAAAGGGTTCAAGCTGCGGAGCTTTCCAACCCGCCGTCGCAACGAAGGCCCGATTGAGAAAAGCTGTCTTCCCGTAGCGCAGCGGCAGACCGTCTGGACCGTCGACCAACCCTCCAGCAGCAAGCAAAACAGCGTGTCCGGCCGCAGTATCCCACTCGCTCGTCGGAGCAGCGCGCGGATAGATGTCGGCATTGCCTTCCGCGATGATGCAGAATTTGAGCGAGGAGCCAATCGAGATGTAGCCGCAATTGCCAACGGCCGACTCGAGATAATCAATCGTCGCCTGATTAAGATGCGACTTGGAAGCGACGGCGGTCGTCAATTCCCCGCGCGCTCGAGTTTTGATCGCTTTGCGTTTTGATTTTTCTTCAAGCCACGCTCCGTCTCCGACCAACCCGGCATGAAGTCGACCCGTCGCCGGGGCAAAGACAATCCCGAGCTTTGGCGCCCCATGCTCGATCAAACCGATATTCACCGTATAATCGTCGCCGCCACGGATAAACTCCTTCGTTCCGTCGAGCGGATCGACGAGAAAATAGCAGTCGTCGTGGGCTGGAATTCGCCCAGCGGCGACTTCCTCTTCGGCAATCACGGGAACACCTGGAGCCAAGCGGACAAGCGCGGCGAGGATGATGAGTTCGGCCGCCCGATCGGCATCGGTCACTGGTGAACGATCCTGTTTGGATTCGACTTCAAATCCGCGGCGAACCACTTCAAGAATTGCTGCTCCCGCCTCGCGCGCGGCAATCGCAAGGTCGTCGAGGAGGTTAACGCAATCGAGGGTCAACGCGGCGCCATTCGAATTGCGCCGTCGAGTCGAACCGAAGCTGCATTCATGTAGCGGTTCTCGATCAGGAAACAGGCAAGCCTTGCGTATTCGTCGGGCTGACCCAGTCTCTTTGGAAACGGAACCTGCGCTCCTAGGGCCTCCTGCACGTTTTCCGGCATTGTCTCGACCATCGGAGTTTTGAAAACACCCGGCAAAATCGTGTCGATCCGGACGCCTTCATTCATGAGATCGCGTGCAATCGGCAGGGTCATTGCAAGGACGCCCCCCTTTGAGGCGGAATATGCGGCCTGACCGATCTGGCCGTCCTCGGCGGCGACCGACGCGGTCGTAATGATTACGCCCCTTTCGCCGTCGGAGAGCGGATCGAGATCGACCATTCCAGCGGCGGACTGAGAAATGCAGCGAAATGTCCCGATGAGGTTGATCTGAATGGTGAGTTCAAACTGCTGCATCGGGTAGGAACGAACAGCTTTGGTTTCCTTGTCACGCGCGACCGTCTTGGAAGCCGTTGCAACGCCCGCACAATTGACGAGGATCCGTTCCTGACCATGAGCTTCGCGCGCCTTTGCAAAAGCCGAGGCGACTTTTTCATTTGAGGTGACATCGACCTCGCAGAAAACGCCTCCAATCTCGGCTGCAACTTTGGTTCCGCGTTCGATGTCGCGATCGAGAATCGCGACCTTTGCTCCGCGACGCGCAAGTTCACGCGCGGTTGCTTCGCCCAGACCCGACGCAGCGCCGGTGACGACCGCGGCCATTTCGTTAATATCCATGGGAGCTCCCAAATTTTCCGTCCAGCCGCCTAGTCTCTGACTAACGCCAAAGACAAGGGCGGGTGGGCATGTTGAAGGTCCTGCCAACAGCCCTCGATCGCGAAATGAAAAGCAGCTGCCGGCGCTGTCCGACTTTTGAACCCTTGAGGAAAATCAATACGAAGACAAAGAATTCAATAACTTGCCAACGAGACAATGCGGTTCATCGCGAATGCATATTGGAAGTGTAAGAGAAGCCGCTAGGGCTTGCTCGATCCAAAAAGGGGAGTGCGTTGACACGGCTGTGCGGTCTTCTGACAAGTGCGTCGGCAGTGTTGCTTGCTATTGCACCCGGAGCGAGTGCGGCGCCGATAAGCGGGCCGGCTGCAGTTGCTGCTGCGACCCCCGTCGCCGCCTTCTACAATACTTGGCGGACCAAACCAATCTGGTTCAGGGCTGGACCGGACGCCGCTGCAATCGCTGAACTGACCCTCATTCTTCAACGCGCTCCATTCGATGGTTTTGCCGAAGGTCCGCAACTTGCTTCGCAGGTTCAAGCTGCAGTTGCGCAGGCCAGAAGCGGAAGGCCGGAAGACATTGCGGCCGCCGAACAGACATTGTCTTCTGCCTGGGTCCAATATGTGAGGGCAATCAAGACCCCGACTACCGGGATGATTTACGCCTATCCCGTCCTTCGGCCGCAAGGGCGTCGTGCCGACGATATTCTTTTGACGGCCTCGGCTGCCCAATCGCTCGCTTCCTATCTGGCGCAGGTCGCGGATGTGAATCCGGTCTACAAGCAACTGCGCGATGCCGGTTGGGCGGAAGCGCAAGCGACCGGCAATTTCACTCCCGATCCGAGACTTCTTGCCAACCTCGACCGAGTTCGCTCGCTTCCCTCGAAGGGACGGTTCATTCTGGTCGATGCCGGATCGTCAATGCTCACGATCTACGACGACGGCAGGCCGGCCAATTCGATGAAAGTCATCACGGGAACAAGCGCTCTGCCCACCCCGCTGATCGCGAGCTATCTCTATTATGTGACCTACAATCCCTATTGGCACGCACCCGATCATCTCGTGAAGAAGACGATCGCTCCCAACATGATCCACCTAGGCATGCACTATTTCAAATCGCATGGTTATCATGTCATCGCGGACTGGAGCGATCACCCAACCGATATCGATCCAGCCTCGATTGACTGGAAGGCGGCGGCAGCCGGAACGCTTCATTTGAAGATTCAGCAGGATCCAGGGCCGCTCAACTCAATGGGCAATCTGAAATTTCCGTTCGCCAATCCGCAGGATATTTATCTTCACGACACTCCGGATCATGCGAAGTTCGCGCTTGATCACCGAAACCTCAGCAATGGCTGCGTTCGTCTTGAAGACGCAAAGCGCCTTGGTCGGTGGCTATTGGGCCATGAGCCGGTCGCCCCTGGAAGCGACCCTGAGCTTGAGGTTCAACTGCCACAGCCAACGCCCATTTTCCTGACCTACATTACTGCGCAGGTGACGGACGGGAAATTGACATACCTGCCAGATCTTTATGGTTGGGACTCAAACCCACCCCATTTCGCATCGGCCTATCCCGGCGACTGAAGCCCGCCCAGATCATTAAAGCTTAAATGGCTGGCGACGAGGCGTCGCTCTGCCGTTCCGACAACGTGATTTGCCCAAAGAAAAACCGGCCCGGGGACTACCCGGGCCGGTTCATATACTGTGCTGCCGTTTACTGGCCGCGCTCTGGAGCGGGCGGTGGCGGCGGCGGTGGCGGTGGCGGCGCCGGGCAAGCTGCCGTTGCCAGGATCACCGAGCCATCCGGGCAAGTCTGTGTCGCCGGAGGTGGCGGCGGAGGTGGCGGAGGTGGTGGCGGTGGCGGCGGTGGCGGTGGCGGCGGAGCCGCGAAGTTGTAATCCAAGCTCAGCAGCAGGCTGTGTGACTGCCATTTCGTTCTCAGACCGCCAACATTGAGGACCGACTGATCCGTAAGCTTCATATCCGGAACCTGGAAGAACCGGTATTTAATGCCGAGATCAATGTTCGAGGAGATCGCGGTGCGGACGCCCATGATCGCCTGCCATGCGAGGCGGCTATCGGATCCCCTTACGAAGAGCCCCGGATAATTGGGGTCTTGGTCCTGATTGATGCTGACATCGGCAATACCAACACCGACGCCGAGATAGCCGCTCCAGGCGTTCTCATCTCCGTAATCAAGCAAAGCATTGATCATTCCGGAAAGAGCATGCCCATTCCCTGAGGTATGGACAAACGAGCCGTACGGAAGGCCGGTCAACGGAAGGTTGCGTACTTCCAAACCATCGATACCAGCATGCTTGTAGCCAAGCTCGGCCTCGAGACGAATCAAACCAAAGTCATAACCAGCGATGAGATCGACGTCCCACCCAGTACCATATTTAGTTGAGTAAAGTCCGTTCGTGGCACCGCCCGGGGGCGTGTTCACGGCTGGATTGAAAATATCTACTTGCTGGTCTTCGACGAGCATGCCGCCGCCCTCGACGCCCACATAGAATGTGTGGTCGCGAGCAAGCGCGGGCGTCGCCATAGCCGTGGTTGCGAGCGCCACCGCAATGCCGAGCTTACGCATAGAATTATCCCCTTTCAAATGCGTCCGGTAAACTTGAACTGCAGGAACACATTATGAGAGGCCCGGTTGCCGTGCAAGCACGTCATTCACTGAAGCTGTTGCCAAAAAGCCTCAGTCTGGTTTTCGGTGCCGCTGGAAACAATTGAGATTCTTGGCTTTTTTTAGTGCCCAATTCAAAGGTCCGGATCCAATTTGTCGGACAGCAATGAATCGGATGTCGTTGACTAACGCTCAGCAGCTGCGGACCGGCCAGCAATTCAACGCAAAAATCGCTCGAGGGTACGAGCCCAAGCAACTCTTCAAAATCGCGAGATTGTCCGTTGCCCAACCGCACCTTTTTTAGAAAGAGAACTCCCGCGCTGATAATCCCGCGGGTCGCGCAATCATCCTTTGCGGTCTTTCCAGGGATAAGGATGAGATCCTCCTGGATCCCTACCAATTAGGCTAAAACGCAAGCGCCAATCCGATCCAGATCGGTTCTTTTTTTTAAACCGCCTGGCGAAATGGTCGAGTTGTTCATTCAGGGGCGTCTCGACCATTGTTCACGGGCAGGTCCCTTCAGGAACCTCTCAGACCATATGCTCGGAATGGCCGTAGACGAGAATGGTCATAAAGCCTTTTTCCGGCTTCTGAGCACCGTTGACGCTCGCTTGGAATCGTTCGGCTGTGGCGTCGTTGCAGCTATATTGCGGCTGCATCTCACCCGAAGTCGCAACAATATGGCAATCCTTGACGGTTCCGCGCGGATCGATCGCAAGAGCCATCACTTGGCCACCGAGAAGCGTGTCGCCAGCCGCTAGGCTCGTTTTCGCAGGAACTGCACCAGGATCAAATCGGCGTTCAAAGGTGATGCGCGTTACTTCGCCCTTGGACTCCGAAGCTTTGGTAACGACCGCAGCCTGGCTTGAAGACACATCGCAATCCTCAACCGCGGCCTTCGAACTGGTCTGATAACGACAAGCTTCGGGCTTGCCGTTTGCATCCAGAGTCACGGTCACCTTTTCCCACCACGGTGAATTGGACCTTAGTGTGGAAGGCGAACTTGCGGACGCAGCAACGCCGAGCGCGGCTGTCGCGGAGGCGAGAACGAGAGCGGCAATTTTGAGCACTTTTAAACTCCTTCGCGCCCGCTGCTCCGCCGGCATTATTGCCGCCGCCTACCTGTTCGCCCAACGCTCAACTTCACCATTGGTGTCCGTAACTTTCTTGCCGCGCCAAAGAAGGTCGCGGATCGGCGTCAGACTGCCGCTGTGACGCGCCAGAAGGAAGCGATTGCGCGGTCGACGCAAGAGCTCATTGGCAAACTGCCGAATGGGGGATTGGCGATTGAGCGCAATGTGTCCGAAGCGACTTCACATTCGATCGAAATCGAATGAGGCCAAGCAAGCGGGTGTTCCGCCGGTAAGTCATCTGCCGGACTGCAATTGAGGAGCGCACCAAACAGAAATGGGGGCTGGCATTGCTGCCAGCCCCCACTGCGCCGAGCGAAGGATCTGCCGGTGTTCGTAACCTGGTTGATTGAGCCTTTCGGCCTAACAACCTGTTTTCGATCCTGGCTCACCAGCTCAGGCGTCGCATCCCATCAAACTGCTCCCTCATTCAAGGAGCCGGTCAATCTACTCGACCGCGCTGCCCGAAGGTTCGCTTGTCGTTCGATCATCCGGCCTGCCATTGGACCGAAGTCCTCAGTCAAAACCATCCGATGTTCCGCGGCCCTTCTTGGGTCGATATCTCCTGCGTTCCGCTTTGCTCTGTCACACCGAAATGCTCCAAAGCCGCGTTGCGCAAGAGGAAGATCAACTCTTCCGGCGCCTCTTCCCGGCTGACCCCGGTCAGAGCCCGAAAGCTCTAGCCTTTGCCTGCCGGCGGAGATCGGACCTTTGGTCACCTGCCTCCCGGAGGAGGCCGGGACCGCCGCCCCGATCACCAGTGAACAATGCACTTCCAATCCGAGTCGCGAAAGCAAAAAATAAGGGGTTGGGCCTGTGAATAACGTGGATATCGGGCACAATTGCAGGAACTTTTTCAAAAAGCTCGAAAGCGCCTGCCCGAGTTGCCGTTTCGTTCTCCGCTGCTTACCTCAGAGCCGTGTCCGACTCCGCTTTTTCCGACAGTGAAGCGCCCTATCTCAAAGGCCTGAACCCGCCCCAGCGTCAGGCAGTCCTGACGACCGAAGGACCGGTTCTGGTTCTCGCGGGTGCGGGAACTGGCAAGACGGCCGCCCTCACTGCACGTCTTGCGAATCTTGTCGCGACTCGAAAGGCGTGGCCGAGCCAGATCCTTGCGGTCACCTTCACCAACAAGGCCGCACGCGAAATGCGCGAACGCGTGAGCGCGCTGTCGGGCGGTGCGCTCGAAAGCTTGCCCTGGCTCGGGACTTTCCATTCCGTGGCAGCGCGAATGCTTCGAATTCATGCCGAGCTTGTCGGCCTTCAATCGAATTTCACGATCCTTGATACCGACGACCAGCTTCGTGTCCTAAAACAGTTGATCCAAGCGGCAAACCTTGACGAGAAGCGCTGGCCCGCGCGCCAGCTCGCAGCGCTGATCGATCGCTGGAAAAACCGTGGCTGGACCCCAGAGCAGGTCGACCAGGGAGAGTCCCAAACTTTTGCTTCGGGTCGCGGCGCCGAACTCTACACCCAATATCAGCAGCGCCTCAAAAGCCTGAACGCATGCGACTTCGGCGACCTACTTCTTCACATGCTCACGATTTTGCGATCGCAGCCCGACGTTCTCGAAGCCTATCGCGAGCGGTTTCGCTACATCCTCGTCGATGAATACCAGGATACCAATCAGGCACAGTATGAATGGTTGAAGCTTCTCGCCGAACCTCGGCGCAATCTCTGTTGCGTCGGGGATGACGATCAATCGATTTACAGCTGGCGTGGTGCCGAGGTCGCCAACATTTTGCGCTTCGAACATGATTTTCCAGGTGCCACGATTGTTCGTCTTGAACAGAATTACCGTTCAACCTCACACATTCTTTCCGCTGCCGACGGAGTGATTGCCCATAATTCGGATCGGTTGGGAAAGAGTCTTTGGACGGACGCCGGTGACGGTGAGAAAGTTCGAGTGATCGGTGTCTGGGATGGCGCGGAAGAAGCGCGTCGGGTGGGCGAAGAAGCCGAAGCTCACATGCGCGCCAAAGGTTCGCTCGATGATATTGCGATCCTTGTGCGCGCGCAGTTTCAGACCCGCGAATTTGAAGAGCGGTTCATCGCAATTGGCCTCCCCTATCAGATTATCGGCGGATTTCGCTTCTACGAGCGGGCGGAAATCCGGGATGCGATCGCGTATCTGAGATTAATTCGCTCTCTCGCGGACGATCTTGCTTTCGAACGGATAGCGAACACTCCAAAGCGCGGCCTCGGCGACAAGGCAATGGCGACAATCCACCAGCGCGCGCGCCAGGCGGATCAGCCGATGCTTCTTGCCGCAGCTGATCTTCTTGGAAGCGATGAACTGACTCCGCAGGCGCGCAGAAGTCTCGGCGCATTTCTTGCAAATATCGCATGCTGGCGGGAGATGGCCGCGACCCTTCCCCATCCCGAATTGGCGCGCCTGGTTCTTGAAGAAAGTGGCTATACCGCGATGCTTCAGGCTGACCGTTCGGCCGAAAGTGCAGGAAGGCTCGAGAACCTTTCCGAGCTCACCCGAGCAATGGAAGAATACGAAACCCTCGGCGCGTTCCTCGAGCATGTCAGCCTCGTCATGGACAATGATGAGACCCGGACTGGGGAGAAGGTCACAATCATGACCATCCACGCGGCCAAGGGACTGGAGTTCGAAACCATCTTTCTTCCCGGCTGGGAGGAAGCCGTTTTTCCCTCACAGCGATCGCTCGACGAGGGTGGACTTGCCTCTCTCGAAGAGGAGCGTCGTCTAGCCTATGTCGCCATTACTCGGGCGCGGCGCCGTTGCACCATTCTTCATGCTGCCAACCGAAGGATTTATGGCCAATGGACAAGCTCCATTCCCAGCCGGTTTGTTTCTGAGCTTCCAAAGGCCAACATCGATCAAGAAACCACGATGACCGGCGGCGAAAGCCTGTGGCGGGCACAATGGTCGGAACGCGCCGATCCGTTCGCCCATCTTGGACCCGCTCAAGCGATGCGAGCATCGACACGCGGACCCGGCTGGCAACGAGCGACCGGACGGTTCAATCCCGAGCCCCAGCGAGTCATCGAAACGCGCGTGTCTTCGGTAAGCCTCGGTTCCAAAGGGCGAACGGATCTTGGTCTTGGACAACGAGTCTTCCACGGCAAATTCGGTTACGGAACGATCGCTGCGATCGAGGGAAACAAACTCGAAATCGACTTTGAACATTCCGGTCGCAAGAAGGTGCTCGATAGTTTCGTCAGCGCGGCCTAGGCCCTCTTGCGTTTGGGGGTGATCAATGAAGATGCTGATTGTCTTCGTCCTTGGATTGGTTGCGCTTCCGGCCATTCTCCTTCTTTCAGCGATTGAGGGCATGCTTCCGAGCGACTCTCTGGCGCAGCCATCGAACTTGGAATCCTCGCTTGGAATGAAAGCGATCGATGCCTCGCTCGAGAAGCGGTCGCGGGGATTGGTCGACCCGTCGAACACAGCCGGCAACCTCCCATCGGCTCAAAACCGTACGACTTTCGCCAATAAATGTAGCTTCTGCCATGGTTCGCCCTCGCACCCCAGCGCCCTTGGAACGGGAGGACTTTATCCGCGGGCGCCACAGTTTTTCGAAGAAGGCACCGATGTCACTCGCGCCCAGGCCTATTCGGCCATTCGTGATGGGATTCGCTATTCCGCAATGCCTGGCTGGCATGGAGAACTTGACGATCAGCAAATCTGGAATCTCGCAAATTTCATTCTTGCGATTAACCCGAAGCGCTCAATGGCCAAAATGAACTGAGATTTTCCTCAAAGAATTGCGTCAAACGTCCCGAAACAAAAACGGGCTCCAAAGGAATGCCTATGCTGAGCAGGCCCTTGTTCAAGCTCTCCAATCGAGAACAGGGTGACCGTTAGAGCTTCGTTCCAGCGACACTTCCAATGCCATAGGTAATCGCCATCGCAAGAAGCCCTCCGGCAACGGTCCGGGCGATGGCTGACGACATGTTCGTTCGTCCAAGCCGGGCCGAAATCAATCCGGTCGAGGCAAGCGCAAGAAGAACTGCCGCCCCAGTCACCCAAATCCCGATCGACTGCGGTGCAACGATGATCGCAAGCAACGGAATCAATCCGCCAGTCGTGAATGCAGCCATCGATGCCAGGGCCGCGTGCCAGGGGTTCACAACCGCTTCGGGGTCAATTCCGAGCTCCACTCTCGCGTGGGCCGAGAGCGCGTCGCGCTCGTGAAGCTGATCGGCAACCTTTCCCGCAAGATCACGATCAATCCCGCGCTCCTCAAGCAACTTTGCAAGCTGAAGACGTTCCTCCTCGGGATAGCGTTCGATTTGCCGCTTCTCGCGTCTGATTTCCTCATTCTCGACATCGCGCTGGCTGGAGACCGAAACATATTCTCCAACCGCCATCGACATTGCCCCGGCTGCAATTGCCGCAATTCCTGCAAGCACGACCGCGCCATGCCTCGCCGACCCGCCCGCAACTCCAAAGATCAATGCCGCAGTCGAAACAATTCCATCGTTCGCGCCCAACACCGCCGCGCGCAACCAGTTGAGTTTGCTCGCAATTTGAAGGCCCTGAGATCCTTCGTCGGCGAGGTCGTTCACGGCACTAAATGACCGTCGAAGTGGTGGCCAGGATCGCCATTTCGGCCCTACGCTCAGGCAATTGGAGACGTTCCTTTAAGAGAATGAAGAAAGATCAACTGGAACCCGACTCGGGCCCAATGCATTTTCGCTGCAAAAGTCAATAGATAAATTCAGGTGTTGGAAATGAAGCAGCTGGCTCTCGCGCTGGCGCTGGCGAGTTCGTGCGTCCTTGGCTCTGCCATTGCCAGCACACACGCTTATGCGCTCGAAACTGATGAAGCAAAAATGCAAGCAAGTGATGCCGCGTCCCAGGCGCGGATCGATATGCTCGACGCATTCGGTCCAAAGGTTCTCAAACCGGGACAATATGTCTGGCGGGAGGTTCCCGATGGCAGTGGTCCTGAGCGCGTCGTAATCAGTCTCTCCGACCAGATGGCCTATCTCTATCGGGGCGATGCTCTCGAAGCGGCGACCACGATTTCTAGCGGCCGCGACACCAAGCCAACGCCGACCGGAATTTTTTCGGTGTTGACCAAGACGCCGTTCTACCGATCGAAGAAATACGACAATGCGCCGATGCCTTATGCGTTGTTCTTCGAGCCGCATGGAATTGCGCTCCATGCGGGTTTGGTCGGAGATGAGCCCAACAGCCACGGCTGTGTCCACCTTCCAATGTCCTTTGCGAAAAAGCTCTATTCGGTGACCGACGTCGGAACGCCGGTCTATATCGGCGCGTAACTGCCGAGGGCCGCGCCTGTAGTTGCGCGGCCCGCAGCCGATTCCTGGGGTCGATCCCTGGGGTCGATCCCTCGGGTCGATCCCTGGGGTCGATCCCTGAGCCCGATCGCCGGGCCCCATTACTGGGGGTTTGAACCTCAAAACTCGAAAAAATATGCGAGCGGATACCCCCGCGTCGCAATGAGTTGAGTGTTCAAAACCAAATAGCACATTAGGAGAAAACCAATGGCCAAGAAGGCGTCAAAGGACAGCGGCAGGAAATCGGGGAGCGGAACTGCCGTTGAGCGCGCGTCCTTCCCAAGCGGTCAGGATGGTCGACATTCGGGCGCCAAGGAAGGCATGGGCGAAGCCTTCATCAAGCTTCTTCAAAGCCCGCTCGTTGCGGACCTCGTTGCGGTTGCCGCAACCGCGGCTCTTGCAGCACTTGCCGAGCATGGCTTTACGACCGGGTCAGGAGGCCCGCGCGGCAAACGAGCCGGAAAGGCGGTAAAGGAAGCAGGAAAAGCCGCGGCTGCCGCCGTTGGCCGAAGGCTCGCCAATGAAATCGATGAAATCCGGAAGGCCGCCAAGCCAATTTAAACTCGCTGCAGCAGGGTCAATCGAGCGCGCGAAAAATCTCGAACCGTGTCGAGATTGAGCTCGTGAGGTTCAACCTCGTCTCCGCGACTGGTTTCAAGAGCAAGCCAGCCGCCGGCCGCCAACCATTCAGCCTTGAGGACCGCGCGGACAACCTTACTGCCCGCACCCTTGGAATAGGGAGGATCGGCGACAATGAGGTCAAACGGTTCGGATCGCGGAAGCGAAAAGGCCGATCCGACGAGGACCGCCATTCGATCTCTTGCTCCAAGCACGTCTCCGTTGCGTTTGATCGAGGCCGCCGCCTTTGAACTGCTCTCGACGAAGGTCGAATGGAAAGCGCCGCGCGACAGGGCTTCGAGCCCAAGAGCTCCGCTTCCGGCAAAAAGATCGGCGACCCTCAAACCTTCAAAGGTCCCGAGGCGGCTTGAAAGCATTGAAAACAAGGATTCGCGAAGTCGGTCCGACGTCGGACGCGTATCAAACCCCGGCGGCGCTTCGATCGAGCGCCGTCGCCACTCCCCGGCAATGATTCTCATTTCAGCGACTTGCAGAAGCCCTCGAGGTCGTCCTGCCCGACTTCATCAACGGCACCCGGTTCAAGATCGTCGAGCGTAAAGGGTCCGTACGACGTTCGGATCAGCCGCGAGACCTGAAGCCCAAGATGAGCAAGAACCTTGCGAACCTCGCGGTTTTTGCCTTCGGTAAGAGCCATTTCGATCCAGCAATTGCTTCCGGTCCGCCGCTCGAGATTTGCATTGATCGAACCATAGTGAACCCCGTCAATGGTGCTCCCGTCGGCGAGGTTCTCAAGCTCAGTTTGGGTCACACGGCCAAAGGCGCGCGCCCGATAGGTCCGAATGACTCCAGTTCGAGGAAGCTCGAGCTGTCGCTTGAGCCCTCCGTCATTGGTGAGAAGCAAAAGACCCTCGGTCATGAAGTCGAGACGTCCGACAGGCATTACTCTTGGAAGAGTGGAAGGGAGCCGATCGTAGATTGTCGCTCGACCGCGAGGATCCCTGGCCGCGGTGATCGTTGCCTGCGGCTTGTAGAAGCGAAACAATCGAGTTTCGCTCGCCGGTCCAACGCTCTTTCCATCAACCGTGATTCCGCTGAGATTCTCGAGCAATGTCGCAGGCGTCGTCAGGCGTTCGCCGTTGAGCGCGATCCTCCCCTCAAGGATCATGCGCTCGATCTCGCGACGCGACGCGATGCCCGCACGTGCGAGAAGTTTCGCAATTCGCTGGGGCTCCCCTTCGCCTTTGTGTTGCGAAGCAGGCACAATTCTCGTGTGCTTAGAGGAGTGCGGCACTGTCGCCGTCTTCGTTCGTTGCGGTTTCGGGTTCATTGGGACGCGACATGCTGTTCGGGAAGCGTAAGCAAATGGTCAAGCGGATCCTCATTGTCGAGGACGAACCGCTCACGGCGTTCGACAACGAAAACATGTTGCGCGATGCCGGATACGAGGTCGTTGCGACACTTGATGATCTGGATGAGGCACTTCGGGTTCTCGAACGCGAACAACTCGATCTTGTTCTCAGCGACATCCATCTTAGTCGGGATCAAAGCGGATTTGACCTTGCGCGCGCTGCCAAGGCGAAGGGCATTCCAACGCTTTTCGTTACCGCGCATTCGTATCCCGAGGCATCGGACGTTGCGATTGGCTGCGTCATGAAGCCCTATAGCGAGCGGCATTTGTGCAAGGCGATCGAGTGCATCGACAAATACCTCCAGGGCGAGAAGGTTAGCCCGCCAAGCGGCGTTACACTTTTCATCGCCAGCCAAACGGACTGAAAAGCTTCCGAGCGCTCAATCCAGGGCTAGGCACGAGATGAAAGCCGATTAGTGTGGGTCGACAACCGGGCACTTAATCCGACAGACGATCGTGTCGGACTGTGGCCCAGCATCACGGGCGGGGAGACGGAATGGCGGGTCAGCGGCCCAAGGGTTGGAAGCTGCTGAAGGCAGCGCTTGCGACGCGTAAGTCGACGACCATGTTGGCATTCGGCTTCTCGTCCGGTTTGCCTTTGTCGTTGCTTGTCGGAACTCTCACCGCATGGCTCGGTGAAGTTGGCGTCAAGCTCGCGACAATCGGTATCTTCTCGTGGATCGGCCTCGCTTATTCGTTCAAGTTTCTCTGGTCGCCGCTCGTGGACCGCCTCCCGCTGCCAGGCTTGGAAAGAATCGGACGGCGCAAGAGCTGGATTGCACTTGGACAATCGATAGTAGCCGCTTGTCTTGTATTATTGGCTCTCACCAATCCCGCCGTCGCCATCGGAAAGTTCGTTCTGATCGCCTTTGTCGGCGCAATCGCGGCCGCAAGTCACGACATCGCGATTGACGCCTGGCGCATCGATCAGGCGGATGATGCCGCCCCGATCGAGTTGCTCTCGGCCGTTTATCAGTTCGGTTATCGGACGGCCTCGATCGTCGGAGGAGCAGTCGCTCTCGTGCTAGCCGCGCGCATGAGTTGGCCAAATGTTTTCATGATCATGGCGGCAATCTTCGCCGTATTGTTGGTGGTAACCCTCACCGCTCCGGACAGTCGTCGCCCCGAGCGGGAGTCTCTCTACGGTGCGTTATTCGAGCCAGGCGCACTTAAACCGCAGGTACGCGCTGCGCTGCTTGCGATTGTCGGCGCAAGTTGGCTTTGGGCTATTCTACGGCTCGTCACTTTTGCTGTTGCGATGCTCGCTCCGGCGAAGCCCGGTACCGCGCTACCCTCCGTCGCCGATTTCACAAAAACCTGGGGCGTGCTCATTATCATCGCCACGGTCTTCGTGCCGCTGGCGATTGCGGCGCTCGCGAACTCACTGGCAAATCGTCCGAAGAGGGTTCTTGCAGCCTCCGACCGGAGGGTGGGACCAGGGCGCACCGCCATGAACCACCTCTATTCGGCGCTGATAGATCCTCTCGCAGAGCTGTGCCGGCGAATGGGCTGGGGCGTGCTCGCGGCCATCGGCTTCATTCTTACCTATGCGATTTGTTACAACATCTGGGCCAGTTTCGCTTATCCGTTTTACCTCGATTACCTGCACTACACGAAGGACGAAGTCGCCTTTGCGTCCAAGATCTTCGGGATCATCATGACGATGATCGGTATCAGCCTCGGCGGTTATATGTTTGCCAAGTTGGGACGTTTTCCCACGATCCTGCTTGGCGCGATCCTGCCACCTTTGGGCAATTTCCTTTACGCTGACCTCGCTCAGGGAAGCCCAAATATCGACGCATTTTCGCACCTGGTGAGGCTCGATGCACTCGCACACCTGTTCGGCAGCGACGAGCGGCTGATGCGACTGCTGCTTGCAATCTGTTACGAGAATGTATCCACTGGCCTCGCCCTCACCGCCTTCGTCGCCTACGTATCGAGCATCGTCAGTAAAAAATATGGCGCGATTCAATATGCTTTGCTTTCGTCGCTGCTGTCGCTGGTTGGTACCCTGGGCCGCGGCGCTGTCGGCGAGGCTTTCGACAAATACGGCTACGCGCCGGTGTTCCGCTGGACCGCAGCAACCGCCTTGGTGTCGACGATCTTCGTACTGCTCGAATGGGCCCGCGTGACAGCTCAGGCGCGACGGCGCTTGGCTGCCGAGGACATTCCGCCTGATGCGTCGGCAAAGGCTAGCCAGGCGCTCGGCGAAACAGGCCAACCGGCGCGCTAGTGGCGGGCCCCGTTGTCCGTCGCATTACCGGGACGTAGGGCACAGGGGAGCGGCCATTGAAAGCTTCTGAGGTATCGACGTCCAGCCACAACGTCAGATCAATCGGCGCCCTTGCCCTTTCCTACCTTAGGCCTCGTCCTTTCGGCACCTTCCTCCTCGGTATTTCGAGCGGATTTCCGCTGACGTTGCTCATTTGGACCATGTCGTACTGGCTGTCGAAAGTTGGTGTCGACAAAAAGACGATCGGCTTCGCCTTCGCGCTGGGCACACCGTATACGCTCAAATTTCTGTGGGCGCCCCTAGTTGACGGAAGTTCGATCCCACTGCTTACCCGCTTGCTTGGCCAACGACGCGCTTGGCTCTGGACGGTCCAGGCGCTGCTTGTCGTTTCGGTGATTCAACTTGGCGAGAGCGATCCAAATAATCATATCCAGCGCTTCGCCTTTTGGGGCGTGATTGTTGCCTTTCTTTCAGCAACGCAGGACATCGTCATTGACGCCTATCGTATCGAGAGCCTGCCCGACGATCAGTTGGCCCAAGGCACAGCCACAAATCAGGTCGGTTATCGCACTGGCGACCTCCTCGCTGGGGCTGGCACCATTTATCTCGCTTCCAATGAGGGTGCGCAGCTCGGCTGGGCGACGGCTTATGCACTCACAGCCTTCCTCGTATTACCCGGCGCGATCGCATCGTTGTGGCTCGGACCGGGACGACACACAGCGAGGAACGAGCGCGCCGCAGGAGTTGCTGCTGTCGCCAATTTCCTCCGACATAACGTGGTTGCGCCTTTCGCTGATTTTCTGAGTAGACCAGGCGCTTGGCTGATTTTGCTATTCGTTCTCACGTATAAGATCGGCGACGCGATGGGGCAGAACATGCTCTCGCCAATGCTTGTGCACCAAGGCTTCACTGACACCCAGTACATCGCGATTAACAAGCTAGTCCGGTTCTGGTCGCTGGTGATCGGTTCGCTCGCTGCTGGCGGGCTGATCGCGCGTTTCGGCATGAGCCGCCTGCTGCTGGGTGCCGGGGTCGTCATGATGATTGCGAACCTCTTGTTCGCGTCGGTCGCATACACTGGTCATTCGGTGGCGCTACTGACCCTGTCTGTCGCGATCGAAAATGTGTTCGGAGCCGTCAGTCTGACCGTGTTCGCGACTTATCTGTCGGGATTGTCAAACACCTCGTTCACCGCGACGCAATATGCGCTCCTTTCGAGCGTCGCAGCGGTCGCACGCACCTTCGCGACCACCCCGTCGGGGATTGTCGCGAACAATTTAGGTTTCGCCAATTTCTATGTTTTCTGCGCCCTCCTCGGGATTCCGGGCCTGATCGTCCTTTATTTCATGCGCCGGGCGGGGTTCGTGGTCGAAACCGTTCGCCAGAAAGGCGTTAGAGTCGCCAGCCCAATCCAGGTCACGTAGCCAACGCATCCAATCAGTCAGGAACCTCGTTGTTTGCCGCAAGGACGACGCCTGCAAGGTACAGCGAACCAAAGATCAGCGTTCGGGAGTCTTCAGGGATTGCGTTGAGCGCGTCTTCCAGGCCTTCATAAGCGGTCGCGGCAAAGCCAAGGTTCGAGGCAACTTCGACCAGATGATCCGGGGCAAAGGATTCGTGCCCTGGAATTGAAATGGCGTGGATCGTTGCTCCAAGATCGCGGAACGGCTCGAGCATCCCTTTGGGATCCTTGGTCGCAAGACTTGCAAAGACGATATGAAGGGGCCGGTTGTCTCCAAACTGATGTTTGGCGAACGAGGCGATCTGCCTTGCCGCCGAAGGGTTATGTCCCCCGTCGAGCCAGACCTCGTGTCGTCCCGTCAGCGGCCCTTCGGCTAGTCGCTGAAGCCGAGCTGGCCACTCGGCCCACCCCATCGCGGCACTGAGAGCCGAATTCGCAACTTCGAGGCTGCTCTGATGACGCAGCATCGCGACTGCAAGCGCAGCATTCATCGCCTGGTGCCGACCCGAAAGACGAGGAACGGGAAGATTTAGCTCACCCTTTTGATCCCGGTAGCGAATTCGTCCCTGGCGCACGATTGCGTCCCAAACTCCTCCCCTCGGAAGGAAAATCGCGCCTTTTTCACTGGCGATCCTTTCCACCCTCGAACCGATCGCCGGCGGATAAAGCTGAGTAACGAGGGGCACGTTCTTTTTTGCGATCGCAGCCTTTTCGCCGGCGATATCGGGAAGACCGTTCCCCAAGAATTGTTGGTGGTCGAGTGCAAGATTGGCAATCCCGGTCATGATCGGGTGTTCAACAATGTTCGTTGCGTCGAGACGGCCGCCAAGACCGACCTCGAGAATACAGACGTCGGCTGGGGCTTGGGCAAATTCGAGCAGGGCCGCTGCCGTTGCCACTTCAAAGAAGCTTGGTTCAATCCCGTTTCCAGAATCGATCACGTGCGACAAGGCCCGGGCAAGCTCGTCATCTTCGATGAGACGGCCAGCGATCCGGATGCGTTCGTTAAATCGCACCAAGTGCGGGCTCGTAAACACATGAACCTTATGTCCGCTCGCTTCGAGCGCCGCTCGAATGAACGCGATCGTTGAACCTTTTCCATTGGTTCCAGCGATATGAATTATCGGAGGCAGGCGGTCCTGGGGGCGGCCAAGCCGCTCGAGAAGCTCGGCAATGCGGTCAAGGCCAAGGCGGTCGCCGGCTGGCGAAAGCTTTGACAACCGGTCGAGCTGGGCCTGAACCGCAGGGTGCGCGGAGCGCGCAAAGTCCGCCATCAGGCGGCCTCTTTCGCCTCCGGGGCGAGATAGGAAATGAGCATTCCGAGCTTGTCTTTAAGGTCGCTTCGCGAAACGACCATATCGATCATGCCGTGCTCGAGAAGATATTCGGCCCGCTGAAATCCTTCAGGAAGCTTCTCGCGAATGGTTTGTTCGATGACCCTTTGCCCGGCAAAGCCAATCAGGGCCCCAGGCTCTGCAATCTGGACATCGCCGAGCATCGCGTAGGAAGCGGTGACCCCGCCAGTGGTCGGATCGGTGAGAACGACGATATAGGGCAAACCCGCTTCCTTGAGTTCCTGCAAGGCCACCGTCGTTCGAGGCATTTGCATCAGGCTCAAAATCCCTTCCTGCATGCGCGCTCCGCCCGCCGCAGTAAAAAGGATATAGGGGCAATTGCCCTCGATCGCGGCTCGAACACCTGCGACAAAAGCGGCGCCGACTCCGATACCCATCGATCCGCCCATGAATGAAAAATCCTGCACTCCAACCAGCACCTTTTGCCCTGCGATCGTCCCACGGGCATTAATCAGTGCATCGCGTTCGGCATTGTTTGCGCGCGCGGTTTTGAGCCGCTCCGTATAGCGTTTGGTGTCCTTGAACCTTAACGGATCCTCGCGCACCTGAGGCTCGGGAAGAAGTTCGAATTCTTCGTCATCGAACAGTTGCTCGAACCGTTTGGAAGGGCCGATCCGGTCGTGGAAATCGCAGCGCGGACAGACGCTGTAATTCTCTTCCCATTCCTTGACGAACACCATCGTCCCGCACTTGCGGCACTTGTGCCAAAGATTTTCCGCGGTCTGGCGTTTGGGGAGGAACGGAATTCCGCTCCGAACACGACTAAGCCAACTCATGCGTTTTTAGATCCTTGCTTCGGCGCGCCTGTGCTCCAGCGAGGAGGCAATGTCCATGATCGCTCGGCAAGGATCTTTAGCTTGAGTAATCGGCCGACCAATGACCAGAACCGAAGCTCCGCCTTCGAGCGCCTGTTCGGGAGTTACGACCCTTTTCTGATCTCCAACGTCACTGCCTTGCGGACGAATTCCGGGAACGACGAAAAAGCCGTCGGGCCACTCTTCGTGAGCACCGGCAACTTCCGCACCCGAACAGACAATCCCGTCAATTCCTGCCTGACGGCAAAGGGCTGCGCGGCGTTTGACGACATCGGGAGCGGAGCCCTCGACACTTGCGGCCTCAAGGTCCTGTTTGTCGAGGCTGGTGAGGACCGTCACTCCAACGATCAGTGTCTTGGAGGGTGCGGCCGCCCTCGCAGCTTCCAGCATCGCTCTTCCGCCGGCGGCATGGACAGTTAGAATCTTGGGTTCAAGTGGCGCAAGTGCTTGAACGGCCTTTCCAACGGTATTGGGAATGTCGTGAAGTTTCAGATCGAGAAAAAGAGGAAGGCCAAGATCCTTGATCTTTTGAATTCCCTGCGGCCCGTGCGCTGAAAAAAATTCAAGGCCGAGCTTAACGCCACCGGCGTGGCCTCGAACGGCTTTGGCAAGTTCTGCCGCCCGCTCGAAATCGGTCGTGTCGAGAGCAACGAAAATGGGGTTCATTCGGCCGGTTCCTCATGGTCCTCAACCACTGGGGACGCTTCTGCCGGCGGAGCAGCGGCTCGTTCGAGCGCATCGATGCGACGGCGATGCGACCAGATTCGCGTCCGCATGAGAAGCCAGGTCGGTAAAAATCCCAGGACGAAGAAAAACAGGAGGAGGAGCGGCATCTTGATGTCGATCTCGATGTCGCCCCAGAGGTTGAGCGTCACCTCGGTCCAATTACGGCTAACGAAGAGCGCCACGATCACCGCGACGAAGATCCAGAACAAGGTCTTCAGGAATTGCATTCCGTCAGGCTCCCGAGTGGCGATTGAGCGCGCGTTGCGCGTTCATAGCCAATAGCCCGTTCGTCGCAAGACAGAGTCGATTCATCGCACCGGTCTTCGCGCGACGTTGAGGGCACGAGTTCCCCCGGCCAAACAGCATTTTGGGTGGGAGAATGATTTCTTGAAGACTTCGAGCACGGTTGGTCTTGGCGCGTTAATTTTGCTGGCGGGCGCTTCGCTTTTCGCGATGCGTCCCCATTCGGCCGTCAATCGCGCGCCGATGATCAGTGCGGCGCATCTCAAGCTCGCAGCTGTTTCGACTTCGTCGCGGCGCGATGTCGACTACAAGCTTTTGGACGCGCGCCTCCAGGAACTGATGAAGAAGCCAGCGATGGTCGGACTTGCAGTAGGCGTGGTCGAGAACGGACGGATCACCTTTCTCAAGGGCTACGGACATACGCTCGAGGGGTCGGATGAGCCGGTCACTCCCGCAACCGTATTTCGCTGGGCCTCCTGTTCGAAGGGCGTCGCAGCAACCATGGTTGCAAAGCTTGCCGAACAGGGAAAGATCAACCTTAATGGTCCGGTTGCTGATTATGCGCCCGATCTTAAGCTTCCCAACGGCAACGAGCATGTTGCAACTGTTGGCGATCTTCTGTCTCATCGCCTCGGCCTTTATCGCAACGCCTACGACAACAAGCTCGAAGCGGGCGAAGACCCGAGCCAGCTTAGAACCGAGCTTGGCCAGCTCAGCGCCGTCTGTGCTCCTGGCACGTGCTGGGATTATCAAAACGTTGCTTATGATGCCTCGAGCGAAATGGTCTCGCGCATCACGCGCCTGCCCTACGAGCAGGCCGTCAAACGCTATCTATTCAATCCCATAGGAATGACGAGCGGAAGCGTCTCTCTTGCCGGCCTGGAATCGAACGCGAGCTGGGCGCGACCCCACAGCTCGGGCAAACGACCCTGGCCGATGAGCGATAATTATTACAAGGTTCCAGGCGCTGGAGGAATCAACAGCGATATCAAGGATATGGCACTTTGGATGGAAGCCCAGATGGGCGAAATGCCCGACGTCGTCTCCCCCAAGGTTATTGCCACAATCCACGGCCAATATGTGGTTACTCCGACCGAACGCGCCCGAATGCGCAAATTTCTCGAGCGCCTCGGGACCGCCTGGTACGGATATGGCTGGCGGACCTACATCTACGCCGGCCACAAGATTGTCGGTCACCGCGGTGGAATCAGAGGCTATCGCTCGCTCATTCTATTCGATCCGGAAAAGAAGAGCGGCGTGGTCGCGCTTTGGAACAGCGACACCTGGGCCCCTGGCGGACTCGAATTTGAAGTGATGGACATGGTTTATCATCTGCCATTCCGCGACTGGCTCGAACTCAACAAAAACCCCCAGCAGTCGATCGCCGCGGAGGATACGGACCAAGGCAGCAGCGACGGTTCGAGCTGACAAAGATCTTTCGCGACAAGAACCGCCCAAGAAGCTCCGACCCAAGTCTATTTCAGCGCAGCGACTTCCGAAGCCGAAGAATCGCGACCGTAGACATCGTCGACAAAACTCAGCTGACCATCGTGCGCTTGCGCGGTGAGATAGGTCACATAAATCGGCACCGGGGTCGGCAGCTGAACATTCTGTTCGGGCGCATTCGAAACCGTTTGAGGATCGCGCCCAAGCATCCAGTGCGCAAGGCGCTCGGCGTCCTCAAGTCGAATGCAGCCGTGGCTCAGATCACGATCGTCCTTTGTGAACAAATCTTTCACGGGCGTGTCGTGAAGGTAGATATTGTAGGCATTGGGAAATCCGAACTTCACGCGTCCCATGGAATTTGCAGGTCCTGGCAGCTCGCGCACCCGGATCTGCTCCTTGCCTGCGGCGACCGCGTGCCAATCGATGGTCGACGGATCCAGGATCCGATCGTCGTTCTCATCCGCGGGCATGACCTGGTAGCCATGAGTCTTGAGGTAGCCGAGACCTTGGGTGAGCACATTTTTCGCGATGAGCGAGCGAACCAGCTCGGCATCGACATGCCAATAGGGGTTGAGGGTTGCGTAGTAGATGGTGCTCGCAAGCATTGGGGTCTGGGTACTCGAGCCGGCCTTGCCGACCACCACCCTCATGGAATCGACGATCTGGCCATTCTCGATCATGTAGAGCTTGGCGGCGGCGGCATCGACCATCACATATTTGCTCTGAAACGGCATTTCGCGGGCGCGGTCGAGACTTGTCATGACCCGAGGATCCACGTCGGCTCCGCTTGCCGGCATTCCGGCTAGCGCTGCATCCCGGAGCTGCGAATAAATCGGATTCACGTCGGACACGGTCCGGACATAAGCTGCGAGCGAGCGAGCGCTTCCCGCACGCGCCAGGATTTGCGCCGGGCTGTCGCGGCGCGGCATGACCCACGAATCGGCGTAGATCATTCCAGAGGGCGGCCGCTGAAGAGTCTGGACGTAGCTGACCCAAGCGATCGAGAGCAGCCGGTCCGCAGCTCTGAGCGCGGAGGGATCGCCGGTTCCCGCGCGCGCAATCAAAGCTTCTGCCTGAGCTGCGAGCTCTGGACCACTTTCGAAGCCATCAATGGGAGCACGGTCGAGAACTGCGAGCAGTTCACGCTCCGGGCTGCTTCCCTGAGATGTCTCGAGCCATAGCGGAGCGCCGCCACGGTTCGCGTAGAACGCGTCAACCGCCTGGAGCGCAGATGGCGAAACGTCGGCATTCGTTCCGTAGACCTCAGGATAGGTCGCAGCGGATACGGGCGTAGTAAGACCCAGCAGCGCCGCAGCGGCGGCGCCGACAAATAAGCGGCTTATCACTTTCAAAAACCTTTTAAATCTCTTTAGCAGTGACAACGCCGAAACATGCCTCAAGGTTCAAATTAGGTATTGACTTCGCGATTTGAACCATTTCGACACGCCGGAATCGGGAGATGGATCCCGATCAGCTTGGCATCTTGCTGTATTGACACTCTAATACACTACGGCTTATTCTCCCTTCCTTCTGCGGGAGACGAGTCCGATGTACAGCCAACAGGAAATCGACGACGCGGTTGCGTCCGGGGTGATGACTCCTCAGGCAGCCGATGCGTTACGCGATCATGTCGAGCGGCAACGCTCGAGCGTGATTGCCGATGAAGAGCAGTTTCGGCTGATCACCGGATTCAATGACATCTTCGTCTCGATCGCTGCGGCGATCCTGTTGTTTGCGGTCGGCTGGATCGGCCAATGGATCGGGCAGCAATCCGGCCTTGTCCTGGAGGACGGCCCCTCCCCGCTCGCACCTCTTGCAGTCGCAGCGACCGCTTGGCCGCTTGCAATGTTCTTCACTGCAAAACGCCGCATGGCCCTTCCCTCCATTTTGCTTCTTTTGGCGTTTGTTCTGGGAGTCTTCGGAACCTGCGCGCTTGCGATTGCGACCGCGATCGGTGCCGACAATCTCAATAACAACAATCTCCTGAGCGGAATCATTCTTGCTGTTTCGGCAACGATCACCGCGGGCGCGGCGTGGCTTCATTGGCGCACCTTCCATGTCCCGATCACAATTGCGGCAGGGGGCGCTTCGGTCGCTGCGATCGCAGTTGGAATTCTTCTTGCTGCACTCGGTCCGGACGCCGAGCAGGCGAAAAACCTCATTCTCGGCTTCGTTCTCCTGCTGGGAATTGGGATGTTCCTGTTCGCCATGTGGTGGGACAGTTCGGACCGTTCGCGCCTTACGCGGCGAAGCGATGTCGCCTTCTGGCTTCACCTTCTTGCAGCCCCGATGATCGTCCACCCGATCTTCACTCTACTGGGCCTCACGAGCGGTCATATCACCGTTGCCGACGGGGTCGGAGTGGTCGTCCTTTATATCATCCTTGGAATTGCGGCGCTTGCCGTCGATCGCAGAGCCCTTCTCGTTTCAGCGCTCGCCTATGTTCTGTTCGCCTTGAACGAACTGTTCAGACAATTTGGAGCGGTCGAACTGAATGTCGCTCTTACCGCACTTGTCATCGGTTCGGCGCTCCTCCTGCTTTCAGCGTTCTGGCATCAGGCACGCCATGCGATTGTGAAGCCGCTGCCCGAGGCTCTTCGCGATCGGCTTCCGGTGATCGAACGTTCGCAGGCTGCGCTTAGCCAACCAGCCGCATAAACCGGCGTTCAAGAGGAGCGAGCACGGGCGCAAGCTCGTGCCCTCGCCTCAGGACCACGCCATGTTCTCCAATGAGTGCAAAGGCGCCTTGCTTCAGTCTGAGTGCCGGTCGTTTCTCAATTCTGATCTCCGGTCGTTCGCTATGACGGCGGAAGGCTGCGAAGATTGCGACATCGAGATCAATGCGAAGCGCATAGTCCCGCCAGTGGCCAGCCGCGACCATTCGACCGTAGAGATCCATGATCCGCGACAGTTCCTTGCGATCAAAGGTGGCAATCGGGCGCCGGTCCCGGAAAGCGGGAAACGGCGCGATAACGCTCAAGCGCTCTTTACCTTGGGCTGGTGTTGACGTGACGCCTTGAGCATATTGAGTTCTGCTCGAAGCTCCTCAAGCTCATGTTCAAGTTCCAGAATGCGAACGCGCACCGGATCGCAATCCTCGCCGCACGGAGTCCCGTAGGGAATGAAGCCCGGGCTGTAATTCACGGCTCCGATCGGAACCGGCTTGGCCGGGATTCCCACTACGGTGGATCCTGGAGCAACATCCTTGGTGACCACAGAATTGGCACCGATCTTTGCGCCGTCCCCGATTTCGATCGGCCCAAGGACTTGTGCGCCCGATCCGATGACGACGTTCGAGCCGATGGTTGGATGGCGCTTTCCGCCCTCGCCGATGGTCGGATTGGTGCCTCCAAGAGTCACATTCTGATAAATCGTGACGTCGTCTTTGATTTCCGCGGTTTCGCCAATGACGCTGAACCCGTGATCAAGGAAAAACCGCTCACCGATCTTGGCTCCGGGATGAATGTCGATCGCCGTCAAAAATCGGGAAAAGTGGTTGATGAGCCGAGCCAGAAAATACAGCCGGCCTTCCCACAGCCAATGAGCGAACCGGTGGAGGCCAAGGGCCAGAACTCCAGGATAAAACAGCACGTCCCAGCGGGACCGGGCCGCCGGATCCCGGGACTTGACCGAGTTCGAGATAGGTAATGAGACGCGAATTCAAGCTTGCAACCTCGTGATCGTTCTCCATTCAATCTAAGTGCAGCCCACCGCAAAGAAAAGGCAGGTCAGGCTGAGGTGTGAAGCGCAAGCTCTTGCCAAGATAAGCTTGTTGGGCAAAGCAGCGCCTCCAGCCGGATCGAAAATTGACGGTCATTTCCGTCCGATTCCGTGAATTGGGGGACTCACAATCTTTTCGGCATACAATCCTTTATATTCGCTTGCGGGTTTTCTTGTCGGCGCGCTCGTTGGACTGACCGGCGTTGGCGGCGGGTCCCTCATGACTCCGATCCTCGTCCTCCTGTTCGGATTTCATCCCGCGACTGCGGTCGGAACCGACCTCATCTATGCGTCGGTTACCAAGTCGGTTGGAACTGCGGTTCATGGCCGACGCCACACCGTGGATTGGAAAATCGTCGCGGGGCTGGCCTGCGGGAGCGTCCCGGCCGCGATTCTGACTTTAAGCGTTATGGCCTATTTCAAGGTCGGATCTTCCCACCCCAGCTTTTGGCTGAACCTGCTCCTTGGCGCATCGCTGTTCGTCACCAGCATCACGGTGTTTTTCCGTCCCCTCATCCTTCACTGGGCCGGCCATCATATCGAAGCGATGGAACAGCGCCGAGTCACGCGCTCGACCATCGTTCTTGGTGCGATCATGGGAATTCTGGTTTCGATCACGTCAGTGGGCGCCGGAGCGATCGGAACGACCGTTCTTCTCATTCTCTATCCAAAACTGCCGGTCGCGCGCATCGCAGGCACGGACATCGCCCACGCCGTTCCATTGACGCTTATTGCCGGGATTGGGCACTGGCTGATGGGGTCGGTCGACCTTACGCTCATGGTTGCACTTCTTGCAGGATCGATCCCGGGGATAATCGTTGGAAGCCTTCTTGCGACCCGCTCGTCGGACGCGGTCCTTCGACCAATCCTTGCACTCACATTGCTGGTGTCTTCGGTGAAGCTGCTGACCGCCTGATCAAAGGATTGCGTGGACCGTCGCGAGCGCTTTGATGACCGCTGCAATTCGCACTGCGGACTGAATCGCTTCGAGTTTGACGCCATGCTCGAGAAGCACCCGCTCGTGGCTTTCGATGCACATTCCGCAGCCATTCATCGCGGAAACCGCGAGGCTCATCAGCTCAAATTCCTCTTTGGCGACGCCGTGAGTTCCAATGATGTTCATTCGCAGGCGCGCGGGCATTTTCCCATATTCGGGGTTTTTGACGAGGTGAATGAACCGATAATAGACGTTGTTCATGGCCATCACTGCCGCGGCTCCGCGAGCAGCGTTCGCCTGGGCATCGGAAAGCCTACCGTTTGAGTCACGCTCGGCAGCCTCGACCAGCGGTTTGGATCCGCTCGCGTGCGCGCAAGCGAGAAGCACCGCAAACTTAAGGTCTTCCCTCATCAGCTGGTCGGAAAGGATTGAACTGAGGTTGAGCCGAATGTCCTTTGCGTAATCCGGCAAGACTTCTGCAAACTGCTTGAGCGACATTGGCGTTTCTTTCGAAAAACAAAAGGGTCCCGGATGGAAAAGAGGGGCGGGCCTGGGGAAGCCCGCCCCTCGATCACGGCCGGTAAGGGGAGCGCCGGCCGGAAACCTCCCGGAGGAGGAACGGATCAGGCAGCTTTTGGCTGGAGAACGGTCTCGCCTGGCTGCCAGTTGCACGGACAGAGCTCGTCGGTCTGAAGAGCATCGAGTACGCGCAAGGTCTCTGCTGGATTTCGACCGACATTGAGGCCGTTCACGGTCACGTGCTGAATGATGTTGTCCGGATCGACGATGAAGGTCGCTCGAAACGCAACGCCCTCGTTTGGATCGAGAATGCCAAGCGCTCCGGCAAGCTCCTTCTTGTTGTCGGCGATCCAGGGAAAATCGGCGCTGGCAAGCTCTTCGTCCGATCGCCGCCACGCGAAATGGACATGCGCGGTATCCGTCGACGCGCCGATGAGATCGGCGTCACGGTCCGCAAAGTCAGCTTTCAAATCGCCATAACCCACAATCTCGGTCGGGCAGACGAACGTGAAATCCTTGGGCCAATAAAAGAGGATCTTCCATTTGCCGTTGGATTCTCCAAGATCGATCATCTCCCCTGCCGGAAGCGCCGAGGTTCCCTGCTGGACCGGAAGTTTAAAAGCGGGAAGCTTGTCCCCAACGCTAAGCATTCAGCAATTCCTCCATCTATGTTGCAGTGCAACGTCAAACTCGTCGGGCTCATCTAGGAAGCTGGATTCAATCGTTCAAGTCCATTATAGACGAGCTACTAATTGGAATTATCGATCAATGTCGATGCATCTTCCCACACTTAAACAGCTCCAATATTTGGTTGCACTGCGCCGCTATGGCCATTTCGGCAAAGCTGCCGGCGCCTGCTTCGTCACTCAATCGACATTGTCGGCCGGTCTTCGTGAACTCGAGACCCTTCTTGGGGTGACTTTAGTTGAACGGACACGAAGGCTCGTTCGCTTCACCGCTCTTGGCGAGAAAATGGCTGACAAGGCCGTTCGCGTTCTTCGTGAGGCCGAAGAACTCGGCGAACTAGCGCGCTCGGAAGGACAACCGCTTCACGGCGAACTTCGGATGGGCGTCATTCCAACCATCGCTCCGTTTCTTCTGCCGGCGATGCTTCCGCGCCTGCGCACCGAATGGCCCGATCTCAAGCTCTATCTTCGCGAGGAAACCAGCACCGCAGCCTGCGAGGCACTTCACCGCGGGCAGCTCGACTGCGTTCTGTTGGCGCTTCCCTTCAATTGCGGAGAAATCGAATCCGCACCGGTGTTCGATGATGCGCTATTCATTGCCTTCCCTCCGGGCGAAGCTCCGCCGCAGGGTTCGGTCAATGCGGCATCGATCGACGAGAATCGTCTCCTCCTTTTGGAAGACGGTCATTGTTTGAAGGATCACGCACTCTCCGCCTGCAACCGACCCGAAATACGTGCCCATGCCTCGATGATGGGCACGTCACTCCACACATTGGTCCAGATGGTGGATAACGGTCTTGGGCTGACATTCATTCCCGGAATGGCAATTTCTACCGGAATTCTAAGAGGAACCAAAGTCCATGCGAGACGGCTGGAGTCCGATCATGGCGCTCGGCGGGTTTGTCTTATCTGGCGCCGCTCGTCCCCGCGCGAAAGCGAGTTTCAGCTCCTTGCAGCAACCTTGAGGAAAATTGCGCGCGCACTCATTCCCGAACTCGAGCCGGTCCGACCTGAAATCACCTCGAGTGTCGAGGAACGTGCGGGCGCCTGAGGCGCCCGCACCGCGGAGCAATTCATTTCCTCATTCGGCAGGTTGTGCTTGGCCGGCGCCGAGCGATGTCTTTGAACTGTTCCTTAAGTCGAAACGGTCAGCGTTCATGACCTTGACCCAGGCTTTCACAAAATCCTTCACGAAAGTTTCGCGCGCGTCATTTGCTGCGTAGACTTCGCTGATCGCGCGAAGCTGGGAATTGGCTCCGAACATGAGATCGGTTCGGGTTGCACTCCATTTGCGCTCGTCGGATTTTCGGCAGGTGCCTGCAAATTCCTCGTCGCCACTTTCATCGATCACCTTCCAGGCGGTGTTCATGTCGAGAAGGTTGACAAAGAAATCATTCGTCAGAGTTCCCACGCGGTCGGTGAAGACCCCGTGTTTGGACCCGCCGTGATTGGCGCCGAGCACTCGAAGCCCGCCGACAAGCACAGTCATTTCGGGAGCCGAAAGCCCTAAAAGCTGCGCCCGATCGACGAGGAGCTCTTCGGTCGGAACGCTGAGCCGCGTTCCAAGATAGTTTCGGAAACCGTCGACCCTGGGTTCGAGCACCTTGAGGCCCTCGATATCGGTTTGTTCGTCGCTCGCATCCGTTCGACCGGGAGCAAACGCAACCTCGATGCTGTGACCGCCGTCGCGCGCCGCTTTCTCGACGGCTGCGCAGCCACCAAGAACGACGAGATCGGCGATCGAGACCTTTTTGCCGCCCAACCCAAAATTGCTTCTGATCTCCTCATAGACCTTCAGGACCTTCGCAAGTTCGCCCGGCTCATTGGCCTCCCAGCTGCGCTGAGGCTCGAGGCGAATTCTGCCGCCATTGGCTCCGCCGCGATGATCGGAACCGCGATAGGTCGAAGCTGCGGCCCAGGCGGTCTTAATCAATTGCGATACCGAAAGGCCGGACCCCAGAATGCGTTGCTTAAGATCGGCAATGTCGCTGTGATCGATGAGCGGATGATCAACGGCTGGAATTGGATCCTGCCAAATCAGATCTTCTGATGGGACTTCGGGTCCCAGATATCGCGATTTGGGTCCCATGTCGCGATGGCAAAGCTTGAACCATGCGCGCTCGAAAACATCAGCGAAATGCTGAGGATCATCGCGGAAGCGTTCCGAAATTTTTCGGAAATCGGGATCGACCTTGAACGCCATATCGGCTGTGGTCATCATGGTTGGAACGCGCTTTTGCGGGTTATGAGCTGAGGGCGCCATATCCTCGGGCTTGGGATCTTTTGGCTGCCACTGCTTTGCCCCGGCGGGGCTTCGCACGAGCTCATAATCATAATCGAGAAGCATGTGCCAATAGTTGGATCCCCATTGCGTCGGCGTTGGGGTCCACGCCCCTTCGAGGCCACTGGTGATCGTATCGTCGCCAACTCCGCTTTCAAATCCGCTTTGCCATCCCAGTCCCTGCTGAGCGATGTCCGCGCCCTCGGGCTCGGCTCCGACCTTCGAGGCATCGCCCGCACCGTGGCATTTGCCGAACGTGTGGCCGCCCGCCGTCAAGGCGACGGTCTCTTCGTCGGTCATGCCCATGCGCTGGAACGTCTCTCGAATCTCGCGTGCCGAGGCGAGCGCGTCAGCGCTTCCTCCAGGGCCCTCCGGATTGACATAGATCAGACCCATCTGAACGGCTGCAAGCGGATTTTCGAGCACTTCCTCTCCAGCACCGCCCATCCGAGGCTGTGCGCCCTGACCAACCCATTCTTCTTCCGTTCCCCAATAGACGTCATGCTCGGGTTCGAAGACATCGGCGCGTCCGCCGCCAAAGCCGAATACCGGTGCACCCATGGATTTAAAGGCGACATTGCCCGCCATGATCATGAGGTCCGCCCAGCTCAATTTGCGGCCGTATTTTTGTTTGATCGGCCACAATAACCGGCGCGCCTTGTCGAGATTGGCATTGTCAGGCCAGCTGTTGAGCGGTGCAAAACGCTGCTGCCCGGAATTTGCGCCGCCACGTCCATCGCCAATGCGATACGTTCCGGCGCTGTGCCAGGCCATCCGGATGAAGAACGGACCATAATGGCCATAATCGGCTGGCCACCACGGTTGGCTGTCGGTCATCAGCGCGTGAAGGTCACGCTTTACCGACGGATAATCGAGCGATTCGAATTCCTTCGAATAGTCAAAGTCTTCGCCAAGCGGATCGGACGACTGCGGAAGGATTTCGAGCGACAGTCGGTTAGGCCACCAGTCGCGAACCGTTCGACCGAGCAGCGAACGCAAAGCCGCCCGTTCGTTCATCGGGGAGCCGTGCAGCGGGTCACCGGTTTTCGCGTCCATCGTCGATCCCTTCCAAATTGAAAATTTGATACCCGAACGCCTAGTGAGCGGGTCTGATCGAAGGAAACGACTTTCCTTGGTCAGACAGAACTGGAGAATCGATCAGAACTATTCCATGTGCTTCAAACCGACGCGCATGTAATCATAACCGGTAACGAGAGTCAGTGCGGCCGCTGCCCAGAGGCAGATGAGACCGACAAGGTGGACCCACGCTTGCTGAGGGACTGCGCCGCCCAGAATCAGTGCTCCCAATGCGACCAGTTGCAAGGTCGTTTTCCATTTTGCGAGGGCGCTCACCGGGATGGAAACCTGCAATCCGGCTAGATATTCGCGAAGTCCCGAGACAATGATCTCGCGCAGAAGAATGACGAGCGCGGGAATGAGGTGAAGGCCGGTAATCTCGGGAATGGGATTTTCCCGCCGGCTCGAGATCAACATCACAATGACTGCGGCAACCATGATCTTGTCGGCAATCGGATCGAGAAATTGACCCAGCCGCGAAATGCTCCCCCACGCTCGGGCAAGATACCCGTCGAGATAATCGGTAATTCCGACGATGCAGTAGAGGACAAATGTGATCGCATAATCGACGGGCAAAGGTCGCCACAGAAGGAAAACGAGAATCGGAACCGCAAGGATTTGCGAGAGCGTCAAAAGGTTTGGCAGCGAAAGCATTGTCCGGAGTCAAGCGTTATAGGGTTTGGCGGCGTCGTCAAAGCTGGGTATGCCGCTCCTAAGTCTATGAAACCCTGCACGCCCAGGCTTTGATCCAGAACGTTGCACATCTGTTGCGTGCGCGACGCTTCGTTCCGTTATTCGCAACGCAGTTCCTTGGCGCGTTCAATGACAGCCTGTTCAAACAGGCGGTCGTTCTGTTCGTCACCTACCAGCTGCTCAAGAGCCCCGCGAAGGAATTTCAATTCAGCGCGATCGCTCAAGGCCTGTTCATTCTTCCGTTCTTTCTTCTTTCAGCGCTTTCGGGCCAGCTCGCCGATGATCATGACAAGGCTCGGCTGATCAGGATCATCAAGTTCGTCGAAATCGGAATCATGCTTGTCGGGGGCGCCGGCCTTATTCTTGCAAACATCCCGCTGATGCTCGCTGCAGTCCTCGCAATGGGCGTCCATTCGACCTTCTTCGGCCCGATTAAATATGCGATCCTTCCGCAGCACCTGCAGCGTGATGAAGTCCTTGGTGGAACCGGTCTGGTGGAAGCGGGAACCTATATCGCAATTCTTCTTGGAACGATTATCGCGGGTATCCTCGCGTCCAAGCCGCAATATGCTGCCATTGCGGTCGTTGCTTTCGCCTTTTTCGGCTACGCGGCCGGACGCGAGGTTCCTCCCGCACCGCCATCAGCCGAGCGGCTCCCGATCACTTGGCATATCGTCCACGCGTCGATCGAACTTGTCAGCGCGACGATGCACATCCGACGGCTGTTTCTGGCCATTCTTGCGATCAGTTTCTTCTGGACCATCGGTGCAGTCCTGATCATCGTTTTCCCGCCGCTCGTCAAAAATGTGCTCGGCGCCAATGAACAGGTGGCGAGCCTTTTCATTGCAATCTTCTCGATCGGAATCGCGATTGGATCGCTGTTGATCAATCGCCTGCTCAAAAGCGAGGTTTCGGCGCGCTTCGCACCGCCTTCTGTGATTGGAATGGGCGTGTTCGTGCTCCTCCTCCACTTTGTCGCGCTGACCTGGAGCAAACACGGGCCCGAGCTGACGACGCTCGAAAATTTCCTCTTCAATCCGATGGCATGGCCGATGATCCTATGTCTTCTTGGAGTTGCAATCACCGGGGGCATGTTCGTCGTGCCGCTCTACGCCTTTCTTACGACGACCGTACCCAAAGCCGAGACCGCGCGCACCGTGGCTGCCAACAATATCGTCAATTCAGGAGCAATGGTGATCGGAGCGCTTTTAGCGTTCGGTCTTTCGAGCCTTGGCATCGGTCCGGTCGGCCAATTGCTGTTGGTCGCGGCAATGTGCCTCATTGCGGCTTGGCTTGGGTGGAAGCTTCATCTTGCGTGCGATGCCTGCGATTCCAGCGGCAAAAGCGCGGATCGTCTACCCGATCAGAATTGATACAAAAAGAAAGCCCGCGACGAAGGTCGTCGCAAACAATTTGACGTCGCTAAACAGGTTTTCGCGCGGCTCGATCGAAACGCAAAGGTCACGCACTCTTCCCCTTCCGAAAAGCTTGGGATCGGTTCCAAGAAGAGGCCGAACGGTCTGCATGGCAAAATCCTTAACGCGATTTTTACCATGTTCAAACTCCAGTCGAGCGATGAACGGTCCGGTCAGTCCCGTTGTGGGACGACCAGCTTATGAAAGCGTCTGCTTTTTAGCCGTGTGCTGCTGCCGAAAGCAGCGCATCGTTCTCGCGGGTTCGAGCGGCGAGCAGTTCTGCGGCCTGGACGGCCGTCATCGGTTTTCCGAAATACCAGCCCTGGCCAAGTCCGCAGCCGAGACGAACAACAGCCTTTCGAGCCTCTTCGCTTTCGATCCCTTCGACGCAGACCGGGACCGACAACGCTGCTGCAAGAGTGGTCACTGCACGAATGATCGCAGCGCTCTCGCGCTTGGTTGTTAAATTCGCGACAAAGCTTCGATCGATCTTGATAATGTCGAAAGGTAGAGAACGAATGTGGGCAAGGGATGAAAATCCCGTGCCGAAATCATCGAGCGCCAAACGAACGCCCTGGTTTTTCAAGCTCGTCACGATTGAGCGCGCAAGATCCATATCGGCAAAAAGCGAGCTTTCGGTAATTTCAACGACCAGTCGTTCGGCCGGAAATGCCGTTTCCGAGAGAATTCGAACGATCCGTTGCGCAAGCCAGCCATCGGCGAGCTGCGTCGGGGAAATGTTGACGGAAATCTTGATCGCCGGATCCCAGCTCGCCGCAGCCCGGAGCGCTGCGGAAATGATCTGCTCGGACAATCGCCCGATGAGGCCGATCTCTTCAGCGACCGGAATGAATACGTCCGGCCCAATGATGCCCGATAATGTGTGCTTCCACCTCGCAAGCACCTCGAAACCAACAATCTCCCCCGTTGAAAGATCGATCTGCGGTTCGAAATAGGGAATGAACTGGCCGTGATCGAGGCCGAACCTGATCCCTTGTTCGACTTCGCCATGGGCGATCAATGCTCGCTCCATTCCCGCGTCGAACCATACCGGCCTTGCCACTCGTCCATTGCGCGCACTGTCGAGCGCGATGTCGGCTCGACGCAAAACTTCTGGAATTGTCGCGGTCTTCGCTGGCGCTGAAGCAATCCCGGCAAAAGCCCCGACCTGGATGATCCGTTCGTTGAGGAGCAGCGGCCGAGTGACGGTTCGAAGCGCGATCTCCGCAATCGCATCGGCACGCGCCGTTTCGTTGGGCGGACTTGCAACCGCGACAGCGAATTCGTCGCCGCTCAAGCGCGCTACGACTGCGTTTTCCCCAAGCTCTGCGAGGAGCGCGGTCGCAATCGATTTCAAAAGCCAGTCGCCGGCGTCATAGCCATGCTGGTCGTTGACCGTCTTGAAACGATGGATCTGGAACGAGACGATGACCAGATTTTCGCCGCGAGTTCCGGCCTCCAGACTTATCTGGGCGGCCCGGTCGGCAAAACCCTTGCGATTAAACAGACCCGTGGCCGGATCGGTCGTTGCAAGGAGAACCGCGCGATGTTCCTGTTCTACGCGTGCTTCCGATTCATGCTGAAGATCAATGTAACGTCGCCAGCCAAACAAGATGAGCGCCACGTTCAAGGTGAGAGCGGTACTTGCGACGCGAACATCGGCTGAAAAGCTTCCGCTCTCGATGCGGATATGTTTGAAGAAGGTGCTTCCGTTCCAGATGAGCAGAAGAACGGCCGTAATAAGAATGGCCAGCACGACTGCATCACGCCGAGCGCTAAGTACGCCGGAACGTCTGGTCCGCGCTTCTAACTGGGTCACACTCCCCACAAGCACTCGATAAGTCGAGAAGGTTTAATAAATTGCCTTAAGGAATGCGCTTTTTTGGGGCGTTGGACCAAGGTTGCGAAATTGCATAGGAGATAGGTCTGGCCTCGCCGATCGCGCGGTCGCATTTTGAAAAAGCTCGATGGCGCAACCAACAGCGCTGCCAGGATTTGAACGCCGCGACTAAACAGGAGGAATGCATGAAACTCATTGCAATGGCGCTCGTGAGCGCCGCACTTGTCGCTTCACCGGTGATTGCCCAGGACACGAGCACGACCCATGTCCGGACGACAACCAAGGAAGTCCATGCGACCAACGTGCCCCGCGAAACGACCCATCATGTCGTGAGGCGACATCATCACGTCGTGCGCTGCGCCTGCACTGCAAGGCAGATGAGGCACCATAGCTGTTCCTGTCCGGCGCACGTGAGGACGCATCACATCGTCAAGAAGACCACAATGACGACGAGCCATTAGAATTAAAGGTTGAAGTTCGGGCGCGCGGGGTCGGACCCGCGCGCTTCTTTTACCGCGCGGTGTCGAGAAGCCCCCCGACGCTCGAGTTCGCGCTTTTTGCCAATCTTGCGATCCCGCTTATCATCGCGCGAATGAGGCTGGAGCCATTCATTTCCTGCTCGCGGGGGTAGCGGCAATCGGCAATCCTTTGCCACCAAAGTCGAGGATCGACGCAGCGGTTCATCAATTTGATGAGCGAAACCCGCCGGCTTTGGCAATCTGGTGAGATTTATTCTGGAGGACACCGGCATGCCGTATCAATGGGAATACGGCAATTATGCAGGACGATCTTGAGACCATTGTCTCAGACCCGACCTAGAGCGGACCTTCAAAAACCGTACCAAAAAAGGGTTCGTTCTTCGATGGACCACTTGCGGCCAAGGCCAGTACGGCCTCCGACCGGATGAGGGGGTCGGCTGGTGCGGACGGCGGGAATTGAACCCGCACTCCCAATCGGGAAGAGGATTTTAAGTCCCCAGCGTCTACCGTTCCGCCACGTCCGCTGTTAGCAATCACCTTCATCGTGACGGTCTTTATTCCGCGGTGACTTCCTTTAAATTCAAGCGCTCGCGCATTTCCTTGCCCGGCTTGAAATAGGGAACGCGCTTGGCGTCGACCGAAACTGCTTCCCCGGTCCTTGGATTTCTTCCGACCCGCCCATCGCGCTGGCGGGTCGAAAATGCGCCAAATCCGCGCAATTCCACCCGGCCGCCCTTGGCAAGCTGGTCGGTGATCGAATCAAATATCGCGCTCACGACGCCTTCGATCTCGCGCTGCGTGAGGTCAGGAAAATCGGTGCAAATCTGCTGCACCAGTTCGGAACGGATCATCGGCACCCCGCTTCGGATTGAATGGCCCTTTCCCCTTAAGGGCCGCTTGTAATGAGGCTGTCAGGAAACAAGGTCTTGCGCAAGAAGGATTTACCCCGGATTTACGAGGGAGGCGTTTGAAACATGCGCCTCCCTCGATCTTTTTGCGCTTACTTCTTCTTTTTCTCGGTTTTGGCCTGAGCTTCCTTCAGCGCCGCTCCAAGAATATCGCCAAGGCTCGCTCCGGAGTCGGAGCTTCCATATTGAGCGACCGCTTGCTTCTCCTCGGCAATCTGAAGCGCTTTTACGGAGAAGTTCGGCTTCTTGGATCGATCGAAACCAGTCACCAGTGCATCGAACTTCTGTCCAACCTGGAAGCGCTCCGCACGCTGTTCGTCGCGATCGCGGCCAAGATCGTTCCTCTTGACGAAGCCGACTGGCCCATCATCGCCGACCTGAACGTCGAGGCCGGCATCCTGAACCGCACGGACGATCACAGTGACATTATCGCCCTTCTTAACGCTTCCGGCCGGTGCCGCTCCGGTGGGCGCCGAACCGCCGCCGGTGCCTTCGAGCTGCTTGATTCCAAGACTGATCCGCTCTTTCTCGACATCGACATCAAGGACCTGGGCACGGACGAGTTCACCCTTGCGGTGAAGCTGGAGAGCTTCTTCGCCCGACACGCCCCAGGCGATATCGGACATGTGAACCATACCGTCGACGTCGCCTTCGAGACCGACGAAAAGTCCGAACTCGGTCGCATTCTTGACTTCGCCTTCGACCACGGAGCCCACTGGATGGGTTTCAGCAAAACTTTCCCAGGGATTGGCCTGTGCCTGCTTCAGCCCTAGCGAAATCCGCCGCTTCTCCTCATCGACCTCGAGCACCTTGACGTCGACTTCCTGTGAAGTGGAGACGATCTTGCCCGGGTGAACATTCTTCTTGGTCCAGCTCATTTCGGAGACATGGACCAAGCCTTCGATGCCGGGTTCGAGTTCGACGAATGCTCCATATTCGGTGATGTTGGTCACCCGGCCGCGGAATACGCCGCCGACAGGATATTTGGTCGAAGCACCTTCCCATGGATCGCTCTCGAGCTGCTTCATTCCAAGGCTGATGCGCTGGGTTTCGCGATTGATCCGAATGATCTGAACCTTGACCGCATCGCCGATGTTCAAAATCTCCGACGGGTGATTGACCCGCTTGTAGCTGATGTCGGTCACGTGGAGCAGGCCATCGATGCCTCCAAGATCCACGAACGCGCCATAATCGGTGATGTTCTTCACCACGCCCTCGATCACCTGACCCTCGTGGAGGGACTGGATGAGACCGCTGCGCTGCTCGGCTCGGGTCTCCTCGAGAATTGCTCTTCGCGAAACGACGATATTGCCGCGCCGGCGATCCATCTTGAGGATCTGGAATGGCTGGGGAACATCCATCAGCGGCTGGACGTCGCGAACCGGACGGATGTCGACCTGACTTCCGGGAAGAAATGCGACAGCGCCGCCCAAATCGACCGTGAAGCCGCCCTTCACTCGTCCGAAGATCACGCCTTCGACGCGGTTGCCGGCTTCGAATTCCTTTTCAAGTTTGTCCCACGCAGCTTCGCGCCGAGCGCGATCGCGCGACAGCATGGCTTCGCCTGCCGAATTCTCGACGCGGTCGACATAGACTTCGACTTCGTCGCCGATGCTAAGGTCGGCCTTCTGGCCCGGTGCTGCGAATTCCCGAAGTGGAACTCGGCCTTCGCTCTTCAAGCCGACATCAATGACGGCCATGTCATTTTCGATGCCCGTGACCTTGCCCTTCACTACCTTGCCTTCGAACGCCTCATTTTCTCCGCCGAGGCTTTCGTTGAGGAGCGCCGCGAAATCGTCGCGGGTCGGGAATGTCGTGGTTGCCATGGGGGTATATGTCTTTCTTCATTCAAATTCGCTTGCCGCGCCGCGCCACCATGGCGAAGCTTCAACATGCGGACCTGGCTCGATCCAATTGTCGCAAGCGGCCCATCCGATTGCGACGCCCTTTGAACAACTGCAGGGGCGGAAGGCTTGTCCCAAACGAAAAGGCGCGCCAGCGCCAGGGTGGACCCCTAGCGCTACGCGCGTGCCATCAAGACAAGCTCCCCGCGGATCAGTCTACACTCGCCCGCCGGACGGCGGCGCCCTTAGCTGAGAGGGCCTCAAATCGCAAGCTTGCCGTTTTGAAAACGCCGACCAAAAGCACTTCGACCATAGTGGTTTTCGATCGCTCGTCGCTAATTGTACGAAAAATTGATAGTCAACTAAATTGACATTTATCGGCAAGATGCTATACCTCTCGACATGGACGAAACAGCCTGGTTCGAAGCGGTCTCGATCCCTGCCCTTTTGAGGCACGCTCGGACCACCTATGGTGCAGGAATGCGCCAAGCCCTTGAGCAGTCGGGCTATGACGACATCCCGGCGAACGGTCTCTATCTGATCGGCGGTCTTGCGCTCGAAAATCGCGAGATACCGCTTCGAGAGCTCATCCAGGAACTTGGAATCACCAAACAGGGCGCAGGCCAGCTTGTCGATACGCTCGTGATGCGCGGCTATCTTTCACGAACCGTCGATGAAACAGATCGCCGGCAGCTGATTGTCGCTCTTACTGAGCGCGGACGAGCGGCGGCTCAGGTCCAACGTCAGGCGCGTGAGGCGATCGATGCGGAGCTTTTGGAACGGATTGGAGCGAGCAACCTTGCTTCGGCTCGGCTCGCTCTTGGAACCCTGATAGAGATGAAGCGCGCGAAGGCGAACGAGAGCCCTCGAGCCGCCTGAGCCTTTCTAGCGTTGGTCAGCGGCTCGAAACCGCGAACACGTTTCTCCTCGCCATGCCATTTCGAGAGGATTGAAAAGGGACGAGCGGGCCCCATTTCGGATGACCATGGTGCCGCTTTCCGTCCTCGACCTTTCTCCAATTGTTGAGGGCGGCGACGCAGCTCAGTCATTAAAAAATTCCGCTCAACTTGCGGTCCACGTCGAGCGCCTGGGCTTCCATCGTTTTTGGATGGCCGAGCATCATTCGATGCCGGGAATTGCAAGTGCTGCGACCGCGGTTGCATTGAGCTACATCGGATCGAAGACAAAGACGATCCGGATCGGCGCTGGCGGGATCATGCTTCCCAATCACTCGCCACTCGTCATCGCCGAGCAGTTCGGAACGCTTGAGAGCCTCTATCCCGAACGGATCGATCTTGGCCTCGGGCGTGCGCCCGGGACCGATCAGGCGACTGCCTTTGCAATGCGGCGGAACATGAGCTCGGATGAGAATGATTTTCCGCGCGACGTGGTTGAATTGATGCAATATTTCTCCAATGCCGTCGGCGGCGTGCGCGCGATCCCGGGTGAAGGACTTCACGTTCCAATCTGGATTTTGGGATCGAGCCTGTTCGGTGCGCAGCTTGCCGCAATGCTCGGCCTTCCGTTCGCCTTTGCCTCGCACTTCGCACCGCAAATGATGATGGAGGCCATTACGCTCTACCGCGAGCGGTTCGAGCCTTCGCAGCAGCTTCCGGCGCCTTATGTGATGCTTGGCTTCAATGCGATCCTTGCCGATACTGACGAACAGGCGGAATTATTGGAAACCTCGCTTCAGCAGGCGTTCGTTTCGCTAAGGAGCGGAAAGCCGATTGCTCTTCCTCCACCCAAACGGGATTTTGCCGAGACCCTCCCGCTCGAGGCAGCGCGCGCTCTTGCGCTCGGTCCTCTCGGTAAAGGCCGTCGGAAGCCCGGAAACAGCTCTCCCGAAGATCGAGGAGTTTGTTGCGCGAACGAAAGCGGACGAACTCATTGTCACCTCCCAGATTTACCACCAGGAAGCGCGGCTTCATTCCTACGCTTTGCTTGCAAGCGCAGTTTAAAAAGCACTCGGGGGCGCCACGTCTTAAAGGGGATCCATGTCGGTACTTTTTGAACCCATCGAAGTTGGAAAGCTCAAGCTTCCCAACCGGATCGTCATTGCACCGATGTGCCAATATTCTGCCCAGGATGGGTGTATGTCGGATTGGCACGTCATTCATCTTGGACAGCTTGCACTTTCCGGCGCGGCGCTTCTGACGATTGAAGCAACCGCAGTCACTCCTGAAGGTCGGATCAGCTACGGCGATACCGGATTATGGTCCGACCAAAACGTCGAGGCGATGGCCAAAGTTCTGGCAAGCGTCCGGCGCTGGTCCGATATTCCAATCGCAATCCAGCTTGGACATGCCGGCCGAAAGGCGTCGACCGAAAAGCCATGGCTTGGAGGAGGACAGATCCTGGCCAGCGAGCCTGGCGGCTGGCAAACGCTCGCGCCTTCGCCATTGCCCTTTTTAGAAAAGGAAACCCTTCCGCTTGCTCTTGATCGCCCAGGGCTCGATCGGATCCGAAATGCATTTGCAAAAGCTGCCGAGCGAGCCGACGAACTTGGCCTTGCGGCTGTTCAGCTGCACGGTGCTCACGGCTATCTTTTGCACCAGTTCTTGTCGCCACTCTCGAACCGGCGAACCGACGAATATGGCGGAAGTTTAGAAAACCGGATGAGGTTTCCGCTCGAAGTGTTCGACACTGTTCGAGAGCGCGTGTCGGCAGACAAACCGGTCAGCATGCGTGTTTCCGCAACCGACTGGGTCGAGGGAGGATGGGACCTTGAACAGACCATCCAGTTTGCGCGTGAGCTCGAAGCGCGCGGATGCCAGGCGATCCACGTTTCGAGCGGCGGTCTCGATCCACGTCAGCAAATTCCGGTTGGGCCGAGCTACCAGGTCCCGCTTGCGCGCGAAGTCAAACGTGCACTCAACATTCCAGTGGTCGCTGTTGGGCTGATCACACAGTTCGAACAGGCCGAAGCGATTGTTGGGACGGGAGATGCCGATCTCGTCGCTCTTGCGAGGGGTATTCTTTACGATCCGCGCTGGCCCTGGCACGCAGCCGCACAACTCGGCGGTAGAGTAAAAGCGCCGCCGCAATATCTGCGTTCGCAGCCGCGAGCGCATCCGCACCTGTTCGATGTGGAGGATTAAATGAGCTCGAGCGCCCTTGCGATCAGTCTTGCAATCATCGGTGGAGTTCTTCTCGCTGTTCAGGCGCCGACCAATGCGATCCTTGGAAAAGCGTCGGGCTCTCCAATCGTTGCAGCATTCATTTCCTTCCTCATCGGAACGATCGCGCTTGGAGCGGTAGTTGCCGCAACGTCGGGCAAAGTCTTTGCTCCAGGCTTTAGGCAAGTTCCCTGGTATGCGTGGCTCGGCGGATTTTATGGCGCCTTCTTTGTTGCGGTTGCAGCATTTGGCGCACCTCGTGTTGGAATGGGAGTGCTCCTTACAGCCGCGGTCGCAGGTCAGCTCGCCGCTGCTTTGGTGCTCGACCATTATGGGCTTTTGGGGCTTGATCGGCACCCCGTGACCATCACCAGGGCCGCGGGTCTTGCGCTTGTTCTTCTTGGCGCCATTCTCGTTCGAAGAAGCTAGGTCGAACCGCGTTTTTAAAAAGTGCGCGGTGAGGCGACACCGAGGTTGGGGTTAAGCTCCAAGATCTTTTCACGCATCGGTCTTTGATCGCGCTTCGATCCCGATCATCGCCTGCTGAGCCGGAGCGTAGCGTTCGCCTGCGGCCTGAATTCGGGCGCCGGCCGCATCCAGTTGAAGCAGTTCGTGGTTGGACAATTCAACGTCCACCGAAGCCATATTTTCCTCGAGCCGGCTCAGTTTAGTCGTTCCCGGGATGGGAACGATGTAGGGGCGTTTGGCAAGAAGCCATGCAAGGGCGATCTGCGCGGGTGTCGCCCCTCTTTTGGAGCCAACTTCTTTTAAAAGTTCAACGAAGGACTGATTTTTCTCCATCGCTTCGGGTTGGAACCTGGGGTTGTTCTTTCGAAAGTCGTTCGAAGAAAGCTCTGTGTCCTTGGTCATTGCTCCTGTGAGAAAACCTCGTCCAAGCGGGCTATAGGGAACAAAGCCGATCGCAAGCTCGTCGCAGGCTTCTAAAATTCCATTCGTTTCGGGCGCGCGCCACCAGAGCGAATATTCGTTCTGAACTGCGGTAACTGGTTGAACGGCATGGGCTCGTTTGAGCGTCTGGACGCCAGGTTCGCTCATTCCGAAATGCGCGACTTTCCCTTCCTTGATGAGATCGCGAACCGTCCCCGCAATGTCCTCGATTGGAACATTGGGGTCGACGCGATGCTGATACAAAAGATCGATGGTTTCCATGCCCAGCCGAGAAAGCGATCCTTCGACCGCTTGTCGGATGTGCTCGGGCTTGCTGTTGACCCCGCGATTTTCGCGCGTCTTTGGATCGATATCGAAGCCGAACTTGGTTGCGATAACAATCTCATTACGAAGCGGCCGAAGCGCTTCTCCGACAACCTCTTCGTTGACGAATGGACCATAGACTTCGGCGGTATCAAACAGGGTAATTCCGCGATCAAATGCCGCTCGGATCAAGCGGATGCCATCATCCTTTGAAAGTGGGGTCGCGTAGCTCGCACTAATTCCCATGCAGCCAAGACCGATTGCGGAAACTTCAAGACCGCGCCCCAGTTCACGCTTCTCCATTCCTCATTCCTTCCCGATGATCTTCGTGCGATTTTCTAAAGACTAGCGCGTGGAGGATTGAACGTTCCGACTTTGGGTCTTGGTCCCAATATTTCGATCAAAGCCTCTCGTTTTCTTGTTGATTGCAATCAGACTTCGCCCGGCGCTCGTCAAAGCCCCCCATTGGCGACAGTTGATCGGACTTTGTCTAAAGGAGCCCCAATGACCGAAGGTTGGGACAATTATTTCTTCATGATCGGCTCGTCGGCCGCAGCGCTCATCGGTTTGATGTTCGTTGTCGTTACACTGACGGCGGGTCATGATCGCGGCGAGGTCGAACGCGGTAAGCAGCTCTATACCTCGCCAATCGTCTTTCACCTCGCGGTCGTTCTTGTTCTTAGCGGGCTCGCAGTCGTTCCAAAACTGTCGCCGAAATTGTTTGGGGCGGCCATCGTCGTCGTTTCCCTCATGGGGCTTCTCATCGGACTGAGAAGTACGTTTGGAATCCGGCGCCTTAAATTTGCCCCCGACTCCACCGCGTTCGACATGGTCTGGTACGGGCTCGCTCCAGCCATCGTCTATGCGATCAGCGGGCTTTCGGGCGCGGCGATGTTTGAAGGCGTCTCATGGGCGATGCCTGCGACCGCGGCTCTTGTCATGGCGCTTCTTTTGGTCAGCATTCATGCCGAATGGGATCTTGTCACCTATCTTGCGCCAACCGCTCAGACCAAGGCCTAGGACTTAATTTTCATCGTCGAATTCGCGGGTCATTTCGATCATCGTTCTTCGAAATCCAGCGCCTTCGAAAATCTGTTGGGCGATGGTGTTTTTCTGAGCGGTGAAGAGGAGAACCCGGGGCGCTCCCAATTTTCGAAGCAACTGAATCGCTTGGTTGAGCAACGCGTTTCCGATCCCCTTGCGGCGCTCCTGAGGATCAACAAGGATATCGTAGATCATGCCCGCAGGCCCCCGCAACGCCATATAGTCGTTGCCCTCCATCCCTCCATAGACATAGCCCACAACCCGGCCTGAGCTCTCGGCAACAAGAACGACTCTGTCATCCTTCATCGTTTGAGATACGAGGAACTGGCCGTAGCGACTGGCAAGATTGGGAACGGGCGCAATGAAGCGCTTGGGATCGAAATCATGATGCTCCCTCACGAGCATCGCCCCAAGGTGCCCAATTGCGGCTTCGTCATCGGCGTTTGCGGACCGAATGATGGCATCGATTGGCATCAGTGCTTGTTGCAGTTCGGGAAGTTCGCGGCAATCGCTTCGCGGTCCTTTCCAGGAGGGATTAACCACGATCGATGAAGAAAGCTTAGCGGCTTTTCTTCATTGTCGAAGGGATGAAACCGATCCCTGTCCTTCTTGGCCTATTGGCACTGGCGAATCCTGGCATATCGACAGCTCAGGTCAGTGAAGGTGCGACGGGCGATCTTGCGGAGCGGATCCTTGCTGCGCACAACCGGGAGCGCGCTCTGGTTGGAGCTTCACCACTCGAATGGGACACTAAGCTCGCGGCTGATGCTGCATCATATGGGCCGGTCCTCGCTCGGATCGGACATCTTGTGCATTCGCCGCGCGAAGGCCGTCCGGGCGAACGCGAAAACCTTGCAATGGCGTGGCATGGAACGTTGAGTGCCGAAGGGCTCGTCGACATGTGGTCGCGAGAAAAACGGCTTCTGGAACCCGGACTGTTTCCAAACGTCAGCCGAACTGGCCAATGGGAAGATGTCGCCCATTATACCCAGATGGTCTGGCCAACGACCACGCATGTCGGATGTGCGATTTATTCTTCCGGCTGGGATTATCTCATCTGCCGCTATTCGCCCCCCGGAAACAAGGACGGCAAACCGGTATTTGCGACGGCTTCGGTTCCGGTATCACAAGCGTTGAAGTGAATTGCGGTCAATTCTTTCGAGAATTTTCAATTAGCTACTCCCGCTGACTGACGCATTGCGTTAGGTCAAAGCTTACTCGTCGCGTTAAACAGGGCTTATCAATCATGTGGCGGTTGAGTGTGTTGCTTGGTGGTGCGGCGATGTCATGGGCAGTTCCGCTTCATGCCCAGGATGATGTGGCGCCGACGCCAATTGCAAAAGCGACGACGGCACCCAAAGCTGTGCCTCATCCTGCCGATACCAATGTCGGACCCTTTTATTCAGCTCACCCGGGCTCTCTTCTTTGGCTTCGCAATTCCGACGGTCGCACTGCAGCCAGTCAATTGGCCAATTTTCTCAAAAACGCCCCGATCGACGGAATGGACGAGGGTCCAGCACTTGCAGCTTCGGTTGAAGCCGCGCTTGCGAACGGGACTCCGGCAGACGATCAAATCATTTCGACCGCCTTTGTCCGCTATGTCGATGTGCTTGACCGACCGGTCAACGGCGTAAGCTTTGGCGATCCGACGCTCCAGCTCGAACAGCTTCCGGCGAGTGCGATCCTTTCTCGGGCGCTCGAGGCGGCCTCGCTTTCCGCTTATGTCCAAAGCGTTGCGCAGGTGAACCCGTTATATTCGCAGCTTCGATCAGACGCCGCCGCCGCTGGCGAGGGCGCCGATCCGCACGTTCGAGCAACGCTCAACCGACTTCGGCTCGTTCCATCGACCGGCCGAGCGATTTTGGTTGATGCTGCCAATGCCCAATTGATGGAGCTTGAGGACGGCAAAATTATCGAAACCATGAAGGTCATTGTCGGGAAACCTGATTTTCCAACGCCGCTTCTGGCAGGGAAAATCTGGTACGTGACCTTCAATCCCTATTGGCACATCCCGCCGGACGTCGCGAAGCGGAAAGTCGCGCCGATCGTTCTCAAGCGCGGGGTCTCCTACCTCAAGGCCGCGCGCTACCAGACGGTTGAAGCCTTTGGCAGCGACCAGGAAGAGCCCATCGATCCTACAAGCATCGACTGGAAGGCGGTTGCTGCCGGAAAAGTCGATGTCCACATCCGCCAACTTTCGGGACCCAACAACATGATGGGCGCGATGAAATTCGGGTTCAACAATGATTTCGGCATTTTCCTTCACGACACTCCGCACAAGAATCTGTTTGCGAAAACCAAGCGAAATCTCAGTCTTGGATGCGTGAGGGTCGAACATCCCCAACAGCTCGCCCAGTGGCTTCTTGGCCATGAGCCCGATACGCCGTCCGATGATTTGGAAGAAAATGTAAGGATTGGCGCGGGCGTTCCGATCTACATCAGTTATCTGACGGCCCGCCCGACTGGCGAAACGATCAGCTTTGCCGACGATGTCTACAAGCTCGACGGTGCAAGCGCGTCTTTTGCGTCCGGATCAAAGCTCTCGGCATTCAAAAGCAAATAAAGAAGCCTTTGGTCTTATGGACGCTTTTTGAGCCAATCAGATGGGTTGAGGATTTTCGACAAATTTTGACGGGAGCCGCCTAACCAGCTGACCGTTACGAGCGAGCGCGCCGAACCTTTGAAGGAATTGCGCCGCTCTGGCCCTCCTCGGGGCCGACCTTGGCTTCACTCATGCGAAGGAAGGTTCGAACCGCGTCTCCGGAAATCGCACGGCCGAACAGCCACCCTTGAGCTTCAGAACAACCGAACTGTTCGAGCGCGTCGCGGATCTGCTCGGATTCGACCCCTTCGGCGCTGATCGGAACATCGAGCGTGTGTCCAAGACCTGCGATGGTGCTGACGATTTCCGCCGTCCGAGCGCTTTTGACGATGGTCGTTATAAAGCTTTTGTCGATCTTGATCCGATCGAGCGGAAGGCCATTGACCTGCGCTAGAGACGCATAACCCGTTCCGAAATCGTCGAGCGAGATCCGAACCCCAACATTCTTGAGGCTCTCGATGATGGTGAGAACCTGGTCACGGTCTTCAAGAAGCGAGCCTTCGGTGATTTCGATTTCGAGGCGGTTCGCGCTGAAACCAGTGATCGACAACAATTTGAGGATCTGCTCGGCAAGCGTCGGGTCACGAAATTGGACCGGCGAAATATTGACCGCGAGCTTGAGATCCGTGGGCCAGCCGCGCGCCTCGCGCATCGACTGCTCGATGATGGTCAATGTCAGGGGGCCAATGAGCCCCGTGCGTTCGGCGGCCTCGATGAACATTTCGGCATCGAGCATTGAGCCGTCCGGAGAACGCCAGCGCGCGAGTGCTTCAAAGCCGACGATCTGTTCTGTCGCGAGATCGATGAGCGGCTGAAAATAGGGTACAAATTCTCGCAGTCGAATTCCGCGGCGAATGTCCTCTTCGAGCTTTAGGCGCTCGGAGAGTTCGATTTCGAGTTGTTCATCGAACCAGGCAAAGGCGTTGCGACCGGCGCGCTTTGCGGCATAGAGCGCAACGTCGCTTCGTCGGAGCGCCGTTTCTTCATCATTGCGCGGATCGACCCGAGCAAGTCCGATCGATGCGGAAGCCTGGAGCTGCGCGCCATCGACCATGACGGGTTCGGAAAGACAGTCCTGAACCGCCCTTGCAACCTCCTCGGCTTGTGCATTGTCTTCTGACGGGAACAGCATTGCGAACTCGTCGCCACCGGTTCGAGCCGCGCACCCTCCTTCGGGAGCGCTCGTCTTGAGCGCTTGTGCGACCGAAATGAGCAACCGGTCCCCTGCCCCATGGCCGTAAAGGTCGTTGACCCGCTTGAAATGATCGAGATCGAGAACAAGAAGTACTCCGGGCGTCCTGTTCGAGAGCATTTCGTCAAGAGCCCGCATGAGTTCGCGGCGATTGGCAAGCCCGGTCGTGGGATCGGTGTTGGCGTTCGTTCGGGCGACATGCTCGGCAAGCTCAAAAGCCTCGAGAGCCTGTTTCAGATCTTTCGACCGTCGCCAGCCAAAAAGGATGATTGCGACGTTCAGTAGAAGTGCGACGGACAGCATGTGCGAATCCCTCGCCGCGGATCCAGCGATTGCAGCAGGGATGAGCTTGCTTCCGATCGCGACGAACAGAAGGATCGCCGCAACCGTCGCGCACGTTGTGATGACGTGGCTGCTCGCGATGCGAACCGCCTTGTTCTTGGGCTTCAAATTCTGGTCCACTTCTTGCCGGTCCTAATGTGGCAAAGAGAAGTGAAAATTGTCCTACACCGATGTTTTACTGCCGAGACGGTCCTTGGTGAGATCGAGCGCTTTTGCGATTGCCTCGGCAACGCCAAGGTCGGTTGTATCGAGGATTATCGAGTTATTTGCGGGTTTGAGCGGAGCGACGCTTCGGGTCGAATTGCGGTCGTCGCGAGCGCAGATGTCCGCAAGGACATCAGCATAACCTGCAGTCATTCCGCGGGCTTGGAGTTCCTTTTGGCGACGCTCAGCTCGGACTTCAGGTGATGCAGTCACAAACAACTTTACATCAGCTTCAGGAGCAATGACGGTTCCAATGTCCCGGCCATCGAGAACCGCTCCGCCCGGCTGAAACGCGAACCTTCTCTGACGATCGAGGAGAGCCGTTCGAACCGGCGGATAGGTCGATATTCGAGACGCAATTTCCGAAACGGGTTCCGATCTCAATTCGGGATCGGAGAGGTTAAACCCCAGATCTCCGCAAGCGCGCAGCGCCTCGAATTCATTGGCGGGATTGCCGCCCCAGCGCCAGAGGGCAAGAGCGACCGCGCGATAGAGAAGACCGGTATCCATGTGCGGAAGGCCAAAATTTTCAGCGATCGCGCGGGCAATCGTCCCTTTTCCGCTCGCTGCTGGGCCGTCGACCGCAATGATCGGCACTAGCTCGGACCTGCTGCGAAAAACAAACGAGACCGATGGCAAAATCGGGTTCCGTGACCGAAATGGATTTGAGCGCAGCCTGGGAGCCGTCTTGCGCAAGGGGCGGTCCAACCCCAGATTGCTGTCCGTCCACCGTTCACTGGAGGGTGCTTTGACAGGCGGATATGCCTATGGCAAGGCGCCCCGCCGAACCTCCGGCTTGGCCGGCGAACTCATACATTATGACTGGAGTTGAAACCCAAATGGTGAAGCCCGAATGGGGCACCAAGCGCACTTGCCCCAAGTGCTCGACCCGCTTTTATGACCTCGGAAAGGAAGATCCGGTTCACTGCATCAGCTGCGGGACCGACTGGAATCCCGAGCCTGTCCTGAAGTCAAAACAGCCGCTTGCCTTTGAAGTGGCCCCGCAGGTGCAAAAGGAACCCGCGGAGGATTCTGAACTTGCAGCCGAAGATCTTGCGATCGACGAGGACGAAGAAGTCAGCGCGGACGAGGAAGTTGACCTTGAAACCGGAGACTTGGATCTCGGCGTCGAAACCGGCGGCGACGACGACGACGGCTGATTATTCTAAGCCGACAGTTTGCTGAGCCCTCTGCTTTTTCCGGAGGGCTCACGCGCTCGAGCGGGCGGTTCAAACAGGGGCAGTGACGAGCGAAAGTTCGTGCTGCAAAACCCGATGGAAGCGTTCGTCGAGCGCACTTGCGCAATTTTCCATTTGCAGGAAAGCGAACATCGCCTAAGGGCGCGTCACTCTATAAAAGGGGCCGTAGCTCAGCTGGGAGAGCGTCGCAATGGCATTGCGAAGGTCAGGGGTTCGATCCCCCTCGGCTCCACCAACTCAGTAGAAAACTTCCAAGTTTCGGGCAGATTTGAAGACCCATTGCCGCCTTCCTAGTGTCGCGACGCGATCTGCTGAAGTTTAACGAGAAGCTGCCGGTCCGAAGCAGTGAGGTCCATCGTTTGCGCCGCAGCGAGATGCGTGCGCGCATCCGTCCAGCGCCCGCGCCGCATCTCGGCGAAGCCCCAGTCGATCTGCAACCGTCCCCAGCGCGGCGCACCGTCTGCGGCCTTGCGATAACTGTCGATCGCTTCGTCCACCCGGTTGAGCTTGCGCAGCGCGTCGCCCTTCAGCTTCAACGCGTCTGGATATTTTGGTCCTACGCGGATCGCCTCGTTCGCAAGTCCGAGGGCCACGGCGTGATGTCCCTCTTCCTCGAGAATCCGGCCGAGCGTCGTAGGCTGGAAAGTCGTGTCGCCGCCCCAGCGGCGCGACTCTCCAAGCCAGTGGAATGTCGCAGGATAATCGCGAGCGAACGCCGCAATCACCATGCGCGCCTCGGCACAATTATCGCAGTCGAGCGGAAGAGCTGACGCAACGGCCTGCGCTTCCTTAATGCGACCGGCATAGGCAAGGTCCATCGCCTGGGTCGGCAGAATGAATTGCGTCCTCACAATATCGGCAACCGCCTTGCCCTCCGGGTTTGTAGCAATTGTCGCCAACATCGCATCGTCGAGTTGAAGCGCGAGCGGCCAATTTTCCATTTGGGAGGCCTCGGCGTGTTGCGGAGCCGTGACTTCGTTGCCTTCAGTAAAGTGCGCAATGAAGTAGGTGTCGGGCGGCGTTGCTCCGGCTGCGCGGGCGCTGCTGATGTCGTGCATCGCGATCAAGTTCAACACGCGCGCGCCCTGATCGGTCTCACGAATTCCCTCGTAGACAGGTCCGCTTTGCTCGTTGAGATGGCGGAGCGCTCCTTGAAAATCGCCGGCGAACACGGGACCAAGTGCAAGGTTGGAGCGGGAGGTATTGATTCCGACGTCGCTCAGGCCGCCACTCGAGGTGGATCCCAGTAGTGCCGCTCTTTTCTCGTAGGGAGCGGCGAATGCGTTTTGCGCGAGGTGGTGGAATGCGCTGCCGGTGTTGAGATAGGCAAGAGCGTTCGAGGGATCTTCGGCGATGGCGCGCTTCCCAGCTGCCGCTGCTTCGACGTCTTTGCCGACCCGGTCGAGCAGGTTCGAAATTTGGGCCCACGCCCATGCCCGTTCCTTGGGATCGTTGCTTTCGGCGTCGCTCTTTGCGACCGCCATCGCTTCGGGCAGGCGGCCGGTGAACTCGAGATATTTGGAATAGCGATAGGGCTGGGTCTGGTTGAACACGCCTTCGGCGGCCTTGCGGATCATGCCCTCGATCTGCGCATCGGGCCCGGTCTGTTCGACCGTGCCGAGGGTGCCGGTCCGCACCGTCATTCGCAGACCCTGGGCCGTTCGGAAAACGCTTCCGCCGATCACCGTCTCGTGTCCCAGTTTCCGTCGAAGGAAGCGATCCAGCTCTCCGATCGAAATGCCCGTCGACGGGATCTCAATCTTCACGTCGTCGCCCCAGTTCGTGCTCATGGTCTCGGGCGAGCGGAAGCTGGTCGCGGCGCGGTCCATCTCACCGAGGCGGTCGGCGAGATTGCCCGCAAGCACCTCTCCCGTCATGCCGCGCGCAGCAAGGTCCGGCGGCGTCGCAAATGCCTCGATGACGAGACTGTGATCGGCGCGCGCGGAGACGATCATCCAGATGAAGCCTGACGTAATCACCAATGCTGCGAAGGCAATCAGGAAGCGCGCGGCCATCGCCATGCGTTTCGCACCGTGATCGAGCCTTTCGCTCCTGATCTGAGCCTGGAGAAGTTCGGTGTGTTTCTTCAGCAGGGCCTGAGCGGCATCATCATCGTCGGCGCGTTCGAGCGCGATATCGAGAGCGTCGGGCGTACGGGGGATCGCAGTCGCAGCTTTGGCGCGCTTGTGCCGCCGCGGTTGCCCACTGTCCGCCATCGTCGACCGCCCCCGAGGTTTAGGATGGCAAGCTTAACGGCTTTTCGGAAAACGTCGAATCCGGGCGACCGTCATCGACGATGCACCCATCTGCAATGGGTCGCGAGCGACGCCAGCAGGCTTCTCGATGAAGGCTATCTTGGAAGGTCGTAGAAGCGGATAATGCGGGAAGTCTGGTAGCCGCAAACGAGAATCCAAACGGCGATTTGTACACGTTCGCGCGCACTCAGCAATCCGACGAGGCAAACGAGCGCGAGACCGACTTGGGCGATCGGATATTCGATTCCAAGCGACCAAAAATAGGCCGAACCCTTTGCCCAAGTGTCGAGAAAATCGACGGCGAGCCATGCGATCAGCATTCCGAAGAACCACCGCCGGCGCGCCATGAAATAGTCTTTGAACCCCGGGAACGGGGCAATGTCGCTTGGAAAGAGCACGGCGCAGATCAGATAGATGAAGAAGGCATAAGTCAGAACGAAACCGTAGAGCTCGAATGACCAACTGGTGATCAGCCGCAGCCGATATTCCCACCACCACCAGAATACGGCGCTGACGAACATGTAGGTGACCCAGCCGAGGTGTACCCACCAGATCCGAACGCGCCCCGGATGTTCGATGATCTTCGCAACGCCTTGCATCAGGTGAGTGAGCGCGAGCCCAATCACAACGCCCGTCAGGACAATGACATATTCAAACATCCCCACGATGATCTTCTCCCGTCGATGTCTCTATCAATCAGTTGCCGTCTCCGACGTCATCAGGACGTCGACAGACGAGGCGTTGAGCGCTGCCCGCCGTGCTTCGCCGCGGCGCTTGGCGCGCCGTCCGTAAAGAAACGTCCACAAACTGAGCGCGCCCAAGGTTGCGTAGCTTAGGATCGGATTGACGAGGAGATATTCGCGGATCGTCAATGCGAACACCAACGCCACCGAGACTGCAACGTCGGCGATTAAGCCCAAACCCCAGACGACAGTCATTATCATCATCGTTCTGCGAAAACCGGCATGAACCTGGAGGGCTTCGAACTGCTCGGCTTCGTCATTGGACTTGCGCCGCATGCTCGCGCGCGCCAGCTCGTAAACCAGCGGCTTGCCGATTAGCGCCGAGCCAAGAAACACAATCCCGATGAGCCCCGTGACGAGCTTCTCACGCAGCTGGAGGAACCGGGGTCCGCCGCCACCGAGCATTGCCAGGAGCGACAGCGCGATTCCGGCGATAACCATGAGCGAGAGTGCATCGACCCGGCGGTGGCGTGCGAACTCGAAAAGGCTCCAGAGGATCGGCGGGCCGGACGCAGCGAGCAGGGCATTGATCTCGCCGAGCGGCTTTTCGGCGTAATTGTATATGACGAGCGGAAGAATGAAGTTGACCAGGACTTCGGCGAATATGCGTCCACCATTTTTGCGCAGAACGGCAACAGCCCGTTCAGTTGGCAATCGTTTCGCCCACACACAAATCCCCTGCCCTGTCGGCGGCAGGTTAGGGCGGCGCGCGAAAGCTACAAGGTGGTGAGATCAAACCCGCGGCATTCACCTGCGAGGTTGTCGAGCCGCTCCTCAGGCGGTGAGGACGACTGCGATCGAAGCGCGGAGATGATCGGTCGGTTTCGAGACGTTATTCAGTCGGTCGGACATCATCCATGGGCGGATCGAATTTGACTCGTCCGTGCGTTGCATCTTCGATCAGCCGTTCATATTTCGATGCCAGCTGCTCATGGATTTCGCGGGCGACACTCGATGTTGCCGCTCGGGCGCGGCTTCGTTCCGTTTGCTGCCTCAGGAACAGGTAGTTGATGTCCACGTCCGTGCCTCCGCTTGTGACCCCTGTCGGAGTTGATCAATGGCACGGCTGCGTGAACCCCAGATGACAAAGAGTCGTCCTGGCGACTAACGGTTGTCTCCGCTCGTCGAACTGCTGAAGGGCCGCTCTATCGCGACTCCGGAGAGACGAGAAACTGTTCGATCCGGCCGTTTGCGCCGGGTTCATAAAATGTCGAGGCCGAGAGCTTCTCTGAAGGATAGGTGATCGTATAGCCTTGGGCTACGAACCCTCCTCTCAGTGTCGGATCGCCTTTTGGTTCGAAGGATAGGGGTTCCCCGAGCGGCGCAAGACTGGAGCGAAAATCGGCTATCGCCTTGGACGTGAAATAGAAGTTGGCATTTTTCGTCAAAAGCGAGCGGTCGAGCGTACCGGCGCGAAGTTCATTGAAAAGGGTTCGGGCACGAGCGGTCTGAGCTGTTGCAGCAGCATCCTGTTTTGCTGGCGGCAAAATCATCTCAGCGATGTTGTCAGCGACCTCCTCGAACGCAGATCCGGTGTTCCAGCTGTTGGTCAGCACGATGACTGCTGCTCGATCGACCGGATAGACCTTGTTGACCGAAAGAAAGCCGACCGCTTCTCCGTTGTGCCAGATCGTTCGCCTCGGACTTGAAATGACAAAAACTCCGAGCCCGTATTTCGTGCCGGCTCCGTTGTTGAGCTTGACCTCCCTCTCCTGCTCGGCCCAATCGTGGGCAGGAAGAACCGCCCGGTTGATGCGGGCAATGTCCCACTTTGCAAAGTCGGCTGCAGTCATGGACAGCTCGCCCGCCGCATAAAGCCATCCGCTGGCGGCCGGCCTCTGAGGCCGGATGGGCCCGAGCGCGTACCGCGTATAGGGCGCCGGATACGCCGGCGTATTGGCATCATCCTGATCGAGTACGCTGGTCATTTTGAGGGGAGAAAAGATCTTCTCTCGAAGGAAGGTCATCAGCGGTTCTCCGCTCACCTTTTCGACGATCATGCCGGCGACAACATAGCCGGTATTTGAATATTGCCACTGATCACCGGGCTGAAAATCGAGCGGCTTTTTCGCCCATTTGTCGACGATGTGCTGCGGCGTCGTGGGCACCGTCATATCGGCGAACAAATAATCCTGTGGCCAGAAATCCTCGATCCCGGAAGTATGGCTGAGGAGTTCACGAATGGTGATTCTGTCGCCTTCGGTGATTCCTGGAATATATTTGGAAACATGATCGTCGAGGCTAAGCCTTCCCTCGTCCCTCAACAGAAGAATGGCCATCGCGGTGAACTGTTTGGAGTTCGACGCGATCTGATAGGGAAGCGTTGGATTGGCAGCGAGCGTATGGTTCGCCTTGCCATAGGCCTTGTTGAACACAATTCGCCCATCACGAACAATCGCGATTTCGGCAGACGGCATTCCCCCCGCTGCAATCTCGCCTGTTACAAGTCTGTCGATTTGGGAGGTCTGAGCCGAAGTCAGTGATTGAGCGCAAGCGGCGCTGGAAAACAGAACGAGGAGCGAAAAAGCGAAGCGACCCATGGTGAAGACCCTAGCGATCCAATGCTGGCAGTAAAGCGATTGGGTCGCTGGCGATTGCGTTACGACTGGAGGACCAAATCCTTTTCAAAAGACGGGAACAAGACGGTCGCGTTTGATGAAACAGCTTTAATCTGAGAACGTCTTGCTCCGAACAGCGGTTGGTCATAGCCTCTCAAGTGCCGGCGAGATGCCGCGAACAGGGAGGAAAACTATGATCCGTGTCATTGTTGCGGGAGTTGCCGCGCTTGCGCTTGCGACCAGTGCCACTGCAGCCACAAAGGCCGCAGCCCCAGCCAAGGCCGCCGCTGCGAAAACGGTTCGGTGCAAGGACGCAAAAGGTAAATTTATCAAATGCCCGGCGCCTGTGGCGAAGGCGGTTGCGAAATCGTCGGTCGCTGTAGCGGAAAAGAAGACGACCAGCACGAAAATGACTGCTGCTCCGGCCAAGCGTTGCCGGGATGCCAAAGGCAAATTTGCAAAGTGCGGGACGCCAGGGGCGAAGTAAGATAATTTTGCGCGGGCGGGACAATATTTCCGCCCGCGCTTTTTCGAACGAAAAGCCCGGCGCAGCATGCCATTCGAAGCGCCAACGACAAGGTTTGGAAGCTGTGATAGTGAGCCAGGATCACGGGGGGTGATCGCCAATGGCTACGCTTGCTCAAAGACGAACGGTCAATTCGACCGTAGCGCTCGTTCTGCTGCTCGGCGCATCGGTGGTCCTCAACTATATCGATCGCGGCGCCGTTGGGGTCGCAGCCCCCTTGATGAAATCCGACCTCCATCTCTCAGCAACCCAATTTGGATTGGTCGTCTCCGCCTTTTTCTGGATTTACGCTCCCGTTCAGCTCGTTCTTGGCCGGTTGTGCGATCGCCTGTCGGTCTATCGCCTGTTCGCCGTTGGAACCATCCTTTGGTCCGTCGGCACGTTGCTCATGGGATTTGCGGACGGCTACCTGTCCTTGTTACTTTTGAGGCTGATGCTGGGCGTCGGCGAGAGCATCGCCTTTCCTGGAAGCTCGAAAATCATCTCTCGTCACGTTCCTCCCGAACGGAGAGGATTGGCGAACGCGGTTGTCGCGGCGGCACTGGCGCTTGGTCCAGCGATCGGAACGCTCGTCGGCGGTTCGATCGTCGCTGCGTTCGGCTGGCGAACGATGTTCATCGTGTTTGGAATTGCAAGTGCGTTTTGGTTGATTCCGTGGCAGCGGACCGTCGCGACTCTTCCACCGGAATTGGGCGACAAGGAAGACGGCTTTGCAATTCGAAAGATCATTTCGAAATGGTCGTTATGGTCGATGGGCATCGGCCATTTCTGTGGGAATTTCGGCTTCTATTTCTTGCTCGCTTTTCTTCCACTCTATCTGGTCGAGCAGCGCGGATTGACCATTATCCAGATGACCGTGCTTGCGACTCTTGGTTATGCAGTCCAGGCCGTCGCCGCGATTCTTCTTGGAATCGGGTCCGATCGCTGGACTCAATCGGGCCGTTCCGAGGCTGCAATCCGGCGCTGGATGATGATTGTCGGTCAGTTCGTTTTTGCACTCTGCATCGCGGGAATTTTCATTGCGCATAACGTTTTTGCAATTGCGATCCTGCTTTCGATTGCGGGCGTCTGTACCGGTGCCGGATCGCTCAACATCTATGCGGTCGCGCAAATGTTCGCAGGTCGAAGGGCCTCAGGGACGTGGGTTGGAATCCAAAACGCAATCGGGAATTGTTCCGGGATCGTTGGGCCGGTGATCGCCGGGATCATGATTGACCGGGCGGGATATGGCGGAGCATTCATGCTGACCGCCGGCGTTACCGCCTTCGGCGGTTTCTGGTGGGCGTTTGGAATTCCGCGCATCGAGCCAATCGCACTCGATTAGCTCGTTAAAGACCTGCACAGAATTTTGAGGAGGCGCAGCTGAGAAGGTTCAGCCGCGCGGACCATTGTCGGTGTCTGGAGCCTCTTCTTCTTCTTCGTCGCGAGGACCGCCAAATTGATTTGCAAACTCGACCATCTTTGAACCTCCTTATGAAGTATACCAACGGACTGGTCCGAAGAGAATTGCGCCACGACACAATTGCTCTTCAATTTTGATAAGGCAGCTAGTTTTTCCCGAAAGTCAATCATGAGCAATTTCGCTCCTGCCCAATTCCCTCTGAAAGTTGAGCATGTTAGGGGGCTCGTCGATGCAGGCTTTGAACCACTCTGTCCTTAAGCGAAATAATGTTCACGTCTCCGGGACTGGCCCGCGGACCATGATGTTTGCTCATGGCTTTGGCTGCGACCAGTCGATGTGGGAAACGGTCGCACGCAATTTCGAACAGGATTTCAGGGTCATATTATTCGATTATGTCGGTCATGGCGGCTCCGATCTTCAAGCCTATTCCAAGGAACGATACGCCACCCTTCTGGGCTATGCTCGGGACGTCGTCGAAATCGGCCATTCGCTCGATGTGAAGGACGCAGTCTTCGTTGGCCATTCAGTGAGCGCCATGATCGGAGCGCTTGCGACCCTAGAAGCGCCCGAAATGTTCTCCGAGCTCATCATGGTCGGTCCCTCGCCACGCTACGTTGACGACGGGGAATATCGCGGCGGCTTTTCTCGACAGCAGATCGATGAATTGCTCGAGTTTCTCGCCGACAATCATCTTGGATGGTCAGCCGCAATGGCTCCGCCGATCATGGGCAATTCCGACCGCCCGGAGCTTAGCAAGCGCCTGGAAAACAGTTTCTGCAGAACCGATCCCGAGATTGCTCGCGACTTTGCGCAGGTGACCTTCCTTTCCGATAATCGCTTAGATCTTGCGAGGATTGATGCGCGCACGCTCGTCCTTCAGTGCAGCAATGACATCATCGCTCCAAAAGAAGTCGGCGAATATGTTCACTCCAATATCCCGCGGAGCGAATTTCGACTGCTCAAAGCGAACGGTCATTGCCCCAACCTCAGCGCACCTGAGGAAGTGACTGCAGCGATCCGCGATTTTGTCTGAGCCGCCATCAGAAGATTTTGCAGACCTCTACGAAACGGCGCCCTGCGGGTATCTTTCACTCTCCGCCGCCGGAATCATCGTCAAAGTCAACGCGACCCTATGCGAATGGCTGGGGTATCGCCCCGACGAAATCGTCGGCCAGCCAATCCACGTCATCCTTGGTTTTGGTGGGAGGATTGCGTTCGAGACTCACCTGGCGCCGCTCCTTCGAATGCAGGGCCATGTTCACGAAATCGCGCTCGACCTTCTTAACGCCGATGGCGAAAAAATGCCGGCGATCGGCAATGCGTCGGAAAAGCGCTCCGCGGACGGGCATCACCTGTTCACGAGATTAACCCTCTTCAGGGCCGTCGACCGACGGAGCTATGAACGCAATCTCGTTGGGGCTCGACAAAAGGCCGAAGCTGAATCGAAGGCCGATCGCGAGGCGATTTCGCTGCGCGACCAATTTATTGCAGTTCTTGGCCATGACCTTCGAAATCCGCTTGCTGCGACCGCAGCCGGGATTTCCCTCATCGCAAAGCGCGAACAGCTGAGCGAGCGCGGAAAGCTAATCCTGAGGGACATGGGGGGAAGTGTCGAACGCGCTTCGAGGCTCGTAAACGACCTTCTCGACCTTGCCAGGGGAAGCCTTGGCGGCGGGTTTCTCGTCAACCGAAAACTCGATGAATTGCTTGCCCCGATGCTCGAGCAAGTGGTCAACGAGGCACGAAATATCGCGCCGGATCATCGGATTGAAGCGGACATTCAGATCTTCGAGCCGGTTTGCTGCGATCGCGAGCGGATCGGTCAGCTCGCTTCAAATCTTCTCGCGAACGCAGTCACTCACGGCGCAGCGGATCATCCAATCCTGCTCAGGGCAGTGACGAGCGATTCAACATTCACCTTGTCGGTGAGCAATTCGGGTGAGCAAATTCCAGACGAAATTCTCAGTCACCTTTTTCAGCCGTTTTTCCGAGGCGCGGCTCGACCGAGTTCGAAACGGAGTGGGTCTCGGCCTGTTCATCGCGTCCGAAATTGCGAACGCTCATGACGGGACTCTCAAGGTCAGCTCGACCCCCGATGAAACCCGGTTCACACTGACAATGCCGACGCAGGTTTGAGGTCGGACTTCAGCCGCTTCAGTCCGTGGATTGAAAAGAAATCAGCGGATTGAAAAGAAATCAACTGCGCTCAAGGCGATATTCGTCGCGCATCTCACGTAAGGTTTCCCGACAATCGGGCGGCAGCGTTACGTCGCAAAGTTCCTGTTCAATCAGCGTCACTTGCGCCGCGATCAATCGATCGAATTCCTCAAAATTCATCAGGCCCTGGTCAAAGGCGATCTTCCACCCGGCACGCATCGAAACGGTCAAGGCACCATGCTGAGCGCTGGCCTCGATTTCGTCGATTCTGGCAAGTCGACCACCGCCAGCAGGGCCCCTCATCACCTCGCGAGCGATGGCTTCGCTCCACTTTCGGTCGCGATCGGCAAGCGCGAGCGCGTCGCTTCGCGCTTTAATGATCTGAGGTTCGACAATTCGCCCTTTGCTTAAGATCATCGGGGCGGTTTGGCTTGTGTCGCACCGATAGCCCGGCGTTCCAACGAATGCTTCAAAGTCGGCCTCCGCCGAGCCCTCAATCCGAGAATAATGAAGGGGAACCGTCCGACAGCTTAATGGTCGGCGCTCGTGAATGCCGCACGAACTCCCCTCAAGTGCTCGACATGCTCCAGGGTGGGTATCGAGCGCGAGAGCGGAAATGACGAGATATTTCGAATAATCGATTTGCTTCCCGTCTCGCCAAATTTTGACCGGAATTTTGCGAGCGGCAAAGTGACTGAGCAGGCGCTTTTTTTCGTAAAAGGCGGCGCTTGAATTAGGGGCGGCGCCAGGATCCATCTGCGAAGCTCTGAACTGATCGGGAAGCCCGTAGAGCCGGAACATCAGCCTTAAAACGAAGACGTCCGAAAGACCGGCCGCTTCCGACAATTCGACCTCGGGCGAGCGGTTGCAGCATTTCCCGCACTGTGTGCAGGCAAAATGAAATTCGAAGCCTTTGCCGTTCACCCTAAACGAGCGCTATGGCTTCGCGCGATCCATCGCTTGTGAATTGCGATGGATCGGCACGCCAGCGTTCGAAACATGGTTCGACGAGCGACTGCGCGCAAATGCGCCTCTTCTATTTCAACGCGTCTTTGAGTTCGGGTTCAAGCTTTGCCCATGACGCAACGTCTTGCGGCGCCATCGTCCCGTTGATCACAAACGCCGGCGTTCCCTGGAACGAGGGATATTGGTTGTTGACGTCGTTCGTGAGCTCGACTTCCTTGTCGATCATTTTCTGATCGCTGAGGCACTGATTGGTCTTGGCCTGAGGAATTCCGCGAGCGGCCGCCCAATCTTGAAGACCAAGAATATTGGCTACCTGAACGAACATCTGGTTGGTCGGAAGATTTTGGGTCTGCGGAAGCTTATCCTTGGCTGCGGCCTCGACCTTCGCCATCAACATCGGCTGATCCCTATAAATCGCCTGGACGAGCGGGAACAACGTCTTAAGTCCGTTGCACTTGACGGTCAGGTCGAACGCCATGTCGATGACGCCGTGAATGACATAGGGCCGAAATTCCCAGCTGACCTTCCCCGGCTTCACGTAATTCTGGAGAAGCTGCGGCACACCTTCATCATCAAAAGCCTTGCAGTGGGGACAGGAGAGCGAGCCGATTTCGACAAGCTTCACCTTCGCGTTGGGATTGCCAACAACAAAGCCGCCCGAAGTTGCATTGATGACATCCGCCCAAGTTCCGCCGGCTGGCGGAGCCGCCTGACTGACGGTGACGGTGTCATTTGTAACAACTGCAGTGGCGGGCTTGTTCTTGCAGCCTCCAAGAGCTGCAACGGCGAGCACCGAGGCGAGGAAAACCGAACGCTTCATTAGTCCTCCAATCGAGGTCGTTGATGTCCACTGGCGAGATCTTTTAACCGCCGCTGTGATTGCGAATTAGACGCAGAGCGAGCGATCGGGAAGATGTCGGGCGATGATTTGATCGTACGATCGCAAAGAATGGGTCAATTTTTGGGGAAGATCCGGAGATTTCCAGTCTTCCAGAGCTCCTCTTAACCGAATTTCGAAAGCTCGACCTTTTCCCTCTTTGTCTTTTCCGTGTTGACCGACATCAATCATGGGAACGCAAAGTCGCGCTCCTCGCGTTCTTGCCAAGGTGCGGCAGTTCCGATCGAGCAACTTGAATGGTGATGCCCGACGGCCCTCCCCGGCTGCCGGCAATCGCTTTACCATCCTGAATTTTGCGGGCCTGACGAACCGCCGACGCATCCGCATGGATCAGTGAGCGTTCAGCCGCCGTGCCGCAGATCTTCTCCCGCACGGCCGACACATGGTTTCGAGCGATCGCGCTTGGTGCGCTGGGGCTTTCGATCGGCATTTTCCTTGTCGCGTTCGCGTTTGCGCGTTCGCAATATTGGGATGTGGTTGCGCGCACTCCGCTTCAACCGGTGCCCTTCAGCCACAAGCATCACGCCGGCGATCTCGGAATCGACTGCCGCTATTGTCACTCGACCGTCGAAACCAGCGCTGACGCAGGTTTTCCAGCGACGCACGTTTGCATGACCTGCCATTCGCAGATCTGGACGAACGCCCAAATCCTTGCGCCCGTCAGGCAAAGCCTCGCCGAGAACCGGCCACTCGACTGGCATCGTGTCGCCCGCGTTCCCGACTATGTGTATTTCCGCCATGACATTCACATTGCCAAAGGGATCTCCTGCATCGAGTGTCACGGAAGGATCGACCGGATGCCACTGACGTACCGGGCCAAGGCTTTCGAAATGAAATTCTGCCTCGACTGCCATCGCGATCCCGAACCGCACTTGAGGCCGCGAAACGAAGTTTTTAATTTCGATTGGGAGCCGTCCGCCAACCATGCCGCGCTTGGGCGAAAGTTGATGGCTCAATATCATATCAAATCGCCGATCGAACTGACCTCGTGCGGGACATGTCACCGATGAGCGGGCGAAGCTATTGGCGCTCGCTCGAGGAATATCAGAGGAGCGACGAATTCGGCGAAATGCTGAAGGGCGAATTTCCATCGCTCTTCGATCTTTGGACGGTGGATCGCCGCGAACTCCTTCGTCTCATGGGCGCCTCGCTCGCCTTTGCCGGAATGACCGGATGCAAACCGGTCCGCTCCGAAGATGCGGTGCCGTTCGTCAACCGTCCCGAGGGATTTCTCGAGGGGCGGGTCGAACATTACGCAACCGCGGTCCGGTTCGAGGGATTTGCCCAGCCGGTTCTTGCAACCACGTCGGCAGCACGACCGATCAAGCTCGACGGCAATCCTGACCATCCCGGGATGAAGGGAGGAAGCACGCCTTTCATCCAGGCATCGATCCTTGATCTTTATGATCCGGACAGAAGCCAGGAACCGCTGTTCAACGGGAAGCCTGCTGCGTGGAATGATTTCGACCGGCAGCTGGCGAGCCTTCGAGGCGGCTGGCGAGCCAACGGGGGCAAAGGTCTGAGAATTCTCCTCGCGCCGACGACATCTCCGACATTGCTTCGCCAGATCCATGCGCTCGAGGCAGCGTTGCCCAACGTTGGAGTCCACCTATTCGACCCGCTTTCGAACTATTCTGGAAACCCTCAACACAAGGCTCAACTCGACCTTTCGAAGGCCGACATTGTCGTCAGTCTCGACGATGATTTCCTTGGCGCCGGCGCGATGCAGGCGATCCACGGGCGGCATTGGGGCGAACGTCACGGGTCATTGGACCCGGGCGCGCAATTAAACCTCTTCATGGCGGAGACAACGCCGACGCAAACCGGCGCGAAAGCCGACCACCGCTTGGGAATTGCGCCATCGCGCCTCGCAATGATTGCCGAGGCGATTGCTGCAAGTGCGGGCGTCAAAGACGCGAGCGTTCGCCTCAGCCAAAAGGAACTCGATTGGGCAAAACAAGCCGGGGCCGCGCTTAGACAGGCCCGCGGTCGGTCGGTTCTGACGGTCGGCCGATTTGCACCTCTCGAAATCCACGACCTCGCGCTTCAAATCAACCGAGCGCTCGGGGCGATCCCCTCCTCTTCGGCAGTGGTGTTTGATCCCGGGCCGCAAGGATCGTTCATCGAACTCGTTCGAGCGATCGAACAGAACAGTGTCTCGAGCCTCATCATCATTGGTGCCAACCCGGTTTACGCCACACCAGGTGACATTCCGTTCGGGTCGATCTTTTCCAAGGTTCCCGTTCGGATCCATGCCGGGCTTCATGTCGATGAAACTGCGGTGCTTTCCAATTGGCATTTGCCGCTTCCCCATGCGCTCGAGGAATGGAGCGATGCCGTTTCGCCCGATGGTCTTGCAACCATCATCCAACCGGTCGTTCGGCCGCTCTACGACAGTCGGTCTTTGCACGAAATCATTGCCGCTCTGACCGCGGACCAACCCGTTTCAGCGCTCAATCTCGTCCGGCAAACCTGGGCCGGAGAGCTCGGAAACGCAGTGGACTGGGATCAAGCACTCAAGACCGGCTTTTTGGCGACCAGTGCAACACCACCGTCCAAAGTGTCGGCAATCGGCAGTCAAGCCAGGCTGCGCGAGCCTGGTGACAATGAAGTCGAGATCGTCATTCGCCCCGATCCGACCATTCATGACGGGAGCTTTTCCAATAATGGCTGGCTCCAGGAGCTTCCAAAACCACTGTTCAAGACCACTTGGGACAATGTCATTGCCATCAGTCCAAGGCTTGCCGCTTCGCTGAAGCTCGACAGCGGCGGTATTGTTCGAGTGGAAAGCGGCGGACGATCCGTCGAGGGCCCGGCATGGGTGCTGCCGGGCCAGCCCGAGCGCGTCGTGACCCTTTATCTGGGATACGGACGCACGCATGCCGGCCGGGTCGGTACGGGAGCGGGCTATGACGCCTATCGGCTCCGGAGCGCTTCCAATCCCTGGAATTCGATCGGAACCGTGACATCCACCGGAGCTTCGATGACCCTTGCGACAACGCAGGCCCGCCATCTGATGGACGAAGAAGGCGAGAACCTCATCCGGACCGTCTCGAGGGATCATCCGTCAGCGCTTCGCGACGAGGAAGAGCTCGACCAAGCGTCCTTCTATCCCAAATGGCCGGAAGGGAAGCCCGCCTGGGGTATGGTGATCGACCTTGATCGCTGCATTGGCTGCAACGCGTGCGTGCTCGCGTGCCAGGCTGAAAACAATATTCCGGTGGTCGGCAAAGAGCAGGTCGACAAGGGGCGTGACATGGCCTGGCTCAGGGTCGATCGCTATTATTCGGGCGAGCCTGACGATCCGGAGACCTTTTTCGAGCCGGTGCCGTGCATGCATTGCGAGCAGGCGCCTTGTGAAATGGGATGTCCGGTTCACGCGACGGTGCATAGTCCCGAAGGCCTCAATCTCATGGTCTATAATCGCTGCATCGGGACCAGAACCTGCTCGAGCTACTGCCCCTACAAAGTGCGGCGATTCAATTGGTTCGATTATACCACGAACGCTCCCTCTCCGACCGAAGCCCAGCGCAATCCCGACGTCACCGTGAGGGGGCGAGGAGTGATGGAGAAATGTACCTATTGCGTCCAGCGGATCGAGGCTGCGACGGTCAAGGCCGACATCGAAAATCGCGCAGTCCGTGAAGGCGAAGTCATGACCGCCTGCCAGCAGGCCTGCCCAGCCCAGGCGATCAGCTTTGGAAATCTTGCAGATTCGGGGAGCGCGGTCGCAAAGCAGCGCAAGAGCCCACGCAATTACGGACTTCTTTCAGAACAGGGCACGCGTCCAAGGACCACCTACCTCGCCCGGATCGCGAAGGATGATGCCGATGGCAAGTCATAGCCCGGCGCTCCCGCTCGATCTCTCGATGCGCGACATCGGGCGCGATGTCGCTCGCATTCCGCTCACCATGCCGGCGCGGATCCCGTGGCTGATCGCATTGATCCTGAGCCTTGCGCTGCTCGCGCTGTTTTTCGCTTCGATCACCTATCTTTTCGCCCGCGGCGTCGGAATCTGGGGCCTCAATATTCCCGTCAATTGGGCGTTTGCGATCCAGCTCTATGTTTGGTGGCTCGGACTTGGCCATGCCGGAACGCTCATTTCGGCAATGCTTCTTCTCATGGGCCAGGATTGGCGCAACAGCCTCAACCGCTTTGCCGAAGCGATGACGCTGTGCGCGGTCACCTGCGCCGGGATCGAGCCGATCATCCATCTTGGACGTCCGTGGTTTTTTTATTGGATGTTTCCCTATCCCGCGACGATGGGCGTTTGGCCGCAATTTCGAAGCCCCTTGGAATGGGATATCTGGGCGGTCCTTACCTATCTCACCGTGTCGGTCCTGTTTTGGTATATCGGCCTCGTTCCTGACCTCGCGACGGTTCGCGACCGCGCGAAAAAGCGCGGCTGGCAGGTCTTTTTCGGAATTTTCGCTCTTGGCTGGCGCGGGTCGGCGCGACACTGGGCGGTCTGGCAGAAGACCTATCGAACGATTGCGGCGATTGCGGTCCCACTCGTCGTCTCGGTTCACAGCGAAGTCTCGCTCCTGTTTGCGTCAGGTCAGATTCCGGGCTGGCATTCGACGATCTTCCCTCCCTATTTCGTTCTTGGCGCCGCGTTTTCCGGATTTGCGATGGTCGCAATGATTGCGATCGTCATGCGTCACACGTTCAAGCTCGGCGATATCGTCACCGAGCGCCATCTCGACGTGCTTGCGAAAGTCATTCTCGCGATGGGGTTGATGACCGCCTACGGCTATGTGTTCGAAGTCTTCGACGCTTATTATTCCGGGGAATTGCGCGAACTCGCGACCGTTCATGACCGGTTCTTTGGCTATTATGCCTGGAGCTATTGGGGCGCGGTCATCCTCAATTTCTTACCCCTTCAGGCGCTCTGGTTCGATCGGGTACGCAAGAGCCCGGTGCTCCTATTCATCATCAGCACGTCCGTCGTCATCGGAATGTGGCTCGAGCGCTACATGATCCTCGTCACTAGTCTCTACAAAGACTTCCTTCCCTCGTCCTTTGGCTATTATCACCCGACCTTCTGGGACTGGAGCACCTTTATCGGAATGCTCGGCCTATTCATGACGCCGTTCCTCCTGTTCGTTCGCTTTCTCCCCTCGATTTCGATCTTCGAGGACAAGGAAGTTCTCGAGCGAGAAAAACAGGAGGCGGGCCGTGGCTGAGCCTGTTCTTGGGCTACTGGCGGAATTTGGAAGTGGCCCCAAGGTCCTTTCGGCAGCCAAAAGTGCCCGCCTTGAGGGGTTCGAGCGTATCGATGCGTTCAGCCCCTACCCCGTCGATGGGATGGCCGACGTCCTTGCGCTCAAGCGGGATCATCGCGTCGGCTGGATCACGCTTTGCGGAGGCCTGTTCGGCTTTTTCGGGATGATCGCGCTCCAGCTGTTCGTGAACATAAACTATCCGATCGACGTCGGCGGTCGCCCGATTTTTGCGTGGCCCGCATTTTTCGTCGTCGACTTTGAGATCATGGTGCTGTGCTCGGTCCTGTTTGCGGTTGTTGGAATGCTCGTGATCAACCGCCTTCCCAAACTCTATCATCCACTGTTTGGAACGCCGCGCTTTGGCCTTGCGTCCGAAGACCGCTTCTTTCTTTTCATCGACGCCGCGGATCCCAAGTTCGACTGCAATTCCACCCGAAGCTTTCTTGGAAGCCTTGGTGCAGTCAATGTCGAACCGGTGCTGGCGTGAAAAAGGCGCTCCTCGTCACCCTTTTGCTTGTTGAAGCGTGCCATCAGAATTTGACGATGAGCAATCAGCGAAAGCTTGCGAAATGGGAGCGCTCGAGCGTGTTTCGCAACGGCAAGGTGCTGCAAAGCCCTGCGCCTGGAAGCGTTGCTCGCGAACAGGACACGAGCAATATTCTTACCCAAAAGCCTCCAATGAGCCTTGCGCTCGTTAAACGCGGGCGTGAACGGTTCAATATCTTCTGTTCCGAATGTCACGGCTCGACCGGTGATGGGGACGGGATGGTCGTCCAGCGGGGCTTCCCGGCGCCTGTGAGTTTCCATGACGCTCGGCTCGTCAATGCTCCCGATGAGCATTTCGTCGACGTGATCACCAATGGCTATGGCGTCATGTACAGCTATTCGGACCGGGTCCCACCGGCCGACCGATGGGCAATTGCAGCCTATATCCGGGCGCTTCAGCGGACAGAAAAAACGGTCGCGACCTTGGCTCGTCCGGGCGGACCAGTGCGATGAGCAAGGACCGTTCGCTCGTCATCGGATGTGTCGGGCTTTTGGGCTGCATTGTCGGGCTCGTCATCGCGCCGCGCGACACACTCATCGCATGGCTCATATGCTGGCTTGGATGGGGATCGATCCCGATCGGCTCGCTCGCGCTCCTCATGCTGGTTGCATTGATCCCTGGAAGCTGGCGGCAACTTTATGGCCGTCCACTCGCAATCGGAGCGACTTTGATGCCGCTCCTCGCCATTGCGATGATCCCGCTTCTCATTGGAATTCACCTGATTTTTCCCTGGAGCGCGAACGGCGCAACTTCAACTTACGCCGCATTCAAGGGCGCGTGGCTGACGACCAGCTTTTTCGTCATTCGAACCATCATCTATCTTGTCGTTCTGAGTTTGATTGCAGTCGCGCTCCTTGGTGCAAAACCGGGTTTAAGAGCCCCGATCGCAGCTGCTGGAATCATTGCCTATGCGCTGATTGGATCGTTGATCGGGATCGACTTTGCAGAATCGACCGAACCCAATTTTCATTCGTCGATCTATGGTCTTCTAGCGCTCACCAATCAGTGGCTCGCCGGCATTTCATTCGCGATCATCGTTGGGCTCTGGAGCGAACATGGAAAGGCTCCGCTTGCGGCCGCAGGAGTGCTCGTCACAGCGATCCTCATGTGGGGCTACATGCATGCCATGCAATATGTCGTCATCTGGGCCGGAGATATTCCCGCCGAAGCGCGTTGGTACATCGAGCGCGGACGCGACGGTTGGGTTGCGCTTGCCTGGCTTCTTTATGGATTGCAGGGCCTCGTTTCCTTTGCCGCGCTGCTCTCGCCCAGGGTTCGAAACAGCGCGCGGGCGATGGTTGCGCTCGCCGGCCTGACGCTCGTCATGCGGCTGATTGAAAATGCATGGCTGGTTCTTCCGGGGATCGGAGGTCTCAGCTGGGCGGTTTGTCCGCTGATGGTCGCAGCCTCGCTCGCGATGATTGGATTTGGATGGTTCGGAGCAATCATGCTTCGCCGTCCCGAAGGCTCGTTCAGCGAGAGCGAGTGGGTTGGAAAGCCAAGGAGCATGTCATGAACAGCGAACGCTCACCGGTTGTGGTTGTCACTGGAGGAACTGCAGGCATCGGCCGCGCAACGGTTCGCGAATTCGCCCGTCAGGGGTATGATGTCGCAATCCTTGCGCGCGGCAAGGACGGGCTTGAAGCAGCGAAGCGCGAAGTCGAAGCGATGGGTCAGCGCGCCCTCGCAATTCCAACCGATGTCGCGCAATGGTCGATGGTCGAGGATGCGGCCGAGACGATCGAACGCGAGCTCGGCCCGATCAACGTCTGGATCAACAATGCCTTTGCCGGAATTTTCTCGCGTTTCATCGATGTGAGCCCTGAGGAATATGAGCGCGTCACTCAGGTGACCTACATCGGACAGGTCAACGGAACGCGCGCGGCATTGGCGCGCATGCTTCCTCGGAACCGGGGCAAAATCGTCCTTGTGGGCTCGGCCCTCGCCTATCGCGGAATCCCGCTTCAATCGGCCTATTGCGGTGCGAAGCACGCCATTCAGGGGTTTATCGATTCGCTTCGCTGTGAGCTTCTTCATTCGGGAACCCAGGTGACCATCACGATGGTCCAAATGCCAGGCGTCAATACGCCCCAGTTCGACTGGATCCGGGCAAAGCTTCCAGGGGAACCGCGTCCGGTCGGAAAGGTCTATCAGCCCGAAGTCGCAGCGCGTGCACTCTATGCTGCAGCGCATACCGAGAGGAAGGAAATGCTGGTTGGACTTCCAACGCTCGAGGCAGTCTGGGGCAACAAGGTGGCTTCCAGTTTGCTCGACGATTATCTCGCAAGAACCGGCTTTTCGAGCCAGCAGCGCCCGGAACGGGTAAAACCCGATCGCAAGGACAACCTGTTCGATCCGGTCGCGGGCGATCATGGCGCCCGCGGAAGCTTCGACGATGAAGCGGTCGACAGCAGTGTCGAGCTTTTCTTCACCGAACACAAATCGTCGCTCTCGCTTGCAGCGCTTGGTGCTGCGGCTGCCGCGGCGGGTGTCGGGTTCATGCTTTCGCAGCGCAGCCGGTCCGGCGAAAGGCGGCGAACACGCACGAGCGCGAAAGAGAAAAGCTAGCTTGTCTCCGCTTCGATCAACCGAACCGTCGCATCGCCCGCTCGTCCCGGTTGCAGCGGCAACGCTTGCGGCCGCAGCGGGACTGGGCTGGCTTCTCCAGCGTGCCTGGAAGCCCAAGGGAAGTTCGAAGCACCGCGCGGCCCAGGCGCTTGGAGCAGGAGCGGCGATCGTCTGCTTGAGCGTCGCACTCGACAGCGCGCTCGAGCATTACCGAGGCGAGTTCAAGGATCGTCTGATGTTTGTCGGACCAACCATGGCAATCCTTGGACTTGGAGCTGCGACCTACATTGCGTTCAAGCCCGAGCGCGCAAACGACAAATGGCCAAGGATTGCGCTCGTGACTGTTGGAGCAACCGGGCTCATTGGCGTCGGTTTTCACAGCTTCAATATTTTGAAGCGTCCGGGCGAACTGAGCTTTCCAAACCTGTTCCACGCAGCCCCTGCAGGCGCTCCTGCGGCACTCACCCTTGCCGCCCTTTACGGGATCATTGCGGGCGAACTCCTTGGAAGCGGCAATTATGTCAACACAAAGCTTCCAAAACACACCGCGGCTCTCATTGCCTTTTCGCTAATGGGAACGGTTGCCGAGGCCGGCCTGCTCCATTTTCGCGGCTCGTTTCAAAACCCGGCAATGTATGCGCCGGTGACCATTCCTCCGCTTGCAGCCCTCACCATTGGAGCTGCAGCGTTCTCATCCCGCGCGACCATTGCTGCCGAACCGCTTTTGAAAGCGACCGCAATCCTTGGGATCGCTGGGCCCTTTTTTCACGCCTACGGAGTTCATCGCAATATGGGGGGCTGGCGCAACTGGAGCCAGATGATCCTTCAGGGACCTCCCATTCCCGCACCGCCCGCTTTTCTTGGAATTGCGGCGGCCGGCCTCGGAATTCTTCCGCTCCTTGGAAAAGCTGACAAATGAGCGAGTTTCGAACCCCGTATCCAGACTATGACGTTCTCGACAAATGGGATTCCCCGTCGTGGAACGACCAGACCAGGAATGCCGTCCGAAAGCGGCTCGAAGAGGTCCCGGAGCGCAAATTCCTAAGCGAACAACAATGGTCGCTTCTCGAAGCCATCGTCGAGCGGTTGATCCCGCAACCCGATCGCGAGGAGCCCATTCCGATCGTCCCATGGATCGATAATCTACTTCATTGCAATCACACCCCGGGGTTTCGCTACGCCGACATGCCGCCGATGCGCGAGGCGTGGCAACGGGGGCTCGATTCGATCTCGAGCGAAGCGCAATATCGCCATGGAAAGCGGTTCGAAGATCTCTCCACAAACGAAATGGACGAGCTTCTTGAAGACGTCCAGAATAACCGCGTTGAAAGTCGCTATTGGGGTGAGCTTCCGCCCGGCGGATTCTTCCTTCACCATCTTTTGAAAGAAACTGTCGGCATCTATTATTCGCACCCTTCGGCGTGGAGCGAGATCGGCTACGGCGGACCTGCAGCACCTCGCGGCTATGTTCGCCTCGGCTTTGACGAGCGCGATCCCTGGGAAGCGAAAGAAATCAAATCCGGTACCGATCATGCTTGACGTCGAACGACCAAGAGCTGTCTCGGGCCGCGCTCCCGATGTTTTTCGGGAAGGCCAATGGATCCCGATGCGCTGCTACGACGAGGATGAGGACGTCGATTTCGCAATCGTGGGAAGCGGCGCAGGGGGCGGAACTCTTGCATGTGCGCTCGCCGAGCGCGGCTTTTCCGTCGTCACTTTCGAGGCTGGCCCCTTCTGGCGCCCGCTTGAGGATTTTGTCTCCGACGAAAGCTGGCAGGGCGGCCTTTACTGGACCGACGACAGGATTACCGGCGGCGCCGATCCGGTCGAACTTGGCGCAAATAATTGCGGTCGCGGGGTCGGCGGAAGTACCGTTCATTACACCATGATCGCCCTTCGCTGGCGGCCCGATTGGTTCAAATGCCGTTCGAGCCTGGGCTACGGGCGCGATTGGCCGATCAGCTTTGAAGAGCTCGAACCCTATTACGAGGAAGCGGAGGAGGCGCTCAAAATCTCGGGTCCGGTTCATTATCCCTGGAGCAGGCGGAAGAAGCGTTATCCCTATCGTGCTCATGAGGTGAATTCGGCGGGGCTCGTGCTTGCGCGCGGCTGCGAAGCGATTGGAATACAATGGTCTCCGCTTCCGCTCGCAACCTTATCGGCTCCCCGCGGGATGGCCCACCCATGCGTCTATCGCGGCTTTTGCGCCTACGGCTGCTCGACCAACGCAAAGCAAAGCGTACTCGTGACGTTCATTCCGCGAGCAATCAAGGCGGGCGCGGAAATCCGGGACCTTGCAATGGTCGGACGGATCGAAATGGGGCGCGATGGGCGAGCGTCCGGCCTCACCTATTTTCGCAATGGTGAGTGGCGACACCAGAAAGCCCGCAACGTCGTCGTTGCAGGCTATGCGATCGAGACCCCCCGGCTCCTTTTGAACTCACGCTGCAATCAATTCAAAGACGGGCTTGCGAACGAGACCGGGCTTGTTGGGACCCACATCATGATTCATTCCGGACCAGGCGTCTGGGGGATCATGGACGAAGAGGTGCGCTGCTACAAAGCGCCGCCGTGCATGGCTGTCACCGAACATTGGAATTACGACGACAGCGATTCCAAGGACTTCCACGGCGGCTATGCGTTCATGAGCCAGGGACCGCTTCCTGTTGGGTGGTCTCAGGCCGTTGCAATCAACCGCGGCATGTGGGGAATGAAATTGCGTCAGGAGATGACGCGCTACAATCATATCGCGGGTCTTAGGATCGTCGGCGAGACCGAACCGCACGCCCACAATCGGGTCGAGGTCGCAAACGAAAAGGATCAGTTCGGGCTTCCGATTCCAAGGATGATCTTTTCCTATTCGGATAATGACCGCCGCTTGATGAAGCATTCGATCGGTTCGATGCACAACGTGCTCGAAGGGGCCGGCGCAAAGGAGCTGTGGGTCGACGATGATACCTCGCACCTCATGGGCGGCTGCAGGATGGGTGACGATCCAAAGGACAGCGTCGTCAACAAGGATGGACGAAGTTGGTCGATCCCCAATCTTTGGATTTGCGACGGTTCGCTGTTTCCGACCAGCGGCGGGGTCAATCCTTCGCTGACCATCCAGGCACTCGCCTTGAGAATGGGCTCAAGGATTGGTGAAATGGCTCAAAGGGGCGAATTGTGAGGAAGGCCCCAGGCAATATCGCGAGCATCGAGGATCTTCGAAAGCGCGCGCATTCACGTGTTCCCAAGCCCTTCATGGATTATATGGAATCGGGAAGCTTTTCCCAGATCACGCTTCGCGAGAACCGCCGCGATCTCGATTCCATCCGCTTTCGCGAACGCGTGATGTTCGATGTTTCGAACCGCAAGCTTGAAACCACAATGGTCGGAGAGAAAGTCGCAATTCCGGTCGCGATCGGGCCAACCGGAATGTGCGGTGCGATCTGGTCCAACGGCGAGATCCTGTCGTGCCGGGCAGCGCACGATTTTGGAATTCCATTTTCGCTTTCGACCAATGCGCTTCTGTCCATCGAGGATGTTCGATCTTCCGTGACCAAGCCGTTCTGGTTTCAGCTCTACCTCGAAAAGGATCGCGGCTTTTCAAAGGAGCTTCTCGAGCGAGCGAAGGCTGCGCAATGTCCAGCACTCATCCTCACGATGGATCTCCACGTCGAGGGAACGCGCTATTGCGATGTCCATAATGGCCTTGGAGTTCCGCCAAAGCTCACGCCGGCGAATATCTGGAGCATCGTAAGCCACCCGAGCTGGGCATTCGCAATGCTTCATTCCAAACGCTGGAGCTTTGGCAATTACGCTGGGAAAGTCGCGTCCGGAAACGTCAAGGAAATGGCCGAACTCGTCAAAAGCCAGCTCGATTCCTCGTTCGACCTCAAAACTCTCGAATGGGTTCGATCGCTCTGGCCGGGAAAATTGATCGTCAAGGGCATTCTCGACGCCGAAGATGCGAAGATGGCGGTAACAGCGGGCGCCGATGCAATCCTCGTCTCCAACCACGGAGGACGTCAGCTCGACAGTGCGCCATCGACCGCTTCAGTTGTACGCTCGATCGTTGAGGCAGTCGGTGAAAAAACGGAAGTGTTCGTCGACAGCGGCGTGAGATCGGGGCTCGATGTGCTCAAGTTTTTGGGTCTCGGCGCGCGGGCGTGCTTCATCGGTCGAGCCTATCTCTATGGGCTTGGAGCCTATGGCCAGGCTGGCGTCACGAAAGCGCTCGAAATCTTGAAGGAAGAACTCAGCGTCGCAATGGCTTTGACCGGGGTTACCGATGTCACAAAGGTCCCGAGCGACATCATTCTTCGACCCCCCCCTGATCCAAGATTTCCAGCATCAGCGACGAGTGGGGGACCCTTCCGCGATGTGCGCGTTTATGACGAGAGCGAATAATGGAGCTGAACAATGGCCGAAACTGGCGGTGACATCCTTGTTGAAACCCTCATCAAATGGGGCGTCGATACGATTTTCGGAATTCCAGGCGATGGAATCAACGGGGTATTCGAGGCCTTGCGAAATCGTCAGGACAAGATCCGTTTCGTTCAGGTGAGGCACGAGGAGACGGCAGCGTTCGCCGCCTGCTCCTACGCGAAATTCACGGGCAAGCTTGGTGTCTGTCTTGCGACTTCCGGGCCTGGCGGAGTTCACCTCCTCAATGGCATTTACGATGCAAAGCTTGACGGTCAGCCTGTCGTCGCAATCACCGGAGCCCAGCACCACGATCTGATCGAGACATTCACTCAGCAAGATGTCGCGCTCGACAAGCTGTTCATGGACGCGACTGCCTATTCGGTACGGGTCATGGGCCCCGCCCATGTCGAAGACGTCGTCGAGCAGGCGTGCCGAACCGCGCTCGCCTACCGCCAGCCGACCCATGTCATGATCCCGGTCGACTTCCAGTCGATGCCGGTCAAAGACCGCACCGAGCGCAACGTCGCACACCATGTTTCCAACATCATGGCGCGCGGCGGCCATTTTGCCGATCCGACCTTGCTTCAGCGCGCCGCAGACATTCTAAACCAGGCTGAAAAGCCGTTCATCCTTGCAGGGCGCGGAGCAATCGGAGCCTCGCAGGAGCTGATTGCAATCGCCGAACGATTGCAGGCGCCAATCGGCAAACCGCTTCTTGGAAAGGCGTCCGTTCCCGACGAGAATCCCTATACGACCGGCGGCGTCGGTCTCCTTGGCACCAAACCCTCGCAAGAGGCACTCGAAGGCTGCGACACTTTGCTGATCGTTGGCTCGAGTTTCCCCTATATCGAATTCTATCCCAAGCCCGGAAAGGCAAAAGCGGTCCAGATCGAACTCGATCCCAAGCGGGTCGGGCTTCGCTATCCGGTCGAGGTCGGCCTTGTCGGCGACAGCAAGACCGTCCTTTCCGAGCTGCTTCCGCTGATCAAGCAGAGTGGCAAAGACAAGTTCCTCAAATCCGCGCAGGAAGATATGCGATCGTGGCGCGAACTCATGACCGAGCGCGGCACCCGGCGCGACACTCCGATGAAACCGCAGGTCGTCACTCACGAGCTCAACAAATTGCTCGATGACAATGCCATCGTGATCACCGACAGCGGAACCATCACGGCCTGGACAGCGCGCCATATCGACATGCGCGGCGACATGATGTTTAGCTGCTCAGGAACGCTTGCAAGCATGGCATGCGGCCTTCCCTATGCGATCGGTGCAGCCATTGCTCATCCTGAACGACAGGTGGTGGCCGTGATCGGCGATGGTTCGGCTGCGATGCTGATGGGCGATTTCGTGACGCTGAGAAAATATAATCTCAACGCCAAAATCATCGTCATCAAGAACAATGCGCTTGGTCAGATCAAATGGGAGCAGATGGTGTTTCTCGGCAACCCCGAATTCGGCTGCGAACTTGAACCGATCGATTTTGCGCGCGTCGCGGAAGGCTGCGGAATTCGTGCGATCACCATCGAGGATCCCGCTCGATGCTCCGAGCAGCTTGCAGAAGCGCTTCGTATGGAAGGTCCCTGCCTTATCGAGGCGGTGGTCGATCCTTATGAGCCCCCGATGCCTCCCAAGATCGAAGTGAAACAGGCCATGCGAATGGGCGAAGCGCTTGCCAAAGGAACGCCGCACGCGATGAAGACTGCGTTGACGCTTGCCTCCGATACGGTGCGCGAGCTGGTGTGATTATTGGCGAGCAACGGCTCGCAACGCTCGCGCCGAACGGCCAGGTTCTGCGCGAATATGATCGCTACGCGAAAGAGGCTGCAACCGCGCTCCAGGCGGACTTTGAAAAGGACATGCGAGCGCAGGTCGATTTCTCGCCGCAGGCCAAAGCTTTGTACGCGACCGATGCGTCGAATTACCGCCAGGTTCCGCTCGGGCTGGTTTATCCAAGGAGCCGAGACGAGGCCATCGAAGCGGTAAGGATCTGCCGCAAGAACGATGCTCCAATCATTGCACGCGGCGGTGGCACCAGTCTTGCTGGCCAGGGGTGCAATGTCGCGGTCTGTATCGATTTTTCACGCCACCTTCACAAGGTCATTGACCTTGATCCTGACCTTAAGGTCGCGCGCGTCGAACCTGGCTGCATTCTCGATACCCTGCGCAATCAAGCCCTGGCTCATGGCCTGACCTTCGGACCCGATCCTGCAACGCACGACCACAACACTCTTGGCGGAATGATCGGCAATGACAGTTGCGGAGTTCATTCGGTACGCTGGGGAAGAACCGCCGACAATCTCGAAGCGCTTAGCGTGGTCACCTATGACGGACTGGAAATGGAGCTCGAGCCAGCGCCCGAAAAGCGGCTTTCCACGCTGCTCGACGAAATCGGTCCACGGGGCGATATCTATCGAGCGCTTGAATCCTTGATCGAGCGCTACGGCTCAAGGATCCAAGAGCGGTTTCCAAAAATTCCGCGGCTCGTTTCGGGATTTGAAAATCTCGATGCCCTTCTTCCTGGCCGGGACTTCAACGTCGCCAAGGCGATCACCGGAACCGAGGGGTCTTGCGCGATCACTCTTGAGGCCAAGATCATTTTGGTGCCGAGCCCGAATTCAAAGGCGATTGCACTCCTCTCGTTCGACGATGTTTATGAAGCGGCCGACGCTGTCCCCGCACTTCTTGAACAAAAGCCCGATGCGCTAGAAGGGTTTGACGGGAAGCTTTTTGATGCCGTTCGAGCGACCGGCGAAAAAGGCCTCGAGGCGTTCCCCAAAGGGCGCGGTTTCCTGATCGTTGAAGCCGGCGGCGAAAGCGCCGGCGAAGCGAAAGACAATGTCCGCAAGATCATTGATCGAGCCGATACGGGAGCGCGCTGCCGGATCGTCTCCGACCCCAAAGAGCAGAAGCGCATCTGGCAGGCGCGCGAAGCTTCGCTTGGAGCCACCGCGTTCGTGAAGGGAGAGCAGGCTCATTGGCCCGGCTGGGAAGACAGTGCGGTTCCGCCAGACAGGCTTGGTTCCTATCTTCGCGATCTCGAGCGATTGTTTTCGAACTTCAATTATACCGCTGCTCTCTACGGCCATTTTGGCGACGGCGTGACCCATTGCCGGATCAACTTCGATTTTCGGAGCGAGGAGGGTCTTCAAAAATATCGCAAATTCGTTCGCGAAGCGGCCAATCTCGTCCACTCTTACGGCGGATCGCTGTCGGGCGAACATGGCGACGGGCAAGCCCGCGCCGAACTTTTGAAAGTCATGTACGGCGAGGAAATCGTCGACTGTTTCAAACAGTTCAAGGCGATCTGGGATCCCGGCAACCGTTTAAATCCGGGCAAGGCCATCGATCCATTTCCAATCGATTCCAATCTTCGGCTCGGTCTCACCTACAATCCGCAAAAACGTGAGACGCTGTTTCACTTTGCAAACGACGACGGATCGTTCGCCAGGGCGACCACCCGCTGCGTTGGGGTTGGAAAATGCCGCCGGCGGCAGGTGGGCGACGAAGTTATGTGCCCGTCCTATCTTGCGACCGGGGAGGAGAAGCATTCCACCCGGGGCCGAGCGCACCTCCTTCATGAAATGATTCGGGGCGAAGTCATTACCGATGGCTGGGACAGCGCTTCAGTCGAGGATGCCCTGTCGCTGTGCCTGGCATGCAAAGGGTGCAAGGCCGATTGCCCGGTTGGGGTCGATATTGCGACCTGGAAAGCCGAATTTCGAGCGCATCATTACGAGCGGCGGATGCGCCCAAGGTCTGCTTATTCGATGGGGCAAATCGCAAGGTGGGCAAGCATCGCGTCCAAGGCTCCGGGACTTGCAAATCTTCTTGCGGGGACGGGGCTCGGGAAATGGACCGCGGGAATTCATCAAGACGCAGCGGTTCCAAAATTTGCTCCGATGACCTTTCGACGCTGGTTTCAAAGACGATCGCGCGAACGATCCAATGGAGAGCCGGTGCTTCTTTGGACCGACACGTTCAACAACCATTTCAGACCAGCGACACTGATTGCAGCGACACAGCTTCTCGAGCGTTCAGGCTTTGAAGTTTCAATCCCAAAAAAGCCGCTTTGCTGCGGCCGGCCGCTTTATGACTGGGGCTATCTGAAACAAGCGAAACAGCAGTTTGAGGACACGTTCGAACTCCTTCGAGGCGACCTTCAAAAAGGAACTCCGATCATTGTTGCGGAGCCAGCCTGCGCCTCGGCGTTCAAGGATGAGCTGATGAACTTGTTCCCACAACGTGCAGAAGCGAAGCTGCTTTTTGCCCATGTTCATTATGTTGCGGATTTCATCGCGGAACGGCTTCAAAGCTTTCCAGCCTTTCGCTCTGGCGGCGAGGTCCTCGTCCAGCCGCATTGCCATCATCATTCGGTGATCGGCTTTGGAAACGAGCTCAAGCTGCTCGGCGATTTGGGTGTCGAAATCGAGCGCCCCCAACAGGGTTGTTGCGGAATGGCCGGAGCGTTTGGAATGGCGCGCGAAAGCTATGCGGTTGGCAAAGCAATCGGCGAACGGGTTCTTCTTCCAAGGGTGAGAAGCCTTGGGAAAGAGACGGTAATCGTTGCTGACGGCTTCAGCTGCCGCGCCCAGATCGAAGGTCAGGGAAAGCGTGAAACGATGCACATCGTCGAGTTCCTCAGTGCGCGAATCAAATGACGAGCTTGACCGAGGATAAGAAATGCAACGCCGATCAGCCCCGGGTCATTTTAGAGCGAGCCTTTGTGCACATGAGCGCGCTTGCGTGTCCTTGGGCCAGCTGCAACGGCGAATGTCTTGATGGTGCGTCGTCGATGGCAGCTGACGGGACTATGGGTCATCATAAGACTGGAGCCCAATGGGGAGCACGGGGATAGGCAAGGATCTCGTCAATTCTGAAACTCCCCATGACACGCCCTCGAGGTATGAACCCCTCGACGTGCCTGCGCTTCTTCCATTCTGGCTTGGTTGCCTCCTCGCATTTTTCGTTTTGGGAGTCTTCCTCTGGGTCGCGCTCGAATTTCCAATCGCACTTCATCAGGAAACTCGCGGCCCATTGACGGTCCTTCCCGGCGCGCCGCGGCTTCAGTCCGCGCCGCAGCAAGATTTGGAGCGTTATCGATCGCAAAAGACGAGTGAGCTCGAGGCTGAAGGTTCAGCAAAAGGCAAAAGAGTTGGCATCGAGGATGCCATGCGCGCGACTGCATCGCAGGGTTGGGGGCCTCCAAAATGAGACTGAGGCTCATTGTCCTTAGCTTCGTTCTTTCAGCTGCGCCGGTTCATGCTTCGCTTGCGCCCGGCGCTCTTAATGGTCTTTTTTTTCATCAGCATCCCGGCGCTCAGCTTCCGCTCGATGCCAACCTCATCAGCGCGTCGGGTCAGCATCTAAGCCTTGCAAGCGCTCTTGCGGGCAAACCGGCGATCGTGATCCTTGAATATCTTCGCTGCAAAAATCTTTGCAGCCTCGTCCTCAGCGGTGCCGTTCAAGCGCTCAAAAGCGCGCAATTGACTCCGGGACGCGAGTTCAACCTCATTGCGATCAGCATCGATCCCCGCGAAAATTCCCGCGATGCAGCTGTAGCCGCGGCAATGTATGCCAACCGGTTTCCCAATCCTGCCGCGGCTGCGACCGGAGTTCGCTTCTTCACCGCTCCCCAGCAAGACGTCCAGAAAATCGCATCGGCGATCGGATTTCCCTATCGTTACGACCGCTTAACCGACCAGTTTGCTCATCCGGCAGGCTTCGTCGTCACAACGCCTTCCGCGAAGATCTCGCGCTACATGCTGGGCCTGAGCCCGGATCCCAACCTCATGAGACAGGCGCTGAACGAAGCGTCACATGATGCGGTCGAGCCTCCGGCACATCCGCTGTTGTTGCTGTGCTTTGGTTACGACCCCGACGAAGGCACCGTCGCGGCCCTTGCGATGCGGCTGGTGCGCATCGCAAGTTTCGCAATGATCGCAGCAATTGTGCTCCTCATTGCCTTCCTGTCGCTTCGCCGGCGGCGGCCGGCCTGATGGATGACCTTCCGATCTGGCCGGTCGCTGCAAGCGCATATGCGAGGGAGGTCAACCTTCTCTTCGGAAGTCTTCTTGTCATTGGAGTTCTAACGACCGGTCTCGTCGTCTTCCTGCTGGCGTTTTTTGCGAACAAATATCGTCACGGAAGCAAAGCCGAGCGAAACGCGCCGCCCAAAAAAACCTGGCGCTGGGAAGTCGGGTGGACAACGGCTTCGCTTCTCATTTTCGTCGGACTTGCAGTCTGGGGCGCAGAAACGTTCGTACAGCTTTATCGTCCGCCGAGCGACGCGCTCCAGATCTTCATCGTCGGCAAGCAGTGGATGTGGAAAGCGCAGCACCCGGGCGGTCAGCGCGAAATCAACGAGCTTCATGTTCCAGCCGGCCAGGACGTCCGGCTCGTCATGGCATCGCAGGATGTCATTCACAGTTTCTACATTCCGGCATTGAGGATGAAGCAGGATGTTGTTCCGGGCCGCTATGAAACCATGTGGTTTCGAGCAGACAAGGTTGGCCGTTATCATCTCTTTTGTTCAGAATATTGCGGCACCGATCATGCCCATATGGGTGGGTGGCTGACCGTCATGAACCCGCGTGATTTTGCCGATTGGCTGTCCTCCCAACGCGGCGAAGCAAGTCTTGCGAGCGAGGGACAGGAGCTCTTCCGCCGATATGGCTGCAGCGGCTGCCATGGAGCAGGAAGCACGGTTCGAGCACCGCAGCTCGAAGGCCTGTTTGGAAGTCCTGTTCCGCTTTCGGACGGAAGCGTGGTGATTGCGGACGAACGCTACGTGCGCGATTCGATCCTCAATCCCAAAGCGCAAACCGTGGCTGGCTATGATCCGGTCATGCCGACCTTCACTGGCCAGATCGGCGAGGACGATCTTGCAAAGCTCGTTGCCTATATCGAGTCCATCGGACCCAAGCCGAGCGCTCGGCAATGACGTCAGCACCCCGCAACACCACCTATCTGAACGCGAAGCTTGGAATTCGATCCTGGCTTCTCACCACCGACCACAAGCGGATTGCCCTTCTCTATTTTGCAGGCATCACGTTCTTTTTCTTCATTGGAGGAAGCGCTGCGACACTGATCCGGCTCGAACTCCTCACTCCAAACGGCGATATTGGAAGTCCCGATTTCTACAATCGGCTGTTCACCATGCACGGGATCATCATGGTGTGGTTCTTTCTCATTCCCTCGATTCCGACGACGATGGGAAACTTCATTCTTCCACTGATGATCGGTGCCAAGGACCTCGCTTTCCCGAGACTCAACCTTGCAAGCTGGTACCTCTACATGCTGGGCGGGATCGTCACGCTCGTCGCCCTTCTCCTTGGGGGCGTCGACACCGGCTGGACCTTCTACGAACCCTATTCAACCTTTTACGCGACCGGCTATCTCATCCTCGCCGTTACCGGGATCTTCATTGCCGGTTTCTCATCGATCCTCACGGGCCTCAATTTTATTGTTACGGTCCACAAGCTTCGAGCCCCAGGAATGACCTGGTACCGACTCCCGGTGTTCGTCTGGTCGACTTACGCAACCAGCATCATCCTCGTCCTTGCAACGCCGGTTCTTGCGATGACCTTGTTGATGCTGCTCGCAGAACGTGTGCTTCACGTTGGAATCTTCTCGCCTCAACTCGGCGGCGACCCGCTCCTCTTCCAGCATATGTTCTGGTTCTACAGTCATCCTGCCGTCTACATCATGATCCTTCCCTCGATGGGAGTGATCAGCGAGGTCATTCCGGTCTTCGCTCGAAAGCCGCTGTTCGGATACAAATTCGTCGTGTGGTGCAGCATTGCGATTGCAGCGATCGGCTTCCTCGTCTGGGGCCACCACATGTTCGTTTCCGGACAGTCGCTTTATGCAAGCCTTGCCTTCTCGTTCCTCAGCTACATCGTTGCGGTGCCCTCGGCGATCAAAGTGTTCAACTGGACAGCGACGCTTCATGAGGGCTGGATCCGCTTCACCGCACCGATGCTCTACGCCTTTGGCTTCATTGGACTGTTCACGATCGGTGGCCTGACCGGCCTGTTTCTCGCGGCGCTGGCTGTCGATGTGCATGTCACCGACACATATTTCGTCGTGGCTCACTTCCATTACATCATGGTTGGAGGCGCGGTGATGGGTTATTTTGCAGGCCTCCATTACTGGTGGCCAAAGATCACTGGCCGGCTCTACCCCGAATATTGGGCGCGCTTTGCTGCCATCCTTACGTTTTTCGGCTTCAATCTCACCTTCTTTCCCCAGTTCATTCTGGGCTATCTTGGAATGCCGAGGCGCTACCAATCCTATCCGCCCGAATTTCAAATCTGGAACGTGCTGTCCTCCGCTGGCGCCAGCATTCTTGCAGTGGGCTATGCGCTTCCGTTGTTCTATCTCGCCTGGTCGATCCTCAAGGGCCCGCGAGCATCGGCCAATCCGTGGGAAGCGACCGGCCTTGAATGGTCGACGAGATCCCCGCCTCCGCCCGAGAACTTCGTTTCGACTCCGACCGTCGTCCGGGCCCCTTATGTCTATGACTGGGGGAAAGAATGCATGCAGGCTTCCGATGTCTGAACGGGTCGTCGGGTTTCAATATTCGACCCCTTCGCAACAAAGCGAAGCATCAACGCTTGGAATGTGGACCTTCCTTGCAACCGAAGTCCTGTTTTTTGGAGCACTGATTGCCGGCTATTTGAATTATCGAATCTGGTTCGGCACGGATTTCATTTCCGCCGCACGAATGACCAAAGTCGCGCTCGGAACAGCCAATACGGCCGTCCTTCTTACGAGCAGTGCCTTCATGGCGATGGCAGTTACGACATTCCAAACCGGATCGCGAAAAACCCCGGTCCTGTGCCTTCTTGCAACCGCTGCGCTCGGACTGCTCTTCATCGGGATCAAGGCCGCTGAATATTGGCTCGAATATCAGGAACATCTCGTCCCGGCGCTCAATTTCGATTTCGCCCGCTATGGCGGCGTCACCGAAATCTTTTTCGTCTTCTATTTCTGTGCGACCGGCCTTCACGCCGTCCATCTTCTCATTGGAATTACGCTGGTTCTCTTTCTCGCGTTTCGCATTGGAAGCGGACGTTTAAAGCCAGGTGGAGACATGACCCGAATGATCGGGCTCTATTGGCACTTCGTGGATATCGTCTGGATCTTCCTCTTCCCGCTCATCTATCTTGCCGGGAGGAACATGTGAGCATTGCGACAATCTGGCGCTGCTGGGTCGCGCTGATCGTGCTTCTCGCGGCGACCACAGCAAGCGCGTTTCAGCCACTGGGCAGTTTCAACCTCATGATCTCGCTTGGGATCGCCATTGCCAAGGCGCTCATCGTTCTCCTCTTTTTCATGGAGCTCAAAAAGGCCCGAGCGCTGGTCCGATCGTTTGCAGCGGCGGGCTTCTTCTGGTTGTTGATCATGATTGCTTTAACGAGCGCAGACTATTTGCATCGCGCTGATGCGCGCGCTCCGATCGACCGCATTGGAGCCATTCGCTAGTCGCGAGTTTTTTGGCGCTGTTTGCGGATCGGACCATTTTTCGAAGCAGCTGCTGCGGGTCCAACTTCGGCTCTCTTGGAAGCCGTTTCGATGCTTTCGTGAAGTGGCCGGTGAACGAGCGGGACGAGAATTCCCAAGGCTGCGCCCCAGACGATGAGCGACAACGCAACCCCGACAGCAGCGGTGCCCGCAGGTGATCGACCGCCGCTGATCAAGGGGAGGACGAGAACCGCGCCTGCGGCCCAAAGCACCAGTCCAAACGAAATCCCAAAAAGCCAGCCACCGCGCACTTCGTTCGCTGCGCGCCCGAAAAAGCGCGCATAGCAGGCACCGGCGAACGCCATGACTGCCCATCCAATGGCAAGCGTCGAAAGCTGGCTAAGCCCAAGGATCATGGCTTCGGCGCGAAGCGATCCTGCAATTAGAAGAATTGCGATCGCTGGAATCGTTGCAAGAATTCCCGAGATCGCGCCCGAAGTGAGTGGTCGCTGGCTTGGACCCGGATCATAACCATGGGCTGCTAAAATTCCGTGGATCATTGCATGATCTTCTTGAGTGCGAGGCAATCGCGATAATCCGGAACGTCGCGATAAAGATCGATGAGATGCTTGTAGGCGAGCCCGACCACCCGCGGCTCTCGATTGAGATCGAACAGGCCAACCGGATAAACGAGCCCGACGGCTTCGGACAATCCAATGCTCCAGTCGATCTGGTCGGTGAGGCTGTACCAGGTGAATCCGACCAGCGGCACGCCCGCCTTCGCAAGAAGCTGGACATTGTGCCATTGGCGCCAGAGCCAACGCGGAGCTCCGAGCGCGTCCATCTTGTTGGTTTCCGTGTGCATCATCGGACGACGGTATCGTTGCCAATATTGATCTGCGATCACATACCATCCGAACAATTCGCCCAGGGCGCGCGCTTGGCCTTCACGGTCGATCAGCCGTTCGTTCCATTCATAATAGTCGACCCCGAGGATCGATCGTCTGGGGACTTTTCGGCCGGCGAGCCCGGCGATTTCGTCCTTCGAAATCCCCTGCTCGCAAAGAAGATCGTGCATATGGGGATCGAGCTTATGTGCAAAAATGAGATCGAGCGACAGGAAGCGACGCTCGTTTGCGGAATCGGCGATCTTTTGAATGTGATCATCAGGACAACAGGGCTGATAGAATTCGCTGCTTTCGCTGTTGATCAGGATTGCATCACCGCGTCGTTTGAGAATGGCCTCGCTCATGAGAATGCTTGCGTTGGCGAGATTCCAAGCCGCTCGGGCATAAGCGCCTTCGTCGTGGAGCTGCTCGTTCCAATTCCCATCGAGCGCGCTCATTCGGGCGCAAACATACATTTCGTTCACAGGTGTATAGAAGCGGACCCAGGGAAAGCGCTCGGCGAATGCCGCGGCATATTCCTGCAAATATTTTCCGATTTCGGGGTTTTGAAAATCGCCAAGCCATGATGGAAGGCCGAAGTGGCAAAGATCAATGATCGGTTCCGGACCCGACTTGCAAAGCTCCTCCATCTGGGGGTCGATATAGTTCCAGTCGTATTGACCGGGTCCGGTCAGGATAAGGTGAAGCGGCGGACCATAACGAAGGTGAGTGATCCCGATTTCGCGAGCGAGTTCGAAGTCGTGCTGCCAGTGTTGGTAATGCCGGGTCGAACACATTTCGTCGCGGCGCCAGCGGCCATGATCGATTGTCGGATAACTACATTCAACTCCGGTCGCGAACATGAACCCATTGGAGTTCGGCCGCCTTCGAGCGTCCTGATCGCGCGCTCGTCGGATGTGGGGAGGTGAAGGCTTTCGCCCCGAAGCATAGCCAACGGGACGACGGTAGATCAGGCCGACGATCAAACCAAAAAGCGCATGGTTGACGAGGAGCGCAACGATCGTTCGAAGCGAAAGCGGGGAATAGAATTGGGGTAGGCTTAGGCGGACGACGTCGGTTTGGAGCCGCATCAGCGCGAGCTCGGGATAAACCACAAGGATTGCGAGCGCTGCTGGAAGGATCGCAAAACTTAGCCCCTGAAAGGCCGGCCTGATGCGCAATCGCCCCCAGAAGAAAAAGGCGTAGAATACGGCCCAGCAGACGCCAATGCTGAGGTGGGCAATTGCTCCAACAAGGTTGCCCGCCAAGGAAAGGCCATCAAATTCAACCCCGCTCAGTTGACTGACAAGATCAACCGAAGGAAGGCCAGCCTTAGCGCAGGCGAAGGAGAAAACCTCCATCGCAGCAGCTCCCGCGAGGCCCGCAAGGATTGCCTTTTTGAGGGAGACGACCCGGATCATGAGCGGCGGAGGCGAGCGGTGTTAATGTGATCGATCTGGAACTTTAGCTGGCGGGAAACCGCTCAGCCTTGTTCCTTCTCCGGTTTGGTTGTGGCCGAACTCGCCCCGCCTGAATGAGGGCCCGAATCCTTTTCGCTTGGCCCGCCGGCGCTTCCGGCCTGCATCCCCCCCTCAACTCCACCGGCAAGTTCGAGATCCTTAAGCTCCTTTGGGCTCAGATTTCTCCTTCGCTCGGTCTTTGTCTTGTCGTCCGGAAATTCAGATTTCTTTGACGTCATTGGCCTTGTCCCTTTTGGCGGAACAACGAGCGGTGCATGGCCCCGTTCCTACAAAGACTAACTGCGACGTCAGCGGCGGAAAGAGGCCGTAAGATGAGTGTTGCGAATACAGTCGTTGAAACCCACCCAATCGACACGTGCTGCGCTTCGTCGCGCGTTTTTATTGCAAAGATGGATTCGCCATAGGGGCGGATGCTTCTTCACGATGAACTTTTGAACGTCCCCCATCGCTTTCAATTCTCGCCGTTCGCAATTGCGTTCCCACTGGCAGTTGATGCCGACATTGAGCGCAACGGGATTATAGAGCGGAGCAAGCGAATGCGCCTGTAACGGGACCGAAAAAGCGAGCGCGGCAAGCGCAACAATCCGCAACATGGCCGAAGAACTGGCATTCGAAAGCATCAACATCAACCTGAAAAAAATAACGACTTATCAACCACTTTCCTACACGACGGGTCTAATTCTTCCCTTAACGACCGGAAGAGGAAATTTTACGACAGGCGGAGCAACTTGTTTCTGCTAGGGTGCTGAGGATACTTGCTTTTTTACTTTTTTCCGTCAGCATCGATCGTCTTACTGGGGAGTGTAAAGGGTACAACATATGACAATATGGAAATTGAGCGCGGCCACGGCCGCAGCGGTCGTCGCTATGGTTGCCGCAACCTCTGCGCCTGCAACGACAGTTCAGCTGCAAAAGTTCGGTCGCGTTTATACGATGTCGGCCTGCGGTCTTACTTCGGCGCCGGGCACCGCCCATTGTTTCGCAAAGATCGTCACGGATTCACGTGGCAACATCTTCAACGGCAAGCCGAATGCAGCACGGAACTCGACGCCCTCGGGCTATGGTCCCACGGACCTTCGAAGCGCCTATAAGGTGACGAGTACGGGAAGCTCGAGCTACACAGTCGCGATCGTCGATTCCTATGGCTACAGCAATGCCGAAAGCGATCTTGCGACCTATCGTACGCAATATGGCCTTCCGGCATGCACGACCGCCAACGGCTGCTTCAAGAAGGTGAATGAGAGCGGGACGACCTCCAGCTATCCGCGCAACAACACGGGCTGGGATCAGGAGCAGGCACTCGACCTCGACATGGTCAGCGCGATGTGCCCGAGCTGCCATATCATTCTCGTCCAGGCGAGCTCGACCTCGTCGTCCGATCTTGGCAAGGCGGTGAATACTGCGGTCAACCTCGGCGCCAAGGCGGTCTCGAACAGTTATGGTGGTGGCGAAAGCGGATCGCAGAGCTATGAGAGCGCCTATAATCACGCCGGGATCGCAATTCTCGCGAGCTCGGGCGACAGCGGCTATGGGGTTCAGTTCCCGGCCTCTTCGCCGCACGTGACTGCGGTTGGCGGAACGAGCCTGTCGCGCGCTTCGAACAGCCGTGGCTGGTCCGAGACCGCATGGAACGGCGCTGGCAGCGGCTGTAGCTCGATCTATGCCAAGCCAACCTGGCAGACTGACACTTTGTGCGCACGTCGCACGGTTGCCGACGTCTCGGCGATCGCTGATCCCAATACGGGTGTTGCAGTTTACGGACCCGAGACAGCGTCGCGTTCGGGCTGGATGGTGTTCGGTGGAACGAGCGTTGCATCGCCACTGGTTGCCGGCGTCTATGGCACCAACGGTGGAAGCGTAAACTACGGTTCCAACCCTTACGCCAACCTCAGCGCGATCAACGACGTAGTTGGCGGAAGCAACGGAAGCTGCGGCGGAACCTATCTCTGCACGGCCGTCACCGGTTACGACGGTCCGACCGGGCTTGGAACGCCGAACGGTTCGACTGCTTTCTAATCGATCACCGTAACTACAGACTGTGCGGGCGTCCTTTTTCTTCAAGGGCGTCCGCACATTCATCTTTGGGTCACCTCAATTCTCCTTTAAAGTCCGCAAGTTGATGGGGCGGGGAACAGCCTTGAGGCATTTTGAGCCGATCGCGCATCGCTGCGCTCAGCTCCTTTGCGCCCTGGTTCTTTTGGTGGCGTTTACAAGCCCAGCCCAAGCGCAGCTTCGTCCCCAGCCAACGCCTTCGGTGCTGATGCATGTGCGTTTGATCAGCGAAAGCGCGAGCAAATCCAGGTTCGAACTGTCGTTCGATCCCAAGGTCACAAGCTTTGCTCCAATCGCTGGACAACCAACCCAGCCCTCGATCGGCTTTGCACTGACCACCCGGTCACCAGGCGCGGTCCAGCCCTCCAATCTCAAAGGCCTCGTTCGAAGCATCAGCTTTGAACAAGCCGACACCATCCTCATCCTTCGCTTTGGGGTGACCCAGGCGGCGGCGGTCGCAGCGGTTCAGACGGGCGATCGAACGATCGAGATTACGGTCAGCACCGGAAAGAAGACCGGCGTCACCGATATTGCAGGCCCGGTTGAGACCGGCCTTCCACCGGCCAATGCGCCGCCGGAAGATTATGCGCTGGTTCTTCTAAAATATGCCGATGTGTCGGAAGTCGTCGGCCTGTTGACCGACGGACAGACGGTCAAATCCAATGATGTCTTCATTCCAAGCGAGCCCGCGTTCGGGTCGAACAGTCTGACCGGCGGCACCTATACGCCCCAGCAGACCACCCAGGCGCCCGGCGCCAGCGACGAGCCGCTCGGCCAGTCGGTCGATGCGTCGATCGGGATCGACCGGCGGTTGAATGCGATCTGGCTCAAGGGCTCGCCCGAGCGGATCGAGCAGTTAAAGGCGATGATCGCAGCGATCGACATTCCGGTCGACAGCGTGATTCTCGAAACCCAGTTCGTCGAATTGACCGAGACCGGGTTAAAGGCATTGGGGATCGACTTTACCAATGCCAATGGCCAGCTTGGCGTGTTCACGCTCCAGTCGGGGCAATATATCACGCCTGGAGTGACTGCCGGGCCGCATCTTGCAAGCTTCCAGTTCCAGGCGGCGCTCAATGCCCAGATCCAGAAGGGCAATGGCCGGATCGTCTCGCGGCCAAGGATCTCGGCCCAGAGCGGATCGACCGCCAAGATCATTACCGGCGACGCGCTTCCGATCCTCACTTCGATCGCTCTGTCGGGCGTCAACGGGGTCTCGCAGCAGGTTCAATATGTGAATGTCGGCGTGACCTTGCAGATTGCGCCAAGGGTCAGCGGCGACGGGTTCGTCTCGAGCCATGTGTTCGCGGTGGTCTCGAGCGTTACCGGGACCAGCCAGGGCTATCCAACGATCAGCCAGCGCGAGGCGGAAACCTCGGCCACCGTCAGGGACGGCGACTCGTTCGTGATCGGTGGCTTAACGCAGAACGAAGTCTTGACCACCAAATCCAAGGTCCCGCTGCTGGGCGACATCCCGCTTCTTGGCGAAGCGTTCCGAAGCGAGCGAACCACCAACAGCAAGACCGAGCTCTATATCATCGTCACGCCCCACATCGTTCATCATATCGGCGCGCCATCGAACCAGATCCCGGCCAATAAGCCGCTCTACGCGCCAACCACCACCACCATCACTCCCATCATTCCGCCCCCGCCTGCGGTTCCGACCAGCCGATAAGAAAACGGCGGCGCCCCAAAGGGACGCCGCCGCATCATTCGCTTGAACTTCAGAAAGATTAGTTCAGCGAGTTCGAAACGTTGTTGAACGTCGAATTCAGCTTGTTGCCGATGCCCTGCATCGCGCCAATGGCTGCAACAGCGATAAGAGCGGCGATGAGGCCGTACTCGATTGCGGTCGCGCCCTTGGTATTTTTGATCAGCTTACGAAACTTCGCCATCTCAAAGTCTCCCACATGGCTCCTGGAGTAAAAACCCACGACCCGCCGCGAAAAACATGCGCGGAAGGATGAGATGGAATTTGACGCAGAGTGGTTGAGGATTGTTTAAAAACCGGCCGTTCGAACATGAACTTTCGATAATAAACGTGAACTTTCGACAAGAACTGATCGTCAGTGGCCAAAAATCTCCTCGAGATCCTTGGCAATTTCCCGCAACGGCTTGGTCGCATCGCTCCAGTCCGGAGGGAGCGGGCTTTGATCCTTCTTCTCAGCAAGGCGCCTTTGTTCGGTGAAACTATCGGGAAGAGGCGGCCCGGGCGAATGATCGATGGAAAGCGCAGAGCTCATGAAACTGCGCCAGATTTGCGCCGGGACCGTTCCGCCGCTCACTTTACCCAAGGACTGATTGTCATCGCGTCCGACCCACACTCCAACCACGAGATCGCCTGCAAAGCCAATGAACAATGCGTCCCGGTTGGCCTGGGTGGTCCCGGTCTTTCCAAATGTCGGGACCAGCAAGCGCTGCTCGCCGCCCCGTCCCTTCGTTGGCAACGGCATAGAGAAGATCCAGCATCGGTCCCCGATCGCGGTTTTGATCAAGCGCGCCCTGACCACGGAACAATGCTGAAAAGCCCTGGCGCTGTGGCTCGTCGGGAAGCCCGCGGGCAATCACCGGATAGCTGCCGGAAAGGACTGCAGCATAGGCCGACGTCAGTTCGAGCAGGCTGACCCCGGCGGTTCCAAGAGCAAGACTTGGATTATCAGGAAGCGGAGTTGTAATTCCAAGATCCCGAGCGGCCCGGATCACGTTCTGGCGACCGACAGCTTGGGCCAGCCGAACCGTCGCTGCATTGTCGGACCGGGCGAAAGCCTCGCGAAGCGTAATTTTCCCCCGGTAAATTCGGTCGCTGTTTTCAGGAGTCCAGCCGCCGATCGTAATCGGCTTGTCTTCAATGATGCTGTCCGGAGTCCAGCCGGCACGAAAGGCTGCAAGATAGACGAACAGCTTGAATGCCGATCCCGGTTGACGGCGCGCCTGAGTGACTCGGTTGAAGGGCGAACCCGAATAGCTCCTTCCACCGACCATCGCGACGACGCGCCCATCGGGACGCATTGCGACCAAAGCGGCCTGAGCGCCATTGGGCGCCCGGCCGACCGCGCGTTCGGCCATTCGTTGGAGAGTCGAATTGAGTGTGGTTTGTACTCGAACTTCGCCAAAATCGGGCGCTTGGGACTGCTGAACATAAGGCGTGACCCAATCGGCGAAATAAGAGCCCGTCGGAACATGCGAAGTATCGAGAACCGCCCGCGCCGGTCGGACCGATTGAGCCCGAGCGGGGCTGACGATTCCAGTTTCAGCCATCGCTTTGAGAACCAGCTCGCTTCGGTTCTGAGCGCCCTGGAGATTATGAGTGGGTGACAGACGCGAGGGCGCCTGAACCATTCCTGCGAGCATTGCGGATTGAGCGAGATTGAGATTTTGAGGCTCGCGCCGGAAATAATGATGCGCTGCTGCGCGGAGCCCATAAACTCCATCGCCGAAATAAACGCTCGAAAGATAACGCGAAAGGATCTGCTGCTTGGTGAGCCATGCCTCGAGCCAAAAGGCGATAATGACTTCCTGAGCTTTGCGCTTGATCGTTCGGTCGCTCGACAGAAAATTGGTCTTGGCGAGCTGCTGAGTGATCGTGCTTCCGCCTTCGCGCACTCCGCCCCCTCGAAGATCGGCAACGAACGCTCTTGCAATTCCGTGAAGGTCGATCCCCCAGTGGCTATAGAAGCGCCGATCCTCGATCGCGACGAAGGCGGCAGGGGTGAGCGGATTGAGCTTCGTTACGTCGACCGGCGCCTCTTTGATCGCTCCCCGCCGGGCGATCGGCTGACCGGTGCTCGAAACGATGAGAAGCGCCGGATCCTGAAGAGGCTCGAGAGCCCGCGAAAGCGGAGCGGTAAAGACGAGCCAGATGAGCGTTACGAAAATGAGTGCTGAAACTGCGTAGAGATATAAAGGCCAGAGCCGCCGACGCTTGCGCGGCGTCGTGGGCGTTTGGTCCGCTGCGATGAGCCGATTATCAATTGCTCCGGGAACTGCGAACGGATCGGACAATTGCTCGACGGGCACGCCGCTTCTCGTCCAGATCCCGTCTCTATCTGCCACTATTGACCTCGCGGCAAAAATGCCCAACTGACTTATCTAAGTAATACAGTGCTTGCCATATATCCAGAGCCCTGATGAACGGCCCATTGCGGTTAGTCGTTGACGAACCCGCCTCATTTTCGCTGTTGTGATGCCCCACTGAAACGGCAACCAGTGCAGACACTAGCTTTCGAAGTGTGATGCCGTAGGGTCCGCCTCTGGGGCCATCACACATGCATTTCCATTTACCCAAGCCGCTTCACGGTTGGCGCGAGTTCTTCGGCGAAGTGGCCATCATCGTCCTCGGTGTGGTGATAGCCCTTACTGCCGAGCAGATCGTCGAGGATTTGCGCGAGCGTGCATCAGCGCGGGCTGCTCAGGAGAATATCCGAGCAGAAATCAAATCGGATGTCTCGGCACTTGCCGCCCGCAAAGAGAATGAGCCCTGCGTCACACGGCGTTTGGACGAGATTTCAGCGACACTTGCGCACCCCGCGGCTTTGGGCAGCGGTTCTGTTTGGATCGGTCACCCTCTTTATGCAACGATGCGAGAGGATCAGTTTCATTCCGCCGAGCAGTCGGGTCATGCCAACCTGCTGCCTGGTGATGAGCAGGCGCGCTACTCGCAAATATATGCCTATTTCGCTTTTTACAGGGATGCCCAAGCTGCTGAGATTCGTTCGTGGGCCGACCTTCGCGTATTAGAGCAGCATCCGCCGATGACGGCAGTTTCCGACTGGCAACTCCGAAGCGCGTTGCAGCAAGCCCGAACTGCTCGCTGGACTATGGAAGTCGTTGCCGACCTTGCAACGAATGCCGCAAGGAAACTGGGAATCCAACCTCTCGCTGCAATTTCGCGGCCCCGTCAATCCGCATGCCTCCCCTTCCGCACTCCACGCCCTCGAGCGCTCTCGATCGTGGTCGCCGGTCGACCGGGCGCCGCAGTGTATGACGAACCCTAGTGCCACTCTGAGGGTAGCAACACGCTCGTCAACTTATCTCTGGATTCCACCCAATTCAGTCGTCAGGATCCGACCCATTTCGGACATTCCGCCATTCGTGAGAGCGCCGATATGACGGCGATCAATCGTCCTGATCCGGAATTGAGCGAGGCTCGGCCCAGCTGGCGATCATCGTTGGCAGGAGCATCGCCGTCGCTTTCCGACAACGGTTGATGATGCAAGAGAGGCCAGCTTCGGCCTTCAGGTCAACGAATGGAACGGGCGCCCAAGTCTAGCGCCCGTTTCTGTTCTGGTTACAGTGAGCGACTAGAAATTCTTGGGGGCGCAACGATGACACTCCGAACCGCGCGTGTGCGGCCGATCCGCAGCCGTTTGGCCAACATCGCCCTTGCGGTCTCGCTTGCAGTTTTTGCAACGGCCGCGATCGCGGCAGATGACTGCCATGTCGGCGCCTATCGGCTGGGGGACGGGCGGATCGTCGACATCGCCCCTTCCGAAGGCCCGACGTTGCGCTGGCGGATGCTCGACGGCGAGACCGGCGCGCTGGCCGTCCAGCCGGACGGGAGCTGGCGCAGCACGTTCGGGTGGACTGGCGGCGGGGATGGCCGGAAGGTCATTTTTTCGGACTGCACCAGCGGAAGCATCGACTTCGCCGGCGTGAGCGGCAAGCGCATCCCCCTCCAGGTCACAGAGACGAGTTTCAATAGTTCCGGGGTCACGCTCGTCGGCCGGCTTGTGCTCCCGCCAGGACGGCGCTCCGTTCCCATCGTCGTCCTCATCCACGGGGCCGAGCATAACTCCGCTCGAGAATTCAACTTCCTGCAGCGGCTCCTTCCCGCCGAGGGGGTGGGCGCTTTCGTCTATGACAAGCGGGGCACAGGCGGCTCGAGCGGAGAATATACCCAGGATTACCCGACGCTCGCGACAGATGCAGTCGCCGCGCTCAGGGAAGCGAGGCGCTTGGCGGGCCCTCGCACCGGACGCGTCGGGTACCAGGGCGGCAGTCAGGGCGGGTGGGTTGCGCCGCTGGCCGCGAAGAACAGCCCGGTCGACTTTGTCATCGTCAGTTTCGGCCTCGCGGTGTCGCCCCTTGCCGAAGAGCGCGAGTCGATCGAACATGAGGTGCGATCGCACGTTCCCGGGCCCCGCGGTGGCAGGATCGCCGACGAGTTCGCCGACGCGATCAAAGAGGTTGCGAAGAGCAGTTTTCGCGACTTCGATCGACTGGACGCAGTCCGGCAACACTACAGCCGCGAACCATGGTTCAAGCAGGTTGGCGGCGAATTCGCGCGTTTCCTGCTCGACACGCCTGACGCGGAGATCCGGAAAGAAGGGCCGCCGCTGATCAGCGGCAGCAATCTAAACTACGAACCCATGCCGGTCCTGAAGACTCTCAACGTTCCGCAGTTATGGGTGCTCGGCGGAAAGGACCGCGATGCCGTCCCGTACGAAACAAGCCACCGCCTTGCGAAGCTGCGATCTGCCGGAAGGCCGATTACGCTAGCCATCTATCCAGATGCCGAACATGGAATGACGGAGTTTGAGATGAGGGACGGTGAACGCATCTCGACGCGCTATTCGCCCGGCTATTTCAAAATGCTTCGCGATTTCGCCCGCTACGGATCGCTCAAAAAGCAATATGGCAACGCGCGAATTCTTCGCTGGCCTCACAATCCCAAATCATGAGGAATCCGGGCTTTGCGAGCATCGCAGCGGCGTTGCTTAATGGGCCATGGCTGTGGCAGCTCTCTCCACCCCTTTCAGACCTTCAGCGCCGACCCATTGCGGTCATGAGCCAAGGATGCCACTTGAGGCGCAGCAGCAAGAGAGGGGCAACGGGAATGAAACGCTTGGTGCTGGCCTTAGCCATCGTCGCGGTCTCCAGTGCAGCTGCAGGGTTGCCTTCAGCAGACGACGCAAAGATCGATGCGTTGCAGCAGGACCAGGCGCGTGCTTGGAACGCTCACAACATCAAGGCTTACTCAGATCTGTTCACTTCGGATGCGCATATTATCAATGTTTTCGGTTGGCACTGGCGCAGCAGGGCTGAACTTGAAGATAAGCTCGGGCGTGGGTTCAGGTCGGTTTTTGCCCAATCGCAAATGACGATCGGCAACATCTCAATCGAGTATCTCAAGCCAGACATCGCTGTCGCGCATGTTTCCTGGACAATGACTGGGGCGGCAAGCCCAACCCGTTCGCCGGCTACCGCGCCGACGCAGGGAATCCAAATGCAGGTGCTGGTGAAGCAAGCGGGCGTTTGGCGAATCGCGGAGTTCCAAAATACTAACTCGCTTCCGGAAAGGCCTTTCCCCACGGCACCATAGTGTTCGGTGCCGACCCATCTCGGACATTGCCAGGACGCCGCCCATTGCGGCCATAACAACATCTGTTAGCCTCCACCTACTGGGGGCCAGTCTGCATGCACTTTCATCTTCCCAAGCCGCTACACGGCTGGCGTGAGTTCGCCGGCGAAGTTGGAATTATTGTCGTCGGAGTGTTGATCGCGCTGGCGGCGGAGCAAGTCGTCGAAAAGCTGCGCTGGCGAAGCGATGTTGCGGAGGCACGGGAGAGCTTGAACGCCGATCTTGCCGAAGCGAAAGTCAATAGCCTCCAAATGGCCATTTTGAGCCATTGCCGCGAACGAAAGCTCGACCGCATTGATACCATTCTCAACGGCAGTGAACTGCCTCCAAATATGAATACCCGAGTGATCGGATTCCAGCCTTGGATGACATCGTCATGGGAGGCCGCGACCGCGTCAGGCGCCGTCGCCCACATGAGTGTCAGGGAACGGGTTCTTTATACTACGGCTTTCGGATTTCTTAGGTCGCTTGGTGACTTGCATATGAAGGCTTTCGCTGCGTCGTCCGACCTCTCGACCCTCGAACGCCACCCGCATTTGACCGACGTGGCACGTGACCGCCTGGAAAGCGATGTCGCGAGCCTGAGAAACCTTAACTCCATGCTGGTACTCGGTTCGCAGCAGTTCCTGGAACTGGCAAAGCCCTTGCACTTGCACGTTTCGCCCGAGAACGAAACTGCGCTCGCCCGGACACGGCAAGCCGCGTTAGATTGCCGGATGCCCGATGGACCTGGTGCGCACCGTTGAAGGGAGCGCCCTTTGTAACGACTGCTTGTCGGCGTGTCCGATTCCCACCGAGGCTGTGTGAAAACGCGCTGAATCTGCTAGCCTCCATTTGGGGATGGGGAGACGCAGATGTCGCGTTTCATTGAAGGGTGTGATCGCCAGCAGAAGTTGCTGCTTCCGGACTGCATCGACGACTATGTCGGGGAAGACAGTCCGGTGCGCGTGGTCGATGTTTTTATCGACGAGTTGGATCTGAGCGGTCTTGGATTTGAGGGCGCGGCGGCAACTGGGCGGCCGGGTTATCATCCGGCGACCCTGCTGAAGCTCTATCTCTACGGCTATTTGAACCAGGTGCAGTCGAGCCGCCGTCTCGAACGCGAAGCGGGCCGCAACGTCGAGTGCATGTGGCTGACCGGCAAGCTTGCGCCGGACTTCAAGACCATCGCCGACTTCCGCCGCGACAGTGGCGCAGCGATCCAGTCGGTGTGCCGCCAGTTCATCACCCTGTGCCGGGATCTCGGTCTCATTGCCGGCGGCACGGTCGCGGTCGATGGAAGCCGCTTCAAGGCGGTGAACACGCGCGATCGCAACTTCACTCCAAATGCAGTCCGCCGCCGCATCGAGCAGGTCGAGGCTGGCATCGCGCACTATCTTGAAATGCTCGACACCGTTGACCGGCAAGAAGACGAGATGGCTGAGTTGCGGGCGACGCGGCTCAACGAACGCATTGGCACGCTGCGCCAGCGGGTCCGCGAGCTGCAGGCGATGGAACAGGCCCTGGAGCAAGCGCCCGACGGCCAGATCTCGTTGACCGATCCCGATGCGCGGGCAATGGCCACGCACGGCAAGGGCACCGGCATGGTCGGCTACAACGTCCAGGCCGCGGTCGACACGACGCATCACCTCGTCGTTGCGCATGAGGTCACGAACATCGGCCATGACCGAAGCCAACTCGCCAACATGGGCCAGCAGGCGAAGGCCGCTACCGGCACGGAGACACTGACCGTGCTCGCCGATCGCGGCTACTTCTCGGGCGAAGAAGTGCGCGCCTGCGAAGGCACCGGCATCACGCCGATCTGCCCCAAGCCGCTGACGGGGACTGCAAAGTCGAAGGGGAAATGGGGCAAGCAGAACTTCTCCTACGAACCCAGGACCGACACCTATCGTTGTCCCGTGGGCGAGACGCTGACCCGCCGCTTTGCGTCAGTCGAGAACGGCCTCACGGTCCACAAATACTGGGCCGATGCCTGTGCCACCTGTGCGGTCAAAGCGAAGTGCACCACGGGCAAGCAACGGCGCATCAGCCGCTGGGAGCATGAGCACGTCGTCGAAGCGATGCAGGCGAGGCTCGAGCGCACGCCCGACGCGATGCGCGTCAGACGAAGAACGGTCGAGCACGTGTTCGGAACATTGAAGGACTGGATGGGGCGAAGTCACTTCAAGATGCGAACCCTCAAGAAGGTGGAAACAGAGATGAGCCTCCACGTCCTCGCCTACAACATGAAACGAGCGATCGCGGTGCTCGGAACGACGAACTTGATCGGAGCGATGCAAGGCTAAGAGGTGAGCCTTCGCTCAACCACCGTAGACAATCACCGGCAAAGCGTTTTCACACAGCCTCCACCCAGAAAGGACATTCGAGTTTGCGGACTTTGTCCATTTACAAACGCCTGAAGTGATACCGGCCGTGCACAGGTTCTGCTCGATAAGATTGCCCTGAGGTACACGTGACTCTGTACACGCCCGGACCATCACCCTCTAGCGCCGTGGCCGAGGCGACCGCGCCGCAAGGATAGCCGATCCGCTCGATTGTTCGGGCGATTACGCTGTTCGGAAGCGGCAATTTCGCTGTGAGATCCGTCGGGCGCTGGTCGGTCGCCGCGGCTGCAGCGCGACGGTGCCTCTCGTGCGCGCTGCCCGACCGGAGGCGCGCGAGAGCGGCCCTGGCTCTAATCCGCTGCCGCGCGCGCTCGATCACTTTAGGTGAAACGAACGCAGGCTGGTCAACTTTGGTTTGAGCCGGCACCGCGACACTGTCCGAACTCGGACCCACCGCGGGAAGCAGCACCGTCACTGTGGTTACCGGCGACTTCACCGGGACATCCTCTCGATGCGATGCGGCCAAGGCGCCAATTAGCACGACCCCCAGAACAACTGAGCCGAATGCAAACGTTGAAAATCTCCAGTTCATGACCTGCTGCTTACCTACACGCGCATGTACCCTCGGATTAGAGCCAGTGCGAAGGAATTCCGGGCTCGGCAAGTGCGCAAGGTCCTCTTGATTCCGGGATATATATGCCGGGCGGTAATCGATGTGGGAGTTGTCGAAGATATGTCCCTTCAACCGTGATCAAATAGGTTGCCCGTCTGCAGAACCTAATCGTGTACCAGAGGCTGCATTCCCGTAAAGCTGCCCCCTGAATTTGTTAATTCATTACTTTCTGAGCCCTTGCCAGGGGACTATTTGATGAGCATCTCAATGTTCATATTCGCCGCTGTTGTTGCGGCGCATGGAGCCGCAACTCCGCTCAGTGTCGCAAACGAAGGCGAGGGCTACGCGCAAGCGCAAAGAGCGCTGTCGGGAGAAGATTCGGTTGCTCCCGTGCTGGCGGCGCCTGGCATTTCCTTCACGCCAACCAGCGTTGGAGCGGGTCCGGCGCATGACATGGCGTTCAATCTCACTTGCTTGGGGTCAGGAACAGCGAACAAAGTCACGTCAGCGACGGCTTGGGCACTGGAAACGTTTTCAGGCTTCGCAGATGGCACATATTTCAATGCTCCACGTCGGGCTCAACAACCGTGTTTGGCACCCGGCAACAAGGCTTCCAAGATCAGGTCGACATCCGCCTTTTTGCTGGTGATGATCGCATTCGCCTGTCGACGCCGTCCGTGCGGCCGTGAGCGCCTGACATGCACTTCCATCTTCCCAAACCGCTGCACGGCTGGCGCGAGTTCGCAGGCGAAGTCGGCATCATCGTTAGTCGCCCTCGGCGCTGAGCAGCGTGGAGAGTGCCTCCATTGGCGCAATGAGATCGCACGCCCGTCAAGCGATTGACCGCGAAGTGGCCTACAACGTCGGTGCGATCGCCAAGCGCGAGGACGAAGGGCACTGTATCGACCGTCGCCTCCAAAAAATTCGCGACATGTTGAACGGGAACGGTTCTGGGTTGGCATCCAAACCGCGGCTGCCCTTGGCCAGTCTCACTTCTTTCGGCCACGAACAAATGTCTGGCAGCCCGCTTTGACCGGCCAAGTTGCCGGGTACATGCCGTTAGGCACTCGACTAGGCTGTGACCAATAAGCGTGTTTCGGTTAGCCGCCGCCTGCGACCCAGTCATGTTCGCCTTCGACTTCGTCAGCTATCGGATGACCGAAGCGATCCGTGCTTGGACGATAGCGGAAGCGCTGGGTAATCAACCGGCACGTCAGCTGGTCGAGTTCGGCGACACCGCTTGAGCGGGTGACCGTGCAGCTTTTGACGCGTCCGTCGGCTCCCACGGTGAAAAGAATTTCCACCCGGCCTCCGATCCCGCGCTCGCGAAGGTCCTTGGGATAATCGGAAGAGAGGATTTCTCCCGCGATCTGGACAAGATCAGTTCCTCCAACATCGCCTTCGCCAGTGCCCTCGCCTCCGGTCCCGCCGCCCTCTCCGGTCCCAGTGGCTGCGCCGGTCGAGCTTCCACCACCGGACGAGCTTTGCGAAGGATGGACGGGGACGACGGGCGTTGGCGCTGGCGTCGAACTGGAAGGTATTGAACCTGGCGAACCACCAATCGGCTTTGGAACGGTTCGAGGCGCTTCACTCTTCGCCCGCGAGATCTTCTTTTGTACGATCTTGGCGACCTTGGGGGGAACCGGAGGCGGCGGCTTTGGAAGAGCGATTTCGACGAGATGGGAAATGAGCTCGGGGGACGAAGAAATCTCGACGCGAAGCCCCCGAATGAGAACGAGCGCGAGCAGCGCCTGAACAAAAACGACCCACGCGAGCGCAGCGAAACGCTCGCGGGGTTGAATGAGATAGGATGCGGGCACGTCCTGCCCGCCTATTGGGGCCTAACGGGTGTAGTAGCAGCGATAGTGCGCGGACATGCTGCGATCGACCGCACCGCCGGCAACGACACCGCCGGCTGCGCCCGCGGCGGTTCCAAGGAGACCATGGCCAAGGAGGCTGCGTCCGACCAGGGCTCCGGTCACGCCGCCAACGACCTTGCCAGTCGTTCCAGATGAACGGCGGCAGACGCGATGGCGATAGGTGGTCCGGCCATAATAATGGTGGCGATGATGGACGGCAGCGGAAGCAGGCACAGCGACTGAGGATGCAGCACAAAATGCAAGAGCCGTCGCGGCCGTGAGTTTCGAGAAGATATTCATGATCAAGTTTGTCCTCTATTTCGGGTGATCAACGACTGTAACGGCTCCTAGTTTCCCTCAAAGCCCGCCTTTCATGATCCGTGCTCGCGAACAGGGCTCACTTCGTGGTACAGTTCCTCCTTCGATGTCTGGTTCGAAACGCCTCGTCGCGATGCAGCTCGAGCGGGTCGGTGAACCTCTTCGTTCGTTCGAGCGGCCGATCGCTTCGCTCAGTGGGACCGATCTTTTGATCGAAGTCACCGCTTGCGGTGTCTGCCGGACCGACCTTCATATCATTGATGGCGAAATCGAAGGGCACCTTCCCATCATTCCCGGTCATGAGATCGTTGGACGGATCCGGGGTCTTGGGCCGGAGTCCAAAGGGTTCGAAATCGGGCAGCGCGTGGGCGTTCCCTGGATCGGGGGCACCGACAGGACGTGCTTTTACTGCAGACACGGAATGGAAAATCTGTGTGATCGACCGGTCTTCACCGGCTTCACCCGCGATGGGGGCTATGCAAGCCACGTTTTTGCCGACAGCCGCTACTGCCTTCGCATTCCGAGCGTATTCGAAGACACTGAAGCCGCACCGCTCCTTTGTGCTGGGTTGATTGGCTACCGCGCAATGAAGATCGCCGGAGGAGGCGAGAAAATCGGGCTCTATGGCTTTGGAGCCTCGGCGCACATTTTAACGCAGGTCGCGCATTGGCAGGGACGCCGGGTCTTTGCGTTCACCCGGGAAGATGATTCTAAAACCCAAGGGTTCGCACGAGCTCTTGGCTGCGAATGGGCAGGAAATTCGAGCGAAGCTTCGCCTGAAGAACTGGACTGTGCGATCATCTTTGCGCCCGTCGGAGCTCTCGTCCCTCAAGCATTGAAAGGCGTTCGGAAGGGTGGCCGGGTGGTCTGCGCGGGGATTCACATGAGCGATATTCCCGGATTTCCCTATTCCCTCCTCTGGGGCGAGCGGTCGCTTCATTCGGTTGCGAATCTGACCCGCGCCGATGGACGCGAATTCATGGAGATTGCGGCAAAGGCAAAGGTCAGAACTCGAACGACGCGATTTCCACTGCGCAATGCAAACGAGGCCGTAGAGGCGGTACGTTCAGGATCGATCGAGGGCGCTGCGGTCCTGGTTCCTTAAGGGACTTTGCGTCCGTCGATATTCCCGGCGGGCGAATAACGGCAGACGAGATAATCGCTTCTGGAATTGGACGCGAGTGCACAGCCGATGCGCTGGGTCAAAGGCCAGATAACCTGCGTATAGTGCGAAACATCGTACCAGTTTCCGGTCCTGCTGACGTTCGGAAATATTCCAGGAATGAAATTGCGCTTTTCGCCGGCCCAAGTTCCAACCATGGTTTCGACGCTGTAGGCGCCGCGCGTTCCTTGCCACAGATTTTCACCCACGCCGGGGCGCGCCTTTCGGTTGGAATGTTCAAATGTCTGGGTCGAAGCGAGATAGGCGGCCCAGGACTCCGCGCCCTCTCCAAGAATATTGTCCCAGACGAGCGGCGGAAGTCCGACCACTCGTCGTTCCGCATTGTGCGCTGCAAGAATCCGCGCCGGGAAGCCACTTGCAGCGAGCCGCTGAGCGCAAAGTGAGTTGGAAGATGCGAGTGCTGCGATCGCAATCAAGATGTTGAGCTTCACAAGACGAACCTTTCGTCTCTCCCAAAAAACGAAGGCTAGGAGCGAAGTCGGTGTGCGTAAAGTTCAGCGTGGAATTACGAAAAAATTGGAACTCCGACGTCGCCCTTTCCAACCGTTCCACCCGCCATCGTAAGCATCCGTTCAAGCGGAACTCGAGCCCGGTCCATAATTTCGGGGCCAAGCTCGATCCTCGGCTTAAGGTCGCTCAGCGCGACATAAAGCTTCTCGAGGGTGTTGAGCGCCATATAGGGGCACATGTTGCAGTTGCAGTTCCCATCGCCTCCTGGAACTCCAATGAATGTCTTGTGAGGCGCGGCCTTTTTCATCTGATGGATGATATGGGGCTCGGTCGCAACGAGGATGGTCTGCGCTTCGCTCGCCACTGCGAACTCAAGAATGGCTTTGGTCGAACCGACAAGGTCGGAATGATCGATGATATGGGAAGGACATTCCGGATGCGCTGCGACCGGCGCGCCGGGATATTCTGCTTTAAGTTTCAAAAGCTCGGTCTCGCTGAATGCCTGGTGGACAATGCAGACGCCCGGCCAAAGGAGCATTTTTCGCCCGAGCTTGCGCTCGAGATAGGCTCCAAGATGCCGGTCGGGACCGAAAATGATCTTCTGATCGAGGGGAATCTGGTCGAGAATTTGCTGAGCACTGCTCGATGTGACGATGATATCGGAGAGCGCTTTCACCGCAGCCGAACAATTGATGTAGGTGAGCGCGATGTGATCGGGATGGGCCTCGCGAAACGCTTTGAACTGGTCGGGCGGGCACGAATCCTCAAGGCTGCATCCGGCATCCATATCGGGAAGGATGACGATCTTTTCGGGTGAAAGAATTTTTGCAGTCTCGGCCATGAAGCGAACGCCGCAAAAGGCGATGACCTCGGCGTTGGTTGCTGCAGCCTTGCGCGACAAATCGAGACTGTCACCTACAAAATCCGCAAGGTCCTGGATTTCGGGCTTCTGATAGTAATGCGCCAGGATCACGGCATTGCGCTCGCGCTTGAGGCGGTTGATTTCCCCGATCAGATCGAGCCCTTTGAGGCTTTCTGGCTGTTTCGTCATCGTCCGCCTTGCGCTGCTCGGCGCCGCTGCGCTTCCTTCATCACATCCTCATATGGAGTGGATAGGTCCATGTGGCTAGGCTCGCTGGATCCGTCGGTTGGAAAGCGTGCAACGACTTTCACGTCTTTGAACCCCGCTGCAAGAAGCGGCATTGCAAAACTTCGTTCGATGGCGTCGCGAGCCGACTGCCTCGCGAGCTGCATCGGAACTTCGCTGGTCGCCTGCTTGCGCAAATCGGCAACCGCTCGCGCGCGGTTCGCCTGATCGAGCGACTGATTGGCATTGGTAATCGCGGAAAGAACCCCGCCGCCTCCATATTCCTTGACCGCGTTGATATCGACATCGGGACCTGCGACATCGACTTCCGGAAGCTTGACCGTGAGAGTGTGACTTGAACCGTCCCAGCCGACATCGCTCGGCTGAAGTTTCGAAAGGTCGAGTTCGTAGCGGACGTCGCCGGGAAGGATCAAAGTCCGCTCGGAGCTCACCAACCCTCCAAGACGTTGCTCGCTGCTCGAAACCACCGAGACATAGCGCGCTGCAAAAACCGTAAGACGGTCCTGGGCACGCATGGATTCAAGGCTTGCGGTCGCAATCGTAGTAGGATTGGGTCCTCCAAAAATTCGATCGGCAAGTCCCGTCATCGCTCCGAACATGATGCCGAGAAGGAGCGCAACGAGGACCGCCGCTAAGGCGATCAGGCTTTTCAGACGATTGTCCATTGGTCGTTCAACTGCTGAACGATCCCGCGGCGTTCAAGATCAATCAGATGCGCTCGAACCGATCCGCCTGCAGCTGTTACGAGTCTCGGGTCGAGCCCGATATAGGCGCTTGCGACAATCTCCTCGATCGTCCGCGGCCGGGAACGAATGATAGAAAGGATCTGTCGTTCGCGCTGCATGCGATGCCCGACGAGATGACGGACATATTGGGCAGGATTGTCGACCGGCGCACCGTGCGCTGGATAATAGATGCGGTCGTTTCGCTGCCTCAGCTTGTCGAGGCTCGCCATATAGGCGGCCATGTCACCATCGGGAGGAACCACGACCGTTGTCGACCATCCCATCACATGATCGCCAGTAAAGAGAAGGTCGCGATAGGAAAAACAGAGGTGGTTGGAGGTGTGGCCAGGTGTCGCGACGGCAACCAGCGGCGTGTCTTCAACCATGATCGATTGGCCGTCGGCCAGAACCTTGTCTGGGACATAATCTGGATCAAACGACGCGTCGGCTCGCGGTCCAACGGTTTCAAGCGAAAGTGAAGCGCAACCGATAATCGGACCGCCGGTCCGTTTCGAGAGGCTTCGGGATGCGGGACTATGGTCGAGATGCGTATGGGTGCAAAGGATCGCGACCAGCGGCCGGGTTCCGATCGCTTCGACAAGCGCATCGAGGTGCTCGGGAAGATCCGGCCCCGGGTCGATGACAGCGATCTCGCGCGTGCCAAGAAGATAGCTTTGGGTTCCCGTGTACGTGAACGCCGACGGATTATGGGCAAGCACCCTTGCAACGCCGGGTTCGAGTTGCTCAAGTCGGGCGTAACGCGCGTCCACCTCGCGGCCTCTGCCACGATGAGGTCACTCTTGGCTAGCAATTGAGATTGAACGGACCGGTCGAGTTGAGTTCCTCGCCCGAGCGAACGATCCGAAGCTCGAGCTTTCCACCGACGACATGTTTGCAGACGTCGGTTGGAACTGTGACCTGGACAGACCTGCCCCGCTTCAATCGAGCCAGCGCAATCTCGGCCTTGGGATCACCGTCGCGAACAAACCTGAGGCTCGTCCCCATAGGAAGATCCTCCTCGGCGTGAACCGTAAGGAGCGTATCGCGAGTAAAGCCGGTGCATGGCCCTTCGATCGCGATTCCAGGAGTGACGCACGTGAAGGACATCTTTGGCGTCGGATAATAGACCGCCGGAGCGCCTGAAGCCGACGCGAGCACGTGGGTTTGGGGCGGCGGTGCAGTCGGGAGCGGTGGAAGCGCTGCATATTCCGGTGGCGGCGCCGAGGGAAGCCGACGCGGCGGCGGCAATCCTGATGTCGAGTTGGAAGAGAGCGGCGGGAGCGAGGGAAAGTCCTCGGAAATTTTCGATTGCGGCGACGGCCCTCGTCTTTGTGGAACGATTGAATCGAGTCCAGCCGATCCGAGCGAATTGAAAGCCTGCGACGATTGCGGATGGAAAGCGCCAATCGTTGAAAGTCTGCCGATCTCTGAATTGAGCGCCGTAATGATCTGGTTTTTCACTGCCTCAGGCATCTGAGGGTTCAGCTTCAACTTCGCGATCGCATCTTTAAGCGTTCCGATCCATTGCGCGTCGGTCTGGCCTTCCTTGCCGCACAGTTTGACCGTCGACTTATGCGGCTGACCATCGACCAACTCCTCAACGACCGTTTCGAATTTGTGCGCATCGCAGCTCCGAAGCACGTGATCGCTCTTGTCGGTTTGGCGACTGGCGGGATGAGTGGGTGTCTTCGCGAACGTCGCCGAAGCCCCAAAAAGCGCGAGGCCAACGCCGGCAAGCGCAATCTTGAACATATACCCCTTCACCACCGCTCCTTTTTGTCGTCCGCCAGTGAATGCCCGTTGAACCGGTCAGGTGGCAAGTGCGGCGTCTGGATAGGCAAGTGGGAGATCTTCGGTGCGACGAGAAAGGGCAAGCGGATAGATTCGGCTGAAAAGCGCGTCCATTCCATTGTCCCAGCTGAATTCCAGCGCTTTGTTTTGGGCTTCATGAGCCATGGCCGTTCGGTCAGAGTTCCAAACATTGAGAATGTTCTGAGCCATGGCTTCTGGGGAGCCGGCCGGCCCCAACCGTCCAACTGCGTCGGTTACTCGATCGATCATTGCACCTGAAGCCACTCCGACAACTGGGAGTCCGGAGGCCTGCGCTTCGACAATCGAGCAGCCGAAGGTCTCATCGGCCATTCCCGAAACGTAGATGTCGCTGCTTGCAAGCCAGCGCGCGAGTTCGGAGCGATCCTTAAGATAGCCCGGAAGACTGATCCGTTCGTCTCCGAGCGCAGCAATCTTCGCCTTCAAGGGACCTTCGCCAATGAGCGCCAGCCTTGCGCCAAGAGCGTCGGGCAAGGCACGAAACGCTTCGACGACGAGATCCGGCCGCTTTTCCTCATCAAGCCTGCCGACATAGAGGCAAAGCGGCTGATCCTTCGACAGCCCAAGGCTCGCCCTCAGCTGCAGGTCGCGAAGGCGGGGCCCGAAATCCGCAAGATCCACTCCCAAGGGTACCTGATCGACCTTTTCGATTCCGAGCGATCGAAGCTTCCTCGCTCCTCCATTCTCGCTAAGAGCGACCACCGCATCGAACCGTCGATACAAGCTTGCGCAATAGCGGTAACAAAGGTTCGCGAGCGATGCCGCAACTGACTTGCCGAAAATCTTGGCCAGCGGACGCTCGACATAAACCGTCGGAAAATCGGTCATATAAACTGCGACCAGCGCGGTTTTAGGATGCTTTGATCGGTATGCGATCGCAGCCCACGGAAGATTATAGGCGTCCTGACACTCGATGAGGTCGGGACGAAAGCGTTCGAGTGCTGCGCGAACGGCCCGGTTTCGAAGCATCAGTCGATATTGAGGGCTTCCTGGAACGCGCGGTGAAGCGATCGTGACCGTAATCGCGCGTTCCTCCGCGAGAATGCCGTCGCTCTCCCCTGGCACAATCATCAAATGCCGATGCGGAGTTGATTGAAGAATATGCCGGCGTTTCTCCAGCAAATAGGAGCGCACTCCACCACCAAAATGCGACCAGCTTTGAGTGAGGTCGCAGAACAGTTGGGAGCCGCCTGCGCCGGGGCTTGAGAAACTTTGGTCCACGAAACGCAACAACTTTGGTCACCCGTGAAATTTCCATCGATGGGAAATTGCCGCGCCAAGTGTCGGATTTTTTTACGAACCCGCAGTCAGCGCTAGAGCTCGCAATTTAAAAAACGGCTTAAATCTAACATTTTTTTGAATTGGCACGCCTGTTGCTACATAAAGCGTGTCCACTTGGTTCCACGCCACGAAGGGACGGCGCAGAAGGGTTCTCTGGTCCCCCTGCCCCGTCCCTTCTTCCTTTTCAGGCCTTTGCGCCGATGAGATCGTGAAGTTCGCCGCTTTCGAACATCTCCATCATGATGTCGGAGCCGCCGACAAATTCGCCGTTGACGTAAAGCTGAGGAATGGTCGGCCAGTCGGAATATTCCTTGACCGACTGTCGAAGCTCGGCATCCTGAAGAACATCGACAGTCTGATAGTTCGCTCCAAGCCGATCGAGAATGGCGACGGCCCGGCTTGAAAAGCCGCATTGCGGAAACAATTGCGTTCCCTTCATGAAAAGGACGACCTCATTGTCCTTGAGAAGGTCGGCGATCCTGGATTTGGCGTCACTCACTGAATTTCTCCATTTTCGGGCACCGCGGTTTCGAGCTGCAGTGCGTGAAGCTCACCCCCAACTCGCCCGCCAAGTGCTAAGTAGACCCTCTGGTGCTGCTTGACCCTCGACATTCCTTCGAAATCCTTGCTGACAACGCGCGCGCAATAATGATCGCCGTCGCCGGCCAGGTCCCGGATTGTGACGTCGGCGTCCGGAATGGCGAGCTTGATCAGCCGTTCGATTTCGCTTGCGGCCATCGCCATTAGAGGTTGGTGCTTTCCATGATCTGCCGGCGCGCTTCGATTTCCTTGTTCCGAAGGGCCTGCTCGAGTTCCTCATCGTCCATCTCGACACCGGCCGATGTCAAATCCCCAAGCACCTTGCGAACTACGTCATGATCGCCGGCATTTTCAAAGTCGGAACGCACGACATCCTTGGCATAGGATTCCGTTTCGGCCTGCGACAGGCCCATCTTTCTTGCCGCCCATTCGCCAAGGAGACGATTACGCCGGGCGGTGATGCGAAACTTCATTTCCTCATCATGTGCGAACTTGGTTTCAAAAGCGCGTTCGCGGTCGTCAAACTGGGTCATTCGGCCCCCTTGATTTGGGATCTCCCCTTAGAAATAAGGAGAGCTTCGAGTTGGTGCAACGCGCGACCATTCTCAATCGGGCTCAGCGCGCTTCTAATCGACGTATTTTGCAGTCGTCTTTGCGCGGATTTCCTCTTGAGTTATTCCAGGGGCGCGCTCGATCAACTTGAACGGGCTGTCGTGGCTCGAACGCTGGAAGACGGCAAGATCGGTAATGATCATGTCAACGACATTCTTGCCAGTGAGCGGGAGCGTACATTCCGGAACGAATTTCGCATCGCCATTCCTCGACACATGTTCCATGACGACGATGATCTTTTTCACTCCGGCGACGAGGTCCATTGCGCCCCCCATCCCCTTGATCATCTTTCCAGGAACCATCCAGTTCGCAAGATCGCCCTCCTGGCTGACTTCCATTCCACCAAGAACCGCAAGATCAATGTGGCCGCCGCGGATCATCGCAAAGCTCGTTGCGCTGTCGAAGAAGCTCGTCTGCGGCAATTGGCTGACCGTCTGCTTTCCGGCGTTGATAAGATCGGGGTCGACTTCATCGTCATAAGGAAACGGGCCGATTCCGAGCATTCCGTTTTCGCTTTGGAGAGTGACCGTCATTCCCTTGGGAACATGGTTTGCAACCAATGTCGGAATTCCAATCCCAAGATTGACATAATAGCCGTCTCGAAGCTCGATTGCGGCCCGCTTTGCCATCTCATCACGGGTCCAGCCCTTCACATCAAGGCTGCTTGCCATCATGCCGTCTCCCGTTCGCGCACGGTTCGAAATTCAATTCTCTTGTCATAGGGACCGCCCTCGATCAGCCGATTGACGAAGATCGACGGCAGATGGATGCAATCGGGATCGAGCGTTCCAACAGGCACGACCTCCTCTACTTCAGCGACGCAGACCTTGCCGCAGGTCGCAGCCGGAAGATTGAAGTTTCGGGTGGTCTTTCGAAACACGAGATTTCCGGTCTCGTCGGCTTTCCATCCCTTGATGATGCTGACGTCGGCGCGAATGCCGCGCTCGAGCACAAAGGTTTCGCCGTCGAAGTCCTTATGCTCCTTGTCCTTGGCAACCTGGGTCCCCACACCGGTCTTGGTATAAAAGCCCGGAATTCCGGCTCCGCCTGCTCGCATCCGCTCGGCAAGTGTCCCCTGGGGGGTGAACTCAACTTCGATTTCACCGGCCAAGAACTGGCGTTCGAATTCCTTATTTTCTCCGACGTACGAGCTGATCATCTTGTGGACTTGCTTGGTCCTTAGAAGCTTCCCCAATCCTTCATTGTCGATGCCGGCATTGTTCGAGGCGATGGTGAGGTCTTTGACCTTGCTTTCCACAATCGCATCGATGAGGCGCTCGGGAATTCCGCAAAGCCCAAAGCCGCCGGCAGCGATGGTCATGCCGTCGAACAGCAGTCCATCGAGCGCTGAAGCCGCATTGGCATATATCTTTTGCACATCGCTCTCCGTTCATCACTTCTGACGCAGATCCTTAAACACCATGAGCAAAGCCTCGTGGGCTGGGACCATGAACCTGCGAGCGAGCTTGCCCATAGGACATGCATCCCGGCCAAGAAAAGATGGCGTTTAGCGCCAGGAGCGCCAGAGCTCAGCGTTGCGGCACGATTTATTAGGCATCTGGAACACCTGATTCCAGAAACCTCAGTCAGCGATCAGCGCTTGAGCCGAGCAACGATTCCCTGAAGCTGCATGGCATTGGCCATGTCGCCCTCGACCTTGAGCTTTCCCATCATGAACGCGCTCATTCCGTCGAGCTGGCCCGCCGCGAGCTGCTGCCAATCGTCCCAACCGATCCGGATCGTGGTATCGGAAGGACCATTGTCCTCGCTCACCGTCCGAGCGATCCCGTCGAGCATGATTGAGCCCTGCTCTTTTCCAAAATCGATTTTCACGCGCTTTCCAGGAACAACGGCCTGAGCTTCTCGCATTCGCTCGATGAGGTCTGTCTTGGTCATTCTTAGGATTTCTCCTTTTGAATAGGCGACTAGCTGGGCGTTGCGGGGGCATCAAGCCGCGCCTATCTGGCGCAGATGGGCTACGAACAAGAACTCAAGCTATTCATCGACGGCGTCTGGAAGTCCGGCGAAGACCGCGACTGCTTCACTGTCGTCAATCCGGCAGACGCAAAGCCGATCGGAGAGCTTCCGCTGGCAAGCAAAGCCGATCTCGATGAGGCTCTCGCTGCAGCCGAACGAAGTTATTCCCAGTGGCGACACACCGATGTCGAGAAACGCGGCGCGATCCTTCACAAGGCCGCCAAGCTTCTTCGCGAGCGCGCGGACGAAATCGGTCGAAGCATGACCCTCGAGCAGGGCAAGATCTTCGCCGAAGCACGCGCCGAAGTCTTGGGCTCAGCGCAGTTGTTCGATTGGTATGCTGAAGAAGCGAAACGCGACTATGGGCGCGTCCTCGTCCGGCCGGCCGGGCAGCTGTCACGGGTCGTCCATGAACCGGTCGGTCCGGTCGCAACCTTCACTCCCTGGAATTTCCCAGTCTATCTTCTCGTAAAGAAGGTCGCAGCTGCTCTTGCGGCCGGCTGTTCGGTGATTTCAAAGCCGCCCGAAGAAACGCCCGCCTGCACTCAGGCCGTTGCCCACGCGCTCGATGACGCTGGACTTCCAAAGGGTGTGTTCCAGATCGTCTTTGGAACACCGGACCTCGTCAGTTCGCGCCTCATCTCAAGCCGAACCATCCGCAAAGTCAGCTTCACGGGTTCAACCGCAGTTGGCAAACATCTGATGCGCCTTTGCGCCGACAGCATGACTCGAGTGACCATGGAGCTCGGCGGACATGCTCCAGTTCTCATTTTTTCCGATTGCGACCTTCAGAAAACTCTCGACATGGTCGTTCCCCAGAAATTCAGGAACGCTGGCCAGGTCTGCGTCTCGCCAACACGTTTCTACGTTGAGGAATCCATCTACGACCAGTTCGTCAAGGGCTTTGCCGAGCGCGTCAAGGACGTGAAAGTCGGAAGCGGGCTCGATTCAGAAACGCGGATGGGTCCGCTTGCAAACAAGCGTCGCCCGGAGGCGATCGGGAAACTGGTCGAGGATGCCCGGTCAAAGGGCGCCAAGGTCCTTGCCGGCGGTGAACCTGGAGACAGCGGCTTCTTCTTCAAGCCAACCCTTCTTGCCGATGTCCCGCTCGAAGCTGACATCATGAATACCGAGCCCTTCGGGCCGGTCGCTCTGTCGCGACCGTTCAAAGATATGGACGAGGCGATCCATCAGGCGAACCGCCTGCCATACGGGCTTGCCGCTTTCGCCTTTACCGAAAATGGCCGCCGCGCGAATATTCTTGGCGATGCGATCGAAGCGGGAATGGTCGGGATCAACACCTTCGCGATCAGCGGAGCTGATACGCCCTTTGGCGGAGTCAAGGATTCGGGCTTTGGATCAGAAGGGGGGAAAGAAGGCCTTGAAAGCTATCAGGTGCTCAAGGCCATTCACCAGGCGTGATTGATCATTTTCGTCGTCCCCGAACGCTTCAGCTGAAAGCCAGGTGACCATGACTAGAAGCGGCGGCCGGATTCTCGTCGACCAGCTCAAAATCCAGGGCTGCGATCGAATATTCACGGTCCCGGGTGAAAGCTTCCTTGCCGTTCTCGATGCTCTCCACGACACGAGCGAGATTGAGACGATCGTATGCCGCCAGGAAGGCGGCGTTGCCTATATGGCCGATGCCGACGGCAAGATGACCGGTCGTCCCGGCATTGCGTTCGTAACGAGGGGTCCTGGCGCAACAAACGCAAGTGCTGGCGTTCATGTCGCGTTTCAGGATTCGACGCCGATGATCCTGTTCGTCGGCGATGTTGCTCGCGGCGATCGGAATCGCGAGGGCTTTCAGGAAATCGATCTGGTTCAATTCTTTGCGCCGGTCGCGAAATGGTCAGCAAGGATCGATGATGCTCGGCGCATTCCCGAGTTCGTCTATCGTGCATTTCGAGTTGCGACCGCCGGACGGCCGGGCCCGGTGGTCCTGGCTTTGCCCGAGGATATGCTTCGCGACGAAGTCGAGGCGCTCGATCGCCCCTGTGTCCCTCCGCTTGCAGAAGCTCCGGATCCCGGCGCGGTTCAAGCATTGTTCGAATTGCTCAAAGAATCCGCTTCTCCGGTTGCGATCGTCGGAGGCGCGGACTGGAGTCCGCGCGCCCAGCACCATTTTGCAAATTTCGCCTACCGCTACGGAATTCCGGTCGCAGTGGCGTTTCGTCGTCAGGACGCGATCGACAATGGGTGCTCAGTTTATGCCGGTCAGCTCGGCTACGGTCCCAATCCCAAACTCACCCAGCGGGTCAAGGACGCCGATCTTATTTTGGCCGTGGGCCCAAGGCTCGGAGAGGCCACCACCGACGGCTATACTTTGATCACGCCCGACCATCCGGGGCAAACCTTGGTCCACGTCCACCCCGATCCCAACGAGCTTGGCCGGGTTTATCATTCCGATCTTCCGATCTGTGCCGACATGGGCGAGTTCGCCGAGATGATCGACGAATGGATCGATCCCGATCTCGTTCGATTTTCATGCGGCGAACAGGCGCACCAGGAATGGCGCGAATGGAGCACTCCAACGCCTCGTGACGGCGTTGCACTCGATCTTGGCCCCTGTGTTGCGCACATGTGCGAGCGGCTCCCGCATCATACGATCATCTGCAACGGCGCCGGCAATTTTTCTGGCTGGTGGCATCGCTATTGGAGTTACGGGCCGATGCCGAGCCAACTTGCTCCAACGAGCGGAACGATGGGTTACGGCCTTCCCGCCTCGGTCGCTGCAGCGCTTCGGTTCAAGGATCGGCCGATCGTTTGCGTTTCGGGCGACGGCGACTTTCTGATGAATGGTCAGGAACTTGCAACCGCAGCCAAATACCGCGCCGATCTTCTGATCATTGTGATCGACAATGGCGCCTATGGAACGATCCGGATGCACCAGGAACGCGAATATCCATCGCGTATCAGTGGGACTGAGCTCAAAAATCCCGATTTTGCGAAGTTTGCGGAGGCCTTTGGCGGTTGGGGGATTTCGGTTGAGCGAACCGAGGATTTTGCAGGCGCGCTCGACCAGGCGCTCGAGCGCTCCGGCATTCGTCTCATTCACTGCAGGACCAATGTTGAGGAGATCAGCAACGCAACGACGATTTCGAAACTTCGGGAGCGATCGCGGTCCTAGAGCCCATCAACTGGGCCTTCGGCGACATTAGATTCAGGCGTCTTTACCAATCAGTGGAACGAACCGGACGCCGCCAAGATTTTCGCGAATGAGAGTTCCAGCCAAATCCTTCGTCACTTTGATCAATTGCTGAACCGCATGCGTCTGACCAAGCGGAATGACCATCCGGCCTCCGGTTTTGAGCTGTTCGATCAATTTTAGAGGAACATGGCTCCCGCTCGCCGCTGCAAGAATTGCATCAAACGGTGCCCACTTTGAACAACCGAGCGTGCCGTCGCCTTGGATGATTTCAACATTATCGTAGCCGAGCCGCCCGATCCGTTCTTGAGCGCGTTCGACAAGCTCGGACTTTCGCTCGATCGCAATCACTTTGCGAGCCAGCTTCCCAAGAAGGGCTGCGGCATATCCCGATCCCGCTCCAACCTCGAGCACAACATCGTGCGGTTGAATTTTCGCAGCCACGAGCATGAGCGCGACGATGTAAGGCTGAGAGATTGTCTGCTGAGCTTCGATTGGAAGCGGACAATCCTCATAGGCAAGATGCGTTTGATTGGAAGAAACGAACATCTCGCGCGGAACCGACCGGAACGCCTCGAGAACGCGTTCGTCGGCAATACCGCGGCCTTGAAGCTGCACTTTGATCATCGCTTCGCGGCAAGCAGCAAAGTCGAGATTTCCGCTCACACTCATGCCCTTGGCGAACCTTTCGACAAACTCGGCCGTGCCGCGCTTGTCTGTTCCTCTAAATGAGCCCTCCAAGCGGACTGCTTGGGTCCGCATAGCGACGCTTTTGCATTCGACCTGCGAGGTAGGCGAGCCTCCCTGCTTCGACCGCGGATTTCATGGCCCGAGCCATGAGGACGGGCTCCTTCGCTTCGGCGATCGCAGTATTCATGAGAACCCCGTCGCAGCCAAGCTCCATTGCAACTGCGGCATCGCTTGCAGTTCCAACTCCGGCATCGACCAGCACCGGCACGTTTGCGCCTTCGACGATGAGCCGGATCGTCACCCGGTTCTGAATTCCAAGACCCGATCCGATCGGTGCTCCCAAAGGCATGATTGCGACCGCTCCTGCATCCTCGAGCTGCCGGGCAGCAATCGGATCATCGACGCAATAAACCAGCGGCTCAAAGCCGTCTTTGACGAGGATTTCCGTTGCCCGAAGCGTCTCGCGCATATCGGGGTAAAGCGTCTTTGCTTCGCCAAGAACTTCGAGTTTGACGAGGTTCCACCCGCCGGCTTCGCGCGCAAGCCTCAGTGTCCGGATGGCATCGTCGGCAGTGAAGCATCCCGCGGTATTGGGAAGATAAGTGATTTTCTTGGGGTCGATGAAATCGGTGAGCATTGGTTGCCCAGGATCCGAAATGTTCACTCGACGAACAGCGACAGTCACGATTTGGGCGCCCGATGCGTCGAGGGCCGCGGCATTTTCCGCGTAGCTTTTATATTTTCCAGTGCCAACGATGAGGCGCGAGCTGAAGGTTCGTCCAGCGACGGTCCAGCTGTCGGATTTCAAAACCTGGGGAGCGTTCACGAAATGATTTCCTCACAAGGAAAGAGGTCTGGCGCGCATGTCTTCATCATCAGGACTTTCAAGCGGGCGCTGTTCTCACCCTCCTCCGACAAAATGCACAATCTCATAGTCGTCGCCATCTTCGACGCAGATTTGGCCAAGGCTCGAGCGAGGAATCACTTCAAGATTGCGTTCCACAGCAACGCGAAGCGGGTCCAAACCCAAAAGATTCACCATCTCGGCAACGCTTGTGCCGTCAGGCACGCGCCGGTGCTCGCCGTTCACCCGGATTGAAAGACTGCCGTCGAGACTCATTGACAAATGGCAGATAGGAAGGTCAGCGCGGTCACGCAAATGACTGACACCATCTTTGTCCTCAACGGCCCCAATCTCAATCTTCTTGGAACAAGGGAGCCTCGACTTTACGGGACTCAGACGATTGCGGATATCGAAGCCAGCCTCGAACAGCGCGCTTCGGCGCTCAAGCTCGAACTCGATATTCGTCAGTCGAACCATGAAGGGGTGCTCATCGACTGGCTTCATGAAGCGATGGCGAAAGCTTCGGCGGTGATCATCAATGCTGGAGCCTATGCCCATACCTCGGTCGCAATCCGCGACGCGGTCGCGGCACTCCCGATCCCTGTGATCGAAGTCCACCTCACCAACATCTACGCCCGGGAAGGATTTCGTCGCACAAGCCTGCTTGGCCAGGTCACACGCGGATCGATCATCGGATTTGGCGCCCTTGGATATGTCCTTGCACTGGACGCGGCGGCGCACCTCTGCAAGGGAGCGGGCACGCTTCAGGGCAAAAGCCAGATTCAATAGGCGAGTTTCAACAGGGGAGTATCAATGGCTGAGGCCGGGAAAGGCGATAAGGCCGGCGCAATGCGTATCGACCCTTCGCTTGTACGCGAACTGGCGAAGCTTCTGTCCGACAATGCCCTCACGGAAATCGAGGTCGAAGACGGCGACCGACGCATCAAGGTAAGCCGGGCGCCTTCACCTGTGGTTTCTTCAACGGTCGCTCCAGCCGCGCAGATTGCCCCACCTGCACTTACCGCGCCTCCGATGCATGGCAAGGAGGACATCGGCGAACAGGTTGAGGAATTTGCCGGAAACACGGTCAAATCCCCGATGGTCGGAACTGCCTATCTTTCCTCCCAGCCCGGCGCCAAAAATTTCATCGAGGTTGGTGGCAAGGTGAAGGCGGGCGACACGTTGCTGATCGTCGAAGCGATGAAGGTCATGAACCCGATCACGGCGCCCGAGGCCGGAACTGTGAGAAAGCTTTTGGTCAGCAGCGGCCAGCCGGTCGAATTCGACCAGCCTCTTGTGATCATCGGCTGAGGCAAAAAATCCAATGGCTATCGAAAAGCTGTTGATCGCCAATCGCGGCGAAATTGCACTTCGCATTCATCGCGCCTGTCACGAGATGGGCATCCGGACGGTGGCCGTACATTCGACTGCCGATTCCGATGCGATGCACGTCCGTCTCGCGGACGAGACGGTCTGTATCGGCCCTCCGCAGGCAAGCGAATCCTATCTCAATATTCCCAACATCATTTCCGCTGCAGAGATCGTTCACGCCGACGCGATCCATCCGGGCTATGGCTTCTTGAGCGAGAATGCCCAGTTCGCCGAAATCGTGGAAAGCCACAACATCATCTGGATTGGGCCGAAGCCCGAGCACATCCGGACGATGGGAGATAAAATCGAGGCCAAACATTCGGCCGCAAAACTCGGCCTCCCGCTCGTTCCGGGGTCCGAAGGAGCGTTGACGAGCATCAGCCAAGCTAAAGCGCTTGCTCAAGAGATCGGTTATCCGGTGTTGATCAAGGCGGCCTCTGGCGGCGGCGGCCGCGGAATGAAAGTGGTTGCCCACGAAGACCAGCTCGAGAGCCTGATCAGCCAGGCGTCGGCCGAAGCTCGAGCAGCGTTTGGCGACGATACCGTCTACATGGAGAAATATCTCGGCAATCCGCGCCACATCGAGTTCCAGGTCTTTGGCGATGGCAATGGCAACGCAATTCATCTTGGCGAACGCGATTGTTCACTTCAGCGGCGTCACCAGAAAGTGCTCGAGGAGGCGCCGTCGCCGGTGATCACGAGCGAGGAGCGCGCCCGAATGGGCGAAATCGTTCGAACGGCGATGAGCGAGATGAGCTACCGCGGCGCGGGAACCATCGAGTTCCTCTACGAAAACGGTGAATTCTACTTCATCGAGATGAACACCAGGCTCCAGGTCGAGCACCCGGTCACCGAAATGATCAGCGGGATCGATCTCGTTCGAGAGCAGATCCGGGTTGCTTGCGGGGAAGGCCTGAGCTGCACTCAGGACCAAGTCCATCTTCACGGTCATGCGATCGAATGCCGGATCAATGCCGAGGACCCCGAGACATTCGTGCCCTCTCCTGGCCTCGTAAAGAATTTCGTCGCACCAGGCGGAATGCATGTCCGCGTCGATAGCGGTCTTTATACCGGCTACCGGGTCCCGCCATTCTACGACAGCATGATCGGAAAGCTGATCGTCTATGGTTCGACGCGCGAGCGATGCATCATGCGATTGAAGCGAGCGCTCGAAGAATTCGTGGTCGAAGGAATGAAGACGACCATTCCGCTTCATCAGAAACTGGTCGACGATCCGGAGTTTCGTAAGGGCGACTATACCATCAAATGGCTCGAGCAGTGGCTTGCGAAAACCGCGCAGCAAACGCTCAACACAGGCGGCTAGCGGGCGGGAGGTGAGCGGTCGGATGGAAACGTCCGGCCCGTGAGCGAAGAAAGCCCTACGAACATCGATCGCAAGATTGGCGATGGTTGACTAAACAAACAAAGGCAGACTGGCGGGGTTTTGACAACGCCCGCCAGCCAACCAATCTCACGCTGAAACGCCGGCCGAAGAAGGGCCGGCGGCAGCAGTCAGATCTTTAGCGATAACGCCAATAGCCGTGATCACGATAGCGGTGCGGATACCACTGGTTCTGATACCAATAGCCTCGGCCCGGATAATAATGGCCTTCGAGCCATCGGGCCTCGGTCCCACGGTTGGCGCGGCACATGCCGTTCATCGCCTGGTGGGCGCCCGGTCCGCAGCCTTCACGGGCTACGGCAGGCGCTGCTGCAGACGTTGCGACAATCGCAGCGGCACTTAATGCGAGCAGAAGTTTCATTACAGATCTCCCTTGGGTTAATCTCCAAATAGAACGCGCCCCCGAAACGACCTGTTCCATGAATTCGCTCTAAATATCGTGTTATCATGGCTTGCTGCCCCGATTGGAGCGAGGCATCAAAGTGCAAAGCCCGCTTTTCACGAGGATTTGCCGGTCAATGAGCCTGATTGCTGAATTGAAAGCGCTCGACTCCTCTCAAAAGAGTGCGATTTGGGCGAGCTATCTTGGCTGGACCCTAGACGCGTTCGACTATTTCCTCCTGACCTTCATGTTTTCCGCGATCGCGAAGGAATTTAGCACCGACGTAAAGGCGGTCACCGAAGCGGTTTTCCTGACGCTCGCTGCGCGCCCGATCGGCGCGTTTTGTTTCGGATGGCTTGCCGAGCGGTTCGGGCGTCGGCCGGTCCTCATGGCCGACATCATTCTTTTTTCGGTGTTCGAACTGGCGTCCGGCTTTGCGCCCACCTTGACGAGCCTTCTGGTTTTGAGATTCCTGTTCGGGATTGCAATGGGCGGCGAGTGGGGCCTGGGCGCGAGCCTTGTCATGGAATCCATTCCAGCAAAGCTTCGTGGACCGGTCTCGGGCTTGCTCCAGAGCGGCTATCCGTCGGGTTATTTCATCGCGAGCATCGTTTATTATCTGCTGTTCGACACGATCGGCTGGCGCGGCATGTTCATGATTGGAGTTGCGCCCGCACTTCTCGTTCTCCTCATCCGGATGCACGTAAAGGAGAGCCCGGTATTCGAAGCTTCAAGGGGGAAGGCTCGTTCAAACCCGATCCGCGAACTCCTTCGACATTGGAAGATCGCGGTCTACCTCGTCGTCCTCATGACCGCTTTCAATTTCTTCAGTCATGGCACTCAGGATCTTTACCCAACCTTCCTTCAGAAACAGCATCATTTCGACACGCACACGACGGGACTTTTAACTGCGGTCATGAACGTTGGAGCTATCGTCGGAGGGATCGGCTTCGGGATCTGGTCGGAAACAATCGGACGAAAGAACGCGATCATCATCGCCAGTCTTCTTGCGCTTCCGATCATTCCTTTGTGGGCATTTACCTCGACCCCGCTGCTTCTCATGCTCGGAGCCTTTCTCGTTCAGGTCGCAGTCCAGGGCGCGTGGGGTATTGTTCCAGCCCATCTCAACGAGCTTTCGCCGCCGCTCGCGCGGAGCCTGTTTCCCGGATTTGCCTATCAGCTCGGCAATCTGATCGCGTCCAAAAATGCTCCGATCCAAGCCAGAATTGCCGAAAGCCACGGCGACAATTATGCGCTTTCCCTGGCCCTTGTCTGCGCGATCATGGCCGTTGTGATTGCGATCTGGACAGCGCTCGGACCCGAGCGAAGTCATGCCGATTTCATGGCGGATGCGAAGCTGACGAGCGACTAGAAAAAACTAAAACCTCCCGGGGCTTGGAGCGTTTCTTTCACCAAGGAGAGATTCGTGCCGACTTACCGAGGGACTGCCGATCGTCCGGACCAGGCCAAAGCGATTGCCGGGGTCGTCGCGGTCCATGTGGCGCTCGCATTCCTCATCTTGTCCGGACTGAACGTCTCAACCGTCGAGAGGGCCGTTGAAACCTTAAAGACGTTCACGATTCCAAAGCCTCTTCCTCCGCCCGAGCGGCCCCCACCGGCTCAAAAATCAAGCGTTCGCCAGGAGGTCACAAAACTTGCCTCAACTCCTAAAAAACGGTCCGAGCCGATGCCTGTTGCAGCCCCAGTTGCAAATACCCCCATGCCCTCGCCTCTTCCGGCGACTTCGATCGCAGGGTCGGGATCCGCTTTGAACGCCGGCGGTTCGACCCAAGGGGGGGCTGGCGGAGCTGCGACGGGGTCTGGGGCTGGTCGCGGCGGAGCGGTCGATTATTCACGTTTCACGCCGGCCCAGCTTATTCAAAATCTTTCGAGGAGCGACTATCGCACGATCGCTAAGGGGCGATTGCCGCGCGGCCGAGCAATGCTCTCGCTTCGGGTCGAGCAAAGCGGCATTCCAACCCATTGCGACGTCGTTCGCTCGAGCGGTGATCGCGTGGTCGACGAAGGATTGTGTCCCCTCATTGAAGCGCGCCTTCGCTTCCGGCCGGCGCTCGACGATGAAGGCCGACCGATCCCCTACCAGCTGCAATATGTCGCAACCTGGTCGCTTTAGCTGATCAGCGGCCGCCAGTAGCTGGCGCAGAGCTCGTTTCCGAGGTTGCCGGCTCAGTCTTTGCAACCTGAGCCTTATCGCGGCCGTACGCGTCATCATAATAGGCGATCGACTGTCCGTCCGGCATTGCGGTCAGATAGGTAATATAGACAGGTACCGGTTGAGCGAGCGGTACAGGCTGTTCGGGTCCGGCGCCCTCCCAGGTCAGCTCTCGTCCGAATAGCCAGCGGCTCAGTCGCCACGCATCTTCGAGACGGACACATCCGCCGCTGAAATAGCGAGTCGACTTCTCGAACAGTTCGCGGCGCGGATTATCGTGGAGGTAGACGCCAAACTGATTGGGAAACATGAATTTGATCCGGCCCATGAAATTCTTCGGCCCGGGCTTTTGGCGGATGTTGATCTGGACCTTTCCTTCGTTGACAGCCTTCCAGTCGATCGTTTTGGGATCGATTACTGTCGGGTTTGTCGTCCAGTCAGAGACAACCTCATAGCCATATTCGTCGAGATATTTGAGACCGTATTTGACGACATATTGAGCGACATCTTCAGGCGCGAGGTCCGGGGGAACATACCAATAGGGATTGAGCGCCGCGTAGCGAATATAAGCCGTCATCATCGGAGTTGGCCATTTTGGCTTTCCAACCACGACGACCATCGAGTCCACCGCCTTTCCGTTCTCGTACATGTAGAGACGCTGCTGCGCCGCGTTGACGAGAACGTAGCGCTGCTTCCCTGATGGAAGCACTCGAGCGCGTTCGAGATTGATTTCAAGTACGGAGCGTTCACGATCATCGGTATATTTGTGATCGGAAATTGCGCGTCGAAGTTCGCCGTAAAGCGGGTGCATCCAGCCAAAGTCCGCGACATAATCCGAAAGCGAGGGCGCGGCAGCAGCCTCAAGAAGCGCTGCAAGCGGCGTTGGAGGCGTCGGTCTCAAACTGGGATCGACATAGCTGACCCCGACGCCCGGGTCCTGCCTCAAGTCGCGAACATATGCGACAAAGGCTTCGGAAAGGGCTTCATCGGCGCGTTCGATATCCTTGCGCTTGTTCTTGGCGTGGGCGAGTCCAAGCATCGTCTCGAGCGCCGCCGGCTGATATTTTGAAGGGTCGAGTTCATCGACGCTTGCCGTCGTCAGCAAGGTCACGAGCTGTTCTGCAGCATCGCCCGCGGATGGCGAAAGCCACAATGGCGCGCCCTTGCGAGCCTTGTAGAAGTCGGCAACCGACTGCCCAACAGACTGCTGGCCCACAGACGGCTGGCCCACAGGCCGCTGCCCCACAGACGGTTGGACTGAGGCTGGTTGAGCAATGGATTTAGCAGGAGCTTCAGTTTCTGCAGCAGCCGGCATTGAACCCGACAGCAATCCTGCGCCAAGCACCAGAGCGGCGCCGATGCCGCTCGCCTTTTGAAATGCGTGCACCGGCCCCAGGCCGGTGCACAAGTTACGCAAAACTCTCACTTCGTCTCCGTTACCTGTTGCCCACCGGACCTGTTCCGGCGGGGCATCAGTCAGCCACGCTCACCGCTGCGGCTCGGAGGGGCATAGCTTGGTGCCGGAGCCGGTGGCGGCGGAGTCGTGGCCGGCGCGCCAGCATAATATTGCCCATTGTAGACATATCCGTCCACCACGCCGTCATTATTCCGGTCGGCCCAAACCGCGCCGGCCATACCGCCCACGGCCGCGCCGATCACTGCGCCTGCAGGAATGCTCACCCCGGGAAGAACGGCACCTGCGACTGCGCCCACCGCAGCACCGCCAAGTGCGCCGGTGACCACGGCATGAGACGTTTGATCGTAGCCCGGAGGCGTTCCGGGATAATATTGGCCATTGTAGACATAACCGTCGACGTAACCGTCGTTGTTGTTGTCGGCCCAGACCGCGCCCGCGAGGCCGCCGATCGCCGCTCCGACCGCCGCTCCGGCGATTGTGCTAATTCCAGGGGCAACAGCGCCGACGACTGCGCCGCCGGCGGCGCCGACTGCAGCGCCCGTTGCAATATCGGAATTCGTCCGCGGGTTTGCGGTGCACGCGCCAAGCGCGGCCGTACTTGCAAGCGCCAGGGCAAGAATGGATTTACGCATCGCTCTTTCTCCCATTGTGTTGAGGTGCTCGAACATGCGCCGCACAGCAGCGCCACCGCCCGCGGCGGTGCATGTCACAATCGCTGGAACGACGATTGCGGCACATCGTTCCGCGTCCGCGACAATGGTTGGGAGTGGCGATGTTTCACCTCAATTCAATGAGCCAGTTAAGTTACTGAATTAAAATGAAAGATTGTTTGAATGACGACCATCATTTATCACAATCCGTTATGCGGAACTTCGCGCAAAACTCTCGAAATTTTGCGCAATTCTGGCCGAAATCCACGCGTTCACGAATATCTGAAGGACCCGCTTTCAAAATCCGAACTTGAACGTCTTTACAGGATCGCCGGAATCCCTCCGCGCGCTGGTCTTCGCGCCAAGGAGCCGCTTGCTGAACAGCTCGGATTGACGCGCAGCGACGTCAGTGACGATGATATTTTGAATGCGATGGCAAGTCATCCAAGTCTCATTGAACGGCCGCTCGTCGAGACCGAAAAGGGCGTCAGGCTGTGTCGTCCACAGGATCGCGTTCGGGAGATCCTTTGATCTCGTGGTTTAGGTCTGCCCAAGCTTTTTGAACAACGAAAGGATCATCGAAACTCATGTCACGGCTCGACCCTCGCCTCCTTCTCGAAGGTTATGCGACGGGGATCTTTCCGATGGCGGACAGCCGCAATGCGGACGAGCTGTTCTGGGTCGAACCGAGAAACCGGGCGATCATTCCCCTTGAACGATTTCACGTGTCGCGATCGCTTCGAAGGACAATTCAGTCCGATCGGTTCAGGGTTTCTACCGATCGGCAATTTTCAAAAGTGATCTCAGCCTGCGCGGACCGCGACGAAACGTGGATCAATGCGGAACTCGAACAGGCGATGATTACCCTGCATCGATCGGGCCATGCCCATTCGATCGAAGTCTTCGAAGATGAAGTGCTGGTCGGCGGACTCTATGGCGTGAAGCTCGGCCGAGCCTTTTTTGGCGAAAGCATGTTCAGTCGCAAAAGAGATGCTTCGAAGGTTGCGCTGGCTTGGCTTGTCGCTCGGCTGAAAGTCGGAAATTTCAGCCTTCTCGATTGTCAGTTCATGACCGATCATCTGGCGTCACTGGGAGCCGTGAGCGTCCCGCGCGAAACCTATGTGGCATTGCTTTCGGCAGCGCTCGGCGGGGACGGTGGAACCGCAGCAGCTTTGGTCGAGGGATTTGGGCGTGGAAGCGGAGCTGCTCCCGATTTCTTGGCGCTCGACAGGTTGCTCGAAATGTCAGGGGCCGCAGGCGCTGAAGGACCCGCGGGATATGTCATTGCGCAGCTTCTGGGCCAGACATCGTAAACCGGATTTTCGACCGTGTTGAGCGAAGGCGATTCCTTGTAGAGCCAGCCTGAAAACACTCGGTTCCAGCTCTTGTCGGGCCGCTGAACGTCGACCTGGACGAATGCGCCGGTCAATTTTTCAGCTTCCCAGGGAGCGGTGGTCTCGCATGCTCGAAGTCGAACGATCACGTCTTTCCAGCGGATCGACTGGCCGGGTTTCAAAGTGACGTTTTGAACAATTCCGTTGCGCTTGTTGAGAATCCCAAGCGCTGCGACGCGCTGTGCCATGGGAGTCACTCCACCCTGGCTTTGGGCGGTCGAAGCCATTTTTGAGCCCAGTTGGGCCGACCGATTGGCCTGCTCCTGAGCGCCGCGCGAGCAGGCCGCAAGAGCAAGCGCAATGACAAGAGATGCGGCGAGAGTCCGCACGCTTATTCGGGAATCCAAGGCTCGTAATCGCCGGTCGATGCGGGCCGGATCCTGCCGCTTCCAAGAGCACCGTCGGGGCGAAACGCTTCCATTGTGCCAGTAAGATTCTGGGTCGGTTTTTGCTGGAATTTGCGCACCGGCGGGAGGGCTCGTTCGGGAAGGTCGTCGATCGTCCCTCGGAGCCATAACTGCCAGCCCGGCGGCACCCGGCTTCCGTCATTACTGCCGTTGTAGATCACCCATCTGCGCCACGGGCGTTTGGGATCATGATAATAAAGATTGCCCGCTTCATCGCGCCCGACTTCCTTGCCGAAGCGCCAGCTAAAGAGCGCTGTTCCTAAGGTCGCGCCGTTCCACCAGGTGAATGTCTTGGACCAAAATCCCATGGGCCAAGGCCTGTGCCGCAATCCTCACCGGCCTGCAAGGGAGACGCTGGGCCCACCTCCCCATCCTCAATTTGCTCAATGCGGCCAGTCGACCTGATCGCCTTCGCGAATTCCAAGTTCGGCCGCTCTTCCGCCGCGGATCTCAAGGACTGCAACAACCGGCTCTCCTGCCGGGACGGTGTGGAGGTCGAGCGGTTTAGCGGTTGCGATTCGCGCGATGGTCCCGTTTGCCCGGATGAACACCATGTCGAGCGGGATGAGTGTGTTTTTCATCCAGAAGGAAACGTCCTGCGGAGGATCATAGGGAAAGATCATCCCCTCGTCCGCTCCAAGCGAACGGTAAAACATCAGCCCCTGTTCCTGCTGCTCCATCGTCGCTGCAATTTGCACTGTGAACATGTGGGAGCCCGTTGCCGAGCGGATCGTCAGCGGCACCTGTTTCAATCCCGTCTGTGGATGACCGTGTTCGACCGGAGGATTTTGCGCCGAGGCCTGCGGACTGCAGCCTGCAAATGCAACGACGGCAAAGGCTAGGGCTGCGATCCGCCGGAAGCTCGAACCTCGATCGCGGTCAAGCCCTTCGAACTTGGAGCGATTCGCGCTTCGACCATCTGGCCCGGCTGAAGTTCGGGCAAATGCGCGCTTCTGACCGTTTCCATATGAACGAAGACGTCTTCCTCTCCATCTTCCGAAGTTCGCTTGAGGAAGCCGTAGCCACGAACCCGATTGAACCATTTGACCTCCAGTGGCTCGAATTCGCCGGCCGCTTCGGTAAGCGCCTTGCGATCCGATCGTTCGGAGGTCGGCATGGACGAGCGGGGCGGATGGGGCAAGGCCGAGCTTAGATCAATCGACAGGATCCGTTTGGCCTGGAGCCCCCGTTCGAGCCGAACAGGAATGCATTCCACCGTCGCACCCTCAGGGACGCTTCGCCGGCCATGTTCGCGAAGGACACTAAAATGGAGCAGCACGTCCCCATCGACCTGTTCGCTGACCAAAAAGCCGAATCCGCGCGTCGCGTCGAACCACTTTACACGGCCGCTGATCGGTTGAAGTTCCTCCTCGGGAGGATCGCTTTTAGACACCACGACGGGCAATACCTCCCGTTCGGCAAATTTGACCGACGCACCTACCATGGGCCCAGCCTTACCATGCGATGGAGTGTCGGCAAACCGACTTTAGCTAATGGTCGGCCAGGAAATCGTCGGGAAACTCGTCTTCAGCAACGTTTGAGCCAGGTTCAAGCGATGCAATTTTGAGCGCGAGTTGAAAGGGGTGGCCGGCCCGAACCATTGCCGCAATGGCCTTGTCGCGGTCTTTTTTTTGAAAAGCGCTGGAAGCGAACGGGCCGATCTTTCGCTTTCTTGCGAAGCGAAGCGCAGCATCGAGCGCCTGCTTGGATGCAAATGCGCGCGCATCCTTCCCTGCATCCTCGTCAATTCCCGAGCGTTTAAGAGCGTCGTCAAGGCGACCCCCGCCATAGCCTTTGCGAACCAGTTGCCGCGACTTGGCAAGAGCGTAAGCCGGTTCGTCGATATAGCCAAGATCGGTGAGTTTGAGCACAATGCCGTCAAGGTCCGGTTCACGCTCCTCGCCCCACCCCTTTTCGCGAACCTTATGCGAGAGATAGGCGCGAAGTTTCGAACGCGTCGTCGCAAATCTTGCAACGTAGCGAAGCGCGAGCTCGTCGAGCCGTTTCGAATTCAATGGGGAGGGTCGATGCTGGGAGCTTCGGGGTGCCATTTGGCCGTTTTTGTGCCACACTCGCCGCACATCAGGAAGTCGCCGGCGCTCTACAGGTGCGGGCGCAAGTGATGACCAGCCAAGGAAGGGACGGCGTGCTCGAACGCAGCGCCTCTTTGAAGACCGAACTAGCGCCGCCTGGTGCGACACCGACGACCGACACTCTGCCACGACGGATCGCCGATTTCGATACGCTCGGCGAGGCGCTCGATTATGCAGCGAAGGGAAGTCGCGGCCTCAATTTTCACGACGCGCGCGGCAGCCTCGTGCGCGCCTATCCCTATTCCGAGCTTCGCCAAGATGCGCTTGCCCATGCCCAGCGCTTTATAGCGCTCGGGATTAAGCCCGGCGAACGGATTGCAATCGTTGCCGAGACCGGACCGGAGTTCGCATCCTGCTTCTTCGGCGCGGTCTATGCCGGAGCCTGGCCGGTGCCGCTCCCGCTTCCGACCAGCTTTGGTGGGCGTGATGCCTATGTCGAACAGCTTTCGATCCAGCTTAACAGCAGCGATCCCAAGTTGTTTCTTTTCCCTTCGGAACTTACCGATTTCTGTACTGGAGCCGCCGAAAACGCGAAGGTTCTCAATCGCGACTGGGAATCGCTAACTGACGTCGAACTAGGGACGTCCGAGCTCCCCAACGCTGATCCCGACGCCATCTGCTATCTTCAATATTCGAGCGGTTCGACGCGCTTTCCGCACGGCGTTGCAGTCACTCACCGAGCGCTACTCGACAATCTTCATGCCCATGGAATCGGACTTAAAGTCGAGGACAGCGATCGGATGATCTCCTGGCTTCCCTGGTATCATGACATGGGGCTCGTCGGCTGCTTCCTCTCGCCGCTGTCGCAGCAATTCTCGGCCGATTATATGAAGACCGAGGATTTCGCACGGCGTCCGCTTGCCTGGCTCGACATGATCACTCGAAATCCCGGCACGACGGTCAGCTATTCGCCGACCTTCGGATATGACATCTGTTCGCGGCGAATGAGTTCGCAGACCCGTGCCGAAGACCGGTTCGATCTGTCGCGCTGGCGGATTGCGGGCAATGGCGCAGACATGATCCGGCCGGATGTTATGCAGGCGTTTGTCGACTGTTTTGCTCCCGCCGGATTCAAAGCGAGCGTTTTTTGCCCAAGCTACGGTCTTGCCGAGGCCACTCTGGCAGTTTCACTGATGCCGCCGGGCGAAGGAATTCGGCTCGAGCTCGTTGAAGAAAATGAATTGTCGGGCTGCGCCCCCGATGAAGAAAATCAGCCGAGGCGATACCGCGCGGTCGTCAATTGCGGGCGGCCGGTCACCGGAATGGAAATCGAAGTCCGTGATTTTGACGGCAAGCTTCTTCCCGATCGCGGCATCGGCCAGGTGTTCGTTCGCGGGACGAGCGTGATGCATAGCTATTTTCGTGACGAGGAAGCCACGAAAGCGTGCCTCAGTCCCGATAATTGGCTCGATACCGGAGACATGGGTTACATGTCGAAAGGCTATATTTTCATCGTCGGTCGAGCCAAGGACATGATTATCATCAACGGCCGCAATCACTGGCCGCAGGATATCGAGTGGGCTGTCGAACAGCTTCCTGGCTTCAAGTCTGGAGATATCGCGGCATTTGCAATCACTGGCCCATCGGGTGAGGAGACGCCCGCGGTTCTCGTTCACTGCCGAGTATCGGATGCGCAAGAACGCGGACGACTTCGCGACGAAATTCGGGAACGCGTTCGCGCGATTACCGGGATTACGCCGGTGGTTGAGCTGGTCCCTCCACGAACTCTTCCAAGAACCAGCTCAGGCAAACTCTCGAGGACCAAGGCTAGGATTCTTTATCTTTCCGGCGAAATTCAGCCTTACGATATTGCGGCGTGATGCAGTTCGGTTCTGAGATTTAGCGAGTTGTCGCAAACTTCAGCCCCGCGGGGCTGATCCGCTCGGCACATTGGCCTCAATGGCCAGGTCAGAATTCCCCCCTGCGCAGCGTCCGACTCGGACGCGATGCGCGCCGCTCAGACGCGCTTTAAACCCTAACTTTTGGCATGGCATGGCGCGGCCAAATGCCACCTTTTTGCGCCGAATTGAATATATACCACTATTCTCTAGTAGAGAACTAGGGATTAGAAATTAGAGTGACAAACATCAGGGGAAAGTCGCTCATGTCACCGATCAGAACCATCGCCATTGGGATCGCGCTTTCAGGAGTGCTCGCGATTGATTCCGCGAGGAGCGATCCAAACCAACTCCTCAATGTTTCTTATGACCCGACCCGCGAACTTTATCAGCAGATCAACTCCGCATTCGCGCAGCGCTGGGAGAAAGTGACGCGCCAATCCATCGCCATTAAGCAAAGCCATGGCGGTTCGGGCAAGCAGGCCCGGGCAGTCATCGACGGTCTCCCCGCCGACGTCGTCACGCTCGCGCTTGCTTACGACATCGATGAAATCGCCAAACATGGTCTCATTTCAGCTCATTGGCAGCAGCGGCTGCCCGACAACAGCACACCCTATTATTCGACTATCGTTCTTCTCGTACGGCACGGAAATCCCAAGCATATCAGGGATTGGGACGATCTCATTCGACCTGACGTCAAAGTCATTACTCCCAATCCGAAAACGAGCGGAGGAGCGCGCTGGAATTATCTTGCGGCCTGGGGATATGCGCAGGGGAAATATGGCTCAGCCCAAAAGGCCAAGCTGTTCATGGCGAAGCTTTTTCGAAATGTTCCGGTTCTCGATTCCGGTGCACGAGGCTCGACGACAACGTTCGTCGAGCGCGGACAGGGCGACGTACTTATTGCGTGGGAAAACGAAGCGCTTCTTGCAACCGACAAGCTTGCGCGCGGCAAGTTCGACATCGTGATCCCTTCCGTTTCGATCCTCGCCGAACCTCCGGTCGCGGTCGTCGACAAGCTGGTCGATCAACACGGTACTCGGAAGGCTGCCGAAGCCTATTTAAAATTCCTCTATTCTCCCGAAGCGCAGGAAATCATTGCACGAAATTATTTCCGGCCTCGAAATCCTGAAATTGCCGCGAGATATCAAAGCCAGTTTCCGCGCGTGAAGCTGCTCACGATCGAGCGCAATTTCGGCGGCTGGGAGAAAACCCAAGCGCTGCATTTCAGCGACGGCGGTCTGTTTGACCAGGAATATGAGGCCGCGAGGCGCTGAACCGCCTGGGACCAATTTTACCAAAAAGGGAATCTTCACCATGCGTAACCCTTTGATTTTAGGGACGGCACTCCTTTGCCTTTCGACCACGTCCTTCGCTCAAGCGGAAACTTCAGGCGATAAGCCTGAGAAGGCCTCAAGCAGTGTTGCCAAAGCCAAGTTCGCCCGGGCACGCAAAGCGCACGCGAAGCGATCCAGCGTCGTCGATAACCGCGACGAGGCAATTGCTTCCCTCAAAGCCGAGGTCGATGCCTTGACCCATCGGCTCGATGCCGAGGAAGCTGCTCAAAGAGCAACTGCTCAAGAGGCGCAAACTGCTCAGACGATCGCTTCAACCGCGCAAAATCAGGCAGCCATTGCGCTCAACCAGTCACAGCCGGTTCCCGTTGCGGCCGCTGCGCCGGTTCCGGTGCCGCCCCAGGTTACTGGCACAGGCCACGGCTGGTGGGACAATACCACTGTCGGAGGCCGTGCATTCTTCAACGTCAGCGATATCCACCAGACCTCGACGGATCTTCAAGGGCATCAAACCGAAAATGCTCAGAATGGGACCGAGACTGAGCTCAAGCGCTTTTATCTCATCCTCGACCACAAGTTCGACGACACCTTCTCCGCCAATCTCACGACCGACTTTCGGTACAATGCGAACGGCACAACCAAGGACACACTCGTGTTCGTGAAGAAGGCTTATGTTCAAGCCAAATTCTCACCGGCGTTTTTCGTGAGGATTGGAGAATCCGACCTTGCATGGGTCCCGTTCGTCGAAAGCCTCTATGGCTACCGCTTTGTCGAAAACACGCTGATCGACAGAACGAAGTTCGGCGCATCGACAGATTGGGGAGTCCATGTCGGCGGTACATTAGCCAACGGACTAGTCAGTTACGCGGCTTCGGCGATCGATGGCGCGGGGTTCAAAACACTTTCGCGAAGTTCCGATTCGATCGACCTTGAAGGTCGTATCAGCGTCAATCCCATCAAATCGATCACGTTTGGAATTGGAGGCTACACTGGAAAGCTCGGAAAGAGCGCTGCGAATCTCCCGGAGACTGCGACACCCAATACCGCGACCCGGGTCGATGCCGTCGCAGCCTATACCGACAAACGGATCCGTTTGGGGGTTGAACATTTCCAAGCGACGAACTGGAATACGGTCACAATTCCAACGCTCGACAAATCGGACGGATGGTCGAGCTTCGGCTCGTTCGCATTCACTCCCAAAGTTTCGATTTTTGGGCGCTACGATTGGGTGAAACCGAGCAAGGATCTCAACCCTTCAATGGTCGACAATTATTTCGACCTTGGCCTCGATTACAAACCGATCAATCCCATCGATCTTGCCCTCGTTTACAAGCACGAGAGAGTAAAAAATGGCCTCTTTTCAACGTCCAACGGAATTATTGGTGGCGCGGACTACGGAAGCTACGACGAGCTCGGCCTGTTTGGCCAGCTGAGCTTCTAAATCCGACTTAAGTTCGTGGTGCCCGGCGTGCAAATGGTCCCAGTTCCTCACACTCCCGGGTCCGGGATCGTTGAGCCGGGCATCACGATCCTTGTTCAATCCAGTGATCGGGAATGGTTCTAATGATCAAGGCAAGCAAATTGCATCTGGAAGGTGCTCAAGAGACATATTTCGAGCATTTTCGAACGGCGTTCGCAATCGCGTGTCACCTCGCGTCGGCGAGCGCTCTTTGCATGTTTCACGCAATCGTGCCGGGACTTGCGGTGCGAAGTACGAGCCGCCGGGTCGAGGCGATTCATCGAGCACTTGCCGAGCGCAGTAGCTTAACCTCGCACGAGCACAGTGACTCTATCCGATCAGCCACACAGCGACCAGGAACGGCCGCAACCGGGGGGCCCTAAATGCCGGTCGCGCAGCGCCGCCCACTCCCAGGCTTTCAACTGACTTTGGGAATCACAATTCTCTGGCTTTCGCTCATTGTGCTTGTTCCGCTTTCGGCAGTCGTTCTCAAAAGCACACACCAGGGTTTGCACAATTTTCTTCAAGCGGCAGCCTCTCCCCGCGCAATTGCCGCCTACCGACTGTCATTTGGGGCTGCAGCCATTGCCGCCCTCATCAACTGCCTGTTTGGACTACTCATTGCCTGGGTTCTGGTTCGCTATCGCTTCCCCGGCCGAAGGCTCTTGAGCGCCCTTGTCGACCTGCCCTTTGCCCTTCCAACTGCCGTTGCAGGAATTGCTCTTACCGCGCTCTATGCCGACACGGGCGTTCTTGGCAGGCTACTCATGATTGCCCGAGTTCCAATTGCCTACCGACCTGCAGGAGTTGTCGTCGCACTGACCTTCATCGGCCTTCCCTTTGTCGTTCGGACCGTCGAACCCGTCCTTGAAGAGGTATCAAGCGAAGTTGAGGAAGCCGCGCTCAGTTTGGGTGCCACCCGAATTCAGACATTTCTTCGAGTGATCCTCCCCTCGATTGCACCGGCACTTGCAACCGGATTTGCACTCGCGTTCGCGCGCGGCGCCGGAGAATATGGATCGGTCATTTTCATTGCCGGAAACGTTCCGTTCAAATCGGAGATTGCACCGCTTTTGATCGTCACCAGGCTCGAGGAATATGACTATTCTGGAGCCGCTGCGATCGCCTGCGTCATCCTTGCGATTTCGTTTGCCGTTCTTCTCACATTGAACGTCGTCCAGCATTGGCATCGGCGGAGGATCGGATGAGCGCGGCGGGTCTTCGCGAACCCCTTGCGGCCAGGATTGCCCTTATTGCGGCAGCAATGGGTTACGTTCTTCTCATGCTCCTTCTGCCGTTGGGAGCGGTGTTTGAAGAAGCGTTTCAAAAGGGCGTCCACATCTGGGCTTTAGCAATCAGCGCTCCGGATTCGCGCGCATCCATCATCCTTACCCTGTGCGTTGCAGCGATCGCGGTTCCCTTGAACACGCTGTTCGGGATCTGCGCATCCTGGGCGATCGCAAAGTTCGACTTCTCCGGAAAGGCCGTCCTGGTCGCACTGATCGAACTTCCATTTTCGGTTTCGCCGGTCGTGTCGGGCCTTCTCTTCGTGCTTCTGTTCGGAGCTCAAGGGATGCTCGGACCGTGGCTCGAGGCCCATCACGTCCGGATCATCTTTGCCCTTCCCGGGCTGATTTTGGCGACCCTTTTCGTCACGTTTCCGTTCGTCGCACGCCAGCTCATTCCCTTGATGGAAAGTCAGGGTCGAGGCGAAGAGGAGGCTGCGCTGACGCTCGGCGCCTCGGGATGGCGGACCTTTGTCAAAGTGACGCTTCCAAACATTCGTATGGGGCTTCTTTATGGAGTTCTCCTGTGCAACGCCCGGGCGATGGGGGAATTTGGAGCGGTCAGCGTCGTTTCCGGTCACATTCGCGGCGAAACCAACACCATGCCCCTCCAGGTTGAAGCCCTTTACGATGATTATGACTTTGTCGGTGCATTTGCCGTCGCATCGCTCCTTGTCGTCCTCGCTGTTATCACTCTTGCGCTCAAATCAGGTCTCGAGTGGCGCTACCGAGCCGAGCTTGGGAAAGGATTGTGACATGGCGATCAAGGTCGAACATGTCTTCAAAAGCTTCTCCCAATATCCCGCGCTCAACGATGTCTCGCTGACGATCGCCGATCAGGAATTTGTTGCGCTTCTCGGCCCATCGGGATCGGGAAAAACGACCTTGCTTCGAATTCTTGCAGGTCTTGAAGTTCCGGAACGCGGATCGATCTGGTTCAACGCCTGCAACGTCACGAACGACAAACCGGCGTCGCGCGAAATTGGCTTCGTGTTCCAGCATTATGCCTTGTTTCATCACATGACGGTCGGCCAGAATGTCGCATTCGGACTGAACGTGATGGAACGCCGTTCAAGGCCCAACAAAAAGGAAATCGCACGGCGAGTTGAAGATCTTCTCGAGCTCGTCCAGCTTCCCTCGCTCTCGAACCGCTACCCAAACCAGCTTTCGGGCGGTCAGCGGCAGCGGGTTGCGCTCGCGCGGGCGCTTGCTCGCGAGCCCAGAATTCTGCTTCTCGACGAGCCATTTGGAGCATTGGATGCAAAAGTGCGCCGCGAACTTCGAACCGCGCTTTTGAATATTCACCGAGAACTCGGGCTGACTTCGATTTTCGTCACTCACGACCAGGAGGAAGCGTTTGCTCTTGCCGACCGCGTCGCACTTCTGAACCAGGGGCGCATCGAACAATTCGCAAGTCCTGTCGAATTCAGAGATGCGCCCCAAAACACGTTTGTGACGAACTTCCTCAGCTAACGTGCCGCCGGAAGCATCCGGCCGAGAACCCGGTCCTTCAGGAAATAATAATGGTACAGCGCAGCAAGCGCGTGCCCCAGTGCAACGATCACGATCGTCCAGCCGACGTAGCTGTGAATTTGTCGGATTTCACCACGAAGCGGTCTCGAGAGGCCAGCGATTGGGCCGGGAATCCCAATTCCAAAAAAGTGAATGGGATGGCCGCCTGACCAACCGACTGCAAAGCCAAGGCAGGCCTGAGCAATGAGCAGAAGGTAAAGGAGGTAATGAACGCTCTTTGACGCGGTGCCCATCCAACCAGTTTCAAGCGACGAGCGCTGATGACCTGGAATCCAGCGCCAGATCAAGCGGCCAATGATGACCGCGGTCAGCAAAATCCCGAACGACACGTGAATGCTCTGCATCGTTTCGCGCGTGTCATGCGAAGCCCAGTCCCAGGTCTCGGCAAGCGTGAACTGGAAGAGGACAAGAAACGCGGTCACCCAATGAAAGGTAATCGCGACAGGATCATAATTCGTCTTGTCGTCGCCCGCGATGACCCGGGTCGCGCGATCAAATGCGTTTCGGTCGGCCATTCTGTCTCCGCTTGATTGAGCTGTCTGCAATCCCCTTGAGCGCAAAGGGTTCCTTCAGTTGCCGAGGGCCGGCGGCTTGTGCAAAGGCCGTTCGGCAAGAGGAAGTCGAATGAAATTTCGTCAATTCGCGTTCGTCGCACTTTTTGTAGCTGCGGCACCCTTAGTTGCGGAAACGCATGTCGAACCCGCCGTTCAGCCTGGCGGCGATATTCCAAAATCCTTTCATCCGATCGTCGCTCCTGTCTCGAAGGGCAGCGACATTCCGCAGCATTTCACTGCCCCGCGCTCGGACTTCCAATATGTCCGCCGCGAGGTCGAAATTCCGATGCGCGATGGAGTGAAGCTCTACGCAGTCCTCATCATTCCCAAAGGTTCGGGCCGATTTCCGATCATGCTCGATTCTACGCCCTATTCAGCCGACAAGAGCACGTCTGGAAGCTTCGGAGCGCTTCCCGAAAACATTCTTTCACCGCTTTCGGCCGAACTTGTGCGCGCGGGCTACATCGTCGCCTATGAGGATGTTCGGGGCAAATACCGGTCGGGCGGCGACTATGTGATGAACCGGCCGCTTCGGGGGCCGCTCAATCCTACAAATGTCGATCATTCAACCGACACCTATGACACGATTGATTGGCTGGTGAAGAACGTTGCCCAATCGAACGGGCGCGTCGGAACCATCGGAACGAGTTATGACGGGTTCACCGCATTGATGAGCCTCGTTGATCCTCATCCGGCGCTCAAAGCCTCGGTCCCGATCAATCCTATGGTTGATGTCTGGAAAGGCGACGACTGGTTTCACAACGGCGCATTTCGCGAAGAAATGATCAGCTACGTCTACAGCCAGACGGCGACGAAGCAGTCCGACGAAGATTGGTTCAGTCAGGGTTACGACGATTACGATACATTTTTGAAATATGGTTCGGCAGGCGCCTATGGCCATGCCATGGGCATGGAGCAGCTGCCCTTTTGGGTTCGCCTCACCGACCATCCTTCCTATGATGAATATTGGCAGGATCAGGCGGTCGACAGGATCCTTGTCGGAAGGCCTTTGACCGTCCCAACCCTCCTCGTCGACAGCGAGTGGGATCAGGAAGACATTTACGGGGCGCCAGCCGTCTTCAATGCCTTGAAGCGGAGCGACAACGGCAATCTCCACCTGGTTCTGGGGCCCTGGCACCACGGCCAGGAGAATGGCGCTGCGAGCAGCTTGGGGCCTATCGAGTGGGGGAGCGACACGGGAAAATGGTTTCGCGAGAATATCCTTCTTCCGTTTTTGAACGAGCATCTGAAAGACGGCCCGCCAGCAAATATCGCGCGCGTCACCGCCTATTCGGTTGGCCCTGACCAGTGGCAACGCTTATCCGACTGGCCAATTGCCTGTTCGAGCGGGTGCTCTTCAGGTCTCACGCCGATCTATCTCGCAGCTGACAGGTCGCTCAGTTTCAAGAAGCCTTCGGAAACTCGGTTCGATTCCTACATTTCCGATCCTGCAAAGCCTGTAACCTATCGCCAGCGCCCCAATATCTCGCCATGGGCATCGGGGTCGACTTGGCGTTACTGGCTCGAGGACGATCAACGGTTTGCCGAAGCTCGTCCCGACGTTCTCACCTACGAGACCTCGCCGCTCGATGCGCCGCTGTCGCTGAAAGGAACGCCGCTCGTCCATCTTGTTGCTTCGACGAGCGGGACCGACAGCGATTGGGTGGTGAAGCTGATCGACGTCTATCCCGCGATGTCCAAAAGCAAAGCAGAAATGGGTGGCTACGAGCTTCCAGTCGCGATGGATATTATGCGCGGGCGCTATCGAACCGATGCTGCACACCCACAGCCGCTGGTGCCCAATGCACCCCTCACCTACGAGTTTTCACTTCCAACAATCGACTATGTGGTCGAACCGGGTCATCGCCTGATGGTCCAGGTCCAGTCGAGCTGGTTTCCGCTCTACGACCGCAATCCGCAGACTTACGTCCCAAATATCTTTTTTGCGCGGCCCGGCGACTATCGCGCGGCAAGGCAGGAGATCTTCACCGGGAGCAAAGGAAGCTGGATTGGTTTGCCGATCGCTAGTTAGGCAACTCTCTATTCGACTGCTCATCGTCGATCTCAGAGAAAATGGCCCAGTCTGAGTGAAATTCGGCGGGCCGGGGAACAGTCACGATCACCCAATTTTTCTGAAGTGGGACTTTTTCCGTTTTCGAAAAGATCGACACGGGTTCGGTCCACACGCACAATATTCATCAAACCGCGGCGGCTCAGATCAGCCTGCAAAACGCCGGCGCGTTTTTGTCCGAGCAGACTTCCGGCCTGCTGTGCTTTGTCTTCCAATAACTGATCAATCCGAGCTTCTGAGCAAATGCCGGGAAGGTTGGATCGTTCAAAGCGCCGCGTGAGGTCGGTAGAAACAGCCAGCTCGGCAAAGTTAGCCAATGGTCTCTTTGATGGTTGGCAATAAGTCGCATCACCTCGTGATTGGCACCCATCGTTCGGCACGAGGTTGTTACCTATGTCTTAGGAACGATCCGTGACCCATGTGTCAGGAACGTACAGCCGGTGAATTGGCAGGAGTGGAGGGACTCGAACCCACGGCCCTCGGTTTTGGAGACCGATGCTCTACCAACTGAGCTACACTCCTGCGTTGGTGAGATGACGGGACCTAGCTACGGCTTTTAAGAACCGCAAGGCTGAAGAGGATTAAGCAGAACCTTGAAGAGTCGAGCGACCAGCGCTAGATGAGCGACAGCTCCGCCGGCCATGTGCCTGCGGAGCCTTTTTCTATCCGCAACTTGAGAAGAAGCTCCGAAACGTGGCGAAAGTTTCCCCCGGCGAATTCATCCGTCAGGTCCGCGCTGAAACCGCAAAGGTCGTCTGGCCGACCCGCAAAGAGACGGTCGCGACCGCGATCATGGTGCTGATCATGACGATGGCGCTTGCCTTCTTCTTCTTCGGCGTCGACGCCGTCTTCTACACCCTCGTCAATCATCTGCTGAGCTTTTTGAGCTCGCGCTAACGTCATCCCAGATCTCCAGTCGTGGGGAACGGGGTAAGAGTTTAAAGGTCAACAGAATGTCGCGCTGGTACATCATTCACGCTTATTCCGGCTTCGAGAACAAGGTTCGCGACGCGATCATGAGCGAAGCGGACCGAATGGGCCTCGAGCGCTTTGTCGATCAAATCGAAGTTCCGACCGAGACCGTGACCGAGATCAAGCGCGGCAAGAAGGTGCAGTCTGAGCGCAAGTTCATGCCGGGCTATGTGCTCGCCAAGCTCGAAATGAACGACCAGGTCTACCACCTTGTTAAGAACACACCCAAGGTCACCGGCTTTCTTGGACCCGGAGGCAAGCCGCAACCGATTCCCGATGCTCAGGCCGCGCGGATGCTCTCAAACGAGCAGGAAGCCGCGCACGCACCCAAGCAGAAGATTAATGTCGACTATGAGATCGGGGATTCGGTGAAGGTTCTCGATGGACCGTTCGCAAGCTTCAACGGCGTCGTTGAAGAGCTCGATTTCGACCGCGGCCGAGTGAAGGTCGGAGTGAGCATCTTCGGGCGTGCAACTCCAGTCGAACTGGAGTTTGAGCAGGTCGAACGAGTAAAATAGGGCAGCCGGGGTCGAGGGAGCTGGACCTACTCTTCCTTTTTTCGGTGATTTCCTATAGCTGGCGCCCATCCAGCGACATTGATGGAGCCGATGCTCCTGCGAATGCAGGAGAATGAGCCTCGATATGATGTTGGATGCCGCGCCCATGAGAATTATTTCGAGATGAGCGGCAGATTGCGGGAGCTCGTTAGTGGCCAGTTGGCCTCATCGCGAGCGTTTGAACCGCTAAACTTCGAACTTCCGTTCGCGTCATTGGCGCAAGCGGACAAAACGAGAGTGAAACATGGCAAAGAAAATTACCGGCTATATCAAGCTGCAGGTGCCGGCCGGCACTGCAAATCCAGCGCCTCCAATCGGTCCAGCCCTTGGTCAGCGCGGTGTCAACATCATGGAATTCTGCAAAGCGTTCAACGCCGCGACGCAGGAGCTCGAAAAGGGTGCTCCAATTCCAACGGTGATCACCGTCTATGCCGACCGAAGCTTCTCTTTCGCGACCAAGACGCCCCCTGCCTCCTTCCTTCTCAAAAAGGCTGCGCGGATCCAGAAGGGCTCGTCTGAGACCGGCAAGACGACCGCTGGAACCGTCAAGCGCTCGCAGCTTCGCGACATTGCCGAAACGAAGATGAAGGATTTGAACGCCAACGATCTCGACGCGGCGACGAAGATTATCGAAGGGTCCGCTCGCGCAATGGGCCTCAAAGTGGTGGAGGGCTGAGGCGATGACGAAACCAACCAAGCGGCAGCAGAAGCTCTCTCAGGTCGACCGGGAAAAATTCTATGGAGTCGACGAAGCGCTGGGCCTCGTGAAGAAGAATGCGTCGGCAAAGTTCGACGAGACGGTCGAAATCGCGCTCAACCTCGGGGTTGATCCGCGCCACGCCGACCAGATGGTTCGCGGGGTCGTCAATCTTCCAAATGGCACCGGCAAGAGCGTTAGAGTGGCGGTGTTTGCTAAGGGCGGGAAGGCCGACGAGGCAAAAGCTGCCGGAGCGGACATCGTGGGCGCCGAAGACCTTATGGAAACCATTCAGGGCGGTCAGATCGATTTCGACCGAGTGATTGCAACGCCCGACATGATGGGGATCGTTGGTCGTCTCGGTAAAGTACTTGGTCCCAAGGGACTGATGCCCAATCCGAAACTTGGAACCGTCACAATGGACGTCGCAAAGGCGGTCAATGACGCCAAGTCGGGCCAGGTCGAATTTCGAGTCGAGAAGGCCGGAATCATTCACGCCGGGATCGGCAAGGCATCGTTTTCGGAAAAAGATCTGGTTGAGAACTTCAGGGCATTCATGGACGCAATCGTTCGCAACAAGCCCTCGGGCGCGAAGGGTAAGTTCATCAAGAAGGTCTCTCTTACTTCGACCATGGGCCCCGGCATTAAAGTCGATCTCGAGCAGATCGCCGGCGCCTAACGGCAAACTTACGATCACATAAATTTTGCGCAAAGGCGCGGAATTCGAACGGCCGGGAGCTCCAAAAATGGCGCTTACCGGCCGTTTTTTTCTCGTCTGCCAACGGTTTGCCGCAGCCGAGCAACGAGTCGCATGTGTCGACCATGCAACAGTTTTCCACAGGGTAGAAAAGTGGCGCGCTTTTAATGAAACTAAGTCCTGAACGCGCAAGTTCGGTCGTCGGTGTCTTAACAACATAAGGGGTTACCCCATGCGCAAATACTTACTTGCGAGCGCGCTTGCGCTCGTGATCGCTGCACCGGCAGCGGCGACGAACGACAATTCCGGCTATGTCGGAATCGAAGGCGGAATTCTCGTTCCAAAGTCAAATTCCATCCAGGGCGATGTTGTCTTTACCGATCCGGGTCCAACCGACTTTTCACGCACGAACGTCGGTTCCTATCGCTTCAAGAAGGGTTTGGATCTCGACTTCGTTGGTGGATACGACTTTGGCATGTTCCGGCTCGAGGGCGAGCTTGGATATAAGCACGCCAACACGAAGGGCTTAAGCCCCAGCGATGCGTTCGTTACCGCGATCAATACGGGCGCGGGCACCACGTTTACCAGCAGCACCAACTATGGTGTGGACAGCGGCACCAGCGTTTATTCGGCGATGGTCAATGCGCTTCTTGATCTCGGCGGCAACGGCAGCTTCGGCGGCTATGTCGGCGGCGGTCTTGGCTATGCCGACGTCCATCAGTTTGGAACGAGCACCGGAAAGCTTGCATGGCAGCTCATTGCGGGTGTCTATGCTCCTGTCACTCCGAACATCGATATCGGTCTTAAATATCGTTACTTCCACGCCGGTTCGAACAATTCATCGCAGGCGTATAACTTTGCAGCTGCGGCAGCGACCTGCGGACCAGCAGGAGCAACTTACAATTGCTCAGGTGGCACCGCGACCTTCTACAACGACAGCAAGTTCACCTCGAACAGTCTCCTTGCGAGCGTGATCTACAGCTTTGGTGTCGTCGCTGCTCCGCCGCCGCCTCCGCCTCCGCCGCCGCCTCCGCCCCCACCTGAGGCTCCAGCGACGCAGACCTGCCCGGACGGCTCGGTGATCCTTGCGACCAGCGCCTGCCCTGTCCCACCACCGCCTCCTCCGCCTCCGCCGGCTCCGACCGAGCGTGGCGAACGAGGCCAGTAACAACAAGCGCTAAACAGGCGAGCGAAGGGGCTCGGGAAAGCACGGCTTTCCCGAGCCTTTTCCTTTGGCTTTACTGATTGACCATGAACCACGTGTCGATCCATGCTTTCGTCGAGGGTCGATGACCTTCCATCGAAGCTGCGCACCGCTGGTTCTCAAGGCCCGGTAGCGGCGTCCAGGGGCTTTAAGAGGAAGGATCTTTCGTGAAATCACCCGCGGTATTTCTGGCGTCAGTGACAATTGCCGGTTCGATGCCGGTTCAGGCTGCGCCCGTTCGCGAGGTCGACACCGTCGATCCGACGCTTCCGACCCAGCTGCCACGAACAGCGATCCCCCACCACTATCATCTCATCGTGACACCCGATGCCGAGCATCTTTCCTTCGATGGAAATGTCACAATCGATCTTAGCGTCATCAATCGCACGAACAATCTGGTTCTTAATGCCGCCGATCTCAAAATCGCCTCGGCAACGCTTCGTTCCAAAGCAGCGGGAGCTTTGAAGCCAACCCAGATCAGTCTCGATCCCCAGGCCGAGACGGCGACCTTTGCTTTTTCCAGGATACTTCAGCCTGGCTCCTATGAGCTTCAGATCGCTTACTCGGGAGAGATCCATACGCAGGCCAACGGTCTTTTTGCTCTCGACTACAAGACGATTGAGGGGAAAGACGCGCGGTCGATCTTCACTCAGTTCGAGGCCGCCGACGCGCGGCGGTTTTTCCCCTCCTGGGACGAACCGGATTATAAGGCGCGCTTCGATTTGACTGCGCGGGTTCCTCAAAATCTGATGGCTGTGGAAAACATGCCGATTGCGACTTCAAGACCTCTGCCAGGAGGTTTGAAGGAAGTGAAGTTCATGACGACCCCGGTCATGTCGACCTATCTCCTGTTCTTTGCGGACGGAGATTTCGACCGGATCACCGAGCGGTCGGCAGGCAAGGAAGTCGGTGTCGTTATGAGCCGGGGCAATGGTCCAAAGGCTCGGCTGGCGCTCGATTCCGAGGCTCAGATTCTTCCCTATTACAACCAGTATTTCGGAACCCCCTTTCCGCTTCCAAAGCTCGATAATGTCGCTGGGCCAGGGCAATCCCAATTCTTCAGTGCAATGGAAAATTGGGGCGCGATCTTCACGTTCGAGCGCAGTCTTCTGACCGATCCTGCTTTTACTTCGGAATCCGATCGACAGCGGGTGTTCGCAACCGAGGCGCACGAGATGGCGCATCAATGGTTCGGCGATCTCGTCACGATGGGCTGGTGGGGCGACATTTGGCTAAACGAGGGTTTTGCAAGCTGGATGGCGAACAAGGCCACCCAGCATTTCCACCCCGACTGGGGCGCGGACATCGATCATGTTGCAGCGCGCGAGGGAGCGATGCGGCAGGATTCGTTCCATTCAACCCACCCCATCGTGCAGGACGTTCGAACCGTCGAACAGGCGAACCAGGCGTTTGATGCAATCACCTATTCCAAGGGGGAATCGGTCCTTGCAATGCTCGAGGGGTTCGCCGGACCCGACGTCTGGCAGCGCGGCATTCAGTCCTACATCCGAAAGCACGCCTACCAGAATGCCAAGACCAAAGATCTCTGGGATTCAATGGAGGGCGTTGGAGCAACCGGCCTTGGAACGATTGCTCGCGACTTTACCGATCAGCCGGGCGTGCCGTTGATCGAGGTTGGAGCGGCGCAATGTGTTTCAGGAAAAACGCTTGCGACCCTCACTCAAAGCCAGTTTTCGAACGATGAACGCGCCGAGGTTGCACAGAAGCCCTCGAGTTGGCACGTCCCGGTGCGCGCAAGCGCTGGAGCTGGATCGACCCAGGTCGTAACCGATGGTCCCGTCACGCGATTGACTGTCGAGGGGTGCGGCCCTCTCCTCATCAACGTTGGTCAGACGGGCTATTATCGAACCCTCTACCAGCCCGAAAATACGCGCGCCCTGGTTCGCGCATTTCCGTCCCTTCCACCAGTCGATCAATTCGGACTGATGAGCGACCAGCTCGCCTTGTCGCAAGCTGGCTATCAGGGAATGGCGGTGGGGCTCGATTTTCTTGGAGGCGTATCATCGACCTCCAATGCCAAGCTGATTGCCGCGGCCCTGGATCACTGGAGTGATCTCTATGATGATCTTGAAACTGATATTTCCGCTCGGGCCGCAATTTCAAAACGCGTGATCGCCGTCTTTTCGCCAAAGCTTGAAGCGCTCGGGTTCACTCCCAAAGCGGGAGAAGCTGCGACCGATGCCCTTCTTCGCTCGTCGGTGATTGAAACGCTCGGAAAGGTGAACGACTCGAGGGTCCTCGCTCAGTCAAGAGCCCTGTTTGTCGCCTGGCAAACCAACCCCAATGCCATTCCCGGATCGCTCAAAGCCACCTGGCTTTCGCTCATCGCCCGAAACGCCGACGAAGCGACCTGGAACGCCATTCACGAAAAGGCGAGAGCAACGACGGGGTTTGCCGAGCGGACGACGCTTTATCAGCTTCTTGGAGCAACTCATGACGAAGCACTCGCGAGGCGCGCGCTCGATCTTGCGCTTTCGAACGAGCCTGGAAAAACGACGAGCGCCGGAATCATTTCAGTCGTTGCTCAACAGCATCCAAGGCTCGCGGTGGATTTTGTCCTCGCTCATCTGGCCCAGGTGAATGCGCTCATCGATATATCCGGACGGTCGCGCTTCATGGAGCGATTGAGCGCGTCGAGCAGTGATTTGAGCCTGGTTCCGATCCTTGATTCCTATGCCAAGGCCAATCTTGCCCCGACGGACAGGAAACCCGTCGATGAAGCGATCGAAAGAATTCGCTTCGAGGCGGCAAAGCTTCCGCGTGAGCGAAGCGAAATGGGGGCATGGCTTTCAAGCCACCCCGATTGAGCCTTTTGGGTTGATCCGCGAGGGTTTTGCGCTATACGCGCGCCTTGGCGAAGTGGCTCAACCGCTTCGTGCTCGTCCGAGACAGCTGCCGGGGCCTGCCCCTTAATCTGCAGCCGAGACGGGGACAGGAATCATTCGAAGCGGGAGACCGCTTCGTCGTGCGTTGCCCAATGGATTGCGCAGCGCCATCGATCCAAGCCCCACGGACAATTCGTGTGCTCTGGCGCTTTCGCGCTCAGAGCGTTTGTTGAACCTCGACCGAAAGCATTCGGTCGAAACGTGGAGTTGGCATGGATCGTTCGCAAAAAGCCGATCTGGTCACCGAGCTGAAGGAAGTCTTCTCCGAGACGAGCGTCGTGGTAATCACGCGCAATCTCGGGCTGACGGTGGCGCAATCCACCGAGCTGCGTTTGAAGATGCGCGACGCTGGTGCTCAGTTCAAAGTTGCGAAGAACCGACTTGCTCTCATTGCGCTCGAGGATACGCGCTACAAGCCCATTGGCGACCTTTTGAAGGGACCCACTGCGCTTGCGACGTCCCCGGACCCTGTCGCGGCTGCCAAAGTGGCGGTCGATTTCGCAAAGACGACCGACAAGTTCGAGATCGTCGGCGGAGCGATGGGGGACACCCTCCTCGACGTCAACGGGATCAAGGCATTGGCCGAGCTTCCTTCGCTCGACGAACTGCGTGCAACCATTGTGGGCCTCATTCAGGCGCCTGCGACCAAGATTGCACGCACGATCAACGAGCCGGGCGCCCAGCTGGCACGGATCTTCCAGGCCTATTCGGCAAAAGAAGCCGCATAGAGCCGCAATCTTATTCATCAACGCAAGGACACGAGGCTTTTGGCCTCACCAAGGAGTATCAAAATGGCTGACATCAACGGGCTGGTCGACCAGCTTTCTGAATTGACGGTTCTCGAGGCGGCGGATCTCGCCAAGGCCCTCGAAGAGAAGTGGGGCGTTTCGGCAGCCGCTGCGGTTGCAGTTGCACCGGCTGGCGGCGGCGCGGCTGCTGCAGCTCCGGTTGAAGAGAAGACCGAGTTCGACGTCATTCTCACCGGCGACGGTGGCAAGAAGATCAACGTCATCAAGGAAGTCCGCGCAATCACCGGGCTTGGTCTTGGCGAAGCGAAGGCGCTCGTTGAAGGCGCGCCCAAGGCAATCAAGGAAGGCGTCAACAAGGACGAAGCCGAGAAGATCAAGAAGCAGATCGAGGATGCCGGCGGCACCGTCGAACTGAAGTAAGAATTTCCGCCCGAAAGGGTGGTCCAAACGACCAAAGGGCGGCTCCAACGAGCCGCCCTTTTTTTACCGGTTTTCCGGCGTTTCCGACGATTCAAACATCCTGGTGAGTTAACAATTCCTCGAAAGAGCAGCATGAAGTCGACGATTTTCGGATTTTTGTAAGACGAGAATTCAAAGGTGATTTTGTGCAGAAAATTCTTGCGGGAAATCGAACTATCTTGCGCGAAATCTCAGATCATTGCGCGGTTAGCCGCATGATCGCGCGGCTGCGGCCGGATTACTCGGGTGAGGCGAAGATCATTTTTGCAATGAAGCCGCCAGTGTCGCGATTTGCAAAGGTCAATTTCGCCTGGTGCACATCGGCAACCGCTTCGGTGATCGCAAGCCCAAGTCCCGCTCCGCCAGTTTCCCGGTTGCGCGAGGGCTCGGAGCGATAAAATGCGCCCGAAATTCGCGAAAGCTCATTTTGTGCAAGTCCAGGCCCTTCATCGAGAACGGCAATAATGACTGAACCTTCCAACTTTGTGACTTCAACCTTCGCGCTTCCAGCGTATTTCAGAGCGTTGTCGATCAAATTGCGGATTGCGCGGCGAAGAAGGTTAGCCTGAATTTCGAGCCTGTGCGGACCGTCCGCGGAAACGATCACGGGTTTCCCGAGCTGCTGATATTCCTCGCAGGTTGAACGAACGAGCGCTGAAACATCGAGACGCTCGAATTGTTCACGTGAGCGCCCGGCTCGCGCCAATGTCAAAATGTCTTCAAGCGTCGATGCCATCTCTTCGATTGTTGCGATCATTCGATCCCGCTCGTCTTCGGGCTCGAGAGATTCCAGGCGAATTCTCAAAGATGCGAGCGGTGTTCGCAGATCGTGGCCGATCGCGCCCAGAGTCCGGTCCTTTTCCTCGAGGAGTTCGACAAGCCTCTGGTTCATCGCATTGAACGCGTCGATTGCATCCCTAAGATCGCCTGGGCCTCTTGACCTCACGCGAACCGGCGCATTGCGACCGCGAAAGGCCTCTGCTGCCAAGGTCAGATCACGAAGCGGCCGAGCCATTCGCGTCGCGATGACAATCGCGGCAGCAAGGACGAAAATGTAGACGAGCAAGGTTCCAACAGCGATCTCGGGCGTGAGAAGCGGCGGGGGCGCCGGGATGATGAGGCGCGCGTTCAGCCATTTTGCAGACGGTAGCTGGGCGGAAAGAAGCATGACATCGAAGTGACGGCGGCGCGCTTCCTTGCTGATTTGCGGACTGGGATCTGTCGCTGCGCGGATACCCTTGACGTGAACACCGGCATTTTCGAGCGATTGCTTCAAACGCTCTTCGGTGTCTTCGCGGCGCGAAAGCCCGTTTCCGACCGAACTCACATCTCCAAGCTCGTAATGGGCGCCGCGCCGCGATGCATCATCCAGAACCAGTTCCTGAAACTCATTTGCAGCCTGGGTGACGTCGGCGGCGGTCGACGTGAACCGAGTAATCGCAGGCGCATCGATCTGCGCCCTCGTGAACTCGTGGCGCTGAAGGAGGATATAGCCAAAACTGACGAGCTGCGCTGCCAGTAACGCCGCAGCAAAAAGGAGCGCCATTTGGCCGGCGAGGCTTTGAGGATGAAATCTCCTCATATCTGCCGAACCTCGGACGCAAAGGTATAGCCACCGCCCCAAACGGTCTTGATCAGTTTCGGTTCGCGAGGGTCTTCCTCGAGCTTCTTTCGAAGACGGCTCACCTGATTGTCGATGCTTCGCTCGAACGCTCCAAGTTCGCGGCCCTGGCTAATGTCGAGAAGCTGATCGCGCGAAAGAACGCGTTTTGGATGGGTCACCAATGCAAGCAGTAATTGATATTCGCCGGTCGAAAGCGAAACTGACGCGCCCTTACCATCAACCAGTTCGCGTTCGCCCGTTCGAAGGACCCAGTCGCCAAAGGCATAGGCTTTGGCGTCGGGCGCTCGAACCTGCTGGTCCTGTGTGCGTCGAAGCACAGCCTTAATTCGGGCAATCAGCTCGCGGGGCGAAAATGGTTTGGACACATAATCGTCTGCGCCAAGCTCAAGACCCACGATCCGGTCCGTTTCCTCGACCTTTGCAGTTAAGAGAATGACGGGAGTGTTGCTGGTCGCACGGATAAAGCCGGTGAGCGACAATCCGTCTTCGCCAGGCATCATGATGTCGACAACCGCGAGATCGATCGCGTGCGCGCTAAGAATTGTGCGCGCTTCTGCAGCATCATGGGCCTTGGAAATCCGAAAGCCGTTGCGGGAAAGATAGGAGGCGAGCGGATCGAGAATATCGCGCTCGTCGTCGACGATGAGGACGTGCGGTTCGCCGGTCATGGGCTCATCTAGCTCGTGAATTGAAGAATTGCGAAAGCTCCGAAGCCGAAAGGCTCCGGAGCTCCAGCATTGAGACTTACTTAGAAGGCATTGGCAGCAAGGGCTCCAATGATCCCGCTCGCGATCGCAACGAGGATCGCATTATTGCCCGAGCGGACCCAGCGGTAGCCATAGGGTGCCGGACCAAGGTTGTAATAACCGGGGTCCGAGATCACCATATAATCGCTTGCGAACTGCGGATCGAAGCGCTCTCCGCGCTGCCAGCGATGATCCTGGTACCCACCGTTCGAATAGACCCGGTTCTCGGCTCCGCGATTTGCAAACCCTCGGTTTTCAAAGCCGCGGTTCTGGATGTTCCGGTTGTCGTTGCCCCGGTTCTGGACCTGCTCGTATCGGCCACGGTCACCACCGCGTCCAAAATCAGAAGCTGCGGCAGGTGTTGCGGCAAGACCGCCGATTGCAACCGACATGCCGGCAAGTGCAAGTGCAAACTTTTTCATGATCTTCTCCATCATTCTCTAAATACGCCGCCTTGGCGTTGACGGAGATTTGGGCCTGCCATGTCGCACAACTATCGCCGAAATCCCGGAAAATTGTCGCAAATTGTATCAGGCGTTTGCGTCGAATTCGGAGTGGATCAACTCCCGCCGAACTCATGTCCTAGACGTCGAGCGACCCTAAGAATGCGTCGATCGCTCCAAGCGCTTCGGGTTCATCGAGCATCGGAGCATGCCCTATGCCTTCAACGGTCACGGAGCGCATGGCCGGCACCATGTCCTGCATTTCCTCGAGCGTCGAAGCGCTCAAGAGATCGCTGAGCGCTCCCCTTACAACGAGCAGAGGCTTTTCACCCAGAGCCTTGAACAGAGGCCACAGATCAACGCTTGGAGCTGCTCGATCAGAGTCAAACGGTCGAGCAATTGCCATGTCATAGTCGAACCGAATGGTGCCATTCTGTTCGCGGCAGACCCGCTTTGCCATTTCAACCCAATCGTCGTTGGAATAGCTGGGAAACGCGATTCCATTGTTTTGGGCGATGGATTGTGCAGCTTCGCTCCAGCTTTTGAACCTCCTGTCTTTCCCGACATAGGATCGAATGCGTTCGAGCCCCGCACTCGTGAGCTCGGGACCGACATCGTTCAAAATCGACGCGGCGATCCGCTCCGGCATTGTTGCGGCAACGACCATCGTCACGAGGCCGCCGAGCGAGGTTCCAACGAATATCGCTTTTTCGATTCCAAGAGCATCGAGAAGCTCGACAACGTCGCGCGCATAGGTGAGCGGCGTGTAGCGTTCAAAATCGGGGTCAGGATCGCTTTTCCCCCGCCCCCTGAAGTCGAGCGCGATGACTCGTCGTCTAGCCGAATAACGCCGGGCGAATTTTTCAAAGTCGCGCCCGTTTCGAGTGAGCCCATGAAGACAGAGGATTGGAGCTTTCGCTAAAGGCCCCCGAAAATCGCGAAAGCGGATCGCAAGTTTATCAGCGAGCTGAAGCTCGCCTTCGACGACCGCGTCCTCGATTTGGGATTCAAACGCCTTCATGCTGTGAGTTTTTTTGCACAGAAAATAAGCCCATGACCCATCGAAATGCGCTTCCTCCTGCCGGTTGGCCAGACTTTGAATTCAAGACCCATCTTTGCCTTTGCATGAACGCGCTTTAGGGTGAGAGTCATGCGGCAATATCTCGATCTCATGCGTCTCATTCTCGAGCAGGGGTCTCGCCAAGAGGATCGAACCGGAACCGGAACCCTCTCGTGGTTCGGAGCTCAAATGCGGTTCGATCTTGCCCAAGGATTTCCGCTTCTCACAACCAAGAAGCTTCATCTTCGATCGATCATCGTCGAACTCCTCTGGTTCCTCAGGGGCGATACCAATATCGCCTGGCTTAACGAGCGAAACGTCAACATTTGGAACGAGTGGGCCGACGAAAGCGGCGATCTTGGGCCGGTCTACGGAAAACAATGGCGCGACTGGGAAACCGCTCAAGGGCGGCACATTGATCAGATCTCCAATCTCGTTTCCTTGATCCGGGATGATCCAAGCTCGCGCCGGCAAATCGTCACCGCCTGGAATCCCGGTGAAATCGCAAAAATGGCACTTGCTCCGTGTCATTGTCTGTTCCAGACCCACGTCGCCTCTGGCCGGCTCAATCTCCAGCTCTATCAGCGAAGCGCAGACATCTTTTTAGGAGTGCCGTTCAACATCGCATCCTACGCGCTTCTAACTCATATGCTTGCGCGCGAATGCGGTCTTGAACCTGGAGTTTTCGTCTGGACGGGAGGAGACTGCCATCTCTATTCGAACCATCTCGAACAGGCCCGTCTTCAACTGACCCGCGACGCCCGCCCTCTTCCGAGGCTGGTGATCAAGGATCGGGGACAAAATCTGTTCGGTTATGATGCTGAGGATTTCGTGTTCGAAAATTACGAACCGCATCCGCATATTTCGGCGCCAGTCGCCGTCTAACGAGGCTTTTAGAGCCAATCGCCGCCATCAAGAGATACTCTCGCACACCGGTTTTTCCCGAAGAAGCATGAGCTCGAATTGACAGTTCGCGCTTTAGTGTATTACCCAACTAATTCACCACGGCTGGAATTGGAGTTGCTAGATGGCGCCCGCGCGCGGCTTGACTTTGGCTACCATCCTTCTGTTCGCGGCGTTCGGGTCGAGTATTGCGGCGCCGGTGCAAACAGCCAAGCCGGAGCTGCTGATCGTTGGCAGTCCCCATTTTGGCAACCCGGCGCGCGACATCGCAAACATCCATATCGAAGACGTGACCACGCCCAAGCGCCAGCGCGAGATCGAGGTAATCGTAAAGAGGCTGGCGGCCTTTCACCCGACGGTGATCGCCGTCGAGTGGCCGGCAGAAAAGCAAGCGAAGCTCGATCGGCGCTACGCCGATTACCAGGCTGGTCGTTACAAGCTCGCGCCCGATGAAGTCGACCAGCTCGGACTTCGGCTGGCCGCTTTCGTTGGTTTGAAGCGCGTCCACGCGATTGACTGGCTTGGCGAACCCCCGGGCAAGGATTCCGACTATGATTTTCCAGCTTGGGCAAAAGCGAACGGCCGCGGTTCCGATTGGCAAAATCTGCAGAAGAGAAGCCAGGCGCAGGCCGATGAACTCTCGAAGCTCATGGCCTGCACACCCGTCTCAACATGGCTCCGGCGGTTGAATGCCCCCGATTATCGTCGCGCCGATCAGAGCGAATATTTTGAGATTGCAACCTTTGGAGACACCAAGACCAACCCAGGCGCGAACTGGGTCGGCGCCTGGTACGCCCGCAATTTGCGCATTCTCGATAATCTGAGGCAAATCGCAAAGCGAGGCGACCGAGTGGTCATCATCTATGGCGCCGGACACGGTTTTTTGTTGGATCAGCAGGCGCGTGAGTTTGGCGTGTTCAACGTCGCTGACACGCTTGAATTTCTACCTCGAGCTCCAAAGGAACTCGAGACGCAATGCCGATAGCAGCCTAGTCAGATGGCCTTACCGCGCTCACAAAAAATGGCGCGTAAAGGCCGCACTGATGGTGGAAGGGCTGATATTGGGAAGTTGCAAAACTGTCCCATCGAAGAGGCTCTCCGTAGATCATGATCTCCTGTCCGATCGTCACCCACTGATCGGTTTTTCCAGGGTGATGAACCAGCGCTGCGCTTCCGTTGAAGACGCTCCCCATCGGCAAGACCGGAAGAAGGAGCGCGTGCGTGCGTTCGTCGTGAAACAGAAGGCACCCGCCCTCGTACATCAAACTCCCGGTCAACGCTGTCGACGTGACTTCGCGATAGGGCGCGGTCGCGATTTCAAGCGGCCTTAAGGGCCGGATCGTCGAATGGGTGACGCATCCTCCAAGCAACACAGCCAACGCTAACCAGTCCTTGCGCATTTCACCCTCCGAACCGCAGTCCAAAGAAAATAACGCTAGCGCAATGGAGCCGTTCCTGCAGCAGGCGCGTTAGCAAGCCCCGTAAGAAAGGGAGAACAACACATGCGCCAGAAGGTCACAACCGCCGTTCTGCTTGGGTTCGCGCTTACGATCGCTGCCTGCAATACGGTGCGAGGCGCAGCTCGAGACGTGAATTCGGTCGCGAACTGCACAGAGAACACGATGAACGGCAACCACTGCCACTAAGGTTCAGTAGACAGACAGCGCGTTGGTGATTCAATATCGTTCCAGATTTTCAACGGAGGAATGATAATGATTCAGAAGCTGGTTGTGGCGCTCGTGTTCGGCTCATCCTTGATGATTGCTGGATGCAACACCGTTCGAGGTGCTGCTGCCGACGTCAATTCGGCCGCGACGTGCACGCAAAATGCAATGCACGGCGGTCGTTGCTAAGGCCCGAGCACGACCCTTGTTTGAGTAAGGAAAACCCCGCCGGACGAACTCCGGCGGGGTTTTTGTTTGATCGGTCTTCAAGAGCTCAACGGCCAGTCTTAGCTCTCGAGATAGTCTCCGGCATCGGCATCGAGCCCGTGGCCGCTTGGAGCAACTGCCGCCAGGGGATCGTTCCCGATACCGGCAGTATCATCCCTTGGGCTCCGAGCGAGCTCGGCAGCGCGAAGCTCTTCGGCCGAATTTGGAGCCACGAGAGCTTCCGCCATGCGCCGATGAGCAGCGCGAAGCGCCGTATCGCGTGATGACGCTGCGACCCTCAAGCGGTTCATGCCGGCGCCGGTTCCGGCCGGAATGAGCCGTCCGACGATGACATTCTCCTTGAGGCCCTGGAGTGTGTCGACCTTGCCTTGAACCGCAGCTTCGGTGAGCACCCGGGTCGTCTCCTGGAACGAGGCCGCAGAGATGAAGCTCCTCGTCTGAAGCGACGCCTTGGTGATCCCTAGAAGCACCGGCTTTCCTTCGGCTCGCTTCTGGTTTTTCGTAAGACGCGCATTGGCTTCGTCCATCTCGTCCCGATCGACCTGCTCGCCCGGAAGAAGCGTGGTATCGCCACCGAAGGTGATTTCGACCTTCTGAAGCATCTGACGAACAATCACTTCGATATGCTTGTCGTTGATCTTCACGCCCTGAAGTCGATAGACCTCCTGGATCTCACTCACGAGATATTCTGCAAGCGCTTCGATCCCGAGCACTTCCAGGATATCGTGCGGATCGGGTGATCCGCCGACGAGATTATCGCCGCGCTTCACGAAATCGCCTTCCTGGACCTCGATCATCTTGGACTTGGGAACGAGATATTCGACCGGCTCCGAACCATCCTCGGGGACAATCGCAATCTTCCGCTTGGCCTTGTAGTCGCGCATGAACGTCACCTTGCCCGAGACCTTTGCGATAATCGCATTCTCCTTGGGCTTGCGCGCTTCAAACAGCTCGGCGACGCGCGGAAGACCACCGGTGATGTCGCGCGTTCGCGCAGCTTCACGCGGCATTCTCGCGAGCACTTCGCCGGCTTCGACCTTCTGACCGTCCTCGATCGCAATGATCGTTCCTGCAGCGACGCGGTAAACGCCCGCTTCCTTGGCCTTTTCGCCAGTCAGCGTCAAACGCGGATGCGGCGTGTCCTTCTTGGACTTCGTCATATCGTCGATGACGACGCGCTGGGTGATCCCGGTCAATTCGTCGACCTGTTCGGTCATCGTCCGGTTCTCGATCAGGTCCTGGTACTTCACGATCCCGGCCTTTTCGGTGATCACCGGGCTGAACGAGGGATCCCATTCCGCAACTCGGTCACCCCGGCTGACGATATGGCCCGTCTCGCAAAGAAGATGCGCGCCATAAGGCACCCGGTGCGTCGAAAGCTCGCGCCCATCCATGTCGAGGATCGCAATTTCGCCCGACCGCGACAGTGACAAACGGCGACCTCTCGGATCGACGATCGTCGGCATGTCGCGAAGCTCGATCGTTCCGTCTACCGGAGCTTCGAGGTTCGATTGCTCGTTGAGCTGGGCTGCGCCGCCGATGTGGAAGGTCCGCATCGTCAGCTGAGTGCCCGGTTCACCGATCGACTGGGCGGCAATCACTCCGACCGCCTCACCGATGTTGACCGGAGTTCCCCGTGCAAGGTCACGGCCATAGCATTTGCCGCAAACGCCCTGACGTCGATCCGCACACCAGAGGCGAACGAATTTTGACGCCCTGGAGCCCGATTTCCTCGATCCGGGCGACCATCGCTTCGTCGAGAAGCTCGCCTTCGGCAATGATCACCTCACCGGACTTGGGATCGACGATGTCTTCGGCGGTGGTCCGCCCAAGAACGCGGTCTGCAAGCGATGCGATGACCGCGCCGCCCTGGACGATCGCCCGCATTTCGAGCGCCCGATCGGTCCCGCAATCCTCCTCGATAATGACGGCGTCCTGCGACACGTCGACCAGACGCCGGGTCAAATAGCCCGAGTTCGCAGTCTTGAGCGCGGTATCGGCAAGGCCCTTGCGGGCGCCGTGGGTCGAGTTGAAATATTCAAGGACTGTGAGACCTTCCTTGAAGTTCGAGATGATCGGAGTTTCGATGATCTCGCCCGACGGCTTGGCCATCAGGCCGCGCATTCCGGCAAGCTGCTTGATCTGGGCCTGCGAACCGCGGGCTCCGGAATGGGCCATCATGTAAATGGAGTTGAGGTCCGCCTGGCGTCCGTCGGGACCCTTGGGCGCAGCCGAAATCTCCTTCATCATGGCACTTGCCACCTGGTCGCCGCAGCGCGACCAGGCATCGATCACCTTGTTGTATTTTTCCTGCTGGGTGATGAGACCGTCCTGATATTGCTGCTCATAATCCTTGACCAGCGTCCTCGTCTCTTCGACCAGAGTCTCCTTCGCCTGCGGAATGACCATGTCGTCCTTGCCGAACGAAATGCCGGCAGCGAACGCATGCCGGAACCCAAGTTGCATGATCGCATCGGCAAACAGCACCGTCTCCTTCTGCCCGGTGTGGCGATAGACGATATCGATAACGTCACCGATTTCCTTCTTGGTGAGGATCCGGTTGACGGTCTCGAACGGTACCTTGTGGCTCTTCGGGAGAGTTTCGCCGAGCAGCATTCTGCCCGCCGTCGTCTCGAAGCGCTTCATATAGGTGTTGCCCTGCTCGTCGGTCTGCGGGAACTCGGCTGGTAATCTTGGTGTGCAGAGTAACCGCTCCGGCGGCGAGCGCCTGGTGGACTTCGGCCATGTCGGACAAAAGCATGCCTTGGCCCGGTTCATCGTCCTTCTCGAGGCGAAAGATAATAGAGCCCAAGGACCATGTCCTGCGAAGGAACAATGATCGGCTTGCCATTGGCTGGCGAGAGGATGTTGTTGGTCGACATCATGAGCACGCGCGCTTCTAGCTGAGCCTCGAGGCTCAATGGCACGTGGACAGCCATCTGATCGCCGTCGAAGTCGGCATTGAACGCGGCGCAGACCAGCGGGTGAAGCTGGATCGCCTTACCTTCGATGAGAACCGGCTCGAACGCCTGGATCCCCAGTCGGTGAAGCGTCGGCGCACGGTTCAGTAGAACCGGATGCTCGCGGATCACTTCATCGAGGATGTCCCAGACTTCCTTGCGCTCTTTCTCGACCCACTTCTTGGCCTGCTTCAAGGTCATCGAGAGACCTTTGGCGTCGAGCCGTGAATAGATGAACGGCTTGAACAGCTCGAGCGCCATCTTCTTTGGAAGACCGCATTGGTGAAGCTTGAGTTCCGGCCCGGTCACGATGACCGAACGTCCGGAATAATCGACGCGCTTTCCAAGAAGATTCTGGCGGAAGCGCCCCTGTTTGCCCTTGAGCATGTCGGACAGCGATTTGAGCGGGCGCTTGTTTGCGCCCGTGATCGTCCGGCCGCGGCGGCCGTTGTCGAACAGTGCATCGACCGCTTCCTGAAGCATTCGCTTTTCGTTGCGAACGATGATGTCGGGAGCACGAAGCTCCATCAGCCTCTTCAAGCGGTTGTTCCGGTTGATCACTCGGCGATAAAGATCGTTGAGATCCGAGGTCGCGAAACGACCGCCGTCGAGCGGAACGAGCGGACGAAGCTCGGGCGGAATTACCGGAACGACTTCAAGGATCATCCACTCGGGCCTGTTGCCCGATTCAAGGAAACTCTCGACGACTTTCAAACGCTTGATGATCTTCTTGGGCTTGAGCTCCGACTTGGTCTCGGAAAGCTCCTTCAAAAGCGCTTCCTTTTCGCCCATCGAGATCAAGATCCATCAGCATCTGCTTGACGGCTTCGGCTCCGATCCCGGCGGAAAAGGCGTCTTCGCCATATTCATCCTGGGCGGACAAGAAGCTCGTCTTCGGTCAGACAGCTGGTATTTCTCGAGCGCGGTCAGACCGGGCTCGATCACGACGTAGCTCTCGAAGTAGAGAATTCGCTCGAGCTGCTTGAGCTGCATGTCGAGAAGAAGGCCGATCCGGCTCGGAAGCGACTTTAGGAACCAGATGTGCGCGACCGGCGCTGCAAGTTCGATATGGCCCATCCGCTCGCGGCGGACCTTCGAAACGGTGACTTCGACGCCGCACTTCTCGCAGACGATGCCCTTGTATTTCATCCGCTTGTATTTGCCGCACAGGCATTCGTAGTCCTTGATCGGGCCGAAGATCCGGGCGCAGAACAGACCGTCGCGCTCCGGCTTGAAGGTACGATAATTGATCGTTTCGGGCTTCTTGATTTCGCCGAAGGACCAGCTGCGGATCTTGTCGGGCGACGCGATTCCGATCCGGATCTCGTCGAAGGTCTCCGGCTTGGCGATCGGGTTCGCGAAATTGGTCAGTTCGTTCATTTTTTGGCTCCTGACCCCTCCCGAAAACGGGAGGGGTTGGGTTGTTTCTTTCGAAAATTACTCTGCAGCGATCGCCGTCGGAGCGTCGCCTTCCGTCAGCGACGCTGTCGAGCTCGACGTTGAGACCAAGCGAGCGCATTTCCTTGACGAGGACGTTGAAGCTCTCCGGAATTCCCGCTTCGAACGTGTCGTCACCCTTGACGATCGCTTCGTAGACCTTGGTCCGGCCGATCACGTCGTCGGACTTCACGGTCAGCATCTCCTGGAGGGTATAGGCGGCACCATAAGCCTGGAGCGCCCAGACCTCCATTTCGCCGAAGCGCTGTCCACCGAACTGCGCCTTGCCGCCCAGCGGCTGCTGGGTGACGAGGCTGTAAGGCCCGATCGAACGTGCGTGGATCTTGTCGTCGACGAGGTGGTGAAGCTTCAGCATATAGATGTAGCCAACCGTCACCTTGCGATCGAACGGATTGCCGGTTCGACCGTCGAACAACGTGACCTGTCCCGACGTATCGAGCCCCGCCTTTTCGAGCATTGCACTGACATCGCGGCTTCGCGCGCGCCGTCGAACACCGGAGTTCCCATCGGAACTCCGCCAGTGAGGTTCGAAGCAAGCTCGATCAGCTGCATCGTCGTCACGCGCGTCGATTTCCTTGGCATAACTCTCGCCATAGACATCCTTGAACTTCGGCGGAGCGACTTGCACGTCCCTTGCCGGCAACATCCTTTCCACGCTCGTGCATGGCCTCGAGCATCTCCTGGATCTGCCGGCCGATGCCGCGCGAGGCCCAGCCAAGGTGCGTTTCGAAGATCTGCCCGACGTTCATTCGCGAAGGCACGCCCAACGGATTGAGGACGATGTCGACCTGCGTACCGTCCTCGAGGAACGGCATGTCCTCGATGGAAGGATCCGGCTGATGACGCCCTTGTTGCCGTGTCGGCCGGCCATCTTGTCGCCCGGCTGAAGCTTGCGCTTCACCGCAACGAACACCTTGACCATCTTGAGAACGCCCGGCGGGAGTTCATCACCGGCTCGAGCTTTCCGACCCGATCCTGGTAACGCGCCGTTGATGACGTTCAAGGCCTCGTCATACTGCGCCTTCAACGCTTCGAGATCGCTCTGGCGACGATCGTCCTTGACCGCGATTTTCCACCAGTCGTGACGCTCGCGTTTCGCCAAGCATTGCCTCATCGATCGTCGAGCCCTTCTTGATCCCCTTGGGAGCAGCGGTTGCGACCTTGCCGAGAAGCATTTCCTTGAATCGCGAGAAGGTCGCCCGATTGAGGATTCGCCTTTTCGTCGTCGGCGTCCTTCTTCAACCGCTCCTTTTCTTCGGTCTGGATCGCTCGGGTTCGGTCATCGATGTCGATGCCGTGGCGATTGAACGCCCGGACCTCGACGACCGTCCCCGTAACCCCCGGCGGAAGCCGAAGCGAGGTGTCGCGAACGTCTGAAGCCTTTTCGCCGAAGATCGCTCGAAGAAGCTTCTCTTCCGGAGTCATCGGGCTTTCGCCCTTCGGCGTGATCTTGCCGACCAGAATGTCGCCCGGCTCGACCTCGGCGCCGATATAGACGATCCCCGCCTCGTCGAGGTTGCGCAGAGCCTCCTCGCCGACGTTGGGAATATCGCGGGTGATGTCCTCGGGCCCGAGCTTGGTGTCGCGGGCCATGACTTCGAATTCCTCGATATGGATCGAGGTGAAGACGTCGTCCTTGACGATCCGTTCGGAGATCAGGATCGAAATCTTCATAATTGTAGCCGTTCCAGGGCATGAACGCGACGAGCACGTTCCTGCCAAGAGCGAGCTCGCCATATTCGGTCGAGGGACCGTCGGCGATGATCTCGCCGGCGTCGACCGGCTCGCCGACCTTCACCAGCGGACGCTGATTGATGCAGGTGTTCTGGTTCGAACGCTGGAACTTCATCAGCGTATAGATGTCGACTCCCGATTCGCCCGGCCTCAGCTCGCCGGTCACTCGAACGACGATGCGCGCCGCATCGACCTGATCGACGATGCCCGATCGGCGCGCCGCAATTGCAGCGCCCGAAATCGCGCGCGACCGTCTCTTCCATTCCGGTCCCGACCAGCGGAGCCTCGGCCTTGAATGAGCGGAACCGCCTGACGCTGCATGTTCGAACCCATCAGCGCTCGGTTGGCGTCGTCATTCTCAAGGAAAGGAATGAGCGAGGCTGCAACCGAAACGAGCTGCTTGGGGCTGACGTCCATCAGCGTAATCTGATCGCGCGGAGCAATCAGAAACTCGCCGTTGCGCCGCGCCGAAATGATCTCTTCGACGAAGTTGCTGTTGGAATTCAGCTCGGCGTTCGCCTGGGCGATCGTGTGCTTCGCTTCTTCCATCGCGGAAAGATAAACGACGTCGTTGGTGACCTTTCCGTCGACCACCTTGCGGTACGGCGTCTCGATGAAGCCATATTTGTTGACCCTGCTGAAGCTCGCGAGCGAGTTGATAAGCCCGATGTTCGGGCCTTCGGGAGTTTCGATCGGGACAGATCCGGCCATAGTGGGTCGGGTGAACGTCGCGGACTTCAAAACCGGCGCGCTCGCGCGTGAGACCGCCCGGTCCAAGCGCTGAAACGCGGCGCTTGTGGGTGACTTCCGAAAGCGGATTGGTCTGGTCCATGAACTGCGAAAGCTGCGATGACCCGAAGAATTCGCGAACTGCTGCAACCGCAGGCTTGGCGTTGATGAGGTCGTTCGGCATTACCGTCGAGACATCGACGCTGCTCATGCGCTCCTTGACCGCGCGCTCCATCCGAAGAAGCCCGACGCGATACTGGTTTTCGAGAAGCTCACCGACCGAACGAACGCGTCGGTTGGCGAGATTGTCGATATCGTCGATCTCGCCTTTGCCGTCCTTCAAATTCACGAGTTCCTGGACGACCGCAAGAATGTCTTCCCTGCGAAGGGTCGTGACGGTGTCCTCGGCATCGAGGCCAAGGCGCATGTTGAGCTTCACACGGCCGACCGCTGAAAGATCGTAGCGCTCGGGGTCGAAGAACAGGCCGTAGAACAAAGCGTCGGCGGTCTCGCGCGTCGGCGGCTCTCCCGGACGCATCACGCGATAGATATCCGAAAGCGCGCTGAATCGCCGTCTTCGCTCTTGTCGGCCTTCAAGGTGTTGCGGATCCAGGGACCGGTATTGACGAAATCGATGTCGAGAAGCTCGAGCCTCTTGACGCCCGCATCCTTCGAGCTTTTCGAGATTCTCCGGCGTCACTTCGTCGCCCGCCTCGATATAGATCTCGCCGGTCTTCTCGTTGACGAGATCGTAAGCCGAATAGCGCGAGAAAATTTCCTCGGTCGGAATGAGGACGTTCTTGGCGCCGTCCTTGGCGGCCTGATTGGCGCGCCTCGGAGTGATCTTCTCGCTCGCCTTGAACACGACTTCGCCGGTATCGGCATCGATCACATCATGATTAGGCTTCTGGCCGCGCCAGGCGTCCGCCACAATAGGGGATCTGCCAGCCGTTCTTGCCGCGAACGAACGCGATGCGGTTGTAGAATGTGTTGAGGATTTCCTCGCTCGACATTCCAAGCGCGTGAAGGAGTGCAGTGACCGGGAGCTTGCGCTTGCGGTCGATCCTCACATTGACGATGTCCTTGGCGTCGAACTCGAAATCGAGCCAGCTTCCGCGATAGGGAATAACCCGCGCGGCAAAGAGATATTTGCCGCTCGCGTGAGTCTTTCCGCGGTCGTGGTCGAACAGAACGCCAGGCGATCGGTGCATCTGGCTGACGATCACCCGCTCGGTGCCGTTGATGATGAAAGTGCCGTTCATCGTCATGAGCGGCATGTCGCCCATGTAGACGTCCTGCTCCTTGATATCGATGACCGACTTGGCCTCGGTCTCAGGATCGATTTCGAAGGTCGTCAGCCGAAGCGTGACTCGCATCGGTGAGGCATAGGTGAGGCCGCGCTGACGGCATTCGTCGGTATCATATTTGGGATGCTCGAGCTCGTAATGATCGAAGTCGAGGTGCGCAGTTCCTGCAAAGTCCATGATCGGGAAAACCGAGCGAAGAGTCTTCTCGAGCCCCGAGACATATCCGATCTGGGCATTGGAGCGGAGAAACTGCTCGTAACTCTCGCGCTGAACCTCGATGAGGTTCGGCATTTCCGAAATTTCGTGGATGTTTCCGAAGATCTTGCGGATTCGCCGCTGTTTCGTCTTTGCCGCGCCCGTCGTGGTGCGAGGTGCGTCGATCGCTTTGGTGGCCATTTGCTTCCCTGCGCTATGCGGAGAACGCGTTCGATGAAGCGTCCCCGCAGGTGTTTTCCGGCTGCGGCCGGACAATGTCTGGAGCGCTGTCCCGAAGATCCCTCTCCAATGCGTTCGGTCCGTGCGCCAACTCGGACCCTGTCCCGGAGAGGACGGGAAAAACTGAAGGACGGAAAAAACTCCGGACGCACGTCACCGTGCGGCAGAGCCGTCTATTTCCTGGATTGGTCCGATATAGTCATTTGAACCTGGAGTGCAAGAACCTCACGACCGGCAGGGAACGATCGCTTCCGGGGCCGGACGCGGACCGTCGGGCGCAAAATCCATGAGATAGGCTTCGCCCCCGGTCAGCATCGAAAATTTCACCGGTTTCAAATTGAGCGCCTTGAACTCGCATTTGAGTTCCTGGGGCGGCATTCCGTGCTGAGCGATCGGCCGGTCCGCATCGACGACGATCACTTCGCCGCCCGGTTTCAAGCCTTCGCGCATGTGCCACAGGAAGGCATAGGGCGAGGCGACTTCGTGATACATGTGAACCAGGAAGATCCGGTCGAACGTATGGGCGGGAAGCATGGGATCGTCGGGCGTCCCAAGCCTCACTGCGACATTGTCGAGCTGCTCTCGAACCACGCGCTCGGAAAGAGCGTCGGTGACGTTGGATAGAATATCCTCGCCAAGAACTCGGCCGTTTGGTCCAACAACCCGGGCGAGGCGAACCGTATAATAGCCCTCGCCTGCCCCGACATCGGCAACCCACATGCCTTTTCTGACGCCCGCAAGCTGCATCACCTCTTCCGCTTCGCCGAGCCTGTCCCGTGCATCTTCTGTCGAAAATGTCCCGCCGACGATCGGCGCGACATCGCGATGAGCGCTTGGAAAATGGGGCTGCGCCGGCTGATTTCGGCACGCTGCCAAAAGGAGCGCCGCAAGGGTTACAGACCTAGTCGACATCCTCCACCTCGACGGTTTCGCCGGTGACGCGCTGGGAAAGTGCTGCCGCCATGAACCGGTCGAGGTCGCCATCGAGAACGTCTCCAGGAGCGGTCGAAGTCACTCCGGTGCGAAGGTCCTTCACCAGCTGATAGGGCTGAAGAACATAGGAGCGGATCTGATGGCCCCAGCCGATGTCGGTTTTCGCAGCATTGACGGCGCTTGCCTCGGCCTCGCGTTTCTGAAGCTCAGCCTCATAAAGGCGCGCTTTCAACTGCTTCATCGCCGAAGCCCGGTTCTTGTGCTGCGATCTCTCGTTCTGACAGGCGACCACGATCCCTGTTGGGATATGCGTGATCCGCACCGCGCTGTCGGTCGTGTTGACATGCTGTCCGCCAGCGCCCGAGGAGCGATAGGTATCGATCCTTAAATCCTTTTCGTCGACCTGAATGTCGATATCATCGTCGACTTCGGGGTAAACCCAGGCGCTCGAGAAACTGGTGTGCCGTCTTGCATTGGCGTCATAGGGGCTGATCCGGACCAGCCGGTGAACTCCGCTTTCGGTTTTCAAATTGCCATAGGCATTCTCGCCCTTGACGAGGATCGTCGCCGACTTGATCCCAGCCTGCTCGCCTCCGTGATAATCGACCATTTCCACCTTGAAGCCGTGACGTTCCGACCAGCGCGTGTACATGCGAAGAAGCATTTCGGCCCAATCCTGGCTTTCGGTGCCTCCGGCGCCCGCATTGATTTCGACATAAGCGCTATTGGCGTCGGCTTCGCCGGCAAGAAGCGCCGCGACCTTGTCGCGGTCGGCCCGGTCGGCAAGCTCGGCAAGCGAACGAATTCCATCCTCGATGAGATCATCATCGCCTTCGCTTTCGGCAAGTTCGATGAGCTCGGAGGTATCGGCCAGTTCGCGCTCGAGCGTTCGGGTTGCACCAATCGCCTCCTCGAGCCTTCGACGCTCGCGCATGACTTCCTGCGCCGCCTTTGGGATTGTCCCACAAGGTGGGGTCCTCGACCCGGGCATTGAGCTCGTCGAGGCGCTTGATCGCGCGATCCCAGTCGAGAAACCGGCGCAAAAGCGCGGTCGCAGCGTTGATCTGATCGATGTGGCCCTGCGCTTCGGCGCGCATAATCTCAAACCCTCTTAGACTAGCGAGCCCTACTGGACGCTATTCTCGCTTGGCAAGCCACTCGGCTGGCTCTCCGGCGCGGTTGCAACTGGCGATGCGGGCTTGGGATTGTTCTGCGGCGAATGCTGAGGATGGGGCGCCGGCTGAGCGGCCGCCTCAGCCTGTTGCTGCCACAATTGGAGATATTGCGGACTATAAGGATCGCCCATGGTTCCGTGCGCTGCCCGCACCGGCTCGGTCTGCGGCTGGAACGCTTCCCAGATCACTTCGGATTTTGGATCCTCGGTGGTCGGGAATTCGCCGAACACCGGCTTTCCGCTCGCCCGGTCGATCCGGACCCAGCGGATCCCAGGCGGAGCAACGAAGGGAACTTTGGGCTCGTCTTTCAATGCGGTCAGCGCCCATGTTTTCCAGATCGGCGCGGAAATCCGGCCACCTTGCGCATAGGCTCCCATCGGGCGCGGATTGTCATAGCCGACATAGACGCCCGCAACGATGTCGGGCGTTCCTCCGACAAACCACACATTGGTCGGTCCGTTCGTTGTTCCGGTTTTTCCAAACAGCGGACGATTAAGATCATGAAGAACGGTCGCCGTTCCTCGAATGATCACGCCTTCCATCACGTGAACCATCTGGAAGGCGGCCATCGGATCCACCAATTGACGCGAACGGCTTGGCGGTCGTGGCATCGGTCCACCGTCCCAGTCGGGCGCGTTGCAATTGCCCATGAGCTGACAGCGATTGTCGGTCCGGTAGATCACCTTGCCGTTACGGTCCTGGACAAAGTCGATCGTGGTCGGCTTCACCGACCGTCCCTGATTGGCAAGGATGGCATAAGCATTGGTCAATCGAAGAACCGTGGTGTCGCCGGCCCCAAGAGCAATCGAAAGGTAATTGGGATAATCGCCGACGCCGAGCTTTCTTGCAGTATCGGTGATCTTTGGCATTCCGATGTTGGACGCGGCGCGAACCGTCATGAGGTTGCGCGACTGTTCAAGTCCCCAGCGCAAGGTGTGGGGGCCGGCCGAGCGGTGGTCGAAATTGACGAAGCATTTCTGGCCAAGGCCAGCGCCCTGCCAAATGCAAAACGGCGCATCAAGCTCGATCGTTGCCGGCGTAAATCCGTTCTGGAGCGCAGTCACATAGACGATCGGCTTGAACGCTGACCCCGGCTGGCGAAGCGCCTGGATCGAGCGGTTATAGCTTGATCCCACGACATCGAATCCGCCCTGCATCGCGAGCACTCGCCCGGTATGAACCTCTTCGACCAGCATCCCGCCGGAAATTTCGGGAAGCGACTTTAAAGCGAAGGTGCCAGGCGCCGTCTGCTTGACGATCACGACCATTCCCGGCTCGAGCTTGTCGAAGGCTGCTCCGCCGACGCCCCGAACCGGCATCGATGCGGCCGACGAGGGAAGCGTTCCATTGGAGCCGTTGGTGAACCCAAGCGTCGCCGAGCCTGGATTTTTCGAAAGGATGACCGCCTTGATCCAGTCAGGATAGCCTGTTCCGACCGGCGTCTGATCGAGTTCGACCGCCCAGTCCTTTGACAGGTCGACCTTCGATCCAAGGTCCTTCCACCCGCCAGATCCATATTTGACGAGGCCGTCGCGAAGCGCCTGGGCCGCGGCATCCTGCATCATCGGGTTCATCGAACTTCGAACCCAAAGTCCGCCGGCGTAAAGACTGTCCGGACCGTCTTTTAAATCCTCGCCGAACTTTCTGATCAGCTCGCGCCGAACCTCCTCCATGAAATAGCCGCCCTGTTGAGCAAATTTCTCATTGGTTCCGTAGCGGATGGTTCCGAGTGGAGCTTCGGCGGCGGAATGCCATTGGGCTTCGCTGATGTAGCCGTTGCGATACATCTCGCGCAGCACGTAGTTGCGCCGGTCGAGCGCTTTTTGAGTTGCGCGCTGAGGATCATAGTTGGACGGCGCCTTCGGGAGGATCGCGAGATAGGCGGCCTGAGGAAGGGTGAGCTCGTCGACATCCTTGTCGAAATAGGCGCGCGAGGCGGCCTGGATTCCGTAGGCGTTTCGGCCAAGGAAAATCGAATTGAGATAGAGTTCTAAAATCTGCTGTTTGGAGAGCGTATCTTCGAGACGGAACGCAAGGATCGCTTCGCGCGCCTTCCTGCCGACATTGTAACTGCTGTCCTTCAAAAGATATTTCGCGACCTGCTGAGTAATCGTCGATCCGCCGGGAACCCGGCCTCCGCGGCCAAGGTGGGTGGTATAATTGAACACCGCCTTGACCAGCCCGGTATAGTCGATGCCGTGGTGGTGGAAGAAATCCTTGTCTTCGGCAGAGGTAAAGGACTGGACGAGGAGCGGCGGAATTTCATCGTAGGAAAGATCGACCCGGTGCTCGCGAGCGAAGGTCTGGACGGGATTGCCGTCATAGCCTCGGACATTTGTCGGAAGCGGCGGCTGATAGGCAAGAAGAGTCTGGGCAGAAGGAAGCCCAGCTGCAAAATAAATCCACATGGCTGCAAAAAGCACGAACAGCGCCGCTGAAGCCCAACAGATCCAGCGCACCCAGCGACGCGCCCAAACCGGGTCGACCCACGCGTGGACGCCCTCGTTGAACGCCACGAGATCGGGAAACCAGCTGGGAGGATTCAAACGCTCAAACTTCATTGCGCGTTTGCGTCTAGCCGTTCGGTGATTGTGCGAAAAGCCAGTTAATGCCGCTTAATGGCGTGAGCGTGCCGCAACGTCGGTTTCGATCGCCTGAGCAAGCGCAAGAGCAATTCTGGAGCGCTGCTGTGGCGTTCGAAGCAAAAGCTCGTCGTCGGCATTGCTGATATAGCCAGCCTCGAACAAAACGGCAGGGACATCCGAACGGCGAAGGACGTGAAAAGCCGCGAAGCGGTGCGGGTTGGGACGAAGCTCGAACTGGCCCTTCGAATGGCCAACGAGCCGCTCGGCAAGCGCAGCGGACGCCTGCATCTGACCCTGCATTGCAAGGTCCGAAAGAATGGCTTCAACTGGAGCGCTCGGGCCATTTTTCTCGTCCGCACCATTTTCGCTTGCGGCAAGACGCGCGGCTTCGGCATCGGACGCGACATCCGACAGCGAATAGACGGTTGCTCCTCGAGCGAGGGGATTTGGGGCACTGTCGATATGAACCGAAACGAACATCGCGGCATTGAGCCGCCGTGCGAGCGCTGCGCGCTCATCGAGCGTTAGATATCGGTCATCGTCTCTGGTCATCGCAACGCGCACCCGGCCGCGTTTCACGAGATCGTCGCGAAGCTCGCGCGAGAGGGCGAGCGCGAGATCCTTTTCATGAACCTGGCCAGAGATGCTTGTCGCTCCCGGGTCGGTCCCGCCATGCCCGGGATCAATGACGACGATCGGTCGTCCCCTCGCTTCGGGCGTTCCGTAAATGGTGTCGGTGACTGGCGGCGGAAGCTGGACCGTGAGGCTCGACTGAGCCTCAGCGCCGCTGCGATCCGCGATGGCAAAGGCAATGACTGCAGCTCCAGCTACAGCGAGACTTGCACCGGCGATTGCACCCCGTTTCGCCACTCTTGTCCTTTTAAACACCAATCATTGAACCGTAACGCAATATATCAGGGCAAGATGGTTAACAGAAAATTTAAAAGGCGCCGAGCGATGATGCGGCTCGGCTTCGTTCTGCAACACGATCGAGCTGGTCTCCCGACGTGTAAAGCCAGGATCCCCCAACGCATAGAACGGCCTCAAGTCCGAGCCACTGACTGGCGGTTTCGCTTCGGATTCCACCGGTCGGACAAAAGCGGATCGATCCAAACGGGCCCGAGAGTGATTTTAAGGCCGCAATCCCCCCTGATGCCTCGGCCGGAAAGAATTTGAAGCGATCGAGCCCAAGATCGATCCCGCGCATGATGTCGCCAGCGGTTGCAACGCCTGGAAGAAAGGGAATCCCGCTGTCTTTAACGGCATTTGCAAGAGGTTCGGTCAAACCCGGCGAAACAATGAACTGAGCTCCAGCATCGAGCGACTGATCGAGCTGGCCCTTATCAAGGACGGTGCCAGCACCAACGATCGCTCCATCGACACTTCGCATCTGTTTGATCGCACGTAATGCGCCTCGCGTTCGAAGAGTGACTTCAAGGACCGGAAGGCCCGCGTTGACGAAGGTCTGGGCAAGTTTTGCCCAATCCTCATCGCCTTCAAGGACGAGGACTGGAATGACGGGCGCAAGGCGCATGATTTGATCGATCGTCATCCATGCTCCTTTGCAAATGCTGCGGCAGCGCCGACCAGACCCGGCTGAGGATGAGTGATGAGCTTGACGGGCATTTCATCCATTCGCCGCTCGAACCGCCCTTTTGCAATAAACCTGTCACGAAAGCCCGAGCGCAAAAGATAATCGGAAAGCCTCAATCCAACGCCGCCCGCAATCACGACTGCACAGGCCCCTTGCGCAAGCGCAACATCGCCCGCGACAGCGCCAAGTGTCAGGCACAAGCGATCGAGCGCGGCATTGGCAAGGCTGTCGCTGCCCGAAAGCGCTGCAGTCCAGAGCTCGTTTTCGTCGTGGAATTTAAGTCCATGGCCTTCGATTGCGCCGAGCGCTTCATAGAGGTTCCAGAGCCCCCGCCCCGAGGCGATCCGCTCCACCGAAACCCGCCGAAAATTACGGCGAAGCTCGCTCAAGATCCGGTCCTCGAGAACGTCGAGCGGTGCAAAATCGATATGGCCGCCTTCGGTTTCGATGACGTCGTAACCGCTCTTGGTCTTCAAGAGCGCTGCAACTCCAAGGCCGGTTCCTGGACCGACAATGCTGATGAGGCCGGTTTTTGGGAGGGGTTCCTTGGGGCCAAAAAGATGGCGGAAATCCTCGTCCCCAAGCGTTGCGACCGCATAAGCAACCGCTCCAAAATCATTGACGATCGTATAGCGTTCAACGCCCAGGCGTTCATTGATGAGTGCCGGGCGGATCACCCAGGGATTGTTGGTGAGTTTCAAGATCTCGCCGCCGACCGGCCCTGCGAACGCGATCGCAAGAGCCTTTGGCAGATCGACCCCCGAACGCCGGCCAAATTCCTGCCAGGCGAGCTGGAAGCTTCCATGTTCGCTCGTCTTCAATGTGACCGGGTCTTGAAGTTTGACGACCCGTCCGTCTTCGATCGTTGCCAACGCGAAGCGTGCGTTGGTCCCGCCGACGTCGGCAACCGCGATGGTCTCGCTCACGCCTGCTCAGCTTCCATCGCGTTCAGCATTGCCGACGCGCCCGCTTCGGCTTCGACACAATGCATGCGCATGAGAGCGAACAATTCGCGCCCGGTCCCTTGAGGAGGCGGCGGCGAATTGGCTGGAGCGCGGCTTGAAAGATCGACGCCTACCGCTTCGAGCGTTCCGCTGGTGGCGTCGAGACGAATGACATCGCCGTTTCGAACGCGCGCAAGCGGACCGTCGGGAAGCGCTTCGGGCGAACGTGGATCCCGCCAAGAACCTTTCCGCTCGCGCCCGACATTCGGCCGTCGGTCACGAGCGCGACCCTGAAACCGCGGTCCTGGACGCACGCCGAGTGCAGGGGTGAGCTTGTGAAGCTCGGGCATTCCGTTTGCTCGCGGCCCCTGGAAGCGGACGACAACCACGACATCGCGGTCAAGTTCGCCCGCCTTGAAGGCTTCGAGAACCTCATTCTGATCGGAAAAGCAAAGCGCCGGAGCTTCGATTGCCCATCGCTCGGGATCGACCGCGCTGATCTTGGTGATCGCCCGGCCAAGATTGCCCTCGACGAGACGCATTCCGCCCTCGTTCTGGAATGCGTCGCTCGCTGGCCGGAGCATATCGATGTCGGCGCTTTCCTCCTGGCTTCTCCAGACAAGTTCATCGCCATGGAGCTCGGGATTTCCAATCCAGTCCTCGAGCGAATCGGCGCCTGCAGTCACTGCGTCCTTGTGAATTAGCCCGTCTTTTAAAAGCGTATAGGTAACGAACGCCATTCCGCCCGCGTCCTGGAAATCGTTTACGTCCTTCGATCCATTGGGATAGACCCGAGCGATCAGCGGGATGACATTCGAAAGTTCGGCGAAATCCTGCCAGTCGACGCGAATTCCGGCAGCTTTTGCAATCGCTGGAAGATGAATGGCGTGGTTGGTTGATCCACCCGTTGCCATCAGCCCGATGATCGGCGTTGACGATCGCCTTTTCATCGACAACTTCGCACAATGGCCGGGTCCCGGTTCTGGCAAGATCGACGAGACGGTGAACCGCGGCCCGGGTTAAAGCCTGGCGAAGCGGAGTTCCAGGATTGATGAAGGCGGCATTGGGGATGTGAAGTCCCATCAGCTCCATCATCATCTGATTGGAATTTGCGGTTCCGTAGAACGTGCAGGTCCCTGGCGCATGATAGGAACGGCTCTCGGACTTCAAAAGCTCGTCTTTTCCAACCTTGCCTTCGGCGTAAAGCTGCCGAATCCGCTGCTTTTCCTTGTTTGGAAGTCCCGATGGCATCGGGCCGCCTGGAACGAGCATGATCGGAAGATGGCCAAATCGAAGGGCTCCGATCAAAAGCCCCGGGACGATCTTGTCGCAGATGCCAAGAAGGGCTGCTCCATCGAACATTCCGTGGCTAAGAGCGACGGCCGTTCCAAGTGCAATGACGTCGCGGCTGAACAGTGAGAGATCCATTCCGGGCTGGCCCTGGGTCACCCCGTCGCACATTGCCGGAACGCCGCCCGCGACCTGAGCGGTCGCTCCGACTTCGCGCGCAAAGATCTTCATCTGATCGGGGTAGCGGCCATAGGGCTGATGCGCCGACAGCATGTCGTTAAAGGCCGTCACAATTGCGATATTGGGACCCGAAAGCGTGCTGATCGCGGGTTTGTCCTCGCCCGAAGCTGCAAATCCATGAGCGAAATTGCCGCACGAGAGGCGAGTTCGGTTGATCCCCCGCTCCTTTTCCTCGGCCATGAGCTCAAGGTAGCGGCGGCGGGTCGGCTTCGATCGCTCGATGATCCGATCGGTGACTTTGGCAATGGTCGGGTGGAGAGCCATGACTGCCCTTTATTCGTGCCAGCTGATCCCGTCACGTTCAGTGAGTGCGATTGCCGCCGACGGTCCCCAGGTTCCCGCAGCATAAGGCCGTGGGACCATGGCCTTTTCGGACCAGGCTGCACGGATCCTGTCGATAAAGGACCATTGCGCCTCGACTTCATCGCGGCGGACGAACAGGGTCGGGTCGCCTTCGATCAGATCAAGAAGCAGCCGTTCGTAGGCAATCCGTCGCCGATATTCGCTAAAGGCATTGGCCATTCCGATATCGAGCGGGATTTCGCGAAGGCGAACGCCCTGGCGGTCGAGGCCCGGGAGTCTTGGCCATCAACCGCAATTCGATCGATTCCTCAGGCTGAAGTCCGATGATGAGCTTGTTGGGTCTGGTGGTTGCTCCGCGTGACGCGAAAATCGAATAGGGAACATCTCGAAACTGAATGAAGATTTCGGTGTCGCGCATCGGCATTCGCTTTCCCGTTCGAAGGTAAAAGGGGACCCCCTTCCAGCGCCAATTGTCGATATGAGCCTTCAAAGCAACGAAGGTCTCGGTCGTGCTGTCATGGCCGATTTCCTCGCCATAGCCAGGAACCGTTTCGCCATCGATTGCGCCGCGAATATACTGGCCCGTGACGGTTGAAGCTTCGACATCGGCAGACGTGATCGGACGAAGCGCGCGAAGCACTTTGACTTTTTCGTCGCGGACGGCAGTCGCGTTGAAATCGGCCGGAGGCTCCATTGCGACCAGCGCAAGAAGCTGGAGCATGTGGTTTTGAACCATGTCGCGAAGCGCGCCTGCCTGATCATAATAATCGCCGCGCCCTTCGAGGCCGATCGTTTCTGCAACCGTAATCTGGACATGATCGATATGCGCGCTGTTCCAAAGGGGTTCGAACATCGAATTTGCAAATCGCAAGGCAAGGAGGTTCTGGACCGTCTCCTTGCCAAGATAATGATCGATCCTGAATGTACGGTCCTCAGGAAAGGCCGCCGCAACCGAATCGTTGATTTCGCGGCTCGTCTCGAGATCGGTTCCAAGAGGCTTTTCCAAAGCCAATCTCACCGTCGGGCAGGCAAGGCCTGCCGATTCAAGACCGTCGATCGTCGCCTTGAACAGCGACGGGGCGGTCGAAAGAAAAATCGCAACGCCGTGGCACGGATCGCCAAGGGTTTTGGCAAGAGCGTTGAACGCATGAGGATCCTTGATGTCCAATGGAACATAGTGAAGGCGCGCGAGAAATCGCTTCGCAACGCCGTCCGAATAAAAGCCGGTTGGAAGATGCTCGCGAAGCGCAGCTTCGGCTCGATCCCGAAACTCGGCATCGTCGAGCGGAGTTCGAGCGGTCCCGATAATCCTTAGGTCAGGAGGAAGAAGACCGTCGGAATCGAGCCCGTAAAGGGAAGGAAGGAGCATGCGCCGGGCAAGATCGCCGGTCGCTCCAAACATCAGCAGCGTCGAAGCTTTGTCCACCATCGTTTCGCTATAAAGGCCGAAACGCGCGCGCAAAGGTCGAATACGTATCCGCTCGCGATCGATGAAAAAGAAGCGACGTCCTAAACCTTCGTCATGGTTGCGGGTCAAAGCCTGCAATGCTAACTCGACTTCCGATCTCCGGCGACCGCCGGGGAAATCTACCGCGCTCAGTGCGAAAGACCGCGGTTCCACGAGGTTGAAGCTCGAATGATGCCACGAAATGCCCTTCATACGCTTACGCGAGAAGCGGCGTTCCAAGCGCACCGTCGCAGGATGGCGCATCGAGCAGACACGCTTTCCAGTCATCGCGCCATTGCCGCCGGCAAGTATGCCGGATGCGAGGCCCCATTTATTGCGCGCCGCAGCGTCAGAACGCTCAAGCCGCGCGCCCGGAGAATTTTCAATGTCCATGCGCATGCTTATCGATGCGCGCCACCCGGAGGAGACCCGGGTCGCGGTCGTCAAGGGAAACCGGATCGAAGAATTTGATTTCGAGTCCGCCGAGCACAAACAGCTCAAAGGGAATATCTATCTCGCCAAGGTCACAAGGGTCGAGCCGTCGCTTCAGGCGGCCTTCATCGATTATGGAGGCAATCGCCACGGCTTCTTAGCCTTCAGCGAAATCCACCCCGATTATTATCAGATCCCGAAGGCCGACCGCGAACTCACTTCTTCGTGAAGAAGCTGAGCATGCCGCCGAGGAAGAGCGGCTTCGAAGTGCAGAGGTGGATGCCGCCGAACATTTTGAAGGCGATGACGAAGACGACCAGGACGAAACCGATCTTGGCGATGCCGCGTCGACGACAACCGAAGCTGGAACCGGATCCAATCGCTCGCCGGTCGATGAGTCGGCGGCCGACGAACTTCGGAAGAAACGTCAAGCGCTTCGCCGCCGCTACAAAATTCAGGACGTCATTCAGCGCCGACAGGTGCTTCTCGTTCAGGTCGTCAAGGAAGAGCGCGGGAACAAGGGCGCAGCCCTTACCACCTACTTAAGCTTAGCCGGCCGCTATTGCGTGCTGATGCCCAACACCAGTCATGGTGGAGGAATTTCGCGCAAGATTTCCAATGGCGCGGATCGCAAGCGTTTGAAGTCGATCATGACCGATCTGAAGCTTCCCTCGACGATGGGTCTCATCGTTCGAACGGCGGGGCTTCAGCGCACGAAGACCGAAATCAAGCGCGATTTCGATTATCTTGCGCGTCTTTGGGATGAAATTCGCGAGTGCACGCTCAAGAGCACGGCTCCAGCGCTCATCTATCGCGACAGCGATCTCATCAAACGGGCGATCCGCGATCTCTATCACCGCGAAATCGAGGAAGTGATCGTCGAGGGCGAGGAAGGCTACAAGGCCGCTCGCGGCTTCATGAAACTCCTAATGCCAAGCCATGTCAGGCGCGTGAAGCTTCACACTGGATCAACGCCATTGTTCCAGCTGTCGGGCGCCGAAGACCAGCTTTCGGCGATGTACCAGCCGATCGTTCAGCTCAAATCGGGCGGCTATCTCGTCATCAATCCGACCGAGGCTCTGGTTTCGATCGACATCAACTCGGGACGTTCGACGCGCGAGCACAATATCGAGCAGACGGCGTTCAACACCAATCTCGAAGCGGCCCAGGAAATCGCTCGCCAGCTGAGGCTTCGCGATATGGCAGGCCTCGTCGTCATCGACTTTATCGACATGGAACAGTCGAGCCATGTGCGGAAGGTCGAGAAGGCGATGAAGGAAGCGCTGAAGAACGACCGAGCCCGGATTCAGGTGGGACGGATCTCGAGCTTCGGACTGATGGAAATGAGCCGCCAGCGTCTTCGGACCGGCGTTCTTGAAGCCTCGACCAAGCCTTGCCCGCATTGCGACGGGACCGGCCTGATGCGCACCGCCGCTTCGGCTGGACTTTCGGCACTTCGGATCATCGAGGATGAAGCGGCCCGCGGGCGCGGCGAAAAGATCTGCGTCCGGGCCGGAAAAGAAGCCGCGGTTTATGTGCTCAACAAAAAGCGATCCGAGCTTGCCGATATCGAGCAGCGCTACGGAGTCATGGTTGAGATCATCATCGACGAGGGTTTCGAGGGCGCGCGAATGACCGTCGATTCCTCCGGCCCACGTCCGATCGCGACAGCACGAATCGAGGCCAAGCCGGTCATCGAAGAAGACGAAGAGGATATGCTCGAAATCTCGCTCGAAGACGAAGAGGATTTTGAAGAGCCGAGCGAAGAGCGCGAGACCGCCGCCGAAGGAGAAGGCGAAGGCGAAGGCGAAGGCGATCGCCCTCGGCGTCGGAGGCGAAGACGTCGCGGCGGACGAGGACGCGGCCGGCGCGAAGGGATGGAAGGCGAGAGCCCACGCGAGCCTCGTGGGGCCGAGCAGATCGGAACCGAAGACCATTTTGATGAGGAAGGTTCGCCCAAGAGCGAAGCTGAAGGCCAAAGTGCTGAGGTCGAGGATCAAGCCAGCGCGCAACCCAGAAGCGAAACGGGCGGTAGAAGCCGTCGGGGACGACGCGGAAGGAAGCCCGCGCAATCGGACACTCTTGTCGATCCTCAAAGCTCTCCGATGGTCGAACGCCCGATCGATGAGGAGCCGCCGATCGCGGCGACCCAAGTTCAGCCCGAAGTCCAAGCCCAAAGGCCGCCGACGAGGCGCTCGTCCAAAAGACCAAAGCGAAATGGTCGCAAAAGTCGAACCGGCAATTGAACCCCAACCCGCCGGCAAGACCGATGAGCCCGCAAAACCCGCTCGAAGGCGGCGCGGCAAGAAGGCCGAGGAGACGCCAAGCGACGCCGGAGCGAACGCTTCGAACCTCATCGAGCCATCAAAAGCGAAGCCTCCTGAGCCTGCGGCAAATGACACGAGCACCGAGACAGCGCTTCAATCCGACGGAGAGCCAAGAGCGGCCGGTCAGCCGCGACGCGGTTGGTGGCAACGAACCTTCGGTTAGGTTCGCGAAGGTTTGCCAGGCCTTTTAGCGTTTTCATCCAGCGTTCAGCGCGAAACGTGGTAATCGGCAGGCGATGAGGTCGCCGATTACCCGCTTCGTGCGCTCGCTCATGCTTGCGCTTACCCTTGCTGCCGTCACCTGGCAGCCGGTTGCCGCTCAACAGGATAATTCGAGCCCTGAAGTCCTTCGCGATACCGAAACCGAGCTTCTGTTCAAGGATATGACAGTCGCGCTGATCAAGGCGGGCAACCTTGATCCCAATAGCGTCAAGGTAGTTTTGCTAAACGATCCTGAGATCAACGCCTTCGTTTCTCAAGGCCAGGTCGTCTATGTCCAGTCTGGCCTTCTTGAGGCCTGCGATAATGTCAACCAGCTTCAGGGCGTCGTTGCTCACGAACTCGGCCATGTCATTGCCGGCAATTCAATCCGAAGCGAAGGCGGCGAACATCAGGCGCTCGGGATTACTATTCTTTCGCTCGTTCTTGCAGCTGCAGCAGTGGCTGTGGGCGCGGGCGATGCCGGTATGGGACTGGCGATGGCTGGGCAAAGAGCGGCGCTTGGCGAGCTCCTCGCATTCACGCGCGCTCAGGAAGCAACCGCCGACGCAACGGCGGCGCGCCTCCTTTCGAAGGCTCAAATCAGCGGCAAGGGCCTTCTCGATTTCTTCGCGAAGCTTCAAAATCAGGAATATCGGCTTGCGGTTTATGACAAGGACAGTTTCGATAGCACCCACCCGCTGACCTCCGACCGCATCCAGGCTCTGGAACTGAAGCTCCAGAGCGATCCTTCATGGGGCAAGCCGACCGACCCCGCACTCGACGCGAGGTTCCTACGCGTCAAAGCCAAGCTTCTCGGCTACCTTAATCCCAAGCTCGCCGTGCAAAAATATCCCGAAAGCGATCAGAGCATCCCGGCACATTACGCACGTGCCTACGCCTATCACCTCGGCGGCTATCCCGACAAAGCGGACGCGGAAGCCGACGCCCTCCTTGCCAAGGACCCCGAGGACCCCTTCTTTCTTGAGCTCAAGGGCCAGATCCTGCTTGAGGATGGACATGCAAAGGAAGCCGTTATCCCCTTGAGAGAGGCGACCAAGCGATCGAACAATGCACCGATGATTGCCGCGATGCTTGGACATGCGCTTGTCGAAACGAACGATCCCAAGAATTTCGAAGAAGCCAAGGAGATTTTGAAGGTCGCGGTCAATCGCGACAATGACGATCCGTTCGCCTGGTATCAGCTCGGAATCATTTACGATCACGAAGGCGATCAGGCCCGGGCTTTGCTTGCAACCGCCGAGCGAAGCAATCTTCAAAATGATCCCAAACTTGCTCTTGCAAACGCGCAAATGGCAATGAAGGGTATTCCTCCGGGAAGTCCGGACTATCTTCGAGCGCAGGATATCGCGATGGTCTCGAAGGCAGCGCTCGCCAAGAAAGACAAGAAATCCAAAAACTAGTGAACGAGACGAAGCCCGTAGGCCGATCCGGGATGATCGGCGCGGCGATCGCCGGAGGAGTGATTGGATCGCTCCTGACGGCCGTGATTTTGCTGTTCGCACTTCCAAATATGCTGAGCACCCGAATTGTCCGCCAGGGTCTTCTTTCGGATCCCAAGATCCTTTCCGAGACCGTCGATGCTCTTAGGGATTCGCAATATCTCCCGGTTCTTGCTGCCAACCGAACGGCCATCGAAACGCCGTTCGCGAGCAGCTGGAAGGGCGCGCAAAAGCCCCAGGTCACTCTGGTCGAATTTTTCGATTACGCCTGCCCCTATTGCAAGGCGAGCAACCCCAGTGTCGAGCGCTTGATCAAAGAGGATAAGGGGCTAAAGGTCGTTTACCGCGAGCTTCCGATCCTTGGTCCTGAAAGCGTCGTCGCGGCCCGCCTCTCGCTCGAAGCTTCAAAGCTTGGTCGTTTTTCGAAATTTCATGATGCGCTTTGGGCAGCTGGCCGTCCCAGTCCCGAAACGATTGCGGCTGCGGCAAGCGCAGCCGGCATTCCTCCTCAACCGCCGAGCGATCCCACGGTCGATGCCGAGCTCAAGCAGAATTTCCAGCTTGCAGGACAGCTTGGTGCCACTGGAACTCCGCTCTTTGTCATTGGCGACAAGGTGATGAACGGGGCCGTCGGCTACGACATGCTAAAAGACGCGATCGAAGCGGCCGGGAACAAGAGCAGCTGACGTTCAAGCTTTTCCAAAAATTTTGGAAATGGAAAAACGACGGCGCCCTTTTTTGAAAAGGCACCGCCGTCTTTGATGGACCCAAGCTGCGAAGCTAATCGCTTAACTTAATGGAGCGAATTCGACACGTTGTTGAAGGTCGAATTGAGCTTGTTGCCGATGCCCTGCATGGCGCCGATTGCGGCAACTGCGATGAGAGCTGCGATGAGACCATATTCAATGGCAGTCGCACCCTTTTGGTTTTTAATCAGCTTAAGAAACTTGCTCATGGTCTTATCACTCCTGGTTCCGAGGCAACGTCGCCTCCCGCCGTCCAAGGCAGGCTCCGCTGTTTACGGATTGAACCTTTAAGCAGCGTTCAAGGATCTGGTTACGATTGTCCTAAGTCCTTGACTTTGGTGTATTACCTTTAGTTAGCTAACCAAAGTTAGCAACTGGCGGCAATGGATTTGAGAAGGGATTTGCGAAACCTGTTCGATCTCGTGCCGGACGGCGGCGTTCGGGAGACTTTCGAGCTTTTGTGGACCTTTGCTTTTGCCCCTAACCCTTGAACCCTTGAGCGATCACATACCATTCGCTCGAATCCTTCCGGCTCGCCGGAGGCTTTGCATGTTTGACGCTCGAAAAACTTCGCTTGAGCTCGGCGACGAGCTGACTGTCCGCCCCTCCTGCCAGAACCTTTGCGACATAGGCGCCGCCAGGGCGGAGAATCTCTCGCGCAAATTCAAGACCGGCTTCAACCAGCGCCATGGTTCGAAGATGGTCGGTCTGTTGATGCCCGACGGTATTTGCAGCCATGTCGGAAAGGATGAGGTCGGCGGATCCGGAAAGAGCTTCTCTCAGCCTTTCCGGCGCGTGGTCGTCCATGAAATCCATCTGGAGGATTGTGACACCCTCGATTGGATCGGTCGGAAGAAGATCAATGCCCACGATATTGGCCTGTGGGGCTTTGCGTCGCACAAGCTGGCTCCAGCCGCCGGGCGCAATTCCAAGATCGACGACAGAACGAACGCCGCTGAGGAGAGAAAAGCGTTCATCGAGTTCAAGAAGCTTATAGGTCGCTCGGCTTCGATAGTTTTCTGCCCGGGCGCGTTGAACATAGGGGTCATTCAATTGCCGCTCGAGCCACCTCGTTGAGGAAATCTTGCGCCCCTTTGCGGTTTTCAGCCGCTTCACAAAGTCCAGCCGTCGCGAGCCATCAATGAACGAAGAATGCCTTCGCGAATTCCGCGGTCGGCAACGCCAAGATTTTTCGCCGGCCAGATTTCGATGATGGCTTCAAGGATCGCGCAGCCCGCAACGACGAGGTCGGCGCGCTCGCTTCCAATGCAGGGCAGTCCCGATCGCTCGACATAATCCATTCCAGCAATCATCTCGCTGATCTTCTGCATGGCTTCGATCGGAACATGAAGCCCGTCGACGGCCCGACGATCATAAAAGGGCAAGGCGAGATGAATGCTCGCAAGAGTTGTGACCGTACCGCTCGTTCCAAGCAGACGAATGCCTTCGCGCCCCTTGGGAAGCATGGTCGCAAAATTTGCGAACGCGCGCCGCGCTCGCTCTCGCATTCGCTTGTAGGCAAGGATCCGGTCAGGACCTTCAAGCGCTTCCTTGCCCTCGCTTTCGGTTAGCGAAACGACGCCCCAGGGCGCGCTCCACCAGGCTCGGATCCTTGGCGTCCCTTCCTCCTGATCAACCAGCACGAGTTCGGTCGATCCCCCGCCGATGTCGAAAATGAGTGCCGGACCATCGCCGGGTTCGAGCAGCTTGTGACAGCCAAGAACCGCAAGCCGGGCTTCCTCGGCAGGTTCGATGATCTCGAGCGCAATTCCCGTTTGATCGCGAACCCGATCCGCAAAGTCGCGACCATTGGTCGCTCGCCTGCAGGCTTCGGTCGCGACCGATCGCGACAGCGATACGTTGCGCCGCCGGAGCTTCTCGGCACAGACCCCAAGTGCAGTGACTGCACGGTCCATTGCCTCCTGAGACAAAGACCCGCTTCGCGCGAGCCCCTCGCCCAAGCGAACGATCCGTGAAAAAGCATCGATGACGGTAAATCCGCCGTCGCTTGGACGCGCAATCAGAAGCCGGCAATTGTTCGTACCGAGATCGATTGCACCATAAGTGTGACGGTGCGGCTCCCGCTTAGACGAGAAACCTTGATCCGATGGCCTGCTCCGCTCGCGATATGCGGGCTGCGGAGCCGGCGCACTGGCGACACCCTGCGCCATGACTAACGCCTGTTCCCAACCTACACCGCCTGAATATCAAGCGGCTGACTTGAGGTCGTTTAACCACAATTTTATGCCGTTGGGCAAGAGCGAAGGCGGCGAAGCGCCAGCGTTGACAGCCAAAAGACCGCTTTCTATTCGCCGCATTCCTAGCTGCCCCGTCGTCTAATGGTAAGACTACGGACTCTGACTCCGTCAATCGAGGTTCGAATCCTCGCGGGGCATCCATTACTTCCTGATATTGTCGAATTGCGTGGAAGCTGACTCAAATTTCATCGTTCCGACTCTAATTCACGAGCAACAGCTGAGTTGGTGGAGCGCCATGAGAGCATAGTCCACTCGCCAAGCGACCCTTCAACGGGTCCGGGCGTCCGCTAATGGCCCGAGATCGGACCGCCGGCTTTCTGGCCATCCTTCACGAGTCCGGACATTCGTTCGGCTAGTCATTGAGTGGCGGAAAGATTCGCTCCTGGCTGCCTAGCCGGCCCTTACGCGTCTTCCATCACCCTCATATCGATGTGCAGACCTGCCGCGGCGACCATGTTGACGAGAGTATCGAGGCTAAAGAGACTGATCTTTCCGCGCAGCAGATCAGAAATCCGGGGCTGCGTCACGTGGAATGCCTCAGCCGCTTCGGCCTGCTTCCATCCCCGTGCCACGATATGCTTTTGTAGATCACGCATGAGGGCAGAGCGCAGCTTCATGTTCTCCGCCTCCTCGGGAGTATTCTCGATCGCGTCCCAAACGCTCTTGAAGGTCTGTTTCTTCATCTTCCAAACTCTCTCTTGAGGCTCGCGTACCGCTTCTTTGCCAGATCAATATCCTTCCTTGGCGTTGCACGGGTTTTCTTCTGGAAGCAGTGCAGGACATGAATCATGTCCGCGAATTTGGCGACGTACATCACCCGAAATGCATCCCCATCTTCCGATATACGGATCTCTCGTGTCCCCGGTCCCACCGTCGGGAACGGCTTCCAATCGTCGGGTTCCTCTGCATGCTGCACCTTGTCGAGCTGGTACCCCGTCGAGCTGGTACCCCGCGTCCCGCCGCGCATCTTCTGGGAAGGCCCGAAGATCGTCGAGAGCCGTATCTACGAAATCTATCTCCTTCGGTTCGCCCCTTCCCTCATCCATAGCACGAATATATAAAAACTTGTATACGAGGCAAGCGGCTTGGCTCCAGGTATGAGAAAAAGCGGAAACGCAGCTAAACGCCGAAGATTGGCCGCGAGCAGCCGGACCGCTTTTGTGCACTGCTGCCCGTCCTTCCAGCGGAGACTGAACGACCGCAAGCGAACATTCCTGACATTGCACACTTACGATCAAAGCCGGGGCATAGCTTTCCAATCATATTCCGTACTGGCTGCCCGGTCTCCTGCCGCGCGTAATTACCATATCAACTTAGGTAGATTGACATGTCTAACGATTTAGGCAGAATTCTTCCCAAGGTGTTTGGAAGGCAGCTACAAATGTCAAAGTATGAAAACATGAGTTATCACCTGTCGAGCCTCGACATGGATACTTGGGAGGCATCATTCAGCGACATTGAACGCGTGTTCGGACAGCCGTTGCCGCAGAGCGCCAGATTGTATCCCGCTTGGTGGGCCAACCAAAAGCGCGCGCAGAGCGTCGCATGGGAACGCGCAGGCTGGAAAACCTCGGCTGTAGACATTCCCGGCGAGAAGGTGACCTTTGTCCGCGACGCTAGTGAGCAAAGCGCCGCGGAAGCGCTGAAGCTCACCATTGCTGAGGCAAAGGCCGGCTTGGCCGCGACTTTCGGCGTGCCGATACATGCTGTTGAGATCACGATCCGAGGCTAGCGGGACCGCTCCTTCAGATTCGGCGCAGCTGATTAATCGAAGGTCTTCTTCCCACCCGGCCCCTGTTGTTTCCCAATGGCAACCTTGATCGCGCTTGCGACACAATGTGGCCGTGACCCGACTATCCGCTTCTGGGTGGTTTGCCAGCGAAAGCTACCCTTCGTTCGCGAAAACGGACGGGGGCATTCGCCTAGTCGAGTTGGGCGACGAGTTCCGCGATTTTGTCAGGCTCTCTCTCGATCAGCCTCAGCAGCGTTTCCGACGTCTGATCCGGTGCTGACCGACCCTGCTCCCACTGCTCTACCGTCCGTTCGTTCAATCGGTATCTGCTAGCAAAACGACGTCGCGTCAGTTTCAGGTTCTGACGCACCCGGCGAATGTCGACGGGTTCATGTATGACAAAGCCATCGCGCTCACCCCGCATGAATGCTTCGGCTTGCGCCATCCCGCGCTTGATACTTTCGAGCTCACTCTTCTTCATTGTCGCCTCTGCTTCTTCTCAGACTTCGCTGCCCTTTTGGTCGCCTTCTTCTCCACCTCCGAGAGATTTGCCTTTTTGCTCTTGTCGAGCACAGTCAGCAGAAAGACTGGCGTATCGCGGTCCAGGTAGTACGTGACGAGCCTGTAGCCGCCACTCTTTCCCTGACCTTCCTTCGGTACTCTTACCTTTCTTGCGCCGCCGGTGTCCCGAATGATCGCACCTGCGTCCGGGTTTGATGCGATATATCGAACTACCCAGTCACGCTCATCGGCCGTCATCTTCGCCTGCTTCGCGGCGGCCAAATACTCGGGCGTTTCGACCACCGTGTGCACCCCAAACTAGTACGTGACTCGCGTAGTACTGACAAGCCCCTTACTACGTCGTTAACGTATGATTGTTCCTCAGTCCGTGACCGGCGCCAGCCAGTGCTGCTGCCAGTTCGTTCTTTTCGCCGGCCAATTCCGGCCAGCGGAGAATAACGATGGGACACTCGTCATACGATCCTTTTGAGCAAGGACCGGCCTGGAATAGGGGGAAGAAGCTTGGCGCCAAGCGGCCGCTCAAACCCAAGGAAATTTGGGAGATCCGCTTCATGCTCGATCGGGAGCATCGGTTGCGCGATCGAGCACTGTTCGACCTCGCCATCGACAGCAAGCTCCGAGGGTGTGATCTCGTAAAGATTCGTATCGGGGATTTGGTCTCAGGTGGTCGCGTGCGGAATCGCGCGATGGTGATCCAGCAGAAGACGAAACGGCCGGTGCAGTTCGAGCTGCTCGAGCCCGCTCGGTCGCGTATTCTTGCGTGGTTGGAACGTCGTGCCGGTTCGGTGGACAACTACGCCTTCCCTAGCCGCGTTGACCGCCTCGAGCATCTCAGCACGCGTCAATACTCAAGGCTGGTTGAGGAGTGGGTCAGCGGAATCGGACTTCGGAAGGAGGATTACGGCACTCACTCTGTCCGAAGAACCAAGGCTGCACTGATCTATAAGCGAACGGGCAATCTTCGAGCCGTGCAGATATTGCTCGGTCACTCGAAGATTGAGACCACCGTCCGATACTTGGGAGTGGAAGTTGAAGACGCACTCACCTTGGCTGAGGCTACCGAAGTATGACTACCAGGCCGGCGCTCATCTCGTATGGACGCCGGCTTCTGGCCGTAAGCGGAACGTCCGCTGTCCGCTCACCTAGGTATTAAACCGACAAAGTTGGGTGCGTTCAATGGCCGACCGCCATTACGGGTTGCTTATCGAGGTACGTCGTAATCCGTATGGATGTTTAATGCAGTTTCGGCCCAAGCTGTGGCCTGAGCGGAGCGCTCCGAGAGGAACTCGCAATGACAGACTATCGGCCCCTGTTTCTCGGCTTCGGCCGGTACGTAGCAGCCCAGGCGCTGGTGGCGATTTCCACCTTGGTGGCGCTGTGGATTGCGAACCGTTGGGGCAGTGCCGCAGTTGAGATGATCTACCTGCCTGCGGTGCTCGCGGCCGGGATTTGGTGGGGCTTCGGACCCGCGGTGCTTGCGGCCGTCACCTCCGCTCTCTCCTACAACTACTTCTTCACCGAACCGCTCTACACATTCCGGATCGACAGCGCCGTCGACATCGTCGACGTAATCATCCTGTTCCTGGTCGCTGTCGTGACGAGCCAGCTCGCTTCAGCAGTACGCAAGCAGGCCCAAATCGCCGAGGCACACGCGACGCGGAATGCCACCATCGCCGGCTTCGCGCGAGGGCTGCTTTCCGGTTCGAGCGAGGCTGAGATTGCACAGACCGCATGCCGGGAGATCAGTGCGATCTTCAACTGCAATGCCGTGGTTCTCTCAGGTCTTCCGCAACCCGCTATGCTGGCGGCTGCGCCGGATGACGTGACCATTACGCCAACCGATACAGCAGCAGCGGTGCACACGCTTCAGAGCGGTGCCGTCGCAGGACACGGGTCGGCCAATCTCGCGCCCGCAGAATGGCTCTTCCATGCCATCCGATCCAAATCATCTGTGCTCGCCGCGCTGGGCCTGTCACGGGATGATGGGTCGAAGCCGATCGCCGACGAGCAGGAGCCCTTGCTCGAAAGCCTCTTGGATCAGACCGCCCTCGCATTGACTCGGGCGCGGAACTCCGAACCGCCACGTCGCAGGACCGCAGCCGTTCGATAGACGCTGAGTGACCCTAATGTTTTCCTAATCTTTGTGGCCTCGCTTCGACATGGAGCCCTAACGGCTGTTGATCCTATTTCAGTCGCCGACCGGGGGCATCGCCAGTTTGACGCTGCACCATGCTGGTCGGGAGTTGACGACATGTGTGCTCACATCGCCGAATCAGGGATATTCCTTCGCGTCGGCACCGTCCCCACAAGTCGCACGGACCTGATTAGCGCGAGCGAAGAACTCGCGTCGACAAGAGGATCGGCGATGGAGCGCAAGTCGCTTGCTCTGCTGCTGGCGACGGCCTTTCCGGTCGCTTCAACAGCATTCGCGCAAGCACAGCCGGCGGGCGAGCCAGAGCGGCCGGCTCAAGCAGCTCCATCACCTACCTCGCTCGGTCCCTCGATGACCGGACCGCTGCACCTCAATTCGAACCCGCTTCACGTCGACGGAGGCCCGCTTGGCCCGGTCTATGTTTCGGGCGTCATCAGCGGGCTCGGCCTCGTCCAGGACCATTCGTTTCCGGGCGACCAAAATAGCCGCGTCGACGTCAGCAATGGCCAGGTCATCGTTCAGACCACTCGGGGGCCAGTGCAGTTTTACGTGCAAGCGGGTGGATATTCGATCGCGACGCTCGGCACGCCGTACTTCAAGGCGAAGGACTATGTGCGCGACACCTTCGGCTACGTTCCTGTCGCCTATTTGAAGATCGTCCCGACCTCAGATTTCGACGTCCAAGTCGGCAAGCTCTACACGCTGCAGGGCGCCGAGAACGCCTTCACATTTCAGAACTTCAACGTCGAACGCGGGCTGCTGTTCAACCAGACCAGCACGATCAATCGCGGCGTCCAGGCGAACTATGCGCACGGGCCCTTGAGTATCTCGGTCGCGCTGACGGACGGCTACTACTCGAAGAAGTACAACTGGCTATCGGGCACCATCGCCTACGCCACCTCGCCGAAGGACGCCGTCACTTTCGGCGCGGCCGGGAGCCTCACCGATAACGCCAAATCAACGTTTGTCACGCCGACTACGCTCAACAATGGCCAGCTGTATTTTTTGAGCTGGACTCACACTGATGGGTCTTGGACGCTGCAGGCTTACGGTCAGCTCGGCCACGTACCGACGCGCGCAAGTCTTGGCATTCTCCATAGTGCGTCAACGTACGGCGCGGCCGTGCTCGGCAAGTACAGCTTCAACGATCAGTGGTCGCTTGCTGGCCGGACCGAGCTCATCAAATCGTCCGGATCGGTGGCGAACGGCGCGCCCAGCCTGGCCTATGGACCCGGCAGCGGCGCCTGGTCGATGACCATCACTCCGACCTGGCAAAGGGGCATTTATTTCGCCCGCGTGGAAGGCTCGTACGTCCATGCCTTTGACAGCGTGCCTGGCTTCGCTCTCGGCGGTGATTTCAGCCAGCATTCGCAAGTTCGCGGCCTGATCGAGGCCGGGATCATCTTCTGAACGGAGACGACAAATGATCGATCTCACCTGGCTTTCGTTCGTCCTCGGCCTGACCATTCTCGGGCTTGTCTACGTGCGGGTTCTCGGAAACGGGAACGGAGAGCGGCAACCATGAGCCTGCAGCTCATCCTCGGCGCTCTGACCGCGCTGTTCCTCCTCATCTACCTCGTCCTCGTGCTCGCGCGGCCGGAGAAATTCTGATGGCCAACACGACGATGCACGGGTGGGCTCTAATCGGGCTTTTCATCGTGTTGACATTCGCGATGGCCAAGCCGTTCGGCGCGTGGTTGTTCGCGCTGTACGAAGGGCGGCCGCCGAAATATCTTGCGTTCCTGTCGCCAGTCGAGCGGGGTCTGTACCGGGCCGGGGGCGTGGATCCGGAGAAAGAACAGCGCTGGCGCGCCTATTGCGTGCATATGCTGCTGTTCAGCGCGGTTGGGATCGTCATGACCTACGCGATGGAGCGGCTTCAATTTTATCTGCCTCTTAACCCGCAGGGGTTCTCGGGCGTACCTGCACCGGTCGCATTCAACACGGCCGTGAGCTTCATCACCAACACCAATTGGCAAAGCTATGCAGGTGAATCGACCATGTCGAACTTCACCCAAATGGCGGGTCTGGCTGTCCACAATTTCCTGTCGGCCGCGACGGGCATTGCGATCGCATTTGCGCTGATCCGCGGCTTCGCTCGCCGCGAAACGAATGGGATCGGCAACTTCTGGGCCGATCTCACCAGGATTACGCTCTACGTCCTGCTTCCGATCAGCGTGCTCTATGCGCTGGTACTAGTGGCTCTGGGGATTCCGCAGACCCTCGCCGGTTCGGTCACGGCAACGACGATGGAGGGTGCGAAGCAGGTCATCGCGCTTGGGCCGGTGGCCTCGCAGATCGCAATCAAGATGCTCGGCACTAACGGGGGCGGATTCTTCAACGCCAATGCCGCGCATCCGTTCGAAAACCCGAACGATCTGTCGAATTTCATCCAGATGCTGTCGATCTTCTCGCTCGGCGCGGGGCTGACCTGGACGTTCGGGAAGGCGGTTGGAAACACCAAACAGGGCTGGGCCATCTTGGCCGCGATGATGATCCTGATGGGTGCTGGCGTAACTACCGCCTACATCGCCGAGAGCGCCGGCAATCCGATCCACCACGCGATCGGCGTTGATGCTTCCATGGGCAACATGGAGGGTAAGGAGGTGCGCTTCGGCACAGCGGCATCGGCGCTGTTCGCCACAGTGACCACTGACGCGTCCTGCGGTGCGGTCAATTCGATGCACGACAGCTTCACGCCGATCGGCGGGCTGGTGCCGCTGTTCAACATCCAGCTTGGCGAGATCATCATCGGAGGCGTCGGCTCCGGCCTCTACGGCTTCCTCCTGTTCGCCATCCTATCGATCTTCGTCGCGGGGCTCATGGTCGGGCGCACGCCCGAATTTGTCGGCAAGAAAATCGAGAGCCGCGAGGTGAAGCTGGCGGTGCTCGCAATCGCGGTCCTGCCGCTGACGATCCTCGGCTTCGCCGCGCTCGCGTCGGTACTGCCCGACGGCCTCGCCGGTCCGCTCAACAAGGGCCCGCACGGATACAGTGAGATTCTCTACGCCTTCTCGTCCGCGACAGGGAACAACGGCTCTGCCTTCGCGGGACTTACCGCCAGCAACAGTTTCTATTCGCTGACCCTCGGTATCGCGATGTTCGTCGGGCGCTTCTTCATGATCATCCCGGCGCTCGCGATCGCCGGTTCTTTGGCTATGAAGAAGACCCATCCGGAAGGACCTGGCTCCTTCCCAACAACCGGCGCTCTCTGGGTTGGGCTGCTCGTCGGCCTGATCCTCATCATCGGCGGCCTCACCTTCCTGCCGAGCCTCGCGCTTGGCCCGGCGGCGGACCAGCTCGCGATGCTCCACGGCCAGCTCTTCTAAGGACGACACGATGTCCAGGCATGAACGCAAACAGCTTTCGATCTTCAGCGCGGAGCTGGTCGGTCCTGCGATCGGCGACTCGTTCAAGAAGCTCGATCCCCGAGTTCCTGATCCGCAATCCCGTGATGTTCACAACAGGCGTCGTCGCCATCTTGCTGACAGTGCTGATGGTAGCGGGCGCCTGGGTGGCACCCCTCGGTTTCCAGCTCCAGCTTGTGTTCTGGCTGTGGCTCACCGTCCTTTTCGGCAATTTCGCCGAGGCGCTGGCTGAAGGACGCGGGAAGGCTCAAGCGGCCTCTCTGCGCGACACGAAGTCGCAGCTCACCGCGAAGCGAGTGAAGGGCAGTAAGACGGAAGGGATTCCTGCAGCACAACTGCGAGCCGGCGATGTCGTGCTGGTCGAGACGAACGATCTGATCCCTGCCGACGGCGAGGTCATTGAGGGCGTCGCTTCGGTGAACGAGGCGGCAATTACCGGCGAGTCCGCGCCTGTCATCCGCGAAGGAGGCGGCGACCGCTCGGCTGTAACGGCTGGTACGCGAGTCATTTCCGACTGGATCAACGTGCGCGTGACGCAGGAGCCCGGCCAAGGCTTCCTCGATCGGATGATCGCGCTTGTCGAAGGGGCCGAGCGTCAGAAGACCCCGAATGAGATTGCCCTCACCATCCTGCTGGTCGGCCTGACGATCATCTTTCTGATCGCCGTGGCGACTATCCCTGGCTTCGCCAAATATGCCGGCGGCGAGATCCCGGTCCCGCTGCTCGCGGCTTTGCTCATCACGCTCATCCCGACGACGATTGCCGCGTTGCTGTCGGCGATCGGAATTGCCGGAATGGATCGGCTCGTGCGCTTCAACGTCCTCGCCAAGTCTGGCCGCGCGGTTGAGGCCGCTGGCGACATCGATGTGATGCTGCTCGACAAGACGGGCACCGTCACCATCGGCGATCGTCACGCGACCGAGTTCAAGCCGCTTCCCGGCGTCAGCGAACAGGAATTGGCCGAAGCAGCGTATCTCTCCAGCCTGGCCGACGAGACGCCGGAGGGCCGGTCGATCGTCGCGCTTGCGCGGGAGAAATATGGCGTGGCCGATACGGGCATGCCCGCTCGGGCAGAAGTCATAGCCTTCTCGGCCCAGACCAGGATCTCGGGCCTCAAGACCGACGACACCCTCATTCAGAAAGGAGCAGTCGATTCCATCCTCAAGGCGGCCGGTGATTCCGCACGGCCCAATGTTGCGGACCTCCAGTCTATTTCGGACGAGATCGCCCGCTCCGGGGGCACACCGCTGGCAGTCGCTCGCAACGGGCAACTTCTCGGCGTGGTCCAACTCAAGGACATCCTGAAGGCCGGCATGCGCGAACGCTTCGTACAACTTCGCCGCATGGGAATCCGCACAGTGATGATCACGGGCGACAATCCGCTGACCGCGGCGTCGATCGCCGCAGAGGCGGGCATTGACGACTTTCTTGCGGAGGCGACTCCCGAGGACAAGCTTGCCCTTATCCGGCGCGAGCAGACCGGCGGCCGCCTCATCGCCATGTGCGGCGACGGTACCAACGATGCACCCGCCCTCGCTCAGGCTGACGTGGGCCTGACCATGAACACCGGCACGCAGGCAGCCCGTGAGGCGGGCAACATGGTCGACCTCGACAGCGACCCAACCAAGCTCATTGAGGTGGTCGGCCTGGGCAAGCAATTGCTCATGACGCGGGGGGCGCTGACGACTTTCTCGGTCGCGAACGATGTCGCCAAATATTTCGCCATCATCCCGGCGATCTTCGTCGTGCTCTACCCCGAGCTCGCAGTGCTCAATGTCATGCACCTGCACAGCTCGACGAGCGCGATCCTGTCCGCGATCATCTTCAACGCGCTTGTCATCCCTGCCCTGGTGCCGCTGGCGCTCAAGGGCGTGAAATATCGGCCGGCGCCCGCCGGCGAGATTCTGCGGCGCAATCTCGCAATCTACGGCGTCGGCGGGATCATCGCTCCATTCATCGGCATCAAGCTGATCGACATGCTCGTCACCGGCCTCAACCTGGCTTGAAGGAAATCCCCATGGGCACCGACATCAAGACTGCAATCCGCCCGGCGATAGTCATCCTGCTGCTGTTCACAGTCATTACCGGCGTCATCTACCCGCTCGCGATCACCGGGATCGCGCAGGCGATCTTCCCATATCAAGCCAACGGCAGTCTCATCCGCGACGGCGATCGGGTCGTTGGTTCTGAGCTAATTGGCCAGAATTTCGCCAAGCCGGAATATTTCCACCCGCGGCCGTCCGCTGCCGGCAAAGGCTATGACGCTTCGGCCTCCTCCGGCTCGAACCTCGGCCCGACATCGAAACGGCTCGCCGAAGACATCAAGAGCGGTGTCGACGAGGCTCGAACGGAAGGCGTGAAAGGCGCCGTTCCCGCCGACATGGTGACGGCGTCGGGATCGGGTCTCGATCCGGACATCTCGCCGGCGAACGCCTTCGCCCAGGTGCCGCGCGTCGCGAAGGCTCGCGGAATCTCCGAGGGGCAAGTGCAGACGCTCGTCGAGCAATCCGTCAAGGGTCCCACGCTCGGGTTTATGGGCGAAGCGCGCGTCAACGTGATGGCGCTCAATCGACAACTGGATGGCTTGAGCGCAAAATCGCCGAAGTGAGCGCTGACCCAGACCGACCTTCGCCCGAGGCCCTCCTTCGCGAAGCAGCACAGGAGGGCCGCGGTCGTTTGAAGATCTTCCTCGGTGCGGCGCCGGGCGTGGGCAAGACCTACGAAATGCTGACCGAAGGCGCCGCGCGGAAGAAGGCCGGCATCGATGTAGTAATCGGCCTCGTCGAAACGCATGGACGAGCCGAGACACAGGCGCTGGTCGAGGGCACGCCGGTCATGCCCCGCAAGCAAGTGGATTATCAGGGCCGCATCCTGTCCGAGATGGACGTCGATGCGATCCTCGATCGCAAGCCACAGCTCGTACTGGTCGACGAGCTCGCCCACACCAACGCTCCTGGCAGTCGTCATGCGAAGCGTTGGCAGGATGTCGAGGAGCTGCTCACCGGCGGGATCGACGTCTTCTCAACGGTCAACGTCCAGCACATCGAGAGCCTCAACGACGTCGTTGCGTCCTTCACCAAGGTTCGAGTCCGTGAGACGGTTCCTGATCGCATCGTTGAGGAGGCCGAGCTGGAGATCGTGGACATCCCTCCTGACGAGCTGATCGAGCGGCTGAAAGAGGGCAAAGTCTACGTTCCCGAGGAGGCGGCACGGGCGCTCGGGCATTTCTTCTCGAAGTCGAACCTATCCGCACTCCGTGAACTCGCGCTCCGCCGTGCCGCGCAAGCCGTCGACACGCAGATGCTCGACTACATCCGGGCCCATGCGCTTGCTGGCAATTGGGCAGCCGGCGAGCGGATAGTCGTCGCGGTTAGCGAGCTGCCAGGCTCCAAAACGCTGATCCGTGCCGCCAAGCGTCTCGCCGATGCCCAGGGCGCGCCCTGGACTGCGGTTTATATCGAAACCCCGCGGTCGCTTGGCTTTACGGCAGAGCAGCGACAGCAAGTTGCAGAGAACATGCAGCTGGCAGCACAGCTCGGTGCGAATGTCGCCAGCGTTGCGGGACCGAACGTCGTCGAACCCTTAAAGGCGTTTCTCGATGACGTACGTGCAACACAGCTAGTTGTCGGCAAATCCGCCCGGTCGAGGTGGTTCGAGCTTCGGCACGGCTCGGTGGTCGACCGCCTCGTTCGAGAGACGCCCGGGGTGGCCGTCCATGTCCTCCCGCACGAGCATCTGGGTGATCGAGCCCAGGCCGGCAGACAGCGGGTGCGGACCGGCGGACATTGGGGTCCGGCTGACGGGCTATCTCGTTTCCGCACTACTCGTCGCTGGCGTTCACCCTCCTCGCTGTCGCGGTTCACGCCTTCGGCGGCCTGGCGAATGTTGCCTTGGTGTACCTCATTCCGGTGCTCGCTTCCGCGAGCCTCTATGGCATGCGCACTGGAGTGTTCACCGGCGTCGTGTCGGCGCTCGCTTACAACTTCTTCTTCCTGCCGCCGCTCTACACGTTCACGATTCAGGACCCCGAGAACGTACTCACCGTTGCGGTGTTCATCGTGGTCGCGATCGTCACCAGCCAGCTGGCCTCTCGGGTGAGAGTTCAGGCGAACCTCGCCGAGCGAAGCTCCGGCCAGAATGCGGCGCTCGCAAGCTTCGCAAGAATGCTCGCGAGTCTGAGCTCCCGGCAGGAACTTGGACAAACCCTCTGCGGCGAAGTTGCGGGCCAGTTCGATGTCGACGCGGTGCTCTTGCTTCCAGACCAGAATGGAAAGCTGGAATTGTTGTCTGCTGTCCCGCCCGAGAGCCTCCTCGGCCCAATCGATACTGCGGCGGCGGAATGGGGATTTGAACATAAGGAAGCCACGGGCCGCGGCTCAAACACACTCGCAGCGTCGGAATGGCTCTTCCAGCCATTGCTTGCGGGGGGTGAAGCACTCGGTGTGCTCGGCGTCGCAAAAAAGGACGGCAGTGAACCGGTGCGATCGGACCGGCTGCCTCTCCTGATGAGCTTCATCGATCAGGCAGCGCTAGCACTCGAACGAGTGACGCTGACGGAGCAGATGAGCACCGTCGCCCAGCTTCGCGAGCGCGATCGCCTGAGAGGGGCCCTTCTCTCGTCGGTCAGCCATGACCTCCGAACTCCGCTCACTGCGATCATCGCCGCTACCCACGAACTGAAGAAGGCGAAGCAGGGAGCCGCTCCCGCACTTTTGGCCGACATCGAAAACGAGAGCAAACGCCTCACCCGTTTCGTCAGCAACATGCTCGACATGGTGCGGGTTGAGGCGGGCGGCTTGCAGCTGGACCTCCAACCCGTGGATTTGGCTGAAGCAGTGGCGGGAGCCGCGGACCAGCTCAAACGCGAACTCAAGGGACACCCTATCAAGCTCGACGTCCCAGCCGACTTGCCGCTTGTCCGAGTAGATCCGCAGCTGTTTCACCAGTGCTTGGTGAACCTGCTCGAAAATGCGGCCAAATACTCAGGCGGAAAGGCGCCCATTTCCATCGTTACTCATCGGGTCCGCGAAGGGATCAGCCTCTCGGTAATCGACGAGGGCCCCGGTCTCCCGACCGGCGAGGAAGGTCGCGTCTTCGAGACATTCGTTCGAGTTGAGGGCTCCGATCGCAAAGGTGGCACCGGCCTAGGACTGGCGATCGTCAAAGGCTTCGTTGAGGCAATGGGGCTGCAGGTCAGTGCCGCCAACAATGAAGATGGGCCCGGCTCGTGCTTCACCATCCGCTTCCCGGAGAAAACGCTCGTTCGCGAGACGGCGGTGGCACAATGAAAGGGCCGAAGATCGTCATCGTCGACGACGAAGCGGCAATCCGACGGCTCCTGAGAAGTGCACTGGAGCGCGCTGGATATTCCGTCGTCGAGGCAAGCACCGCTCGCCAGGCTCAGAATGCAATGGACATCGATCGCCCGGACGCAGTGCTGCTGGACCTGGGCTTGCCTGACCGGGAAGGGCTGGAGCTCGTGCCCGTGATCGCCAAATCGGGCGCGGCGCTGCTGGTCATTTCAGCCCGAGAAGCGACTAGCGAAAAAATAACCGCCCTCGATCTGGGCGCCGATGACTACGTGACCAAGCCGTTCGACACCGACGAGGTACTTGCTCGCCTCCGTCGGGCCCTTCGTCAGCGCGTGAGCGTGGAAGGCAACCCGATCCTGAACCTCGACGGGTTAGAAATCGACCTGCTCTCCCGTCGCGTCAGGCGCGACGGCCAAGACATTCATCTCTCTCCGAAGGAATACGGCGTCCTGGCAGAGCTCGCGCGTTATCCAGGTCGAGTGCTTACCCACGCCCAGCTTCTCCGAGTCGTCTGGGGCCCCGCCTATGAGCGTCACGTCGAATATCTACGGGTGACGGCCAGGGGGTTGCGGACGAAGATCGAGCAGGATCCAGCACAGCCTCGCATCATCAAGACCGAGCCGGCCGTGGGATACCGATTGGCCGATCCCGCTGACTGATTGCGCTTCAGCCAGCCCCCGTGTGGGTCGGAACCTGAACGAACGCACGCTTACGGGCGAGACCCAAGCAGCGCGTAATGACCGCAATTGGCGCTTAGCAGACCTCCCCTGCTCCACGTCCGCACGCGGCCGCAAGCGGACCGACGGCTTACGGCCGTCACGATCCTTTTGTGGACCATTGGGGCATCCGCCCAAGACATCAGACTGGGGCGGCAGAAATTCCTTTTGTGTTTCAGGACGTTGCGGCAATTTGGAATCACCGCTGCAGATTTGGAGTCAAATTGCTCGCACTTAGGAGTCAAAAAGTTTCACTTGTTTCGCGTTAAGTCGGTTGACGATTCCAACGGTGCGCTCATTGGGCGGCATGCTGGGCGCTTCGAAGCCACGAAAGTGGTCGGAGAGGTAGCTTACAATCCCGAACCTCGCTGGCGTTGAAGCGTACAGGCGACCATAACCCCGCTTCGAGCGCAAGTGGGCAGTCACAACGGCCCATGTCCGCGATTTGAAAAGCACTTCCCGGCCGGAACACCAGTCAGCGAAGCCGTTGACGTGATGGTGCACTATTCTCTCGACTTTTTCCAAATGAGTCGTGGCGGCGTTCCTAGCGGCCTGTGACCGCCTTCGGTTCGTCAACCTCTCTCTGGTCATCTTCGGCGGTGCTGGTCTTGTCGTTCAGTCCATCGAGCACTGCTTTCGCTCGCCGCACCACACTCTCTTCGCACTGCCGAAGCATGGCCCCTTCGACAGCAGGCAGTTCTGCCACTCGCTCGCGAGCTGTCGGAGCCAGATCAATAACTGCATTTGCCATCGTGCTCACGCGTTCAAGCGAGGCTCGGACACCCAAGCCAGCTTCTTTGAAGAAACCCTCCCAGTGCCGGCGCTTGATGTGCTCGCCGCGGTTCTTGCCCGCGATAGTTTGCGCGAGGTTTCGAGTGATGCCCTCGTAGGGCTCTGCGCACATGATGTCGTAGGCGGGAGCGAGGCTTGCACCAATTCTTCCCCGGAGCAGGATCGAATAGTTCTTCGCGTGCGCATCTGTATTGCAGGCAAGAATGTTGAAGATAGCGAGGTCGAGCAGCGACAGGATGTCTCCAGAGCGCATCCGCGCTCGCGTAAGCTTTATCATGTCAACCAGAGTAGGTCCGCGAATGCCAGTTTGATTGCGCTCATACTTGGCTGACGGCGGCTTCCCAAGAGCCTGGCAGAAGTCCTCCTGGTGCAGCCGCCGCCAGCGACCATCCCGCAGCTGCCGATCGTATCGTGCAACTAGGAGATATTTGCGTGGTCCCGCGCGGCCACTCGTAAATGTCGCAGTCGAAATCCCGCATAGCTCAGCGAGCTTGAGGCAAAATCCCTCGTTTTCGACGCTCCCCCAGAGCCGCCCGGAGTCTGGTTTAAGAATGTGCGTGGATGGCGAGCCATTCAGGGGAATGTAGATCGCGCCGCTGCCATCTAAGGCTACAGCCACTTTCGACTGAACTCCCGCCAGTGACATTGAGATTCCGTCATCACCGGCCAGAAAGGGCTTGTTCGGGAGCTCATCGATGATGCGTTGAAGTGCCGCCTCGTCCTCAATCAATCGCCAATCATCTGATGCCGTTGATCCAGGCTCGCCAAACGAGAGTGCCCCTGCGGTGTCGCGCCCTATTTCGCTGAGCAGGCCGATAACATCGCCTGGCGCGACGCCCAGATGACGTCCAACGGCCGTGAGCTGGGCTGCTTCTGGCAAGAGGTTCGCCGCCCAAGGAGTGAAGATTTCAGGCGTCACCTCCTTTTCGCTGAGCGGCATTGTTAGCGAAACTGGGAAGGCTCCGCGCAGGCTTTGCCAGTCGGCCTCATAGGCAAAAACAGGACCGCCCTCCCCAGTGGTGATGGTCCCAACCCTGTAGTTCTCGAAGTAGACCGGCAGCATCAGCTATTCATCAGCGGTGGGAGATCGTATTCGTCGCTCAAGTCGTCTGTCAGCAGATCAGCTGGTTGCATGCCCACTGCCGCGGCTACAGCAAGGGCTCTGCCCAGTTGGCAGGTGGGCTTGCCTGTTTCGAGCTCATGCAGAAAGCGTCGTCCCACCCCTGAGGCTGCGGCTAGATCGTCGAGCCGAAGGTGCATCGCCTCTCGCCGCGCGCGGATGCGTGATCCAAACAAGCGTGCGTATTCTGCTCCAATCTCACGATTCATTTGATACCTCGTTTTCCCGATCGGGAAAATGGGTGCGCAGGCCCCATGTGTCAAGGGTGATTTTTCCCGATCGGGAAAACAGTTAACCTCACGACTTTCCCGATCGGGAAAACCGCTCTCAGTTATGAGCCCCTCACCCGCGATAGTTCCCGATCGGGAAAACGCCGTCGCCGAAGATGATGATCCAGCTTTTCTCACCATAACCGCAGTCAAGATAGTTCAGATAGACTGGCGTTCCCGACAGACCCTGCACCTGCAAGAACTGTTTGACCTCAGGGTCGGTCACTGACGCGGGAACTTTCCCAACTCCGTTCAGTCAAGCTATCCGCCTACAAGCAATTGGGACGCTGTTCGCATCCTCCAAATGCAACATGGTTGCAACACGATTGCAATTGTCAACTCAGATGTGCTCTTGAGAGCGTATTAAGTAAGATAATATGCTCTTGAGAGAGCGTGGAGCACGACTGAAGTTCAAGCGTGCCGCTGATGCCACCGCAGCTGCGGACAGTCTCAGCTTAATGAGCGCGACAACACAGCGTAGCGAGCATTAGCCAGGCCGTCCCGTCCCGAGCGTCTAATGCTCGCTTCCTTGTGGCAAGATCGGCCGGCAAAACTGTGGGTTGGGAGCCTTGATGTCTGCCCTGCGCTCTCCGAAGTCGGGACGGATTTGAAGCGCTCCCGCGGCTCGCGCAAAATGAGAGGAGTTTGCCATTAGAGATTCATCGACGGACTTCGCGCGATAAAGAAGCGCTCCAATCTCCCGAAGATCTTCCCCAGCAAATCGGGTTTGGCCGTTGAATGCGTTAAGTCCGCGCCAGGCGTCGCCCTCATTGGTGAGTTGCTGGTCCACAAGGTCGGCCAGATCGTAAATCGAGGCGTAGCGCTCCCGGGCGCGCATGCTGAGATGGTTCATTACGTCAGAACCGGACGACTTCCAGACACTCATTCGAAGGATGTAGATCGAGGGGCGACCGATCTCTTCGCGAAGGCGCATCGGCTTTCCCGAACGCTCGGCGCTCAGCCATTGCTGAAGTTCCCCGATCCGCTGTTTTACGCAGTGTTCCTGCTTGATGCGATATTGGTAGGCAGCCCAATCGTCGCCGAGCTCTTCATTCACCGCCTGTCGAAACTCGGAAACTTGGCCGTGCCAGTGGATCGTCTCGATCGCCTGCTCGGCGCCAAGTGCGATGAGCACACCAAGCACGATGATCCCCACTTCGCCAGCGAACTCGCGCCAGCCGTGCAGCGGCTTGGGCATATGAACATGCATGAAGCTGGCCCCCCGGCAAGGGGCCGGAACCTAACAGAACAGCCAATGGCCGCAATGGGTGGACCGCGGAAAATGGGGCTAAAAAGCCAGTTGGGATAATGGTCTGCCGCGCCAAGCGTCATCAATTAGCATTGTCGATCTTTCGAACCTCAACGGTGTTCTCATCAAAATCGTTGAGCAATCGTGCATTGATTCCCATCTTGCCAAAATCTTCGCCAAGAGACTGCCAGTGCGTGCCACAACCGCAGACAGGACAATGGTGAATTCCGATCATTCGATCACCCCAAACATAAGCCGACGTCTCACCGGAAATTTCCACTTCTTCGGGCGGAAAATAGGCGACCCGCCACGCGAGGCGTCGACAAAGCGAACAGTTACACTCTGCAACCCATGCCGGCTGGCTTGGGACCTTGATTTTGACGTTGCCGCAATGGCAGCTTCCTTGAACGGGCATAGCGATGTCTAGTCGCCAATTATAAATCTGCGCAACGCCGACTTGTCAGTCCGGCTGGGGTCGGTGAATAGCAGCCTTCAGAGAAGCGAATTAAGCGCTATCCGGAAAACGGGACGTCTTTGGTTCCGGCCTGCGCAGCGCCTTTTGCGTATGGCGTGTTGATTGGCAGACAAACGGACGGAACCTGGTTGGTGATCCGCGGACGGCTTGCGGTCATATTCGCATCGTGTGCCAATCTGATGAACTCCGCTGAATCGAGGCGGATCAGCCAATCGGCAGCGCGCGCATCTTGAAGTGCCTGCTACAGCCGAGTGATTTCGGTTTCAGTCAACTTGGTTGCGGGACTGGCCAGCGACTGAAGCTGCGCCCAGTCATACCATTCGCGCGTGTCGGCGGTATTGAAGTCGTCGCCGTCAACATAGAACACGGCAAGATCTTGCTGTTCGTTTTGCGCTAACAGGAAAAACTTTCCGGCATTCTGCGCCGACTTAAATCGCGTATTTCCAGCAAGCGGTACATAGGGGACGCCGATCCACGATGGCCGCAAAGATTGGTTAGGCGCGTCGAGAAAGGATGCAATTTCCTGCATCCGTCGCGCCATGCAACTTTCGGTACTCTGGCGCGCGAGAATGATGGACAGATCGTCCTCAATTTCGCTTCGAATGTACTGGCGAGTTTGCGATGCACTGGCATGATCTCGAAATGAGGTGACGACCCACTCGAATCTGAGTGCAATGAGAACACCAAGCACGATGACGCCGACTTCGCCGGCGAATTCGCGCCAGCCGTGCAACGGCTTTGGCAGATGAAGATGCATGCGGTTCGCCCCCCGCAATGTCGAAGAGCCTAACAGACGGACGGACGGCGGCAATGGGGCGGATAAAAGTGTCGGCAATGATCCAATTTCACGAACGAAGTCCCTCAAAGGAAGTGAATGGATGTATGACAACCAACCGACAGTATGCGGCAAAGCACCCTTTTGGGTTTGCTGGATAAGTCGCAAAAAATTTTAAGCACGCACGCACAGGGCCAGAGCCTGGAACTGGGCCAAGCTGGGGCGTGCATTCGAGTGTAAAAGCAGGTGTCGGGCTCGATATCCTTGACTAGGATGGAGTGATCTGATGGAGCGAGAAACGAACTCGGATCGTTGAGTAAATATAAAGTCACCAGCAGGGAGGTTTTCGATGCGCCGGATTCAGTTCATTTTCGCTTTGGCATTGCCAGCCACCTTGATGACCGCTTCTCCCCTCGAGGCGAGAGGCTGCGTCAAGGGAGCAGTCATCGGCGGTGTCGCTGGTCATTTCATGCATCACCACGCCGTCGCGGGCGCAGCAGTTGGATGCGTCGCTGGCCATTATGTTTTCCGGCATCGGTCGCACCACTACCGGCATCATCGCTATCGCTAGAGGCCTGGAAACAGGGCCCGGGGCAGCCCGGGCCCCCGCTTCCTAATGGACCAAATTTTAAAGTCCGAGACGACCGCAAAACATTGCGGTCTGAGGCCCGATTCAGGCGCGCAGCCGACGCGGGCTTTCGAAGACGAAGCCTTACTCCGGAGCCAACTCCAGCCTAGCAGACGCGCTTAGCAATGAATTGGCGAAAGACGGATCGTGCCGGTCACCAGGCTTATCGCGCGACGATCTGGTCCAACGCTGAGAATACCTCGTAACCCAATAGCACGGCCAACCACGCCGGAGCGAGAATGAGATGCAACTTGCGCCTGCGCACGAGTAAGCCCGCCAGTGCGATCACGATGAACGTCGGGCTAACGAACCAATATTGGGGAGGCACGGACCTTAGACCGTCGACTTGCTTGGCAGCCGTCTCCGGAATGTCGATGAGGTGAGCAGCGAGCAGCAGGCTAAAAAACCATCGTCGATTGCGCTCGAACGACGTTTGCTCCGGATCGCTCGGCCCGCCTTGACCAGGGAACAATACTGACGCCAACAGGAACAGAACGATCGCGTAGGCAGTGAGAAAGGCGAACGCCTGGACAGTCCACACCGCAAGATGCTTCCACCAGTACATGCCCCACCAGACCGCGAGCACAAAAAAGAGGACGTTGATTCCCCAAAACAGCTGAAGCCAATCGATTCTGGCATGGTGGCGTCGATTGATTGAAGAGCTGATGCCGGTCAGTACCTGCGTGATTGCGAACCCCAAGATTACCGAGATGAGGACCGCGAGATAGTCGAACATGGTGTCTCACCTGGTTTGAGTGTCGTGACCGTTGCCGCTAGAAAAATTGAGGCCGAAGTACTGCAAGTTGGATGGCAAGTGCGCGTGGAAAATGCGGCCACTGCCATCAGCTCGTTTACGCGGGAGATCGAAACTTGAGGCGCTGTTTTGGCACGCGCGCAATTCTCTTTATCGCTTCTTCCCCCCGAAGAAGGGCATCGCTGCGGCTTGCTTGATCCACGATGTCAACTGCTCCTCGTCGATATCTTCAATCGATTCCAATTCCACTCCGCGCGCGACCTTGCCCATTCCGATCGGCGTGACTGGCGGCACGGGAACTAATTCGGTCCCGCGGATGAACACCAGCTTCACATGACCGATGAATGCGCCTGACGAAAAGCACCAGCCGCCGTTCACTCCATAATAGGCCATTCCCCACTTCACGGCGCGCTGCAGCTCCGGGATCGCTTTGGCAGCTATAAGATCCACGCGCTCGACGATTTCGCGCTGCAACTTCGGCAAGCTCGCGATGTAAGCGAACACCGGCGTATCACCCACCGCAGCTTTGGCGGCGCTTGCCTTGCCGGTCATGGCGGCTAGCAGCCGCACCGTCCCTTCGCTCGGGTCGGATTGAGTGAGGTCAGGCTTTTTCACGATCTGACTGAGTTCACAGCGAACTTCTCTGCCCCGATGTCCAATGCCGGCGGAAGCGCTCCATTCGCATTTTGGCGATCATCCCCGGGACTCAAAGCCTAACAGACGATCCTATGTCTGCAATAGGGGCTGGAAGGTCGCCATCCGATCGTTTGAAGTCGAGAAATCTAACTGCATAGTGGATGCATGGATTCCTTTGTCCGGTTCGCCACACAAGGCGTTTACTTCCAACCGTTTATGATTGCGAACGGTTCGCTTCTGGTGCTGCGCGCGCCGTTCCAGAAAAATCTCTCCCGCGACGAAATCAGAGCCACGCCGCGCTGGGGGCGATGGTTACTTAGAATGGATCAACCATGCTTTCACCGATTGAGCGGATGGTGGATAATTGGCATTTCAATCACCATCGTCGTTGTAAAGTTCGCCAGTGGCGATGGTTGAGCGTTTGAAGCATATGTTGCGACGACCGACTGAATCGGCAGTAGAATTCGGTCGCGGGAGCAAGTCTGGTAATGCGATATCCGCATTGAATGAAGGACGGTTTCTTGCGCACATCCATCGTCATTGCAGCAGGCCTGTTCAGTAGCGCGGGAGCGCTCGGCCAAACTCCGCTCGCTGATCTGATTGGGACTTACGCTGACGGCCCGAATCACAGAATTGAAATTGCGCTCGATGCCAAAGGCCGGCTCGTCGCTGTCGTTGATGATGCGACTTACCCTTTGAGAGTGAGTGGCAAGGACGAAGTCGTCAACAACGGCGGCGAAACAATCCCGTTCAAGCGTGGCACGAGCGGCCAAGTGACTGGCTACATCGACCACGGCCAGTTCCATCGAAAGCTTTCACCCGATGTGGCTGCAGCAATTATTGCGAACATTCGCGCGACGGCCCGACCAGAAGGAGCGATCTATCGTTACAGTCCCCCCGTCAATCGACATGACGGTATCTTAGTCGGCGACATTGCAAGAACTCCGCTCGGCGTTGCGACCGCGCAGGAGATCGTTAGCAAAATCTCCGATGGGACCTATCCCGGCGTCCACAGCGTCCTCCTTTATTATGGGGGGAAGCTCGTCATGGAGGAATATTTTTACGGCTATAATTTTAACCGGCAGCAACAGCTGCGGTCGGCGACAAAGTCGGTGGTCAGCGCTCTTGCAGGGATTGCGATCGACCAGGGCGCTCTTTCACTAAACACGAAGGCGCTGGACGTTCTGAAACTCAAGCAGTTTGCCAATCCTGATCCGCGTAAAACTGAAATTACCGTTCGCGACTTTCTCACGATGAGCTCGGGTCTCGCATGCAACGATCACAGCGACACTTCCCCGGGCCGCGAGACGGTCCTCGACGATCGCCCCGACTGGATCAAGGCGATGTTCAATCTGCCGCAGATCAATGATCCAGGAAAAGTCGGACTCTATTGCTCTGGCGGAGTTGCGGTCGTCGGGAGGGTCATTGAAAGAAGCACGAAAACCTATCTTCCGGACTATGCCGCTCGCTATCTGTTCAAGCCGCTCGGGATCGAAAAAAAGAACTGGGCCTGGAATTACGATCTGACGTCAAACGACAAGGAATTTTCGCAGATCCACTTGCGGCCACGTGACATGCTTAAGCTGGGCATTCTTTACGCGAACGGCGGGATCTGGAATGGACGGCGCATTCTCTCCAAGAGCTGGGTCGAGGCTTCCCTCGCCGCACAATCGAAGGTCGACCAAACCGACTACGGCTTTTTCTGGTGGCGTCCCTGGCTGAACGTCGGGGGAAAGCATGTTTATCTCAGCGCAGCGCAGGGAAACGGCGGTCAGAAAATCTATGTCTTGCCGGCTTATAACCTCGTCGCTGTATTCACCGGAGGCCTCTACAACAGCAGCGGTTCGCCAATGAATGCAATCATGGCCGGAGACATTCTCCCTCGCCTCGTGGCCGCCTATCCGGAAACCACGACAAAATCCTGAACTTCCAGGAACGGCAACAGGCATCGCTTTTGTCTTCGATGCACTCGTCTCGAACCTCGTTCGGGTTCAGGTCGTTGCGAGCGTTTCGCGAGGCTTCAAATCTGTCCTTCAGATTTGGCGCTGCTAACCAGCTCGTAACCGAAAGCGTGTAGGGATGAACGGGTGAGCAGACATTTCAGGCCTCGAAAAAAGACTGTCGAGATCCAACCGGCTGCGCGCGTTTCGCGTATTCGCCGTGATCCCCCGGCGCAGGTCGAGCACAAGGGCGTCAATCCCTATCCGAGCGAGCGCGAAGTCTGGATCGTCGTCATTGGAGTGATTTTGTTCGCGCTCGCGATATCCCTCATCACCATTGGGTTTAGTCAGATCACGGCTCACTGATCACGAGTTGGATCAATCGAACCGTCCGGAGTTGTAATTACGACGCCAAGGTTCGAGGCGTTCGCTTCGCGGAGCTTCCCCGCATCTTTACGTTGATTGCTGCTTTTGCAGCGCGTGCGACCATGCAGGCAGAAAGCGCAGTTCCATATCGAAGTCGATCGACCATGCGCGGCACAACCTTATTTGACGGGCCGTGGTTCCAAATTTCTTCGAATGCGCAATGGATATCGCAATCAACCCCTAGCTCCGACGTCCAGATTGGCTCTTCCGGTACCAGAGCCAAAGCCCTGCGAAGGCAATCGACATCACTCCCACGTATGAGAGAATTGCTACGCGTTCTACGTGGTCCGCGAGCCCCGGCTGCAACCTTACTTGCCAGAGCCCGTCAGGGCTTTTTGTACCCCGTGCCCAATCTCCAATATTCCACGCAGCGTGGAGGCCGATCGGGAATGCCAAACCTCGGGTCGCAAGAGCAGCCATGCCAAATACCAGCGCACCGATACCGGACCCGATCAAAGCGTCTATCCAGGTCGAGCCTCCAAGTCGGTGTTCAGTGACGAACAAGATCGCGACAAAAATCTGGGCTGACCATGGATCGATTTCCGAAGCGAGCTTGCGAAGTGGATAACCGCGAAACGCCAGTTCCTCTCGCGTGGCTAACAACAGATAGCCGGCGACAGGCACAAGCATCGTGAGTGTTGGCGAGGCGACAGTCCAACCAATGCCGCCCCCGGAGAACATTAGAGCGGTCTGCGCGACGACCAGCGAAAAGCCCAACAGGAGGCCACCTGAAAAGCGAAGCCAGGTGCTTCGATTGACTTCGAAAAAATAGTCCCGGAGACTGTGGCCTTCCCAGCGGATGAAGAGAACCGCCAAGACGAAGGTTGCCGGCGCAGCCAAGGCGCCGACGATAAGGGTAGCGCGATTGCCAGAGCCTCCAAAGGAAGCTGAAAGTGCAAGAACCGCCATCGTGGCGAGCCAAAACACCGTGCCCCCTCTTCGCTCGACCCGCTCGAACCAGCGCCATTGCTGCGCGGCGCAATCAGTTGCTCCGACTCTCAAACATCCTACGACTTGTAGGCTGACCCAATTTGACGTCGAGACTAAAGCTGCTGTCGGGGTGGAATTACGGCTTCTGCTGGCTAGCGCAATTGGCTGTCTTTACTTCCGCGCCGATTGATCCCCGAAAAGGACGGACGCTCGTCGCGCTTTGACTGACAAGCGACACAGGTCCGAACGCCAGGAAGCGCTTCACGCCGGCGTTTGGGGATCGCTTCGCCGCAGTCGTCGCATTCGCTCGCACTATCGCCCGAAGGCATGCGAGCGCGGGCGGCCAATACCGCGTCTTTCACCGTGTCCTCAATTTGGTCCTGCACCGCGCCGTCGCGCGCCCATCCGTTTGCCACTGTCCCATCCAGTTCAATTGCTGAACGACGATATGGTGAGCGAAGCTCTTCTGTCCAATCCCTGGAGGAGACCGGTGACCGAGCGCGGTCCTATACGAAACCCACGCTGGACGCGTTGTATTGATGGTGCCTTACGCCTCCCGAACCTCGCTTACGCGTCAGGACGACAGACAAAGTGAAACCATGGGTCGTCGCTGTCGTCGGCGCCCTCGCAGTCGAGCGCTTTCCCATCCCAGCCGATGAGTTCGATCCGTCCAAACCCCAAAACTTCCAGTTGCCGCTTCTGAGCCGTTGGAGAAATCCAATAGTGAACGATTGAATAGAGGTGCGCCGAATCCGTCCTGATACAATAATCGTCGTTTTGATAATCCGTACGCAAGCGAAGATAGTTGAAAATTCCAACGGGATAGGATGCAAACCGCCGCGCGAAACGGCGAGGCTGGCGCACCGGGCTCAACGCGAAATGCTGGAAATTCCAGGGCTTGGGAATCTTGAAATTTCGATTGTGACTTGAAAAGGAAAACAGCCCTTCGGGCTTAAGCAGACGGCGAACTTCCTTCAAAATCCTCAGCCGCTGGTCGTGGTTGACCGAATCAATCCCGGTGCAACTGAAAAGGATGAAGTCGAAACTTTGATCTTCAAATCCCGAAAGATCCTGAGCGTCACGAACCTCGAACTGCGTTGCTGGAAATCGCGCCCTGCAGCGCTCGATCATCTCGTTCGAAAAATCGATCCCGACATAATCTTTGCTGAGCTGTAGAAGAAACGCGGTGGTCCGGCCGCCTCCAACTCCAAGATCCAAGATCCGGCCGCCCCGGATTTCACCTTGGTGGCGTCGAAGAACTTCCGCTTCGCCCGGCTGGATCTCAGCTCCCCTGGCATAGTGGGCTCCGATCGATCTCCGCTCGTAAAATCGAAGATTGTGTGTGTACTGCGTTTCCAAGGTCGTCCCCGTCAAAGCGAGCTATAAGACGCCTCGACAATCGCAAGTGCTGCGTTTCAATGATCCCGCATCGGCACAGCGAAGAATGCCAGAAAATCAGGAGTTGAACGGAACGAGTTCACGATAAGCGCGGACTGCGGCGTCATTGACGTCAGTCCAGTTGGCACTGGCAACACCCGCTTGGGCTCCTCTGGAAAGGCGTTGCCGGTCAGCTGGAGACGCGATCAATTGCTCGAGAGCTCTTGCAAGTTCGAACGGTTCGGGGGCGCGCAACAGACCGGTTCGCCCATTGTCGATCACCGCTCGAGTGCTGGCAATATCGGCGCCCAAAACGACCAGCCCCGCAGCCATCGCTTCGCGGTTCACATTGCCAAAGGTCTCGGTTTCACTGGGATTGAGGAGAATATCAGCGCTCGCAAGAGCACGGCCAAGGGCTGGCCCGTCGAGATGTCCAACTGCGACATGGTCGCCAAGCGAACCCAGGAATTCGGATCGGGCCGGCCCGCCGCCGATGACGAGCGGTCGAACCCGGTGGCCCTTTCTCCTTAGCTCCGCGATCGTTCGAGCGAAAATGTCGATCCCCTTTTCCCGGACAAGGCGTCCAAAAAAGCAGATGACAACGTCAGATGGCGAATAGCCATGTGACGATCGCCAGACTTCGTCTCTGAGCGAAGGGTTGAAGAGTTCGGGGTCGATCCCGCGGCTCCAGATCCGGATCTGATCTTTCTCCACGCCCATCGCGCCCAAATGCTCGACCATTGCCGGACTTGGAGCAAGAACGAGCCGCGCGTTTTCATAATAGGATTTTTGCTTGCGCCATGCCCAGTCACTTAAGAAACCCAGGCCGTAGAACTTCAAATATGTCTCGAACTTGGTGTGTAAACTCGCAACCACGGGAAGCCCCTCGCGTCGGGCGAGACGCTGCGCGGCCATTCCAAGAAGGTCTGGAGTTGCGACATGGACGATGTTCGGCCGAAACCCGCGAATATCGCGCACGAGACGCCGGTTCAGCCCGGTCGCCACCCGAAATTCTGACCGCAGGGGAAGCGGAAAGGACGGAACGGAAATGAGAGTGCCGACCGGCGCAAATGCTGGAGAGGGACTCGTTGGCGAATAGACGCGAACCTTTCCGCCGCGATCCAGGATATGGCCGACCAGACGATTGAGCGCATTGTTCGCGCCCTCCCGAAGGTAGTTGTAATTGCCAGTGAACAGAGCAATCCGAAGACCCGCCGCGGAGCCGCTTGAACAGTCTTGAAGCCGTGAGACTTGGGCCACCGACCCCATCAGATCCGGCGAAAGTTGAGGACGCCGTTGAGGGCGAACATGACGAGTTCGGCGACAAGGGACACCAATACTCTGATCACGAGATAGTTGATGGTGGTGAACCGAAGGAGCGCGTCGAACAGGACGAGGGTTATGACGAGGCCGATCCCGCCGTTGACGAGAAAATAGACATAGCCGCTCGCAAGCGGCCGCTTGGTACCGCGAAAGATCCACGAGCGTCCGGCAAGATAGTGCACAGCGTTCGCAACGATGAAGCTGACCGCCGTTGCGAAAACCGGATTAAAATGTGTCCATCCAACCAGGATCCAGAGGACCAGAAGACCTACGGCAAAGGCGGAGTAGCTGACGACCGAATTGCGAACGAGCATCAGCATGACAGAGCGATTGAAGAACCGCCCGCGAAACGTCTTGGAGGGCACTGGAGGGGTCAGCGAAACGGTCTCGACTGCGTCCTGGGCGGCCAATTCAGGCCGCCTGAACGCGAATTGCATTGACTGAATTTTCGTCCGGCCAGGTGCTCAGTCGCCCGATCGGGATCAAAAAAAGGATCGGGAGTTTCAAGAACAAAAGTTCGGAATGGATGAGACTGTCGACTGCCCTTTCCCACCAGCTTGCCTCACGTCCTCCGTGGCTCGCAATCCACTGCTCATAGGGTTGCCAGTGGCTCGGTTCGTCTTCCCGGATGATCCTGAAGATTTTGACCAAAGCCCGATCACGAAGGACGATCGGGTGCTCTAGAAGAAGCATGACCTGCCGGTGACCGCGCCGCTCGGTCAGCGACACCACTCGGCACAGGCGTTCGAACAGGCGATCATTTCCGATAAATGCGTCGGGATCGAGTTGATCGATGGTCGAACGGAACATGATTTCGATGAAGCGATCGATGTGGCCGCAGGTTCGATCGACCGACAGCGGCATCTCGCCTCGTCGTTCGAACCACCTCCGGAACATGAGATAGTGTTTGCGTTCATCCGCACGGTGTTTCTCGATCGCTCGAATGAACTCATGATCATCGGGTGTCCTAAGGACGACTGCGTCGAGCAGGCGATCGATCGCGGTATAGCCGCGATGCTCGTTATAAAGGTAAATTGACCCAAGAAGGTCGAGATACCGGCGGCTGAACCATTCACGCATTTGGCGGGTCCTCAACGCCGGCTTGCGGATTGCTTTTCGCAGGCTGGAATTGGCTTTCATATAGTGGGCCATGCCCTTGCTGCAAAACGCCGGAATTTCCAGGCTTGTTCTTAGGAACTTTCGAAAAATCGAGCGCGGACGCGCGCATTCAGCTTCCACGATGAACTCGAACAACCGGGCCAGATTTCTTTGACCCTTTCACTTCCCGCGTTTCAGACTGGGGTTTGCCTGGGTCTGTTTCTCGATCCTTGTGAGCCAGAGCAAAAGCACCGGGACGACCAGAAGCTCCATGAAGAAGGCAAATCGCTGTCCCGGATTTGGGAGCCCGACGAGGTATGCGCCAAGAAGGCGGCTGAGACCCCCGACAACGACAATCAGCCCCAAAGCCCGCATCAGGCCCGCGCGCCGATCGATTGTGAGGACCGAAATGATGAACGAAACACCGATCGCGAACAGGAGGCCAGACAGATAGCGGAAGTGGCTGTCGAGGCTTGGCCCTTGCGCGATCTGGCCATGAAGCATTGTGGGACCGCGCAAGACGCCTGCTCCACCAGCCGTGATTGGAACGATCGCGGCAACGCAAACGATAATTTGGAAGAGGCACCGTTCGACGCGCGGACTAACATTCATGATGAGCACACTCAGGCCGGACGAAATTCAAGAGAGAGCCCGTTCATGCAATAGCGAAGGCCGGTCGGCTTGGGCCCATCGTTGAAGACATGGCCCAAATGTCCACCGCACCTTTCACATTCGACTTCGGTTCGAACCATTCCGTCGCTGCGGTCGGGCTTCGTCAAAACGGAATGATTGAGCGGTGCCCAGAAGCTTGGCCATCCGGTGCCGCTTTCGAACTTGGTTGCCGAAGCGAACAGGGGAAGAGCGCATCCCGCGCAAACGAACGTCCCCTTGCGGTGCTCGTTGAGCAACGGGCTTGAAAAAGGGTGCTCGGTCGCAGCTTCGCGAAGGACCGCGAACCGCTCCGCGCCAAGGAGACGGCGCCACTGCGCTGGGGTTTTAGTGACTGCGAACTGGGTCGCTCCAAGGACCGGCCCACCCCAGGATGCGAATGCGAGTCCAGCGCTTAGAAGGCCGAAGGCCTGGGTGAAGTTTCGGCGAGAGAGAGTTTCGGGAAAGCCCATGATGGTCCTTAAAGAAGGGTATAATCAGCTATACGCCTGATCCCTCGTGACGGACGCAAATCCTTATGCGCGCGTCAGCGCTCCCGATGCGACTACTGGACCTGTGGGAGCCCCAGTTGGCGATCCTCCGCGGGGCTCGACGGAAATGGCAATCGTCGCGCCCTGTTGAAGCAATGTCGCCAGTGCATCGGCAAGTTGCATATGCATGTGGGCATTTGCCGCCATAAGTCCGAGCGAGCGCGGCTTGCCTCCCGGTGGGATCACCCAGAGCTCATCCGATCGGTTGGGATCTGATGGCATGGCGCCTGCAACAACGATCACAAGTTGACGCGTCGTGCTGCTCCAGCTTGCAACGACGCGAGTTGCGCTCTGAGGACCGCTTAGTGCCGCGACAAGCGGCGCTGAGAATATCTTGGGCGACGGGGCGACCGCGGGTTCTTGCGGAATTTCCCGGACTAACAGAAACACGGCGAGACTGGCCGCGATCGCAGTCATTGCCGCCGTCGCTGCGCGCCAGCGGCGAAGACTGATGTGCAAGGCCGTCACATTCTTAGTCCGCCCAGAACTGCCAATCTGGCGCTCGATTGCCGCCCAGCTTTCAAGCGGAGCATCGACCGGTTCGATCTCGTCAAGAAACACTGCAAATCGTCCGCTCCAGCGCGCGACTTCTGCCCTGAAGGCGGGGTCGGTCTGTTCGAGCTCAAGCGCGCGATCATGATCTTCGTCGGTCAGCAAACCCATCGCGAATTCGGCGGCAAGATCCTTGAAATCGTCGGTCATCGTTCTAGACACCCGCGAAGACGCTGCAATCCTCGGCGGATCCAGCTTTTCATGGTCCCGAGCGGCACCCCTTCCCTTTGCGCGAGCTCGGGGTAACTCGCCCCGTTCAGGAATGCCGCACGGATCATTGCTCGCGGCCGTTGATCGAGCTCGTCCAAACAATTGCGAAGGCGAGCGGCATCCTCCGCGCTTGCAACGACCTCGAACGCCGATGGTCGGTCGTCGCTAAGGTTGCTTGCTGCCTCAAGGTCATCGGTTGCGACCCGCCGCCGTCTTAAGCGATCCATCGCCTTGTTGCGAGCAACGACCGCAAGCCAGGTCATCGCGCTTGCCTTTTCGGGATTGAACAAGCGAGCCTTGCGCCACACGGCGACATAGGCCTCCTGGAGCGCATCCTGCGCTTCGGATTCACTTCCCAGCAGCCGAAGGCAAATCCCATGGAGCTTTGCCGAGGTGGATTGATAAACCTCGGCAAATGCGCTCCGATCGCCGCCCGAGACCGCTTCAAGAAGCGTAACGAGCCGCTGGCCTTCGTCATTTGTCGCAGCGTCTATGATCCGGTCCATCAACCCCGTCATGCCCACTAGTTCAGTGCGAGGGAAGATAGGTCCGCTCAAAAGGTTTACGGCATGAGCACAGCGTCGATGACATGGATTACTCCATTCGATTGCATGACGTTGGGAATGGTAATGCGCGCTTTGTCGCCCTTGGCGTCGATCACCCACCAGGAAGACCCAGCTTTTCGGAACATGAGATTTTCGCCTTCGACGGTTTTCAAGGTCGCGGTTCCACGATGATCCGCCGCCATTGCCGCAATTTGTTGTGCGGTGATCCGGCCGGGCACGACATGATAGGTCAGGATCTTGGTTAGCGTCGCCTTGTTTTCCGGTTTGAGAAGGCTTTCGACGGTGCCGGCCGGAAGCTTTGCAAATGCCTGGTTTGTTGGAGCAAAGACGGTGAACGGCCCTCGTCCCGAGAGCGTATCCACCAGACCCGCGGCCTTTACGGCTGCGACAAGAGTTGTGTGATCTTTGGAGTGAACCGCGTTTTCAATGATATTGCGCGTGGAATACATGGGAGCGCCGCCCACCATTGGATTACGTCCCAGAACCGGCGAGCTCAAAGCGACTGCCGAACCGCAAGCGATCGCCAGGAAAAGTTTGGAATTGCGCATAATATCTCCTTTGGGCAGCGGCTGCTGCAGGAAGAGATACGGCGGCGGTTGTCGAGCGGATGCGTGTTCCTCACGAAAGATCGAACAAGCGACCTATCGTTCCCAAAAGGCGGGAAACGGTGATCCGGCTGGTCACCGGGGCTCGAAAAAAAGCGCTCGCCCTGTCGCAATGGCGCGGTCGGCTACCAAGAGTTCGATTTTCTTTCCGACCAAAAAAGAACTCCGATCGAACCCGATCGATGATCTTAGAAATAATGTCGAACGAGAGCGATAATGATCAGCCACAATGGAATGCTGAACAGCATTCCATTGGCGACGCCGCGAATGACTCGCGCCTCATCATCAGTATCCTGAAGTTCGTCGGGGACCATCACAAAGGCATGAACTCAAATGACTACGAAACAGATCCTACATCGACTTTTTTTCAGTGACATTAATTTTCATTCTTTTTGTGAAAATTCTTGTCGAAACGACGTCGTGTGAAGGCGGGCCTGGCCGGATATTATTAGGGTTCGAGCGTTGTCTCAAACATTTGCAGATGGCTAAAAATTCGCAAACATTATTGAAACGGTTCAGGCGATCGCATCGGCTTCGCAACTCGCGCGCGCGTCGGGCGTTCCAAGCCATGCCGGCTTTTAAATTTTTTTTAAAACGACGCCCGGCGGAAACAGCCCGGCAGAAAACAGTCGGCGGGGCAAATATATCGGAGATTCGAAAAGTGACGATTCGCACTAAGCTGCTTGTGGCCGCCGCATTGGCGGCATTTTCTTTGAACCCAGTTGCAGCCAGCGCTCAGGACCAACCTCCTCCCGCTGACGTTCACCACGACATGCATCGCGATATGCATCGCGACAGGCATCATGATATGGATCGCGACAGGCATCATGATATGGACCGTGACATGCATCGCGACATGCATCACCATTGGAGAGGACATCACGATTGCATGATGCGATGGCATCACCACCATCGCGTGCGTGTTTGCCGCTAGTTGATCTTTGGGGCCTGCCCGTTCGCCGAAAATTGCGGACGGGCAGGTCTTTGAGCTCATGCCAATATTCGAATGTTTCTGTTCGATCGATCTTCGATCGGGCTCTGTCTGGTGCGCCCTGAATCGCTGACCGTTTTTGAAACGCACGCTGGCAAAAAAAGCTCGGGCACTTTGGATCGATTCGAAGCGTTTTGCGCTCGAAGACAGATTCAAACGGAGTAGCTCCATGAACATTGATACGATTGCCGGCGAAGGCGCGGCTGCAAAGGGACGAATTAAGGAATCGCTCGGTGCTGCAACGGGCGATCAACTGCTCGAAAATGAAGGAATTACCGACCAAATCGCGGGCGGTCTTCGAAAGGCGTTCGGAGCTGCGCGGGACTTTGTTCGAAACCAGCCGCTCGCTGCTGCTGCGATCGCTGGAATCCTTGGGGCTTCGCTTTTCACAAGAATCAAACGGCGCTGATCAAGGATTGGCGGCGCAAAAGCGGCCTTTTGCGCCGTTGCAAACAGAGTTCAAAACTGGAATTTGCCCGGCGAAATTTTTTGAAATTGGGTGGTCGGACCGATCGCTTGGGCTCAGACTGAGCTAATGCGATCCGAGCCCGTTCGCCGCGCGGCGATCTCGCGCTCGAGGTCGCTTACGAGCTCGCGTGTCTTATAGGATTGCATTGCTGTCTCTTCCCCCTTGGCGGCAACCACGAGGTTGGCCCAATGTTCAACCGTATCCGGGTGAACTGGATTGTCTTTGAGCCTTCGAGCGCTTTGCATCGCCGCTCGCAAATTTGCGTGAATGCTTCCCGAAAGTTGCATGGGGCCGAGACGGCCGCTCATTTCGAACCGCTCATCGATGAAGAAGCATTTTCAAAATCGCGGTCGCATCGGTCGGCTTTGATCACCGGTTCCGATCCTTTGAGCTCGCGCTTAACCCGGTTGCCGAGGTCGCCCCATGGATTTTCTTGGGCTTGTTCGCCTTGGGTTTCCGGGCCTCCTTGTTCGAGCGCATCTGTCCCTTAGCCATTTGCTCATCTCCTTTGACGCATCTGCGGGGATTGCCAATGGGCGCAATCACTCCGGCCAGCGTTTTACCACAGAGGCGTCGCCGGTCGATGCCGCTGTCGCTCGACCGTTTGATCCATCAGATGGGCTTTGAAGGTGCGGGTCATTCGCGCAGCACCATCGCTACTGCTGCAGACCAGACGGACACCCCCGCCCGGGAGGCTTTCGATCACGGAAATGCCGACCTTTGCGGCATTGCATTTGGCGACCACCTGGCCTTCGTCGAGCGAAACAAAGAGGACGCGGCTCATCGTGCTTCACCACATCGGGCGCGAGATCTTGGACCGCTCAACGCTCAAGAGTCCGTTTGGAGCGACGCACATCGGCAATGCGATCCGCATAAGCTGCGGCGAGAGTTCGGTGAGCATCGCGGCTTCGCTCGCAAGCCGCGTTTTTCGCCCTGCCGAGCGAAACTCCGCGGCGGTGATAAAGGTAATTGAGATCCATTCAGGCGGCTCCCTAAGGTAAGCGGGAGCACATTGTCGTCTCTCAGCCGCGCGGGAGCCTACGGTGCAGATATCCGCGCGATCCAAAGCTCCTAGCACGTTGGATGGCGTGCCGCACCCGAATTAATTGATTTGAATAGGTTGTCACCCGCATCGGATCGGAGAACCGGGAGTATGGCTTTTCAAGCCGAGCGACCAATCCGATCACTCAAAATCGCCCGACGGACTGCGGGCCTTGGGAGGTGACCTTGACGGTGACGAGCCGTGGAACGCGAACGCACCCTCGCCACCCAGCGCGCAATTCCTCATGACATGAAAGTCGAGATCGTTGGGTCCAGGCGTGGTGTCCCAGGTGCGCGTTGGCGGACGTTAGCCTTTTGTGATCGGAACGGAGCGCGAGGCGTGCCCGTTCGCTTCGCTGAAGCGAGCGGATGCCTTGGCTCAATTGCTCTGGTCCAAAGAGCAATCAGGACTTCAAGGACGATCCCGACTTCACGGACAAATTCGCGCCAGCCAGGGAATGGCTCTGGTAGGTGAAAATGCATGGAAACGGGCGCCCCGGCGAGCCAAGATTCCTAGGCAGATGACCCTCTTCCCGCAATGGGGAGAGAGGAAACCTATCGCCCGCGCTTCCTTGCAAACGCAAGGCGCGGTGTTTCAACCGAAAGCATCACTGCCGAAGCGCCAAAGAGGATGAACAGAAAAAAGAGCCCGAGAGCGGGCCCACTTCGAAGATCGAGGAGCCAGACCGCAATAATGCTTGCAACCGAAAGGGCTGCGAGCGTCCACCTCGTGATATGCAATGAAAGCTTCGCCACGTCCTTAAGATGCCCGCTCACGTTCATGTTCGCAATGGTGTTCCTGATGGCTCGCTCTCAAAATGCGAGGAAAAATGTGCGTTAACACCGGCAAACTCTTGGACATCTTCGCTCGAAGCCGACGACGATAAGATTGGTCAACCTTAAGCGGCTGGAAGCCGGTTATGCCGGGCGCCGACCATCTCCTGATGACCCGAGTTGCCGGATAATAGAGTGAGCCAAAAGATCTGCGGCCTGACCCCATGTAGGGCCAGACCGCGCGTTAGTTGTCGATCCGATAAGGACCGCTGTTTGACGCTTTATGAAACCCGATGCTCAATAAGGATTGCCGTCCCAGTCATTGTCCCCATCCTGGTCGCGGCGGTCGCGGTAGGCCGGATAGGGAGCATAGCCGTTCGAATAGCCGTAGCCCGGGTAGGAATAGCCCGAGCCCGGATAATAATTGGAGCTCGGATAGGAATAGCCGTAGCCTTGATTGGAATAGCCATAATTAGGATCGGAATATTGGTATCCCGGCTGGGCGTAGCCGTAGCTTTGGTCGACATAGCCAGAATTGGGATAAGAATAGCCGTAGGTCGAATAACCGTAGCTCGTTCCGGGGTACGAGTAGGAATAGGACGGATTGGAATAGCCGTAGCTGTAACCGTAGCTCGGGGTTGAATAGCCTCTCGAATAGGGGCTGTATCCGTAGGAATATGGGGAATAATTATAGTTATAATATTGCGCCGCCGCAGGAGAGGCTGAAAGCGCCAGTCCTAGTGCAGCAGCAGACGCGATCAGCATGGTACGCATGGTACTTCCTCCGGGCTTTCTCGAATCGTGTTTCGAACGCGCGTCGAGAGGTGGTCGCTATCAACGAACATGAAGCGCCGATGTTTCAGGCGGCAGCAGTTGAGACAGCGAAACGAAGCTTAAGATGCGACCCGACGCCCCAGATCTTGCGCTTCGGCGTCGATGGGTCTGAAGGAACTTGAGCCGGTCGAAGCGTACTGGGCCAATTTAAAACGTCCGGATGACGTTCAGTCGACCAGGCCCATGTGAGCGCGAAAGAAGGATCGCATGAGCGACTTCAGGAATACGACGATCGAAACGCGAGGGGCACAGATGTTCCTTCGCTTTACCGACGAGGAGCTCGAACGCCTGTCGCGTTTCGGTGAACCTCGCCGGTATCGCTCGGGCGAAATGCTGGCCAAGCGAGGCGAGACCGGTCCGGGGTTGGTTCTAATTCTTTCAGGACGGGTCGACGTCACGATCGAAGACCATGGACAACACCAGCACATCGTCACTCACGAACGCGGCAATTTCATCGGCGAACTCGCTCAGCTTTCTGGCCGACCGTTCCTGGTCGATGAAACAGCGATAACGGACGTCGAAGCCGTCGTCATTCGGCCCGAGCGCCTTCGCGCTCTTCTGATTGCGGAAGCCGATCTTGGCGAACGGATCATGCGGGCTTTGATCCTTCGAAGGGTTGGTCTCATCGAAGCTGGCGCCGGGCCGATCATCATTGGCGATGAATCCAATCCCGACGTCCTTAGACTTACCAATTTCCTGAGGCGCAACGGCCATCCATATGAAAATCTGGATCCCGCCGAGGACAGTTGTGCTCAAACTCTGACGGAACGCTTTCACGTCAGCCAAGAGGAACTTCCAATCGTCCTTTGTCCGGACGGTCAGATGCTCCGCAATCCAAGCGAAGATCAGCTTGCGCGCTGCGTCGGGCTTGTCGGACCACTCGACAGCGAGAGGCTCTACGATGTGATCGTCATTGGCGCGGGCCCGGCTGGACTTGCGACATCGGTCTATGCCGCGTCGGAAGGTCTTTCGGTGCTTGCCATCGACTGTCGATCGTTCGGCGGACAGGCGGGTGCCTCGGCGCGTATCGAAAATTATCTCGGATTTCCAACGGGTATTTCAGGAATGGCGCTGATGGGACGAGCTTTCAGCCAGGCCCAGAAGTTCGGCGTTGAAATCGCGATTCCCGACGAAGCCATCACGCTTGATTGCGGCAATGTGCCCTGCCGAATTGCACTTGCGACGGGAGAACGCGTCATGGCGCGCGCGATCGTGGTTGCGACCGGCGCCCGTTACCGAAGGCTCGGGATCGACCATCTCGACCAATTTGAAGGATCATCAGTTCATTATTGGGCGTCACCGCTGGAAGCGGACCTCGCCGCCAACGACGACGTCATTCTGGTCGGCGGCGGAAACAGTGCCGGACAGGCAACCGTCTTCCTTGCAAGCCGGGCGCGAAGCGTCACTGTCGTCGCTCGGCGCTCCTTGTCAGAGACAATGTCGCAATATCTGATCGAGCGGATCGAAAGCCTTCCCAATGTCGATGTTGTGGTTGGATGCGAGGTTGAAAGCCTCAAAGGTTCGGATGGTACTCTTGAAAGCGTGTCCATTCGCAATCGCTCGTCCGGCGACGTTAAGACCCTGAGAGCTCGCTATCTTTTTTCGTTCATCGGCGCCGAACCCAATACCGACTGGCTTCGGAAGCCAGGGATCACGCTCGACACGCGAGGGTTCGTTCTCACCGGAGAGGAAGTCGACAAGAACCGCTTGCCGCTCGAGACCAGCCGCCGCGGGATTTTCGCTGTCGGCGACGTTCGCTCGACATCGGTCAAACGCGTCGCAGCCGCAGTGGGCGACGGAGCGCAGGTTGTCGCGTCTATTCACAAATATCTCGCCGCGGTCGAACTCGAGGAAGTTTCGAGTCCATCGATTGTATTCACGGAAAAGAGTTTCTGATCGGCGTTGGCCACGTGGTTCGAGGCGTCCGGGACGGTGCGCTTCGATTCGACTTTCGATGGGGCTTGCGTCCGCAAAAGCGCTCGAAGCTTTGAGCAAACAAGAAGGAGTGCAGTTGCGAACGGGCCACGAATTGTTGCGTTTTCGCATGAATTACATTATTTAGTGTGAAAACGAATTAACGATGCCAGAGAAACTTTCCGAACCAACGCCCATTGGAGCGATCGATGCGGGCTCCGCGCTTCGAGGGTATTTCGGGATCATGGATCTCTGGAAAGCCTCGAACGGCGAGGCCCGGACAATTTTGGGTTCGCCTTCGCTCTCCACTTTTTTTGCCTGGAAGCGGGGCGATCAGGCGCGACCTTCAGACGATACGCTGCGAAGGATCGGCTATGTCGCCGGAATCTTCAAAGCGCTCCAGATTCTCTATTCGGATCATACCCTCGCGGACCGCTGGATCCGAACGCCCAACAGGGCCTTTGGCGGACAGGCTCCATTCGAACGAATGAGCGCAGGTGACATGACCGACCTTGCAGCCGTTCGCGCCTATCTCGATTCCGCCCGGGCGCCCTGGAGCTAGACATGCAGGTCCGCTGGCGCGAGGCATGGCGGATCATCGCATCGCGCCATCCTCCAATTGACCTGTTCGAGCGGGTCGCAGGAGAGAACCGAGCGGTTTCCGATGCGATGATCGCCCTTGAAGAATTTACAAATCCAAGGCTTCGCGACGAGATCGGCGAAATTGCTCTCGTTCCCAAAGACAAACGCATAAACGGTCCCGGCGCATCCTATGTCATGGCCCCCTTCACTCATATCAATCCTCAAGGCTCGAGGTTCGCCGACGGGAGCTATGGCGTTTATTACGCCGCCTCAAAGCTTGGGACCGCAATTGCCGAGACCATCTATCACTTCGAGCAATTTGCAGCCGACAGCAATGATCCGCCGCGTTCCGAAGACATGCGCGTTCTGGTTGGGAAATTGAGCGCCGAGCTTGAAGACTTAAGCCAAGAGAATGAGCATTTGAGGTCGCGGCTTCTTGATCCCGACGATTATTCGGTATCGCGGGAATGGGGACGAAAGCTTCGGGACAAAGGCGCGAATGGAATCGTCTATCCAAGCGTACGCATCAAAGCGGGCCAATGCGTTGCACTGTTCTGGCCCAATGTGCCCGGCATTCCCGTTCAGGAACGCCACCTTCAATACCATTGGAACGGAGAACGCGTGGATCGTTACTTCGATTATAGCCAAGAAACCTGGCACGATCTTGATACCTTCTGCTGGTAGCAAAGGCGCGCATGCCATTCATCGTTGAAGCCAAGTCCAGAGGAGACGGATTTGCGATCCGTGTCGAAGGTCCCTCTGGACAAAGGCGAAGCTACGACATTCCAAGCGAAACCCAGCAGGATTTCTCCCGTTTTTATGGTGAGCTCGCAAAGGACTTTGGGACGCGAGTGCCCCATGTATTTCAGGAAAAGTCGGAGCAACCGCATTCGGCCATTCGGTGGCGACCGCTCCTTACCGAAAATCTCGATCCCCAAATTCTCGTGGGTTACGGCGATCCTGCAGTTTTGAAGGATTCAAACGATTATTGGCTGCTTTGCACGTCGAACGATTCTCCCGATGCATTTCCGATCCTTCATTCGAGCGATCTTGAGCATTGGGAGCGAAAGGCGTTCGTCTTTCCCCACGGCGATGAGCCCCAATGGGCGGCCAAGGGTCGCAATGTCGCCGATTTCTGGGCGCCCGAGATGGCGAAAGTGGGCGATGAATATTGGACCGTCTTTACTGCGCGCCAGAAGAATAATGCACTTGCAATCGGGCTGGCGCGATCGCCCTCGCCTCTTGGGCCGTGGATCGATAATGGCGCTCCGCTCATCACTGGAAAACCCGTCAATACGACCGGGCTCGGATTTAAGGATCAACCTCAGCTCAGCGGCGGAGTGATCGATTCCCACCTCTTCCTGGATCGTGACGGCGACCGCTATCTCTTCTGGAAGGACGACACCAACAGCATCTGGCCTCGTCCGCTCGCAATGCTTTTGCAAAACCAGCCCGAGCTAATCGAGAAATTGTTCGATAGCGACGAGGATCGCCGTACCGCACAATTTGCAGCGGCGATCGTATTTTGGGCCAATGTTCAGCGTCCGATGGTCCGCTTCTTTGCAATGCAGCCTTTTATCGAAGCGGCACTTGCCAATTGGGCGAAGGTGAGAACTGCGCTCGTCGCCACCGGCCTTGCGCCAACCATCTTGGACGCGATGACCACTCCTGTTCGAGGACAAAGAATCGCGGCCGACGGGCGATCGCTCGTTGGAGAAAACCGGATCGTTCTTTCCAACGACCTCGACTGGGAAGGCCATTTGATCGAGGGCCCGTTCGTCACGCTCCAGAACGACCGTTATTTTCTGTTCTATGCGGGTAATGACTTTTCGACACCCTCCTATGGAATTGGAGTGGCGGTCGCCGACCATCCGTTGGGACCCTATCACAAGCAACCCGAGCCGCTTCTTAGATCAACTCGAGAATGGCTTGCTCCTGGGCATGCCTCGGTTGCTCCAGGCCTCGATCATAGACCCCAGCTCTTCTTTCATGCGTTTCACCCGGGGACTGGTGGTTACAATGCCTTCCGCGCGCTTATGACAGTCGGCGTTCGCTTCGAGGAAAAGCACGTCGAGGTCGTCGAACTTTCCTGATCCTATTCGCCAGGACGGATCGATCCGCCGCCAACGATCGAGCTGCTCTTCATTCTGGGATTTCCCCAGTAGCGAACGTCGCCTCCGCCTCGAACGACGCCAGCAAGGCGTGTTGCAGCGCGAACGAAAAGCTCGCCTCCATCATTAACGACCGCACTCACATCACCGGCATCAAGCGCGCGCGTATCGATCTTCCCTCCTCCGTTGACGAGCGCCGCGAGACGGTTCTGGGGACTAAACCCTTGTCCAACGTTGATCGAACCGCCCCCGTCGACCGCAAGCGGAACAACCCGAGGCGAATGGATTTCGACGCTCAAATGATAGGATTTGGGACAGGCGTTGCGGCAAGCGTCGATTTTCAAACTTCCATCATGGTCGACATAGATGTTGGTAATTGCGGGGCTCCCCTCAAGAATGTCGACGCGCTGAGGCCCCGGAACGACATGGACCTCGCCTCCGCCGCGAAGGTCGACCGAATTGAATTGCGCAACAGGGACAGGTTGGTCTGCGAACGCTGATCCTGCGGCAAGGATCGCGATTGCCGCAGTGGTTGGGATGAACGGGGTCATGGAAAAACGTCCTTCCTGCTCGTGACGGATTGGTGTGGGAAATACCAAGCCGGTGAAAAAATTGCGAGAAGGGACGGATGGAGTGCTCCTGAGTGATTTATCGGCGCCGCCTGGCGACCCAGCGAGCGGCGCTTGGGACATTCGCGCTTGAAAGCACCCATCGCGTTGAGACTACGGTCATGCGGGTGTCGCAAAACTGCACTTTCAACTGCGGCAAGCAGAGCGGCGCGCCTCGTCAGGCCAAGCAACATGACTTGACCTCAAAGATCCTTGCACGCGATGGATTTCCGGCTCGGGGAAGGGGACGTCTTCATGGCGAATGGAAAGTGGAAGATCGCCGCAGTCGCAGCAGCATTGGTTGTCATTGGATTCGGTGCGCTCTGGTATTTCGAGTCCCCTGCCTGGACGCTCAAAGGCATGAAGGATGCCGCGCAGTCGAACGATTCTGACGCGTTGAATGCCTACATCGACTACCCCGCGCTTCAAGACAACCTGAGAGCCGAACTGACAGCCCGGATGGTGGCGGATGCCCAGAAAGACAAGTCCGGTTTTGGTGCTCTTGGAACGGCCGTCGGTTCGGCAATAATGGGGCCGCTAATTGACGAGCTGGTCTCACCGGCGGGATTGCGCGCGGCCTTGTTCGCAAACAGGCAAGAGAACATGCTCTCGTCAGCTTCGGCGCTCCATGTTCCAAAGGAGCCCGTCATCGTGCGACGCAACTTCTCTGAATTTCTCGTGACCGCCAGGGATCGGCCGAACAGCGGCCTGGTGTTCAAGAGGCATGGCCTCTCCTGGATGCTGAGCGGCGTCGAATTGCCACCGATCGCGCCCGGATGAGTGGCTGCGTTGCGGGAGGGTTAGTTGATCGAAGAGGGAAGATCCGCGCTTGTCGCTAGTGGCGGCTGGTCGTCCAAAGCGGATAATCGCTGGAAGATGATGCGATAATCTAGCGTATGTTAAAGGAAGGCTTGTCTTCGAACCGTTTGTGCGGGGCAGAGTGCGACTTCGAAGCGTGCTTCCCCATCCCAACATCTGCCTTGGCATCCAGCTGACCGAATAAAACAGCCAAACGACCGCGATCATCGCTTGAACGCGCTTGTTCGGGGAAATGATGCAGATGCCCGCGGCTAGCGTTGTTGCGATCGCCGCTGTCCAATCGTCCAGCGCCAAGGCTTTCAAGCGCGCGGCGCCCTTCAAAGCGCTGCCCAATGATGTCGATTCCGGTGAGCCCGATGAGCATGCCACTCCCCGGGGATCATAAAAGCTCGCCACGCGCGGAACAAAACCGCTGCCCCTTGCTTATTATATGTAACCTTATTAAATAAGTTGCCGATGGAAACGTTTCTTTTTGAGATTGGCGAGACGGCGCACGCGCTCCGCAAAGCGTTTGATCGCCTTGCTGTGGGACTTGGCGTCACTCGCGCACAGTGGAAGGTACTGTTCAAGCTGAGCCGTTTCCCAGGCGTTCGGCAGGGCGAACTTGCCGACATGCTCGATCTTGAGCCGATCACTCTTTGCCGCATCGTGGATCGGCTCGAGGATGCAGGTTTGGTTGAGCGTATGCCCGATCCGGAGGACCGCCGCGCTTGGCGGTTGCACGTCACCGCGAAGGCGCAGCCGCTTGTCCGTAAACTTCAAGCCGTAGGGGCGCAGCTCGTCGCCGAAGCGTTCGCAGGGATCGACCCGAAACACATCGAAATGACTAGGAATTTGCTTGCACAGGCGCGCCAGAATGCCGCCCGCTGCGGAGCGATCAACAAGGTATCGAACCAATGAACAGGATGGCGACCGAGCCGATGGCGGCCGCGGGAACCGCGGACGCGCCACCAAAGCCCAAGCGAACCCGCAAACAAGGCGGACGTAACTGGATCAAGACGATCCTCATGCTGATCGTACCCGCGATTTTGATCGTCGGTGGTGTCTATTACTATCTCACCAGCGGCGGCAGCGTGTCGACCGACGACGCGCAGGTGAAGCAAGATATCGTCTCGGCCAGCGCGCAGGTGACTGGTCCTGTCGAGGAGGTGTTCGTCCGTAACGGGTCCGAAGTGAAAAAGGGCGACATCCTGTTTCGGATTGATCCGGCGCCTTTCCAGGTCGCCCTCGAAAATGCTCAAGCTCAGCTTGCACAGGCTCAACTTCAGACAACGCAACTGAAGACCCAGGCCGCGGGCACGGGCGCTGACATCATGGGATCGCAGGCGAACCTGAAGATCAAACAAAATGCATTCGAGCGCCAGGCTGCTTTGATGAAGGAGGGCTTCACCACCCGCTCCGACTACGACACCGCGTTCAATGATGTGAAAACGGCTGAGCAGCAGCTGGAGGACGCCAGGGCGCGCGCTGCCAACGCCAAGGCAGCGATCGCTCCTGGGCAGCAGCCGCAGATCGCGGCAGCCATCGCAGCGGTGGACAAGGCCAAACTCGACCTTTCGCGAACTACCGTGCGGGCTTCGATGGACGGTACAGTCGAGAATGCCGACAATCTGCAGGTTGGGCAGATGGCCGCTGAAGGCCTTGGCATGCTTTCACTAGTGCACAGTAAAAGCGCTTGGGTCGAGGCAAACTTCAAGGAGAAGGACGTCGGCCGGATGGTCCAGGGGCAACGGGCGGAAGTCACGGTTGACGCTTACCCCGGACAAAAGTTCGCCGCGCACGTGGAGAGCGTCGGGGCGGGCACTGGCGGCGAGTTTTCGCTCCTTCCCGCGCAGAATGCCAACGGCAATTGGGTCAAGGTCACTCAGCGTGTTCCGGTGCGGATAGCGTTCGACGGCACGCCATCAAGGCCGATGATCGCTGGGCTATCGGTGAACGCGACGGTGTTCTTCGACCGCAGCAAAAAGTAGGCGAACGCGCCATGGCAAGCGCAGCTGAAGCGTCGCATCCGCTTCCGACGGGGCAGCGCCTCATCGTGACGGTGGGAATCATGGCTGCCGTGCTGCTGCAGGTGCTCGATACCACAATTGCAAACGTCGCGTTGCCGCACATGCAAGCGAGCCTCAGCGCCACCCAGGATACGATCAATTGGGTGTTGACGAGCTACATCGTCGCGTCTGCCATTGCCCTGCCGATCAGCGGGTGGCTCGCAGACAAGGTCGGGCGAAAGCGACTGATGCTAATTTCGGTCGTTGTCTTCACGGCGGCGTCCGTGTTGTGCGCTACTGCGACCTCGCTCCCAGAAATGGTCCTGTTCCGCGCGATCCAGGGCATCGGCGGCGCATTCATCGTGCCGCTCGCCCAGGCAACCTTATTCGACATCAACCCGCGCGAAAAGCATGGCCAAGCGATGGCGCTGTTCGGCGGCGGCGTCATGATCGGGCCGATCCTGGGGCCAGTGATCGGCGGATGGCTAACGGACAATTACGACTGGCGCTGGGTGTTCCTCGTGAACTTGCCGGTCGGAATCGTGTGCATCCTCATCATGCTGCCGTTCATGCCGAAGTCCGGCACGCATCAGCGAAAGTTTGACATGTTCGGCTTCGCCTTGTTGGCGGTCGCGCTTGCCGCGCTTCAGTTGTGCCTCGACCGTGGCGAGCAAAAGGACTGGTTTTCCAGCTGGGAAATCCTCATCGAGGCAGGTCTAGCGATCGGTTCGGGTTGGATGTTCCTGGTGCACATGATCACCGCCAAGAACCCACTGTTTGACCGCGCCATGTTCACTGACCGAAACTTCGCGATGAGCGTCCTGTTCATGGCAGTCACCGGGGTGCTGTTGCTTGGCGGACTCGCGCTGCTGCCGCCGCTACTTCAGAATATGTATGGCTATTCAGTCCTCCAGTCGGGGTTTTTGACCGCACCTCGTGGGGTCGGAACACTATTCTCCATGTTGATCGCTGGCCGACTGACAAGCAAAATGGACGCTCGGCTGCTGGTCGGGGCCGGTGTGCTCCTGATGGGTGCGTCTCTTTATATGATGACCGGCTTTGCAATCGAGCAGTCGTCACGGCCGGTGATCGTCAGCGGAATTGTTCAGGGCCTCGGTCTGGGGCTGATCTTCGTTCCTTTGCAAACACTTGCTTTCGAAACCCTCGCCGCTCACTTCAGGACGACAGGTGCCGCGTTGCTTAACCTCTCCCGCAACGTAGGCGGTTCGATTGGCATTTCGGTGATGAGCACCGAGCTTGTCCGGCTGACCCAAATTTCACACGCCGACATGGCCGCGAGCATCACTCAGAACAAGCTTCCGATCGCTAATTCCGTGCTGCTCGAGAATCTCGGCAGATATGGCAACGCGGCTCTTGCCTACATCAATGCCGAGGTCACCCGGCAAGCGCTGTTCATCGCGTACCTTGATGATTTCAAGCTGATGATGATCGTGACCTTTGCAGTCTTGCCGCTCCTGTTCTTCATGAAGCGCGGTGACAAAGTTGGCGGTGGTGGTCCGCCTATCCACATGGATTGACAGGACGAAGAACCCCGGCGCGCGAATGCAGGTGCGCGAGGATCTGAAAGGATCTTCCGGAATGTACCCGATCAGCCCGAAGTTCGACATAGTCTTTCTAGGTCGACCCCCTCAACATCTACTTTCTGACTTGAACAGGCTGAGGATATTTCGGCAGACTGCCGGATGTCAGACGGGCAGCTTCAAATTGTCGGCCGCGCGATGCGGAAGTTCGCCGCTGCTCGGAAAGCTCAGCTATTTTCGCGCCTTCCGGGCCGCGTAGCGAGCATCGCGTGCTGCCTTCATCTCTTCTGGGCTTGTCGGCTTGAGCCGAGCCGCCTTCACAGCAGCAGCGGCGTGCGCCGCAGCGAGCTCGGCCTCCTTCTTGGCCGCTTTATCAGCTTTGGCGATTGCATTGGCGTGCGCTTTTGAAGCACGTTCATCGGCCAGGGTTTGCTCCCGAAGCTCTTGATTCTGCCGCTGCTGCGCCAGCAAAGCCGGGTCAACCGGAGGCTTCGCCTTCAGTTGGTCCAATGCCTTCTGCTTGGCCTTGGCGGCTGACGCTATGCGATCTTGAAACGAGGGATTCTTAAACGATGCCACAGTGTATCTTTCAAATTATCGTGTGCGATGCGAGCAGTTGAACGGATTTCAGAAGAAGACGTTGCCTGATAACAGTTCAATGCAAAAGCGGAGGCCTGCTAACGGCATAGGTTTGAGCGCAGCTCAGCGTAGCAATCCCGCACTGCGGAGCGCGTCGTCGATCGTCTTTTGTACGCCGCTCGTGGAAAAAGGGAGGCCAATCGGCTCACGACAGACCTGATTGTTTGCTTCCTCGCCTCCGTGCTGCTCAATCCAATGCGCTAACGGTCGAGCGTCGGAGTTTACCTTCGCTTCGATACCCCAGAAATCCAGCATCTTGCGAGTGGATGAGATGCCCGCTTCGAGCATGAACGGTCCGGCGTTTTCTCCATCGATCGATGTCGACAAAGGCGTTCCGTGCCCCATTCCCCGGATGAGGTACTCCTCGATCACGTCGCGTCCATCCGGATCGCTCCATACGCGGCGGCAAAAGCTATTCGCCGCGTCTACCCTGGAGGAAGCTTCGGGCAGCCCGTGAACGATGCGCCACTGATCGACAATCGCCTGCGAGTTGCTTGGATCAACAGTCACGTCGCTGGTCCCGTGCCATACAGATAAGACAGGCCACGGCGCCTGGTGGCCGGAAGCGGATCGGACCAAGCTTGCAAGCGCAGCCGGGGTTGGGAGGCCGTGGCCCCGCATCCGGTCAAACGCCTCCGGCACCGACCGTGCAGTCCCAAACGGCAGCCCTGCTATGATTGCTCCGCCAGCGAATACGTCAGGATAGTTTGCGAGCATGGCGGCAGCCATTGCGCCACCGGCCGACAGACCCGTAACGAAAACGCGGCACGGGTCAATTTTATGACGCTGCTCCATCGCAGTGATCATCTGGCGGATGGACAGGGCCTCTCCCCGTCCTCGGCTCGCATCTTCGGGTGAGAACCAGTTAAAACAAAGGTTCGGATTGTTGCTCGACTGCTGCTCCGGGTAGAGCAGGGCAAACCCGCGCTCCTCGGCCGCAGTCGACCAGCCAGCACCGTGATCGTAACCACTTGCCGTCTGCGTGCAGCCGTGCAGGACGACGACGAGCGGCGCGCCTTTACGGAGGGACGCCGGAAGGTAGATCCGGGCCCGCAGTGCGCCTGGGTTAGAACCGAACTCCTTGAACCTGGCGAGGTGGTCTTGTGTTGTCGCGGAAGGATCAAGTCCGCCACAGAGCGCCTTAAGCCTCGTGATTGTGTCCTGAACGGTCCGAATGTCGACTTCTCCTGGCCGAGATCCGAAAGGACCCCATCAGCCATGAGATAGGACTTTTGCTGCACTGCACAATAACCAGCACGCGAGATTTCAGCCAAAATGCGCCGCTTCAAGCGCCGTTCACTGCGGTTTTACGACCAGCGAGCAGTGAGCCACCAGGCCGGCTACCAAAGGCCACCGAACGCATCTGACGCGCGACATCGACCCCGGAATGTCTTCAAAAAGTGAGCGGGCGTGCTGTGCAGAACATAAGTGATCTGCGCCGCGCTGTCGCCGAGCGCCTATGCGATGTGTGGATCGCGCGCGTGCCTAGGCCCCGGTTCTTGGATGAAATAAGGCGCGCCGAACCACTGGACTTGCCGTCTGTGCCGTGTAGCGGAGGGGTCACCCGAGGCGTCTTTTCAAGGACCGAAAAATCATGGACGATGAACCCGAACAAGGAGCCCTCTTCTCTATCGAAGATCCGGGCCAGCGCTGCGTGTGGATGCACTGCACCAGCTCACGTAACGCATGGTCGCAGAACCCAGGTCCACGCAACAAGGTGGCTGAAATCACGTCTCAATGGCTCGGCGCGATCGCCTGCGATGAAGCGCACAATGCCTGAAAGCACGGTGGAGCGCGCCTTCCAGTTGGCACCCGATTGCAGAACGATGGACGAGTTGCGATCAAAGCTTATGAAGGAAGGCTGCACAAACATTGACGCCCATCTGCAGGATTCTCTTCGGCGAGAGCTGAAAAAGCTCCTCAAACCGGCCAATTAGTCACGCTGCCCCATTCAGCCTCACGGCCGGAGTCACGCAAGTCCAGACTTCTAAAGCCCGTCCCTGCCCTGGTCGCCCTCACCGGCGTGCACCTTGTTGCCGCCGTCACCGCGCTGGTTCTAGGAATAGTCTTGATCGGGCAGCGGGTTCTTCGTCCTATCGCCGACCCGCTTGTGTTTGACCTCCTTCGTTTTTGACTTCTTGGGCCTCATGGGTGTGAGACCGATGGGCTTGCGCGGCTTCGCATCGGCGTCTGTCATAGCTCTGGGGATAGCATAAATCGACGAGATGCGCGACGCCGAGCTTCCGCGAAGATCGCACCCGTCTCTGCCTGCAAAACTATGGCGGCTTGACCACCTCGAGTGGTCCAAGCGCGGGAGAGCTAGATGCTGCAACGTGGCCACAGATTGTCGACAGCGCAGTCGACACAAAGATAATTACCACCGATGCGAAAGGCCGCATAATGACTTCGAAAAGGCGCGAGCCGAATTTTTGGATGAGATGGTCGGGTCAAACCCTCGATCGGGCTATTTCCGCGCGATACAGGTGCCGCGGCGATAAAGAGCGAGACGGAAGAAGCGCTGCGCTCGGGTCGAGGGGAAGGCGAAGAAGCCTGGCGAATCCGGGCAAAAAGGTGCGACCAATTTTGGGCGACAGGCGAGAGATCTCCGTGACCAGTGATTGGAGCGTCTAAGCCGCTGCCAGTACCGGTTCTGCCGTTAAAGGCATCGCGGTGCTCATATGTTTGGCTGCATCCCCGACGATAGCCGTTCGACGAATTTCACAGACGCGCAACTTATATGCTTGCGCGAACTCGAGATGCCGCAAGCGGACCCACAGTTGATCCGTTGTTTGCGGCGTTTCGCCCTTCGCGAGGATCCCTCGAAATACTCAGTTTCGCCTTGCGGTCAGCGCCGAAACTCGGTTTAGCGGCTTGCTCACGCGCGTCGTTTGCTGATCCTTATCCAGCTGCGCCAAAGACTTCCTGCGTCACTTCGAAAGCACTTATTCGATCTTCCATGCTATGCTGTCACCAAACGTGGAGGATATATGACGGGCATTCTCGACAAATTCTATGTTGAACATGGAGTGCATGGGGCACGGGTAATGGCCCGCTCGAACGAGCTCACCAGCAACTGCAAGTCCGACCGCGAAATTGAAGCGGCTATTGAGCTACTGAAAGAGGATCTCGACGCCTGCGCTAAAGAGATGAAGCGGCTCGTCGCATTAGATACCCGCGGCTCATTGTTCGAAGGGTGGCCATCGCCGAGAGACGCTGCTCGCGATAGTTGACCCGCCAACTCAAGCGAACATTATTTGCCGCAACGGCACTCATGACAAAAACGTGAAAATGGCATGAGCGGTGAGCCCACATTCATCGCGATGGGGCGCATTTGCGCCGTTGGAGCTCAAATGCTCACGCTGATTTTTGATCAGAGGGTCGTACGTTTTACGGGATCGGCGCTGCTCTCGGTCGCGTAGTCGCTTCATCGCTTGCCGGAGCTCGATGAGGAGCAGCTCGCGCTCTTGTTTCAGCGAATTGGCCATGTACGAGGGCACCACCACGTAAGTCCGGGTTTGGCGGCGCGGCCATTGGCGTCGATTTCGCGGTCTTGGCCTCGGCAATCAGCTTCAAAACGATGTCGAGATGCTGCATACAACCGGCGGGCATCTCCAGCGGGCGTCCGCAGATGGAACGCAGACATTCCGAAGCGCAGTTTGACCTTCATGCGCTGACTTTAATCGGGCATAGGGTTGTCCGGATCTGGGGCGGGGGCGCGGGATGAATGAGAGCGTCGACAAATTATTCGCAGGCGGCGCCGAAGGCGACCCGCTGAATGCGACTGCAGCCGCGGTGGCACTGGGGAGCAGGTCGCGCAGCCGCAGCTTAAACGAGAAAACCGAGGCGCTCCTTGAAAAGCAGGGACACCTTGTCGACTTGCAGATCGATGACCTTCGGGCGCAGCATCATCTCGTGATTTCACGCCTGCGCTGGGGAAGATTTCAGCGACTGGATGAAGGCGCTTCTGCAGGTGCTCACGGCGATCGTGGGTGCTGCCATTGTGCTGCTTGTTGCGGTGTTGGCGTGGCAGGCCCACGAAGCTCATGGGCTGGCGATCGATGCCTTCTCTGTCCCGCCGGACCTCGCGCGAACCGGGCTGACGGGCGAGGTTGCAGCCAGTCGGTTCCTGGACAAGCTGCAGGAGCTGCAACGAGCAACTGCAGAATCGGACCGGCCGCCGCAGTCGTATGAAACCAATTGGGGTTCCGACTTCAAGGTCGAGATTCCCGACACGGGGCTCACCTTTTCAGAGTTCGACAAGCTCCTTCGCGAGCGCCTCGGAAATGTCAGCCACGTGACCGGCGAGATCACGTCGGCGCCCGGGAGCATCTCGCTGACAGCACGGCTTGGAGACGCGCCGCCCCAGACATTCACGGGCCCCGTAACATCCTTCGATGACCTCGCGCAGAAGTCGGCCGAGGCCGTCTATGGCGCGAACCAGCCCTATCGTTACGCCGAATATCTCGACGATACCGGACGATCGCCTGAAGCGTTCAAAGTGATCTCGGATCTGGCGATCAACGGACCAGAGAGCGAGCGCGGCTGGGCTTATGCCAAATGGGCGTTGATGGAGCTCAACGATCGCGGCAATGCGGCCGCCGCTCGCAACTACGCATCGCGTGGCATGGGTTACGGCGCAGGATCCGATCTCAACGACCATATCGCCACGGTCAACACAGAGGTTTGGAGCGGTCACGAGGAGGCTGATCTGGACGTGTCCAAGGCGCTCGAGATCGAGTCTCGAAAGCGTCTTCCCGACACGAGCGACTTCTTCTTCCAGTCGAACCGGCTCATGGGCCGCGCCTGGCTCGACTTCGTCAAACCCGACTACGAGGCTTCGGGCGCCGAATGGATGGAAACCGCGCGTCAATTTCCGGCGTCTACGTCAGGATACGGCAACGTTGCGCGACTGTCGCCCGCGCTCGCGGCGACGGCTTACGCATTGGGCCATGACCTGCCAGCCGCGCGGCGCGCGCTGGTTCAGGCACCGCCGTCCGACGACGCGATGCCATGGGACATCGCGCAAGGAGCCTTCCTCGCTCTGCCGCGCTACTGGATCTCAGCGGAAATGGGTCGTTGGCCGGTTGCGCTGCAGGATGCGCGGACGATGGATGGCACGCTTGAAGCCGGAAAGGCCGCCAGGCCGATCTTCGGCTTGATGCAGCAAGTGTGGATCTGGCCGCTGGAGGCCCTGGCCCTCGCGCGGTCGGGCGACACCGCGGCCGCCACGGTACTCGTCGGGAAGACTCCTTTAGACTGCTATTTGTGCGTGCGCGTTCGCGGCATGATCGCGGCTCAACAGCAGGACTGGGCCGCGGCCGATCGCTGGTTTGCTGCGGCGGTAAGTCAGGCATCGTCCCTACCACTCGCTTACACCGAATGGGCTCGCATCCGGGTGGATCGTAAGAATGCCGATGGTGCCATTGCGTTGCTCAGAATTGCCGAAGCGAAGAGCGCGCGCGATGCGGATGTGCCGGAGATTTGGGGAGAAGCGCTGCTAGTGAAGGGCGATCAAAGAGCTGCCGCATCGAAGTTTGAGGACGCCGAGGAGCTAGCACCGAACTGGGGGCGCAATCACTTGAAGTGGGCCGAAGCGCTGGCGCGTTCGGGAGAGTTAGAAAGAGCGCGCGACCAACTACGGACCGCAGCCCACCTCCCGCTGACAGCGGAGGAACGGACTGAGCTGATGTCACAGCGATACTAGCCTCAGAGAGACGGACAATTCTTCGGCCGCGCCTAGCGTCAGCTTTGGGCATTGGAAAACGGATATCAGCGGCCGGCGGCTTGCCATGCGTTGGGCGTCAGGAATGATGTGCACACTCCCTTGTTGAGCACTGGATCGCGGCGATCGCGCATGGGGTAGATTCCCAGCGCCTCTCCGCGCTCGGCTTCCTCGGGCCAGTTGGCGACGATGATGCTGTCGATCCAGCGCAGCTTGGAAACGAGCCCACGCAATCGCATCAGATCGGAATTGCTGAGGTCTTGCGCATCGTCGAACTCGCCGAGTTCCATCCATGCATTGCGCTCGTCCACTCGGTGCACGTCGAAATTGGCAAGATCGTCATAGATCTTGGCATAGGCCAGGCGGGTCTGGAGCGGCATGCGCGCTTCCACATCGCCGGTTCGGTCGGTCCAGACGCTCGTTCGCAACGAGAATGACACCGGCCAGCGTGAAAGCCCGTGCATCGGGATCGCTCGTCCCGCGCGGTTGCTCGCGATCACATGATCGAGCTCAGCGAGCCTCGCGCGAACGCACGGGGTGAGCAACAAGCGCTGCTTGTACGAGCCCAGGTCGTAGGCCAGCTCGTTGGACACTGCAGCCCGGAACTGTCGGACCTCGGCATTGCCGTGGACGGTCTCAACCACCTGCTCTGCACCAAGCGCGATCAGGACGCCGATGACGATGATTCCGACTTCACCGGCGAACTCACGCCAGCCGTGCAGCGGCTTTGGTAGATGAAAATGCATGTCAGCCCTGCGGGCGCACGTTGCCGAGCGGCAGTTGATGCGCGCGGCAGAAGCTTATCGTTCCTGACTTTGCCAGCCACTCGCGCTGCTGCTTCTCGGCAGGCAAGTAACGAAGCTGCTCGACCGTGCCGATCATGTCCGCCGATAAGTAGGTCATCAACCGATTGCGTTCGCGCTCGCCTTCGATCAGTCGCACAAAGCCGCTTCTGACGTTTGCGTCGAGCGGCAGGGGCCTCGAAAGCGCCCGAAGTTCGCCGAGCGCGTCGTCTTCGTCCCTGCCTGCCTCCCTGACTCTCGCCATCTGCGAATAATGGATCGGCAGGTATTGACGCTCACGCGCCGTCAGATGTTCGGACAGCCCTTCCGATATGACGCTCTGCCATGCGCTGTCCGACCACGACCTGGACGGGGCTCGGACGATGTACGTGACGGACAGATTAAGCGATGGCCTCTCCGTGTACAGCGCGAGTGGCTTCAGCGTCGCGCCGCTTGAAAGCACTGCGTCTTCAACATGGCTCAATTGCGCGTCGATACAGTCCCCTACTGCTTCGCGCTCCTGCATTAGGAGGAACTCGTGGCCGATTTCAGCCCGCAGCCGTTCGCGGCCGTCCTGCGCTCGCATTTGCCATCGCCAGCTCTCTAGGATCTGTTCGGCTCCGAGGGCAATCAGGACACCGAGCACAATGATCGCGACCTCGCCAGCGAACTCGCGCCAGCCATGCAGCGGCTTTGGCAGGTGGAAATGCATTCGGCGGCCCCCAGAACGACGAGCCTAACAGAAGGAACTATGTCCGCAACGGGGCGACAAGCTCGCTGCACCTAATGTCCGTTTTGGGCAGACCTCTACTTGGGAATCTTGCACGCGCGGGGGAGTGGTGCGCTCTGGTGAGATCCAGAACGTCGCAATCGGATCCAGAGACTAACGCCCCAATTTTTCACGTTTCACTTGTCGGACTGCGATGGGCTCGGCGCCAATGTTCCTGCGCTCGCTCCGGTGTCCTCAGCGCACACTTGACCTTAGTGTGACGCGACTTTCCGCTGACCTAGGTCAATTTCCTTGCCTGGCGAAAGATCGCGAGTGGAGGCTACAAAGGCTGAGTTACTCAGTGTCAAAGCCCAGATTTTGGACATCGGGGATTTTGACGCCGGTCTGTAAGGTTTGAATTGTGTCGGGTCGGGAGCATCTTTTCGGGTGCACAGCGGACATTTCGTCCTCGAAGCTACCGTCCGCGCGAAAACACGATGAGAACAAGGCCGACGAGCGCAAGGAGGGCACCGCGAGTGACCCACGGCCGCTGATCGATCATGAAGCTCGATGCTGGCCAATGGACGAGCCCAGCGCCCTGTCCCACCCAAAGGAGCCCGACTAGCAACGCAAGCAAACCGAGGATCAGTAAGGCGGCCTTCATTTCGCGGCCACGTTGGAGGAGTTATCGAAGATCCACAATGGGTCGAACCCTGACGACTGAATGGGGTGGCAAAGCGACATTGGCGACGGGCTCTTGCTGGGTAGCCTCACGCGAACGCAAATCAGAGTATCACGCCTTTCCTTGTGGCTCGTGGTTACGGCTGGTAAGCCATTGGGAATGCAAATGATCCGCGCTTCGGGCGCCGCTGCGCTGCTTGTAATCATGTCAACTCCCAGCTCGTCACAGCAGAATCCCAATCAGAGCGCAGCAGCGGATCGCCTGAACGTAACTGACGATCCGAACGAGATCATCGTGACGGGTCGAAAGGGTGTCGACCTATATCGCCTTCCGCCTGAGTTCAGGAACTCACCAGATAATGCTTCGGACCATTGGCGGAACAGCTTGGAAAAGGCTTGGTCCTGCGACAATATCGGCCCGCGAGGTTGCGCCATTCAGCCAAATCGGCTCGTGACCTTCAGTTCCGATGGAAGCGTCCATTTCGGTGATCCGGCCGCTCATTAGTTGGCGAGCTCAGCGAACGCTTGGTCCGCCATGGGGCGGAGCTCGACTTCCAAATCCGGTGGCTTGCAGACATGCTCGGCTGCGATCGGCTGTGACGCCCGTTTCCCACAATTGTATGCAATGGGCGGGATGGACATTGGATCCCCCGGCGGGTTCACCCTAATCGGTTTGGTTCGCGGATCACGTCGCTGATTGGCAGGCGGGCAATGGGGCGATGGTATTCGTCACAAACTTCGATCCAATGGTATTTAAGCGGTCGCCCTTCGACCGCGTGGTTCGTTGCCAGGTCCGCAGCGACTTTCGCCGCTTCCGCTCTCGCGGCAATTACGTTTGGTAGCTCTCGTCCCACTAGATCTGGCAGTGAGGAGCTGCCGTTATCAAAATCGAAGAAATAGCGTGCCATCCACGTGCCTTCACCTGGAGAAAAGTCGCATGCCCTGACTGGTCGCAAGGTGGCCCCGGAGGCGTCCCCCGGGGCCCTAAAGGACTGTCGGTATTAGGCGTTCTCAGCTTCGGCGTTTACCGTCTGCTGAGAAGCAAGCTTATCCCCGGTGATGCGGTCGTGCTGTGGACCCAAGTCACCGCTGCCAATGTTAATCTTCTTCGGCTTCATTGCCTCGGGAATTTCGCGAACAAATTCGATCGAGAGTAGGCCGTCCCTCATATCTGCGCCGCGCACCTGAATATGGTCCGCCAGCGCGAAGCGGCGCTCGAACGAGCGGGTCGCGATCCCGCGATAGACGTAGTTGGTGCCCTTGTCCTCGGCGTCATCCTTCTTGCGTCCGGTCACGACCAGAACGTTCTGCTGTGCAATGATGTCGATCTCGTCGGCCTTGAACCCCGCGACCGCAAGCTCGATGCGATAGTCATTGTCCCCGAGCTTGATCAGGTCAAACGGCGGATAATTATCCTGCGCCTGACCGGTGTTTGAATTTTCGAGCATTTCGAACAGCCGGTCGAACCCAACGGTGGAGCGCCGGAACGGCGCGAAATCGAAAGCAGTACGCATAGTCTTGTCCTCCTCTTCATGAGCAAGGCGGAGCGAGCTCCAGTGGAGCCCAGCGCCCGTCACCGGTCCCCGAAGGCCACCGGCGCGGCTGAATTAGGTCAGGAAAAATCGGTTTCAAGAAGTTTGGCAGTAGTTTCTTGCCGGGTGAAGCGTCGAGGTCGGCCATGTGCTTGAGGGAAGCTTCGGATCGGATTGAGGAAGATTTACACCGCTAATGTGAGCTTTGGGTCGGAAGCTGCCGGCGCAGCAGTGGGTGGAAAAGGGAAGCGCCAGTCGGCTCGAGGCTATTGGTAACCGCCGTCGGTGAGGCGCTGCGAAATCCACCAGATGTTGCCGTGCATGTCGCGGACGCCCCCTTGCCGATCTCCGTAGGTCTGGTCGCGCACGGGTGACACTTCTGCGGCGCCCGCCGCAATAGCACGCTCGTGAGCAGCATCGGCATCGTCGACATATAGGTAGTAGCTTGCGGGCATCGCAGCGAAACCGCGTCCTGCTTCACTGACCATGAGCATGCAGTTTCCAATTCGAAACTGCGCGTTTGCTATTCGATCCCCATCCAAATCGCGACTGAGTTCCTGTGCGCCGAGTCCCTCAATTAAGAAACGGCAGAACGACGGCGCGTCGTCCGCAAAGATGTATGGCGTGACGGTTGCGAACCCAGCAGGTGTCGTCATGATGGTCTCTCGTTCAGGCGACATGCCGAGTATCACGTCAGGCGATTAGTTCTGCAATGGTGGAAAGCAGCGGTTTGCTGCACTGGCCCCAAGCAGATAGGCTGAGATTTTGGGGGGCATGCGATGCGGCCAGTCATTTCGATCTTGATCTTGGTAGCATCGCCGACATTCGCGATCGCCGGGCCCATTCCCATTCGGACCCCAATCGGCAGTTTCCCTGTCGCTCCGGCAAAGCAAATCACGCACGTGGAGATGAGCCGTGTCGATTTCTTGCCAGGCCAGGAGATGCCGCAGCACATCCATCCAGTCCCTGTTGTTTGCTTCGTCACCAAAGGGAGTTTTTTCGTGAGCATCGGCGCGTCGCCAGTTCAGCGAGTTAGTGTTGGCGAGACCACGCTTGAGCCCGCCGGAATTGTCGTTCATTATTTTCGCAATACGTCGGCCAAAGACGCTGCGCAGCTCAACTGCGCGCTTCTAGCTGGTGCCGATGATAAGGTCCTCAGCGTCATGCTGGATCGTCCGACCAAGTGACACCAATGACCGCAACGGGTGGAGTCTGTGTGAAAACTCAGCCTAAGGTCGATTCTCGCGGCTTCGACGGCAGGCCTTGGATTCCGCGAATCTACTAAGTCATTGAATTCTTTAGGTGCGATTTTTCTGCAATTCGTACGAAAACCGGCATTCCGGCCGAGAGAGAAGAGTTTTCACAAAGCCTCGGTGGAAAGCGACATTTGTTACCGGTCCGTGGTGATCGCGCCGCCGACACCGACGCCCTTCAGTTTCTTTTGGCCCAAGGGTGTCGGCGGTCCGGTCAGTTCGCGGGTGAGCACGCTGCGTGAGTCCGGCGGGGGGGCCGCCGGCGGGCGACACATTGGAGAGGCCCGCCCGAATGCGAGACCTTCCTGATAGGCAGCTTGTGCCTGTGCGCGGCTCAGGAAGCCGGACTGGACGATCTCCGTCTCGAGCTGGAGTCCAAGGCTGCGCTGGGTCGATGCGTTCCGCGCGACCCGCGCCAACGTCGCCCTGAGGTTTGCGATCTCAACGTTCGAGACCGGCCGGCCCGGACCGATCATGGTGGTGAGGACCCCCCAATCGTTGCTTTGCTGCTCCCGCAGGTCGCGCTCCCAATCCAGCGCGACGGTGAGCCCGGACACGGCGAGCTGATCGCGATTGGACATGTGCACGAGCGCCTGGCCGGAGGTCAGCCCGGACCAGCTCCGCAAATTCCACGGTGGGAAGAAGGGAGTTCCGCCGAAACCAACTGGCGGCAGCTGCTTCCTCGCCTCCGCCTGGTCCAGGATATCGTTGTATTGGCCCAATCGCTCGGCCAGGCAGGGCGAGTAGGCGTCAGTCTGCGCCGCTTGACCGATGATGCGTCGAAAATCGAACGCGAGTGCCCCACGCGCGAGATCGGCCTCTTGACGCCAGTGCAGCCACTCGATCGCTTGCTCTGCGCCAAGCGCAATGAGCACACCCAGCACGATGATCCCCACCTCGCCAACAAACTCGCGCCAGCCGTGCGTTGGCTTCGGCAAATGGAAATGCATGTGAATGGCCCCCGGCGAGAGAGGCTAACAGATGTTGTTAAGGGGGCAATGGTCCTGCAAGCTAAAGTCTGAAACGGTTGGAAAGCTGACCTTGGCGATAAGCCGAAGTTCGCCTCTTGCGGTCGACGCATGCGTCTGACACCTTGTGCTGAACGCACGGGGGGCGTGTGGACAAGTTCAGCTTTTTCTTCGCGTTCTACGGTCTAATCCTCGGCCTCGGCGTCGCCGAGCTGCTCGGGGGCTTCGCCGGGATGGTCCGCGCCCATGCGATGAAGAAGCTCGAGGCGCAGACCGCGCTCCTAGCCGTGCTGCTGTTCGTGCTGATCGTCGCCACCTGGGTCGACGCCTTTTCGATGTCGCGCGGGATCACGCTCAATTTTGGCGATCTGTGGGCGCCGATCCTGCTCGCCACATTCTATTATCTCGCCGCTGCCGTGGTCTTCCCCCGCGATCACGAGCAGTTCGCCCACCTCCATATGTATTTTGCCGCGCGGAAAAAATTCGTCGTCGGGCTAATCTTCGCCGCGGAAATGGTTGACCACGTCACCAACTGGGCGTGGAATGTGGACAATTACCAGCACAATCCCGCCAAGTTCTGGGGCTTCATCGTCCCCTACAACGTCGCGATCGACGGGTGCATGCTGGGGTTGCTGTTGGTGCGCGGCCGGCGCGCGAACATCGCACTGCTGTCCACGCTGATCCTCTTATTCCTGGTGCCTTATTGGAACCCGGGTGTGGTTGACCAGGCGGTTGAGCGGCTGTTCGGGTACTGACCGCGAAGGAAGCTTCCCCGCTATCCAGTTCTCGAAGCCAGCATCATAAGGTATCCACCTCCATAGACAGTCACAGGGGAGCCATGATCAAGCGACGCCTCGGCGAGGGCCTAAAGAAGCAGGACTGGGTAGGAGTTGCGATTGAGCTGGCTCTGGTCATTGTAGGTGTCTTTCTTGGCATCCAGGTCGCCAACTGGAACGACCAGCGAAGGGAGCGGGCGCGGGAACAAGCGTATGAAACGCGTATCGCTCAGGATGTGCGCAACGACGTTGCGGAGCTCGACGAGGTTATTCGGGTTTCATCGGTCCGAATGGCACTGCTTAATCGGTTGCTTCCGAAGGCGTCCGGACAGCCATTGCCGAGTGGGTTCGACTCCGCTCGAGGTTGGGTGATGATCGAACCAGTGCCGCCTTACGTCGAAAACAGTCGGTTATCGCCTGGATTCTCACTCTTCATCCTCACCCCACTGGATGACAATCGTTCGGCCTATCAGACGATGATTAGTACGGGCGCCATTGCAAATATGACTGACATCGCCACCCTGCGCAAAATCCAAGACTATTACGCTTCGGTGGACCGAGAGATCCATTTCGAGGTCGCCCTCGAGCAAAATCGCGACAAGCTGATTGATGCGGAGCGCAAGGGCGGCATTTCGCCGGTCAAGGCCATGACTGTCGACCAGATTTCCGCCGCGTTCGCGGCTAACCCTGAGCTGCTGGCCACTGCCGAGAACTATTGGCTCTACACCAACCGCCATCTGAAGCTCACGCGCGAGCTACAGGCGCAGGCGCGGAGCCTTGCAGGCCTCCTTCAAAGGAAGAGATGAAGCGTTGAAACGCGATGATTGCTCTGGCTCCAAGTCAGATCAGAGGAGCTAGCGCTTGAAGCGCGTGGAAAGCGGACATCAACGGAATGGAATGTCACGCCACGATGTTGATGTTCGCAAACATGTACGCGATGGCGAGCAGTGCAAGCAACACTGAGGCCGCCAACTGAGCGCGGCCGCGTGTAAAAAAAGCGATTGCGCCGAGCGCGAACGCTATCGCAGCGGGAGCGAACCTTGGCGCGCCCTGGCGTGTGAGATTGCCTTGCACTGCGAGTAGCAACAAGGCCATGAGCGCGAAGACATTATGGGCGATGATGTATCGCGGCGCGTCACGCTCTTGAAATTCCTTCAAACTCAACCGGTCCCGCTGTTCAAAGTCGGGAATAACCAGCGCGCAAAAGGCATAGAGGCTGGCCATTGAGATCAGCCAAATCAACAATCGAAAGGCGTGCCATTCTGGTGCTGCTCGCTCGCCCCAAAGTGAGCCCCAGTTTCCAACAACAACAGCGAATGCGACCCAAATCCACAACGCGTGCGTCAGTGAAAAGTCTTGCCGGTTCGGGTGACGCACGATCGACACGACGCCCGTGATGATCTTCGTCAGCGCGAGTGACGTAATTACCGAGATTAGGGCGAGCACGAATTCGAAGGGGGTCACGGCCTCTTACCTCAAAGATGCACTGTATGGCTCTTTGTTACCCCGCCGAATAGCCGAGCGCCCTCACACAGCTCCATGTTCCAACGGGCTTACGTCAGCCGATAGCCGTTGCGGCAGCTTCGGGTGGGAGTCGGACATTCTGCCTAGCTCTTTGGGTTCAATTTCGCCGTCTCTGCTGGCGACGCGATCGCGGAGCGGCATTCAGCGACATGCTTCAGCCATTCCGTGGGTGTGGCATCCGGTTGGACCTCTTTCACCTTTAACTCATCCGCGATCTGTAGCGAGATTGGTAAGTTGGCCTCGAGCGTTGCATTGGCATCGCCCATTTGGACGATGACGGGGCGAATGGTCCGCCGATCGGCAAGACCTCTTGGCCCAAGCTCGGCGTAAGGGATGAGCCGTATCCACTGCGCCTGCTCGGCCTGCATGATCGCCCAATTGTTTGAGAGCTCGTCGTAGAATTCTGCATACTTCTGTTTTCGCTCAGCCGGCAGTCGCTCAAATACCTGCGCATCACGGTTTTCCCAGGCGCTCCTGTAGGGAGTGATCGATTGCGGTGCTCCCGGCCACAGCACCGGCACCGCTTCCCCGAGCGAGCGCGATTCAGCCAGGTTCTAAGTTCACCAATACTCTTTGGCGTCGCAACCGAATTGACGCGCGCGAATATCATACATGAATAGATCCAGCCCGATCTCGTGATCGATTGTCTCACGGAACGCACGCTCGTCGGCGCGGGCTTGGATGTCCTGAACGACTTGCTCCGCGCCAAGTGCAATCAGCACGCCGACCACGAGAATCCCAACTTCGCCTGCGAACTCACGCCAGCCGTGCAGCGGTTTAGGAAAATGGAAATGCATGCGCTTACTGGCCCCCCGGCAGGCGCAGGCTAACAGATGTTGTTATCGGGACAATGGGCTCCTGAGCTAATGTCTGCATTTGGGTCGATTGTGTTGAAAAACTCCCGCTTGAAGTCGTGACTTTGGTCTGATTCAGCATTCCTGCACAGCGGGAGAGATGCTGATGATGGGTGAGCGGACGGTGGCTCAGGAAGCGCTGTTTTACGAGTTCAGCCTCGAGCGGCATGTTCCTGCCGATCACCTGCTGCGATCGATCGATCGGTTCGTGGATCTGTCCGAGCATCCGCGAGCACCTGCGCCCCTTCTACAGCGACACCGGTCGGCCCTCGATCGATCCGGAGCTGATGATCCGCATGCTGATCATCGGCTACACGCACGGCATCCGGTCCGAGCGCCGGTTGTGCGAAGAGGTCCATCTCAACCTCGCGTATCGCTGGTTCTGCAGGCTCGGTCTCGACGGTGCCGTTCCCGACCACTCGACCTTCTCAAGAACCGGCATGGGCGCTTCCGTGACAGCGATCTGCTGCGTCGACCTGTTCGAGCGACGGTCGAGCGCTGCCTCGCCGAAGGGCTCGTTGGCGGTGAAGGCTTTGCGGTTGATGGCAGCCTCATCCGTGCCGATGCGAACCGTCAGCGCGGGCACACCGAGCTGCCATCTGAAGCCTCGAGCCGCGCCGTTCGCGAGTATCTCGAGGTGCTCGATGATGCTGCGTTCGGAGGGGCGTCACCGGTTGCTCCCAAGGCCATCTCGCCAACCGATCCGGCAGCACGCTGGACTGCGCAGCAGCGGCGGCCCTGCCGAGTTCTGCTACGCAGACCAACTACCTCATCGATCTTGATCACGGCGTCATCGTCGATGTCGAGGCTACCACTGCGGTTCGCCAGGCCGAGATCACTGCTGCGAAGCGGATGATCGAACGTGCCCACGACCGCTTCGGTTTATGGCCGGAGAGGCTTGCTGCTGACACCGGCTACGGCTCCGCGGAGATGCTTGGCTGGCTGGTGCACGAGAAGGGTATCGAGCCGCATGTTCCGGTGTTCGACCAGTCGCGAGAACTGACGGCACCTTCAGCCGTGCCGACTTCACCTACGATGCTAGCCGCGACCTCTACCCCTGTCCAGGCGGCAAGGAGATGCGCTACGCAGCGGTCAGCTGCCAAAGTGAAGCGACCGGCAGATGGTCTATACGATATCGTGCTCGCCAGAGTGACTGCGAGCGATGTGATCTCCAGCTCTCGCTGCTGTCCCGCTGGAACCGCGTCGGAAGGTCCTTCGATCCATCCATGAGGGCGCGCGAGATCATGGCGCGCGATCTCTCCAAAACCGATGCCTGGCTGATCTCACAGACGCGAGCGGAAGAAGGTCGAGATGCTGTTCGCGCACCTCAAGCGCATCCTGAAACTCGATCGACTGCGATTACGTGGTCCCTGCGGTGCTCGCGACGAGTTCCATCTCGCCGCAGCGGCCCAGAACCTCCGCAGAATGGCCAAGCTGATCGGTACCCAAGCAGCTCGTGACAGCCTGAAAGGAGATCAGGCGCCGCTCGCCTGCAAGTGTGGCGCAATGTCTGCTTCTGTCAAAAGCGGACTTCTTCAACAGTATCGGTCGAAAGCCGTCGCGGCAAGTTTCGGTGGAACGGAGCTAATGGTCACTTCCGAAGGAGCGGCTGACAAAGGGCGTGCACGGAGGGTTTCGCCTCGAGCTTTGCAAGCGAAACGGTTGTAGCCGTCTTACCGTTCACCTCGTGATTGATGATCCAGCGAGCGAAAAATGTGTTCCGATCGTCCCATGCTATCGCGTCGGTATACGCGGCGCAGAGCTTACACCCAATCGCCCGCGCCAAGAATTTCAGGGTGATCGAGCCGCCTGAGTTCGTCCCATGCATGAGAACTCCAACATCAGATCCTCGCGCATGATTGCGAACGCAGCAAATCAATGGCCAAGATCAAGCCGCTCATCCAATTGCATGTGATCGAGCACTCCGCCTCCAGTGGCAGCCTGCCAAGCGCCGGTGGTATTTCCGATGACGGTCGGCACCCCGATTGGTCCCATGATGCCGAGCGGCTGCCCTCGCGCCCTGCGCTGAAAGACGGTCAGGAGTTCGTCCAAACGCCGCCGAATGCAAACCTCCTGGACAAGCCGGCCGGTAGGTTCATGAGCCTCCTCAAGAATTGCCTGGTGGAGCGCATCACGCTCGCTTGCCACCGCACTGCGCCAGTGAAGCGTCTCCACTACCTGCTCGGCGCCGAGCGCGATCAGCACGCCGACGACGATGATGCCGACCTCACCGGCGAACTCGCGCCAGCCGTGAAGCGGCTTAGGCAGATGAACGTGCATACGACTGGCCCCCGGAGGGAGAGCCTAAGTGATCAGCAGCGGAAAGCTAGTGCCAGGTTTGGGTCGATGTCAGACCTTGTGCGCTGAAGTCTAAAACGGGTGGAGGCTGTGTGAAAACGCGCTGATCTGCTAATCTCATTCGGGGATGGGGAGGCGCAGATGACGCGTTTCATTGAAGGGTGTGACCGCCGGCAGAAGTTGCTGCTTCCGGATTGCGTCGACGATTATGTGGGCGAGGACAGTCCGGTGCGGGTGGTCGATGTGTTCGTCGACGAGCTGGATCTGAGCGGCTTGGCTTTGCGGGCGCGGCGGCGACGGGGCGGCCGGGCTATCATCCGGCGACGCTGCTGAAGCTCTATCTCTACGGCTATCTCAACCAGGTGCAGTCGAGCCGGCGGCTGGAGCGCGAGGCGGGCCGCAACGTCGAGCTGATGTGGCTGACCGGCAAGCTTGCGCCCGACTTCAAGACCATCGCCGACTTCCGCCGCGACAATGGCGAGGCCATCCAGGCGGTGTGCCGCCACTTCGTGATGCTCTGCCGCGATCTCGGGCTCATCGCGGGCGGCACGGTGGCGGTGGATGGCAGTCGCTTCAAGGCGGTGAACACGCGCGACCGAACTTCACGCCGGTCGCGATCCGCCGCCGGATGGAGCAGGTCGACGCCAGCATCGTGCGCTATCTCGCGATGCTCGACACCGCCGACCGGCAGGAGGACGAGGTGGCCGAGTTGCGGACGGCGCGGCTCACGAGCGGCTCGGCACGCTGCGCCGGCGGATGCGCGAGCTGCAGGCGATGGAGACGGCGGTCGACGCCGCGCCCGACCGCCAGATCTCGCTGACCGATCCGGATGCGCGCGCCATGGCGACGAACGGCAAGGGCACGGGGCTGGTCGGCTACAATGTCCAGGCGGCGGTCGACGCCGACGCACACCTCGTCGTCGCGCACGAGGTGACCAACCTCGGCCATGACCGCACCCAGCTGGCCAACATGGGCCGGCAGGCGCAGGCCGCGATCGGCGCGGAGACACTCACCGTGCTTGCCGATCGCGGCTACTTCTCGGGCGCGGAAGTGCTGGCCTGCGAGGGGGCCGGCATCACGCCGATCTGCCCAAGCCGCTGACCTCGGGGCCAAGGCCGACGGGCGCTTCGGCAAGCAGGACTTCGTCTACCAGCCCGAGCGACCGACACCTATCGCTGTCCTGCCGGCGAGACGCTGACCCGGCGCTTCTCGTCAGTCGAGAACGGCCTGACGCTCCACAACGCTACTGGGCCGACGCCTGTGCCACGCTGTGCGCGTCAAAGCGCAACTGCACCACCGGCAAGCAACGGCGCATCAAGCGCTGGGAACACGAGCACGTCATCGAGGCCATGCAGGCCCGGCTCGACCGCATGCCCGACGCCATGCGGGTCCGACGACGAACGGTCGAGCACGTGTTCGGCACGCTCAAAGACTGGATGGGGCGAAGCCACTTCAAGACGCGAAGGCTCAAGAACGTCGCCACCGAGATGAGCCTTCACATCCTCGCCTACAACATGAAGCGAGCGATCGCGCTCCTCGGAACTCCGAACCTGATAGCAGCGATGCAGGGCTAAGAGGTGAGCCTTCGCTCAACCACCGTAGACAATCACCGGCAAAGCGTTTTCACACAGCCTCGGTGGCAAGCGGACACTAGCGCTAACCGACGAGTCGAAGGACCGCAACGCAGATCAACGTGCTAATCCCTGAATTGCCGATCCGACAGCGTCCATACATCGACACCGCGCCAATCCGGCTTGGTCAGGCAGTTGCCCCATTCGGGTCGCAGTTCGCTGTCGGCATACCGCTTCTGCGCGCCGCTCATCGGAACTCCGGCAGCGTCAGCCGCCGCGAGCAGCACTTTCAGACCGCTGATCATCGCGTTATTGTCGGTGCGCAAATGAGCGAGCGCGACTTGCGTACTCGATCTCGTTCGGCAGGTGTCAGCGCTCCTCGCTGATTGCTGATTGACTGCAAGTTCACGCGGTCATCGTGCTCGGCCGCATTGCGCCGGCCAAGAACAGAGATCATCCGGTATGGAAGCGACCATTGCAGCAGCTCATTCGGTCCGCCATGTGAAAGCACGCCGGTCGCGATCACCGCGTTCCATGCCTGGTCATCCCAAGTCCGAGAAGGCGGCGCATAGGCATTGGCAAGCACTGCGAAGTGAGTTCTGTCGACATCGCGATCAAGGACGAGCTGCCTGAAGCTGCCTCAGTTGCGCCTCTAGACATGGCGCGATCGCAAGCCGAGCATAGGCTTGCGGGACATCATCGTCGCGGACTTCCGCGCGGAGCGCCGCGCGTGCGTCCTCCGCCTCCCTACTCCAGTGCCAATTCTCGACGAGTTGCTCCGCACCCAGCGCAATTAGCACGCCGACCACGATAATCCCGACCTCGCCGGCGAACTCGCGCCAGCCGTGCAGCGGTTTAGGAAGGTGGAAGTGCATGCGGACTGGCCCCCCGGCAGGCGCAGGCTAACAGATGTTGTTATCGGGGCAATGGGGCTCCTGAAGCTAATGTCGTGAATGGGTCGACCCTGACAACTAAATCGGGTGGACAACGGACGTCAGCGCCGCCCGATCGCTTTCTCGCCACCAACTGCGAGTTGGCTCTTGAGATTGAGAAGCTCCGGCGAAGGGGCGGCCACGCACTTGCCATATGCCTTTCGGGCCTCTGCAAGGAGCGAGGCTTTCTCCTGCTTAGTGAGCGTGAGCCCGACCGACGCTTCTTGGCGCATCAGCACCAGCGAAGCTCCGGTCATCGACTGATTGTAGCGCCGGAGCAGGGCAATAATGTCAAAGAGGCGGTCCTGCTGTTCGCGCGAAAAGTTCCCGTCCCGCTCAGCTTCGCCCGTAGATGCGGCAGCTCTTCCTGCTCGTCTTCGGAACGCTTGGCGAGCGCAGGGATCGTGTAACATAAGCGGTCGACCATCCGGCCATCCGCTTCGCGCGGAATTGACCAGGACTTGCGAAGCCATCGCGGCTTTCCACGCTTCCTCGTCCCAGGTGCGAGTGACGGGGCGATAGTCCTTCGCGAGCGACGCTAACTTTGCTCGGTTGCCAGATGTTACGGCATCTTCAATGGCGTTGAGCTGGTCGGCGTAGCAATTGTAGATAGCAGCGCGGGTGAAGGCTTGTGGCAGGTCGTCATCGCGAAGCTCCGCCGAGACCATTCCGTCTTCTGCCTCCCTCCAGTTCGTTTCTCTGGTGGACATGCTCAACCACCTGCTCCGCACCGAGCGCAATTAGCACGCCAACGACGATGATCCCCACCTCGCCGGCGAACTCGCGCCAGCCGTGCAGTGGCTAGGGAAGGTGGAAATGCATCTCAGCTCTGCGCAGCCGCCGGTCGTCCGGCATGATGCACGGCTGCGGGTGACGCAGGAAATCCGCGTCATCCGCGGGCAATTTCAACTGGAGGCTTTTCGCGCCGTCAAGCCACTGGCGAGCGCCGAGGCTCAGGATGAAATTGAACTGCCGAAGGCGGGCAATGTCCTCGGTCAGGCGGTCGCGCTCGCCTTGGGTGAGTGAGCGGGGGCAATTCAGCAGCTGGACCTCCCCGTCGAGGCCGTATTCCTGCCCAAATTAGTCTCGCCGATCAGGGTGGTCATTGTGAATAGTCGTGCGTACCTTTCCCTCACATCGGGCGACATATGCGCAACTGCGCCAGACGCCATCACCAATTTTCCACGTTGACGTCCCCCAGACGCGGATGGGAGTTAGTCGCACCTTGTAGATTGTGGGCCGGTCGGTGGCTGATATGAGATCGTCGAGGCGATCTAGCTTCCTTTCGACACAGTCCTGGTTCTGGAGCCGCTCAAGGCCGAATTTTGCATCCGCAAGCTGGGCGTCCAGGCTCTTGCGAGCGTCCGCCACCTCGCCATTCCACCGCATCTTCTCGACCACTTGCTCCGCGCCGAGCGCAATCATGACGCCGACGACGATAATCCCCACCTCACCGGCGAACTCGCGCCAGCCGTGTAGCGGTTTGGGAAGATGGAAATGCATCAGACTGGCCCGCCCGGCGAGCGCAGGCTAACAGATGTTGTTATCGCCGCAATGGTCCACTCTAATGGCATATGTGGACGGCTCCCTCTTGCAAGAGCTGTAAGCAAATATTTTGATCGGATCGTTTGCGTGCATATGTGCGGCCTGTTGGTGCGCTCATATGAACGCTGGCCAAGATGGTTTCCGCAGCACGAGTTCCCAACAGCGTATGCGGCCTCTAATCAGCCATTGCCACTAACGGATTGTCTCGCGCCTTGGATCGATCGATCACACCATCTGCTCGTTTCCTGCAAGATCTCCATCATCAGCTCAGCACGATAGCGTTGGTCGTACGCTCATCGTGGCTGGCCAATTTGTCATGCTGCGAGAGCCGGGATCGCTTGCTCGACAGGCCGACGATACCGTTCGCCGCTCACCATCAGCTTCCACGCAATCCGCGCGATCTTGTTCGCGAGCGCGACCGCGGCAAGTTTGGGCGTTTTCCGCTCGAGCAACTTCAGAAGCCAGGGCGAAGCGTTTCTGCCCTGAGTGCGCCGAACCTGCTGTATCACGGCGGTCGCTCCGACCACCAATGTGCTGCGCAAGAGCTCGTCACCGGCCCGCGTAATTCTTCCCAGCCGTGTTTTGCCGGCGGTTGAATGGTCCTTGGGCGTGAGCCCCATCCAGGCGGCAAAGTCGCGCCCTGATTTGAACTGGTGGGGATCGGGCGTTTTCATCATCAGCATGGATGCGCCGATCGGCCCAACACCAGGTATCTGGGCCAGGCGCTGGCTGCACTCATCACTGCGGTGCCACTCCATCAGCTTAAGTTCGACCATCTCGATTTCGCGTTCGAGTTGAGCGTATTCGCGGGCCTGAAGCGCAAACAGCTCCCGCGCCAGTTCGCGGAACCGCTTCATCGGCTGCGATCCGCTCCAGCAGAGGCTCGATCCGACACATGCCTTTTGCCATCGTCACGCCGAACTCGGCGGCAAAACCTCGGATGGCATTCGCGAGCTGCGTCCGCCGTTTGATCAATCGGGTGCGCACTCCCACCAGCATCAGCGCAGCCTGCTGATCCGCGGACTTCACCGGAACGAAGCGCATCGTCGGCCGGCTGGCGGCCTCGCACAGCGCTTCGGCATCGGCCGCATCGTTCTTGCCGCGTTTGACGTAAGGCTTGGCCAGCTGCGGCGCGATCAGCTTCACCTCATGCCCGAAGGAGCTCAGCAGCCGCGCCCAATGATGGGAGGCACCGCAAGCTTCGAGCGCGACTACCGCCGGTGGCAGTTTCTCGAAGAACTTGATCATTTCGGCGCGGCGCAATTGCTTACGAAGCACCGGTTGCTCTGCGGCATCGACGCCGTGCAACTGAAAAAGGCTCTTTGACGTATCGAGGCCAATGCGGATAATGTCTGTCACGGACGGCTCCCTTTTGTGAGTCTTACAACGACCTCACCTTGGCACATTGCGATGCCGTTGGGAGCCGTCCACCCCAACAGGAATGGGTCGAAAGCTGTCGCGGCAACTTTGGTGGAAAGCGGACCGTCGCTTCAGGGCTCTCCCCCAGTGGGGCATTGAGTTGCTCCAGGGCATCCGCTCGTGGCGTGGTAATCGGAAGGCAAATGCCATCCGAATCGCCCGGCCCCGGCTTTGACAGCAGACCCATCGTGGCGCCGGTGTCCTTAGCGGGTCTGTGCCGCCATAATTTAGACACCACGCGAGATATTTCGCCTGTTGGAGGCGACGTTCGACGCTTACGGCGCGCAATTTGGGACCTCCGCCCTTAATGCTTCCCCGCGTGCCAGTTTCAAAATATGTCATCCTCGTTCGACGGGGGCGACAGGGATGTTCCGAACAGTCCGGCATTGGTGGAGCGAGGGCAGCGGCCAGAACACCGCGCGGTTGTTTGTGTTCGAATTCGTGGTCGTCGTCGCCGGCGTGCTAGTTGCGCAGGGATTGGCCAAATGGGTCCAGCAGCAGGCCGATCATCGCGAGGGCCGACAATTGGTTGCGGTCGCGCAGCTTTTCGTCCGTTCGTCGAACGAGCGAGCCAATTACTGGATTCGACACGCCAATTGTGTTCGCCGCCATGTCGACGACATTTCTCGCGCCGCCGCGGCCGGACGGACGCTAAGCAGTGACGCAATCGGCTATGCGACCATGCCCACTGTGAGATCGCCCGATTTTACACAAGACCAGTTGGACAAGCTTGCGCTCGTGATCGGCGACAAGCGCACACGAGCCGTGAAACGTTTCGAACTGATCGACGGGCTTGCAACCGATGATTCCACCGTCATCTCGAACGAATGGACCAAGCTGCGATTACTCGATCCGTCGCTCGGCACGCCATCAGCAGAAGACCGCGCCCAGGTTCGGCTTGCTGCGATTGTTCTGGATTCCCGCTTCGCCTATCTCTTCGGTCACTCAGATTTGGTCAGGCAGGCAATTGCCGCGACGGGGATGCCCTTCACCAACGGACAGCCGGCCAATCTCCACGTCGATGATTGCGGCCTCAATGTCCCCAGGACCGTGCCGATCTCTTTCGGCCGTCCAGCAACCGTGCCACGTTAGTCTGACAATGCACGTGGAGCCCATGATATTGGATCAGTCGCTGGCGACCTAGTGTCCGTTTTGGGTCGAGAGTTGCCATAAGCTGAAACGCGGGCCGCGCGCAGGTTCATCCGGGGCGCCGTGGCTTCTGCTTAGCCGACACTGAGCGAATGATCAGCTTTCCGCCGCATAACCAAGGTTGCGGGACTCGAGAAAGGTCGCAGGCTCTCTGGATCATTGTGTCGACTTCGGCCTCAGCCAAGACCTCGGCAGACGGAAGACGGATGAACCGATTCACTTTGCCTGAGCCCTGAAGAATGCGCTCGGGATCGGAAAGCTCGGCCCCTCTGTTGAACGAGAGGCCAGCACCTGACGCTGACGCTGCAATGGAGACGATATAGTCTGAGGGTCGCTCAGTCGGAGAATATCCGATCACAAAGAAATTGTAGTTGTCGTAGACCAGTTCCGCGCAATGCGGCAGCCGAGCCCTCAACGCGGCACGCAAACCGCGGATGAGGCGCGCATTCGCATCGTCGAACTTGTCGATGAAGCATTGCAATTGCGCTTCGGCATCGTCCACGCAGTTGCCGTGCACCCAATAGTAAGCGTCCGCAATGGATTGTCGATTCAGTCGGTCGTCGCAACACTCGCTTCAAAACGCTCAGCCGGAGTTTCGAACCCAAGCGTCTTGCGTGGCCGCCAATGTGATAGTCGCATGAAAATGTCACGAGCGCGTTAATGCGGGCTTTCGACCCCGTCACCCCATTGCTGACGCTCAACTGAGATTTCCTAGGAAGTTGTTCGAGTGAATAGGCGTGCCGCAGTGACGGAGCGACGTCCGGGCAGCTGGTCGACAGATGAGTGAAGAGACCAGCTTTCACGTTGCCCACGCCCCCAAGCGCTTCGCCACAACTATTGGTGGATTTCCAACGTCTCGTTCAGGGCGGATATGACTGATCCGTTCGTCACCCCAATTCAGTTTTGCTGGTGACCGGAAATCCAGTGCTCGAAACGCGTCCTTAGCGAGGGCTTTGAGGGGATAAAGCCGGGTTCGAGATTTTCCTCGTCCTCGTGTGGCTCATAAACGATGAGATTGTCGGGAAGCTTGGGACGAACGGTCTCGCGACCGCGAAGAAGATCCTCGGCCATCGCAAGACTGCGGTGGACGTCTTCGGCGGTAAATGGCTTCATCAGGCAGCCAAGCGCAAGGTCGGGCATCGGAAAACTTGGAGCCTTTCCACTGACGAACAGGCAGGCAACGCCAAGATCGTTCAGTCTGACCGCGACCGGAAAGCCGGTGGTCCCGTGCGCCAGGTGAAGATCAAGGAGAACCAGGTCGGGATCATGCTCTTCTGCAGCAGCGATCGCGCTATCGGCATCATCCGCAGTCGCAACGACACGATATCGAGGATTGTCCTCGACGAGATACTTTATCGTGATCGCAAGCTGGGAATCGTCTTCAACGACTAGGATTCTTAGCACCCCCAGGTCCTTTCGAATGTCGCGGAAGCGTTGAGCTCAAGGCTTTTTGTCCGAGACGGACGATGCTCGCTCGGAATGATTCCCGTGCGAATCCCTTGTGAACAGAGTTTACGACGAGCCGACTCGTGCGTGCGCCGAAACGTGAAAAGGCGTCCCGAACTTAGAGCTCGCGACGCCTCTCTCCACCTCCCAATGAACTTTTCAAATCTTACGAACGGTAAAAGATGTGTGCCCCGATCTGCTCAACTTCCTGGAGCCCATGGCGCCATGCCGGAGCAACATAATCGGCATGATACCAAAGAACGTCCTGGCTGATGCTTGGTACGATATTGGATGCGGCAAGCTCGGCGATCGCTTCGGCCTTGCGCCAGGCTTCGCAGTTCGTATCGGCCCCCGGGAACTGGCCATTGCGAACGAAGGAGAATTGCGCGGGCTGCTTGACGACACTGCACCAGTCGGGCGGATATCGCCCAGACGTCGCACGGTTCATGACCACCCGGGCAACCGCAAGCTGTCCTTCGAGGCTTTCACCGCGAGCTTCGAAATAAACCGCCGTTGCGAGGCAGTTGGTTTCCTGGTCGAGCGGAGCGCTGGTCTCGAACTTCTGGACGAGCGCATAAAGCGGCCAGCCGCCCTTGTAGAGCCATGCGGCTTCGTTCGCGATCGAAGAGGACAAAGGAACGGTGACCGATTTGGCCGGCTGAGCCTGATAGACTGCGCCGCTGACGCTCGTCACGGCGGTCGTCGAAGCGACCGCCGGCTGCTCCATCGTCGAGGCAAGCGATGCCGGAGTCCCAAGAGCCGGCGCCGACGCATCGACGTCGAGTGCTTTCACTGCACCTGCAACATTCATTGCACTCATGTCCTGAGCGTCTGCGCTTGAACCGATTGCAAGCAACGACAGACCTACGAGCGCAGACGCAATGCGTCCGCCAAACATCTTAAACACCTATTTTTGCCCTCTGCTGGCGGGCGACCGCTGGAGGCGCTTATCAGCGCTCTTTTAAATCCAGCGGTGAGTTGCCCGTCTTGCCCATGTGAGTCCCAACCAAGTGCTGGGATCACTGCTCTCATTCGCTAGGTTCCAGATAGGTTGAGTTTCGAGGATGTAAATTCGTTCGGCGGCGAACCGTTGGCTTCGCGGGATAAGCGACGGAACTAATTGGGATTTGGTCGCTTCATCGACGCTGAACCACGACTAACCGCATGAAAATCGCTTGGCGCGAATGCTTTCCTGCGGGGGTTGACGAAGCTAGGCCGCGAATCATGGCCTATTGGCTGATGAAATCGGAACCCGAAAGCTACAGCTGGTCCGACCTTGAACGGGACGGCGGAACGGAGTGGGATGGCGTGCGCAACAATGCCGCACGCCTTCACTTGCGAGCGATGAAGACCGGCGACGAAGCCTTCTTCTACCACAGCATGTCGGAAAAGGCGGTTGTCGGGATCATGAAGGTGACTCGCGAGGGACGCCCCGATCCAAAGGATCCCGATTGGGTTTCAGTTCGAATGGAACCGGTAGGAAAAATTGCGCCGGTGACCTTGGCGACAATCAAGGCTGATCCGAGGCTTTCCAAGATGGAACTCATTCGCCAGTCGAGGCTCTCGGTCGCGCCGGTTCGCGACGAGGAATGGACGGTTGTTCTCGAACTTTCGCAAGCAGCGCAAAAAACCGTCTAACCGATCGATTTGGCTGTGTTCGCTTGTCAGGCGGCTTCGAACCTTCTCGCTTCGCGCTTGCGCTCATGAGGATCGAGAAAACGCTTGCGGATCCGGATCGCCTTGGGCGTCACTTCGACGAGCTCGTCATCCTGAATGTAAGCGATCGCCTGTTCAAGCGTCATCCGCCGAGGCGGAGTGAGGCGGATGCCCTCATCCTTTCCGGATGCTCGAAAATTGGTCAGCTGCTTTGACTTTAAAGGATTGACCTCAATGTCCTGTGGCTTGGCATTTTCCCCGACGACCATGCCTTCGTAGAGCATTTCGCCCGGTGAAACGAATAGAATGCCTCGGTCTTCAAGAGCATTTAAGGCATAGGCAACAGCTGCGCCCTGCTCCATCGAAATGAGAACTCCGTTCTGTCGCCCCGCGATCGGACCCTTGTAGGGGCCATATTTCTCGAACAACCGGTTCATAATGCCGGTGCCCCTGGTATCGGACAGGAATTCTCCGTGATAGCCAAGCAGCCCGCGCGAAGGTGCAGAGAACGTGAGGCGCGTCTTGCCGCCGCCCGACGGGCGCATGTCGGTCATTTCCGCTTTGCGCATCGCCATTTTGTCGATGACCGTTCCGGAAAATTCATCGTCGACGTCCACGACCACGGTTTCATAGGGTTCTTCGCGTCCGTTTGGACCGTCGCGGAATAGCACTCGCGGCCGACTGATCGAGAGCTCGAACCCTTCTCGTCGAAGGGTTTCGATGAGGACCCCAAGCTGAAGCTCACCGCGTCCGGCAACTTCATAGGCTTCGCCGCTTCCGGCTTCCGTCACCCGGATCGCAACATTGCCTTCGGCTTCGCGGATCAGACGATCGCGGATCACTCGGCTTTGGACCTTGTCGCCATCCTTGCCTGCAAACGGGCTGTCGTTGACCGCAAAGGTCATGCTGAGCGTCGGCGGGTCGATTTCGCGCGCCGAAAGTGGCTCGGTGATCGTGGGCTCGCCGATCGTATTCGAAACAGTCGCCTTCACGAGGCCCGCAATCGCGATAATGTCGCCAGCTTCGGCGCGTTCAACAGGAACGCGCTCAAGGCCACGAAATGCAAACAGCTTGGTCGCTCGGCCGTCCTCGACGGTAGCTCCGCCGACGTCGAGAGCGCGGATGGGATCATTGACGTTGATGACCCCACTTTCGACCCGTCCGGTCAAAATTCGGCCCAAGAACGGATCACGGTCGAGAAGTGTGACCAGCATCTTGAACTCGTCCGAGCTATCGAGGTGCGGTTCCCGAACATGGTCAACGATGGTTTCGAACAATGGCGAAAGATCGCCCGAACGCACGTCGTCCGTTCGTCCGGCATAGCCCGCGCGTCCGCTTGCATAGAGGGTCGGAAAATCGAGTTGCTCGTCATTGGCATCGAGGTTGAGGAACAGTTCGAAAATTTCGTCGAGAACCTCGGCTGGCCGAGCGTCGGGCCGATCGATCTTGTTGACGACAACAATCGGCCTCAAGCCCAGTGCAAGCGCCTTTCCAGTAACAAACTTGGTCTGCGGCATCGGCCCCTCGGCCGCGTCGACAAGAAGGATCACTCCGTCGACCATCGACAGGATTCGTTCGACTTCGGCTCCGAAATCGGCGTGCCCTGGAGTATCCACGATATTGATCCTGGTCGCGTGCCAATCGACCGACGTGCATTTGGCAAGAATTGTAATCCCGCGCTCTTTTTCGAGATCGCTGGAATCCATCGCGCGCTCGGCGACACGCTGGTTGTCGCGGAACGTACCCGACTGACGGAACAGCTGATCGACAAGGGTCGTCTTACCATGATCGACGTGAGCGATGATCGCCACGTTGCGCAGTTTCATTGGATTTTCCTGAAAAATTCGAGTGCGCCATTTAGTGGCTGATCGGCCATGTTGCAATGCAGCATGACACAGGCTGGGTGCCGCTCCTTTTCATTGCACTTAAAGATCATTTCGCGGCGCTCTCATTTCATAACCGATCGGATCGACTGACAATTCTTGGGGTCACCGTCACGAGGAAACCAAGACCGGTAAATATCAGAAGCCGCGCTCGAGAATTTCGATCGCACGTTCAAGCGCCCGGATTTCGCTTTGAGCGAGGCGTTCGAGCTTTCGTTCAAGATTGGCATTTCCGCCGGTTCTGACAGCGAGCTGATCGCGCCCGCCTTGGGTCAGTCGAAGTGCAAGACGGCGCCGGTTCTGTGGATCCTGGGTTCGTTCGACGAGTCCCGAACGAACTAGAGTTTCAACCGACCGGCTGACCGCCGGAGCTCCGCGACCGACCGCCTTTGCGACTTCGTTCAAGGTCGCCGGCTCAGTGTTGGAAATCGCAACGAGAAGCTGCCTTCGTGCACGGTCACTTCGCTCGCCCGGAGCTTCTTCAACCCACATCTGAGCAACATTGGTGAAACGCGCAGCGAGCGCCTTTGGAGTTGAATTCGGAAAGCATGTTTGTAGTTTAGCAATGGTTCTCATTAGAGCAATGTTGTCGGTCGCATGAAACGATCGGCCGGCCGTTCTTAAGCAATCTGACCGTTCGGTCGTTTGGACCTCCTTTTTATTTGCATTTGCGGATTGAGCCAAGGCTTCGCTAGGGGTCGGTGTTAGTGACCGGTTCGCGCCCACCCCTTCCCCGCAATGTCTGGATCCTTGGCTTCGTCAGCCTGTTCATGGATCTTTCGAGCGAAATTTATCACGCGCTTCTTCCAGCGTTCGTGACCATGGTTCTTGGTCTTCCGGCAACAGCTCTTGGAGCGATCGACGGCGTTGCTGAAGCGACCGCCAATTTTGCAAAACTTTACTCAGGAAGACTTTCCGATCGGAGCCTTAAGCGCAAGCCCTGGATCCTATTCGGCTACGGGCTTGCAGCATTATCAAAACCGCTGTTCCCGCTTGCATCCAACGCCCCGCTCCTCGTTCTCGCCCGGTTCACGGACCGTATCGGGAAAGGCATTCGAGGATCACCGCGCGATGCGATGATTGCCGACGAAACTCCGCCCGAAATCCGCGGTCGAGCCTTTGGACTGCGACAGGCGCTCGATACCGCAGGCGCGCTTCTTGCTCCGCTCGCCGCCATTGGCCTGATGGCGCTTTTCATGAGCGACATCCGCCGCGTATTCGTGATTGCAATCGCTCCAGCAGCAATTTCATTTGCTCTGGCTTGGCTCGTTTTAAGAGAGCCTCACGACCACCAGGTTCAATCGAAGAAGCCGCCGTTTTTCTCCGGCTTTCGATCGCTCGAGAAAGGCACCAAGCGCCTTCTCCAGGTTGGATTTCTGTTCGCGCTCGCTCGGTTTTCCGAAGCCTTCCTCATTCTCAAGGGTATCGATGTCGGTCTTTCCGAAGCCTTGTCTCCGCTCACCCTCGCCATCTTCAATTTGGCCTATGTCGCTCTTGCCTATCCGGCCGGAGCCTTAAGCGACCGAATGAGCCCGAAATCGATCCTCATTGTCGGGATCCTCGCACTGATTGCGGGGAACCTCGTTCTTGCCGAAACCAGCAGCTTTACAGGTCTCGTCGTCGGGACGGCGCTGTGGGGCGCGCACATGGCGCTCACTCAAGGCATCTTTTCAAGAATGATTGCCGACAGCGCTCCCCCCGAGCTTCGTGCTACGAGCTTTGGAGCCTTTTACTTCGTAACTGGAATTGCGGCATTGCTTGCAAGCCTTGGCGCGGGCTGGCTTTGGGACAGCGAAGGCGCCTCTTCCACCTTTTTGACCAGCGCTGGAATTGGGGCGGTTGCAATCGCAATGCTGAGCCTTCTTGAGGATACCGGCCCCAAGACCGCGTGAGTGAATTTCTACGGCAACGGCCCGACACGGGTTGCGCTCTCAAAGTGCGATCGTCAGCGCGTGAAAGACTGGCCGGCCTTTGCCTTCTCTAAAAGGAGCTTTGAGAAACTGAACTCGGGCTTCATTCGCTCTTCCTGGCGCTTTAGTCCCTCGACGATTTTTGGGAGTCCGACGCTATCGGCCCAGAACATCGGCCCTCCGCGATAGACCGGCCAGCCATAACCATAGACCCAGACAACATCGATGTCGGAGGCGCGCTGAGCAATCCTTTCCTCCAAAATTTTCGAGCCCTCGTTCACCATCGAATAAAGGGTTCGTTCGACAATCTCTTGGTCGGAAATCTCGCGCCGGACGATGGCATGTTTCGTCGCATAATCTTCGATGATCTTCTGAACCACCGAGGAGGGCGAAGCGCGCCTCTTCTCGTCATAATCGTAAAAGCCCGCGCCCTTCTTTTGTCCCCAGCGTTCAATCGCGCAGAGGCTATCGCGCAAACTCTCGATCCGTTTGGGATCGCGGTGCCAGCCGATATCGACGCCGGCGAGATCTGCCATCTGAAACGGCCCCATCGGCATTCCAAATTCGACATGGACGCGATCGACCTGCTCGACGCTTGCGCCTTCAAGAACGAGTTTGGTCGCTTCGAGTTGACGCGGACGAAGCATTCGGTTGCCGATGAAACCGTGACAGACCCCGGCAATCACCGGCACCTTCTTGATCCTTTTCGCGATCTGCATCGCGGTCAGAAGGACGTCGGGGGCGGTTTTTTCTCCGCGCACGACTTCCAAGAGTTTCATGACATTTGCTGGCGAAAAGAAGTGCAATCCGACGACATCGTCGCTTCGAGCGATACTTGCCGCGATGACATTGATGTCGAGATAGGAGGTGTTGGACGCAAGGATCGCCTTTGGTTTTGCGATTTTCTCGAGCGCTTTGAAGATCTCAGTCTTCACCTCCAGATTTTCGTAAACCGCCTCGATGATGAGATCGCAGTCGGAAAGCGCTTCGATTTCGAGCGCAGGCGAAAGAAGCGACATGGCCTTTTCGACGGCTTCGCTGGTCAATTTCCCCTTGGCCGCGCTGGCCTCATAATTTTTGCGCACCAGAGCAGTGCCGCGATCGAGCGCGTCCCTGCTCATTTCGACAATCCTCACTGGAATTCCTGCCGATAGGAAATTCATCGAAATTCCGCCGCCCATCGTTCCAGCGCCAACCACTCCGACCTTGTGAATTTCGCGAGGACGTACAGTCTCTGGAAGGCCTTCGATCTTCGCGGCCTTTCGCTCGGCAAAGAAGAAGTAGCGCTGAGCCTGCGATTGTTCTCCGCCCATCAGCTCCAAAAAGAGTTTTCGTTCTTCGATAAGCCCTTGTTCGAACGGCATCGAGCAGGCGGCTTTGACCGCTTCGATGCATTTGAAGGGCGCCTCGAACCCGCGAAATTTCTTTAGGTTTTCGCGTTTGAACGTTTCGAAAATTTCGGGATTGGAATTTGCGATACGATCGCTTCGTGTCGATGATTTGGGAACTGGCCTGATCGCGCGCACTTCTTCGGCAAATGCCACGGCGTGGGGGATAAGGTCGCCTTGGGCGATGCGATCGACAAGACCGCAGTCGAACGCTGCCCGGGCTCCGATCGGATTTCCAAGTGCGATCATTTCGAGCGCTTTTCGAACGCCGGCGACGCGGGGAAGGCGCTGGGTTCCCCCAGCCCCTGGAAGAAGCCCCAATTTGACTTCAGGAGTTCCAAGTCTCGCTGACGGATCGGCAATCCGGTAATGGCATGCGAGCGCAACTTCGAGGCCGCCGCCAAGCGCTGTTCCATGGATCGCGGCGATGATCGGCTTTGAACAGGCCTCGATTGTTTCGACCACGCGTGGAAGAAGAGGCTCGATCGGCGGCTTTCCCAAATTCGCCGATGTCCGCGCCCGCAAAGAAGGTCTGTCCTTCGCACGCGAGGACGATGGCCTGGACGCTTTCGTCGCTTTGCGCCTCTCTGATCGAATCCACGATCCCCGATCGAACCGCAATCGAAAGCGCGTTTACCGGAGGATTATTGGATAGAATGATGAGGACGTCGCCGTGCTTTCGGGTCGCGACCGGGCTTGTGGCCGTCTCATCCATTTCCACCGTCCATGACTGATGTCTTTCGTAAAGATGAGCCGCTAGGGCGCTCGTCATGACCATGCAAGCCAAGCTTGGAACTTCAACGGCTGTTCGGGCGTCGCTTCATTTATGACCGACGCAGGCGATGAAGGGCCACGCGAGCTCAAGCGCGAGACCGCCGAAATCAAGCGCAGTGCAAAGGCCGTTGAACACAGCGCAGGTGAACTCACCAGCAGCGCAGGCGAACTCACCGACAGTGCCGACCGGCGAACCATCCTTGCCGGAGACCGAACGCTGCTTGCTTCGGAACGGACCTATGCGGCCTGGGTCCGGACCGCACTTGCAGCGCTTGCAAGCGGTGTTGGAGCGCGAGCTCTCACCCACCACGTCCTTCCCGAATGGGTCGGGAAATTGAGCGGATCGGTCCTCATCATCTTTGCAGGGTTCTGCCTGATTGCGGCAGTCTGGCGGGAGATCAATGGAACGCCCGCTTCCCCCAGTCCTGATTTGCGAAGGATTCCGATCGGCTTCCTCGTGCCGATGAACATGCTTTTGATGCTGGTTGCGATCGCTGCCCTTGTTGGAATCTGGGCCGCGTAAGACCCTCTTCAGCTACTCCTGACGCGATAGCCGCTGATCACCCCTAGAATATAGCAGGTCGCAAGCGCGAGCTGGACCTTTCCGTCAGGGTCTTCCCAGCCGAAATATTTGGCCCCGAAGCCGAACAGCGCAATGAACATGGCAATGGCAATGCCGATCATGCGAAACCTCCCGAGCACCGACAACAACATGCCGGCGGAGCCGCAATTGTGGGCGCTTAAGGTAAATGAAATCCTAAAGCTTGCCCGCCGATGGCCGGGGAGCCATAGAGGCGAAACACTCCCATCGGCAGGATTTTTTCAAATGAAGGCGCGCGTTTTCGTTACGCTCAAGACCGGGGTTCTCGATCCCCAGGGCAAGGCCATTCATCATGCGCTCGAGGGTTTGGGGTTCAAGGGCGTCAAAGATGTTCGGGCGGGCAAGCTCATCGAACTCGAGCTTGAGGATCAAACGAGCGAATGCGAGATCGAGGAGATGTGTCGCAAATTGCTTGCGAACGTCGTCATTGAAAATTTCCGAATTGAACGGTTGGAAACCGCATGAAGAGCGCAGTCGTCGTCTTTCCGGGATCCAATTGCGACCGCGATCTTGCAGTTGCACTCGAACTCGTCACCGGGACCAAACCGCAAATGATCTGGCACAAGGACAGCAGCCTTCCAGACGGGCTCGATTTCATCGGAATTCCGGGCGGCTTTTCCTACGGCGACTATCTTCGTTCGGGCGCAATGGCGGCCCGTTCGCCGGTGATGAAGGCGGTGAAGCACGCGGCCGAGCGCGGAGTTCCAGTGATTGGGATCTGCAACGGCTTTCAGGTTCTGACAGAAGCCGGGCTTCTTCCCGGAGCCTTGATGCGAAACGCAGGTTTAAGCTTCGTCTGCAGGAACGTTCCGCTGCGCGTCGAAAACAGCCAGAGTCTATTTACGAGCGGCTATGAAGCTTGCGAAGAGATCGTCTTTCCGGTTGCCCATCATGACGGCAATTATCAGGCGGACGAAGCAACCCTCGACCGGCTCGAGGGCGAAGGCCGAGTGGCGTTTCGGTATCTCGATCCTTGCAATGGCTCCGCCAGAAACATCGCCGGCATTCTTAACGATGAAGGCAATGTTCTTGGCTTGATGCCGCACCCCGAGCGCGTGGTCGAGCCCGCGCATGGCCGGACCGACGGCAGGCGGTTGTTTGAGGCGCTGCTCGAGACAGTCGGGGCCTAATTCTCAGGCGTCGAGCGAAAACGGAGTGAACGCCGTTCCGACGTCGTAGACATCGAGCCCTTCCCGGCGTTTGAGCCATCCGACGACGGCATAAGTGACGGGCGTTAAAAGCACTTCCCAGCTGACCTTCAAAATGAACTGGCTCAGCATCACTTCACCAAGCGCGCTGAGCGGCCAGTCGGTCATTCCATAGAAGGCGAGCGGGTAGAAGATCAGGCTGTCGGCGCCTTCGCCGACCACCGTGCTTCCCCAGAACCGCATCCACAAATTCTTGCCCTCGCTCCAGATCTTCATCTTCGCCATGACGAAGGAATTCAAAAATTCTCCGACGAAAAAGGCCGCGATCGAGGCAAGAATGATCCTCCAGCCTGAACCGAACACACGGTCGTAGGCGGCCTGCCCCGTCCATCCTTGAGCAACCGGCAGATGGACGACAGTCCATTCCATAAGGGCCATGAATGCGAGCGCGACAAAACCTGCCCAAATCGCCCGTCTTGCGCGTGCGTAACCATAGACCTCGGTCAGAACGTCATCGATCACGTAAGAAACCGGGAAAAACAGGATTCCGGCGCCAAACGGCCAGGGGCCGATGAGCGGCAGGTTCACGAACGAGCGCTTTTCGGCGCCGATCACATTTGAAAGTAGGAGAACGACAACGAAGGCGACCATGACGAAGTCGAAGTCACGAAAGCGCGCTCCCTCGAGGCTTCGCGCTTCGACCGTTTTCAGCCCGTCTTGCCCAGCTCTCATCAGCCCCTTGCGTAGCGCAGTTGGGTTAGGCGTCAATCAGGACCGAATTCCGATCCACTATCTTGGGTTCATTGTCGTTGGAACACGGGCGGTAAGCCGAAAGCAATCTCCGGCTTTGTCATTCGCGCGATTGGCCGGCCGGGGAGTGCTGTGTTTTCCTTCTCCCGACAATCGAATCGCTGACAAGAGTGATCTGGGTTTGGAGATCGAGCCGTTCGAACGAGGGCTCGTGGACGCACTGCCCATATTCTTTGCGAACCGCGGCAAGAAGAGCCGATTTTTGTGTCTGTGTAAGCGTTAGTCCTTGCTCTTGGGCAAACCGGAGCAGAGTCAGCGATCCAGCAGCCATACGGTGGTTGTAGGTGTCAAGATAGGAAAGCACCTGGAACAGTCGATCCATCTGTTCGGCCGACAGCGTTGGTCCGCCGCTCAATCCCGCTTCAATTTGCGGAAGCTCTGTCTGTTCTTGGAGGGCGGTGTTCGCCAAACGAGGAACCATGACATAGGCGGTCGACCAGCCAATCATGTTCTTCGGACCCGATTGGACGAGCACTTGCGATGCGATTGCGCTCTTCCACGCTTCATCGTCCCAGGTGCGGATGATCGGGTGGTATGCACCTGCCAATTCGAGCACTTTGGAGCGGTCGCCCGAAGCGACAGCCGCTTTGATCGCATCGAGTTGGTCGGCATAGCAATTGAAAGCCGCAGCTCTCGTATAGGCTTGCGGAAGATTGTCGTCGCGAAGCTCTGAAACCATCGCATCTTCGGCATCGTGCAACGCAACGCGATCGTGAAAATGCTCGACTACTTGCTCAGCGCCGAGGGCAATCAGAACGCCAACGACAATGATTCCCACTTCGCCGACGAACTCGCGCCAGCCGTGCATTGGTTTTGGAAGATGGAAATGCATGCAAGCTCGCCCCCGAACGGTTGAACGCTAGCACAAGAGATTGAGACCGCAACTTTGGTCCAGCGCGGGTGAACTCGCAGTCAATCATGGTACAGCGGATTGTATTGAACCTTTCCATCCCAGGAGCTGACGGCCGAGACAATCGAACGAATTGTCTCGCGAGCTCTCTCTACCCCTCCTCGATGATTGACCTTATCCGTTCCGCGAGGACTTCCATTGCGAATGGCTTGCTCAGGACATGCATTCCAGGTTCGAGGTGTCCGTTGGAAAGCGCTGCATTTTCCGCATAGCCCGTGATGAACAGCACTTTTAGATGCGGGCGTGAGTTGCGAGCGGCATCGACCATCTGCTTCCCGTTCATTCCGCCAGGCAAGCCCACATCGGTAATTAGGAGATCAATGTTGACGTCGGACTTCAAAACTTTGAGACCTGATGCTGCATCCGCTGCTTCAATTCCCTGGTACCCAAGCTCCGCAAGAGTATCGCCGACTAACATTCGCACTGTCGGTTCATCATCGACGACAAGGACGGTTTCGCCGGTCGAAGATCGCGCCGGCTTCTCCAGGACTTCTTTTGGACCCTCCTCGGCTGCCTTTCCATGATATCGCGGAAGATAGATTTTGACGGTCGTCCCCTGGCCGACCTCAGAATAGATTCTGACCTGTCCATTTGATTGTTTTGCGAACCCAAAAATCATCGACAAGCCAAGACCGGTGCCTTCGCCCGGAGGTTTGGTCGTAAAAAACGGATCGCAAGCGCGAGCGATCACGTCCGGGGTCATTCCGACCCCGGTGTCGGTAACGCAGATGGCGACATACTGACCCGCGGGCATGTCGCGTTCCTTTGCAGCGCGGCGATCAATCCAGGCGTTCACGGATTCAATCGTGATCCGGCCCCCATCCGGCATTGCATCGCGCGCATTGATGCAAAGATTCAAAATGGCATTTTCGAGCTGATTTGCATCGCAAAAGCAGGGCCACAGCCCCGCTGAAAGGACCGTTTCAATTTCGACGTTTGGCCCAACGGTTCGGCGCACCAGCTCTTCCATGCCGCTCACGAGCCGGTTCGCGTCTACTGGCTTAGGCTCCAATGTCTGGCGTCTTGCAAATGCGAGCAGGCGATGTGTGAGGGTAGCCGCTCGAGAGGCGGCTCCCTGAGCCGCAGTCATGTAGCGCTCCAGTTCATTGATTCGGCCCTGGGCGAGCCGCATTTGCATCAAATCGAGGCTGCCTGTGATCCCTGTGAGTAGATTGTTGAAGTCGTGCGCAAGGCCGCCCGTCAAGTGACCGACGGCTTCCATTTTCTGGGACTGAAACAGTGCTTCTTGCGACCGCTCAAGTTCCAATTGTGCTTCTCGTCGCTCCGTCAGGTCTCTGGTAACCTTGGCGAAGCCGATCAGCGTGCCACTGTCATCGCGAATTGGGTCAATGACGACGCTCGCCCAAAACAGGGTCCCATCCTTACGCCGACGCCAGCCTTCAGCCATGAACCGGCCCTCGTTTCGGGCAGTTTCGAGAGCTTTTGCAGGAATTCCGGCTTCCAGATCCTCCGGAGTATAAAAGCGCGAGAAATGCTGTCCGATAATCTCTTCGGGTTTGTAGCCTTTGATGCGTTCTGCACCGGTATTCCAGTTGGTCACCCGACCTTCCGCATCGAGCATGAAGATCGCGTAATCGACAACCGACTGGACTAGGAGCTCGTAAAGCCCCGCTTTTTCAGTTTTCCTGGTATTTTTCGGCAGAAAAAAACTTCCGATCTCATCCACGAAGGTTCGTGGGGTTAACAAGGGCAACGCAAAGCGACTGCTGACCGTTCCGCGATCTATCCTACGGCGGCAGCCAAACGCCGATTAGCGATACCCGCTTTGACTGGCTTGGCGAGCGATGGCTCCAACATCGCGCAAGCATCTGGTCGTTTGCTCAAGCCACGCAAGTCGCGACGCCGATCCAATCCCACCATCTAGCGAACGGCCCAATTTTGTTCTGGGGGATCGAAAAGGCTCGATGTTGCCGATCCTTTCTCGGTGACGTCGCTTCTCACGGCGAAATGAGACATGATTGGAAAGTTCTGTTCAGGGCTCGTTAGATGACCCAAGAAACAAAGTGGGAGGAATTCCCATGACCGTGTTTGAGTTCATCTTTTCGCTCTACAGCCTCCTCTTCGGCCTTGCCCTTGCGCAAGTGTTCGCAGGCTTCGGGAACACGCTTCAGGAGCGGCACAAAATCAAGGTCGGTTGGCTTACGCCGCTGCTCGGGTTGTTCGTCATTCTCGATCTCACATCATTTTGGGAGATTGCCTGGGAATTGAGATGGATCGGTGCGGGACGACCCTATTTCCTTTATCTGATTTGTGCCGTCACCCTCGCAGGCATCTATTACTTGGCGGCGCGGCTGGTCTTCCCCCGAAATTTCGTCGAATGGCCCGATTTTGATGTCTATTATCTCCGGCACAAGCAATGGGTGTTCGGAGGCATCCTTTTCTGCAACGTGATTGCTAGCGGCGTCATGCTGACTGGAAGCGACTTCCTCCATTTCGTTCAGTCGCCGCTCGGCTTCTTGAATCTCTTTACGTATTTCATTTTGCTGATCGGGTTGCTCGCGGTGAAGAACAAGCGAGCCAACATCGTGCTTCTGCTTTTGATGTTGGCGAGATACGCGGTCTTTCCCCTGTGGGCATTTCTTTTGGCCGAATAGCATGTCCTCTGACACGTGCCGCGTCCAGCCAAGGTTTAAATTGGGAAAAGCGGGGCTAGTAGTGGTACCGGCACTGGGCAATTTCCAGAGCCTGAGCCTCGTCCTTCCCCTCGACGCGGTAAACCAGACGATCTTCTTCAGTAACCCGGCGCGACCACCATCCTTTGAGATCGCCCTTGAGGGCTTCTGGCTTACCCGTTCCAGTAAAGGGCGTTCGTCGGCATTCCCTAATGAGATTATTCAGCCTTTTGAGCACCTTCGCATCGGCGCCTTGCCAATGAAGGTAATCTTCCCAGGCTTGATCTGCGAAAACGAGCTTCACGCCTTCAGCAGCGTTTCTTCTTCCAGTTCCACAAGGCCGCGCTCCACACCTTTACCCGCGTCAAGCTGGTCGATAGCCGCATGAAGGCGCTGTGCATTCTTCGGAGAGGAAAGCAGATGCAACGTCTCCTCAATCGCGTTCCAATCGTCGAGAGACATCATAACGACGGGCTCTGCGCGTTGGCGCGTAATCACGACCTGCGTCATGTCTTGCACGACGCGATCCATAAGCTCCTTGAGCTTCGCCCGAGCATCTGTGTAGCTAATAACCTGCACTTGGACCTCCCGCGGTGCATATGTACGTGTTTATGTACTAACTTTCGTACAATGCAAGGGGTGAACGAAGGCTGAAGGCTTCGTGCTGCGAAGTGCCAATATGGCCATACGGCGGTCGAATGCACCGGGCGCCAAGAGAGCTCGACATTTCGCTGCAGTATCGTCTCTGACCGCACGAGATCATCGCAAGTACAACAATGCACCCGAGCACTTCACATGCGAGAGGATCTCAATCGGTTGAAATGCTTGCGATTGCGTAACCCGCCAAGCGCCTGATGGTCGGTCTAGACGTGCGGAATCCGATCCCATTTTGTCTGTCGCAGTGACCTTTCAATTCGCCATAACCGCAACCGACGAAGAAGTGATCAGGGCTGCCTCTCGAGCAAGAGCTTGATGATCCGATCAAGGCGCTTTTCACTTTCGTAGGCTGAAACTGCGATTACGAGAGCGATGAACGCGCCGACAACCACGATAACCCAATCAAGCTGATCCACGTTGTTCTCCTATTTCTGACCTAAAACCTAAAGAGTGCCGATCTTTTTCGTGCGCAATGCACGAATAACGGCGCTCAGAAATGGTGCGTGCATAGAGCCAGAAGAAGAATGATTGGGACCGGCACGCCAACGAGCCACAGCAACACAGTACGCATATGGCATTTCCTTCCATCCCTGTTGCGTGCAGAAAAATCCTTAAGAGCCCGATAGTTCCACGAGCGTTATGAAACACGCGACAGGTTTTCCAATCGGTTTTCCTTAAGGTGAAGCCGCGTGGGGCTTATCGCGAATCCATTGCGAAAAGATCCATTTCTCTCCCGACGTAGGCGGTGTTCCTGCGTGCAATGTCAGAGGATCTGGCCGACCGCTGCGCTCGATATTGGCAATAAACAGAGCATCTCCGATCTTTCCCTTGAAACTCAAGTTGGCGCTCGGAAAGGCGGTCTCCCCGGAGCCGTAGTCATCGTTCAGGTAGATGAGAAACGTCGCAATCCGCTGACCTCGCTTCAGATACTCGGCATGGCCAGGGTTTTGCGGATCGAAATAGTCGTGATGCGGCCTGAATTCCTGGCCGGGAGTGTAATGGAGCACCTGGCTGGCCTCAAACAGAGGAAGAGGCAGCTGTGTCACTGCACTGATGCGTGCACGGATGACCTCAACAAGGACATCCATGTCATAGAGCTGGAAGCCGATTGCGCTGTTCGTGCGCACAGCCCGGGGGGCCTGCGATCCTGACGGAGCGATGACCGTTGCGGGCTTCAGACGATCGCTCGCGCGTTCCTTTAACCAACGACACTCTCCAGGTGCCGCGAAGTCCTTGATGACCCGCAACCAGGGCTTTTCGGATAACGAACGCTTCTGTGGCGCCCGAATGACTTCATCTATCTTTATGCCTGACCGAATTGCGTTCCAATCCTCGCTTTCGCGATTGACGCGCGCGAGAATTCGCAACTGATCTTGAGCCGACTTCGAACCGAGTTTTGCAGCATTCGCAAGAGAATTGAGCGCATTGTCCCAGCTCGGCTGTCGGCCGCATCCCACGGCTTCAAGAAGGGCTCTACGCTCGAGTGCAGCGGGATCGTTCCGAGCGGCAGCAGCCTCGATTAGCGAAATGCCACGCAAGACGTCGTCCGTCCCGCCAGCCATCAGCCGAACGATCTGGTCGGAATCCACACGCTCTTGGGGCGGCCTTCCCATGATTTTGCCAAGATAGCTGGCGCCAGAAAAAAGAGAAGCAAGGAAGGCTCTTGGTCACTCACTTCCTTTAGAACCGATCTCACTGAGTTCGCCGCGCCCACAAATGCCGAAACACCCGAACTCGTGGTTCGCTTTTGATGCAGAAAATCCGAAATGTCCGACTATTCATTTTTTTGGTCCGTTGGTGGCCAATTGCCGCTAATTGGGACAACAACGCGCCCGTAGCTCAGCCGGATAGAGCACGAGCCTTCTAAGCTTGGGGCCGCAGGTTCGAGTCCTGCCGGGCGCGCCATTTTTCAGTCAATTTCGCAGATTCCCCGGTCCGATCTTCAATAGCGCGGAAGCCCGGCTCCATCCAGGCAACGGACTCCCAAGAGAACAAAATGAAGCCCCGCACTGGCTAAAATGCCGATGGCGTCAAGCCACCTGACCAGGCGGTTTGCGACTGAACAAGCGATAAAAAGCCTCTTCGCTTCGCTTCAGCCCTTCATCAGTAAGCGCGACCGATTTCGCTTTGCCGACTGGATCATGAATGAGATCCTTTTCATGCAGTCGTCCCAAGGCGCCCCAGTCGAACCCCTTCCAGGCGCGAGTATCCCATTTGTCGCCATGCAGCGTCAGAAACATTAGCCCCAACACCGCCTCGTCGATCAAATCAGTGTCGATCCGCCGATCTTCCATTGACCTGCTCCGGCTGAAACCGACGCTCTTATAACAGACATTTCCGTTCAGACCGCGTCCTTCCGCCTATCGCTACATTCGACTTGCCTTCGACAATGGAAGCGACCGACGCTTCGAATTTATCGTCCGTTTTTGCATGGTCTTAGAAGTTCGTCTGTCATGCCGACGAACGGGCCATACTCACAAACTCCGTCCGGTACTCAGGCTCGTCGAGCGCACGGCTTGCGCCGAGCGCGACACAGGTCAGCGGTTCCGATGCGACCTGGACCGGCAGCCCGGTTGCGTCCCTGAGGACGGTGTCGATATTTTTGAGCAGCGATCCTCCACCCGTCATGACCATGCCCTGATTGATGATGTCCGATGCGATTTCCGCCCCGGCGTGTCCGAGCGCGCGCGAGACGACATCGACGATTTGCTCCACGACATCATGGACTGCGTCAGCCACTTCCGATTGGGTCAAAGCAATTTCGCAAAGATTGCCAACCGTCACGTCGCGTCCGCCAACATGTCCGATGATATTCATGCCCTCGGGCGTCGAGATCGCCGATCCGATCTCCTTTTTGATCCGCTCGGCCGAAATCGGCCCGATTTCGACATTATGCTTCATCCGAACATATGCGGCGATCGCGTCGTCCATTTTGTCGCCGCCAACCCGTTCCGAAATGCTGTAGGTGGCGCGCTTGAGAGCAATAATTCCGACTTCGGTTGTGCCCCCACCGATGTCGACCACCATCGATCCGACCGGCTCCGCGACCGGGAGCCCTGCCCCGATTGCAGCCGCGACAGGTTCCTCGATCAGCCAGACCTCGCGCGCACCCGCGTTGATGGCTGCGGCCTGGATCGCGCGCCTCTCGACTTCGGTGGACGCGGAAGGAACGCCGATCACCACTTCTGGTCCGCGCGAAATCAGCGATCGGCCCCCCATCGCCTTTGCGATGAAATGCTTGATCATTGCTTCGGTCAACTCGAGATCTTTGATCACGCCCTCAACGAGCGGCCGATAGGTCCGAATATTATCCGCGGTTTTTCCGATCAGGATCTTGGCATCGCTTCCAACAGCTCGGACGCGCTGGATTCCATTCGTGATTTCGACGGCAACAACCGACGGTTCGTTGAGAACAATTCCCTCGCCCGGTACGTAGATCACGGTGTTCGCAGTCCCCGCATCGATCGCCATGTGGCGCGATCCGAACGATTTGAAGAGAGCGAAATCGGTCAAAGGGCCGGTCCGAAACGATCGCCCTTGCGCACGACAGTTTTGAAGGAGACGGGCCCGCAAATGCCTGTGGGGAGCGCGTGGCACCGGCTGAAGATGTGGCCATTGCGGTAGTTAGAGGCGACCTTTGGGTCGTTTCCATCGACCGCAATTCTCCGGCCTCGCGAAGCGTCATTTAAACTTTGGGCAGGGCGCGCCGACCGGGCGACTTCGAAACTGAACACTTTTTCTGACACGTAACAACCTGGTTCAAAGAGCCGTTCTTAAACGAAAGCACAGAAGGGCAGTTCCTGTGTTTCTGCGAAGAAAGAAAACCTGCTGGTCAACTTCCAGTTTCGATTGAAGACATGAAGGCGGCGCTCGCGAATGGTGCAGTAGGTATTTAGATTTTCATTTAATAAATTCAGGAACTTCGTCGAGATCGCCAAGTTTGGATCTTCCTAGTCAGGAGACGAGCATGGCACGAACCGAGCAGGACGCGATCGCGCTTTTGAAAGAAGACCACCGGATCGTCAAAGATCTGTTCGAAAAGTATGAGAAAGCGAGCGGAAAGGGACGCAAGCAGGAGATCGCCGAGAAAATCTGCCTGGCGCTTTCGGTGCACGCCAAAATCGAAGAAGAGATTTTCTATCCAGCATGTGATGGCAAAGTCGACGAGGACCTCCTCAAGGAAGGCTATGTCGAGCACGACAGCGCGAAGATCCTCATCGCAGAAATCATCGCTGGAGGACCTGACGACGAATTTTACGACGCCAAAGTGACTGTGCTTCAGGAGCAGATCGAGCACCATGTCGAAGAGGAAGAAAGACGGATGGAGGGCCTGTTTTCACAAGCTCGCAAAGCCGGTCTCGATATGGACGTTCTAGGCGCCGAACTGGCGGTCCGGAAAGAGGAGCTCGAAGCTCAGTACAAACAGGAAGGCGTGCCCACGCCCGAATTGAATACGGTCCACTAGATGCCGAGGTTTTGCCCGCTCGTTGCCAGTTCAGGGATTGGGATGAACTTCCACATCCAAGCCACTGAACGGCTGGCACGAGTTCGCAAACGAGGTGCGAATTATCGTCATCGGCGCCGGTTGAGGTCTGACGCCGGCGCGAGGTGGTGACAGTCCATCGGCAAACTCGCAATCAGAACGTCGCCAACCGCTGGACGGCTATGCATTGGCGCGCTGAAGTGCAGCGCTACTCAGGGAGGGCATTAGCTGGAATTGGCGCTACACAGGCCAATGACTCAGACATCCAATAAGCCGGCGAACCTTCGGGTCATCTTGTATGATGCTGAAGGACACGATCGTGAAGTGGGTTTGGATTCAATCGACCTCGCAGCACTTGGGAAGCAACAGCTCCTCTGGGTAGATCGCAGCGGTTCCGAGCCCGTGGATCTACCAGCCGAAATGCAATTGGCTCTCAGACCCACCGATGATGCCGGGACCCTCGAGATTTCGGACCAATTCTACAGCTTCTGCATCCCCACTGCCGATCGCCCCGAATCCTGCGTGCGGTTCGCAGTTGGCAGTGCATGGGTCCTGACGGCGAGCGAGCACCGCCCGAGATTTTTCGACGAGTTCGTTCGGGCCGACCAAGGTGAAACCTTGAAGGGTAAGATGACTCCAACCGCATTTGTTGCGTCACTGCTGATGCGCCACCTGGACGGCTTCCGAGAAGAGATTGCCGGAGTAGACGTTGCCATTGATAAACTCGACGATGCGATACTACGTGGTCGAGAAAAGCGTTCGCCTTTGTCGGCGCTGGCTGCGCTTCGACGCCGGCTCGCCAACCTTCGCGTTATTCTGAAGAGTCAGCGGAGCGTCATTCATGGCCTCGCTGCGCCAGATTTTCTGGCGCATGTTTCGGAGACTGACCGAGATTTCCTCGTTGAGGTGAACCGACTGTTCGAGCGACTTGAAGACGATGTCAGTCGTGCACGCGAAACAGTCATTGGGAGTTTCGAACTCTATGCGAGCCGCGTGGCGCAAGACACCAATCAGCTGATCAAAGTGCTCACCATCGCGACCGTGATTACCGGGGTGATCGGTGCCGTTGCTGGAATATTCGGAATGAATTTCGACACGCCTGTCGCACACTCAGGCTTGTCGGGATTTCTGGTGGTGACGGGAGCCATGATCAGCGTCTCGGTTGCGATCGTCGGTGTCGCGATTTGGAGGCGGTGGGTTTGAGGTCCCAATGAGCCGCTCGATGGGGTGGACGTTCCTGACGACGAGGGTGTCGAGCTCCCCGATTTGCAGGCTGCGCGAGCACATGCCGTTCGACAGGCCGGCGTCACGTTCGCTGGAACTGCCAAGGATGAGGGCCGCGTGGTCCTCGATCACCGCATCGGCATCGAAACGACTGCGGCTCCGTGCTAGACACAGTACACTTCGGGGATGCGGTAAAAGTCGAAAACTGAGAGCGGTTATTGGGATTAGACCGCACCGCCGGCACCCTGTATGCTTGGCGCGAAGCATGGAGGCTGGATGGCGCGATACACAGTTCACGTTCCGCAGTCAGATATGGCGATGGGGCTGGACAGCCCGCTGAGTGCGCTAGAGGCCTACTACAAGGTCCGCGAGCTGCGCGAGATGGGCTTCAAGACGGTCTTTCTGAGGAACGCTGACACGGGGGAGGAAATCGACGACGTTGCATCTCTCGTTCGGGATAGCCCCCAGGCCTGACCCTTTCCTTCGACGAGAAGGCACTATTCGCAAATAGTCGGCGTCGAAGGACCAATGCCATCGGCGTAACAGCTGGACGGGGCCGCGTCGGCTCGATCGGGTTTGTGCAAGCTCATAGCCAGCAACACTCCCAATCCAGCGATCAAAACCATCATTGTCGCCTTCCTGCGCATGGCATTCCCCGAAAGATGCTTGGCGAACCGGACTGTGGACCGGTGACGTCTGAGGCGGGGGCCCCGAATCCCCCGACCCCAATTTAATTATGCCGAATGGAGGTTGATGGCGCAGGCGTCTCCGCTGCCATTCTTCCCGACTTCGTAGGACAGGCGGCGCTCAACCTTTGGAGTCGTCGCATCGCCCCATTGGACGGCGCTCTTCTCGAAGCGAAGTTCATCGCCGGCGGCTTCCGGTTTGATTGTGCCATGACCCTTGGCTTCGTCGTACGTCTTCACAGTGCCGAAGAGTTTCATACTGATATCCTTCTTTGCCGAAACAGCCGTCATTGGCGGTCTCGCGGCTAAGAGGCGTCAAAGATGGAGAGAGGTGCGGCTTAGCGCCCAAGACCGTCGATTTCGACTGGTAGCGCCCTTTAGATGGGGACGTGGCCGGCGTTTGCGAGGCGCTCCGCGCCCGACTGAACTCCAAGCCCTTGTTCGCAAGGCTTTGTTTAATTTCCGAGAGGACGTGCCACGTCTTGAGAGTGCGATTTCCTATTCTTCACCAAGCCGCCTGTTGAGCTCTGCGAGGCGTGCTCTCAGCGCCGCGATGTTGCTGTCATTCGTGGGCCGGAGCTCACCGGTGCCGTCCTGATCAAGGTGGGTGATGTTACCGGCATCGATGCCTTCGAGCAGCTTCGTAAGCCTCTGCCGCTCTTCTGCCCAATTTTCGGTGCTCATCGGATCCTCCACGTTACTAGACCGGGACGGTCTTATCGACATGGCTCGTGTGTTGCGACGACCGTCTGAGTGGACAACCCTTTTGCGACGGTTCTGGTGTCATACCGATCCACCGCTCTGCTTTGATGACCGGCGCTTGACGTTTGTCTGTGCTACTGTATTATGTGCATAACACAGTAGGAGAGCGTCGGGCGGCTACTGGCAAAGCTTCGCTGCAGGCGCGTCGTCATCATTGCCGCAGTCGCGGTGATCACTGCATGAGGGCCGCCGAGGCTCCGAATAATCGATGTTCAGCGGATCAACGTCAGTGAGCCAGATCGCAGGCTCCGAGCACCAACTTCCGTCAATTCTCCTGATGACGGCTCTATGTTTAAGCATTTCTGGCCCAAGGAAATCGCACATGATCAACCATGCTCCAGACGAGCGCGCGGGCACCGACTTCTGCGCGATCCCAACGGACAAGCCTTTGCGCGGCGGGGCGCGCTGGGCCGATAACCTGCGCCATTGGGCCGTCAGCCGTCTACTCCTTTACGCAGCCGCGGTGATCATCGCGCTCATCGTGTCCAAGCTCCTTACGATCCCGTTCATCCCTGCCGCGCCTTCGCGCTTTCACCACCCCTTACTGCTTGCTGCCAATCTCGGCTCGGCCGTGTTTCTACTCTGCGTTTATGCTTATGCCGTTCGGCTGGTGGAACGCCGCGGAGCCCGGGAGGTCGATCCGCGTGTCGGCCTCGTACCCTTCATAATGGGTCTGTCGCTCGGCACGGTACTAATGTCCGTGATCCTTCTGATCCTTTGGGCGCTGGGTCTGGCAGTGGAGACTGCCGGGGATGGCCCAACCGGTCTGCCAGGTATCTTAGCCGTGTTCTTTGCGGTCGCGGTTGTGGAAGAGCTACTTTTACGCGCGATCGTGTTCCGTGTGATTGAAGAGGCCGCCGGTACTACCGTCGCGCTTGTTGCTTCTGCATTATTGTTTGGTCTCCTGCACGGCCTCAATCCAGGGGCGACCCTGTTCAGCTCGGCGGCGATCGTGATCGAGGGCGGATTGCTGCTGGCCCTTGCCTACATCGTAACGCGAAGTCTGTGGTCCTGCATCGGCATCCACATGAGCTGGAACTTCGTCCAGGGGGGCATATTTGGTGCCGACGTATCCGGCTTTGCTCCATCGCACTCACTTCTGCGGACGGCGATGAAGGGGCCTCCCCTTCTCTCGGGAGGAGTCTTTGGACCGGAAGCCTCGCTCTTGTCCATCGCGGTGTGCGCCGTGGCTTGCGTCCTCCTGGCAATCGTCGCCATTCGTCGATCGGAATGGCAGACGCGCCCATGGAGGATGTGGCTACCCTCCCCACCCGCGGAACAACTGCTGGCATAACGAGCCGGTCGAAAGGCCGCGTTTAAGATTAGCTTGGTGGCGGTCAGAATTAGGCTCGCAACCAACAAGGACCGTTGGACGAGGCCCCCTTACTGACACGTGGTTCTTCCGACTTGGTTTATGACACATTGGCCCGTCATATTTGGGATCAGCTGGATGCCAACGGATGCAAAGGTGCGACGCCTGCGTCGTGTTGCCGAGATTTTACGACATGTACCCAGAAGACGGAGGATAGCGCATTCTTGCGCGCTGGATCGACAGAAACCTCCCCAATTCTAGCGTTCAATTTTAACCGACTTATTGGGCATTCAAGATCCAGGGGCCCGAGCGGCCCTAACGTCGGATCGACAGTTGCGGATCTCCAAGGCAAGTGGGAAGCGCATCAAAATTGATGTGCTCAGTTGTCCGAAAATGGCTCATCTCGCATTTACGAACGGTAATTAACAACCGCTAGGTTCCGCGCTATGTCGGGAAGGAGACTCGTTCGGTTCCCCTGAAGGCCGAGCAACCCAAATGGTACGAACGGGTCTCAACCCTTCCCCAAATCTTTGGAACTCGGGACGCATTTCAACGAGCGCGCGCCAGTCGTTGAAATGCCGAGGTTCCCGCTCAGTCGAACGGGATCACGAAACGCGGTCTTGAAGGAACCCAAACGTGCGAATTAGCCGGCGAGCGATTTGATGATCATTTCCCAATAGAGGACGTCATCGTACATTGCGCGAACCGGAATGCGTTCGTCCAAACCATGCGCGCGCTCATCGAGCGGGGAAATGCCCCAGCTGCCATCGATATCGTAAACCGGAATGCCCTGGGCTCTGAAGAAAGAGCCGTCGCTCGCGCCCGTGCTCATTTCTGGATAGACGTGCATAGCGGGCCCATGGAAATGTTGGATCGCTTGAGTGACGGCCGCAACGACATCGGGACGGAGCGGTGATTTGGGTGTCGGCACTCCGATGTAATTGGGATCTGGCTTGACCTCGACTCCTGGTCCGACGAGCTTCTCGAGCTCGGCCTGGACTTCAACCGGCTGAACTCCGGGGAAGATGCGACAATTGACGGTCGCGGTCGCGCTTTGCGGAAGCGCATTGTCGGCGTGCCCACCGCTCAGCATTGTGGCAACACACCTGGTGCGCGTAATTCCGACTTCCAATGGGTTGGCTTCGATCGCATCGGCTGCCGCGCCGTCATTGGGATTAGCAAGCCACGCCCGAATTTCCTGTCCGAGCTCGCTGTTTCCTTCCTGGCGCGCGCGCTCTTCGAAATAGGCACGGGTCACATTGTTCTGCATCGGCTGGAAGCGGTAGGTCCGAACTTTCTCGAGCGCGTCGGCAAGCTCATAGATCGCATTGTCGGGTCTTGGGCGACTGCTATGACCACCCTTATTATGGGTCGTTAGAAAATAGGTCTGGAAGGTCTTCTCGGCCATCGAGATGCCGCAACCCAGGGGCCGGAACTGCGAATCATAAGACGCGCATCCGCCGTCGGCATTGAGCCCGAATTCCGCATCGGTGAGACTGCGCCACTTGGTCGAGCCAAGCGTTGCGCCCTCGCCCTTTGTCTCCTCATCACCACTGTAAAAGAAGATGATGTCGCGGTCAGGTTTGAACCCTTCCGAGATCAGCTTGACTGCGGCCATCGTCGTTGCGACGTCGCCATTTTTCATGTCGCTCGTTCCGCGTCCGTAGAAATAGCCACCCTCTTCGCGAAACTGGAACGGGTCATATTTCCAGTCGGAGCGCTTGGCTTCAACAACATCCATGTGGCCCAAAATCAGCATCGGCTTTTTGGTCGCATGAGGTGAGCGCCATCGAACGATCAAGGCTTCGGTCTGATCGCCTGGAAGCGCTTCATAAGGCATGAAATGAATGTCGGCGTCGGGAATTCCTGCAGACTTGAACTGACTGGCAAGAAGCTTTGCAACGTTCGGCACCTCGCCGCGGTGATGAACTGAAGGGATCTCGATCGCTTGTTTGAAAACCTCGCGCGTTCGCGTCTGCCAGGCTGGTGGCAATTGCGTCGGCACCGTGCGGGGATCGATCGCTGCAGTCGCCGTTGTCGCACCAAGGGCAATCACTAGCCCGAGCATGAAGCGCATAGAAAATCCCCTTCAACCGATCGAAATTTGAGCCAAGGCTAGGGCTTATCGAACAGTCGTCAAGCTGGCGATTTGCCCTTTTAGCGTCGACGACGACATGGAGGGTTCCAAGGGCGCGCCTCAAATGTCGCATCACGGAAGAATTTCCGGCCGTCTGAAACTCATATGTTCACGAATTGTTCTCGCTTCGCTAAGGGGAGATTCGTGTCGACGAAACATATCAGGACGGTCACCGACATCTGCCGGTTCGGAGCGAGCCTCAAAATCACTTGCGGCTATTGCGCAGCGGCGCGGACTCTCAATGGCTTTGAGCTTGCTCAGCAATTCGGAGCAAAGCCGCTGACTTCGATCCCGCCCCGCCTCAAATGCAGCCGATGCGGAAAGAAAGAGGCGAAGATTATTGTTCTTCCGCCTGTCTGACCGTGCTCCTGCAAGTTGCCGTGACTGTGTCGGTTCGCGACGCGCGTTGCCGCTTTCGTGTCATTTGATGTCGCGGGGGGTGGTGCTTCGTGACGGTGAACCGTTGACGAATGGGTTCGAAGCGCTCGATTGCTTACAGCGATTTAATGCAAAGAATTCACCGGAATTCGCTAGCCCGCTGCTGTTGCCGACCTATTGCATCGCCTCTCTCTGCTCGACGGATCTTCATGCCCCATGAATTATTGAACAACGTGCCCTCGCGAGCCGAGCAGTGCCGCCGACTGGCAGCGATGATTACCGATGAAAGAGCCCGCGAAATCCTTATCCAGATTGCCTTGGAGGCCGAAGCGGATGTGGATCGAACCGAGGCCGATGTGGGCATACCGAACCCGCTGCCCGAATAGAGCAAGTCTCTCCGGTGCTGTTGTTGAAACCTTCGGGATTTGCAGCGAAAATTGCAAAGGACGAGGGACATGAAGGACTTTAGGCGAGCGTGCCGAGCGCCGGTTGATTAGAACCCGCTCGTCCTTGAACTAATCGCACTCAAGGATCGGCGTTACGCGGCTTCGACAATGTGAAGCGCGAATTTCGTCTTTGCCTGAAGATCGCGGACTCTCGCCTCATAGGCGTTGGCCATTTCAAGGTGCGAACGCCGTGCCCGGTCATTTGCTGCAAGATTTGCCGCCGCGCGCTCCTCGCGCGCTCTACGAGCGAAATAGAGAAGATCTGAGTTCATCGCATTGCCCCGCCCGACAGTGTCCATCAACTCGCCTAAAGATGCAAGTTGCCAGTCTGTTCAGTGGCTTATCGCAACAAGCGAAGACCTTTTCTTTAACCCATGTTAGGATCGGGGAGTCTTCGTCGCGGCTCCCAATCTTAACAATCTCGAATTGGAGATCCTTAAGAATTTGACGCAACTGCGCCCGAGCGACGACTTGAAAGGTCTTGTAAACAGACCAAAAATCTCAAGGAAAAACCCGCTCGACACATTGATCGAGCATCGATCGTGCAGCCCTCTGGGCCGCCAGCGGCTTGAGCGTATGGCTCATCAAGGGAAGATCGTGGAATTTGGTGCCCAATGCTTCGAGCTTTGCAATCTTTTCTTCGCGTTTCCATTCATCGTAAAGCGGCTCTTCTGAAGAAAAGCCGATGTCGAGATGCTGGCCGAGCAGTTGCATATCACGGATGCCATCGAGAAGTGGATCGCACGGCCGCTGCCTTCTCTTTCCGACCATTCTCGCGGGCGATTTCAGAAGGAACGCGGCGAGACGCATGAAGCGTCTCCACTGACCCTTTTTTCGGACGAGCTTGCGCAAGCCCTTCGCCGTGAAAACATTTCGAAAGCGCTTGAGCTCGCGAACACCCTCGATGGCGGGATCGAACAGAAGCATCCTTGGATTGAGCGCAATGACTGCTCGAACGCGAGGGTCGGAGAGCGCGAGCTGGAACGCCCAGAAGCCTCCCGAACAAAGGCCTCCCAGAACGAATTTTTGAGGAAGCCCATTGCGCGTTGCAAGATCGAGCGCGCACCGAGACTGCTCGATCAGATTTTGCGTATAGAAGCTCTCGTCGCGCTCATATTGGGTGCCTTCGCCGCCGGCATCGCCAATCCCTTCAAGATCAACTCGAACAACGGCAAGACCGCGCGCGGCCCAATCTCGCGCCGCTTCGGTCCACATTCGATTGGGCCCGATCCTTCGGATTGCCCCTGCATTGAAAAGAATGATCGTGCCTTTGGGCGAGGGCATGTCGAGCGGTTCGGAAAGGATCGCAAACAGGCTTTGGCCAGCCCCTTCGAACAGGATTGGGGTTTCGCGAACGCGCGCTCCTCCAGCTCCAAGCTCTGCCGTTCGCGAACACCGCGGTAATTTGAGTTCTTGGCCGGGATTAGCTTTCAAACCAAGCCAGTCGTTGACCTCTTCGATCAATTCAAAAGGCGAAGCGGATTGCGCTCTTGCGAGCGCCACTCCCCATCCCCGACCCGGATTGGTTTGAACGTCGCTGCCTTGGCATCGCAGCGCATCGACAAGTGCCTGGTCGGGTCCCGAGCCATCACGTCCGCACAGAAGCGCGCGTTTAAGGGTCGTTGTCTTGACGAGCTCAAGCGCGTCGAGCTCAAGTAATGATGCGATCGTCGAATTGGTAAGAACATGCCCCCCGGCGCGAAGTCCGCCCTCCTCGCCATCAGTTTCGGGTTCGCCCGTTTGAGCCCGTTCGAAGCGTGAAAAAGCTTTGAATTCGCGAACGAGAGTCTTTCCGTTCAGCGGCATTCCCCAAAGAACGAGGTCGTCGACCTCGCAACCTTGAGCGATCGCCTGAAGAGCAACGAGCCCGCCGGCTCCAAGCGCGATCACTCCAACGCGCAAGGCCCCTGCCCGCTTCAGCCAGTCGATCCCCGCTGCAACACTTTTCGTCCAGGCTTCGACAAGACCATCGTCATATTGCGATCCTGAAGAATTGCCGGTTCCTGGAAAATCGATCCTGAGATTGGAGAAGCCGCGTTCGGAAAGTTTAAGGCTCCAGTCGCGCCGCGGCCGATAAGCAGTTTGATCATCCCAGCCGAAGGGCGGAACGAGAAGGATGCATGTGTCCGTGACCGGAGCCTTTGCTTCCTCGAAAATCGCAGCGATCCTGTGATCGCCGAGGGTAAGATAAAAGGGCTTCATGAGGCTGCTGTGCGACCGAGCGGAAAGCGATGGGCTCGTCCAAGAAGGTTCGTTTCATCGTCCTTGAGCTCAGCAGTGACGAGATCATGATTAGGGGGCCCGAAGCGATAGCTGTACGAGACATCGAGCCAGCGCTTGAGGATGCTCTCGACATCACCCGTCCATTGGCTTCGAGGTTCGACGATGATCTGGGTTTCGCTCGTGTCGACGTGGCGGCCTTTCGAAGTCAGCGTAATTGTGACGCTCGCCCGAAGAATATCTCCGCGATCGTTAGCGACATGGACCTGATAGCCGCTCATCTCTTCGTCGGTCATCCAGATCGCAACCGGCTGAAGAACATTTTTAAGATCCCGAAGCACCTGTTTGGTTCGCCCCTCACTGTCGAGGAGCCCCCATCCAGCTCCTGGCTTTAGATCGCGAAGCCAAAGGACAAAGGCTCCGCTGCACTCTGATTGCGAGCGGCGCCATTCGCCAAAGACCTCGCTCATGACATCGCCCGAAACCCGCTTGGAAAGCTCGAGCCAGCGATTGGGATCGGCTTTTCGAAGATATTTGGGATCAACGCCATAAAGCATGTTCAGATAATGATCGCGAACGTCCTCGAAATCCCAGTCTTCGCCTTCATCCTTTGGGATGCCAGCCTTCCATGACGGGTCATTGGGGTCGCCCGAATCATCGCCGATGTTGGAAAGTGCGAGGCATTCGGAAGCAAAACGAACGTTGGCCGAGCGAATGGATGACAGGGGCTTGCGATAGCCTCCAACTCCAAACCAGTTGGAAACGCCTTCGTGAGCGATCAACGGACGGGTCGCTCCGCATGGCGCGGAAGGCACATAAAGCGCGTCGATCTTGGCATTCGAAAGCGCGTTCGGGACTTCGCTTTTGAAAAATTCCGGGCGCGCGATTTCAGGATCAAGACCGAGCATTGCCGCCTGCTGCTCGATTTCCGAACCCCCGCAGACGACAAAGGTGCTCGGCCTTCCTCCGATCGTTTCGAAAAGCGCGTCGAGCTCCTCGATGACAAGCGCGTGAAACTCAGGATCGGAAAAAGGATAATCGAAATTGGCGAACATGAGATCCTGCCACACGAGGATCCCAAGCTCATCGCAGGCATCGTGAAAATCTTTGGTTTCGTAACTCATCGTTCCGGGCAATCGAACCGCATTCAACCCATGGTCACGCGCGGTCAGAAGAGTTGATCGCACGTCTTCGCCTTGAACCGGAGTCCAAAGTGCACCGCGAACGAAAATTGGGACGCCGTTGATGACGGGTTTGAGCCCATCTTTCAAAATGTCGCCAGCTGAGCTTAGCGTTCGAAATCCAATTTTTCGAACCTCGTCTGACGCGTCCACGATCACATCATAAAGAAAGGCTTCGCCGTGGCTGTGAGGCCACCAGAGTTTGGGTGAGGAAAGATGGATCTCGGCTCGGCCGCCGGCAATCTTCCCCACCTCATCGCCGATTTCAACCCTCGTTCCATCGGGAAAATCGGTTTCAATCGTCACGATCCCCAAATCGCCTTGAAGGCGCGAGCGGACTTTGATTGTCGCTTCCCCGGAGATGAACCAGACCGGCCGGAACAGTCCGACGACCGGTGGCCCTGGAGCAAAGCCTGGAGCACGTCCATTCAGGCTTGTTCGAAACCAGCGAAGGCCATTGTCGTAAGCGACCTTCTGGCGCCAGCGCGCCCTTGGCTTTCTTGGAATTTGAAGTTCGGGCGTCAGCGCCCGGCATTTCACTTCGATGATGTGACAACCAGAGCCGATCGGAAGTTCTAAGGGCACCCACATCGAGGATGAGGTGGCAACAATCGTCCCATCAATGAGGATCGTTGCAAGGGTGGCGATCCCCTCGAAGCGCAAATGCCCATCGCATGGCGCATGGAAAATGGCAGTGAAAGTCGCGTCGACATCATCGCCCAATGCGATCCTTGCTGGCGCCCAGCCTTCAACCGCGATGCGCATCAGTCGATCGCGCGTTCAAGGCCCATCATTGCCGCGCTCCAGCCTTCCGCCATCGTCTGAATTGAAGGCGTGGGATCGAACGCCTTTCGGCGCGCGAGCCGGAACGAGAGCACCTGGCAGGCTTCAATGATCGGATCGAGCCCACGGGCGGCTTCGGGTCCAAGGAGCCAGGCGACATGAGCGCTCAAAAGATCAAAGGCTGCGCCTGCCATTCTGACGGTCGCAAAGGCATAAGCATGAAAGGCTTTTGAATCGCCTTCAAGGAGCCGTGGAAGATCCTGTTCGAGCTGCGTTTTGAACCGTTTGAACGGATTGGCGACCGGCCGTTTGGAAAGATGATGACGCAAGAGATCACGCGCCGCGCACAAAAGATCATCGCCAGTAAGCGGATCGCCGGCATCGAAGCGTGCAACTTCAAGATAAGGGGGAAGCATTTGGGGCGGTCGGCCATCGAGCCCGAAGGCACCGCGATAATCCTCGCCCGAAAGCGTGAAGAGTCCGGTGTTGTGGAAATATTGAAGCACGTTTGAATCAGAATCGATCGCCTTTGCAGCAATCGTCGATTTCACATGATTGCGGCGATAGTCGGTCGCCGCAGTATCGGGAAGATAGAAGGAATTGAGTTCGACAAGCATCGTTCGGCCATGCGCCAGCTGCTGTTCGATCTGCCGATCGAGCGCTCCCACCGGCTGCATTTCATGAATGTCGATCCCGTAGAGCAATTCGATATCGCCCTGGGGCATTTTGAAGAAGGTGAACTGATCCCCTTCAAAATCCGTTCGAACGAGATGGCCAAGCCCAGCGAGTGGCTCGAGCCGGCGCGAATGAATGAGCTCGATCAAGACATCGGTATAGCAATTGGTTTCGCGGTACCTTCGGTCAGCGGCATGGAGCTGGTGCGGCACGTGAATTGGAAATTCCGCGCTCATTGCCAGAGCTCGCGTCTCACCTCTTCGCTCCAGGTTTGAGGATCGAGGCCGTGTTTGTGAAGAAGAGCGAGCGTGCAGCGTTCAAGACCAAAGCCAAGGCAGGCGGTATGGGCTTCGCCGCCCCCTTCCATCACGATTTTATGGATCGAGGTGAAATGGTCGCGGTGATAGTTGAAGCTTGCAAGTGCGGTCGGCCCGGGCGAGGCGATCGGAGCCAGAACCTCAAATTTGAGCGCCTGCTCTTTCTGGGAAAGGCTCATCATTTTCCCAGCACGTCCAAAGAAGGGATCGGACGCCACATCAAAGTTCGCATCGATGCCGAGGCTTCTCAAGATCGTAATCGCCCGGTCACGCCATTTGTCGCGCCATGAGGCAACCGTTTGAGGTTCGCCGATCCGAACAATCTCGCGCTGGCGAAACATCTGAAGGCGGGCAGGATCGCCCGAAGGCTCGTTCCTGAAGACGACCGAGGGGCCGGTATCGATGCAGACGCCGCCCTGTTTAACCGGGCCGCGTTTGGCGATCGCGGGATAGACGGGATAGCAGGCGGCCGGCGTCAGAACGAGATCGGTCTGCGCCTGGCTTGGCCAGCGTCCATGATCGCAAGCAACCGACGCGAGATGAACGGCGTCCTTTTCGGATCCCTCGAACCCGAACACCGAAGCTCCAAGATGCGGGAAGGAATTAAGATAGCCCGTTTCTTCCAAAGTCTTTTTCGGAAGGACGGAAGGAAAGCGAAGGTTTTCCGGATTGTCGTCGAGCGTATTTCGAGTGATCAGCGCATCGAGCCGATCGCGAACATCGACATAGACCGAATTAAATCCATAAACGCCCGGAACGCCGCTTTCGATGACGAGCCCCGCGTCGACGAGAGCCTCGAGGAACTGGGTTTCCTCGGCCGTCCCTTCGCGAAACTCGGCCATCGTCTCAGACGTCCTTCGCGATCAGAAGAAGGCCGGCATTGGTTGCGTGAATGCGATCGTTCGCAATCATGAGGCAGGCCGACATCGAATCGCGCAAATGCCGCCCGACCGCGAACGGCGTATCGTTCTTAAAGCCGACGATGCCCGATGCGCCCATCGCGCCCTGGCAGATGCGTGCGACCTGCTCGGATGCTGCAATCTTCAAATTGTTGAAGCGAAGCGCCGCAGCCATGGTCATCAGCCACGAGGGATCGTCATAATGTTCGACATAATCGGCGAGCGCTGCGCGAACTTCGCCGCGAAGAAGCTGAAGTTCGCCCATCACGCCCGAAAGCCGGGTCGCCTGAGGCGGCATCACTCCAGGAGTTCGCTTTGCCGCCGCTCGAACAAAAGCGCGGGTGCGATCGAACGCGTCGGTCGCAATTCCAAGCCAGAGATGTGACCATAGGATGTGCGAAATCGGAACCATCGACTGGGGAGCGATTTCACAAAACGGTTGGTCGACGACCTGATCGCCTCCAAAATTTGCCGAAACGACATAGCCTGGCGAACAGGTGCCGCGCATTCCAAAGGGATCCCAGGTCCCCTGGGGTTCGAGATGGTTCTGGTCTGATCTCGTCAACACAAGCGCCTGATCGCCGGACTTGGCGTCGGGCGACCGGCGAACAGTCGTCAGGAGATCATCGGCGTAAGCGCCATAGGAAACGGTTGGAGCCTGTTTGGAAAAGGAAAATGCATCGCCTTGAGGTGTGATCGAAGCAATCGAGCTTCCAAGATCACCGCCAGTTCCGACTTCGGAAGTCACCGACGCGATCAGTCTCTGTTCGGCCGAAAGGCGCTTCAAATGTTCGTTGAAAAAGGGCTGGTTCGAAGCGTGCCTTGCGAGCGTAATCACCTGGATCTGGTGCATCGCAAATACCATCGCGCTCGCGCCGCATTTTTTTCCCAAGAATGAAGGATGCGTCGGCAATCGCTGAAAACGAAACGCCTCTTCCGCCAAGCGACTTTGGAAGATAGGCCGAAAGCGCTCCAATTGCCTTCAGCGCATCGACGGATTCCTTCGGGAAGCGCGCATTGAAATCGACGTCGGGCGCGTGCTTTGCAGCGATTTCGTCGGCGATTACAGAAATTTCCTCGAGAAATTTCCTGTCGGCGCCATGCGTTCGGGTAACAAACGCGCTTTCCTTTTGATGGACGGTCATGCCGCGGCGGCCTGGCTCAGCTGACCGATGGCAGCACAGATGTTGTTGATCGATGAAAAGACGCTTCGGTTCAGCATCGAATCTGGAAATTCGACATCGAACCCTTCTTCGAGTGCGAGCATGACCTGAACCGAGGCGTGCGAGGTCATCCCGGCATCATAAAGATCATCGGCGTCGTCGAGCGTTGAAGGGTCGACCGGAAGGCGCGCATGTTCAGCGAGGATTTCGCGAATTTGGTTGGTGATCTCTGGCCTTTGCACGGCCACTTCTCCTTCAAATATCGGGTCGAGCGGCGCACCGGCACAATTTGAAAACGTGCGCGCGAATTTCGCGATTTTTACAACCATCGTCCAAGCGAGCCTTCAAAAGCGCGAAAGCGGGCGACGGTTGAGCCGAACGCAATCTTGAATGACCCTCCCCGTCAAATCATTCGCCGAGAAGTTTAAGGGTGCCGCATAAAGATGTGATCAAGGCTTATGGCTGAAATGATTTTAACCAAGATCGTTAAATCGGCTTCTGCTAGCCTGCTGCCGTCGGGGGACCTCACCATGCACATCCATCTGCCCAAACCGTTACACGGTTGGCGAGCCTTGGTCGGCGAAATCGGGATCATCGTCGTTGGCGTTTTGATCGCGCTAAGCGCAGAACAATTCGCCGAATTTGTGCACAATCGAGCGCAGGTTAAACACGGCGAGGAAGCTCTCGCGGACAATTTTGAGCGGTTCGTGACTTACACGGCCGAGCTCGATGCCTACGCGCCTTGCATCACTGCCAGATCCGCCGAGCTACGGCAGCTGATCGATCGCTCGTCTGGTGCTCATCGTCTGCCCGAAGTTGGCCCTATTCCGCAGGTCGAAGCTCGTCCCTGGCAAATCGACACTTATGACGCGATGGTCGCCTCCCAGGCGATCACCCACGTCGCTCACGGAGAGGCCATTCTCTATTCGCGGATCGCGATGTCGGCGATCGACATCTATGACGATGGAAAGGTCGAATGGGCGGATTGGGGAATTCTCGCTAGCCTCAGCGGACCATCGCGTCCCTATGATAGTTCGGAGGTCGCGCAGGATCGGATTGTTCTTGCTCGCGCCGTTCACGAGGACGCCCTCATGCGCCTGATCGCTACAAACACATTGGAGCGTATCAAGCTTACGGGGTTACTGAATGATGCGGCCTTCAGCTCAGCCACGACCAAGGGACGAAGAATGGCGGCCAAAGCGGCGATTTGCCGTCCGATCCAAGTGGGCGCGTCACCACCGGTCTAGGTCACACATTGAGCGCCCGGCTAGCGAGCAACGATGGCGTCTGCCGATCCCTTCGAAGGTCTATACGGAAACACGGTCACCAGTGTGGCACCCGATGGCAGGGTTTACGTCTATTACTTCAACAAAGACGGGTCTTTTGAAAGTCATTACCCGGCGGGCCGAGAGATCCGGGGAACCTTTGTGTGGAGGGACGCGCACACGGCGTGTTTCACGATATTGGTCCCGCCGCCGGCAAAGGGCGAGAGCGGGATCAATTGTCGACCGTTCCCCGCTACCCACCACATCGGCGACACTTGGACCGAAAAGGATGCTGACGGCATTCTCTTCACAAACACCGTGATCTCCGGGCGCCATTAAGAAAATCGGCGCAGGCGAGCCGGTTAAGGCTCGAACGCGGCTTCAAGGAGGGGCGAATTGTCGTGACATCAATCGTCGCGGGTTCGAACGCGCCGAGGACTAGGTATTGCGAAATTCGATTGCTCGATCCCGGTTGCTGACGCTGGATTGCAACGATTGTGGACACGTGCTTGTCAATTTCACGGCGACGTTGGCGCGCGCCGCGCGCAACGCATCGGTCAGCGCGCCTCGGCCTTCAGCTTGAATCGGAATCCTCCAGTTCGGTTTCCTAAAAGCGCAGTCTGCATATTGAGAAAGTCTTGCCTTCGGCCGGTCCTCGCAGCGATGTGCGGCCCATCTGTAGCGCCTGCGACGAACTCCAGCAGCATTCTTGTTCGTGAGCTGACCCAGCCGCCGACACCTTTGGATCAGAGAAAACTGAGGAACATGGGCTTCGGCGGCGCGAACACGACTAGGAGCTGGTTGTCATTAGCGAGATAGGCTTCGCTTCTCAGCCTTTGCGGGCATTCATCGCATTGGTGAAATGTGCTATCGTCGTTGTGCCGACCATGGGGGTCTCAGGGGGAGAAAAGCGGTGTCCAACCAACGGATATTATCTGCTGCATTGATCATATTTGGCGTGGTGTTCTGCCTCGTTTATCCATTGGCAATGTTCTGGCCGAGCGGCTGGGCATGGCATCAAGGAAGTCCTGCGAGCAACGACTACTTCCTGATGATTGCGGGTCTTTACGCAACCCTTGGCGTGTTCCTCATCCGGGCGGCGAAGGATCCGATCGCAAATGCATCGCTTATTTGGTTCACGATCTGGTCGAGCATCGTTCACGCCGCCGTGATGGCATTCGAGGCGTTGCGCAGCCCGATGCACGGTGGGCACCTTTACGGCGATGTGCCTGCATTGATCCTGGTTGCGGTGGTTTTAGGTGTGTTGATGTCGAGAAACGCGGAAACAAGTCGTCGGGCTCCCGCCTAGTTAGAAAAGCGCAACCCGGACTGCAATCACGAACACATTGAGCGCCCGGCATCGAACTGATTTTATCCCTTTTTGTATTAATTCTCGACTAAAAAGGGATAAACTGCCTGAGATTGGCTTGCTTTCGCTGACGCCCGAAATGTCGGTCATTTGGCCTGGACGTCTGAGTTCGGTTTCGATCGTGAAGACGAACTGAGCGAATTTTTCCGCATTGTCAGCTTAGACTTCGAAGCGCAGGTTAGTCTCCTGCCGGCGGAAACGCCGCTTGCGGGAGGGGCATCATGCGCGCGTTCAAGTTTGCGATTGTCATTGCCGTGTTCACAAGTCTTGAGGCGTGCGCTGCAACGACGCCAACAAGCAAAGTTGCAGTCGATTACAATCGTATTTTTGCAAAAGCCCAGAACGAAGTCCTGGTCACGAATATTTTGAGGGCTTCCGAGCGCGAGCCGCTTCAGTTTTCGACGATGGGAAGTGTCACTGGGGGTGTTCGCAATACTGGCGCGATCGATCTTACGATCCCCAGCCTGATTGGCCGCGGCGCAACCATCCTTTCGCCCGATATCTCGGTCAATGAAGGGATCAATCCCAACGTCAGTATCGTGCCCTTGTCGAGCAAGGAGTTCACCGAGGGCATTTTGAGACCGGTGAGCGCGGATGAGATCAATTATTTCATCAACCAGAGTTGGGATCCCGAACTCATTCTCGAGCTCGTCGTCGGAGGTATTGTCTGTCCCGACGGAAATGTCGTTTTCAACCGCGGTGTTCCCGGCGCCGGCGGCGAATATGACGCATTTGCAAAGATGTTCGCAAATGCCGACCGCTTCCCAATCCAGCCTGTTTCAAAGCCCTCAATCAAAATCCTTCGGATGAGTGCGAGCGAAGCCATTTCTGTCATGAAAGATGGCGTTGGAAACGGACGGACCGTCGAGAGCATCGATCCGGTGATTGAAAAGGGAAAGAATACCGGTTCGGTCGACGTCACGATCGCCTCAATTGGAACCGAGGCGTTTCATGGGATTCGCACACTAGGGGTTTGCAGCAGAGTTCGAAACGATCGAGGAGAGCGGCCGCTTGCACCTACACAGGGCATCGTCCGGATTACTCCAATCGACGGCGAAGAACAGGGGAAGGTCATTCTTCGTTCGGTTGAATCGATCATCTATTTCCTTGGGGAAACGCAGCGGTGGCGATGGGGCAATGGACCGCTGTGCGATGGAACCGAAAAGCAGCCGTGGCCCTATTATTCGAGGTTCCGCGAAATTGGTGGCGTCAGGCGCGAGGAGCAGCTTGGCCTCTTGAGCATCGACAGGGTTTGCGCCGGGCGCCCGGTCCCATCGCGAACCTTCGTCCAAACCCATTTCAATGATGCCGATTATTATCTTCTTCGCCAGTCGGACGCGGGCAATTCCGACCGGTCCTTGTCGACCATGTCGTTTCTTGCCGAATTGATTGCTCTTCAGACAAGCGAGAGCACCATTACGGCTGGATCGCCAATCATTGCGATCGGCTCGAAATAGGTTTCGTGAAAAGGTCCCAAGGCTTCGGGTTTTTCACTTGGCAGGTCATAAAAATGCTTGTTAGCTGCTGAGCACCCAGGGGGGCTTCGTGGACGGCGCGTCAGAATCTTCGGCGAAAGGGGAAACGTCGGTATTCCTCAGCTATTCGCGCGAGGACCGTTCGAAGGCGCAAAGCATCGTTTCGGCATTGCAATCGCGTGGGCTCACCATCTGGTGGGATGGGCTCCTCGAGGGCGGGCACGAATTTGCCGATAAGATCGAAGAAGCGCTTGCTGTCGCTGATGTCGTCGTCGTTCTTTGGTCGCCGCATTCGGTTCATTCGCACTGGGTCCGCGATGAAGCCGCAACTGGGCGCGACCGCGGGCGAATGGTCCCGGTTACGATTTCGGGAGTGGATCCACCCTTGGGATTTCGCCAGTTCCAGCAGGTCGATCTTACAAAGTGGCGCGGCCGGGCCAATGCCAGCGAAATCGATAAGCTCTGCCAGGCGATCGCAAGCTGTGCGGGCCGCAAGGACGAGCGCTTCAAGACACCAAAGGCGGCGCGTTCGGGATTGTCGAGGCGAGGTCTTCTCGTCGGAGGAGGCGCTGGAATTCTTGTTGTCGGGGGCGCAACCGCTGCGTTCGAACTTCTCAAGTCCGGACGTGGTGGTCAGGAAACGAGTATCGGCGTCCTTCCCTTTCGCAATCTGGGCGGCGATGCATCGGAAGACTATGTCTCGGAAGGGATTGCCGACGAGCTTCGGGCGATCCTTAGCGAAGACAGCAATCTTGCGGTCGCCGCTGAAACATCCTCGAGTGTCGCGGACAAAAGTTCATCGGAACCGCGCGCGATCGCGTCCGCGCTCGGCGTCAATTATCTTCTCGAAGGAAGCATTCGTCGCAACGGCGACATGATGAGGATCGCGGCCCAGATCGTCGATGGATCGACCGGTTTTGATCAATGGTCGCAAAACTTCGATCGCAAGGTGAGCGACATCTTGAGCGCTCAAAGCGAGATCGCGGCCTTTGTGACCGATGCTCTTTTGTCGAGCATCACGGCTGCAAAGCGCCCGCGCGATCGCGTTGGGGGAACTCGAAATACCGACGCTTTCAATGCCTATGTCAAAGGCCTTGCGATCTACAAGCTTGCCGGCAGCGAGAGTTCGGACATGGAGGCCCTTGGTCTTTTCCGGAGCGCCGTTGCGCTCGATCCTTCCTACGCGGTTGCCTTGAGCGCAATGTCACGAAGCTTGACGGTCATTGCCAACAGCTATGATTTGAAGGGCGAAGCTTCCGTTTATTACAAGAAGGCGGAAGAAGCCGCTCGGGCTGCAATCAAGATCGCTCCCAAACTCGCCGATGGCTATTCGGCGCTGGGTTTTGTGCTTTTGAACGGCGATCTCAATCCCGGCGGAGCTGCAGCCGCATACCAGCGAAGTTTTGCGCTTGGCTATGGCAATGCCGACATCCTCACGTCTTACGCAAGTTTTGCGAGCCGCACTGGCCGTTTTGCCGACGGCCGAGTCGCGATTTCAAGGGCGCAGCGGCTGGACCCTTTGAATCCCACCGTCTTTCGAACCGCGGGTTTTCTGGAATTGGACGCAAGGCAGTTCGATGCTGCCTCGACCGCGTTTCACACGGCTCTGTCGCTTAATCCCAATGCGACAGCCATTCACGTTGCCCTTGGCGATCTTGCATATTTGAGCGGTGACGCAGCCGCAGCGCGCGAACAATATGCCAAGGAAAGTGATCCCATCGGCCGGCTTCGCGGTCTTGCGATCGCCGACATGAAATTGTCGAAGCGCGATCTCGCACAATCGGAATTTTCAGAACTCACAAGCAAATATGGCGACATCAGCTATTATCAGCAGGCCCAAGTCCTTGCTCAATGGGGCCGAACGGACGAGGCACTCGGTGCTCTTGAAAAGGCCGTAACTGCGCGCGACGCAGGCGTTGTTCGCTCAAAAAGCGATCCAATGCTTGATCCCATTCGAAAAACTGTCAGATTTGCCAAGGTCGAGCGCGACCTCGGCTATGCGTGATTCGTTTTTTTAAAATCGGGGACAATTTTCCATGAAACTCTTGAAAACCACGGTCGTCGTCGCCGGAATGGCTTTGGCATTCGCAGGCTGTCAGAAGAAGACTGCAAATGTCGATGAAAATTCGATGACGATCACTACCGAAAATACTGCGGCGCCTGATGTCAATGCTGCGGACATGAACGCAACGGACATGAACGCAACGTCGACAACAACGACAACCATGAACACCACCGAAAACGCCACTGGAAACGGAACCAGGACCGATCCTGGCCCGCGCGGCTAACGAACGTCTGATGACTGACGAAGGAGCGGTCCTTTTTAAAGGGGGCCGCTCCTTTTGTATTCGAGGAGCAATTTTCATGCGCCTCACCTTTTTGAAATCCGTCCGAAGCGCTTTTGCGATTCTTATTGCTGCTGCATCGGCGCAAGGTGTTGCTCACCCCGTTGCGCCGCCCTCGACTCATGAAATCACGACCGAGCTGACGCCCTCCGAACGGCACAATTTCCAAGTCCTTCGACGATCCCTCAGCGCGAAACGAAGCGCCTCTCTTTTTTCATTTCTCGATCAGCTTCGCGTTGGCGCCCGCGGCGCTTTTGTCTCCGATCTGCTCGATCGGAACGACCAGCAGAGGAGCAATATTCTTGGCTTTCTCGAGCTTTTGAACTCCAATCAGCAAGCCGAGGCCGCGGAAACGATCCAGGAGCCCGAAGAAGACGGTCAGGTCCAGTGGACCAACTTCTTTCGCTATGTCGGGTCGGTCGCTCCTCAAAAGGCTTTTTCGAACCTTTACCCGATTGCCGGTCCGACGAGCCCCTCCTCCGACCCAGAGCTCCAATTGGAGGTCGGGAACAACTGGATCTGGGGCGAATATGACACCAAGGCGCATGCGCTGGCGTGCATCAATGGCGAGAGCTCGTGCCAATGGACCTTTCATCCACTTTATCCAGGAATTGTCGGAGGGGAACCGACACCGCTCATTCCCTGGCAGGTCGAAATCTACCGATCGGGCGCTGAGGCCGCGCCATACACACCGGCAGAACGCGCCTGGGAGATCAAGAATTATGGCCAGAACCTGCCCGATTTTCAGCGCGATCTCATCTGCGGCGGAGCCTTGCTCGACGACCATTGGGTCCTCACTGCAGCCCACTGCATCAACCTTCCCAATGACCGCAGTCACACTTTCTTCGACAGTCGCAGAGTTCGCACCGGAACTGCAATTCTAACGGAACAAGAAACGGGAACGAGCTGGCGCATCGTCGCCGTCGTTCAGCATGGCGGCTACGGCCAAAGCGGAAACGGAACACGCGACGATATTGCGCTCGTCAAAATCGCAGCGGACAGCAAGACCGATCTTTCAAAGAACGGCCAAGCCCACCCGATTGCGCTTTTTCCCAAAGGGCTTGGGCTGCCGTTGAATGCGCCGCTGACCGTCACGGGATGGGGCGCGACCACCAAGACTCCGCTCAAAAATGGCCTCTACAAGGACATCAATGGACGAGCCAAGCTTGCGTCCGACTATCTGCTGCTGGCCCGGCTTTCGAATATGCCATTCGACAAATGCAACGATAATCCCAATTACAAGCAAGCGAAGTTCTCGCCGCCCGTTGGAAACGGTCAGATTTGTGCCTCGAGCACAACGGGCGATGAGGACAGCTGTCAGGGCGACAGCGGCGGGCCTCTTGTCCTCAATATGGTGAATTACGGAAATGTGCTCGTCGGCCTGGTGTCATTCGGACCAGGCTGCGGATTGGACGACACGCCAGGCGTTTATACCGACGTCGCTTATTATCGTGACTGGATTACCCAAGCGAAAAAGCACGCTGCTTTGGGCAAGATCGTCAAATGGGGCGAGCCTTCGCAACGGCCCGGATCTTAGGAGAGATCGAGCGCCGTCCGTTTTTGTTGTTCAACGAGCAGTTGAGTTGTGCTCGATGGCGGCGAGATCAACCTTCAGGTGAGCCTGACGTAGCGAACCACCTGGCCAATTGCTCCGCAAACTGCAAACAGGAAAATCACGAACAGCAGCGGCAAATGGGGCCCGCTATTGATGGTCGAAAGACCATAGAAGGCGGCGCTGATGGCACTCGTCATCAGGATCCACTGAACAAAAAGATTGGTCGCAATCGCACCGTCGTTCGAGGTCGATGGGCCGGGAGTTTTGAGCGCCTTAGTGTCGATGCTTGAAGGAAGGACATCGACCAGTCTTGCCCAGGTCCATTGGTTGATCCTCAGTTCCCCAACGCTCGGGTTTCCAAAGCGAAGACGAACCTTTGCAAAGCCGAACGAGCTTGCCTGCTCAACCTCGATGTCGTGCCACGGAACGAGGAGCGGTTTTTCGAACGGCGCGAAAATCCTGAACATCGCGATCGAAAGCCCTGACGGCTTTGCACCCAAAATAATGCAATGCTTGAGGTAGACGCCAAAGCTTCCCATCGAAGCGGACACCCACCGTAGTTTGAGATAAGCGTCCTCGTTTCCGTCATCTCCATACCATTGCTGGAGATCGAACCAACCGGTGAGCCATCCAAGAAAGAGCGAGGACGCGCACCAGATCGCGATGAAGAATGCCGTTGAAAGGACGACAATCGCGCTTGGAAACACGTGGGTCATCATGGCGTTGTACCAATCATCCCTTTCGATCGCGTTAGCGGCTCACTTCCCTTTGGGCTGCCAAAGTTCGATCTTGGTGCCATCGGGATCCATGATCCAGGCAAAACGGCCATTGGGATCACTGTCATCGCGCTTCAGAATTGGAACGCCCTTTGCGTTCAAATGCGCGATCATCGCATCCAGATTATCGACTGCGAAATTGAGCATGAAGTCGCGCGTCGAGGGCGCAAAATATTTGGTCGCTAGAGGAAACGCATTCCAGACGAGATGCGCTGGATGCCCCGGCGCATCATAGCTCAGCATCGCCCCGCCCCAGCTTTCAAGAGTGATCCCAAGCATCTCCTGATACCATTGGGAAAGCGCCTTGGGGTTGGGGCTTTTGATGAAAATGCCTCCAACGCCCGTCACTCGTCCGGATTGCGATTGGGAATCTGCGCTCGAGGCAATTGCCAGCGGCGTCGCTAAGAAAATTGCAGCCATCGGTTTCCCCATTTGGCGCCGAAACGCACATTCGATTTTAGGGAATTTGCAAAACCTTCGCAAACGCGCATCAATATGCTTTCCATTATGTTTTCGAAATTTCGCCTGTGGCACGCAATCGCGATCGGCTTGGTAGTTCTGATCGTTCTTATCATTTTGTGGTTGGCGCTCGCTTATGGCGAACTTCCGCGCCTCTGGACCAAGCACGAGCACAAGAAGATCGGTCCAAGAGAAGAGATCGTCGCTTACACCTCGGAAGACATTCCGGCAGATCCGATCAATCTTCGGCTTCTTGGAACTCAGGCCCAGGTGAAGTGCGCGTTCCGCCGCAATGGCTGGTCGCTCGCCGATCCGCTTTCGGCGCGTTCAGCGCTTGGAATTGTCGGAAGTGTCGTTCTGTTTCGCTCCTATCCCGAGGCTCCCGTCAGCTCGTTATATTTTAAAGACCGGCTTCAGGATCTCGCGTTCGAAAAGGACGAAGGGAAAACAGCGCATCGGCGCCACCACGTTCGTCTTTGGCAGGTTGCGCCCAACCAGTGGGCAGGCGCTGCAACCTATGATCGTGGAGTTGGGTTCGCACTCTTCACTCTTCAGATCACTCATCACATCGGGCCGGATGTCGATCACGAACGGGACAATCTTGGAACCTTCCTCGAAAAAAGTGGTGCGCGTTATCTGGGTAGCATGCCCTCGCGCGTTCCGTCCGGGCGCTGGCAGCGAAACGGCGGCGGCGACAAATATATCACCGACGGGCTCATCAAGACTTATGGTTTGGCGCAAACGTCCTGCTGAACAGTCAGAATAGGAAAGCACGATGACAAGAAGGGAGCGCGAGCGCGTTGATATCGACCCAAAAGCGCTGGGCCGCCTTGCCCTTGGCGCGCGCGAAACTCGTTTATGATCAGCTAGCCAAGCGGGTTCGGAAAAAAACAGATTTTTCCGGATCAGAACTCGAACCGCCAGTTTGGAATCTAGCGTAACCGCCCACAGAAAAACTTGCCTTTCCTTCATCAAAGACAAATTTTGTTTTTTGAAAGGTGCTGCTATCGCGCGCCTTCCTGAAGGCGGGGTTGTTAAGCGTGAACGCGAGGGAAAGAAGGATCTTACCGTGGGCCTTGGGCTCAACGGTTGGCATTGCGATCCTTCTTTCCATTGTCCTTCTCGGAACGGCTTTGACGGCCCAGCAGCGGGCCGGCGGAGCAATCCACAATCACCTTGAGAATACGGTGATCCTCCAGCGCGCCGAGGGGCTTTTGGTCGACGCGGAAACGGGACAGCGCGGCTTTCTTTTGACCTCAAACGCAGCTTTTCTTCACCCCTATGAGCGCGCAACTCAGGAACTTCCAAACGCCCTTCGGCGCCTCGTTGAAGGCCATGTGATTGTTGAAGGCGGCCGATTTCAGAACCTCGCCAGCTCCAAGATGCGTGAGCTTGCACTCACCCTTCAACTGACTCGCGATGGAAGAAAGGGAGAAGCTTTGGAGCTCGTCCAGAACGGGCCGGGCAAGGCTCTTATGGATGCGATCCGGATCGAAAATGGACGATTGATCGCGATCGAACGCGGACGGGTCGACGCCGAGATCAAAACATCGGAAACCTATATCGCACGGACCTATCTCGCGTTGGTTCTCCTGGTCGTTTCCGCCGCGGCCCTGTTGTGGCTCGGACTGGCGAACGTCCTTCGAAACCAGCGCCTCGAAAGCGAAGCCACGCGCCTTCGCGAAGTCGCAAAAGCCCAGGCGCGAACAGCTCTGATTGCAAGGGAACTCAATCACCGGGTCAAAAACCTGTTCTCGATCGTTCTTGCGATCATCCAGCTTTCGAGCCGGGGGGTCACAAGCCCGAAGGAAGCGATCGAGAGGATCAGGGATCGGGTCCAGGCTCTTGCGCGCGCGCACGAAGTTTCGCTTGGAGCCGATCCGCTCGATGACTTCGATTTTGAGACGATGCTAAAGACACTTCTTGCACCTTATGCGTCAGGCTCCGAAGAGCTCGAACTCGATGGCCCTTCAATCCAATTGCCGGTGATGCGAGTGACGCCTTTGGGTCTCATCATCCATGAACTTGCGACCAACTCGGTAAAATATGGCGCCTGGTCGAGCGAGAGTGGCAAAGTGGGCGTGCGGTGGTCGGTCGACGACGCTAAACCGGTCAATGGAGCACCCTCAGCGCACATGCTTCGGCTGTGCTGGGAAGAGCGATCGAGCGAGCCCTTGCAAGTGGATGGGAAGAAGGGCTTTGGCTCGCAACTGATCAATTCCGCAGTTGCGCAACTGAATGGATCAATCACAAGAGAACGGGGAGATTATGGACTTACGATTTTCATCGACGCACCGATCGTCCCCACAGCCGATGGCGAATCCCATGCTTAGCGCCTGGATCCCGGCGATTTTCACGCATTACGCAGCAACGTCGGGCGTCAGTCGCGGAAATGGCGATCAAGCAGTTTCAAATTCCCGCGGCGAACCGCCACTTCAAGGCAGGAAAGTCCTCGTCATCGAGGATGAAAGCTTGATTGCGCTTCTCATCACCGATGTTCTCGAGGCGGCGGGCGCTGAGGTCGTCGGGCCATGCTATACGCTTGGCGAGTGCATGAAGCTCATTTCGTCTGAAAATTTCGATTCAGCCATTCTCGATGTCGATCTTGCCGGCGTTGATGTGTTCCCGGCAGCTGAAGAACTGAAGAACCGGGGAATTCCGTTTCTTTTCCATACCGCGCACGGAGAGCGCCAGGAACTTCAGTCGCGATTTGGCGACATTCCGGTGTGCCGCAAGCCGACCGTGATGCATGATCTCGTGGATGTCCTTGGACGGTTTGGACACCGCCCAAAGGCGAGTTGAAGTTGATCGCCCAATCGCGGATTGATGCACCCGTTCGTCGAGCGGAGTGCGATTGAAAGCGGTTGGGAAGGGAGAAATCGACCAATGCTTCGAACACGGCTGATCATCGTCGGCCTCCTGATTATCGCCACCTCGCTTGAGGTAACGGGCGATTCACTCGTCAGAATTGGGCTTGGTCGAGACGTCGCAGCGGTCAAAATCGCCTATTTCCTTGCAGGTGCGGTGTTGCTTTTCGGCTATGGCTTCATGCTGAACTCCGCCCCGATCGAATTTCACAAAGTGGTTGGCATCTACATCGCAACGCTGTTTGTCGTCTGGCAGATCATTAGCTTTATCGTGTTTCGATCGGTCCCGACCGTTCCGATCCTCCTTGGAGGAACTCTGATCGTTGCCGGAGGCCTCATAGTCGCGTTCTGGCAGCCTACAGCTGCTTGAGAGGTTGCGCGCAAACGCTCTGTCTCGCCCCAGTCTAAAAGCCAAAAGCCGCCATTGCTGCGAGCCTCATTCGGTCCCGACTACAAACCTCGCCATTGCGTAAAGGCAGGCCGCCGCGATCAGGGTCGAGACCATTCCAAACCCAAAGAAAATCGAGGGCATGATGACCCCCCAATAGGCGCCCATGAAGCCTGCAAACAGACTGCCGAGGAACTTTGCGATATACCAGGCGCCCATCGCCATTGATGCAAAACGCGCCGGCGAGAGCGATTCAATAAGCGTCAGTCCAACAGGAATGACGAACAGTTCGCCAAGCGTGAGAAGGACAAAATAAAACACCACCCAAAGGGCGCTCACTCGTGAGCCGCTTGGCCCACTCTCGAGCGCCGCGATCACCATCACAAGCATCGCGGCGCTCGCGATTACGCAGCCGATCGCCATCCGACGAAGCAAATGTCCGGTGCTTTCTTTCGCTCCGATCCGCTTCCAGATGCGAATGAGTAGCGGCGTTCCAAGAATGATCAAAAGCGGATTGATCGATTGGAACCAGGTCGCAGGAACCGCGAAGGGATGACCGAAGAGCGACGTCGAGCGGTTCGTGAAATCGGAGACCCAAAGAGCGATCACGTTTCCGCTTTGCTCGTAGCCAATCCGAAACAGCACGACCATCGCGATCATGAGAACAAGAATGGCGACGTGGCGCCGGATGACGGGCTGATGATCGGGCCGACCCTCCGCATTAATCGCGGCGCGGCTCGGTTCGGCCGGAAGATAGCGCCGGAAGGAAAGATAGATGATGAGTCCGATGGCCATCCCGACGCCGGCAGCCGTAAAGCCCCAGTGCCAGCCATAGAGTTCACCAAGAGTCCCACAAACGAGCGGCGCCAATAGCCCGCCAAGATTGATGCCCATATAATAGGCGCTGTAGGCATAGGCCTTTCTTGGGTCGGTATCGGCGTAAAGACTTCCGACCTGAACGGCGAGCGGCGGAATGAACAGCCCGTTCCCGAGCGCAACCAAAGCGAGCGCTGGGAAAAGGAGGGCGGGAAAAGCCATCGCGAAATGGCCGAGCATCATCATTGTACCACCAAGGACGACGCTTCGAGTTCGCCCGAGCCACCGGTCCGCAATTAGCCCGCCGAAAAACGGACTGAAGAATGCCGCGGCTCCATAAGCGCCGTAGATCAACGAGGATTTCGACTGAGCGAAATGGAGCTCCTTCGTCATATAATAAACGAGGAGCGCCTGGAGGCCGAAGAATGAGAATTCGGCCCACATCTGGGTGGTGAAGAGAACGGTCAGCCCAAAGGGATGGCCAAAAAGTGTCCGGGCTGGCGCTAGCGTCCGCTCGTCTGCGCCAGCCCGGACCACCGATCAGTTAGAAGTTCAGCGACGCCGTCAGCAGCCCCATGTCGAGGCAAAGGTACGCCCATGACGATCGCTGCAAGCGCGATGAGGATCGCCCAGACGGTCGCGAACTTGTGACGGCCTGGAGCACCTGACACCACAACCGCATTCCAGATGGCTCCGATCGTTCCAATGATTGCAACGATCAAGATCAACTGGAGAAGCCGCATCCAGATATCCATGCCGCCGTTGAGTGCGGTCAGATCATTCTGGATCAACGTGAGCATGAACACCCAGCCCACGAGCACGAGGATGTAGAGCCATGCTGTCACCCTTGTGACGCGATGGAGTTGAAGCGCCCGGCCGCTCGTTTCGGGCACATATTTGAAGCGACGTCTGGTGAGAGCCACGATCGGCCAGCCAAGTGCTGCGATAATGATGATGAGGAGCGCAATCGCGCCGACGGGCAAGATCCATCCCGCGTTGAGCGCCGCGGGAGCCGGCAAGAACTCGATGATCGGCGCATAAGGGCGTGATCGAGAACATTTTGACGTGGCCATTGCCGTCGACGATGGCTTGAGCTTGTCGGTACCGTTGACCTCCTGCCACACCCACGGACCAACTTCGCGCCATTTGCTCGGCGCTCCTGACGGATCGGTGACGGTGGAAGCCGTCAAAATTCCGTGGCTGTCGACCGCCGACCTTGGTTTCACCAAAGAGGGCGAGCAGCCTTGTCCAGTCGAACCCGCCGGCGCGGCTGCTGACATAATGACCCGAAAGAGCCTGCCCGTGCGCCATTGCGGTCGAGGTTGTCGGAACATTCTGCGGCGGCGCGGGGAAATAACGGTCGGTGAAATCTTCGAACAATTGCTGGCGCAACGGATGAACCGCCGTATCCTTACCCGGGCTGTTCATCGAGACATAAAGTCCGACATTCTTGTCCAAAAAGAGGTGAAGGTCGGAGTGGAAGTAGATCGTATCTCCGCCATGGCCGACGATATTGAGGCCGTTCCTGTCCTCGTGATAAAATCCGAGCGCCATCGGCGGGAGCGCCGTGTAAAAATGGTTGGCCGGTGAATGCATCAGCTGAGCGGTCTGCGGGATTTAGAAATCGGGCCGCCATTATTGAGCTGGGCAATCATGAATTTGCCCATGTCTTCGCCGGTCGAAGCAAGCCCGCCCGCAGGCGACAAGGGAATCACTTCATAATGTTTGGGATCGGGCGAACCATATTCATAAGACTTCGACATGAACGGCTTCATTGCATCGGGAAGCGGCTGCTCGAATGTCGAATGGTTCATTCCAAGCGGCTGGAAAATATGGTGCTGGACATATTGCTCAAACGGCTCGCCCGAGACCCGCTGAACGATATAGCCCGCAAGCGACGCGCCGTAATTTGAATAGGCGGGCATCGTTCCTGGAGCGTAGATTCGATCCGGGATCCAGCGCGACAAAGCGTAGCGCAAGGGCACCGGCTTCTTGTCGAATTCGATCAGATATTTGACGGTCTCCTGAAACCCGGCGGTATGAGTCATCAGGTTTCGAAGAGTGATCGGCTTTCCATATTTGCGGCGGAATTTTGAAATCGAGATACTGATTGACGTCGGTATCGAGGTTGAGTTTTCCAGCCTGGACGAGCTGCATGACCGAAGTCCAGGTGAAGAGCTTGGAAACCGAGCCAGGCCGAAACAAGGTGAGCTGCGGATCGACAGGCTTTTGAGCGGCAACGTCGGAATAGCCAAAGCCGCGTTCGGTCAGAGGCTGGCCGTCTTTGACGACGACGACAACCGCGCCCGGAATATCGGCGGCTTTCAAGGCATAGGGCATGAACCCGTCGAGCCACGCATCGACGTCGGCCTTGGTCAAATCATGAGCCGTTGTTCCGATTGCCGAGGTTGTCGCCGTCGGAGCGGACGAGAGGACCGCGCTATTCGCCTTTTGCGGCTGAAGCTGCGTTGGGGACTGAGCACTGGCCGAGATTGCGAAGGCCGAAAGCGCCGCGGCAGCCCATTTCACGATGTTCATGCCCAATCCCTCAATAGCGATAACCAAGCGATAATCCGTACGATCTTGGGCGGACGACCGCCGCAGCAAGATTGCCATTCACGTCACCGAAGAACCCGACATTGGTGATCCCTCGAGAATTGGTGAGATTATGCGCAAAAGCGTCGAGCCGGAAGTGATTGAAGTCGACACCGACGTGCGCGTCGACCTCGCTGTATCCGGGGAGTTTGACCTGCGGAGTGGTCATGTTGAAGTCGGAATAGCGAGTTCCGGTATAGTGCCAGCTGATGCCCGCATGCGCCTTGGTCCGGGCCGCGATAGAATGATCATATTCCATCCCGATCGTTCCCTGCCACTTGGGATCATAGGGAAGAGCATCGCCGGTAAATCCATTGACGACGGTTGGAGTGTCACTGGTGAGATAAGCGTCCACATAGGAGCCATTGGCGTAGAAGGAGAGATCGGGCGTTGGATTGAACCCGCCGGTAAATTCGACGCCCTTGCTTCGAGCGCTTCCGCCGTTGACGTTCACTCCAAAGCCCTGGATCTGGGCGAGAAGCTGAATCGCCTTCCAGTCGATAAGGAAGCCGGTCAGCTCGTACGACAGAACATGGTCGTGGGACTCTCCCTTGATTCCGACCTCGTAATTGATGGTCGTATCAGGTCCAAATTGCCTCGGAACGCCTGTGGGCGCGAGCGGTGACACCGCGTTCGGGCCGCCCGGGCGGTAGCCCTTGGCGATGCGCGCATAAATGGTCGTATCCTCATTGGGTTTGAATTCGGGCGCGACCGAATAGGTAAAGACGCTGTCGGACGATTTGCCCGAAAAGGTGTTTCCGCCGCCCGCAAGAGCGCCGGTCGTGATCTGGGTGTCGGACTGGTTATTGTGGCTCCAGCGGCCGCCTGCGGTGAGATCGAACTTTGGAGCGATATGCCAGGTCGCGTTCGCAAAGCCTGCATATTCGCGGTAGGTCGAGGGAAGATCGACGGTAATCAGACCGTCGAGGCTGCTCACCGGAACGCCGGTATTGGCATCGACCGCGAACAGGTCCTGACCCAAAACGTTACTCTCGTGGGTATAGAAGCCGCCGACGGTCCAATCGATGAGGTTGTGGACGCCAGTTGATGCGAGGCGAACCTCTTGAGTGAACCTCTTCTGGTCCATCGTCTGACTAACTCCGCTGCCAAGCGGCATTCCGAAGATCGCGCTGAGGAGCGCTCCATATTGGCTGCTCGCATCCTCAAGGAGCTTTTGATGCAAGGTGCCGTAGCTCGTTGCCGAAACCAGCGAGACGCCGCCCAAATCATAATCGATCGTCGTGTTATAGAGCCGGTAATCGACGCTTCCCGGCTGGGAGAGCTCGCGCTCTTGCTCAAGATCGCCGTAGGCCGGCTTCAAGGTGACCGGATTTAAATCAACGTCACTCGTGCCGTAGCTGTCGATATTCTGGAGGATGGCCGAAGCTCGGATACGAAGCCTCGATGTCGGAGTGACGAGGAACGAAAAACGGCCGCCATATTCCTTGCCGCCGTTGATGTTATCTCCGCGATTGGGATCGTCGATGAACCCAGGGTCCTTGCGATAAAAGCCGCTCAAGCGGAAGGCTGCAGCGTCTGAAATTGGAACGTTGGTCGCAGCGCGCGCCCACCAGCCAAGCTGTCCGTCTTCGACATCTTCGATGCCGGTTTCGGCCGCACCGCCGAAAGCATTCGGATCAGGCGCGATCGTCACATATTTGACGAGGCCGCCCAATGAATTGGCGCCGTAAAGCGTGCCCTGAGGTCCGCGAAGCACTTCGACCCGCGCCAAATCGAAAGGATCGATATCGGGCGCAAGAACGCCGCCATTGGCAAGGCTGGTCGCAGAACCAAAGGGCGATTCGTCGATATAGGTCGCAACCGTTGCACCAACGCCGCCAGCGTTGATGCCGCGAAGAACGATTCTCGACTCGCCCGGCTGGCTTTCGACCACCACCGCGCTCGGGATTCGATTGAGATAATCGGACAATCGCTCGGCATGTTGCTTATCGAGGCTGTCGCCCGAAATCACCGAAACCGATTGGGGAACGTTGAGAAGCTTTTGGCTTCGCTTCTGCGCGGTGATGATGATTGCGTTCTGGTCGCCCTTGGTCTCGGCCGCGCTGGGCTGAGTGGTCGGAGCCGAGGCATCCTGGCCCTGAGGCTGCGATTGCGGCTGCACTTGTGGCCCCGGCTGGACAGTCGAAGCCTGTGCGACCGCTGCTATAGAAGAGCTCGCCAACCATAGCATGCTCAACCGTCGGATCATTGCACTAGCCCTCCCCTGCAGATCTGTGCATCATTGCAGTAGTGTTTCAACAATGGCAACTGGTTTCTGATTACGCGATGACGCAAGAATCAAAATCCAAGAGGACACCTCCTCCGACGTCGCGTTTGACGAACCCAGTCCCGCCTCCGAGCATCACAATCCGCAACGTGCGCATGTCCCAGGGTTTGTCCCTTCGCGCACTCTCGGTTCGCTCCGGCCTTCCCTATTCGACGCTCTCCAAGCTCGAGAATGGGAAGATGGCTTTGACCTATGACAAGCTCATCAGACTTGCCCAGGCTCTCAACGTCGATTTGAAGGAGATGCTTGCAAGTCCTGAGGAACGGTCTTTTCCGGTCGCGCTCGGAAGGCGCAGCGTGACGCGTTCGGGCGATGCCGTTGACGCCGTTTCGGAAAAACATCTCCACCATTATCCAGCCTCGGACCTTCTTGGAAAAATGATGACTCCGATCATCATCGAGGTTCAGGCGAAAAGCGTCGATCAGCTTGGCGGACTGGTTCGCCACCAGGGCGAAGAATATCTCTACGTTCTTCGAGGATCGATGGATCTTCACTCCGACCTTTATGCGCCTTTGTCCTTGGGACCGGGCGATTCGATCTATTTCGACAGCGGGATGGCACACGGTTACGTTCGGACCAGCAGCGAGCCCTGCACCGTCCTTTGTGTTTGCGCTGGACAGGGCATTCAGCAGCTTGCCGAGACTGCAAGCAAACGGCTGCGATTGTCGGAAGAGGGTACCCACCGCCGATAATTCAAACGTTTCTATATTTGAAACTTCTGTTTCCATTGCTATGCATTGGCAATGGCGACCAACACGACAACCCGCACTTTAAGCGTCGACAAGGCAGCGATTCGCTTCGCTCAGCCCTTCAAGATCTCAGGCTATATCTTCGAGGCCATGCCTTCGGTGGTTGCAAAGATCGGCGAGAATGACAGCGTCGGTCGAGGGGAAGCCGCCGGCGTCTATTATCTTGGCGACAGTCAGGAGAGGATGCTCGAAGAGATCGAAGCCGTTCGTTCCGACGTTGAAAACGGAATGTCGCGTCAGGAACTTCAGCATGCGCTCAAACCCTGCGGCGCTCGAAACGCGCTCGACTGCGCAATGTGGGAACTGGAATCGCTTTTGAGCGAAACTCCGGTCTGGAAATTGGCCGGAGTTTCGCAACCCAAAGCGCTCGTGACGACCTTCACCCTTCCTGCTGAGGATCCCGAGATCCTGGTGCCAAAGATCGAACGCTTATCGTTTGCCCGCTCGATCAAATTGAAGCTCGATGGAAATATCGAGGCTGACCGCGAGCGAATGAAGGTAGTAAGGACTGCGCGCCCGGACGCGTGGCTCGGGGTCGATGCCAATCAGGGGTTTGAAGCCAAAGACCTTGATGAGCTTGCCAAGGCCGCCCGCGAATTTGGAGTGTCCTTGATCGAACAGCCTCTGGCTCGCGGAAATGAAGCGGCGCTCGAGGGCTGGCGCCCCGGAATTCCGGTCGCGGCGGACGAGAGCATCCTTAATCTTTCCGAGCTTCAGGAACGCGCTCAATATTTCGATGTGATCAACCTCAAATTGGATAAGTCGGGTGGGCTGACCGAGAGCCTTTCCATGGTTCGAGCCGCCCGGGCTCTTGGACGTCAGCTGATGGTTGGAAACATGGGAGGATCAACGCTCGCAATGGCTCCGGGATTTGTGCTCGCTCAGCTTTGTGACGTCGTCGATCTCGATGGGCCCTTCGGTCTTGCTGAAGATCCTCATGCGACCGAGATTTACAATGACGGGAAAATCTTCGTCCCCGAAAAGCTCTGGGGTTTCGGATAAAGCTGCACGGGCTGACCGCTAGCGAAACAACTGGGAAATTCGCTGCCTCGTCCAAAAAGGATTGAGCAGATTGAGAAGCGCCGCCGGCTGTGTGCGCAGAAGTGCGGCCGTCCGGTGCGCGGCGATCAGAGCCGCTTGAGCGGATTTCGACTGGGGCCGACAAAGCCAGGAGATTGCCGCCTCAGCCTCGGAACTGAAACGTGTCGGAACCGGAGCATCCAACCATGAAGATGCAAGCGCCAGGACCCGAACGAACGCTTGTCGCCACCTGCCCTTGGGAAACGCATTCTCCGCGGCATCCCAGTCGATTGGCTCGGAATTGGCGAGCATCGCGACTTCGAGAATGACGCGAATGGAAATGCGGCGGCTTAACGCCCCGCGATCGCTGACCTGATCATGAGCAATCGCGTGAATGAGCCGGTCAGTGGGCGATGGAATGCGAACGCCGAGCCCCTCGAAGTTATGCATTACTGATCCGTTTCGCACGGCGTCGGCCCTCAGAATGATCGGGTCCCCGATGGCGCAAAGGCGGTGGTGCAACTCGATGCCGGTGCCGGTCGACCGATCAATTTGCATTGGCTCGTGATGATGGCGGACCCCGATCCACGATTTCGAATGCTCTTCCAGCGGTTCAAAGCCCGCTTGGCGAAGCAAATCGGAAGCACCTTTGCCATCGGAAACAAGAATGTCGAGATCGCCCATCAACCGAGCACCAGGTTGGGGATAGAGGCGCCCGATCAGATTTGCTGCGCCTTTTAATGCCACCGGCTCCATCGGCTGAAGTATGGTCATGGCGCGAAGAAGGGCGTCCGCCATCCGGCTTTCGCGTTCTCGATTGAGGAACAGCGCGGCTTCAAAATATTCGCGGACGTCCTTGGGAATGCGCGCAGATCGCTTCTCCCAATAGGGGAGCGAAGCAAATGTCGGGGTTAACTGCTCGCTCGCCGCAAGAGCAATCAGTTGGGGCCAGTCATCGATTTCGCGGGATTGGCGTCCTTTGCAGCATCGCTCGAAGAAGTTCGGCCAACTGCTGGCGCGTTTGCCAGGCATTGTCGTGCTCGTTTGACCTCGTGCGATGCGTCATTTGCGTCCGACTAATCGATTTGAAACAAGCGACCCGAGAGAATCTTTTCTTTGGTTAGTAATCTGCGATACTTTATCTTAATAGCCCAGTCGTGCCGAGCCAGAACTCGGGCCGGAAAAGCTTTGTTGGCACCAGTTGTTGCGAGAGGAAAGTGATGGACGCGCCCGCCGAGAACCAGACCACCGACGAACATTCGATCGAGCGCCGGGAAGCTCTGGCACGGATCGCTCGTTTCGGCGCCTATACTGCGCCGCTGGTGCTCGGAATGATGACAGCCACCAAAGCGGTCGCTGCAACTACCGGAGGCGGCGGCGGCGGTGGTGGAGGGGGTTGCTGCTGGGTCGATTCCTTGCTTGCAAGCGGCCAACGGGTCGGGAGATGCCGAGGAAGGTTCAGAACTTTTGATGATGGGAGCCGATGGCGGCGAGCTCCACAAGGCTCCGTCGAGCGAATCCGCCTTTCCATGCAACCTTGCCTCATGTTCCGAACCCAATCCCAAATCGATCTGACCTTAAGTGAAATCGACGCCGATCCCGGTTCTTCGCAACGCTTGCTGTGGATTTTCTTCTAGCCGCGGATGTTCTTGAAGGAGATGTCCTCCCGGTTCAGGATTCTTCGGGTTTTCGCTGGGAGCCCCTCACGACAATCGAGAGCCGAGGCATGCTTCCCGTCAGTTTGCTTGCCGCTCGCAATGGCATTTATGCGGCCGGCGATTTCCAGGACGGGTGATCTTTACCCATAATTAAATAGGTCTTGGCGAGGCCTCGACCATCGGCGCCGAACCGACCGAAGATAATTCCGCTGCCATCAATGACTGCGATCCCGTTCGACGGTGGCCTCGTCCTGTTCGACCCAGCCGCCCAGCAAATTCGAGTACTGAACTCGGGCGCCGCGGCAATCTGGACTTTGCTCGACTCTGGGCTTTCGAGCGATGAAGCAGCGGAAGCGATCTCTGCCTCATGCCGGTCTGACCGCCGAAAAGGCGGCAGCGCACGTCGAGGCCATGCGTTTAGAGTGGGATGCTTCCAGAGGACGAATGGGCAGCTGTCTTCACCCCGCCCTCGGCCAAGACCTTAATTGATAATGCGCGACGCGTTACCGGATCGCCGGCATTAGCTTTGGTTTTTCCTGCGATGACGACGAGACGAGGCTTCGGGTTCAATGTGCGCTTTCCGATTGCCTGGATCCTAAGGCCGATCCGGACTTCTGGTTTCGATGTCAGGGCAAATGAGCAGGAGGAATTGGAACTGCTCAAGGACGGCGTTCGGCTCCTCTCCTCATTTGATAGCGGAGACATTGCAGGCGCACTCTTTCAGGCCATTCTCGAAGCGATCCATCCCGGAATTGAATGGCTTGGTTTGATGCACGGCGCAGCCGTGGCTCGAGACGGCGAAGCCATCTTGCTTCCGGGCAGTTCGGGCGCGGGCAAAAGCACTCTTGCGGCTTTCCTCGCAGCCCATGGCTATGATTATATTTCCGACGATCTCATTGCCTTGCGCAACGACGGGAAGGTCATGCCTTGGCCGACGCCCTTTAGCATCAAACGAGGAAGCTGGCCGGTCATCGCCCCGCTCTACAGCCAATTCGATGATCTCGACGAAGTGGAACTGCTCAACCGGCGTATCAAGTTCCTGCCGGTCGGGAACGATCCTTGGACCAAGCCGCCTCAACCGGTTCGAGCGATCATCTTTCCCCAATATTCGAAAGACTTTGTTGCAGCAGTCGAACCGATCTCGCCACTCCATGCACTCGCGCGCCTCGTCGAAGAGCGCTTATGGCTTGGCTATCCCATCACCGAACAACGATTGCGAAGCTTTCTCGGATGGTTCGAGAAGATCCCCGCCTATCTTTTGCCGTTTAGTGACCTCAGCGCAGCCGAACGTCAAATCTGGGAAACTTTGGGGCTTCAATCAGAGCCCAATTGCGCTCACGTCGTTTCAATCGACGAATCGCTCCAAAACCTTTGAGATCAGTGAGGCTCCAATTTCGGTAGCCATCGGAAGAAGCTCAAGGCGGAATTGCGCAATCCGAAAGTAAGCCCGCCTATTGATGTGAGCGAAAGCGTGGCGATCTGCGCGACACCCCATGGACCTAGCTAAAGTTAAGTATAGATCTTAACGATCTCGAAGCGAAAACTCGTCGATCCAAGTCTAACGTAAATTTAATGCTGGGTTTGCGCACTTATATTCGGCGGATTTCCATCCGATTAGGTTCATTCTCCGCTTTTCTTTGTTTATTTTCTGTTTATTTGACGGCCCCTAACCTATCCTGGTTTAAGATTTCTCAGTTAATCCGGCAGGTAACGCACCGAGGGGGGCCGCGTGGAAGTTCCGTCCGTTGAACATCGACAGCAATTGCTTCACGATGCACTTGAGCTTCTAAAGTCGGCGCTCGATCTTTTGGATCGTGGATCCGCTCCAGGTCACATTGGAGCGCAGGTCGATCACGCAATCCACCAGCTTCAGTCCATTCTCTCGATCGCTCGTGGAGAAATTACCCGAACGAAGCCCGACGTCGGCCTCCACTAAAGGAGGCCTCGACGCCCATATTTTCCAAAAGGACCGCGTCCCTCAATTGCCCGACCTAATCGAAAGCAGAGACAAATCGAGCTGGTTATTAAACCGTTTTGAAAAGCGCCTTTAGTCCACCTCTCCGACTAGGCGTTCACTTCAATGCGATCCTATCTTGAGCAAGCCCTGCGGGATGGCTGCCGGCTTGAACTTAGCGGGCAGTTAATACGCAATAGGGGCCCAAATTTCGGTCGTCATTGGCTCGACTTCGATCGACCTGCGGAGCTGGCACGCGGCAAGATCCGCCTGAGCACCAATCTGCCCTGGGGCGTCCGCGCCGTCGAGGAGCGCGATAGCTTGCTCGAGATGCACGAGCGCCTCCTGGAGGGATTTTGCCTTTTTCGAAACGACCGAAGGGTTCATATGGGCCTCTAACCGAGCGCCCCGACCTATAAACCCTTTCGAAGGCTGGGGTTAGCCTTGAATGCCGATGGTATTCCGCTTTTTGCGATCAACGGATCATATTTGTCCGAGAGTGCAATGAGGCTGCCGCGGAGAGCTTGCGCCTCAGACCTTTCAGCAACGAAATTCAAGAGCCCGAATAGAACTCAAGGTAACCCGCGAGCCCAGCTCGAAGCTCTTAGCGACCGCGCTCCGGAGCAGCGCTCTGAGCTGGCGGCGGCGGAGCATTATTCACTGCCTGAGCAACCCACGTCTCGCTTGCACCGCATGAGCTGGTCACGGTCTCCGGCGCAGCAGCCTGGAACGGCGCAGCATAAGGAATGCATTCCTGAGGGCCGGTGTTGAGGCAAAGTTGGCCGTTCGCTGCGGTCCAGGTTCCGGGGATGGTGTTGCCACCCGGAGTCATGATCCTCAACTGGCCGTTTGGATCCAAATAGACCGTGTTGGTCACGCCATTTGTCGTGACTTGGAGCGGCTGGCCGACGACTTCTGAGCCGGGAGCCCACGGAGCCTGGGCCATTGCAATTGCCGGAAGCGCACCGGCACAGGCAAATCCAATCGCGGCACGAAAGAGAAACGTCTTCATGATCCCTGTTCCTTCTTAACTCGAGAGAAACCGCGCACCTTATGCCGGGCTGTTCGCGTGGTTCTTCCTAAGAACAAAGTAGAGGCCGACGCCTGCGGCGATTGCTACAAGTCCCAGAATGATCGGACTAATTCCAAAGCCACCTCCAGCTGCCGCTTCGACCGGAGGAACCGGGATCGGCTGAGGAGGAGGAGGTCCCGCGGCGGGAACCGCGTCGATCTGAGGAAGAACACAGCCAGAAGCCGGCTGAGCTGCGGCAGCAGCCGCTGCTGTCACTGCCACACCGCATGCAGCAGCCGCAGAAGCGCCGCCGTTCATCACGCTAAGGACAGCCCAGGGATCGAATTGTGGGATGGACGCTGGGGACGTCGCTGCAACGGCTCCAGTCGAACTGAACATGATGGATCCGGCGATCAAAACGCCAATCGTTTTACTGAACCGCGGCGTACGCATTAATCTGCCTCCTATTGGACCGCTGCGGGAAATTTCCCCGGAAGAGAAACCCACATAGCCTTCCTTGGTTGCGAGTAGTGCATCAGTTTTAAGAAAACAATGGCGATAAAGTTACAGTCTTGAGAATTTGTAACGATTCTCGCAAGGTGGCGAGCGAGCAGCGGTCCTAATGTTGTTTTTGTGCCTTCGCTTATCGTTAGTTAGCGTTGGGAGGGTCCCATGTCCGCTTCAACTCCCCCGAATTCGTCGATAGCGCGGAGGTCGCTGGATCTCCAAGAGCCGTGATTGACGTCTTTGCAGCAGCCGAGGCGAAGCAATACGCTAAGCGTCTTTTTAAACGACTGACATTTGAAGTCTTGAACGCTCTTTGCCTTGTGAGACTGGCTTCCAAATTGTCTCTGCGAGAGCAACGCCAAACCCTTCATGCGGTGGTTCTTCTTGGGTACGCCCATGTCGCAGTCAAATTCACGCCCTTCCGGCGCGCCATTTCGTTTGGCTCGGTCCCACTTGCGATGATGGAAAAGGAGCGGGACCGGATCGTTCGAGAAACTGTCCATGCGGTCAGACGCGCAAGCTGCAACGCCGTTTAGAACCGTCTGCGTTCATGAAGGCCTGGTTCTCCAGCGGATGCTCAGGCGAAAAGCCGCCCAGCAAATTCTCTGTTACGGTTCAAACCAGACTGGCGGTGAATTGAAATCGCATGTCTGGGTCAAGATTGGCGACGACATTCTCATTGGCGGCGAAGCGGCCCTTGAATTCCAGCTGCTCGCTAGCTACCCGCCCACGCCTCACTGAAGGTGACGCGCACTGACCTCTTTTACCAGAATGCCATTCTCGAGTTGGAGGTGGATATCGCAGCCCTCAATGGTGGTTTGACGGTGGGCGATTATGATGATCGTTCGCTCAGCGCCGTGAAGCTGATCAAGAGCTCGCAACACCGCTTTCTCGGTGGCTTCATCAAGAGCACTGGTCGCCTCATCGAAGACGAGCACAGGCGCATTTTTGTAAATTGCACGCGCGATCGCCAACCGCTGGCGCTGGCCGCCTGAGATCTGCACGCCTCTCTCTCCCATGGAAGTTTCATAACCATTAGGGAGCGTGCCAACAAAGTCCTCGAGTTGAGCGGTAGCTGCGGCTTGCCGAACACGATCCATATCGAGTTCCGCTGAGAGTGCGATGTTTTGCGCAAGCGTTGCGTCCGAAATAAACAGCATTTGGGGCACGTGGGCGATGTTCGTCTGCCAATTCTGACGGTTGTGGCCATTTAGCAAAACGTCATCGATCAAAATCGAACCTTCGGTTGGTTCGAGAAGACCCATGACAAGGTCCGCAGTGGTACTCTTGCCAGCGCCGGTAGAGCCACTGACCGCGACGCGAGAGCCATGAGGAATCATGAAACTCAGTCTATGCACGGCGAAATCGGGTCGATCGGGATAGCTGAAGCTCACTTCCCGGAATTCTACTTCGCGCTCAAACGCGAGTGGGCGCACGACGGGTTGGATAGCGGGAACCGAAAGCCTCAGATCCCTTAGCACGTCATCGATTAGCGATCGGTTCGCTGCGATATTGCTCCACGCATGATAAAGTTGCTGAACCAGCGGAAGCATTCGCTGGGCCCCGATCGCCACGGCCCCAAGCACAGGAAGAGCGGCGAGTAGCCCACCCGAGCGGCCCGAAATGAAGAGCGCCAGAACCGCAATGATAATTATGCCGAGAGGTTCGATTAGAAAACGCGGCACTGCCGAAACGAACGCGGCATTCGCTCGGGCCTGGACAAGCTTCAGGTCGACAGAGCGGAAATTCTCGATGAGCTTGGCCTGGCTGCGATCAAGAATGATGTCCCGAATGCCGGCGGCACCTTCCTGAACGATCCTCACGCGTTTTGCGAAAGACGGGCCAATCTCGTCCGAATAACGATGCAATTTGCTGCGCGCCAACGATGCGAGCAGATAATATGCTATTCCAAGAGCCACACCAGAGACGATTGTAGGGACAGGAGCGACCGCAAGCAGGATGGCGACAACTCCGATGATCAGGATTAGAGCTGATGCTGCTTGGATGATGGGAAGGACGACCCCGATCGTGATGAATTCGACTTTCTCGATGGCAGCGATCTGCTCACTCGAGTTGTGCCGGACCTGCCAGGAATAGGGTTGAAAGAACCGGCGGCGCTGCACTTCGACCGAAAGGTCGTGGCCGAATTGGGCAGCGAAGTCCTGGGTCCTACGAACGAGAAGAAGTCTCAAAGCTCCCGAGAGCATTGCCGCCAGGCAAAGGCCAAGTATGGAGGCGACCAATTGCTTGGAATGCGTATCCGCCCCGACTGCGGCGAACAGCAATTCAATGTGTGCGAATGTCACTGAACGCGATGCGCCGGCGAGAAGCGCGAGATATGGCACGACGGCGCCGATGGTAAGAGCTTCGCTGAGCGCGCCGATGAGGGTCAGAGCCAGAAGCGACCAAATCTGCCGCCGCAACTGATGAGGCATCCTAGAGAATAGTTTCGCGACCCCAGGCCAGAAGTTTTGTCGCGTCGAAATAGTCATGCACTCATGCCCCGTTTGAACTGCTTACGGGACTGTGCAGGCTTATCAAGTCGTGGGTGCTGCGCGCCGGCCGCAGGACCTCTCAAGTTTCGACTGGACGAGCATGAAGCAGCTTGGATTATGCGCTGTCTGAACATCCAGAGGAATCCGCTAACCGGCAATATGCCGCTAAGCTTCTATGTCTTACGAACTGTTTTCGAGAACGTCCCGCACTTGTCGCACGGCTTCCCGAACTTTGAAGGGCAAACGCTTGGTCAAAAGCAACTGGCTTAAATGGATCGAAAGTGTACCCAAAGGCCTTCGCGTCGGCTCCTCATTTTGTGTTAATTGGGTCATGGCGATTTTGGCCAACCAGCGGCTTCCCCTCTCGCTGAGGAGTTGCTCGTGCAAGGAAGACGGCAAATCTATGAGACCTAAATTGGATCCTAGAAGCAGTGCCTGACCGGCAGCGCGATCTGCGCCTCCTAAACAACTGATGTTGTAGAGTTGCTGGCATCCAAAATCGGACCGATGCAGTAGCGCTGCGAAATCGGCAATCCACTTGAGCCGGAACCATGCGCTCGACGCGCCATGCACGCAAAGGTAGAGAAGAAGATCTTGGGTTTCCAAGGTCGGTAGCAGTTCGCTTTTCTCGATCCTTACCTGTTGGCGGGTCGAGCACATCCCAATTCGAGGGATCAAGGTGGGGTTGTCGGCAAGCCGTGAATGAAGCTCGATCACAACTCCCGCGCGAGTGCTGTACCACTCGGATTCCTTCCGACGGAGGTGCCAACGGCTGAGATTGCCATTGATTGAGGGCACCGGCGCAATCATCGAATAACCCAATGCTTTGAGAACGTCCGCGGCCTTTTGGATGTCCTCTGCGAACACGAGGATATCGATGTCTCTGCTCATTTTGATAAAGGGATCGCCATACGCGAGCGCAGAAAGCGGCAGACCCTTGATAAAAAGAACAGGAACTTCCGCCTCTTGAAGGCCTTCGCGCAATCGAATGCACTCTGCCGCAGACCGCAAATTGTGTTCAACGAGCGCAAGGCGGTCTTTGAGGATCTTGTCCGCGATCGCCTCCTCGGGAATAACCTCTGCCTTGGCAAGCGCTTGTGCAACAATGCCTTGTATCCGATGTCGACGGACAAGTTTGAGAAAGGCCTCCCAATTTACTTGAGTAGAGCAGCGATGCACGTCCTCTGCGCAACTTCGAGCATAGCTGGAGCGACAGCATGCAAGCATGAGGCTAAACTCAGCGGAGATCATAGCCAGGGCGTTATCGCCGGCAAGGCCGTTGCGCCAATTTTATGAAGCGGGACCGCAAGCACATAGGTAGCCGGTACGTTCTTTTCGGACCTCAAATCGAAAGTGAAATCCCGTTACCGGAGTTTTTTGAAGGTGACCCAGGTTGCATCCCCGATCTCGTCATTGAACTTGGACACACTGCGTCGGCCCGAAAGCCGCGCAAGGCGCTCCGTGGATCGACGGCGGAACGCTCCTCGTCATCCCAGGAGGGGTGCGCTTCTTCGTTCGAAACGGCTCTCATATTACCGTTGAAGCCCTCCCACCGCATCGATCCGCAATGTTCGGCTTTTCCATCTAGGATCGGCTTTTCTGGCCTCCTCTAATCCATCAGCGCCACCTGCTGCCGCTTCATGCGAACGCCGTCGAGATCGAAGCAAGGTCATTGCTTTTTCAGGCCCCTAGGGTGTTGGAAAGTCGACGTTGGCCGCGTGGTCCATTGAGCGAGGCTTCCCGCTCGTTGCTGACGACGTTGGGAAGTGCGACTTAATCCAACGGCACTCTTGGTTTGAAGGAGGCACGAACAAAAAGATTGACCAGCGTCAGTTCGAACTCAAACAAGAGAGTTAGTCTGATCTTTCCGAACTAGCTTAGCCCCACTGTTTGATTGTGGGTAGGAGTGGTTACCCAGTTCATTGCGGGAAGGTCTTTCGAAAGACCGTATGAGCAGAGGCGCCTGCCAAGCGCATTCCATCCGTTCCAAACAATCCGTCTTTGATGATGGGCGAAGCAGCGACCGGTTCTAGGCGATCTGAACTCGAACTGTCTTCGACCCGGTACTGGGCGTTCAGCACACAAAGCAAACCGCCGGATCGAAGTTTTCTTTCGAGTTCGCGGACAGCTGCGTCAAAGCGATGGAAGGGATAAACGGGCGTCAAATCCTGGACATCCATCTCGGCAATCTTGTGTGGCTCGCGCTGAAGAACGGCGAGAGCAAAAATGAGATCAAATGTTCCCTCAATCAGCTTTGGGCGACCGTAATTCGTTCATCCGTGCCAATTCGGCGTAACGCGATTTCCGTGAACGTCGGTTGATCTCTGCTCCCACGATTTCTGACCGCCGAAATCGCCGCCGAATGGCAAAAAGCTCCTCTCCAGTTGAGCACCCAAAAGGCAGAATTCGTTCCGCGTCCGGCTTCAGCGCCGCTACCAGGTCGAAAAGGTTCGGATAGCGCTCTTCGCTCGTGTACGCAGTCGTTTGATGAACATCTGCTCCATTTAAGATCCATGTGTAAAGTACGCTCTTCCCTTCGGACGTTGCGATCAATCAGATGACATCGAGCGCCTGCACCCACAACGCGCCTTGCTTTCGCGCGTGCTTCACAATTGGTTTAAACGCCATTTTAAATCAGTTTAGAAACCTATTACCTATAGATTGCGGGTGCTTCGAAAGAATATTTGGCGAACCTCAGGCTTTTTCCACTGCTTCTTTGAATTAGTCATCGCCTCTGCCCAATTTAAACGGAAACAATAATGGAATTGTCCAGCCGATCTATTTACCCAAGGTCGACAATGAGTTTCCAATATCGTGTAGCGGAGCTTCCTGTGCGTCCGCTTTCCGACGGGCTTTGAGCCCAAACTCGCCTATCAACCAACCTTAGATCCGACATCTGCCGAAGCAGTTCTTCGACCTGGACGGAACATTCGATCTCATCGCCATCATATCCAGTCTGCAAATTCGCGATCAACTCGCCCATAGACTTAGGGCTTTTAAGCAGGTCCCAAACCCTCGTGGCCAAGGAGTTAAATCCAAAACATCGTCCGAGCAGCGGCTCGAGCGCCACCAGTTCGTCGCCGACGGATGCCTCAAGGAGCTCGGCCGTCCTCTCATATACCTCCATAATGGATTTAGCCCGGTTATTGGGTCCGATTTGCCAATTAACTTAAGTTATCAGCCAAGCGCCCGTCGATAAATCGATTGTCTGGCACGATTTCAGCTGATCATTCGAGCCAGAATTTCGCGATAGCTTTGAAAAACGATTTCCTGATGAAAATCCCGTTCCACCATCGCTCTCGCTTGACGGCCAATTTTCGAACGTTGCGCGTAGGAGCTCCCTGCGAAACTCTCCATCGCACTAGCTGGTGACTCAACGCTTCGTGGCTGACAGAGAAAGCCAGTTATACCTTCCCGAACAAGCTCTCTGCAGCCAGGAACATCGGTGGCAATCAACGGCCGGGCCATGGCAGCGCCCTCAAGGAGCGTCCGAGGCAAGCCTTCCCGATAAGACGGCAACACTACAGCGCTTGACGCTTGAATGAATTGTCTGACATCAGAAGTCGATCCCAGGTAGGTTATGATACCCTCGCTTTGCCATTGTTCCAGTTCGGTTGGCGCAATTGCGCTGGGATTTTGCTCGTCGAGTTCGCCAAGCAGTGCAAATTGTAAGGGCGACCGTTTTTCTTTGAGAACTCGCGCCGCGGCGACATATTCTCGTACGCCCTTGTCTCCCAGAAGCCGTGCGATCATGAGGAATCTGCCACGACGGGGGAGCGGGGTAATTGCGAAATCATTGGGATCGACACCAGACCCAGGAAGCACACTGCTCTGACCCGGTCGAACAATCCGCTGCTTCAAGAAGAGAGCCTGATCGTCGGGATTTTGGAAGAAAACATGTCGGGCGTTCGTGAACCCGAAGCGGTACATTCTAAGGACTATTTGTCGGAGAACAGACTTACCCAAGAATGCTGTCCCAAGACCGCTTACATTCGGAACGGCCGCCACCTTCATGAACCTGCAGGCTAAGCAGCCGAAGACGTTGGGTTTGATTGTAAATCCCAGGAACACGTCCGGATGCTGTTCGCAAATTAAGTTCACGATGCTGAGCGTGGATTTTATGTTGCCGACGATTCCCAGGCTCGAAACGATCCAGCGACCATTTGCAGTGTTGAATGGCTTGGTGAGAAATTGTTACGCCGCGTTCGTCGGGAGAAGCCGTGATAATATCATGCCCGTCACGAATGAGGGACTCGAGCAAACCAGAACGAAAGTGTTGAATATTCCAGCTGCTATTCGCAGCCAGCAGGATGCGGGCCATTTCGCTGGTCAACCCCTTCGATAAAGTTCGCGAGTAAGATCCCAAAAACATGAGCAAATTGTCACATTCACCGGCGAAATGGTTCACCCAATGGCTATGGAAAGTCGCTATAGAGCCCGAATGAGCTTTGGTGCCAGTGTTAGTAAGAAATATAACCGGTGAGCGTCTTCAATCGAATGAGGAC